>NZ_JAJQRG010000001.1 GCF_021228235.1 Pseudophaeobacter flagellatus
GGTGTAGCTGGTGCCGGATCCCGTCAGCGTCGCGGTGGCATTGGTCAGGGAGAGATCTCCAACGACGAAGTTGGTGCTTGCTTCTGACAGGGTGATCGACGCGGTGTAGCTGCCAGCAGTCGGCCCCGATAGAGCGCCGATGGTGACAGTCGGCGGCGTACCGTCAAAGACTGCCGTCACCTCATTCGACGCCGTATTGTCGTTGCCCCCCGCATCGGTGAAGCTACCCGCCCCGACCGACAGCGCGATCTGGCCATCGGCCACGGGCGTCAATGTTGCGGTGTAGCTGGTGCCGGATCCCGTCAGCGTCGCGGTAGCATTGGTCAGGGAGAGATCTCCAACGACGAAGTTGGTGCTTGCTTCTGACAGGGTGATCGACGCGGTGTAGCTGCCAGCAGTCGGACCCGATAGAGCGCCGATGGTGATCGTTGGGGGAACAGCCGTCACGTTAATAGTAGCACTTGCTGTACCAGAATTGCCAAGACTGGACGTCAAATCACCTGAAGCGTTGAAAAAAGAGCCTCCGGCCACCGATGTTACATCTGCTGAAATTGTGCAGCTTGCACCCGCGCCAACTGTACCGCCCGAATAACTTATTGTACCCGATCCATTCGTGGCAGTGATCGTTCCACCCGTGCAGGTCGTCGAGGCGTTAGCTGGTGTGGCCGCCGTAACATTCGCAGGTAGGTTGTTGGTGAAACTCAACCCTGTCGCTGCACTGGAACTGGCGGTGTTGTCGATGGTAAAAGTCAAGGTTGAAGTGCCGCCCTCGACAATTGTGCTGGGCGCAAAAGCCGATGTAAAATTCGGAGGAGGATCAGCGCTAACAATGTTCGTGCAATCATTGTCCAATGCAGCAGCATCAAAAGAACCCGAACCAAGTTGTCGGCCATTCGCAGTATAAGTCGCACCGATCGACTGGTCGGGAGCGTTGGTGTCAACATCATAGACGTAAAAGGTAAAATCTCCGAGCGCAGTTGGCTGAGTTTGGACATTACCGGCAAAGTCGTTCGCCAGATAGCTGTTTGCAGGTGCGTTAAACGTTGAACTACCGAGGATCACATTGGCTGAATCTGTCAGGTAGAATGCTATCCAATCGACGGAACTCCCAAAAGCATCCGTTCCATCAGAAGGACCCGTTGGACCCGTTGCCTGTGCAAGGAATGAGGTCGTAGATCCACCTGCGCCGCAAGTTCCGTCCGACTGAAGCCGGAAGCTTGAAACAGACACGCTTTGCGCATGGCCGACGCTAACGCTCGCAAGGATCCATAACACCGACGACACAAAACCAAGAAAAACCCGGAAACGAATTGATTCAATAAAAGCGACCATGGCCTCACCATAAAAAAACATTTTCGTCGGAACTCGTACTGCCCTGAAGCGATATTTGTTGAGTCCTTGTCTGAGGTTGAAGCGTTTATCCTTTAGACTGCAGCAATTTGATCACATTATTTTAACGATCTTGAGATCTCTCTAAAGTTGTGGTTTGATACTCAAACCTCAGCGGCACTTTTCCTCGGCAGTCGTGATTTCGGTGAAAGTATCAATGCGTCATTGTGAATGTCTGCATTACTCTGTGGATACGAATAATGCAGTTCTTGCAGCGAAGGCCGACTCCCGCCCTTTCCAGTAGGCACATCCCCTGGGCCTAGTCATGCAAGCGTGGGGCTGCTTCCAGCCCAAACTCGACATCCGTGCAAGGTGTGGCATTGCGCCAGTCACCGACGCAAAGGGCGGATTGCAGACATTCGCTGCGGGTATGAAACGACGAGCCTGTTGGACGTAAAGCAGACGCAGATCACTCTGGGCAGCCTCAAACCTGAGCGCGCGTTGCTCTGCCTCGGTCTTCCAGTCCGCTGCTTCGGTTGCAGATTAGGCTAAAAACACGTTCAACCTCTCGAAGTAGCGTGCATATTCGAACCCGATGTGCTTGGTTGATAAGCATTAACGTAGAGGCGAGAGCATTTTGTCAAAAATCAACAAGTCCGATATTTACGATAAGAATTTGAACTTTTTGCTAGGGTCGGGAGCATCACATGGCCTCTTGCCGACGTTAGCTTTAAAGTTAAAGGTGGATGGGACCGAAATTGCTCACACTGTAGAAACGCTGGCAACAAAGTATGCAGGCAGCCCAGATATACTGGCACACCTATTCTCATGGTATGTTCAAGAAGTCATATCGCCCGCAGCACAATACGATCCCGACGATGTGATCTTTAATACTGCAGAGCAAGACAAAGCAATTGAGAATTATCAAATTTTTCTCAGCACGGTTCTCAAGTTTCTCGCCAAGAAGAAGGACAAAAATAGGGCGAATATTTTTACTACAAACTATGATGGGATGATTGCTCACACTGGTGAGCAGTTACTTCGCATCGGCGCATATGACTTTCATCTGAACGACGGGGGGGCTGGATTTGTCAAACGAACCCTGAACGCTAGAAACTTTAGTCGATACTATCAAGACCACGGGGTGTTCGATCGGCACGCCAAGAGCGTACCACAAATCAATTTAATCCAACTCCACGGAAGCGTCTATTGGTACAAAGACGAAGAAAATATCGAGATATCTTACGACCTCAAGCGTGCGTCAAAGAGAGTTAATGAAGTACCATGTAGAGAGAGCGAAGCTTTTAAAGCTATCCTGTCAGATGAAACCAAAACAGATTTAGGCTTGGCAGCACTTAACCTTACTTCAGAAGATCCGCAGGCAAATTTGAGTTTTCAAAGCAGTTACGAAACTTTGCCCGTAGTGAATCCGACCAAGTGGAAATTTCATGAGACTGTGTTCGAAGAGCACTATTATCAAATGCTTCGGCTGCTGAGCTATGAGCTAGAAAAACCCGACTCAGTCTTTATCGCCTTCGGCTTCTCTTTTGCAGATGAGCACATCCTAAATCTAGTCAAACGCTCTTTGTCTAATCCTTCTTTGCAGCTCTTTATCTGCTGTTTTTCCGGCGAGACAGTAAGTGAGATGAAGGGAAAGTTCAAGGGTTTTGACAACGTAGAATTTATTACCGTCGATGGTGACCTCGACTTTACTTCGTTTAACAAGGAAGTGTTCAACGTTAGCAGCGAGGGGCTTGCTGTAGAATGAGCATCCCAATAGGCGCAGTAATATCTGTAATGGGGGTCGAGGTGGCGGTGAAGGCCTTCGAGAACTCTAACCATGAAACACACTTTCATGGCGGTAAACGCTATAAAGGCATCTCGATACGAGAGTTTATTGCAATCGAACATGGTTTTCGCGAAATAGTTTGCACCGTAGAGGGCGAATTTCTGGACGAGAAGAACTACGAGACAGAAGGGACAATCAAGACCTTTACGCGAAAATTGAAGGTCAAACCGATTGGCTACTTTGAAGATGGGGCGTTCAAAGATGGGATAAAGTTCCTACCCAAAATCGGAGACATCGCTAGGCTGTTGTCCGAAGAACAAGTAAGTAACATATTTGAACGCAATACTGTTGAGAGCTATATCATCGGAAAGCTCCTCAAAGAGGAACTAGCGGTATCCCTTCCGTGGGGACGACTTTTCAACTCTCATCTTGGAATTTTTGGGAACACTGGAAGCGGCAAGTCAAACACTTTGACTAAGCTCTACACAGTTTTGTTTGACAATAAGATTGAAGCTATGGGAGGCCGTAGCAAGTTTGTGTTTCTGGACTTCAACGGAGAATACACTGGCAACCAGTTGGCAAGCGAGAACCATAAGAGGGTAATTAGGTTAAAAACGCGAACCGATGATGGTGACAAGTTCGTCTTGCACGAGGATGAGTTTTGGGACGCTGAAACACTGGGCATTCTTTTTCAAGCAACAGCGAATACGCAAAGACCATTTCTGCGCAGAGTCACATCAGGAAGGAAGAGGTTTGCAAATATTCCTAACAGTCTGAATACCTATTTACGAAAGACTTTTCGGAACGTTCTGACTTCATCCGACCCGAACCTAGAAGCTCTAGAACTCTTAAAAACACTAGCCAGAAATGTTACTTATGACCAAGGTCTAATGGACTCACTTGGAAAGGTCGCCCGACAAAGTGGTAACAATACAAGCACATTTCACCATGTAATCGGCCCCGGCGACTGGCGTTTTCTGGCTAACGATGACAACTTCTATAACTCTGAGTTTGAAGTAAAACTCAACAATATCAACCTGTCCGAAGTATCTGGTTTTAACGAGCTATTGATACGTTCAACCCTTCAAGTCATTCGAGATGTCCTGTCAGGTTCAGCACAGTACGATCATATCAACCCCCTTCTACGCCGAATAGAAGCTTTGAAAAGCGATTTTTCCAGAGTGCTGTCCGTTGTGGACAGTGTAGAGGTCGATCCAAAGTTGATAACTGTCATTTCGCTTAGAGAATGCAAGCAGGAAGTAAAAAAGATACTGCCTATTCTGATTGCCAAACATCACTATGAACAACACAAAGCGGTTGTTGGTTCTCCGCCTACAACAACACTCCATCTTGTAATTGACGAAGCACACAACATTTTATCGCAGCAGTCGAACCGAGAAGCAGAAAGCTGGAAGGACTATCGACTCGAACTTTTTGAGGAGATTGTCAAAGAAGGACGAAAGTTTGGAGTATTCATCACGCTTGCAAGCCAGAGGCCTGCGGACATATCACCTACAATCGTGTCTCAGCTCCACAATTACTTCATCCACCGATTGGTGAATGACCGGGACCTAGCCTTACTCGAAAATACCATTTCGACCCTCGACAGTGTTTCCCGCAGCCAAATCCCTTCGCTCCCACAGGGAGCGTGTGTCGTGACTGGCACCACGTTCGACATACCGATGCTTATGCAAATCGACAAACTCCCCGCCAACCGAGAGCCCGACAGTGGCGACGTTCAGCTCGACCAAATCTGGGGAGATTAGAAGATGTTAAGGAAAATTTGGGTCAGTCCTTCAGAGCCAGAACCAAATATCGAATTCTTAGGGAAGTCCCGTACAGTGCTAGTTCGCATAGGTTTTGATTTTGCAACTGCGGCGGAAGTCCGGTCTGATGGGCCGCACCGCAGCATCCAAAATTTGGCTGGACGTCGGTTCTGGGCCGTCCCCGCCTCAATGTTGCGGTCGGTTCCCTAGGGTCAGGACCCATTAATTTCCGTATGGCGGCGTGATTCATCGGTCGAAAATTGAGCGATGATATGAGCGATCTTTTCTGGCTGACGGACGCGCAGATGGCGCGTTTGGAGCCCTACTTTCCGAAGCCCCATGGCAAACCACGTGTGGATGATCGGCGTGTGCTGAGTGGCATTATCTTCATCAATCGCAATGGCTTGCGCTGGCGAGATGCCCCCAAGGAGTATGGTTCGCACAAGACCCTGTACAATCGCTGGAAGCGATGGAGCGACAAAGGGGTCTTTGCCCAGATCATGATGGGTCTGGTCGCCGAGCATAGCGAGGAAAAGACCGTCATGATTGACGCTACCTATTTGAAGGCCCACCGCACCGCGACCAGTATGGGCGTCAAAAAAGGGGGCGTGGACGTTTGATCGGTCGGACCAAGGGTGGTATGAACACCAAATTGCATGCCGTCTGTGACAGCCAGGGGCGTCCGCTGAACCTTTTCGTCACGGCTGGTCAGGTCAGCGACTATATCGGCGCACGGGCTTTGCTCAGCAGTCTGCCGAACGTCGATTGGTTACTTGGTGACAGGGGCTATGACGCTGACTGGTTCAGAGAAGCCCTGCAAGACAAGTGCATACGGCCATGCATCCCGGGGCGAAAGCAACTCAAGACGACAGTGAAATACGACAAGCGACGGTACAAGCGTCGCAACCGGATCGAGATCATGTTCGGCAGGCTGAAAGACTGGCGACGGGTCGCAACCCGATATGACCCCTGCCCCAAAGTCTTCCTTTCGGCAATCGCCCTCGCCGCAACTGTCATTTATTGGTTATGAGTCCTGAACCTAGGGGTGCTATAGGCATCCATCATGGCCCTTGCAATCACACTAATCCTACCCCCACGGGGTCTAAATGCTGTTCCGATTTACTTTCCCTTGCCTGAGCGCATGAACATCCAAAACAGCACAACACAAGAGAGAGAAATCGGAACCATAATGTCGGTATAGATGTGTAGTTCACGAAGCAAATACCAAAGACCAAAGGCCACAATCGGTACTAAGCGTACTAGAATATCCATTTCATCCAAAATCCTTATCTGTAAAATCCAGGAGGAATACCATTAGCATTCTTTGGAAAGCGGCCACTAAATGCCGGCAACTTGTCGGCACTACTGTAGGGGAAATCCTGCCAAGACTCATCTATAGAATAACAGACCCCGCCTTCTCTCTTGCAAGCCCTTTTGCAAAATCCTCTAGGCTCAGGACCTATTAATCGGCTTGAGATCGCATTGGTTGCATGATTCAAATCCCCAAACTTTCAGGGGGGTATCATGAGCAATCTTTTTTGGCTGACCGACGAACAGATGGCGCGTCTGCGTCCGTTCTTCCCCAAGAGCCATTGCAAGCCGAGGGTCGATGATCGGCGGGTGTTAAGTGGGATAATTTTCATCAATCGCAATGGCTTACGGTGGTGCGATGCACCGAAAGAATATGGCCCGCCGAAGACGCTCTATAATCGCTGGAAACGCTGGAGCGAGATGGGTGTTTTTGCCAGGATGTTTGAAGGGTTGGCCGCAGAGGCGACGGCCCCGACGACAATCTTGATCGACGCGACCTATCTCAAAGCCCATCGCACGGCATCAAGCCTGCGGGGTAAAAAGGGGGGCGTGGGCGCCTGATCGGGCGGACCAAAGGTGGCATGAACACCAAGTTGCATGCCATCACCGACACCGACGGGCGGCCCATCCGCTTCTTCATAACGGCTGGCCAGATCAGCGACTATACAGGTGCGGCGGCTCTTCTGGGCTACATGCCGAAAGCCCAGTGGCTTCTGGGAGATCGCGGATATGATGCCGACTGGTTCCGCGAAGCCCTGCAGGATATGGGGATCAGGCCCTGCATCCCGGGCCGAAAGGCACGAAAGAAACCCGTCAAATACGACAAACGCCGCTACAAGCGCCGCAATCGCATCGAGATCATGTTCGGGCGCCTGAAGGATTGGCGGCGGGTCGCCACGCGATACGACCGCTGCCCCGAAGTCTTCCTATCCGCCATCGCTCTCGCAGCTACGGTCATGTTTTGGTTATGAGTCCTGAGCCTAAACACTATGACCTCGTCGGGAAATTTCTTGGTCTGGTCTGCGCGACACTCTGTAGATCATGGCAGACGACCGCTTCGTACCGCTCTGCCGCCGTTGGCCCCAAAATTTCGCTGCACCTCTCATCAATGACCGCTTCTCACGCGGCATCGCCTGGGCGACATGGGCAACAAAGTCGGGGCTAAGGGCGATTTTGAAGTCGCACATAGCCGTTAGTATCACTCCGAATCAGGTATACCCAATCTCCAAACCACATTGAAAATAAATGGAAATCATTTGATTGTGGATCAGGAGGTCGCCCGTTCGAACCGGGCAGGTGGTACCATTTACCGCTCTATATGCATAATGAGATATGGCATCACCGCTTGTACCAGGCGATTGATAGGCTGTTATCTTTGATGGGGTGCGGTGTATTCCTGTGCTTTCTGACTTTGCTATTGATCGTGGGATTTGACTATGCCGAATTCGGTTCTTTATGTTCGCAACTCAGGTTTTGGGGACATGCTGCGCCAGATAAATGTCTTCTTTCATTTGGCTGATATTTATTCGTTCAACCCCACGATATGCTTTCCTCGCAACAACAATAGAAACAGTCTGGGGAATGCGACGCTCTTCAAAGAGGTGGGGTTCGCGGACATAACTGCCCACGGCCCGGGTTTGCCTCGGGAGCAGGTGGGCAGCCTTGCTGATATATCATCCCGGGTAGAGGGCGCATATAGATTTGATGCGCGCTGCTACAATAGCTCTGATTTCGCCAGAGTACTGGGGGAAAGGGCGCAGGAAAGACACCCCAAGCTGCGCGCGTTAGCGCTGCAAAGCAGCCTGTATGCCGAGATTGCAAAGCGGCAAGAGGGCAACAAGAACCGTATCGTTGTGCATGTCAGGCGGGGGGATGTTGCGCAGGTATGTCTCAGAGAATTTACTGATATATTTGATGAAAATTCCGTTGCGGGAAAGGTCCTGCATTGTCGGGGGCTGTTTGATGCAGCCTCTTTGCGAGAGGATCTCCCCTATAGCAACCGGCGCAGGTTTGCCAGTGTGCCGTCCTATCTGCAGGCGCTGAATTTAGCTAAGGAACAACAGGGGGCAGGAAGCCATGTGCTGATTTCAGATGGGTTCAGCAAGATCGCCCGCGTTGTGGGTGAACAACATGCCGATCTGCTTGTTGATGGCAGCCTGTCGGTTGGAGCGTTGGAAAAGGCGTTTGAAAACGAATTACGCCCGTTGATGCTTGGGGCAAGCCGGGAAATTATCGGCGAAAGCAGCGCTGCCTTTCTTGACGTCATTTATGCGGCATTGACCGCCAGGGTCATTGTTTCGCAATCACCGGGGTTTTTGAAAGAGCTTGCCCGGTTGTTCGAGCTGGATATTGAGTTTGTCTATCCTGAATTTCAGCCGCGCATGTGAGGCGCGGCCTTGCCTGCAGGCCTTTGCCCGGGGCTGTGGGGGCGCCTCTGTTGGGCCTTGAGGCTGGTGGCGCTATTTAATGTTGATCTTCTGGCGCACTTCATGGCTTTCAGGGTCGAGGATCAGGATCTGATTCTGTGTTGTGATCACGGCAATCCAGCCAGTCCCGAAGGTCACTGCCTGCGCGGTTGTGCCTGTGGGCAGGGTAATTTCGGCGGGCAGGCGGGGCCCATCGGCAGACAAGCGGATGACAAGCAGGCTAATTACCACTACAAGCCCGCCAATCATCACCACGGTCAGGGTGGTCACCAGTCGACGCAGAAATCTGAGCTGCGCAGGCTCTTCTAGAATTTCAGGCTTGGAAGGATCAGTCATGGGCAGCCGCCAGATTGAGTTTGTCATTGCGGAAAACCCGCCTAAACGGCTTGATAAAGCGGTTTCACGTGATGTGCCAGAGGAAGCGACGCTTTCTCGGACCCGGCTGGCGCGCCTGATCGAGGCCGGCAGTGTGCAAATCGACGGCGTGGTTGTGCAGGATGCCAAGGCCCGTGTCGCCGAGGGCGCGCAGGTCTCCATCACGGTGGAAGAGGCCGAGGACAGCCATATCGGCCCTGAAGACATCACACTGAATGTGATTTTTGAAGACGATGATCTGATCGTGATCAACAAACCTGCGGGCATGGTGGTGCATCCCGCACCGGGGACGCCATCGGGTACGTTGGTCAATGCATTGCTACATCATTGCGGGGACAAGCTGTCCGGTGTCGGTGGCGTCAAACGCCCCGGAATTGTGCACCGTATTGATAAAGAGACCTCTGGCCTCTTGGTGGTGGCCAAATCCGATGTGGCGCATCAGGGGCTGGCAGCGCAGTTTGAAAAGCATACGGTAGAACGCTATTACCGGGCCATCTGCTATGGGGTGCCAGATGCCAATGATCCGCGGCTGCGCGGGGTCAAGGGCACCAGTTTTGAACCCGGCAACATCTTGAAGCTGACAACGCAGCTGGCACGGCATAAATTTGACCGCCAGCGTCAGGCAGTGCTGTTTCAGGGCGGTCGCCATGCAGTGACACGGGCGCGCATTGTGCAACCCTTTGGCACACCGCCCGTGGCAGCCTTGATCGAATGCTGGCTGGAAACCGGGCGCACTCATCAGATCAGGGTGCATATGACCCATGCCGGTCACAGCCTGGTGGGCGACCCGACCTATGGCGGCAAACGCAAGCTGGCAGCCAAATCACTGACCCCTGCGGCCATTGCTGCAGTGCAGGGGTTTCCCCGTCAGGCGCTGCATGCGGCGGTGTTGGGTTTTGTCCACCCTGTCAGCGGTGCGGCGCTGCGATTTGAGGCCCCGTTGCCCGATGATATGGCAGGCTTGATTGATGCTCTATCTCAACCCGTTGAAAAGTAATAACTAGTTTTACAACTATCTGTGATATGCGTCACAGATAGTTGCGCCAGCACAGTCTATGGTGTTTCATGTTAGCGCCCCCTTGAAAGGGTGCAATCGCTGACCCATATAACCTAATGTTAAACCTATAAACATCTTGGGAGGGACCGTTGAATGGCTAATTATGCAAATCTGCCTGCGCCAACACCTGAAGGCGGTCTCAACCGCTATATGCAAGAAATTCGTAAATTCCCGCTCTTGGAGCCGGAAGAAGAATACATGCTGGCCAAGGCCTGGGTGGAGAAGGAAGATTCCAGTGCTGCGCACCGGATGGTGACCTCGCACCTGCGTCTGGCCGCCAAGATCGCTATGGGATACCGAGGCTATGGCCTGCCACAGGCCGAGGTGATCTCGGAAGCCAATGTTGGCCTGATGCAGGCGGTAAAGCGCTTTGATCCCGAAAAAGGCTTTCGTCTTGCGACCTATGCGATGTGGTGGATCCGTGCCTCGATCCAGGAATATGTGCTGCGCTCCTGGTCGATGGTGAAACTGGGCACCACCTCGGCGCAGAAAAAGCTGTTCTTCAACCTGCGCAAGGCCAAGGCCCGTATCGGCGCGCTGGAAGAGGGCGACCTGCGGCCTGAAAACGTCAAGCGGATCGCCCATGATCTCGGCGTGACCGAGGATGAGGTGGTTTCGATGAACCGCCGGATGTCCGGTGGCGATGCCTCTCTCAATGCCACGGTTGGCAGCGAAGGCGAAGGCACCATGCAGTGGCAGGATTGGTTGGAAGATGAAGATGCCGACCAGGCCGGTGACTATGAAGCTCGCGATGAGCTGGAAGCCCGCCGTGAGCTTCTGGGTCAGGCCTTGGATGTGCTGAACGACCGCGAGAAGGATATTCTCACCCAGCGGCGCTTGGCAGAAAAGGTGCATACTCTGGAGGAACTGAGCACACAGTATGGTGTCAGCCGCGAGCGGATCCGGCAGATCGAGGTGCGTGCATTTGAAAAGCTGCAAAAGAAGATGCGTGAACTGGCTGCGGCCAAGGGGATGCTGGCAGCACATTAACTGCCGCCGGTTTCGATCGGTTTTGACAAGTGAGTTCATAAGCGGGCGGACCCATCGGGGGCCGCCCGTTTTTGGTGGGGCTGCGGTGCATCTGGCGGGGGGCTGGCGCCCTGCGTGGTTGCATGGAGGCTGGCTGGGCCGGACGCCCGGAAAAGGCAGAGATGTTCAGCCCAGCTGGGGCAGAGCCTTGCGTGCTGGCCATAAGGCTGGCGGGCGAGAGACCTGGCGTGCTGGACTGCATAGGGTGTTACCTAACAATCTGCAGGTAAGGTTGCAGATGAGAGGTGTCCAAATCGCAAGATATCCGGAAACCGAACACTGTAGAAGCTGAACAGTGAGGAACGGCTTGCTAAGATCGATAAGTTGCTGGCTTGGCTGGCTGTCTGGCGTGTCCTGGTAAGACCCGGACTGGCTGGAGTAGCTTGCTGCTTGCTGCCTGACGATCTGGCTAGCTACAGTTCCTGTCTTATGGATAGGGTTGCCTCAGCGAGTCGTCAACAGGTTTTTTGGAAAAACCGTGTGAATTCAATTAGTTGACAGTAATAGTCGGGTAATCAAATTGGCGCTTCCACGCGCGGAGCTCTTAAAGACGGGAAGTGGCGTCCCATCCTTAAAACCTGGACTGCTGGATCAACAGGTGGTCCAACAAGGTCAGGTCCGGATCGCGTTGCAGATCCGCCCCCCGGCGCCACACAAGGGACAAAGCGCATTTTGCACTCGCCCATTGTAGTAGGCGTTTTGGTGAGACGTCGAAGATTTGCCCCCAAAGCTTGGCGCGCTGCCCTATCAGATCGGCGCCAAATGAGTCTTTCTCCAGACCCTTGGGGTGGCGAAAGGCATTGGCCAATTCATAGCAGCGCTCGCCAATCATGCCCTTGGCGTCAAAAGCACAATAGCCGCCAGCGCCCTGGCGAATGTTATCGTGATGCAGATCCCCATGCAGGGGGCGGATGTCTTCTTGGCTGGCCAGCAGGGTCTTTGTCAGGCTCTGTGCCTGTTGCAAATTGCTGCGCTGGTGGGATGTCAGGTTCAGGTCAGTGGGGAGAGGGGCCCGCAAGGCTTCGAACCAGGCGACAAGAGGCATCATGCCGGTGAGCTTTAGCGCGCTGGTTTGGGAGTGAATTCCTGCGGCAACCTGCGCCAGAGTTTTATCTGCATCAGCCTGTCCGCCGCTGCGGGCGATATCCCCCAGCGAAGGCCCCGGCAACCATTCCATCAGCACTGCATTTTGCGTGACCTGGTAGATCTGTGCCACCGGCCCCTGTAACGCCGCCAGGAAGGGAAAGCCACTGGCCTCGTTGCCCATATGCCCTGCCGCGTAGTGTTTCAAAGCCGCCTGACCATACTGCCGTGTTTCGACATGCCAGATCTGTGCCCTGGGCACCTCTTGAAGCGAAAGGGTCCGGATGATTTGGAAGGTCGAAATCAGGTCGGCTGGAATGGCGGGCGGTGGCGGGCGGTTCATTCTGGTTCCCTTGTCCCAAAATCCAAACTCTCGGTCTCCCGCAGTCCCAGCTCAGGCCCCTGGGCGAGGCCAAAGGCCCGGTCGATTTTGAAAAAGCCAACAGCATCATCATAAAAAAAGATGGCGTGGAAATCCACGCCATCCTCAGCGGTTTCAAAGGCCTGCGCCGTGGTACCCGAAAACAGAACCGGATCCGGCGCCACCGCGATGTGGTGCGCAAGATCATAGTCGCGCGCGGGGATTGGGCGCAGGTTCAGCGCCATCAGTCCTCCATGGCTTCCAGCTCATCAATCATGCCAGAGATCATCGACAGGCCCTTGTCCCAGAACTTGGGGTCCGAGGCATCAAGGCCAAAGGGGGCAAGCAGTTCTTTGTGGTGTTTGGATCCACCGGCCTTGAGCATGTCGAAATACTTGTCCTCAAAGCCTTCTTCGCCCTCGGCATAGACGGAATAGAGCGCATTTACCAAGCCGTCGCCAAAGGCATAGGCGTAAACATAAAAGGGTGAATGGACAAAATGCGGGATATAGACCCAGAAGGTTTCATAGCCTTCCATGAAGTCAAAGGCGTCGCCCAGGGATTCGGCCTGTACCGACATCCACAGCGCATTGATGTCATCGGGGGTCAGCTCTCCTTGTGCGCGGGCCGCATGCAGTTTGCATTCAAAATCGTAGAACGCGATCTGGCGCACCACGGTATTGATCATATCCTCGACCTTGCCTGCCAGCAGGATCCTGCGCTGTTCTTTGGTTTCAGCTTTCTCCAGCATCTTGCGGAAGGTCAGCATTTCGCCAAAGACGCTTGCGGTTTCGGCCAGGGTCAGCGGGGTAGAGGATAGCATTTCACCCTGATCGGCGGCCAGTACCTGATGCACGCCGTGGCCCAGCTCATGCGCCAGGGTCATTACGTCGCGCGGTTTGCCAAGGTAGTTCAGCATCACATAGGGGTGCACATCCGTGACGGTGGGATGGGCAAAGGCACCCGGGGCCTTGCCGGGTTTGACAGCGGCATCAATCCAGCCCTTGGAAAAGAATGGCGCGGCGATTTCACCCATGCGCGGATCAAAGGCCTCATAGGCCTCCATCACGGTTTTTTCGGCCTGCGCCCAGTCAACCACGCGGCTGTCTTCCATCGGTAGGGGCGCGTTGCGATCCCAGACCTGCATGCGTTCCAGCCCCAGCCATTTGCGCTTTAGCTCATAATAGCGATGGCTCAGCTTGGGGTAGGCGGCGACCACGGCTTCGCGCAGGGCCTCGACCACTTCGGGTTCGACATGGTTTGACAGGTGACGCCCAGTCTGTGGCGTTGGCATGCCACGCCAGCGATCAACCACCTCTTTTTCCTTGGCCTGGGTGTTGTGGACCCGCGCAAAGGTTTTGATGTTGTCCTGAAACACCGCTGCCAATGCGCGCGAGGCGGCCTCGCGTTTGCTGCGATCCTGTTCGGTCAGCAGGTTGAGGGTGCCTTCGATGTTCAGCTCTTGGCCGTCGATGGTAAAGGTGAGCCCGGCAATGGTTTCATCAAACAGGCGCTCCCAGGCGTCGCCAACAACCCCCAGATCATGCAGGAATTTCTCCAACTCGTCTGATAGCTGATAGGGTTTCATGGCTCGGATGCGATCAAACACTGGCCTGTAGCGGGCCAGATCGGCATTGGCGGCAAAATGGGCCTCAAGCGCGGTGTCTTCAATGCGGTTGATTTCCAGCGTGAAAAACACCAGTGGTGTGGTGAAGACGGTGATCTTTTCCTGCATGTCGGACATGAACTTGGCGCGGTCAGCATCGGTGGTCAGCTGGTAATAGCGCAGGCCGGCATAGGACATGATGCGCCCGGCAATGGCATTGATCTTTTCATTGCGCAGCACACAGGCCAGCAGGCCATCGGCATCCAGCCCGGCCAGGTTGCCCTCGTAATCGGCGGCAAAAGCGGTGCATTCCTGCTCCAGCCAGTCCAGATCGCGGCGTAACTCGGGTGCGTCATCTGCTGTGTAAAGGTCGGTCAGATCCCATTCGGGCAGGTTGCCCAGCTCATCAGAGCCAGAGCTGGCATTGGCGTCACGGACAGGGAAGGGGAGTGGCAACATGGGGCCTCCTTGGCGGGCATGTTTGTTTCAGCGTTGCACAACATCTAAGCGCCACATGGCCGGATCACAAGCAAAGCCCCGCGCCGAAATTCGGGGCGGGGCGGAATTTATGCGCGGTATTTGGTGCAGGTTTGGCCTGACGTGATTTTGCCCGTGCATTCGCATATTGGCCGCAGGACGCGTCGGAAACGGCTACCGGTACTGATCAAACAGCCGGGTCATCTTGTCAAAGGCTCGGGCGCGAATTTCGGGAGCTTCCATTACGATTTCATGCTGTGCCGGGTCAATCAGATCCAGCTCGCCGCCGGGCCAGCGGGCCATGCGGTCCTGCACCGCGGCGCTGTTGACGATCTGCTCCTGCCCGCCAAGAAATGTAATGCAGGGCAGTGCCGGAGAGGGACGTTTCGCGAGGGATTCGCATTCTTTCAATCCCTGGGTCAGCCAATTGATCGTTGGCCCGCCCAACACCAGCGCGGGTTGCTCGCTTAGCTGGTCAATCATCAGTTGATACATCGCCGGGTCATTGGTCAGGGTGTTGTTCTTGAAGGGGGCCGTTTCCACATAGTGGCCGACTGTGGTGGTGGGCACCCGCTTGTCGCCAAGGCCCAGACTGGGGGCAAGGCCGCCCAGGATGCGGGCAACGGGTTTTAGCGCTGGCGGAATCAGGATCCCCCACATGGGTGCGGAAAAGGCGCAGGCCTTGACGGGCAGCCCTTCCATCAGGGCGCGCAGACCAATGGCACCGCCCATGGAATGGCCAAGCAGGAACCAGGGCTCAGGCAGGCGCAGCTGCTTGGCAATTTTGACCGTCGCGGCGACATCTTTTTGAAAATCATCAAATTCATCTACATGGCCCAGGCGACTGTCCGGCAACATGCGATCCGCCAAGCCCTGGCCGCGCCAGTCAATGGCCAGTGTTGCATAGCCGCGCGCGCCAAGTTCGATAGCGGCGGGGCCGTATTTTTCAATATATTCAGTACGGCCGGGAAAGATCAGCACGGTGCCTTTGGCGGCGGTGCCATCGCGGGTCAGCCAGTGGCCAACCCGGATACGCAGCCCGTCCTCGGTGGTTGCCCAATGGGCCTGCCCTGTGTCGGGTCCTTGCGCGATCTCGGCAAAATAGGGCGCCGGGGTCAGGTCCATCAGGCTCTTGTCCATCAGGCCAGCGCCGACGCCAGTTGCATTGCGGTGCCCATGTCACCGTCAATGGTCAGTTTGCCGGACATAAAGGCGCTGGTGGGGTTCATTTCCCCGGACAGAATATCCTGAAAGGTTTCGGCATCCGCCGAGAGGGTCACGTCGGCTTCGTCATCGCTGACGCGGGCACCGGAGCTGTCCAGGACAATGGCCCCCATGCCTTCGATCTGGAATTTTGCTGAGGCTGAGAAATCGCTTCCGGCCAATTTTTCGTTCATGGCGGCGGCGGCCTGTTCGAGTGTTTCGCTCATTTTTACGTCCTTTGATCATCGGTGCGCCGGGTGGCACCAAAACTGAAATTTGGCGCTTTGCGCAATTTTATGTGACGCAGCGATTTCCAGTACTGGAAAATATGTTGCGCAGGGTTACACTAAGCCATCATGATCGCAAATCACCTGAACCTCAAAGCTATCGTGGCGGCAACGCTGTTTACAGTCACTATTTCGCTGCCCATGGCAATATCGGCGGATGAAAAACCCGACGAATCTGCGCTCTTGGCCGCGCTGGTTTCTGCCGATGCCAAGGCGGCCTCGGCACTGGACCGCGAGTTGCAGGCCCTGTGGCGCAAGAGCGGATCGGCAGCGATGGATCTTTTGCAATCGCGGGCCAATCGCGCGCTGGAGGCAGGCGATCTTGCTGCGGCCATTGAACATCTGACGGCGCTGACTGATCACGCGCCGGATTTTGCCCGGGGCTGGTATCTGCGGGCGCGAGCCTATCATGCGGCCGGGCTTTATGGTCCTGCGGTTGCCGATCTGGAACGCGCCCTGGCGCTGAATCCAAATGATTACAATGCAATCTATGCACTGGGCACTGTGTTTGAGCAGTTTCGCAGGCCCAAGCGTGCCTATGCAGCCTATTTGCGGGCCAAGGCTATACATCCCCATCACGAGGAAGTACTCAACGCGCTGGAACGTCTGCAGCCACAGGTGGCAGGCGAGGATCTTTAGCCGACCTGGTCCCCGAAGTGTCACAATTGACCTGTAGGGGTGGGGCAGAATAAGGGCTGAACAGATGGCAGGCGGATCACGGGTCCTTGCAGTTTTGGGGCCGACCAATACTGGCAAGACGCATTACGCGATTGAACGGATGCTGGGCCACCGCACTGGCATCATGGGCTTTCCGCTGCGGCTTTTGGCGCGCGAGGTCTATGACAAGATCGTCGCCATTCGCGGTCCTTCAGTGGTGGCGCTGGTCACCGGCGAAGAGCGGATCGTGCCGCCGCGGGCAAAATACTGGATCTGCACGGTCGAAGCGATGCCGCCGGGCATGGGTTGCGATTTTCTGGCCATTGATGAAATCCAGCTCTGTGCCGATCCGGAACGCGGCCATGTCTTTACCGAGCGGCTGTTGAAATCGCGCGGCACCAACGAGACCCTGTTTCTGGGAGCCGACACCATGCGCGGACCGATTGCAGCGCTGGTGCCGGGGGTGGAGTTTCTGCGCCGCGAGCGGATGTCAGAGCTGGTTTATGGCGGCTCCAAAAAGATCAGCCGGATGCCGCCGCGCACTGCGATCGTGGGGTTTTCAGTTGATAACGTCTATGCCATCGCGGAGTTGCTGAAACGGCAAAAAGGCGGTGCGGCGGTGGTCATGGGGGCGCTGAGCCCGCGCACCCGCAATGCCCAGGTGGCGCTGTATCAAAATGGCGAGGTCGATTATCTGGTGGCCACTGATGCCATCGGTATGGGGCTGAACCTGGATATCGACCATGTGGCCTTTTCGGCCACCGCAAAATTTGATGGCCGTCGGATGCGCCCCCTAATGCCTGCGGAACTGGCGCAGATCGCGGGCCGGGCCGGGCGCGGCATGAGCCATGGCAGCTTTGGCGTTACCGGGGATGCCCGCCCGCTGGACGATCATGTGGCCGAGGCCATCATGGAACACCGTTTTGAGC
Organism: Pseudophaeobacter flagellatus; assembly: GCF_021228235.1. Classification (GTDB taxonomy): domain Bacteria; phylum Pseudomonadota; class Alphaproteobacteria; order Rhodobacterales; family Rhodobacteraceae; genus Pseudophaeobacter; species Pseudophaeobacter flagellatus. Next base: position 17,686 of record NZ_JAJQRG010000001.1, read on the forward strand.
CGCTGAAAAAGCTCAACTGGCGGTCGTCTGATCTGCAGTTCGGCACTGTCGAGGCGCTGATCCGTTCGCTCGAATCAATCCCCGAGGACGAAGTGCTGATGCGCGCGCGTGAGGCTGATGATCTGGGGGCATTGAAGTTTCTGTCCCGCGATAGCGGCATAATCTCGCGCACGACCAACCCGCAATCGGTGCGTTTGCTGTGGGATGTTTGCCGGATTCCGGATTTTCGTGGTATCTCTCATGGGGAACATGCAGCGCTGATTGGGGGTATATTCGAATATCTGCATGGCGGCGGCGTGGTCCCGGATGATTGGCTGGCCCGCCAGATCAAGCGAATTGACCGCACGGATGGTGATATTGATACACTTTCCAAGAGACTGGCCTTTATTCGTACATGGACCTATGTCTCACAGCGTAAAAATTGGCTGCATGACGAAAGCCATTGGCGCGGGGTGACTCGCGCTGTAGAAGACAGGTTGTCAGATGCGCTGCACGAGCGCTTGACTCAGCGATTTGTGGACCGGCGCACATCCGTGCTTCTGCGCCGGCTCAAACAGAAGGAGGCCCTTTTGGCCGAAGTGAATGACAAGGGTGAAGTGACCGTCGAGGGCGAATTCGTCGGACGGTTGGACGGGTTTCGGTTTACGCCGGACAAAAGTGCACAGGGCGCCGAGGCAAAGACATTGAAGTCTGCCTCGCTGCAGGCGCTGGCGCCGCAATTCCATCTGCGCGCCGATCGGTTCTATAATGCACCCGATACCGAGATCGACTTTACCGAACAGGGTGGCCTGATGTGGGGCGACGCTGCGGTTGGTAAACTGGTGGCGGGCGCTGACCCGATGAACCCGAAGGTTGAAGTCTTTGTTGACGATGCCGCCGGTGCCGATGTTGCGCAAAAGGTTGAACGCCGCTTGCAGCATTTCATCTCTCGCAAGGTGCAGGCGCTGTTTGAGCCGCTGATTAATCTGCAAAAAGACGAAGATCTGACTGGCCTGGCCCGTGGCTTTGCCTTCCGTCTGGTCGAATCTCTTGGCCTGCTGCCGCGTCATACCGTGATGCAGGAAGTCAAAGAGCTGGACCAGGATGCCCGTGGCGCGCTGCGCAAACACGGTATTCGCTTTGGTCAGTTCACCATCTTCATGCCGCTGCTGCTGAAGCCTGCTCCGACGCGTCTGCGTCTGGTGCTGTGGTCCCTGGCAAACGGTGTGCAGGAATTCCCTGAAGCACCGCCCCCCGGTCTGGTCACCGTGCCGGCCGCCAAAGACGCGCCAAAGGGCTATGATACCATGTCCGGCTACCGCGAAGCAGGCGAGCGGATGATCCGCATCGACATGCTGGAACGTCTGGCCGATATGTTGCGCGCCGAAGACAGCCGCGGCGGTTTTGAAGCCAAGGCCGATATGCTGTCGATCACCGGCATGACTCTAGAGCAGTTTGCCGACCTGATGCAGGGGCTTGGCTACCGTGCCGAAAAGGGCGAACGTGCCAAGGTGAAGGCCACAGCCGAGGCTGCCAAAGAGCCCGCAGCTGAGATATCGAGCGACACAGCCGCAGACGCGCCAGCTGAGACTCCAGCCGAAACACCTGTTGAAGCGCCGATTGAGTCTCCAACAGAGACCCCAACAACCCCTCCAGCCGAAGTTCCTGCCGAGACCCCGACAGAAGCACCGGCCGAGGCCCCCGTAGAGGGGGCTGCTGACACCGCTGCCGAGGCCCCGGCTGAGATGGAGGTTTTTTATACCTTTGCCTGGGGCGGTCGTGGTCGCCAGGGTGGCAACCGTGGCGCGCGGCGCAGCGATGCTTACGGTCAGGATGGTCAGGAACGCCGCAGTGGCAAGCCGCGAGGCGCTGGTGGCAATGCACGGTCTGGGCAGGCCGGCTCTTCTGGTGAGCGCACGGCTGGTAAACCCGGTGGCCGCCCCGGTGGGAAGCCAGGCGGAAAAAAGGCCGGTCGTCCGCAGCAGCAGGGTGGCAAGACCTATTCCGCCCGCCCGCCCAAAAAGGAAAAGCAGATCGATCCGGACAATCCCTTTGCAGCAGCTCTCATGGGGCTGAAACAGGGCGATTGACCCGGCATGGAGCCGCAGGACGCTAAACTCCGGGTCGACAAATGGCTTTGGTATGCGCGGTTTTTCAAAACCCGCAGCCTTGCGGCCAAACAGGTCAGCGCCGGGCATCTGCGGCTCAACGGCACCAAGATCACAAAAACGGCTCAGAGCATCACCCCAGGCGATGTTCTGAGCTTTCCACAGGGGCGACAAACCCGAGTGGTCGAAGTCCTCGCTATCGGTAATCGTCGTGGTCCGGCCTCCGAGGCACAGGCGCTTTATCTTGATAAAACGCCAAAACAGGACATTGTACCTTTAAACCCCGGGTTTGAGGGAAAAGGGCGTCCTGACAAGAAGACTCGCAGAGCGCTTGACCTTTCCCGCCAGCGGGACTTCACGTGATGGCTTGAAGCTGGGGCGAGTCTGATTTAGCTAGTGGCCAAACAACAAATGGGACCGCACCCACATGACCTATGTCGTTACGGATAACTGCATTGCCTGCAAATACACCGACTGTGTCGAGGTTTGCCCGGTAGATTGTTTCTATGAAGGTGAAAACACTCTGGTGATTCACCCGGACGAATGTATCGATTGCGGCGTCTGTGAACCGGAATGCCCGGCGGATGCTATCCGCCCAGATACCGAGCCAGACATGGATAAATGGGTTGAATTCAACCGCAAGTATTCCGAAATGTGGCCGGTGATCGTTTCCAAGAAAGACCCGCTGCCCGACGCAGAAGAGCGCGACGGAGAAGAGGGCAAGTTGGAGAAATATTTTTCCGAAGCCCCCGGCGAAGGCGGGTAATCCGGGGAAATTTGGATAATTTTCGGCTGCTATCCTGCTGAAATCGCTTAAAATGGCCGAATTTTGTCTGCCCGGCGCCAGTTCACGCCCTTGCTCGCCTTTCGGTGAGGGGGTTTTTGTGATATGATAACCATCAGATGTATATGAAACTGGAACTCACCTCACGCAGCACAGCTGCTGTCGCGCGCGGGCTGGGGGATTGAATCACGGTGACGATTGATCTCTGGTACCGCACTGTTGCGGGGCCGGGGCGAAAGCGTTGCCGTTGTTGTGTCGGGTATCCCCTCGGGGACTATGCCGGCCTCAAGTGCAAGGAAAGACCTGTATGACAAAATCGAAGAAGCTCGCATTCCGTCCTGACGAATTTGTGGTTTATCCCGCCCATGGGGTTGGACAGATCATCTCGATCGAGGAACAGGAAGTGGCCGGCTTTGCGCTGGAACTTTTTGTAATCACCTTCGAAAAAGACAAGATGACCCTGCGGGTGCCAACCAACAAGGCGATCGAAGTGGGCATGCGCTCGCTCAGCTCTCCGGATGTGATCAATCAGGCGATGAAAACCCTGAAGGGCAAGGCGAAGGTCAAGCGCGCCATGTGGTCCCGTCGGGCCCAGGAATATGAGCAAAAGATCAATTCGGGCGATCTGATCGCTATTGCCGAAGTGGTGCGCGACCTGCACCGCACCGATGATCAGCGCGAGCAAAGCTATTCTGAGCGCCAGCTTTATGAAGCCGCTCTGGAGCGGTTGACCCGTGAAGTTGCCGCAGTGGCTGGCGGTGATGAAATTCTGGCCGCAAAACAGGTCGGCGATGTGCTGACCTCACGGGTTGCCGCCTGATCCGACTGTCGCCCCTTTAAAACGGTTCTCACCGAACCAGGAAGGGGCATGACAAGGGTAGTGAAGAGGCCCGCAGTCGTATCGGCTGCGGGCCTTTTTGTGGTGGCAGGTCAGCTGAAGATCGCTACCAGGGTAAGTACTCCCACCATTTCACAGAGTTGTTGGCAGGCGCCCAGTACATCACCGGTCTGGCCGCCGATCTTTTGGTGCGCCAAGGCCCCCAGCCCCAGACAAGTCAGCATCAGTATGGCTAGAACGGCCAGCATATGCGCCCCAAGCAATGGCAGCGCCAGTGCAACGGCGAGGCAAACGCCAAGGCCGACGGCCCACCGGGGCGGCCGCCCGAGGCTTTGCGAAAGGCCCGACTGGCGGGCATTGGGAAGCCAAAGCATCACTACGGGCATCGCCGCCCGGCTAAGGGCTGCCAGGGCCAGCAGGCTCCAGATCTGCTCCAGTTCGATTAGCAGCGCAATGGCCTGCCAGCGCAGCCCGAGTGAGAGCACCAGCGCCAAAACGCCGTAGCTGCCGATCTGGCTGTCCTTCATGATCTCAAGCCGACGCGCGGGATCAAATCCACCCCAGAACCCATCGGCGCAATCCGCCAGCCCGTCTTCGTGCATCGCGCCGGTCAACAGCAGCTGAACCATCAGCAAGATCCCGGCGGCCAGGGGGGCTGGCAGGCCAAGCGCCAGGGCCAAAAGCGCCAGCAGGCAGGCGGGCAGGGTAACGGCCACTCCGGCCAGCGCAAAGGCCCATGTGGCGCGCGCCTGCCGATGAAAGCTGGCCGCTTTCAGACGCGGCAGCGGCAACCGGGTCAGCAGCACCAGCGCCAAGGGGATATCCACCAGAGATGTGTCGTTTTTTCGCATTTGCGGGCCTCATGCAGGACTTGTGAAGCCGCGATAAGCCGCTAAACAGGACGAACCAGATTTACCCGCACCTGCGGTTCAGATGCAACGAGGCTTTAGTCAATGCTGCCAACACTTTCTTCCCTTGATGATATGCGCCGCCAGTTGGCGCAGGCCAGCGGTGCAGACCAGATGGCGCTTGATGCGGCTGGTCTGCGCAATACCCAGTTGACCAAACCCCCCGGCGCACTGGGGCGGCTAGAGGATCTGGCGATCTGGTACGGCGGATGGCGCGGGACGGACCGGCCAGAGATCACATCGCCGCAGGTCATTGTCTTTGCAGGCAATCACGGGGTGACGGCGCAGGGGGTTTCCGCCTTCCCGGCTGAGGTGACCGCCCAGATGGTGCTCAACTTTGAACATGGCGGCGCGGCAATCAACCAGCTGGCCAAACTGGCCGACGCGCGCATGGATGTTCATGCGCTGGAGCTGGATACCCCGGTGCAGGATTTCACCACGGGGCCAGCCCTGCCCGAGGCAGAGCTGCTGGCCGCCTTGCAGGCGGGCTGGAACGCAGTTGATCCGGCGGCGGATCTGCTGGTCGTCGGCGAGATGGGTATTGGCAATACCACCTCGGCGGCGGCCCTGGCCTATGCGTTGTTTGGCGGCGACGCGGCAGACTGGACCGGCCGAGGTACCGGCGTCGACGATGCGGGGCTTGCGAACAAGAGCCGGGTTGTCGCCGAAGGCGTGGCGCTGCACCAGGCGGCGATCAGCGATGGGTTGGATGCGCTGGGATGCCTGGGCGGGCGCGAAATTGCCGCTATGGCGGGGGCGATTGCCGCTGCCCGTGTTTTGCATATTCCGGTGATCCTGGATGGCTTTATCTGTTGCGCCGCGGCGGCCTGCCTGATGCGCACCGATCCAGGCGCGCTGGACCACGCCGTGGCAGGCCATGAAAGCGCCGAGAGCGCGCATCCCGCCCTGCTGAAGCAGCTTGGCAAGGCACCACTGCTGTCCTTGGGCCTGCGCCTTGGTGAAGGCTCTGGTGCGGCGCTGGCAATCCAAGTGCTGAAGGGGGCGGTTGCGTGCCACAGCGGCATGGCGACCTTTGCCGAGGCGGGGGTCGCCGAGGGTTAGCCCAAGAGGTGTTGCGTGATTAGAAGAAGCCCCCGGCGCATGCCTTGGGGGCTTTTCGTTTCAAAGACCGCAGGCGCGGCCTCTAGGGTGCGTCGCGCTCATTCGCAGTCACGTAACTTGCTCTGCTTATTTGATCTCGCATGTTTTAGAGGCGCAAGATCTGCGGCCTCTTTTGCGCGCCATGTCCTAGCCCTAGCCCTAGCCCTAGCCCTTGTCCTTTTTCTCGGCCAGGTCCTGCAGGGCGATTTCCAGATCCTTTTCCATCTCGCGGGCGCGTTCGATATAGGCTTGGTTTTCGCTGGTCGGGGTGTCGGCCCGCCAGAACGTTGCCAGCTCGCGCAGGCTTTTGCGATCATGGGCGTAAAAGGTCTGTTCTGCCTGGGCGGCTTCGTATTCGCTCAGCCCGATTTTTTCCAGAACATAGCGCCCGGCCCGCAGTGAGCTATCGAACATTTCGCGTACGATATCATCCGCACCCGCCTGGTAGAGCGCAAAGACATGGTTGCGATCATAGGCGCGGGCGATGATATGCAGATCCGGATAGGTGCGCCGCACATAGCTGACCAGCTTGACGCTTCTTTCCGTGTCATCCAGCGCCACCACCAGCACATGCGCCTTGGCAATCCCGGCCGCCTTGAGCAGTTCTGGGCGGGTCGGATCGCCTAGAAAGCTCTTGAATCCGAAGCGGCGCATCAGCTGTACCGCCCGCATGTCATTGTCCAGCAATACGGTCTTGAACCCGCTTGCCCGTACCAGCCGGTTGACGATCTGGCCAAAGCGGCCGATGCCGGCAATGATCACGGGCCCCTGTTCGTCGATTTCATCCGGTTCATGTTCGACCCGCGGATCCTTTACGAAATGGGACAGTAAATCATAGAGAATGAACAGCAGCGGGGTGATCAGCATCGAGAGCGCAATGACCAGCAACAGCTTTTCCGCCAGCGGTCCGGGGATTACATTTTGCTGCCGGGAAAAGGCCAGCAGCACAAAACCAAATTCGCCTGCCTGCGCCAAGCTTAGCGTGAACAGCCAGTGATTACGCTGTTTCAGACCAAAGGCCCGGCCAATGAAATATAGAATGGTTCCCTTGGCCACGATGACGAGCAGCGCCAGCCCAAGCAGATCGCCAGGGTTGGCCAGAAACAGCTTGTAATTGATGCCGGCCCCCACGGTGATGAAAAACAGACCAAGCAACAACCCCTTGAAGGGGCTGAGATCGCTTTCCAGCTCGTGACGGAATTCAGAGTTGGCCAGCACCACCCCGGCCAGAAAGGCGCCAAGCGCCGGGGACAGGCCCACCAGGGTCATCAGGAAAGAGATCCCAACCACGATAAGCAGCGCCAGCGCGGTATACATTTCACGCAGTTTGCTGGCATGGATGAAGCGGAACACCGGTTGGGTCAGATAGATGCCAGCCAGGACCACAGCCCCGATCACCCCGAGGGTTGTCAGCGTCACGGCCCAGCCGGGCAGCCCGGCAACAAGTGACAGGCTGTCATGGCCCGCAGCACTATTTGCCGCGCCTTCAAGGCCGCGTTCAATAGTCCCGTCTTCACCAAGTTGCAGCCCGTTGTTCACAGCCAACAGGGGCAGAAAGGCGAGAATGGGAATGACGGCAATATCCTGCGTCAGCAGCACCGAGAAAGAGGCCCGACCACCACCGGTTTGCATCAACCCCTTTTCTGACAGGGTTTGCAGCACAATCGCGGTAGAGGACAGCGACAGCGCCAGTCCGATCGCCAGGCTTACTTGCCAGGTTTCCCCGGCCATCAGCGCGGCCGCCATCAGCGCTAGGGTACTGGTCAGGACCTGTAGCCCGCCCAGCCCGACCAGTTTATGGCGCATCGCCCAGAGAGCGCGGGGATCAAGCTCAAGCCCGATCAGAAACAGCATCATGACAACGCCAAATTCGGCAAAATGCTGCAGGTCTTCGGTTTCGGCGCCGACAAGACCTAGCACTGGTCCGATAATGATGCCGGCTGCTAGATAGCCCAGAACAGAGCCCAGCCCAAGCCGCGCCGCGAGGGGCACGGCGATGACGGCAGCTGCGAGATAGATTGTTGCTTGATACAAAAATGCGTCCATAGCAAATGGTATCGCAAGCGTTCCACGACTTGGCAACGGTTTAAGCGGTCGAGCGGTAAAGCCAAATCGCCGTCCGGCGCATCCCCGCCAAGCGAATAGGGGGGAAAGGGCAGCGTCAAATGGGAAACGGCGGCCAGGTTTCCCCGCCGCCGCCTGTGCTGCCCTGCATCTCCCGGTTTGGGGGCTGGGTTACTGATCCATCATGCGGATTTCATTGCTGAGCTTGGTAATATTGTCGAGGCGACGCGAAATCCGTTCCTGGAAGACCCCAAGCTGGTCGATGATATCCGAAAGGGTCTCGCCTGATTCTGGCAGGCGTGCGCTTTCAATCTTACACAGGACGCGGGTTGAACTCAGCCCCAGGAACTGGCGATGCATGACCTGGCAGGCGCGCATGATACGGTCTGCCTCAAGATCCACCTCTTCCACGCCTTTTCTGGCCCGATCTGTTTCCACTTGCACCAGATCAGTTAGGATACCGCGTTCGGCTTCCATATCGATATTGCCCAGGCCCCGTCGTTCGGTCTGAAGCTGCGCATCGCATTCATTCAGGATGCGGGCCATGCCTTCGACAAAGAGGCTATTGGTGACGGCCAGTTTGATGGTGTTGAAATTGCTGTTTTCGCCCATCACATGGGCTGCAAACCAATCCGACATCTCGCGCGACATCGCGCCATAGTTCTGGGACAGAACAGTGACCGGGCCGCCCGAGGGTTCGATGCGAGAGGCAATGACCCGCAGATTATGCGGGATCGTGTGCATGGCGTCAAAATCCTTGACCAGGCCCTGGGTTTCTTCGACCAGCGTTTCAGCATTGGCCATCATCCGGCGCAGATCAGAGATCTTGGCGTCTTTGGGGCGTTCCAGCCCTGCATCACGGGACAGCAGTTCTTCGCTCAGCGCATGGGTGGCAAACTGATGATAGTTTTCGAACCCCTTGCTATGGATCCAATCCATCATCCTTTGGGCGCTGTCTGCCGGGCTTAGACCTTCGTTGACTTCCGCATCGTGCATGTCGCTATAGGCGGCTTTGACTTCCTCAAACAGGGTGCTGCTGGGGGAAATCCGTGCCGACAGGTAGCCACTCTTGCAGGGCACGACAACTGCAAAAACCCAGTAATACAGCCCGTCTTTTGCCTTGTTCTTGATGTAGGCGCCAATGCTGTCGCCTGAGTTCAGGGTATCCCAGAATAGCTGGAAAACACCCTTTGGCGTATCAGGGTGGCGGATAATCTTATGTGGTGCGCCGAGCAGCTCTTCCCAGCTGTAATGGGCGACACGTTTGAATACATAGTTACCCGCTTGGATAACGCCTCGCTCGTCGGTACGGGAAAAGAATACCTCGTTCAGAGCAAAGGGGGCGGCGCCTGTCGAGGGGCGAACTTCGATGCGACGGTCTACAAAGGACAAGGGAGGGTTCCACTTCTAAATCATTCAAGCATGATTCCTACACCGCAAACCTTCATTTATTGTTAAGTCGGCAGGGGGGCGTCGTGTTTTAGTTGCGCCATGACAATCTGGCTTTGCACGCGGGCCACGGCGGGATGCGGCAAAAGGATCTCGTGGATCAGCTGATTTAGCGCCTGCAGGTCATGGCAATAGACCCGCAGCAGGTAATCGGCCTCGCCGGTCATGGTCCAGGCGGAAGTGATTTCGGGGCGGGTGCTGACCAGGCGGCTGAAGCTGGCGGATTGTTCCGGGCCATGGCTGCCCAGATTGACATGTACAAACCCCTGAACCGTAAGGCCGATCTTGACCGGATCCAGCCGGGCGCAATAGGCTTGGATATAGCCTTCGGCCTCTAGACGCTGGCGTCGCCGGCCTGCCTGGCTGGGGGAGAGGTTCAGCAACTCTCCCAGATCCTGCGCGGTGAGATGTGCATTTTTCTGCAATGCCGCGAGCAACTTGGTGTCGGTGGCGTCAATCATATGCGGTGTTTTCCTGATTTTTCGTAATATTGCGCTAATATCCCGCATATGGAAAGGGGTATCTCATGAAGAACGCGCAAAACAAGCATCTCATGTGCGCTATTATCAAGGGGAACAGACACCTAAGCCCGCATCCCGCGACAATTGGAGGAAACCACCATGGGTCCATTTCCGCATAACGCGCCAAAAACAGTTATCAGCGAAGAAAACCCCGCCGGTACCGACGGTTTTGAATTTGTTGAATTCGCCAGCCCGAACCCGCAAGAGCTGCGCGATCTTTTCACCAAGATGGGCTATGAACAAGTTGGCCATCACAAGACCAAAACCGGGGTAGAGCTGTGGCAGCAGGGCGATATCACCTATATCCTCAACGCCGAAAAAGACAGCTTTGCCGATAAGTTCGTAGCCGAGCATGGCCCCTGTGCCCCCTCGATGGGCTGGCGTGTTGTGGATGCGCAAAAGGCCTTTGAACATGCGGTTTCCAAAGGTGCCGAAGCCTATGAAGGTGACGACAAGACGATGGATGTGCCCGCGATCAAGGGCATTGGCGGTTCGCTGATCTATTTCATCGACCAGTATTATGAAACCTCGCCCTATAACGAGGAATTTGAGTGGACCAAGCAATCCAAGCCGCGTGGCGTTGGGTTTTACTATCTCGATCACCTCACTCACAACGTCTACAAAGGCAACATGGACAAGTGGTTCAATTTCTATGGTGAGCTGTTCAACTTCAAGGAAATCCGCTTTTTCGATATCGAAGGCAAGTTCACCGGGTTGCTGAGCCGCGCGTTGACCTCGCCCTGTGGCCGCATTCGCATTCCAATCAACGAAGACCGTGGCGAGACCGGCCAGATTGTTGCCTATCTGAAGAAATACAAAGGCGAGGGCATCCAGCACATCGCAGTTGGCACCGAAGATATCTACAGTGCAACCGACGAAATCGCGGATCGCGGCATCACCTATATGCCGCCGCCACCGGCCGCCTATTATGAGCTGAGCCATGAGCGCGTCGTGGGCCATGAAGAACCGCTGGACAAGATGCAGAAACACGGCATCTTGATTGATGGTGAAGGTGTCGTGGATGGTGGCGAGACCAAAATTCTGTTGCAGATCTTCTCTAAAACAGTGATCGGGCCGATCTTCTTTGAATTCATTCAGCGTAAGGGCGACGATGGCTTTGGCGAGGGGAATTTCAAAGCATTGTTTGAATCGATCGAGCGCGAACAGATTGCCAATGGAGAACTGGACGCGGCGGAATAGGCCAGACAGTTTATCAGGCTAAGAAAAAGCCGGGCCTCTTGCGTGAGGTTCGGCTTTTGTCGTTAGATTTCAGGCTTTTGCAGCCCTTTGACGCCTGTGGCCAGTTGGGGAGCAGGGATCAGTTGCCAGGAAGTTCCAACATGATGTTTTTACTTCGTTTTTGATACTGCAACTGGCTTTCGCCAATGGCCAGAACGGTGCCCCCATCCAGGCGATCCCCGGTACTGACCTGGCGGGTGCGGCCGCTGGGCAACCGGATCAGCGCCTGCCGGTTAGAGGGTTTGCCGAAGATCCCGATCAGGTTCACTCGCCGTAGGTTGATGGCATTATTGATCGTGGCCTGGCGGGCCACCGAAGCAGAGCTGGGGATACTGGGAGAGACGGTGGGCGGGGCTGCTGTTGCTGCCGTCGCGCTGCTTGCTGCGGCAGTGGCGTGCTGCCGGGTCGCACGGTCTACCAGATTGGCAAAGTTAGCAGGCCTGCTGCGCGGCGCAGTGGACGAGGCCACAGCCAGGCTGCTGACGGGCTGGTTTTCCTGTTCTTCTGTCTTCAGGCTGGCCGGGCGGGCGCGGGGTCTGACACGGGCCAATTCTGCCCGGCTTAGCCCGCCCAGGATCGCACGCTCTGCCTGTTCTACCAGATCAGACGGGCGGGGGCGGGGGCGTGTTTGCGACAGGGTCGCAATGCGGGCATTTTCCGCCTCGGTGTCGGCGGCGTCAAGCGCGGCGCGGGCGGGCGTGGCCGGCGGCACCACCTTTGGACGGCCCAGATAGACCATCACCCCATCCGGGTTCAATGTGCCGTCCGGGCTGGCGGTTACGAGTCCGCGATTGTCCAGTTCGAATCCGCGTCCCGCCGCTGCCGGGTCGCTCAGCGCATTTGGCACTGTATCGTGCTCCAAACCGGGGGACAGGGACAGGGCAATCGCATCCTGCGACAGATTACTATTGTCGATAGAGGCAATATACATGTCATCCAGTGAGACCAGCGCAGGCGGCTGGGTGATCTGGGGCACCTGCTGCCAGATGCCTGTCGCCGCATAGAGCGCAGCTGCGCTGCGCGCTGCTTCTCGTTCTGTCTGATCTTCTGTGGCCTCAGCCTCCTGCGGCGTGCTCTCCTCGTCTAACGTATCAAGCACGGGCTTGCCCGTGCTTGCATGCAATTGCGCCTCTGTTTCTTGCGATTCTGGGGCAGCCTGCTCGACAATGCCGGGGTCGGGTTGGTCAGGGATTACGCTCACCTGTGGGGCGATGCTGACAGGTTCCGTTTCATTTTCGCTGAGCGGGATTGCCGCAGGCTGGGTCACGTCGGCCTCGGCGGGGGCAATATTTTCTGCTGGCTCTGGCGTGGGGGCTGAACGTTCGGCAGGGGGATCGAGCGGCGGTTCTTCTTCAGACACTTCCAGTGGTGCGCGTTCAGAGGCAAAGAAAGATCCACCCTCGGAGAACAGCGCAAAGGCAGCGATCGCGGCCATAGTCAGCAACAGCGCCGCAGTCAGGATCAGCCCCAGGTGCCGGGGTTTGCCCTTGGTGCCTTCGGTTCCGAGGCTGTTTGCCGCCTGAGCGGCGGCAGGGCTGATGGCGGGGCGGGTGGTTGCCGCGCGGTCTTCGGCGGGCAGGGGCTTGTGGCTGGCCTGTACGGGGTTTGCTGCGCCTGTACCGTTTGCGGGGCGTGGCGGTGCAACAACAGGGGCGAATGCGCCGCCCTCTTTGGGGTTGGCGGCTGAGGCGTCAAATTTTCCACCGCTGCCAGTCTTGCCAGCGACAGTTGCGGCGCGGGCCGGGCCAATCGGTTTTGTCGCTTCGTTCTTGGGATTGGCGGTGGCGGCAGGTGCCGGTTTGACATGCGGCGCTTCAACCGTGGCTGCGATCTTTGCTGTTTTTGATGTCGCGGCACCAGCATCGGGGCGGCTGGGTGGCGCGCCCGTGGGTTTGCGGCGACGACTGCTAAACCCGGCGATTGGACCGCTGTCTGCCTGCACGGCCTTGTCCGACAGGCCAGATCCCGAAGCAGGGGCATCCGGGTCCAGTTCTGCCGGTGCCTCGGGCAGGGTGAGCACCGCTTTGGCCGCAGGTGTCTTGGTATGGCTGATCTTGTCTTTGCCCTCTGGCTCTTGGGGGGCTGGCGCCTTTGTCTCTGATATCCGTGGCGTCTTATCCTGCGGCTGGGGCGGTTTTGCGGGGCCGATATCAACCACGGCAATGCCGTCTGGCTCTATCTCTTGATCGCCCAGCGATGTGGCAGCACCAAAGAACGGCTCTCCGAGGAAGTCGGCCCCTCCGGGCGCCGCCACAAAGGAGGCTGGCGTAAAGCCGTTTTCCAGCGCAAAGCTTTCGGCCTCTGCCAGGGTTTCATGGGCCACGGCGGCAATATGGGTCTGGCTGCCGTCTTCTGACAGATCAAACGCCAGGTCAGACACGGCATAGGGTGTGGCCCCCTCCAGCGCGGCACGCGCCATGTCGCGGCGGCGCGCGGAATCCGAGACCTCGGTTTCAATGGTCAGATAGCGGATCTGGTCATTTGGAATAATCAGCTTGCACAGACCATTGCTGTCCAGCGCGTCGCCCTTGGCGCGCAGGGCGGCAAGATCAGCAGCCATATTGTCACCGCCAAGCGGTACAGACCCCACATTGCGCCAGCCCCCGGCGGCACGATGCAGCAGAACAATACCCTCAGCGGAAAGAGAAAGAGCAAACCCCGGTTTCATAATGCGGTCAAACCACCCAAATCTTAAGTGCCCGGACCGCGAGGAGTCCAATCAGGCTGTCAAGGCAGACCATAAAGCAGGACTCCGCCGAGTGAAAGGAAAAGAGCGCAACCAGCCCTTGTCAGCGGTGATCTGCCACCCCCATGTTAGGCGAGAACAAAGGAGCCTTAGCAATGAAAACAAAGAAATTTTTGATCACCGCCCTGGCATTGGGGTTGTCCCTGGGTAGCGCAGCCAAAGCGGAGACCCCAGTAGATCGCAATATCGTGGTTACCGGAGAGGGCCAGGTCGAGGTCTCGCCGGATATGGCGGTTATCACTCTTGGCGTGCGCAAAGAAGACGTCGAGGCAGGCGCGGCCATGGCGGCTGTCTCGCAGGATATGGCGGCGGTAGTGGCCGCGCTGCGTGACGCGGGGATCGCTGCCACGGATATGCAGACACAGCAGATCTCTTTACATCCGGTCTGGTCCAACCCGCGGGGGCAGGGCACAGAGGAGCCACGCAAGATCACCGGGTTTTCGGCCAGCAATACCCTGAACCTGCGGGTGCGCGATCTAGATCAGCTGGGCACCGTGCTGGACCAAGTTCTGCGGGCAGGGGCCAATCAGTTCCAGGGGCTGCGCTTTGATGTGGCGGATCACGCGGGCCTAGAGGTTCAGCTGCGCTCCGATGCGGTTGCGGATGCCAGAGACAAAGCTGAACAGTTGGCCAGGGCCGCTGGGGTGACATTGGGCCCGGTGCGCAGCATCACCGATCGCCGACCCGGCGGTGGGCATCCGATGATGGCAATGGAAATGGCGCGCGGCGGAGCCATGCCAATCGAAGCGGGTGAGTTGAGCTTTACCCATAGTGTCGATGTGGTCTTTGATCTGCAGGTGCCGGAAACGAAGTAGCGCAGTTGCCAGATCTTAGGGCGTGTTGTGCAAAAGCGGCTGCCGGTTCTGCGCAACTAAATCATGCGAAATTAAATAATTGTGTATTTCTGCATGACTGCAAGTGAACACGACAAGCTCTCGTGATCAAAAGGCCGGGCAATTGCCCGGCCTCTTTTCTTGTCAGTGACGGCTGGGGGCCAGACTCAGCCGCAGGCTTTGGTCAGGGCCTGATCCAGATCGCGGATCAGATCGGCAGAATCTTCCAGGCCGATGGAAATCCGCACCACATTGGCACCCGCGCCAGCGGCCTCTTGCTGTTCCGGCGAAAGCTGGCGGTGGGTGGTCGAGGCAGAGTGGATGATCAGCGACCGGGTGTCGCCAAGGTTGGCCACATGGCTGAAGATCTCCAATGAATCGACCAGTTTGATGCAGGCGTCATAGCCGCCCTTCACTGCAAAGGTGAACAGCCCACTGGTGCCCTTGGGGAAGCATTTCTGCGCCCGTTCATAGTAGGGAGAGCTTTCCAGTCCGGCGTAGGTCACATAGTCGACCCGATCGTCCTGCTCTAGCCAGCTGGCGACGGTTATGGCGTTTTCGCAGTGGCGCTGCATCCGCAGCGACAGGGTTTCAACCCCCATCAGTGTGTAATGCGCCGCCTGTGGGTTCATCGTCATTCCCAGGTCCCGCAGCCCAATGGCGATGCCATGGAAGGTAAAGGCCAATCCGCCAAAGGTTTCATGAAATTTCAGCCCGTGGTAGGCGGGCTCTGGCGCGGAAAGCGAGGGGAATTTATCGCTGGCGGACCAGTCGAATTTACCGCTGTCGATCACTGCGCCACCCGTAACGGTGCCATTACCGGTCAGATATTTGGTGGTTGAATGCACCACCAGGGTCGCGCCCTGGGCAATGGGGTTGCACAGATAGGGGGTGGCGGTGGTGTTGTCGACAATCAGCGGCACACCTGCGGCATCTGCCAGATCGGCAATGGCGCGTACATCGGTGACATAGCCGCCGGGGTTGGCGATGGATTCGCAGAATACCGCGCGGGTGTTTTCATCAATTGCCGCCGCAACCGCAGCCAGATCATCGGTATCAACAAATTTGGCCGACCAGCCAAACCGTTTGATCGTCTGGCTGAACTGGGTAACCGTACCGCCATAAAGACGGGTCGAGGCAATGACATTGCAGCCCGGTGCCATCAACGGGAACAGCGCCATGATCTGCGCCGCGTGACCAGAGGAGCAGCATACCGCCCCAACGCCGCCTTCGAGCGTCGCCAGGCGTTCCTGCAACACCGCAACCGTGGGGTTGGTCAGGCGGGAATAGATAAAGCCGACTTCCTGCAGATTGAACAGGGCAGCGGCATGATCGGCATCGCGAAAGACATAGCCGGTTGTCTGGTAGATCGGTGTCTGCCGGGCCCCGGTTGCCGGGTCGGGCTTGGCGCCTGCATGGATCTGCAAGGTGTCAAAGCCATAGGCTGGTGCATCGCTCATTTTGGTCTCTCCCTGATCAATACTCTTGGCAAATGTCTAGGACAGCTTGCCGCGCAGTACAACGCAGGCGTTGCAGTTTGGAACGCCTTGGCGTCTTTTGCCACCACAGGAAGAATATTGTTCCAAGGCCCCGCCTTGGTGTCTAATGGCTGCCGCAAAACCCGCATGGGGGGCGGCTGCGGGGCAGCCGACCTTAGCGCAGCCAGTACCCTGCGGATTTGATCTTGTTGCGGATGGCCTGTTCGCGCCGGGGCAGGTTGTCTTGTTCAAACAGGGCCCGCACCTTCGCGCCTCGGTTCTGATAGACCAGACGCTTGATCGGCTCATAGGTTTTTAGTACTTTTTTCAACCAGTTTGGCGCCGCGATCTCTTCCAACAGTGCAATGACCGCATCGCTTTCACGGGCATAGAGCAGCGGGAAAAGGCGGTAGTGACAGCTGGTGTCGCCATCAAGATAGCCGTCAGGCAACGTGTCGCGCCCACCACCAAAGGAGTGGATTACCAGCGGCAGTGCCACCTGATCCAGCCAGGGATCCAGCGACTGGCCAACCAGTTCAATGGGCGGATCTGTCAGGATAGACTGCGCATAGCTGGCAAACCTTGCGCCAAAGGCCTGCGGACAGGCGCCATAAAAGAACCCGGCATTGAAATAGAGATAGCGTTTCCAATATTCATCTGGCTGGCTGTGATCCAGCGTTGGTTCGATATCAAGATCAAAACGTCGATACAGGGCGCGCCAGATCGCGTCATAGCCAGGCCCGTACAGGGTTGGCTTGGGCCAGGTGCCTTCGCGCCGCAAAGACGCCGAGGGGCGGGAAAAATCGAATGGCACTGCCTGCAGATCGCCGGTGATTAGGGTGTCGCTGTCAAAGAAGACAAAGGGCTCCCCCTCGGGCATGGCCTGCAGGGCCTCGATCTTGTTTCCATAGGGGTAGCTTTCGCCAAAAAGCTTGCTCTCAAAGGGGAGCAATTCAACATCCAGACGGGTCAGCGCCGCCAGCACCGCCGCATTGCGCAGGCTGGGATCTTTCTGCCAGAGCGGTCCGGGCTGCGGCACGGCGACAAACAGGCGCCCTGAAAAATCAGGGCAACTGTGGCGCAGAGAGGCGGCGAAAAGCAGGGCCTCATATTGCAGGCGGCCGGACTGGCCGATGATCATGACGTTGAAAGATTGCTGCGCCATCGCTGTTCCTGTCTGCTGCCTGCCGCGCGCGGTTGGGGCTTGGGGGTCTTTTGCTCTATAGTCCAACTTGGGCGGGGCCAAAACCCACTCTGCAAAGGGGGGCGTCTCATGGCGCCGCGCCGCGACTTGTTTGTATCAGTTTCAGCGAGGGATTGAGGATGTTGAGAGTTCCATATGCGTTACCTATCTGCCTAGTCTTGGGCACGGTGCCAGCCCTGGCGCAGGCGGCGCCCTTTACCACTGCTGCTGAGGTAAAGCCGATACTGGCAGCAACCAAGGCAAACTGGATCTCTGTGCGGGAATTTCAGGGGCAGGATTTGCTCTATGTGACGCATCTGTGGTCCTGGCGCTGTGGGCTGTCGGGGATCCGCATCAGCATCAATGGCGCTGCGCCTGAAAACTGGCCTCTGCCGCCATGCCATGAGGACCAGCCCGCCCCCAATGCCATCTTGGAGGAAGACGGGATGCCCTATAAAAGCTATCCGTTACAGTCGATTGAGCAGATTTCTATTGATCTGTTTTATGATGATCAAACGGTAGAGAGCCTGACCGTCGATCGCACAGGCCAGCCAGTCGCGCCCTAGGGTCGCTAAGCTGATCCATCAGGGCGTGAGCAGGGTAACGCCGGGAATGCTGCGGATTCTCCCCATGTCCGCTTCATAAAGCGCAGTCACATCCTCAACCAAGGTGTCGTTCCAGCCGGGCAGGTCGATTTCCTCTACCAGCGCGTCTTCATCGACGTATTTGTCCAGAAAGGCAGCAAAGACGCGATGGCGTTGGGGCTGGGACAGGTCGGGATGCTGCGCCAGATATTGACGCAGGCGTCGCATGCCTTCGCGGTCCATGATCGCCGAGAGCAGATCCATGCCGCCGTTCAAGCGTTCATCAGCAGCTATTCCGGACATGTCGCGGATGATTTCAGCCCAGATAAGCGGCATGTCCTCAAAGCAGAAGGTGGTGATCTTCACCTCGGGCACCGCTTGGCGCAGCCGAAACAGCAGGTCAGACCAGCGCAGACGATAGGGATCTAGCGCTTGCAGCACCTGCGCTCTTCGATCTGGGTGGGCGTTTTCCAGTAGGACAGGCAGCAGGGTGGCGGGGTTGCGCAACCCGATGAACAGTTCAATCTGGTCCTGCGCAAACAGCTGCTGCAGCGAGCGTAGGCGTTCCTCGGCCTCGGGGTAGAAGCGACTGCCGTCAATGGATTGCCGCGGCGAACCGAAGAAATGGGCATTCGACAGCAAGACACGCTGGACCTCTTCCTCCTCCAGAATCGCGTCCCACAGAACATCGCCTGATCCTGCCGTGGCCGTGCCATCCTGCAGCGCGGCGATGCAGTCCTTTAGCAGATAGCGGTATTTCCCCGGCAGCGGCACAGCCGTTCCATGGGCGCGAAACCGTTCCTGGTTGCGCTGCAATGTCTTGACCAGTCGATCCTCTTCGGTGCCATGTGCTCCGCAGTGAAAAATGACCTGCATGTAGGGTCTCCGGGCGTCTTGGATGCGTCAGGCTTACTCTGCTAACCTACCAGGGTCAAACCGGCTGGATCGGGGGGCTGTGGGGCCACCTAGGACCATTCCGCGCGCGACATGCCCTTTGCAGTCGGGCTCAGCCCCTGGTATGGGGGTAAGCAGGAGCCGCAGAAATTCCGCGCATTTTCTTTCTCGGGGGTCTTGCAAACAGTTTCTGTTGGTGTAGAAGGACGCTGCAACTGCGAAGTGCCGATCTGATCCGGTCTCAACGCGGTCTTGCAGTAAGAGTGCCCCTATAGCTCAGCTGGTAGAGCAACTGATTTGTAATCAGTAGGTCCGCGGTTCGAGTCCGTGTGGGGGCACCAGTTTTTAGTTTAAAATCAACACATTAAGAACCAACCTTCGCAGGTCGTGAAGTTTCGTGCCGTTGCCGGAAGCATACCGGAAGCAACAGAACCAATAGTTTCACTGTTGCATCGTTGCACTACGCCATCAGGTCAAATCGTCATCAGAGCCTAGCTCGCCATGTTGACGCAGAATTTTGCGTGACTCATTTGTTTGATCAGCTGAACCGTTCCGAACCGTTCAAACAACGGCTTGCAACGGTTGATCAGCGGTCAAATTTACAAAGGAGCACTAAAGTATGACTATTCAAAAGGCAGGCATAGGAGCCGCAATCCCTCTACTGTTAAACCCGGCAGCCCTCGGCGTTGTTGCTATCGGAGCGGTTGGCTGGGGACTTTTCAACCTTCTGCGCGGTGAAGAAGACGGTTGCGAGGAACCGTCAGACACCGCTCAGAAACCGCTCGCGAAACCCGATGTGGTCAAAACAGAAACCACAGGTACAGTGCCGGAGGGGTCCCAAACGACCACACAGGAAGCCGCTTGCGAAGTCAGTGATGAGGACGAACCGCAGTCAATTTCGGATGAGTGTGCCGATGAGGCTGAGCGGAAACTGATGATCCGTCAGGCAATGTCTGAGCTTGGAAAGCGCAGCGCTGCCGCCCGCGCCAAACGGAAAGCGGCTGCTTCTGAAGGCGTGCTAGCCGCAATGTGAGGCTTGAGAAGCTAGTTAAGGCCGCTCTGAGCCAGTGCAAGTGACTAACATGTAGGCCTGCAATTGGCCCAAGTTGACCACTATGGGTCGATAAGATGGGCGGAAACCGGACCTTAGCTGCGTCAGCGAAGGTAATGTGCCAGAATTGCAAAAGCGGCCATTCAAGCTGTAGCGATCGAAGCCCCTATGCTGCGCTGCGCACCAAGGTCGGCTGTGCGCAGAGAGCGACCTTTGCAAACCCAGCCTTCCCATGACCCCAAGTGATCACCGCCGCCCCCATAAGCCGACCTTTACCGCAGCTGCAGCCGTAGGATGTTATGCGATGGCGGCTCAGCGAACAAAGGAGCCAGTCCCAACATGGCTCCAGCGGATTTTCATTGCAATCACCGGAAATGGAGAGAATGCCGTTGAAATCAGATAGTGACATTTGCAAAGTGTGGCGACCGGCCCTGAGCTGGCGTGTCCCTATTGCAAGTTTTCTGCTGCGAAGCTTGCCCGAAGCAGACTTTGACTGAGTTTCCAGTCTCCCCAAATATGGCACCTGCTGATTGTGACGTTCATCGAGGCGAGACTGGGTTAAGCCTCCACAGACTATTGACCGAACGACTTCTTTACTTCGTTCAGGAAAGTACGCATAGCCTTGCGGTACCTGAACAACATGGGTGTCCCAATAATCAACCGATCTCCAAATTCGGGTGGAGGAGATACAAAATCTTTCACGATATTGATTGACCGCTCGTTCCATTGCCCCCCAGCATGGCAAAGCACATTCCGAACAGCAATCATTTCCAAGCAGGCGTCACGCGACCACTCGAACCTATCATCCACGTAAGTGTAAAGTTTCTCGACTTTGGATTGCGGGTATTCACCAGCCTTTGTCGACAGCTCCAGCAGCGCTTCCGACATCATCTCATCGAAAATTACAACTAGGTCTTGAAGCAACATCTTGACTACATTTTGAGCGATTGGCTCAAAATTTTTAGCCGGGTCACGTCGAAATGTTACTTTTGCGCGCCCAAAATCCTCATCCAAGAGAGGAGAAGAGAACGAGCATTTTGGTTCGAACCAATTTCCGCACGAGATGATGGTTTCACCTAAATTTTCCCTATTGGAAAATCCATTATTCTTCGCCACATCTAATGCATAGAGGACAGTATACAGAGTCGATGTCCACGAGTTCACTCGCTCCCAATTCAAAGGCGTATCTCCTCATAGTCACCTATCCGGCAGACATGTAGTAATTTCACAAGGTGCTTGAAACGTTCAATATTGCGAGCGGCCTAGAGCTTCCATTCGCGTCCCCATGCGGGGCTTTCCAGTCTGTCATGTTATTCGCTGTCGCTGAAGGCCAGACATTGCGTGACGCGGCCCTTGCTGCGGGCGCTGACCCCGAGGCCAACCAATTTATTGTGGGCATTTCCGAAGCCTGTGTCTAAGGATCATCCTTTTTGAAAATCAGTGGTTTCGCATATTCTGCGTCGAATACTTCATGAGCGCGTTTCAAGACCATCGCGACAGTCAGGAGAAAATGCACATAGAGCGCAATTAGGATACCCGCCTCCACTACTTCCGGGATAGGTGCCGCAAAAAAAACAAGAAATACCGTGACGGCAACACACGAAACAAAAATCAAGTAGGAAACGTTAGCGTTGATTTCCCTTAAGAGTTTGCGAGTATCTTCAGCCTTTTCGCGTTGATCGCGATCCAAAATAGCGTCGCCAGTTACTTTACGATCAGACCGAAATACTCCGTACATGGCGACTTGAACGCTAAAAAGCAAAGCCGAAAAAATCGCGAATACCGAGATAGAGGCTGAATACACCTCTGAGGAAAGTTTCAAACAGGCGAACCAGCTAGCAATACCCAAAGCAATTGGAAAGCCATAGAAAACAAGAATATCCAGACAGCTCACCTTTGCATCGCCAAGATTTCGGAGTGTTTCGAAGTGAGCCTTTAAGACCGAAGTCAATCCAATTTTCATCACCGCATTCCGTATTGCTCGCGGAAGTCACCAATAACACGGGTAGTCACTTCCGCAACCGATGCAAGAGTCGGGTGCTGATTTGCGCCCAAAATTACATCGTCGCTTATGTCAATAACGCCCGCATTGTTAGACGGACCTACTATACCCACCTTCATATAGGTGCCCCCGATTGCCACCATTGCACTGGCCTCATCAAACTCTATCCCGTCAAAAACAAAAGCCGCTCCGCCTCGCGCCCCTCTTATTTGCGGTGCAACATCTGAGAATACGCCGAAACGGCCATTTCTGAGAACCGAAAAAGACAGTTCGACATTCAATTCTTCCGGCGGCAGGTTTCGAAGGATTTCAGCACGATCCTTAGGGACACGTTTCTTTGACAATATCAATTTCTTAACAGGAGAGTTTCGGTAAACAGCGTCATTTGCAGGCATTACTTTTCGAGGCGTAAGTTTGACATTGTCATACCTCTGATTGAACTCTCGTGCTAGTTCGCCAAGAACTTGGCCAACGCAAGAACGGTCTCTGAACGATTGGAATGCAGCGAAGCCGAAGTTGCCGTTCTCAGGAACCCAAAACTTGTAATAGAGTGGAATTTCTTCAACATGGTTCGCACTTCGGTTAAAGAGAATCTCTCTCCCTTCTTCACCCTCGGGATCGATAATGTCTGAGCTAAATCCATAGGTTCCGTAGCGGACTATCCCATGACGACTTCTCCCGTCGTCGTCCTCTGGAACGAGCCGCCAGCTACGCTCAATGTTATTGTTTTGCATCGACGTTCGTTTTCCGCGCACAAAAAGCGGTAAAAATTCGTTGAGTTCTGACCCTAAACCTTCGGTGGCCAACTGGACTGGCTGGTGATTGTGCGCGTGGCTAAGGCAAAGCTGATATACGTACATGCCGATTTTGCTCATAGAAATTCCAATATAACTTGCAATAAAGAACACTAGACTTAGAGGCTAAGGGGTTACAACCTCTACGCGTCTCTAGCCAGGACTTTTGCGTGTTCCAGTCGCCTTTCTCACCTTCCACTCCTCAGAGGTTGCGATGAGCCAAGAACACACTCTTGTCAAACAACGCTATTTGGATCAGGACTTGAAGTGAATGGCCGCTTTAAGAGGGCAGGAACAAAAAATCTCGTTCGCAGCGAAAGCACGGTTTCCGCCCGTGGTGTCGGAACGTCATGTCTGCTTTGGGCTGATTGCTGTCAGCCGCACATGGGACCTAAATAAGCGTTGCAGGACCAATAGGCCGCCAGCGCTTCCTCGCGGACCGTTACCGTGAGGCTATGACAGGCTATTGATTATGTCCGCGCCAAGTGATCGAGTGTTCTTCATGTTCCCAGATCCATTGAGAATATCGACACCAACTTGCTTGGCAATGTCCCGAAGAACAGGCTTTGTGACTTCCTGAACCATGCCATCTGTCTCCACCAAAATTGAACCGTTCTCATACTGAACAATCCGGTGTGATTTAAAATTTGCACTCCCGGTCTCTTTAAGTCTTTTAAGCTCTGAGACAGATAGACGTTGGCGCCCTGTGTTAGACGCCTGCTCGGCACCTCCTTCCGCCCGCCAACCGCTGATAGGCACAATATAGTTGCCATCTCCGCTTGCACCCCTCTTGCGGATTTCATCTGCGGGACAGTCGAGTATTTCTTCAATAGAAACTGCATCATCTTCAACCACCAGTCGGAGGATAATCACGCGCTGCACGATATCGAAAGTGCTGGCACGAAACTTTACATGATTCGAGCTGGTGACCGTTTTGACCGAAATGTACTCCCCCTCCATCGACACAACATCGTAGCCACGTTGGTTTGTGGCCAGAGCCATTTGCCCTCGCGTCACCATTGCCGCGTAAAGTTCTCCAATCCTACCTGTCAAGTGGCCTAACTCACCTGGAGGGACGCCCCATCCGATTTCTTTTTCAAACCACTCAAGAGCCTGTCCAAGTGAACGAATTATTTGAGTTTGTGAAAGTGCTTGAGACATAATTCTTCATACCGACATTTGTTCATAGAATCGTTGAGAATATCCATGAACATTTTTTGGGTAACAAGATGAACTTGCCCTCGTTTAATGACCATGTCTGGCAGGTGCAGCGTCACCTTGGTCATCTGAGCGGTTCGAAGGTCCGCTCTCCGGAAAACCTTCGCGACTGCAGCGTGCCTGTGCTGCACCTCGCGTGAATGTCGTGACTGGGCTGAGACGCATCGACCGAAATATAGGACGCGGCCTCGGGCTCTACGTCAGCTAACGGCCCATCGTCGTTGTGACGCGGCTCCTATCTAGCAGCCACCATAGTTTTTCCGACCGCTGGCGGTGATCGTATAGGTTCCGCCTCGTGGCCCGACATAGCATCGGCTTGATCTGCGAATTGATCGCGTTGTTTTACTCCCTTTTGAAGCGACGCGTTTGAGCTGCGCGCCCCACTCACAAGCCAGTCCATCACCATCACGATCGAGGCCATTCCTGTCTCCGACAGGGCCGCCTGACGTCAAGAAGAATTTCTGCGCAGCAGCCGCACTTGCGAAGTCCGAACAATCCCTATCACCTGCTTCGTCAACTTCTCGGGCGTACAATTGGCGGCCATATGCTGATCCAGTAGTTCGGCCTAGAAAGTCACTATAGGTGTTCGTCTCTCCTCGAGTAGCGAGTTCAACCTCGATAAGACTTAGCTCAAGTGGCTCGGAAGTTGTGTAGTGCAGACTCCAGAGATGAGACGTTGACAGGCTTTCAAAACGTTTGGCGGCAATCGGCGCTGAAACCGTTGCACAGCCCGCAATTAGCAGGGTGGTAAGAAGAGCTATTCGCAAAAAAACTATCTCCTTTGAGGTATATCTCAATAAGGAGAACCTTAGGTTGGAACTCGAACAGTGTCTATATAGGCTGGGAGCAACCAACTGTGTTGATCTAGCGATCGGCTCTTTTGTCCGCGTTGCCGAGCTCCGATTATTGCCGGGGTTCGCATTTACGGCGAACGGCGGGTTCGACGGGCCGCGCCGCAGCATCAAGAACCAACGATGAAGGTCCGGAATGGGCCGTTGATGTCGGTGGCACCAAGCGCGCGCATAGGCGGAGCGACCGGCAAGACCGTCGGCTCTACGTAGTTTGCTGCCATTGCAATAAATCGGCCGCGTTAGAGCACCTTTGAGAATGACTGTCAGACGCCGCCATCACTACTAGCTGCGGCGAAGGCCCGCTTCGATCCAAGTTACACTTTCCTGCAACGCCTTTTAGCTAGAATAACATCTTGTACACATTACCTCTTGTATCCTTGGCGATCCCATACCCATTGGCGGTGCCGCTACCAGTGAAAAACTCAATATCAAACCGCGTATTATCAGAGCAGGTAGAGAATGCCTGCCCTCTATTCACACCCGGCAGGTTTCCTACAGTCGTGGAATAGCCAGCTACTGAACCATATTCTGCGAAGAGCGTTCCAGTTGTGACGCTCGCAAATTGGGGTGCAACAGAAGACCACTTGCCCGAACAAGCAGAGCCATTTGGCATTGTAAAGTTAAAGTTTCCGGTATTTCCAGTTATCCCGTCAACCGTCGCAATCAATGTTGGAATTGGGTTTTCTTCTGTCAGTGGTCCTGAGATTGGGTACAAGTTTGCCGTTGTCGAGCAAGCCGCCAGACCAAGCAAAAATACAAACGAAAATCGATGGTGCATCAAAGTTCCTGATCAAAATACAATTTGATGTGCCATTCTCTCAGCACAGGATGAGTGTCGCTCACCGTTTAGGAATACCCGACCGCCCGCACTTAATCAACGTACAGAAATTGGATGAAGGTTATGCGTCGACAGCCAGCATTGTTCGCTAGGCTAACCCGTAGATCAGATAATGCTTCTGACGCCGGTGACGATCGACAGCTCAGGGCCGTTCCCACCGCTATGTAAGGGTTCGGGTCTGTGCGTAACAACATTTGCGCGGCGATGATCTAGTTTCATTTTATCCAATAAACCGATAGCGTTCTTTGGCTTCGTCTAGCTTGCGAAAAGCCTTTTCACGGTCGCCTTCAACCATGCTCGCCAAGCGGTCGCCAATCTGCTCCATGTAGTCGACCAGTTCGATATCGTCGACGCCTTCTAGGGCGGCTAGAGTGGTCGCGTTGCCGACGACTTGGGCGAGGATCAAGCGGATATATTCTTGGCGGTGAACGTATTTGATTTGGGTTGGGTCAATGTGGCTTCGCATTTCCATGAGGTCATCATCAGATGACACCGCCGCCAAATCCCAAATCTCGTGATTGGGCCAGCGAGCGCGGTTGCCGTCATCAGAGGGTTCACAGTAGCGGATTTTTTCAAAAGCTTCGGCCACGATGTCGCCAAACATGGCATCAAGCTGCGCCCATGTGCGGACCTGCCAGCGGTCTTTGAGAAGGTCTTTGCCTGCACGTACCTCGATACGCCATACACGGCTTGTGCTGGCCTGCGTGGGGTCCAGCGATGGTAGGGCGTCCCGTTCAAGATTAGCATTCCAGATATCCCACCAGATTGGTTTGTGCTTGTCTATCACTTCACGGCGCTTGTCGTAGATGATCACTTGTCGTCCGGGCATTTTGCCAATCGTGACAGACGTGAAACGACCTGATTTCCCATTGCTGCGCGTGTCGTCATCTGCAGCGAGATAGTCGCCTCGATTGGCATGGCTGTGAATGACAAAATGTTCAGGTGTCAGTTCGAAATCTGGTGCAAGGATATCAATGCAGAAATCCACGCGCGCGATACTTACCTGATGGTTTTCAAAAGAAACTCCGAGCCGTTCTAACATTTTGTCGATGTAGGCACGAGCAAAGCCCAAGCCTTGTGTTGCCAGAAGTGTTGATCCAACCGAGACGCGAATGCCCCATGGATCACGGGCATTGGGCTTCTTTAAAAACCATGTAACATCCAGAGGGCCGCCTTTGAGAATGAAACGGTAGCCGTTGCCGCCATGGGGAAGGACGTCAAATTCTGCGCCTCCATAAGTGAAGGGGATAGGTTTTCTGACTTCCTCGGCCTTCTCGCGCTCTGCGTCCAAAATCTTAAACAGGTCTGCTGAGATATTGGCTTGGATGGACAGGGCGATTGTATCAAATCCGCGATGGACGATATGCATTGGTGTGGTTCCTTGTGGGGGCTGTATTTCCAGAGGGGGGTGCTACAATCACCCCCCTTTTTCGGCGGATGCCGCGTTGTGCTGTGAATTTTGGAAAGCTGCTGGGGGGCTGCCCGCCGTGATTAGCGCCTCCGGCGGGGCAGCTTGTGTTTTGGGGCCGGGCTGGTGCCCGGCTTTGCTGTTAGTGCTGGGCGCTTAGGCCCCGGCCTGATCGTTATCAAAAGCATGTCCGCCCCCCCCCCCCCGGGGGGGGCATGGGGGAGGACGGGCACGGTGCGCCGGATTAAGCGCGCTAATCCATCAATGAAGAGCGTCGGTTTCCCCTGTGTCCCGAGCTCAACTAACAGATCGGCGAGCCGGTCCGTCTCAAGGCGTAGATGTGTGGCCAACGCAGGCCAGCCGGGGCCAATGAGCCGCTTTTCAGTTCCCGCAATCGCTGGAGAGCACGTTAGGGCTTCGCGACGTACGGGTCCCAGTCGAAGGAGCGGTCAAGCAAAGAAAACGACCGGCCAACGGCTATTCGCTCAGGTCACTTTTTGTCTTTTCCAAGAAAACGTCTTCTAGGAACATTCAACCCTCCAGTTTCCAAAGCGGAGGTTAAATACATGCCCCCTTCATCGTCGTGTCTTGTAAGGTCGGAGAGAGCAAGAGAATTTAGGATATATGTATTTTATTTCATTGGCTTATGGGGGGACTTCTTTCGAAGAGACAGAGATGTGATCATTGCCAGACTGGGGTTCGTCATGGAAACCAACTGGGTTTGAGATCGCCTTTTGTGGCATCTGAACCGGGTACCAAAAGGTGCCCTAGGTGACCCACAAAAACTGGGAAGTGCCCCAAGTTGAGGGGCACTTTTTTACATTCTACAGGTAGTTTCAACCAGCGGCCAAACAGATTAATGCCAGTAAGAGCACTTACCTGAGCGTTATGACCTGCAGCGCCTTCTCTCTTTCATAAGTCAAAGTAAACTCCTCAGCCTATTTGAACGCCAACCTGACCCCGAAAGATGTTAGCCCATGCGGATCGTGGCCAGTTCCATCCAAAAGCCTTTCTGGTTGATCCCTAGGGAAAGAAAGCGAAGGGGTAGCTGTGAAAGAGGGGCCGTTAAGTGAGGCTGTAAGTTTATTGTTGCTAAACCAAATGAAGAGCCGCTCAGCCCCGGCATGGCGTGTTTGCGGAACATAGATGGATCACGCTAGAGTTCAGTGTCTGTAAGGCCATCTGAATTCCCTCCTTGGATTACTCGTGTAGCCCCATGTCGGTGAACACGCCGGAACTGGCCGCGACGGCGCTTTCAAAGGCGCGCTGCTCGCGTCGTTCCAGATCGTCCGACGCAAAGCCGAGGATCGTGAGGGGGACTCTTTGCGCATGGCGGCAAAGTCGATCCCTAGCGCGTCGAGTTTGCCGGGGCGGAGGTTCTCGACGATAATGTCGGCTTCGGCGCAGAGCGCGCGTGCCTTGGCCAGCCCGTCGTCGGACTTGAGGTCAAGATTCACGATGAGCTTGTTGCGCATCAGGATCGCATTGGCCGGGCTGTCCAACACCGGGCCGTCTGGCGGGGCAATATGCACGACCGTTGCGCCCAGATCCCCCAACAACATCGTCACGGCAGGCTCGGCTATATATTATTGCCCGAAATCAACTGCTTTGACCTTGGTAGAGGCAGTTTTGAGAATGAATTGTGCATGATATTTCGGACAGGCGTGTCATCGGTCGGACAGGATCCAGCGGGCCGCCTTTTCTGCTATCATGAGCGTCGGGGAATTGGTGTTGCCACTGGTGATCTCGGGCATGATGCTGGCATCAATGACGCGCAGCCCGGCCACGCCCTTCAGCCGCAGGTGAGGGTCCAGAACGGCACTGTCATCACCCTCGCGCCCCATCTTCACGGTCCCTACAGGGTGAAAGATCGTGTTGGCGATGTCTCCGGCCAGCTTGGCGAGCTCCTCGTCGCTCTGGTACTGGACGCCCGGTTTGAATTCCTCAGGCTGGTAGCTTGCCATCGCGGGCTGCGACATGATCCGGCGGACCTGCCGCAGGCTGTCGGCGGCGACCTTCCGGTCCTCCTCGGTCGTCAGGTAGTTGGGCGAAATCATCGGTGTGTCGCGGAAGTTGGCGGACCGGATGCGCACATGGCCCCGGCTGGTGGGGTTCAGGTTGCAGACGCTGACCGTGATGGCCGGGAAGTCGTGCAGCGGCTCTCCAAATGCATCAAGGCTGAGCGGCTGCACGTGGTATTCAAGATTGGCATGGGGCTGGTTCGGGTCAGAGCGGGTAAAGGCCCCCAACTGGCTGGGCGCCATGCTCATCGGGCCGGATCGTTTCAGCGCATATTCCGCGCCGATCATCGCCTTGCCGAAAAGGGTGCTGGTCAGCGCGTTGAGCGTGCGGGTGCCGCTCACCTTGAAGACCGTACGAATTTGCAGGTGATCTTGCAGGTTTTCGCCCACGGGGGTGTCTTTCAGCACTTTGATGCCATGCTCACGCAGTAGAGCCGACGGGCCGATCCCCGACAATTGCAGGATCTGCGGCGAGTTGATCGCCCCGGCCGACAGCACCGTCTCGCGTCGGGCCGTCACGGTGACGGTTCGGCTCTTGTGATTAACCAGCGCGCCGGAACAGCGCAGTGCACCGCTGGCGTCCTTCTCGAAGGTCAGTTTTTCGACCTGCGCCTCGGTCCAGGTCGTCAGGTTGCGCCGCGCTCTGGCGGGCTTCAGGAAGGCCTTGGAGGTGTTCCAACGCCAGCCCGACCGCTGGTTTACGTCGAAATAGCCGACTCCCGCATTGTCGCCGCTGTTGAAATCATCGGTCTTGTCGATCCCGGCCTCTTCGGCTGCATCGGCAAAGCTGTCCAGCACGTCCCAGCGCAGGCGCTGCTTTTCCACTCGCCATTCGCCGCCATGGCCATGCATATCGGAGAAACGCTCGTTGTTCCCCACCTTGGGGTCGGCCCCGTCATCCAGCTTGTAATGGTCTTCATGTGCCTTGAAATCGCGCAGCGCGCCGTCCCAGGACCAGTCGTCTTCGCCGGTTAGCGCGGCCCAGTTTTCGTAGTCGCGGGCCTGACCGCGCATGTAGATCATGCCGTTGATAGACGAACAGCCGCCCAGCGTCTTGCCGCGCGGGTAGCGCAGGCTGCGCCCGTTCAGCCCCTTGTCGGCCTCGGTGTTGTACATCCAATCGGTGCGCGGATTGCCGATACAATATAGGTAGCCCACCGGCACGTGGATCCACGGATAGGTATCCCTCTTGCCGGCTTCCAGCAACAGGACACGGTTGCCCGGATCGGCGCTGAGCCTGTTGGCCAGAAGGCAGCCAGCAGACCCGCCACCAATGACGATGAAATCGAACTCTGTTGCGGCGTCGGCCATGTCTTCCCCCTCGATCTGCCGGGCAACCGAGGTCTCCCCGCGGCCCCATCCTATCTGGGGGCTTTCGGGTCGAAGGCTCCTCCCTGCCCATCAACACATCCCGGTGTAGAGAGGCGCGCGGAACAATCCTAATGACATATATCACTGACTGATATTAAAATTGGTAATATGGAAAGATTCTCCAATCTCAACAGTATCCTCGCCTTTATCACGGTCGCCCGTGAGGGCAGCGTGTCCCGCGCGGCGGAGGTGCTGAACCTGACGCAGCCGGCGCTTAGTCACCAGATCAGGCGTCTGAGCGAAGAAACTGGGGTGACCTTTTTCAAGCGTGCGCCGCACGGGCTGAACTTGACGCCGGACGGCAAGGCGCTGCTGCCAAAGGCTGAGGCCGTCTTGAGTGCCATGGCAGAGTTCCAGCAAAGTGCAAGCAGCCAAGTCGGTCAGGTCTTGGGCACGCTGCGGATCGGAACGATCGTGGACCCTGAGTTCATCCGCTTGGGTCGCCTGTTGAGCCACTTGGGCGAAACTTACCCCGGCATTGCCACGGAACTGGTGCATGGTATTAGTGGCGATATCCTCGAAAAGCTGCGCCGCGGCCAGATCGACGCGGGGTTCTACCTGACAGATCCCGGCGCGGTCGACGATCTCGCGGCAGGGGTCCCCTTGCAGGTGCAGCTGCTCGCCACCTTCAACTACCGCATCATCGCCCCCGTCGGCTGGGAGGCCCGGGTCGCCCGCGCCGACTGGTGCGACCTGGCGCAGCTGCCGTGGATCGGGACCAGCGCGGTTTCTGTTCATAATCGTCTATTGAGCAGGATCTTTCAGGACCACGGCTGTACGCAGAACACTGTCGCGCTGGTCGATCATGAGGCGTCGATGCTGGAGATGGTCCGCGCCGGGGTTGGCCTGTGCCTGTGCCGCGAAAACATCGCGCTCGATCAGCAGCACTCCTACAGCCTGAGCCTGTGCGAGACCCAAAGCATACCGGCCTGTCTGGTGATGCTTTCACTAGAGGCCCGCAAATCCGCGCCTACCATCGCAGCCCTATTCGAACAGCTGGCCACTGTCTGGCGATAAATGATCGCGACGAAAGCATGTTATCAACCAAACGGCCTGCTGGTTTGGATCGAGACCGCACTCTTGCGCGCTGTCGAAGAACTGAACACCACCTTCGAAACGCCGATCGTTCAAAAATAGGCAAGTGAAGCTCCGGCAATGCCGCCGCCAATAATTGCGATGTCATGAATTTCAGGCATGAAGCGTCTCCAGAGGAAAAACCGGGCGGCGCAGGCGGGTGTATCTGCGCTTGCTGACATCCGGGGTGCAAAGCCCGCCTGCGTCGGCGGTGATGATCGCTGAGGCGATGGGAGCGAAGGCGCCCTTGAAATGCTGCATCGACTTCACGGCGAGGACCGATTTGCTTGCCGGTTCGATGCCGATCAGGCGAAAGATATTCTGATCCAGCATCTGCATGCGGTCCGTGACGATCATGATGTCGATCCCCTCGACCCGGAAACACACGCTTATCCCGGTCGAGCCGGGCAACCCGGTGAACATCGGCCCTTCGAACGTGAAGGCACCGTCGCTGATGGCGCGCACCTCTCCGGTGAGTTCAAGCGGACCGCCGCCGACCGAAGGGTCGCATTTCCCCCCGATACTGAGCGTGACCTGTGCTCCAATCCCGGCCTCCGCCAGTTCCGTGGCCGCCGCAGGATCCCACAGCGCGCCAGCGGCCGCGTTGGTGATCCCGGCGTCCAGCAGGGCGGCGATCATCGCCGTGCAGTCACTATAGGCACCGGAACCCGGATTGTCAGAATAATCAGCTACGACAATCGGGCCTTGCGGCGTCGGCTTTTGCTGTAACTGCTCTTGAACCTGGGTGATGCACTCAGGCAGGGAAACCGGCAGGTTCCATTCGTCGCGAAAAGCCCAGATCTGGTCACAGATACGGGAGCCAATCCCGGCAGCGGTTGCGGCGTCGACCCTGGCGGTGTCATGGGTGACCAGAACGCTTGGCCCAGCGGCCCAGACGTCTGCATCCGTGAACCCGGCATTGATCGCAACATTCAGGACTCCCGGGGCCTTCATTTCTTCAGCGGCGTTTTCCAACAGGCGGCACATTGGTCCGCCTTCGGTGGTACGCCCGTCGTCGCAGCCCAGCAGCATCGCAGGGCGTTCAATGGTCAGTTTGGGTGTTATATCCCCGGTCATGGCCCTGTGAAGCAGGCCTGCTGCCTCGTGGCCCACTTTATGCATATCCACATGCGGATAGGTGCGGAAGGAGACGGCAATCTGTGCCAGGTCTGCCATCTCATCAAAGATATTGGCATGCAGGTCCAGGGTGATGGCCAAGGGCACCTGCGGTCCGACAACCGATCGGATCTCGCGCAGAAACTGGCTATCGCCATCCTGATCGGTTTCCGTGACCATGGCGCCGTGCAACGCCGCGAATACGCCGTCAAAGGGGCCATGTTCCTTCAGACGGCGCAGGCACTCCGTGGTGATTTCCCTGCGGGTCTCCTCGGTCACGATGCCACCTGGTTCGGCATGGGCCGCAGTGATGAAGACAGGTGTCCAGCCGTGGTCTTCGGCGGCGTCGATGCAACCGCCGACCTCGGACCCGGTGCCCTTGAACTTTGCAAGGATTTCATCGCCCTTGAAATAATGGCTGGCATGGAAATCGTTCATATCCGTGCGCATGACCGTGAAGGTGTTGCTTTCGTTTATGAATTCTATAATGGCGACACGGAAGCTCATGTCTTTTATCCTTTGTGCCAAAAGGGGAAATGTGCCGGGCGGTGGCCCGGCTCAGAATGCAGTGACCGGTTCTTAGTGGCCGATCACCTGGTTGATGAATGTGCGCGCCCGGTCGGTTTCCGGGGTTGCGAAAAAGGCCTCGGGGGTGTTGATCTCCAGTATCTGCCCGGCATCCATGAAAACGATGCGATCCGCCGCCTTGCGGGCAAATCCCATCTCGTGCGTGACGCAGACCATTGTCATCCCGTCGCGGGCAAGATCGGTCATGACGTCCAGAACCTCGCCAATCGATTCCGGATCCAGCGCCGAGGTTGGTTCGTCGAACAGCATGATGTCGGGCATCATGCACAGGCTGCGCGCAATCGCGGCGCGCTGTTGCTGACCACCGGACAACTGTGACGGGAATTTCCCTGCGTGATCCACCATGCCCACCCGTGACAGGAGTTCCATCGCCTGCCGTCTTGCTGTCGCCTTGTCGAGGCGCAGCGTGCAGGTCGGCGAAAGCGTGCAGTTGTCGAGCACTGAGAGGTGCGGGTACAGATTGAAATGCTGGAAGACCATGCCCGCCCGGGCCCGAACCTGACGCAGCACTGCGGCTTCGTCCGAAAGGGTGACGCCGTCAACCGTGAGACTACCGGACTGATGATCCTCTAGCCCGTTGATGCACCGGATCAGGGTGGATTTCCCGGATCCGGATGGGCCGCAAATGACGATCCGTTCGCCCTTTTCCACGGTCAGTGTCACGTTCTTCAACGCGTGGAAGCTGCCGTAGTACTTGTTCAGGGCTTGAATGGATATAGCGCGGGTGTCAGCCATAAAGCGTGTCCTTTCTCTGGGGGCTCAGGCTGCCCAGGCGTTGCGCCTTTCGATCCGGCGCAAGAGCCATTCCAGCACCAGCACCAGTACGAGGTAATGCAGGGCGGCAACGTAATAGGCACGCAGATCAAAGGTTTCGGAGAAGATGAAACGGGCTTGTCCCATCAGATCAAAGATAGTGATGATGGCCAGCAGAGAGGTGGCTTTGAGCAGCAGGATGAATTCATTGCCAAGCCCGGGAAGAGCGCGGGCGATGGCAATCGGAAACAGAACGCGGCGGAAGGCCGTCCAGCGCGTCAGGTTAAGCGCCGCATTGGCTTCCCTGATGGAACTGGGAATACCGTTGAGACTGCCGCGAATGATTTCTGCCTGATAGGCGGCGGTGTTCAGCACGAGCGCCAGCAGGCCGCAGTAGTAGGCGTCCCGGAAGAACCACCAAAGGCCAAGCGACCGCAGGTCCCGGCTGAACTCGCCGGCGCCATAGTAGACCAGGAACAGCAGCACCAGCAGCGGCATGCCCCGGAAAAAAATCACATAGCCGTAGGCCAGAACGCCGCTGAGGCCCCGGTTGCGCGCCCGGGCGACGCCGATGGGAAGGGCCAGCACAAATCCCAGCAGGATGGCAAGGAGGGTCAGGCTGGCAGTGACCTTGAGCCCCGAAAGCCACAAGTCTTTGTAATCGAACCAAAGGTCAAGCATGGGCGCGCCCTCCGGCGACAAAGCCGCGCGCGGCACGCCTCTCAAGCCGTTTCTGGATCCAGGACGAAAAGATCACCAGGCTAATGTAGATGGCCGCAATCACAAGGTAGAAGAAGAACGGCTCCCGGGTGGTGTTGATGGCCAGGGCGGCCACATGGGTCAGGTCGCTGAGCGCGATCACGGATACCAGCGAGGTGTCCTTCAGTAGGATCACCCAGAGATTGCCAAGCCCAGGCAGGGCATGGCGCCAGAACTGAGGCAGGACAACCTTCCAAAAACAGTGGAACCGTGACAGCCCAAGCGCCTGAGCCGCCTCGACCTGACCTTTGCCAATGGCCTGAAGGGCGCCGCGCACCACTTCGCTGCCATAGGCGCTGATGACCAGGCTTAGTGCGATCAGACCGGCCAGAAAGGGGCTGATCGACAGCGTGCTGTCGAGCCCGGCATAATCCGCTACCCAGCTGATTACGACCTGCGATTGGTAGTAGATGATCAGCAATGTCAGAATCTCGGGCAGGCTTTTGAAGATCGAAACATGCATCTGCGCCAGATACCGCAGCGGTCGCCTCCGGGAGCTGCGCGCCCAGTGAATCAGGAACGACAACATGATCGAGACCGGAAAGGTGGCCAGAGCCAGCCCAAGAGTCATGCTGAGACCGATAAGAAGTTCGTCCCCCCAACCGGTGGGACCGGGGGTCAGAAGGGAAAGTAATTCCATGGAGTCATCCAGGTGGGGGAAGTTTCAGGCCCTGTCGCCGGTTTCTGTGCTATGGCGACTGAGGCCTTTCTGTTCAGCCTTCGAATAGATCGCTGACCATGCGGGGTTGCGAGCGGATGTCGAATCCAAAGTATTTGGCGCGGATGTCGTCATAGGTGCCGTTGGCGATGATCGCGGCCAGAGCGTCGTCAATGCGTGTTTGCAGCTTTTCATCCTCCAATCGCATGGCAATACCCGCCCCGATGGTACCGTCCATCAGGAAGTCTTCGCCCACGAAAGCGCAGCAATCGGTACCGTCCGCCATCCAGTCCCCGATGCTGAATTTACTTTCCAAAACCAGATCTAGCCGACCGCTTTCCATATCAAGTAAGGCTTCGCCCAGCTTCGGATAAAGCTTGATTTCATTCTCCGGGAAATACTCCTGCAGAACAGTCACAGCAACCGATCCGGACTGTGTGCCAATGACCATGCCTTCAAGGCTGGCAGGGGTGGCAGTGTCCAGTTCCAGTTCTTTCAGCGCGGCAAAGCGCATGGCGTTGAAATAATAGGGCGAGGAAAAACGGACCTTTTCCTGGCGCTTCTCGGTGATGGCCATGGAGGCCACCATCACATCGAATTTTTTCGCGTTGAGAGCGGGTATGATGCCGCCCCATTCGTGGGTGCTCCATTCACACTCTACCTGCATCTGCATGCACAAAGCGTTGCCGATATCCACGTCGAACCCTTTGAGAGAGCCGTCTTCAGTCACAAAATTGAAGGGTGCGTAGGCACCTTCTGTGCCAATCCGCAGGGTCTCGGCAGCAGCTGGGAGGGCCAGACTTGCAGTCAGGAAAACTGCGCAGGGCAGCTTGAAGGGGGCAAAGGCTGTCATGTTTTCGTGTCTCACCTGTTGAGCC
Organism: Pseudophaeobacter flagellatus; assembly: GCF_021228235.1. Classification (GTDB taxonomy): domain Bacteria; phylum Pseudomonadota; class Alphaproteobacteria; order Rhodobacterales; family Rhodobacteraceae; genus Pseudophaeobacter; species Pseudophaeobacter flagellatus. The sequence goes on from NZ_JAJQRG010000001.1 coordinate 53,775, forward strand.
CGTAGCGGGTGGCGCTAGTTTGGGCAATGTATTAGTTTTTTGGAACGTTTGGTGATATTGCACCACCACGTCCACATTGCTTAAGAATTAGGATCAAAGGGCGTTCGCAAACAATGCAAAAGAAGTATTTGTGGTATGAGAAAAAATAATACCGAGGCGCTTTCTAGACCGCAGCGGCGTCAACTTCCCAATCTTAAGGCTCTTCGGGCATTCGAGGCGGTGGCGTTCCACGGCAGTTTTACCCGCGCCGCTGACGAACTGGCTGTCAGTCAGGGGGCGGTCAGCCATCAGGTGCGACAACTGGAAGAGAACCTCGGCGTTTCTCTGTTTCTGCGCGGTGCAAGAGGAGTTTCCCTGACACAGGAAGGCAAGGTGCTGCAGGAGGCCAGTGAACGCGGCTTTGACGAGATCGCAGAGAGCACTGCCCTGATCCGCCGCGATCGCAAGGACCGGGTGCTACGGGTACGTGTCGGTCCGTTCTTTGCCATGAAGGTTATTGCCCCAAGAGTGGCGGGCTTTCTGGAGAAAAATCCCGGTGTTCAACTGCATCTCACCAATCTTGAGGCCGACGCGCCGCCGCCCGGCGCCGGGGATATTCAGATCAAGTATTGCCTTGAGCCGCCTGCGGGGTGTCCCGCGATAGAGGTGTTCCGCGAGCGTCAGGTCCCGGTGTGTAGTCCTGAGTTGCTGCAAACCGTGCGCAATCCGGTGGAGTTGCTGGAAGACCCGAAGATGCCCCGTCTGCATTACAGGGATTTAGCTGAGTGGCAGGCATGGCTGGACGGCACGGACCTTGGCGCGGCGTCTGCTAATTCCAACCTGATCTTTGACGATCAGCATACCATTCTTGCGGCGGTGCGATCTGGTCAGGGCGTTGGGTTGGCCGACCGGGCCTTGATTTCCGAGGACGTCGAGCGGGGGCGCGTCTGTGTCGTGTCTGAAAAATCGGTTGAACCGGAAATCTCCTATAAATTCATCTGCGGGGCAGGGCGGAATACCCCGGGTTCTTTAATCGAGACCTTTCGCGTTTGGCTGATGTCGGAACTGGAAAGCCTTGAAGGAGCCTGAAGGCGCATGGCAGTGATCCGGGACTGAAGGGCCTTGAGCCGGGGCTCGGAAATTCGGGTCCGGAGATTTCTTGCGGCGCGGCGAAGTGCCGAATGAAGCTGGGCCGGTTGACTGCCGGAACTCGGCCAGTTTGGACCGCGGCGAATGGCCGTGCTCGGCGCTTGTTTTGGACGACCTGCGCATAAAACACCATTTGCAAAGTCGTGGGATCTGGCGACATGACGGACGATCGTTGCCGCATAGGCACTGGAAAAAGCTGGCCTTCGCTGCACAGGCAGCATCAAATCAAGCTGGAACGGAAGAGATGCGGGATTTGCCCGTCTTCTATTCAATCTGCATGGTCCCTTTTGGGTTGTCTCTAAATGCCTAGGATAAAGACGGCAACATACCAGGCCGTGAATACTAGCAGCATGCATCCGGTTGCAACCAATAGCAGGCGCGTCAGCGAAGACGGAAAGAGAGCCCCCAATAGGCAAATGGCCGCAACAATTAGCATTATGATTGGAGGTAGGAGCGCAATAGATGTCATGTAGAAGCATAGAGCATGATCACCCGATCTTGGCAAGCACGCTGCCAGAACGTCTAAACATCTACTTTTCAAAAGGGCGATTAAAAACCAGTGAATTACAAATATCAGAATCTATGCATTCACAAGGGGCTATACGACCGAATTTGGAGTATACGAGAACATGCGACTAATTATTGCAATATTATATGCAATTTGCGCGACACCTGTCTTCGCACAGGATTTCAAAATTGATCCACACTTGATTGACCGCTGTTTTCCCATTGTGGACGACCCGATGCTTTGTGTGGGGCGCGAAGCCTATGATTGCATTTTCAGAAATGGCGGTGGGCCAAACATGGTTCTCGGCGCTTGCTACGAAGCGGAAGCTGCAGTTTGGGATGACTTTCTGAACGAAGCCTACCGGGATTTGATGTCCCTTGCTCATGATCTCGAAAGTTCGGATAGTGGGTGGGAGACGGGGGTGTTGGTTAATACGTTGCGTGGCATGCAACGGTCTTGGATTGTTTACCGTGATGCGCGCTGCGCAAATGCCGTGGCGCTTGCCAAGCCTTTTGGGTCTCGTGCCTCCGCTGCTTCCGCGTTTTGCCAGATGGAGGAAACGGCAAGGCAATACTTTGTGCTGCGCGGAATGCGCAAGGATTATGAATTTCACTAAATGCTTGGCCCTTGTGAAGAGCAAACTGAGGGGCTGTAGGACCAGTCCTGAAAGTATGCCGCAGTGCTAAAGTAAACCACTGATCTTCGAAAGCAGCATAACCGCCTGTTAAGTTCTTTGCAGAGTGCGCCTTGTTATCGCGCCCCGAAGCGTGAAGCGCTGGACTGCGTGGATGAATAGAAAAAGGCGGCACTCAAAAGAGCGCCGCCTGTTACTCGTTACGAACGATTGGCAGGTCACATTCCGGATGACGCTGCAAAGCTGGAAACCTCTGCGGTCCCCAAATCCGACAGAAGTGTTGCGGCGCCCGTCATCAAGTCGATGGCATACAGTCCTGCGCTGTCCTGTCCATCAATCTGAAGCACGGCATAGGCGGCATCGCTGCCTTCCTCGGGTGAGACGATGTCGAACCCGCCGACGGGTAGGATATCGGCCGGTTCGCCGTTGATGGTCACAAGACCGATCGTCTCAAGCGTCCCTGCGTTGTTCGCCAAGCTCACCAGCGCATTGGTGCGCGCATCCAGGGCGTATTGGAACGTGCCGCTGGCCTTCGCACTGTTGATCGCGTTGGTGTAGGCATTGGCAAAGATCAACGGCTTCTCGCTTTCGAACATGTCGCCTGCGGCGTAGAACAGATCGGTAAAGCGCCGAACGGAATTGGCCTTGTCACCGCCAAAGTCGGTCGGGAAGTAGACGAGGTTATCGCTCATCGATGAGACGGCGCGCACGGCGTCGATCTTGTTGTTGAAATCAAACGCAACCACCGCATCGTCCGCGATCATGGCGTCGTTCATGAAGGTTGCGCCCTGATCCATGGTTTTGCCGGTTACTGTGTCGATGGTCACTATCATACCATCTGCATAGCCGATGAGGTCGCCGGTGACAGGACGCCACGCGATGGACCGGACCGGCGTGGACAGCTCCACCATGCGTGCCTCTTCGGGGGTCGAGATGCTATCGATGATCGTCAGGCCTGTGCCATCGGCGGACAGCATATAGCCCATGGTGCCTGCATGGCTATCCGCAAAGGCGGGGACGGCGAGCAGGGCGATGGCAGCGGTGAGGGATGTAGAGCGTAGCATGAGGTTTCCTTTCATGAATCCCGTTCGGGATCGCGCAGCGCTGGTCGCACGGCGCATGTTTGTTTCAGGTTTTGAATGTCAGGCTGACACCATTGAGACAGTGGCGTTTGCCGGTGGGGGCCGGCCCGTCGTCGAAGATATGTCCCAGATGTGATCCGCAGCGCCTGCAATGGACCTCGGTGCGGGTGGCAAACAGGCTGTTGTCCGGCTTGGTACGCACAGCCCCGGGCAAGCTTTTCCAGAAGCTGGGCCAGCCGGTTTCACTGTCGTATTTGTGCTGCGAGGAATAGACTGGCAGATCGCAGCCCTTGCAATGGTATGTTCCCGCGCGCGTCAGGGTAAGCAGCGGGCTGGAATAAGGGGGCTCGGTCTCTTCCTCCCGCATGACGGCGTATTCCGCATTTGTCAGCATGGCGCGCCACTCGACCTGCGTTCGGGTGATCTCAAAGGGTCCTTCCTGGGCGTGAAGACGGGTTCCGGCAAAGGCAATGATCCCGGTCAGAAGCGTACGGCGGTTCATTTGGAAGTCTCCTTTCAATTGGACGTGCCCCTCCGCCGAAGCGGAGGGGGGAGCGAACGCGCGGAATTACTTGGGAACAAGCACGCTATTGACGACGTGGATCACGCCATTGGATTGATCGACATCAGCAACGATGACCTTGCTGGCATTGCCGTTTTCATCGATGAGGTAGACATTGCTGCCCTTCACCTGTGCCGAAAGCGCATCACCGGACACGGCGTTGAAGTGGTAGAACCCATCGCTGCTGGCGCGCGCTGCGGAAACGATATCGGCGGCCGACCAGTCACCGGCCACAACATGCGCCGTCAGGACCTTTTGCAGCATTCCCTTGTTTTCGGGCTTCAGCAGTGTTTCGACCGTGCCGGCGGGCAGCGCCGCGAATGCATCGTTAACCGGGGCGAATACTGTGAAGGGGCCTTCGCCTTGCAACGTGTCCACCAGATCAGCGGCCTTCACAGCCGCGACAAGCGTCGTGTGGATGGGGGAGTTCACGGCATTTTCAATGATATTGCGATTTTCCAGCATCGGCGCGCCGCCAACGGTTGGGTTGTCAGCAAATGCAGCGGTGCCAAGCGCCAGAGCAGCAGTGGAAGCGGCAATGAATGTCTTGATAGTCATGGGTAGTCTCCTTCGTTGCGTTGGCCCTTTGTGGGCCGGCGATGAAGGAGACACGGGGCGTTCCGAGATAAAGTTTCAAAGTTTTTTGAGTTTTTTCGAAACCCTGTTTTAGGGCAGATGCCTAGGCGTCAGCCACAGATCCAACCGCAAGTACCGCACCCGTCGGTGCACCCGTGGGCGAGCCTCCGACTGGCTCGTCACTGATGGCCAGCACCGCCTTGGCCATTTGCGTCGCCAGGGCGCTTGGCACTTTGATGCGTGCCTCGAGATCGTCAGGCAGAACGCCCAGTGACACCGGCGCATCCGCGCCGTCTGCAATCAGCCACAATTCCAGTACGCGCCCCGGTAGGGCGTTCCCGGTTTGGCGCGACACCTGAAGTGTGTTCGTTTCGGCAATGAAGCGCGCAGCAACAATAAGCGAGCCGTCTTCAGCAGCAATACTTGCCGTGTATGTCGGGTCGGGACCGGCATCCGGGATAAGGTTAGGCACCAACAGAATGGCCCCGATACCAATGCCAGCAGCAGCGACACCGCCCATCAGCCAGCCCCACCAGCGGCTGCGTGGCGCTGTGTTGTCCGAAAAGAGCGAGTTTTGCAGCCGGGCTTTCACAGCGGCTGGTGGCGTAACAGGTGCAATATCCTGCGTCATGAGGGAAAACTGTTCGTCCCAATCGCGCACCAGATCGCGCAGGGCCGGCTCAACAGCCATACGCTGCTCGAACGCTGCGCGCTCGGCATCATCAAGAAGATGCAGCACATACTCGCCCGCAAGGGCGGTATCGTCGCTATGGTCTTCTTCCGGGCTCATCGGCTTAGGCATTCCCTCAGTTTCAAAAGGCTGCGTCGCAGCCATGTACGCATTGTATTGAGCGGCACATCGTATCGTACCGCTAGGTCCTGGTAGCTGTCACCGTCCAGATAAGCGCGACGCACAGCCTCTGATTTCTGTGCCTCCAGCTCTTGCAGGCATCGGTTCAACTGCGCGCGCTCGGACGAGGCGACAGCCTCTGCCTCGGGCGTCGGCGCCCCGTCAGAGAGATCGTGGACATCGTCGATATCCACATGGCCGTCCCGCCGGGTGCGTAGCTTGTCGATTGCCGTATTGCGGGCCAAGGTAATCAGCCAGGTCATCGGGCTATATCCGTTCGCACTATAAAGACTGGCCTTCTGCCAGACCTTCACAAATACGTTCTGGAGCGCGTCTTCGGCTTCGGCCCTATTGTTCAATACACGCAGGCACACGCCAAAAAGTTTCGCAGAAGTTGCATCATAGAGCGCAGAAAATGCAGCACGGTCACCAAGACCCACCTGCAAGATCATGCTCTCAATGTCGCTCTTCTCGGTCACTTGGTGTTCAAACCTTTCCTGATTTCAGGGAACAATGCTCTGGCGAACTCCGAAAGACCAGTGGCAAAAGAACACCTAAGTCAGTGCCGCGCGATGGGCAATAACCTGTTGCCAGACCCCATGTGCCAATATCCGCCATTTTTGACCTGTACGGAAAGCAGAGGTCGGCGCAATCACAGCGAAAGCTCACTGACCGGATTGCGGGCGAGGCGCTGCAATTGTTCGTTCAGCTTTGCTGCGACGTCGTGTTGATGCAGCATTGCAAACGGGTTGGCATCAGTCGCGGATATGCCAGCCGCCTGCGCTGCCGCAAGCGGCGTGGCCTCTTCTATCGTCCCAGCCGGTGCGTCAATTATGCAATATCACTGCTCCGGCTGTAATCATCCGCGACCACGATATGTCGGTACGCCCTGATCCGGGATCCAGACAGTCGCAGGCTGCGCGCCTGTCTGGTAGAAAATATCAATGGGAATGCCACCACGCGGATACCAGTAGCCCCCGACACGCAGCCACTTGGGGCTCAGCAAATCCACGAGCCGCTTGCCAATGGTGACGGTGCAGTCTTCGTGAAAGGCGCCATGATTGCGGAACGCGCCAAGAAAGAGCTTCAGCGATTTGCTTTCCACAAGCCAGTCACCGGGCACGTAGTCCAGCACGATATGGGCAAAATCCGGTTGCCCGGTCATCGGGCAGAGTGAGGTGAATTCAGGCGCTGTAAAGCGCACCGCGTAGTCGGTTCCGGCCTGGGGGTTGGGAACGCGTTCCAGCACCGCCTCTTCTGGCGAGCCGGGCAGCTCGGTCTTGCCGCCAAGCTGGGTCAGGTTTGCATAGATGTCTTTGTTTTCCATTGTTTTAGTCCTTCAAACGCCGCGTTTGTTGCCCCAGACGAGCACATGCAGCTGTGGCAGGATGGTAGGGGTGTACCAGCGATCCCCCAGAGTTTTATCGATCAACCATTCGTAGCGGTCCATGATGCCATCCATGTCGATTTCGGCATCTTCTGCCTCGGGGGGCGGGGGGGTATGATTGCCCGGTTGCAGATAGAGCGGCAGGCGGGGGTATTCCGCGGCGACGCCGCGTGCCCAGGCATAATCGATCTCGTCAAAGATCACGATTTTCATCACGGTTTGCCTGTCTTGCGCAGCTGCGATGCAGGCGTCGAACCTGGCCCAATCAACCGTCTCGCCCGAGGAGGGCGGCTTTGGGCTTAGGATCAATGTGGACAGCGCGCTGAACCAATCCTGCGCAATGGATCCCTGGGTTTCCATCACAAAGCTGTAGCCCTTGGCCCGCCCCAGTTCGATCAGCGGTGCAAAGTCCTGAATTGCCGGGTTGCCACCGGATAGAGAGACGGCCAGCGGCACCCCTCCGGACAGGCGCTCTACCGCAGCAAAAACCTCTGATGGGCTCATGGCTTTCCAGTCATGGCGGAACTTGTTGTCCACCGCATGCAGGCTATCACACCAGCTGCAGCGATAGTCACATCCACCCGCCCGCACAAAGACGGTGGGAACCCCGATGACGGCGCCTTCCCCCTGTATGGTGGGGCCAAATATCTCTGCGATACGTAGCGGCTTCATGGGCGGTACTCGGCCCAGGTTTTGGGGGTCTCGCTGATCCGCACGGCGCTGGTTTGTGGCCAGCGTGCCCGGCAGAAATCGAAGATTGCCTTGGCCAGATATTCCGAGGTGACCATATCGTGGTCGAAGACCTCGTTCAGATGGCGGTGATCCAGTGCGTCGTCGATCCAGGCCTTCAGCGGTTTCAGCTCGCGGTAGTCGAGAACAAAGCCATGCTCATCCAGCTCTGGTGCTGCCAATTCCACCTCGACAATATAGTTGTGCCCATGCAGGCGGGCGCAGGGGTGGTCCTGATGCAGGGCACAAAGCTGGTGGCTGGCGGAAAAGTGGAACTCTTTGGTGATCCGGTACATCAAGCGGCCCCCACCACGGATTTCCAGTAGTCTGGATCGCTGTAGGTGGTGGGATCCGTGATCCCGGCGATATGGAAGGCTTCGCGCCGTTCGACACAGGTGCCGCAACGTCCACAGTGATCGCTGCCGCCCTTGTAGCAGGACCAGGTTTCAGCAAAGGGCGTGCCGTGCCGGGCGCCTTCGGTTACGATGGCTGATTTGGGGACATGCACAAATGGCGTATAAAGTTTGACATCGGCATAGCCATCCAGAGCCTTGGCCTGCATTGCCTCAAAGGCCTCGGTGAACTCGGGGCGGCAATCGGGGTAGATGAAGTGATCCCCCCCGTGGACGGCGGTGGCCACCGCATCGGCCTGTTTGGCCGCCGCCACGCCAAAGGCAATGGCAAGCATGATGGCATTGCGGTTTGGCACCACGGTGGCCTTCATGGTTTCTTCGGCATAGTGGCCGTCGGGGACATCTACATCGTCGGTCAGGGCCGAGCCCGACAGATGGGCACCGATATGGCGCATGTCGATCAAGTCAAAGGGGGCATCCAGACGTTTGGCGCAGAGCGCGGCAAAGTCGGTTTCCTTGCTGTGGCGCTGGCCATAATCAAAGGAAATCAGGCCTGTCAATTCGTGCTCTGCCGCAACCTTATGCGCCAAAGACACCGAATCGAGACCGCCTGAGCAGATAACGATTGTCTTCATTTTTCAGATCCATGTTTTGTTTGCCGGGTTGGCTACGACCGGCGCCCACACTGTGTGAACGCGGTGTTTGTAGCAGATATCGGTCGTGGGGAAAACCAACTTTCTCTGGGGGGGATGCGCACCGGGCCGCGTGCGATCATGCGTTTTCCGGGGGCGATCCGGAGCAGAGCGTCGCTAAGTTGAAGGCATCGAGCGCGGCAGGGGGCTCTTTGCTGTTGGGTCAGTGGAAATTGCGACGTGGAAACAGCCGCCTGGCTTGATCGCGCGGATGGCGTGCGGTTTGGTGGATCAGCGCAGGCCAGCCGGATCAGGCGCGCTACGCCTATGATCGTGAACTACGCCCCTCTGGCAACAGAGGCTAGCGCGCAGCAACAAGATCGCGCATCCGGGTGTCGCTTACAGGTTTGGTCAGCCTTGTCAGGTGCGGCGCATTCGCCAGAGCCTTGGGGGTGCGGCTGGTTTCGCGGGTGGACATCAGCGCCAGCTGGCAGTCGGGAAACAGCTGATGGCCAAGCTGCAAAATCTCCCATCCCGAGGCACCGCTGTCGAGGTTGAGATCGCTGACAATCAGATCGAGCTGATCCTGCTGGCGCAGCTGGGCGGTGCCATCCGCAAAAGAGGTCGCGCGGATCACCTGATAGCCGAGAGCCTCTAGGCTGGTGGCGGTCGAGGCGAGATAGGCCGGGTCGTCATCCACCACCAGGGCGCTGCGCGGTGTTGGCAGCGGATCTGCGCGCGGAGTTTCGTCGGCCAGGGGCGGAAAGCACAGGGTGACGGTGGTGCCCTGCTCGGGCGGGGCCGTGCGTGATGTCAGGGTCAGACTACCGCCGGATTGATGCACAAAACCATCCACCATGGACAGCCCGAGCCCGGTGCCATTGCCACCATCGCGATGGGTGAAAAACGGCTCTGTTGCGCGCCGCAGCACCTCTGGCGGCATGCCAGAACCGCTGTCGCGCATGGTGAGCCGCGCGCCGCCATCTGTGCTTTCATCCACCCGCAGACTGATGGTCCCAGCCCCGCTGATCGCCTGACCGGCATTGACGCAGAGGTTAAGCACCGCACTTTCCAGCTGGCCTGGATCAATGCGGGCCAGAACCGGGCTGTCGCTGCGCTCTAGCTGGATGGTCACGGTGCTGGGCAGGGCGATTTCCAACAGATCAACCATGCCATCGATCAGCAGGCCGATATCTGTCACCTGGGGTTCCAGATGCTGCTTGCGGGCAAAGGCCAGCAACCGTTCCGTCAGGGAGACGCCCAGATCCACAGCTGAACGGATGCGGGCGCGGAAATGGCGCGCCTGTTGCGAATCCGCCCCCTCCAGCAGGTGTAGGTTGCCGGAAATGCTCGATAGGATATTGCCAAAATCATGGGCGATTTCACCCGAAACCTTGCCCAGGGTTTCGATCCGGCGGATTTCTTCCAACCGTTCCTCGACCTTCTTGCGTTCGGTGGTTTCCGACAGCAACCAGACCACGCCACCATCGGGCAGGGGGGAATGGCGCATCTCCAGCACATTGCCGGCGGGATCGACATATTCCTCAAAGCCGCCGCGCTCTCCGGCGCTGGCCTGACGTACAAAGGAAGACTGCGCGATCAGATCCTGCATCCGGTCATGCGCATCGGGGGCGGCCCGTTCCAGCCGCAGCAAGTGGCGCAGATTGTCGTTTTCCGCCTCAATCCAACCGGTCGCCGAGGCAATCGCCACCCCGTCTGTGATATTACGAAACACCCGTGAAAACAGGGCGTTCTGGTGGCGGATCTGGTTGGTGCGTCGATCCAGCTTACGGGCATTTTCACGAAAGACGCGAAAGGCGGCAAACAGCTGACCGATTTCATCTTCGGAGCTGGGGCCGCGAGGCAGGGCGGCACTGTGGTTGCCGGCAGCCAACCGGCGCATGGCATCGGCAATGCGGTGCAGGTTGCGCGCCACATAGCGCGAGACATAGAGCGACGAGGTCACCGCCACCAGCAGGCTCATCAGGGTGAGAGCCAGAAAGGTGTTCTTGGCGATCCCAAGGTTATCGGAGGTCTCAGCGCGGGCCTGTGATAGGCGGGCCTCTGCCTGAGCGACCTTGCCTTCGGCAAAACGGGTGATCCGGCTGGTCTCTTGGCGGATGCGAAACAGCGCGTTTTCGGCATCAAGCCGGGCGGCGATTTCGCGATGTTTCAGGGCAAACAGGCTGTCGTCGCGCTGGATAACATCCTGAATTTCATCAAAGGTCGCCTGGTGTGGGGGCCGTAGACGCTGCGCAATATAGCTGCGATCCTTGGTATAGCGTTGGTTGAAATCGCCCAGTTCGATCAGGGCGCTTGCCCGCCCGGCTCCTAGTGCGCTGGTGGTCATCTCTTGCAGCCCGGCCCAGACTTCGCGTTCTGCCAGTGGACGGGTTGTATCGCGGGCCAGGCGGCGGATGCGCTGGTTCAGCCGCACCAGATCGCGATCAATCGCGGTAAGGGTGGCCTTGCGGGCGGTCTGTGGCACCAGCGCCGTGGTCAGATCGTCAATCGCCAGCCGCAGCCGCGCCAGAGGCAAGGCCAATTCCGGGTCGTCCCGCGCGTGCTTTTCGATGTTTTCCAGGTTTTCCAGCACGCTCTGGGCTTCTTGCTCCAGCTGAAAGGGCGGGAACAGCGCATAGAGAAACGGGGCCGAGCTCGCCAGATCCGCCGAGACCCGCGATAGATCCAGCGCATCAGAGACCTCTGCCAGGGTGTCCTGATGCAAAACGTTCATCCAGAATTCCGTGCGGTTTAACACCCGGATACCAATCAGGCTGACCAGCAGGATCAGGCCAAAAAGCAGGGCAATCGCTGCCGAGAGACGAAAGCGGACGCTAAGGCGGGGGAAGGCTGGCATCATAGGGTCAGACCGGCGAGAGTTGGAAAATATAGCCCTGGGCACGGCGGGTCTGCAGATGCACCGGCTTGGAAGGCACCGCCTCGATCTTGCGGCGCAGGCGCAGGATCAGCACATCAATGGTGCGGTCGACATAGCGCTGCATGTCAGAGCCCAGCTTTTCCAGCAGTTCGGGACGCGGGATCACCCGGTCGGGATGCTGGGCAAAATATTCCAGCAGGCGGTATTCAGCATTGGTCAGGGGGATTTCTTCACCCCGACCATCCAGCAGGCGGCGTGATTGCACGTCCAGACGCATGGTGCCAAAGGCGATTTCCTGATCCGGGGCGGCGCTGGGCCTGGTGGTCCCATGGCCATAGCGGCGCAGCACGGCGCGGATGCGGGCAACCAGCTCGCGCGGGTTGAAGGGCTTTATCATATAGTCGTCGGCGCCGGTCTCCAGCCCGATGATCTTGTCGATCTCATCACCAACACCGGTCAGCATCACAATCGGGATCTCATAGCGTTCGCGGATATGGATCGCCAGGGTCAGGCCGCTTTCACCGCGCAGTCGCAGGTCTATCAGCGCCAGATCCACCTGCGGCGGATCACCAAGCGCCAGAAAGGCAGGGATATCCGGGCAACAGACCGCATCAAAGCCGCTCTCATGCATCAGGGCAGACAGCGTGTCGCGCACATTGGCGTCGTCATCGACAATGGCAATCAGCGGCTCGGCTCTGTCTGCCTGCATTGCGCGTTTCCTTTGTTGTTGCCGGCGTTCCTGTGACGATGCGCCCCCTCTGGCGCCGCAGTAAACTGGCACCTCTACCTGAGTGCCGTAAATCCAGCCAAATATTAAGACCATCCGGCAGCGATTGTAATACTGTTAACATGAAACCGCGGTTTCGGCTGTTCCATTAACAGAAGACGCCTCGCCTCTGATGTGGCCGCACTTCTATCGTGAGGCGTCAGCGTTGGATCCCGCTTGCTTCGTCGCATGGTGGGTCCGGCGTATAAAGGGAGGACACCATGACGAAATTTATCACCCGTGCCGTAACGGCGCTGGGCATCCTGTCAGTGAGCGCAATCGCTGCAGCAGCTGCCGAAGACTGTGAAACCCGTGGCGCGCTTGATGTGCTGTATTGCGATGCTAATGGCGATCTGGTTGCGGACACTCCCACCGATCCCGCCAAGCTGAGCGACCCGGACACCCTGGTCTTTGCCTATACACCGGTCGAAGATCCGGCGGTTTACGCCGATATCTGGGCACCGTTCATTACGCATCTGGAGGAGACCACTGGCAAGGACGTTCAGTTCTTTGCGGTGCAGTCCAACTCCGCCGAGGTCGAGGCCATGCGCTCTGGCCGTCTGCATGTTGCGGGTTTCTCCACCGGGCCGACCCCCTTTGCGGTGAACCTTGCGGGCGCGGTTCCCTTTGCCATCATGGGCGCGGAAGACGGCCAGTTTGGCTATAAGCTGCAGGTCTTTACCCAGGCCGATAGCGACATCAAAACCGTTGCCGATCTGGCAGGTCGTCGGGTGGCGCATACTTCGCCCACCTCCAACTCTGGCAACCAGGCGCCGCGCGCCCTGTTCCCAGGTCTGGGTGTCGAACCAGACAAGGATTATGAGGTGGTTTATTCCGGCTCGCACGATCAGTCGATGCTGGGCGTGGTAGCAGGCGACTATGACGCGGCACCTGTGGCGTCGGAAGTGGTGGACCGCATGGCGGAGCGCGGTCTCTATGACACCGCTGATGTACGCAAGATCTGGGAAAGCGACCCCTTCCCCACGACGTCTTTCAACCTTGCGCATAACCTCGACCCGGCGCTGGCTGAAAAGATCAAGGAAGCCTTCTTCACCTTTGATTTCGCTGGCACCAAGCTGGGCGATGAGTTCGCAGGCGTCAGCAAGTTCATCCCGATCACTTACAAAGATCAGTGGGCCGTGATCCGTCAGATCCAGGGATCCAACGGTGTGGAATACACGCCACAGGGTCTTGCCGGGAAGTAATCCTGCACAAACCATCCACCCGGTCGGCCAAGACAGCGCCGACCGGGTGACACTGCCTCAGGCCTGTTTCGCCCCTTTACCCGTTTTTGCCATTTCAACTCTGCGCCGCTTGGATCCCCCTTGCGGGGGCGGCTGGCTCTTGTCCGAAAGACCATCATGCTAAAAATCTCCAAACTGACCAAACACTATGGATCCGGCGATCCTGTGCTGAAAGAGCTGGACCTGACCGTAGAGGGCGACCAGCTGACCTCTGTCATTGGCTCTTCCGGGGCGGGCAAAAGCACGCTGTTGCGCTGTATCAACCGGCTGGTTGAACCGACCTCTGGGTCCATTGATCTGAACGGCACCGAATTCACCACCCTGAACCGCCGGGAGCTGCGCGCCGCGCGCCGCCGTATTGGTATGGTGTTCCAGGGGTTTAACCTGATCGACCGCCTCACGGTCATGGAAAATGTCCAGTCCGGCCGACTGGGCTATATCTCGACCTGGTCGGCGCTGACCCGGCGCTATCCACGCGACGACATCCGCCACGCCTATGAGCTGATGGAGCGGGTTGGCATTGCCCATTATGCCAACAAACGCGCGGATGAGCTGTCGGGCGGGGAACGTCAGCGGGTTGGCGTGGTGCGTGCTTTGATGCAACGGCCAGAAATTCTGCTGGCGGATGAACCCACGGCTTCGCTTGACCCCAAGACATCGGAGCAGATCATGTCGCTGCTGCGCGATCTGGCCAGCGAGCTGAAGTTGCCGGTGATCATCAATATCCACAACGTGACCGAGGCCAAGGAATACAGCGACCGCATCGTCGGAATGCGTTACGGCCGGATTATCTTTGACGATCTGCCAGAAAAGCTGACCACGGCAGAAATGGACGAAATCTATGCCGGGGTTCCGGCGATGGATCGTGCCGCGGTTGGTGCCTCGGTTGGAGCAGGGGCATGAGCGGAGCAAAAGACTGCTGGCGCAAGCCGCCCTTTATCGCCAATCCGGTGCTGCGCTATGGCCTGTACGGCGCGGTATTGATTTACTTTGTCGCCACCCTGGCCACCTTGCCGATCGACTGGGACCGGGTAGCCGATGGCATGACCCGCGCGCAGCGGATTTTCAACGGTGCCTTCCCGCCCAATTTTGAACGCTCTGGCCTGCTGATCGACGGCTTTCTTGAAAGCCTGAAAATTGCCATCCTGGCCACGGTGGGCGGCGTTGCGCTTTCGGTGCCGCTGGCCTTTATGGCGGCGGGCAATATCGCCATCAAACCAGTTTATTTTCTGGGGCGTGCCATCATCATCGTGGCGCGCAGTTTCCACCCGGTGATCGTGGCGATCATCTTTGTAAAGGCGGTTGGCTTTGGTCCCTTTGCCGGGGCGCTGACGCTGGTGGTCTATTCCATCGGTTTTGTTGCCAAACTGCTGGCCGAACGGATCGAAGAGATCGACTTTGGCCAGGTAGAGGCGATGCGCTCTGCCGGGGCGGGTTTCATTGCGACGCTGGTCTATGCGGTGCTGCCGCAGATCATGCCGCGCCTTGTGGGCCTGGGGATCTATCAGCTGGACAGCAACCTTCGGGCCTCGGCCGTTGTGGGCATTGTGGGCGCGGGCGGCATTGGTGCCACGCTGGCCAATGCCTTTGGTCGCTATGACTACGATTTTGCCCTGGCGATCACCATGGTCATCGTTGGCGTCATCCTCATCTCTGAAGCGGTGAGCGGATTTGTCAGGAAGCGGATTGCATGATGAGCACTCAACCTTTGCAAGACACACTGGATCACTGGTCCCGTTTCACCCTGCGCCAGCGCCTGATGCGCTATGGCGGTCTGGCCTTGACCCTGTTGTTGGTTGGCTGGGCGCTGGGCAGCATTGATGTCATCTGGGAATGGGTCTGGGATTCGCCCCGGCAGATGGGCGATTTGTTTGGCCGCATGATGCCGCCAGACCCCAGCAATCTGCCCTCAATCCTGGAAGCGATCTGGCAGACCGTGAATATCGCCACCCTGGCGACCATGGTCGCGGTGGTTGTCTCTTTACCGGTGGCCTATATTTCCGCGCAGAATACCACGCCCAACCGTGTTGCCCTGTGGATTGGCCGGTTTATCCTGGTGTCGTCTCGGTCGGTGAATACCATCATCTGGGCGCTTCTTTTTGTGGCGATCTTTGGCCCCGGCATCGTGGCGGGTATCGTGGCGATCATGTTCCGCTCTATCGGGTTTCTGGGCAAACTCCTGGGCGAAGCCATCGAGGAAATCGACCACAAACCGGTTGAGGCCCTAGAGGCCTGCGGTGCCTCGCGGTTCAAGATTGTGCTCTATGCCATCGTGCCGCAGGTGATGCCGGCCTTCTTTGCGGTGGCCATTCTGCGCTGGGACATCAACCTGCGGGAATCCACCGTGCTGGGCCTGGTTGGCGCGGGCGGCATTGGCATGATCCTGCAAGGTGCCATTGATACCTTCAACTGGCCCGAGGTCTCTATGGTCTTGCTGACCATTCTGGCACTGGTGGTCTTTGGCGAGGTGGTTTCTTCCTATCTGCGCAAAAAGATCCTGTGATCACCTGCGACGCAAACTGACCCTGGGCCCGGCGGTGCGCTATCATGCGCACCGCCGGGCCTTATGCGTTTGCGGGCTTGTGCCTGCAGGCCGATCCGGGGCAGATGATCTGGCAAAACCAAACAAAACAGCAGGCAACGAAAGACGTGAGCAGGATGATCGACACAGATTGGGCCTTTGACCGATATGAGAGCGTGCGGGGCCTGCTGCCGCAGGCGCGCTTTGGGCTTAGCAGCCAGCAGGGGCGGGATCTGGGCGATACGGTCGCGGATTACGATGCCTATGTGTTGGATGCTTTTGGCGTGCTCAACCGTGGTGAAACCGCCATTGAAGGCGCGGTAGAGCGCATGGCCAGCCTGCGCGCCCAAGGCAAGCGGCTGATGGTTCTGACCAATGCGGCCAGTTACACCCGCGCCGAGGTTCTGGCCAAATATCATCGGCTTGGGTTCGATTTTACCGCTGATGAGGTGGTGTCGAGCCGTGATGTGGCCTTTGCCGGGCTGCCGCAACTGCCTGCCGAGCTGGTCTGGGGCGCGGCGGCCGCGCCAGAGGATGATTTCAGCGATGCCCCTGCGGGGGTGCAGATTGAACATCTGTCGGATGATCCTGATTTGCTGCATCGGGCAGGGGGCATTCTACTGTTGTCGAATGCCCGTTGGAGCGCGGATAACACCGCGATGCTGACCCAGGCGCTGCGCGACAACCCGCGGCCGCTGGTGGTGGCCAATCCTGATCTTGTGGCCCCGCGCGAAGAGGGCCTGTCGCTGGAACCGGGCCTGTTTGCCCATGAGGTGACCGAGGCCACCGGCGGGCGGGCTGATTTTTTCGGCAAACCTTTTGGCAATGCCTTTGACAGGGCTCTGGCCCGGTTGGGGGATCTGCCGCGCGCGCGGATCGCCATGGTGGGGGACACCCTGCATACCGACGTTCTGGGCGGCGCAGCAGCGGGGATCGGCACCATCCTGATCACCGATCATGGGCTGTTTCGCGGCCATGATGTTGCGCCCTATATTGCCAAGTCGGGCATTCGGCCGGACTGGATTGTCGCCACCACCTAACGCCTGGCCCTGTGGTGATGCGCCCCGGTTTACCAGGCATCGACATAGCGCGGTGCGGGGATGCAGGGTCCGGCGCAGGCCAGGGCGCGACTGATTTCGGCCCGGCTCTCGCCCGGATCAATCACTGCATCAAATTCCAACAGGCTGGCGGCATTCAGCGCCGTGCCGTTTTCATAAAGCGCATCAACCAGACGCCGGTATTCCGCCTCGCGCGCCACCGGGTCCTGGATGGCCTCCAGATGGGCACGCTGGCCCAGTTTGACCGCGCCCTCTAACCCCATGGCACCCACTTCGCCGCTGGGCCAGGCACAGCAGTAATGCGGTCGGTCAAACCCGCCGCCTGCCATGGCCATTGCCCCCAGCCCATAGGCCTTGCGCAGAATCAGGGTGACCAGCGGTTGCGAGAAATGCGCCCCAGCCAGAAACAGGCGCGACACATGCGCCACCTGGCCGGTGGCCTCGGTCTCGGGGCCGACCATGAAACCGGGGGTATCGCAAAGCGTCACAACCGGCAGCCCCCAGCTGTCGCAGAGCTGCAGGAACCGCGCGCCTTTGTCGGTGGCAGGGGCGTCGATGGCACCGCCCAGATGCAGCGGGTTATTGGCCAGGAAGCCAACCGCGCGGCCATTGATGCGGCCAAAGCCGGTGATCATCCCAGTGCCAAAGTCCCGGCGCAGCTCTAGCAAGGTGTCCGGGTCAAGTAGCGCGCCAAGGGCATCGCGCATATCATAGGCGCGGGTACGGTCGGCTGGCACCACCGATCGCAGGGCAGCAACCGGCGGATCTTCCACCTGCGTTTTGGTCAAGACTGGCAGGGACAGCAGGGTCTTGGTTTGGGCGACGGCCTCGGCTTCATCGGCTGTCAGCAGATCGATTACGCCGTTTGCCGCCTGCACGTCGCAGGGGCCGATCTCTTGCGGTTTGAAAACGCCAAGGCCGCCGCCTTCGATCATGGCAGGGCCGCCCATGCCGATCTGGCTGTTCCGGGTGGCGATCCGCAGATCGCAGACGCCAAACAGGGCGGCATTGCCGGCAAAGCACAGACCCGAAGCGATGCCGATTTTGGGGCCGCGATGGGCGGCAAACTGACGAAAGGAGGGCACGTTCAGCCCGGCGACCACCAGCGGTGCCACATCATGATCATTGGGTCGCCCGCCGCCGCCTTCGGCAAACAGAACGATGGGCAGATTGTCCCGCCCGGCCAGCGCGATCAGACGATCCATCTTGCGGTGGTGGTTATAGCCCTGGGTGCCGGCCATGACCATGTAGTCAACGGCCATTGCTGCAACGGGGCGCCCCGCGATGGTGCCAGTGCCGCAGATGATGCCATCGCCTTGGGTCCGGGCCTGCAAATCATCCAACGCGCGAGTGCTGCGCTGCGCCGCCACTGCCAGGGCCCCATATTCGGTGAAAGAGCCGGGATCGAATAGATCGTCGATGTTTTCGCGTGCGGTGCGGCCACTGCTGGCATGTCGCCGGGTCACGGCCTTGGGGCGGCTGTCATCGCGCAGCAGGGAGATACGCGCCTCAAAGGCGGCAAAATCTGCGCGCGGGCTATTGTCCTGGCTGGGCGGTGGCGCGGCGCGGACCTCGGCGGGGGCAAGGCTGATCAGAGGGTCTGCGCCGCGCAATTCATCGCCCGCGCTGACATGCACCTGGGTCACCACGCCGCTGCAGGGCGCACAGATATCCTGCTGCATCTTCATCAATTCAGTGACGAGCAACACCGTGCCCACCGCAACTTCATCTCCCACCGCTACGCGCAGTTCCGAGACGATTGCGGCATTTTCGGCTG
Organism: Pseudophaeobacter flagellatus; assembly: GCF_021228235.1. GTDB lineage: Bacteria > Pseudomonadota > Alphaproteobacteria > Rhodobacterales > Rhodobacteraceae > Pseudophaeobacter > Pseudophaeobacter flagellatus. Next base: position 72,463 of record NZ_JAJQRG010000001.1, read on the forward strand.
TGATCGTTTTCACCTGATCCCTCCCTAGGGTTGTGGCTGTTCGCAGGGGCAAGCATGCGCCAGTTGCGCGGGCTTGTGCAAAGGACGTGCCGTCACTTTGGCTGCGGCGCTTTATTGAGCCCAGCAAAGGCGTTGACGGGCTAGAGACCTCCGCCCAATCTGTCGCAAATATTGCATCACTAACCGAAAGTTCGCATCATGCAGATCTCTTCCATCCTTCGGCGCGCCGCGCAGATCAACCCAAACGGGATTGCCACGATATTTGGCGCGCGTCAGCAAAGCTGGAGCGAGATGTTGGAGCGGGTCCAACGTCTGGCAGGGGCCTTGCAAGCCCAGGGGATGAAGCCGGGGGACCGGGTGGCGCTGGTTTCGCTGAACTCTGACAGATTCATCGAGTATTATTTCGCTGTGGTCTGGGGCGGCGGCGCCATGATGCCGATGAATATCCGCTGGAGTGCCGCTGAATGTGCTTATGCGCTAAAGGATGCCGGGGCCGAAATCCTGATCTGTGACGAGGCCTTCAAGACGCTGGCCGAAGAGATAAAGCCGCAGGTGCCTGGCTTGAAAACCCTGATCTATTGCGGCGATGCGGCAACGCCTGCAGGCATGGCAAACTATGAAGACCTGATCGCGGCAGCCGATCCTGTGGCCGATGCAGGGCGCGGTGGCGATGATCTGGCCGGGGTGTTTTATACCGGTGGCACAACTGGCTTTCCCAAGGGGGTGATGCTGTCGCATACCAATTTCTATGTGGGCGGCGTGTCCAACGCCCACGATATCAACATGACCGATGGCACCATCTATCTTCATGCGGCCCCAATGTTCCATATTGCCGATCTGATCTGGTTTTCTGCGCTGACCTTTATGGGGGGCACCCATGTGGTGATCCCCGCCTTCACCCCAGAGGCCGCGCTGGAGGCGATTGAGAAACACCGCCCCGACCAGACCCTGCTGGTGCCGGTCATGTTGCAGATGATCCTGCAAAGCGACAAACTGGCGCAGACCGATATTTCCTCACTGCGCCAGATCGCTTATGGCGCATCCCCCATCACCGAGGGAGTGCTGAAAGAGGCCTTTGAAAAGTTCCCGAATGTGGCCTTCCTGCAGGCCTTTGGCCAGACAGAGCTGAGCCCGGTGGCGACGATCCTGCCCACGGATTACCACGTCTTTGACGGGCCAAAGGCGGGCAAGCTGCGATCGGCAGGGCGGGCAACGCGGGTCTGTGAAATCCGCATTGTTGATGACACGCATCAGCCCCTGCCCGTTGGCGAGGTCGGGCAGATCGCGGTCAAGGGGCCGGTTACCATGTTGGGCTATTGGAACCAGCCCGAGGTGACGGCAAAAACCATCATAGATGGCTGGGTGATGACGGGCGATGCCGGCTATATGGATGCAGACGGCTTTGTCTTCTTGATGGACCGGGTGAAGGACATGATCGTATCAGGCGGCGAAAATGTCTATTCCGCCGAGGTTGAAAACGCCCTGAGCCAGCACCCGGATGTGGCCACCAGCGCGGTCATCGGCATCCCCAGTAACCAATGGGGCGAAAGCGTGCATGCCATCGTCATCCTGCACCCTGGCGCGCGGGTCACCGCCGAGGAACTGCAGGCCCATTGCCATGGGCTGATTGCCGGCTACAAATGTCCTCGCAGTGTTGAATTCCGGCAAGAACCTTTCCCGCTGTCGGGGGCAAACAAGGTGCTCAAGACCGATCTACGCAAACCCTACTGGCAGGATCAGGATCGCCAGATTTCCTGAACGCTCCCTGCGCCCCCGAGGGCAGAACAGGCTGCCATCGGGGGCGCGGGCTAGATGCGAAATGGCAACATAGCAGCGCCTTGCGCGCACCTGCCTTGACCCGGTCGACGTCAAGAGGTAGCGCGCAGATACCCAGCGAAATGTCAGGCAAAAATCGAAACCGCAAGAAGAGGCGGAAACCTGACATGTTTTTGCACCGAACCACCGTATCACTTTGGGCTTTGATGGCGGCCACGCCAGCCATTTCCCAGGTTGTACAACTCGAAGAAATCCTTGTTTCCGGCGATAGTGCCGATGCCTATTTTGGCGAGAGTGTCGCGCTGGACACTGGCAGCACCTCCAAGACTGGTGATGCGATTGTCGAAACGCCGCGCTCTGTTGCGGTGATCACCGCCCAGCAGATCGCTGAACGTGGTGCGCAAAACGTCGAACAGGCGCTGCAGTATTCGGCCGGCGTTCTGGGCGGGCAGTGGGGCCAGGATGCCCGCGCCAACTGGTCCCTGGTGCGCGGCTTTAGGCCCAGCACACTGCATGATGGGCTGCCGTCGCGCTATGGCAATTACAATGACACCAGCCCCGAACCATTTTTGCTGAACAGTGTTGAAGTGCTGAAAGGTCCGGCCTCTGGGCTTTATGGCAGCGGTTCTGTGGGCGGGGTGGTCAATACCACCTCTAAAACCGCCGCACAGGATAGCGATAACATGATTCAGCTGCAGGCCGGGTCGAACAGCCGCGCCCAGTTGGGGGTTGATGTCAGTGGCAATTTGAACGCCGACGGCACGCTGCGCTATCGCTTTGTCGGTCTGCTGCGCGATTCAGACGGTCCGGTTGATTTCTCAACCGATGATGCCCTTGCGCTTGCGCCCTCGATCACCTGGCGGCCGAATGATGATACCGAGCTGACAGTCCTCGCCAATTATCAGAAAAACGATGGCAGTCCGCTGATCCAGTTTGCCTCGCTCTACGGCACGCTGCTGCCTGCCACAGGCTTTGGCAATGGCACTTTCCTGGACAGCGACACCTTTGTCGGTGAACCCGGATTTGATATGTACAATTCCGAGCAGCGTTCTTTGACCGCGATGTTCAAGCACCGTTTCAACGCAACATGGAGCGTCAACGCAAGCGCGCGCTATCTGGAAGGTGAAGCGCTGTATCAGCACGCCTGGTGGGCCTTTGATAACACTGGAACTGGCCGCTACAATCCCGATGGCACCATCAATCGCACCTTTTACCGGGCCGAGAATGAGCTGAAAACCTGGGGGCTGGACAGCTATGCCACCGCTGAATACGCGCTTGGCGGGGCCGAGATGCGCACCATCATCGGCGCCAGCTATACCCAAGGCTATTATGACAGCGATACGGGGTACGGCGCGCAGGTTGGGCCGATTGATCCCTTCAACCCGTCTTACACTGGCTACAACCCGATCACAGTGACCGACACGGCAGGCAATACCATCACCGAATGGGGCCTGTATGTGCAGCAGCGCGCAGTGTTCCAGGACCGTTTGTTTGTGGATCTGGGGCTGCGCTATAGCGATATCGAGACGGGCACCAGCAACGGCAGTTTTGGGGCGACAACCGTGGCTGCCACAGACAGCGCTTGGACCGGGAACGCGGCGGTCCTCTACCGCTTTGACAATGGGTTGGCGCCCTATCTCAGCTATGCGGAAAGTTTCCGTCAGGATGCAATTGGCGCGGATGTCAACGGCAGACCCTTTGAACCAACCCGCGGCGAGCAGGTCGAACTGGGTCTGAAATATCAACCCGTTGGCACTGATACCCTGCTGACCGCTGCGGTGTTTGATCTGACCAAATCTAACATGACGGTTGCTGATGCCGCCAATCCGGGTTTCCAGGTGCAGACCGGAGAGGCCAGCGCCAAGGGCTTTGAATTTGAAGCCTTCCACCGCTTTGGCGATCTGTCTGTGAACCTGGCCTATACCTATCTCGATACCGAAGACGCCGATGGTGATCATATCGCGCAGGTGCCTCAGAACGCCGCCTCGCTCTGGCTGAGTTATGCACCCGTTGATGGGGCCTTGGCAGGTTGGAACCTGGGCGCAGGTGCGCGCTACAATGGGGCCGCCTGGGGGGGATCCAATACCTATCTGACCCCGTCCTATACGCTGTATGATGCGGCAGTTTCTTATGGGCGGGACAACTGGCTGGTGGCGCTGAATGTCCGTAACCTCACGGATGAGCGCTATGTAACCACCTGTCAGTCGGGGGCCTGCTACTTTGGCGAAGGGCGCAATCTGGCCCTGACCCTGACCTCGAAGTTCTGATCGAACAAGCAGATGGTCTGCGGGGGCGAATATCGAAGCCTGCCCCCGCAATCCCCCAAACCTGACAACGACTTGCCCCTGTGCCCATGAACGATGGGTGCGGGGCTTTTGTTGCCTGGGAAGGTCTCTGTCTAGATTAACGCGCCCAGATGCGCGCAGACCGGGGGCGGCGCAGCGCCGATGCATATGGGCCCGTCTCTTACAAATCCCAAGCGGGGGCTATTTGCTAAAGCTTATCGGCAGGGAAAACTTGGAGTGACCACCGCCCAGCTGCTTTGGCATCTTGGGAAACTTGCCCGCCCGGCTGACCGCTTTCAGCGCCGCCCGGTCAAAAGCAGCAGAGCCAGAGGATTTGACGACGCGCACATTGACCAGCGCGCCGCTGGCCGCAACGGTAATCTGAACAACCACCCGGCCATTGCCACGCCCATCCGAGGGGTAGCGCTTGCGCCGTTCAATACGAGAGCGGATCTTTGCCCCCCAAAGGGCCCTCAGCTTTGCCTGCCGCCCGGCGGATATTGTTGCCGTTGCACTGCGACCAGAAACCCCGGTCTGCGTACCGCCACCAGACCCGGCTGCGCGCTGGGCAGCGCGGTATTCCACCGTCTGATCAGAGATCGTCGCCTGGGTCGGTTTTGGGGGCGGCGTGGGCGCGGGATTTGGCCTGGGTTTCGGCTCAGGCTCTGGCTCAGGCTGGGGTTCAGGTTCCGGCTCGGGTGGCGGCGGGGGCGTTGACAGGTCAACCTCTACCACGGTGGCGCTGCCAGGTTGGGGCAGGGCCATCTGCACCGCAACCTGCGGTGCCTCTGCCAGTTCAAATTCGGGCATTTTCGGCGCCTCTGGTGTGTCGAGATCTGCGGTGGTAACCGGGGGCGGCGGCGGGCGTTCCCAGGTTTCCACCATCTCGGCAACCGTGGCGCTTGCCGCAGTGAGAGAGACCATGGCCTCGCCACCAGCACCGCTGGACTGGACGCCCGACGGCGGTGCCGTGGCAAACAGGCTGACATGGATCAGGGCGGCAAGCCCGGCAAAGACGGTGACTTCGGCGCTGCGTTTCATTGGGGCGTCACCACCAGTTCGGCCCGGCCAAGCCCGGCGGCGGCCAGTTGGCGCAGAATGCCGGCCAGCGCCTTGGCCTCTAGTTTGGCATCAGCGCGCAACAGCACCATCGGGGCCTCGCCGCCAATCTGCGACAGGCGCACCAGCGCGGCCTTTCCTTCGCTGCCGTCAAAATGCATGCGCCCCGCAGCGTCGATATACAGCACCGGATCAGCCTCGGCTTCGGCTTCCAGCGCGGCGCTGGGGGGCACGATCTCAAACGGGTCGGGCTGCGCCAGGCGCGATGTCATCAGAAAAAAGATCAGCAGCAGAAACACCACGTTGATCATCGGCACGATGGATTCAGCGCGTGGCCGACGGGGGGGCGATGAAAAATCCATCTGTGACCTTACTCTACCAAGACGACATTGCTGTAGCCGACGGCGCGCAGCAGGGTCGTGATATCAATGATGCGCTGCACATCGGCAGCATCGCGACCGCGCAGGATCACCAGGTCTTCGGGTTTGGCCATCAAGGGTGCCAGGGCTTCGCCCAGATGGGTTTCTGCAATGGGCACACCGTTGAGATCCAGGTTCTTGGCACCGATGCCCACTAGCCGTGGCGGACCACTATAGCTACCGCCTCCGCCCGCCAAAGGCAGCTCCAGGACTGCTTCGGTGCCAAAGCGCGAGGCCAGCATGAAGAAGACCAGCAACAAAAAGACCACGTCGATCATTGGCGTCAGGCTTGGCTTGCGTCGGCGTCTTGGGGGATCGCTGAAATGCATCTGATTACTCTGCCGCGATCTGCAGCTCTGGCGGGGTTTGGGAGACAAACAGGCGGGTGGCGCTGTCTTCAATGTCCTGGCGGATCCGGGTGAGGACGGCCTCAAACCAGGTCAGCGCAGCCGAGGCGGGGATCGCCACCGCCATGCCGGCCGCCGTGGTCAAAAGCGCCTCCCAGATCCCGCCGGCCAGCAGCGCTGGGTCGGCCTTGGAACCGGCCTGCTGCAGGGCCTGAAAGGCGGCGATCATGCCCAGAACCGTGCCCAGCAGCCCAAGCAACGGCGCGATGGTGGCAATCAGTTCCAGCGCGCCAAGCCCGGTGGCTGCCTGGGCCAGATGCTTTTTGGCCACCCGTGCAACCTCTTCGCGGGCGCGGGCTTCGGGGCGTTGCTGCAGGGCGACCAATCCGGCGCTGACCACTTTGGAACGAATACCCATGCGGCCCTTGACGATGGCCAGGGCTGCGTTGGGATGACCTGACTCATAGGCGGCGAGGGCCTGTCTTGCCTTGCCCTTGGACCAAGCCCCAATGAGCGCCAAGCGCCAGATCTTCCACAGGATCAGGGCCAGGGTAATCACCGAGAGCGCGGCAATCGCCCAGATGGAGGGGCCGCCATCACGCAGGAATTTCAGTGCTTTGTCAGTGCTTGCCTCGGCCAGTTGCAAAAACGCCTGATCCTGACCCAGAGGGGCGGTGTCGGGGGTGTTTGCGGCGGTCGCGTCCGGCAGGGCGGTGCCTTGCGGGGCAGCCGGTGCGTCAGTCGCAGCTGTCGGGGCCGCTGGTGCCAGGTCCGTGCCGGTGCTGTCGACACTGGGCGCTGTCATAACGGGGGCCGAACTGCGCGCCGAGGGGGTGGCAGAGAGGGCGGGCTGCTGGGAGTCTTGCGCGGTGGCCAGGGTGCCCAGTGCAAGCAATGCAATGGAAGGCAGGGTCATATAGCGGATCATTGCTGGCTCCAGTAGGCGGCGATATAGGTGGTTCCGGGGGCTGGGTCGCCCGCCTTGATGGCGGCGCGTACGGGGGTGACGGCGCTTTTTTCACCGGCAAACCAGAAGAAGTGATCGGGCAGGGCTGCGCGGGCCGTCAGGGCACGCTTTGCAAGATCCCCGGCTTCGGAGCGGGTCAGCCAGGTCACCTCTACCCCTTTGGGGGGCGCGACAGGATACCCGCAGGCGGCGCCCTGATCGGCCACAAGGGTGACCTGTCCCTGGCTGTCTGCCGAGAGGTTTTCCAGAATGCGTGCTGCTGCAGGAAAGGCGGTTTCATCGGCGAACAGCACAATTTTGTTGCTCTGCACCAACCCGCCGCCGCCGGGGCCTGCGATGGCCAGTTGATCGCCAACCGTTGCACCGCACACCCAATTGGTGGCGCGCCCGCCCGCGTGCAGAAAGATGTCAAACGCCATCAGCCCGGCCGCCCGGTTGATCCAGCGGGTGGTATAGACCGGGCGATGCAGCGCCTTGTCCCCCTTTGGCCAGAGAGTTGCGCCACTGGCGGAAACGCTTGGCCATTCTGGCGTGCTGCAACCTTCCGGTGGCAGAACCAGTCGGAAGTGTATCGCATCGTCCTGAAAGCTGCTGAGATCATCGGCTTTCACCTGCACCCGTAGGAAGCTTGTGCCGATGGGGGTGATGGATTGCACCGTAGTGAAATGCAGGTTTGGCGGCAGTTGGGCCTGCGGCGGTTCTCCCGTCCGAAGGGGTGCCCCTACCTCTGTCTGCGAGGGGCTGGCACTCTGTGTCCAGCGAAGACTTTCAGCGGCCTCGGGCAGCAGCTGTGCCAGCGTGTCGCAAAACCCATCCTGCAGCATGAACAATCGATCCGGCAGGGTGGCAGTGATGGTCACCACAGTGCCATTGCCGCAGGCCTCAAAGCGGTACTGGCCAAAGGCGGTGACCTCGATGCTGATCGCGCTGTCGCTGTCCTCCAGGATCGCTAGTTCATGCGCGCGTGCCTGCTGCAGCATGACCGCACGCAGCGGGGAAAAACCAACATCACAGAGCTCGGCTCTGGCCTCTAAGGGGAAACCTGTGGATATCGACATGCTGCGGTCCTATTCTGGAATGACATGAGGGGTGGCGTGCACCGGGTCGGAGATGATCTGGCATTTCAGGCCAAAGACCTGGGCCATGTTTTCGCGGGTTACCACCTGCTCTGGCCGCCCCTTGGCAAAGACCTCTCCGGCGCGCAGGGCGATCATGTGGTTGGCGAAGCGGGCTGCCAGATTGATGTCATGCAGCACCATCGCCACGGTCTGTCCGCTGTCCTGGTTCAGCGATTGTACCAGGGTCAGCAGCTCGATCTGATGTGGCAGATCCAGATAGGTCGTTGGCTCGTCCAGCAGCAGGATGTCGGTTTCTTGTGCCAGGGCCATGGCAATCCAGGCGCGCTGGCGTTGGCCACCAGACAGGGCTTCCAGGTTGCGCTGGGCCAGGGGGCCCATGCTGGTGCGCTCAAGCGCCTGCTCTACGGCGCGGGCATCCTGGCGCGACCACTGCTTTAGGGCGGATTGATGCGGGGTGCGGCCACGGCTGACCAGATCGTGCACCGTCAGGCCCTCGGGGGCGGTGGGAGATTGCGGCAAGATCGCCAGCCGCTGCGCCACGCCCCGGCTGCGCTGGTGGTGAATATTCTTGCCATCCAGCAGCACCTGCCCGGCCGAGAGCCGCTGCAGCCGCGCCAGAGATCGCAGCAGGGTGGATTTGCCACAGGCATTGGGGCCGACAATCACGGTGATTTCCCCATCGGGAATGTCGAGCGTCAGATCGCTGAGGATGGGGGCCTGTGCATAGGCGACCGACAGCGCCTGCGCGCGCAGGCGTACATCTCGGCTGGCGGGCTGGTGGGCGGACAGGCCAGGGGACTGGCAGGCGGGATGGGTCATTCAGAGTTTTCCTTTGCGAAGCTGGGTGACAAGCAGCCAGATCATCACCGGGCCGCCGATCAATGCGGTGAAGACGCCGGCGGGCAGGTGAAGGGTCACGATCATGCGGGCAGCAGTATCTGCGGCCAGCACCAGCAGCGCGCCAATCGCGGATGCGCCCAGCAGGGCAGGCTGGCCATTGCGCAGCAGGGAGCGGGCAATCGGGCCAGCGGCAAAGGCCACAAAGGGCAGCGGCCCGGCGCTGCAGACCGCCAGGGTCGCCAGGACAATGCCCAGGGCGGTGATGGTCAGCCGCAGTGGCGACAGCCGCAGCCCCAGCCCGCTGGCCAGATCCTCTGGCAGCCCCAGGCGCGCCAGCGGGAAATGCAGCCAGACAAGCACCGGTGACAGCAGCGCAAGCCCGGCCCAGACCAGGGTGACATCCTGCCAGTCGCGGGCGTTCAGAGTGCCGATCAGCCATTTGGTCATATCAGCGGCGGTGCGCGCATCCGTGCGGCTCAGCAACAGGTCGGACAGGGCGGCAAGGGCAAAGCCCCCCCCCAGCCCGATCAGCACCAGCCGCTCAGCCTGCAGCCCGTTTCGCCAGGCCAACCCGACCACCAGCACTGCGGTGCAAAATGCCCCCAGCAGCGCCCCCAGCAATACCGTGCCCCCGGTTGCAGCGCTGCCAGCGGTAATGATCGCCACTAGCGCACCACAGCTGGCACCAGCGTTGAAACCAATCACATCCGGCGAGGCCAGTGGGTTACGCAACATGGTCTGGAACATGGCCCCAGACAGGCCAAAACAGGCCCCGGCCCCAAGCGCGGTCAGAATGCGGGGCAGGCGGTGATCCAGCAGGATCATCTGTTCGATATCGCTGCCACCCCCGCCCAGGATGGCCACCCAGGTTCCCGCTACCAGCGGATAGGTGCCAAGGCGTAGCGCCAGCAGCGCCCCGGCTGCGATCATCAGCGCCAGTGCAAGCGCAACCGCACTGCCCCGCGCAGACAGGCGTAGCGATATAAAGGGCAGGCGCAGGGTCCAGTGGGTCATCGCAGCCCCCTTTCGTTTCGGCGCAACAGCCAGACAAAGGCGGGGCCGCCAATCAGGGCCACCATGACCCCGGCCTGCATATTACCGCCAAAGAAAGGCAGGCGTCCGACAAGGTCCGCCAGCATCAAAAGGCCAGCCCCCAGGAGGGCGGAAAACAGGGTGCACCAGCGCATATCCGCACCAGAAAAGCGCCGCGCCATATGCGGCACCACAAGGCCGACAAAGGCAATTGGTCCAGCCATGGAAACCGTGGCGGCACAGAGACACAGGATTGCCGCCACCGCCAGGGTCCGGGTGCCGGCGGTGCGCAACCCCAGCCCGCGGGCGGTGTCTTCGCCCAGGATCATCGCGTTCAGATGAAATGCGCTGATCAGCGCCAGCGCCGCGCCAAAGCCAAAGATGGGGAGCAGGGCAAAAATGGTCTGCATCTCAATACCGTCCAGCCCGCCCAGAACCCAGAACCGATAAACATCCAGGCTGCGCTGGCTGACCAGCAGCAGACTGCGCCCCAATGCCAGGAACAGCGCGCTAAGCGCCGCCCCGGCCAGGATCAGGCGCAGGTTGGACCCCCGTTGCCCGCCGCCAAGCAGAAAGACCAGAATGGTACTCACCAGCCCGCCCGCCATGGCAACCCAGACAAATGCGGCAGGATCAGAGATGCCCAACAGAAAGATGCACAGGATCACGCCCAGGGCCGCGCCCGCGTTGATGCCTAGCAGGCCGGGATCGGCCAGAGGATTGCGGGTCAGCCCCTGGATCAGCATACCCGAGGTCGCCAGCGCCGCCCCACCCAGCCAGGCCGCCAGCAGCCTTGGTAGCCGCATTTGCTGAATGACGATATGATTTGCGGTCTCTGGCGAATAGGCAACAAAAGAGGCCCAGATTTCGTTCCAGCCAATGGGGCGCAGCCCCAACCGCAGCGACAGGCAAGACAGCAGCGCCAAGCCCACGAGCGCCAATAGCAGCCAGAGGTGCCGATCCGGGATGCGCTTGCGCTGTGGTCGCGAGGCAGTTGTTGTGATCAGGGTCATGTTACCGCGCCTTTGGCAAGAGATCAGCCGCGACCATGCTGGGCACCGGCGTGGCGGGATCGCCGTCCATCGCCGCCTCGATCAGCGGCACCAGCCGATCAAGCGCGTAGTCGAGGCTGAGAGGGCTGGAATGGGACAGGGCTGCCGAAAGCAGCAGGTCGGCGTAAATCTCGCGCCCTTCGGCATAGGCCCGCAGGGTCGGGCGCAACGGCATGCGCTGCAACCGGCTGACAGAACCGCCGGCGTCCAGCCAGATCAGCGCATCCACATCAATTGGTGACAGGTCTTCCGCCGGGATCAGGGCGTAATAGCTGTTCAGCGCCGCACTGGAGTTGATCACCTCGGGCACCTTGAAGCCAAGAGCTTCGATGAATTGCCCGCGAATGTCTCGGGCGGTATAGGCCCCGGTTTGCCCACCCCAGACCATGACGGCGCTGGCGCCCTGCCAGGTGGGATGGCTGGCGCGCAGCGTGTCAAAGCGGTTTTCCAGATCGGCAATGATCTGCTGCGCCATCTGGTGCTTCCCGGTGGCCCGCCCAAGAACACGCAGCATATCTTGCCAGGGGGTGCCATAGGGGCCGTGCTTGGCCTGGGCCGGGATGGTGGGGGCAATGCGTGACAGCAGGCGGTATTCGGCCTGCGTCATGCCGGACCATTGGCCGACGATTAGATCGGGGGCCATCACGGCAATGGATTCGATGTCGATTTCGCCTTGCATGACGATGGGCTTTGCCGTGCCCAGGGTCGCTTGCGCCCAGGGCCAAACCCCATAGGGATAGGCGCCAAACCATTTGCGTAGCGCATAGGGGGGCTCTCCCAGTGCCAGCAGAAAGTCATGGCCGATATAGCTCAGAGAGACGATGCGGCGTGGCTTGGCCGGGATCAGGCTGCTGCCATATTGGTGATCAATTGTAACCGGGAAAGCGTCGGTATCTGCCACGGCCCTGCCGGGCAGCATGAGCAGCAGGACGAGCATCACCTGTGCCGTCAGCAGCGGCCAGGCCGCCCGGCCCGTATGGGACCGGAGCCAAGGCCTGCACCATACGGATATTAGCTGCCCCCAAGGGGGAGAGACACGCGCAACCAGACTCTTCGCCACCATACTGCTCCACTGCGCTGTTGCAGGCAGAGGCCTGAACAGGGCTTAAAGATATGGCTGGGCAAAGAGAGGAGGGGACTCTCTGACACCTTGCTGAAATTCAATGTGAAGGATCCATATTTATCCCTACCAGTTTTGTCAACAATGTGGTTGATGCTAATCCATGCCGGGCAGGCCACCGATTTCACGGATCCGGTTCCAGACCTGATCAACCCCGGTCCGGGCCTTGAGATTGGTGAAATAGCTGGGCAGGTCTGGCCGCATCCGGGCGGCATCGCGCGCCATGACATCCAGGTTGGCCCCAACATGGGGTGCCAGGTCGGTTTTGTTGATGACCAGAATATCTGACCGGGTCACGGCCGGCCCGCCCTTGCGGGGGATTTCCTCGCCGGCGGCCACATCAATCACATAGATGGTCAGGTCTGCCAGCTCGGGGCTGAAGGTGGCCGACAGATTGTCGCCGCCGCTTTCGATCAGTATGATTTCAACCTCGGGGTGGCGGCTGACCATTTCAGCCACGGCCGCCAGATTGATCGAGGCATCTTCGCGGATGGCCGTGTGGGGGCAGCCACCTGTTTCAACCCCGATGATCCGATCCGAGGGCAGCACCTGCATCCGCACCAGCGCTTCGGCGTCTTCCTGGGTGTAGATGTCATTGGTGATGACCCCTATCGAATGACGCCCGCGCAGGGTTTCGGCCAGGGCGGCGGTCAGCGTGGTCTTGCCGGCGCCAACCGGGCCGCCGATGCCGATACGAAGGGGGCCATTGGGGCTCATCATGTGCGAAAAATCCTTGAACGTTGGGTTTCATGTTTCATTGCGGCAATATCGCCAAGAAAGGCGGTGGCCGACAACCGCGTCAGATCACCATCCGCGCTGTGTTCCGCGATTTCGGGCAGGCGTTGAGTGAGCCGGTGCAAGATTTCTTGGCCTTCGGTCTGACCAACCGGCAACAGCCGCTGGCCAGCGGCGATCAGATTGGACACAAAGGCCTGCAGATACATCGACAGGGTCAGGTCCAGTGGCAGGGCCTGAGCGGCGGCCGCTGCCCCCAGCGCAACCGGATAGGTCAGCCCAGGCTGCCCAGGCGGATTGGTCAGCTCGGTCCCCCAGACAGCCTGGGTTACCCTGGAAAAACTTCCGCCTTGTTGGCAGGTTTCGAACAGGCGCTCTTTGCTGGCGGCAAAGGCGCGGGCGGTGGTGTCTGTGTCAATCAGGGTTTTGCGGGTTTTGGCGCGCCAGGCGGCGGCCAGAAACAGCGCATCCGAGCGCCCAGCGCCATGCTCCAGCAGGTCATCAAGCCAGTCTTGCAGATCGCTGCCATTGCGGACCCAGCCCTGATCCACCGCCGCTTCCAGCCCATGGCTATAGGCAAAGGCCCCAACCGGATAGGCAGGGCTGAGCCATTGGCTCAGCAGTAGGATCTGGGCGTTAGTGGCTGTGGCCATGGGTGCGTCCGTGCCCGTAGGCACCGCCTTCGGGGCAAAAGGGGGCTTCGACCTCGTGCAGGTCCGCCCCAAGTTTCTGCAACATATCGCGCAGCACATGATCGCGTTGGATCAACAGGCGGGTGTCTTCGATCTGGCAGGGGGTGTGGCGGTTGCCGATGTGCCAGGCCAGCCGCACCAGATCGCCGGTGACCTCCAGCAGGGCTTCGCTGGCGGGCACCACAGCGACCAGCCGCCCATCCGACAATTTGAAGGCATCGCCCCCGGAAACAGAGGTGGTCTGGGCCAGATCCACCAGGAACTGGGCACCGCTGGTGGTGGTCAGCACCTTGCGGCGCAGGAAGCGGGCGTCATAGGTCAGCGTGACCTCATCGTCGCTGTGATGACTGTGCAGAATTTCGCGAGCAGTTGGCAGTTCCATGCGGGTCTCCTCAGAACAGGAAATAACGTTGCGCCATGGGCAGAACCTCGGCAGGCTGACAGGTGAGCAGCTCTCCATCGGCGCGTACCTCATAGGTTTCGGGATTGACCTCCATCACCGGGGTAGCATCGTTCAGAACCAGATCTTTCTTGCCGATGTTGCGGGTGTTTCGCACCGCTACGGTCTGTTTGGCCAATCCCAGTGTCTTGCTGATGCCAGCGGCCTGCGCCGCCTCTGACACAAAGGTGACGGCATTGTTTTCCACCGCCCGGCCATAGGCACCGAACATGGGGCGCGAATAGACTGGCTGTGGCGTCGGGATCGATGCGTTGGGATCGCCCATCTGTGCCATCACGATGGATCCGCCCAGCAATACCATTTCCGGTTTGATGCCAAAAAACGCCGGATCCCAAAGCACCAGATCAGCGCGCTTTCCTTCGGTGATGCTACCGATTTCATGGCTGATGCCATGGGCGATCGCGGGGTTGATGGTGTATTTAGCGATGTAACGCCGCACCCGGTAATTGTCGTTGTCGCCGGTTTCCTCGGCCAGACGACCGCGCTGTTTCTTCATCTTATCAGCCGTCTGCCAGGTGCGGATCAGCACTTCGCCCACCCGGCCCATGGCCTGGCTGTCAGAGGCGATGATGCTGAATGCGCCCATATCGTGCAGGATGTCCTCGGCGGCGATGGTCTCGCGGCGGATGCGGCTTTCAGCAAAGGCGACGTCTTCGGGGATAGATTTGTCCAGGTGATGGCAGACCATAAGCATGTCCAGATGCTCTTCCAGCGTGTTCACGGTGAAGGGCCGTGTCGGGTTGGTCGAGGAGGGCAGCACATGCTCTTCGCCGCAGATCTTGATGATATCCGGCGCATGGCCGCCACCGGCGCCCTCGGTGTGGAAGGCATGGATGGTGCGGCCCTTGATGGCGCCGACAGTATGTTCGACAAAGCCGCTTTCATTCAGGGTATCTGTGTGGATCATCACCTGAACGTCCATGGCGTCTGCCACCGACAGGCAGCAGTCGATGGCGGCCGGGGTCGAGCCCCAGTCTTCATGCAGTTTCAAAGCGCAGGCGCCGCCCAGAATCTGCTCTTCCAGGGCTGCGGGCAGCGATGCGTTGCCCTTGCCGGCAAAGGCCAGGTTCATCGGAAACGCATCCGCCGCCTGCATCATGCGACCAAGGTGCCAGGCACCGGGGGTACAGGTGGTGGCCAAAGTCCCATGGGCTGGCCCGGTGCCTCCGCCCAGCATGGTGGTGAGGCCGGAATGCAGCGCGTCTTCGATCTGCTGCGGGCAGATGAAATGGATATGGCTGTCAAATCCCCCTGCGGTCAGAATGCGCCCTTCACCGGCGATGACCTCGGTGCCGGGGCCAACAATGACATCAACGCCGGGCTGGGTATCTGGGTTGCCTGCCTTGCCGATCTTGGCAATGCGCCCGTCCCGCAGGCCCACGTCGGCCTTGTAGATGCCAGAGTGATCGACAATCAGCGCATTGGTGATCACCGTGTCCACCGCCCCAGCGGCGCGGGTGGCCTGAGATTGCCCCATACCGTCGCGGATCACCTTGCCGCCGCCAAATTTGACCTCTTCGCCATAGAGCGCCGCACTTCTTGAGCCCGCAGCGCGCTCGGCGGTGAGGTCGCGTTCGACCTCGATGATCAGGTCCGTATCGGCAAGGCGCAGCCTGTCACCAGTGGTCGGGCCAAACATGGCGGCATAATCAGCGCGGGAAATCTGGGTGGGCATGCGGTTGAAACCTCGGCAAAACAGTTTGGTATTGGGGCGCAGTTGTATGCGCCCCGAGGGTGACAGCGGCGGTCAGAGCGCGCCCATGACCTTTTGGTTAAAGCCAAAGACCCGCCGGGCACCGGAAAAGGGCACCAGCTGCACCTCGCGGCGCTGGCCGGGTTCAAACCGCACGGCAGTCCCGGCGGCGATGTCCAGGCGGCAGCCATGTGCGGCGTCTCGGTCAAATTCCAGCGCCGGGTTGGCCTCGGCGAAATGATAGTGCGAGCCCACCTGCACCGGGCGGTCGCCGGTGTTCGCCACCATCAGAACCTGCGCCTCACGATCCGCATTCAGCGTCAGATTGCCGGGCGCAGGGAACAGCTCTCCGGGGATCATGTGCGCGTCTTCCAGGCAATATAGCCACCGACGATGACCAGCGCGACAAGCGCCGCAAGGCCCAGCATGTCTTTGGGGTGGGTGTGGATTTCTACCGCGCCATGGGCCAGCACTGGCGTGCTCAGTAGCGCAAGAGACAGACCGGAGGCGGCAGCAAAAGACAGAGTTTTCATAGGGGATTTCCTTTAGCGGATGGGGTTGTGAACGGTCACCAGCTTGGTGCCATCGGGAAAGGTGGCTTCGACCTGGACGTCATGGATCATCTCGGCGATGCCCGCCATGCACTGGTCACGGCTGATGACCTCGGCGCCTGCCTCCATCATGTCAGCGACGGAACGGCCATCGCGGGCGCCTTCCACCACAGCATCGGTGATCAGGGCGATGGCCTCGGGGTGGTTCAGCTTGACGCCGCGCGCCAGACGGCGGCGGGCCACTTCGGCGGCCATGGCAATCAGCAGTTTGTCTTTTTCTCGGGGGGTCAGGTTCATGTCAGATCATCCAGCATCGGGGAAGGGTATCGCGGGTTAAGCGGTTCAGAACAGGGATCAGGCTGAGGCGCAGATCATGGGCGTCAGTGGCCAGAAGGCGCAGCAGCAACAGATCATCCCCAATCACCGAAGCACCGGCTTTGTCGGGCAACAGCCTTCGCAACGGAGCCAGCTGCCCCGGCGCATCCGGGGCCACATAGATCAGTGTTGCCATGGCCCGGGCACCAGCTGCCACATGCGGGCGATCCAGCTGCGCCTGCATATTGCCGTTAAATCGCAGCCCGTCGCGATAGAGCATCTGCCCGTCGCGGCGTATGGAAATGTGGTCGTGAAACAGCCCCTGTGTCACCACTTCGCCCATGGCCATACGGCCAAAGATCAGTGGTTCCACCAGCAGGGCGCTGGCATCCGGAGCGAGATCCACATCGAGCCGACGCGACAGGGCGCAGCTTTGGAACAGAATGGTTTCCTGCGGCAGCCAGTTTACATGGCCACCAGCGGCAACAGTCAGTTTTGTCCGCAGCTGTCCTACTTCACCGGGCTGGGCGCGATAGGCGCGCTCGGCCGTCTGTGTGGTCAGGGTCAGGGCAGCATCAATTCCGACCACGGCGTTGATACGCATATCGTCGCCGCCGGTTATGCCGCCGGCTGTGTTGATCAGCACCGCCTCTAGCGTTGTGGTCTTGGGGCGCGGAAACAGGCACCTGAACGAGCCGGACTGGCGCAGCCCCTGCAGGGCCGTACCCCGTGCCGTCAGTTTTGCAGACAGGCTGACAGTACCGCGTGTGCGGGGCTGGCCGGGCTGAACCGGCTGGGCAGTTTGCTGCGATATGTCGGCTGTCAGGGTAATGCCGGTCTCCTCATGCGCAAAGTGGCGGGCTGCAATTCAGCTGCCACTTTTTTCGGCAGTTCTGGCCTGGGGCTCTACAAAAACCTGCAAAAATCAGGCCGGGAAAATCCAACTGCCTATTTTTTGGGTCTTGGGCGGGATGGATGCGCAAGTTTTGATCAATTCTGAGCATGGCATCGGGTTTCTCTGCCCTGCGCGTTGCTTCAAATGTCGCAATGCAGAAGCACTATAGAGGCCCGAGACGAGTGGATGCTCTGGATTGGGTGTGTGACGACCAGACGAATTGCAGCTCTGAACGGTCGCCACACGGGTGCAACAAAGGTTGCGGGGACTGGGTACGGAAAGATGCGCATTGACGCAAGCACCCCCGACCCCCTCCGCCGGGAGATATATATGATCGATCTAAAAACCACATTGGCAGCCACCGCTGCTGTCGCCGCCCTGAGCGCACCGGCATTCGCCGGTGACTGTTCCATCAAGGTTGGCGTCCTGCATTCGTTATCCGGGACCATGGCGATTTCCGAGACCACGCTGAAAGATACCATGCTGATGCTGATCGACCAGCAGAACGCCGCCGGTGGAGTTTTGGGCTGTGAGCTGGAAGCGGTTGTTGTCGATCCGGCCTCTGACTGGCCGCTGTTTGCCGAAAAGGCGCGTGAATTGCTGACCGTACATGATGTCGATGTGATCTTTGGCAACTGGACCAGCGTCAGCCGCAAATCGGTTCTGCCCGTGATCGAAGAGCTGAACGGCCTGCTGTTCTACCCGGTGCAGTATGAGGGCGAGGAAAGCTCCAAGAATGTGTTCTACACCGGTGCCTCACCCAATCAGCAGGCAATCCCGGCGACAGATTACTTCCTCGAAGAGCTGGGTGTTGAAAAATTCGCGCTGCTCGGCACCGATTATGTCTATCCCCGCACCACCAACAATATCCTGGAAAGCTACCTGCAGTCCAAGGGCATTGCGAGCGAAGATATCTTTGTGAACTACACCCCCTTTGGTCACTCTGACTGGTCCAAGATCGTGGCAGATGTTGTTGCCCTGGCCGCAGATGGCAAAAAGGTTGGGGTGATTTCCACCATCAATGGCGATGCCAACATTGGTTTCTACAAGGAACTGGCCGCAGCGGGCATTTCCGCCGATGATATCCCTGTTGTCGCCTTCTCGGTTGGCGAAGAAGAACTCTCTGGTCTGGATACATCCAACCTGGTGGGCCATCTGGCGGCCTGGAACTACTTCCAATCGGCTGAAAGCGAAGCCAACACGGCGTTTATCGACGCCTGGAAAACCACCATGGGCGATGAGCGCGTCACCAATGACCCAATGGAAGCTCATTACATCGGCTTCAACATGTGGGTAAACGCGGTGGAAGCGGCAAAAACCGCTGATGTGGATGCGGTGCGCAGCGCCATGTATGGCCAGGAGTTCCCCAACCTGACCGGCGGCACCGCCGTGATGCTGCCCAACCACCACCTGGCCAAGCCGGTGCTGATTGGCGAAATTCAGGAAGACGGCCAGTTCGACATCATCAGCCAGACCACAGAAGTCCCCGGCGACGCCTGGACCGACTTCCTGCCCGAAAGTGCGGTCTTGATGTCCGATTGGAAAGACATTGGCTGCGGCATGTACAACACCGAAACCAAATCCTGCGTTCAGCTGAACTCTAACTACTGATCGTAACAGTCCCGCAGGGCCGTGTCTCTGCGGGACATTGAAGGCACCAGTATCATGAGAACTACCCTTTTGGCGGGCCTTCTGGTCCTTCTGTCGAGCCTTGCTGCCCTGTCGCAACAGGCCCAGACGCCTCTGGCCAACCCAGGCACCGCAGACCCAAGCCCCATGCAGGCGGTTTTGCAAGAGCAGGGGGCGCTGATCCTGAAAAGCTCTCGCAAGACCATTTCCCCGGCGATTGCGGCGCTGGCCGACAGCGGGTTGCCTGAGGCACAGGCCGTGCTGGAGGCCTGGCAGGTCAAGGCCCTGTGGATGCGCATATCTGACGGAATGTTCTTTCGCGGCGAAAAGCTGGATAGCAAAAACTATCGCCTTTTTGATTTTGATACCGGGCAGGCGGTTGGTGATGTGGCCAAATCGGACCTGAAACAGATCAAACCCAACAGCGGCATTCGGGCGCTGATCGCCACCGCTCTGGTGCAATTCCAACTGAGCGACCCGGACCCCGCTCGGCGCGCTGATGCGCTGCTGGCTATTGAACGCGCGCCGGGGGCTGATCTGCTGGCCCCGCTGCGTGCCTCTATCGAAGGGGAGGTCGACCCTGTTCTGCAGGCGCGCAAGCGCCGTATCGCGCAGCTCCTGACCATCGCCTATGACAGTGACGTTCCGCGCAGGGTTGCGACGATTGAGCAGATGTCTGGGGATCTGGGGCTGGATTTGCGCGGCACGCTCAACCCCTTGGTGACGACAGGGTTGCAGGCCTTTGCGGGGCAGATCCCCGAAGGGCTGAATGTCGCGCGCAGGGTGGAACCGGGGGCGGGCGCGCTGTCGCAGGATGCGGCCTATGACATCCTGGTTGCGGCCAAACTGGCCCCGGCGCGTCTATCCAGCGATGAGATCCGCACGACGCTGGCTGCCCATATCGAGGGTGGCCGGGTCGGAGGTGTTCCGCTGGCGCAGTTAAACAAGGAAGACGCCCGTACACGCGCTTATGCTGCGTTGGTCAAGGCCGGACAGGCCCCGGCGCTGGTCAGCGCTGCACAGATTTCCGCGCGCCTGAATGCACATGTTTTTGCCGAAATCTACGATGAACCCTCGGCGGTCATGACCCATGCTGCGCAGGCGGCGCTCAAAACCATTGCCACTCAGGTGGCAGTTGGTCAGGCGGTAGATCTGACGCTGGATGCGCTGTCGCTGGCCTCGATCTATTTCCTCGCCGCCATTGGCCTTGCCATTACCTTTGGGGTGATGGGGGTGATCAATATGGCCCATGGGGAATTCATCATGATGGGGGCCTATACTGGATATGTGGTGCAGCAGGTCATCCCCAACCATACGGTGTCGATCCTGGTGGCGGTGCCCCTGGCCTTTGCGGTGACATTTGCCGCCGGGGTGGCGATGGAGCGGCTGGTCATTCGCTGGCTGTATAACCGCCCGCTGGAAACCCTGCTGGCCACCTTTGGCATCTCGATTGCGCTGCAACAGCTGGCCAAGAACATCTTTGGCACCCAGGCGCGTCCGCTGACCGCGCCGGGCTGGCTGGATGGGGCTTGGATCATCAATGATGTGGTGTCGATCAGCTATATCCGCATCGCGATCTTCATGCTGGCTTTGATCTTTCTGGGTGTGTTCCTGTTCATCATGCGCCGCACCCGGCTGGGGCTGGAAACCCGTGCAGTGACGCAGAACCGCGGCATGGCCGCGTCAATGGGGATCAACCCGGAGCGGGTCAATATGCTGACCTTTGGTCTGGGGTCGGGCATCGCGGGGATTGCCGGCGTCGCCATCGGGCTGTTTGCCAAGGTGACCTCGGAACTGGGCTCGGACTACATCGTCCAGAGCTTCATGACCGTGGTTGTCGGCGGGGTTGGCAATATCTGGGGCACCCTTGCTGGGGCTACCATGATTGGCTTTTTCCAAAAAGGCGTCGAGTGGCTGAACCCGTCGAACACCCTGGCGGCGCAGACCTATATGATCGTCTTTATCATCGTCTTCATTCAATTTCGCCCACGAGGGATTATCGCTCTCAAAGGCCGGGCGGCAGGAGACTGAACCCATGTCCGACACATTCCTCAAACGAAACCCGTCGACGCTGGTGTTTCTGGCTGTGCTGGCGCTGTTCGTGCTGGGCGTGACCCTGTTGGCCGATGGCGCCGGGGCCGGGGTGATCTCGACCAGCTTTGTCAAAACACTGGGCAAGACGCTGTGCCTGGCGCTGGTGGCGCTGGCGATGGATCTGGTCTGGGGCTACACGGGCATCCTGTCGCTGGGCCATTTCGCCTTTTTTGGCCTGGGCGGCTATATGATCGGCATGTGGCTGATGTATGCCCGCACCCAGGCGATTGTTGTCTCGTCACTGTCTGAGGCACCGATCCCCGCCACCGAGAGCGAAATTGTCGATGCCATTGGCAATCAGATCTTTGGCGTGGTGGGATCAAGCGAGTTTCCCCTTGTCTGGATGTTCGCCGACAGTCTGCTGATGCAGCTCGTGCTGGTGGTGGCGGTGCCGGGGCTGTTGGCGCTGGTCTTTGGCTGGCTGGCGTTCCGCTCGCGGGTGACCGGCGTTTACCTGTCGATCCTGACGCAGGCGATGACATTGGGGCTGGCGCTCTATCTGTTTCAGAATGACAGTGGGTTGCGGGGCAACAACGGGCTGTCGGGGCTGCAAAACCTGCCGGGGCTGGATCACGTGCCACAGGCGACCCTGTCGATCTGGTTCTTCTGGGCCTCGGGGCTGGCGCTGGCGCTGGGCTATCTGTTTGCGGCCTGGATTGTGTCGGGCAAGTTTGGATCCGTGCTGCGTGGCATTCGCGACAACGAGGCCCGCGTGCGCTTTCTTGGCTATTCAGTTGAAGGCTACAAACTGTTCATCTTTACCGTCACGGCGATTATCGCAGGTATTGCAGGGGCGCTGTATTATCCGCAGGCGGGTATCATCAACCCGGCGGAAATTGCCCCGGTGGCCTCGATCTATCTGGCGGTCTGGGTCGCCATTGGTGGCCGAGGGCGGCTTTATGGTGCGGTGATTGGCGCGGTCTTTGTCAGCCTGGTGTCGTCGTGGTTTACCGGCGGGCAGGCGCCGGATGTAAACCTTGGCTTTTATACCCTGAAATGGGTGGATTGGTGGCTGATCGTACTGGGGCTCAGCTTTGTCCTGGTGACGCTCTTTGCGCCGCGCGGCATTGGTGGCCTGGTGGATCTGTGGAGCGACCGCCGCCAGCCCGACCGCCACGGTGCGGATCTGGGACCGGGCGTCGGCGCCCTGCGCGAAAAGGAGGCGGAGCAATGAGCATGCTTCTGGAAGTCTCTGGCGTGTCGGTCAGCTTTGATGGGTTCAAGGCGATCAACAACCTCAGCTTTGCCATTGGCGCGGCGGAAATGCGCGCAATCATTGGCCCCAACGGCGCGGGCAAGACCACCTTTATGGATATCGTCACCGGCAAGACAAAACCGGACGCGGGCCGGGTGATCTGGGGCGAACGAAATATTTCGCTCTTGGGCATGAGCGAAGCGCGCATCGCCCGCGAAGGGGTCGGGCGCAAGTTTCAGAAACCCACGGTGTTTGAGGACCAGACGGTGCTGGAAAACCTGCTGATGGCCTTGCGCGCGCCGCGTGGGCCGCTGGCGGTGATGTTCTACCGGCCCAGCCCGGTTGATCTGACGCGGGTGGAAGAACTGGCCAGTGAAATTGGCCTCCTGGAGGCCTTGCAGCGCAAATCCGGCGAGCTGAGCCATGGCCAGAAACAGTGGCTGGAAATCGGCATGCTACTGGCACAAGAGCCGCGTTTGTTGCTGGTGGATGAACCCGCAGCTGGCATGACCCCGGCCGAACGCGAGCATACCACCGCCATTCTGGTCGAGGCCGCCAAGACCCGCGCGGTTGTGGTGGTGGAACATGACATGGAATTTGTCCGGCGGCTGGACTGCCGCGTGACGGTGCTGCACGAAGGGGCTGTTCTGGCTGAAGGCTCTCTGGATCACGTGACCGCAAACAGCCAGGTCATTGACGTTTATCTGGGGCGCTGACAGATGCTGACACTTGAAGATTTCACCCTGCACTATGGTCACTCGCAAATCCTGCATGGGGTGTCCCTGTCGGCGCAGGCGGGGGCGGTGACCTGTGTGATGGGCACCAATGGCGTGGGCAAGACGAGCCTGATCCGGGCGATCTGCGGCCAGCATCTGCGCTCGGGTGGGCGCATGGTTCTGGATGGCGAAGACCTGCCTGCGCTGCCGGCGCATAAGCTGGCGCAAAAAGGCGTCGCAGTGGTGCCGCAGGGGCGCGAGATCTTTCCGCAACTGACCGTGCGCGAAAACATGGAAACCGGCTTTTCCTGCCTGGCCAAATCCGAACATCATATCCCGGATGAGGTGTTTGACCTGTTCCCGGTCCTGAAGGATTTCATCGATCGGCGTGGCGGCGATTTGTCGGGCGGGCAACAGCAGCAGCTGGCCATTGCGCGGGCGCTGATCACCCGACCCAAATTGCTGCTGCTGGACGAACCCACCGAAGGCATCCAGCCCAATGTAATTCAGCAGATCGGCGAGGTCATCCGCCTGCTGCGTGGCCGTGGCGAGATGGCGATTGTGCTGGTCGAACAGTATTTCGATTTTGCCTATGATCTTGCGGACCACATCGTTGTGTTGCGCCGCGGCGAGGTGATCTTTGACGGTGCCAGGGCTGATAGTCCGCGCGCCGAAGTGCTGCCGCTGGTCTCGGTCTAGGACCATCTTTGGCGGCACGGCCCTGGGCGTCGCAGGGTAAACTTGGGCATGTGAAAGCGCGCTGCTAGCGGGCCGGGCGGTGCTGCAGTTTGGGGTGCCTTGTTGAAAATGACCATATTACAGCGGCTTGCAGGCATTCTGCGCGCCGCTGTTTTTGTTTGTGCGTGGATCGGTATCCGCTCTATTCCTGATTTGCATGGGCAATTTGAAATTGGCATTGGCCGCTGGTCGGCACGATGCATTAGGTAGCTTGCACAGATGTAAAGGGGGCCACCAAGGTTCCCGACAAGGAGGGAAAATGAATAATTTTATCCGCATCGCTGCGGCTGGCGTGATGTCGCTCACCTTTGGTGCAGTGGCGCAGGCCGAAGTCACGGTGAAGGTTGCCTATGACGCCGACCCGGTGTCTTTGGACCCGCATGAGCAACTGTCCGGCGGCACGTTGCAGTTTTCGCATATGGCCTTTGACCCGCTGGTCCGTTGGACCCAGGATCTTCAGTTTGAACCCCGCCTAGCGACCAGCTGGGAACAGATCGACGAGACCACCACCCGTTTCCATCTGCGCGAAGGTGTGAGCTTCCATTCGGGCAACCCGCTGACTGCGGCCGATGTCGACTGGACCTTTGATCGCCTGAAAGAAAGCCCTGATTTCAAGGGGATCTTCAGCCTGTTCACGGATGTGAAGGTGGTTGACGATCACACCTTTGATCTGATCACCTCGGAACCCTATCCGCTGGTGCTGCACACGGCGACCTATATCTTCCCGATGGACAGCCAGTTTTACTCCGGCACCACCGAAGACGGCAAGGACCGCGCCGAGCTGGTCAAGCACGGCGACAGCTTTGCCTCGCGCAATGTCTCTGGCACCGGCCCCTTTGTTGTGACCGAGCGTGAGCAGGGCGTGAAAATGGTCTTTGACCGTTTTGATGGCTACTGGGACACCGAAACTGCCGGGAACGTTGACCAGATCATCCTGACCCCGATCAAGGAAAGCCCCACCCGTGTGGCGGCGCTGTTGTCCGGTGACGTTGATTTCATCGCCCCCGTGCCCCCCACCGATCTGGCCCGCGTCGAAGAAAACGAAGGCACCAATCTGATCACCATGCCCGGCACCCGGATCATCACTTTCCAGATGAACCAGAACCGTGTCGAAGCGCTGAAAGATGCCCGCGTCCGCAAGGCCATCGACTATGCTGTCAATAATGCCGGTATCGTAGATCGTATCATGCGTGGTTTTGGCACCGTTGGCGCCCAGGCAAGCCCGGCTGGCTATCTTGGTCACAACGCTGATCTGGCCCCGCGTTTTGACGTTGCAAAAGCCAAGGAACTGATGGCTGAAGCAGGCTATGCCGACGGGTTTGAACTGACCATGATGGCACCAAACAATCGCTATGTGAACGATGACAAAATCGCTCAGGCGGTTGCCTCGATGCTGGCAAAAATCAACATCAAAGTTGACCTGCAAACCATGCCAAAGGCCCAGTACTGGCCCGCCTTTGACGAGCGCGCAGCAGACATGATGATGATCGGCTGGCACTCGGATACCGAAGACTCGGCAAACTTCCACCAGTTCCTGAGCCACTGCCCAGATGAGGCAACCGGCAATGGTCAGTATAACTCGGGCAATTTCTGCAACCCAGAAGCTGATAAACTGATGGCCCAGGCCAATGCGGAAACCGATGTCGACAAGCGCGCAGCCCTGCTGACGCAGATGGAAACCATCCTCTATAACGAGGCGGCTTTCATCCCGCTGCATTGGCAGAACCTGGCTTGGGGTGCCCGCAAAGGTGTCCACGCTGAAGCCATCGTGAACGCGCTGAACTTCCCTTACTTCGGTGACCTCGTCGTCGACTAAGGGGGCGTCCTCGCTTGCGGCCGGAGCGGGTCATGTTTGACCCGCTCCGGCTCTTCTTTTCTGCAAAGCCTTGATGGGTGTGCTTCCCGCGCTGGGGAGGGCAGATCCGGCACCCGCCAAGAACCGTTGCTGAAATCGGCCGCAGGCCATCTCTCTATTCTCTACTCCCCCAGGCCCATTTACTTGCCCCAGGAAGGTGTAAAAGCATGTTTGCTTACCTTGTGAAACGCGTGTTTCAAGCGATCGCGGTGATGTTCGTTATCTCGCTGATCGGTTTTGCCATTCAGGACAATCTCGGCGATCCGCTGCGCGAGCTTGTCGGACAATCCGTCAGCGAAGAAGTCAGACAGGAGCTGCGCGATGAACTGGGGCTGAATGACAGCTTTGTCACCCAGTATCTGCGCTTTGCGGGCAATGCCCTGCAGGGGGATCTGGGCACCAGCTATTTCTTCAAAGAACCCGCGCTGGATGTGATCCTGAAGAAACTGCCCGCTACGATGGAGCTGGTCTTTGGTGCCACCATCATCATTATCGGCCTGTCGATCCCGGTGGGCGTTTATACCGCCATCTATCCCAACACGATCCTGAGTCGCCTGGTCATGGGGATTTCTATCATTGGGATTTCGGTGCCAGTATTCCTGACCGCAATCCTGATGATCTTTGTCTTTTCCGTTGAATATGGCTGGTTCCCCTCTTACGGGCGCGGCGATTTGGTGCATGTTTTTGGCCCCTGGGAGACCAATTTTGCCACGGTTGACGGCTGGATGCATATCATGCTGCCTTCCATCGCGCTGGCCTCGATCATGCTGCCGCTGTTTGTCCGTCTGATCCGGGCCGAAATGATGGAAGTGCTGCAGAGCGAATATGTCAAATATGCCAAGGCCAAGGGCATCCGGCCCTGGCGGATCTATTTTGTTCACGCGCTGAAGAACACGCTTTTGCCGGTGATCACCGTGGGTGGGGTGCAGATCGGCACCATGGTGGCCTATACCATCCTGACCGAAACGGTGTTCCAGTGGCCGGGCATGGGCTTTATGTTCCTGGAGGCTGTGAACCGCGTCGATACCCCATTGATCGTGGCCTATCTGATCGTGGTCGGCTTTATCTTTGTTGTCACCAATACAATCGTTGACCTGATCTACGGGCTGGTCAATCCCACCGTCAATCTTGCGAGGATGGGCGCATGAGCAGCCTGAGCACCACTTCCGAACCTACGCGCTGGTCGCTGATCTGGAACTCCAACATCGGCTATAGCTTCCGGAAAAATCCGGTTGCCATCGTATCGCTGGCGATTTTTCTGCTGATTGCAGTGATGTCATTCTGCGCGCCGCTGATTGCGCCCTTTGATCCCTATGATCCGGGGCAGATCGACATCATGAACAGCGAATACCCGCCGCTCTGGGTCGATGGCGCCGATCCCCAGTTCATGCTGGGCACCGACGATCAGGGCCGCGATCTGTGGTCCACCATTCTCTATGGTACGCGGCTGTCGCTGCTGATCGGCATCTGTGCCGTGGGGCTGCAGGCCATCCTGGGGATCTCGATCGGGCTGATCGCTGGCTATGTCGGCGGCCGGGTTGACAGCCTGCTGATGCGGATGGCCGATATCCAGCTGTCGTTTTCCACCTTGATGGTGGCGATCATCTTTCTGGCGGTGACCCAGGCGATGTTTGGGTCTGAAACCTTCAACCAATATGCGGTCTATTTCCTGATTGCGGTGATTGGCGTGGCCGAATGGCCGCAATATGCCCGGACCGTGCGGGCCACCGTTCTGGCCGAGAAAAAGAAGGAATATGTCGACAGTGCCCGGGTGCTGGGCTTTGGCCCGATGCGCATCATGGTGCGCCATATCCTGCCCAATTCGCTGTCGCCGATCTTTGTGATCTCCACCGTGCAGGTGGCCAATGCGATCATCTCCGAGGCCTCGCTGTCCTTTCTGGGCCTGGGCATGCCGCCCAGCCAGCCCTCGCTCGGGTCGCTGATCTCATCCGGGTTCGACTATATCTTTTCGGGAAGCTGGTGGATCACCGCCATTCCCGGCATCGTGCTGGTGGTTCTGGTTCTGGTGATCAATCTGTTGGGCGACTGGCTACGCGATGCCCTGAACCCCAAACTGTATAAGGGATAAGCACAATGTCTTTGCTTTCCGTGCGCGATCTCTGCGTGAAATTTGCTATGCGCGACAATACCGTCACCGCCCTCAACCAGATCAGCTTTGATCTGGCAAAGGGGGAACGCCTTGGCATCGTTGGTGAATCCGGGGCTGGTAAGTCCATTACCGGTTTTGCCCTGATGAACCTGCTAAGCCGCCCTGGCTTTGTGGATAGTGGTAATATTCTGTTTCAGGGCGATGATATCGCCCAGATGTCCGATGCCCAGATGCGCCGTATTCGCGGCAATCGCATGGCGATGATCTTTCAGGATCCCATGGTCACGCTGAACCCGGTTCTGACCATCGGCCAGCAGATGGTGGAAACCCTGATGGCCCATCGCAAGCTCAGCAAATCCGAGGCCGAGCAGATCGCCATCGTCAAGCTGCGCGAGGTTTATATCCCCTCGCCGGCAGAGCGGCTGAAACAATATCCGCATGAACTTTCTGGCGGGATGCGGCAGCGGATCATCATCGCGATTGCCCTGCTGCTGGACCCGCAGCTGATCATCGCGGATGAACCCACCACGGCGCTGGATGTAACCATTCAGGCCGATATCATGGAGCTCTTGCTGGAGCTTTGCGAAACCAACAAGGTTGGCCTGATCCTGATCACGCATGATCTGGGCGTGGTCAGCCAGATGACGGAACGCACGCTGGTGATGTATGCCGGGCGCATTATCGAGGCCGGGCGCACGCGGGAAATTATCAACGACCCGCAGCACCCCTATACTCAGGGGTTGATCAATGCGCTGCCGCAACAGACGGCACCGGGCCAGCGGCTGAAACAGATCCCGGGCAATATGCCCTCGCTGACCGCCATTCCCAGCGGCTGCCCCTTTGCGCCGCGCTGTGAATATGTGCAGGACCACTGCCGCACCGACGCGCCAGAAACGGTGAAATATACCCATGTCGAGGTGGCCTGCCATGAGGTCAACCGCTTGCATAGCGACAAAGCCGAGGAGATGACTCGATGACTGCGCCTCAGCCCTTGTTGGACATTCGCAATCTTGAAAAACGGTTTGAACTGGATCGCGGGTTTCTGGAAACCCTGAAACTGCGCGGCGGCAAGCTGGTGCAGGAAAAGCGCGAAGTGCATGCCGTCAACGATATCTCGCTGCAGGTCGCCCCGGGAGAGGCGCTCTGTGTGGTGGGCGAAAGCGGTTGTGGTAAATCCACGGTGGCGCGGTTGATTGCCGGTCTGCTGACCCCCAGCGCTGGGGAAATCCACTATGGCGGGGACCGCATCGACAATCGCTCGCGTCGGGCGATGATGCCGCTGCGCAAGAAGATGCAGATGATCTTTCAGAACCCCTATGCATCGCTGAATCCGCGCATGACCATCCAGCAGGCGCTGGAAGAACCCGTGCGCTATCACAACCCGACCCTGTCGCAGGGCGAGGTGCGCGACAAGGTGGCGGATGTGATGCGTGCCGTTGGCGTCGATCCCAGCTGGGCCGGGCGCTATCCGCATGAATTTTCCGGTGGTCAGCGGCAGCGGATCGCCATTGCGCGCGCCCTGACGGTGGATCCCGAATTCATCATCGCGGATGAACCGATTTCGGCACTGGATGTGTCGATCCAGGCGCAGGTGCTGAACCTGATGCTCGAGGCCAAGGAAGAGCGCGGCCTCACCTATCTGTTCATTACCCATGATCTGAGCGTGGTGCAGCACTTTGGCACCAAGGTTGCAGTGTTGTATTTGGGTTCTGTCTGTGAACTGTCCGATACGGCAACCCTATTTGAAAACCCCAAGCACCCCTATACGCAGGCTTTGCTGTCGGCGGTGCCACAGTTAAAGGATGATCACCCCAATCACATCCGCCTGCGTGGCGAGATCCCGACGCCGATCAACCTGCCACCGGGCTGCCCGTTTGAAAGCCGCTGCGCCCATGCCAACAGCCGCTGTCAAAGCGAACAGCCCCGCCCGCTACTGCAACCTGATGGCGCGCTGGTCGCCTGCCATGCGGTTGAAGAGGGGCGCCTGGACGGGTAATCTCGGCCAGGTTGGGATTGGATTGACACAGTGGACATAGCCTGGCTCCGAGATTTTGAGGCTTTGGTCGCGCAGAAGAATTTCTCGCGCGCGGCCGAAGACCGTAATGTCAGCCAACCGGCCTTTTCCCGGCGCATTCGTGCCCTAGAGGAAGAGTTCGGCGTCAAGCTGATCAATCGTCAGACCCTGCCGCTGTCACTGACCCCGGCAGGAGAGGTGTTTCTGGCTCAGTCCCGCGTCATGCTGCGCACCTATGATGAAACGCTGGAACGCTGCCAGATCATTGACGCGGCCGGCGAAAACGTTATTCGCTTTGCCACGTCACAGTCGCTTTATATGACGCATTACAAAACCCATATCGCCCCCTTGGTTAATGAGGGCGGGCTAGAGATCGACCTGAATTCCACTGGCTGGGCTGCGGACCAGTTTGTGTCGGCCCTGCAGCAGCGCTATTGCGATGTGATCCTGACCTATTGGCACCCGGCGATGGATGCCCTGGCGCCGCTAGAGCTGGGCAATTGCGAGTATATTACCCTGACCACAGACCGATTGGTTCCAGTGTCTAAAACCGGCGCAGACGGGCCGCTGTACGGGCTGGAGAGCGGCAGTAAAAAGCCCGTCTCGCTGCTGTCCTATGGCACGGTGTCGGCGCTACGCCCGGTGGTCGACTACGCTCTGCGGATGGATCCCACGGGGCCGAAGATCCTAGTGGTCAACCAAAGCGCCCTGGCCAGTTCGGTCAAGGCGATGGTGATGGAAGGGTTCGGCCTGGGCTGGCTGCCGCATAAACTGTGCAAAACAGAGCTGTCCGAGGGGCAGATGCAGATCGTGGGCGGGCAGGGCCATCAGCAGGATTTGCAGATCCGGTTGTACCGCGAGAAGGACAACAGCAAGCCCAGCCTGAACAAGCTTTGGGATGATATGCAGGCCCATTCGGAAGAGGCCCGACAGGCGGCCGATCGCTAGCTGTGTTGCTGCGGCGGCGGCTCTACGGCGTAGGGTTGCAGGCTTTCCAGAAAGGTATCGACAAAATCCAGCGAGAGCAGCGAACGACTGCCAGAGGCAGGCCGCAGGATCGACAGCCAGTGATAGATCTCCGGCTCAAAGGGGCGCATCTCAAAGCCCTGTGACTTGAAGTGATCCGCATCCAGAGTGCTGACCACCGACACCCCCTGACCCTGGGCCACCATGATGCAGGCTGTCGAAAACTGCCGCACCTCGACCCAGGAATTCAGCAAGACACCATAGTCAGAAAACGCCTGCGACAGGCTGTTGAAAAACGGGCTACCCTTGCGGGTGTGGATGATCTTTT
This sequence comes from Pseudophaeobacter flagellatus, assembly GCF_021228235.1. Lineage (GTDB taxonomy): Bacteria > Pseudomonadota > Alphaproteobacteria > Rhodobacterales > Rhodobacteraceae > Pseudophaeobacter > Pseudophaeobacter flagellatus. Next base: position 103,425 of record NZ_JAJQRG010000001.1, read on the forward strand.
CATCCACCAGATCCAGCGGCGATACTGTTCCCTGTTTTGACAGCCGATGACCGCGTGGAAAAATACAGACGGTTTTGACCGCAATATCAATATGTTCAACCGCCGGATGGCCGGAAAACCCATCTGTTATGCCACAGTCATATTGCTCTCCTATGATCCACTCAAGGATCCGCTCCGGGCGGTCCGGCTCAAGCGTGAGGTTCACACCCGGACGCTGTTGGAGGAACTGAGCAAGCAGCTGCGGCAAATGGGAACTGGCAAACCCCGGCAGGCAGGCAATACGCAGATGGCCAGCCGTCCGATCCGTCAAGTCCCGGTTGAGCTCTTCCAGATGGCGCAGGCTGTCAAAGACCCGGCCAACCTCTGACAACAGATAGCGGGCTTCGCTGGTGGGAATCAGCATGCCATCCTTGCGGCGAAACAGGTCAATCGCGACAGAGTTGGAAAAATCCGACAAGAGGCGGCTGGTGGCTGGTTGCGAAATGCCCAGTGTTTTTGCCGCCCGCGTGACCGATCCGGTTTGCGCAACGGCCTGAAAGGCTTCCAACTGTCTCAGCTTGAATTTCAATGGCTTAGCCCCGGTTTCGCACAGAATTCGCTGCGCTGTATAACATCATGTTATGTGATGTGTCAAAAAACTTTCACTTGCATTATGATTTCTTCTGCTCATTCTTTGGGCATCAAATGAACGGGGAAAACTCATATGTCTATCAAATCACTTTTGTGCACATCGGCCATGCTGGCGACCACCGTGTCGATGGCCTACGCCGAAACCGAGGTTCAGTGGTGGCACGCCATGGGCGGCGCCAACGGCGAACGCGTCAACAAGATCGCTGAAGATTTCAACGCAACGCAGAGCGACTACAAGGTGGTGCCGGTTTATAAAGGCAACTACACCGAAACAATGACCGCCGCGATTGCGGCTTTCCGCGCTAAAGAGCACCCGCAGATCGTGCAGGTTTTCGAAGTGGGCACCGCCACCATGATGGCCGCCAAGGGTGCGATCTATCCAGTTGAACAACTGATGAAAGACGCCGGCGAGCCCTTTGATGGCGACGCCTTCCTGCCTGCGGTTGTGTCCTACTATGAAACCCCCGAAGGTGAGCTGCTGTCGATGCCTTTCAACAGCTCGACCCCGGTCATGTGGTACAACAAAGACGCGCTGGACGCGGCTGGTGCCGCGGTTCCAGAAACCTGGGATGATGTGAAGGTTGCAGCGCAAAAGCTGGTCGACAACGGCATGGAATGCGGCGTCTCCTTTGGCTGGCAGTCCTGGGTCATGATCGAGAACTTCTCGGCTTGGCACAACATGGAAATGGGCAGCAAGGAAAACGGCTTTGCCGGGTTCGACACCGAGTTCAACTTTAACAACCCCGCGGTTGCAGCCCGTCTGGACGACATTGCCTCGATGACCGAAGGCAACCTGTTCAAATATGGCGGTCGTCGCGGTGACAGCCTGCCCATGTTCACCAATGGCGAATGCGGCATGTGGATGAACTCTTCTGCCTATTACGGTTCGATCAAGGATCAGGCTGGTTTTGAATTTGGTCAGACCATGCTGCCGCTGGATACTGCTGTGGCGGATGCACCGCAGAACTCTGTTATCGGTGGCGCTACCCTCTGGGTTCTGGCCGGTCATGAGGACGAAGAGTACAAAGGTACCGCGCAGTTCCTGAGCTATCTGTCTTCGCCCGAAGTACAGGCCTGGTGGCACCAGGAAACCGGCTATGTGCCGATCACCACAGCCGCCTATGAGCTGTCCAAGGAGCAGGGTTTCTATGACGCTAACCCCGGCACCGACATCGCCATCAAACAGCTGAGCCTGAACACACCAACGCCAAACAGCCGCGGTCTGCGCTTTGGCAACTTTGTGCAGGTGCGTGATGTGATCAACGAAGAGCTTGAAGCGCTCTGGGCGGGTGACAAAACGGCGACCGAGGCGCTGGATGCAGCGGCCGAGCGTGGCAACACCCTGCTGCGCAAGTTCGAGCGCTCAGTGAAATAAGCCACCCTTACATGATCTGAACCATGCCGCCTGTCTTGGCGGCATGGTTTCGTTTTACACGCGGTACGAACGGGGCACTACATGCTGAAACGCGTCCACTTTCCTTCCTCTCCCTTGCCATATCTGTTGGTCGCACCGCAGCTGGCCATCACCCTGGTGTTTTTCATCTGGCCCGCCAGCCAGGCCATGTACCAGTCGTTTCTGATTGAAGACGCCTTTGGGCTTGGGTCTGAATTTGTCTGGTTTGAAAACTTTGAGGCCCTCTGGGCGGATCAGCACTATTTGGATGCCTTTTTGCGCACGGCGGTGTTTTCGCTTTTGGTGGCGGCGCTGTCGATGGGGGTGGCCCTGCTTCTGGCGGGGTTTGCGCAGCGCGTGGTGCGCGGTGCCATGTTCTACCGGACCCTGTTGATCTGGCCCTATGCGGTGGCGCCGGTTCTGGCGGGTGCGCTTTGGGTGTTCATGTTCAACCCAACCCTGGGGATCTTTCCCTACTTTCTGGATTTCTTTGGCATTGACTGGAATCATTACCTAAATGGCAATCAGGCCATGGCGCTGGTTATTCTGGCGGCGGCCTGGAAACAGGTTGCCTATAACTTTTTGTTCTATCTGGCCGCGATGCAGTCGATCCCCAACAGTGTAATCGAAGCCGCCGCCATTGATGGGGCGGGGCCGGGGCGGCGGTTCTTTTCGATCATTCTGCCGCTGATCTCGCCGACGACGTTTTTCCTGCTGGTGATCAATATGGTCTACGCCTTCTTTGAAACCTTTGGCATCATCCATGCGGTGACGCAGGGGGGACCAGGGTCCTCGACCACCATTCTGGTCTACAAGGTCTTTAATGACGGTTTTGTCGGTCTCGACCTTGGCGGTTCAGCGGCGCAGTCGGTCATTTTGATGGTGCTGGTGATTGCCATGACCGTTGTCCAATTCCGCTATGTTGAAAGAAAGGTGGAATACTGATGGTTGAAAATCGTCCTCTGACCGCGATCCTGACCCATTTCATGCTGATGCTGGGGGTGATCGCCATCGCATTGCCGATCTGGATCACATTTGTTGCCGCCACCCATGATGCGGCACGCATGACCCAGGTGCCGCTGCCGCTCTGGCCGGGCACCCACCTGTGGGCCAATCTGAAACAGACGCTGTTTGGCTCTGGCCTCAGCGGCACTGAAGGCGCGCCTGTCTGGCTGATGCTGTTCAACAGTCTGGCGATGGCGATGATGATTTCGCTGGGCAAGATCGGCATCTCGCTGCTCTCGGCCTTTGCCATTGTCTATTTCCGCTTTCCCTTCCGCATGACCTGCTTCTGGATGATCTTTATCACCCTGATGCTGCCGGTTGAGGTGCGGATCCTGCCGACCTTTGAGGTGGTGGCCAATCTGGGAATGCTGAACAGTTATTGGGGGCTGTCGATCCCGCTGATTGCCTCGGCCACTGCGACATTCATGTTCCGTCAGGTGTTCCTGACGGTACCGGATGAAATGCTGGAAAGTGCCCGTATTGACGGGGCCGGGCCGATGCGGTTCTTCTTTGACATCCTGCTGCCGCTGTCGCGCACCAATATCGCGGCGCTTTTTGTGATCCTCTTCATCTTTGGCTGGAACCAGTATCTCTGGCCGCTGCTGATCACCACCGACACCTCGATGACCACCATCGTCATGTCGATCAAGCAGATGCTGGAGGCGGCCGAGCAAAGCCCGCAATGGAATATCATCATGACGACAGCGCTTTTGGCGATGGTCCCACCGATCTTTGTCGTCATCTCGATGCAAAAGCTCTTTGTGCAGGGCTTGACGGAAACCGATAAATAGGACGCCCTCAATGGCTGAAATTAAACTAACCGACCTGACCAAATCCTACGGTCCCACCGAAGTGCTGCACCATGTCGCGGGCGAGATCCGCGATGGCGAATTCATCGTCATTGTTGGCCCCTCTGGCTGCGGCAAGTCGACCCTGTTGCGCATGGTTGCAGGCCTGGAAACCGTGACCTCGGGCGAAATCCGCATCGCGGATCGCCGGGTGAATGAACTGGAACCATCAGCGCGTGATATCGCCATGGTGTTCCAGAATTACGCGCTTTACCCGCATATGAGCGTGCGGGAAAACATGGCCTATGGCCTGAAGATCCGCAAACTCTCCAAGGCGGAAATCAACAGACGGGTGGAAGAGGCTGCGGATATTCTGGAAATCCGCCAGTACCTTGACCGCAAACCCCGGCAATTGTCGGGTGGCCAGCGTCAGCGGGTTGCCATGGGGCGGGCCATCGTGCGTGATCCGCAGGTGTTCCTGTTTGATGAACCCCTGTCCAACCTGGATGCCAAGCTTCGGGTGCAGATGCGGCTGGAAATCCGTAAACTGCAACAGCGCCTTGGCGTGACCTCGATCTATGTGACCCATGATCAGGTCGAAGCGATGACGCTTGGTGATCGTCTTATGGTGTTGAACGGCGGGTACGTGGAACAGTTTGGCACCCCGATCGAACTTTATGATCGTCCTGCTTCGGTCTTTGTGGCCGGCTTCATCGGTAGCCCGGCGATGAATTTCCTGCCCGCCACCGCCGAAGAAGAGGGCATGTTGCTGCCCTCGGGCATCAAACTGATTGCGGGCGTGGGGCAGCGTGGACCGGTTTTGTTGGGCATGCGCCCGGAACACCTGATCCCGGATGCGGCCGGCCCGATTGCGATCGAGGTCGAGATGGTCGAACAGCTGGGGGCAAATACCCTGTTGCATGGCAAGCTGAGCGGCACAGATCATGCCATGGTTGCCTCGGTCTCTGGTCATGTCAGCGCCGAAATGGGTACGGCCCACCGCTTTTCGGTGACACCAGAGCTGCTGCATCTGTTTGACCCTGAAACCCAAAAGCGATTGGAGGCCTGATGCGCTATCCCCAGCTTGCGGCTTTTTCGCGCCAGGAGGGCATCATTCGCGTGGTGGGCCACCGGGGCGCGCGTGGGGTCATGCCGGAAAACACCATGGAGGGGTTTGACTTCACCCTGAGCTGCGGCGTGCGCCTGTTGGAGTTCGACGTGGTGGTCACCCGCGACAATGTACCAGTGATCACCCATAATCACCGGCTGACGCGCTCTATTGTGCGCGATGCAGCGGGGCAGTGGCTGCGCGGTGATGAACCCAAAGTTGCAGATCTCGACTGGGCAGATCTGGCCCGGCTGGATGTGGGGGGGCTGGATGGCAGCAGTGACTATGGTCAGCACTTTCCGGACCAGGCCTTTCTATATGGTGCGCATATCCCGCGTCTGCGCGATCTTTGCGCGCGGATTGCCCAGCCGGGATATCAGGATGTGCATCTGATGCTTGAGATCAAGTCGGACCCGGCCGAGCTGAAAGACGCGGCCGCGCGGGCCAGGGTTGTGGACTCCGTGGTGCAAGAGGTGCGTGCCTTTGACCTGGCAGAGCGGACCTTGATGCATAGTTTTGACTGGTCGCTTTTGGCAGAATGCGCCCGGCTTGCGCCGGAAATGCCGACCTCTTTCCTGACCCAATTGCCGCAGAATGCCGCCGATGCCATCGATGCTGACGACGACAGCGCCATGCCGGATAGCCCGGATTTGACCGCTCCGGGGATCAGCCCGCCTGATCTGGTCGCCAAGGCCGGCGGGGCGCTGTGGTGTCCCCATTATCTGGATGTGACGGCGGCGGATGTGCTGCGGGCGCAGGCATTGGGGCTGCTTGTGGCTGTGTGGACGGTGAACGGGGCGGCGGATATCGATCGGATGATCGCCCTGGGCGTCGATGCCATCATTTCGGACTATCCCGGTCGGGTACAGCGTAGGCTCTTGGCGCATGGGCTGGGGTGGGGCGCGGGGCCTGCTGTCTGATCTTACAGCGTTTCGCGCTCTGCACTGGGCATCATTTGTCACATACCACTTTGAAACCTTTTACTTAAGGCCGCGTTGGGCAAGGTGGGTTAGGCGCGAAACCCCGCCTCGCAAAAGTCGAGCAGCTCTGCCGTCAGGTCCTCGGCGGTTTCGGCCTGGGACAAGCCGACGATGCGCCAGCGTGAGGTGCACAGAGACAGCATGGCAGAGACCATAAAGACAAAGCAGGCGCTGATTTTCTGTGTATCGGCTTCGGGCAGGGCCTTTGCGATTTCTTCCAGAAATACCCTGGCGGTTGGGTCAAAACAGCGCTGGGCGATCTGTTGCCAGCGCGGATTCGACGACACATGTGCAATCAGGCGCCCATAGGCCGACCAGTTGGCACCGCCATGCAGGGTTTGATGGATGAAGGGCGCAAGGAAGCAGTGCAGCACCTGGCGCAGGGGCAATGCCGACTCTGCGTCTGATTGCGCCTGTGCTTTTGCAGCTGCCAGCGCCTGTAGTCTGAGGGTGGACAACTCTTCGGCACGCCGGGCCACCACGGTGGCAAACAGCGCCTCTTTGCTGCCACCGTGATGGCTGACCAGCGCCCCCTGCACACCGGCGGCGCGGGCGATGTCACGAATCGACGCGCCTTCAAAGCCACGGTCGGCAAAGAGTTGTTCTGCCGCGTCAAATATTCGGTCTCGGGTAGCAAGAGAGCGCTGGCTTGGCGCGCGTTGCCTCTGATTTTTGTGTAGTTTTTCTGTCATGTCAGAATTACCTTGCCCTATTTTTAACAGTCGTTCAATTTAAATGGGTATCCAGCGGGTACCATTTGGGAGGATGATGAATGACGGCAGGGCCAGAGGCAGCGCAGGACAGCGCTGTCAGAGCAAAATATGCGCTGATCGGGGCCGGGCCAATGGGGCTGGCCATGGCCAAGGTGCTGAAGCAACAAGGCATTCCCTTTCAGGGATTTGAACTGCATTCAGATGTGGGTGGCCTGTGGGATATCACGGCACCGCGCTCTACCATGTATGACAGCGCGCATCTGATTTCGTCCAAAACGATGACGGAGTTTGCCGATTTCCCAATGGCTGATAATGTGGCCGACTACCCGTCGCACCGCGAAATGCGCCGGTATTTTCGCGATTTCGCACGTCATTTTGATCTCTATCAGCACTATGCGTTTTCCTGCGAAGTGCTGTCCTGTGTTCCGCTTGGGGCCTCGGGGGCGGGCTGGCGCCTGACCTGGCGCGATGGCGCCGGGTCAGATCATAGCGATGTTTTCGCCGGTGTTCTTATCGCCAATGGCACCCTGGCCGAACCCAATACCGTGCAGTTCAAGGGCGAGTTCAGCGGCAGCCAGATCCATTCTGCCCAGTATCGTGATCCGCGCCAGTTTGCCGATAAACGGGTGCTGATCGTCGGCGCAGGCAATTCCGGCTGCGACATTGCTGTTGATGCGATCCACCATGGCAAAAGCTGCGATATTTCTATGCGGCGGGGCTATTACTTTGTGCCCAAATACGTTTTTGGCAAGCCAGCCGATACCTTGGGAGGAGCCATTCGCCTGCCGATGTGGCTCAAACGTCGGGTGGATGGCATGATCCTGAAATGGTTCGTGGGGGATGCGCAGAAATACGGCTTCCCCAAGCCCGATTACGCTCTCTACGAGAGCCACCCGGTGGTGAATTCGCTTATCCTGTTTCATGCTGGTCATGGCGATCTGACGGTGCGCCCCGATATTGATCGGGTCAGCGGCAAGACCGTCTATTTCACCGATGGCAGCCAGGGTGACTATGACATGATTCTGACGGCCACCGGATATTTGCTGCACTACCCATTTATCGACAAGGAGCTGCTGAACTGGCAGGGGGCGGCACCGCATCTCTATCTCAACTGTATGCATCCAGAACGCGATGACCTGTTTGTGCTGGGCATGGTCGAGGCCTCGGGGCTGGGGTGGCAGGGGCGCCATGAACAGGCCGAGATGGTGGCGCGCTACATCACCGGGCTTGGCGATAAGGCACCCGCAGCGCAGCGGTTGCAGGCCACCAAAGCCGCCGATTTTACGCGGGCAACAGGCGGTATGCAGTATCTCAAGCTTGCCCGGATGGCCTATTACGTCGACAAGGCGACCTACCGCAAATCCGTCACCGGCTGGATCTCGGCGTTGACGCAGGGGGGCACATGAAGGATCTTGACGCCGTCGTCTTGAACTTCAGCGCCTCTAGCCTGCTGCTGATGAATGCCATCCTGGCGATTATCATGTTCTCGATTGCCCTGGATCTGAAAACCAGTGATTTTCACCGCCTGTTGCGGGCACCAAGGCCGGTCCTGACCGGGTTGATTGCGCAGTTTATCCTGCTGCCGGGCCTGACCTATCTGCTTATCCTGGTGTTGCAGCCGCAGGCGTCGATTGCGCTGGGGCTGATCCTGGTGGCGGCCTGTCCGGGGGGCAATATCTCTAATTTCATCACCCATAGGGCCGGGGGCAATGCGGCGCTGTCGGTGTCGCTGACTGCCTTTGCCACGGTTGGGGCCATTGTGATCACGCCGCTGAATATTGCCTTTTGGGGGCAGCTCTATGCCCCGGCGCAGGCGATTTTGCAGCGGGTGCATATTGATCCGGTGCAGGTGGGTGTGACTGTCTCTTTGATGTTGATCCTGCCGCTGGTGCTGGGGATGGTGCTGAACAACCGCCGTCCTGCGCTGGCCAACCGGGTCAGGCACCCGCTGCAGAACCTGTCGATGCTGATTTTTCTGGCCTTCGTGGTGCTGGCGCTGGCGGCAAACTGGGGGTTTTTTCTGGACTATGCGCAATATGTCGGTGCCTTGGTTGTGGTGCATAATGCCCTTGCGCTGGCGACGGGCTATGGCGCAGCGCGGCTGGCTGGGCTGTCGGCCTATGACCGGCGCGCGATCACCATTGAAACCGGCATCCAGAATTCGGGCCTGGGGCTGGTGTTGATCTTTGGCTTTTTCAACGGGCTGGGTGGCATGGCAGTGGTGGCGGCCCTTTGGGGGATCTGGCATGCTGTCTCTGGCCTATGCCTGGCCCATGTCATTTCCCGTACAGAGGCGCAGCTATGACCAAGATTTTGATTACCGGTGCCGCCGGGGATGTGGGGTCGGCCCTGTTGCAGGAACTGGCCGCAAGCCCCTATGACGTGGTCGCAACCGATCTGCACCGCCCCGCCAACCTGCCTGCAGGCATGCGCTTTGTTCCCATGGATGTCCGCGCCGGAGCGCCGGGGCTGATTCTCGGTAATGAACAGCCGGATGTGGTGATTCACCTGGCCTCGATTGTGACACCAACCAGCCGCACCTTTGCCTATTCGGTGGATGTCGAGGGCACGCGCAATGTGTTGAATGCTTGTCTCTTCCACCGGGTTAAGCGCCTGGTGGTGACCTCCTCGGGGGCGGCCTATGGCTATCACGCAGATAACCCTGTGCCGCTGGTCGAAAGCGACCCGCTGCGCGGCAATATGGAATTCGCCTATTCCGACCACAAGCGCCAGGTCGAAGAGATGCTGGCCAAGGCCCGCGCCGAAACACCAGAGCTGGAGCAGGTGGTGCTGCGGGTGGGAACTGTGCTGGGCGCGGGTATGGAAAACCAGATCACCGCGCTGTTTCACAAACCGCGCTTGCTGGCGCTTTTTGGCAGCGAGAGCCCCTTTGTCTTCATTTGGACCCGAGATCTGGCTCGGATCCTGAAACGCGCGATCGAGGCTGCCCCGCAGGGGATCTTCAACGTCGCTGGCGATGGAACCATGGGCGTTTCCGATCTGGCGCGGGCCTTGAAAAAGCCGGTTCTGCGCTTGCCTGCCTGGGGGGTGAAACTGGCGCTGGCGATTGCGCACCCGTTGGGTCTATCACGCTATGGCCCGGCGCAGGTGCGCTTCTTGCAATACCGGCCGGTGCTGGACAATACCAAGCTGAAGCGGGATTTTGGCTATGTGCCAGAACTGACAAGCGCCGAGGTTTTTGCGTTGTGGCAAAAGGCAGCCGGGTTATGAGCGTGCCGCCGGGTGGGCGGGGAAAGACCGCCCTCATCACGGGCGGGGCTGGCGGGCTGGGGCTGGCGCTGGACGCGGGGCTGCGGGCGCGCGGCTGGTCGACGGTGCTGATTGATCTGCCGGGGCCGCAATTGCAGGCGCTGAAACCATTGCCCAACCGCCGGACCTATGGCTGCGATCTGACCAATCGGGCGGCGCTGCGCCGCCTGTGCCAAGAGATCAGCAGCACCCAGGCCTCGATTGATCTGGTGATCTATAATGCAGGCATCACCTGGATTGGTGCCAGCGCCGATCTCAGCGATGCGGACCATAGAAAAGTGTTTGATATCAATTATTTTGCTGCCACTGATATGGCGCAAGCGTTGCAGGCAGATCTGCGGCGCGCAGGCGGCACCCATCTGGCGATTTCCTCTGTGGCGGGGTTTTGCCCGCTGCACCACCGCACCGCCTATGCCGCCAGCAAACACGCGCTAGAGGGATTTTTCAAATCCCTGCGCTGCGAGGAGAAGCCATTTGGCGTGCGGGTCGTGATTGCCGCACCCAGCTTTATTGCCACCAACCTTGGCCGCCCAGAGATCGCGGATGCACAGGCGCAGACAGCAGCGGCAGGCCAGAGTGGCATCGCCCGCCCCGGATCGGCGGCGGATGGACTCGATTATATGAGCCCGGAAAGCGCGGCGCAGCATATTCTGACAGGGCTGGACCGGCGGCGCGATTTCATTCCCGTTGGCCGCGTCGCCCGCCTCTCGGTGCTGCTCAACCGGTACGCGCCCCGGATTTTTGCGGCGGTGATGACAGGCAGGATCGCGCGGTAACCCACCACAGGCTAGGGGCGGCCCCCTGGCGGCAGCCAACCTGCGTCTTGCTTTATCTGGACGGGAAGAATATTTCTCATTTTTGTTTAAATTAGACTATTGGTTTAGCATTGTACCGGACTTTTGAGGGATGCCCGTGACACATTTTGGAGCCCAATTACGGGCGGGGCTGAAGCTGCGGGCCGACCTGCCAGCCCTTATTTGTGACGACCTTGGCCCGCTGAGCGGCACCACTTGCCTTGTGGCAATGGATCAGTTGCGCGCAGGTCTTGCCGCTGCCGATCTGCCAGCAGGCAGCCGTATTGCCATAATTGCCCCCCAGCCGCGCCATGCGGCCCTTGCCTTTGTGGCCTGCCTGCAGAGCCATGTGGCAGCGCCGCTGAATCCCGACTATACGCGCGATGAATTTCTATTTTATCTCAATGACCTGCAGCCTGGTCTGGTACTGCTTGGCGCGGGGGCAACTGCGGCAGCCGAGGCGGCCGTTGCAAGCTGTGGCCTGCCCAGCCTGCGCCTCGGGGATGAGGTGTTTCAAGCCGCGCAAAAGGCCAGCCAGCTCGGGGTTGTGGGGGGCCGCCTGCCTGCGCTCTCGGCGGCTGCTGCTCCGGGGTTGATCCTGCATACCTCTGGCACGACTGCTCGCCCCAAGATGGTGGCCCTGTCCCAGGAAAACCTTGCCTGCTCTGGCACCAATATCGCAGGGTCCTTGCGGCTGGGCGAAGAAGATATTTCGCTTTGTGCCATGCCGCTGTTTCACATCCATGGCCTGATGGCCTGTTTAGGGGCGGCGCTGGTGGCGGGGGGCGCTGTGGTCCTGGCCGGGCGGTTTCAGCCAGAGCGCTTTGTTGACTGTCTGCTGCGGCACAGGCCCACCTGGTTTTCGGCCGTGCCAACCCTGCATCTGGCGCTGATGCATCATCTTGAGCAGCGCGCCGCGCCGATGGATCATGCCCTGCGCTTTATCCGCTCTTCTTCGGCGCCGCTGCCGCCCTCGATCATCGCCCGGCTGGAAGGCTATTTTGATGCGCCGGTGATCGAGGCCTATGGCATGACCGAGGCAAGCCATCAGATCGCCAGCAACCCCTTGCCGCCCGCAGTACGCAAACCCGGCACCGTGGGGCAGGCCTTTGGGACATCTATTGCCATTCTGAATGACCATGGCACCGCCTGCGCCCCCGGTGCGGTGGGCAATGTGGTGATCACCGGCGCGGGGGTCACGCCCGGCTATGTGGAAAACCCAAGCGCCAACCTAGAGGCCTTTCAGCCGACAGGCTTCTGGACCGGTGACCTTGGCTCCCTGGATAAGGATGGCTATCTTCGCCTGACCGGGCGGTGCAAGGAAATCGTCAACCGTGGCGGGCAAAAGATCTCTCCGCGCGAAATCGACGAAGCGCTGATTGCAATCCCCGGCATCACCGATGCGGTGGCCTTTGCGCAGCCCCATGCCAGCCTTGGTGAAGATCTGTTGGCGGCGGTCTGTCTTGCGCCGGGCGCGGATCTGACAGGCGAAGCGATCCGGTTGCGCCTGTTTGAACGGCTGGCGGATTACAAGGTGCCTAGTCAGATTGCCCTGGTTGATGCGATCCCCGTCGGGGCCACCGGCAAGCGACAGCGCCTGCAGATGTGGTCTGCTCTGCAGGGGTATTTCTCTGCGCCGATGCGGGCCCCTGTGACTTCTGTTGAAATTATCCTGTGCGAATTTACCGCCGAGATCCTGGGGCAAGAGCGCATGGGGCTGGATGATAACTTCTTTAATCTAGGCGGTAATTCCATTCTGGGTGTTGAACTTTCCATCACCCTCGGAGAGCTGCTGGGTTGCTATATCCCGCCGATAGTGATCTTTCGCCATCCCACCCCCGCAGGCCTGTCCGCATTTGTGCTTGGACGGCTGAGCGATCAGGATCTGGCACAGCTGGATCAGGTGGTGCGCAGCCTCGCCGAGGTGGAGGGAGCAGCAGGGACATGACGGTCAGGATCGACGGAGCCGCGTCGGGGCACCGGGCTGAAACTGCTGGGTCGCGGGCGGCATTGTTGCGGACCCGGTTGCAGCAGCGGCAGGCTCCCAGTGGACATCAGGCCATTACGCAGGCCTTCTGGACTGCAGGGATCACCCATATATACGCGCTGCCGGGCTACCCGATGTATGCCACCCTTGGCGCCTGTGCCGAAAGCGGGCTGCAGGTCATTGGCTGTCGAACTCGGTCAGGCGCGCTGAGCGCGGCGCTGGCGCATAACTATCGCTGTGGGGCGTTTCGGGCAGTGGCGCTGTGCTCGCCCGCGCCGGGGGTGACCAATTCGATCACGGGCCTCTGTGACGCCAAAAGCAACCACTGGCCCATGGTGTTGATTACGGCCCTGTACGAGAATGCCCCCGATGATCGCACCAGCGATGATGGCGACTCTGGGCCAGGTGCCGCTGCACGTGTCGCCGGGCCGGGGGCCAATTTCCAGGATTTTGATGGTGCAGAGATCGCCATTGCCAGCTGCAAGGCGGTGGTGCGGCTCACCGCGCGTGACGGGCTGGCGGCGGGGCATCTGCTCTGGCCGGTGCAGCAGCCCTTTTCGCGGATGACCCTGGGGCAGAATGGCACCATTGGCCTAGGCATTCCCTTTGCCTTGGGCAGCGCTATGGCGCAGCGGGACCAGGATGCAGATCGCCTGGTTGTGGCGCTGGTGGGGGACGTCGGCTTTGGGCTGTCGTCAAGCGAGTTGGAAACCGCCCGCCGACATGGCGCCCGTCTGGTTGTTGTGGTCGCGGATAATGGCGGCATCAATGGCCGCGTTTTTCAGGACAACTGGTTCCCGGGCGAAGGCGGCCCGGATGTGCTGCGCTATCATCAGCAGGTGGATTATGCCGCCATTGCGCGCGGTTGGGGCGCGCGTGCTGTGGTCACCCCGACGCCACGGGCCCTGCGGCAGGCGCTGAGCAGCGCGCTGGTGGCCGAGGGTCCGACGGTGATTTCGGTGCCGATGGAAAAATGTTTCCCACAGGAGCAGACAGAGGAACAGGCCAATGGGTGACGTACAGGGCTCTTTGCGCCAACGGCTGCGCGGAGTGTTGCGCCAGTCCCGGCGGCCATTGGCACAGCAGATCCGTCGCCCCGCCGGTGATGTGGTGGTGCCTGCGCCGCTGGTGCAGCAAAACTTCTGGTGCCTGGATCAGTTCGCGCCCGGTCAGGGGCTGGCAAACGTGAACCGCGCCTGGCAGGTTGAAGGGGCGTTTCAGCCAGAGGCCTGCCAATCCGCGCTGCAGCGCCTGACCTCCCAATACGATTGCCTGCGATGCAACCTGTTCGAACAGGGCGAAGAATTGCAGATGATCATCAAGGAACACCAAGAGCCAGATTTTGCCCTGGTCGATCTGCGCCAGAATGAGACGGAGCTGGCGGCGCGTATGGCGGCTGAAAGCCAGCGCCCCTTTGCGGATGGGGGCGGGCCATTGCTGCGCCTGCGCGCCTATCGCTTGACGGATCAGCGCTGGCTGCTGCATCTGGTCTATCACCACGCCATCCTGGATGGCTGGTCGCTGACCCAATTCTGCCAAGAGCTGGGGCAGCTCTATGCCCAGGCGGATCTGGTGCCCCAGCGCCCGGCCTATGATTTTGCCGATTACGCCAAGGCGGCGGGCCAGGTGGGAAAAATCCCGCCAGCGCGGTTGGCATCCCAATCAGACCTGCAACTGCCCTATGACTACGCACCGCTTGCAGTGCTAAGCTATCGTTGCAAATCCACGCCGGTCACCATTGATGCCGCCAGCCGTGCCGCCGTAGAGACCCTGGCCGCAGAACTGAGCCTCTCGCCGGGGGCGGTGCTGATGGCGGCTCTGCGTCTGGCCCTGTTCCGAATTTCGGGTCAGCGCGATTTTTGCCTTGCCAATACAATGATGAACCGCAATGCGCCGGGCCTGCAATCCATGCTTGGTGCCTTTGTTCAAAGCCTGCCAATTCGCAATGCCTTGCCGCAGGGGATCAGTTTTGCGCAGCTTTGCCAGGGGGAACAAGTCTCTCTGACCGAGGCCCTGACAGGGGTAGAAGACCGCAAACAGGACGGGGATAATAACGGGGCGCAGCCCCCCGGCGAAACCCCCTGTGACGTGCTGTTGAACTATCGTGGCTTTGCCACTGGTAGGCTGGCTCTTGCGGGCTGTGAGGTCAGCCCATACGCGCAGGCCAGCGGTGCCAGCCCCTTTGCGCTGGTGCTCAACCTTGAAAACACTGCGACAGGCTATAGTGGCGAGTTGCTGTGGCATACGGCGCGCTTTGAGGCGGAAACCTGCAGGCGGATCGTGGCGCAGATCCTGGCCAGCCTTGCCGCTGGGCTAAAGGCACCAGACGCGGCGATTGGCGAGGATGTGACTGAAATGGCTGCCGCTGCTTCCTGCGATGCCTTGCCCAGCCCGTCGTCCAGCCAGCCGTCTGCTGCGATGCCTGACGGCCTGGCCCCAGCAGTGGGGCAGCTGCTAGAGCAGGCCTTCGCCCGGTGGCCAGAGCGCCGCTCGATACGCATGACAGGCGATGATCCCGTCGCGCAGCCCTGGCGCTACCGCGATCTGGATCTTGCCAGTGCCGCCTGGGCCAATGCTCTTTTGCGGGCTCCGGGTGGGCCTGGCGACCTGGTGGCGCTGGCGCTGCCACGGGGGCAGGAATTTGTGGCGGCGCTGATTGGTATCCTGCGCAGCGGGCGCGCCTTTTTGCCCCTGTCACCGCAGGATCCGCCAGAGCGGTTGAAACGCATTATGCACAACGCCCAACCCAGCCACGTGATTGCCGAGGCGGCGCTGGCGCAAACGCTGGGGGTCGCGCCCTTATTGCCCCTGCCGCCAGCGGCAGAGGGGGCGGCGATGGCGGTGCCCTTTGTCCCCCGCCAACCCGAGGATCTGGCCTATGTTATGTTCACCTCCGGCTCTACCGGGGTGCCAAAAGGCGTGGCCATCCCACATCGCGCCCTGGCCAACCACCTGGCGGGAACCTGCGCCGTCTTTGCCCCCCAGCCGGGGGATCGCCTGCTTTCTGTCAGCAGCACGACCTTTGACAGCATCCTCCATGAGGTGCTGTTCCCATTGGTGAGCGGCGGTGAACTGGTGATGGTGCCAGAGGCGCTTCGCCGCGATCCCTGGCACCTGTGCGATTGCTTGAAACGCATCGCGCCGCATCATTTCTTTGCCACCCCTTCGCTGTGGCGCATGCTGCTAGAGGCCGGGTTGCCGAGCCTGCCGCACCTGCAGGCGCTGATCGGCGGCGAGAGGATGAGCCCGGCGCTGGCGGCACGGATCCTGCCACAGGTGGGGCGGCTTTATAACGTCTATGGCCCGACCGAGGCCACGGTCTTTACCACCTGGAAACAGGTGCTGCCTGAGGCCTGTGAGGGCGCGGACAGGCGTCCCGTCGGGTCTGATTTGGGACAGCCCTTTCCAGGCTATACTGTTACCATCATGGGTGAAAATGGCCAGCCAGCCTGGCCGGGTGCCATGGGGGAGATCTGGATTTCAGGCGCCGGTGTCGCAACCGGGTATTATGGGGATGCAGAACGTACCACCCAGAGCTTTGTCTCGACAGGCGCACATCCTGGCCCAGCACTTAGCCCTGTACAGGGTCAGGATGTGCCGGGGCGCCGCTGGTATCGCAGTGGCGATTTGGGGCGGCTGCAGCTGGACCCGGGTTCTGGTCGGCAGCAGCTTGCCTATCTGGGGCGGCTGGATGATCAAGTGAAAATTAGCGGCCAGCGGGTCGAACCCGCAGAGGTTGAAAATCTGATCCAGACCAGCGGCCTGACCCCGCAAGCGGCGGTCGTCGCCGCCGGAGAGACCGGGCGCAGGGTTCTGGTTGCCTTTTATGTCACCAAGAACAGCAGCGCCGATATGGATGCGAGCCGGGCCAGCGATGCAAGCGCAGCCCTGCGGCGCTATCTTCAGGCCAATCTGCCCTCGACCTGGGTGCCGGGGCTACTGCAGCCCTGCGCCAGTCTGCCGCTGAATGCTTCGGGTAAAATCGACCGTGCCGGGCTGTTGCACCAGGCGCAGGAGGCCCTGAAGGGGCAGGGGCAAAGCCTGTCTCTGAACCGTGATTTGGCCCCTGTGGTGATCCAGGCCTGGAAGCAGGTTCTGGGCAGTATGCCCACAAGCGACAGACAGGATTTCTTTGCCTGCGGCGGGACCTCTCTGTTGATGATCCGGCTGTTGGCGGTGATCCGTGCGCGCACCGCCTGCCACCTGCCGGTGGCCGAAGCCTTTGGCGATCCGACCCCGGCGGGGTTGACGGCCCTGTTGGACAGGGCTGTGCCGCTTGATCTGCATGCGGCGCTGATTTGTGCCAAGCAGGGGGGCGCGGCAGATCCGCTGGTGATGCTGCCAGGTCTGGTGGATACCGGGCCAAACCTGACGGATCTTTTGGGCCATGCGCCGCCGGATCGCAGCGTTTATCAGCTGCAGCGTTCAGCAACCCTTGTGTCTGATGCAAAAGTCAGTTTTTCCGATCACACCCGCTATTTTGCCAAGGTCTTGCATCAGGGCTTTCCGGCGGATGGGCTGCATCTGGCCGGGTTTTCCTATGGCGGTGTCGAGGCTTTTGAAACGGCACGCCAGCTGGTGGCGCTCAAGGCGCCGCCTGTCGGGCTGACGGTGATCGATCACGGGCTGCGCTTTCACAGACCCCAGCCGATCAATCCCACCTGGGCGGCCGCTTCGATTGCGGCGGAAACCCGGCGTCGGGCGCATGGGCTGCGACTGCTGGACGCAAATATGACCCTGGTGCGGGCAGAGCGCCCGGGCCTGGTGTCACTGGCAATGATCGCCCTTGGCTGGGAGGATTTTGTCAGTGGCGAGGTGGCCGTGCATGTGCTGCCCGGCACGCATGACGACATGCTGCATGCGCAGGCAGCGCAAACCATGCAGGTGATCGAAGGGCAGGTGCAGCCAGAGTTCATGATTGTCAGCCTACCGGGTGCGGCCGATCGGCGGCGGGTGGTGCGTCTGATCGCACAGAGGCAATTCAAAACGGCGCATGATGTGATCTGTGGGGTTAGCCGTGAACATGCGCACCACCCCTGGTCGGTTCTGATGGCGGATCGATTGGGTAGGCAGCTGGGGCAGGATCCAGAGAGGCTGTTGTCAGACTGGATTGAAATGGTCCCCGAGGTGGTTCCGCCGGGGGTGCCGGATCTGGCCTGGCACGCGGGTCGTGCCGAGGTGCAACTGCGGCTGGGGGCTAGGGAAGCAGCGCTACGTACGCTGCAGGCGGCGCGGGCCTGCGTCGCCGCTGCGGTCAAAGCGGCGGGGCGGGGCGATGCGCGCACTGCGGCACCATCCGGCGCGATGATCCGCAATCTTGAGGTCTGTTATGGCGATGTGCTGCAACAGCTTGGTCGGTTTGAAGCGGCAAGTGTGGTGCTGGAAACTGCCGCTGACCAATATGGCTATACGCCCAGGATCTGGCGGCTGCTGGGCCTGAGCTTGGCAAAACAAGAGCACTATGCCAAGGCCTTGCCGCTGTTGCAGCGGGCGGCCGTTGCCCCCAAGGTCAATAAAGAGGTGCAAACCTGGCTGGCCCGTGCGGTGCAGGCGGTTGAAGGCTGACAGGTTCTGCGGCCTGCGCCTAGGCGGCGAGGAAGCGAAACGCGGCGCAGCCCTTCAGGGCAGCACCATCGTCGAGGATGCAAAACACCGGGGCGGTGATCTCGGGGAACTGCAGGTCCGGGCGGGTGAATTCTGTCAGAAAATCGCTCTGGGCCGGGCTGGTCAGCAGATTGCGCGCCACGGTTCCGGCAAAGAACAGCCCGCCACGTGGCAAGAACCCTTTCAGCAGATTGCGGCACAGCAGCGCCAGTAGCCGGCCATAAAAGCGCAAAAAGGCGGTGCAGATTGCATCGTCCTGCGCCTGCATGATCTCAGGCCCGCTCCGGGGGGGGCTATCTGGGGCAAAGGCTGCAAAGAGCGCGGCAAGGCCCCGGCCGGAAAAGCAGCATTCTACGGTTTTGAACGGTGCCGCCCGCGGGCCGATTTCCGCAACCATGGCCTGATAGAGATCCAGTGGCAGCGCTACATGGCCATATTCTGCCCTGGGGCAGATCACGCCGGTGTTGCTGGCAATAACCGGGCTGATATTGAAGCCGGTGCCAATGCCGATGACCAGCCTCTGTTCCTGGGTGCGGGCGTCTGCGCTGGGAAGGATCTGCACCAGATCCGCGCCTTGCAACCCCGGCAGGCTATGGCCCAAAGCGCTGAGGTCATTGAACAAATGCACCCTATCCTGATGAAATTCCTGCCGCAGACCCTGGGCGGATATATGCCAGTCGCGATTGGTGATCCTTACGGACTGATCAGCCACTGGCCCGGCAGCGGCCAGGACGATTTCGCGGATTTTTGGCTGGCCCTGATCCG
The DNA here is from genome assembly GCF_021228235.1 of Pseudophaeobacter flagellatus. GTDB lineage: Bacteria > Pseudomonadota > Alphaproteobacteria > Rhodobacterales > Rhodobacteraceae > Pseudophaeobacter > Pseudophaeobacter flagellatus. The sequence continues at coordinate 122,462 of NZ_JAJQRG010000001.1, forward strand.
CCAGATAGTGGCGCAACAGCGCAGTGAAACTGGCAAAATCATCATTGCGATATCTGCGCAGCCTCTCTGGCGGTTGCCCCAGCGCTGTGTCGGAAACCAGCGCCAACCGGCAGTTTGTCCCGCCCAGATCTGCAATCAATCTTTGTGTCGTCAATTCAAGCGCTCACCTGTGTCGGGGGCAAAGAACGAAACCTTGGCCAGATCAAAGGCCAGATCCAGCATTGCGCCGGGTTGCGCCTTGGTTTCTGCATGTAGTCGCGCCGTGACCTGTTTGCCACCCAGTTGTGAGACCACATAGGTATCAGCACCGGCGGGTTCTACCAGATCAATGCGACAGGGGGAAGCCTGAACGGCGCGGCCACTGTGAAACCCGGCCTCGGCAATGTCTTCGGGGCGTAGGCCCAGAATGACATCTTCGGGCAGCTCGCGCTGCAGCTCGCTGTGCAGGATCATCGGGCTGCCGTCTGGGCGGGCAATTTCGATCTGCAGCCCATTCTTGTCGCGGCGGGTGCGGGCCGGGATCAGGTTCATTGCTGGCGAGCCCATGAAATCGGCGACAAACAGATTGGCCGGGTGGTTGTAGATTTCAGCCGGGGTGCCAACCTGCTGCACCACGCCGCCCTTCATCACCACGATCTTGGTTGCCAGGGTCATCGCCTCGATCTGGTCATGCGTCACATAGACCATGGTGGCACCAAGGTTCTGGTGCAGTTTCTTGATCTCGCTACGCATGCTGACCCGCAGTTTGGCGTCCAGGTTTGACAGGGGTTCATCAAACAGGAACAGCTTGGGGTCGCGCACCAGCGCCCGCCCCATGGCGACCCGTTGGCGTTGACCACCGGACAACTGCCCCGGGCGGCGATCCAGCAGCGGTTCGATCTGCAATTGCCGGGCAACCTCGGCCAGTTTGCGGGCCTGGGTTGCGGCATCGATGCCGCGCACCTTCATGCCAAAGGTGATGTTTTTGGCCACCGACATGGTCGGGTAGAGCGCGTAGGACTGGAACACCATGGCGATGTCGCGGTCCTTGGGGCTGACCTGGGTCATGTCGCGCCCACCAATGCTGATCGCGCCGCCTGAAATTGGCTCTAGCCCGGCGATGCAGTTCAGCAGGGTGGATTTGCCACAGCCAGAGGGGCCGACCAGCACTAGGAAATCTCCGGGTTGGATGGCGACATTGATGTCCTTGAGGATCTCTACCGACCCGAAGCTCTTGTTGAGGGACTGGATGTCGAGGATGGGAAGCATGTCAGTTAGCCTTTTACAGAGCCGGCGGTGAGGCCGCGAATGAAGTATTTTCCTGCAACCACATAGACCAGCAGGGTGGGCAGGCCGGCGATGATCGCGGCGGCCATGTCGACGTTGTATTCTTTGACGCCAGTGGTGGAGTTGACGATATTGTTCAGTGCCACGGTCACCGGCTGGGTTCCGGCCTGGCTGAAGCTGACGCCAAACAGAAAGTCGTTCCAGATCTGGGTGAACTGCCAGATCACCGTCACCACAATGATTGGCAGGCTCAGCGGTAGAAAGATCGACCAGAAGATGCGGAAAAAACCGGCGCCATCGACCTTGGCGGCCTTGACCAGATCACTGGGGATGGTGACGTAGAAGTTTCGGAAAAACAAAGTGGTAAAGCCGATCCCATAGACCACATGGGCAAAGATCAGCCCCGGAATGGTGCCAGCCAGCCCCATCATTCCCAGCATCCTGGCCATGGGAAGCAGCACCACCTGAAAGGGGATGAAACAGCCAAAGAGCATGGCAGAAAAGATCAGATTGGCACCGCGAAAATTCCACTGGGCGATGATATAACCATTGGCGGCCCCCAAAAAGGTGGAAATCAGGACCGCAGGCACTGCCAGCAGGACCGAGTTCCAGAAATAGGGGCGTAGCCCTTCGCACTGGATGCCGGTACAGGCCCCCGACCAGGCGGTGCGCCAGGCATCAAAGGTTAGCTCTCGCGGGAAGGCCACCAGGCTGCCGCTGCGGATTTCCTCCAGGCTTTTCAGCGAGGTGGTCACCATGACAAACAGCGGCATCAGGTAGAACAGCGCAAATAGGCCTAGCAGGATGAACAGGAGCCAGCGCAGGGCAATCCTGCCGGGGGCACGCGGTGCCGGGCCAGGGGGAGAGGCGGTGAAATCAGTCATGTTTTGCCCGCAATTCAGAATAGAGATAGGGAACAACGATGGCAAAGACGACAGCCATCATCACCATGGCAGAGCTGGCCGCCTGGCCAATATCGCCGCGCGAAAACGCCATGGCATACATATAGGTCGCAGGTAGATCAGTGGCATAGCCAGGCCCGCCGCCGGTCAGGGCGACCACCAGATCAAAGCTCTTGATGGCCAGATGCGCCAGTACGATAAAGGCAGACAGGAAGATCGGCGCCATAGAGGGCAGGATGATGGCGGAATAGATCCGCCAACCTGGGATGCCATCGACCTGGGCCGCCTTGATGATCTCGCCATCGACGCTGCGCAGGCCTGCTAGAAACAGCGCCATCACAAAGCCCGAGGCCTGCCAGACGCCGGCAACCACCACCGCATAGATCGCCATGTCAGGATCAATGATCCAGCTAAAGCGAAAGCTGTCAAACCCCCAGCCGCGCACCATGGCCTCCAACCCTAGGCCGGGATTCATGATCCATTTCCAGGCGGTGCCGGTCACGATCATCGAAAGCGCCATGGGATAGAGGTAGATGGTGCGCAGCACCCCTTCGATGCGGATGCGCTGATCCAGCAGGATCGCCAGCCCCAGCCCCAACAGCATGGAGATGCCGATAAAGAGGCTGCCAAACAGGAACAGATTGTCCATCGCAGTATCCCAGCGCGGCGCCGCCAGCAGGCGCTTGTACTGGATCAGCCCGTGCAGATCATATCTGGGCAGCAGTTTAGATCGGGTCAGCGAAATCCAGGCGGTCCAGCCGATAAAGCCGTACACAAAGATAAGGATCGCCACAAAAGAGGGGGCCAGAACCATCTTGGGGATCTGGCGTTCCAACCATGCATGCATGAGGTTTTGCCTTTATTGGTCGCCTGCGCCCTGCCAAATACGGGCAGAGCGCAAACGGATCAGAGGGGGCGTGGATCGTTCAGATCAGAGCGAGTTTGCCACGGCTGCGACCAGCATCTCGACCGCATCCGCAGAGGACATGTCAGAGTTGAAATGCGCGGTGACCACATCGGTGATGGCCCCGGACTGGGCGCCGCGCATCGCCATGCCATGGGCATAGCTGGGCAGCAGTGTCCCCTCTTCGGAACTGGTCTTCATTTCGGCTGCCGACAGATGGGCGCAGGAGTCAAACGCATCCATTTCGACATCGGTGCGGGCCGGGATCGAGCCCTTGTTGAGGTTAAAGACCTTCTGGAAATTCTGGCCGACGATCAGCTTGGCCAAGAGCGCCTGACCCTCTTGTTTGTCGCTGCCAGTGACATCGAACATGGCAAAGCTGTCGACATTATACAGGAATCCCTCTCCCGGTGCCGAGGCGCAGAGGAAATCCTCACCCGGCACCTTGCCAGCGGCCAGGAATTCGCCCTTGGCCCAATCGCCCATGATCTGAAAGGCGGCTTCGCCATTCATCACCATAGAGGTGGCCAGGTTCCAGTCGCGGCCGGGGAAGTTACTGTCCACATAGCCGCGCATCTTGCGCATCTGGTCAAAGACCGCGACCATCTTGTCAGAGGCCAGAACCTCTGGGTCCAGGTCGACAAAGGCCTTGTCAAAATCTTCTGCCCCCAACAGCCCAAGCGCGACAACTTCAAAAATGGTGGCATCCTGCCAGGCCTGGCCGCCATGGGCCAGCGGGATCACCCCCGCCGCCATCAGCTTGTCAGCGGCGGCGTTGAACGCGTCCCAGCTGGTTGGCATGGCGATGTCATTGGCGGCCAGGATTTCGGCATTGGCCCAAAGCCAGTCAACCCGGTGGACATTGACCGGCGCGGCGCACCATTGGCCTTCGCACTTCATATGCGCCGCAATCGAGGCGGGCAGGACCTTGTCCCAGCCCTCGGCTTCGGCGACGGCAGAAATATCGGCCAGCACACCTTCTTCGTACCATTCCTGAATGGCAGGGCCTTTCAGCTGCACCGCAGTGGGGGCGTTGCCAGACAGCACCCGCGCCCGCAGCGCCGTCATGGCGGCATCGCCACCGCCGCCCGCCACTGGCATATCGGTCCAGGTGCCGCCATTGGCCGCGAATTCTTGCTGCAGCACGGCAACGGATTTTGCCTCGCCGCCGGATGTCCACCAATGCAGTACTTCGGCCTCGGGGCCGGCCTGGGCCAGGGTTGCGGCGACAAAGGCCAGGGTTGAACTGGCCGCAAATACGGATCTTTTCATGGTGTCTTCCTCCCATAGTTGATGCGGGGCCGATGCTGACCCCTTTATGCAGGGCCCGCTCCCTCCTCCTGAGGCGAGTCCCGCAGATGCCACCGCCTGGGTGACAGTCCTGTGGACAGCCTGCGCTGGCAGTTGCCGCCGGAGCAATGGGCCAAGCGCGCAGTGGCGGGCACAGCGGGCAAAAAAACGGCGGTTTCGTTACATCTTGTTACCAAGCAGTTATCACCGGCGTTGAAATTGGGCAGTCTGGCCTGACCTCGGGGGCTGACCCATGGCCCGGAGGGCGATACGGGCCGCAGAGGCGAGGCTGCACTACGGCTGCAAAAACGGAGGCACAGACAGAGGCAATGGCAATCTCCCGGCTCTTGGTGGTGGATGATGATGCGGAAACCCGCAGCATGTTGACACAATTTCTGCAGCAAAACGGATTTATCGCCCTGGCCGCCAGCAGCGAGGCAGAGATCCGCAGCCATATGCGGGCCGGGCGTATCGACTTGATCCTGCTGGATGTGATGCTGGGGGATGAAAACGGCGTCGAGATCTGCGCCCGGCTGCGGGCAGAACAGGATGTGCCGATCATCCTGGTTTCCGCCCTGTCGCAGGATCATCAGCGCATGGCTGGCTACGAGGTGGGGGCAGATGACTATATCGCCAAGCCCTTTAACCCTGATCTGCTGCTGGCGCGGCTTCGGGCGGTGTTGCAGCGGGCCAGTCGCAGTGCATCACTGGTCTATCGTCGTCGCTTGGCCCTGTTTCGGTTTGGCGGCTGGACCTATGATGGCAAACGCAACGAGGTGCTGTCGCCGCAGGGCTTTCAGGTGGCGCTGTCCCAACGCGAGACCAGCCTGCTCAAGGTGTTTCTGGCCAATCCGCATATTCCCCTCACGCGGGAAGAAATCCAGGCCTCCCTGCAAGAGGGGCAGACCTCGGCCCCGGTGGCCGGCGAAGGTGAAGGGTCGGGGCGGGCGATTGACATGCTGGTGGGGCGGCTGCGTTCCAAGATTGAAAGCGACCCAAAAGAGCCGCAGATGCTGCGTACCGCACGGGGGCTGGGCTATGTGCTGGCGGTGGATGTCAGCGAAGGGCCGCCAGAGTGAACTGGCGCATCGGGTTGAAAGCGCTGGCGCGCCTGTGGATCCTGGCCGCATTCCTGCTGGGCGCTGGCGCAACGGTGCTCTGGCTGCAGTCGGTGCAGAGCTGGCAACAGCACCTGGCCCGCAGCGAGGTAACGGGGATTTTGCTGTTTGATGCCCTGAAGGGCGAAGCTCAGCCACCACAGGGGGTGCAGATCACTGCGATGCCGCAGATCCCGGTCACGGGGGCGCGACAGTGGGCGCGACAATGGGTGCGTCAGCAAGGGGCCGGGGCAGGGGTGGATTCAAGCACCGCGCGGGGTTTTGTCACCGAGGTTTCGATCAAGCCCGGCTTTGCCGCCGGGGGGCCGGGGCAGGCAGGGGCGGGGCTGCGCCTGGTGATCGTATCGCCCGCGCTGCGCTATGCGGTGGCCGATCTTGCAACCGCCGCAGGGCAAAGCGCTGCGGCCAAGCTGGGGGCGGTGACCCGTCTGCTTGCGACCCATTGCAGTGATCCGGTGGTTTTTGCCCAGTTTGGCGAACAGGGCTGGCGGCGGATCAATGGTGCCGAGGTCTGGGGTTGCGACGCGGCACCACGGGATCTGCGCCTGCTGGCGGTGATTGTGGCGGCGGTGGGGCTGGCCATATTGCTCAGCCAGAGCGGCGAGACCGTGGCGCGCTTTGGTACCTTTGCCCAGCTGTTGCGCCAGCGCCGAACCCTGGGCGGGCCAGACAGCTATTCCACCCAGGGGCCAGTTGAATTGCAGCAGATCGTTGCGGCAGTGAACGCCCATCTGGCGGCGGCCCGGGCGCAGATTGCCAAGCGCGCCACGGTGCTTTCTGCGGTAAGTCATGATCTGGGCACGCCGGCCACCCGGCTGCGGTTGCGGGCGGCGTTGATCGCGGATCCGACGCTGCGCCAGAAGCTGGAGGCCGATATCGACAGTATGACCGGCATGATCGAAAGCGTGCTGACCTATACCCGCTCAGAGCTGAGCCTCGAGGTGCCGCGCCAAATATCGCTCAGCGCGCTGGTCGAGGCCCTGGTGGCGGATTATCAGGATCTTGGTCGCCCGGTGACCTATGTCAGCCCGGTTCCGGACGTGGTCCTGGGGGCGCAATCGCTGTTTTCGGCCCGCAGCGGTCAGGGCGGGCTGCCTGATGCCCGCCGGGTTCTGGTGACGGCCCGGCCCATCTTGCTGCAACGCGCGCTGGCCAATCTGGTCGACAACGCCTTGAAATATGGCCGCCGCGCCGAGGTTCAGCTAGAGGCGAGTGCGGACTGGGCGATCATCACGGTTGAGGACGAGGGATCGGAGCTGAGCGTCGCTGAAATCGAAGCGGTGCTGGCCCCCTTTCAGCGTGGTGCCAACAGCACTGCCATCGACGGGTTTGGCTTGGGGCTGACCATCGTCGCCACCGTTGCGACCCAGCATGGCGGCAACCTTCGGTTTGAACGTGGCAGCCAGGGGCTGCGTGCACGGCTGGAAATACGGCGAAACTAGCCTGGCCAGCCCGCCTGTCGTGGCCTCCTCTCTCTTGACCTCGCCTTTAAGTTGGCTTTAACCCTGCCAAAATTCAGGGCTACCTGCGGCGACGCGATTCTCGTATTACGCACGGGGGTGTTTATTGAAATGCAGCCTTGCTAGGTTGCGGTATTGTTCGCGGTATGCAGGTTTGTAAAAACAGGGGAAAAAATTAACATCTTTTCCCTAGTATTTCAAATGTACGCTTTTGGGTGTGGTGGTATGACTCTGTGGTAGAAGCTTCTGAAAAACCCGTTTGGGGGCTGGTAAGGGCCACTTACACTCTTATTCTAGTTGCATTTTTGGTGATCTTGGCTGGCGGATATTATTCCGAGCAAAAGAATGCCGAGGTCCATGACCGGGCTTTGCGCGCCGAGGTGCGGCGTGAGGCAAATCGAATAAAATCAAATTTTGAAGGCGCCTTGAACAGCGATATCCAGGTGGCGCGCGGCCTGGTTGCAGTGCTCTCGACCGAACCAGAGATGACGCAGGAGAGGTTTTCTGAGCTGTCCGAGCGGGTAATTGGCGAAAATACCAGCATCAGCCATATTGCTGCCGCCCCTGATATGGTGGTGTCAATGATCTACCCGCTTGCGGGCAATGAGGAAGCGCTTGGCCTGGACTACAATCATACCGAAAGCCAACGCGCGGTCGTCATGCGGGTGCGAGACACGGAAGAGCTGATCTTGACCGGTCCCGTCCCGCTGGTACAGGGCGGCAATGCGCTGCTTGGGCGCTTTCCGGTTTTTACTGGCACGGGTGAGGCGCGGCACTTCTGGGGGATCGTGTCCTCTGTGATCAAGACGGAACCCTTTTTTGCCAGACATGGTCTGGAGGCAGAGGACCTTGGGATCGAGGTGGCGCTCATCGGGCGGGATGGCACGGGGGCCAAGGGCGAGCAGTTTTTCGGAGACCCCGATATCGTGACGGACAGGCCGGTGCGGGTGGATGTCTTTTTGCCAGGTGGGTCCTGGCAGATTGCGGCGCGGCCAAAGGGCGGCTGGGAGGCAAGGCGAAACAATCCCTGGCCCTGGCGCGCGGTACTGTTTGTGGCGGGAACCCTGATTCTGGTTCCGATCTATACCGCCGGGCGCTTGTCTGCTGCGCGGCACGCCATCATTCGCACTCTGCGCGGCCGCGAGCATGAGCTGGAGACCATCTCTCGGCGGCTCGAGGTTGCGGTGGAGATATCGAAGATTGGCATTTGGGAGGTGAACACCAAAACAGGCGAGGTGATCTGGGATGCGAACCTGCGCAAGATGTATGGTCTCAGTGCTGATGAGCCTGTCCGCTTTGGCACCTGGGAAGTCCATCTGCATCCCGATGACCAAAAACGGGCCGTCCAAGAGCACAGGGATTCGTCCCATGCGGGGGGCAGCTACGCATCGGAATTTCGCATTCTGCTGCCCACGAATGAGGTAAAGCATATCCGCGCCATGGGCACCGCCTATGTGGATGGGGATGGCTGGCTGCGCATGATTGGCGTCAATCTGGATGTGACCAGCGATGTGCATCTGCGTGAAAGGCTGATCGAGGCGAATTCAGCCCTTTTGCAACGCAACAATGAACTGAATGACGCCAAAATCGCTGCCGAACGGGCGGACCGTGCCAAATCGGAATTCCTGGCCAATATGAGCCATGAAATCCGTACGCCGATGAACGGCGTTTTGGGCATGGCGGATTTGATGGCAAATTCGGACCTTGGCCCACAGGAACGACAATACCTTGATACGATCAGAGATTCCTCTGATGCGCTGCTCAAGATCATCAATGATATCCTGGATCTGTCGCGCCTTGAATCCGGCCAACTGGCGATCAATCCGGTTGATTTCGATCTGCGCCACTGTGTGGCCGGGGCGGTCAACCTACTGCGCCCCAAGGCCCGCGAAAAGGGGCTGTGGGTCTCGGTTGAGTTTTCCGATGATCTGCCGGACCGGGTGCGTGGCGACGATGGACGACTACGGCAAATTCTGGTCAACCTTGTTGGCAATGCGGTGAAATTCACCGCGCAGGGCGGGGTGGACATTAAAGTCAGCTGCCAGAAAGAGGATCCCTATCAGCTGCAAATCTCGGTCGACGACACCGGAATCGGCATCTCTGATAGCCAGGCGGAACATATCTTTGATCGCTTTTCACAGGCGGATGCGGCCATCACTCGCGCCTTTGGCGGCACCGGGCTGGGGCTGACGATTTCCAGTATTCTGGCGCAGCGTATGGGCGGTGGCATAGAGCTGTGCCGCCAAAAGGAGAAAGGCTCTTGCTTTCGGGTTGCGGTGAATTTTGACAAACCAATTGGACCGAAAAGCAACTCTACCGTCGAAGCCCTGCTGGATACTGCGATCTTGGCGGGCTGTCGGGTGCTTTTGGCTGAGGACAATAAAACCAACCGCCTGTTGGTGCGCAAATATCTGGAAGGGTTGGGGATCCATCTGACCGAGGCCCACAATGGCCGAGAAGCGGTGACCCTGTGCCAACAAATTATGCCGGATATCATCCTGATGGATATGTCGATGCCAGAGCTAGACGGTCTGGCCGCCACCCGTGAAATTCGCGCGCTTGATATCGCGCAGCCGCAGATTGTTGCCTTGACCGCCAATGCCTTTGATACAGATCGCGACGCCTGTCTGGCGGCTGGTATGGATTATTTCCTGCAAAAGCCCATTTCCAAATCTCTGCTGCTGCAAAGCCTCAGCATGCTGCGGATCGGCCAGGAAACCCGGCATGGTCTTTCAGGTTAGCCCATAGTCTTGCTGCCCGCCCCATTCTTTGCCTGTCACGCCCTCACTGCGCTAGCCTGGCGCTGACTGCGGCCTTGGCCTCTTTGCAGGCCTGGTCAAGGCTGGCGCCTGCGGCCAGGGAACAGGCCAGCGCCGTGGCCAGGCTGCAGCCGGTGCCACGCTTTTCCAGGGGTAGACGTGGCGCGGCATAGGCGCGATGGCCCTGCGGGGCCTGGGGGCTGAACAGGTGGTCAATGCTGCGATCGCCACCTGCATGGCCGCCTTTAATCAGCACCGCAGCAACCCCTTTGGCCTGCATGACCTGTGCTTGGCACCGCAAGAGTGCCAGATCGTCTTGCGGGATTGACGCCAGCCCGCTCAGCCGGGCGCTTTCCTCCAGATTGGGGGTCAGAAGCGTGACCCGGCGCAGTAGCGGTGTCAGGCTGTCCAGCGACATCAATGTGCCGCCAGAGCTGCTCTTGAGCACCGGATCCAGCACAATGGGCAGGCCCTCGGGCAGGGCGTCTGCCAGATGCCGCGCTGCCTCGGCACTGCCGATCATGCCGATTTTCACCGCTCTCGGAGCGGTGCTTTTGTCTTCAAAGGCGGCGCGGATCTGGGCAGAGATAATCTGCGGCGGCACCGGGTGGATGGCCTGCAGCGCCTGATCGGTTTGTACCGTCACGGCCGTTACCACCGGCGCGACCTCGCAGCCCAGGGTGGTGGCCATGGCCGTGTCGCGGCTCAACCCGGCACCACCGCTGCTATCGGTGCCAGCGATGACCAGAATGCGGTTCATGCGATGGCTCCGGCAGCAATAATTTCGATCTGTGCAAAGCCGCGCGCCTGCAGATCACGCGCCACCCGCCAGGCGCGCAGTCCCGAGCGACAGCACAGGACAATCGGGCGCTTGGGACAAAGGTCAGCCGCCGCGATCTCTGCAGGCAGGATGCGGCGGGCCTGGGTGGTGATCAGATCCGGGGCCTCTGCTTTGGGGCGCAGGTCGATGACCTGCGCCTCTGGGGCGATCAGGGCCGGGCTGGTAAAACGCAGGGGGGCTGCGGGTTCGTCGGCGCCGTCAAAGCGAAAGCTGCCCAGGCTCAGATTAGCCATGTCCATCTGCATCAGCTGCCCCAAGGGCGAAGGGGCGTGATGCAGCAGAACCTTCAGTGCCATCTGCGCCTGCAGCGCGCCAATCATGCCAACCACCGGCCCCATCACACCACCGCTGGCGCAGCTGGCGGCGGTCTCGGGCAGGTCCGGGAACAGCGCCCGCAGCGAGGGCGCGCCAGCGCAAAAGCCGCCGACATAGCCGCGCTGCCCCAGCACCGAGGCAGAGATCAGCGGCAGGGTCTGCCGCAGGCAGGCATCGGACAGAATATAGGAAGTGGCAAAATTATCCGCGCCGTCCAGCACAAGATCCACCTCTGTCAGATGCTGATCAACAGTGTCGGCGGTCAGGGCGGTTTTCTGCACCTGCAGCACCAGCTCTGGGTTGCGCGCTATCAGATGATCACGTGCGGCTGCCACCTTGGGGCGGCCGATGTCCTGCATGGTGAACAGGGTCTGCCGGTGTAGATTGCTTTGCTCCACGTGGTCGGGATCCAGCAGGGTAATGCGGCCGATGCCAGCGCCTGCCAGATATTGCAGCGCCGGTGCCGCCAGCCCGCCGGCCCCAACCACCAGGACATGGGTGCGCGCCAGCATCGCCTGGCCCTGCGGGCCGACTTCGGGCAGCATCATCTGGCGGGCATAGCGCGACATCAGGCGCAGGCCTTTGCCCATTGGCGGCAGCGGGCTTCGGGGTCTTCGGCCTGTTGAATATCGGTGACCACGGCGGCGCTGTCAGCCCCGGCGGCAAAGACCCCCGGCAGGCGCTCGGGTGTCAGGCCACCGATGGCCACCAGCGGCGTTGCCCCTGCCTGGGCTTTCCAGCGGCTGACACGCGCCAGCCCCTGTGGTGCCCATTTCATCTGTTTCAGCAGCGTCGGATAGACCGGCCCCAGCGCCACATAGGCAGGATCATGCGAGAGCGCGCGCTCCAGCTCGGCTTCGTCATGGGTGGAGAGCCCATAGCGCACCTCGGCGCGGCGCAGGGCGGCAAAATCGGCCTGCGCCATGTCTTCCTGGCCGAGGTGGACAAAGTTGCAGTTAAGATCCAGCGCGATTTCCCAGTGATCATTGATTACCAGCTGGGCATCATGCACCGCGCAGAAATCGCGGGCGCGGGCGATCTGGCGGCGCAGCTCTGCCTCTGGTGCATCCTTGATCCGCAGCTGTACCAGCTTGGCCCCCTGCGGCACCAAAAGCTCCAACCGGCCCACATGGCCGACGATCAGATAGAAACGTTGCATCGGGTTTTGCTCTTTCATGTTAGCTCTGCCAGTCCCAGAACCGGGGTCGAGGGCACCGCCATGTCGCGGCGTGGCATCGGGTCTGCCGCATATCCAAGGTGGCCGGCCTCAACCGCCAATGCCATCGCGCGGCCCATCGTTGCCGGATCGCCTGCCTTGGCGACCGCCGTGTTGAGCAGCACCGCATCCATGCCCAGCTCCATTGCCTGCGCCGCATCCGAGGGTCGGCCGATGCCGGCGTCGACGATCAGGGGCACCTTTGGGAAATGCGCCCGCATTGCCCGCAGCGCATCCGGGTTGCGCAGCCCCTGGCCAGAGCCAATCGGCGCGCCCCAGGGCATCAGCACTTCGCAGCCCGCCTCCAAGAGCTTCTCTCCCACCACCAGGTCATCCGTGGTGTAAGGGAAAACCTGGAATCCGTCCTCAGCCAGGATCCGGGCCGCTTCCACCAGGCCAAAAACATCCGGCTGCAGCGTGTCGGCATGGCCGACCACCTCCAGCTTGATCCAGGCGGTGTTGAACAGATCACGCGCCATATGGGCGGTGGTCACTGCCTCTTGTACTGAATGGCAGCCGGCCGTGTTGGGCAGGATATGGCAGCCGGCCTGTTGCAATCCTTGCCAGAAACCGGCACCGGAGCCATCGGCGGTTTCCCGGCGCAGCGAGAGGGTGATGATTTCTGTACCGCTGGACGCTATCGCCTCTGCCAGCACCGAGGGCGCGGGGTATTGCGCGGTGCCGAGCAGCAGTCGCGAGGTGATTTCTGTGCCGTAGACTTGCATTTCAGCCTCCCTGCATCGGGGCGAGCACTTCCAGCCGGTCGCCATTGGTTAACAAAACATCACTGCGTTTCGCGCGCGAAACAAAGACCCCGTTGAGGGCGGTGGCAATTGCCGGGCTGGTAAAGCCCAATTCACAGAGCGCGGCCTCAAGGGTCTGGGCGCGCACCTCATGCGCTTGTGCGTTCACGATGATCTGCATCTGCGGTCTCCTGAAAGAACTGGGCGGCCAGCTGTTGCGCCAGGGCCGGTGCCAGAAGGTAGCCGTGGCGGTAGAGCCCGTTGACATGGGTGGTCTCGCCCTGCTGGGTCAGGCGGGGCATATTGTCGGCAAAGGCCGGGCGCAGCCCGGTACCGGTCTCGATCACGCTGGCCTCTCCCAGGGCGGGATGCAGGGCAAAACAGGCCCCCAGCAGCTCTAGCAGAGAGCGCACGGTGATCTGACGCCAGGAGCTGCTCTCGATCATGGTGGCGCCGATCATGTAGATGCCCTTGCCTCGGGGCACCAGATAGACGGGGACGCGCGGGTGTAGCAGGCGCAGGGTGCGGGTGATTTCGACCTCTGGGGCCTCGATCAGCGCCATCTCGCCGCGTACTGGCCGCAGCCCCGGCAAAGGGGCGGCCATGCCGCGACAATCCACATCCACATGGCCGGGCGCGGGGGTGCCATAGCGGATCTCTACCCCAAGCGCCTGCACCGCCTTGCTAAGGTCGATGAGGGCCTGACGCGGGTCAAGATGGGCTTCGTCTTCGAAGAACAGCGCCTGGGCAAAGCGCCCGGCCAGCGCGGGCTCTAGCTGGGTCAGTTCGGCCGCCTCGATCAGGCGATGATTGGTGGTGCGGCGGGCAAAGCGGGTCAGCTCTGCCCGGTCGCGTGGCGGGGTCAGCACCAGGGTGCCGCGGTCCTCGATCTTGGTGAACTGGCGCCACCAGGCCTTGGCGCCGATGCCAAGGCGGACCACCTCTGGCGCGGCGCTTTCGCCTTCGCACCAGGGGGCCAGCATGCCGCCGGCGTACCAGGAACAGGGGTTGTCCGCAGGATTTTCCCCGGTCTCGTAGAGGGTCACCTCTGCGCCACGGCTTGCCAGCTCATAGGCGCTGGCAAGCCCGGCGACTCCGGCGCCGGCAATAGTGATCATTCTGCCGGTTCCGCCTTTGTCTCGGCTGCGGGCACATAGAGCTCGCCGCCCTGGCGGAATTTTGCGGCCATGGCCTCCATGCCTTCCTTCTGTGCCTCGGCGCGGATGTCGTGGCTGATCCGCATCGAGCAGAATCTTGGCCCGCACATGGAACAGAAATGCGCCACCTTATGGGCCTCTTTCGGCAGGGTCTGGTCGTGGAAGTCGCGGGCAGTATCTGGGTCCAGCGACAGGTTGAATTGATCTTCCCAGCGGAATTCGAACCGGGCACGCGACAGGGCATCATCGCGCCGCTGGGCACCGGGCATGCCCTTGGCCAGATCGGCGGCATGGGCGGCGATCTTATAGGTGATCACACCGACCTTGACGTCATCGCGGTCGGGCAGGCCGAGATGTTCCTTGGGCGTCACATAGCACAGCATGGCACAGCCAAACCAACCGATCATCGCCGCGCCGATACCCGAGGTAATATGGTCATAGCCTGGCGCGATATCGGTGGTGAGGGGGCCAAGCGTGTAAAACGGCGCCTCGTCGCAGCATTCCAGCTGCTTGTCCATGTTTTCCTTGATCTTGTGCATGGCCACATGGCCGGGGCCTTCGATCATCACCTGGCAATCCTTGGCCCAGGCGATTTTGGTCAGCTCGCCCAGGGTTTCCAGCTCGGCAAACTGCGCCGCGTCATTGGCATCTGCGATTGAACCGGGGCGCAGGCCATCGCCAAGGCTGAAGGAGACGTCGTATTTGCGGCAGATGTCGCAGATCTCCTCGAAGTGCTCATAGAGGAAGCTCTCCTTGTGATGATGCAGGCACCATTTTGCCATGATCGAGCCACCGCGCGACACGATGCCGGTCACCCGGTTGACGGTCATCGGCACCATATGCAGCCGCACGCCGGCATGGATGGTGAAGTAATCCACGCCCTGTTCTGCCTGTTCGATCAAGGTGTCGCGAAAGACCTCCCAGGTCAGATCCTCGGCAATGCCGTTCACCTTTTCCAGCGCCTGATACATCGGCACCGTGCCGATGGGGACGGGGGAGTTGCGTACAATCCATTCGCGGGTGTTGTGGATGTTGCGGCCTGTGGACAGATCCATCACCGTGTCAGCGCCCCAGCGGATTGACCAGACCAGCTTGTCCACTTCCTCTTCCATCGAGGACGAAACCGCAGAGGTGCCCATATTGGCGTTGATCTTCACCAGAAAGTTACGGCCAATGATCATCGGCTCGATTTCGGGGTGGTTGATATTGGCGGGGATGATGGCGCGGCCTTCGGCAACCTCCTGGCGGACAAATTCAGGCGTCACATAATCGGGGATATTGGCGCCCCAGTCGTGGCCGTCCCGGTGACAGGGCGATGTCTCGCGCAGCTGGTTTTCACGAATGGCGATGAATTCCATTTCCGGCGTGATGATGCCAGCGCGGGCATAGGCCAGCTGGGTCACCGCCTTGCCGTCCTTGGCGCGCAGGGGCGTGGGTTTGACCGGGAATTCCGGCGTCAGGCGCTCACCAGATACAAAGCCGTTGTCGGCGTCGGTGATTTCGCGGCCCTGATATTCTTCGACGTCATCACGCGCCAGAATCCAATTGCGGCGCAGCTGCGCGAGGCCCTGGCGGATATCGGTCTGCTGATCCGGATCGGTATAGGGGCCAGAGCTGTCATAGACCGGCAGCGGCGCTTCACCTGCGGTGGGATGGGTGGAAATCTCGCGCATGGGCACGCGAATCTCGGGGTGGATTTCACCGGGCACATAGATTTTGCGCGATGCGGGCAGGGCACCGGTGGTTACCTTTGGGGTGATCTTTGGGGTCGCTACGTTCATTTTGGTGCTCCTCGAGCCAATACTCAAAAAAGTCACCAGATGAGGCTTGGCTGGGAGGCGCGGGGAAGGTGTACGGCCCTCCCGGTTCGGGCGCACAGCCAAAGGGGGTACAGTCCCTGTCGCGGCGCGTCCTAGCTTCCTACGCCAGTGTCAACTGGGTCAGGTTCTAAGGGTCGCGTCACCGGGCAGATTGCTCTGCTCTGTCAGCCTCTCAGTCCCCTTGGTGGGACTCCCCTGCGTAGGGGTAGACCTAAGGTGCGCAGTGGCATGGCGTCAATCAGAAATTTGATAGATAAAATATAACATTATAATTCAGTACATTAGTTTGTATTTTGCGGGATAATTCCGCGTTGCGGCATAAACCCTTTGTGCTGATTGTAAAATTATCTATAAAACATCAAGCCATCTGGCCCAAGACCGCAACACCCGATCTTCAGGAGAGCCCATGCTGGACGCCGCCCCAATTCGAACCAACTGGACCCGCGCAGAGGCGGAAGAGATCTACAACAAGCCCTTCATGGATCTGTTGTTTGAGGCCCAGTCGGTGCATCGTCAGCACTATGATCCCAATCAGGTGCAGAAATCCAAACTGCTGAGCATCAAGACCGGCGGCTGCGCCGAGGATTGCGCCTATTGCTCCCAGTCCGCCCGCAACGGCGCGAAACTCTCTGCCAGCAAGCTGATCGAGGTGGAGCGGGTTCTGGCAGAGGCGCGCAAAGCCAAGGCAGGCGGCGCCACGCGCTATTGCATGGGCGCGGCCTGGCGCTCGCCCAAGGATCGCGACATGGCCGCGCTTGAGGCGATGATCGAAGGCGTCAAGGATCTGGGGATGGAGACCTGCATGACCCTGGGCATGCTGGACGACAGCCAGGTCTTTCGCCTGCGCGACGCCGGGCTGGATTATTACAACCACAATATCGACACCTCGGAACGCTACTATTCCGAGATCATCACCACCCGCACCTTTGCCGACCGGATCGACACCCTGAACCGGGTGCGCGAGGCTGGCATGAAGGTCTGCGCCGGTGGCATCGTTGGCATGGGTGAACAGCAGATGGACCGCATCGACATGATCCTGGCGCTGGCCACGCTTGAGGAACACCCGGATTCGGTGCCGGTCAACATGCTGATCCCCATGCCGGATACGCCGCTGGCGGATGTGCCCAAGCTCGACCCGATTGAATTTGTCCGCACCATCGCGCTGGCGCGGATCCTGATGCCAAAATCCCATGTGCGCCTGTCCGCCGGGCGCAGCGATATGTCGGATGAGCTGCAGGCCATGTGCTTCTTTGCCGGGGCCAATTCGATCTTTGTCGGTGACACTTTGCTGACTGCTGACAATCCCGAAGAGGACAAGGATCAGATGCTGTTTGATCGTCTGGGCATCACGGCCATGGGCGTGGGCTGCGACGGCAGCCATAGCGCAAACCAGAGCAAAACAGGCTCCGCCAGCGCAAATGAAACCCGCGCAGAGGTCTCGGCATGAGTCAGATTTTTCCACGCCATGCCGCCGGGCTTCAGGACCTTCGCGATCAGGGGCGGTTTCGCCGCTTGATCCCACAGGCCGGGCATGACTTTTCCTCCAACGATTACCTTGGGTTGGCGCAGAGCCAGCTGTTGCAAACGGCGGCACTGGAGGCGCTGGAGCGTGGCGTTCCCGTTGGCGCCGGTGGTTCACGGCTGCTGCGCGGCAATGCCGATGAGCATCTCCTGCTTGAAGCCGAGGCGGCTGCGTTTTTTTGCACCGAGGCCGCGTTGTTTATGGGCGGCGGCTTTAATGCCAATCAGGCGATTTTCTCAACCCTGCCGCAGCGCGGTGATTTGGTGCTCTATGATGCGCTGATCCACGCCAGCACCCATGATGGCATGCGGTTGGGCCGGGCTGAGACGCGCAAATTCAGCCACAATGACCCCAGTGATGCGGCTGTACAGATCGCTGAGTGGCGCGCAACAGGCGGCAGTGGTCAGGTCTGGATCGCCATCGAGTCGGTCTATTCCATGGAGGGCACCCTGGCGCCGCTGGCGGAATTTGCCGCTTTGGCCGCGCGCGAAGGGGCGGTTCTGGTGGTGGATGAAGCCCATGCTACCGGGCTGTTTGGCGATCTGGGGCGGGGGCTGGCGCATGACTATGCCCAGAACCCGGCCGTTCTGACGCTGCACACCTGCGGCAAGGGGCTGGGGGTTTCCGGTGCCTTGATTTGCGGTGCTCAGGTGCTGATTGACTTCCTGGTCAATCGCGGGCGTGGCTTTATCTTTGCCACCGCGCCCTCGCCGCTGAATGCGGCCCTGGTGCGGGTGGCGCTGCGCGATCTGGCGCAGAACCCCGAGCGGCGCAACCGGGCCTGGGACCATATCACCCATGCCCACGGCGAGGCGGCGCGGCTGTGCGGCATCACCGGCTTCCAAAGCCAGATCCTGCCGGTGATCATTGGCGATGACAAGCTGACCATGGCGCTGGCTGAGCGTTTGCAGGGGCAGGGCTTTGACATCCGCGGCATTCGCCCACCGACAGTGCCCAAGGGCACGTCACGGCTGCGGATCTCGCTGACTGGCACGCTGACCAAAGAGCTCATCACCGCGCTGTTTGAAGCCCTGGCCCCCGAGCTTGCGCGGTTGGAACAACAGCCTGCGGGCCTGGAGCAGGTGGCATGAGGACAGTGGTGGTGACCGGAACCGATACCGGTATCGGCAAAACCATATTTTCTGCGGGTTTGGTTCAGGCGCTGCAGGCCAGCTACTGGAAGCCGGTGCAGTCGGGCCTGGAAGAGGAAACCGACAGCGAGACCGTGGAGCGGCTCTCAGGCGGGGCAGTCCTGGCTGAGGCCTATCGGCTGCAACATCCCGCCTCGCCACATCTGTCGGCCGAGGCCGAAGGGGTGGAGATCGACCCGGAGAGCCTGACGCTGCCGCAGCTGGACGGCCCGCTGGTGGTCGAAGGCGCTGGCGGGGTGATGGTGCCGCTCAACCGTCGGATGCTCTATCTGGACCTTTTTGCCAAGTGGGGGGCGCCGGTGATCCTTTGCGCGCGCACCCAACTGGGCACCATCAACCATACGCTCTTGTCGGTGCAGGCGTTGCGGGCGGCGGGCTGCAGGGTTCTGGGTGTGGTCTTCATTGGTGCGCCCGAACGGGAGGTCGAGGATAGTATCTGCCTGTTTGGCAAGCTGGTGCATCTGGGGCGGCTGCCGATGATCCCCGAGTTGGGGGCGGCTGTACCCCCGTCGGCCAATGCGGCAGGGGATGACGCTCTGGCTGCGGCCTTTGCAGCCCATATCAAGCTTGATCTGATCCGGGCGGTTCTGTGATGGGGGGATCTGATCTTACGCAGCTGGAGTTCGACCAGCAGCACCTTTGGCATCCCTATACCAATGTGGCCAAACCCGGCCCGACATTTGTGGTGAAAGAAAGCGAAGGCGTCTATCTGACGCTGGAGGATGGCACCCGGCTGATTGATGCCATGTCGTCCTGGTGGTGCATGATGCATGGCCACCGCCACCCTGTGATCACGCAGGCCATTCACAACCAGCTGGACCGTCTGCCGCATGTGATGTTTGGCGGGCTGACCCATGATCCGGCAATTGATCTGGGGCGCAAACTGCTGGAGGTCACACCGGACAGCCTGACGCGGATCTTCTATTGCGACTCTGGATCGGTCTCGGTTGAGGTGGCAATGAAGATGGCGGTGCAATACCAGCACGCCATGGGGTTTGACGGGCGCAGCCAGTTCGCCACCGTGCGGTCCGGCTATCACGGTGACACCTGGAAGGCGATGAGCGTCTGCGACCCGGACACCGGCATGCACCACCTGTTTCAGGGGGCGCTGAGCGTGCAGCATTTCACCCCGCGACCGCCCATCCGGCTGGGCGAAGACTGGATCGAGGACCCGGCGCTGAATGGTATCGGCGCGCTGCGGGCGCTGCTAGAGGCCGGGGCAGAAAAGATCGCCGGCTTTATTCTGGAACCCGTGGTGCAGGGCACCGGCGGTATGTATTTCTATCATCCCGAATATCTGAACCAGGCCCGTGCGCTTTGTGATGAACTGGGGATCTTGCTGATCTTTGACGAGATCGCCACCGGATTTGCCCGCACCGGAGAGCTGTTTGCGACTGATTTCTGCTCGGTGGAGCCGGATATCATCTGCCTTGGCAAGGGGTTGACCGGTGGCCATATCTCCTTTGCCTGTACCCTGACCAATGACCGGGTGGCGCTGGGTATTGGGGGCGGTAATCCGGGTATCTTTATGCATGGGCCAACCTATATGGCCAACCCCTTGGCCTGCGCAGCGGCCCTGGCGGCGCTGAATGTGCTGACAGGGCAGGACTGGCGCGGCCGGGTCGCGGCGATTTCGGATCAGTTACAGCAAGAACTGGCACTGGCCCACGCGCTGCCCAATGTCCGCGATGTGCGGGTGCTGGGGGCGATTGGTGTGATCGAGATGCAGCAGCCTGTTTCGGCGGATGCGGCCCATGCGCTGGCACCTGAAATGGGGGTGTTTCTGCGCCCCTTTGGCAAGAATATCTACACCATGCCCCCCTTTATCACCACGCCCGCGCAGCTGAGCAAGATCACCGCAGGCATGCTGCGGCTGGCGCAGGATCTGTAGCGTCGCGCCGGGGGCGATGGCCTTTGCCCCTTTGTTGCTGCCCTGTTGTGGCGCGGGGGATTGGCCCATAGGTTGCCGACAGTCTGGCCAAGAATCGAGTCGGCGCTTGCCGTGGCGCGGCGGTGTCGAGGCGGCTTGCCCGGTGAATGATCGGAGTTGAATTGTTCCTTCGTTCAAGAAATTGAATGATCAATCAAAAAAATAACAGGTCACGCCGTAAAACCTCGACAAAGCGTCGCAAACTGGTCAAACACTTGTGGCAGACCCGGTCACACTTGGTGCAATGCCGAGGGCCGCTCCCCGAGGTCACGAGGCACCGCTGCGGCGCCACTGCAATCCTTGGGGCGTGTGAACCACTGGGTTCCATCAAACTGCGCCCGGCCTATCCTTGCGATCGGCGGGCAAAAACAGGGAAATCAACAATGAAAACGACGACATTTGCATGTGTTTTGAGCGCGGCATCATTGGCCGCTGGCATGGGGCACGCGGCTGAATTGGGCGCGGTCGACAAGCCGATCAAACTGGCAATCAATGAATGGACCGGCCAGCATATTTCGACCCATATCGCGGGTGAAATGCTCAAGGCGGCGGGCTATCAGGTGGAATATGTCACCGCAGGCATGATGAACCAGTTCCAGGCCATCGCCGATGGTGAAATCCACGCCACAATGGAGATCTGGTCTTCCAATGTGTCGGACCAATATGCCGAAAAAATCACCGAGGGCACCATCGTCGAGCTGGGCGATCTGGAACTGGCGGCCAAGGAAGGCATCGCCTATCCGGCCCATGTGGCAGAACTGTGCCCGGGTCTGCCCGCCTGGGAGGCACTGAAAGACTGCGCGCCGCTGTTTGCTTCGGCGGAAACCCTGCCAGCGGGTCGCCTGGTGGATTACCCTGCTGATTGGGGAACCCCCGGTGCCGATCGTATGACCGGCCTGGCGCTGCCCTTCAAGGCGGTGCCTGCGGGCTCTGAAGGGGCATTGATTGCCGAGCTGCGCGCCTCGACCGAGCGCAAATCCCCGCTACTGATTACCTTTTGGCAGCCCCATTGGGCGATGTCTGCCTATGATGTGAAATTTGTCGACCTGCCGGTTGGTGAAGAGGCCTGCTTTACCGATCCGGCCTGGGGACCAAACCCCGATGCGGTGAATGACTGTGATTTTGCACCGTCGCGCATCTTCAAGGCCGCCTGGTCCGGCACGGCCGAAACCTGGCCTGCAGCCTTTGAAATCCTGTCGAACTATACTCTCGCGGTGGACGATCAGCAGCCCATGATGGGCGCGATTGATGTCGACGGGGGGGAGGTCACAGAGGTGGTCGCAACCTGGATGTCTGCCAATGAAGACAGCTGGCGCCCCATCGTCGACGCTGCGATCAAGTGAGCGAGGCGACTGCCGTGACCGGGTCTGAAACTCCCGCCATTTCCTGCCGGAATCTCTGGCAGGTCTTTGGCGACAATGCCGATAGCGCCCTGAAACAGGCGCTGTCACACCATAATAATGCCGATGAGGTTTCGCAGGCGCTGCGTGCCAAAGGGCTGGTTCCTGCGGTGCAGGACGTCAATTTCGAGGTCAAGGAAGGCGAGCTCTTCGTGATCATGGGCCTGTCCGGTTCTGGGAAATCTACCCTGATCCGCTGCATTTCGCAGTTGCTGCCGGCCTCGGGTGGGGAAATCCGCATCGAAGGCGAAGACATCGTCTCTGCCAGCAAGGCACGGCTGATCGCGCTGCGGCGCAAGACGCTGGGCATGGTGTTTCAGCATTTTGGCCTGTTTCCCCATATGACGGTGGCCGACAATGTGGCCTATCCGCTGCGGGTGCAGGGCATCAAGCGCAAGACGCGGCGCGCCAAGGCGCAGGAGGTCATTGAACTGGTGGGGCTGGCGGGGCGCGAAGATCGCTATCCGCGGGAATTGTCGGGCGGGCAGCGTCAGCGGGTTGGCATCGCCCGATCGCTGGTGACCGATTGTTCGGTCTGGTTTCTGGATGAACCCTTCTCGGCGCTGGATCCGCTGATCCGCCGCCAGTTGCAGGATGAATTCCTTGATATTCAGGCCAAGCTGAAGACCACCATCGTCTTTATTACCCATGATATCAACGAGGCGCTGAAACTGGCGGATCGTATCGCCATCATGCGCGATGGCAAGATCGTGCAGATTGGCACGCCCGCTGATATCGTGCTGAATCCGGTGGACGATTACGTGCGTGAGTTTTCCAAGGATGTTGCCAAGGGGCGTCATGCCAATGTGGCCTCGGTCATGCAAAGCCCAGAAGGCAACAGCTATGGCGTCGATGACCCGGGGCTGCGCCGCGACATGACGTTGGATGCGGCGCTGGCCCGCTGTATGGAGCTTTACGACCCTGTGCCGGTGCGCGACAGCAATGGCACATTGGTTGGGGTTATCAACCCGGCTGACCTGGCAGCAGCCCTGCAGGTGGAAACAGATCATGTCTAATGCGCTTGCGGCCAGAGGGCTTGGCAAAGGCGCCCTGGCGGCGCTGATCGCGGGTGTCGTCGGGGCGTTCTGTCTGCTGTTCGAGGGGCTTTGGCCCTGGTTGAGCAGCTATCCGAACGATTGGGTGCTGCCGGCCAGTGATGCTGTTGGCACCGCGGTCAAAAGCGGGCTCGACTATGTCAAACCCGCTGCGCGGGTGTTTTCAACCCTGATGGCCTATCCGATGACGGCGGCCAATACCGTTCTGGCGGTTCTACCCTGGCCGCTGCTGATTGCCGCGACCGTGGCGCTTGGCTGGCGGTTGGGAGGGGGCAAAATGGCGGCCATGGCAGCGATCGGGCTGGGGCTGGTGCTGGCCTCTGGTTATTGGCAGCAGGGGATGAACACCCTGGCGCTGGTTGCCGTCTCGGTGCCTCTGGCGCTGTTGGCGGGCGCTATGATTGGCATCTTTGCCAATGAATTCCCGCGCTTTCGCGCGCCGGTACAGGCGCTGCTGGATGTGATGCAGACGGTGCCGACCTTTGCCTATCTGACGCCTTTGCTGGTGCTCTTTGGCTTTGGCCCTGTTGTTGGCCTCATTGCCTCGGCGATCTATGCGGCGCCCCCCATGGCGCGCAATGTTCTGCTTGGGCTGCAACGGGTTGAAGCCGAGGTAAAAGAAGCAGGGGTGATGTCCGGGGGCACCCGGATGCAGCAGCTGTTCCAGGTAGAGATTCCGGCGGCCAAGGTGCAGATCATGGTGGGGGTCAATCAATGTCTGATGGCGGCCCTGTCGATGGTGATCATTGCTGCCGTCATTGGCGGGTTCAATGACATCGGCTGGGAAGTGCTGCTGACCATGCGCAAGGCGCAGTTTGGCCCGGCGATGCTGGCGGGCTCGGTGATTGTGATCTTTGCCATCCTGATCGACCGGATGAGCGCCACCCTGGCGCAGGAGCGCCGTCGGCTTTGGGATGGGCGTATCTCGCTGGCGATCCTGCTGCTGGGGCTGGTTGTCAGCCTGGTCTTCTGGCGCTCGCTTGGCGATCCGGACAGCTATCAGCTGCTGGATCCAGTGGCGAATGGACTGGACAGTTGGCTGACCGATTTCACCCGTGCCAATGCTGAATTGCTGACCAGCTTCAAGAATGGCGTGATGTTCTATGTGCTGTTACCGCTGCGCATTGGCCTGGATCAGGCGATCCTGCCCTTCACCTGGGGGTTTCAGTGGACCTCTGGGATGAGCCTTGGATTTTATGCGGTGGCAGCACTTGTGGCCTTGGGGCTGGCGCTGCGGGGGCAGCTTACCCTGGGGGTGGTGGTCTTGATCGCCGCCGGCATTCTGGAGACCGGTGTGTCACAACTGCCCTGGCCCTTTGTGTTGATCGGTATTGGCACCCTGTCCTGGGTGGCAGGCGGCTATCGTCTGGCACTGCTCTCGGTGGTCCTGCTCTCGACCATACTGGTTTCGGGCCTGTGGGACCGGGCCTTGCTCTCGCTCTATCTGTCGGGGGCTGCGGTCTTTGCCTGTGCGGTGCTGGGCGGCGGTGTCGGCGTGCTCAGCGCGGTTTCCCCCATGGCCTGGCGGCTGGTGCGACCAATCTGCGACATGCTGCAGACCATCCCGTTGTTTGTCTTTCTGATCCCGGTTCTGATGGTGTTTCAGATTGGCGAGTTCTCGGCCTTTCTGGCGATCATCGCGTATGCCATCGTGCCAATGATCCGCTACACAAGACAGGGGCTGATCGCCACCCCGGATGAGATGATCGAGGCGGCGACTGCATCCGGCGCGACGCGTTGGCAGATGATGCGCGATGTGCGTGCGCCCTATGCGGCGCCCACCATCCTGCTGGGGCTGAACCAGACTATTCTCTATGCCTTCGCCATGCTGGTGATTGCGGCGCTGATCGGCACCACCGGTCTGGGCCAGTCGATCTATCTGGCGCTTGGGCAGGCGGATGTCGGACTGGGCATTTCTGCGGGGGCCGCCATGGCGATCCTGGCGCTGATTGCCGACCGGATCGTTCAGGGCTTTGCCGAAGAACGCAAAAAGGCGCTGGGGCTTTAGCCTGAGTAGCCAGCCTATCCGCGCCGCCCCAGCATTCGCACCGGGCGGCGCGGCAATTCCGCCTCTGGTATCAGCGGGAAATTGCGGGTAGCACTTCAGGCACAATTTCAAACCACTGATGAGAGGGCTTTTGATGCATCTGGCCTATGTCATGACCGAAACCCGTGGCGGCACCGACCGGCTGATCAGCAGCTTGGCCGAGGCGCTGGACGCCAAAGGCATTGCGCTGGCGGGCATTGTGCAAACCAATACCGAATGTAGCGATGACACCCTGTGCGACATGGATGTGCGGGTGCTGCCGACTGGCGAAACCATCCGCATATCGCAGTCTTTGGGCGCGGGCGCACGGGGGTGCCGGTTGAACCCCGAGGCCCTGGAGCGCGCCGTCGGACAGGTCAGCAGCAGCCTGCAACAGGAGCCCCGCCCACAGGTTCTGATCGTCAATAAATTTGGCAAACACGAAGCCGATGGCCGCGGTATGCGCCCGGTGATCGCCGAGGCCCTGTCGCAGGGACTGGTGGTGGTGTCAGGGGTGAATCGGATGAATGTTGAGGCCTTCAAAGCCTTCTCGGATGGTATGGCAGTGCAGGGCGCAGCCGATCTTGACGGGCTGGTGGCCTGGGTTGAGACCGCACTGGCAAAAGACGCGGCATGATCGGGGCAGCGCGATCACCGGGCCTGTTTTCTGATTTTTTTTGGTGACTTGGCCTGTCTGACCTATTGGTCGGGCAGGCGTCCAAGATAGAAGAGAGTGGGAGGGCGCAGATCGGGGCTTATCGCCAGGAATGCGGATCTTATACCGCTGAAACCGGGGGCATTTTTCGGATTATCTGCGTTGAATATATCGCCATTTCCATCCACAGTTTGGGAGGAAATGGTGGGCGACCCTGGAATCGAACCAGGCGTGCGTCTCCGCGAGGGAGTTACAGTCCCCTGCCACACCTTGCGGCCTGTCGCCCACTGTCAGGTGAGTGTTGCACCTAACGTGAAGGCGTGATTACTAGCGCCACCGAGGGGCGTCAACCGAAAATCACAAGTTTTTTTGCCCTGACCTGAAATTCCTTTTGCCGGAGAGATCTATGTCCAAGAAACCCACCAAAAAGCCCCAGTGGGTGATTGAAAAGGAGCAGAACAAGAAGGCCAGCGGAGAAGAGACCGTCTGGCTCTTTGGGCTGCACGCGGTGCGCGATGCCTTGCTGAACCCAAAGCGGGAAAAGCTGCGCCTGATCGTGACCTTGAATGCCCAGAACAAATTGGAAGAGGCCATCGCCGAGGCGGGGATAGAGCCGGAATTGGTTGAGCCGCGTAAATTCAACGCACCGCTGGATCCGAACTCGGTGCATCAGGGGGCTGCGCTGGAGGTGAAGCCGCTGAACTGGGGCTCGCTGTCGGAAAACTGTATCGGTGCCGAGTTGCCGCGGGTGGTGTTGCTGGATCGGGTGACCGACCCGCATAATGTGGGCGCCATTTTGCGCTCTGCCGAAGTCTTTGGGGCCAGCGCCGTCATCGGCACCCGGCACCATTCGGCGCCGGAAACCGGTGCCCTGGCCAAAACCGCCAGCGGTGCGCTGGAGCGCCAGCCCTATCTGCGGATGCGCAACTTGGCCGATACCATCACAGAGCTGCAGAACATGGGCTATGTGGTGCTGGGGTTGGACGGCGAGGCAGAGCAGACAATCGAGAGCTGCCTGGACGGCCGCAAGGATTTGCCTGTGGCACTGGTCCTGGGGGCCGAAGGTCCGGGGCTGCGGCAAAAAACCAAGGAAACAGTTGATCACCTGGTGAAAATTGACGCAGCCGGCGGGTTTGGCTCGCTCAACGTCTCAAATGCGGCGGCAATTGCCCTATATGCATCCCTAGAGCGGTCCTGAGAAGCCGCCAGCGTTGAGGTGGAAGGGTAGGTCTAGGCAATGTCACAATGCGGTAGCCATGGCGGCAAGATATTAAGCTGTTGTTATTGCGGCGTGCAGTCGGCCTTTTTGCCGGTTGCTGCCGCGCAGCGATCCGGGGTGTCGGCGCTGATCTGCAGCACCTGCGGCGCGCCGCTGGCCGCCCAGAAAGCACGCCCCCTGACCCCCGGCAAGGGCGCCAGCCTGCCAAGAACGACAAGGTCGGCCCCTGTTTCGTCCACAGCGGCAGGCTCTGGCCTTGACCACCCCGGCCTGCCCCCTGGCAGAAGCAAGCCGCAGAAGAAATGCAAGGCAAAGAAAAGCAGCAAGAAGAAAGCCCAGCAGGCTAAATATGCGCAGCCCTTGCCGCGCAGGGGGAAGGCGGCCAAAAAGCGCAGGGGCCTGTTTGAAAAACTGCTCTCCGAGGCGGTGGATCTTGTAGAAGATATTTTCGACTGATGCCTGGCTGATCCGGGCGCATGGTCAATCTACCGCCGGGTTTGCCGCGTGATCACATCTGTGTAACCGGGCTTTGCAAAGCCACGGTTCTGAGGCAGGTTTGAAACGTTCCATATCCTGCCTTTGGAGGCTCTCTTGGTGTTTCGCCAGATATTTGCGGCCCTGGCCGTTTTTGTACTGACTGCTCCGCTACCGCTGCGGGCGGATTCGCCGATTTTTTCTAACCGCGATGGTCTTGCTCTCGGGGGATATGATGTTGTGGCCCTGGTCGAGGACAGAGGCACCATTGCCGGGCTGCAGGACTTTGCCCTGATGTGGAAAGGCGTTGTCTGGCGCTTTGCGACATCGCAGAATCAGGCCAGGTTTGAGGCCAACCCAAGGGCCTATGCGCCCGTTTTTGGTGGCTATTGCGCCTATGCAATGTCGCAGGGCCATCTGGCGACAGGCGATCCGCATCTGTCCTTGATGCGCAATGGGCGGCTGTATT
This sequence comes from Pseudophaeobacter flagellatus, assembly GCF_021228235.1. Lineage (GTDB taxonomy): Bacteria > Pseudomonadota > Alphaproteobacteria > Rhodobacterales > Rhodobacteraceae > Pseudophaeobacter > Pseudophaeobacter flagellatus. The sequence goes on from NZ_JAJQRG010000001.1 coordinate 150,154, forward strand.
TATTGAACAATCCATCGGTGCGGGACATCTGGCTGGAGGCGGCACCGCAGCTATTGCTGGCGGCACAGGAGCATTGGCCGATGGTGTTGCGCGACTAAGGCGGATTCGATCCGGAATTAAAAAAAGATCCACCGACATCTTTTTTTTCACTGTTGCCATACTACATCTATTGGGACTGCGGAGTGGAACTTCCGTAGATCTTTTTAATGTCCCTCGTTCCATACCTTGCGCCTGGATCTCTGTGGTCTGGGCGCTTTTTTTGTCCAGGGCGTCGGCCCAGGGCCTAGGCGATGCGCGGCGGGTGCGCTAGGTCTGTTGGATGACAGAGTATAGCGACAGCCATTTGAAAGCGATTCTGCAACGCAACCGCACCATTGCGGTGGTTGGGGTCTCGATGAACCCGGTGCGCCCCAGTTATTATGTGGCGCGCTATCTTGGCCTGAAAGGATATCGGGTGATCCCGGTTAATCCAGCCCATACAGGCAAACGTCTGTTTGGTGAACTGGTGCAGCCTAGCCTTTCGGCGATTGTGGATCCGGTTGACATGGTGGATATCTTTCGCCGCTCTGAGGCGGTGCCGGCCATTGTCGAAGAGGCGCTTGAGCATTTTTCGGCATTGAAGTGCATCTGGATGCAGATCGGGGTGGAACATGCCGCTGCCGCCGCCATGGCGGCGGCGCGTGGCGTCGATGTGGTGCAAAACCGCTGCCCCAAGATCGAATATCAGCGCCTCTTTGGCGAGTTGCGCATGGGTGGTTTTGCCACCGGGATCATTTCCTCAAAACTGTAACATCCAGCCGCGGCGGGGGCTCCCGCCCGTCGGCTGGCATCATGGATGCCGACCTCCCGTTGGGTCCAGCCGGGCCTGGGGCCCGGCAAGACAGGAAAAAGCGGCTGAGAAGCGTCTGAGGGGCAGATCTGCCCCTCAGAGCGCTGGTCCGAGTCTGTGAAATCTGCTGCCTCAAGGGTGAACCGCGCGGGAGCGCGGCCGCCCAGGGGCGGCCCTTGACCCAGCCGTATAACTGCCAAGGCGGCGGAAATGGCAGGCTTAGGTCTGGGGGCGGGCGGCTTTTTCGGCCAGGCCGCTGATGTTCTGGCGTTTGGCGAGCTCATCCAGGACCGCATCCAGTGTGACATCTCGCGCGGCGAGCATGACCAGGAAGTGGTAGAGCACATCGGCGCCTTCGCTGGCCAGTTTGTCGGTGTCGCCCTTGACGGCCTCGATCAGGGCCTCGATGGCCTCTTCGCCAAATTTTTCAGCGCATTTTTCCGGCCCCTTGGCCAGCAGTTTGGCGGTCCAGCTGCTGTTGGGATCTGCGGATTTTCGCGCCTGGATGGTGGCTTCTAGATCGTGCAGGATGCTCATGTCAGCCTCATGGGGATACCGGCGGCGGCCATGTGGTGTTTCGCCTGCTGGATGGTGAATTCGCCAAAGTGAAAGATTGACGCGGCCAGCACTGCGCTGGCACCGCCCTTGGTGACGCCTTCGACCAGGTGATCAAGGGTGCCCACGCCGCCAGAGGCAATCACCGGCACATTGACCGCATCGGAAATTGCACGGGTCAGCGGCAGATTAAAACCGGATTTGGTACCGTCGCGATCCATCGAGGTCAGCAGGATTTCCCCCGCCCCCTTGGCCACCACGGTGCGGGCAAAGTTGACCGCATCAATGCCGGTTGCGCGACGTCCGCCATGGGTGAAGATTTCCCACTTGCCGGGGCTGACGGTCTTGGCGTCTATGGCGCAGACGATGCACTGGCTGCCAAACTGATCGGCGGCCTCGGCAATCACTTCGGGGCGGGCTACGGCGGCAGAGTTGAAAGAGACCTTGTCGGCACCTGCCAGTAGCAAGGCACGCACGTCTTCCTTGGTTCGCACACCGCCCCCAACGGTCAGTGGCACAAAGCATTGTTCGGCGGTGCGGCGCACCACATCAAACATGGTGCCGCGGTTTTCATGGGTGGCATGGATGTCGAGAAAGGTGATTTCATCTGCACCGGCGGCGTCATAGGCCTTGGCTGATTCCACCGGATCGCCCGCATCGCGCAGGCCGACAAAATTGACGCCTTTGACGACGCGGCCGTCGGCCACATCCAGGCAGGGAATGATGCGGGTTTTCAGCACGTCATGACTTCCTTTTGCTGGTCTTGTGGTCAATGCCACGCCCTGCGGAAAAAGGCTAGTGCAAGCAGATCCCTGCGCAGATCAGGGGCGGGCCGCTTGGTCGGTTCAGACGCGTTTCACCGCATTGCGGACAATCAGCACATGAAAGGGCATGATCAGGCGCAGATAGAGGCGGCCAAAGCGGTTTTTGGTCCGCACCCAGGTGGCAAAATAAATCAGGCCATCCTGTTTGAGCACCGAGATGCGAAAATCCAGATGGCTGTCGTCCAGCCCCAGGATCAATTCATCATCCGACCGGCACACAAGCGGGAAAAACCCGACTTTTTGGGGGCTGGTCACCTTGGTGTTCAGGCCAAAGGGGGTAACCAGCAGATTGCGCAGGCGCATCAGCGCGGAAACCCAGACGGGAAATTTGAAGGCACGTTCGGCGGCCTCTTCCAGAGGGCGGTCAGTGGAAGAGGCGTAGCAATCGATAAAATCCCCCGGCTGAATGCCTGCGGGCTGCTGGAACAGCAGGCTGGATGCCGGTAGCGCCATTGCCGTGACATGTCCCATGTGGATCAATCCTTTAAGACGGCGAGGGCCGCAGCCAGATCGATGGCACCATCATAAAGTGCCCGGCCTGAGATGGCCCCGTTCAGCGGTGCGCCGCAGGTTTTCAGATCTTTCAGGTCCTGCAAGGATGACACCCCGCCGGACGCGATCACCGGGATCGAGACCGCATTGGCCAGATCGGCGGTGGCCGCCACATTGGGGCCTTTCATCGCGCCGTCGCGCATGATGTCGGTATAGATGATGGCCGCGACGCCTGCGTCTTCAAAGCTGCGGGCCAGATCGGTGACCATGACATCGGTTTCTGTTGCCCAGCCCTTGGTGGCGACGCGGCCATTGCGCGCGTCAATGCCGACGGCGACTTTGCCGGGGAATTCGCGCGCGGCCTGGCGCACCAGATCGGGGTTTTCCACCGCGACAGTGCCCAGGATGACCCGCGCCAGCCCCTTGTCGATCCAGCGTTCAATGGTTTTCATGTCGCGAATGCCGCCGCCCAGCTGGGCTGGCACCTTGCATTGTTTCAGAATTTCCTCGACCGGGGCGGCATTGACCGGCTCTCCGGCAAAGGCACCGTTCAGATCAACCAGATGCAGCCAGTCGCAGCCCGCGTTGACGAATTCCAGTGCCTGGGCGGCGGGGTTGTCGTTGAAGACGGTGGTCTTGTCCATGTCGCCATGCAGCAGGCGCACGGCCTGACCATCTTTGAGATCGATTGCGGGATAGAGGATCATATGCGCAGCCTTTGTGATCTGGGGCGCCGCCTGTGCTGGCCACGCCTGTTGGGCGGTGTTTTGCACGGGCTGGCTGTGAAATGCAACGCGACCTAAAGTCAGGCTTGCCTGAAAAGCAGTCTCTGCGTCACTGTAGAGATCAAAGGGGCGGTTTTGTGCTGCACCCGGACCTATACGACATCAGAGGCAGACAAGAAATGGGAGAGACGCGATGAAACGGTTTATGGCAACTGTATTGACCAGCCTGGCCCTGGCCACGCTGACCACTGCCGGAACGGCCCTGGCGGATCCGGTTTTAGGCACCTGGAAGACCCAGCCGGATGATGGCGCCTATGCGCATATTGAGATGGCCCCCTGTGGCGCGGCGATCTGTGGCAAGATCGCGCGCACCTTTAACGATAGTGGCGAATATGCATCGCCCAATATCGGCAAGACCCTGGTGATTGATATGGTGGCGCAGGGGGATGGCCACTACAGAGGCGAAGTCTGGCGGCCGTCAAATGACAAGATCTATACGGGCAAGATGGATCTGGACGGGAATTCCCTGGCGCTGCGCGGCTGTGTTGCGGGCGGGTTGATCTGTTCCAAACAGGACTGGACACGGGTAAAATAGGCGGCAGCTCAGGCCGGGCGGCGAACCATGCCCAGGGGGAGACGTGACCTGTGCACACCTGGGCTGGGGCTAAAGCAGCCCCAGCTGTACCGGCAATGGCACAAAACCGCGCTTGAGCAGGGCATCACGTTGCGCGTCAAAGCGCTGCTGCGCCTCTTGCTGTTGTAGGTAATAGGCGCGGCTTTCCTGTCCGCCCGGGGCGCCAATCGGGCCCTTGGCCTGTTCCAGGCACCATTCGCCAAACAGCGTCTGGCTGAGCCTGAGAATGCAGTAGCGGTGGCGGCCATCCACATAGTCGAATTTTTCAAGTCGGGTCTGCACGGGCGAGATTTGAACCTGTGATTTGCGGGAATTTACCTATGCCCGCAAAGGTGCCCCCTGTCCATTGCTGAGATCGCGCAGTGTTGTGAGCCACGGTCTGGGGCCAGTTGGGCAAGAGCGCCGACGCTGCGTCCTTGGGATGTATTCGTGCAATTAGGTATTTAGGGTAAGATGAAATCAGCGCAGGGACCAATTGCCATCGGTGTCTTTGCGGTAGGGCCTTAAGACGGTGGTGGCTTCACGGGGTCCAGCGCAGAAAGTTGCCAATCATCCGCAGCCCGACCGCTTGGCTTTTTTCCGGGTGGAACTGCATGCCTAGCATGGTGTCGCGGCCAATTACGGCGGTGACGTCGCCGCCGTAGTCCACATGAGCCAGCCGTTGGGCATCGGCGCTGGCGCGGAAATGGTAGGAATGCACAAAATAGACGTGATCCCCCGAGGTAATACCTTCAAAAACCGGGTGGGGATGGTCAAGTACAAGATCATTCCAGCCCATGTGGGGCACCTTGAGGCTGGCATCTTCCGGGGTGATTTTCACTACGTCGCCCGCGACCCAGTCGAGGCCGGGGGTGTCGCTGTATTCATGGCCCGTGGTGGCCATCAGCTGCATGCCAACACAGATTCCCAGGAAGGGGCGGCCCTTTTGTTCTACTGCTTCGAGCATGGCCTCGTAGATGCCTTTATGGCCGCGCAGTTCTGCGGCGCAGGCCGGGAAGGCGCCGTCACCGGGCAGGACCAGGCGGTCGGCGCGCGCCACCACATCGGCATCCGAGGTGACGATGACCTCTCCGGCATCCATTTCCCGTGCCATCCGTTGAAAGGCTTTTTCGGCGGAATGAAGATTGCCGGATTCATAGTCGATGATGGCTGTCAGCATGGGGGCTTCCTTGATGAGAGGCCTTTGACCTCTCTTTATTTGTGCCAAAGGTCAAGAGTGGTGCGATGGAGCTGGTGATTTGGCGCTGCACTCTGTCAGTCTGGATCTGGCGCGGCGGCGCCAAGCTGGTTGAGCAGGGCCATAACAGGCGCAAAGAGAGCATGGTGATCGGACTGCCCGTTTCCGCGGCCAAAGATGCCTGCCAGAAACAGATGCGAAAAGCCGTGGATCAGAGACCAGACCTGGGTTTCGACGATCTGGGGGTCCGTGCCGTCGGGCACAAAGGGCGCGCAGGTTTCGCGCAGCAGGCCATAGGCAGTGGCCTCGCCCGCGTTCAGGCTGTCCTGGTTCTGCGGCAGCGCCCCACAAGAGAAGATCAGCGCAAAAAGCGCCGGGTTTTCCACGGCAAAATCGAGATACCCCCGGCAGAGCGAGAATATGCGGCCTTCGGGGTCCTGGGGGCCCTGTGCGCGACTGTGCAGCAGGTGGCGGCGAAAGCGGTCAAAGCCTTCCTGGGCGATGGCGGCGCGCAGCCCGGCCAGGCCGTCAAAGTGATGGGCCGGGGCCGCATGAGAGACCCCGGCGCGGGCAGCGCAGCGCCGCAGGGTCAGCTGGTCTAGCCCCGATTCGGTCAGGATTTCGATGCCGCTCTGGATCAGCGCGGCGGCGAGATCGCCGTGATGGTGCGGTTTCTTGTCTGTCTGGTTGTTCATTTGGTGAGGGTAGCAGTCACCTTGACAGCGTCAAGGTGTTGTGATTTTGACTATGTAAAGTTTACAGTGTCAAATTGGAGAGAACATGCCTGTCCCACCTTCCCTGATCCGTTTGCGCAGCGCCGCCTTTTGGGGCTTGTCGATTTTGGTTGCCCTGGCGTCTTGGCGATTCTTGTTGCTGGGGGTAGAGCTTTCGATGCCCTTTGTTGCCTATCACGCGCAGGTGCGGCCGCTGGAGTTCTATGCCCATATCGGCCTTGCACCGGTGGCGCTGGCTTTGATGCCGTTTCAGGTCTGGACCGGGCTGCGTCAGCACCGTCCGCAGCTGCATCGCTGGATAGGCCGCATCTATGGCCTGGCGATCCTGCTGGCGGGTCTGGGCGGTTTGCAGATGGCATTTGGCACCACGGCGGGGCCGGTTGCGGGGCTGGGGTTTGGCCTGTTGGCGATTGCCTGGCTGGGGAGCACCGGCCGTGGCATCTGGCTGGCCTGGCAGGGGCGCATCGCAGAGCACCGGGCCTGGATGATCCGTTCTGCCGCTTTGACATTTGCGGCGGTGACGCTACGGCTCTATCTGCCGCTGCTGTTTGTCTCTCTGGGTGAAACGGCGGGCTATAGCCTGGTGGCCTGGGCCTGCTGGCTGCCGAATCTTGCGGTGGCGGAATGGGTCTTGCGGCGTAACCGGTCACTGCTGTCCGCCGCCTGATCTGACGGCGGGATCTCCCCGCCGCCGTCATTCGCCGTTGTGAACCAGGGGCTAGAGCGCCCCTTTGGTGGAGGGGATGGCATCTGATTTGCGCGGATCCGTTTCCACCGCCAGTCGCAGGGCGCGGGCGACAGCCTTAAAGGCGGCTTCGACGATGTGGTGGCTGTTAAAGCCATGCAGCTGTTCAATATGCAGGGTGATGCCGCCGTGGGTGGCAAAGGCAGTAAAAAACTCGCGCACCAGCTCGGTGTCAAAGGTGCCGATCTTCTGGGTTGGGATGTCAACATTCCAGACCAGATAGGGGCGGGCGGACAGATCCAGCGCGCAGCGCACCTGGGCGTCATCCATGGGCAGGTGGCACTCGCCATACCGTCGGATGCCTTTCTTGTCGCCAAGCGCCTGGGCCAGAGCCTGACCGAGGGCAATACCGGTATCTTCGACCGTGTGGTGATCATCAATGTGATAATCACCCTTGGCCCGGATGGTCATGTCGATCAGCGAATGGCGCGACAGCTGGTCCAGCATGTGGTCGAAAAAGCCAACTCCGGTCTGGTTGTCATATGAGCCCGACCCGTCGAGATTGATCTCGACCGAGATTTCGGTTTCGGCGGTCTGGCGGCTGATCTTGGCGCTACGCATGAGGTTATTCCTTGCTGTCTGCGCGGCACTTATAGGGCGGAGAGGGGGCTGGCTCAAGGGCTTTGCGATGGCCTGCGGATTGAGGGCTGTTTGCCACGGGCAGGCCATTGCGCCGGGCGGCTGTGCGTGCCAGCTTGGGCGGGAAATCAGTTGCTCACACCAGATCAAAGGGGCGCCCATGTCGACCTGCGTATTCATTCAGATCCGTTGTAAACCCGGTTCCACCTACAAGGTGGCCGAGGATATCGCCCTGCGCGAAATTCACTCTGAACTTTATTCCACCAGTGGCGAATATGACCTGCTGATGAAGCTGTATATTCCAACGGATGCCGATGTGGGGAAATATATCAACGATCACTTGCTGGTCATCCCCAATATTGAACGGTCGCTGACCACCATGACCTATAAGGTCTTTTGACGGCGGGTAAATCCGCCCCGTAATGTGAAAACGCCCCAGAGTGATCCGGGGCGTTTTTTGTTGTTTTCAGCCGTGGGCGATCAGTTCTCCAGGTGGCCAGCGGCCTTGAGGCTGTCATAGCTGTCATCCAGGGCGATTTTGACCCGAGCCAGCATATCATCAATCTCGGGCTTGGTGATGATCAGCGGTGGGCAAAAGGCCAGGGCATTGCCGGCAACCGCGCGCAGGATCACGCCGTTGTCCTGACAGGCCTTCACGGCGACTGCACCGCCCCTGCCACCGGCAATTGTCGCGCCTGTGGTTTTGTTCGACACCAGCTCCAGGGCGGCGATCAACCCCTTGCCGCGCACTTCTCCCACCAGCGGGTGGTCGGTAAAGATGCGGCGCAGCTCCGCCTGCATGTAGGCTCCCACGTCGGCGGCGTGACCAAACAGGTTGTCGCGCTCGTAGATTTCCAGCGTTTTCAGCGCGGCAGCACAGGCAGCGGGGTGGCCGGAATAGGTATAGCCATGGCCAAAGACGCCAACCTCATTCGAGGGCGCCACCATTTCCTTGTACATCCAGCCGGGGATGACACTGGCCGAGATCGGGAAATAGGCCGAAGACAGCTGTTTGGCAAAGGTCATCAGATCGGGCTTGATGCCCATGGTGGTACAGCCAAAATCGGCCCCGGTACGGCCAAAGCCGGTGATGACCTCATCGGCCCAGACCAGAATGCCATGTTTGCGCAGCAGCGCCTGCAGCTTCTCGTAATAGCCCTCTGGTGGCACAATCACGCCCGAGGCGCCGGTGATGGGCTCCATGATCATCGCGGCGATGGTGTCGGGGTCTTCAGCCAGGATCTGGTCTTCGAGGTTTTGCAGGATGCGATCGACAAACTGCGCTTCGGTCTCGTTGCCTTTGCGGCCGGTGTAATAATGTGGCGCATCGGTGCGCAGGATGTGCAGCGCCTCTACGGGGGCGTCAAAATGCGCCAGATTGGCAGGCAGCGAGGTCAGCGACCCTGCCGCCACGGTAACGCCGTGATAGCCGCGCTCGCGGGTGATGATCTTGCGCTTTTCCGGCTTGCCGATGGCGTTGAAGTAATAGCGCAGCATCTTGTAGTGGCTGTCATTGGCGTCCGAGCCGGAGTTGCCAAAAAAGATATAGGCATCTTCCACCGGCACCATGGCTGCGAGTTTCTCGGCCAGATCAATCAGCGGCTGGTGGGTCTTGCCGCCAAAGGTGTGGCTAAAGGGCAGGGTGTTCAGCTGGTCGGTGATGGCCTCGATCACCTCTGTGTTGCTATACCCCAGAGAGGTGCACCACAGCCCGGCCAGGCCTTCGATGTATTTGTTGCCTTCTTTGTCAAAGACATAGATTCCCTCGCCACGTTCCAGGCACATCTGTTCGGTCGCTGTGAGGTTGGTTGTAGGGTAAACGACTGGAGCCATTGCGGAATTCCTCTGGTAGGGCGCATGTATCTGGGACATGGGCGAAGACAAACAAGGGGCGCGGTATGATTGTAAACCGAGCAACTGTGGCTAGCATTGTCTTGTTTTGCGGGGGAGGTCAAAGGGATTTGATCAAATATTCTTCTCAGGCCGTCTGCACGATGCTCAGCTCGTCTGGGTGCGCTGGGTGAGTTGGGCGGTCTGCCGGTTGCCTGGGTTGTCCGCAGGTCTGGAGCTGTCCTGCAAAGGGAATGCGCCAAACAAAAGGCCGCCGATGCGGGATGCATCAAGCGGCCTGTTTGATCCAAATGGAGCGGGCGAGGCGATTCGAACGCCCGACCCTAACCTTGGCAAGGTTATGCTCTACCCCTGAGCTACGCCCGCGCTACATTTGGTGAGGCGGTATTTAGGCAAAGCCGGGCGGGGCCGCAAGGGTAAAATGCGCCACCGAGAAGAGTTTTTGTCTGCAGCGGAGCAACAAGACGCGGCGTATCAGATGCCAGGCGGTCAGCAACCAGGCGGGCAACAAACAGGCGCCACAAAAAAGGCCGCCGATGCGGATGCATCTGGCGGCCTTTTTGATCCAAATGGAGCGGGCGAGGCGATTCGAACGCCCGACCCTAACCTTGGCAAGGTTATGCTCTACCCCTGAGCTACGCCCGCGCTGCATTTGGTGAGGCGGTATTTAGGCAAAGCCGAGCGGGGCCGCAAGAGGAAAAATGCGCCAAGGGCAGAGATTTATTCTGTCCTGGTGTTGTGCGGCAGGGGGGGCAGCCGAAACCCGGCCTGCTGCGCCAGCCGGTGCTGCTGCACGGTGCGCGGGCGGCAGGAGATGAACTCAGAGCTGCTGCAACTGGCCAGACCCAGCGCCTTGATCAGCTGGCTGTCATAGTGACCCGAGAGCAGCAGAATGCCCTCCTGCTCTAGCTGGTCGCGGGTGCCGCGCCCGTTGTCGGATCGGATCCGGCGCATGAAATCCTTTTGCTGCGCCACAGCCTCGACCACATCGCGGGCGATGGGGCTGTTCTGGATCAGGCGAAACAGACTGGCCATGCGGGCGTTGCCAGTGCTGTGGGAAAAAATATCCGCCACCAAATCGGGGTCCTGACAGCGCCAGAAGTTGGCCGGATAGGGGTGATCACAGAGCAGCCAGAGGATATTGGCGAATCCTGCGGCCGAGATCGCGCCCTTGCCATCCTTGTTCTTGCCCTGGGTCAGATAGGCCGGGCGGGCGACAATCAGGCCCAGATAGCAGCGGGCGCGCTGTTCATCGGCGGCCACCAGCAGGCAGGGCTGATCCAGCGCTTCGGTAGGAATCATCCAATTGCTGCCCATCGTGTTCTTGATATCGACATCGCGGCCCAGGATCTGGGTATCCAGCCGCCCGCGGGGCAGGCGCAGCAGGGCGCGCAACTCGATCTCGACGCGGGTGCCGATATAGGTCTTTTCGGTTTTCTCCAGCTCTTCATAGGCGCGCCGTCCGGTTTTGGGCGTCATGATCACATCATCAATGCAGCGGCGCAACATCGCCGGAAAGCGCTCTTCCAGCACCAAGGCGCCGCCGACTCGGGCGGTGATCTCACTTGCCAGCGCGGTCAGCAGATCATAATCCGCATGTCCGGGCGCAATCAGGCTATCGGGCAGTTTCTGCTTCATCTTGGGCCGTTTCCGTCCCCAGGGGCGTGGTGCGGGGTATCAGGCGCGCACAGCATGGAGCTTGGGCTTGGCGATGGCAGTTTTTAGTTGCAGGGCCACGGCCTCGGCCACCGGCGGCGGGAAGGCATTGCCGACCTGGCGGTAGGCATTGGTCTTGGCGCCGGTGAAGTGCCAGGCATCGGGAAAGCCCTGAATGCGCGCCACCATGCGCACGGTCAGCCGTGGCATGTCGTTGTGGAATGGATCCGGCGCCTCAACGGCGATGGTGCGCCCCTCAACCCCCAGTGACGCCCAGGCGCGCCGGGCCCGTGTTGGGCCGAGGTCTGGCCCGCCGTGTTTTTTTGACCCACCCACAATTGTCGGCGCGATCTCATCTGCCTGGGCGGCCCAGTCTTTGGCTCCGCGCCAGCCACGCGCCTGCATCAGGTCCAGCAGGGTTTCCCCTACGGTACGCGGATTATGGGGCAGTGGTTCGGGCCAGGCAAAATCGCCAGCAAATTCGCGCCGCAGGGCAATGATCGCCACGCGTGGTCGCAGCTGTGGCACGCCGTAATCCGACGCATTCAGCAGCCGCCAGTCGGTTTCATAGCCCAGTTTGGCCAGCTGCCGTTTCAGCTTTTCGCGGTAGTCGTGAAAGGCAGCATCCAGAAAGCCGCGCACATTTTCGATCATCACCGCGCGGGGGCGGGTGGCATCAACGATATGGATGGCGTCGTCAAACAGGTTGCGTTCGTCCTTTTCGCCCAGCTGTTTGCCAGCCACGGAAAAGGGCGGGCAGGGCAGGCCGCCAGCCAATAGATCAATACCCCTGTAGGCACTGGCGTCTTCTTTGAACAGCCGCACGTCTTCTTCCAGCACGTTCCAGTTGGGGCGGTTGTGGCGCAGGGTGGCACAGCAATGCTTGTCTATTTCCACCAAGGCAGTGTGATCAAAACCGGCTCGTTCCAGCCCAAGCGCCTGGCCGCCAGCCCCGGCGCAAAGTTCCACGGATGTGAGCATGTCGTCTTGCCTGCCTGTTTCTGTTTTGCGTTCTGGATCTGTTCCTAGGCGGAAAGCTGATTCCGCGCAAGCTCTTGCTAGGGTCTCTTATCGCAACGCGAAAGGCCACCCCAAGATGGGATGGCCTTTTCGTTTCCAAATGGAGCGGGCGAGGCGATTCGAACGCCCGACCCTAACCTTGGCAAGGTTATGCTCTACCCCTGAGCTACGCCCGCGCAACATTTGGTGAAGCCGAACTATGCATTCCTGCCCCCGCCCGCAAGTTAAAAATTCCGCTTCGGGGCGAAAAAAGTCAAATCCCGCGACGGAAGCTGGGCAGACCTGCGTTTGGTTCAGAGGGTGCCCTGCGACAGGGGGAAATCCTGCGCCCTGTCGCAGGGGCGCGACAAGACAAGATGTCGAAAGTGGAGAGGGACATGCGTAAAACCAAAGAAACCCTGCGGCTCACAGCCTTAGTGGCGGCGATCACTCTGGGGCTTTGCGTGCAACACCTGGCAAGTCCGGGCGGGCCATGGGATCCGCGCGCGGCTTTGAACCTTCCTGAGCAGCAGCCGCATTGGCTGGCCTCTCCGGTTACGGTTGAAACGCTCGCGCCCTATCTGGGCTAGGGCTCTGCCCGATAGATCTGCCGCCCCCGCAGGCAAGGCGGAGGCAGCTGTTCGTTTCGCGGCGGATCAGTCCAGATCTTCCAGTTCAACCAGCAGATCCTTGGCGTCGATCTGGGTGCCCGGCTGAACATGCAGCGCCTTTACGCGGGCGCTGCGCTCGGCGTGCAGGCCGGTTTCCATTTTCATCGCCTCGATGGTCAGCAGCATATCGCCTTCGTGCACCTCTTGGCCAAGCTGCACCGCAACAGAGGCGACAACGCCGGGCATCGGGGCGCCGATGTGGTTGGCATTGCCCAGCTCTGCCTTGGGGCGGCTTTCGGTGGTGGCCTTGACCAGACGATTGGGCACGCGGATGACGCGGGGCTGGCCGTTCAGTTCAAAGAAGACTTTGACCTCGCCCTTTTCATCGGTTTCCCCCAGCGCCTGCAGGCGGATTTCCAGCGTCTTGCCGGGGTCGATTTCGGCGGTGATTTCCTCGCCGGGTTCCATCCCGTAAAAGAAGGCCCGCGTGGGCAGGGCGCGGACTGGCCCGTACTGGCGGTGGCGGCCCATATAGTCGAGAAAGACCTTTGGATACATCAGGTAGCCGTTGAGATCCTCGTCATCGACCTCTTTGCCTTCCAGTTGCTGGCTCAGCTCGCTGCGGGTTTCCTCCAGATCGACGGGGGGCAGATGGGCGCCGGGGCGGCTGAGGTTGGGGGCTTCGCCCTTCAGCACCTTGGCGGTGATACCTGCGGGGAAACCACCGGGAGGCTGGCCCAGGTTGCCGCGCATCATGTCGACGACACTATCGGGGAAAGAAACCTCGGTTGCGGGGTCTTCCACCTGGGCGCGGGTCAGGTTCTGGCTGACCATCATCAGCGCCATATCGCCAACCACCTTGGAAGAGGGGGTTACCTTGACGATATCGCCAAACATCTGGTTCACATCCGCATAGGTCTGGGCGACCTCATGCCAGCGCTCTTCCAGCCCGAGGCTGCGCGCCTGGGCCTTGAGGTTGGTGAACTGTCCGCCGGGCATCTCGTGCAGGTAGACCTCAGAGGCGGGGGCCTGCAATCCGCTTTCAAAGGCGGCATATTGCGCCCGAACCTGTTCCCAGTAGTCAGAAATCTCGCGGATTGCCTTGATGTCCAGACCGGTGTCGCGGTCGGTATTGCGCAGACCTTCCACGATGGAACCAAAGCAGGGCTGCGAGGTGCCGCCAGAGAAGGCGTCCATCGCCACATCCACGGCATCAACCCCGGCATCGGCTGCGGCCAGAATGGTGGCCCCCGCAATGCCCGATGTATCATGGGTGTGGAAGTGCACCGGCAGGCCGACCTCTTCTTTCAGAGCCTTGATCAGCTGGCGGGCAGCGGCAGGCTTCATCAACCCTGCCATGTCCTTCAGCCCCAGCACATGGGCACCTGCGGCCTCCAGTTCGCGGGCCATGCCGACATAGTACTTCAGGTCATACTTGGCGCGGTTGGGGTCCTGGATATCGCCAGTGTAGCAGATGGTGCCTTCACAGAGCTTGCCGGACTCATTCACCGCATCCATGGCGACGCGCATGTTTTCCACCCAGTTGAGGCTGTCAAAGACCCGGAAGACATCAACGCCGGTTACCGCCGCCTGACGGACAAATTCCTGCACCACATTATCGGGGTAGTTTGTGTAGCCCACACCGTTGGAGGCGCGCAGCAGCATCTGGGTCATCACGTTGGGCATGGCTTCGCGCAGGTCGCGCAACCGCTGCCAGGGGCATTCCTGTAGGAAGCGATAGGCCACATCAAATGTCGCACCACCCCAGCATTCGACGGAAAACAGCTGGCTGAGGTTCTGCGCATAGGCGGGGGCCACCTTGATCATGTCATGGCTGCGCATCCGCGTGGCCAGTAGCGACTGGTGTCCATCGCGCATGGTGGTATCGGTCAGCAAGAGCTGGCGCTGTGCCTTCATCCAATCGGCCACCGCCTGGGCACCTTTTTGTTCCAGCAGGTTGCGGGTGCCAGAGGGCAGGGGCGCCGGATCCAAATGTGGTGCGCGGGGCTCTTTCAGATCGGCCGGGGGCGCGGCGCGGCCTTCGGTTTCCGGGTGCCCGTTGACGCTGATATCGGCCAGATAGGTCAGCACCTTGGTGCCGCGGTCGCGGCGCTTGGCAAACTGGAACAGGTCGGGCGTGTTGTCGATGAAAGTGGTGGTATAGCTGTTGTCGAGGAAGGTCGGATGCTTCAGAAGATTTTCGACAAAGGCGATATTGGTGCTGACACCGCGCACCCGGAATTCGCGCAGGGCGCGGTCCATGCGGGCGATGGCTTTTTCGGGCGTTGGTGCCCAGGCGGTGACCTTGGTCAGCAGGCTGTCATAATAGCGGGTGATGACACCGCCGGCATAGGCCGTGCCGCCATCCAGACGGATCCCCATGCCGGTGGCTGACCGGTAGGCGGTGATGCGGCCATAGTCGGGAATAAAGTTGTTCAGCGGATCCTCGGTGGTGACGCGGGTTTGCAGCGCATGACCGTTGAGGCGGATTTCATCCTGGCTGGCCTTGCCGGTGGCCTCTGCCAGGGTCTTGCCCTCGGCAATCAGGATCTGCGCCTGCACGATGTCGATGCCGGTGACTTCCTCGGTGACGGTATGTTCCACCTGCACCCGCGGGTTCACCTCGATGAAGTAGAACTTATCGGTCTCCATATCCATCAGGAATTCGACGGTGCCAGCGCATTCATAGTTCACGTGCTGGCAGATCTTGCGCCCCAGATCGCAGATTTCCGCGCGCTGCGCCTCGGTCAGATAGGGCGCGGGCGCGCGCTCCACCACCTTTTGGTTGCGGCGCTGCACGGAGCAATCCCGCTCGAATAGGTGATAGATTTCACCGTGCTTGTCGCCCAGGATCTGCACCTCGACGTGGCGGGCGCGGGTGATCATCTTTTCCAGGTAGCCTTCGCCATTGCCAAAGGCGGCTTCGGCCTCGCGCCGACCTTCCAGCACTTTTTCTACCAGCTCGTCAGGGCCGTGAATGGGCCGCATGCCGCGCCCACCGCCGCCCCAGGACGCCTTGAGCATCAAGGGATAGCCGACCTCTTCGGCCTCTTTGGCGATGGCCGCCATATCATCTCCCAGCACTTCGGTTGCTGGAATGACCGGCACGCCTGCCTCGATCGCGACGCGCCGCGCCGAGGCCTTGTCGCCAAGTGCGCGCATGGTTTCGGCCTTGGGGCCGATGAAGGTGATGCCGTTGCGGGCGCAGGCATCGACAAAATCGGGGTTCTCGGACAAGAGGCCATAGCCGGGGTGGATCGCATCGGCGCCGCATGCCTTGGCAACGCGAATGATCTCGTCAATGCTCAGATAGGCGGCGACGGGACCCATGCCCTCGCCAATGCGGTAGGCTTCATCCGCTTTAAAGCGGTGCAGGCCCAGCTTGTCCTCTTCGGCATAGATGGCAACCGTGCGCTTGCCCATTTCATTGGCTGCTCGCATGACGCGGATGGCGATTTCGCCTCGGTTCGCAATCAGGATCTTTTTGAAGTCAGGCATTGTGGCTCCTTGGGCGGTGTTGTGGGCAAGTGGTGTTTGGCGAAGTGTTAGGGGCTTCTTAGCGGTTGGTATAGACGTAGTTCTGGGTATCTGCGGCCTGATTGCGCTCTCATGCGGTCAATTTCCGTCTCTTTTGCTGCAGCTGCGGCATTTGGCCGCCAGCCCCGCAAGCGCCTTGGGCCAGGGCATCGGGAAATTCCAGAGATGGCTCTGGCAGCCTGCCACATCAGATGGGGCGGCAGGCTGATATCAGGGCAGCCCGGTCAACGCAGGAAGCCTGCGGACTTTCAGTTTGCGCAGCTCGGCAAGGTTTTGCAATCCCAGTTGCCCCATGTTTGCTTCAAGGTCTTTGGACAGAATCTCAATCAGATGCTGCGGTCCACCGGAGCCTAATGCTGCAAGTGCGAAATGAAAAGCCCGACCCAGCATGACAAAATCGGCCCCAAGCGCCAGGGCACGCAGGATATCCAGCCCGCCCTCAATACCACTGTCAAAGATCAGCGGCAGTTGCGTTGTGGCGCGCAGTTCTGGCAGGGCTTCGATGCTGGCGGGGGCGGCGTCAAACTGGCGCCCGGCATGGTTAGAGACCCAAAGCGCATCGACGCCGATCTGTTCCAGCGGCGCGGCATCTTCGGCCCGCAGCACGCCCTTGATGACAAACGATCCCTGCCAGGCGTCGCGCAGCCATTTCACATAGTCCCAGTCGGGCGAGGTGCGCAGCAGATAGCCAATATGTGCCGTTGAAGACAGGCCGCCGCCGTTTTCGGTGACATATTTATCCAATGTGCGCATATGGGGCATGCCGCCCTCATGTCGGTGTTGGTGGGCCATGCCAAGGGCCCAGCGAGGTTTGCGGACCACCTGCGCCAGCAAGCGTGGTGTCAGGCGCGGCGGCTGCGTCAGGCCTGAACGCACCTGGCGTTCGCGCCGCGAGGCCACTGGCACATCGACAGTCAGCACCAGGGTCGAGAACCCCGCCCGGCGCGCCCGATCCAGCATATCGCTGCGAATGGTCTCGTCCTTGGGCGGATATAGCTGAAACCAGGCCTCTGGCCCCAGATGCGGTGCCAGATCCTCGGGGGATTGGCTGGCCACGGTAGAGAGGGAATAGGGAATGCCTGCCGCCCCGGCACAGCGCGCCAGGTGGCCCTCGGCATCGGGCCAAATCAGCCCCGACATGCCAAGCGGTGCTATGCCAAAGGGCAGCGGCAGGTCGCGGCCCATAAAGCGGGTGTTCAGCGCCACCTCTTGTTCCCCGTGCAGGATAGAGGGCATGAAGCCGATCTGATCCAAGGCACTGCGATTGCGTCGTTTCGTGGCCTCTTGGCCGGTGGCGCTGTCGAGGTATTCCCAGACGAATTCGGGCAAGCGGCGCTGGGCTGCGGCGCGCAGATCCTCAAGGCCGGGGTATGTTTGATGCAGATCCATGCGGCATTGATAGGCGGTGGCGCGCATTTGGCAAGAGCAAGGGGCAATCGCGCCCTGACGCCGCCTTGAAAACCGGGTTTGGCTGGCAGCGGCAAGGTCTGCGAACATAATGCGAACGTCCTCTTTTCTCGCAGATTGAATCACGCTAGTATTACGGACATGAGCAGTTTTGATGAAATGGACGCCTTTGAAGGCGCCTCCCTGTCGTCGCGGGCCATGGCCGCCCGTCCCAGTCCCTATCTTGAGGGGCTGAATCCTGCCCAACGCGAGGCGGTTGAATGTCTGGACGGGCCGGTCCTGATGCTGGCAGGGGCGGGAACCGGCAAAACCAAGGCGCTGACGGCGCGCATCGTGCATCTGCTGAACACGCAGTCTGCCCGCACTAATGAAATCTTGGCAGTAACCTTTACCAACAAGGCCGCGCGCGAAATGAAAGAACGGGTCGGCAAGTTGCTGGGCCAGCCCGCCGAGGGCATGCAATGGCTGGGCACCTTTCATTCGGTCTGTGTGAAACTGCTGCGACGTCATGCCGAACTTGTTGGTTTGAAATCGAATTTCACCATTCTGGATAGTGACGATCAGTTGCGGTTGCTCAAACAATTGATCCGCGCTGCGGATATCGACGAAAAGCGCTGGCCGCCGCGCATGCTGGCCGGAATCATTGATGACTGGAAGAACCGCGCCCTGACGCCGGACAAGCTTTCTGCTGCCGAGGCGGGCGCTTACAATCACCGTGGCCCTGAATTCTATGCCCAGTATCAAACACGCCTGCGCGAGTTGAACGCCGTCGATTTTGGCGATTTGCTGCTGCATGTGGTGACGATCTTTCAGACCCATGGCGATATTCTGGCGCAGTATCAGCGCTGGTTCCGTTACATCATGGTGGACGAATACCAGGATACCAATATCGCCCAATATCTGTGGCTGCGGCTGCTGGCGGGCGGGCACAAAAACATCTGCTGCGTTGGCGATGACGACCAGTCGATCTATGGCTGGCGCGGTGCCGAGGTGGGCAATATCCTGCGGTTTGAAAAGGATTTTCCTGGGGCCAAGGTGGTCCGGCTAGAGCAGAATTACCGCTCGACCGAACATATTCTGGCTGCGGCCTCCGGCGTGATCAGCGGCAATTCGGGCCGCTTGGGCAAAGAACTGTGGACTGCGGAAAAGGGCGGCGAAAAAGTTCGGCTGATCGGCCATTGGGATGGCGAGGAAGAGGCCCGCTGGATCGGAGAAGAGATCGAGGCGATGCAGCGCGGCACCCGTGGCCAGCGCCCGATTGATCTGAACGAGATGGCGATTCTGGTGCGGGCCTCGCATCAGATGCGCGCCTTTGAAGACCGGTTTTTGACCATTGGCCTGCCTTATCGCGTCATTGGTGGCCCGCGCTTTTATGAGCGGCTCGAAATCCGCGATGCCATGGGCTATTTCCGTATGGTGACCTCGGTGGATGACGATCTGGCCTTTGAACGGATTGTGAATACGCCAAAACGTGGCCTTGGCGACAAGGCGCAGCAGACCATTCAGGGGTTTGCCCGTGAAAATGGGGTCTCTTTGTTTGAAGGCGCGCGCCTTGCGGTGCAATCCGGCGCGATCAAGGGCAAGGGCGGCGCGGCACTGGGGCGGTTGGTCGATAACCTCACCCGCTGGGGTCGTATGGTTGAGGATGCGGATATATCGCATATCGAACTGGCCGAAATCATCTTGGATGAAAGCGGCTATACGGGCATGTGGCAGGCCGACAAGAACCCTGATTCCCCCGGTCGTCTTGAAAACCTGAAAGAACTGGTCAAAGCGCTGGAGAACTTTGAAAACCTGCAAGGGTTTCTGGAGCATGTCAGCCTGGTCATGGACAATGACAAACAGGATTCGGACCAGAAGGTTTCGATCATGACGCTGCACGGCGCCAAGGGGCTGGAATTCCCTGCCGTGTTTTTGCCCGGCTGGGAAGACGGATTGTTTCCCTCGCAGCGGTCCATGGATGAAACCGGCCTGAAAGGTCTAGAGGAAGAGCGCCGCCTTGCCTATGTCGGCATCACCCGCGCCGAAGAGGTCTGCACCATTTCCTTTGCCGGCAACCGTCGGGTCTTTGGCCAGTGGCAATCGCAGCTGCCGTCGCGCTTTGTTGATGAACTGCCCGAGGACCATGTAGAGGTGCTGACACCACCCGGCCTATATGGCGGGGGGTATGGCGCTGCTGCGGGCAGCCAGGATGCTGTGCGTTCTACAATTGATGCCAAGGTGGCGCAGGCGGATGGCTATAATTCGCCCGGCTGGAAGCGGATGCAGGCGCGGGCGGGCCAACGCGGCAACGCGCAAGCCAAATCGGCCCCGGTCATCGACCTAACAGCCGTTGCCAGCTTTACCCTGGGTGAGCGGGTGTTTCACCAAAAATTCGGCTATGGCGAGATTACCGGGATTGAAGGCGACAAGCTGGAAGTGGCCTTTGAAAAAGCGGGCAGCAAAAAGGTGCTGGCGCGTTTCATCACCGCCAGCAGCTCTGCAAGTGGCGCATCGGTTGATGATGTTCCGTTTTAGCGGCGATCGTCTGGGCTTAAACGGGCAAGGTTGAAACGGGTATGACTGTGGCCAGGACTTTGACCTGGCAGCCTGCGACAGTCAGGCGCGCAGCGATTCGGCCACCACCCTGTGGCCCAACTTCCGGCTCACCCAACTGTACGGCTCAACTGTGTAGCCAAACTTAGAGGGGCGTCCGCGTGGCGGCTCTCTTTCTCTATGTTACGCCGATAGAACGGCGTGCCTGGCGGCATGGGGCAAAGGTTCCGACCCGGGCAAAGGTTCCGACCCGCGATTTTCATATTTTGCTGTTGATTGGCCCGTGACACTTGCATCTGCACGGCCTGCGACTGCGCGTTGCTGTGTTTTTTGGTGGGCAGAAACATAAAACGGCGGCGCCCAGGGAGGAGGAGGGGCACCGCCGTTCATTACAACATCAGGACCAAGGGAGGAGGAGACCCGGATGCATTCTGGTCCGGCAAAGGCCGGAATTAGGGTGCGGTGACATCAGGGAGGAGGAGGATGTCACCGCGTAGGACAGGCTCTCTAGGGAGGAGGAGAAAAGAGCCTGATCTCTATTAGTTGTTTTCGTATGCCGCCTGATAGGCGATGCGCTGGATCATCGAACGGTGCAGGCCCAGATCGGCCAGGTCGCGACCGGACAGCGCAGAGAGTTCGTTGTAGGTTTGGCGATACAAGCGGTAGCGAGCCAGTTTGGTGCTCAGCGCGTCAAACCAAGCCAAGGGCAGTGCCGCAGAGAGGGCTTTGGACGGGGCGATATGCTGTACGAGGGCCATCGGATAGATCCTTGAAACTGGTTATTTGCGTTGTGCCTGTATCGGCGTCTGTTGAGATTAAAATAGCGAATTGCTGCATCTGCACAATCCCCCGTATCGGCATTTCTGCTATGCAGCATTTGCATGGGTCACCCCTATTCGTTTGTAAACAGACTGTTTTTTGAGCAAACTTATCCAAATCTACTTTCCGCTAGGGAAAGATTGGCATGGCCTGGTGATGCCTACCCTTGCGGACATCCCCGGTTAAGAGCACTCTCTGGCGCCAGCGATAGGGGCACCGCAGGGTGGTCTTTCGCCCCTGTAGCAAGAAGAGGCCTGCAACATATGTCGGTGAGTGAGAACCAGATCAAAGAGGCGCAGATCAAAGAGGCACTGGCGCGGCTTGCCCTGCCAGATGGGGGTACGCTGATCTCGCGGGATATGATCCGTGCCCTGACGCTTCAGCCGGATGCCGCAGAGCCAAGCGCTGTAAAGGTCAGCTTTGTCATCGAGGCGCCAAGCCCTGAGATCGCCCAACATATGGAGCCATTGCGCCGCGCGGCCGAGGCCGCCGTTCTGGCGCTTGCCGGGGTTGGCTCTGTCTCTGCGGCGCTGACGGCGCATGGCCCGGCTAGCACCGCGCCGTCCGCTAAGGGGGCGTCGGGTGCCCCAAGTTTCAAGTTCGGTGGCCATGCCAAGCCGCAGGCCGGGCCGATAAAGCCTGCCGGTGTCGCGCGTATCCTGGCGGTTGCCTCTGGCAAAGGCGGCGTGGGGAAATCCACGGTCAGCGCCAATCTGGCGGTGGCCCTGTCGCGGCAGGGACGCCGGGTGGGGCTGCTGGATGCTGATATATATGGTCCCAGCCAGCCGCGCATGATGGGAATCACGGGCCGTCCCGGCAGCGCCGATGGCAAGGTGATTGAACCCTTGCAGGCGCATGGGGTCACGGTGATGTCGATTGGTCTGATGGTGCCCGAGGATAAGGCGATTGTCTGGCGCGGCCCTATGTTGATGGGGGCGCTGCAGCAGATGCTGGGCCAGGTGAACTGGGGCGAGCTGGATGTTCTGATTGTGGATCTGCCGCCTGGAACCGGGGATGTGCAGCTGACGCTCTGCACCAAGAGCGAGCTGAGCGGCGCAATTGTGGTCAGCACCCCGCAGGATGTGGCGCTGATTGATGCGCGAAAAGCCCTGGATATGTTCAAGACGCTCAAGACGCCGGTTCTGGGGCTGATCGAAAACATGTCATTCTTTACCTGCCCTGATTGCGGCGGGGAGCACCATATCTTTGGCCATGGCGGGGTCGCGGCCGAGGCCAAGGCGCTTGGCCTGCCTCTGCTGGGGGCTTTGCCAATTGATCTTGAAACCCGGCTGGCCGGGGATGCAGGTCAGCCCGTTGCTGCTGGAGACGGCGCGATTGCCCAGGCCTATGGGCAGATCGCCAAGGGGCTGATTGCGGGCGGCATGGCCTAGGCCCTGTTCCGGTCGCTGGATAGCCTTTGCCGATAGGTACGCGGCTGGGTTTCTCTGCGTGGTGTTTCGGGATTTCGCAGGAGGGTGCGCTTTGTGGTGCCCACCCGTTCATCTGTCTGGAGGGTGGGCTGTTCGGCGATCGTTCCCTTAGGGTGGCCTGTCCTGATCAGCCGGGCGAGCAGGGGCAGCTTCTGTTCGCAACCAGCAGCTGATCTCGCCCGTTTTGTGACTATACGGGAAATTATGGGATAAATGGGAAATCATGGGCTGAATACGCGCTACGCCCACCCCGAAGTCGATGAATTAAGAGCGGTGATTCGTTTTTCACCCCCGAATCGGTAGGTTCGCAGGGTGAAAACCTAATTACCCACAGGGTTATGCACAGGTAGGGTGCGGAACATTAGTGGAACTCCTTAATGAGGAGGGAAATGCAATTCATATCAATGGGAATTTATGGGCGTTGTGGGCCGCAGGGTGTGACTTTTTTCACTCTCTACATATGGTGCCTATCTGGATTTGATTAACAATTTGTGCGAATTCACCCATGATATTGACCAGGAGTTGCCGCAACTTCTGGGTGGTGAAAGCTATTTGGGCGAAGCTTTTATTCTTTCTGGGTTGCCAGACCATGAATTCCCATAGTATCCCTTTTACATCGGACGCAGTGGAGAGCACATCGGGGCGCCAAAGACCCCAAGCTCATAATAATAAGCAGGTTCATACAGGCCTTCGCTTCTTCCGAACAACGAGAGATCCGGCGCGCGGGCGAGCAGACATCCCCCCAGGTGGCGCGCGCAGTCGGACAACCCGCCAAGCGGGAAACAGGAGGCGAGTTGATCAGTGGCAGCAGATCAACTCGCCTCTTTTAATTTCGGGGAACAGAGCGCGTAAGCGCCGGGATAGAGGGCTGAGATTTGGGCCGCAGGTTCAGAGGCGAAAGCCACCACAAGGTGGACACAAAGGGGCGGGTATCCATTCCGGCCTCCTTTCGTCGTGTGATCGAGGCAAGCGATCCCAACTGGAAGTCCGGTGAAAGCCCCGAATTGGTAATCGTCTACGGCGATCAGCGCCGCAATTACCTGGAATGCTATACGATGGAGGCGATCGAAGAGGTCGACGCCAAAATTGATGCCTTGCCGCGCGGCTCTATGCAGCGCAAGATGTTGCAGCGCATGTTTCATGGTCAGTCTTTCCCGACAACGGTGGATGAGACCGGCCGCCTGGTGTTGCCTGCCAAGCTGCGCAACAAGATCGATCTCGAAAAAGAAGCCTTCTTTATGGCCGCCGGGGATACCTTCCAGATCTGGAAGCCCGAGACCTATGAAGAAGAAGAGCTGGCCCAAACCGAGAAATGGATGGATGAACTGCCAGAGGGTTTTGACCCGCTGGAGTTCCTAGATAACGCCGGAGGCGCATAGGCTATGACAACGGATCGCGACACCTCGACCGGGCCGCATGTTCCGGTGCTGTTGCGCCCGCTGTTGCAGGCGGTCGCGCCGGTTTCCGGGCGCTGGCTGGATGGCACCTTTGGTGCTGGGGGCTATACGCGTGGATTGTTGCAGGCCGGGGCCGAACAGGTGATCGGTGTCGACCGCGATCCGCTTGCCTTTGAACTGGCCCAGCCCTGGGCGGCTGACTATGGCGACCGGCTGGTACTGCAAGAGGGCGTCTTTTCGCGCATGGATGAATATGCGCAAGACCTGGACGGTGTGGTGCTGGACCTTGGGGTCTCTTCCATGCAGTTGGATCTGGCCGAACGTGGTTTTTCCTTTATGCGCGACGGGCCGCTGGATATGCGGATGTCGCAGACCGGGCCATCTGCAGCGGACCTGGTGGCCGAGCTGAGCGAAGTGCAGCTTGCCGATATCCTGTTTCATTTTGGCGAAGAACGCGCCAGCCGCCGCATCGCCAAATCCATCGTCAAGGCGCGTGCGCTGGAGCCGATCACCACCACGCTGCAACTGGCCAAGCTGATCGAGGGCTGCCTGCCCCGCGCCAAACAGGGCAAATCGCATCCCGCCACCCGCAGCTTTCAGGCGCTGCGCATCGCGGTGAATGCAGAATACGAAGAGCTGTTCAACGGGCTTTTGGCGGCTGAACGCGCCTTGAAACCGGGTGGCCTGTTGGCCGTTGTGACCTTTCATTCGGTCGAAGATCGCATGGTCAAGCGCTTCTTTCAGCATCGCGCCGGCAAGACGGGCCGCGCCAATCGCTATGCGCCGGAACAGGAAGAACTGGCAGCGCAGTTTGAACAGGTCACCCGCAAGGCGGTTGGTCCGGATGATGACGAACTGGCACAAAACCCTCGGTCGCGCTCGGCACGGCTGCGGGTGGGGCGGCGCACTGCCGCAGAGCCGGTGCCCATCAGCGCCAAGGATCTGAGCATGCCGCAGCTGAAAGAGGGGCGCAAATGAAGTCGTTGTTGTATGTGATCACCGCTCTGGCGGTCTTTGGTCTGGCTTTCTGGGCCTACCGTGAAAACTATGCAACTCAGCAGGTCCTGAAAGAAACCCGCGGGCTGCAGCGCCAGATTGGTGCGGCCCAGATCCGGCTGAACGTCCTGCGGGCCGAATGGGCCTATCTGAACCGGCCGGACCGGTTGCTGGAACTGGCCGAGCTGAACTTTGCCAGCCTTGGCCTTTTGCCGCTGCGCCCGGACCAGTTTGGTCGGGTGGATGAGGTCACATATCCGCTGCAACCCGAATTGACGATTACCGAAGGCGTCGAGGTTTCTGGCCTCAATGCGCGGTCCCAGTCGGAGCAGAGCCAATGACCCGCAGACCGCTGCGTCCGCTTGCCCGTATTCTTGATGCCCGTGCCAAGGGCGAAAACCCCGATGCGATCGAAAAAGAAAACATCCGGCAGCGCCATGACGAGATGCAGGTCAAATCGCGCCAACGCGCCGAGGGCCGCCTGCTGGTTTTGGGGGTTTTCTTCCTCTGTGCCTATGCGGCCGTGGCAGGGCGTATGGGGGTTATGGCGACCTCGGAACCGCGCGAACCAGTGGCCAGCACTGCAGGCAGCGCCATTGCCATGCAGCGTGCCGATATTGTTGATCGTCAGGGGCGCATTCTGGCCACCAATTTTGAGACCCATTCGCTCTATGCGCAGCCTCCGCAGCTGATCGACCCGGAAGCCACCGCCGCGCGGCTGGTCGAGATCTTTCCGGATCTGGACCCTGAGCGCCTGCTGGCCGATTTTACCGGCGCGCGCAAGTTCTTGTGGATCAAAAAGAAAATCAGCCCGGAACAAAAACAGGCGGTGCACGATATTGGTGATCCCGGCCTGATGTTTGGCCCGCGTGAGATGCGTCTTTATCCCAATGGCAGTGTTGCCGCCCATGTTCTGGGCGGTGCTGGCTTTGGCAAAGAGGGCGTCAGCGCCGCCGAGGTGATCGGTGTTGCCGGCGTGGAAAAGCAGTTTGACAGCTATCTGCGCGATCCCGGTAATGGCAGTAAGCCGCTGACTCTTTCGCTGGATCTGACCGTGCAGGCCGCGGCCGAGCGGGTGCTGGATGGTGGCATGAAGCTGATGAATGCCAAGGGTGCCACCTCTATCTTGATGGATGTGCACAGCGGCGAGGTGATTTCGGTGGTGTCGCTGCCGGATTTTGACCCCAATGAACGCCCGCAGCCGCCGACCTCTGGCTTTGACCCATCGGTCAGCCCGCTGTTCAACCGCGCGGTGCAGGGGGTTTACGAACTGGGCTCTACCTTCAAGATTTTTGCGGTTGCCCAGGCAATGGATCTGGGGCTGGCGACGCCGGAGACGGTGATTGATACCCGTGGCCCGCTGCGCTGGGGGAAATTTGCCATCCGGGATTTCCGCAACTATGGCAACGCCTTGTCGGTGACAAAGATCATTGTGAAATCCTCTAACATCGGGACCGCACGCCTGGCCCAGCAAATTGGGGCTGAACGCCAGCGTGATTTTCTGGATGATCTGGGGATGCTGGAGGCCACGCCATTTGAAATCGTCGAGGCGCAAGGAGGCAAGCCACTGCTGCCCAAGAACTGGTCTGAGCTTTCAGCCATGACCATCTCTTACGGTCATGGGATATCCACCACGCCAATGCATCTGGCGGCAGGTTATGCTGCCATCGCCAATGGCGGGCGCTATGTCAGCCCGACCATCCTTAAACAGGATGGCCCGCAGATGGGGCGGCGCATCATGACCGAAGAATCGGCCAAGGCGGCACGTCTTATGCTGCGCAAGGTGGTGACTGAAGGCACCGCCAGCTTTGCCCGCGTTCCCGGCTATCAGGTGGGTGGCAAGACTGGTACCGCGGATAAGCCAAGACCCCGCGGCGGGTATTATGAGGATAAGGTGATCGCCACCTTTGCCTCGATGTTTCCGGCGCATGATCCCAAATATGTGCTGGTGGTTACCCTGGATGAACCCTCTGTCTTTGCCTATGGGGAGGAACGCCGCACTGCCGGTTGGACGGCTGTGCCGGTGGCGGCAGAAATGATTGGCCGTCTGGCACCGCTCCTTGGGTTGAGACCACAAGTTGAACCCGCCGAGGTGACTGGTATAACCCTGACCTCCAACTGACCCCGGGGCCGACTCCCGGGCCTAACCCCTGGTGAGGGCCGCAGATGCGCAGCAACCCCGAAGAGACCCCCGAAACCCGCCCGCTAAGCGAGCTGGGCCTGACGGCCCGTGGCGGTGCCGATCCGCTGATTGCGGGCATCGCAGTCGACAGCCGCAAGGTGGCCGAGGGCTGCCTTTTTGCGGCGCTGCCGGGCAGCCTGGTCCATGGGGCGAAATTCATCCCAGCCGCGCTGGAGAGGGGGGCAACGGCCATCCTGACCGATGCCGCCGGGGCCAGGATCGCTGCCCAGCCGCTGGCCGACAGCCATGCGGCGCTGGTAATTGCCGAAGATCCGCGCCAGGCGCTGGCCTATGCCGCTGCCCTGTGGTTTGGCCCCCAGCCAGCCACCATGGTCGCGGTAACCGGCACCAATGGCAAAACCTCTGTTGCGACATTTGTGCGCCAGATCTGGTGCGAGTTGGGCCATGCCGCCGTCAACCTTGGCACCACCGGCATCGAAGGCGCCTGGAGCCACCCGCTGGCCCATACCACGCCTGAACCGATCACTCTGCATGCGGCCCTGGCCAAGGCGGCGGCAGCGGGGGTGACCCATGCCGCGATGGAGGCCTCTTCGCATGGGCTGGATCAATGCCGCCTTGATGGCGTGCAACTGGCGGCGGCAGGCTTTACCAATTTCACCCAGGATCATCTGGATTATCACGAAACCTTCGAGGCCTATTTTGCCGCCAAGGCCGGATTGTTCCGCCGCGTCCTGCCAGAGGATGGCGTTGCGGTGATCAATATGAATGATCCGCGGGGGTCGGAAATGCGTGCGGTGGCGGCAGCCCGTGGCCAAGAGGTGCTGAGCGTCGGGCGCGGCCTGGGCGATATCAGCCTTAGCGGGCTGCGCTATGATGATACCGGCCAGGAGATGCGTTTTAGCTGGCATGACCAGCCCTATCAGGTGCGGCTCAACCTCATCGGCGGCTTTCAGGCGGAGAATGTGCTCTTGGCCTGCGGTCTGGTGATTGCCAGTGGCGAAGACCCGGCAGCGGTCTTTGCAACCCTGCCGCATCTGACCACGGTGCGCGGCCGTATGGAACATGCCGCGACCCGTGACAATGGGGCGGCGGTCTTTGTCGATTACGCCCATACCCCCGATGCGGTGGCCACTGCGATCAAGGCCCTGCGGCCACATGTGTTGGGACGGCTGATCGCTATTGTTGGCGCCGGAGGGGATCGCGACGCAGGCAAACGCCCCTTGATGGGGCAGGCCGCACAGGACAATGCCGATCTGGTCATTGTCACGGATGACAATCCGCGCACCGAAGATCCGGGCCTGATTCGGGCGCAGGTCAAAAAGGGGGCGCCAGCGGCCCTGGAGGTCGGCGACCGCGCCGAGGCAATTCTGCGCGGGGTTGATATGCTGGGGACGGGGGATGTCTTGCTGATCTGTGGCAAGGGCCATGAAAGCGGCCAGACCATCGGCACCGATGTGTTGCCCTTTGATGATGTGGAACAGGCCAGCCTGGCCGTGGCCGTTTTGGATGGGAAAGCAGTATGACAGCGCTCTGGAGTGCGGCAGAGGCCGCGCAGGCAACAGGTGGCGAGGCCAGTGGTGACTGGCAGGCGACGGGCCTGTCGATCGACACCCGGACGCTAGCACCGGGGGATATGTTTGTGGCGCTGAAGGCCGCGCGCGACGGCCATGACTTTGTCGCGCAGGCGCTGGCACTGGGCGCAAGCGCTGCCCTGGTTACGCGTCGCCCGCAAGGCGTGGCACCCGATGCGCCGCTGCTGATTGTGGCGGATGTCCAGGCGGCGCTAGAGGCTCTGGGCCGGGCGGCGCGGGCGCGCAGCAGTGCCAAGGTGATTGCCGTCACTGGCTCTGTTGGCAAGACCTCGACCAAGGAAATGCTGGCCTGCATGTTGGCCGATCAGGGGCGCTGCCATGCGGCAGTGGCCAGCTATAACAATCACTGGGGGGTGCCGCTTACCCTGGCGCGGATGCCGCGGGATTCAGAATATGCGGTGATCGAAATTGGCATGAATCACCCCGGCGAGATCGCGCCATTGGCCCGCCAGGCCCGTCCGCATGTGGCCCTGGTGACCACAGTGGCGGCGGTGCATCTGGAGGCCTTTGATGATGTGGCGGGTATTGCCCGCGAAAAGGCGGCCATCCTGGAAGGGTTGGAGCCGGGCGGTACTGCGGTGCTGAACGCCGATATCGCCGAGGCGCAGGTCCTGGCGCAGGAGGCCCAGCGGTTGGGCGCGCGCGCTGTTTGGTTTGGTCAAACGGCTGATGCCTATCACCTGGTCTCTACCCGGATCAGTGGCGGCGAAACCTTGGCTGAGGTGCGTTGCAACGCGACCAAGCTGCAGCTGCATATCCAGTCGCTGGGGGCCCATTTTGCCATGAACGCGCTGGGGGCATTGGCCGCGGTAGAGGTCGCTGGCGCCGATCTGGCGCGGGCGGCGCGGGTTCTGGCGCTCTGGTCGCCGGTCAAGGGGCGCGGTGCGCGGGTTGACGTGCCGCTGCAGGGTGGAAAATTGCTGCTGCTGGACGACAGCTATAATGCCAACCCGACATCAATGGCGGCGGCACTGGATGTGCTTGCGGCTACGCCGCTGCCAGCAGGTGCCCAGGCCCAGAACCCGGGGCGCAGGATCGCCTATCTGGGCGATATGGGCGAGCTTGGCCCACAGGAGGCGGCGCTACACGCAGGTCTTGCTGATCTGGCGGCGCTGCAGGCAATTGATGAGATCCACTGCATCGGCCCATTGATGGCGCATCTGCATGCGGCCCTGCCCGAGGCCAAACGGGGCAAACACTATGCCAGTGCAAGCGATGCGCGCCCCGATCTGGCGGCGCAGTTGGGCTGTGGCGATATTGTGCTGGCCAAGGGATCTTTGAGCGCTGGACTGGCCAAGATCGTTGACGGCATCCGGGAATTGGGTCATGGCAAGCGCACTTCTTAAACCACAACTAAAGGCGAGGATCGCTTCAAGATGCTCTATTGGCTGACGGCCCTGTCGGATGGCGGTGACTTTTTCAACCTCTTCCGCTATATCACCTTCCGGGCAGGCGGCGCCTTCATGACCGCGCTTGTGTTTGGCTTCTTGTTCGGCAATCCGCTGATCAATGTGCTTCGCCGCCGTCAGGGCAAGGGGCAGCCGATCCGCGATGACGGCCCAGAGGCGCATATGGCCAAGGCCGGTACCCCGACCATGGGCGGGCTGCTGATTGTTGGCGCGGTTCTCAGTGCCACGCTGATCTGGGCGCGTCTGGATAATCCCTTTGTCTGGCTGGTGCTTTTTGTCACCATGTCCTTTGCCCTGATCGGCTTTGCCGATGACTATGCCAAGGTGTCAAAGCAGAATACGGCCGGGGTGTCCGGCAAGGTGCGGCTGCTGTTGGGGATCTTGATTGCGGTGATCGCGGCGGTCTGGGCCAGGGCCTATCACCCAGAGGCGCTGCAGAGCGAGCTGGCGCTGCCGGTGTTCAAGGATACCCTGCTGAACCTGGGGTATTTCTATGTGCCCTTTGTGATCTGCGTTATCGTGGGATCGGCCAATGCGGTGAACCTGACGGATGGTCTGGATGGGCTGGCCATCATGCCGGTAATGATTGCGGCGGGCACCCTGGGGGTGATCGCCTATGCGGTGGGCCGGGTCGATTTCACTGACTATCTGGATGTGCACTATGTGCCCGGCACCGGCGAGATCCTGATCTTTACCGCAGCGCTGTTTGGCGGCGGCCTCGGCTTCTTGTGGTATAATGCGCCGCCTGCTGCCGTCTTTATGGGCGATACCGGATCGCTGGCCCTGGGGGGCGCGCTGGGGGCGATTGCGGTTGTCACCAAACATGAGCTGGTCTGGGCCATCGTTGGTGGGCTGTTTGTGCTGGAGGCGCTTTCTGTGATCCTGCAGGTGTTGTATTTCAAACGTACCGGTAAGCGGATTTTCCTGATGGCGCCAATCCACCACCACTATGAGAAAAAGGGCTGGGCAGAGCCGACAATTGTGATCCGGTTCTGGATCATTGCACTGATCCTGGCGATGGTCGGCCTGGCTACGCTCAAGGTGCGATAGGCCTTTGCAGGGTTTCCTGCTGCGTGATGGGACGTAAAAGGGGGCTGTGGCCTCCTTTTTCATGCGTGGCACCTAGCAACAAGGGCGGCGCTCCCGCCAATTTCGAGCGGCGCTGCCGCTCTGGCAATTGTTGGGGATGGCAGAGGCCCCTTGGGCCTCTGCAGGGGGCGCATGGATGGAGGTTCTCGCCGAGCCTCTGACCTCTTGCAAGTGGGGGGGGGGCGGTGCACTGTGCGGCGCAAATTTGATCAATTAGGTGAGGTGGGCGATGATCCCGGTTCAAGGGTTTGAAGGCGCAACTGTCGCCGTTTTGGGGTTGGGGCGGTCTGGTCTTGCCACGGCGCGGGCGCTGCTGGCGGGGGGCGCTACAGCGGTGTGCTGGGATGACCAGCCGCAGGCGCGCGCTGCCGCCGAGGCAGAGGGCTTTGAGCTGAGGGATCTGCATAGGAGCGGGGCCTTTGATGATGTCGCAGTGTTGATCACCTCGCCGGGCATCCCGCATCTTTACCCGCAGCCCAACCCGGTGATCCGTGCCGCTCTGGAGGCGGGGGTGCCGGTGGACAATGACATCGGACTTTTCTTTGCATCGTTGCCGGCCCAGGGATGGGATATGCTGGATCAGCCGCCCAAAGTGGTGGCGGTCACCGGATCCAACGGCAAATCAACCACGGTGGCGCTGTTGCATCACATTCTGGAGTCTGTCGGGCGTGACAGCCAGATGGCAGGCAATATTGGCCGCGGTGTGCTGGATATTGATCCACCGGGAAACGCCGGCATAGTGGTGCTGGAGCTATCCAGCTATCAGACAGAGCTGGCCCGGGCGCTGACCCCGGATGTGGCAATTTTGACCAATCTATCGCCCGATCACTTAGATCGCCATGCCGGGCTTGGGGGATATTTTGCCGCCAAACGTCGCCTGTTTGCCGAGGGCGGCCCGGATCGGGCCATTATCGGTGTTGATGAGGATGAGGGGCTGTTTCTGGCCGGGCAGATGGCGCAGGCGGCCAGCGATGACCGGGTAATCCGGGTGGCCTCTGGGCGTAAGCTGACTGGGCCGGGCTGGCAGGTCTTTGCCCGCAAAGGTTTTCTCAGCGAGATGCGCAAGGGGCGTCAGGTGGCCTCGGTAGATTTGCGGCAGATCACCGGGCTGCCGGGTCAGCACAATCATCAGAATGCCTGTGCTGCCTATGCTGCGGCGCGGGTACTGGGGCTGGCGCCACGGGTGATTGAGGCGGCACTGGCCGATTATCCGGGCCTGCCGCATCGCAGCCAGACCATCGCCGAGGTGGCAGGCGTGCGTTATGTCAATGACAGCAAGGCCACCAATCTGGACAGCGCTGCAAAAGCGCTGAGCGCTTTTAAGAACATTCGCTGGATCTGCGGCGGGTTGGAAAAAGAGGGTGGGCTGGCGGCGCTGGCTGGTCAAACTGGCGCGGTGCGCAAGGCCTATGTGATCGGCCGAGAGGCGGCGGGCTTTGCCCTGCAGCTGGCTGTCGAGGCCGAGGTTTGCACCACGATGGCCAGGGCGGTAGAGCGCGCCATGGCAGAGGCCGAGCCGGGGGACGTGGTTCTGTTGGCACCAGCGGCCGCCAGTTTTGATCAATATGACAATTTCGAGCAACGTGGCGATGATTTCATTGCGCAGGTTACGGCGGGTCTGGGTTGATCGCGGCGTGGTCGCGGTTTCGATTTGATCTGATCGCGGTGTGTGACAGCAAGAGTGTCAGGCTGCAGGTTCACCAAAACGGAAAACCGTTTCAGAGGCCTCCCCTGCCTTTTTCCCTGTGATCACAGACCGCGCCACAGGGTCAAGACAAATAGCCGTCTCCCCTCAGGGCGGAGCCCCTCGGCGATTTGTCTTGACCCTGCAGCTTGCGGTCTGTCCTGATCCGGGCACGGCAAGGGTGGCTCCGAAACGGAGGTTCAGATGTCGGATCCGCAGCGGCGGTGCTAGCGCCGGGCGGCGATGGCGCAGCCTGCGGCATGGCCCGAGGCCCAGGCCCACTGAAAGTTGTAGCCACCCAGCCAGCCCGTGACATCCACGGCTTCGCCAATGGCATAGAGGCCCGGGCGGGATTTTGCCTGTAGGGTTTTGGAGGAGAGCGCATCGGTGTCGATACCGCCAAGCGTGACCTCGGCGGTGCGGTAGCCTTCGCTGCCGCCCGGGGTGAGCGCCCAGTGGGACAGCGCGGTGGTGAGGCTTTGTAAGGCGCTGTCGGATTGGTCGGCCAGGCGACCTGAGATGTTGAATTCGGTGGCAAGGAAATCCACCAGGCGGCCCGGTAGGTGGCGGGCGAGTTCAGTGGTGAGGGCGCGGCGGCCCTGGGTCTGGCGCTGCTCGCGCAGCAGGGTAAAGAGGTCGATCTCGGGGATCAGGTCGAGGCTGATTGCTTCGCCTTCGTGCCAATAGGACGACAGTTGCAGCACCGATGGGCCGGAGAGGCCGCGATGGGTGAACAGCAGCGCTTCGTCAAAGCTGGCGCGGGGATTGGACAGGCGCGCGGGCAGGGCGGTGCCGGCCAGGGCGGTAAAGCGCCCCTCGGGAAAGGTGAAGGGCACCAGCCCGGGGCGCGTGTCGAGCACTGGTAGGTCAAACTGGCGGGCAATGTCATAGGCGAGGCCTGTGGCACCCATCTTGGGGATGCTTTTGCCGCCAGTGGCCAGCACCAGGTTTTTGCAGTCAATGCACTGCTGCGCCCCGTCACGCAGCAGCGTCAGCTGATAGCCGTCGCCGCGCGCCTGCACCTGTTGCACTGTGGTCTGCAGCCAGAGCTCGGCGCCGACCTGGGCCATCTCGGCCACCAGCATGGCGACGATCTGCTTGGCGGACCCGTCGCAGAACAGCTGGCCCAGGGTTTTTTCATGCCAGGCGATGCCGTGGCGATCCACCAGCGAGATAAAATCCCATTGGGTATAGCGCGCCAAGGCGGATTTGCAGAAATGCGGGTTCTGCGACAGGTAGTTTTCCGGTGTGGTGTCCAGATTGGTGAAATTGCACCGGCCGCCGCCGGAGATGCGGATTTTTTCGCCTGGCGCCTTGGCGTGATCTACCACCAGGCAATCGCCGCCCGCCTGGATGGCGCACATCATGCCGGCAGCGCCAGCCCCAAGAATCACGGTGTTTACATACATGGACCGCATCCACCATGGATGCCCGAGCGGTGCAAGGGGCGCGGCGCGTCTGTTGACCTGCCTGTTGGTCCCTCCGTCGGCCCGTCGCTGGCCCGTCGGTTTACCTGTCTGGGTGCCTGGCTAGTGGCGGTCTGCTCTATGGGCGCTCGGTCTGCGGGTTGACTGGCGGCGATTTTGCCGCGCCGCGGGCATCAAGGGACTGGCCTGAACAGCGTTTTTCGGCTAGTCTGGCATCAATGACCCCAAAATGGGGCTTTCTCGAGGCAAAATTTCTGGCGGTGTTCCCATGACTGAGATGGTCTATGGCGCGGTTCCTGTATCCACAGGTGAACCGATCCTTCCCAAATGGTGGCGGACTCTGGACAAGTGGTCCATGTCCTGCATTCTGGCGCTCTTTGTCTTGGGGCTTTTACTGGGGCTTGCGGCCTCGGTGCCGCTGGCAGAGCGCAACGGATTTGACAATTTCCATTATGTGCAGCGCCAGGCCATTTTTGGCACCACGGCGCTGACCGCGATGATCCTCACCTCGATGATGTCGCCGCAGCTGGTGCGACGGCTGGCGGTCATCGGCTTTATCTGTGCCTTTGTGGCCCTGGCCTTTCTGCCGGTTCTGGGCACCGATTTCGGCAAGGGGGCTGTGCGCTGGTATTCACTCGGCTTTGCATCCTTGCAGCCTTCGGAGTTTCTGAAGCCGGGATTTGTGGTGGTGGCGGCCTGGATGATTGCCTCGAGCCAGCAGATCAACGGACCGCCTGGTACCCTGATTTCCTTTGGGATCTGCATGGCAGTGGTGATGATGCTGGTGCTGCAGCCCGATTTTGGTCAGGCCTGTCTGATCCTGTTTGGCTGGGGCGTGATGTATTTTGTCGCTGGTGCGCCCATGCTGCTGCTGGTCGGCATGGCGGCGGTTGTGGTCATGGGGGGGGTCTTTGCCTATTCCAGTTCCGAACATTTCGCCCGCCGTATTGATGGGTTCTTGAACCCGGAAATCGACCCGACCACCCAGATGGGCTATGCCACCAATGCGATCCGCGAAGGCGGGCTGTTTGGCGTCGGCGTCGGCGAAGGCCAGGTGAAGTGGTCGCTGCCGGATGCCCATACCGATTTCATCGTTGCGGTCGCAGCCGAAGAATACGGGCTTATCCTGGTGCTGGTGCTGATCGGGCTTTACGCCTTGGTGGTGGTGCGGTCGCTGTTTCGGCTGATGCGTGAGCGCGATATCTTTATCCGCCTTGCGGGCACTGGGCTTGTCTGCATGTTTGGCGTGCAGGCGATGATCAACATGGGGGTTGCGGTGCGGCTCTTGCCGGCCAAGGGTATGACGCTGCCCTTTGTCAGTTACGGCGGGTCTTCGCTGATCGCCGGCGGGATCGCGCTGGGGATGCTCTTGTCTTTTACCCGTGCAAGACCGCAGGGTGAGATCGCCGATTTCCTGCGCGGACGCGGGCGCGGCTGAGCAAAGACCCAAGAGCTGGCCGCTGCCCGAGGTGGCGGACCAGCCGCAGATATAGAAGCGCGATTGATATGACACAGAAACTGCTGTTGATGGCCGCCGGTGGCACCGGTGGCCATATGTTTCCGGCCCAGGCCCTGGCCGAGGCCATGCTCCGCAAAGGCTGGCGGGTGAAACTGTCGACCGATGCACGTGGGGCGCGCTACACAGGCGGCTTTCCCCATAGTACTGAAATTTCCCAGGTGTCTTCGGCGACCTTTGCCCGGGGCGGGATCCTGGCCAAGGCACTGGTGGGGCCAAAGATTGCCGCTGGTGTTGTGTCGATGGCACTGCAGATGCGCGGTGATCGCCCCGATGTGGTGATCGGCTTTGGTGGCTATCCGTCAATTCCAGCGCTGGGGGCGGCGACCCTGTTGAAACGCCCGCGGATGATCCACGAACAAAACGGTGTGCTGGGCCGGGTGAACCAGCTGTTTGCCAGCCGCGTTGCCGGGGTTGCCTGCGGCACCTGGCCGACCAATCTGCCTGATACGGTACCGCACGAACATGTGGGCAATCCGGTGCGCGCTGCAGTGATGGAACGCGCCGGTGCGGGCTATATCGCGCCGGGGGATTACCCGATGTCGATTCTGGTGATGGGCGGCAGCCAGGGCGCGCGCATCCTGTCTGATGTGGTCCCGGCCGCCATTGCTGCCCTGCCAGAGGCCATGCGCAGGTTTCTGCGCATTTCGCATCAAGCCCGATCCGAAGACATGGAGCGGGTGCGCGCCTTTTATGACAGCCATGGCATCAGCGCCGATGTGCAGAGCTTCTTCAAGGATGTGCCCGCGCGTATGTCCGAAGCGCAGTTGGTGATCTCGCGCGCTGGGGCGTCTTCGGTGGCGGATATATCTGTCATTGGCCGCCCATCGATCCTGGTGCCCTATGCTGCGGCCACTGGCGATCACCAAACCGCCAATGCCCGTGGGCTGGTTGATGCGGGTGGCGCCATTCTGATTCCGGAAAGCGCCCTTGACGTCGCATCGCTAACCGCGCAAATCAGCGCTGTTTTGAGCAACCCAGAAGCGGCACAGCAAATGTCGCTTGCCGCATTGAGCGCCGGTGTTCCCGATGCCACCCAAAGATTGGTGGCCCTGGTCGAGCAGCTGGCAGAGGAAGGATAAGCATGAACCCTGCAACCAAACTGCCCGGCGACGTTGGCCCCATTCATTTTGTCGGCATCGGCGGTATTGGCATGTCCGGCATTGCCGAAGTGCTGCTGAACCTTGGCTATGTGGTGCAGGGCTCTGATCTGAAAAGCTCCAAGATCACCCAGCGGCTGGAAAAGCTGGGGGCTCTGGTCTTTGTCGGCCAAGAGACAAAAAACCTGGAAGGCGCTGCAGTGGTTGTGATCTCTTCTGCGATCAAGCCCGGCAACCCGGAACTGGACGAAGCGCGCCGTCGCGGGCTGCCGGTGGTGCGCCGTGCAGAAATGCTGGCGGAATTGATGCGGCTGAAATCCAATATTGCCATTGGTGGTACCCATGGCAAAACCACCACCACCACCATGATGGCAGAGCTGATGGTCGCGGGAAAATTCGATCCCACCGTGGTCAATGGCGGTATCATTCATGCCTATGGGTCCAATGCCCGCATGGGGCAGGGCGAATGGATGGTGGTCGAGGCGGATGAAAGCGACGGCACCTTCAACCGTCTGCCGGCCACTATCGCCGTGGTCACCAATATCGACCCCGAGCACATGGAGCACTGGGGTGATTTTGATACCCTGCGCGATGGCTTTTACGAATTTGTCTCTAACATTCCCTTTTACGGCGTTGCGGTCTGCTGCACCGATCACGCCGAGGTGCAGGCGCTGGTTGGGCGCATTACCGACCGCCGGGTGGTGACCTATGGGTTCAACGCCCAGGCCGATGTGCGCGCCATCAATCTGACCTATAAGGCAGGGATTGCGCATTTTGACATTCACCTGCAGGCCGAAGACCGGATGATCGAGGGCTGCAGCCTGCCGATGCCGGGGGATCACAATGTTTCCAACGCGCTCTCTGCTGTGGCGGTGGCGCGGCATCTGGGCATGAACAGCAGCGAAATCCGCGAAGCGCTGGCCAATTTTGGCGGCGTCAATCGCCGCTTTACCAAGGTCGGAGAGGTAGACGGCGTCACCATCATTGATGACTATGGCCACCACCCGGTAGAGATTGCGGCGGTGCTGAAGGCGGCACGTCAGGCCATCGCCGATACCCCAGGCGCGCAGGTGATAGCGGTGCATCAGCCGCACCGCTATTCGCGCCTGGCTGATCTTTTCGAAGATTTCTGCCTTTGCTTCAACGAGGCCGATGTGGTTGCCATCGCCGAGGTTTTTGCCGCCGGCGAAGACCCGATCCCCGGTGCCAGCCGCGACGATCTGGTGGCGGGGATGATCCGCCATGGGCACCGTCACGCCCAGGCACTGCTGAGCGAGGACGACCTGGAAAGCCTGGTGCGCGAGAAGGCCCGTCCAGGGGATATGGTGGTCTGTCTGGGGGCGGGCACCATCAGCACCTGGGCAATTGGCTTGCCGGACCGGCTGCGCCGCGCCTGTTGATGTTGTGGCCTGCGGATAGGTCGGCGCGCAGACAGCAGGGCCGGTTGGCACGGCCAAGGCGGCAGATCGGGTGGCAAATTGGGTGGCCCTGGCAAAGCCCTGCGCGATGAGCATTCTTGCCGCCATCCTCTGGGTTTTTGCCAGCACGGCAGTTGCCATGCTGCCGGTCGAGCGGCATTTTGTACCGGGGCGCATCCTGTTGGCGCTGGCGCCGGTGCTGCTGATCTGGCTGGGGATCACTCAGGGCTGGGGTCTGGTGGTCTTTGGGCTGTTTGCGGTGGTATCAATCTATCGGCGTCCGATCCGCTATTATTGGACTAAATGGCGCCAGCCGAAGGGAGCAAAGGAATGACCGTTTCATTGACACTTGCGGCCCTGTGGGCCTTGCTGGCCAATCTGCTTGCAATGCTGCCCAGCCGTGACAATCACTGGCGGCGCGCCTATTTCCTGCTGGCCACTGGCATTCCGCTGCTTGGCTATGTGACGTATGAAAACGGCCCATGGTGGGGGCTGGCTGTGTTTTTTGCTGGCATGAGCCTGCTGCGCTGGCCGGTCATCTATCTGCTGCGGTGGCTGGGAATTGCCCCGTCCCGCGATGTCCCGTCCCGCGATGCTGCGGCGGCAGAGGACGTGGATGCCGACTAGGCTGATGCAGGGTCATTTCGGCTAAAAGCCGCCTTTGATCGATCCGGCGCGCGGTTTGGCACCACAGAACCGTTGTCTTCCTCCCCGCTGACGGGATACAGGCGACTGAAAGTGAAGAAGATGGTCCCACAGGGTCGGACAGAGGAAAGAGCGTTTGATGATTATCGAAGGGATCCGTGGCAGGCTGACGCAAAACCGTGATCTGTCCGAGCTGACATGGCTGCGGGTGGGCGGTGCTGCCGACTATCTTTTCCAGCCTGCTGATGTCCAAGACCTGCAGCATTTCTTGTCGCATCTACCAAGGGATGTAGCGATCTTCCCAATGGGGGTTGGCTCGAACCTGATCGTCCGCGACGGGGGGCTGCGGGCGGTGGTGATCCGTCTGGGGCGCGGCTTCAATGGGATTGAAATCGACGGTGATCGGGTGACCGCTGGCGCAGCGGCGCTGGATGCGCATGTGGCCAAGCGCGCGGCAGATGCGGGGCGTGACCTGACATTTCTGCGTACCATTCCTGGCTCCATTGGTGGCGCGGTTCGAATGAACGCGGGCTGCTATGGCTCTTATGTGGCGGATCACTTTGTCTCGGCCCAGATGGTCACCCGCGATGGTGTGCTGCGGGACATCACCGCCGAGGATTTGCAGTTCCAGTACCGCCAGACGACCCTGCCGGAGGGCGCTGTTCTGGTCTCGGCTACCCTGCGCGCGGCTGCGGCAGAGCCCGAGGCGCTGCAGGCCCGCATGGCTGAGCAGTTGAAAAAACGCGATGAAACCCAGCCGACCAAGGAACGTTCGGCCGGGTCGACCTTTCGCAATCCGGCTGGGTTTTCATCGACAGGGCAGGCTGACGATGTGCAGGATTTGAAGGCCTGGAAGGTGATTGACGATGCCGGGCTGCGCGGGGCATGCATCGGTGGTGCCCAGATGAGTGAGAAGCATTCGAATTTTATGATTAACATGGGTGGCGCATCTGCCGCAGATTTGGAAACTTTGGGCGAAAATGTCAGAAAAAAGGTTTACGCCAATTCCGGGCTGACGCTAGAGTGGGAAATCATGAGGGTCGGAGACCCCCTGTTCGAGCAAAAGTAACAACGTCGAGACATTTTGGTAATCCTGTCTTTTCAAACAATTATAGTTTGATAGAAGGTCTGGACCGTTGCAGGCCCTAACAGGCGGGTCCGGATCTGAACATGGTAAAGCGGCCGTTAATGCCCCGGTAATATTTGCGGCGTTATGATGGCGAAAACAGCCCCACAGATGGGCGCGAAAATATAGCGGCAGGCAGCCTAGGCAGTTGTTTGCGGCGGTGGCGGATTAAAGATCTGACACCAAGAACAGGGGCGATCAGCCCTGGTACAGACGGGCAATGACCCAAAGACTATGCGGGCCGGTTTCAGGCTCCAATAACCAAGGGCAAAAGCCCGATAATTTTGAGGCGCTATCGTGGGTGAGTCGAGCAGAACACTCCCGAAAGTGGCGGTACTACTGGGCGGACCCTCTGCAGAACGTGAGGTCTCTCTGTCGAGTGGGCGCGAATGCGCAGCCGCGCTACGGGGCGAAGGATTTAAAGTCACAGAGCTTGACGCGGGGCCAGACCTGGCCGCACAGCTGAATGTGATCAAGCCGGATGTGGTCTTTAATGCCCTACATGGACGCTGGGGCGAAGACGGCTGTGTTCAGGGCCTGCTGGAATGGATGGGTTTGCCTTATACCCATTCTGGTGTGCTGGCCTCGGCCCTGGCGATGGACAAGCAGCGCAGCAAGATGGTGTTTCAAGAGGCAGGCCTGCCGGTGATGGCAAGCGGCCTTTTTCCCAAGCAAGCGGTGATGGCGGATCATGTGATGGTGCCGCCCTATGTGGTCAAACCCAATAACGAAGGCTCCAGCGTCGGCATCTATCTGGTGCATGAGGCGGCCAACGGCCCGCCGAGCCTCTCGGCGGATATGCCCGAAGAGGTCTTGGTCGAAGCCTTTGCGCCGGGCCGCGAGCTGAGCGTTTCGGTGCTGGGGGATCGCGCGCTGGAGGTGACCGATATCCTGACCGATGGCTGGTACGACTATGATGCGAAGTACAAGCCCGGTGGCTCGCGCCATGTGGTGCCAGCTGAGATCCCAACCGAGATCCGCGACCTATGCCTGGACTATGCGCTGCGGGCGCATCAGGCCCTGGGCTGTCGAGGACTGAGCCGGACTGATATCCGCTGGGACGAGACAAAAGGCACCGATGGGCTGATCCTGTTGGAAACCAATAATCAGCCCGGCATGACGCCAACCTCGCTGGCGCCGGAACAGGCCGCCCAGTGCGGCATCTCTTTTGGTGCGCTCTGTACCTGGTTGGTCGAGGATGCATCATGCGGACGCTGAAGGATCGGATCACCGGCTCGGCCCGCAACACGCACAGCCATGCTGACCCAGCGCCATCTCGGCTGAAGTATCGGCTGCAGCGCTGGATGTTGACGCCCGGCATTCGCTTTGGCCTGAAATTTGGCGTGCCCCTCTGTCTTACCCTGGCGGCGGGCGGTGCCTTTTTGGCGGATGCGGCGCGGCGCGAGATGGTATCTGACACTCTGGCGTCTTTTCGGGCCGCGATCGAAGAGCGCCCTGAATTCATGGTCAATGTCATGGCGGTGGACGGGGCAGGGCCTTCGGTGGCGCAGGATGTGCGCGAAGTAATGCCAATTGATTTCCCGATCAGTTCTTTTGATCTGGATTTGGCGCAGATCCGCGCTGAGATCGAATCCCTGGCACCCATCAAGTCTGCGAATGTGCGTATTCGCCCGGGCGGCGTTCTGCAGATCGACGTGGAAGAGCGCACACCCGCCCTGATTTGGCGCAGCCATGAGGGGCTGGCGTTATTGGATGAGAGCGGCGCCCATGTGGCTGAACTGGGCCGCCGCGCCATGCACCCGGATCTGCCGCTGATTGCGGGGCGTTCTGCCGATGTCGTGGCGGTCGAAGCGCTGGAGTTGATAGAAACGGCGCGCCCGCTTGGTGGGCGGTTGCGCGGGTTGGTGCGCATTGGCGAACGTCGCTGGGACCTGGTTCTTGACCGGGGGCAGCGCATCTTGTTGCCACAGGAACAGCCGGTTCAGGCGCTGGAGCGGGTGATTGTGGTGAGCGAAGTACAGGATCTGCTGGAGCGCGATGTCGCGGTGGTGGATATGCGGATTGCAGCACGGCCAACCGTGCGCATGACAGACCATGCAGTGGAAAACTGGTGGCGCATCAGAGAGTTGAACGAGGGTGGGTTCTAGGATGACGGATCTTTATCAGTCCCAGCGGGCGATGCGGCAGATGCGCCGACAGGCGCTGCAGCGCGGTGTTGTGGCGATTTTGGATATTGGCAGCTCAAAAATTGCCTGTCTGGTCCTGCGCTTTGATGGCACCAACCGGCTGAGCGAGGATAACTCCATCGGCTCTCTGGCCGGGCAGTCGGGGTTCCGGGTGATTGGCGCGGCGACCACTCGGTCGCGCGGGGTGCAATTTGGCGAAATCACCGCCATGCAGGAAACCGAACGCGCCATCCGTACCGCCGTACAGGCGGCGCAAAAGATGGCCGGGCTGCGGGTTGACCACGTTATCGCCAGCTTTTCCGGTGCCAATCCGCGCTCTTACGGACTGGATGCCAAGCTGGATCTTGATGGGCAGGAGGTTTCAGAGTCGGAAATCGCCCAGGTTCTGGCGGCCTGCGAGGTGCCGGAATATGGTGCCGGGCGTGAGGTGCTGCATGCGCAGCCGGTGAATTTTGCGCTCGACAATCGCAGCGGTCTGGAAGATCCACGTGGCCAGTTGGGCCAGACCCTGGCGGTGGATATGCATATGCTTACCGTCGACACTGGCACGGTGCAGAATCTGGTGCGCTGCGTTCAACGCTGCGATCTTGAGCTGGCGGGAATTGCATCTTCTGCCTATGCGTCGGGCTATGCGGCCCTGGTGGAAGATGAACAGGAACTGGGGGCCGCCTGCATCGATATGGGCGGCGGGTCCACCTCGATTTCGATCTTTATGAAGAAACACATGATCTATGCCGATGCGGTGCGCATGGGCGGCGATCACATCACCAGCGATATCTCGATGGGGCTGGGCGTGCCGATGGCCAATGCCGAGCGGATCAAGACCTTTTGTGGCGGGGTGCATGCCACCGGGGTCGATGATCGCGACATGATCGATATCGGTGGGGATACCGGCGATTGGGAACATGATCGGCGCAGCGTCAGCCGGGCGGAATTGATTGGCATCATGCGGCCACGGGTTGAGGAAATCCTCGAAGAGGTGCGCACGCGCCTGGATGCGGCCGGGTTTGAATATCTGCCCAGCCAACAGATCGTGCTGACCGGCGGCTCTAGCCAGATCCTGGGTCTTGATGGGCTGGCAACGCGCATTCTGGGGCAGCAGGTGCGGCTGGGGCGTCCGCTGCGGGTACACGGCCTGCCGCAATCGGCGACTGGCCCTGGCTTTGCCGCTGCGGTTGGGCTTAGCCTCTTTGCTGCGCATCCCCAGGACGAATGGTGGGATTTTGAAACGCCGGTTGATCGCAATTCCGGCCGCACTTTCAGCCGCGCTGTGCGCTGGTTCAAGGACAATTGGTAGGGCAGTGAAAAAAATATCCCCAGCCTGTGGAAAACTTGAAGCGTCTGGGTGACAGGGCCGAAAAAACCGGCTAACAAAGATTTAACTGTCGCAAAAGCGACATAGGCATAACGAGCAGTGTGCAGCCATAACTTTCAAGGTTTCGCCCCTGGCATTTTGCCGGGGCGCTGCGCCTGTTGTGGTGGGTGAATCAAATTCCACCAAATCTGCCGGGATGAGCGAAATTTTGCGGATTTCACCCAGTATGATAGCCATATTTTGTGGTGGTTTTCGTTTTTTAGGATGACGAGACTCTGCCATCACGGTATGATTGAGGCGGATTTAGACAGGAATAGCCCTTGCGGGAGGGCTTATAGATAGGCGGAAAGAGCATGACATTGAACCTTTCGATGCCCGGGCAGGAAGAACTGAGCCCTAAAATCACCGTGTTCGGTGTTGGTGGTGCAGGTGGTAACGCGGTCAACAATATGATCGCCAAAGAATTGGAAGGCGTCGACTTTGTTGTCGCCAATACCGATGCGCAAGCGCTGCAGCAGAATGCCGCCAAAAGCCGCATCCAGTTGGGGGTGAAAGTCACCGAAGGGCTTGGCGCTGGCGCGCGGCCTTCTGTTGGCTCTGCCTCGGCAGAAGAAAGTATCGAGCAGATCGTTGATCACCTGGCCGGGGCGCATATGTGCTTCATCACGGCCGGGATGGGCGGAGGCACCGGGACAGGTGCGGCCCCGATCATCGCGCAGGCCGCAAGAGAGCTGGGCGTTCTGACGGTTGGTGTTGTTACCAAGCCGTTCCAGTTTGAAGGCAACAAACGGATGAAGCAGGCCGAAGAGGGTGTCGAAGCCCTGCAAAAGGTCGTGGATACGCTGATCATCATTCCAAACCAGAACC
Organism: Pseudophaeobacter flagellatus; assembly: GCF_021228235.1. Lineage (GTDB taxonomy): Bacteria > Pseudomonadota > Alphaproteobacteria > Rhodobacterales > Rhodobacteraceae > Pseudophaeobacter > Pseudophaeobacter flagellatus. The sequence continues at coordinate 194,164 of NZ_JAJQRG010000001.1, forward strand.
TGTTTCGCCTGGCCAATGAAAAGACCACCTTCACCGAGGCCTTCTCGATGGCGGATGACGTGCTGTATCAGGGCGTCAAAGGTGTCACCGATCTGATGGTTCGTCCTGGCCTGATCAACCTCGACTTTGCCGATGTGCGCGCCGTAATGGACGAAATGGGCAAGGCGATGATGGGCACCGGCGAGGCTGAGGGCGAAGATCGCGCGGTTCAGGCCGCCGAAAAAGCCATTGCCAATCCGCTGCTGGACGAAATCAGCCTGCGCGGCGCCAAGGGTGTTCTCATCAATATCACCGGCGCGCATGATCTTACGCTGTTTGAACTGGATGAAGCTGCCAACCGGATCCGCGAAGAGGTGGACCCAGAGGCAAATATTATCGTTGGTTCAACGCTTGATACGGCGATGGAAGGCAAGATGCGGGTTTCTGTTGTTGCAACAGGCATTGATGCCACCGACGTCATGACCGAAATTCCGGTCCCGCGTCGGCCGATGTCAGCGCCGCTGAAAAAATCTGTCAGCGTTGAAGATGCGCGCCCGGCACCGCTAGAGCTGAGCACTCCGGTGGAACAGCCACAGGTTGCAATCGCAGAAGCCGCGCCTGCACCGCAGGAGCCATCGCTTTTTGAAGGCATGGAAGGGCAGCACGCCGCCCAGGCCCCTGTGGAAGAGGTCTTTGAACAGGTAGAGGATCTGGGCCAGGATGGTCTGCCACAGCCGGCCTATCAGCCACAGCCCGCCTATCAGCCACAGGCCCCGGCAGCTCATGCACAGCCAGAGGCCTCTTTTGTGGCCCCCAAGGCCCCCGCGCCAGGAACACCTTCTGCCGATGCAATCGTGCGTTTGCAGGCGGCCGCCGCGCGGGCCCAGCAGGGGCAGCAATCCGCGCCGGTACAGCAGCAACCGGCATCTCAGCCGCAGATGCAGCAGCGTCCAATGGCCGCCCCCGGTGGGCACCATGCAGAGGCGCAGTCTGAACAGCGCCGGTTTGGCCTGAATTCGCTGATCCACCGGATGACCGGCAGTGCCGCCGAGGGGCAGGCTGCCAAACCGCAGCCCGTGCGCCAGCAACCCCCCATGCAGCAGCATGCCGTTGCGCCACAGCAGCAGGCCGCGCCGCAGCCGATGCAGCAGCACGAGCCCGACGCAGAGCAAGAACGGATCGAAATTCCCGCGTTCCTGCGCCGCCAAGCAAATTAATCTTTCACTAATCAAGATTAAGAGGCCGCCTTCGGGTGGCCTTTTTTGCTTTTGATACAGTGACTTGTATATGTCTAAGCAGTGTTTTGCCGATCTGTTACAGGGATGTTTCAATCCGTTACAAAGATTGAGTTGTGGCTTTTTCGTGAAATCCTTACCTGTTCAGTCAACACGGTGCCAGTCGCCGGACATGGTCAGTAGGAGCACAAGGTGCAGAATACGCTTAAAGCATCGGTGACATTTGAAGGGGTTGGTCTGCATTCAGGTCGATCCGCTCGTCTGGTGATCAAACCGGCCGCTGCCGACCATGGCATCGTTTTCAAACGCACTGACATTGCTTTGGGCAATCGTATTGTTCCGGCTCTTTGGGATCATGTGGAACGCACTGCGCTGTGCACCCGCCTAGTCAATGGCGCTGGTGTCAGCATCTCCACTGTGGAACATCTGATGGCGGCCCTGGCGGGCTGCGGCGTGCACAATGCGCTGATCGAACTGGATGGCCCTGAAGTGCCGATCCTTGATGGGTCTTCCGCGCAGTTTGTGCGCGGGATCATGGGGCAGGGCATTCGCCGCCTGACAAAACCCGTGACCGCCATCGAAGTGCTGAAGCCGGTCACGGTTGAAAAGGATGGCGCCACTGCCACCCTGGTTCCCTGTGATCGCCTGATGATTGAATTTCACATCGACTTTGCAGAGCAGGCCATTGGCCGTCAAAGCCGCGCCTTGGACCTGCGCAACGGTGCCTTTGTGCGCGAACTTTGCGACAGCCGCACCTTCTGCCGTCGCGCCGATGTCGAGGCCATGCAGGCAAATGGCTTGGCCCTGGGGGGTGTACCGGGTGAAAACGCTATCGTCTTTGATGGCAGCCGGGTTGAAAGCGGCGAAGGCCTGCGTCACTCGGATGAGCCGGTGCGCCACAAGATGCTGGATGCGCTTGGCGATCTGGCGCTGGCCGGTGGGCCATTGCTGGGGCATTATACAGGTGATCGGGCCGGCCACGCGCTCACCAACACTCTGCTGCGGGCGCTCTTTGCGACGCCTGGGGCCGTGCGCCGCGTTGAATGCGATGTGGCGATGGCATCCCGCCTGCCGGGCCAGGGCCTGGTGCGCTCTGAAATCCCCAGCCTCAGCCGTCGGGTCGCCTGATACATCCCAGTGTGATTTTTCCAGTGTGATTTTTGTTGGCCACGGCGTCCTGGATCCATTTATCAGTCGTCTAAAGCTGCACTCTTACTTTGCTTACCTCTCTGCCTATGGCCCCGTTTCGGCGGGGCTTTTGCCTGTTCTGCTCTCGGCAGGTGGCTGTTGCACGCTTGTCAGGCTTGACCCTGCCAAACATTCTCTGCCAAGTGGGGGCGAAGTGGGTGAAAGGCGTTTTGCACGCCGGATGAATGTGCTAAACGGGGCAGAACCGGGGCGCATGACACCCGACAGTCAAAGACGGTGAGGTTTAGGCAATATGATCGGCATCAAGGCAGGAGCCAAAATCATCGGCGCGGCTCTTTTGATGGCAGCACTTTCTGGATGTGGTGGGGACGGTGGCGCCTCTGAACAGGCAGTGCCGTTGGAAACCTACACCCCCCAGCAGATTTTTGAGCGCGGTGAATTTGAGCTGGCCCGCAATCGCACCGAGGATGCCGCCTACTATTTCTCTGAAATTGAGCGGCTCTATCCCTATTCGGAATATGCCAAACAGGCCCTGATCATGCAGGCCTTTGCCAATCACCGCTCCAAAGACTACGAAGGCAGCCGGTCTGCGGCTCAGCGTTATATTGATTTCTACCCCACCGATGAAGATGCGGCCTATGCGCAGTATCTTCTTGCGCTCAGCTATTATGACCAGATTGACGAAGTCGGCCGTGACCAGGGGCTGACATTTCAGGCACTGCAAGCGCTGCGCACCGTAATCGAGGTCTATCCCGATAGCGAGTATGCCACTTCGGCCATTCTGAAGTTTGACCTGGCCTTTGATCACCTTGCCGGCAAGGAAATGGAAATCGGCCGCTATTACCTGCGCCGGGGCCATTATACATCGGCGATCAGCCGATTCCGCGTGGTGGTCGAGGATTTCCAGACCACAAGCCATACCGCCGAAGCGCTGCATCGCCTAGTAGAGGCCTATCTGTCGCTGGGCTTGACCGAAGAGGCACAGACCGCTGGCGCCATTCTTGGCCACAACTACCAATCGAGCGAATGGTATGAAGACAGCTATAAACTGCTGACATCACAGGGGCTCAAGCTTAAAGATCGTGGCAATAACTGGCTGAGCCAGATCTACCGCCAGTCGATCAAAGGGCGCTGGCTGTAACTTTCCAGACGACGGAACAGGCGATAAATCGGCTATGCTGCGCGCACTTGATATTCGTGATCTGCTGATCATCGACCACCTTGAACTGGCGTTTCAGCCGGGGCTGAATGTGCTCACCGGGGAAACCGGCGCGGGCAAGTCGATCCTGCTGGATTCTCTGGGCTTTGTGCTTGGTTGGCGCGGGCGTGCCGATCTGGTGCGTCAGGGTGCGGCCCAGGGCGAGGTGATCGCTGAATTCGACCTTGCTCCGGATCATCCTGCCCATGCCATTCTGGACGAGGCCGGGCTGCCCGGTGGGGCGGAATTGGTGCTGCGCCGGATTAATACCGCTGAGGGGCGCAAGACGGCCTGGGTCAATGATCGGCGCTGTTCTGGTGAGGTGTTGCGGCGCCTGTCTGAAACTCTGGTAGAGCTGCACGGCCAGCATGATGATCGCGGGCTTTTGAACCCGCGCGGCCACCGAACATTGCTGGATGCCTTTGCCGCAGCTGGCGATCTGCTGGCGCAGACGCGCCGGGCTTGGCGGGCGCTGGCCAAGGCGCAGCAGCGGGTGCAATCGACGCGCGACGCGTTGGATGCTGTACGGGCCGAAGAAGAATTCCTGCGCCATGCGGTGGCCGAGCTAGATAAGCTTAACCCCGAGGCTGGCGAGGATGAAGCACTTGATGAACGCCGCCGCCAGATGCAGCAGGCCGAGCGGATCCGGGGGGATATCGCCCGGGCCCATGCCTTGCTGAGTGACGGCGCCGAGGCCTCTTTGGGAGAGGCGCAGCGCTGGCTGGAAGGGGTGGAACGGGCCGAGGAAACCGGGCTGAATGCACCGCTGAGCGCGCTGAGCCGCGCCATGGTCGAGTTGGGCGAGGCTCAGGATGGGGTGACACGCATTCTCGAGGGGTTGGACTTCAACCCCGGCGATCTGGAAGACTGCGAAGCGCGCCTGTTCGAAATTCGGGCGCTGGCGCGCAAATATGCGGTGCAGCCGGATGATCTGGCCGCGCATGCGGATGTCCTGCGCGGCAAACTGGCCGATCTGGATGCCGGCGATCGCGATCTGGCCGATCAAGAGGCGTCGCTGCGTCTGGCCGAAGCCGATTATCAGGCCGCCGCCGAGGCCTTGAGCGCTGCGCGTCTGGCCTCAGCAGATGCGCTGGATCAGGCGGTGATGGCAGAGCTGGCACCGCTGAAGATGGAGCGCGCCGTTTTCAAGACCAATGTAGAGCCCGCCGAACCCGGCCCCGATGGTCAGGACGCGGTGGCCTTTACCGTGGCGACCAATCCTGGGGCGCCTTCTGGGCCGTTGAACAAGATTGCCTCGGGCGGAGAGCTAAGCCGGTTTTTGCTGGCGCTGAAAGTCTGCCTGCGTGGCAGTGATCAAAGCAAGACACTGATTTTTGACGAAATTGATCGCGGCGTCGGCGGCGCGACCGCAGATGCGGTGGGGCGTCGGCTAAAATCCCTGGCCGGGTCAGGCCAGGTGCTGGTGGTGACTCATTCGCCGCAGGTCGCGGCCCAGGGCGGTTTTCACTGGCGGGTGCAAAAACGGGTTGAGGCAGGCAGCACCCTCTCCGAAGTCGTACCGCTGGACGCGGGTGAGCGCGTGGACGAAATTGCCCGAATGGTTTCGGGCGATACCATCACACCAGAAGCCCGCGCCGCGGCCCGCGCGCTATTGGCTAGCTAAATTTGGATTCCCAGGGTGCTGGGGGTACTGGCACAGCGGGGCCAGAAAAACCTGGGCTATGGTGAAATCCCAATTAAATATTTACGATATCAGCCATATTTTGAACTAATCCGCGCATATATCAGCCCCTACAGGTTCCCATGCCCCAGCAGTCAGGCCTTTCTGTCACGTCCGTTATTGCCCAGGGCCGGTCTGCGGCGCGTGATCTGTGGCGGGTTCTGCTGCACCGAGGCCCCAGCCAGTTTCAGTTCTGGGTGATCGCGCTGCTGATCGGGATCGGTGCGGGCTTTGCCGCGCTGCTGTTTCGCAAGGGAATTTCCGCCCTGCAGGCCTGGGTCTATGGCGCGGATGACGTGAAATACCTGCATAGTTTTGCCGCCGATCTTCCCTGGTACTGGCTGGTGCTGATTGCAGGTGTCGGCGGGCTGGTGGTAGGGCTGCTGTTGGATCGCTTTACCCCCGATGGTCGGGTGCGATCCGTTGCGGATGTGATTGAAGGCGCTGCCCTGAACGAGGGTCGGCTTGAGGCGCGCTCTGGCCTGGCCTCGGCAGTGGCGTCGTTTCTGACGCTGTCAACGGGCGGTTCCACTGGGCGAGAAGGGCCCGTGGTTCATCTGGCCGGGGTGATGTCAAGCTGGGTTAGTGACAAGATCCGCGCTGATGGTATCACTGGGCGTGACCTGCTGGGCTGCGCTGTGGCGGCGGCAGTATCTGCCAGTTTCAATGCACCAATCGCAGGGGCGCTTTTTGCGCTAGAGGTGGTGTTGCGTCATTTTGCCGTGCATGCTTTTGCGCCGATTGTGATTGCCTCGGTAGCGGGCACCGTGATCAACCGCCTTGCCTATGGCGATGTGGCGGAATTTTCGATGACGACCCCGGGGGCCTTGCAGTTCTATGTGGAATTGCCGGCCTTTCTGATGCTGGGGGTGATTTGTGGGCTGGTTGCTGTCGTGCTGATGCGGGCGATCTTTTTTGCCGATCATGTCGGCGATGTGGTGCAACAGCGGCTGCGCATCCCGCGCTGGCTGCGCCCGGCAATTTCCGGCCTGATGCTGGGCTGCATTGCCATCTGGTATCCGCATATCATTGGTGTGGGCTATGAGACCACCGAACTGGCGCTGACAGGCGGGCTGGTGCTGTCACAGGCGCTGATCTTTGTTGTGGCCAAAACCGTCGCCGTGGCAATCACCATGGGCGGCCGGATGGGCGGCGGCGTGTTTTCTCCCTCTTTGATGATTGGCGCCATCACCGGCCTTGCCTTTGGGCTGGTGGCCACCTCTTTCCTGCCGGATGTGTCTGGCACCCATACGCTCTATGCTTTTGCGGGAATGGGCGCGGTGGCGGCAGCCGTGTTGGGCGCACCGATTTCCACCACCCTAATCGTGTTTGAATTGACTGGGGATTGGCAGATTGGTCTGGCGGTGATGGTGGCAGTGTCGATTTCCACCGCTCTGGCCTCGCGGTTGGTGGATCGCTCCTTCTTTCTGACCCAGCTGGAGAAGCGCAATGTGCACTGTGCGGCAGGGCCGCAGGCCTATCTGTTGACGATGCTGAGAGTCGGCGCGGTGATGCGCCCGCTAGAGGATCCGCGCGCCCCCAGCCTGGAGGCTTGCGAGGCGCTATGCGAACAGGACCTCTGCCTGCGGGTTGATGCCACGCTGGAGGCGGCGCTGCCGCTCTTTGATCGCTCTGATCAGCCGTTTCTACCGGTCATAGGCGTGGATGACGGCGACAAGAGCATACTGGGGGCAATCTACCATGTAGATGCGTTGAAATCTTATAATCGCGCTTTGATTGCGGTCGCTGCCGAAGAGCATAGTTAGCAGAGCATTGACCTGTGCATGGCGTTGTAGAATCAGTTTTTGATCGTGCCGGGTACCCCAAAAAAACCGGCTGACACGGCGGGGAGTCAATGGGAAAGAGGCGCAATCTGTTGCAAATCCCCATCATTTTTTCGCTATCTGCTTCACAAATAGGTTAATTTTTACTTTCTATTGATTAACCGCTTCAACTAACGGAATCTGGCAGAACGGTAATAAAAGTTACAAAAGTGCGGAAGGAACAATATGCGTACTTTAGAAAACGGCCCAGAAGAGGCCGCTCAAGACCGTGTTGTAGGCGAGCGGGAAAAAGAAAAGGCTTCTTTGGAAGCACTGATTGATTACACGATCCAATGCGCGCTAGAGACCAATGTCTTTAGCTCTGATGATCGGTTGGAGGATATGCGGCGTAATCTGTGCCGCGCTGTTCTCTAATTCTTTAGTAGGGTTTCCGCGCGTCGGTGTGCAAAGGATGTGCACAGGGCTGCCGGTTTTAACGAGTGAACCATATCAAAATATTTGGCTAGGGTTCTGTCGGGTGCAACTATTGCACCCGAAGCTAAGAGCCGTCGCCCTATGTGCGGCTGTCAGGTGCCAGTTTGGTGCCAGGCTAAGCTTGTGCTGCTCGTTTCCTGACGGCAATTGGGACTATAGTGGGGCTGGGCTGCATCGCTGTGGCATCGGCTGGCGTGGCGATGATCACCCAGCTGTTTTGCCCGCAGAAGGACGCGCTGTTGTCGGGCCGAAGGGCGGCAACCGGACTGCCAGGCATTGCCCGGCAGCCATCGCGGCCTCAGATCTGTTCTACTTTGACGGATTCGCCGGTGTGAAAGGCAAGATAGCCTTTGATCTCCGCGAGCGCCTCATTCGGAGCTTCATAGCTCCAGACCACATTTTCCGTGACCGAGGATTTATTGACGATCGAATAATAGGTCGCATCGCCCTTTCGTGGGCAATGGGTGGTCTTTTTGCTGGGGTCAAGAAAGGCAACGGCGATGTCTTCGCGGGGGAAGTATATCACTGGCGCATGGCCCTCTTCGTCCAGTTCCAGCGCACGGGTGCTTTCACCAAGCACCGCACCACCAGAACGAACAACCCAGGTGCCTCCTGCTTTGCGAATACGGATTGTGCTCATAGTCTTCCCCCTGATTGCGTCTCTTGGCATATTTGTATGCCCTAAAAATGTAACAAGCTGATATCAGATTGGCCGGGTGACGTCATCCAGCCAAGCGCGTGCATCTTCACTAACGTAGGGGCGCAGTTTTTCTGCGGTTTCACGGTGATAGGCGTTGATCCAGTCGCGTTCTGTCGCAGTCAGCATGTCGAGGCAGATTAGCCGACGGTCGATTGGGGCATAGGTCAGCCCGCGCCAACTCAGCATCTCGCGATCCGGGTCAGCGCCGTCCAGCGCCGAGGCCGGTTCGACCACCAGCAGGTTTTCGATGCGAATACCAAACGCCCCTTCGCGGTAATAGCCGGGTTCATTCGATAGGATCATCCCCACTTCCAGCGGTACGGTAGAAATCCGGCTCAAGCGTTGCGGGCCTTCGTGCACGCTGAGATAGGCACCAACGCCATGGCCCAGCCCATGATTGAAATCCTGCCCGGCCAGCCAGAGCGGCATTCGGCCGATGGCTTCAATATCGCGGCCTGCCAGCCCCTTTGGCCAGCGCAGGCGCGAGATGGCGATCATCCCTTGCAGCACCCGTGTAAAGGCGGCGCTTTCCTCGTTACCAGGCGTGCCAATGGCGATGGTGCGGGTGATATCGGTGGTGCCGTCCAGATATTGCCCGCCACTGTCGAGCACCAGTAGATGGCCCTCTTCCAGGCGGCTGTTGGTCTCTTCGGTGACCCGGTAGTGCATCACCGCACCGTTTTCACCGGTGCCGGAAATGGTTTCAAAGCTGATGTCGCGCAGAGCAGGGTCACGGCGGCGCTGCTCTTCCAGGCGTTTGGCAACCTCGATCTCGGTCACCGTGCCGCTTGGCTGGGCATCCAGCCAGGCGAGCAGTTCTACCACGGCGGCCCCATCGCGCAGGTGGGCGGCAGCGGAGCCGGCGATCTCAGCGGCATTCTTGCGGGCCTTGGGCAGGGCGCAGGGGTCGCCCGCACCAACCAGATGATCCCCAAGCGCATCTGCCACGATCTGTGGCAGGCTGGTGGCATCGGCACTGACCATACCGTCAAGCGCCTGAACCGCGTCGAGAAAGTCGCGGGGCGGGTGGCAGGCGACGCTGTCGGGCAGGTGATCGGTGATTTGATGCAGCTTTTCAGTTGCCATGAACAAATCAACCCGCGCATCGTTATGTAGAATGGCAAAGCCATGTGCCACCGGGTTGCGGGGAATGTCGCCACCGCGAATATTCAGCAGCCACATGATGCTGTCGGGTAGGGTGATCACGGCAGCGCTGTGACCGGCGGCGCGCAGATCCGCTGCCAGCCGGGTGCATTTGTCAGCCGCGGCTTCGCCTGCATAGCTCAGCGCATGGGGCAGGGCAGGCTGTAGCGGCGGCGCGGGTTGGTCCTGCCAGATCCTGTCAACAAGGTTGTCGCACTGCACGAGTTCGATCCCGGTTCCTGCCAGGTCTTGCACCAGGCGAGAGATCTGGTCGCTGGCGTGTAGCCAGGCATCATAGCCGACCTTGCCGCCCTGTGGCAGCTGCTCTTTCAACCAGCTGGCAAGGGATACCTCGGGCCAGGGTACCGGGGTGAAATCCGCGGCGACCTGACGTTTGACCTGGGTGCGGTAGCGGCCATCAATAAAAACGCCGGCTATGGTATCGAGCACGGCGCAGAACCCGGCTGACCCGGTAAACCCCGTCAGCCAGCTGAGCCGTTCGTCACGCGGGGCGACATATTCGCCTTGATGGGCATCGGCACGGGGGACAAGAAAACCGTTCAATCCATCACGGGACAGCTCTGCGCGCAGGGCTTGCAGGCGGGGAGGCCCCTGTTCGGGGCGCGCGGTGACGTCAAAATTCTGAAACATGGCGGTCTCCTCGACGGTTTTATCTGGGCTCAGGCTGGGCGGGCGTTGGTACAGAACGCCGGGGGCCTGCCAAATGCGGCAGGCCCGGGATTAGGTTTCACGCCAACAGCAACCCCAGCCGACAGGGCAGGCCGCTGTTGGCGGATGTTTTGCAGGGGCTAGCCGACGTTGCGCATGCCCATGACCCGCGCGCGGGCGCGGGGGTCGCTGTCAAACAGCGCGGCAAGCTGTTCGGTCATGGCGCCGGCCAGCTGTTCAACATCGGTGATCGTGACCGCGCGGTCATAATAGCGGGTCACATCATGGCCAATACCAATCGCCAGCAGCTCTACCTGTTTGCGCTTTTCCACCATGGCGATCACATCGCGCAGATGCTTTTCCAGATAGTTGGCCGGGTTCACCGACAGGGTGCTGTCATCAACGGGCGCGCCATCGGAAATCACCATCAGGATCTTGCGGGCCTCTTGGCGGCCCAGCATCCGGCGGTGGGCCCATTCCAGCGCCTCGCCGTCGATGTTTTCCTTCAGCAGGCCTTCTTTCATCATCAGTCCCAGATTGGGGCGCACCCGGCGCCAGGGGCTGTCGGCGGACTTATAGATGATGTGGCGCAGATCATTCAGGCGCCCCGGCATCTGCGGCCGCCCGTCATTGAGCCAGGCCTCGCGGGCCAGCCCGCCCTTCCAGGCGCGGGTGGTAAAGCCGAGAATCTCGACCTTGACGTTGCAACGTTCCAAAGTGCGGGCCAGAACATCGGCGCAGATCGCGGCGATGGAAATGGGCCGTCCCCGCATCGAACCGGAGTTGTCCAGCAGCAGCGTCACCACGGTATCGCGGAATTCGGTGTCTTTTTCGCGCTTGAAGGACAGGGGCGTTGTCGGGTTGGCAATCACCCGCGCCAGACGCCCGGCATCCAGAATGCCTTCTTCCAGGTCAAATTCCCATGACCGGTTTTGCTGGGCCTGCAGGCGGCGCTGCAATTTGTTCGCCAGACGCGACACGGCACCTTTCAGCGGTTCCAGTTGCTGGTCAAGATAGGCGCGCAGGCGCTCTAGTTCGGCCGGTTCCGCCAGATCTTCGGCAGCGATTTCTTCGTCATTGGTGTCGAGAAACACCTTGTAATCCGGGTCCGCCTCTGACGCGGCGGGTGGCGGAGGTGGGTCCAGCGGTGCCTCACCGTCGGGCATTTCGGTTTCTTCCGTCAGCTCTTCCTCGGCCATCTCATCCATAGAGACCTGGGCCTGGCTTTCGTCTTGCTGCTGTTCCTGGGCCTGTTCGGCGTCGGCTTCGGATTGCTCGTCGTCGGAATCGTCTTCGCCGTTGCTATCGGGGTCGGGCTGCTCTTCGGCGTCGTCCTCGGCCTCGTCATCCTGATTGTCGTCCAGTTCATCCGGGTCATCGCCCAGCTGGTCGCCATAGCCAAGGTCAGCAATGATCTTACGGGCGAATTTGGCAAATTCGGACTGATCGGCGATCTTGTCGTCAAGATTTTCGAGTGTTTCCCCGGCCTGAGCTTCAATAAAGCCGCGCCACAGCTCCATCACATTGTCGGCGCCCTCGGGCAGGGGGCGGCCAGTGGCCAAATGGCGCACCAGGTAGCCTGCCGAGGCCGCCAGTGGTGCCTCGGATGAGCTTTTCATCTGGTCATAGCCGCGCCGGATGGCTTCGTTGCGGATCTTGACGTCGATATTGCTGGCGGTACCGGGCATATGCCGCGCGCCCATGGCCTCGCAACGCGCGGTTTCCATTGCCTCATAAAGGTCGCGCGCCATTTCCCCCTGGGGGGTATATTTTGCGTGGGTGGCATCGTCGTGGAATTTGCGACGCAGCGCCAGCGCATCGGCGGTGCCGCGTGCCAGCAGCACCTCTTCGCGGGTCATGCGGCGGCTGACCTGCGGCAGGCGCATATTGTCACCGGACACGCCCGAGGGGTCAACGGTGTAGGAAACGCTCAGCTCCGGATCATCGGCCATGACTTTGGTGGCCTCGGCCAGGGCTTTTTTGAACGGATCAGCGGGATTGTCGTTTTGTTTTCTCATGGTCGCACCTTGTCCCTGATGAGCATCCCCCCTCTTTTGGCGAAAGTCCAGTCGAGCGGCAGCGAAAAGGGCAGCACCCGATCCGGCGGGGAGGAAGCGAAGCGCCCGCCCCGTGGGGGACGGGATGGGCGCTGCCCGGCCTTGCGGCCAGGCGGCACGTCACAAATTAGCCCAGCGAAACGCTGGCTGCGCTTTCGGGCAGCTCTTCGTCAAAGCAACGCTGGTAGAACTCAGCCACCGTCTGGCGCTCCAGCTCGTCACATTTGTTCAAGAATGACAGACGGAAAGCATAGCCCACGTCGCGGAAAATCTCTGCGTTTTGCGCCCAGTTGATCACGGTTCGGGGCGACATCACCGTCGACAGATCACCGTTCATGAATGCGGTCCGGGTCAGGTCGGCCACGGTGACCATCTGGCTGATGTTCTTGCGGCCCTTGTCGGTGTTGTAATGTGGTGCCTTGGACAGCACGATGGCTGTTTCGGCATCATGGCTGAGATAGTTCAGCGTTGCCACCAGCGACCAGCGGTCCATCTGGGCCTGGTTGATCTGCTGGGTGCCATGGTACAGGCCCGTGGTATCGCCCAAGCCAACGGTGTTGGCGGTTGCAAACAGGCGGAAGTAGGGGTTCGGGGTGATGATCTCGTTCTGGTCCAGCAGTGTCAGCTTGCCGTCATGTTCCAGTACTCGCTGGATTACAAACATCACGTCGGCGCGGCCGGCATCATATTCATCAAACACAATCGCAACCGGGTTGCGCAGGGCCCAGGGCAGAATGCCTTCGTGGAATTCGGTGACCTGCTTACCATCTCGCAGCTTGATCGCATCCTTGCCGATCAGGTCGATCCGGCTGATATGGCTGTCGAGGTTTACCCGAACAGAGGGCCAGTTCAGCCGGGCGGCGACCTGTTCGATATGGGTCGATTTGCCTGTGCCGTGGTAGCCTTGGATCATCACCCGGCGATTGTGCGAAAAGCCCGCCAGAATGGCCATGGTGGTGTCGGGATCAAATTTGTAGGTGTTGTCGATGGCTGGTACACGGTCCGATCCGTCGGCAAAGCCCTTGATAGTCATGTCGGTGTCGATGCCAAAGACATCGCGGACCGAAATAGTATCGGTCGGTTTTGTATTCATATCCAGCATGCCATCGGTCATCGTCGTCGATCCTTGTTCCTCTCCCGCGGCTGCGGGGCCAATCCGGGGGATTGGTGCCTGATCTTGCGATGAAGGGCAAGGGGCAGAGTAGGTGGGAGCCAAATAACGTGGTGTTGCGGTGAAACTGGCCTTATCGAGGTTGAAATATGTGAACCAGAACTGGCTTGGGCACGGGATCGGTTGGGCGGCGGAGGCGCAACAAAAAGGGCAGCCCGTGCTGCCCTTTTACGCATGAATTTTCAGCGCTGGCCCCATGGCCTATTTAAAGCTGCGGCTGTCCTTGATCTGTTCCCAGGCCCAGCGAACCTCTTGCAGCTGTTCTTCCTGGCTGCGGTCGCCGCCGTTCATGTCGGGGTGCAGCACCTTGATCAGCTTTTTGTAGGCCTTGCGAATGTCAGCCTTGGACCAGTCATCCTTGGCCTCCAGCACTTCGATGGCGCGGCGTTCGGTTGCGGGCAGGCGGCGCCCGGTTGCGGCTGAACGGCCCGGATTCTGCGTGGCGTTACCACCCAGTACCTGATGCGGGTCTTCAATGCCCAGCCTGGCCCAGGCGCGGGCCTCGGGGTCGCCCATGGGCTTGGTTTGGCGTTCCCAGACTTTGTCCTTAGACTGTTGGGCGTTCAGTTCGGCCTCGGTTGTACCCTGGAAAAAGTTCCAGTGGTTGTTGTATTCGCGGACATGTTCCTGGCAGAACCAGAAGAAATCATCCAATACATCGGGGGCCTTGGGGGCGCGGAACTTGCCGGCCTCCTCGCAGCCCTCTTTGTCGCAGACACGGACAGAGGTCTCTGAGGCGCCAGACATGCTGCGGCGGCCACGTGGATTTTTCTTTTTGGCAGAGCTGACGGACATATCGAAACCGAAGGGATCTGATTTGCTCATGTGGGGCACTTTCTAGACGCAGCTGTTCGACTCGGAGGCAGCAGTTTAGTCTAAGGGGCGTCAGATTGAAGGGGGGCAGAGAAATAAATATGAGGATAGGCAGAATATGAGTATAAATACGGAAATGGAACAGCGGCTGCGGGCCGCCTTTAATCCCACTGCCCTAGAGGTGGTAGATGATAGCAACAGTCATATCGGCCACGCCGGCCATGATGGCAGCGGCGAGAGCCACTTTAACGTGATGATCCGCGCCGCAGCCTTTGCCGGGCAAAGTCGGGTGCAGCGGCACCGGATGGTGCACAAGGCGCTGGGGGACATCGTGCCGCGCATTCACGCGCTGGCGCTGGACATCGGCAGTGACTGACCAATGAAGAACGAATAGTGGGTGCCTCCCTTCTCACTCAGGAAGGGGGCACCTGATAATTGCGGCGTGATGTCTGTTCTATGGCGGGGGTCAGGTTTCGTCCGCTGTGCGGCGTTCGGCGCGTGCTTTCAGCGCCGTTGTCATGCCAGAGACCGGGCTGAGTTCTTCAACGCCATCATCGGCCTGCATCTTGGCCGCGCCCAGGCCTGGGACGAGGGTGGCATTCTCTGGCGCTTCGGGATCGCCCGCCGTGGCTGTCAGGACGGGGGCTGTGTTTACGGGTGTGTCTGTCGCGGCAACAGGGGTGGCAACCGCCGGTGCGGCGCCCTGCGGCGCTGCTGCTTCGGCCAGGGGCTGCGGCGCGGCTTGTGTTGTTGCCGGGGCAAGCGCACGGCGAAACACCAGTACATTGCGCCAGTTTGTGGTCGAGCCGGTCAGGCCCGAGCGTTCTTCCGAGGGGAGCAGTTCCGCGCGCTGATATTCCCAGCCCTCGGAGGCCATTTCGTTGAGGATCATCTCAACCGAATTGGCAAAGCGGCTTTCAGGGGTCTTGATGCCCTTGGCCTTGGTGCCCTTGTGTGGGGCGGGAACAACTTTGTACTCGAAAGCTTGCATGCTGGTCTCCTGACTTGGAGCGCAGGTTTACCCGATGCAGGCGGAGCGTCAAGCGCAGGGAGGCGCGGGTTTCGGTTTGCCGCCTGTTTGCCGCCTGTGTGCCCGGGCTTTGCCCCGGCGGGTGGGGCGGGTTTGCGGTACTCTGGTCACCAATAGAAAAGGCGGCCCTGCATATATGCTGGGGCCGCCTTTTTTCGTAATGTCTAGGGGCGTTTACCCACCAAGTTTCTGGGCAACCAGCTGGTTTACAGCCTTGGGGTTGGCCTTGCCGCCGGTGGCTTTCATCACCTGACCAACAAACCAGCCTGCCAGTTTGGGGTTTTGTTTGGCTTTTTCCACCTGGGCGGGGTTGTCGGCGATGATCTGGTCCAGGGCGGCCTCGATGGCACCGGTGTCTGTCACCTGCTTCATGCCGCGCTCTTCGACGATCTGCGCCGGGTCGCCGCCTGTTGTGTAGACGATTTCAAACAGATCTTTGGCGATCTTGCCGGAAATGGTCTCGGCCGAGATCAGTTCGACGATGCCGCCCAGCTGTTCCGGTGTGACCGGGCTATTGGCGATATCTGCCTCGTCTGCCTTCAGGCGGCCAAACAATTCGTTGATCACCCAGTTGGCCGCCAGCTTGCCGTTACGCCCTTCGGCCACGGCTTCGAAATAGGCAGCGGATGCCACATCGGCAGTCAGCACCGAGGCATCATAGTCCGACAGGCCAAAATCTGCGATGAAACGGGCCTTTTTGGCGTCGGGCAGTTCCGGCAGGGTGGCGGCGATTTCATCGACCCAAGCCTGTTCGATTTCCAGCGGCAGCAGATCGGGGTCGGGGAAGTAGCGGTAGTCATGCGCTTCTTCCTTGGATCGCATCGACCGTGTTTCGCCCTTGTCCGGGTCGTAAAGGCGGGTTTCCTGATCGACCTCACCGCCGGCTTCGACAATGGCGATCTGGCGGCGTGCTTCGACCTCGATAGCCTGCTGGATAAAGCGCATGGAGTTCATGTTCTTGATCTCGCAGCGGGTGCCCAGATGGGAAAAGTCTTTGCTTTCCTGGTATTTTTCATACTGGCCAGGCAGGCAGATAGAGACGTTCACATCGGCACGCAGGTTGCCGTTCTGCATATTGCCATCGCAGGTGCCGAGGTACTTCAGGATCTGACGGATCTTGGCGATATAGGCGGCGGCCTCTTCCGGGCCACGGATGTCGGGGCGGCTGACGATCTCCATCAGGCAGACGCCGGTCCGGTTGAGATCGACAAAGGACATATTGGGATCCATGTCGTGGATCGACTTGCCCGCGTCCTGTTCCATATGGATGCGTTCCACCCCGACGGTGCGCGCAGTGCCATCGCCCATTTCCACCAGCACTTCGCCTTCGCCAACGATGGGGTGGTAGAGCTGCGAAATCTGATAGCCCTGCGGCAGATCCGGGTAGAAATAGTTCTTGCGGTCAAAGGCCGACCAGAGGTTGATTTCCGCGTTCAGGCCGAGCCCCGTACGCACAGCCTGTTCAACGCAGTATTCGTTGATCACCGGCAACATGCCTGGCATCGCCGCATCCACGAAAGAGACGTTGGAGTTTGGCTCGGCACCGAATTTGGTCGACGCGCCGGAAAACAGCTTGGCATTGGAGCTGACCTGGGCATGCACTTCCATGCCGATGACCAGTTCCCAGTCATGTTTGGCACCCGAAATCACCTTGGGCTTGGGCAGTTCATATGTCAGGTCGAGCATCTCGCATCGGCTCCTTTGATCGCGTTTAGCAGGCGTTCTAGGCCAGCGGGCCATGCGGGGCAAGAGGCAGCAGAGATTCTGCCTTGCCGTTGGCGAATTGGGCGATGAAATCCTGCGATTGATCGGCACTCCGGCGCAGCCGAGCGCACGCGCACCCTTGGCGCGACCGCGCGACAGAGCTATGAAGATCGCCCGAGCAGAACGAAGAGGACGCATTCTTGGAAACCGCAGCCCGCATTGCCCAGACGATTGCCCGTGAAATCGGCGCCGCCCCGAACCAGGTGAACAGCGCTGTGACGCTGTTGGATGAGGGCGCGACAGTCCCCTTTGTGGCGCGCTACCGGAAAGAGGTGACAGGTGGGCTGGACGACAGCCAGCTGCGCACCCTGGCAGAGCGTCTGACCTATCTACGGGAACTGGAATCGCGCCGCGCGACGATTTTTGACGCGATCAAATCTCAGGACAAGCTGACCGATGATCTGGCGGCTTCGATCGCCAAGGCCGAAACCAAGGCGCAGTTGGAAGATATCTATCTGCCCTACAAGCCCAAGCGCCGGACCAAGGCGATGATCGCGCGGGAGAACGGGCTGGAGCCGCTGGTCGATGCGATCCTGGGGGATCACGGCGCCGACCCGGAGGCGCTGGCTCAGGGCTATCTGTGCGAGGCGGTGCCCGGCACCAAGGAGGCGCTGAACGGCGCGCGCGATATTCTGACCGAGCGGCTGACCGAAAACGCAGGCCTGCTGGGGCGGCTGCGTCAGTTCCTGCAGGCCGAGGCACGCCTCACCGCGCGGGTTGTTGAGGGGAAGCAACAAGAGGGCGCCAAGTTTTCCGACTATTTTGACCATAATGAACGCTGGGCCGATGTGCCCTCGCATCGGGCGCTGGCGATGCTGCGCGGCGCCAACGAGGGGGTGCTGACGCTGGATATAGGGCCGGAACCGGAAGAGGGCGTGGCGCGGGCCGAATCCATGGTGGCGGCAGAGCTGGGCGCCAGCGGCAGCGGCCCCGGGGATAAATGGCTGCGTAAGGTGGCGGGCTGGACCTGGCGGGTAAAGCTGAGCCTGTCGATGATGCTGGAACTGATGGCGGATCTGCGCGCCCGGGCGCAGGAGGATGCCATTCAGGTCTTTGCCCGCAACCTGCGCGATCTGTTGTTTGCCGCGCCTGCCGGTGCGCGACCGACGCTCGGGCTGGATCCGGGCATTCGCACCGGCGTCAAGGCGGCAGTGGTCGATGCCACCGGGAAAGTGCTCGCCACTGAAACGATATATCCCTTTCAGCCAAAGAATGATCTGCGCGGGGCGCAGGTCTCGGTGCTGAAACTGATCGCGGAACATGGCGTCGAACTGATCGCCATTGGCAACGGCACCGCCAGCCGTGAAACGGAACGCATGGTGGCAGAGGTTATCAAACACCTGCCTGCCAAGGTGAAGGCGCCCACCAAGGTCGTGGTTTCCGAGGCCGGGGCCTCGGTCTATTCCGCATCGGAACTGGCGGCGCGTGAATTCCCCGATCTGGATGTATCCCTGCGCGGTGCGGTGTCGATTGCCCGGCGTCTGCAGGATCCGCTGGCTGAGCTGGTCAAGATCGAACCCAAGAGCATTGGCGTTGGCCAGTACCAGCACGACGTCGACCAGCATCGCCTGTCGAAATCGCTGGAGGCGGTGATCGAGGATGTGGTGAACGCCGTGGGGGTTGATCTCAACATGGCGTCGGCGCCGCTCTTGGCGCATGTCTCTGGACTGGGGCCTGGCTTGGCCGAGGCCATCGTGGCGCACCGCGATATGAACGGTGCCTTTGCCACCCGCAAAGACCTGTTGAAGGTGGCGCGCCTTGGCCCCAAGGCCTTTGAACAATGTGCCGGTTTCTTGCGTATTCGCGACGGGAAAGAGCCGCTTGATGCCTCCTCTGTTCACCCCGAGGCCTATAGTGTGGCCCGCCAGGTGGTTGCGGCCTGTGGGCGTGATATTCGCCAGATCATGGGCGACAGCAGCGCGCTGAAAACGCTGCGGGCCGAGCAGTTCGTCGATGCGAGTTTTGGTCTGCCCACGGTGCGCGATATCTTCAGCGAGCTGGAAAAGCCGGGGCGTGACCCGCGCCCGTCCTTTGTCACGGCGACCTTTGCCGAAGGGGTCGAGACGATGAAGGATCTGAAGCCGGGGATGGTGCTGGAGGGCACGGTCACAAATGTGGCGGCCTTTGGGGCCTTTGTGGATGTCGGGGTGCATCAGGATGGGCTGGTGCATGTTAGCCAGCTGGCCGATAAATTTGTCAAAGACCCACATGATGTGGTGAAAACCGGCCAGGTGGTCAAGGTGACCGTGACCGAAGTCGATGTGGCGCGCAAACGGATTGCCCTGACCATGCGCAAGGATGGCGGTGCCTCGGCCCGCGAAGAGCGCAATGCCCGCGGTGCCGAGGATGGGGCCAAGCGCGGGTTTCAGGGTCGTGGCGCCAAAGGCAGCGGTGGCAAGGGCGGTGGACACCGAGGCAGCGGCGGCAAGGACGGCAGCATGTCTGCGGGCCCAAAGGGGGGCGGCGCTTCGCAGGGGGGGCAGACTGGCGCCCTGGGGGCTGCCTTGATGGATGCGTTTAAGAAGACCTGATATATCGGGATCGCGGTGCGGTTGCCGCGCGCCAAAATGGGCCTGGACCGGGCCAGAAGGATGCACCAGCGACTGGTCTGACCAGGCAGACAGAACAAAGGCCGGGAGAGTCCCGGCCTTTTTGCCTGGTTCAACCGACCCCGCCTATTCGGGAGGGCCGTTTTTGGGCGGGGGTTGGGGTGTTCGGGTGGTTTTCAGGTCAGCAGGTCAATGCCATCCGGGGTGAAGGCGATCTTGTGACCGCAGTCCAACTCATCGCGGAACATCTCGGCAATGCAGTGTAGGGCCCTTGCCTGGCCCTGGGCGGCAAAGCGGCGCAGGGAGGTGATATGGGCGTTGTTGTCAAAACCTGCACAGGCATGGGCCCAGATCAGCGGGTGCAGCTCATGCAGGTGAGAGCGGATCAGCCAGCGCGCCGCCTTGGCAATCTGCGCCCGGTTGTTTTTGGCGTTTTGATCTGATTTCTGGCCTGCATCCTGCGACAGGGTGATGGCGCAATAGGCTGAAAGCAGGTTTACCATTTCCTGGCTGGGATCTACATTCAGGATGTCCTGCAACCCCTTCAGGAAAAACTTGGTATCGACGCGGGCGCAGGCTCGATCGTCAATCGCCATGGCATCAAAATAGACCCAAGTATAGCTGCCAGCGCCCCAGATCTCGTGGGTGCGTGCGGCGGTGCGCCGGGCTTCAAGCTCTAGCGCCGCGTAGGATCCGTTGGCGCGTGGCAGCATCTGCGCCCCAAGCGCGCGCATTGGGCGCGGATTGTTCGGGTCCTGGTCAATGAGCGCTGCATAGGCATCCGCCACCTGCAGCGTCGCGGCGCTCTGGCCGGCAAACAGCGCGCAGTGGGCCGCCGATAAAAAGGCGCTGTTCTGCATCTGCGCTTGCAGGGGGGCCAGCAGAGTGGCAGCGCGTTCAAAATGGGCCGTGGCACGGCGCAGGTGGGCCTCTGAGCTGAGGCCAGAGAGGGGCGCAGCCTCGGTATTGTCCACAGTCAGGCCCGAAGCGGGACCGTTGTCGCCCTGGGGCGCGGCTGGCGTGATGGTTCTGCGCCAGACCCAGGCAATGTCGATATGGGCCAGAGCAACAATCGCGGTTAGATAGGCGTCATGGCGATGTTCGCGCCGCAGGGCTTCCAGCGCCATAACCCCCTCTATGAGGATGCGGTCTTCACCGTTGGGGCCGGTCTTGTCGCTGAGTTCTTGCAGGGCGTGATCCACCGCGTTGACCACATCGGCGCGGGCGCCATAGGCCAGAAGATCGGCCTCGGGCAGGCCACCTTCGGTGCGGCGGTGCTGTTGATCTGCGCTGCGGATCATTTTGGACAATTCGGCCCATCGTTCCTGCCGGGCCAGGAACTGGCCCTTGTCCTGTAGTGCAAGGCGGCTGCGGGTGGCGGGGCTGTCGGTGCGAACCGGGATCAAGAGGACCTCGGCAAAGGCGGCCAGATCGGCTGCGGGGTCTTGCAGGCCTTCTACAGGGGTGTCGGGACTATCGGCCTCTAGCGGGGCTGGTTGGTCGCCGGTTTCGCAGGACTGAGCACATGCCCGTTGCAGGATTTTCTGCTGCTCTGTCTCGCTCTGGTGCGGGGGGAGCATGCCAGCATGGGGGGGGGGCTTGGGTGTCAGGCGAGAGGAGATCCAAGCGGGGAATTCGCGTTGCAGCCTGGACAGGCGCGTCCACATGAGGTCGTGAGGTTTGAACATGCAACATCCTGCAGGTTGGCGACTGATCCTTAGGCAGGCAACTTGCAAGTGTAATGCGGCGCAATCGTGGCAGGGATGGGGAGATTGCTGCCACGAATTGGGAAAATGCTGCGGCAGGCCCCCACCCGGGGGAGGGAGGCAGGCGCAGCGGATGGGGGATCGCGCAGGGCTGCCTGCCCGCAAGAGGCTGGTCTAGAATATGCTGAAAGGGTGGCGCTGGCAGGGGGTGCCATGGGCCGCAAGGCTGGTTTCCAGCGCCTGAATAGGCGGGAGGGCGGGTTGCGGCAGGCGCAGCTTGGCCCCGCTGTGCAGCACCAGAGTGGCGCGGTAGGACAGGTCCCAGCGCCGATCCAGCCGCAGCAGGGCGATCTCTGACAGGGCAACCCCAGTGGCCTGTTGCGCGATATGCCAGCGGATCTCGTCCGCGCCAACCGTCAGCCCCGAGCTGGGATTGCGCCACAGATCCCAAAGGCCCGGCAGGCAGGGCAGGGCGAGACCGCCCAAAATCCAGGGTGAGACCTGCGCCGCAACGCCCCCAACACCCAGCAATGCCAGCCAGCCAGCAAGCGCCAGTGCCAGCCCCAAGGATCGCCCCTGCCGTTGAAAGTGAAACGCGGGTGGCTGCAGGGACGAGGCCTTGGCCTGCTGTGGCGGGCTGGGGGCTGGGGCGCAGCGGTCAGGCATCCAGGATACGGCTGACCATCTCATTGGTGTCGCGGCTCAGCCCGGCGGTGGTCTGAATGCGCTGCAACTGCGCCGCGATCAAGGCTTGGCGGTTGTTGTCATAGCGCTTCCAGCTCTGGAAGGCGGTACACATGCGGGCGGTGGTCTGCGGGTTCAGGCCATCCAGCGCGATCAGATTGTCGGCCAAAAGCCGGTAGCCTGCACCGTTGGCGTGGTGAAAGCCCGCGTGATTGCCTGCAAGCGCGCCCATCACCGCCCGGAATCTGTTGGGGTTTTTCAGCGTGAACAGCGGATGCCGGGTCAACTGCGCTGCCGTTCGCGTGGTTGCCTCTGGCGCGGCCATGGCGATTTGCAGCGCAAACCATTTGTCCATCACCAGCCGGTCACCCTGCCATTGGTCAAAAAAGGCCTGGGACTGCACCGTGCCTTTTTCCGCCTTCATCAGATTGGCCAGGGCGCTGTATTGCTGGGTCATATTGTCGGCCGCCTCATACTGGCGCGCGGCCTGTTCGCCGCCATCCAGCCGGGTCAGCAGGGTCAGGATGCGGGCGTTCAAGGCCCGTTTGCCAGCGCTGACTGCATCTGGGGTGTAGGCCGCGGTCACGGTGGTGTCAGCATAGAGCCGGGGCAGGTTATCGGCCAGTTGCTGCGCCAGGGTCTGCGCCAGAGTTTCGGCGGCATCGTAGATCTTTTGCGGATCGGGGATATGGCCGCGCTCGTGTAGGGTTTGGGCGATGTCGGATTGGCTGGGCGGCTGCAGGATCAGGGCGCGAAAGGCGGGATCCAGTGTATCGTCGCGCAGCAGTTTGGTCAGCGCATCCAGATAGTCTGCATCGGGGGCTGCCCCCTCCAGGACCATGGCAACACGCGCCTCGCGGGCCAGCGCATTGCCCGCTTCCCAACGGTTGAACGGGTCGGTGTCATGGGCCAGCAGGAAGGCACGTTCGGCATTTGATGTCTCACGCTCAAGGATCACCGGTGCCGAAAATTCGCGCAGAATGGACGGAACGGGTTTCGTGGCGAGCCCCTCGAAGGTGAAGCTTTGCTTGGCTTCACTCATTTCCAGAACCTGGGTCGGCCGGATCTCGTCGCCATTGGCCCCCAGCAGGCCCACCGCAATGGGGATGACGCGCGGGTCCTTGTTCGGCTGGCCGGGCGTCGGCGCGGTGTTTTGTTCAAAGGTCAGCGTATAGGTGCCATCCGCGAAGCTCTCTGCCACCTTCAGGCGCGGCGTGCCGGCCTGGCTGTACCAGCGTTTGAACTGGCCCAAGTCGCGGCCCGTGGCGTCTTCGAAAACCTGCAGCCAGTCTTCGATCGTGCAGGCCTGCCCATCGTGACGCTCAAAGTAGAGATTCACGGCTTTTGAATAGTCCGCATCACCCACTAGGCGTTTCAGCATGCCGATCACCTCGGCGCCTTTTTCATAGACGGTGGCGGTATAGAAGTTGTTGATTTCCTGAAACTCTTCGGGGCGTACCGGGTGCGACAGCGGGCCTTGGTCCTCGGGGAACTGGCGGGCGCGCAGGTCGATGACATCCGAGATCCGCTTTACCGGGGCAGAGCGCATATCGGATGTGAACTGCGAGTCGCGAAACACTGTCAGCCCTTCCTTCAGGCAGAGCTGGAACCAGTCGCGGCAGGTGATGCGGTTGCCGGTCCAGTTGTGGAAATACTCATGCGCGATGATCGCTTCGATCCGTTCGAAATTGGCATCCGTCGAGGTTTCGGGCGAGGCCAGCACGCAGGAGGAGTTGAAGATGTTCAACCCCTTGTTTTCCATCGCGCCCATGTTGAAATCATCTACCGCCACGATGTTGAAGATATCGAGGTCATATTCGCGCCCATAGGCCTGTTCATCCCAGGTCATGGATTTCTTCAGCGCCTCCATGCCAAAGGCGCATTTATCCTGGTCGCCGTGGCGGACCCAGATGTTCAGCTCTACCTTGCGGCCGGATTTGGTGATGAACCTGTCAGGGTGATTGACCAGATCACCGGCAACCAGCGCAAAGAGATAGGCCGGTTTGGGCCAGGGATCCTGCCAAACGGCAAGGCCATCAGATTTGGAAACCGGGTTGCCGTTGGATAGCATCACCTCTTCATCGCCTTCGATCCGCACAGTGAAGATGGACATCACATCGGGGCGGTCTGGGTAATAGGTGATCTTGCGAAAGCCTTCGGCTTCGCACTGGGTGCAATACATGCCACCTGACATATACAGCCCCTCTAGTGCGGTATTGCCAGCCGGGTCGATTTCGACCTCTGCCTCCCAGACAAAGCGCTGTTGCGGCACATCGCAGGTCAGACCTTCGGGGGTAACGACCGGGGCAACATCAACGCCGTCGATCCTGGCCGAAATCAGCTTGAGCTTTTCGCCATGTAGAAAGAACCGTGGGTCTGGCGCACCGGGTTTGGGGATAAAGCAAATCTTGCTGACAACCCGCGTGGCGCTGGGCGCCAGTTTGAAGGTCAGTTCAACGCTTTCCACCTCAAACCCAAAGGGGGTGTAATCCTTCAGGTAGAAGGTTTCGGCGGTCTGTTGCGGGGTCTGGGTCAAATCGGCCGTCATCGTGCTGTCCTCATCTGTCGGGACCAGGGGCAGCCAGGGCGGCGCCTGTGGTCATAGCTTGTTCCAGTGGTAGGCAATGGCGCAGAGCCGGGCAAGCAGATGTCGGGCCAAATCGCTGCAAAACCCAGCAGAATTTACCTGTCGCTTTTGAAGCTGGTTGCGATTTGCAATAATAATTTGAAACAGTCTCCCCTTAATTGGTAAAGTATTATTACCGCATCTGTTGCCGATAGGAAACTTTTCCTGTATCCGGGAAACCGCAGTGATAACCCGTGAAGGAGGATTTGATGAACAACATGCGTAATATCGAGGGGATGCAGGTCGCATCCGAGCTGGCAGAGTTCATTGAAGGCCAGGCCCTGCCGGGGACCGGTGTCACCGCGGCGGATTTTTGGGCCGGGCTGTCTGGGCTGGTCAATGGCATGGGGGATGAAAATCGCGCCCTGCTGGCCAAACGCGAGGATCTTCAGGGGCAGATTGATGCCTGGCACATCGCCCATCTGGGCGCGCCGCAGGATGCCGCTGCCTATACGGAATTTCTGCGTCAAATCGGCTATCTGCTGCCCGAGGGCGATGATTTTGAGATCGACACATCAAATGTGGATGCCGAGATCGCCGCAACGCCGGGGCCACAGCTGGTTGTGCCGATCACCAATGCCCGTTTTGCGCTGAATGCCGCCAATGCGCGCTGGGGCTCGCTTTATGATGCGCTCTACGGCACGGATGCCATGGGCGATCTGCCTGGCGGCGGCGGCTATGATGCGGCACGTGGTGATCGGGTGATTGCCTGGGGGCGCCGCTTTCTGGATGAAACTTTCCCGCTTGAAACCGGCTCATGGAGCGACATCACCGGCCTGTCTGTTGCTGG
This sequence comes from Pseudophaeobacter flagellatus, assembly GCF_021228235.1. Taxonomy (GTDB): domain Bacteria; phylum Pseudomonadota; class Alphaproteobacteria; order Rhodobacterales; family Rhodobacteraceae; genus Pseudophaeobacter; species Pseudophaeobacter flagellatus. The sequence continues at coordinate 219,366 of NZ_JAJQRG010000001.1, forward strand.
TGGCGCACTGGTGCCTGCATTGAAGGCGGCCGACCAATTTTCCGGTCACGTCGGCGCGGCCGAGGCCCCGACGCGGGTGATTTTGAAGAACAACGGGTTGCATGCGATTGTCGAAATTGATGCGGCTGGCAATATCGGCGCGACCGATCAGGCGGGGATCAACGACATCACGCTGGAATCCGCGCTATCCACCATCATGGATTGCGAAGATTCCGTTGCCTGTGTGGATGCTGCAGACAAGGTTGTCGCATATCGCAACTGGCTGGGCCTGATGAAGCGAGATCTGGCCGAAGAGGTCACCAAGGGCGGCAAGAGTTTCACCCGGGTGCTGAACAGCGATCTCGACTACACCACCGCCAGGGGCGAGGCTGCGAGCCTCAAGGGGCGGTCCCTGCTGCTGGTGCGCAACGTTGGCCATCTGATGACCAACCCGGCAGTTCTGGACAGCGAAGGTCGCGAAGCCGGCGAGGGCTTTCTGGATGCGATGATCACCGTGATGATCGCGATGCATGACCTGCAGGCGCAGGGTGGCAATTCGGTGCAGGGATCTGTCTATGTGGTCAAACCAAAGATGCACGGTCCCGAAGAAGTGGCCTTTGCCTGCCGTATCTTTGATCACGTCGAGACGGCGCTGGGCCTGCCGGCCAATACCGTCAAGATCGGTATCATGGATGAAGAGCGCCGCACCAGTGTGAACCTCAAGGAATGTATCCGCGCTGCCAAATCGCGGGTGGCCTTTATCAACACGGGCTTCCTGGATCGCACTGGCGATGAAATCCATACCTCGATGGAGGCAGGGCCGATGCTGCCCAAGGGAGAGATGAAGGGCACGGCCTGGATCGCGTCCTATGAGGATCGCAACGTGGATATTGGGCTGGCCTGTGGCCTGAAGGGGCGGGCCCAGATCGGCAAGGGCATGTGGGCCATGCCTGATCTGATGGGCGAAATGCTGGCCACCAAGATCGGCCATCCAAAGGCGGGTGCTACCTGCGCCTGGGTGCCCTCACCAACGGCCGCGACGCTGCATGCCACCCACTATCACCAGTTTGACGTGCTGGCGCAGCAGGATGCGCTGCGCGCCGCTGGCCCGCGTGGCACGCTGGAAGATCTGCTCACTATTCCGGTGATGCAGGGGCAGAACCTGTCGAAGGACGAAATCAGCCACGAGGTTGAAAACAATGCGCAGGGCATTCTGGGCTATGTGGTGCGCTGGGTGGACCAGGGCGTTGGCTGCTCCAAGGTGCCGGACCTCAATAATATCGGTCTGATGGAAGACCGCGCCACCTGCCGGATCTCCTCTCAGGCGCTGGCCAACTGGCTGCATCACGAGGTGGTGGACGAGTCTCGCGTGATGGCGGCAATGCAAAAAATGGCTGCGGTGGTGGATGAACAGAATGCAGGCGATGCCAGCTATACCCCGATGGCCCCCGGCTTTGACGGCATTGCCTTTCAGGCTGCCTGCGATCTGGTGTTCAAGGGCCGGGTGCAGCCCTCGGGCTATACCGAACCGGTGTTGCATGCCCGCCGCCTGGAGTTGAAGGCGGCGGCAAGCTAGGGCGGTCGATCTGACAGAACAGCAGGGGCAGGGCGTGATCCTGCCCCTGTTTCAATTGAGCCATAGGCCTGATCACAAGAGGGACAAGACAATGACAATTTCGCTGAAATCAGCCCAGACAATTATTGATGCCACCCTGGCCAAGGGACGCGAGATGAATTTCAAACCGCTCTCTGTTCTGGTGCTGGATGCCGGTGGCCATGCACAGGCCTTTGCCCGCGAAGACGGCGCGGCGCCCGGGCGTTTTGCCATCGCCCATGGCAAGGCCTATGGCGCGGTTATGCTGGGCATGCCGGGCAGCGCCCAGATGGCGCGGGCCGAGGCGCAGCCCTATTTCATGGCCGCGGTGAACGGCGTCTACGGCGGCCAGGTCATTCCGGTGCCCGGTGGCGTTTTGCTACGCGACGACAGCGGTGCGGTGATCGGCGCTGTTGGTGTCACTGGTGATACCTCTGATAATGATGTGGTTGCGGCCATGGCTGGGATCGCGGCGGCGGGCCTGACCGGAGAAAGCTGATCCAGAGCAAGCAGAAAGAGACAGGGCGTTGCGGCATGCGGCGCTCTGTTTGCGTGTCTGTGGGTCCCGTCTGGACAAATTTCTCCGGTGCTGGAATGCGCAAAAGCCGACTGGAAGGGGTGGATCGTGTATAATTGAACAACCGCCTGCGCGGGCACCAGCGCTCTGCGCGCTTGCGGGATCTGGGGGGAGGCCGTAGTTTTACGCTGTTGCATCTTATTTCGGAGTCCTCATGGCGCGTCCCAAAGTCGGTATTATCGGTAATTCCTATCTGCTCAATGATCAGTATCCGGCCCATGCAGGCGGGACGATGAATTCCGAAGCTGTGGCTGAAGTCGCGGGCTGCATGCCGCTGTTGATTCCTTCTGACCCGCGCTTTCTGTCGGTTGATGAACTGCTTGATAGTTTTGACGGCTTTCTGCTGACCGGTGGGCGCCCCAATGTGCACCCCAACGAATATGGCGAGGATGAAACGGCGGCGCATGGGGCCTTTGATCGGGCGCGTGATGCCATCGTGCTGCCGCTGGTGCGTGCCTGCGTTGAACGGGGTCAGCCCTTTCTGGGCATTTGTCGCGGCTTTCAAGAAGTGAATGTGGCCATGGGTGGCACGCTATATCCCGAAATTCGAGATTTGCCGGGGCGGATGAACCATCGTATGCCCCCTGATGGTTCGCTAGAGGAAAAATTCGCCCTGCGCCATCCGGTCAAGATGACCCCAGGCGGGGTATTCAACGGAATCTTTGGCGCTGCCGAAGTGATGACCAACAGCCTGCACGGTCAGGGGATCAAGACGCCGGGCGCGCGGATCGTGGTTGAGGGGCATGCCCCCGATGGCACCCCCGAAGCGATCTATGTACAGGATGCGCCGGGTTTCGCCCTGGCAGTGCAATGGCATCCCGAATGGGATGCGGCCAATGATCCGGTCTCGCGACCACTGTTTCAGGCCTTTGGTGAAGCGGTGCGCAGCTGGCAGGCTAACAGTCTGTTGCCGCCCCAGCACTCTGCCACCGGATAAGACCTGACGCGGGCCTGGTTGGGAACTGGTGCCCCCACACACCACCGGCGGCCCCCCCCCGAGCGTGCCGGTGGGGGAGGTGGCTTACACGAAGCTGAAGCGCTTGTTCAGGGGCAATTCGCGGGCGCGGCTGCCCGTGAGATCAAAAATCGCATTGGCCAGTGCGGGGGCCGCTGGTGGGGTGCCGGGTTCGCCCGCGCCGCCCATGTGTTTCTGATTTTCCAGTACGGCGACCTCGACACGCGGCATGCTGGGCATGCGCAGGGCGTCGTAATCAGGGAAGTTTTCCTGCTCGACCATACCGTCGGCAAAGGTGATTTCACCAAAACAGGCTGCCGAGAGCCCATAGGCAAGACCACCAAACAGCTGCGCCTCGATGTTGCGCGGATCAATGGCAAGGCCAAGATCTGCGGCAATCCAGGCCTTGGTGATGGCGATGTCGCCGCCTCGGTCGATCACCTCGATGGCCTGCGCCACCGGGGTGCCAAAACTGTAAGCCAGAGCGACACCGCGCCCTACGCCTGCAGGGGTTTGGCCGCTCCAGCCTGACATGTCGCGCACGCGCTCTAGCACCTGGGCTGCGGGTTCCCATTCGGCGCGGGCCAGCTCCAGGCGGAATTCCAGCGGGTCACGCCTCGCCGTATGCGCCATTTCGTCGATGATTGTGTCGGAAAAGAAGCCGTTGAAAGAGGCCGCAACAGAGCGCCAGAAGCCAACCGGGATCATCGGTTTCGCAAGATAGCCTTCGACGCGGAAATTGGGGATTGCCAGCGGTTGGTTGAAGGCGGCATCCACATGGCCCTTGTCGGGGCCGGACATGGGCAGGCCCAGCATCCGACCAGCGCCTTCCTGGGTGGTGGATTGCGCGGCGATTTTACCATGCACCATCAGGGCCTTGCCATCCTTGACGGCGGCACGGTAGCGGGCAATGGCACCGGGGCGGAAATAGTCGTGGCGCATATCTTCTTCGCGCGACCATGTCAGTTGCACGGGGGTGCCGCGCAGCTGTAGGGCAATCTGCACCGCCCGGTTGGAATAGTCCACTTCGATGCGCCGCCCAAAGCCGCCCCCCAGATAGGTGGTATTGACGGTGATTGCCTCGGCTTCCAGCCCGCTAAGATCGGCGGCGGCTTTTTGCACCACGGTGGGGCCCTGGTTTGGAGCCCAGATTTCCAGCCTGTCGCCGGAATAGAGCGCAGTGGCATTCATCGGCTCCATGGTGGCATGGGCCAGATAGGGCAGGCGGTACTCAACCTCCAGAAACTCCGCGCCCTCGGGCAGGTCATCCACATCGCCATCGTCGCGCAGGGTTGAATTGGGGCTATCGTCAAAGGCAGCGGCGATTTCGGCAAAGATTGCTTCGGTAGTCTCTGGGTGGCTCGCAGGTGCCCAGTCGACCTCGATGGCATCCACTGCCTGTTGCGCCAGCCAGGTGTTGGTGCCAACCACCGCCACCGCATCGCCAAGATCAAGGACCTCCTCGACACCGGCCATGCTCTTGGCGGCCGAGGCGTCAAAGCTGCGCATCGCGGCGCCATAATGTGGGTTTTGCCGGATGGCGGCAAATTTCATCCCCTCGATCCGGGTATCAAGGCCAAAGGTGGCGGTGCCGGTGACCTTTTCCACCATATCAATCCGGGCAACCGGCTTGCCGATGTATTTCCACTGCGCTGCGGGGCGCAGCTCTGCCTCTTGGGTTTCAACATTAGCGGCGGCCATTGCCAGTTCACTATAGGCCAGCTTGACCCCGCCCGGTGCCAGCACAAACCCGTCTTTGGTTTCCAGCAGGGCGCGGGCGATGCCAAGCTGCTGCGCTGCTGCCTCTTTCAGGGTTTCACGCGCACTGGCGCCTGCCAGACGCATCCGGGTGAACCCGTCCTTCATCGACGACGACCCCCCGGTCACCTGCAGGTCGAGGAATTTGGAGAAATTTCCGACAATCTGCCCCAGAGAGTGCTGGAAATCGCTGGCGTCGTAGCCGCGCCCAGGCAGGGCTTCGGCCATCATGGCGCTGTTGTAATAGGCCTTGGCCGCAGGGCCATGCAGCACGGTGACGGCGGCGGGATCTACATCCAGCTCTTCCGCTATCAGTGCCGCCCAGGAGGTACGCACCCCCTGGCCCATTTCTGCCCGTGGTGCGATCAGGGTCACCCCGGATTGATCCACAAAAACAAAGGGGTTCAGGATGGCTTTGCCCGCGCCCGGTTGCAGTGGGTTAGGGGCGGGCTGGTGGTATTTGTAGGTGCCAAAGGCCACGCCCCCGACAATCGCGGCAGAGCCGACAAGAAAACTGCGGCGGGCGATTTTTTTCAATCTGGCCATGGGGTTAGGCCTCCTGCATCATTTTGGCGGCGGAATGGATAGCAGCGCGGATGCGCGGATAGGTGCCGCAGCGGCACAGATTGCCCTGCATCGCGTCGTCAATGTCTTCGTCGGTGGGGGCTGGGTTGTCTGCCAGCAGACTGGCGGCCTGCATGATCTGGCCGGACTGACAATAACCACATTGCGCCACCTGATGTTGCACCCAGGCGGTCTGAATCATGGCCAGGTTCTCCGGAGTGCCAAGCCCCTCGATTGTGGTGACCTCGCCGTCGATATCGCCCAGGCTCAGCTGGCAGGAGCGCAGCGCCACCCCGTCCACCTGCACCGTGCAGGCACCACAAGCGGCGATGCCACAGCCGAATTTGGTGCCGGTAAGGCCAAGTTCATCGCGCAGCACCCAAAGCAGAGGTACATCATCGGGCAGATCCACCTGGTGGGTCTTGCCATTGATATGGAGCGTTTTTGACATGGGCCTGGCCTCTTGCTGGATCCTATTGACGTGATGACAAAATGCATATGTTCTGTCAGTATGTCAATTGACAAAAAGGCGTGCGACTGTCAGAACCACGCCTATGAAAATTTCAGCTGCTGATACCAAAACACAGGCCATACTCTTGGCAGCCTGGGCGGGGTTCTCTGCCTATGGGTTTCGTAAGACGTCGATGGATGACATAGCGCGCGGCGCCGGCATGTCACGTCCGGCGCTCTATCTGCACTTCAAGAACAAAGAAGCGATCTTTCGCGCGCTGGTCGATAGCTACTATGCAGAGGCGCGGCGCGATATCCGCGCCGCCCTGGAAGGGGAAGGCAGCCTGCATCACAGGCTGGCCCGCGCCTTTGCTGCCCATGGCGGTGCTACGATGGAGGCCATGATGTCCTCGGCGCATGGGATGGAGCTGTTCGAGGCGGGCATGAACGTGGCGGGGGATATGATCCAAGAGGGCGAGGCGCAGTTGCAGGCGCTGTATGCCGCCTGGCTGACCGGTGAGGCCGGGCAGGGGCGTGTGGTTCTGACCAGTGGCCCCGATGCGGTGGCGCAGCTGTTTTGCGCCTGCCTCAAAGGCATCAAACACACCTCCCTGAGCTATGAGGCCTATCGCACCGGCGTGCAGAACTATGCGGCGCTTTGTGCCCAGGCACTGGCTCCGCCTGGCGCCCCCATCTGATCTTGCGCTGCAGCGCCGCACAAAGCGCGGCGCCGGGCCCAACGGGATACGGCATCTTGATGCCGCAAGACGGGCGGGAGCCGCCCCCCGTCGCAGCTGGTGTCCTACAGGCTGGTGCGCAGGTGCCAAAGCTCAGGGAAGAGTTCCACCTCCAGCATCCGTTTGAGGTAGTTCACCCCGCCGGTGCCGCCAGTACCGCGCTTGAAACCGATCACCCGTTCCACCGTGGTGACATGGTTGAACCGCCAGCGGCGGAAATAGTCTTCAAAATCAACCAGTTTCTCGGCCAGTTCATAAAGCTCCCAATGGGTTTCCGTGGCGCGGTAGACTTCGGACCAGGCGGTCTCTACCTCGGGCGAGGGCTGATAGGGGGCCGAAAGATCGCGATTGATCACCGTCTCAGGCAAGGCAAAACGTGCATTCAGCGCCCGCAGCGCCACGTCATACAGCGAGGGCTGCGCCAGCTCGGCCTCCAGCAGCGCCACCAGATCGGGGCGATGGGCGTGTGGCTTCAGCATTGCCGTGTTGCGATTGCCCAGCATGAACTCGATCAGCCGGTACTGATGCGACTGAAAGCCGGAACTCTGCCCCAGGGCATCGCGAAAGGCGGTGTAATCCGACGGCGTCATGGTGCGCAGCACATCCCAGGCGGAATTGAGCTGCTCAAAAATACGCGCCACCCGCGCCAGCATCTTGAAGGCAGGGCGCATCTCGCCCTTCAACAGGCGATCGCGCGCCGCCTGCAATTCGTGAATGGCCAGCCGCATCCACAGCTCAGAGGTCTGATGCTGGATGATGAAGAGCATTTCATCATGGGTGTCGCTATTGGGGTTTTGCGCGTTCAGCAGCGCGTCCAGCGACAGGTAGTCGCCATAGGACATGCGGCCATCAAAATCCATCTGGGCGCCATCTTCTGCAGGGTTGAAGGGGCAGCCGGGGGTCTGTGTCTTGGAATCGCTCATGGGATTCTTCCTTTTTCTGAATTGAATACTAGCTCAGGAAAGGGAGAAAGCCCGCTTGTTCAGCGTGCCACATTGGGCCAGGCGACGCCAAAGCGCCACCCAACCAAAGGGGCGGCACAGGGGCAGGGCCTGTGTTAGGGGCGCGATCATCAGGTGACGGCCGCGCGGATTTTGTATTCAGGCGCATCCCACAGGCGGTTGTTCATCACATCGGCAATGATGGCGATGGCTGCATCGACATCCCCCTCGTCGATATACAGCGGGGTAAAGCCAAAGCGCATGATATCGGGGGCGCGGAAATCGCCAATCACGCCGCGTGCGATCACCGCCTGCATTGCCGCATAGCCATGCTCAAATGCAAAAGAGACCTGGCTGCCGCGACCAGCGCCATCGCGCGGCGAGGCCAGCGCCAGCTCGGGGCAGCTGGCCTCGATCCCAGCGATAAAGCGATCACACAGCGCAATGGAGCGCGCCCGCAGCGCCTGCATGTCGACCTGATCCCAGATATCCATAGAGGCATCAAGCGCCGCCAGCTGTATCATCGGCGGGGTGCCAACGCGCATGCGTTCAATGCCAGTGCCGGGACGGTAGTCAAGATCGAAGGCAAAAGGTGCCTCATGTCCCAGCCAGCCCGATAGGGCGGGGCGGGCCTTGTCCACATGACGCGGAGCCACATAGATGAAGGCGGGGCCACCGGGGCCAGAGTTGAGGTATTTATAGGAACAGCCCACAGCAAAATCTGCCTTGCACCCGGCAAGATCCACCGGCAGCGCGCCTGCCGAATGGGCCAGATCCCACACTGTCACCACGCCCTGTGCATGGGCCTTTGCGGTCAGCGCCTTCATGTCGTGCTTGCGCCCCGAGCGGTAGTCCACTTCGGTCAGCATCAAAACAGCCAGGTCATCGGTGATATTGTCGGCCACCTCTTCCGGCGGCACCACACGCAATTCATAGTCATCGCCCAGCGATTTCAGCAGCCCCTGCACGATATAGAGATCCGAGGGGAAGTTGCCACTGTCCGACAGTACCACCCGGCGGCCGGGGTTCAGTTCCAGCGCCGAGGCGACGGCCTGATAGACCTTGATTGACAGGGTATCGCCCATCATCACATGACCCGCTTCAGCCCCGATCAGCCGTCCGATGCGATCACCGATGGAATTAGGCTGCTGCATCCAGCCCGCCTTGTTCCAGCCGGTGATCAGCAGCTTGCCCCATTCGTCCTCGATCATCGAGGCGACGCGGTCTTTGGTTGCCTTTGGCAGCGGGCCCAGAGAGTTCCCATCAAGGTAGATCACCCCTTCGGGCAGATCGAACATTTTTTTGGTGGCGGCAAAATCGGTCATCGGAAACCCCGGGGCTGATATTAATGCTTCAAGCTTAAAGCTTTTATATTTCGTATCCGATCAAAATGAGACTGTCCAGTGCCCAGATACTAGGGGTCGTTCTGTAGTCTGGCAGGCTGCGGGTCCGGAATTCCCAGCTCGGCGCGTTTGCGTTTTGACAGGCCGACCGTCACCAGCTGATAGGATAGGGCAATGCAGTCGCGCAGCTCGGCCTCGCTCAGCCCGTTTTCATCAAACTGCTGCAGCCACTTCATCCCGCGCGAGGCCAGATAGGGCGCGGGGCGAACGCCGGGGCGCGCTTGCAGGACCTCATAGGCAATCTCGCCGGCTTTGAAGGTGAAGGCATCGCGCCCATCAGCCCAGCCGCAGACGGCAAAAAGCTTGCCGCCTGCTTTCCAGACATCGGAATTGCCCCATTGAACCACATGTTCAGCGGCCGGAAAGGTTGCGCAGAATCGATTGAATTCTGCGCGGTTCATCAGGTCTGCCCACCGGCAATCTCGATGGTCTGGCCGTTGATTGACTGCGATCCGGGACCACAGAGCCACAGAGCCGCCGCCGAGACTTCCTCTGGTTCAATCAGGCGCTGGTGGCGGTTGGCATTGACCATGACCTTCAGGGCTTCTTCTTCGCTGATGCCGGCGCGGGTGGCGATAGAGCTGATATTGCGGTCCACGATCGGGGTGTCGACATAGCCGGGGCAGAGCGCGTTGGCGGTGATCTGGCTGCCCATGTAATCTTCGCTTAGGGCGCGGGTCAGACCGATCATGCCATGTTTGCTGGCGCTGTAGCAGGCACCGCCTTTCAGGCCGCGCAGCCCGGCAATAGAGGCCACGGTGATGATGCGGCCCCAGTCGGTCTGGTGCATGGATTTCAGGCATTCACGTATGGTCAGAAAGGCACCGTCGAGATTGGTCGACATCATGTTGCGCCAAAACGCGAGCGATGTCTTGTGCAGCGACTTGCCCTCTGCGACACCGGCATTGGCGACACAAATTTGAATGGGGCCGCGGGCGTCGACGGCTGCGGCGACCTTGGCGATGATGTCATCCTCGTCGCGCACATCCATGGCCATGGGGTGCAGGCCTTTAGTGGCGACCTCTTCCAACACCTCTTGGCGACGTCCGGTGATGGTGACCTGGGCGCCTTGGGCGGCAAGGGCCTTGGCGATGGCCAGCCCGATACCAGTGCCACCGCCTGTGACCAACGCGTGTTTTCCGTTCAGATCCATATTGTTCTCCTCCTGTTTGGGGCAGGTTATCGGGGGAGTCTGGGTACGCAAGTGCGCCGTTCCGTCAAAGTGCGGATCTGCCTTTGTTGGGGCGGGGATTTTGGCATTTACAATCATATTCATAAGTGTGAATAATTTGAGTGTATCAGGTTAAACCCTTGGGAGGTCCTTTATGAAAACACCGTTGCTTGCGGCGCTGGCCGTTGCCAGCCTGGCCAGTTCGGTTCTGGCCAGCGAAAATATCGCGGATCAATACCCGCAGTCAGAGCTTTACTCCAAACCGGTTGAGGTCATCCCGCATGTGTTTTCGGCCATCGGTGCCACTGCACCACCCGGGTATGACAATGCAGGCCATAACAACAACCTCTCCTTTATTGTGACCAGCGAAGGTGTTGTGGTGATCAATGCCGGGGCCTCGGATGCGCTGGCGGCGGCGCTGCATGCCGAGATCAAGGCGCAGACGGATCAGCCGGTGGTGCTGGTCATCAATGAAAATGGCCAAGGCCATGCGATGCTGGGCAATGGCTATTGGCGCGATCTGGGGGTTGATGTTCTGGCCCATGCCGATGCGATTGCCGAGGTGCAGAAAAACGGCGATTTCATCTTGCAGGGCATGCAGTCCTACAACGGCGATCGCGCGGGCGACACCCGGGTAGAGCCTGCGAACCTAAGCTTTAGTGACAGCTATGAGATCACCCTTGGCGGGGTTGATATCCAGGTGCTGCATCTTGGTCCGGCCCATGATCCGGGGGACACCCAGGTCTGGATCCCGCAGTGGCAGATCATGATTGCCGGCGATATTGCCTTTCATGAACGTATGCTGCCGATCTTTCCTCATACCTGCACCAGCTGCTGGATGGAAACCTGGGTCGACAAGCTGGAACCTATGGCGCCGACCTATATGATCCCGGGCCATGGCCACCCAACCAACCTGGCGCAGTTGCGGCGCTATACCTATGACTATCTGGCTGATCTACGAGCGAAAGTTGGCGCGCATATCGACGAGGGTGGCGATCTGGCGGGCGCCTATTATGTTGACCAAGAGGCCTGGCGCGGGCTGGATACCTTTGACGAACTGGCAACAAAAAATGCGGGCCGTGTCTTTGAAGAAATGGAATGGGAATAGTGAGGTTTTGCCGCGATACAGGGACATAAGGCCCGCCGGTCGCGTGAAGATGCCGCCAGCCGGGAACGGCGTTGTGATATCGCCCCAAAAATCGGCAACCTGTTCTTTTATTGTGTCAGCCCAAGGCGAAATGCTGGACCTTCCCGCGCGATACGGGGAGGGTGGCGGCAAAGTTATCGTTAATCTAGCGGGCCTTGCCCCTCTTCGAAAGAGGATGAAATGAAGTTGATTGATCTGCCGCCAGTCTGGCTGGGTGCCGGTATCGCCTTGGCTTGGGGGCAGGCGCGGTTTTTGCCCATGGGGCTCGGCTTTGGGCCGGTCCTGGCGGATCTGCTGGGCGGGCTCTTGGTTGGTGGCGGATTGGTGTTGATGGTCTTGGCCGTGGTGGAACTGCGCCGCCAGAAAACCACGGTGCTGCCCCATGCGACCCCTGCCAAGCTGGTGCAATCGGGGATTTTCAGCCGCACTCGGAACCCGATTTACCTGGGCGATGTGATGGTGCTGGCAGGGCTTATCCTCTACTTTGATGCGGTGCTGGCGCTGCCCTTGATCCCGGTGCTGACCTGGATCCTGGAAAAACGCTTTATCCTGCCAGAAGAAAACAGAATGCGCCGCGCCTTTCGCGCCGATTGGGCGCGCTACGAGCAAAAGGTCCGGCGCTGGGTATGATCCGGGTCGCGGTCGGGCGATTTGCAGGTCAGGCAAGGGCGAACATTCCGGCCAGGTCTCGCGGTGAATTATCTGGGCGGGTTGAAGAATCCGTGCCACTTTCGTTGAGTGGTGCAGAAATGCGGCAGCGCGGCAGCGATATGCGGCGTCGCGGCGTAACGGTTGCGCAAATATATTGCGCAGGATAGTCATTATTTTTTCGATCCGTACTCAGCAAGTGCCGAGACGGGCAGGACGAGGGGGACCGTAAAGGTGAAAATTGGAACACCCAAAGAGGTGATCAACGGCGAGGCGCGGGTTGCGATGACGCCAGACTCTGCGCGTCAGCTGCAGAAACTAGGCTACGACTGTGCCATCGAAAGCGGCGCGGGGCTACTGGCAGGATTCAGCGATGAAACCTATGCCGAGGCTGGTGTCGAAATCATCAAAACCGCCGCCGGCTTGTGGAAAACTGCTGACATCATTGCCAAGGTGCGCCAGCCAAACGAGGTTGAGCTGAAGCGGCTGAACTCAAAAAAGACGCTGATTTCCTTCTTTAACCCAGGCGGCAATGAAGAGGGTCTGGAACAGGCCAAATCCAAGGGCGCCAGCGTTGTCGCCATGGAAATGGTGCCGCGTATCAGCCGGGCACAAAAGATGGACGCGCTGTCGTCGATGGCCAATATCGCGGGCTATCGCGCCGTGATCGAGGCAGGCAACAACTTTGGTCGCTTCTTCACCGGTCAGATCACGGCGGCGGGCAAGGTGCCCCCAGCCAAGGTTCTGGTGGTGGGTGCCGGTGTTGCCGGTCTGGCCGCCATTGGCACCTCGACCAGCCTCGGCGCGATTACCCTGGCCTTTGACGTGCGCCCCGAAGTGGCCGAGCAGGTCGAAAGCATGGGGGCCGAATTTGTTTATCTCGATTTCGAAGAAGACCAGGCGGATGGTGCTTCTTCCGGCGGTTATGCCTCGGTTTCCAGCCCCGAATTCCGCGAGGCCCAGCTGGCCAAGTTCCTGGAACTGGCGCCAGAGGTCGATATCGTCATCACCACCGCGTTGATCCCCAACCGCGAAGCGCCAGAGCTGTGGACCGAAGAGATGGTCGCGGCGATGAAGCCTGGTTCGGTCATCGTTGACCTTGCTGCGGAAAAGGGCGGCAACTGCAAGCTCACCGTGATGGACGAAAAGATCGTCACAGAAAATGGCGTGACCATCATCGGCTATACCGACTTCCCCAGTCGGATGGCGGCGCAGTCTTCGACGCTTTATGCCACCAATATCCGCCATATGATGACAGATCTGACGCCTGAAAAGGACGGGCAGATCAATCACAACATGGAGGATGACGTCATTCGCGGTGCCACCGTCACCTATGCCGGCGAAATCACCTTCCCACCGCCGCCGCCCAAGGTGCAGGCGATTGCCGCCAAGCCCAAAGAGGTAGCACCAGAGCTGACGCCAGAACAAAAGCGTGCCGAAGAAGTGGCCGCCTTCAAGGCGCAGACCAAAAACCAGGTGACCCTGCTGGCCGTTGGCGGGGCTTTGCTGCTTGCGGTTGGTCTGGTCGCGCCTGCCTCCTTCATGCAGCACTTTATCGTCTTTGTGCTGTCGGTCTTTATTGGCTTCCAGGTGATCTGGGGGGTGGCGCACAGCTTGCACACGCCGCTGATGGCTGTGACCAATGCAATTTCCTCGATCATCATTTTGGGGGCCCTGATGCAGATCGGTTCGGGTAGCTTCCTAGTGATCCTGCTGGCAGCCCTGTCGGTTTTTATGGCTGGTATCAACATCTTTGGTGGCTTCCTCGTCACCCGGCGCATGCTTGCCATGTTCCAGAAATCTTAAGGAGGTTACAGAGATGGAATATGGATTTACCACTGCCGCCTATGTGGTTGCGGCTGTTCTCTTTATCCTCAGCCTCGGCGGGCTGTCGGGCCAGGAAAGCGCCAAGCGCGCGGTCTGGTATGGCATTGCCGGTATGGCGCTGGCTGTCTTTGCAACGCTTGTCGGGCCGGGCTCCGGGCTGTGGTTGCTGTCGATTCTGTTGATCGCAGGCGGCGGGGTCATCGGCTACCAGTTGGCAACACGGGTGCAGATGACCCAGATGCCCGAACTCGTTGCGGCGATGCACTCTCTGGTTGGCCTGGCAGCGGTTTTTGTGGGCGTGATCGCCCATATCGAACTGGGCCGCGTCATGGCCATGGATGCCGAACAAAAACAGGCGCTGGACGGCTTTGCCAAGCTCTTGGCCAAGAAAGACAGCGTCGAAGTGGCCATCCTGAGGATTGAGCTCTTCCTCGGCATCTTCATTGGCGCGGTGACCTTCACCGGGTCGGTTGTGGCCTATGGCAAACTGGCAGGTCGGGTGACCTCTGCTGCGGTCAAACTGCCGGGTGGTCATATGCTGAACGCGGGCGCAGCTGCGATTTCTCTGATTGCACTGATCTGGTACTTCAACACAGGTGGCGTTGTCCCACTGTTGCTGATGACACTGGCGGCATTGTTCATCGGCTACCATCTGATCATGGGTATCGGCGGTGCCGATATGCCGGTGGTTGTCTCCATGCTGAACAGCTACTCTGGTTGGGCGGCTGCGGCGATTGGTTTCAGCCTTGGCAATGACCTGCTGATCGTGGTCGGCGCGCTTGTCGGCTCCTCTGGTGCCATCCTCAGCTACATCATGTGTAAGGCGATGAACCGCTCGTTCATCAGCGTTATCCTTGGCGGTTTTGGTGGCAGCACCGGTCCCGCGATGGAGGTCGAGGGCGAGCAGGTGGCCATTGATGCCGATGGCGTTGCAACCGCACTGGAAGAAGCTGACAGTGTCATCATCATCCCCGGCTACGGCATGGCGGTGGCGCAGGCGCAGCAGAATGTGGCCGAACTGACCCGGCGCCTGCGTGCCAAAGGCAAAACCGTGCGCTTTGCCATCCACCCGGTTGCCGGTCGTCTGCCCGGTCACATGAACGTGCTGCTGGCTGAAGCCAAAGTGCCCTATGACATCGTCATGGAGATGGATGAAATCAACGAGGACTTTCTCGAAACCGATGTGGCAATCGTCATTGGCTCCAATGACATCGTCAACCCGGCGGCGCAGGAAGATCCCAATTCTCCCATCGCTGGGATGCCGGTTCTGGAATGCTGGAAAGCAAAACAGGTCTTCGTCTCCAAACGGGGTCAGGGCACTGGCTACTCCGGTATCGAGAACCCACTGTTCTTCAAAGAGAATACCCGGATGTTCTACGGCGATGCCAAGGCCTCCTTGGATCAACTCCTTGGCTTGATCCAGTAGGGATAACACCTGGTTTCACCCTGAATAGGCGCGGCGGAGAAATCCGACGCGCCTTCTTCTTTTCTGCTCCAGATTGGAGTGCCCGCCATGGTTTCATTTGGCAATAAATATCCCGGGGGAGGCCGTAGGCCGGGGGCAGAGCCCCCTCAAATGACAGCTGGTTTCCTGTGGTGACGGGTGCGCTGTATACCATTGTACCCCGGTAACATATTGAAATAAAAGAATTCTGTACAGGTTCTTTCGCGGTCGCTATGGTCTCGGCAGTTAATGGAGACCCCGTTTCATGCCCCCGATCCAAGACCACCCACTGCGCTATGAACTGGCGAATGAGTTGCACGCGCGTCCCTTTCCGGCGATGCAAAGTCCCAGCACGGTGATCTACCTTGCGGTAAAGCAGCCGCGTCAGGCGGTGCACCGGGATCGTGGGCTTGATATGGCGCATCTGACGGCGTTGCTAGATCGGCACGGTGCGGCGCATCCAAAGCCGGGTGCCACCCATCATTCCGCACAGCTGGGGCGCCATGCGCTGAAGTGGGAACAGCACACCGAATTCGTCAGCTATACACTCTATGGCGATGGGGTCAGCGCCCGTGCCTTTGACCCGGCGGATTTTGATGTTTTTCCCAAGGACTGGCTAGAACAGCTACCGGGGCAGCGGGTGACCTCGCTGATGATCCGGGTGTTGCCCCGGCCGCAGGATAGCGAAATCAAGACCGCCCTGCAGGATTGGTTCGTACCCGAGAGCCTGGCCGTGGCCGAGGTGCTGGAAGACAGCGCGGTGATCGCGGGTGATTTTCGCATTGATCCGGCTGGACATATGCGGTTTGCGCTTTTTGCCAATGGCACGACGGGGGCACAGCGCATCGGCCGTCTGGTGCAGCGTGTCTGCGAGATAGAAACCTACCGGGCGATGTCGATGCTGGGGTTTTCCCGTTCCCGTAGCCTTGCGCCGCCGATTGCGCGCTTGGATAGCAACCTCAGCGGCATGATGGCTGAGATGGCTTCTGACACTGCACCACCGGAACAGACGCTGACGCAGCTCTTGACGGTTTCGGCAGAATTGGAAGCGATGGCGGCACAGTGTGAATTTCGCTTCGGGGCCACGGGTGCCTATGAGGCGCTGGTCAATCAACGCATCGGCCTGTTGCGAGAGCAGCGCCATGGCGGGTTTCAGCTTTTTGCAGAGTTCATGCTGCGCCGCTACGAGCCTGCCATGCGTACGGTGAAATCCACCGAGAAGCGCATCGCCAGGCTGGCAGATAGGGCCCGTCGCGGAGGCGAGTTGCTGCGGACTCGGGTCGATGTAGAGCGCAGCGGCCAGAATCAGGCGCTGTTGGCCAGCATGGATCGGCGCGCCGATCAGGCGCTCCAGCTGCAACATACGGTCGAAGGGCTCTCGGTGGTGGCGATCAGCTACTATGCGGTCTCGCTGGCGGCCTATCTGGCCTATCCCCTTGCCCTGGCGCTGGGGCTGAGCAAGGGGATGATGACAGCTATGATCACGCTGCCTGTTGTGGGCCTGGTGTGGCTTGGGGTGCGGCGGGTGAAGAAGCGGCTTCACTAGAATCATCGGCGCGCTGCGCCTTTTGCAGCAGATGGTGGCTGGTGACGCCGCCCAGGGCAATGGCACCCAGGGCCATCGGCGCGGCGAGGCCAAGGGTGGAAATCCCAGCCAACCCGGCCCCAAGGGTGCAGCCCCCCGCCAGAACCCCGCCAAAGCCCATCAGTACGGCCCCCAGCAGGTAGCGCAGGGTCTGGTGCGGGCTGTCAAAGCTTTGCCAGGTGAAATCCCCCCGCAGCAAAGCGACGAGCAGGGCACCGATCAGCACACCGCCCACCAGGCCGGGGCCAAAGCTCGCAGGCACGGCACTTGCGGCGACCGTGTAGAGCAGGGCTTCGGACATTGGCGCGGTGAAAGACAGGCTCTCCATCGGGATCGGGTCGAATTCATCATAGAGCAAAAAGCCGGTTGTGACCCAGGCCAGAGGCACCAGCGCACCTATCATGGCCCCACCGAGGAGGGCGAGGCTAGAGTTTTGCGATCGCAGCGCCAGCCAGAGCGTCGGCAGGGCGATAAGGGCGCTCCACAACAGCGCACCGCCGGGCAGGGAGGCTAGGCTCGCATAGTCGCCCAGCTGCAGGGTCACCCCGCCCAGGCCTGTGCGCAGCGGTGCCAACACGCCCTTCAGCGTCGCATGGGCGGTGATGGCAAAGACGACAAGGCAAAGCAGGGCCCGCAGATTGCCAGTACCACTCAGCACGGTCAGGCGCGAAATGCAGCCGCGTGTCAGTACCATGCCCAGACCAAACATCACCCCGCCCAGAACGATGGCGACAATCGGCAGCTCTGCTGCCCAGAGCCGGTGATCGTCAAAGCTGATCCAGCCCTGTGCAACCGCCGCCTGGGTGCCTAGCACGGAAACCGCCAGTGCCAGTGCCCAGATCCCGGAAGCCTGGCGACGATCCTCGCCAACCAGGGCGCGACGAAAGCAAAACCGGGTCAGCTGTGCCAGGCCGCCAAAGCCTAGGCCAAGCAGAATGGCAAAATATACTGATACCGCGCGCGGTCCGGTCTCTTCAAAGCCGAGGGTCTCGAACATGGGTCTCTCCCGATAGTGTGGAGCTGAACTGGAATGATTTTCCGAAATGAGGCCAAATGCGCCCCAGGACAAGGGGGACAGCGGCGCATTCATCAGAATAGGCAGGAGAGACGTTCTGTTAATGGTGATTTCGGCAGGACCCTGTCCCGCAAAGTCCGGCGCGATAAAATAAATATCGGCCGCCCCAGGGGACGGCCGATATTTATTTTCTTATTTGAATATGTCTCAGCGATTGCTGCCGCAAAGGCCTTGCTGCCCGCCGATCTTAGCGGCCGCGAATCCGTGGATCCAGCGCGTCACGCAGCCCGTCGCCTAGGTAGTTCACGCTCAGCACTGTCAGCGAAATCGCGATGCCGGGCCAGAACACCCGCTCGGGATGCTGTTGCAGATAGTCGGTGGCATCAAACAGCAGCCGTCCCCAGGTCGGGAAATCCGGTGGAAAGCCAAGGCCCAGGAACGAAAGCGAGCTTTCAGTGATGATCGCGGTGGCGATGCCCAGGGTGGCCGAGACCATGATGGGTGACAACACATTGGGCAGGATATGCCGGGTGATCAGCTTGTTGTCTGCGGTGCCGATGGAGCGGGCCGCCAGCACGAACTCACGTTCCTTGATGGCCAGCACATCGCCGCGCACGATTCGCGCAGTGGGCATCCAGGAGGTGATGCCAATGGCGCAGACGATCAGGATGAAAATGCCCTGCTCAGGCCCAAAGGCCGCATTCAGTGGCTCTCGGAACAAAAGCATCATCACCAGCAGCAGCGGCAGGAGGGGCAGCGCCAGAAACAGATCGGTGAGCCGCATCAAAGGCCCATCAAGCCGTTTGAAAAAGCCCGCGACAACGCCGATGAAGGAGCCGAGAAACAACGCCAGCATCATCGCCGTCAGCCCAACAGAGACCGAGGTAGAGCCCCCGGCCATCATCCGCGCCAGCATATCGCGGCCTAGCTGGTCGGTGCCAAAGGGATGCGCCCAGCTGGGCCCCTGGTTGCGCGCCCGGATGTCGATATGGGTTGCGTCGATATCCCAGAAGAACGGCCCCAGATAAACCGTGGCGACGATCAGCAGGAACAAAATCCCGCCCATCAGGGCGCCGCGGTGCGATTTGAACTGGTCCCAGACATCCAGCCACTGGCTGCGCGGTGGTTTGCTGGGGATCGGATTGCTCAGCTCAGTCATAGCGGATCCTCGGGTCTAGAATGCCATAGAGCACATCAGCGATCAGGTTGAACAGCACGATGAGCACGGCAAAGATAAAGGTAAGCGTCTGCACCATCGGCAGGTCATTGGCCTGGATCGCACCAATCAGCAGCTGGCCGATGCCATTCACCTTGAACACCTGTTCGGTGATGATGGCGCCGCCAAAGATCGCCGGGATGCCCAGGGCAATCACCGTGACCACCGGGATCATCGAATTGCGCAGCACATGCACCATGACCACGACATATTCGCTCAGCCCCTTGGCGCGGGCGGTGCGCACATAGTCTTGGTTCAGGTTGTCCAGCATCGAGGCCCGCATAAAGCGGCTGAGCTGGGCAGTGATCTGCAGCGCCAGCACCATGACCGGCATGATCATCTGTTGCAGTTGATAGACAAAACTGTCCCAGCTATTCACCACATGTGTGGTGTCATAGATCGAAGGGAACCAGCCCAGTTGCACCGAAAAGATCACGATGACCAGCACACCCGAAAAGAAGGGCGGTACCGAAAAGCCAACCATTGATATGAAGGTCCCCAGCTGATCGAACCAGCTATACTGGCGATAGGCCGAATAGATGCCAATGGGCAGGGCGATGAAGATGGCGACCACATAGGCGGTGCCGACAACCCATAGGGTCTGTGGCATCCGCTGGATTACGATGTCCATCACTGGCGAACGGGTCTGCCAGGAAATCACCCGCAGATCCCCCTGCGAGAAGGTGGTGCCAAAATAGTGGTCAATCATCACCTGGGGTTCGATCCAGAAGAATTGCACCAGCCATTTCCAGAACCGGATCGGGGCGGGTTGGCCAAGGCCCAGGGCCTCGCGCATTTTTTCTTTGACTTCGGGGGGAACTGTGAGAGGAACCTGCGCCATGGGGTCGCCAGGGGCGAGTTCGAGCAGCAGGAAAATCACGAGACTGATGAACAGCAATGTCGGAATCGACAGGACCAGTCGCCTGATTGTAAAGGTCAGCATAGAGCGTGCGCCTTTTGCAATGTGTTATTGTTGATCCGGAAAGGGCGCGCAGCCCTTGGGGTGCGGCCTGTCCAGCGTGTCCGCGATAGAACGGAACGTGGCGCGGATGGCAAGAGGCCCCGATGAAATCACCGGGGCCCCGTTTCTACAAGATCCGCTTATTTGATGCGGTACCAGTCAGCGGCATTCCAAAGTTCGCTGTCCCAGACGTTGAGCTTAACGCCACCCAGGCTAGTGGCATGGGCCGAAAGACGACCACGGTGAACCAGTGGGATCATACCTCCGTTGGTTACAATGATGTCGTTTAGGCGCTTGGAGATTTCAGCACGTGCTTCGGCACCAGCTGTTTTTGCCAGCTCCGCATGCAGGGCGTCATACTCTTCATTGCAGAAACGCGAGATGTTCTCACCCTGCCACTGGCTTGCTGGCGAAGGTGCCTTGTCGCACAGACCGTTGGCCAGGTAGGACTGGGGGTCGGTACCGTTGAAGGTATTGGCATACATTTCAACATCGGCATAGAACTTCTGGAAGGTGTCGGGCGAGCCGGGATCACCACCAAAGAACACGGAACCGCTGAGGTTACGCAGCTCGGATTCGATACCAATTTCGCTCCACCACTGTTTGATCAGAGCCTGGAAATCCTGACGCACGGCATTGGTCGAGGTCTGGTACAGGATCTTCATCGGAACACCCGATGGGGTTTCGCGGACGCCGTCACCATCGGTGTCTTTGTAGCCCGCTTCCTCCAGCATCGCGTTTGCGGCTGCAATGTCCTGCTTGTCGCAGGTCATGGTGTCAGAGTTCACAGCAGCAGGGGCCGGGACCCAGTTGCAGGTGACTTTACCCGCTTTGCCATAGCCGATTTCAACCAGCAAAGGACGGTCGATCGCCAGCGACATCGCGTTGTAAACGGCCGGGTCGCCCAAGAAGGGGTGCGGGCGGATCACCGAACGTTCATCAGGCCCAAGCGCCGGATCGGGGTTGGTGTTGTTCAGCATGATGCGTTCAACCAGCGGGCCAAAGCCAGCGACGGGCGTGCCCTTGCCGGCGGCTTCCATCCGGGCCACGACTTCGGGGGCCAGCTGCAGGTTCCAGGCATAGTCGAATTCGCCGGTTTCCATCACCGCACGACCAGCTGCGGTTGCATCACCGCCGCCTTTGAACAGGACCTTGGCAAAGGCAGGCTTGGCCGGGTCGCGGAAGTTGGGGTTGGCCGACAGGGTGATCACATCGTTGGGCTTGAATTCATCCACAACAAAGGGGCCGGTGCCCAGTGGCGCAAAGTTGGCCTCGGTGCATTCGGGGGCCTTGGCACCCATGCAATCCGCAAACTGAGCGGCCTGAATGATGGGGCTCTCGCCGCCAACAAAGGGGCCATAGGGAAAGGGCGTTGGCTGGGCAAAGGTGACCTTGACTGTCAGATCATCCAGCGCTTCAACCGAACTCACACCTTCGAATTTGGTGACCTGGGCGCAGCCACCTTCGGGATCCATGCAGTAGTCTGCGGTGAATTTCACGTCTTTCGAGGTGAATGGCGTGCCATCGGACCATTTAATGCCGGGGGAAATTTTCCAGGTGATGGTGGTCAGGTCTTCGCTGACGCCGCCATTTTCCACGGAGGGAACTTCGGATGCCAGGAAAGGCACCATTTCGCCAACTTCATTGTAGCGGGCCAGAGGTTCGATCACCAGCGAGGCGGCCTCGACGTCTTTGGTCCCACCGGACAGAAAGGGGTTCATGATCGAAGGGGCCTGCCAGTAAATAATATTTACTTGGCCATCGGCGCCACGCTCGGCAAAAGCTGCCGGAGCGACGGCTGCCGAAGCGATGGCACCCATCAAAAGGGTTTTGAGTTTCATTACACTCTCCTTGTCGAACACGTTACGTGTCTTTTTGTGCCAGGCAACCAGGGCCTGGCTTGTTGCCGCAAAGCTGCGGATACGATGTCGCTCTACCTCATATTGCACGGAACAATTTGAAAAACAGTCGCTTTTCAAATCACGGGGTCTATGCTGACCCGTCAAGATGGGCAGATACTGGGCGTATCGAAACAGAGTTTGAGGAAAATGCAAGCCTTACCAGAGGATTTTTCCGGCAAGGCTTTCCATTCGAGATTATTAAAGGCAGATTTGACGACAGGACCAAGATCGACGTAGATTTCGGCCAGGCCCGAAACCGGGCCGCATAACATAATAAATACAGGGGGGCGCCAGGTGCTTGATCAACCTATTGCGCAAATCAAAGGCCTGCGGGTTGAATTTCAAACCAAGGATGGCCCGGTTGTTGGCGTCGAGAATGTTTCCTTTGATGTGAACCCCGGAGAGACCGTCTGCGTCGTGGGCGAGTCGGGGTCGGGAAAATCCGTCTCCTCGCTGTCACTGATGCGTCTGGTGGAATTTGGCGGCGGAGAGATCTCTAGCGGGGCGCTGATGTTTGATCGCCGCGACGGTGGCATGATGGATCTGGCCCAGGCCTCTAGTGAGGTGATGAAGGATATCCGGGGCAACGAAATCGGGATGATTTTTCAAGAGCCGATGACGGCGCTGAATCCGGTGTTCACCGTTGGTCGCCAGCTCACCGAAGGGCTGCGGGTGCACAAGAATATGTCACAACCCCAGGCCGAAGAACGCGCCCTGGAGTTGCTGCGCGAGGTTCGAATCCCCGAGCCAGAACGCCGCCTTAAGCAATATCCGCATGAATTGTCGGGCGGCATGCGCCAGCGCGTGGTGATCGCCATGGCCATGGCCTGCGAACCGCGCCTGCTGATCGCGGATGAGCCGACAACCGCGCTGGATGTGACCATTCAGGCCGAGATCCTGGCGCTGATGGATCGGCTAAAACGTGACACCGGCACCGCTGTCATGTTCATTACCCATGACATGGCCGTGGTGGCGCAGATGGCGGACCGCGTCGTCGTCATGTTCCGCGGCAACAAGGTCGAAGAGGGCACCGTCGAAGAGATCTTTGAAAACCCGCAGCACGATTACACCAAGGCGCTTTTGGCAGCGGTGCCGAAGCTGGGGGAAATGCAGGGCAAGGCCTATCCTGAACCGATGAAGCTGATGGGCGTCGACAATCAGAAGATTGCCCCGATCAAGGGCACCGATGAGGTGCTGTTGAATGTTGAAAACCTGACCACGCGATTCGCTGTCAAAGGCGGCTTGCTGCGCCGGACCGTCGCAAATGTGCATGCGGTGGAAGATGTCTCTTTCAAGGTTTTCAAAGGACAGACCCTGTCGCTGGTGGGCGAATCGGGTTGCGGAAAATCCACGGCGGGGCGGTCGCTGTTGCGGCTGGTTGAACCGCTGTCGGGCAAGGTCGAGTTTGAGGGCCGCGATGTGCTGGGACTGAATCATTCGGAACTGCACAAGGCGCGGCTTGATATGCAGATGATCTTTCAGGATCCCTTTGCCTCTCTCAACCCGCAGATGCAGTTGCTGGATCAGGTGGCAGAACCCCTGCGCAACTATGGCCTGGCCTCTGGATCCGAGCTGCAGGATAGGGTTGCTAATCTGTTTGACCGGGTACAGCTGCCGCGCAGTTTCATGCGTCGCTATCCGCATGAAATGTCGGGCGGTCAGCGCCAGCGTATTGCCATTGCTCGCGCTCTGGCGCTGAATCCCAAACTCATTGTCGCCGATGAAGCCGTTTCGGCGCTGGATGTTTCTGTACAGGCGCAGGTGCTGAACCTGATGATGGAATTACAGGCGGATCTTGGCCTCTCCTTCCTGTTCATCAGCCATGACATGGCTGTGGTAGAGCGGGTCAGCCATCAGGTTGGGGTGATGTATCTGGGGCGTATCGTTGAACTGGGGCCACGGGCACGGGTGTTTGAAAACCCGCAGCATGCCTATACCCAGGCCTTGATGAAGGCGGTTCCCATTGCTGACCCGCATCGCCGCAAGAGCGAAAAAGATCTGAATTTCAAACCCATCCCATCGCCGATTCACGGGCTGGACTATAAGCCCGAGCCTTCGCAGTACCTGGAGGTCGAGCCAGGCCATTTTGTGCTGACCACCGATAGCGGGTACTGAGTGCATGGCGACTATTTTGACACCGCTGGAAATCATGCAGCATCTGGTCAGCTTTCCAACCGTTAGCCGTGACACCAACCTGCCGCTGGTCGATTGGGTGCAGGACTATCTGCAGGGGCAGGGCATCACCGCGCATCGCTGGGTGGATCCGGCTCAGCCCCATAAGGCGGCGCTCTTTGCTCATGTCGGCCCAGAGATCGAGGGCGCGGTCGTGCTGTCGGGGCATACTGATGTGGTGCCTGTGGATGGCCAGCCCTGGGATAGTGATCCGTTTACCGTGGTGGAACGCGACGGCAAATATTTTGGCCGGGGCACCTGCGACATGAAGGGCTTTGACGCCTTGGCGATCTGGGCATTGGTTGAGGCACATCACCGCGGCGTGAAACGTCCGCTACAACTGGGCTTGAGCTTTGACGAAGAGATCGGCTGCACCGGTGCGCCGCCGATGATCGAAGCCATGCAGCCGCTGCTGCCCAAGGGATCGGCGGTGATTGTTGGCGAACCCTCGATGATGCAAGCGGTCACAGGCCACAACGGGGCCTATGCTTACGACACGCATGTGATCGGCTTTGAGGTGCATTCCTCGCTGCTGCCCACTGGGGTCAGCGCCATAATGGAAGGCGCCAAGCTGATCGATTGGGCCAATCAGCGCAACGCGGAAAACCAGGCGCAAGAGCCGGGCGAGGTGCAGGCGCTGTTCAACCCGCCCTTTACCACCTGCCACGTCGGCACGATTGCGGGTGGCACGGCCAATAACATCACCGCCAAGGACTGTCATTTCATGATGGGCTTTCGGGTGGTTCCGGGCGAAAACGGCAAGGATTGGGAAAAGGCCTATCTGGCCGAGGTCAAAAAGGTCGAGGCCGGAATGCAGGCGATCCACCCCGAGGCGCGCATTGATGTGACCCAGGCTTTCCATGTGCCAGGATTGGTGCCCGAAGAGGCAGGCGAGGCCGAAACACTGGTGCGCAGCCTGACCGGTGATAACGCAACCCACGTGGTAACCTATGGAACCGAGGCCGGGCAATTCCAGGCAGCAGGCTATTCGGCGGTGATCTGTGGCCCCGGCGATATTGCCCAGGCGCATCAGCCCAATGAATATGTCACTGTGGCACAGTTCGAGGCAGGCCATGACTTTATGAAAAAGCTGGTCGCGCGGCTGGCGCAATAGCGGCGGATGAATCCTGTGCGGCCGGACATCTTCTTCTTTCCTCTTGGCACCGGCGAAAGGTAGCTATGCCCAATACCGAAAGCGACCTTTTGCAAGAGGTCTATCAAGACGTTGATTTTTCCGTGCTGATACAGATCGCCGGGCGGATGATTGCCCAGCACGTAGAGCTGATCGGCAAGGAATCCGGGCTCTCTGCTGGGCATCTCAGCGTTTTGGGGATGATTCTCCGCAAGCCGGGGCTGGTGCAGAATGTTTATGGGACAATCCTGGCCATCAATGACGCCACCCTGGGGCGCTATGTCGACAAACTGGAGGACCACGGGCTGGTCCTGCGGGGGCGCTGTGACGGGGATCGGCGCACCGTGCGCCTGACGCTGACGCAGCCTGGGCAGGATTACATTCTGACCGTCAAATCCCGTCTGGCACAGGTTCGCTCTGAGGTGACATGCGGACTGCAAGAGGATGATATTTCTCTTTTGCAGGAAAAACTTGTCGTCTTTCTGTCGGCGCAGGGGCGGGATCAGCAAGACCCGTAGACAAGCGTTTTTTATTTTCGTACCAATCATCTCAAGTGAGAGGAGTTGAGCCTGTGCCCATCAAGAATAGATTTGCCGAAATGCAGCAAGAGGTGACCTCCTGGCGGCGTCATCTGCATGAAAACCCCGAGCTGATGTATGAGCTGCATGAAACAGCGGCTTTTGTTCAGCAGCGTTTGCACGGCTTTGGAATCACCGATGTGACGCCGGGCATTGGCAAGACGGGTGTTGTGGCGGTGATCGAGGGTAAGACCAATACCTCGGGGCGGGTGATTGGCCTGCGCGCCGATATGGATGCCCTGCCAATTCACGAGGCTTCGGGGGTGGACTATGCGTCCAAAACGCCGGGGGTAATGCATGCCTGTGGCCATGATGGGCACACGGCAATCCTGCTGGGGGCAGCAAAATACCTTGCCGAGACCCGCAATTTCGACGGCAAGGTCGTTCTGATTTTTCAGCCCGCCGAAGAGGGGGGCGCAGGTGCGCTGGCCATGTGCCAGGATGGCCTGATGGAGCGTTGGGGCATTCAGGAAGTCTATGGGTTGCACAATATGCCGGGCAAGCCAGTTGGCGAATTTGCCATTCGTTCCGGGGCTTTGTTGGCCTCTTCGGATGAATTTGAGATCACTGTCACCGGCAAGGGGGGGCATGCCGCCGCGCCGCATGATGCCATCGACACCACCCTTGTGGCCGCGCAGATTGTTGTCTCGCTCAATGCGATCGTGTCGCGCAATGTAGACCCGGTGAAACGGGTGGTGCTGACGGTGGGGACCTTCGAAACCGATAGTACCGCGTCGAATGTGATTGCCCATACCGCCAAATTGCAGGGCACGGTGCGCACGCTGGATACCGAATACCGCGCCCAGGCGGAAGATTGGGTGCGCCGGGTCGCAACGAGCACGGCCGAAGCCTTTGGAGCCAGTGCCGAGGTGATCTGGTCACCGGGTTATCCGGTGACATTCAACACCGAAACCGAGACGGGCCATGCCATCGAGGCGGCGCGTGCTGTGGGGGTCGCTGTCGATGAGGATACATCGCCGATCATGCCGTCAGAGGATTTTTCCTATATGCTGGAAGAGCGCCCCGGCGCCTATATCTTCCTCGGCAATGGCGATACGCCAATGTGCCACCACCCGGCTTATGTCTTTGACGACGAGGCCATTCCGCTGGGCTGCAGCTGGTTTGCCGAACTGGTCGAACGACGTATGCCCGCTGCGTAACCTCAACAGGGAAGGACAGGCGCGATGCCCGTTAAGAACCGAATTGCCGATCTGCACGACGAGGTGGCTGCCTGGCGTCGCGATATCCATGAAAACCCTGAAATCCTGTATGAAACCCATCGCACCTCTGCGCTGGTGGCGGACAGGCTGAAAAGCTTTGGCTGCGATGAGGTGGTGTCTGGCATTGGCCGCACCGGTGTTGTTGCGGTGATCCGGGGGCGCAGCGACACTGTTGGCCGCGCCATCGGGCTGCGCGCCGATATGGACGCCCTGCCCATGCAGGAACAAACCGGGCTGCCGCATGCTTCAAAGATTGATGGGGCCATGCATGCCTGTGGTCATGATGGTCACACGGCGATGCTGCTGGGCGCTGCCAAATACTTGGCCGAGACCCGCAATTTTGATGGCACTGCCGTGGTGATTTTTCAGCCCGCCGAAGAGGGCGGCAATGGCGCCGAAGCCATGTGCAAGGATGGTCTGATGGACCGTTTTGGCATTGATGAAGTCTATGCCATTCATAATGCGCCGGGGCTGGAGCTGGGCAAATTTGCCATTCGTCCCGGCCCGATCCTGGCCTCGGTGGATGAATTCACCCTGCAGCTGCAGGGGCGCGGTGGCCATGCTGCCAAACCACATGAAACCGTCGATACCACGGTGATGATGGCGCATATCATCTGTGCACTGCAAACGGTGATGTCGCGCAATGTCGACCCGGTCTTGCAGGGCGTGCTGTCGATCACCTCGGCTGAGACCTCTTCCAAGGCGTTTAACGTGATCCCGGATCGGGCCGAGGTGCGGGGCACCATTCGCACCCATTCGCCGCAGGTGCGCGCCCTGATCCCAGAGCGGCTGCAGTCCATCGTTAATGGCATTACCCAGAGCTTTGGCGGATCGGCAGACCTGTCCTTTCACCTTGGCGTACCGGTTACCATCAATGATGCGGCGGCGGCAGATCTGGCCCGCGTGGCGGCAGAAACTGTCTCGGGGGTGGGCGCCTGTGAAGAGGTGCCATTGGCCATGGGCGGAGAGGATTTTTCCTTTATGCTGCAGGAACGCCCCGGCGCGATGATCCGGCTGGGCAACGGCCCCTCTGCGGGGCTGCACCACCCGGAATATGATTTCAACGATGCGGCGATCCCAGCCGGTATCAGCTGGTTTGCCGAAATTATCGAACAACGCATGCCTGTCGCCTGACAGGCAATCTGCGCCCGACAGAGACCACGATTCAATAGCCTCCCTCGGACAAGGTGCCGGGGGTGTTACTTCCAAAGGAGAGCTTCCATGCCGGTCAAAAACCGCTTTGCCGAATTGCAAAAAGAAATCACCGAATGGCGCCGTGACATTCACGAAAACCCTGAGATCCTGTTTGAAACCCACCGTACCTCTGCGCTGGTGGCGGATAAGCTCAAGGGCTTTGGCTGTGATGAAATCACCACCGGCATTGGTCGCACCGGGGTTGTTGGCGTGATCAAGGGCAAGACGGATACCTCGGGCAAGGTCATCGGCCTGCGCGCCGATATGGACGCGCTGCCCATCCACGAGGCAACCGGGCTGGACTATGCCTCTAAGACCCCTGATGCGATGCATGCCTGCGGCCATGACGGCCATACCGCCATGCTGTTGGGTGCAGCGAAATACCTGTCCGAGACCCGCAATTTTGACGGCACCGTGGTTCTGATCTTTCAGCCCGCCGAAGAAGGCGGCGGCGGCGGCAAAGAAATGTGCGACGATGGCATGATGGAACGCTGGGGCATTCAGGAAGTCTACGGCATGCACAACTGGCCTGGGCAACCGATTGGCAGCTTTGCAATCCGTTCCGGTGCCTTTTTTGCCGCGACCGACCAGTTTGACATTACCTTTGAGGGGCGCGGCGGCCATGCGGCAAAACCGCATGAGACCATCGACACCACCGTGATGTCTGCGCAGGCGGTTCTGGCATTACAGACCATCGCATCGCGCAATGCGGACCCGGTGGACCGGGTTGTTGTGTCGGTGACCTCGTTCGAAACCTCTTCCAAGGCGTTCAACGTGATCCCGCAGCGGGTTCAGATCAAAGGCACCGTGCGTACCATGTCGACAGAAATGCGCGATCTCGCCGAAAAGCGGATCAAGGAAATCTGCGCCGGTGTTGCGGCGACTTTTGGTGGCAGCGCAGAAGTGACCTATCATCGCGGCTACCCGGTGATGGTGAATCACGAAGAGCAGACTGAATTCGCGGCCAAGGTGGCCAGCGGTATTTCCGGAGGCTGCGATGACGCGCCGCTGGTGATGGGCGGCGAAGACTTTGCCTTCCTGTTGGAAGAGCGCCCCGGTGCCTATATTCTGGTTGGCAATGGCGACAGTGCCGATGTGCACCATCCGGAATATAACTTCAACGACGAGGCCATCCCGGCCGGCTGCAGCTGGTGGGCGGAAATTGTCGAACAGCGCATGCCTGCGGCCTGATCCCGCAGTCAACCCAAGCGGTTACACGTGAGCAAAAGGCCTGGCGCGTGCCGGGCCTTTTGTCTGTCAGGCTGTGCCGCTGGGCGTATATCTCGGCTTGAACAAGGGCTTAGCCCTTGTTCCACAGCTCTTGGTAGACTGTTTCGATGCCTTCGGCCTCGCGGGCGGCGCTAAAGCTCTCGGTCGCAACGTCACGGGCGCGGGCGCACATGGTCTGGTGGCGGTCCGGGTTTGACAACAGCGCCAGGGCGGCCTCTGCGGCGGCGGCGGCGGCCTCTAGCGGGACAATCTGGCCGGTGGTCCCCTGGGCGGAAAAGGCGCTGTAATAGCCTGCTTGTGAACCGATGAAGGGCACACCACTGGCCATGCCTTCCAGCGGCACCATGCCATAGCCCTCATAGCGCGGCAGCTGCACCACAAGGGACAGGGCGCGCATGATCTGCGGCAGGTCCTGTGGGGCAACCTCGCCCGGAAACAGAATGCGATCGCTTAAGCCAGCTGCCTTGATACGGGCCTGAAGCCCCTGCAAAAATCGCTGATGTTCGGGTGCCGCGCGGCCCAGAACCAGGGCGGTTGCGCCAGGTAGGTCGGGCAGCAACTGCAGCATCGCCTCGACAAAGAGATCGGTGCCTTTTTCCGGTCGGATTCGGCCAATACTAGCAAGCCCCAGCGTACCGCCATAGCCAAGTGCCTGCCAGGCCGTGGCGCGATTTTCGGCGGGGCAGTAGAGATCTGTATCAACCCCGTGCGGTACCACGGCGCGCACATGGGGCACAAAATCCGCAGCCTTTTCGGTGGTGGCGACAACTGCATCCATGCGCGAAATCAGCCAGCGCGGCAGCACTGAATGGCGGCGCTGTGCAGCCGAGGTAAAGACAATGCGGATTGGCAGCCGCAGGATATCGCGGCTCCAGATGGCGGCGCGCATTTCGGTATTGCGACGTACATGCCAGATGGAAAAGGGGTAGTTCTGCGGCGGCTTTGCCGCTAGGCGGCGCGCGGTCTGGAGCGACATCGGCGCCGGGCAGGCGGGCAAGGCACGCCCGATGAGCCGCACCTCATGCAACGCCATCTGCTGGCGCAGAACATTGGCGGCAGTGGCCGAGACCCCGGTGAAGTTCTTGTTGAAGTTGGTGACATAAAGCTCATTCACGCCGGGTCTCCTAGGTTGAGGCCGGCGATCAGCCGGGTGACCACCTGATCCAGTTGGCCGGATTGCGCTGCAAGATAGTCGCCTGCGGCGTCGCGGGCGGCGTGCAGCGCCTCTGGCTGAGTAAGCCAATGATCCACTGCTATAGCCAAACTGTCGGCATTCGCCACCTCGACTGCGCCGCCGACGGCGATCAGCGGCGGAAAGGTCTCGCTGAAATTGCTATAGCCCGGGCCGGTCAGCACCGCGGCTTTGGCCTGGGCCACCTCAAAGGGGTTATGGCCGCCAATCGGCAGCAATGATCCCCCAAGAAAGACAATCTCGCTCAGCGCGTACCAACTGCCCAGCTCTCCCAATGTGTCGGCCAGATAGACCTGGGTTTCGCGGGCCAGGGGGGCACCGCTGCTGCGTTGTGCAAAGGTCAGGCCAGCCTTGGTGATCTTGTCGCTGACCTCGGCGGCGCGTGCCGGATGACGCGGTGCCAGAAGCAGGCAAAGATCCGGGTGATCGCGCAGCAGGACACGATGGGCGGCCAGGATGATCTCTTCTTCGCCTTTGTGGGTTGAGCTGGCAATCCAGACCGGACGTCCAGCTAGCGCGGCGCGCATTTCGGCCACGAGGGCGGTGTCTTGCGGCAGCGCAGCAGCAGCGGCTTTGAGATTGCCACTGGGAAATACCCGGTCCGCATTGCCGCCAAGGGAGACCAAATCCTGCGCCACCGCAGGGTTCTGTGCCAGCAGCAGATCAAACAGCCCGAGGATGAAACGCGCCGTTGGCAGCTTCTTGCGCCAGCCGACAACCGAGCGCGCAGACAGGCGGGCATTGACCAGCGCCAGCCGGATACCACGCGCCTTGGCGCTTGCCAGGGTGACTGGCCACAGCTCACTTTCGACAAAGATCCCGGCGTCGGGGCGCCAATGGTCCAGAAACCGCCGTACTGCCCTGGCGCTGTCCAGCGGTGCAAACTGGTGCTGGCAGCCCTCGGGCAGACGTTTGGCTGCCATCACCGCAGATGTCGCCGTGCCGGAGGTCAGCAAAAAACGTGCCTCGGGCAGCTGCGGGCGCAGGCGGTTGATGAGGGTCAGCGCCGCCTGGCTTTCGCCAACAGAGGCCCCGTGAAACCAGATCAGCGCGGCGCCCGGTGCAAGATCAGGGCGGGGCTGGCTGGCCCGGCCAAGTCGTTCTCGCTGGCGCAGTTTGGGAATGCCTTCGGCGTCCAGTTTTGCGGCAACTTTGCGATAAACAAAGGGCAAGAGCATCGCGGTCAGGGCACGATAACTGTGAAACAGCAGCGTTGGCGGTGCTGTTTTTGCAGGTTTTGACATGGTCTTCGCTTAACCGCCGGTATGGCTCATGTGGCGGGACATGGTGCCGCCGACTTCTTGCCGGGAATAGTCAAAATCATGGCCTTTTGGTTTGTCGCCAATGGCGGCACGAATGGCATTTTCCAGCAGGTCAGAGCCCTCGGGGCTGGCCCGTAGTGGGCTGCGCAGATCAGCCGATCCTTCCTGGCCGAGGCAGGTATAGATTTCGCCAGTGCAGGTGATGCGCACCCGGTTGCAGCTTTCGCAGAAGTTATGGCTGAGCGGGGTGATAAAGCCGATCTTCTGGCCGCTTTCTTCCAGGCGCACATAGCGCGCCGGGCCGCCAGAGCGTTCCGCCAGATCACTGACGGTATAGTGTTTTTCATATTCCGCGCGCAGCTCTTTCAGGGACCAGAACTGGCCGATGCGATTGGCATCGCCGATGTCTTCGCCCATGGGCATCACCTCGATCCAGGTCAGGTCGATGTCGCGGCTGGCGCACCAGCGGGTGATGTCCGGCAGCTCTGCCTCGTTGAACCCCTTTAGGGCGACGGCGTTGATCTTTACCCGCAGCCCCGCCTTTTGCGCCGCATCAATGCCGCGCAGCACCTGGGGCAGGCGGCCCCAGCGGGTGACGCGGGCGAATTTTTCTTCATCCAGGGTATCAAGCGAGATATTCACCCGGCGCACCCCGGCGGCAAACAGATCTTTGGCGTATTTTTCCAGCTGCGATCCATTGGTGGTCAGGGTCAGCTCTTGCAGGGCACCGCTGTCCAGATGCCGGGACATGGACTGAAAGAAGGTCATAATGCCGCGCCGCACCAGGGGCTCTCCGCCGGTGATGCGCAGTTTTCGCACCCCCAATTTGACAAAGGTGGAGCATAGTCGATCCAGTTCTTCCAGGGTCAGCAGTTCTTTCTTGGGCAGAAAGGTCATATTTTCCGACATGCAATAGACGCAGCGGAAATCACAACGGTCGGTGACCGAGACGCGCAGATAGGTGATGGTGCGGGCGAAGGGATCAATCAATGGAGCATTCATGCCCTATAGCTAAGGCGCAGTCTTGCCCAGGGCAAGAAGAGACTGCGTTTTGGTGCTGGTCATGGCGCTGTGCCAGGGCTAGGCTAGCGGTATGAAAAAGCTGATCCTTGCCTTTGCGCCCGCCGTTTTGCTGACTGCTTGCAATACCTTGCAGTGGAATTCCGATATTCTTGGTGGGGCGCGGCCCGACGCAGCCCAGGGGGCTGGCCAAACGGCAGTTGCAGATCCCGGCGCGCCGCTCTCGGCGATTTCAACCGAGGACGCCCTGGCCCCGGCGGATCTGACGGATAGCCTGGTTGCTGTGCCCTCAACCGCCCCGGCGGATGCCTTTCAGGGACGCGCCAGCACGGTGGCCTCGCTGGGGGATCCGGCGATCCCTGGCATGTGGATGCAGACTGACCTGGTGACCACGCCGCAGACCGCGCGTCTGCGCAGTGCCAATGGCAAAGAAGTGGCGGTGACGCTGAAACCTGCAGCGGCGGGCAGTTCCGGCGGTGGGCGCCTATCAATAGGTGCCATGCGCGCCCTTGGCGCCCCCTTGAGCGAGCTGGTTGAGGTCCAGGTCCTCCCCCCCGCAGGCTGATCTTCTGGCGAAGACCGGCCTGCAGGCACGCCCCAAGGCGGGGCTGGCCTAGCTTTTAGCTATCTGCTTTGTCAGCTCTCACTTGATCTGGCGCTTCCTGATCCACTTGATCCTGTGCAGGCTCGGGTTGGGGCAGGTTGGGATAGATGATTGGTTCTTTCAGGTATTTCGCCGCTTCCTTGCGGGCAAAGGGCTTCATAGCTGCGCCATTGGCAATCAGAAACTCCCGGCTGGCGGCAGCGTCATGTTTGCTCAGGTCGCGGACCCACCAGGCGATGGCCTTTTGCAGGAACCAGTTGCGATCCGGCACATAGGAGGCGGCCCAGCCCAGGATGCGGTCGCGCCGCGCCTGATCTTCGGGTTTGAGGTTGTTCAGCTTGGCCCAGGGCAGACAGGCAACAAGGGCGGCGCGCCGGGTCCACATATTGTCGCTTGTTGTCCAGGCTTCGACCTCGTCAAGGCGCGTTGGATCGGCGGTAAGCCGTTTCTGCATGGCCATGGCGGCGTGATCGGCAATCGCCCAGCTGTCGAAATCCGGCAGCCAGCTTTGCAGCAGATCCCAGACCGCGGCATCGTCTTTGATGCGGGCTTGGGTTAGCAGTTTCGCTGCGGCCAGGCGGGCCTCAAAGACGTCGCTTTTCCACAGTTCATCCGCCAGGGTGACACGCTCTTGCAGGTTCAAGGCCTGGCGCCAGGCCTTGGTGATATCGTTGATCGCGGTGTTGGGGATGCCCAGAACGATGCGCTTTTGCTTGTGATAGCTCACCATCTGTTCGGCGCGGCCGGGTTCATTTGCGGCGTTCAATTCGGCCAGGGCATCTTCAAGGATCATCAGGTTACTCCACCGTGACGGATTTTGCGAGATTGCGCGGCTGATCCACATCGGTGCCTTTGGCAACCGCGGTGTGATAGGCCAGCATCTGGGCCGGCAGCGCATAGAGAATAGGTGTCAGGCTGTCATGCACCTGTGGCATCTGGATGGTTTGCCAGGTGCCGTCTCCCCCCTCCTTAAGGCCCGCCGCATCCGAGATCAACAACACCTTGCCCTTGCGTGCCATGACCTCTTGCATATTGGAAACGGATTTATCAAAAAGAGCGTCCCGTGGGGCCAGCACCACCACGGGCATCTGTTTGTCAATCAGGGCAATGGGGCCGTGCTTCAACTCTCCGGATGCATAGGCTTCGGCGTGTATGTAGCTGATTTCCTTGAGTTTCAGTGCGCCTTCCAGCGCCAGCGGGAACATCAAGCCACGGCCCAGGAACAACACGTCGCGGGCTTCGCTCAGCTTTTGCGCTGCTTGGCGGATGGTGTCGTTCTGTTCCAGCCCAGCGGCAAGCACATTGGGCAGACCGCGCAGGGCCGAGATATGCACCTGCAGATCCTCAGCCGAGATTTCGCCGCGATCCGTTGCCGCCTTGAGTGCCAGCATCAGCAAAACGCTCAGCTGGCAGGTAAAGGCCTTGGTCGATGCTACGCCGATCTCAACACCTGCGTGAATGGGCAGGGCCAGGTCGCTTTCGCGCGCGATAGAGCTTTCGGGGACATTGACCACCGACAGGATCTTATCCGCCTTGCCGACGCAGTAGCGCAGGGCCGCCAGGGTATCAGCGGTTTCGCCGGATTGTGAGACAAACAGCGCCGCTGTCTTGCCGGGGATGGGCGGCTCGCGGTAGCGGAACTCAGAGGCGATATCGACTTCCACCGGAATACGGGCGATCTGCTCAAACCAGTATTTGGCGGTCAGGCAGGCATAAAAGGCGGTGCCGCAGGCCACCAGCGTCAACCGTTCGATCTGCGAGAAATCGATGCCATCACCCGGCAGATGCACCGCATCTTCGCCGACAGGCAGATAGTGGCGGATGGCCTCTGCGATGACGGTGGGCTGTTCGGCGATCTCTTTCGCCATGAAGTGTTTGTGGCCGGCCTTGTCGACCTGCGCCACATCGATCTGGATGGTCTTCATCGCTCGGTTGGCCAGCGCGCCCTGGGCGTCGCGGATTTCCAGGCTGGTGCGGGTCAGATAGACCCGGTCGCCTTCCTCCAGATAGGTGACGCGATGGGTGAGCGGCGCCAGAGCGATGGCATCGCTGCCGACGAACATTTCGCCATCGCCATGCCCCACCGCCAGCGGAGATCCCTTGCGCGCGGCAATCATCAGATCGTCTTCGCCTTCGAAAAGAAAGGCGAGGGCAAAGGCCCCCTCCAGCCGGTCCAGGGTTTTGTTGGCCGCCGCGATGGGCGACAGCCCCTGGGCCAGGTGGTGCTGGGTCAGCAGGGCAACGGTTTCGGTGTCGGTTTCGGTCTGAAACTCGATACCGCAGCTGGCCAGTTCGGCGCGCAAATCGCGGTAGTTTTCGATGATGCCATTGTGCACAACAGCAACCGCGCCTGCACGATGCGGGTGGGCATTGCCCACCGAAGGCACCCCATGGGTGGCCCAGCGGGTATGGCCGATACCGGATTTTCCGGGCAGCGGTTCATGCACCAGCTGGTCGCTCAGGTTGACCAGTTTCCCCAGCGCACGCCGTCGCGCCAGAACTCCGTTATTGACGGTTGCAATGCCGGCACTGTCGTAGCCACGATATTCCAGCCGCTTGAGCGCCTCTACCAGAATGGGCGCGGCTTCATGTTTGCCAAGGACGCCTACGATGCCACACATTATTCGGATCCTTTTTTCAGACGGGTCTTTTTGGCGCGCAGCATGTCCATCAGCTTCTCGGCGTAGCCAGGTTTGTTTTCTTGCCGAGTACGGGAAATGGCCAGCGCGCCGTCTTCGACATCCTTTGTGACCACGGTGCCCGAGGCCGTCATGGTTTCATGACCCAGTGTCACGGGGGCCACCAGCAAGGTGTTAGAGCCAATGAAGCTGCGCGCGCCAATCTTGGTGCGGTGTTTCATCACCCCGTCATAGTTGCAGGTGATGGTGCCGGCCCCAATGTTGGTGTCCTTGCCGATCGAGGCATCGCCGATATAGCTCAAGTGGTTGACCTTGGCACCTTCGGCGATTTCAGCGTTCTTGATTTCGACAAAGTTGCCGATATGGGTGTCTTCAGCCAGTTCCGCACCGGGGCGCAGGCGGGCATAGGGGCCGACCTTGGCGCCGCGGCTGACATGGCAGCCTTCTAGATGGGAAAAGGCACGGATCAGCGCACCGCTTTCGATCGTGACGCCGGGGCCAAAGACCACATTGGGTTCGATCACCGTGTCGCGGCCAATCACGGTATCAAAGGCCAGATAGACGGTATCCGGTGCCATCAGGGTGACGCCCAGATCCATCAACTCTGCCCGCGCTTTCGCCTGAAATACCGCATCGGCAGCAGCCAGATCGCTGCGTGAATTCACGCCAAGGGTTTCGCTTTCATCACAGGCAACAGCAGTGACGCTGCGGCCCGATTTGCGCGCGCCCTCTACCAGATCGGTGAGGTAGTATTCCCCCGAAGCATTGTCATTGCCGATCTGGGCGATCAGGTCAAACATCAGCCCTGCGTTACAGGTCATTAGGCCCGAGTTACAGAAGTTCAAGGCGCGCTCTGCCTCAGAGGCGTCTTTGTATTCGACAATGCGCTCCAGGCTGTCACCCTGCATCACCAATCGGCCATAGCGGGCTGGGTCCGCAGCCTGAAAGCCCAGCACCACCAGATCGGCGCTGGCGCGGGCGGCAATCATGCGTTCCAGGGTTTCGGGGCTGACAAAGGGCGTATCGCCGTATAGCACCACAACATCGCCGCTGAACCCCTTTAGGGCGGCGCGGGCCTGATCTACCGCATGGGCGGTGCCAAGCTGTTCCTGCTGCAAGACCACCTCGGCGCTTTCATCGATGTCGGCAACGGTGGCCTGCACCGCCTCGGCACCGTGACCAGCGACAACGATCACCCGTTCTGGATCCAGGGCGCGGCCTGCAGCCAGCGCGTGCTCTAGCATTGACGCCTGAGCAATGGGGTGTAGAACCTTGGGGAGATCCGAATTCATGCGTGTGCCTTTGCCAGCGGCAAGCACGACAAGGGCTATGCTCATAATCAGTTTTCTCTTTGACTTTATTGCCCCCGTTCTATCGGCTAACAGCAAGGGTGCAAGCTAAAGAGCCATCAAAGATGGTTGCGACTTGCAATAAAGGCCAGCAAAAAAACGCCGAGTGGGGGCAAAATGCGAACAGTTATCTTTGATCTGGATGGAACACTGGCGGATACTTCGGGTGATCTTTTGGCGGCGGCAAATTCCTGTTTTCGCCAGATGGGGCTTGGGGATGTGCTGACCCAGCCGCAGGATGCGGCCACGGCCCTGCGCGGTGGCAAGATGATGCTGACGGCAGGGATGAAACGGGCAGGCGTCTATGATGCGGCGAAGGTCGAAGATTACTACCCGGTCCTGCTGACGGCCTACCGCGACGCCATAGATCACCACACTTTCCTGTATCCCGGCGCGATGGAGGCGGTGGAGGCCCTGAAACTGGCGGGTTATGGCGTTGGCATCTGCACCAACAAGCCAGAGGCCCTGGCCGAACAGCTGATGCGCTCTTTGGGGGTGCGGGCGGCTTTTGCCTCTTTGGTGGGTGCGGATACCCTGCCGGTACGCAAACCTGACCCCGAGCCCCTGTTCGAGGCCGCGCGGCGGGCTGGCGGGGATCCGGCTAAAACCATTCTGATCGGCGACAGTGATACTGACCGCAACACGGCGGCCAATGCCGGGGTGCCGTCGGTGCTGGTAACCTTTGGTCCGGCGGGTGGTGATATGGCGGCGCTCAAGCCTGAGGCCTTGTTGCAGCGCTACGAAGACCTGCCCGAGATGGTCGCCCGGCTGATTGGCTAGGGGCTGGCGGCTTGGCGGTGGCACGCCAGGGGGGGCTTGCCAAGGGTTTGGGGGCTTGCCAGGGGTTTGTTCCCCCTTGACCGCCGCGAAAGTGCGGCTCACAAACCCCTTATGAGCGAGAAATTTACTGGCAGCTTCACCCAGCAAGAAGCACTCTCTGAGGCGGCGATCGAGGCCGCACTGCAGGTTCTGCGCCATGGGCGCCTGCATCGCTATAACGTCACCGAGGGGGAACATGGCGAGACGGCCCTGCTGGAGCAGGAGTTCGCGGCCCAGATCGGTGCCAAATATTGCCTGGCGGTGGCTTCGGGCGGTTATGCGCTGGCCACCGCGCTGCGCGCCGTCGGGGTGCAGCATGGCGACTGGGTGCTGACCAATGCCTTTACCCTGGCGCCCGTGCCGGGGGCGATTGCTGCGGTGGGCGCTTCTCCGGTCTTTGTTGGCGTCAGCGAGGATCTGACCATTGATCTGGATGATCTGGCGGCCAAGGCAGATCAGGCGCGCGTCCTGATGCTGAGCCATATGCGCGGGCATCTGTGTGATATGGATCGCCTGATGCAGATTTGTGATAACGCTGGCATCATCGTGATCGAGGACTGCGCCCATACCATGGGGGCGGCCTGGAAGGGGCAGGCCTCGGGCCGACAGGGCGCGGTGGGCTGCTATTCTTGTCAGACCTATAAGCATGTAAATTCCGGTGAAGGTGGCCTGCTCGTCACCGATGATACCGAAATCGCCGCCCGTGCGATCATGCTGTCGGGGTCCTACATGCTGTATGAACGCCATCTGGCAGCGCCCCCGCCCGAGGCATTTGAACAGGTGAAATACGAGACCCCGAATATTTCCGGCCGCATGGATAATCTGCGGGCCGCTATTTTACGCCCCCAACTGTACGATCTTGACGCGCAGGTGGCAC
This sequence comes from Pseudophaeobacter flagellatus, assembly GCF_021228235.1. GTDB lineage: Bacteria > Pseudomonadota > Alphaproteobacteria > Rhodobacterales > Rhodobacteraceae > Pseudophaeobacter > Pseudophaeobacter flagellatus. Next base: position 258,527 of record NZ_JAJQRG010000001.1, read on the forward strand.
GTTGGAATGAACGCTACCGTGTTATTGAATCCGGGCTGCGCGAGACCCCCGGCCTGACCATTGTCGAACGCCCCGAGGCCGAAAGCTATGTCGGGTCGTCGATCCAGTTCCTTCTGCTTGATTGGCGCGATGAAGCGCTGCAAGAGGTGATCGCCCGTTGTGGCGCGCGGGGGGTGGAGCTGAAGTGGTTTGGCACCCCGGAACCAGTGGCCTTTACCTCGCGCTATGACAGCTGGCGCTATGTTGAGGCGCAGAGCCTGCCTAAAAGCGACCGCATCCTGGCCGGGATTGTCGATATGCGGGTGCCCCTGACCTTTAGCTTGGAAGACTGCGCCCAAATTGCGCGGATCATTCGGGAAGAAGTGGGAACAGTCTTCCAGTCTGAGGCGCAGCTCTGCGGGCGCCAGGGCGGCTAGGACGGCAGCAGTTTTGCCAGAGTGAAACAGTATTGCAGCGGGGGGGGGGCCAGTTTGGCGTCCCCTTTTTTGTACCCCCGTGCTTTTTTGACTTTCCGATCTAATCCTTGGTTTTACTTGATAATCCCAGTTTCGACGATTTGGCGGGCAGTCGCTATCACAGGGCAGGGATTGACCCGAATCAAGGTTGCACTCTATGAAATGAACAAGTGTTCAGATAAGTTGGCTATGACTGTGGGAAAGGGAGCGGGAAATGTTCAATGCGAGCATGCAATTCGATCTTGGAGATGAGGTAAATGCGCTGCGCGACATGGTGCATCGTTGGGCGCAGGATCGCGTCAAACCCATGGCGCAAGACATCGACCAGAAAAATGAATTCCCAGCCGAACTCTGGGGGGAGATGGGCGAGCTTGGCCTGCTGGGCATCACTGTGCCGGAAGAGTTCGGCGGTGCGGGCATGTCGTATCTGGCCCACACGGTCGCGGTTGAGGAAGTGGCGCGGGCCAGCGCCTCGGTCTCGTTGTCTTATGGCGCGCATTCAAATCTTTGCGTCAATCAGATCAAGCTGAACGGCAGCGATGAGCAAAAGAAAAAATATCTGCCCGGTCTGGTGTCCGGTCAACATGTCGGGGCCCTTGCCATGTCCGAAGCGGGCGCCGGGTCGGATGTGGTGTCGATGTCGCTGCGGGCGGAAAAGCGGAACGATCACTACCGCCTGAACGGCAATAAATACTGGATCACCAATGGCCCGGATGCCGATACACTGGTGGTCTATGCCAAGACCGATCCTGATGCTGGCTCCAAGGGCATCACCGCCTTTATCGTCGAGAAGAGCATGACAGGTTTTTCGACCTCGCCGCATTTCGACAAGCTGGGTATGCGCGGATCCAACACGGCCGAGCTGATCTTTGATGATTGCGAAGTGCCGTTTGAAAACGTGCTGGGCGAAGAGGGCAAGGGCGTCAAGGTCTTGATGTCCGGGCTGGATTACGAACGCGTTGTGCTGGCCGGCATCGGCACCGGGATCATGGCCGCCTGTATGGACGAGATGATGCCCTACCTGAAAGAGCGCAAGCAGTTTGGCCAACCGATCGGGAACTTCCAGCTGATGCAGGGCAAGATTGCCGATATGTATACGGCAATGAACGCAGCACGCTCATATGTTTATGAGGTGGCAAAGGCCTGCGACAAGGGCACCGTGACCCGCCAGGATGCGGCTGCCTGCTGCCTGTTTGCCTCTGAACAGGCAATGACCCAAGCGCACCAAGCGGTGCAGGCGCTGGGCGGGGCAGGCTATCTGTCCGATAACCCCGTAGGTCGGATCTTCCGCGATGCAAAACTGATGGAAATTGGCGCGGGCACCTCGGAGATCCGCCGGATGCTGATCGGCCGTGAGCTGATGAGCACCATGTAAACCAACAAACCCCCAGCTGTCCGAGGGAGGCCAGCCGGGGGGATTGCGGCGTTTGGCAGGCCCCTGCGGGCCCGCCAGTTGATGTTAGATCAAGGGATCAGAACCTGTGAACGTAGCTGACACCAATGGTGACCGGGTCAATTTCGGCTGTGCCGATAGAGGCGCCGTTCAGGTAGGCGTCGGATTCGATGTCCATGTAGCGTACATTCAGACGCAGCGCGCCCTTGTCCGAAACCTGCCAGTCAGCCCCTGCCTGGATCGCAAAGCCCCAGCTGTCTTCAAGTTCCAGCACACCAAGGGAAGACTGTTCTTCAAAGAAGGTGGTGTAGTTGATCCCGGCCCCGATGAAGGGTTTGATTTTGCCATTGGTGGGGAAGTGGTAGTTGATCGACAGGGTGGGTGGAAGCTGCTTGGATGTCCCTGCAAGGGCACCACCGATATTGATGTCGTGCTCAAAGGGGCTTGCCGCCAGCAACTCGATGCCAAGGTTGTCGCGGATGAAGTACTCTGCGGTCAAAGAGAGCTGGGTGTCGTCGGACATTGTGGTCGCACCACCGGCCAGGGTGCCGTTATCCGACTTGGGGTTGACGTTGATGACACCGACACCAAAGGTCCAGTCGCCTTGAGACTGGGCAAAAGCCGGGGCAGCCACAACAGTGCAGGCGGTTGCCAGGGCGAGAATGGAAGCAGAGCGTTTCATGGGGGGAATCCCTTTTCTTGTATTTGCGCCTCCTCTTTGCGCCCTTGCCCAGATGAATACTCTGATCTGGATCAAGGGAGAGCTCGCTTTCCCCTTGGGTTTGCAGGAAAATCCTGCATACCTGCTATGCAATTTGAGAGTGGCTGCTGATGAGAAAATATCCGGGTTTAACCTCAGACGGGTCTTGGTCTCTGCCTGCAGAGCTGAATATGGCGGCCCAGGCCATGGCGCATGCGCCAGCGGCGCTGGCGATCATTGATCTGACAGGGCCAGAGCGCCGGGACATCAGCCATGGGCAATTGGCCGAAATGGTTGACGGCTTGGCGCGTTATATGCAGCCGCGCATCCAGGCGGGTGACCGGGTTGGCGTCTTGCTTAGCCAGTCGCCTTGGTGTGCCGCCGCGCATCTGGCAATCTGGAAGCTGGGGGCGGTTTCAGTCCCATTGTTCAAGCTGTTCAAACGCGATGCGCTGGCGTCGCGTTCCGGGGACGCTGGCGTCGCCTTTGTCCTGACCGATGCCGACGGGGCAGAACTCTTGGGGGATCTGGCCGAGGCGGTGCTGGTGGACCAGGCCGGGCGATCCGGTGACCCGGTTGCCTTTGCCGCGACGAGGCCAGAAACGCCAGCGGTGCTGATCTATACCTCGGGTACCACGGGAAGCCCCAAGGGGGCGCTGCATGGTCATCGGGTGCTGACCGGCCATTTGCCCGGTGTGTCTGTCAGCCATGATCATCTGGGCCATCCCGGAGACTGCCTGTGGACCCCGGCAGATTGGGCCTGGATTGGCGGCCTGTTTGATGTCTTGATGCCGGGGCTGGCGCTGGGCGTGCCGGTGGTGGCGGCGCGGCTGGATAAGTTCAGCCCCGAGGCCTGCGCTGATCTGGTGCGGCGCGGCGATATACGCAATGTTTTCTTTCCCCCCACAGCGTTGCGCATGCTGAAAGCGGCGGGGCAGGGGCTCGACGGTCTGCGCTCTGTTGCCAGTGGTGGAGAGCCCCTGGGCGCAGAGATGCTCGCCTGGGGCCAGGCGCATTTCGGTCTGACCATCAATGAATTCTACGGTCAGACCGAATGCAATATGGTGGCCTCATCCTGCGGTGTGGACTATGCGCCGCGCCCCGGTTGCATTGGCAAGCCAGTGCCGGGCCATGAACTGGCCGTTCTCGACGGCGATGGCCATCCCACCTCCGAAGAGGGAGATGTCGCGGTACGGCGCGGGTCTGCTTCGATGATGCTGGAATACTGGAACCGCCCCGCCGAAACCGCCGCCAAATTCTGCGGTGACTGGCTGGTCACCGGCGACCGCGGCATTTGGGAAGACGACTTCCTGCGCTTTGTTGGTCGTGAGGACGACGTGATCACCTCCTCTGGTTATCGCATCGGCCCGGCCGAGATCGAAGACTGCCTGATGACCCACCCCAGCGTCGCTACCGTGGGCGTCGTCGGCAAGCCTGACCCGATGCGCACAGAGATCGTCAAGGCCTATGTGGTGTTGAAAGACGGCGCTGAAGCCACCGAAAAAGAGCTGCAGGACTACGTCAAGGCGCGCCTTGCCCAGTATTCCTACCCCCGCGAAATCGCCTTTCTGGACGCCCTGCCGATGACCGTGACCGGTAAGGTGATCCGCAAGGAACTCAAAGCAAGGGCTGCTGGCGAGGTAAGGGCATGAGAAACAATCAATCCTGTGTTGCCACCCTAGCACTGGTTTTGGCCCCCATCTTGGCTGCGGCGGACAGGCACCCAAGCCCGGGTTTTGATACTCAGGGGTATCTCGTGGCCTGCAGCAGTCGTATCCTCGATGTTCCTCTGCAACCTCCAATGCTCCAGCTTTGTGTCTCTACAGCGAGAGAACTTTGCAACATGAGTCGGGAGATGCAGTCTCAGGGAGATTGTCTCGCTGAGGTGACCTCCTGGCTGGAACAGGACAGCGCTCGTATTGGAAGGACCTATCCTGAGGCCTCCGAGCAGGCTGAAGCCCCTTCTGCGTTTGCCGATCTGTTGCCACAGGCGACACCGCAGGCGGATTGCTCCACGACCCAGGTTGCAGACCTGAACGCCACCGAACTCTGCGCTTATCAAACGGCGCTTTTGAAATGGTTCAAACTCCGCGTGGTTGAACGCCACCAATCAAACCGTAACAGGTGAGAAGGACGCACACATGAAACTCAAATCCAAGGCGATGCCTTCCTCCGAAGGTTTCAAGGCAAACCAGGCCGCGCATCTCGATGCGCTGGCGCAGATTTCTGCAGTGGCCGAGGCCGCGCGCCTGGGGGGGGGCGAAAAATCTCGCGCCCGCCATGAAAGCCGGGGCAAGATGCTGCCGCGCCGCCGGGTGGCAAATCTGCTGGATCCCGGTTCGCCATTTCTGGAAATTGGTGCCACTGCCGCCCACAATATGTATGACGGTGCCGCCCCCGCAGCCGGGGTAATCGCCGGTATTGGCCGGGTCCACGGACAAGAGGTCATGGTGGTCTGCAATGATGCCACGGTAAAGGGCGGTACCTACTACCCGATGACGGTGAAAAAACACCTGCGCGCGCAAGAGATCGCAGAAGAGAACCGCCTCCCCTGCATCTATCTGGTGGATAGTGGCGGTGCCAATCTGCCGCAACAGGACGAGGTCTTTCCAGATCGCGACCACTTTGGCCGGATCTTTTACAACCAAGCGCGCATGTCCTCCAAGGGCATCCCGCAGATTGCCGTTGTCATGGGCTCTTGCACGGCCGGGGGCGCCTATGTACCTGCGATGTCCGATGTCACCATCATCGTCAAGGAACAGGGCACGATTTTCCTGGCTGGTCCGCCCCTGGTCAAAGCCGCCACGGGCGAGGTTGTCTCGGCCGAAGATCTGGGGGGGGGCGATGTGCACACCCGCCTGTCTGGTGTGGCCGATTATCTGGCAGAAGATGATGCCCACGCCCTGGCTCTGGCGCGCCGTGCGGTGCAGTCGCTCAACATCATCAAACCGCAGACGGTGAACTGGGCCTCTCCCGAAGAGCCCGCCTATGATCCCGAAGAAATCCTCGGAGTGGTGCCCGGTGATCTGCGTACCCCCTATGATATCCGCGAAGTGATTGCGCGTCTGGTGGACGGCTCGCGCTTTGATGAATTCAAGCCGCGCTACGGCGAAACCCTGGTCACCGGCTTTGCCCATGTCAAAGGCTGCCCTGTGGGGATCATCGCGAACAACGGCGTATTGTTCTCCGAAGCCGCCCAAAAAGGCGCGCATTTTGTAGAACTTTGCTCACAGCGCAAAATCCCACTGGTCTTTTTACAAAACATCACCGGCTTCATGGTGGGCCGCAAATATGAAAACGAAGGCATCGCTCGCCACGGTGCCAAGATGGTGACGGCAGTGGCTTCAACCAATGTCCCCAAGATCACCATGCTGGTCGGCGGCTCCTTTGGCGCGGGCAACTACGGCATGGCGGGGCGGGCCTATCAGCCGCGTTTCCTCTGGACCTGGCCCAACTCGCGCATCTCGGTCATGGGCGGTGAACAGGCGGCAGGCGTGCTGGCCACGGTGAAACGTGACGCGATCGAGCGCCAGGGAGGCAGCTGGTCAGCATCAGACGAAGCCGAGTTCAAGCAGCCCACCATTGATATGTTCGAAGAACAAAGCCACCCGCTCTATGCCGCAGCACGGCTCTGGGACGATGGTATCATCGACCCCCGCAAGAGCCGGGAGGTGCTGGCCCTGTCGCTGCAGGCCGCGCTCAATGCAGAAATCGATGAAACCCGCTTTGGCGTCTTCCGCATGTAAATGCCTGTCATTCATCTTGCCAAAAATACCTCGGGGGTCCGGGGGCAGAGCCCTCGGTCCGACGTTGCAGACAAAGGACCATCCCCATGTTCGATAAAATTCTGATTGCCAATCGCGGTGAAATTGCCTGCCGTGTGATAGAAACCGCCCGCGCGCTGGGTGTCAAAACCATTGCGCTCTATTCCGATGCCGACCGCGCCGCCAAACATGTGGCGCTTGCGGATGAGGCATTGCATATTGGCCATGGCTCTGCTCCGGCGGACAGTTACCTGCTGGGCGACGAGATCATTGCCCTGGCAAAACAATCCGGGGCAAAGGCCATTCATCCTGGCTATGGCTTTCTCTCTGAGAACCCCGATTTTGTCGAGGCGGTTGAGGCGGCTGGCCTTACCTTTATTGGCCCCTCGGCGGATGCGATCCGCAAAATGGGGCTGAAAGACGCCGCAAAGGTCCTGATGGAGGCGGCCGGTGTGCCCGTGGTCCCTGGCTATCACGGCGCCAATCAGCAGGCTGACTTCCTGAAAGCCGAGGCCGATAAAATTGGCTACCCGGTATTGATCAAGGCCGTAGCCGGTGGCGGTGGCAAGGGCATGCGCCTGGTTGAGGCTGGCAGTGAATTTGCCGAAGCGCTTGCCAGCGCCCGGGGCGAGGCGACAACCGCCTTTGGCAATGCGGATGTCCTGATCGAAAAATACATCCAGCAGCCCCGACATATCGAAATCCAGGTCTTTGGCGATGGCACCCACGCGGTACATCTGTTTGAGCGAGACTGCTCGTTGCAGCGTCGCCACCAAAAGGTGATCGAAGAGGCTCCGGCTCCGGGCATGAGCGACGAGATGCGCGCCGCCATGGGCGCGGCCGGCGTGCGCGCCGCCGAGGCCATTGGCTACAAGGGGGCTGGCACGGTGGAATTCATCGTTGATGGCTCCGATGGTCTGCGCGCCGATGGCTTCTGGTTCATGGAGATGAACACCCGACTGCAGGTGGAGCATCCGGTATCAGAGTTGATCACCGGTGTGGATCTGGTTGAATGGCAGCTGCGCGTCGCTGCAGGCGAAAGCCTGCCAGCCCAGCAAGAGGATCTGGCGATTTCGGGCCACGCCTTTGAGGCGCGGCTTTATGCTGAAGATGTGCCAAAGGGGTTTTTGCCAGCCACCGGCACCCTGACACATCTGCAATTTCCCGCAGGCTGTCGCGCCGACAGCGGGGTACGCGCAGGCGATACCATCAGCCCTTGGTATGATCCGATGATTGCCAAGGTCATCGTGCATGGCCCCACCCGCGCCATTGCCCTGTCGCGCCTGTCGCAGGCCCTGGCCGAAACCGAGGTGGGCGGCACCGTGACCAACCTGGCCTTTCTGGGGGGGCTGGCCGGCCACGCCGGATTTTCGAGAGGCGAGGTCGATACCGGGTTGATCGCGCGCGATCTGGAGAGCCTGGTTGCGGCGCCCGAGATGCAGCCTCATCATCAGGTTGCCGCTGCCATGCAGGCGCTGGGGCTGATCAACACCTCCTGGGACAGCGGCTTTTCGCTTTGGGCTGATCTGCACCGCTCGGTGCACTTGTCGCAGGATGGCGCGCTGATTGAGGCCATGGTCGAGGTTGCCGGTCCGGACCGGCAGGTTTGGACCCTGCAAAGTGACAGCGGCAGCGTTGAGCTGGTGGCCAACCGCCGCGGCGGTATCTGGGATCTGGGGGGGCATAGCCTGCCGAACCTGTCGCAGGCGGGGCCGGTCATCACCGTCTATGCCGATTATGGGCTCCGCTTTGAGGTCATCGACCCGCTGGAGCGCGACGCCACGGCGGGCGGCGATCTCAATGTGGTGGAAGCGCCGATGCCGGGCTTGGTCAAGGCGGTATTCGCCAAGGCGGGGGCTGAGGTCAAAGAGGGCGACCGACTGGCCATCCTGGAAGCGATGAAAATGGAACATTCCCTGTTGGCCGCCCGCGACGGCACGGTAGCCGAGGTTCTGGCTGCCGAGGGCGATCAGGTTGAGGCTGGTGCTGCGCTGGTGCGCCTGGAAGAGAGCTAGGCCGCGTCAGGTGCGAGCCGCGCGCTCTGGGGCGCGGTCCGGAGTTTAGGTATTTAGAGTAAGATGAAGGAGGGGCGGAGCGTGCAACGGACTGTCGAGATCTTTGAGATGGGGCCGCGCGACGGGCTGCAGAACGAAACGCGGGCCATTCCGGTGGCGGAAAAGATTGCCTTGGTCGACTGCCTGTCGCGGGCCGGGTTTCGCCGTATCGAGGTGGCGAGTTTTGTCTCGCCTAAATGGGTGCCGCAGATGGCGGGCAGCGCCGAGGTCCTCGCCGGAATTGGCCGGATCGCCGGGGTTTCTTATGCAGCTTTGACCCCGAATATGCGCGGCTACCGGGATGCGGTGGCGGCAGGGGCAGATGAGATAGCAGTCTTTGCCTCTGCCTCTGAAGGGTTTTCGCGGGCAAATATCAATGCGACCATTGCTGAAAGCCTGGAGCGGTTTGAGCCGATCATGGCAGCGGCAGCGGCGATCAATCTGCCAGTACGGGGCTATGTGTCCTGTGTGACGGATTGCCCCTTTGATGGCGCGACGGCCCCAAAGCAGGTGGCGCGGGTGGCGCAGCAGCTACATGAGATGGGCTGTTATGAGGTCTCGCTGGGCGATACCATCGGCCAGGCAACGCCAGAGGCCATCAGCAAGATGCTGGAGGCGGTGAAGGCGCGGGTGCCGGTGTCGCAACTGGCGGGCCATTATCATGACACGGCGGGGCGCGCCTTGGTCAATGTCGAGGCTTCGCTGGCGCTGGGGGTGCGGGTGTTCGATGCCGCAGTTGGCGGTCTGGGTGGTTGTCCTTATGCGCCGGGCGCCGCTGGCAATGTTGCCACCGAAGCGCTGCAGGATCATCTGGTGGCGTTGGGATATGAAACCGGGCTGGATCGTGGGATTTTGGCCGAAGCTGCCACTTTGGCGCGCAGGATGCGCGGAACTGACTGAACAGGGCTGGCTGCCCGGGCAGGCCCCGGCGCGGGGCCAGCGAGGAAGAGGGAAAGTGATGTACAAGACGGTATTGTTGGAGACGGATGCGCGCGGGGTTGCAAAGCTGACCCTGAACCGGCCGGAAAAGCATAATGCGATGTCTGGCGAGATGCTGCTGGAGATCAAGACGGCCGCTGCCGAGTTGGCGGCGGATGACCGGGTGCGTGTTGTGGTCTTGACCGGTGCGGGCAAGAGTTTTTGCGCAGGCGGTGATCTGGGCTGGATGCAGCAGCAGATGCAAGCCGATGCGGCAACGCGCGCCGCCGAAGCGCGCATTCTGGCCGAGGCCCTGATGCTGCTGAATACTCTGCCGAAGCCGCTCATCGGGGCGATTCAGGGCAATGCCTTTGGTGGCGGCGTCGGCATGGCATCAGTCTGTGATGTGGCCATTGGAGTGGATCATCTGAAAATGGGGCTGACGGAAACCCGGCTGGGCCTGATCCCCGCCACCATCGGCCCCTATGTGGTTGCGCGTATGGGCGAGGCGCGGGCGCGGCGGGTCTTTATGTCGGCACGTCTGTTTGGCGCTGCGGAAGCTGTCGATCTGGGGCTGTTGGCCAAAGCGGTCCCTGCGGCTGATCTGGCGGCTGCGGTGGAGTTTGAGGTAGAGCCCTATCTGTCCTGCGCGCCAGGGGCGGTTGCTGCGGCGAAAAAACTGGCGCGAGATCTGGGACCGCGCCTGGATGATACGGTGATCGATATGACCATTTCTGCCCTGGTGGAGCGTTGGGAGGGCGATGAAGCCCCTGAAGGCATCGGCGCCTTCTTTGACAAGCGCAAGCCGCGTTGGCAAAGCTGATATCAGCACCAGCTTAACCTGCATTTTGAATGTGTGATTTGTCGGGTGCCGCGAAACCTCGCGGCACCTTTCCTTATGGAAATAATAAGAAATCAACCTGGAGCGGCCCAAATAGCGTCAAGTGATGCTGCAGGGGCTCGGCGCATGTAGAAAGCCCGATTCATCCGCATTGGTTCGGTTGACGATAGGGGGGGCGGCGAGTAGACACATGCGCAAGTCAACATGCCAATTGACGGCGCGCGAGAATCCGCGCGCTCGGAAAGGAGCCACTCGTGGAAGAGATGTTGCGGGAATATCTCCCGATCTTGGTGTTTCTAGTCGTCGCGGTCGGCCTAGGAATTGTTCTTATTCTGGCAGCAGTTGTGCTTGCCGTGCGCAATCCTGACCCCGAAAAAGTAAGTGCCTATGAATGCGGTTTCAACGCCTTCGATGACGCGCGCATGAAATTTGACGTTCGGTTTTACCTAGTGTCGATTCTTTTCATTATTTTTGATCTGGAAATCGCTTTTCTGTTTCCCTGGGCCGTTGGTTTCAAGGATATGAGCGATACCGGTTTCTGGTCGATGATGGTGTTTCTGGGGGTTCTGACCATCGGCTTTGCCTATGAGTGGAAAAAGGGAGCTCTGGAATGGGAGTGATGACCGGGGGCAATACCGCTGGCGTTGACAAGGAAGTTGTGACGCAGGCGCTGAATGCAGAGTTGCAGGACAAGGGGTTTTTGCTGACCTCTGCCGAAGATATCATCAACTGGGCCCGCACCGGTAGTTTGCACTGGATGACCTTTGGTCTGGCCTGCTGCGCGGTTGAGATGATGCATACGTCGATGCCGCGCTATGATGCCGAACGTTTTGGCATTGCGCCGCGTGCCTCGCCGCGCCAATCGGATGTTATGATTGTGGCCGGGACCCTGACCAACAAGATGGCGCCCGCCCTGCGCAAGGTCTACGACCAAATGCCGGAGCCGCGCTACGTGATCTCCATGGGGTCCTGCGCCAATGGCGGCGGCTATTATCACTATAGCTATTCGGTGGTGCGCGGCTGTGATCGTATCGTTCCGGTGGATATCTACGTGCCAGGCTGTCCGCCCACGGCGGAGGCCCTGCTTTATGGGCTGATGCAGCTGCAGCGTAAAATCCGCCGTACCGGCACCCTGGTGCGCTAAGCGATCTGGCTGGAGAGAAATAAATGACTGAAGCACTGCAAGAACTCGGGACCCAGATCGCCGCCAAGCGCCCGGACTGCGTTTTGTCCTGGGATGTGGCTTACGACGAGCTGAACGTTGATGTGGCCCCGGCCAATATCGCCGGTCTGGTTGAATTTCTGAAAACCGACAGTAACTGCAGGTTTTCATCCTTGGTGGATATTACGGCGGTGGATTACCCCGAACGCGGCAAGCGGTTCGAAGTGGTTTATCACTTCCTGTCGATGTACCGGAACCAGCGTATCCGCCTGCGGGTCTCCATTCGCGAAGATGACATGGTGCCGTCGATTGTTGCTGTGCACCCTTCGGCCAACTGGTTTGAACGCGAAGTTTTCGACATGTTCGGCATCCTGTTTTCGGGCCATCCCGATTTGCGCCGCATCCTTACCGACTATGGCTTTCGCGGCTATCCGCTACGCAAGGATTTCCCCACCACGGGCTATACTGAAGTACGGTACGACGAGGCTGAAAAACGCGTTGTCTATGAGCCGGTGAATCTGGTGCAGGAATATCGCCAGTTTGATTTCATGTCCCCCTGGGAGGGTGCGGAATACATCCTGCCGGGCGATGAAAAGCAAGAGGGCTGAGGCATGAGCGCGGCACAGATAGATCACCGGTTCTCGGAACCCACGACCCTGTTTTTTGGTGTCGGAGCCCAGAAGGCAGGGACAAGCTGGTTGCATGCCTACCTGAACCAGCACCCGGAGGCCTGCGTGCCGCCCGGCAAGGAGATGCATTACTGGAGCTATTGGCAAACCGGTTTGTCGTTCCACCATGATGTGCAGAAGAAAAGACTGGCGGGGCTTCGCGAGGCTGGCGAACAGCCTCCGGAGTTTCTGCAACGAAGTATCACCATGCGTGAAACCCGGGATCCGATGCATGGGCTTTATGCTGATATCGTATTCGAGCGCTTTAAAGGCCAGAAACTGGTGGGTGAAATCACGCCGGACTATTCAAATTTGAGCGTTGACACATTTGCGCAGATGGCGGCTTTGAACGCTGACACAAGGTTCGTGTTTTTGATGCGCGATCCTATCGAACGTCTGCATTCAGCCATGCGCAAGCAGTTGCGGGCGCGCGATAATGGCGACCGCTCGCGCAAAATCGGCAATGAGGAAATCCTGAACGAGCTGAAGACAATGCTTGGGCGCAAGAATTCTACGGCCCTGCGCCGCTCGCGCTACAATCTGACAATTGCCAATCTGGAAGCGGCTGTGGCACCAGAGAAAATCGGATATTTCTTTTACGAAGATATGTTCGAAAAGCGCAATGTTGACGATATCTGCGACTTTCTGGGGATTGCCCGCAAGCCGGGCGATTTTGATACCAAGGTGAACGTCGGTAACCCGCGCGAAAGAGAATTTGATCCGGCATTCCGGGCGTTGGCCTTGGAGCATGTCGGAGATGTCTACGACCTGATGAAGGCAAGGTTTGGCGATCATTTGCCACAGGCGTGGAAAATGCACATTGATGGCGATGTTGACCTGTCAAAGGTTGCGGAGAATGTGAAATGAGAGTGATCTGCAAGGATATGTACAGGGTAGACGCGGTGGGGTCGGCCAAGGATCCGACCACGACGACCGCCCTGTGCATGAATGAAAAGGGATAATCGCTATGATGGACGGCTCCAAATTCGATGACGCCCAGACCGGCGAGCAGAAGATCCGCAATTTTAACATCAACTTTGGCCCGCAGCACCCTGCGGCCCACGGGGTGTTGCGTCTGGTGCTGGAGCTGGACGGCGAGATTGTAGAGCGCTGCGACCCACACATCGGCCTGCTGCACCGTGGCACCGAAAAGCTGATGGAAAGCCGCACCTACCTGCAGAACCTGCCGTATTTTGACCGGCTGGACTATGTGGCACCGATGAACCAAGAGCATGCCTGGTGCTTGGCGATCGAAAAGCTGACTGGCGTTGAAGTGCCGCGCCGTGGCTCGCTTATCCGGGTTTTGTACTCTGAGATCGGCCGTATTTTGAACCACCTGCTGAACGTGACTACGCAGGCGATGGACGTTGGCGCGCTGACGCCGCCGCTCTGGGGGTTTGAGGAACGCGAAAAGCTGATGGTGTTCTATGAGCGCGCCTGTGGTGCGCGTCTGCATGCCGCCTATTTCCGTCCCGGTGGCGTGCATCAGGACATCCCCGATGATCTTCTTGACGATATCGACCTCTGGGCGATGGAATTCCCCAAGGTCCTGGCTGATATCGACGGGTTGTTGACCGAAAACCGTATCTTCAAGCAGCGCAATTGCGATATTGGCGTGGTGACTGAGCAAGAGATCCTGGAATACGGCTTTTCCGGCGTGATGGTGCGTGGATCGGGCATGGCCTGGGATCTGCGCCGTGCGCAGCCCTACGAATGCTATGATGAGTTCGACTTCCAAATCCCTGTGGGCAAGAACGGTGACTGCTATGATCGCTATCTGGTGCGCATGGAAGAGATGCGCCAGTCGCTGTCGATCATCCGTCAGGCCATTGTCAAACTGCGCGAGGCCACCGGCGATGTGATTGCGCGCGGCAAGCTGAGCCCGCCAAAACGCGGTGACATGAAGACCTCGATGGAGAGCCTCATTCACCACTTCAAACTCTACACCGAAGGCTTTCACGTGCCCGCCGGTGAGGTCTATGCCGCCGTTGAGGCCCCCAAGGGCGAATTTGGCGTCTATCTGGTGGCAGATGGGTCGAACAAACCCTACCGCAGTAAAATCCGCGCGCCGGGCTTTTTGCACCTGCAAGCCATGGACCACGTTGCAAAAGGCCACCAGCTGGCCGACGTCGCTGCCATCATCGGCACCATGGACGTCGTATTTGGAGAGATTGACCGCTAATGCTTCGTCGCCTTCATTCCGAACAGCCCGAAAGCTTTGCTTTCACGCCTGCCAACCAGAAATGGGCCGAGGCGCAACTGACCAAATTCCCCGAAGGCCGTCAGGCCTCGGCTGTGATCCCGCTGTTGTGGCGGGCACAAGAGCAGGAAGGCTGGGTCTCCAAGCCGGCGATTGAATATGTCGCCGATATGTTGGGCATGGCCTATATTCGTGTGCTCGAGGTCACCTCCTTTTACTTCATGTTCCAGATGCAGCCCACCGGATCGGTGGCGCATGTGCAGGTCTGTGGCACCCTGTCCTGCATGATCTGTGGCGCCGAAGATCTGATCGCGGTCTGCAAGGACAAGATTGCCGAGAAGCCGCATACCCTGTCCGCAGATGGCAAATTCAGCTGGGAAGAGGTCGAGTGCCTGGGCGCCTGCGCCAATGCGCCGATGGCCCAGATCGGCAAGGACTATTTTGAAGATCTCACCGCCGCAGGATTTGGTCAGATGCTGGATGATCTGGCGGCAGGTAAACCTGTTGTGCCCGGACCGCAGAATGGCCGCTATGCGGCAGAGCCAAAGTCGGGCCTGACCTCGCTGCAGGATTTTGAGAGCGGCAAGGCGCCGTATAACGCATCGGCACAGCTGGCGACTGATATTGGCGACAGTATCAAGCGGATTCAGGGCGATGAAGTTCCGCTGCTAACCCCCTGGATTGGCAAGGATGGTGTGGTCGCAGGCCGCGCCGCAGCCGATCAGCCCCCCAAGGCACCCGAGGCCGCGAAACCAGCCGCCAAGCAGGCCAAAGAGGCCGCAAAGGCACCGGTGAAAAAATCCGCAGCGCTAGAGCCTGCTTCACCTGAAGGGGCGGCGGCCATGGTCACCGTGGAACAGGAACCCAAGACGCTGAAAGAAGCGCGCGGCGGACTGCCGGATGATCTGAAACTGCTGAAGGGCGTTGGTCCAAAGCTGGAGGCAACCCTGAACGATCTGGGCTTTTTTCACTTTGACCAGATTGCCGAGTGGGGCGAGGCCGAAGTGGCCTGGGTCGACAACCGCTTGAAATTCAAGGGTCGTATCGAACGTGACGGCTGGATCGCACAGGCTGCCAAGCTGGCGGTGGGCGATGAGACTGAATTTGCCACGAAGGCCAAAAAAGACGGCCGCTACGACGACGAATAATAGTACTGACCGCCCTATTCCGGGGCGGGCAGGGAACAGACATGAGGACCTGAATGAGCGCAGATCTGGATAGGGCGATCGCAGCAAAGGGGCGGCACATCTCATTGGTGATTGCCGGAACCATGCTGGCCTGGTTGGCCTTGAATCTGATCATTGGCCCGGCAGTTGGATTGCCTGGCCGCTTTGCGCTCTTGTTTGATTTCGCCGCTTTGGCCGCGATGGTCTATGCAGGGGTCAATATAGTGCAACTCTGGCGCATGCGTCAGGCCAGTAAAAACGACAACCAAGGGTAGGCAGACATGCTGAAGGACCAGGACCGGATCTTTACCAACCTATACGGTATGCATGAGCGCAGCCTGAAAGGTGCCCAGGCGCGCGGCCATTGGGATGGGACATCGGGGATCATCGACAAGGGTCGGGACTGGATCGTCCAGACGATGAAGGATTCCGGCCTGCGTGGCCGTGGCGGTGCGGGTTTCCCCACCGGGCTGAAATGGTCTTTCATGCCGAAAGAGAGCGACGGGCGTCCATCCTATCTGGTTATCAACGCCGATGAATCCGAACCTGGCACCTGCAAAGACCGCGAAATCATGCGCCATGATCCGCATACGCTGATCGAGGGCGCGCTGATTGCCAGCTTCGCGATGAACGCGCATACCTGCTACATCTACCTGCGCGGCGAATATATCCGCGAGCGCGAGGCGCTGCAGGCGGCCATCGACGAATGCTACGACAAGGGGCTGCTGGGCAAGAACGCCGCTGGCTCCGGCTGGGATTTCGACGTCTTCCTGCACCATGGGGCTGGGGCCTATATCTGCGGCGAGGAAACCGCCCTGATCGAAAGCCTGGAAGGCAAAAAAGGCATGCCCCGGATGAAGCCGCCTTTCCCGGCGGGGGCGGGTCTCTATGGCTGCCCCACCACGGTTAATAACGTGGAGTCGATTGCCGTTGTGCCCACCATCCTGCGCCGCGGTGCGGATTGGTTTGCAGGCTTTGGCCGCCCCAATAATGCCGGCACCAAACTCTTTGCCATTTCGGGGCACGTCAACAACCCTTGTGTGGTGGAAGAGGCGATGAGCATCTCTTTTGAGGAGCTGATCGAAAAGCACTGCGGTGGTATTCGCGGCGGCTGGGACAATCTGCTGGCAGTGATCCCCGGTGGCTCCTCTGTGCCTTGTGTTCGCGGTGAAAACATGCGCGATGCAATCATGGATTTTGATTACCTGCGCGGCGAACTTGGTTCGGGCCTTGGTACCGCTGCGGTCATCGTGATGGACAAGCAGACCGATATCATCAAGGCGATCTGGCGTCTGGCGAAATTCTACAAACACGAAAGCTGCGGCCAGTGTACGCCTTGCCGCGAAGGCACCGGCTGGATGATGCGGGTTATGGAACGTCTGGTCAAAGGCGAGGCGGATCTAGAAGAAATCGACATGCTGTGGGATGTGACCAAGCAGGTCGAAGGCCACACCATCTGCGCCTTGGGCGATGCGGCGGCCTGGCCCATTCAGGGGTTGATCCGCAACTTCCGCGATGAAATCGAAGACCGCATCAAAGCGCAGAAAACTGGCCGCAAAAGCGCCATCGCTGCCGAATGATGGGGCGTAAGGGACCAATGTTGATGGGACATGTCAAATTGATGACGGCGACGCTTGTCGCAACCGCGCTTTTGGCGGCGTGCAGCGATAAGGACATGCGGCCTGTGTTTGATGGTGTGCCGTTCCGCACCAAGGCCTCTGTTGTCGATAAGAAAGTCACGCGGGCGCGATTCGAGGCGGAGGTCTACGACGTTGCGGCCTCGCCTCTGGGCGCGCGCGAGGCGATGCGCTATGCGGGCACCACCTATTGCATCCAGAACTACGGCACCTCCCGTATCGACTGGCCGCTGGATCTGGACGACCCAGAGGTGCCACTGCCGCGTGATGGCGACAATGCCGTGCTGCAGGGGGTCTGCAAGTCGTGAGCATGACCCGGGCATATTCTGGCCAATTGGCGGCGGCGTTATTGCATAACGCAGCCGTTTTTGGGCCTTCTGCCTCTCCATACTTCAGGAGAGACCGATGAAATATGCTCAGATGAAACTGGCCTGGATTGCACCATTGATGGCGGCAGCGGCGTTTGCCGGTCCTTTGACTGCGGCGGCAAAACCGTCCCTGCGGGATGTGCCGGAAATCGAAAACCCGCTGTTTGCCGTTGCGATGGCAAAAGAGGTGGCGGATCATTGTGACAGCCTCGGCGCGCGCTTCTTTAAAGGCGTGGGCGAATTGCGTCGATTGCGGGCGCGGGCCAATAACCTTGGCTACGCTGATGGCGAAATCCGCGCCTATATCGAATCCGACGTTGAAAAGGCCCGGATGCGGGCCAAGGGCGAAAGACTGCTGGCGGCGCGCGGCGTCTCTTATGGCAATCCAGAAACATTCTGTGCGTTCGGTCGTGCGGAAATCAAGAAAAACAGCGCGATCGGCGCGTTACTGAGGGCGAAATAGACCATGGCAGACCTCCGCAAGATCAACATTGACGGAACCGAGGTTGAGGTGGACGGGGCGATGACCCTGATCCAGGCCTGTGAAGAGGCGGGGGTGGAAATCCCGCGCTTCTGCTATCATGAGCGTCTGTCGATCGCCGGCAACTGCCGGATGTGTCTGGTAGAAGTCGTGGGCGGCCCGCCCAAACCTGCCGCTTCCTGCGCGATGCAGGTGCGTGACTTGCGTCCTGGGCCGGAAGGTCAGGCACCACAGGTGAAGACCAATTCGCCGATGGTGAAAAAGGCGCGCGAAGGGGTGATGGAGTTCCTCCTGATCAACCACCCGCTGGATTGCCCGATCTGCGATCAGGGCGGCGAATGTGATCTGCAGGATCAGGCTATGGCCTATGGCGTTGATTTTTCGCGCTTTCGCGAACCCAAGCGCGCGGTGGACGATCTGGACCTTGGCCCGCTTGTCGGCACCGCGATGACCCGCTGCATTTCTTGCACCCGCTGCGTACGCTTCACCACCGAGGTGGCCGGCATCACCCAGATGGGCCAGACCGGACGCGGCGAGGATGCAGAGATCACCTCCTATCTGAACGAAACCTTGGACAGCAACCTGCAGGGCAACATCATTGATCTGTGCCCGGTTGGCGCGCTGACCTCGAAGCCTTATGCGTTTACCGCCCGCCCTTGGGAGCTCACCAAGACCGAAACCATCGACGTAATGGACGCGCTTGGCTCCAACATCCGGGTTGACACCAAGGGCCGCGAAGTGATGCGCATCCTGCCGCGCAACCATGATGGCGTGAACGAGGAGTGGATCTCCGACAAGACTCGCTTTGTCTGGGATGGCCTGCGTCGTCAGCGTCTGGACACGCCTTATGTGCGTGAGAACGGCAAACTGCGCAAAGCCAGCTGGCCCGAGGCGCTTGATGTGGCTGCCGAGGCGATGAAGGGCAAGAAGATTGCTGGTTTGATCGGTGATCTGGTCCCGGTTGAAGCGGCTTTTGCACTGAAGCAGCTGGTTGAAGCCCAGGGCGGCCAGGTCGAATGCCGGACCGATAATGCGCGCCTGCCGATCGGAGACCGGGCTGGCTATGTCGGCACCGCAGCCATTGAGGATATCGACAACGCCAAGGCAATCATGTTGATCGGCACCGATCCGCGCAATGAATCGCCGGTGCTGAACGCGCGCCTGCGCCGGGCCTGGATCAATGGGGCCACTATCGGCCTGATCGGCCAGCCTGTCGATCTGACCTATGACTATACCCATCTGGGCACTGATCGCGCCGCGCTGGAAGCGCTGCAGTCTGGCGATCACTCTGGCGCTGAGGGCAAGGAAACCCTGGTGATTGTGGGGCAGGGCGCCCTGCGTGAGGCCGATGGTCTTGCAGTCCTGGCCCATGCCCAGAAATTTGCCGCTGATACCGGATCAAAACTCTTGGTGCTGCATACTGCGGCGGCACGGGTTGGCGCGATGGATATCGGCGCGGTGACCGAAGGCGGCATGGCCGCCGCCATCGAGGGGGCCGAGGTGATCTACAACCTGGGCGCGGACGAGGTGGAAATCGACGCCGGTGCCTTTGTGATCTATCAGGGCAGCCATGGTGATCGCGGCGCACATCGTGCTGACGTGATCCTGCCAGGCGCTGCCTATACCGAAGAAAACGGCCTTTTTGTCAATACCGAAGGACGGCCCCAGCTGGCGATGCGCGCGGGCTTTGCCCCCGGTGAAGCCAAGGAAAACTGGGCCATTTTGCGCGCGCTTAGCGCCGAGGTGGACGCAACTTTGCAGTATGACTCGCTGGCGCAGCTGCGTCAGGCCCTGGTCAAGCAGGTGCCGCATCTGGCACAGGTCGATCAGGTGATCGAGAATGAGGGCACGCCGCTGGAACTGGGTCCGCTGGGCAAGGCGGCATTCCTGCCTGCGGTCAAGGATTTCTACCTGAGCAACCCGATTGCCCGAGCTTCCAAACTGATGGCAGAACTCTCGGCCAGTGCAAAGGCCCGCCGGGCCGAAAAGATGGCGGCCGAGTGATCCGCGCTGCACTCATATCGTTTCTGACGCTGGCGGCCTGTGCGCCGATCCCCGGCGGTTCAGTGGATGGCGTTGCCCCCCAGTACAACGGGGTCGGCACCAGCCTGCTGGACGGCGATCTGGTGCAATTTCACGTCTCTATGTCTGGTGTCGCCGCAGGTGCGGATCTGGACAACTATGCCGAATGTGCCGCAGCACAATATGCGCTGATCCGCGGTTATGGGTTTGCGCGCCACGTGCGCACAAAAATGAAACAAGAGGGTGGCAATCAGATGGCCGATGCTGTCTACACGATCTCGCCCTCCCTTCCGCGCGGTTTGCGCACCATCGATGCAGAAGTCGTGGTCGCCAATTGCGAGGCTAACGGAATACCTACGGTGTGAGGACCTATGGCTGAATTCTTTAACACCCCAGGCGGCATTGCTGTACTGATCCTGGCGCAAGTGCTTGCTGTTGTTGCATTTGTTATGATCTCTCTGTTGTTCCTCGTCTACGGGGACCGCAAGATCTGGGCGGCGGTGCAGATGCGCCGTGGTCCCAATGTCGTGGGCGTCTTTGGCCTGCTGCAATCGGTGGCGGATGCGCTGAAATATGTGGTCAAAGAGGTGGTGATCCCGGCGGGTGCCGATCGCACCGTCTTTATCATGGCACCGCTGACCTCCTTTGTGCTGGCGATGGTGGCCTGGGCGGTGATCCCGTTCAACGATGGCTGGGTGCTCTCAGACATCAACGTCGCCATCCTTTATGTCTTTGCCGTTTCCTCGCTGGAGGTCTACGGCGTGATCATGGGGGGCTGGGCTTCGAACTCGAAATACCCCTTCCTTGGCGCCCTGCGCTCGGCGGCGCAGATGATTTCCTACGAGGTTTCGATCGGGTTGATCATTGTCGGGGTGATCATCTCTACCGGCAGCATGAACTTTGGCGATATCGTCCGCGCACAGGACGGCAACTTGGGCCTGCTGAACTGGTACTGGATCCCGCATTTCCCCATGGTCTTCCTGTTCTTCATCTCTTGCCTGGCGGAAACTAACCGCCCGCCCTTTGACCTGCCCGAAGCTGAATCGGAGCTGGTGGCGGGCTACCAGGTGGAATATTCCGCCACGCCTTTCCTTCTGTTCATGGCTGGTGAATATATCGCCATCTTCCTGATGTGCGCGCTGACCTCGCTCTTGTTCTTTGGTGGCTGGCTCTCGCCAATCCCCGGCCTGCCGGATGGCGTGCTGTGGATGATCGGCAAGATGGCCTTCTTCTTCTTCCTCTTTGCAATGGTGAAAGCCATCACCCCGCGCTACCGCTATGACCAGCTGATGCGCCTTGGCTGGAAGGTCTTTCTGCCCTTCTCGCTGTTCTGGGTGGTCTTTGTGTCCTTTGCTGCCAAATTTGACTGGTTCTGGGGCATCTTTGCCCGCTGGACCGTGGGAGGCTGATCATGACAAACCAGATCGATTACACCCGTGCCGCCAAGTACTTCCTGCTGCAGGATTTCTGGGTCGGCTTCAAACTGGGGATGAAATACTTCTTTGCCCCCAAGGCGACCATCAACTACCCGCATGAAAAGGGGCCTCTGTCACCGCGGTTCCGTGGTGAGCACGCGCTGCGGCGTTATCCCAATGGCGAAGAGCGCTGCATTGCCTGCAAGCTGTGTGAAGCGGTCTGCCCGGCGCAGGCGATCACCATTGACGCGGAGCCCCGCGAAGATGGCTCGCGTCGCACCACGCGCTATGACATCGACATGACCAAATGCATCTACTGCGGGTTCTGCCAGGAAGCCTGCCCGGTGGATGCTATTGTCGAAGGCCCGAACTTTGAATTCGCCACCGAGACCCGCGAAGAGCTGTTCTATGACAAGGATAAGCTGCTTGCGAATGGCGAACGCTGGGAAGCCGAGATTGCCCGCAACCTCGAACTGGATGCCCCCTACAGATGAGCGATGCAAAGAACCCCTTTGAGGCCATGATGGCCCAGGCGCAGGCACAGTATAAGGACATGGTCAAGGCCATGAACCCGGATATGGCGGCTGGTCTGGATCCGATGTCGATGAAAGGGTTCGAGGCCCTGTGGCCGACCATGCCCAAAGAGGTCATGGAAATGATGTTTGGCAGGACCATCAACAAGGATGGTCTGGATGCCAAGACCCGGCTTTTGCTCACATTGGCCGGGCTAACCTGTCAGGGCGCGCAGGCGGATTCTGCTGTGCGTCAAACCGTGCGCCACGCTGTTGAAGCGGGTGCAAAGAAACAAGAGATCGTTGAAACGATCGGACAGATGTCGGTTTTTGCCGGCATTCCGGCCATGAACCGGGCGCTGGAACTGGCGCAGGAAGTCATGGCCGAAAAAAGGGACGATGAGACATGAGCGTTTTTGCCTTCTACCTCTTCGCCATCAGCGCCATCACCGGCGGGCTGTTCACTGTGATCAGCCGCCAGCCGGTGCATTCGGTGCTGTGGCTGATCCTGGCCTTTATCTCTTCGGCCGGGTTGTTTGTGCTGCTGGGGGCGGAATTCGTCGCCATGCTGCTGGTCATCGTCTACGTGGGGGCGGTTGCGGTACTCTTCCTCTTTGTGGTGATGATGCTGGATGTGGATTTTGCCGCCCTCAAGGCCGAGATGGCGCAGTATATGCCGCTGGCCCTGCTGATCGGCCTGGTCATTCTGATGCAGTTTGTCATGGCCTATGGCAGCTGGGAAAGTGCGCATGGCGCCGCCGAACAACTGGCGCAGCCAATTCCGACAGACCGGCACAACACCGAGGCCCTGGGCCTTATCATTTATGATCAATATTTCCTTCTGTTCCAGCTTTCGGGTTTGATCCTGCTGGTTGCCATGATTGGCGCCATCACCCTGACCCTGCGCCATCGCAAAGATGTCAAACGCCAGGACGTGATGCTGCAAATGTCGCGTGATCCGGCCAAGGCCATGGAACTGAAAGACATCAAACCGGGGCAGGGGCTTTAATAATGATTGGTATCGAGCATTACCTCACCGTTGCGGCGACATTGTTCGTCATTGGCATTTTCGGGCTGTTCCTGAACCGCAAGAACGTGATCATCCTGCTGATGAGCATCGAGTTGATGCTGCTGGCGGTGAATATCAACCTTGTGGCCTTCTCCAGCTTCCTTGGGGATCTGGTGGGGCAGGTCTTTACCCTGTTCGTGCTGACCGTCGCCGCCGCCGAGGCCGCCATTGGTTTGGCGATCCTGGTCTGCTTCTTCCGAAACCGCGGCTCCATCGCCGTGGAAGACATCAATATGATGAAGGGCTAAAGCATCATGGAAACCATCCTTCTCTTTGCCCCTCTGATGGGCGCGCTGATTTGTGGCTTTGGCCATAAATATATCGGCGAGAAAGCCGCCATGGTGACGGCGACGGGCCTGTTGTTCCTCTCGGCGCTCTTGTCCTGGATTACCTTTCTTGGATTTGACGGGGTTACCCGCCAGATCGAGGTCATGACCTGGATTGAAAGTGGTTCACTGTCTACGTCTTGGGGGATCCGGCTGGACCGGCTGACCGCCCTGATGCTGATTGTTGTCACCTCGGTGTCCAGCCTGGTTCACCTCTACAGCTTTGGCTACATGGCGGATGACCCGCAGTGGAAAGAGGGCGAGAGCTACAAGCCGCGCTTCTTTGCCTATCTGTCCTTCTTTACCTTTGCCATGCTGATGCTGGTGACCTCGGATAACCTGGTGCAGATGTTCTTCGGCTGGGAAGGTGTTGGCGTAGCCTCTTACCTGTTGATCGGCTTCTACTACCGCAAGCCAAGCGCAAATGCCGCTGCGATGAAGGCCTTTATCGTCAACCGGGTTGGGGACTTTGGCTTTGCGCTGGGGATCTTTGGTCTGTTCCTGATGACCGACAGCATCAACTTCTCTGATATTTTTGCTGCCATTCCCACCGAGGTTTCCGGGCAGCAGATTTCCTTCCTTTGGGGCGAATGGGACGCGGCGAACCTGTTGGCGGTTCTGCTGTTTATCGGCGCGATGGGGAAATCGGCGCAGCTGTTCCTGCACACCTGGCTACCAGATGCGATGGAAGGCCCGACACCTGTTTCGGCGTTGATCCATGCGGCGACCATGGTTACCGCCGGCGTCTTTCTGGTCTGCCGCATGTCGCCGCTGATGGAGTTTGCGCCGCAGGCAACCATGTTCATCACGGTGATTGGTGCCTCTACGGCTTTCTTTGCCGCAACGGTGGGCCTGGTTCAGACCGACATCAAACGCGTCATCGCCTATTCCACCTGTTCGCAGCTGGGCTACATGTTCGTGGCTGCTGGCGTCGGCATGTATTCGGCGGCGATGTTCCACCTGTTCACGCATGCCTTTTTCAAGGCGATGCTGTTCCTGGGCGCCGGTTCGGTCATCCACGCCATGCACCATGAGCAGGACATGATGAACTACGGCGGGCTGCGCAAAAAGATCCCCTATACCTATTGGGCGATGATGATCGGCACCCTGGCCATCACCGGTGTTGGCATCCCGCTGACACAGATCGGTTTTGCCGGCTTCCTGTCCAAGGATGCCATCATCGAGAGCGCCTTTGCCGGTGGATCCAACTATGGGTTCTGGCTGCTGGTGATTGCTGCATTCATGACCTCCTTCTACAGCTGGCGCCTGATGTTCCTGACCTTCTTTGGCAAGCCACGTGGCGACAAACATACCCATGATCACGCACATGAGAGCCCGATGACCATGCTGATCCCGCTTGGAGTGCTGGCGCTGGGTGCGGTCTTCTCTGGCATGATCTGGTACGGCAGCTTCTTTGGGCATGCCGACAAGGTTGGAAAATTCTACGGCATCCCCGTGGCCGAAGCCTCGGCTGATGCCCATGGCGAAGCTGCAGAGGTCCACGGCGAGGCAGCAGAGGGTCATGGCGAAAGCGATACGCATGGCACCTCCGCCGAGGCAGGCGAGCATCACTATGTCTTTGACGGCCAACCAGGAGAGGGCGCGCTGTACTTTGCCGCCGACAACCATGTGTTGGACGATGCCCATGCCGCGCCAAAATGGGTCAAGGTCTCGCCCTTTATCGCGATGTCCCTGGGGCTGCTGCTGGCTGTTTGGTTCTACATCGTGAACCCCAGCCTGCCGGGGCGCTTGGCCAACAACTTCCAGCCGCTCTACCTGTTCCTCAAGAACAAGTGGTACTTTGACGAGCTGTATGACGCGATCTTTGTCAAACCAGCCTTGGCCATTGGCCGCTTCTTCTGGAAGCGTGGCGACGGCAATGTAATTGATGGCTTCCTGAATGGGGTTGCCATGGGGATTGTTCCCTTCTTCACCAAACTTGCCGGCCGCGCGCAGTCCGGTTTCATCTTTACCTATGCCTTCTGGATGGTGCTGGGCATTGCAGCCCTGATCACCTGGATGTCGATCGGCGGAGGAGCCCACTGATGGACAACCTTCTATCAATTGTCACTTTCATCCCTGCTGTAGCGGCTGCTGTTATGGCACTGCTGATGCGCGGCGAGGATGAAGCGGCGCAGCGCAATGCCAAGCGGCTTGCGCTGATTACCACCAGCCTTACCTTTTTGGTCAGCCTGGGGATCTACACCCAGTTTGACCCTACCAATACCGGCTTTCAGTTCGTCGAAGAGCACGACTGGGTCTTTGGCTTGAAGTACAAGATGGGTGTCGACGGCATTTCGGTGCTGTTTGTCCTGCTGACCACCTTTGTGATGCCGCTGACCATTCTGGCCAGCTGGAAGGTGACGACCCGCGTCAAGGAATACATGATTGCCTTCCTGCTGCTGGAAACCCTGATGTTGGGTGTTTTCATGGCGCTGGATCTGGTGCTGTTTTACATGTTCTTTGAGGCAGGCCTCATTCCGATGTTCCTGATCATCGGCATCTGGGGCGGCAAGGAACGCATCTACGCCTCCTTCAAGTTCTTTCTCTATACCTTCCTCGGCTCTGTCTTGATGCTGGTGGCCATGGTGGCAATGTATGCCGATGCGGGCACCACCGATATCGAAACCCTGCTGACGCATAGTTTCTCAGCCAGCAGCTTTGACGTGTTTGGCATTCATGTGGTTGGCGGTATGCAGACGCTGATGTTCCTCGCCTTCTTTGCCAGCTTTGCGGTGAAGATGCCGATGTGGCCGGTGCACACCTGGCTGCCAGATGCCCACGTGCAGGCGCCAACGGCTGGGTCTGTCGTGCTGGCGGCAATTCTGCTCAAGATGGGCGGCTATGGCTTCCTGCGGTTCTCGCTGCCGATGTTCCCAGTGGGTGCGGATGTGATGACTGATGTGATCCTGTGGATGTCGGCTATTGCGGTGGTCTATACCTCGCTGGTTGCAATGGTGCAGGAAGACATGAAAAAGCTGATCGCCTATTCATCCGTCGCGCATATGGGCTTTGTCACCATGGGGATCTTTGCGGCCAACCAGCAGGGGGTTGATGGGGCCATCTTCCAGATGCTTAGCCACGGCTTTATCTCGGCGGCGCTGTTCCTCTGTGTGGGCGTGATCTACGACCGGATGCATACCCGCGACATCAGTGCCTATGGCGGTCTGGTGGTGCGTATGCCCGCCTACGCGCTAGTCTTCATGTTCTTCACCATGGGCAACGTTGGCTTGCCGGGCACCTCTGGCTTTGTTGGTGAATTCCTGACCCTGATGGGCACCTTCCAGAAAAACACCTGGGTGGCAGCGGTTGCGGCCTCCGGCGTGATTTTCTCGGCGGCCTATGCGCTCTGGCTCTATCGTCGGGTGGTCTTTGGCGATCTGATCAAGGGCAGTCTGAAAACCATTCAGGACATGGACGCGCGTGAACGCTTTATCTTTGCGCCACTGGTTGTGATGACCATCCTTCTGGGCGTCTATCCGTCGCTGGTCACCGATATCATCAGTCCATCGACTGAAGCGCTGATCGCAAACTTTAACCAGTCTCTGGCTGCGGCGGATACCTCCGCTGTAATCCAGACTGCGTCGCACTAAGGGAGCATGGGCAGATGATCCAAGCTGATCTCTCCGTAATTCTGCCAGAGATTATCCTGGCACTTTACGCAATGGCGGCGCTTTTGGGCGCAGTCTACACTGGCAAAGACAAGCTGGCCTCGGCGATCACCTGGGCGACATCGGGCCTGATGGTGGTGCTGGCCTTGTGGATTGGCACCAGCGGCAGCGGCAGCACCACGGCTTTTGGCGGTATGTTTGTCGATGACGGCTTTGCCCGTTTTGCCAAGGTGACAATCCTGCTGGCGGCAGCCGCTGTTCTGGTGATGGGGCAGGAGTATATGTCGCGCCGTGGCATGCTGCGCTTTGAATACCCGATCCTGGTCGCGCTGAGCGCGGTCGGCATGATGGTCATGGTTTCCGCCGGTGATCTGATGTCACTGTACATGGGGTTGGAGCTGCAGTCGCTGGCGCTCTACGTTGTGGCCTCGATGCGCCGCGACAGTGTCAAATCGACGGAGGCAGGCCTGAAGTACTTTGTTCTGGGCGCGTTGTCCTCGGGGCTGCTGCTATACGGTGCCTCGCTTGTCTACGGCTTTGCCGGTACCACTAAATTCTCGGGCATCATTGAGGTTGCCCAGCATGGCGAGGTCTCTGTGGGCTTGCTCTTTGGTCTGGTGATGCTGATTTCGGGCCTTGGCTTCAAGGTCTCTGCCGTGCCCTTCCACATGTGGACACCGGATGTCTATGAAGGCGCGCCAACACCGGTGACGGCTTTCTTTGCCTCGGCCCCCAAAGTCGCCGCGATGGGCCTGTTTGCCCGGGTGATGCATGATGCCTTTGGCCATGCGATCAGCGATTGGAGCCAGGTTGTCGCGCTGCTGTCCGTTTTGTCGATGTTTCTTGGTGCGGTGGCGGCGATTGGCCAGCGCAATATCAAACGTCTGATGGCCTATTCCTCAATTGCCCATATGGGCTATGCGCTGATGGGGCTGGCCGCGGGCACTCAGCTTGGTATCGAGGCGATGCTGGTCTATATGGCGATCTATGTTTCCATGAACATCGGCACCTTTGCCTTTATCCTGATGCTGCAAAAGGATGGCCAGCCTGTCACCGATATTCAGGCGCTGAACCAATATGCCCGCCGTGAACCCGGCAAGGCGCTGGCGGTTCTGATGCTGCTATTCTCGCTTGCGGGTGTACCGCCGATGCTGGGCTTCTTTGGCAAGTTCTACGTGCTGCGCGCCGCCTATGAGGCCGATCTGGCCTGGCTGGCGATTGCTGGTGTGGTTGCCTCGGTGATCGGTGCCTTCTATTATCTGCGTATCGTCTACTACATGTATTTCGGCGAAGAAGGCGAAGAGCTGGATCGCACGGGTTCGCCTGTGCTCTGGGTCTTCCTTATGGGGTCGGCTGCAGTGATGGTTCTGGGGATTATCAATATGTTTGGTGTCGATGGCGCAGCGGCTGCTGCGGCTGCGGCTCTGGTCCACTGAACGGTTTAACATCTCTGACAAAGGGCCTGGTCCAGCGGACCGGGCCTTTTTGCCTTTCAAGGAATGAGACAATGACGGATTGGCCTGACGGTTACGGAAAGCGGATCTTGCAAGAGGTGGACAGCACCCTGGACGAGGCCAGGCGGATCGCGGCCGAACTGACGGGGCCGGAATGGATCCTGGCCAAGCGCCAGACCAAAGGGCGTGGCCGTCGGGGCCGTGACTGGAAGGAACCGCAGGGTAATTTTGCCGCCACACTGGTAATGCGCCCAAGCGAGCCACCACAGCAGGTGGCGCTGCGTAGTTTTGTCGCCGCGCTAGCGGTCTATGACGCCTGCGAATCCCTGACCGGGCGCACCGTTGGTCTGGCGCTGAAATGGCCCAATGACGTCTTGTTCAACGGCGGCAAGCTGTCTGGTATTTTGCTGGAAAGCTCGGGGGCGGGGCAGGGGCTGAACTACCTGGCCATTGGCATTGGCGTCAATTTGGTGGAAACACCGATGAAAGA
Organism: Pseudophaeobacter flagellatus; assembly: GCF_021228235.1. Classification (GTDB taxonomy): domain Bacteria; phylum Pseudomonadota; class Alphaproteobacteria; order Rhodobacterales; family Rhodobacteraceae; genus Pseudophaeobacter; species Pseudophaeobacter flagellatus. Next base: position 287,233 of record NZ_JAJQRG010000001.1, read on the forward strand.
ATGGCTTGAGCCGGGGGCGGTCTGGCCGGTATCACTGCTGTCTGAAACCGGGGTGCAGGTCACACCCGAGGTCTTTTTAACCGCGCTGGCGGCGGCCTATGCCCGCTATGAACTGCAGTTCACCACCTATGGGTTTGACCCGATCCGCACCGCCTGGTTGGCACGCGCCGCCAAGCTTGGCGAGGTGATAATTGCAAGAACCAGTCATTCCGAGGTAGAAGGCACCTTCGAGACGGTAGACGCGGAGGGCAACCTTGTCCTAAACAGCGCCAACGGTCGGGTATCGATCCCCGCCGCCGACATCTTTTTCTGAGCGCAAAAGGGCATTCCATGCTTCTGGCTGTTGATTGTGGCAATACCAATACCGTCTTCTCTATCTGGGATGGCGAAAAATTTGTTGGCACCTGGCGCACGGCAACCGATTGGCGGCGTACGGCGGATCAGTATTTTGTCTGGCTCAACACATTGATTCAGGCGCAGGGCATTGAGACGGATATCACCGATGTGATCATCTCTTCCACCGTGCCGCGCGTTGTGTTCAATCTGCGGGTTCTGGCTGATCGCTATTACAACACCCGCCCATTGGTAGTGGGCAAACCGGATTGCCTGTTGCCGGTGGATGTCCGGGTGGACGAGGGCACCGCAGTGGGGCCGGATCGGCTGGTCAACACGGTGGCGGGGTTCGATCACTATGGCGGTGATCTGGTGATGGTTGATTTTGGCACTGCCACGACCTTTGATGTGGTGGCCGCAGATGGTGCCTATCTGGGTGGCGTGATTGCGCCTGGGGTGAACCTCAGCCTGGAGGCGCTGCATCAGGCAGCGGCGGCGCTGCCACATGTGGATATTTCCAAACCCGAGCATGTGATCGGCACCAATACGGTGGCTTGCATGCAATCGGGAGTGTTTTGGGGCTACGTCGGCCTGGTGCGCGAGATCTGCGCCCAGATCAAAGCCGAGCGCAATGTCCCGATGAAGATTATCTCAACAGGCGGGCTGGCGCCTCTTTTCCAGCAAGCTGCTGATCTGTTTGACGCATATGAGGATGATCTCACGATGCATGGACTGCAGATCATCCATAAATATAATAAGGATAACGGTACTCCTATATGAGCACTGATGAACGTTTGATCTATCTGCCCCTTGGTGGTGCAGGCGAAATTGGCATGAATGCCTATGTTTACGGCTATGGCCGCCCCGGCAAGGAACGGCTGATCCTGGTGGATCTGGGCGTTGCCTTCCCCGATATGGACAGCACCCCCGGTGTTGACTTGATCATGCCTGATATCACCTGGCTGCGTGACCGCGTTGACCAGCTGGAGGCGATCTTTATCACCCATGGCCATGAGGACCACATCGGCGCGGTCTCGCATCTGTATCGTCAACTGAACGTGCCGATCTATGCCCGTGCCTTTACCGCCAATCTGGCCCGCCGCAAGATGGAAGAGCACGGCCATGATCCGCTGGTGGTGAAAACCGTTGGCGCCTGGCCCGAAGTGACCAAGCTGGGCCCCTTCACCGTGGGCTTTGCCCCTATGGCGCATTCGATCCCCGAAAGCGCTGGCCTGGTGATCGACAGCCCCGGTGGCCGCGTGGTGCACACTGGCGACTTCAAACTGGACCGCACACCGCTGGTGGGCGAAGCCTTTGACCCTGAGATGTGGGCCGAGATCGCCAAGCCGAGCATCAAGGCCCTGGTCTGCGATTCCACCAATGTGTTTTCCAAAACACCTGGCCGTTCTGAATCGGATCTGCCCGAGGAAATTACCCGCCTGATCGGCGAGGCCAGTGGTATGGTGGCGGCAACCACCTTTGCCTCGAACGTAGCACGGGTAAAGACCCTAGCGGATGCGGGCACGCGGGCGGGGCGTTCGGTTGTCTTGTTGGGCCGCGCAATGCTGCGCATGGTCGAGGCCGCCAAGGAAACCGGCGTGCTGACGAATTTCCCCCAAGTTTATACGCCAGAAGAGGCCCGCGACCTGCCGCGCAATAGCTTGATGCTGATTACCACTGGTAGCCAAGGCGAACGGCGGGCCGCCTCGGCGCAGATGGCGCGCGGCAAATACCGTGGGCTAGAGCTGAAAGAGGGCGATCTGTTCCTGTTTTCATCTAAGACGATTCCGGGCAATGAACGCGGTGTGATCCGCATCATCAACCAGTTCTCGGAACGGGGTGTTGATGTGGTGGATGACAGCTCTGGTCTGTATCACGTTTCTGGCCATGCCAATGGGCCGGATCTTGAGGCGCTCCATGCGCTGCTGCAACCTGCGATGCTGGTGCCAATGCATGGTGAACATCGCCACCTGCGCCTGCATGCCCGTCTGGGCGAGGCCAGGGGTATTCCCAGCATTGTGGCGGTGAATGGCATGATGCTGAACCTGTCGGGCAACCGTCCTTCGGTGCTGGAATATATCGACACGGGCCGCACCTATCTGGATGGCACCACCAAGATTGGCGCGATGGATGGCGTGGTGCGCGACCGGATCCGCATGGCGCTGAATGGCCATCTGGTCGTCACCCTTATTCTGGACGAGGAAGATGAGCCCCTGGGTGAGCCCTGGTGTGATATCAAGGGGCTGACAGATAACGGCAGCTCTAACGCGGCGCTGACAGAGGTTTTGGAAGAAGACCTGAATCAGTTTTTGATGCGGGCTGGGGCCAAGACGCTGAAGGATGACGACAAGCTGGAAGGCGAGCTGCGCCGGATTGCGCGTCAGACCTGCAACAACGAAATTGGCAAAAAGCCCGAGGTCACAGTAGTGATCAGCCGTATGCGATAAGCACTGCGCTGATATCCTGAACAGAAAAAGCCTCGGCAGATCTTGCCGAGGCTTTTTTGTGGGCGCTGACAGGGAAAACCGTCACTGCGCAAAACAGAGGCGGGCTGCCCTTACGCGGTGCGGGGGCGTTGTAGCAGAGCGACGATTTTGTGGGGTAGGGCGCGCAGGCCACGGCCAAGGGCGCTCATCCCGTCAGCCAAAGCCCGGGCGCGCAGGGCTTCTGCACGGCGCTGGATGGCATGGATTTCATCAGCGGTGAGGATAACAGGCTGGTGCTCGGTCATAACGTTCTCGGTCTATTGCGTTTTCGGATGAGCTACATGTAGCGAGCTTTGGGTGCGGTGACATTGGCCAATCCGTCAATTCCGCCATGCTGCAAGTGCAAGGGTCGCTACCTGGGAATTCGGCAATACCGCGTGACGCGCCGGGCTGGGCAGACCGGCCGGCTGTCAATTCAAGACCTGTCTCAGAATCTCTATAGCGTAAAATGCAAAACGGCCGCCAAAGAGGCGACCGTAATGATGTTGATTTTATTGGTAAATTACCCGGCTCGACGCTCTGCAAAAGAGAGCGCGATAAAGCTTGGCATGTGATCGCCCATGCCAACAACCGTACGATCGTCACGACGCCCGCCCTGTTTGCCACCACGGCCCCGGTTGTTCTTGGGGGCGGATTGTTGCTGCGCTGCAGCGTTTTCCTCGACGGCTGGCTTATCGTCTGCCTTGGCCGGTGCCTTGCGCGTCCGTACGCGACCTTCGGATTGGGCGCTGTCTGCCTTGCGGGGGGCAGATCTGTTTGCTTCGGGTTTGCCCGTTTCAGTCGGTGCCTGAGCTTGCAGATCCTCAGATGTCTGGTTGGCGCCAGTCTGATCATCATTTGCCTGAGTTGCGGTGCCCTGCTCCTGTGGAGTAGCCGCATCCAGAGGCGCGGCGGCGTCCGCCGACTTGCGCGATGTAGCCCCCCGGCGGCTGCGTGTGGGCTTGCCACCGGCATTTTCGGTGTTCTGATCCGGTGTGTCAGTGGGTTTCTTGGCAGCGCTGCGCTTGACGGGCTCTGCTTTTTTGACGGGGTTGTCCATCCGGCTGATTTCTTTTTGCAGCAGGTTTTCAACAGCGGCCAGAGCCTTTTCATCGCGGACAGAGCAAATGGTGATTGCCTTGCCTTCACGGCCCGCGCGGCCGGTGCGGCCAATCCGGTGGACATAGTCTTCGGGGTGGCCGGGCACATCATAGTTGAACACATGGCTGACGCTGGGCACATCCAGGCCGCGCGCCGCTACATCAGAGGCCACGAGAATACGGAGCTGTCCGTCGCGGAACCCGTCTAGGGTCTTGGTGCGTTGGCTCTGGTCTAGATCGCCATGAATTGGCGCGGCATCATAGCCGTACTTTTTCAGTGACTTGGACACGATATCCACATCCGTCTTGCGGTTGCAGAAGATGATCGCGTTGGTCAGCTTGTCGCCTTCGCCGTCGATCAGGGCACGCAGGGCAGTGCGTTTTTCGCTAGCTTCGCGATCTTTGCGCGAGGCTTTGAACTGCACCACTTGTTGCTCGATGGTTTCAGAGGCGCTGGCCTGGCGGGCAACTTCGATTCGCTCAGGCGCAGAAAGGAAGGTATTGGTGATCCGCTCGATTTCGGGGGCCATGGTGGCCGAGAAGAACAGCGTCTGGCGGGTAAAGGGCGTGAGCGAGAAGATCCGCTCGATATCCGGAATAAACCCCATGTCGAGCATCCGGTCTGCCTCATCGACAACCATGATCTGCACGCCGGTCAGCAATAGTTTGCCGCGCTCGAAATGATCCAGCAGGCGACCTGGCGTGGCAATCAGAACATCCACCCCTTTGTCGATCAGCTGATCCTGCTCCTTAAAGCTGACACCGCCAATCAATAGGGCCTTTGTAAGCTTTAAGTGTTTGGTATAAGTGTCAAAATTCTCTGCAACTTGGGCTGCCAATTCGCGGGTGGGGCACAGGACCAGGCTGCGCGGCATGCGGGCGCGGGCGCGGCCACGGGCCAGCATGGTGATCATTGGCAGGGTGAAAGAGGCAGTTTTGCCGGTGCCGGTTTGGGCGATGCCCAGCACATCACGACCTTCAAGCGCGGGTGGGATGGCACCAGCCTGGATCGGCGTTGGTGTCTCGTAACCCGCTTCTTCAATCGCTTTGAGGACCTTGGGGTTCAGGTTCAGATCGGTAAATTTTGTCATATGCGTCCGTTTTTGCGGACACTAATTTGGCCCGCGCGTGTTTTGACAAAGCCGGGTCCGCGAGAACAAGCGGTGTGACAACGTCCAGCTTTTGGCGGGACATAGCAAAATCTAGTCCTGCGGTCAATTATTGGCTGGGCTTACCTGGCTGCTATCCGCCCCTGCTGGCGTGTCAAAATACCGGTCCCCCCCTTCAGAGGTGCCGAATCGTCGCGCGGGGATCACCCCTCCGTGCTGTCAAAGCCGGGGAAGTGCTTTTGCCGGGTCGCGGCACGGTTGAGCATGCGAATCCGCAACAGCCCTTCCCGCTCCAGCCGCTGGCGCAGGGCCGGACTGTCGCCGCAGACTTCATCATAAAAGGCGCGCAGGCCTGTTTCGCCCTCTTCGGCCTCTATTGCCGAGAGGAGTTCATGCAGGTTGATGCCGCCCTTATCCCTAGGTCGTGCAGGCGAAAGGTCGGCGCGGTAAGAGCCGCGCTCTAGGCGAAACCGGTAGTGCGCCAGCCAGTGGGACCAATCCCGCGCATGCAGGTGGCACAGATCAAGCGCAGGCAGCTCTGTCGTGGCGGGGTTTTCCCGACGGTCCTCTGGGCTTTCGCCGATGTCTTGGAAAAAGTTATGTATGCGAAAGCTGATGTCGGGCAGTCCGGTGCGTACGAAGATCTTGCCCTGCACATGGCTGAGAAAGCCGCCATGCATATGTTCGCCGTAGTGCGGATACAGGCGGCCGACGATTGCGCCGCGTTCAGGCCCTTTGGGGATATGACCCTTGAAGGCGGTCGCATCGCCTGCAAGCGCCTCGATGGGGCGGGCACGGGCTGCCAGGGTGGTTTGCGGCAGGGCAGCAAGCAGCGCGCCAATCGAGCAGTCTGCCCAGAGGAATTCATCCACGTCAATATGGGCCAGCCAGTCCAGATCAGCAGCTTGGCGACGATAGGCGCGGGTGGCATTCAGGCTTTGGCGAACCTGATGCTTGGCGGGCTTGCCGCCTTTGCGCCGCTTTTGCCAGGAGGCATCGTCGCAATCAAAGACGCGGATCTTTGGATGCGCCTTTAGCAGGGGGCGGGCGCTGGGGCAGGGGGTGTCGAGATATAGAAACAGACGATGGGCACCTGCCTCCAGATGGTAGGCGGCAAAGTCGAGGATGTCTTGGGCCGGGGCCTTGATGGTGGCAACAATGCCCCATTTTGCGTTTGTGTCCATTGATGCGCTGCTCTCTGTATCCTTGCTCTGCCCCGGTTGCGGGGCAGGGGTATCTCTGTAGTGGTGCGTGCGCGGTGTCACGTGGCGGGATACTGCACAGGGATCCCCCCATTGGTCCAGAGCGCAGCGGACAGAAGAGTGCAAAAGCTCAAAATGTGGATCAGACTGCGGCCAAGCGGCGGGCCGTGACGCCGACGAAGAAACGCAAAAGGGCGCGCCGATGATGGCGCGCCCAGATTATTTGCACTTGTCTATAAGGCGTCGAGGGCCGTAGCGCCGTGGCTCAGACCATCATTTCCTTGGTCGCGGTCAGTTGCAGGTCGGGGTAATCCCGCTCGACCCGGTCGATATCCCACTGCAGGCGGGTCAGATAGACGACGTCGCCATCATGGTCATAGGCGATGTGCTGTTTGTTGGCGTTTACAAACTTGTCCATCGCCGATTTGTCACCATTGACCCAACGGGCCGAGGTGAATTGAGAGCTGTCAAACCGTACCGGCAGGCCGTATTCCAGCTCGATCCGGCTGGCCAAAACCTCAAACTGCAGCGCACCGACAACCCCAACAATAAAGCCGGACCCAATTGAGGGTTTGAACACCTTGGCAGCGCCTTCTTCTGCAAACTGCATCAGCGCCTTTTCCAGATGCTTGGCCTTCATCGGATCGCCTGCGCGCACACCCTGCAGCAGTTCCGGCGCAAAGGAGGGAATGCCGGCAACGCGCAGGGCTTCGCCTTCGGTCAAGGTGTCACCGATGCGCAGCTGGCCGTGGTTCGGGATACCAATGATATCGCCGGCCCAGGCCTCTTCGGCCAATTCGCGGTCAGAGGCGAGGAACAGCACCGGGTTGGAAACGGCCATCGGTTTCTTGGTGCGCACATGGGTCAGCTTCATACCGCGTTTAAAGTGGCCGCTTGCCATCCGCACAAAGGCCACCCGGTCGCGGTGCTTGGGGTCCATATTGGCCTGCACCTTGAAGACAAAGCCGGCGACCTTTTTCTCCTCGGGGGCAATATTTCGCGGCAGCGCCTTTTGTATCTGCGGTTCTGGGCCGTAGTGGCCAATGCCGTCCATCAGCTCTTTGACGCCAAAGGAGTTGATGGCTGAGCCAAACCAGATCGGGGTCATATGGCCTTCCAGCACCGCCTGTGGGTCCAGCTTGGGCAGCAGTTCGCGGGCCATCTCGACCTCTTCCAGCAGCTTTTCCAGCAGATGTGCGGGCACATGTTCGGCCAGCTTGGGGTCATCCAGGCCCTCAATCGCGATGCTTTCGGCCACCTTGTTGCGGTCGGCGCGATCCATCAGTTCCAGCCGGTCGCGCAGCATGTCATAGCAGCCGATGAAATCGCGTCCCACCCCGATGGGCCAGGCGGCTGGCGTCACGTCAATGGCCAGGTTCTCCTGGATCTCATCAATAATATCAAAGGTATCGCGGCTTTCGCGGTCCATCTTGTTACAGAAGGTCAGGATCGGCAGATCGCGCAGGCGGCAGACCTCGAACAGCTTCTGCGTCTGGCTTTCCACGCCCTTGGCGCCGTCGATCACCATTACCGCCGCATCCACCGCCGTGAGGGTGCGATAGGTATCTTCGGAAAAGTCCGAGTGGCCGGGCGTATCCACCAGATTGAAGCGGAAGCCGTCAAAATCAAAGGACATTGCCGAGGCCGAGACCGAAATACCGCGGTCCTTTTCCATCTGCATGAAATCGGATCTGGTGCGCCGTGCTTCGCCTTTTGCGCGCACCTGCCCAGCCATCTGAATCGCGCCGCCATAAAGCAGGAACTTTTCAGTCAGCGTGGTTTTGCCCGCATCCGGGTGCGAAATGATCGCAAAGGTGCGGCGCCGCGCGATTTCGGGCGGCAGGTCTGGGCGGTTTGCAGCGGTATCCAACATGAGCGCGCGTATAGGTTGGATTGCAGAGACTGGCAAGAAAAAGCCCCCCTGCCTCGCAGAAAGCTGCGGAACAGAGCGGCCAGGGGCCTGCGCAGGTATCGCCCCGATTATGTGCCACGGACGATTGGTCCGGCCTGGCGTCGGTTAGCGCAGCGAAGAGCGGCGTAGCATTTCAACTGCATCGGGATGATTCAGCAGGTTTTTCTGTACCTCCAACCCGTGGCTGTCGCGGCGCTGACCTGTTGCAAGGCCAGGGCCGATGCGGCGCAGCAGGTCATCGGGCAGTGCAGGCTGGGTAAGGGGATCCAGAAACAGGCTCTCTGCGGCGATGCCTTCAGCATAGATGATGTGATGCCGGTCAAACAGAAGCTGGAAGTAGTCGACAAAGCCGCCATCCTGCACCACAACCGTTGTGCCATTGACTAGGTCACGCGCCCGCACCAGAAGTTCCGGGCAGCCGGTGCCCAGCTCATCGCGGCGTTGATAGACCATCAGGCGGTGATCGGGGCTGACCAGAAGATCAGCGGCATTGTTCAAGACGCCGGCCCGGATCAGTACCGGGGCCATGCGCCCCACCGCGCGCGAGGTGGTCTGGCCTATCCAGCGCAGGTCCTGCACCCCTTCGTCGCGGGTCAGAACCCGGTCGCCGGGCACGAGGTCTTCGATAGGTTTCTGGGCACCGGTGGCCAGAGTAATCCGGGTGCCACGGGTGAATGAAACACAGGCCATCTGCGCCAGTTTGCGGCGCGCACCGTCCTGTTCGGCTCGCACCAGCGTATAGCTGTGTTGCAGGTTTAGTGGTGCCATGGGCAATAGATAGATTGCGGCGATCAGCCCGTCCTCGTCGACTTCGACCATCACCAGGGCTTCGACGTTATCGCCTGCCTGCGGCATCAGGGTCAGGGCGCAGTCCAGATGCAGCCGAGCACCGGGGGTGCCAAGCGCTGTGCCTTCAGCGATGCAGAACTGTCCCTCTGCTGTGCTGGCCAGGGCCAGCCGTTGTGGGTGCGCCGGTGGGCTAAGCTGGTAGATGTCATCCAGCATCATATCCTGGAACAGGCCAATCGGATCACCCATATTGGCGCCAATTTCCACCAGGAACTGTTCGGCCGGGTAGGCCGGGATGGACTGAATGGCGTGTTCTACTGTTGGCACTGAAGCCCCCATTCTGATTTAGCTGTTGCGAGGCAGGGAACAGTCCCCTGCCTGGGCGCGCCGCAAGCGCAATGGCATGCCCCTGGCACAGGGATATAGCCGCGAATTATGGCACGATACCGACAAATACGGGCAGAAATCCTGACAAGCCATTAATTTTACCTATCCTGTTGTGGTGGCGTAGGCCATCGACCCATCCAGCCGGGGCGAACCAGATGGCAGCAGCGGCCAAATGTATCGGCAAAATCCGGCAGGCCACCCCTACGTTTCTGGGCTGGCCATTGCCGCCCATGCGGTGCAGTCTTGGGAAAATTTCAAGCACGACGCAGGGAGCAAAGCTATGGATCTCGGGATTACTGGAAAACGCGCATTGGTATGCGCCAGCAGCAAGGGACTGGGTCTGGGTTGCGCGGAAGCATTGGCCGAAGCAGGGGTTAACCTGGTGATGAACGCGCGCGGCGAAGAGCCCCTCTTGCAGGCCGCGCAGGCCATCCGCGACCGCTACGGCGTTGAGGTCGAAACCGTGGCGGTTGATGTCACCACGCAAGACGGACAGGCAAAGCTGATCGCCGCTGCGGCAGGCGCTGATATCCTGGTCAATAACGCTGGTGGCCCGCCTCCGGGGCTGTGGTCCGACTGGGAGCGTGAGGATTTCATCAAGGCGCTGGATGCCAATATGCTGGCGCCGATTGCCCTGATGAAGGCGCTGCTGCCGGGCATGATGGAGCGCGGCTGGGGCCGGGTGGTCAATATCACCTCGCAATCCGTCAAGGCTCCAATTGCGGTGCTGGGCCTGTCAAACTCTGCCCGCGCCGGGTTGACCGGTTATGTGGCCGGTACCTCGCGGCAGGTGGCAGGCAGCGGTGTTGCCATCAATAACCTGCTGCCCGGTATCCATGCCACAGACCGCGCGGTTTCACTGGACAGCGGCGTCAGCAGCCAGCAGGGCATCTCTATGGAAGAGGCCAAGGCACAGCGCGCGGCCACCATTCCCGCAGGGCGCTACGGCACCCGGCAGGAGTTTGGCGCCGCCTGTGCGTTTTTGTGCTCGCAACATGCGGGATTCATTGTCGGGCAGAACATTCTGTTGGATGGTGGGGCCACCAATATGACACTGTAAGCAGTGTCCTGACGCAAGACACGGAGCATTGAATGGCCAGCGGGTTTTCCCTTAAGGACCAATTGTTCAATCAGCAAAAGACCCGCTATCTGGCGGGTCTTTTTGCCCCTGCCGTGCCGGGGTTTCAGGCTGACCAATTTGAAGCGGATGTGATGGCGGGCCTGCTACCGCTGGAACTGAAGGCGCGTATCAGCTGGATCGCCGAGGTTCTCGGCCAGCATCTGCCCGGAGCGCTACCCGAGGTAGCACCACTGCTCTTGCAGGCGCTGCCGCCACCGCTGGACCCGGGGAAGACGGACGATGATTTCGGCGATTTCATCTTTGCGCCGGTGGGCGAATTCGTCTTGGCACGGGGGGTGCACAGCGACCCCGAGCTGGCGCTGGATCTCTTGGCGGAGCTGACCCAGCGGTTTTCCATGGAGTGGGCCATTCGTCCGTTCTTGAATACGCATCAGGATCTGACGCTGGCGCGGATGCAGCAGTGGATACAACATCCCAGCTATCATGTGCGTCGCCTGGTCAGCGAAGGCACCAGGCCGCGCCTGCCCTGGGGGCAGGGGGTTGCTTTGGCGCTGGCTGATCCGCTGCCATTTCTGGACCATCTGCATCAGGATCCCACCCGCTATGTGACGCGATCGGTTGCCAATCACCTGAATGACATCAGCAAGAAAGACCCGGATCTGGTCCTGGACCGGCTAGAGGCCTGGCGCGCAAATGGGGCACAGCAGGAAAAAGAATTGACCTGGCTGATCAGCCATGCCTGTCGCGGCCTGGTGAAATCCGGCTATCCGCGGGCACTGCGCCTGCTTGGCTATGACCCAGAGGCCGAGGTCTCGGTTGATTTGCAGCTGGGGGCGTCGGCCGCACGCATTGGCGGGGCGCTTAATTTTGAGGTTACGCTTGCCGCCCCGGCGGATTTGCCGGTGATTGTCGACTACCGTGTCAGTTTTGCGCGGGCTGGTGGCAAGACCGCGCAAAAGGTGTTCAAGCTGAAGCAAACGAAACTGCGCGGAGCGGCGCTGACCCTGGCCAAACTGCATCGGTTCAAAGGCGATGCCACCACCTTCAAACTGTACCCTGGCCGACACCAGATTGAAATTCTGGTCAATGGCCGCGTTGGTGCGCAGGCGGGGTTTGATCTGATCGCCTGATCAAAGGCTGCTTTGGGGGTATTATAGAGAAAATGACGGGTTTTGGCGGGCCGGGGCTGAGGACTTGCACGGCGCCCGCCGGGTTGGTATTTGCCGCAAGGACCGATTGCACAATCGGCAAAGCTTGTGAGGCAGAATGAGCACAACATCCCCCAGCGCGCCCCAGTCTGAGGCCGCGCAGCATCCGCGGCTCGAGATCCGTAATCTCCATCGCTATTTTGATGGCCGTGCGGTGGTGGATGATGTTTCGCTGCAAATTCAGGCCGGGCAGGTGACCTGCCTGCTTGGGCCCTCTGGCTGCGGTAAATCCACCACGCTGCGGATGATCGCCGGGGTGGAAATGCAGGACAGTGGCGAAATCTATGTCGATGGCAAGCTGGTCTGCGACACGGTATTCCGGGTGCCGCCAGAACGGCGCGAGATCGGGCTGATGTTTCAGGATTTTGCCCTGTTCCCGCATCTTAACGTGGCGGATAACGTTGCCTTTGGCCTGAAGGGCAGCAAAGAGGCCAAACGCGCCCGCGTTGAAGAATTGCTGCAAAAGGTTTCCTTGTCGCGGTTTATTGATGAATTTCCCCACCAGCTGTCAGGTGGAGAGCAGCAGCGCGTCGCCCTTGCCCGTGCCCTGGCACCGCGTCCGCGCATCATGCTGATGGATGAACCCTTTTCCGGGCTCGATAACCGGCTGCGCGATGGGATTCGCGACGAAACACTGACCCTGCTGAAAGAAGAAGATGCGGCGGTTTTACTGGTCACCCATGAGCCGGAAGAAGCTATGCGGATGGCCGATGAAATTGCCCTGATGCGCGGCGGCAAAATCGTCCAGCAAGGCGCGCCCTATAACGTCTACACCCGCCCGTCCGACAAGGCTGCCGTTGCCTTTTTCAGTGATATCAACGTGTTGCATTCGCAAGTGAATGGCGCGCTGGCGGAAACACCCTTTGGCCAGTTTCTGGCGCCGGGCATTGCCGATCGCACCGATGTCGACATCGTTTTTCGCCCGCAGCATGTGCGGATCGATTTTGACCGTGGGGGCAGGGGGCCGCTGCCAACCGCCACGGATGGCGTGCCAGCCCGCGCAGTGGTGAAACGGGCGCGCTATCTCGGCCATGAGAGCCTGGTAGAGTTCCAGATGGATTATGACGGCTCTGTTCTCAAGGTTACGGTGCCACGCGTTTTCCTACCAGAGGTGGGCCGGGTGATGTGGCTAACGGTGCCGCGCAACCGTTGTTTCGTCTTTCCCGCCTGACGGCAAGCTATCAGACTGCGGCCTGCCTGGCCCAGCCGGGCTGATGCGGGGGACGTGTTCCAAGGTGGCATAGGTGCTGCTAACGCGTGTCGCGATGCGGGTCATAATCCGCCAGGGTCTTGCCGGGTTCATCCAGGAACAACTCGGGCAGGGCGCGCACCTCTTTGATCAGATCGACACGAAAGACCCGGAAATCCGCCCTGGTTTCGCACCAAGCGGTCAGGGTCCAGACGCGGCCCCAATATTCCATATGCAAGGGCCGGATGGTGCGCTCTGTCAGGGTGCCATCTATGCGCCGGTACTGCAGCCCCAGCTTTTGGCGCGATTTGATGGCCGCGCGCAGGGTGGGCATATGGGCAAAGCCACGCGCCACATCGGCAAAGGGGTAGACGGCAAATTTCCAGGCGTCCGCTGCGGCGATGGTCTCGGTCGGCAAGACCGCATCCACCTTGGCAGCCAGCGACTGAGCGGCGGCCTTCAGATCGGCATCTGCGGCCTCGGCGACGATCGCCATGCCAAGGTTCAATGCCTCCAGCTCTTCTGCGGTGAGCGTCAACGGCGGCAGGGTGATTTGTTCACGCACCATATAGCCAAGACCGCGTTCGCCTTCCACCGGCACACCCGAGGCAACCAATGTATCCATGTCGCGGTAGATGGTGCGGGTAGAAACCTCGAGCCGGGCCGCAATGTCCTGTGCCCGATGGAGTTTCCCATCACGCAGGATCTGGATGATCTCAAAAAGGCGGTCGGTGCGGCGCATGGGGCTACCCTTGGCGCAGAGACAGGGGGGGCGTCAAGCCAGGGCACGCAAGTGCGGTGCCCCGGCCGTCTTTATTGGCGGCTTGATATTGCGCCGCATCGTCGGGCGGTTAGTTGGGTGCAACGGTCCAGTGAATGGTTTCATGGCGCAGGGTGACCGTTTCTGGCGCAATGGCCGCCATCAGCGCCGGGGCGAAATCCTGTTTGCCAAAGCTCTCGGCCACCTGCTGCGCGGTTTCCATATCTTTCCAGATCACGGTATCTGTCCACCTTCCATCCGCGCCACAGCTGAGGCGGCGAAAGATAAAGCCGGGGTTGGCGCGCACAAAAGCTTCGCTGGTTTGGCTGATCTTGACAAACTCTTCGGGGGTGACACCTGGGTTCAGCTTGAAGGTCACGGTCTCAGCGACGTTTTTGGTCATATCAATCTCCTGTTGTGTTGATGTGGTAGCTCTAGCAGAGGGCAACTGACATAAACCTGTCAGTTGGGTGCTTGAGTGAGCGAAAAAAAGCGTTTTTGCGGCTGTCTCTCGTCCCAAGACTGCTGCCGCCTCTTTGCTCGGGCGCGGGAGGAGCCTAAAACCTGTGGTCAGAGAATAGTCAGCCGATGCAGCGCGCATTGGCAAAAGTGAAGGAGAGATTCACATGCTTAATAATATCGGCCTTCCCGGCCTGCTGCTCATCGCTGTTGTGGTTCTGGTGCTGTTTGGACGCGGCAAGATCAGCTCGCTTATGGGTGAAGTTGGCAAAGGCATTACCTCGTTCAAGAAGGGCGTGAATGAAGGCACCGCAGAGCTGGAAGAAGAAAAAACTGTCGAGGCCAAAGACGTCACCCCTGCCGCCGGGTCTGCCTCTGAAACAGACAAGGCGTAACGGGGCATGTTTGATCTTGGGCTAACCGAACTTCTGGTGGTTGGCGTCGTGGCGCTGATTGTTGTCGGGCCCAAAGACCTGCCCGTGATGTTTCGCAACGTGGGGCGTTTCGTAGGTAAGGCCAAGGGAATGGCGCGCGAATTCAGTAGCGCCATGAACGAGGCTGCTGATGAAAGCGGCGTTCGGGATGTGGCCAAGGGGCTGAAGGCTGCGACCAATCCGGTCAGCACCGCGATGGACGGGGTGAAAGAGGCGGCGCAGGATATGGCCAAATCTATTGATCCGACCAAATCCATCGACCCGACCGCCTTTAAGCCCGGCACTGAAACCGGGAAAATGGCGGTGGAACGCGCGCTAGAGGCCAAGAAGATCCAGGCGGCCACCGCGCGCAGCGCCGCAGAACGCAAAGCCCGCGAGGCAAAAGACGCCCTGGCCCATGCCGAGGCCGCAGAAGCGGCAATTGAGGCAGGATCAGAACAGGCAGACAGCGCGCCCTCCGAAGGAAGTGAGGCCAAGACATGAGCCAGAGCGAAGAGGTTGAGGATTCAACCGCCCCCCTGATCGAACATCTGGCAGAGCTGCGCACCCGATTGATCCGGGCGGTTCTGGCCTTTGCGGTGGGGGTCATTCTGGCCTTTGTCGTGGCCGAGCCTATTTTGCAGTTCCTGGTAAAGCCTATCGAGGAAACGCTGCGGGCGCTGGGGGATCCTTCCCCGACGCTGCAATATACCTCGCCGCAGGAATATCTGTTCACGCTGTTCCGCATCTCGATGGTCTTTGGTTTTGCCCTGTCCTTTCCGATGATTGGCTATCAGCTTTGGCGATTTGTGGCACCGGGGCTGTATAAAACGGAAAAAGGCGCCTTTTTGCCGTTCCTGATTGCCTCGCCCTTCATGTTTCTGCTGGGGGCGACCTTTGCGCAACTGGTGGTGACACCGCTGGCGATGCAGTTCTTTCTGGGCTTTGCCGATGTCAGCTCTATCTTTGCCAACCTGCTGTCGCAGGCGGCGAACGATGTGCCGAATGGGGTGATGGTAGATACTGCGATTGTGCCGGAAACCGCGAATGGGGTGAAAATCACCTTCTTTGGTAAGGTGAATGAAAGCCTTGATATCACGCTGAAATTTATCATGGCCTTTGGCTTGTGCTTTCAGCTGCCGGTTCTTTTGACCCTGATGGGCAAGGCTGGGCTGGTCAGTGCCGATGGGCTGGGTGCCATGCGCAAATATGCGGTTGTCGCCATTCTGGTTCTGGCCGCGTTGGTAACGCCGCCGGATGTGATTACCCAGATGATCCTGTTTGTGGTGGTCTATGGGCTTTATGAGATGTCGATCTTCCTGGTGCGCCGGGTCGAGGCCAAGCGCGAAGAAAAGTTGCGCGCCGAAGGGTACTACGACGACGAGGATGAAGACCCGCTGATGGCAGAATTCGAAGCCGATGAGGGTGAAGACGACAGATAACCCTGTCTGCAAAACAGAACCGGGGGCGTGTCCAGCAGGGCGCGCCCCTTTTTGATGTGTTGATTTCCCCTGACCTGTCAGGACTTGTCCGCCCCAGCGGAACGTGGTTGAAACCTGTCAGCCCTAAAAGACCGGAGATCCCCAATGGACCAGATCCTATTGACCCGCATTGCCGAGGCACTGGAACGGATGTCGCCCGCGCCGCTGGCAGCGCCCGATTTTGATGCTGCTGCCGCTTTTGTCTGGCATGTGGCGCCAGATCGGCTGGAGCCGGTGGCACAGGTCAACCGGATTGATCTGGATCTGCTGGTGGGGATTGGGCGGTCGCGCGATACCCTGTTGGAAAACACGCGCCGCTTTGCCCGTGGTGAGGCCGCGAACAACGCTCTCCTGTGGGGGGCGCGGGGCATGGGAAAATCCAGCCTGGTAAAGGCCATTCATGGCGGGCTCTTGGTGGATCATCCCGATTTGAAACTGATAGAATTGCAGCGCGAGGATCTTCCCTCGGTGGCGCGTCTGCTGAACCATCTGCGCCAGGCACCGCATCGCTTTATCCTGTTTTGCGATGACCTGTCCTTCAGTCATGACGACCAGCACTACAAAAGCCTGAAGGCGGTGCTGGATGGCGGTATCGAGGGGCGGCCCGAGAATGTGGTGTTCTTTGCCACCTCTAACCGGCGGCATCTGATGCCGCGCGAGATGATCGAGAATGAGCGCTCAAGCGCTATCAACCCCTCTGAGGCGGTTGAGGAAAAGGTCTCTCTCTCGGATCGTTTTGGCCTGTGGCTGGGCTTTCATCCCTGTGATCAGGATGAGTACCTCGAAATGATTTCAGGCTATTGCAAGGCCTATGGTGTCAATGTCGACGCAGATGTCATGCGGGCAGAGGCGATTGAATGGCAGGCCACACGCGGGGCGCGTTCTGGTCGGGTGGCCTGGCAGTTCTTTACCGATCTGGCTGGGCGGCATGGGGTCTCGCTGACCTAGGGCGGCGAGACAGGATACCGGCCAAATGAACAGGGGCGGGATGTGATTTCAACCACATCCCGCCCCTGCTGTATGTTCTGGCCTGCTGCTACTGCTGCGGCGGCCGCGCTGGTTTCAGCCAGTATATGTCTAGTTCAGATAGGACAGCGGATCGAGGCTGTCATAGCCGTTGCGCACCTCAAAATGCAGCGTCGCGCCCGGGACCTCTTGCAGATTGCCAATGGCCTGGCCCCGGCTGACCTGATCGCCCTTGCTCACCAAAATTTTGTCAACATTGGCATAGATGGTCAGCAGTTTTGGATCGTGGCGGATCACAATGATCGGGATGTTTTTTGAATCCTTGGTGATGGCGGCAACTGTGCCGGCCTCAGCCGCCGTGACCTGGGCGCCTGCCGCGGCAGAGATATCAATGCCATCGTTGCGCCCCTTGGCGTATGTTTTGACGATCTTGCCCCGTACCGGATAGGCCATGGCGGCCTGGTTGGGCCGTGTGGGGGTGGGCACATCGACCGAAGGCAGGTTTTCCGCAGCAACGCTGGCCGGGGCCAGATTTTCTGTGGGCAGAGGTTTGGTCGCACTGGGCGGCGTTGGCGTGGCCGAGCCCTGGCCGGGGGCGGTGGTGACTACCGCTGCTGGTGTGTGCGAGGGGCGGCTTTGGTCCTTGAGGGGGATCAACAGTTGCTGGCCTTCACGGATTGCAAAGTCGCTGCCCAATCCGTTCCAGTCTGCCAGGGATTTCACGGGCACCTGATAAAGCCGGGAAATGGTATAGGCGGTCTCGCCGCGCACTACCTTGTGGCGTACTGGCTCTGGCCCGTCCTGTACCGCGATCGGCTTGGTCTGCGGCGTCGGCTGGATCTCGGTTGTGGTCACAGAGCCGGCGTTGGGCGAGGTGGTCGGCGCGGTATCAATGGCATTGCCTGCCAGCGACGCGATGTCGACGCCACCAGCACTGGCAGTGCCGCCAGTGGCAGGCAGGCTGTCAGGGGCACGGCGGGGCAGAACAAGCACCTCGCCTTTGCGCAGGCTGTCATTGGTCTGCATGCCGTTGAAGCGGGCGATTTCAACTGCGGGTAATCCGATGCGTGCAGCAACATCCGCAACCTTGTCGCCGCGTTCGGCGACAGCCACCTGATAAGAGGGGTAGGTGATCAAGCCCCGGCTATCGGGGGCGGGGCGGTTCGCGGTTGCTGTCTGGGCGGCCTGGGTGGTGTTGAAACCGCCAATCTGCCCGCGCAGATCATAATCCAACGGCCCCTCGCAGGCCGCAAGAAACAGAGGAACCGCAACCAGGGAGAGGCGTGCGGCGATTGGGGCGGATTTCGGGTTTGGGCGGCGCGTGGGGCGGGTACTTGGGCGACCAGTCAGCATGCTGTCCTCGTTTTTGTCGTTTTTTGACGCGCCGAACGGAGCGCCGGGCTTTGCGCCTGTTGTGCTGGGACCTGCGCCTGGGTCAATGGTTATTTGCACGTCCTGTCCTAATCGGCGCAGCTTTGCCTGTTTTTCAGGTGTCTTTGCCCAAACCTTCGAGCAGCGGCACAAAACGTACCGGGCGCAATTCGTCATAGTCAAGCCCATCATCGGTTTTGCGTACCCGGATCAGGGTTTGCACCGTATCGGACTGTCCCACCGGCACCACCATTATGCCACCAGGTTTGAGCTGCGCCAACAGCGGGCCGGGGGGGTCTTCGGCAGCGGCGGTGACAATGATGCGATCAAAGGGGGCCTGATCCGGCAGGCCAAAGCTGCCATCGCCAACCAGCGAGGTGATATTGGGCAGTTGCAGCGCCTCAAAGATCATCCGGGCCTCGCGCACCAGGCGGGTATGACGATCGATGGTATAGACCCGGCGCGCCAGCTTGGCGAGGATGGCCGCCTGATAGCCGGAGCCGGTGCCAACCTCTAGCACGGTGTCGCGCGGCGAAATCTGCAGCGCCTGCGTCATCAACCCCACCACCGAGGGCTGCGAGATGGTCTGGCCACAGGCAATCGGCAGCGGGGTGTCCTCATAGGCACGATCTGCGAAGATCCCACGCACAAAGGGGCCGCGATCAATTTGCTCCATCGCCTCAAGCACTTTGGTATCGGTCACGCCGCGCGAGCGCAGGGCAAAGAGAAACTGCATTTTAGTTTCCGGGTCAGGGCTGTTCATTCGATCACTTTGAACCCGTCGAGCATCTCGTGGGCGGTTAGATCGGCGCGCATCGGGGTGACCGAGACATAGCCTTCCAGGTTGACGCTGGCATCGCTGTCGGGGGCGGTCTGGATATGCTGGTCGCCCCCCTTGATCCAAAGATAGCGCCGCCCATTCGGCGAGAGTTGTTCCTGTGCCGAGAAATGGCTGCCCCGGCGAAAGCCCTGGCGCACCACGCGGGTGCCCTTGACCGATGCGGCGGGGACGGGCGGGAAGTTGATGTTGTAAAACAGTCGGTAATCCTGCTGGTCCTGCGGCTCTGCTGACAGGATCTTGCGGACGACCTCGGCACCATGATGGGCTGCGGCCTCGAATGGGTTGTCGATATCTTTGTTCAGCGGGCCATAATACTGCGACAGCCCCATAGCGGGAATGCCCTGCAAAGCGGCCTCCATCGCGCCGCCAAGGGTGCCAGAGTAGAGCGCATTTTCCGCCGAGTTATTGCCTCGGTTGACCCCGGACAAGACCAGATCGGGGCGGCGATCCTGCATGGCAACATGGATGCCGGCCAGAATGCAATCCGCCGGGGAGCCTTCGGCCGCAAAGCGCCTTGGCCCCAACTGGCTGAGCATGGAAGGACGGGTGTAGCTGATGCAATGGCCAACGCCGGATTGCTCAAACGCGGGGGCGACGGTCCAGACTTCGCCTGAGGGGCCGGCCAGTGTCTGGGCAATCTGTTCCAGCACCGCAAGGCCGGGGGCGCTGATACCGTCGTCATTGGTGATGAGAATGCGCATTTTGTCCCCTGGTCGCTGTTTTGATCTGAATAGGCATTGGCATCAAAGGGGGCAAGCGTTTCGATCCAATCGGAGAAAGGATCTGGTGCCAGCTTGGGTAGCTGTGCCACAGGTCGGGGCCAATCGACCCTCTACTGGGGGCGTTGGGCCGAGATCAAGGTCGCCTATGCTTGGCGGTTACGGTGCGCTTTGGAGGGGGAAGCCAAGGCATGTCAGCATAAAAAGGGGGGCTCCCGCGCGGATCAGGGCTTTTGACAAAGCCCCTCTCCCCTTGGGCCCGGCAGGCTGACGCCTGCGGTTGCGTGATCTGGCATGCCGCGTGGCAAAGGCGCTGACCAGTGCCTAGCCTGTGACTGGCCAGCCTCTGAGGTTGCTGGCCTAGGCCAGAATCTGCGGCAGCAGGCGGGCGGCTTCGGCCTGGCAGTCGTTCAAGGGGGCGCGGTCCTCTCCGGGGAAGAAGCGGGCGCGCAGGGCAGTGGGCATGGGCTGCGGCGTCAGGATCTTGACCTGGGGTCCGGTTTTGATCGTTTCCGCCTGCCAGCTGCGGGCCAGAGCCATCTGGGCGGCTTTGCTGGCACCATAAGTGCCAAAGAATTTTTCGCCCGCCTGTGGGTCATCAAAGAAGACGGCACGGCCGCTCTGGCCGAGCAGTGGCGCCACATAGGGGATCAGCACCGAGGGGGCCGTGGCGTTGATGGCAATGGATTTGGTCCAGTCCTTAACTGCCACCGATGATGCGGGGCTAAGCGTCGCAGCATGGATGGCGCTGTGCAGCCAGAGGTCAAGCTGGCCCCAGCGATCATGGATACCGCGGCACAGGGTGGCCATGGCCTCGGGCTGGGTGATGTCCATTGGCGCCAGGGTGGCAGAACCGCCCGCCGCCTGAATTCGATCATCCAGCTCTTCGAGCGCGCCAGTGGTACGGGCGACAGCCAGGATGTGATGCGTGGGGGCCAGGGCTTCGGCCAGGGCAGCCCCGAGTCCGCGGGAGGCGCCGGTGATAAGAGCGATTTTCTGTGTCATGGACAGCCTTGTGATCCGCTTGGCGCAGAGGGTCAAGTCTCCATTCTGGCGCAGGGGGCAGAGCGCGCCGCTTTCAGCAAGCAGAGCTGCCGCCAAAGGCCGGGACGGTCGGACCGGAGCTTAGCTGCCGGGCATTTCAATGCGCTGGGTGCGGCCCGATTTTTCCAACACGATTCCTTGGGCATCTATGCCCAGAACACGGCTAGACGATACGCGTTCACCGGCAGAGACCGTTTTGATCCGGCCACTGGGCAGACGTACCATGGCTTGCAGGTTGTCCTTCGCGCCGAACAGGCCCAGCAGGCTGAGGCCATGGTGCGGGAGGGCCGAATTCTGAGTGGCGGTCTGGGCGACACGCGCAGGAGTTTTGGAAGAGGTGAGGGAATTTGTCATGGTCAACTTTGATTTGGGGCGGTGGCAAAAAACGGTTTCAAGCCCGCCGTGCCATGCCTGGTAGCCATGCGACTTGAGACAGGCGACTTGTTTAGACAGGCAATTCGGGATCAGCCCGCCAGACCCGGTGAGGCCTGCGCAGGCGGCGAGGAGAGAGAACTGCGGTGGTCGTTCAGGCATCGCCCCATGGTCTGGGCACCTGCCGAGGTGGGCATAGGCCGGGTGGGCGCAAAGTGCGAGGCAAAAGTGCGGGCATCGCGCTCACCGGGCCGTAGATAGGCGGAGCCTTGCGGATCGGCATGGCACAGTGGCAAGCTTTCGCCTGTCTGGGCTGTCCTAGCGGCAGGCTGGCGGTGTTCGGGCAGCATCAGGCTGGTCAGGAATCATAGACCAGCGAAGCCAAATCATGCCCATAGGTATGCAGGAGCTCAAACAGCTCTTCCAACTGGGCTCCGGTGTGCTGCAGCGTCGAGAGCGGATGCTTCGCTTCGGAAATCTGCAGCTCTGGGTATTGGCCTTCGGGACGCATATGCAGCATGCAGGCAACGGGGGTGGTATTGTCCGGCGGGATCGCATTTGCCAGCCAGGCCGGGCGGCTGCCCAGGCTTTCGGTGTCTTGCATATCCAACAGATCAAGATAGGCGTCAAAGTCATCCACCCCAAGATTGGCCCAGGTACCCAGGATAAATTCCTGCCCGTCACTATCGGCCAGCGGCACTGCCAGCACCGCGCGCACAAAACGCAGATCTCCAAGGCGGCAGAAATCATCGGTCAGCACGTCGCCTGTCTGGGCCAGAATGGCAGCGTTATCCTGTACCACAAGATCATCGGGGCACAGATCTGGGCGGTCGCAGCTGAGGCTGAGCAATTGCGCAAAGGTCGCCCCGCAACAACGGCAACGGCGCGAGGAGGTCAGCATACGGGCGAGATGGGCATCCAAAGGGCGGATCTTTCATATGGCCCGGTCAGGGGCGGGAGAGCAGAACAAAGGAAAGGCGCCGATCTGCGTGATCAGCGCCTCTCCCCTATGACGTTGGGGCCCTCTTATCCTGCTTGCGGCGCGAATTCAAACCCTCGTATGTCGACCCGCTGGTGGTGGATCAGCAGGCACTGCACTGGGATAGTTCCGGGCGGGGCGGCGGTCCAAACAGGCGGCCTGAGCGGAATCAGTCGGCCAGTTTCATGCTGTTCCAGGATTCCCCGGGGGCTGGCATGTCCTTGATTTTCTGGCTGACCCGGCCGCTGCTCTCCAGTCCTTCCAGGTAGTCTTGGCTGACGCTGCCAGTGACATATTTGCCGTCAAAGCAGGAACAATCAAAGTCAGTGATATCCTTGTTGCCCTCTTTCGCGGCCCAGACCAGATCTTCAAGACGTTGATAAATAAGCGCATCGGCGCCCAGCTCTTGGCGGATCTCTTCTGTGGTGCGACCATCGGCGATCAGTTCATGCTTGGTGGGCATGTCGATGCCATAGACATTGGGGTATTTCACTGGCGGCGAGGCGCTGGCGATATAGACTTTTTTGGCCCCTGCATCGCGGCACATCTGAACGATTTTCTGAATGGTATTGCCGCGCACGATGGAATCATCAATCAGCAAGAGATTGAGCCCCTTCATCTCAAGCGGGATGGCGTTCAGCTTGCGGCGCACCGATTTTTGCCGCTCGGCTTGGCCGGGCATAATAAAGGTACGGCCGATGTAGCGATTCTTGACCAGGCCTTCGCGGTAGCGAATGCCCATGGAATTGGCCACTTCCAGTGCCACGGGACGGGCAGAATCAGGCACTGGAATGATGCAGTCGATATCCAGATCGGCCTCGATGATCTGCTTGGCAAGGGTTTGGCCCATGCGCAGCTGGGTTTTGTAGACCGAAATACCATCCAGCATCGAGTCGGGGCGTGCCAGATAGACATATTCAAAGATGCAGGGAGTCAGGCTGCCTTCGACGGCTTGGAAGCTGTGCATATTGCCGTCAAGATCGATGAGAATCGCCTCTCCGGGGTTTACGTCGCGCAGTTTTTCAAAGCCATTGATGCCAAAGGCCACATCTTCAGAGGCAAAGGCATAGTCGTCGCCATCGCCTTTGGCGTCGCGGCGGGCAACAGAGAGCGGGCGGATGCCATGCGGGTCGCGAAAGGCCAGCATGCCAACCCCGGCCACCATGCAGATCACCGAATAGGCGCCCTGAATACGCTCCATCGTCATCTTCACCCCGGCAAAGAGGTTGCGAATCGGATCGACTGTGCCGTTGACCTTGATGCTGTCAGAAATTTTGTCGGCCAGCACGTTCAGCAGGATTTCCGAATCCGAAGTGGTGCGCAGATGGCGGCTGTATTTGGCGGTAACCTTGGCACGCTGTTCTGCAGTGTTTGTAATATTCCCGTTGTGTACCAGATAGATACCATAGGGTGCATTGACAAAGAATGGCTGCGCTTCTGCGGCACTCAGCGATCCGGCAGTGGGATAACGGACATGGCCGATTCCAACTTTGCCACGCAGAGTTTCTGCATCTGCTGCGTTAAACACGTCTTTGACCAGACCATTGGCTTTACGCTCGCGAAAGAATTCGCCGTTGTAGGTCACAATGCCAGAGGCGTCCTGCCCACGGTGTTGCAGCATAAGCAACCCGTCATATAGTTCGGCAAAAACCTCGTCCTGTCGGCTCGCGATCCCCAAAATCCCGCACATTGAATAGCTCCAATTTCACTGTAGCGTTGCTGTTCGGTTGCTGCAGGGCCGGGACGCTGCCTGGACACTGCTGAGGCTTCCTAGCTTGGATGGCCGGTAGAATACAGAAGAAAGCAGGGTTTTGCTGTGTCATTTTCTGTTCCGGTCACAATGGCAGGAATATCGCTGCAACCACAGGTACAGATGGGTCACGGCAGATCAGTGAAACCGGGTGCGGATGGCCACAGGGGTGGGGGGGCTGTCTTTATGCCGCTTTGGCGGCGGCGAGCAGATCGTTCAGCAGATCTGGGAAGGGCGCGTCGGCCAGTTCGTCTTCCTGCTCGACCGCCTCGGTCAGGGGGCGGGTCTCTTCGCTGGCCAGAACCTGGCGGGTTTCCGCCAGCGACAGTTCTTTGAAGGCGCCATCAGGGCCACCGGTACCAGCTTGCATCAGCATGCCGCTTTCGGCCCAAATCAGCTCTTCCTCGGCGCATTCAATGTGAATACGGCCCAGACGTTCGGGGCATTCGGGCTTGATCCCCTTGTATCCAGCCAGCGAGATTAGCTTTACCAAGGCCAGAGGCAGGCCGAACAGGCGTTCAACCGCGTCGAGTTCAAGGGCAACCATCTGATCGGCCGGCAGGCGCAGGTCGCAGTCATTGCCAAGGGCCCCGGCAGGCACATGCATCAAAGTGGTGAGGCGTGGAACCGCGTGGCGCAGAGAGACAACTTCTTGGCTGCCGCCATCAAAGGTGTAGACCATATCTCCGGGCTTGAGATCGCGGGCCTGAAGAAAGCCACGATCGGTCTCAACCAGAGTGTCTGGCAGAAAGCCGCCGGTTTTTCTGCGCGGTGCGGCTGGGGCTTCCGCTTCTCGGCACACCATGGGAGAATCCAACAGAAGTCCAACAGGTTGGAAATCGGCAAAAGCGTTGAAATGATCCAGGAGCATGATGGCGTTCCTTCTGAGCGCAGGGCGTGTTCGTCTGTGTTGATCCTATCTGGCCCCGGAATTGGGCCGAAAATGGGGCAGGGGTGCGGCCAATTCCGCGCCCGGGTCATTTTGAGGCGATAAAAGCGGGTTTTTTGCTGTTTTGTTTACCGGTCGCCAGGGGGCTTTGGGGCTTTGTTAATATATTTCCGAAAATTCGCCCTATTTTGAATTACCGCATCAGCCAGTGATTCTACTTGGCGCTTCAGATCATAATAGTTGGCGAGCCGCGCGAACTTATCGCGATCACTATGGACGCCTGTGCGGTTGCACAGAGCATTAAGCGATAAAAAAAGGGCGCCCGTGAGGCGCCCTTGCTTTGTCTCTGTACTTGTCGGTGGTCTACCTTGGTAAACAGATACCGGGCTCAGCTCTCGCAGGTGCCGATCAGCGCCTCGTACTGCTGGGTGACCCAGCCAAGGGCCTGCTCTGGATTGCGGTCTTCGATCTTGCCGATCATCCGCTCAAACACCACGGCAGAACGGCTTTCATCGACAATGGTAAAGTTCTGGCCGGTCATCACCACATTATAAAGGAAGAAGGCAATCGCCACGAGAAGGATGCCGCGCAGCACACCAAAGAAGAATCCAGCCCCCTGGTCCAACCCGCCAAGCGCAGAACGCTGCACCAAAGAGGAAAACAGCGGGGTGAAGAACGACACCACGATCAGTGCGATGGCAAAGACTGCGGCAAAGGCTGCAATGATCGACAATTCACAGCTGTCAGAGATGAATTCCCCAATCACGGGGATCTCTGCCATCAGCGGTTCCACCTGCGGTGCGAACATAAAGGCAAGGATGCCAGCAGCAATCCAGCCTGCAATCGCCATGGCCTCGCGCACGAAGCCGCGCGAATAGGCCAGAAGCGCCGATAATACGATGACCAGGGCCACAACCCCGTCAATAATAGTGAAACCTTCCATGACCCTCGCCCGTTAGCCTGTAAATTGTTTTGGCAACCCTAGCCGGCTCCAAAGAATTCGCCAACAAATCCGGCGAGATCCGAAGCCTGGCGCAGGCCAAGACCTCTGATCGAAACGGATTTGCCACCACTTGGAGCTATTGCAGAGGTGAAACCAAGTTTTTGCGCTTCTTTCAACCGGTTTTCGGTCTGTGGAGCAGGTCGAAGCGCCCCTGAGAGCGATATTTCTCCAAAAACTGCCGTATCTGCCGGAAGTGCCACATCTTCGCGGGCGCTGAGCAGCGCTGCCGCCACGGCAAGATCGGCAGCGGGTTCGGTAATCTTCATTCCACCCGCGACATTGAGATAGACATCCAAACCCGCAAAAGGGATGCCACAGCGCGCTTCAAGAACCGCCAGAATCATCGCCAGCCGCGATGAATCCCACCCCACAACCGCGCGGCGCGGTTGCGAATGCGGCGAGGGTGCCACCAGCGCCTGCATCTCCACCAATACCGGGCGGGTGCCTTCGATACCGGCAAAGACCACCGACCCGGGAGAGGGCTCGCCGCGCCCGGACAGGAACAGGGCCGACGGATTGGTGACTTCGGCAAGCCCGGCGCCGGTCATCTCAAAGACGCCAATTTCATCCGAGGGGCCAAACCGGTTCTTAACCGCCCGCAAGATGCGAAACTGATGACCGCGCTCGCCCTCAAAATACAGCACTGTATCAACCATATGCTCCACGACACGCGGCCCGGCAATCTGGCCGTCCTTGGTGACATGGCCAACCATGATGATGGAGATGCCCTGGCTTTTGGCAAAGGTTGTCAGTTCATGAGCTGCGGCACGAACCTGACTGACCGAACCAGGCGCGCTGTCGACATGATCGGCCCACATGGTTTGAATCGAATCGATGATCGCCAGCTGTGGTCTTTCTGCTTCCAGCGTGGTCAGGATATCGCGCAGGTTGGTTTCTGCAGCCAGTTTCACCGGCGCCTGCGCCAGCCCCAGCCGCTGCGCCCGCATCCGCACCTGCGCCGAGGCCTCTTCGCCGCTGACATAGATGGTTTTAACCCCAGCCTGGGCAAAGCGCGCAGCCGCCTGCAACAGGAGGGTCGATTTACCGATCCCAGGATCACCCCCAACCAGGATGGCAGAGGCCGCAACCAGGCCACCACCAAGCACCCGGTCCAGCTCCGCCACACCACTGGTGGCGCGTGGCGGTGGAGTCTCTTCGGTGGAAAGATCAGACAGCGGGATCGTCTTGCCGCGTCGAATACCAAGTGACTTTTTTGAGGGGCCAGCTGAGGAGAGGCCTTTGTCTTCGACAATAGTGTTCCATTCGCCGCAGCCTTCGCACCGGCCGGACCATTTGGAAAAGCTCGCGCCGCAGGCGGAACAGGAGAAGGTATTTGATTTTGCCATAATGCCTTCTGCCCCATGTTCTATATTTGTTCAAGGGGTGCGAGGCTCTGCCTCGCGCTCCGGGATATTTATAGCCAAATGAAGCAATCCCTGCCTTCATTTGGCTGGAAATATCCTGGGGGTGAGCGCTATAGGCGCGAGGGTGCAAGGCCCCCTTGTCATGCCTTGCTTATCCTGTGTTTCGCCATCAAGCCGAGGACCAGAGAGGCAAGAATGCAGGCTGTGAACATATAAAGCCCCCAGGCGACTTCGATTGTTGCATATGAGACGCCCTTAGCGACAGTAATGTAGAGAGCGATCAAAAATATATCGGCCATGGCAAGCTTCCCCAGGACATGTAGAACGGGGCGGGCGCGCGGATCTAACAAGTTCCACTGGACCAATGCCTGGCCGATGGTTTTGAGGTATGGGGCAAAAATCGCAAAGAAGGTGACCGTGAGGGCCAAGAACACGTCACTGCCCCAGAGGCTTTGCAACCCGGTGATAACCGAGATTTCCGAAAGGCCAAAAATTGGCAAAAGACCTGCCCGCATCAATGGCGCGAACCAGGCCACCGGGTAGAGGATCAGCAGTGAGAGGGTGGCGAGGCGAACTGCCATTATAGGATATCTCTTTGTGTTATTCGCGGCTTATGGAGTCGCCCCGTGACTCTAGGATGCGTTCAGCTCCCAAGGCAAGGAGTTGCGGAATGAGGTGTCCGGAGATAGTCGCTCTTGATGTCTCTTCCGGACCTTTTTTTGCCATCAGAACGGTTTTGCACGCGCGTTCTGGTACCATCCCTAGGTTTTGGTAAAATTGGACGACCAGTAGGCACTGGATGAGCCTTGTGAGGCTGTTACGTCCACCAAGGCCCTATGGGCGGCTAGGTGCTTGGGGCTAACTTCCGCGAAGTTAGTTGACAGCGCCTTTGTCACCGCACTGCCTCGATCGGGCCTTCGGCGCGACCATGGATGAATTGGTCGAGATATGGATCGCCGGACTGGTCCAGATCGGCCACCGGGCCGGCCCATTGGATCACGCCGTCGTGCAGCATGGCGACATTGTCGGCGATGGCGCGCACCGAAGACATATCATGGGTGATAGTCATCGCCGTGGCACCCATCTCGACGACGATTTCACGGATCAGATCATTGATCACCCCGGACATTATCGGGTCGAGACCTGTGGTTGGTTCGTCAAAAAAGATGATCTCGGGGTCGGCGGCGATTGCGCGGGCCAGCCCGACACGTTTTTGCATCCCGCCCGACAGCTCTGCGGGCAGGCGGTCGGCGACATCAGGTTTCAGGCCCACCCGGCGCAGTTTTTCGATGGCAATCGCGCGGGCCTCGTCGGCGGGGCGTTTTAGGGAGCCGCGTTGCAGGCGAAAGGCGACATTTTGCCAGACGGGTAGGGAATCAAACAGTGCACCGCCTTGAAACAGCATGCCAAATCGCGCCAGAAAGGCATCTCGGTCCCCTGATCCGGCGGGCTTGCCATCGACATAGATCTCGCCTGCGTCTGGTTTTATCAGGCCTAATACGCTCTTGAGTGCGACGGATTTACCGGTGCCAGAGCCGCCGATGATCACCATCGAAGAGCCTCTGGGGATCGACAGATTCATGCCCCGCAGGACGCGGTTAGAGCCAAAGGCCTTGTAGACACCATCCATCTTGATCATTGGAGGGGGGGATTGGTCCTGGGTCATAGCGAAAAGAACACCCCTGTGAGGATAAAGTTGGCTGCCAAGATCAGCACCGCGGCGGCTTCGACCGAGGATTTTGTTGCGCTGCCAACCCCCTGGGCACCGCGGCCCGATTGCATGCCGTAGTAGCAGCCCATGGTGGCGGCGATCACCCCAAAGAAGGCACCTTTGACCAGCGAGGAAATCACATCCAGAGGCTCTAGGAAATCGACGGTGTTTTTCAGATAGGCGGCCGCGTTGAAATCAAGGTTATGCACGGCAACCGCATAGCCACCGGCAATGCCGATGATATCGCCGATGCCGACCAGAAGTGGCACCGTGATCAGGGCGGCCAGCACCCGCGGTGCGACCAGATATTGCATCGGGTTGGTCGAAAGCGTCACCAGCGCGTCGATTTGCTCGGTCACCTTCATGGTGGCGATTTCGGCCGCGATGGAAGAGGTCACGCGGGCGGCGATCATCAGGCCTACCAGCACCGGGCCCAGTTCCCGCACCATGCCAATGGCGACGATTTGCGGCACCACCGCCTCGGCGTTGAAACGTGCGCCCCCGGCATAGATCTGCAGGGCCAGGGCACCGCCGGTAAAGACCGCTGTCAGCCCAACCACTGGCAGTGACAACCAGCCGATCTGCAGCAGAGACAGGGCAAATTCACGCGGATAGTACGGCGGGCGCAGCATATGGGTGAAGGTGCTGATCGCAAACAGCGCGACCCGCCCCACCGCAGCTAGCGCCCCCAGGGCGAGGCGACCTAGCCGGGCCAGAAGAGACAGCGGGCTCATCCCTGATAGGTCCGCGCGTAGCGATGGCCCAGCGAGGTCAGGATCTCATAGCCGATGGTATCGGCGGCTGCGGCCAGATGGTCGACCGTCTGCGCCTCGTTCAACAATGACAGGCTGGCAGGAATTTCTTCCAGCGCGCTGATATCAACGGTGATCAGATCCATCGACACGCGCCCCACAACCGGGCAGGCTTGTGCCCCGGCATAGAGCGAAATTCCGTGGTTCATCAACGCACGTTGCAGCCCATCAGCATAGCCTGCGGCAACAGTGGCGATGCGGCGCGGACCCGGCGCAGTCCAGCTATTGCCATAGCCCACGGTTTCACCGGCATCCACCTCACGGGTCTGGATCACCGGCAGGTCAAGCTGCACCACAGGCAGGGCATCGTCATAGGGCGCCCCGCCATAGAGGCCGACACCAGGGCGGCATAGGTCAAAGTGATAGTCACGCCCCAGCAATATGCCCCCCGTTGCGGAGAGCGAGCGCGGCACTTCAATGCCGGCTGTCATCTCATGAAAGCACTGCAACTGGTGGCGATTCATTGCATGGTTTGCGTCGTCGCTGCAGGCCAGATGCGACATCAGCAAAACCGGGTTTTGCCCCAACGCGATATCCCGCACCGCAGCCCATTCGGCGGGCTCCATACCCAGACGATTCATACCGCTGTCCAGTTGCACACCAAAGATATGGCCCGGCAGGGTTTCAAAATGGCGTAGCATCTGATCCAGCGAGTTCAGCATCGGGGCCAGCTGGAATTCTTTCAGCAACTTTGCGTCGCCTTCCATATGGCCGGAAAACACCGAAATTCCGGGGCCGGGGCCAAGAGCACGGCGTAGCGCCACGCCTTCTTCGGCGGCTGCAACAAAAAAGTTACGTGCGCCCGCGCGCATCAATGCCTTGGCCACACGGCCTGCATCTAGCCCATAGCCATTTGCCTTGACGACCGCTGCAGTCTCGCAGTTGGTCATCGCGTTCAGATTTTGCCAGTTAGTCACCAGCGCATCAAGATTGATTGTCAGTTTAGCCGTGCTCATGCCCCTGTTCTTGACATGCGCGGGGCAGGGGTCAAGTGAAATTCGCGGGGAATTCTGTACCTTGTGGCAAGGATCGGCCGCTTGTGGCTTGTTTCTCAAATCTGCGAGGGCATTGAGCAGGAAAAAAAGATTGGCGACAGGAGAGAGAATGGCTGTTTTCAGGCCCGGCGCATCATGCAGACCTTCACCGAAGGCCTGCAAAGCCGTGTATGAAATCAATTGCGAGCTAGAGCGCAGTCCAGAGCTGAAACAGCAGTCCGATGGCAAATGAACCGGTCAGCGCAATGGTGAGATAGAGGGCGAACACTTCTCTTTTGACCAAGGCCCAGACCGCGATCGCTGCCGGGAGCGAACTGACCCCGCCTGCAACCAGAAACGCCATGCCTGCACCCGGGGCCATGCCTTGCCCCATTAGGCCGCCGACCAGTGGCAGGGCTGCATAACCATTAAGATATGCAGGCACACCCACAAGCGTTGCGATTGCGATTGGCGCAAGGCCGGTGCCGCCAAGCGAACGTGCAACCAGATCTGCAGGCAACCAGGCCAGCATCAGGCTTTCAAGGAGGAAGGCGAGGGTCAGCCATTTGGCTAGAAAAAGCGTGGTCTTGATGCCTTCGCGCCAGAATTTTGCAACACGCGTCTCATCGCGCCAGAATTTCCAGACGACTGGCTGCACCGTGCGAACCTTGGCACCGCCGCAGCCGCCATTGCCGACGCCATCGCGCAGCGGATCGGACAGGCCCCCTGCATGGGACAGGATGTGAACGGTAAAACCGCCAAGAATACCCAGCCCCAGCGCCGCCAGCGTTTTTGCAACTGCAAACTCAAACCCCAGCACGCCGGTGGTCAGAAAGAACATCGAAGGGTCCATCACCGGTGAGGCCAGCCAGAAGGCCATGACCGCCGAAAGCGGCACGCCCATTGCCAGAAGCGCGGCGATCAGGGGGATCACGCCGCAAGAACAAAACGGGGAAAGCCCGCCGATCGCCGCAGCGATAAGGATCATGACAACGGGCGATCCGGTAAAGGCCCGCGCGATCAGCCCGTCAGCGCCCGTTGCCCCTGCATAGGCCGCGATTGCGACGGAAAGCGCAAGGAAAGGCGCGACATTGGCGAGGTTCTGCGCCACGAATCCTGCCGTGGTGACACCAAGGGGCATGGCAAAGATGAACAACAGCGCAAGAATAGCTGCCGAGATCAGCCAGATCCGTTCCTTTGTCCAGAGCCGGTGGAGAACGTCAATCGTCCGGGATCGGACAGTGAGAGAAAGGTCAGTCATGTCTATATCCTTAATTTTATAGTTATTTTTACCGATAGAAAAGCGGGCCTTTGCATCAGGCAGCCCCCTTGTGTGCCAACTTTATCCCTGAACAACATTCCGAGGTGAGGAACGACACGGTTTGATGCATGACATCAAAATCAACACGGTTGATGATTTGCCGCCCCTGTCGTTCCTGTGTCACCAGCCCGGCGTCCACCAGCGTCTTGAGATGATAGGCAAGCGTCGATGCCGCCATTCCCAAGTGCTGTCCGATATCACCGATGTTGAGACCATCGTGACCAGCCCGCACCAGCAACCGAAAGATTGTCAGGCGGGCGTCGTGGCCAAGTGCGGCAAGCGATTGAGCAGCGGAGCTATGTTTCATCATAGGAACTAATAAAACTACAAATATGGTTTTGTCAAGTCGCCCGATGCGAGTCATCGCACCAAAGCAAAGGCACCAGCAGTGTCGTGGCCGATAGCGAAGTCGGCCGGACTGGTCGGGAACGCGCCCCCGCTCAGATTGCCTGGCAGGGGCGGGGATGCCTAATATTCGTCTTCACGTGGGCCGTTTTGCCAGGCCTTGGCCAGGTTGCCAAAACGAGTGAATTCGGCGGTGAAGGACAGTTCAACCGTGCCGATTGGGCCGTGACGCTGCTTGCCGACGATGACTTCGGCCTTGGCGTGCAGGCGCTCCATCGCGGTTTTCCATTCTTCCATCTTGTCGAGCTCATGGTCGCCGGGTTTTTCGCGTTCCTTGTAGTATTCTTCGCGGAACACAAACATTACCACATCGGCATCCTGTTCGATCGATCCGGATTCCCGAAGGTCCGACAGCTGCGGGCGTTTGTCATCGCGGTTTTCCACCTGACGCGACAACTGCGACAGGGCGATCACCGGGATTTGCAATTCCTTGGCGATGGCTTTCATCCCCATGGAGATCTCGGCAATTTCGTTTACCCGGTTTTCGGCCATGCCGCGACAGAGCTGCAGATAGTCAATAACCAGAACGTCTAGCCCATGGGTTCGTTTCAGCCGCCGCGCCCGCGCCGCCAGCTGCGAAATCGGCAGGGCAGGCGTGTCGTCGATGAACAGCGGACAGCTTTCCAGATCCTTGGCGGCCTGGACAAAGCGGCGGAATTCACCTTCGGTCATGTCGCCCTGGCGAATCTTGTGAGAGCTGATTTCCGAGGCTTCGGCAAGGACCCGGCCTGCGAGTTGTTCCGCTGACATTTCGAGCGAGAAAAAGCCCACCACCCCGCCGTCGATCGCGCCTTCGCTGCCGTCTGGTTTGGTGCCCTTCTTATAGGCCTTGGCGACATTGAACGCGATATTGGTCGCCAGCGAGGTCTTCCCCATCGAGGGGCGCCCGGCCAGGATCAACAGGTCGGAGGGGTGCAGGCCGCCTAGCTGTTTGTCAAGATCGGCAAGCCCGGTTGAAATCCCGGCCATGCCGCCGCCGCGCTGATAGGCTTCATTGGTGACATTTACCGCTTCGGTGACCGCCTTCAGAAAGGATTTGAAGCCGCTTTCGGTCTGGCCCTGTTCCGCCAGTTGATAGAGCGACTGCTCGGCTTCGACGATCTGTTCCTTTGGTTCCGAGGCCACATCCACCCGGCGCGCCTTGTCAGAGATGCTCTGGCCTAGGGCGATCAACTCGCGCCGGATCGCCAGATCATAGATCATCTGTGCATAGTCGCGCACCGCAAAGGCAGAAATGGAGGAACCCGCCAATTTGGCCAGATAGGCCGGACCGCCCAGTTCCTTCAGCCCTTCGTCGTCTTCCATAAAGGCCTTGAGCGTCACGGGAGAGGCAAGCGCGTTCTTGGAGATCCGCGCTGCTGCGATTTCATAGATGCGGGTATGGACCGGATCATAGAAATGGCTGGCGTTGATGATCGAGGCGATCCGGTCGTAGACGTCATTGTTGGTCAGGATCGCGCCCAAAAGCTGCTGCTCGGCTTCGACCGAGTGCGGTAGCTCAACCGCTTCGGCGGGTTTGGCGGCCAGGGCGACGGCCATTCCCGTTTGCCCCAGAGGTGCCAACGCCTGGCCACCTGTGATGGCGCCGGGATCAGCAGCGCCTGCGATCATGTCGGGCGACATCTCCTCTGGCATCTCGCTTGAGATGTGATCAGGCATTTCATCCGGCATCGGCGCACTGGGGGCGCCGCCATCATAGGGCGGGGTTTCGTTCATTGCTGCTCTCTTCGCTATTGGCGCCAGTGATAGAGTTTTCTGCCCGGTTTGGGTATCGGGAAATCTTGTGGGTAAGCACGGCTAGCCTGTGGATAACTGCGCAAGGGGTCAATGGACCCGGTCGCTGACCAAGGTCTGGGTCGTCTTAGAAAGAAGTCTGAAACCAAAGACCACAAAAGGCCGCCCTTGCTGTCAGGCGGCCTTGGTCATTGTGGCAAGGGGGCCGTGTTAGCCGGGTTTATTGGTCTCTTGCCAGGCGCGGGGGTCACGTAGAAAGTTCTCCACCTCATCCAAGGTGGCCGGGTCAAAAGCCTCTTGCGCCTTGGCTTCGGCCAGCACATCCCACCAGGTGCACAGGTAATGCAGTTCTACCCCATGGTCGCCCAGGCGTTTGGTGGTTTCCGGGAAGATATCATAGTAGAAGATCACTGCGGTGTGGCCACAGCTGGCACCGGTTTCGCGGATGGCATCGACAAAAGACAGTTTGGAGCCGCCATCGGTTGTCATGTCTTCCACCAGCAGAACCCTCTGGCCCTCTGACATTACGCCTTCGATCCGGGCATTGCGGCCATAGCCTTTGGGCTTTTTGCGCACATAGGTCATCGGCAGGGCCATGCGCTCGGCCACCAGGGCGGAGAAGGGAATGCCCGCAGTTTCGCCGCCAGCGATATTATCAAAGGCTTCGAAACCAGCGTTGCGCATGACCGTCACGGTCATGAAATCCATCAGGGTGGCGCGGATCCGTGGGTAGGAGATGAGCTTGCGGCAGTCGATATAGCTGGGCGAGGGTAGACCAGAGGCCAGGATATAGGGCGTGTCGGTGTTGAAGTTTACCGCGCCGATTTCCAGCAGCATGCGCGCCGACAGGCGAGCGATTTCTTCACGGGTGGGGTAGGCGGTTGGGATCATGGCGTATCCTTTGGGAACTTGGGGACCCGTGGCGCGGGCAGGAGCCTCCGGCGGAGGTATTTAGAGTAAGATGAAACCGGGTGCCTGCCCCCTTTGGGGGCGCTCAGGCGGGCGCGGGTCAGGCAACGGACCAGAAGATCGGGAAGCCGGGGTCAAAGACGGTGACGGGGCCGTCATCGCTGTTGATTTTGGCGGGGAACTGACTGGGCTGGTCGGACTTTACCAGGGTGAGGGTATTTTGGTTTTCGGGCAGTCCGTAAAAGGCGGGGCCGTTTTTGCTGGCAAAGTGCTGCAACTGATCCAAGGCACCATCTTCGTCAAAGACATGGGCAAGCAGCGCCATGGTATTGGTGGCGGTGAAACAGCCGGCACAGCCGCAGCCGCTCTCTTTATTCGGGTCGGTATGCGGGGCTGAATCAGTGCCGAGGAAAAAGCGAGAATCCCCAGAGGTCGCGGCGGCGCGCAGGGCCAGACGGTGCTCCTCGCGTTTGGCCACGGGCAGGCAGTAGTAATGTGGCTTGATCCCGCCCACCAGCAGGTGGTTGCGGTTGATGATCAGGTGGTGGGTGGTGATCGTTGCGCCAAGGTCGCGGGCATTGGATTTCACATAGTCGACGCCGTCGCGGGTGGTGATATGTTCCATCACCACCTTCAGCCCAGGTGTTGCCTTGCGGATGGGGTCGAGCACGCGGTCAATAAACACGGCTTCGCGGTCGAAGATATCGATCTCGGCGTCGGTGACTTCGCCATGCACACAGAGCGGCAGGCCGATCTCGGCCATTTTGTCCAGCACAGGTCGCACCTTGTCAAAGTTGCTGACGCCGCTGCTGGAATTTGTAGTGGCCCCGGCAGGATAGAGTTTGACGGCCTTTACCAGGCCAGAGGCATGGGCGGCGGCAATATCTGCGGGATCGGTGTCTTCGGTCAGGTAGAGCGTCATCAGGGGGGTGAAATCCATGCCATCAGGCAGGGCCGCCATGATGCGGTCGCGGTAGGCGCTGGCCTGCGCGCCGGTGACCACGGGCGGCACCAGGTTAGGCATGATGATGGCGCGGCCAAAATCGCGGGCGGTTTCTGGCAAGACGGCCTGCAGCATTGCGCCGTCGCGCAGGTGCAGATGCCAGTCATCGGGGCGGGTCAGGGTGAGCGTCTGAAACGGGGGCTGGGTCATGGCCTCGCGTTAGCACAGCTGGGCGCAAAGGAAAAGATGCCGGTGCCATCTGCGGGGCTGTAAAAGGTAGTTTTGCCCTGGTTGCTACAGGGGGGAGGGCAGTTTGAAATCGCCCTCGGCGGCGCGTTGTTCCAGGGTGTTCAGGCGGCGGCGAAAGCGCGGGGCGCTGAGCCGCCCCAGAACATTGCGGCACAAGAGAGTTTGCAGATAGGGGCGATCCAATAGGTCAAGCCGCCCCATTAAGGCCCGCAGGTAAGAGGAATCATCGCGCCGTGCCCGGAACAGCCGGGCAAATGCCATGGAATCAAACTGGCCGTCGGCGGCCAGATGCAGAATCTGGTTCAGCAGGCCCATTTTGACCAGTCGCGTCTGCACTGCCGCGCCGAGGTTGGGCACCCGCAGGCGGGTAACGCAGGGGCGGTGGAACAACGCCGCATGCATGGCGTCCAATCGTTCGTAGGGGTCATAAAAGACAAAGGCCTCTTTGGCACCATCCAGCATATCGGGGGCATAGCCATAGCGATCAGTAAAGGAGGTGCGGCGCATTTCGACAAAGCGATCGTCCCATTCCGTTACGCGCGGGTCCAGAGTCGCCTGGGGCTGGATTGCCACCACAGTTGCGCCGGGGGACGCCACAGAAAAGGCCGTCGCCGCATAGCCACAGGGGCCTGCGCCATAAAAGATCACCTTGTCAAATTCTTCAAAGAAACCATCGTCGATCAGTTGGTCAAAAAAGCCAAAGACCTGCTGGTCGCGGAACCAGGTGTCACCCCTGGAAATAAGGCCAAGATGCGACCAGCCTTCTTGCTTCACCATTTCAAAGCCAAGCGGTTGGGCTAGAGGCGAGAGATTGTGCAGGCCCTCTTGGGTTTCAAAGGTAACCAGCAGCGTGTCGCCCTGATCTAGAAAGGTGGCGCAGTGCTTTTCACCCAGGGGCTGGAACATGCCCAGCTCTTCGGTGAGGGCAGCAAGGCGGTCCTGCCACTGGGCGGGTTTCAGACCGGACAGGTCTTCATTCAAGATCTCAAGGTTCTCTTGCATCGCCATAATCCCTTACTCAGGCCGCGGCAGCGGTGGATATCTCTAAGATTTAGGCCCGGAATGCGGCTAAATTAGGAAAAACTCTAGTCGCTTTGCTGACCCCTGCACAGCTTGCTGATCCCTGCACCAGGACCTGTGTCGGAGTTTTGCCTGCGCGTCTGGGCGCAGTCCGGCGGCCTGTCAGGGCGCATCCTTGGCAGAACTCTCTGCGGCGCGGCCCATATTGGCGAATTTGGTCAATGTCTTGGCGGTGACGGCATTTATGGGGCGCGAGGGGGGCGTCATCAGCAGACGGGCGAACAGGGCCCGATAGGGTTCTTGCTGCATCAGCGCGCGAAAGTGTTCATGTCGCCAGGTCACTGAACTAGCGCGCAAACCTGCCAGCGCATGATCCTGCAAGAGGGTCTTTTCCAGGCTGCGGCGGGCGCTGGCGTAGCGTTCGACCGAGTGATCGGTTGCGGTGTTGAAATTGCGCTCAACCCAATAGTCGACCCCCAGCATATCCTGCGCATGAACGGCCCGTCCGCGTGCGGCTTTCAGGACGTAGCTTTCCATTGCGCCCAAGGGATAGTGGTTCAGCTGGGCCAGATCATAGTTGCGGCGGCCAAAGTCGGAGAACAGACGCCGGGATTTGAAGGCCTCCCCCAGTTCGCGCCCGCAGCAATCGAACCAGCGGAACTGGTCCAGCCGGTGCGGATCCTTGACTGACCGGGGGCGGTGGATGCCAATTTTTTGATAGGTGCCATTATTGCGATACAGCGTCTTGAACATCGAGGCGCGCCAGGGCCAGTGGATCACCTCTGGGGCGCAGCGGCGGAACTGCGCGCTTATTGGGCTGTCTTCAAAGCGCAGCACATCATTATTGCCAAACAACCGCCAGGTCAGGGTGATCGCATCGGCTTCTGGCAGGGCGGTCAGCAGGTCTGCCAGGGTGCCGTCGCCGGTCTTGATGTTGACAAATTCATCGACATCCAGCGCCAAGATCCAGTCGGCCTGTTGCACCAGGGGGTGGGCATCGGCACGTTTCATTGCGGTGAACTGGATACCGCCCTTGCCATAGGGGCCATCGTTGCGCAGATGGGTCAGCTGGCCAAGCGCCTCTAAGCGGTCCAGCATGGCATCGGTGCCATCTTGGCAATCATTGGAAAACACCAGGAAATCAGTGAATCCCACGGCCCGGTGATGCGCCAGCCATTCCAACAGAAAAGCGCCTTCGTTGCGGACAGTCAGGATGGCGAGACAGCGCATGTCTTACCAATCAGATCGGAACACGGCGACCTTGCCGTGGGACCAGCGCGGGAAAAACACCAGACCAGCCGCATCCAGGCAGCGAAACACGTTTTGCATGCCGGTCTTGCCGATCCATTGCGGGTGGGTTTCGATGACGACTGCCCGTAGCCCGGTCAGATCCATCTTGGGCAAAAGATCCGCCTCGGCGCCCTCTATGTCGCAGATCAGCACTGTGGGGGCCAGATCGCGGATCACCGCATTGACGTTTCGGGTCGGCACATCGACCTTGGTGCAGTCTTCGCTGTCTTCCATTGGATCTAGAGAGGACGCCAGAAAATTCTTGCGGATATAAAAGGGGGCGGAGCCGTCGCGCTCACCCAGAACCGCATGGGTGACATGGGCGTTGGTCACATTGTTGAGCGCATGCACTTGGGCAATATAGGGCAAAAGCTGCGGGTTGGCTTCGTAGGAATGGACCGATTTCGCCGGAGTCTGGGTGGCCACCAGGGTGGACATGAAGCCAATGCCGGCACCCAATTCCATCACCACATCCTGCGGCTTTATCAGTTTTTTGGCAGCGGTGGCCTCTTTCGCCTCATAGGCATCGTTGCGCAGCAAGGTGCGGATGCGCGGCGGCAGGACGTTGCGGTCCAATGGAAAGCGCATGCCACGGCATTTCAGGATCTTTTGCGGCTTGGCCACATCAGACGGGACGGATCCTGCTGTATCTGCCTGGGGGGCGGTGGGCGTCTCGCTCATGTCTTAGCTCTCCAGATCAAGCGCCAGCGCATAGGCGACGCGTTCGGTTGCGGTCAGTTTGAGGCGCAGCGCCTGTTGATACAGGTCTTCAAATTCGGCCATATCATGCAATTCATCGGCCTTGGCGCGGTGCCAGTCCAGCCCCTTTTGGTGCCAGCTGCGTAGCGCCTTGTCCTGTAGCAGGCGATCATATTCAGCCTGCAACCGCAACAGGTTGCGCTGGATAGTGACATCGCGGTGATCGTTCCAATCCATGCGGATCCAATAGTTGATCCCGATAGAGCGATCCACATGAAGGGCGCGCCCGCGCTGGCGTTTGACCAGAAAACTTTCGGCAGAGCGTAGCGCATAGTGGTTGAGCTGGACCAGGTCATAGCCGATGGATTTGCGCGAGTTGCGCCAGCCATTGTCAACGGCTTCCCGGGTCATGTCGCTGCCTGAACCATTGACCCATTTCACCTGATCGCGCATCGGCTCTGTCAGTTTGTTGGGGCGGTGGCAGCTGATTTTTTGATAGGCACCGATGTTCTTGAACATGGTCTTAAACCCCCAGACCGTATGCGGCTTGGGGCAGTATTTCGGTGCGCAGGCGTCAAACTGGCCAATTACGAACCTGTCGGCCAGGCGGTCCACCCCGTTTGAGCCAAACAGCCGCCAGGTCATCGCGATATTGCTGGCGTCCGGCACCTGATCGAACAGATCCTGCAGCGTGCCATTGCCGCAGCGCACGTTGATGAATTCATCCACATCAATATGGATCACCCAATCCGCATCGCGGATCAGCGGCTCTTTCAGGGATTGGTTTAGCGCATGTTGCTGCGGCGAGTTGCCCTTCCAGTTGTCATTGTTCCGATGCTGCACGATGCCCAGATCCTGTAGGCGGTCCAGCAGTTCGCTGGTACCATCTTCGCAGCCATTGGTGTAGATGAGGAAGTTATCAACCCCAATGGCGCGGTGATAGGCGATCCATTCCAGGATATAGGGGGCTTCGTTTTTCATGCAGCCGACAATGACATTGCCGCTGGATCCATGGGCCAGTTGCCGGGGCGGTATTGCGCGATAGGGCGATTGCGGCTGGTCTTCGCCTTTTTGGCCCAGCGTGTTGTGTGGCTTGAAGGCAGAGTTTTGCAGCATGTCGAAATTTTCCATCGCCAGCGGGCTCATCACGGCAAGGGCGTCTTTGCTGGGTCGGGGGCGCGGGGCCGTTTCGGTCTGGTCCAGATCCTTCAAATCCGCTGCCTTGCCGCGTCTTTCTTCCTTGGTGGCCTTGGTGATGCGGCGCATGAAGGTCAGCAGATACTGTGAGGCGCGATATCCGCGTGTTGTCGCGGCCTCCTCCCAGGGGGGGCTGGGCTTGGTTTCGGCGGAAATGGCCCCGAAGTTGGCGGCCTGCAGCGCCGGGTGCTGGCGGGCAAGAGCCTGATTGGCAGCGGAAAAATACTGTGAGACTGCGGTCAGGCTGCAGGGGTCGATTGGCGCGCCTTCGATGGCGATCTCGTTCAGAAAACTGCGCCAGAGCGGCCGCGGCAGAATCATCTCGCGCTGGGCCAGCAGCTGCAACAGTAAGGTATTAAGCTGTCGGCTGCGCGCCAGCCAGGCGGCAGAGGGCTGTTGCGGCACCTTGGTCTCCGGGCTGCGTCCAATCTGGCCGTCAATGTCAAAGGCGGCGCAGATCTCGTGGGGGGCCTCGGTGCCATAGATGCTTGCGGCGTCAAAGGGGCGAAACGACAATGCGCTGGTGCCAAATGTGGCCTCCCAGTGCTGTTGCAAAGCCATGTAATCGAGCCAGAAAGGCGCGGCTTGGGTCTCTTCAAACTGCCCGGCCTGCGGATCTGGCTGTGGCAGAGTGGCAAGCGCGGCCTGCCACCAACTCATGTTCTGGTCCTGCGCGAGCCTGGCTATCAGCGCCAGCTCCTGGTCTAGCGTACGGTCGCGTCCCTCTAGAATCTGAGCACCGTAGTGATGTGCCAGCGCGCAGGCGGGGCTGTCGATATGGGCGACGATCCGGATGTCATCCGACAGCGGCGTCAGCAGGGCCTTCAACCGCTCCAGCTCGCTTTTGCGGTGCAGTTTTGCCCCAAGCTGTGAGGCCGAGAGGATCAGCCTGTCCGGCTGGGCCCTGTCCACCTCTCGGTGCAGATCTTCGATCAGCTTCTCGCGCAGGCGCGCCTGTTTTTCCGCTGTGATAAAGCCGCGGTTGTAGCGCAGGGGATCAATATGATCCGCATCGGTGACCGCCATGAACAGGCGCGTATGGTTGCTGGAACCGGGCGCGCGAGGAAACAGGATGCCCTTGGCCTGCAATTGGGACCGCTTGTCGGCCATGATGCGTTGCAGATGATCCGCGCCAGCCTGCTCCAGCCCGATATGTAGATAGATCCGCATCAGCTGTCCTGTGCCTTTTTGTTGACATTGGCCTTGCCCCACCAGGGCAGATCACGGTTCAGATGGCGGCCCACCTGGGCCTGGGCATCCGGGCTGGCGATGTCGAGCTCCAGATACCTGGAATCGTCGCGAAACCAATGGGCCAGCGCCTCGTAGTGGCCATCAATCCACCGCATCTGCTGATCGGCGGTTTTGCCATAGCCAATCGGCAGCCCTGGCACCGTACTGGCGGGCAGCCGGGTGGTGCCAAGATTGTTCCAGGCCATGATTGATTTTGAATGGCTTTCAGCATCGCGCCTGGTGGCGATGAAACGCGCCTCTGGGTAAAGGTCTTGCAACGCCTTGATCATGGCAAAATCGAACTGCGGCCAGATCGAGAATTTGCCATGTATAAAGCTGATCTCGCTGACCGCGTCATAGTCCTGCATATATGCCATCGGGTCGCCGACCTCATAAAGCCCCTTATAGAGCAGCGAGCCGACAAAGACGCGGCGCTTGCCGGGGCGGTCTTGCTCGCGCTCTTTCAGGCGGTGATCTGCGACATGATAACCCGCCTGCGACAGCGCCCGGTTCAGGGTGGTGGTACCGGACTTCGGCAGGCCGAGGTTGATGACTTTCAGAACCATGGTGCGCCTCAGTATCCCAGTGCAGGCAACAGGCCCAGATCGGTCAGCAAGGCCTCTTCCTGCGGTGGCAGGGTTGGGGTGGCCAAGAGTTGCCGACGCATTTTCTGATAGGCCGGCTGCGCCAACAGCTGATCGCGCTTGTCCCGGTGTCGCTGCAGGCAGATCTCGTGCAGGGTGGCGATTTCGACGTCAGATTTCAGCGCCTTCAGCGCCTGTTGCAGACCGGGCAGATAGCGCTGGATAGAGCGATCCTCATATGAGGGGTCATTGCGTTCGCGCCAATAGCTGTCGTCAAAGGCGCGGTGCTCGCGGTTGACATCGCCGCGGTCATTCTTGACCAGATAGCTGTCAAGCGAGCGCAGCGCATAGTGGTTGAGGGTGGCCAGATCGCGGCTGCCCTTGGCGGGGAATTTGCGGATGCGGCGGGGATTGTCCGCCACCAGAAACTTGGGCGGTACATCGCGGCCGGATCCATCGCACCAATGGGGGAACCTGCGTGGTGGCAGACCTTTCTTGAAGAAAGGCCGGTGCGCGCCGTAGTATTTCAGCGGAAAATCCTGACGCACCAGGGTTTTGACTTCAATTGCGGTTTCGGCGCACCAGATATCGGGATTATGAGAGCGGCTGAACTGTGCGATCACCGGCTCATCAACAAATGCCTCTATCCCGTTGTTGGCAAAGAACTGAAAGCTAACGGAAATTGCACCGGGGTTGCCACAGGCCGTGATCAGGGCAGGAATGGTATGATCCCCGGTGTGGATATTGAGGAATTCATCCACATCTGCAATCCAGACCCAATCTGCCTCCTGTACCAGCGGCTGATGGGCGGCATCTTTCAGCGCTTCCATTTGGTAATTGCGCCCCTGCGCCGGATTGGGCAGATGGGTCAGCAGGCCACGCGCGGCCAAGGCATCCAGCAATTCAGCCGTGCCATCGGTGCAGTCGTTTGAATAGAAAAGGAAATCGGTGACGCCAATCAGCCGGTTATAGGCGATCCATTCCAGCAGAAACGGGCCTTCGTTCTTGACGCAGGTTACTGCAGTGATGCGCATGTCACATCCTCTTTCAGCCGGTGCAGACCGCAGCGCGAGGGATTTCCCAAGGCTGCGCCAGAACAGCCAAGTGCAGGCCCCCCGCAGTCCCCCCAAGAACTGGGTGGCCCGGAGCCTGAAGGCCTGGAGCTGGATGTTCGGTGCATCGACCTGTCTGCCTCTATGCCCCGGTTTGTCGGGCGCGTGTTCTTATTGGCGGCAGCTTTGCATTGCCGTCCCTCTGGGTCAATCGTTGCAGGCCTTGGCGCCTTTACTCTGGCCTGTGCTGTTGCAAGAGTGTTGCGCCGGGGCCTTGCCCCGTGCCCCAGTTACAACGGTGCTGTGGCTTGACCCGGTGCCATGTCCGTGGCCTCTTGGTTGAAACCTAAAGGGACCCCGGTAAAGCGACCCCGGCAAACAGCCCAAGGAAGGATGCCACGAATGATGCAGGTAGCGACAATCGAGCAGGTGCAGACTGCGCTGGGCGAACAGGGCTATGTCTGTGATCGCGCCTTGGCGACGGTGGTGTTTCTATCGCTGAAACTGGGCCGCCCGCTGTTTCTGGAAGGCGAAGCCGGGGTGGGCAAGACCGAAATCGCCAAGGCGCTGGCGGCGGCCTTTGGGCGGCGGCTGATCCGGCTGCAATGCTACGAAGGGCTGGATGCATCTTCGGCGGTTTATGAATGGAACTTTGCCGCCCAGATGGTGGCCATTCGCACCGCCGAAGCAGCAGGCGGTGCCGATCGCGCAACCCTGCAAGGAGAGCTGTTCTCGGATGAATTTCTGATCGAACGGCCGCTGCTTGAG
Organism: Pseudophaeobacter flagellatus; assembly: GCF_021228235.1. GTDB lineage: Bacteria > Pseudomonadota > Alphaproteobacteria > Rhodobacterales > Rhodobacteraceae > Pseudophaeobacter > Pseudophaeobacter flagellatus. The sequence continues at coordinate 331,317 of NZ_JAJQRG010000001.1, forward strand.
GCGATGCGTCCGGATGCGAACGGCCCGCCGGTGCTGTTGATTGATGAACTTGACCGAACCGATGAACCCTTTGAGGCCTTCCTGCTTGAGGCGCTGTCGGATTTTCAGGTCACTATCCCCGAACTGGGCACCATCAAGGCGCCAGTGCCGCCTATTGTGGTGCTGACCTCCAACCGAACCCGCGAGGTACACGACGCATTAAAACGCCGTTGCCTGTATCACTGGGTGGATTATCCCGATTTTGACCGCGAGGTAGAGATCCTGAATGCACGCGCGCCTGCTTTGGCGGCGCAGCTTAGCCGGGAGGTGGTGGCCTTTGTGCAAAGCCTGCGAACCGAGGATCTGTTCAAGAAGCCCGGCGTTGCCGAAACCATTGACTGGGCCAATTGCCTGCTGGCACTGGATGTCATTGACCTGTCGCCGGCGGTGATCGCGGATACCCTGGGGGCGATCCTGAAATATCAGGATGATATATCGAAGGTGCAGGGGTCCGAGGCCAAGCGCATTCTGGATCAGGCGCGGGCCAGCCTGGACGCTGGCTGATGGTTGAATTGCCGGATCTCACCCTGCCGGATGATCCCAAGCTGGCGCAGAATATCACCCATTTTGCCCGTGCCCTGCGCAAGGCGGGGCTGCCCATCGGGCCGGGGCGGGTGGTTGATGCGGTGACAGCGGTGGCGGCGGCGGGCTTTACCTCGCGGCAAGATTTCTACTGGGCGCTGCATGCCTGTTTTGTCTCCAAACCTGAACACCGGGTGATCTTTGCCCAGGTCTTTCGGCTCTATTGGCGCGATCCGCGTTTTCTGGAACGGATGATGGCCGCGCTCTTGCCTGCCATCCGCGGCGCGCAAGAGGAACAGGCGGCAAAACCAGGTGAAAAACGCGCTGCCGAAGCCTTGCTGGACGGTGCCAATCCACAGCTTGATGCCCCCGATCACCCGGAGGATGAGGGCACCGAGATCGAGGTGGATGCCAGCTTGACCATCTCGGCCGAGGAACGGCTGCGCAGCCTGGATTTTGAACAGATGAGCACCGATGAGGTGGCGCAGGCCAAGCGTATTCTGGCGCAGTTGAAATTGCCGGTATCGCCGCTGCAGTCCCGTCGCCTGATGGCGGCGCAGCGGGGCAGCAGGCCGGATTGGCGTCGCACCTTCCGCGAGGCGGCCCGCCGGGGGGGCGATATCCAGTCCATTGCCCGCGCCAAACGCCGCACCCGCTGGCCCAACCTGGTGGTGATCTGTGATATTTCCGGCTCGATGAGCCAATACAGCCGTATCGTACTGCATTTCCTGCACGCGGTCAGCAATGCCAAGGGGGCGGGCTGGGCCCGGGTGCATGGTTTTACCTTTGGCACCCGGCTGACCAATATCACCCGCCATCTGGCCACCCGCGATGTCGATGCTGCCCTGGCCGCCGCAGGTGCCGAAGCGCAAGACTGGGAGGGCGGCACCCGGATTGGTGCCTGCCTGCATGACTTCAACCGGGACTGGTCGCGCCGTGTTATGGGGCAGGGCGCTGTGGTGCTGCTGATCACCGATGGGCTTGATCGCGATGACCCGGCGGCGCTGGAAAGGGAAATGCAGCGCTTGCAGCTTTCGGCGCGGCGTCTGATTTGGCTGAACCCGCTGTTGCGCTGGGATGGTTTTGCCGCCAAGGCGCAGGGCATTCGCGCCATGTTACCGTATGTTGATAGCTTTCGTGCCGGACATTCCATCGCCGCGCTTCAGGATCTGGCTGAGGTGATTTCGCGCCCCGAGGAGAGCGGTGAAAAAGCCCGCTTGCTGCGCGATATGTGATGCGCGGACCCTGCGCCGCTGGTGGCCACCGGTTTTGTCTTTTGCCAGAGGCGGTGCCGGGCGTCCCGATTTGCGGCTTGAAACCGAAAGGATGACGCGCAAAGCTGGTATCCACGCGGGCAGGATCTGCCCGACCGGAGGATAAATGACCCAGACCGATGACAGCTCACCCGTCTCCGCAGGCGTTCCACCCTCGATAGCCAGTGCGGCGCAAACCGCGCTGGCGTGGCACCGCGCTGGTCGCGGGGCAGCCCTTGCCACCGTGGTGCAAACCTGGGGTTCGGCACCGCGCCGGGTGGGGGCGCAGCTGGTGGTCAGCGGCGACGGGCAGATCGAGGGCTCGGTTTCTGGCGGCTGTGTCGAAGGTGCCGTGGTGCTGGAAGCGCAAGAGGCGCTGGCGGATGGCAGACACCGGGTGCTGGAGTATGGAGTCAGCGATGGCGATGCCTTTGCCGTTGGACTAGCCTGTGGTGGCACCATTCGCATTCTGGTTGAACCTGTGGGTGGTTCCATGCCTGTGGACCTGCTGGCGAATTTGGTTGCGGCGCAGAAGGCGCGCGCCCAGGTGGCCTATGAGGTGAACCTAACCACTGGAAATGGCGCGGTGCTGCGCGGTGTCTACCCCGAGCGGATGCGATTGGACCGCTCCGGGGTCGAAGAAGACGGAGAGACCTTTGTGGCGGTGCACAACCCGCCGCTGCGGCTGGTTGTGGTGGGGGCGGTGCATATCGCCCAGGCTCTGGTGCCGATGGCGGTGCTGGCGGGCTATGATCCGGTGGTGATCGATCCCCGCGCAGCCTTTGCCTCGCCAGAACGCTTTCCTAGTGTGACCCTGCTGGAGGATTGGCCGGATGAGGCCGTGGCGGCGCTGGGGCTGGATGCGCGCACCGCGCTGGTGCTGCTGACCCATGATCCAAAGCTGGACGATCCCGCACTGGCGGCGGGGCTGCGTGAGAAGTGTTTCTACATCGGCGCTCTGGGCTCCAAGCGCACCCATGCCCAACGGGTTGAGCGGATGGTGGCGGCAGGCTTTGGTGAACAGGATACCGCGCGTATTCATGGCCCAGTGGGGCTGGATATCGGCGCCGCAGGCCCGGCAGAGATCGCGATTGCGATCCTGGCAGAGATGACAGCGGTACTGCGCGGTAAGGCCAGATGAAGTTCGGCGCTGTTCAGGTCGCACAGGCCGAGGGCGCAATCCTGGCCCATTCGATGCAGGCCGCTCAGCCCCCCTATGACACCGGTCTGTGCTATCGCCTTGCCAAGGGCACTTTTCTTACGGCGCAGCATCTGGCGGATCTGGCAGCAGAAGGCCACGACCAGATCACGGTTGCCCGGCTGGAAGCGGGCGATCTCCACGAAGATGCGGCTGCCCTGACGCTCGCGCAGGCCTTGGTGCCGGATGAGGCGGGGCAGGGTATTCGCATCTCTGGTGCTGGGGCGGGACGGGTCAATCTTTATGCGCTGGGCGCCGGGCTGGTTCGGCTGGACCGCGCGGCACTTGAAGCCCTGAATGGCGTCGATCCAATGATCACCATCGCCACGGTGCCCGATTATCACCGGGTTGATGCTGATGGGATGATCGCCACCATCAAGATTATCTCCTACGGGGTCGAGGCTGCGGCGCTGGACCGCGCCAGTGCCGGTGTGGAGGGCGCCTTGCGTGTTTTGCCACCGGTCTTTGCTACGGCCAGCCTGATTGAAACCCGCGTTAGCCGGGATATCCCGTCAGATAAGGGGCGGCGCGCGATGGCCGGACGGTTGCACCGTATGGGGTTGAGCCTGACCGACCGGGTTGTGGTGCCTCACCGCGAGGCGGAACTGGCCACGGCGCTGGCCGAGGCACCGGGGGAGGTCTTGCTGATCCTCACAGGCTCTGCCACCTCGGACCCTTTGGATGTGGCGCCAGAGGCGCTGCGCCGGGCCGGGGGCAGCATGACCCGCTTTGGCATGCCTGTGGACCCTGGCAACCTGCTGTTTATCGGGGCGCTGCAGGGCAAGCCGGTGATTGGCCTGCCGGGCTGCGCGCGTTCTCCGGCGCTGAATGGCGCGGATTGGGTGTTGGAGCGGGTTCTATGTGGCTGTCGGGTGAGCAGCGCCGATATTGCCGCAATGGGTGTCGGCGGCCTGCTGAAGGAGATCCCCACCCGGCCCATGCCGCGTCGTTCGGATTAGGAGCTGGGCGTTACGTCTTGATTTTAATGAATTCATGCGAGACTTTTCCGCCTTTTACTCTGGGGCAGGCTGAGGGCGGCGCGGGTTGGACCCTGCGCGCGGTACCTCGGAAAGCGAAGGCAAAAGCTTGCCAAGCGGCAAGATTGTTTGTGATGGCGCGCTAAAAAAGGGGTTCGCGGCGACGCAATCCCGTGCTTAACTTCGCTTAGCCAACAAAAGTAGCAAAAATGGGAGGAATACATGACCAAGGTCTCAATGACCGTGAACGGCAAGCCTGCGCAAGCCGAGGCCGAGGGCCGCACGTTGCTATCCTCGTTCCTGCGTGAAGAACTGGGCCTGACCGGCACGCATGTCGGCTGTGATACCAGCCAATGCGGGGCCTGTGTGGTCCATGTGAATGGTGTTGCGGTCAAATCCTGCACCATGCTGGCCATTGAGGCCGAAGGCGCAGACGTGGCAACCATCGAAGGCCAGGCGGCTGCGGATGGTACGCTCAATATCATTCAGCAGGCCTTCCAGGATCATCACGGGCTGCAATGTGGTTTCTGTACGCCCGGCATGGTGATGTCGACGGCGGCGCTGCTGCAAGAAAACCCCAAGCCCAGCGAGCAAGAGATCCGCGAGTATCTCGAAGGCAATATCTGCCGTTGCACCGGGTACCATAATATCGTCAAGGCGATCATGGCTGCCTCCGGTCAGGATGTATCCGCCATCGCGGCGGAATAAGCCGCCCCCTCCTGGGCCTCATTGGGAGGTGTGGCCCCGGCAAAGATCAAACTGCAGAACCAAGAGGTGCGCCATTGGGTGCACCCTCCAGGGAGGAGATTTGAATATGCCAAAAGATAGTGACCAAATTGAAAGCGGAATTGGGGCCAGCCCCAAACGTCGCGAAGATGTCCGGTTCCTGACCGGGGCGGGCAATTATACAGATGACATCAACCTAAACGGTCAGGCCTATGTGTATTTTCTGCGCTCGGATATGGCGCATGGCCGGATTATTTCCATTGACACCAGCGATGCCGCCGCGATGCCAGGTGTGGTACAGATTTTCACCGGTGCCGATTTTGAAGCCGTGGGCGGGATTCCCTGCGGCTGGCAGATCACCGACAAACATGGCGAAGTAATGCAGGAGCCAGCCCATCCGGTGCTGGCCCAGGGCAAGGTGCGCTATGTGGGGGACGCCATTGCCGCCGTTGTCGCCGACAGTCTCGACCAGGCCCGCGATGCCGCCGAAGCGATCGTGCTGGATATCGAGGAACTGCCCGCCGTCATCAATATGAAGGCCGCCCTCAAGGAGGGTGCCACCAAGGTACATGACGATCTGACCTCGAACCTCTGCTATGACTGGGGTTTTGTTGAAGAAAACAAACCCGCAGTGGAAGAGGCCTTTGCCAAGGCCGCGCATGTCACCACGCTGGAGCTGGTCAACAACCGGCTGATCGCCAACCCGATGGAGCCGCGCGTGGCGCTGGGGGATTTCAACCGCGCCACTGGCGACAGCACGCTTTATACCACCTCGCAGAACCCGCATGTGATCCGGCTGTTGATGGGGGCTTTTGTGCTGGGTATCCCGGAACACAAGCTGCGGGTGATTGCCCCAGATGTGGGCGGTGGCTTTGGCACCAAGATCTTTCACTACGCCGAAGAGGCCTTTTGCACCTTTGCCGCTAAGGCGCTGAACCGGGCGGTGAAATGGACCTCGAGCCGGGCTGAGGCCTTTATTTCCGATGCGCATGGGCGCGATCATGTGACCACCATTCAACTGGCGCTGGACAGCGACAACAACTTTACTGCGCTGCGCACCGATACCCATGCCAATATGGGGGCTTACCTGTCGACCTTTGCCCCGTCGGTTCCGACCTGGCTGCATGGCACCCTGATGGCCGGCAATTACAAGACGCCGCTGATCTATGTGAACGTCAAGGCGGTCTTTACCAATACGGTGCCAGTGGATGCCTATCGCGGCGCGGGCCGCCCCGAGGCGACCTTTCAGCTGGAGCGCGTCATCGACAAGGCCGCGCGCGAGCTGGGGGTCGACCCGATCGCGCTGCGGCGGCAGAACTTTATCACCGAATTCCCCTATGCCACGCCAGTGGCGGTGGAATATGACACCGGCGATTACAACGCCACCATGGACAAGCTGGAAGAGATCGCCGATCTTGCGGGCTTTGCCGCGCGCCGCGCCAAGAGCGAGGCCAGGGGCCTGGTACGTGGTCTGGGCGTGAACTGCTATATTGAGGCCTGCGGCATTGCCCCCAGCAACCTTGTTGGGCAGCTGGGCGCGCGGGCTGGCCTATATGAGAGCGCAACCGTGCGGGTCAACGCCACTGGTGGTCTGGTGGTGATGACCGGGTCTCACAGCCATGGCCAGGGGCATGAGACCTCGTTCCCGCAGGTGATTGCCGAGATGATCGGGATCGACGAGAGCATGGTGGAGATTGTGCATGGCGATACCGCCAATACACCGATGGGCATGGGCACCTATGGCTCCCGCTCGCTGGCGGTTGGCGGTTCTGCCATGGTGCGCGCCACCGAGAAGATCATCGCCAAGGCCAAGAAGATCGCCGCCCATATCCTGGAAGCCTCGGATGCGGACATCGAGCTGAAAGACGGTCAGTTTTCGATTGCGGGCACGGATAAATCCCTTGCCTGGGGGGATGTGACCCTGGCGGCCTATGTGCCGCACAACTATCCGCTGGAAGACATCGAGCCGGGGCTGGAAGAAACCGCCTTTTATGATCCAGCGAACTTTACCTATCCGTCGGGGGCCTATGCCTGCGAGGTCGAGCTGGATCCGGAGACCGGTAAGGTCAGCATTGAACGCTTTGCGGCGGCGGATGATTTTGGCAATATTGTGAACCCGATGATCGTGGATGGTCAGGTTCATGGTGGCATTGGCCAGGGCATCGGCCAGGCGCTGCTGGAGGCGGCGGTCTATAATGAGGACGGGCAGCTGCTATCGGCGTCATATATGGACTACGCCATGCCACGGGCGGATGATCTGCCGTTCTATCAGGTCGATCATTCCTGTCAGACGCCCTGCACCCATAACCCCCTGGGGGTAAAGGGCTGCGGCGAGGCGGGGGCCATTGGCTCGCCGCCGGCGGTGGTCAATGCGGTGGTCGATGCGCTGCAATCGATGGGCAAGGATGTCACCCATGTTGACATGCCGTTGAGCCCCGCGCGGGTCTGGGCGGCGATGAATGGCTGAGTGCGGGGCAGTGACGTGACGGGCGAGGGGCGCTTCCCCTCGCGCTCCCCGAGGTATTTTTGGAAAGATGAAAGGGCCGGGCGAGCCGGTTCTGGGAAGGAAATGCGAAATGTATAATTTCGAGGTCGAAAAACCCACCAGTATTGCGGATGCGGTTGCGGCGCTGAGTGCAGATGAGGCGCAGGCGCTGGGGGGCGGGCAGACATTGATCCCAACGCTGAAGCAGCGTTTGGCCAGCCCGTCAAAGCTTGTCTCTTTGAGTGGCATTGCTGAGATGCAGGGGATGAGACTCGCGGCGGGCAGCCTGTGCATTGGCGGAGCGACATCGCATGCAACTGTCGCGGCTGAGGCGACGGGGTCTTATCCGGCGCTTGCGGCGCTGGCGGGCGGTATCGGCGATCCGGCGGTCCGTAATCGCGGCACGATCGGAGGCTCGCTTGCCAATAACGATCCGGCGGCTTGCTATCCGGCTGCTGCTTTGGCTAGTGGGGCCGTTATTGTCACCAATGCGCGCGAGATTGCGGCTGATGACTTTTTTGATGGGCTTTTCACGACGGTGCTGGAGGAGGGCGAGATTGTTACCGAGGTGCGCCTGCAGGTGCCGGAGGCGGCCAACTATCAGAAGTTTGTGCAGCCTGCGTCGCGTTTTGCGCTGGTGGGGGTCTTTGTAGCCAAGTTCGCCAATGCTGTGCGGGTTGCGGTGACTGGGGCCTCTGAGGAGGGGGTATTCCGCTGGAGTGAGGCCGAGGCGGCGTTGAGCAGTAATTTCAGCGCCGATGCGCTGGAAGGGTTGTCAGTTGCGCCTGAGGGCATGATGGCGGATATACATGGCTCCAAGGCCTACCGCGCCCATTTGCTTGGTGTTTTGACAAAGCGCGCGGTTGCCGCTGCTGCCTAGAGCATGTCTTCAGGAATAGCGCGGGGCCTGGGTGGGGAAACCCTGTCCAGGCCCCTGTTAGAGGTGAGCGTGCAAAAAAAAACGCCCCAGCCCGGATGGGGTGGAGCGTTTCAGCAAAACGAGGTTTGGTGCTATTTCTGTGGAAGCGGGCCGATCATCATGACCATTTGGCGGCCTTCCATCTTGGGCATGTTTTCGACTTTGCCCAGATCTTTGACGTCTTCGGCGACGCGTTCCAGCAACTGGCGGCCCAAGTTCTGGTGCGCCATTTCACGGCCACGGAATCGCAGGGTGATTTTCACCTTGTCGCCCGTCTCCAGGAATTTGTAGACGTTACGCATTTTGACTTCGTAGTCATTGGTGTCGGTATTTGGTCGGAATTTGACCTCTTTGACCTCAATGATCTTTTGCTTTTTGCGGGCTTCGCTTTCGCGTTTCTGCTGTTCATATTTGAACTTGCCGAAATCCATGATCTTACAGACCGGAGGCGTTGCATTTGGCGAAATTTCAACCAGATCAAGACCGGCCTCATGTGCCATGTCCATAGCCTTGGCAGGGTGCACGACCCCGACATTTTCGCCATCAGCGCCAATCAGGCGAATCTCAGAGGCGCGAATTTTTTCGTTCGTGCGCGGGCCGGTGTCACGTTGCGGCGGCGCATTATGAGGTCTGCGGGCTATGGCTTTGATCCTTTGATTGTTGCCGAATTTCGAGCTCGAAACCTAAACGTAACCCGGCAAGGTTTCAAGTCGCAACGAGAGGAAGGGGGTGAATTCCTGCTGGATTGTCGCTTTTGCTGGTCGCAGATCTGGTTTTGGGGCGGTTGGTCGGGGCTCGGGCCCGGATTGACACTGGATTGGCCCCCAATTTGCAATGTCAAAGTGATTATTTTGTGCTTGGCGCAACTGGCTGAAACGCGCCCGTTCCGGGGTGAGTCTGTCGGCGAGCATTGGCTGATGAGGTGGCGCGCGGGTTATTCCCCCTTGTGATGGCCGACACAAACGCGCACCTGCCAGCCATCAAGTCTGCGCAGAATGCAGCATATTAAAAGGAGACGGGTCATGAAGCCTATTTTTGTTATTTTGGGTTTGGGTGTGGTTGCCGCAGGGGGCTATTTCTACGTCCAGAGCCAGCAGCCGACGACCGTGGTAGAGGGCGTTGTTGAGGTGGCCCCAGAGGCAGTCGTCGAGGAAGAGAACACCGCAGAGCCATCGACAGAGGAGCGCGTCGAGGAGGAGACCACTGCGGTGGAAGAGGCCGTCGAGACCGCCAGTGAGGCTGCGAGCGAGGCGGCCGAGTCTGTCGCGGAAGAGGTTGGTGAAGTTGCCAGTGAGGTTGGCGCAGCGGCCAATGAAGCGGTGAGCGCCGCCGTCGAAGGTGGCGAGAGTGCTGTAGGGGCGGTTGCAGGGGCGGCCACCGAGGCGGGCGAGGTTGCGGCCGAAGTAGCAGAGGGCGCAGCTGACACGGTAGCTGACGCGGCAAATGCCACTACCGAGGCGGTTTCACAGGCGGTGACAGCGGCCAGTGAGGACGCCAGCACCACGACAGAAGGTATGGCGCAGTACCTGAGCCTGGACGGGTTCGACCATGACAAGGTGATGGCGATGATCGAAGAGTCCGATCTGGATGCCGCCACAAAATCCGTGCTGGGCAGTGCCGTTACCCAGGCTAAGGACAGCCCAGAGCTGCTGGCAGGGGTGCTGAGCCAAATCAAGACTGCACTGGGGCTCTGAGAATGACCCTGTTCCGATCTGGCCAGCCTATCTTGCAGGTCAGGTTGGTTCTGTTCTGTCAGGCCTGACCGGCCCGCCTGTTACATCCGGACATAAAAAAGGGCAGCCTCATTCCCGAGGCTGCCCTTTTTGCATGGGGCGCGTCCTGCTTTGGCCAATGCCAGGGGCAATCCCGTGGCTATGGTCTGCATGGGGGCGGTCTCTGGCTCAGTCCAGAAAGGCTTTCTCGACGACATATTGCGCAGGTTTGGAATTGGCGCCTTCTTCCAGTCCGGCTGCTTCCAGCATGGCTTTGAGTTCCAGGTTGAAGGCCAGATTACCGCAGATCATTGCCCGGTCGGTCTCGGGGTTGAGCGGCTCGACGCCCAGATCCTTGTAGGCCTCGCCGGAGTTGATCAGGTCGGTGATGCGGCCCATCTTCGGGCTCTCTTCGCGGGTGGTTGTGGGGTAATATTTGATTTTTTTCCAGAACCCCTCGCCAATCACCTCGTTCAGCAGCTCATCGGTCTTGAGCCCTTCGATCAGCTCGGCGCCATAGGTCAGCTCTCCGGCGGTGCGGCAGGTATGGGTGATGATGATCTCGTCGTAGTCCTCGTAGGTCTGCGGTTCGCGTAGCAGTGAGGCAAAGGGGGCAAAGCCGGTGCCGGTGGCAAAGAACCAGATCCGCTTGCCGGGGATCAGCGCGTCATGCACCAGGGTGCCAACGGGTTTGGGGCGCAGGATGATTTCATCGCCGGGCTGAATATGCTGCAGCCGTGAGGTCAGCGGGCCGTCTTCCACCTTGATGGAATAGAACTCCATTTCTTCGTCCCAGCTGGGCGAGGCAATGGAATAGGCGCGCAGCAGCGGCTTTTGCTTGCCGGTTTTTTCGTTCACCTCGCCCATTAGGCCGATCATCACAAACTCGCCCGAGCGAAAGCGCAAAGAGGCGGGCCGGGTCACCCGGAAGGAAAACAGCTTGTCTGTCCAATGCTTGACCTCTGTTACAGTCTGGGCATCGGGCAGGGCAGGGGCGGCCTTTACAGGCGCGGGTGCGGGCTGGGCCGCAGCGTCGGTCGCAGAATCTGTCACAGGTGTAATCTCATTCATCGGTTGTTCTGCCAGGTGGTATCACCGGCACCTCTGATTAATCTTTGATATAGGTCAGGGGAAGCCCCGGAATGTGCAAGCCCGTAGCGTCAGTTGCGCTGGGCATGCATTTTGGGGCCGTCCTGGCGGATCTTGCGGCGCTAGCTTTAGCCGGCAGCGGGGCTGCCACGCAGGCGGGCCTGATAATTATGGGCGTTCCACTTGGCGCGGGCAAGCCATTGATCCTGAGGTTGCCGGGCGGCAAGCTCATCGTTGATTTCCACCTCGTCAAATCCACAGCGGCGCGCCATGGCATATTGATCCGCCAGCACATGCCCATGGGCACGCAGACGCCCGCCATAGCCCATGAGGCGCAGCTGTCGCGCCAGGGTAAAGCCCCGGCCATCGGCAAAGCTGGGGAAATCAATGCGGATGATTTCCACCCCTTGGGTCAGATTTACCAGTGCCGAGGGATCCGCATCAGAGGTAAGATCAAGGGCGGTTTCGCCTTCAAAGCCCTTGGTCCAGGTTTCGGGGCCAAAGCCCGCGTCAGTCACGATTACAGTCATATCATTCATGCTCCTGTGCGGATGAATTGGCCATTCACAATGTGGATGCCGCATTCTTCCTTGGTCTGGTCACGCCAGCGTCCGGCGCGGGGATCTTCGCCTGCTGCAACGGGCGAGGTGCAGGGCGCGCAGCCGATCGAGGGATAGCCCTTGGCCACCAGCGGGTGACGCGGCAGGCGGTTTTCGTCCATATAGGCGCGCACATCCTGCGGTGCCCAATGGGCCAGCGGGTTGATCTTGATACGCCCGGTTGATCCGGTTCCGGTGGTTTCCACCTCAAAGAAATCAAGCGCCGCGCGGCTGCCGGCCTGAAAGCGTTTGCGCCCGGTGATCCAGCCATCAAATCCGTCCAATGCCGCCTGCAGGGGCGCGGTCTTGCGCAGGGCACAGCAGGCATCGGTATCGCTGAAGCGCAGCGCGCCATAGGGATCTTTGGCTGCGATATCCGCCGCCTTGACGATCTGCACATTGCGCAGGCCAAGTCGTTCGCTCACCTCTTGCTGGTAGACCAGCGTTTCGGTGAACAGCAGTTCGGTATCGACAAACAGCACAGGCACCATCGGGTCGATGACGGCGGCCATATGCAACAGCACAACCGATTCCGCGCCAAAGCTGGACACCAGCGCGATATGGCCGGCATCCTGCAGCGCGCCCTGCATCACCGCCGTGGCCGAATGATGCCGGTAGCGGGCATTCAGTCCTGCCACCTTGTCAAACAGGGCGCTCTGTGCCGCAGCGGATCTGTCTGGCTCAAAGCTGTCGGATTCTAGGTTCACCATGGGGCTATGCCACCTTTTTCTGGGCCTCAGGATAGAGCACGGTCTTGAAGGGCTCCATGCCGAGACGACGATAGGTTTCCAGGAAGGTCTCCTCTGCGTCGCTGCGCAGGGTGAGATAGGCCTCGATCAGCCGTTCCACCGCAGGTACGATTTCATCATAGGCAAAGCCCGGTCCGGTGCGTTTGCCAATCGCGGCGGTTTCAGTGGCGTCGCCGCCCAGAGTGATCTGGTAGTTTTCCACCCCGGCGCGATCCAGCCCAAGAATGCCGATATGGGCCACGTGGTGGTGGCCACAGGCATTGATGCAGCCGGAGATCTTGATCTGCAGATGGCCGATGTCGTGCTCCAGCTTCAGATCGTCAAAGCGGCTGGCAATCTCTTGCGCTACCGGGATCGAACGCGCTGTTGCCAGGGCGCAGTAGTCCATGCCAGGGCAGGCGATAATGTCTGAAATCAGGCCGATATTGGCGGTGGCCAGGCCCTGTTCCTTTAATCGGGCGTGCAGCGCGGGCAGGTCGGATTTATGCACATGCGGCAGAATCACGTTCTGCTGATGGCTGATGCGCAGCTCATCGTAGCCCAACTCTTCGGCAAGATCGGCCATGGCGCGCATCTGCGCGGCGCTGGCATCGCCGGGGGTGGCGCCATGTGCCTTGATCGAGATGGTGACGATGGCATGGGCGCTGTTGCGGTGTTCGGCCAGGTTGGTATCGGCCCAGGCCCGGAACACCGGGTCGGCATCATAGGCCGCCTGATAGGCATCGGTGTTGCCAGTGCGCAGGGCGGGCGGGGTGAAATGGGTCTTGATCTCGGCCAGAAGCGCCTGATCGGTGCCATCAAATTCGCGCCGACGCTCGGCAAAGCGGGCCTCGACTAGATCACGGATCTTTTCGATGCCGTTTTCCTGCACCGTAATCTTGATGCGGGCCTTGTACTTGTTGTCGCGCCGTCCCAGCACGTTGTAGACGCTCAGCACTGCCTCAAGGTAAGGCAGCAGATCGGCCTGGGGCAGGAAGTCGCAAATGACTTTGCCGACCATAGGCGTACGACCCAGGCCACCACCAACGATGACCTCAAAGCCGATCTCGCCATTCTGTTCCACCATGCGAAGACCGACGTCATGCGCCTTGACCACGGCGCGGTCATTGGGGCTGCCGGTGATGCCAATCTTGAACTTGCGCCCCAGAAACTGGAACTCGGGGTGATCTGTCGACCACTGCCGGATCAGTTCTGCATAGGGGCGCGGGTCTGTCAGCTCATCCGCGGCGGCGCCGGCAAAGTGGTCGGCGGTGGTGTTGCGGATGGTGTTGCCCGAGGTCTGGATCGCGTGCAATCCGACTTCACCCAGGGCATCCAGCATATCAGGGATATCGTTGAGCTTGGGCCAGTTGTACTGGATGTTCTGGCGGGTGGTGAAGTGGCCATAGCCCTTGTCCCACTTTTCGGCCAGCAGCGCCAAGGCGCGCATCTGGGCGGAATTGAGCGTGCCATAGGGGATGGCGACCCGCAGCATATAGGCGTGCAGCTGCAGGTAAACACCATTCATCAGCCGCAGCGGCTTGAATTCATCCTCGGTGAGAGAGCCGTCAATGCGGCGTCCAACCTGGGCACGGAACTGGGCGTTGCGCTCTGCCAGAAAGGCGGCGTCAAAGGCGTTGTATTTATACATGGGCTTCGGCCTCCTGTTTGCCGTGGCTGTAGTTGGATGGGCCTTTGCGGCGGAAATCTTCGCGGAAATGCACCGGTTCTGGACCGCTGGGACCGGCCTTGGCATCGGCCAGATAGGCCCCGACGATGCGGATGTTCTGCTTCTCCGCCGCCAGCAGGCGCAGCTGGGCTTCGGCTTCGTCTTCGATCAATTCGGCCTGGGCCAGATCACGGGTCCAGCTGTCGTCCGCCATGAAGTAGATGACATCGCCTTCCAGTAGATCGTTGGCGGTGATGACTTTGGGGGTAAAGGGGCGGGCCATTATGCAAGCTCCATGTTCAATGCGGTGAGGGCGGCTGCGCTGTGGCGCGGGGCAAGCCCCAGAAATGTGAGGGCGGGTCCGTCAAAACCCGCAGTGGCAAGATCGGTTGGCAGGCGGTCCAGCGTGGTTTCCAGAACCCGCTGATTGCGACGTGAGGCATTTTCGACCAGGGTCACCGGCGTTGCCCGGCTGGCGCCGTGCATGATCAGGCGGCCCTGTACGAAACGGGCTGATTTCTTGCCCATGTAGATCGCGGCAACCTCGCCGGGGCGGGCGAGGGCGGCCCAGTCCTGATCGGCAAAGCCGCGCATGTCATGCCCGGTCAGAAAGCGCACCGAAGAATTGCGCCCGCGCTGGGTCAAGCTCTGGCCGATGCCAGCCACCGCAGCCGAGGCGGCGGTGATGCCGGGCATGATCTGATAGGCGATGCCAGCCTCTTCACAGGCGGTCAGTTCCTCATCCAGGCGGCCAAAGACGGTTGGGTCACCGGATTTCAGGCGCAGCACCTTTTTGCCTGCCTGGGCATGGGCCACCATCCGGGCGCAGATCTCTTGCTGGCTCATGGAGGGGCCAAAGCCCTCTTTGCCGACGTCTTCCAGCTGTGCCTGTGCCCCCGCCAGGGCGAGGATCTCGGCGCTGACCAGGCGATCATACAGGACCACATCGGCCTCTTGCAGTGCCTTGGCGACCTTTAGCGTCAACAGGTCCGGATCGCCCGGGCCAGAGCCTGCAAAGGCCACATCGCCGCTGACAAGGCAGCACATGCCGCTGCGGCTGGGCGCGGGGACTGTGGTGTTCTGTGTCATGGGACCGGTCATGGCGGCGGCTTTCTGTTGTTTGACTTGACTGTAGATATAGGAAATATTCCCGCCGTTACGCTATATGCAGAACCAAATAAGGTTGTTTGTTCCATCTGGCGTCGTGCCCGGATAGGATGGTCCTGAAACAGAGGGAAAATGAGAATGACAGTTCGGATCGATGCGACGGACCGGAAAATTCTGGCAGAGCTTCAGCGGGATGCCGGGCAATCCTTGGATGAAATCGCCCGTCAGGTGGGCAGTTCCAAGACGCCGGTGTGGAATCGGATCCGAAAACTGCGCGAGGCGGGTGTCATTGGTCAGCAGACTGTGGTGCTGGACGCCGAGGCTCTGGGCTTTGAGGCTTGTTTCTTTGTGCTGATCCGTACCTCGGAGCATGAGGCCGAGTGGCAGCAATCCTTCCTGAAGGCGCTGCACGACCGCCCCGAAGTGCAGGAGGCGCATCGGCTGGCCGGGGATATCGACTATATCCTGAAGGTGCGGGTGCAGAACGCGCGGGCCTATGACAAGTTTTACCAGGCGCTGATTTCAGAGGTGCGGGTGCATAATGTTACCGCGCTCTTGTCGATGGAAGAGATCAAATCCACCACTATGCTGCCGCTGGAGGGCTGAGGCATATGCAAAAGGCGTAGGACAAAGGAGCGCTGCCGCGCGCCTTGATCCGACAGGTGCGGCGTGACGGCAGGTCTGCCCCAAAGATGCCTGAACAAGTTTGACTAGGTTTGGCGCGTAAAGGACAAGCCCTGCGATGCAGGGGGGGCTTTGGCCCTCCTTGACCCGCAGGTTAGCCTGTGACCTGCAGCCCTGTCAGCCCGTGGAAATGATAGCTGTTGCTATAGCGCGGCGCGGCGGCGAGTTTCAGCTGCGGGCAGCGGTCAAACAGGATCGGCAGAGCGACCTGCATTTCCAGTCGCGCAAGCGGCGCGCCAACGCAGAAATGCAGGCCACCACCAAAGGCCGCATTGGTGCGGGCCGGGCGGGTTGGATCAAAACGCTCCGGTTCGTCTTCGGCGGCAGGGTCGCGATTGGCAGCCGCCAGCAGCAAGGCGACCTGATCGCCAGGCTGAAATAGATGGCCCATGACCTCGATCTCTTCGTAGGCGTAGCGGGTGAACATATGCAGCGGCGGATCATAGCGCAGGATTTCTTCGACCAGGTTTTCGATGCCTGCTGGTGCCAGCCAGGCGGGATCCCAGCCCTGTTGCAGCAGCGTTTTCACCCCATTGCCCAGGGCGTGTACCGTGGCCTCGTGCCCGGCATTCAGCAACAGGATGCAGGTGCCGATCAACTCATCCGTGCTGAGGCTGTCGCCTTCTTCTTCAGCCAGGATCAGCCGGGTGATCAGATCATCCCGCGGATCCGAGCGGCGTTTGGCGATGTAGCCTGCAAGGAAATCGCTAAAGTCCTGCGCTGCCGTGGCGGCGGCCAGTTCATCCGCATGGGTCTTGCCGGCCTGATACATGGCGACCATCGCATGGGACCAGTCCAAGAGTTGCGGTGCCATTTCGCAGGGCACGCCAAGCAGACGGCAGATGGTGATAACGGGAACCTGGGTGCAATAGGCCGGAAGCAGATCAAAGGGTTCGGCCGGGAAGGCATCAATCAAGCTGTGGCACAGGGCCGTGAGATCGGCTTGCTGTGCCTTGATTTCGCGCGAGGTGAAGGCCCGCATCACCAGTCGGCGCAGGCGGGTATGGCGGGGCGGCTCTGCCTCTAGCATCGAATGAGCTTCGACCGCGAGAAAGGGGGTCAGATGCGCCGGGGCTGCTGTGGCAATTTCTGGTGGCACTTCGCGGCCAAATCTGCGATCGCGGAGGATGGCATGCACTGCGGCGCGGCGAAAGGCGGCTGGCATGCCATAATCCTGCCAGTAGCACAGACCGCCGAGGCTGCGGCAGTTTTGGTAAAAGCGATAGGGGTCTTGCACAAAGGCAGGATCGGTCGGGGATTGGATGACTGTTTGCATGGGCTGACTTTGCCGCGATGACTGGCCTTTGCAAGTCCAGTCTTGCTAGACTGGGAAAAAACATAAGTGCAAGGAGACTGGTACAGGAATGCAAAGATGGGCAGGGTTGCTGGGGTTCGCTCTGGCGGTGATCGCAATTGGTGGGGCAACATGGGTCTATGGGTACCGGCAGGCGTTGGATTCCCTGGCCGAGCGCAGCGTTGCTGATCTGGCGCTGGCCTCTGATCGCGTCAGTACACAATTGCAGATATATCAAGAACTTGCGGTATTGATGGCGGATCACCCTGCACTTGAACAGTTGGACAGCCCTGCGGGGCGTCGCGCGGCACAGCATCTGCTGCGCGGGGTGGCCGACAAGACTGCGGCTTTGGATGTGCTTTATGCTGATGTCGATGGCCGGGTGCTTACCGCTGCCTCAGGTGTGCTTGGCGAAAACATTGCGGCGGAGGGGTATTTCCGCCGCGCCTTGCAGGGGGCATTGGGCACGGGGGCGGCCGTGCTGGCGGACAATGGTCAGCGCGCCTATTTTTACGCCGCGCCGGATTTCTCGCCTGAGGGTGGTATCTCTGGTGTGCTGGTGGTTGTTGCTGATGTCGAAGATGTCGAACAGACTTGGCGCGGGTCTTTGCCGGCGGTCTTTTTCACCAAGGCAACAGGAGAGGTCTTTATTTCCAACCGGCCAGAGCTGCTGTTTTGGCAACAGACGGGGTCTGTTTGGGGCGCGGCAGGCACGGGGGGAACTGGTGGCGTGCTGCGCGATGGCAGCTCTTTGTCCTACCGGGTGTCCACAACTGGTGAACATGAAATCTGGCATTTGTCTGAACGGCCCTATCTGCCCCGGCGCGCGCTGCATTTGACGGTGGGTTTGCCGGTGATCGGTTTGACCGGGCAAATCCTGGTTGATGTTGCCTCGGCCTGGCGGCTGGCGACACTGCAGGCTTTTGCCTTGGCGGCGCTGTGCCTGGCCTTTGGCACCTTTCTCTTTCTGGCGCTCGAACGCCGTCGCACCCTGGCCAAGGCCAATGCGGTACTGGAAAGCCGGGTTGCGACCCGCACCCGTGCCCTGCAGGCGACAAACAGCCAGTTGCGCCGCGAAGTGAGCGAGCGCGAGGATGCCGAGGCGGCCCTGAAGAAGGCGCAAGAGGAACTGGTACAGGCGGGCAAGCTGTCGGCCCTGGGGCAGATGTCTGCCGGGATCAGCCACGAGCTGAACCAGCCCTTGATGGCGATCCAGCAATATGCCGAAAACGGCGATGCCTTTTTGCGGCGTGGCCAGGTGGACCGGGTTGGCGAGAACCTGACGCGGATTGCTGGCATGTCGGCGCGCATGGCCCGCATCATCAAAAACCTGCGGGCCTTTTCGCGCAATGAGAACGAGCCCATGGCGCGGGTGGATCTGGTGCAGGTGATCAATACCGCGGTAGAGTTGACCGCCTCGCGTCTGGAGACGGATGAGGTGGCGCTAAGCTGGCAACCGCCTGACGGCAACGAGCCAATTTATGTCTGGGGTGGAGAAGTCCGACTTACCCAGGTTTTTGTTAACCTTATCAATAATTCAGCTGATGCCATGCTGGATCAGAATACGCGGTCCATCAACATCACCCTAGAGGCTGGTGATCGGCTTTCGGTGGCGGTGCGCGACATTGGTCCTGGCATCAAGGAACCGGAGAAGATGTTTGATCCGTTCTACTCTACCAAGGTGGTTAGCAGCTCCGAGGGCATGGGGCTGGGGCTGTCGATTTCCTACGGTCTGGTGCAGAGTTTTGGTGGCAATATCCATGGTAGAAATATGGAACGCGGCGCGGTCTTTACCGTAGAGCTGGAGCGGTGGAACGAAGGTGGCGCGACATGACAACTCGCAAGGTTCTGGTGGTAGATGATGATGCGGCGCTGCGCGAAGCCCTGGCGCAGACACTCGAACTTAACGATTTGGAGCCCATCACGGCAGGCTCTTTTGTGGCGGCCAAGGATCTGATCACCGCTGAATTTGACGGGGTGGTCCTGTCGGATATCCGCATGCCGGGGCGGGATGGGTTTTACCTGCTTGATTATGTGCGCGGTACTGATGAGGACCTGCCGGTGATCCTGCTGACTGGCGAGGGGGATATTCCCATGGCGGTTAAGGCGATGTCGCAGGGGGCCTTTGGTTTTCTGGAAAAACCCTGCGTGACAGCGGACTTGCTTACTGCGCTGCAGCGGGCGCTCAAGACCCGCCGCCTGGTGTTGGAAAACCGCAGTTTCAAGCAGAAGCTGGAAGAGGGCGACCCGGCGGCACGCATGTTATTTGGGACCTCGCCGCAGTCAGATGCTTTGCGTGCGCGGGTGCGCAGTGTGGCGCCAACCCTGGCCGAAGTCCTGGTGTCCGGTCCGGCGGGCAGCGGCGTTCCCAAGGTGGCAGAGGTCATTCACCTGATGTCGCCGCGCGCCCAGGCGCCCTTTGTCAAATCCCCCTCTGCCGGGCTTAGCGTCGCGGATCTGGCTGCACTCTGTCAGCAGGCGGCAGGTGGCTCGCTGTTCTTGGACGAAGTCTCGGCGCTGTCCGAGGCGCTGCAGTATGCCGTTTTGGAGCGGATCGAACAGGGGGATGGGCCGCGCCTTATTGTTGGCAGTACCGCCGATCTGGCCGCTCTTGTCGCGGCGGGCAGCTTTGGCGCCGATCTGTATTACCGCCTTGAGGGCATGCGGGTACGCATTCCTTCGCTGGCTGAACGCCCCGGCGATATCCCTGTTCTGTTCCGTCTTTATGTGGCCCAGGCTGCTGAACAGGCCGGAATAGAGCCGCCGGAAATCAGCCAAGAGCATCTCGCCGGGTTGATGGCGCAGGATTGGCCGGGCAATGCGCGATCCTTGATGTCGGCGGCCATGCGCTTTGTGCTGGGCATGCCAGATGAGGTGAGCGCGGCAACCGATCTTGGTCTGGCCGAGCAGATGGCCCAGGTGGAACGCTCTTTGTTGATTGCGGCCCTGGGACGACAGAACGGCCGGGCCGCCGCAGCAGCAGAGGCGTTGAAACTGCCGCGCAAAACATTTTATGATAAATTGGCCCGCTACGGCATCCGGCCGGAAGACTACCGGCGGCCGTAACGGCTCTGGCGGGCCTGTGTGCAGTGCGATCGGGCGGGGGTACACGTCGGCGATTCTTTGCGCATCACGGCTGCCAAGTTGCCAAACTCTGTGCGGATTTTCGCACAACACCCCAGAAACCATGTGCGAGATTTCGCACAACATCCCAGCGGCGGGATGTGATGGGGGCGTTTATGTCGATGTAAGTCATTGCAGAAAAATGCAGAAACTTGAAATCCGCCTAAATTTGAAACAAATCTTGAGTGCCCCCGCACAACTGGCAATTCTATGGCAGAGGCCCCGCCGCAGGTGGGGACATTACCAATTCTGGGAGGATTGAAATGAAATATGTAACTGCTGCTGCCACCGCGATGGCGCTGACCGTAACCGCTGGTGCCGCACAGGCGGCCTGTGATGAGGGCGAGATTGTCGTCAAGTTCAGCCATGTCACCAACACCGACAAGCACCCCAAGGGGATTGCGGCGTCGTTGCTGGAACAGCGGATCAACGACGAGATGAATGGCACCATGTGCCTAGAGGTCTATCCCAACTCGACCCTGTATAACGACAACAAGGTGCTGGAAGCCATGTTGCAGGGCGATGTGCAACTGGCCGCGCCTTCGCTGTCCAAGTTCGAAAAGTTCACCAAAGAATTCCGCCTGTTTGATCTGCCATTCATGTTCAAGAACATCGACGCGGTTGATGAATTCCAGGCCTCGGAAAACGGGCAGGCCCTGCTTGACAGCATGCAGCGTCGCGGCCTGCAGGGGCTAGCCTATTGGCACAACGGCATGAAGCAGATGTCCGCCAACAAGCCGCTGGTGGCACCTAGCGATGCCAATGGTCTGAAGTTCCGGGTGCAGTCTTCTGATGTTCTGGTCGCCCAGATGGAAGCCATCGGTGGCAGCCCGCAGAAAATGGCCTTCTCGGAGGTTTACGGCGCATTGCAACAGGGGGTTGTGGATGGACAGGAAAACACCTGGTCCAACATCTATGGCAAAAAGTTCTTTGAAGTGCAGGACGGGGTGACCGAAACCAACCACGGTATCATCGACTATCTGGTGGTGACCAACGTGGATTGGCTGGAAAGCCTGGAGCCCGCCGTGCGGGAACAGTTTCTCACCATTCTTGGTGAAGTGACCGCTACCCGCAACGCAGAATCCACACAGGTGAACCAAGAGGCCAAAGAGGCCATTATCGCCGCAGGTGGTGAAGTGCGCAGCCTGGATGCCGACCAGCGTCAGGCTTGGGTTGAAACCATGATGCCGGTCTGGCAGCAGTTCGCTGGCGACGTTGGTCAGGACAAGATCGACGCAGCACAGGCGATCAACGCCAATCACTGATTGGACCTGAAACAGGCACCCGTCTCTTTGTGAGCGGGTGCCTTCCGGGGCGCTGATCCAGATGATCTGCGCCCCGAAGTCCAGGTGGGGTGTGGATCCGCAGCCTGCGTTTACTCTTTTCTCAAAATCATCGGGGTGACCAATATGTCGGGGGCAAGAACCGGCCCGTCTGGGTTTATCAACACCCTGGAAGAAACGCTGATTGCGCTGCTTCTGGGACTGATGACCGTTATTACATTTGCCAATGTGATCGCGCGTTTCGTCTTTAATTCTAATATTCTGTGGGCCCTAGAGCTGACGGTATTCCTTTTTGCCTGGTTGGTGCTTCTGGGTGCAGCCTATGCCGTAAAGACCCATGCCCATCTGGGCGTGGATGCCATTGTCAATATTCTAAACCCAAGGGTGCGCAGGGTGGTCGGGCTGATTGCTTCCGGCTGCTGTCTGGTGTTTTCGCTGTTGCTGCTCAAGGGTGCCTATGACTACTGGGCGGTTTTTGCTGATCTGCCGCCGACTTCGGGACGCTGGTTCCCCACCGGGTTTGATTTCAGCGCGCGCTCGCAGAGTTTTTATGAGGTGCAGGATGTGCCAATGGTCGGGGTCTTCCGTTTTCTGGAGGAATTGATCAACTACGGCGATTCCTATGAGAAGCTGCCAAAGGCGGTGCCCTATGTGGTGCTGCCGCTGTCGATGCTGTTGCTTGTTTTGCGGTTTGCCCAGGCGGCGCTGCAGATGTGGCGCGGTGAGGCAGACCGGCTGGTGGCCAGCCATGAGGTCGAAGATGAGCTGGACGAAGCCCGGGCCCGCGCGACCGAGGGAGAAAATTAATGGACGTGATTTTCCTGTTTGCCATGGTCATTGGCCTGATGCTGATCGGTGTGCCGATTGCGATCTCTCTGGGGCTTAGCTCGGTTCTGTTTTTGCTGATCTATTCGGACAGTTCACTGGCGAGCGTCGCCGGCACCCTGTTCGAAGCCTTTGAAGGGCACTTCACCCTGCTGGCCATTCCGTTTTTCATTCTGGCTTCTACCTTCATGTCCACTGGCGGGGTGGCGCAGCGGATCATTCGCTTTTCCATCGCCTGTGTCGGCCATTTTCAGGGGGGGCTGGCCATTGCGGGCGTCTTTGCCTGCATGATGTTTGCCGCCCTGTCGGGATCGTCGCCTGCAACTGTTGTGGCCATTGGCTCCATCGTTATCGCAGCCATGCGCCAGGCGGGCTATACCAAGGAGTTCGCCGCCGGGGTCATCTGTAATGCCGGCACGCTGGGCATTTTGATCCCGCCGTCGATCGTCATGGTGGTCTATGCGGCCTCGGTTGATGTTTCGGTTGGTCGGATGTTCCTGGCGGGGATCATTCCGGGGCTTTTGGCTGGTTTGATGCTGATGGTGACGATCTATGTGATCGCCCGGATCAAGAACATGCCCAAGGGGCAGTGGGCAGGTTGGGGCGAGGTTGGTGCCTCTTTCCGCGAGGCTTTCTGGGGCTTGTTCCTGATCGTGATCATCATGGTCGGCATCTACGGCTATCCCTGGTACTCGGCAGAGCTGGGGCTGTACAAGGAAGCCGCCATCTTTACGCCAACTGAGGCGGCAGCTGTGGCCTCTGTCTATGCGTTCTTTGTGGCCAGCTTTGTCTATCGCGACATGGGACCATTGGCAGAAACCGAGGGACGGAAGCGGCGTTCTGTGTTGCAGGCACCGATGGCATTGCTATCGGTCTGGGGGCATAAAGACACCAAGAAGGCGCTGTTTGATGCCGGTAAGCTGACAGTGACGCTGATGTTTGTGATCGCCAATGCGCTGATCCTGAAGCATGTGCTGACGGATGAGCAGGTGCCACAACATATCGCCAATGCAATGCTGTCGGCTGGTTTTGGCCCGGTGATGTTTCTGGTGGTGGTAAATGTGATCTTGCTGATCGGCGGCCAGTTCATGGAACCGTCGGGGCTGTTGGTGATCGTGGCGCCACTGGTGTTTCCGATTGCAATCGAGTTGGGCATTGACCCTATCCACCTCGGCATCATCATGGTGGTCAATATGGAAATTGGCATGATCACCCCGCCGGTTGGGCTCAACCTCTTTGTGACCTCCGGGGTTGCGGGCATGCCGATGATGTCGGTGGTGCGGGCGGCTTTGCCCTTCCTCGCGGTGCTCTTCGTGTTCCTGATCATGGTGACATACATTCCCTGGCTGAGCACGATGATCCCCAATGCGCTGATGGGGCCTGAGATCATCACCAACTAGCCCGCATGGGAGCGATCCCGCAGGATACGAGAAATAAGAAACGCCCCGGTTTTACCGGGGCGTTTTGTCATTGCGGGATAGATATTAGGTACGCAAGGGGCGCTGCCCCTCTTGGCCTCTGGCCAATTCACCCCGAGGTTTTTGGGGTAAGATGAAGCCATTTTGGCGAGGCGCCAGGAGGCGCGGGTGTCAGCTGGCGTCGAGGGCGGAAATGATCGGGACAAATTCCTCTGCTGTGAGGCTGGCACCGCCGACCAGAGCACCGTCAACATTGGAAACGGCAAAGATTTGCGCGGCATTGCTGGGTTTGACCGAGCCACCGTAGAGCAGCCGGGTGGCCTCTGCCATTTCAGCGCCGAAGCGGGTGGTGAGCTCGGCGCGGATGAAATTATGCACCTTGGCGATCTGCGCCAAGCTTGGCACCTTGCCGGTGCCAATGGACCAGACCGGTTCATAGGCAAGAACCGTGTTTTCACTGGTGGCCCCATCAGGCAAAGAGGCCTTGAGTTGGGCCGCCACGACATTCAGGGTATCGCCTGCTTCGCGCTCTGTCAGGGTTTCGCCGACGCAGATCACGGTCATGAGGCCAGCCTCCCAAGCGGCGCAGACCTTGGCGCCCACTTCTTCGCTGCTTTCTGCGTGGTCGGCGCGGCGTTCCGAATGGCCCAGGATCACGGCATTGGCGCCGGCATCCTTGAGCATCTCTGCCGAAATGTCCCCGGTATGCGCGCCGGCGGTTGCGGCGTGGCAGTTTTGGCCACCAATGGCAACTGTGCTGTCTTTAACCACATCTGCGGCGCGCGACAGCAGGGTGGCGGCTGGGCAGATCAGGACTTCGGCGCGTGCTGCACCCTGTGCCGCTGCCAAGGCCTGAAGCTCGGCCAAAGCCGCGCCTGTTCCGTTCATTTTCCAGTTACCCACTGCCATTTTTTGCCGCATGTGCCGTTCCTTTTATGGTTTCTGGCCACGTGGTAACATCCGCAGCTGTGCGGGGCAATCAGACAAAGAGAGGCAGGCAGCCTCTGACCGCGCTTATCGTGTGTCAGGCAAAGCGGAGGTTAGAGGTTCGGCACATCCTTGAAGCTGATGGATTCGCCACAGCCGCAAGCCTCAGACACATTGGGGTTGTTGAATTTGAAGCCGCTTTCCAGCAGCGAGATCTCATAGTCGATTTCAGTGCCAAAGAGGAACATCTGTGCCATGGGGGCAATCAGTACCCGAGCGCCATCCTGTTCGACCACCTCGTCGTTGGTGTCGGGGTCGTCGACATATTCCATGGTGTATTCCATTCCGGCACAGCCGCCCTTTTTGACGCCAATGCGCAGGCCTGCATGGCCACCACTGGCCATCAGCTTGCTGATCTGGGCCGCAGCCTTTGGGGTGATTGTCACAGCCTGTTTGCCAGGAATGCCGAACATGAGTGTCTCCAATACGCGCGTTACACCCTATCTAGGGCGGCTAGGGCGCAGGCTCAAGAGGGGGGCGTGAAATCGCGTGCCACAGCGAGGGGGGAGGCCGCGGGTGTGGCCCGCGATGATCCGGCGTGCGGCAGGGGTTTATAGCCCCATGCAGTTGGCGTAGTAGGTGACGGTTGCAGGCCAGTCGGAGAAGATCCCGTCGATTTTCACGTCCTGCGCCAGCACATCAAGAACTTCGTAGTAGCTGGAGGCATTCTGCACCGCAGGCCGCACGGACTGGAAGTACCAGCCGCCGCCATCGTTCAGCGGGCCAGAGCGTTCGAGCGTCCAGGTAATCAGCTGCAACCCGGCGGCCTTGGCCTCAAGGGCTGAAAGCTGTCGGGCGCGTTGGGGTCAAGCGGCGCGCTGCCCTGGTTGCGCCCATCAAGATAGACCGCCTGGCGGCCGAACTCGGGTTCACTGTCGATCCAGTATTTCACCACCTCCAGGTCAAAACTCTGTGGCCAGACGTCGGCTGCAGGAATACCTGCTGCCTTGTAGTCGGCGATCAATTTCTGGGCATAGTTCTGCAAGGTGAAGCCGTTAAAGGGCATCTCGACCACGGGGGATTTGAGTTCGGGAGTGAACTTTGTACCCAGGGATTTGAACAACGCGATAGATTGCGCATGGGTCATGGCGGTGGCGCCATCCCCATATTGCGTGCTGCGCCAGGGCGCGACCCCGCCCTGTGAGGCGGCGGCACTGGTGGCGGTCTTGTCAAAGCTGTCCATCTTGGGGGTGAGGCTTTGAAACTGTGCCAGGGTGATATCGCTGCTGCGGCACTCTGCCTTCGCGGGGCTGTCTGGCGTCGCGGGGGTAAAGGGCTGGATGCAGGTCTCGGCCAGATCGGTGGTCAGGATATTTGTGGTTGTGTGAAGATCGTTTTGCGCGTGGCGGCAGATCAGCTCCAGGTCCTTGGTGAAGGTGACATCGCATTCCAGAATACCCGCCCCCATGCGCGCGGCGGCCTGGTTGGACTGCACTGTATGTTCAGGAAACATCAAGGGTGCGCCCCGGTGCCCGATCGAAAAATCGCTGCGGCGCGGGGGCTGCGCCGCGCAGGACTGCAACTTTGCCTTCAAATCGCCCTCGGGCAGCATCTCAATCAGATGGGCGGGGCGGGGGCCATAGCTGAGGCCAGCGTTCGAATCTGCCTCTGGGGTGGCGGCAGTGACCGGAGCAAAGGCGCCTAGAAGCGGCAGCGACAGGGCAAGAGCGGGGGCAAGAGTGTAGCGCAAAGGTGATCTCCAATAAAATGAAATACAAAAGAAAAATCGCGACAAAAGGTAACCCCTTTGCCGCGATCCTGTGACGTTTTTATGATCTCTTTGCTGCCGGGAGGCCGCTACATAAAGCCAAGCTCAAGCCGGGCTTCATCGGACATCATTTCCATGCCCCAGGGTGGCTCCCAGGTGATTTCCACGTCGACATCCTTGACCCCGGGCACCGGCGAGACCGCATCGACAATCCAGCCGGGCATTTCACCCGCAACAGGGCAGCCCGGAGCGGTGAGGGTCATGATGATCTTGACCTCGTTCTCGGCATTGATGTCGATGGTGTAGATCAGCCCCAGTTCATAGATGTTGACTGGAATTTCAGGGTCATAGACTGACTTGCAGGCATCCGCGATCTGATCGAACAGCGGATGCTCGACAGAAGACGGTGCGATGAGGGGGGTACCTTCAAGCGGTTCGGAAGCGTTGGTCATATCGGTCCCTGACTGTTAATCCGACTGTTTATATAGGGAACCAAGCAGGGAAGGTCCAGAGCCTGTGCGGGCCTGGCGACAATTTGAACCGGGCGCAGGTCGCGTCTGAAGCGCCATCTAAAGTCATCGATAAACTGTGGTGCCATGTCTGTTTCTACGTGCCCCCGTGCATATAGCGCTATCAGTCGAACCGGGCAGGGGGTGATCACATAGCGCACTTTAAGACCGATTTAAGGCTGGGGTGTTAGTGTGGCGCATCTTTTTCTCCTAGGACGGACACCCAATATGACATCTTTGAAAGCCTTGATTTGTAGCGCGGCGTTTGCCAGCTTTGCCTCAGTTTCCATGGCGGGCACCACGCTGACGCTCTTGACTGAGGAATACCCACCGTACAATTTCACTGAAAACGGTGAGATTGTTGGCTCAGCCACAGATCTGGTCCGCGAAGCCATGGATGCAGCAGGGGTGGGATACACCATAAAGTCCTTGCCCTGGGCCCGTGCGTTTTCAAATGCGCAAAAGGATCCCGGCACCTGCGTGTTTACAACTAACATCACTGAAAAACGTCGGCCCCTGTTCAAATGGATTTCACCGCTGCTTGCCAACCAAATGGTTCTGGTTGCCAGCGCAAGCAACCCGATCACGATCAATTCGCTGGAGGATGCCCGTGCCTATACAATCGGTACCTATACGGACGATGTTGCCGAAACCCATATGAAGGACGCGGGCATGAATACCGTGTCGACCGCTAAGGAAGAGCTGAATATCAAGAAGCTCAAGGCCGGTCGGATTGATCTATGGGTGACCTTCCGCGAGCGTCTGAACCTGCTGAACGATCCTGACCTCGTTGAGGTCTTCATGGTGGATGAAACAGTGGCCGGGGTTGCCTGCAACCTTAGCGTGGATGACGCAACAATCGCCAGTATCCAAGCAAGCCTTGATGCGCTGATCGCCAGTGGGCGGGCCGCTGATATCAAAGCATCCTACAGGTAATCAAGATTGCCGAAGGCCAAACGAGGCGAGAGGGGGGGAAGCCTGGCAGCCCCTTTCTTGCCCGGCAAGGGGGGCCGTCAGGCGGCGGGCGAAAAACCGCAGGCCAAAGACGGATAGATCAACGATAAAGGCCTGCGGTTTTATGCGCAGGCCTTTATGTTTTTTGAGGTTCCGTGCATCGTCAAAGGTTGGTCTGATGCCTGGGCGGGGTGTTTTTTGTCAATCGTTGATGTCGTGATCGAAGTTCTTCACCTGGCCCGACGGCAGGGAAAAATAACGACGCATCAGCAGCCAGGAGATTAGCGATAGTCCGGCAAACAGAAACAACAGGGCAGGTAGGCCCGGCCCGGCGCTACCAAGGATCGCCAGCAATATGCCACATGCCAGGGCGCCCAGGGCAAAGCCCAGAAAGACAAAGCCGGGGACCAGCACCTCGAGGATCGCCAGGATCAATGCGCCAGCGCACCAGACCCACCAAAGCGCCCAGAAGGGTGTTGCGAGCTCTATCATTTGCCACCTTTCAGCAGTTTGAAGGCATCGCCAAAGGCTTCGAGTGCATGGGCGGGCAGAAGGATGGTTTGCTTGCCAGCGCCATTGCCAAGCGCGTTCAGGGCTTCGACCTGTTTCAGGGCAACCTGATATTGCGCGGCTTCGAGGCCATTTTCCTGGATCGCCTTGGCAACAACTTCGGTGGCATAGGCCTCGGCATCGGCCTGAATGCGGCGGGCCTTGGCAATCTGTTCTGCGGCGTAAAGCTCCCCTTCGGCGGCCAGTTCAACGGCGCGTTTGGTGCCTTCGGCCTCGGTCACCTGGGCGCGGCGGGCGCGTTCTGCATTCAGCTGTTGCAGCATGGCGTCGCGGGTGGCCTGGTCAAGGTTCACATCTAGGATTTCTGCGCGGGTGACCTGGATGCCCCAGTCATCAACAGCGTCTTCAACCGCGGTCTGAATTTGGCCAATCAGCTGGGCGCGGTTGGATTGGACCTCGTCCAGGTCCATCTTGCCGATCTCGGCACGGACAATCCCCGCAACGGTGGTCGCAATGGCGCCATCCACATCGCGGATCCGGTAGACGGTTTTTTCGGGCTCAAGAATGCGATAAAAAACAGAGGTATCAATCTGCACCAGCACGTTGTCTTTGGTGATTGCATCCTGGGCGGCATTGGGCAGTTGGCGTTCCAGAACCGAAATGCGATGCGCGACATTATCCAGCAGCGGCACGATAAAGTTGATGCCAGGCCCCAGAACCGAATGCAGGCGGCCAAAGCGTTCGACGACAAATTTTTCGGATTGGGGGACGATATGAACCCCCTTGAAGATAATGACGATCAGGAAGATAGCGCCAAGCAGGTAGATGGCGTTTTGGGAAATCAATCCAATGAGGATGTCTTCATTCATCGGGGGCTCCTAAAGCAATGTGTGCTATTGAATACAGATGTAACCACCCAGAGACCGTTTCAAGGCGCT
Source organism: Pseudophaeobacter flagellatus (assembly GCF_021228235.1). Lineage (GTDB taxonomy): Bacteria > Pseudomonadota > Alphaproteobacteria > Rhodobacterales > Rhodobacteraceae > Pseudophaeobacter > Pseudophaeobacter flagellatus. Next base: position 360,573 of record NZ_JAJQRG010000001.1, read on the forward strand.
GCGGGCAGGGGGTGGGCTTACCGGATCTTATGGGCTGTGCCTTGCGGGCTGGCAAGACGGCTTGAGACGTGCCAAAAGGCGCGCACTCAGGCAAATGCAATGGCTTTGGCAGGCGAAGGATAGCAAACAATGGCACCAAAAATCACCTTTGATTTGAAAGCCCGCGATGGCAAGGCCCGCACCGGGGTCATCTCGACTCCGCGTGGCGATATCCGCACCCCGGCCTTTATGCCGGTTGGTACTGCAGCTACGGTCAAGGCGATGATGCCGGAAAGCGTGCGCGAGACCGGCGCCGACATCTTGCTGGGCAATACCTATCATTTGATGCTGCGCCCCACAGCCGAGCGGATTGACCGCCTTGGTGGTTTGCACAAGTTCATGAACTGGGACCGGCCCATTCTGACGGATTCCGGTGGCTTTCAGGTGATGTCGCTGGCGGGGCTGCGCAAGCTGACCGAACAGGGGGTCACGTTCAAAAGCCATATCGATGGTTCCAAGCACGAGCTGACGCCGGAACGTTCGATGGAGATTCAGAAGCTCTTGGGGTCTGACATTGTGATGTGTTTTGACGAATGCCCAGCCCTGCCTGCCACCCGCGACCGTATCGCCGAAAGCATGCAGCTGTCGATGCGCTGGGCGGACCGATCAAAGGCAGCCTTTGGCGATCGACCGGGGCATGCGCTGTTTGGCATCATGCAGGGCGGTCTGGAACAGGACCTGCGCGAAGAAAGCGCAGAAGCATTGAAACAGATTGGCTTTGATGGCTACGCGGTGGGGGGGCTTGCCGTGGGCGAGGGGCAGGAGGCGATGTTTGACTGTCTCGACTATGCGCCCGACATGCTGCCGCAGGACAAGCCGCGCTATCTGATGGGCGTTGGCAAACCTGACGATATCGTTGGTGCGGTGGCGCGCGGCATCGACATGATGGACTGTGTGCTGCCCTCGCGGTCGGGACGCACCGGTCAGGCCTTCACCCGCCACGGTGTGGTCAATATCAAGAACGCGCGCCATGCGGATGATCCGCGACCGTTGGATGAGAGCTGCAGCTGTCCGGCCTGTTCCAAATACAGCCGTGCCTATCTGCACCATGTGTTCCGCAGCAACGAAATGATCTCTGGTATGCTGCTGACCTGGCACAACCTGCACTATTTCCAGGACATCATGGAGGGCATGCGCGGTGCCATCGCGGTGGGCAGTTTTGATGCCTGGCAGCAGGATTTCCATGCCAAACGGGCCGAGGGCGATATTGCACCGCTCTGAGGTTTTGTCTTTGGGCGCTGCCTGCGCTCCCGCCTGATATGCGGGCCTGATATGGCGGATCGCGGCTATGGTGCCGGGGATAAACTATGTTTGGTTTTTGTCGAATTTGAAGGGCTCGCCCCTTATGTGGGGCGCGATTTGCCCGATCATGGCCGATAAAATGCGGTGGTTTGCATCCTGAACTGGTAAAATCAGTAATACGAAGTAAAGCAGGGTTTCTGCGTATATGGCCTAGGTTGCGCTTTTACGGCCCTGCGGTCTGGTGTGGCCTTGATCGGGTTCATGCAGAGGGATACGGTACAAGAGGCCGAGTTTGCAGTACTTTCCCATCTGAAGGATGGCCCCGCCAACAAGAACATGGCGGCCTGCGGCAGGCAATTGGTCAGCCCGTGGTCAACTTTGGCCACCTTTGGCCAGGCCAGATTGCGGCTGCGCTGCGCGATCACTGACGAATATACCCGCAAACAGAGCCCGAAAAACAGGCTTTGTTCTTCATGTGGTGATTTGCACTGCATTTGCCAAAAGCGCTCTTGTGGTTCGGCGGTGCTGGGGGCAATGTGGACCCCAAATTTCAGGCACGGTGGTTGAAAAATGTTAACCGCTGCACCAGATAATAACCACCAAAGAGGAGACTGCTGCGGCTGCCGATGATGGGGCCTGGTGGACTTGCTAAATAAAGGACGAAGTATGAACGAGCCGCTTAATTCCTCCTACCCTGTACTGCCGCTGCGCGATATTGTGGTCTTTCCACATATGATTGTGCCGCTGTTTGTCGGACGGGAGAAATCTGTGCGCGCCCTCGAAGAGGTGATGGCCGATGACAAGCAGATCCTGCTGTCCAGCCAGATTGATCCAGCCGAGGACGAACCGCAATCCGATGGCATCTACCCGGCAGGCGTTCTCGCGAATGTGCTGCAACTGCTGAAACTTCCCGATGGCACCGTCAAGGTGCTGGTGGAGGGGCACGCGCGGGTCAAGATTACTGAGTTCCTGGAAAACGAGAATTACTTTGAGGCCAGCGCTGAGTACCTGACTGAAATTCCCGGCGATGCCACCACCATCGAGGCACTGGTGCGCACCGTAAGCGATGAGTTCGAGCGCTACGCCAAAGTGCGCAAGAACATCCCCGAAGAGGCGCTTACGGCGGTTGGCGAAACCGCAGAGCCCGCCAAACTGGCGGATCTGGTGGCAGGTCATCTTGGTATCGAGGTTGATCGCAAGCAGGAACTGCTGGAAACCCTGTCGATCAGCGAACGGCTGGAGAAGGTGTATGGCCTGATGCAGGGCGAAATGTCAGTGCTTCAGGTTGAGAAAAAGATCAAAACCCGTGTCAAATCGCAGATGGAAAAGACCCAGCGGGAATACTACCTGAATGAGCAAATGAAGGCCATTCAGAAGGAGCTGGGCGATGGCGAAGAAGGGGCTGGCGAAATTGCCGAACTGGAAGAAAAGATCGCCGCTATCAAGCTATCTAAAGAGGCCCGTGAAAAGGCTGATGCAGAGCTGAAGAAGCTGAAGAACATGTCGCCCATGTCGGCAGAGGCTACCGTGGTGCGCAACTATCTTGACTGGATGCTGGCAATCCCATGGGGTGTCAAATCGCGCGTCAAGAAAGACCTGGGTCGGGCTGAGAAAATCCTTGATGAGGATCACTACGGTCTGGAAAAGGTCAAGGAACGCATTGTTGAATACCTCGCAGTGCAGCAGCGTTCGGCCAAGTTGAAAGGCCCGATCCTGTGCCTTGTTGGTCCCCCCGGTGTCGGTAAAACCTCGCTTGGCAAATCCGTGGCCAAGGCAACGGGACGTGAGTTCATTCGCATTTCCCTGGGTGGCGTGCGCGATGAAAGCGAAATTCGCGGTCACCGCCGGACCTATATCGGCTCGATGCCTGGTAAGATCATTCAGGCGCTGAAAAAAGCCAAGACCACCAACCCGCTTATCCTGCTCGATGAAATCGACAAGATGGGCCAGGATTTCCGGGGCGATCCGGCCAGCGCCATGCTGGAAGTGCTTGATCCGGAACAGAACGCCACCTTTGTGGATCACTATCTGGAGGTCGAATATGACCTCTCTAACGTGATGTTCCTGACCACCTCGAACAGCTACAACATGCCTGGGCCACTGCTGGACCGGATGGAAATCATTCCGTTGTCTGGTTATACCGAGGACGAAAAGCGCGAGATTGCCAAGCAACATCTGATCTCGAAGCAGGTGAAAAACCATGGTCTCAAGGCCAAGGAATTTGAACTGACCGACGAAGCCCTGAATGATATAATTCGGGTTTACACCCGCGAAGCAGGGGTGCGGAACCTAGAGCGTGAAATCGCCAAGGTCGCTCGTAAGTCATTGACCAAGATTGTCAAAAAAGAGGTCGAGAGCGTCAAGGTCACCTCTGATAATCTGGATGATTTCCTCGGCGTTGCGAAATACCGCTATGGGCTGGCCGAAAAAGAAGATCAGATCGGTGTTGTCACCGGGCTTGCCTATACCTCTGTTGGCGGTGAACTCTTGTCGATCGAAGCGTTGCGCCTGCCAGGCAAAGGCCGGATGAAGACCACCGGCAAGCTGGGCGATGTGATGAAAGAGTCGATTGAAGCGGCGTCCAGCTACGTGCGCTCTATCTCGCCCAAGATCGGGGTGAAGCCGCCGAAGTTCGACAAATGGGACATCCACGTTCACGTGCCCGAAGGCGCCACCCCAAAGGATGGTCCTTCTGCGGGGCTGGCCATGGTGACCTCGATTGTTTCGGTGCTTACAAAGATCCCGGTGCGCAAGGATATCGCCATGACTGGCGAAGTCACCCTGCGTGGCAATGCGCTGGCGATTGGCGGTCTCAAGGAGAAACTCTTGGCGGCGTTGCGCGGTGGTATCAAGACCGTGTTGATCCCGCAGGAGAACGCCAAGGATCTGCCAGAGATCCCCGACAACGTGAAGGAAGGGCTGGAAATCATCCCGGTCAGCCATGTTTCCGAAGTTCTGAACTACGCGTTGGTGCGCCAGCCTGAAGCCATTGAATGGGACGAGGCCGCAGAGGAAGAAGCGGCTGCTGCCAAGGCGGCGCTGGAAACCGAAGCCCGCAGATCAGGCGCACCGGCGCATTAGTCGCGGTGCTAATCTCGGCAGCGCGAGGGTCCAATAGGGTCGGCGCGCATCATAGCCCCTAAAAAATAGAAAGGGCGGCCCGTCAGGGTCGCCCTTTTTCGTTGCGATTTTGTTGCTACCGCGCGTTTGGGGCGCGCAGATCAGGCGGCGCTCTGTTCGGCCATATGGGCCTGGACGGTGCTAATTGCCACCGCATCGGGGCTTTGATCCGTTGCCTTGGCCTGGGCCAGTATGGTTTCCAGCGTGACATCCAGCGCCCGCAGTTTTTCCGTGACAAAGGTGTCTCGGTCACTGATCTGTTCGATTTCGGTGGCGACGTTGATGATGCCGCCGCCGTTGGTGATAAAGTCCGGTGCATAGAGAATACCTGCATCATGCAGCGCCACAGCGTCGGCCGGGCTGGCCAGTTGGTTGTTCGCCCCACCACAAACGATAGCGACTTTCAGCTGCGGAATGGTCTCGGCATTCAGAATACCGCCAATGGCGCAGGGGGCAAAGATATCGGCCTCGACGCTGTAAATTTCATCAGGGGCGACGGCTGTGGCACCAAAGATCTTTTGCGCCTTGTCCAGCCGGTCCTGGTTCACATCGGTTACCACCAGGGTCGCCCCGGCCTGGGACAATAGCCCGCACAGGCTCCAGCCGACATGGCCCAGCCCCTGCACCGCGATTGTCAACGCCGAGAGATCCTTGCTGCCGCTGATATGCGCCTGACTGGTGCAAATGGCATTGAAAATACCGCGCGCGGTGATCGGAGAGGGGTCGCCACTGGCAAAGGCCCCCTCGGCCAAACCGGCAACATAGGGGGTTTCTTCCGCCAGAATAGCCATGTCGGCGGGGCTCATGCCCATATCCTCGGCGGTGTAATAGCGCCCGTCAAGGCTGTGAATGGCGCGGGCAAAGGCCCGCAGCAGGGCAGGCGTCTTTTCGGTAGCCGGATCGCCAATGATCACCGCCTTGCCGCCGCCGAGCGCCAGGCCTGCAGCGGCGTTCTTGTAGGTCATGCCCTCGCTCAGCCGTTGTACATCAAGCAGGGCTTCGGCTTCGCTGGCATAGGGGCGCATCCGCAGGCCGCCTGCCGCAGGCCCCAGCTGGGTGGAATGCAGGGCAATAAACCCTACCAACCCAAGGGCGCGCTCTTCGACGCGATAGATCTCTTCATGTGTCGTTGAGGGGATAGCGGTGATTGTCATGTGTCTGGCTCCTGCTGGGTGACGCATTATTCTAGCCTACAGGGGGTGGTGTTTTTCTCTAAATATGACTGTTTGATTGTTCCGAGTTAGTACTATTTGCTACCATTGGGGCAAGTAGTAGGGGAAATCACTATGGATGCTATGGATCGCAAGATCGTCGCGATATTGCAGGCCGAGGGGCGGATTAAGATGGCCGAGCTATCAGAGCGGGTTGGCCTGTCGCCAACGCCCTGCGCCCGCCGTGTTGCCCTGCTTGAACAGGCCGGGGTGATCTGCGGCTATTCGGCTCGGGTGGATCAGGCCAAGCTTGGCTTGCCGGTCACAATCTTTGTCGCTGTTGAACTGGAAAGCCAGTCTACCGATGCCTTGCAGGGTTTTGAGCGCGCGGTGAGCAAGTTTGACCAGGTGATGGAATGCTACCTGATGACCGGCACCCGCGATATCTTGCTGCGGGTGGTGGCGCAGGATCTCACCGATTTTGATCGCTTCCTTGAAACCCGGCTGATGCGGGTGTCAGGTATTCGCAATACGCGATCCAGCTTTACCCTGCGCACGATGATTTCCCGCGACGCGCTGCCGCAGTTCTAGGGGACAGAAAGCCAGGGTGCATGTGCATGCGAGGGTGATAGCTAGGCCCAGGAAACCACCCACGAAAATGAAATGGCGCAGCGATTTCTTTCAGCCTCCCTCTTGCGCCAGCCCCGGGCTAAGGGTAATACCCGGCCTTGAGGGTGATTAGCTCAGTGGTAGAGCGCTTCGTTCACATCGAAGATGTCAGGAGTTCAAATCTCTTATCACCCACCATCTAATCTATTGAAAAATATGATTTCCAGCGTGAATTGGGATCGCTTTACAAAGTGTTCTCTGAACCTAAATCCGTATCACCGGACTTTTCGGATCTGAGTGAAGTCCAGAATCTCTGCGGCATCTTGCAGGTGATCCGGTGCAAATCTGGCGTAGGTTTGATAGGTGATCGCCACGTTGGAATGCCCGAGGTATTGGGCAACCTTTTCCAGCGGCACCCCATTTGAAACCATAGCCACAGCACAGGAATGGCGGATCGTGTGCAGGCGCTGCACTCGGATTGGGATGGCACGGTCGAGGCGTTCCAATCGTCATTGGGGGCGCTGGAGGATGCCATCACGGATGCGGAGGCTTTTTCCTATGATGATCTGGTGGGGCGTCTTGATGTGGCTGTCGCGCTCGATGACAACGCGCCGCTCTGGCTGCGCCGCCTGGTGGATAGTGCCGGGACGGGGATCCAGGCAACACTGGATTTTGTCATTCGCCGTGATGATCTGACTGCGGCGGATCGCTGGATCGCCAGCACCGCGCTGTCGGAACATGTGGCAACGCTGGACCTGGTGTTGGGGCAGGATCTCGATCCCAGAACCCGGCGCCTGGCGCTGACCACCGATGCGGACATCCGGCGCGATATGCGGCTGAAGCTGGTTCAGGATCTTGATGGCGACACGCGGTCCCTGTTGCTGACACAGGCGGCAACGCTCTCGCACCAGGTGAATGTGGCCCTGACCAACAAGGGCAATGCGGCCATTGGTCGGTTGAACAAGCTGCAGGATCTGATCGGCAGCACGGGCGGCAAGCTCACGTTTGACGGCGGCGTCACCCTGACCGCAGACCGCGTGTTCAGCGATCTGGTTGCCTCTACCAGCGGGCTGGCGCGCCCCATGACAAAGCTGCAGGACATGCTGGGTTCGCTCAGGGATGCGGTGAATGATGATGTGGCCCATCGGAAAGGGCAGCTCAAACTTGTTGGGCTGCAATCCAGGGGTGTCGCGATTGCCGGACGGCAGCAATCCCAGTCAGAGGGCACCCTGGCCACCTTTGAGGCGCTGCGCCGCAAGTATGGTGTGTCTCTGGTGGGGCAGAAGCAGAGCGTTGGTCTGGGGCCAAACGGGTAGGGGGCGAGCGACATGGCTGAGAAGTTGGGGCGCTCAGGTTGCAAAACGCCGGGGCCGGAAAAGGGCTATGGTCGCGCTGACACGCCGGATCTCAGTTATCCTTCATCGCATGTGGGTAGACGGCACAACATTCCAAATGGAGGCCGCGCCGACGACCTGATACGCAACCCGTTGCCTGCCTGACCGCAGGCCCTCAAGGTTCCGCAGGGACGTGGTTCCGATGATGTCTGCTCTGGACCGTCGCTGTCATCCGTCAAGCTCGCCTATGATATTGGCACATTGGAATTGTACCGAACCAGCATCATGTCGGCAGCCAAGCGCTGACCACGGACCGAAGCATGTGCACGAAGGATCTCAATAAAGGGTGGCGTGAAGATCAGGCGCAAACGAAAAAATACGCCTACCTCCTGCTTCGGCGGGATCAATCCCCTTGCGAAAAATGCCTTGACTGGAACGAACCCGTTACCGAAGGCCTGACCCTAGCAGCATCATCTCTTCGCATATTAAGCGTATATCGAGTTGCGATTGCCTTTCAACGAGTGTTAGCTAAGGGGCGATACAAGTTCTCGTTCGAGGCCGCATCCACAATTCGGCTTATGGATTCAAGATGAACCCGAATTATCGCCAGATGATCCCATGTTTGGCGTTGGATATCCGATGTTTGTGTAAGGGATGCAGGTTCTGACTTCTCGCCCAGACTGAGGCTCCAATTGATGACAAATGAACGATGGGAGCATATTGAAGTTGTTTACCGAAGCGCAACAAATTTCCATTTGCACTGGCAAAACCGTAATGCGGTATGGTCGACCACAGACCAGTATTTCGCCACACAATGAGCCAACGTCAGCTTCGAGCCCACACCGGAAGTGCCAAATTATTGCTGCGTCTGCGCAAATTTGGACGCCGCGAGGCGGCAAATAAAATGGCCATTTGTGCGCACCGCAGCGAGGATCAGACGTCGACTTCACAGGTCGCGGGACCGAGCAGACCTTTGGACGCTACGAGTTTACGGTGACCACAAGCTTGCCGACAAAGTCCTTCCTGGCGAACTTCTCTTGAGCACAAGCAAGTTCCGCGAGCGGAAATACGCCCGCTAACAGCGGTTTAATCGCGTCTGACAGGGCATAGTCGCGAATCGCCACAAAATCGCGGCGAGCCCCCTGTGAGGCACCGTGGATCTCGATGTTCTTGAGATAAATGCGACGCATATCGAGTTCAACGATCGGACCACCCATTGCGCCGCACGTCGCATACCGCCCCCCGGGGCGCAACACCTCAATCAGATCGGGCATCATTGGACCTGCCACCGTGTCCACGATCACATCAATAACTGCGCCGCCTGTGGCAGCTTTGACGGCAGCCACCATGTCTTTGCAGCCCCGCTCCACGACCTCTTCAGCCCCTATTGAGCGCACAAGATCTTCTTTTCCGGTGCCCACCACGCCATATGGGATCGCGCCTCTTGCACGGCACAATTGCACGACACCTGAACCCACACCGCCCGATGCCCCGGTGACCAATACCCGTTCGCCTTCGCATACGCGCGCTCTGCGCAGCATGTGCTCTCCAGTCACGTAGGCACAACAAAAAGTCGCCATTTCTGCATCGCTCAACTCAGTTTCAATCTGGTGAGCATTCACTGCAGGAACTGCCACATATTCCGCAAACCCGCCTGGTCGGTACGAACCGATATAGTCGTGGCTTGCGATATCGGCTCCCTCACCAGAGTAGATTCCGAAATCGACCATGACCCGTTCCCCAAGTCGCGATGGATCGATCGCATCACCGCACGCGGCAATCGTGCCAACAATGTCAGCCCCCTGAATTAGGGGAAACCGCAAGGGGTCGTCACCGAATGAAGTAACTTCTTCAGGGTCGTCCGAGCTTCCGTAGGCACCCTCGCGAACCCAGATGTCAGTATTGTTGATACCGCAGGCCCCAACTTTGATCAGCACTTCCTCCGGCGTAATTGTAGGGACTGGATGATGGTCATCCAAAACCAGCTTGTCGGGGCCGCCATGTCCGGTGAGCAGCATGGCCCTCATGGTCTCCGGTATCATCCAAATTCTCCTTTACGTGGGCCTTTGCCGCCAGACCAAACTTAGGCCGAATTGAGGTAGGTGGCAAACTCGCGCCCTTTGGGTTCACCGGAGGGTTGTCTGCAATAGGCTCACCACCGCCCTCGGATGCAGGTTCTGCGTCACAATAAGGACGGCCCTGACCTGCCTTTGCCCCAATGCTCTTATCGCAGCAGTTCAGCTGCGCCAGTCCGGCCAGTCGTCACCGTTGCAAAAATAAGGCACCCGCGAATTCGCACCATACGGGCCTCTATGGCCATTAGTTTTTAACTTGGTCGTTTGCTTGCCTAGACACATGCAGTGATGGCATTCGAAACATGCGGGAAGTGCATTGCATCGCCTTCGAGACAATCGCCTAGACCCACAAAGAACGCATTCATAGCACACCCAGGCGCAGGCTATGCGTCCAGCGACATGGCGGCTTTTCGGCTTACGGCATTACCGACCCTGCAGCGCTGATCGACCTTTCTGCGGCCTCACCAGACGCCAACAAGACCTATTTTCACCTTCGCCAGAACGCAGGCGGGGCCACCAGCGGGCGACTGCGCATTGCCTCGCTTTATGTGACGGATGGCCGCTTCAGGCCGCATCATGATGATGAAGCATGTGTATAACCTGCTTAGGATGTTGCCCTGTTCCCAGCGGGGGCTGAAACAGGGTCGCGGTAGGCTAAAGCAGCTGTCGCTTGGCCAGGTTTTTCATCAGCGCCCCCATGCCAAAGCTCCAGGCTGGGCATTCGTTCGAGAGATTGATCCGATTGCTCAGCGTCCCGAGCAGCGGGGTTGAGATGGTCACCTGATCGCCCAGTTTATGGGTGAATCCCTGGCCGGGCTCATCCCGGTCCTGGATCGGGGCGAACATACTGCCCAGATAGAGCATCATGCCGTCTGGGTACTGGTGATGCGGCCCTAGGGTCTGGGCGACGATGCTTTCGGGCTGTCGGCTGATTTCGCGCATGGCGCAGCTTTCTTCCAAGCTAAAGCCATCTTCGGCGCCCTTGATCTGCAACAGGATTTCGGCCTGTTTGATGTCCGCCAGGCCAAAATCCTGATCAAATATTCGGATGAAAGGGCCGATCGCGGCAGAGGCATTGTTGTCCTTTGCTTTGCCCAGCAATAGCGCCGAACGCCCTTCGACATCGCGCAGGTTCACGTCATTGCCCAGCGTCGCACCGCAGATCGTACCAGTGGACGAAACCGCCAGGACTATCTCTGGTTCGGGGTTGTTCCACCCAGAGTCAGGATGCAGGCCGATCTCGGCGCCGGTGCCCACAGCAGAAAGCGGCTGCGCTTTGGTAAAGACCTCGGCATCGGGGCCGATTCCGACCTCCAGATACTGTGACCATAGGTTTTCGGCCTCCAGCAGGGCTTTGACACGGGCGGCGGCTTCGGATCCAGGGGTGATGTCTTGCAGAGAGCCGCCAATAAGGCCAGCGACCTGGGTACGGATTTCACTGGCGCGGGTGGCATCGCCTGCAGCGCGCTCCTCGATCACCCGTTCGATCATGGATCTTGCAAAGGTGACGCCGGCTGCCTTGACCGCCTGTAGGTCGCAGGGGGGCAGAAGGCGCAGTCGATCCTGCGGCGCATCTTGGTTATAGGTGCTGTATTCCAGCTCTGCCAGTGTGCAGACCCGCGTGCCTTTCACGCCGTCAAGATAGGCGGCGATATCATCTGCTTCCAGTAGCGCCGAGAGCGTTGCTGCCGCCGGGCTGGTGATATCCCAGACCTCTTTATCACGTAGGGTGACAAGGCAGGGCCCAATGCCGGGCCGCCAAAGGCGGCCAAGGTATAGGCCGTTTGGGTCCAGTCCGAATTCCAAAGGGGGCATATGCATTGCTTTCAATATGGTTTTGTCGCCTTGGGGTCCTGCCTAGCAGCCTAGAGTTGTTTGGCCAAGAAAAAGAGCGCAATGACTATCATTGCGCTCTGTTCAGATTTTACCATATCGGCCGTGTATTAGGCGAAGAGTGCCTTAGAAGTGGGCCGATTTTGTGGCGGATGGGATTGCCAGGGGCGGTGCAAACTTGGTCAAGTCAATGCCCTCAACGGCGGCCTTGTATTCGTCAATTGTTGGCGTGCGGCCCAGAATGGCCGCCAGCACAACAACCGGGGTCGAGGCGAGCAGGCTTTCGCCTTTCTTTTCGGCGGTATCTTCTACCACACGGCCCTGGAACAGTCGGGTCGAGGTGGCCAGAACGGTATCGCCCTTGGCCGCTTTTTCCTGGTTGCCCATGCAGAGGTTACAGCCGGGGCGTTCAAGATAGAGAATGTTCTCATACTCGGTCCGGGCGTTGTTCTTGGGCATGAAATCGTCGAATTCAAAGCCAGAGTACTTTTGCAGAATTTCCCAATCGCCTTCTGCCTTCAGCTCATCCACGATGTTGTAGGTGGGGGCTGCAACAACCAGAGGCGCGTTGAAGGTGACTTTGCCTTCTGCCTTTTCCAGGTTCTTGAGCATCTGCGCCACAATCTTGATATCACCCTTGTGCACCATGCAGGAGCCAACAAAGCCAAGATCCACCTTTTTGTCGCCACCGTAGTAGGAAACGGGGCGGATTGTGTCGTGGGTATAGCGTTTTGACACATCGGCGTTATTCACATCCGGGTCAGCGATCATCGGTTCGACCACCTCGTCCAGATCCACCACGACTTCGGCAAAATACTTGGCGTTGTCATCGGGGGTCAGGGCGGGCTTTTCACCGGATTTGATCTCACCAATCCGCTTGTCTGCAATGTTGATCAGCCCCTGCAGGGTGCCAGCCGCATTGTCCATGCCCTTGTCGATCATGATCTGGATCCGGCTTTTCGCGATCTCAAGCGATCCGATCAGCGTCTCGTCTTCGGAGATGCAGATAGAGGCCTTGGCCTTCATTTCCGCTGTCCAGTCGGTGAAGGTAAAGGCCTGGTCCGCCAGCAGGGTGCCAATGTGCACTTCGATGATGCGGCCCTGGAAGACGTTATCGCCAAACTGCTTGAGCATCTGAGCCTGGGTGGCATGCACCACATCGCGGAAATCCATGTGATCTTTCATGGTGCCCTTGAAGGTCACCTTGACGGATTCCGGGATCGGCATTGTGGCCTCACCGGTGGCCAGCGCCAGAGCAACGGTGCCGGAGTCGGCGCCAAAGGCGACGCCCTTGGACATACGGGTGTGGCTGTCGCCGCCGATGATGATGGCCCAGTCATCCACGGTAATGTCGTTCAGCACCTTGTGGATCACATCTGTCATGGCATGATATTCGCCCTTGGGGTCACGCGCAGTGATCAGGCCGAATTTGTTCATAAAGCTCATCAGTTTGGGGATGTTCGCCTGGGCCTTGAGATCCCAGACCGACGCGGTATGACAGCCAGACTGATAGGCGCCATCCACCGACGGAGAGATCACCGTCGCCGCCATGGCTTCCAATTCTTGTGAGGTCATCAGGCCGGTGGTGTCTTGCGAACCCACGATATTGACCTTAACGCGCACATCCGACCCGGCATGCAGCGGCGCATCCGACGTCAGCCCACGGGCGTTTTTGTTGAAGATCTTTTCAACTGCGGTCAGGCCCTGGCCTTCATGCGAAACCTCTTTCGAGGGGGCAAAGGCGGACTTCAGCTCCTGGCCCAAGGCCTCGGCGGCAAATGTTTGGAGTTTTTTGCCAAAGACCACAGCGTAGGAGCCGCCGGCCTTGATGAATTCGGCCTTTTGTGGCGTCAGCGAGGCGGAAATATCCACCAGTTCTTTGTCGCCTTCATAGAGCTTCTTGGTCTTGGTGTTGATGGTCAGCACCTTGCCGGTTTCAACCGAATAGGTCTGTTCCAGCACCGGGTCGCCATTGGCATCCAGCACTGATTTGCCATCTGCGTCCAGCTTCTTGACCCAGTTCTTTAGGTCGATACCAATGCCGCCGGTCACGCCAACGGTGGTCAGGAAGATCGGCGAAATGCCGTTGGTACCGGCCACGATGGGGGCATAGTTCACGAAGGGCACATAGGGGCTGGCGGGCTTACCGGTCCATAGGGCAACGTTGTTGACGCCGGACATGCGCGAAGACCCAACACCCATGGTCCCTTTTTCTGCGATCAGCATCACGCGGGCATCAGGGTGGGCAGCCTTCAGCGCTTCGATTTCGGCCTGGGCCTCTGGCGTAATCATGCACTTGCCGTGCAGCTCGCGGTCGGAACGCGAATGCGCCTGGTTACCGGGCGACAGCAGGTCGGTAGAAATATCACCTTCGCCGGCGATATAGGTGATAACTTTGATTTCTTCCTCGATCTCGGGAAGTGCGGTGAAAAACTCTGCCTTGGCATAGCTTTCGAGAATGTCCCGGGCGACAGCATTGCCCGCAGCCAGGGCGGCGGCCAGCCGATCGGTATCGGCCTCATAGAGGAAGAACTGCGTCTTCAGCACTGCAGCGGCCTGCTGCGCGATGGCTGCATCAGTGCCCAGGGCCAGATCCAACAGCACCTCAACCGAGGGGCCACCCTTCATATGGGACAGCAGTTCAAAGGCAAAATCAGGGGTGATTTCGGCCACTTCAGCCGCTCCCAGGATGATGTCTTTCAGGAACTTTGCCTTCTTGTCGGCTGCGCTGGTGGTTCCAGGCAAGGTGTTGTAAATAAAGAATTTAAGGCTGTCTTCGCGGTAGGGGTTGGCCGGATCTTTGATCTGCGTAATCAGCTCTGCCACAAGCGCGCCGTCATCAATGGGCTTGGGGTGCAGGTCCTGGGCTTTGCGTGTTTCGATTTCTGCTAGATAGTCCGTGTACAAGGTCATGCGATTGTCCCGCCGATGAGTGTTGCGCATAGCTTGAATGACGGCTGTCAGAATGGTCTGGCGAGTCGAAACAAGCTGGTTGTATGCGGTGGTATACTTTTTAGTTCCGCTTTGCAAGATGCCCAATATCGGCCCTGCTGCGGCTCGGGTTTGGTGCTGTCCCAAGCCGGAGCATGCAGGTGCTGATACAGCATCAAGATTACTGCGCGACTAATCATGATTTTGCTGTGGTGGCAACAAATGCTGCTGGGTGTTTCTGCGGCATTTGTTGCTGCTCTGCCGCGAGGTCAGCGGCGGGCAACTGCCTGCATGAAACGCGCGCGGATTTCCACTGGATCCATGGTGATCACCGGCATCTTGGCGTTGCCGCTGTCACATTTGACCACGAGGACGGTGGCCTGCTGCGCTGCTAGCGCTTGTTGTAGTGCTGCGCCTGTGTCGAGATCGCGGACCTCGACCACGTTGTCACAGCCTGCTGCCCGCGCCATGCCTGCCAGGCAGGTCTTTTTGCCGGTATAGGTTGGTTGATCCCCGGTAGAGCCATATGAGCCATTGTCGATGATCATCAGGATGTAGTTGGCCGGGGCATTGTTGCCGATGGTGGGCAGGGTGCCAAGGTTGGTCAACACCGAGCCATCGCCATCAATCACGATGACGGGTTTGGGCTGCGCGAGCGCCAGGCCCAGTCCAATGGACGAAGCAAGCCCCATGGTGCCGAGCATGTAGAAATTGCTTGGTTGGTCGTCGATGGCGTGCAGTTCCTGACTGGGGATGCCGATATTGCAGACAACCAGCTGGTCGCGCAAAATGGGCGCGATTTCGGTTAGGATTTCAGACCGGATCATTGCTCGCCATAGCCTCCCCAGAAGGTGGCATCCGTCAGGATGGCCACGGGTTTATTGCACATGAAGGTGTATTTCAGGATGGTGTCGAACTCTGCCACGTCGCTTTGCTGGTGAAAGTGATAGGTGGGGATATTGAGCTGCGCCAAGAGCGCCTTGGTGTGTAGCGCCATTTCCACCTGACAGGCGACCGGTTCACGCAGCTCGCCGCGATAGGAAATAAGCATGGGCAGCGGCATACGGTAGTATTGGATCAGGGTGGCCAGGGTATTGATGGTGACGCCGATGGCGGTGTTCTGCATGATAATGGCCGGGCGCTTGCCGCCCATCCAGGCGCCCGCGCACAGGCCCATCCCTTCGTCTTCCTTGTTGGCGGGGATGTGAAAAATATCATCGCGCTGGTCGATTTCCTCGATTACTCCGGCCAGCTGTTTGCAGGGCACGGTGGTAACAAAAGAGATATCATTGGCGACCAGATCATCGGCGATCCGTTTGTCTATGTTCATTGGGGCGGGCCTTTATGCCAGGGATCTAACAGGCAGCGATGCGGCAAATATGCACTGCCCATCGCACAGCTGGCAACAGCTGCCTTGCGGGCATTGGCATGGTAGCGACGCTGCAGAATAAAAAGGGGCGAATGCTTGCAGCCAAGCATCCGCCCCCTGTTTTTGGCTAAGGCCTGTACCTATTGGTTTTCGGCGTGCTCATTGCGCAGCCCGCGTAGGATGCAATAGCACATGACCAGCAGCACCACGGTGAACAGCAGACCGGTGGAAATCACCATGGACTGCAGGGCTGCAAGCCCGCCGCCCAGTAGCAAGGCAACGGCAACCGCACCTTCAAAAATGCACCAGCACACACGCTGCGGCACCGGGGCGTGAACCTTGCCGCCAGCGGTGATTGTGTCAATCACCAGAGAGCCAGAGTCCGAGGAGGTGACGAAGAAGACAATCACCAGAATAATGCCGATGAACGAGGTCACAGACGACAGGGGCAGCTCTCCGAGCATCTGGAACAGCTGGCGCGGCAGTTCGGCGCTCTGCGCTCCGGTGAAGTTATCGGTGATCACCTGATAGATGGCGCTGCCACCAAAGATCGACATCCAGGCTACGCAGGCCAGAGAGGGGATCAGCAAAACGCAGACGATGAATTCGCGTACTGTCCGGCCGCGGCTGACACGGGCGATGAACATGCCGACGAAAGGTGACCAGCTGATCCACCAGGCCCAATAGAAGGCGGTCCAGCCCTGGCTGAAGTTCACGTCCTCGCGTGCAAATGGGGTGGCAAGGGCAGGTAGGTATTCAACATAGGCAACGAGGCTGTCCCAGAAAAATGTAAACAAGAATGCGGTAGGCCCCACCACCAGTGTAAACAGGGCCAATAGACCTGCCAGCCCCATGTTGATTTCAGACAGGATCTTGACCCCGCCATCCAGCCCGCGCAGCACCGAGACCAGGGCAATAGCGGTAATGCCGATGACCAGCACCACCTCTGTTGTGCTGCCCATCGGTACACCAAACAGCTCGTTCAGCCCTGCGCTGGCCTGTTTTGCGCCAAATCCCAAAGAGGTCGCCAGGCCAAACAGCGTGGCAAAAACGGCCAGGATGTCGATGACATGCCCCGGCCATCCCCAGATCCGTTCGCCAAAGATTGGATAGAATGCAGAGCGGATCGTCAGCGGCAGGCCTTTGTTGTAGCTGAACAGGGCTAGCGCCAGGCCGAGAACAGCATAGATCGCCCAGGGGTGCAGGCCCCAGTGATAGATCGTGGCCGCCATGCCCAGGCGGATCGCCTCTTGCTGATTGTCCAGCGCCCCGGAGAGCGGCGCCCAATCTGTTCGCGCGCCTGCTTCGCCTGCGGTCCCACCTAAGGAGGAGGAGAAATGGGAGAGCGGTTCGGAAACCCCGTAAAACATCAGCCCGATGCCCATGCCGGCGGCAAACAGCATCGAGAACCATCCAATATAGGTATAGTCTGGTTTCGCGCCAGATCCGCCAAGGCGGACGCTGCCATAGGGGGAGACGATGAGGCACAGGGCAAAGATGACCACAAGATCGGCAGCTCCGATCAGGAACCAGTCAAAGTTCTTGGTGGTAAAGTTGAACAAGCTCTTAAAGATTTGCTCCGCCTCTTCAGGCAGTGCCAGGGTAAAGAAGACAAAGGCCAAAATGGCAGCGCCGGAAATGGCAAAAACCGGATTGTGAATGTCATAGCCAAAGGGACCAAGAGAGCCGTCTACATTATGCTGCCCTATTTCGTAGTCCGTCGCAATGACATCCGCTACGCCTTCCGGCGCGGGGATACCATGTGCGGGTGTGTCGTCAGACATCAGGTGCCTCCTCCTTGAGAGTGTTCATAATTGGGCCCCATCCGCGCGGGGTGGTGCCTTGAGAAACAGATGCATTTGGAAGGCGTGACAACACGCCGCCTTGCGACTGTTTTATGCGTAATCACGCCACTAGGGCGGTGCCCGCACCAGATCGGCCAGGATCACTGGTGCCAGGGTCTGGTGTGGGCGGCCCTATATGTTTCTTTGCACCAAGATGAAAGGCTTGCTGCGGGGCGCATGTTCTCCGGCATATGGTGTTGCCTGTTGGAGCAGATCTTGCCGCCCGTGGTCGTTGTCGAAACCGTGACGTTGGCAGGTGGTAGTTGCGGGGCGTATAGGCAGGCTGATACCGCCGCTGAAGACCTTGCCACCTTGGATGCCGGCCCCCCCCCTGTCCGGGCAATGTGCCGTATCGGGGCAAATCGCACGATGAAAGAAACTGATTTAAGGCATTGTTTCTATTCTCTTTGTGATCTTATCATTTGGTGACAAATTTAGGGAGGAGAGGACCATGGCCTGGATCAAGACAGTTCCATTCGAAGAGGCGACCGGCAAACTGAAGATACTCTATCAGCGGGTGACCGGGCCGGACAACAATGTCGACAACATCATGATGGTGCATTCCCTGCGGCCGCATTCGATGGAAGGGCATATGGCGCTTTACAAGAATGTGCTGCACCATAGCGGCAACAAGATCCCAAAGTGGTTTCTGGAGGTTCTTGGTGTCTGGGTGTCGTCGCTGAACAACTGCGGCTATTGCGTTGAACACCATTTTTCCGGACTGCAGCGTCTGCTCCAGGATGAGCCGCGCGGCCTGGCCATTCGCGCCGCGATTGAAGCGCGCCGTCCGACGGAGGCTCCGCTGGATGCGGCGCAGCAGGTGGCGCTGCGCTATGCGCGCAAATTGACCGATGCCCCCGCAAGCCTGATCGAAAGCGATGTCGAGGCGCTGCGCGCAGTTGGCTATGACGATGGAGAGATCCTGGAGATCAACCAGGTCTGCGCCTATTTTGCCTATGCCAACCGTACAGTTCTGGGGCTTGGCTGTTCGACCAAGGGGGATGCGCTCGGGTTGAGTCCAAATAATTCCGACAACCCTGATGATTGGGGACATAAATAATCACCGCCAGGGGCGACGCGGGCACAGCGGCTGTCTGACGGCGCTTGCCGGGGGCGCTGTACCTGCTAAGACTGCTGCATGATAGATCAATTCACGCCCCCCAAATCCACCCCGAAGATGAGCACAGGTGGCCATGTGCGCGCGCTTTCTGTGCTGGGCCTGCCGTTGGTGGGCGGCCATGTGGCGCAATTTGCCATTGGCATGACGGATTCTGTCATGCTGGGGTGGTATGGCGCGGCAGCGCTGGCTGCGGTGACGCTGGCGGGGTCCTACTTCTTTGTGTTTTTCCTGATGGGCGCGGGATTCGCCATTGCGGTGATGCCGCTGGTGGCAGCGGCTGCCGGGGCAGGGGAAGAACGCCAGATCCGTCGTGCGACCCGAATGGGGTTGTGGCTGTCGCTGCTTTATGGCGTGGCGGCGATGCCGCTCTTGCTGTTTTCTGAGGCGATTTTGCTGACCCTGGGCCAACCCCCAGAGGTGGCCGGTCCGGCCGCGACCTATCTGCAACTGGCGGGGTGGGGGCTGTTTCCTGCACTGCTGGTCATGGTGTTCAAATCCTATCTGGCGGCGCTGGAGCGCACGCAGATCGTGTTGTGGATCACCATTCTTGCCGCCGTGGTCAACGGACTGGTGAACTATGCGCTGATCTTTGGCAATTGGGGTGCGCCCGAGTTGGGAATCGCCGGTGCGGCCTATGCCTCGATCACCACGCAGACGGTCTCTTTGCTGGCGGTTGGTGCCTATGCGCTCTGGGTTCTGCCGGAACAGGAAATCCTGAAGAACTTTCATCGCCCCGATTGGGAGATGTTCGCGCGGGTCTTCAAGCTGGGCATGCCGATTGGCCTGACCAACCTGAGCGAAGTCAGCCTCTTTGCCGCCTCGGCGATGATGATGGGCTGGCTGGGGACTATTCCGCTGGCGGCGCATGGGGTGGCGGTCACTCTGGCGGGGCTGACCTTCATGGTGCATCTGGGGCTCAGCAACGCGGCGACGATCCGGGCTGGCAATGCCTATGGGCGGGGCGACCGAGAGCACATGGCCCTTGGGGCGCGGGTGGTGATCGTAATGTCATTGGTCATGTCATTTGTCGGCATGGCTGCCTTTCTGCTGCTGCCGGATCAGTTGATTTCACTGTTCCTGGATGCAGAGGATCCTAACAAGCCTGAAATCCTGCTGGTGGGGGCGGGGCTGCTGGCCATGGCGGCGCTGTTCCAGCTGACCGATGGGATGCAGGTTATTGCCCTGGGGCTGTTGCGCGGCGTGCAGGATACCAATTGGCCGATGTTGATCGCGGCGTTCAGCTATTGGGCGATTGGGGTGCCTGCCTCATATCTCTTTGGCTTTACCTTTGGCTGGGGCGGTATCGGGATCTGGTCGGGGCTGGTGCTGGGGCTCAGCTTTGCCGGGGTGTTCCTGATGCTGCGGTTTTGGCGCCATACGATCAAGCAGACGGGCAAACAGAGCCGCAGGCCAAGCGCCGCCACCTAATCGTCTTTTGGGGTCTTTTTCATCAGCCGATCTGCCTTCTTGCGCACCAGCACGCTGCGCAGATCGTGCATCGCCAGCAGTAAGCCATCGGTCACAGCCTCCAGTTGATCGGGGCTGGCCTTGGTCTGGGCCCAATGGGCGGTGAGGCTTAGGTGATCCACCGCCCGTTTGATATCGTCGATGTCGCGGGCTGCCAGCACGGCGCTGCGCTCTGTCATCCAGGATTTTATCGCCGCCAGGTCCTGGTCTGACAGGGCCCGGCCACCATGCGGCTTGATCTCTCCGTTGCGGATGTTCACTGCTGCGATCTGATCCATATCGATGCGCCGCTGCCGGTTTTCGGTATCAACCCGAAACACAAAAGCACCGTTTTCACGGATGCGAAAGAAATACTCGGGCAGCGATGCAGCCATCAGGCAGGATCCTTTGACTTAGGTAAGGGAGGCGCAGAAATCCGCGATGCGGCTGCAGGCCTCGGTAAGGGCAGCGTCCGAGGTTGCATAGCTGACGCGGAAGTTGGGGGACAGGCCAAAGGCGGCCCCAAAGACCACCGCCACATCCGCCTCGGCCAAGAGCGCGGTTGCAAAGGCTTTGTCATCCTCGATCACGGTGCCCTTTGGGCTGGTCTTGCCGATCAGTCCCTTGATCGAGGGGTAGACATAGAACGCGCCTTCCGGGGTGGGGCAGGTCACGCCGTCGATCGCATTCAGTTTTTCGACCACCAGATCGCGACGGCGTTTGAAGGCGACGTTATTGGTTGCAAGAAAATCCTGCGGCCCGTTCAACGCCTCAACCGCGGCCCACTGGCTGATGGACGAGGGGTTGGAGGTAGACTGGGACTGTACCTTGCGCATGGCGGCAATCAGGTGCTGCGGCCCGGCGGCATAGCCAATGCGCCAGCCAGTCATTGCATAGCCCTTGGAGACCCCATTGCAAGTGAGGGTACGTTCATAAAGGCCGGGTTCCACCTGAGCGGGGGAGGCAAATTCAAAGCCGTCAAAAACCAGATGTTCATACATGTCATCGGACATGACCCAGACATGGGGATAGCGCATCAAGACATCGGTCAGCGCCTTCAGCTCGGCGCGGCTATAGCCGGCACCGCTGGGGTTGGAGGGCGAGTTGAAGATAAACCACTTTGTTTTGGGGGTGATGGCTGCCTCCAACTGCTGTGGGGTCAGTTTGAAATTTGTTTCCAGACTGGCCTCAACCGGCACCGGCGTGCCGCCCGCCAAGAGCACCATGTCCGGATAGCTGACCCAGTAGGGGGCTGGAATGATGACCTCGTCGCCGGGGTTCAGGGTGGCCATCAGCGCATTGTATAGCGTCTGTTTGCCACCAGTGCCGACAGAGATCTGGGCTGGTTCATAGGACAGGCCATTCTCGCGCTCAAGCTTGTCGCAAATCGCTTGTTTCAGCTCTATGATTCCATCAGGGGCGGTGTATTTTGTCTTGCCTGCGGCGATCGCGGCCACCGCTGCATCCTTGATGTTCTGCGGCGTGTCAAAATCGGGTTCACCTGCGCTCAGACCGATGACATCGCGGCCAGCTGCCTTCAGTTCTGCTGCCATGGCGGTGATCGCGATTGTTGGCGACGGTTTTACGCGCTCGAGGGTCTTGGAAAGGAAAGACATGGCGGCTGGCCCCTGTTTGAATGTTCTTGGCAACTGTCATAGGGTGCCACCAAATCGCGATCAAGCAACATTGATAAAGACCGGAACGGAGATGGCATATGTCTGACGAAACAACGGATTGGTTCGGGCCAGAGGCTGCAACCTTCGGCGACCGCGTGGCCGCTGCCCGCGAAGCCGCCGACATGACACAGGCGCAACTGGCGCGCCGCCTTGGGGTGAAGAAATCCACCCTGATTGGTTGGGAACAGGACCTGTCAGAGCCACGTGCCAATAAACTGTCGATGGTTTCGGGCCTGCTGAATGTGTCTATGTCCTGGCTGCTGACCGGCGAGGGTGAAGGCATGTCCGAGCCTGGCGACGTTGAGCTTGAGGTGGGCGATTTTGCCAGTATACTGCAAGAGCTACGGGCTCTGCGCAACGATATGCGCAGCAGCTCTGAGCGCGCCGCTCGGTTGGAAAAGAAACTGCGCACGCTGATTCAAAGCGCTGCCAGTGCATGAGGTCAAGGTGATGACACAAGAGCCTGAAAATCATGAGCATCGCTTGAAGCGCTTGAAAATGCGCTCCATGCGTCGTGGCATCAAAGAGATGGACATTCTCTTGACCGCCTATGCCGACGCCAATCTGGGTTTAATGGATGGCGCGAGGTTGGATCTCTATGACCAGCTTCTGCATGAAAATGATCAGGATCTTTATCAATGGGTGACCGGCCAGGTCACCCCGCCTAGCCCCTATACAGATTTGATTAACCACGTCGCCCAAACGCATCAAACTAAATAAAAAACCAGCTTAACGCATTTTTGGGAAATTTTCTGTATTCTTTCCTGAGCAAACTCGAGTCGGAGACGCGTATGAGCATGGAATTACCAATTGGCCAGCAGGACCGCAAAGGGTTCATGACTGGTTACCTAGAAGCGCTGGCGCTGGTGGAACGTCTTCACCGGTTGTTGCTGGATGTTATCAAGGACGAATTTGAACGTGTCGGCGTTCTGGAAATCAACGCAGTGCAGGCGCTGCTCTTGTTCAATGTCGGTGACAATGAAGTCACTGCCGGTGAACTTAAGAGCCGTGGGTACTATCAGGGCAGCAATGTCAGCTATAATCTGAAAAAGTTGGTTGAGCTGGGCTATATGCACCATCAGCGCTGTGAAATTGACCGTCGTTCTGTTCGGGTTCGCCTGACACCGCGCGGTCGAGAGATTCGCGATATTGTTGCGGGCCTCTTTGCACGGCACGCCGACGGCCTGGAGGGCAAGGATGTTATCAGCCGCGAAGGCATTGCTGACATCACAAGCTCGCTCAAGCGGGTGGAACGGTATTGGTCGGATCAGATCCGCTATATCTACTGAACACAGGCTTTTGGGCGACATGTCCAATAGCATAGATCCTATGGCGACATGCTGAAGGTTATATTGTGCAGGCGCAAGAATTGCTCCGTTCGACACGCGATACGACCTCGGATCAGCTGGGAAACAGTTGCATCTAGACTTGAAGAATTCGGGTTCACCACAAGACGCACCGCCTTGGTCCTGACGGGACCGGCGGTGCGTTTTCATATCTGCGATAGCGCAGGTGTTGCCGCCCAATAGCTGCGGCAGCAACGAGGCGGGCTTTTGCCAGTGGCTTGCTTACCAGTGGCCAGTGTTTTCCATGCTGGCCCAGGGCTCTGCCGGCTCCAGAGATTCGCCGTTTTGCAGCAGCTCGATTGAGATATTGTCAGGCGAGCGGATAAAGGCCATATGCCCATCGCGCGGCGGACGGTTGATGGTGATCCCATTGTCCATCAGGAACTGGCAGGTGTCATAGATATTATCAACACCATAGGCCAGATGGCCAAAATGACGGCTGTCGCTTGGCAGCGCATCATCGCCATCCCAGTTGTATGTCAGCTCCAGCGGGGCTTCTTCCTGACCCGGAGGCGCCAGATAGAGCAGCGTGAAACGCCCTTTTTCGCTGTCATAGCGGCGGGTTTCGCGCAGGCCGAGCAATTCGTAGAACGCCATGGATTTTTCCAGGTCTTTCACCCGGACCATTACGTGCAGATAGGTAAGCGCCATATGCGGTGATCCTTACAAGTTGGAACACCCGTTTCTGCAGCTGATCTTGAACTGACAGAGCCGGGGGTGTGCTGTAGTTTTTTAACACTATCATAACTATAGGCGAAGACGGATTGATTCGCAGGGGGGCGGGACTGGAAACGGGCCGCCGCATTGGCAGGGCAATCAACTTGCCTTTGGTTGACAGGCGCAGCTATAGCTGGCCCATCTCGTGATGAGCGTCAGAAAAGGGGATCCCTGTGCAGCAATATCACATGGCCTTGCGGCAAATTCTGGAAACCGGTGTGTCCAGCAGCGACCGCACCGGCACCGGCACCATCTCTTGTTTTGGCATGCAGGCGCGCTATCCGCTGGAGGATGGTTTTCCGCTGGTCACCACCAAAAAACTACATCTACGCTCTATTATACATGAGCTGCTTTGGTTCCTGTCGGGCGATACGAATATCAAATATCTCAAGGATTACGGGGTTTCGATCTGGGATGAATGGGCCGATGAACAGGGAGATCTCGGGCCGGTCTATGGCCACCAATGGCGCCGCTTTCCCAAGCTGGAGCTGATCCCGGGCACCACCGGGGATGAGCCAGTGTACAGGGCGGGGTCTGTCGATCAGATCGCCGATCTGGTGCAGATGATCAAGACTAGCCCCGATAGCCGCCGTCTGATCGTTTCGGCCTGGAACCCGGGGGATGTGCCGGATATGGCGCTACCGCCCTGTCATACCCTGTGGCAGGTGCGTATCCTGGGGGGCAAACTGCATTTGCAGCTTTATCAGCGCTCGGCGGATATGTTCCTTGGGGTGCCGTTCAATATTGCCTCTTATGCCTTGTTGCAGCTGATGCTGGCCCATGTCACCGGCTATGAGCCGGGGGATTTCATTCATACCCTTGGCGATGCGCATATCTATTCCAATCACCGAGAACAGGTGGCCCTGCAACTGTCGCGTACGCCCAAGCCACTGCCGCAGATCCGGATCAAGCGGCAGGTCAGCTCTATTTTTGATTTCACCTATGATGATTTTGAGGTGCTGAACTATGATCCCGATCCAGGGATCAAAGCCCCCGTCGCGGTGTAACAGCCAGCCGGGGTCTTGCCGTCGTCCCATATATCATGCACCGGCTTTTGCCGGGTGCTTCAGCTGCAAGGCAGACCACTACGATGATTACCCTGATTGTTGCCCGCGACCGCAATGGCGCCATTGGCAAGGACAATACCATTCCCTGGCATGCCCCTGAAGATCTGAAGGCCTTTCAGCGCGAAACCCTGGGTGGCGCCTTGATCATGGGGCGCAATACATGGCAGAGCCTGCCGGTCAAGCCTCTGAAAAATAGGCTGAATTTGGTTGTGTCGTCTAACCCTGCCGCTGCCGATACGGTCCATGACAGCGTCACACGCGCGGTTGCAGCGGCCTATGCCCAGGGCTATCGCCGGATCTATGGTATTGGCGGCGCCCGGATTTACCAAGAGATGCTGTCGCTCGCGGATCGCTTGTTGATCACCGAGGTCGATCTGGCGGTTGCCGAGGCGGATACATTCTTTCCCGAGGTTGCCGAGGCGGACTGGCAGCGCCAGGGCGAAACAAAACTACGCCCAGCCGATCCCACCTGCGTCATGGTGGAATACCTGCGCCGTACAACAACGGGTTAGCGGCCGAATGCGTGTTTTGAAGCGCGCAGCCCCGATCCTTGCCACTGATCCCTACCAGCGTTGCGTGTCACCGCAACTCTGGCAGGGCGGGCTGCGCTGCTTTGCTTATCCGGTTGTGAGTAGGCAGGTGTTTAGGCAGGGCGAATTTCCCCCGCCATTTGCCGACCGTCTCGCCCCTCGGTCAGTTCATAATCGACCTTCATATTATCTGTGAGACCAGTCAGGCCGGATCGTTCGACCTGCGAGATGTGAACAAAAACATCACTGCCGCCGTCTTCGGGTGCGATAAAGCCAAATCCCTTGCTGGTGTTAAACCATTTCACGGTGCCACTTGGCATTTGCCGTGCCTCCTTCTAATTTATGCGCTGTTCCGGTGCGATCCCAGGACCGATCCAGAGGTAATTCGGCGTTCGTGGCACCGCGGTCTATACGTCGAAATACACGTAATTCTGCCAATGGTGCTGCAGGTAAGCCGGAGTGCAACTTTTGCATGTGGAAAAAATAAATCAAGTGGGTAAGTTTCACGCGGCTTAGGATTGATCCTTCCCCCTACCAAAGAGAGGCCGAGCTATGATCCTATACGGATTGAAAAATTGCGATATCTGTCGCAAAGCGATGAAACAGCTCCCGGATGCCAGATTGGTTGATGTCCGCGCCGAGGGCGTGCCGCCCGAGGTTCTGGCAGCAGCCCTAGCGCAGTTTGGTGAGCGGCTTGTAAATACGCGCTCAACCACTTGGCGCGGGCTGAGCGCAGAGGAACGCGCCAGTGCCCCGCTGGAACTGCTGCAACAGCATCCCACCCTGATGAAGCGGCCTTTGATTCAATCCAGATCAAATCTGGCCCTTGGCTGGGACAAAGCCACTCAGACGGCCTTGGGCCTGGGCTGAGGCGAATATTGCAAAAGGCGCCGCTGCGAGACAGGGCGCCTTTTGTGTGTGGACCTGCGCGTGGTCTTAGCTTGGTGTAACGGGGATCAGGCGGCGCAGGAATGCATCCAGTGACAGGGGACCCGCACCTTTGAACATTAGGACCAGCAGTAGAAAGCTCCACATCAGGCGTTGGTCAACCAAGCCAATGCTGGTGTCGAATAGGCGGCCCAGCTCGACCTCATGGCCGGTGACATCCACCAAGGTTTGCACCCAGATAAAGCCAAGGGTGCCAAGCGCGGCAAGACGGGTCACCAACCCGAGCAAGATCAGCGTTGGCAGCACATATTCCGCCAGTGTGCCGACAAAAATTATCAGTCGTTGTAACAGGTTCAGCTGCGAAACATCATAGAGCGCCGCCTCGGCTGCCTTGGGGAAAATCTGTGCAAAGGCCCCGGCCGATGGTGAAAAGATCGACCCTTCGATCTTAAGACCGGCTGAATTCCAATAGTAGACCAGCAGAACCGCGACAAACACCAGGCGTGCCAAAGTGGGAAGGATAAAATCCGCAGACCGATCCAGCCGATTAGCCTGGGTCTGATATATCGAGACAACTGCGTGCATGTCTTTACCTTTTTCTTTCTAGTCCGGTGATGGCACCGCCCTGCAGCAGCAGGGTCAGCGGGAAACTCAAATCAAAATCGGCATCTGTCGCGGTGGCGCGCTGCAGTGCTGCACCGATGCTGGCGCCCTGTTGCAGGGCGTCGAGCCAGACTGCGCCTGCGGCGGGGAATAGCTGCAGTACCGGATCAAATTCCGGCCGCGTGATTATCACCGCCTGCGCTCCGGCCTGGGGGGCGGGGGCCTGCGGTACTGTGTTGAAGCGCCAGATCGCCTCTATCGGCCAGGGCGATTGCAGAAGGTGCAGGGCCGGGGCAAAGGTCAGACGGCTTGTCAGCAGCGCGTCTTCTGACAAGCCGACCAGGGTATCAGGCGCAATTGGTGTGGCATCGGCAGCGTGGTAGGCTTGGCGCATGGCCAATTCCAGGCGGGCCACATCTCCGAGATAGCCAAGATGGCTAAGTTGCGGTTGGGCCTCAAGAAAATTTGGAAATTCAGCGCCGTAAAACATCATTAGCGGCGATTTTGGCGGATGGGCATGCAGGAAAAGGCGCGACAGTCCGTTCATGTTTTCGGTCCCCAACAGTTTTGTGATAACCGGAAAGGCGCTGTGCATCGCCTCGCGAAGCGAGACGGCGATATTGTTGCGATAGACGGAAAACCGTCGCCCTGCGCTGCTCCCGTCCTGATCCACCAGGCCAAGAGGAATGGGCAGGCTTGCATCCCGCATCGCCCGGGTAAAGTCATCCTGTGACACCGCAAACGCAGTGCCGTGGGCTTGTTTGCAGCGGTTCATGCCCGGACCACTGGTTCGCTGGCCACGGCGGGAAGATGCCCCAGCGCAAAGGCGGCGCGCTCAGCTTCGGCGGCCAAAAGCGGCCAGTCGGGTACATCAGTATCCCATTCTATCAGCACGGGTTTTGGGCCAGCGCGTTCCAGGGTGTAATCCAGCAGCGCCCAGACCGGATCGACAACCGCGCAGCCGTGACTGTCGATCAGCAGCGGGCGCCCCTGATCATCCGTGTCGCTGTCATGGCCGCCAAGGTGAATTTCCCCCACCCGCTCCAGGGCAAAATCATCAATATAGCCCTGTGGTGAAAAGCCAAGATTATTGGCCGAAACAAAGACGTTGTTTACATCCAGCAGCAGCCCGCAGCCAGTGCGTCGGCTGATCTCTGTCAGGAACTCGGGTTCTGACCAGGTGCTCTCGGCAAAAGCGAGGTAGCTGGAGGGATTTTCCAGCAGCATCGGCCGACCAATTGCGGCTTGCAGCTGGTCAATATGATCACAAACGCGGGTTAGGGTCGCGTCGGTATAGGGCAGTGGCAGCAGGTCATTGTAGAAATGCCCCTCATGGGTCGACCAGGCGAGATGTTCGGAAAAGCTGGAAGGTTCCAGCCAAGCCAGCAGTCGTTGCAGCCGGGCTAGGTGGGTTGTGTCCAGCGCGGCCTCGCCGCCGATCGACAGACCAACCCCATGCACTGAAATGGGAAATAGTTCGGCTAGATGGCGCAGTTGCGCCACTGGCCGCCCGCCATCGCCCATGTAGTTCTCGGCGTGGATTTCCAGCCATTTTACCGGGGCGGCATCTGTCAGAATTTGGGAAAAATGCTGCGGCTTGTACCCGACACCGGGGGCAGATGGCAGGGCATTGAGGGCAGGGGCTGGGGAGATGGCAGCTGGCATGGCGGGGCTCGTGTTGGCCGAGGCCAGGGGCCGGGGCGTGTCTTCGGGGGGCAGATGGCTGGGGGCTGTTACGCGCGAAAGAGGGCGATCAGGTGAAAAGGGCCGCCCCCTGCGCTGTTCTTTTGTATGTTGGTCAGGTGATATGTGGTTCGGGCCACCTCTTAGGCTGGCAGATCCCGTTCCTGCGGTTCCAGAGAGCCACTGCGTTCGGTGCCATCGGGTGCTGCGGGCAGGTCGATATCTGCGCAGGTGCCTGCGTCGACCAGCGTCCAGGCGTTGCCTTGGTAGTCGACAGTAGAGGTGCCTGCACAGGTGGTGCCGGGGCCTGCTGCGCAGTCATTTTGACCGGCAAGCGAGACGCCATAGCATTTTTCCTTGGTAGCAGCCGCTGCAGGCATGCTGGAGGCTGCGGTGAGGGCAGCCGCGATGGCTCCGGCGACGGCGAGAGACTTGGATGGGTTCGACATCTCTTAAAATCCTTCTGGTTGGTGGTGATATGCAAAGCCTAACTCGTTGTGAGAAAGAGCTTAAGTCACGAGAGCGTGTCTCACGACGGCGTCAGGTACTGTGAGGGTATTGTAACAGGTTATTCCCTGAAAACAGGGATAATCTGAGGCCTGAATAGCAAAACGGCCCCCGATGGGAGGCCGCTTCGTGGTCAAAACTTGGCAAATGTTACAGCAAATCTGGGGCGGTTGCCTCTAGCGCCAGCGCCTTTGTAACATTCTCGAGACTGTCGACGCGGGTTTGCTTCTCCCCCAGACGGCGGATCGATACAGTGCGCTCTTCGACTTCGCGGTGGCCAATGGCCAGGATCACCGGCACCTTGCCAACCGAATGTTCGCGGACTTTGTAGTTGATCTTTTCATTGCGAATATCGGCCTCGGCGCGCACACCGACAGCCTGCAGCTGGGCAACGACCTCTTGCACGTAGTCATCCGAATCCGAGGTGATCGAGGCGACAACAACCTGACGGGGGGCCAGCCAGAAGGGCAGCTTGCCCGCATGTTCTTCGATCAGGATGCCAATGAAACGTTCAAACGAGCCGAGCGTCGCCCGGTGCAGCATAAAGGGACGGTGCTTGTTGCCATCGGTGCCGATGAAGTTGGCCTCCAGGCGTTCCGGCAGGTTGGGGTCCACCTGCAGGGTGCCGCACTGCCAGTTGCGGCCAATGGCATCCGTGAGGGTGAACTCCAGCTTGGGGCCATAAAAGGCGCCTTCGCCTTCCAATAGCTCATAGTCATAACCAGCGGCCTTGCAGGCATCGCCGAGGGCCTTTTCGACCAGATCCCAGCTTTCATCGGTGCCGATGCGTTTTTCGGGGCGGGTCGACAGCTTGATGGTCCAGTTGTGGAAGCCGAGATCGGCATAGACCTTGGACAGGAAGGCGATGAACTTGGCGGTTTCAGACTCGATCTGATCTTCGGCGCAGAAGATATGGCCGTCATCCTGGGTAAAGCCGCGCACCCGCATGATTCCGTGCAGGGCACCAGAGGGTTCATAGCGGGCGCAGGAGCCGAATTCCGCCATGCGCAGCGGCAGGTCGCGGTAGGATTTCAGACCCTGGTTGAAGACCTGCACATGGCAGGGGCAGTTCATCGGCTTCAGTGCGTTGACGGCCTTTTCCCGAGCATGGTCTTCGTCTACTTCGACGATGAACATGTTCTCCTGGTATTTATCCCAGTGGCCAGAGGCCTCCCAGAGTTTGCGATCAACAACCTGCGGGGTGTTGACCTCGACATAGCCGTCGCGTTCCTGCATGCGGCGCATGTAGTCCTGCAAGGTGGTGTAAATTTTCCAGCCATTGGGGTGCCAGAAGATCTGGCCGGGAGCCTCTTCCTGCATGTGGAACAGCTCCATCTCGCGGCCCAGCTTGCGGTGGTCGCGCTTGGCAGCCTCTTCCAGCATGTGGAGATGGGCTTTCAGCTTTTCCTTGCCGGTGAAGGCAACGCCGTAGATGCGCTGCAGCATGGCGCGGTCACTGTCGCCGCGCCAGTAGGCGCCAGCAATCGACATCAGCTTGAAGGCATCGCCGGGCAGCTGGCCGGTGTGTTGCAGGTGGGGGCCGCGGCACAGATCCTGCCAATCGCCATGCCAGTACATCCGCAATGGCTCATCGCCGGGAATGGCCTCGATCAGTTCGACCTTATAGGGTTCATCATTGGCGGTGTAGAAATCAATCGCGCGCTGACGGTCCCAGACTTCGGTGGTGACCGGCTCACGCTTGTTGATGATCTCTTTCATCTTTTTCTCGATCACGCCGAGGTCTTCGGGGGTGAAGGGCTCGGCGCGGTCAAAATCATAGTACCAGCCGTTGTCGATCACCGGGCCAATGGTGACCTTGGTGTCGGGCCAGAGCTCCTGCACGGCGCGGGCCATGACATGGGCCAGATCGTGGCGGATCAGCTCATTGGCCTGGGCTTCGTCCTTGAGAGTGTGCAGGGCGATAGCGGCATTACCCTCGATGGGCCACTGCAGGTCCCAGTGCCTGCCATCAAGGGTGGCAGAGATGGCTTTTTTGGCCAGAGAGGTCGAAATATCGGCAGCCACTTCGGCGGCGGTGATGCCGGCAGCATAGCTGCGTGCGTTGCCATCGGGGAATGTGAGAGAGATTTGGGCCATGGTTTGGCTGCTCCTCGTCGGTTTGGCGCCCACTGAACGCCCGGTTGCGGGTTATGTGATTGTGGGCTGCTTTCGCAGTTGCGCGTGCCGCTGTCAAGGCGGCGAGGGGCCAGCCCCTCGCGCTCCCCGGGATATTTGCGGCCAAATGAAATGGAACAGGTTTGCGCCGCTTTAGTCTGGCTGTGGGGTGGGGACACCTTGGCGGATCATGCGGGAATAGTCGGGGGCAATTCCATGCGCCTGGGCGCGGGCGGTGATCCTGCCTTTTTGGGTGAGTTCAGCCAATGGCAGCCCTGTGGCCAGAACGCCCATATCATAGGCGTATTCCGGCAGGTAGCCATTGGCCATGACGCGCCAGTCCAGTGGGACTTCGCCCAGTATGGTGCGGATCAGTTGAAACACCACGGTGGTGCAGTTGGTGGAGAGCGAATTATACCAGCGCGGCGTCTTGGCCAGCTGGTTGGAGGTGGCCACATATTGCAGCAACAGGGCGCGGGCTTGCTTGGGGCTTGAGTTGAGGCGGTAGAGCTGGACGTCTTCGCCGCGGGCATTGGTGCGGGTGCCGACAAGGTCGCGTTCATCTGCGGCTATGATCGCCAGGGTGTTGGACTTGAACATATCCGCGAGGGGAGAGAAGGCGCCGTCTTTTTGGCGCCTGACCTCTACGGACCAGGCGATCTGTTCGCCATTGGCGAAACCAAAGCTGACGATCATATGCGCGATCGTCTTGCCAGCCCAATAGGACATGAACAGATCGACGGTGTTTAGTGTATCGAGATCATAGTGGCGCTGTTCCCAGTGGGGGTCAAAATCTGTTGGGCTGCGCCAGGTGAAATTGCGCAGGTTGGTCAGGGTCAGCTGGGATCCCTTGACTTCTCCGGTGACTTGGCGCGCCACATCCGGAGCCCAGTCGCGGTTGACAGGCGGAGTGAGGCTGATCCACCAGGTCAGTACCGCCGCCAGGGCCAGGCAATATGTGGCCAGGGCGCGCAGGCGGCGCGGGCGAAACAGGCCGCAGATCACCGCCAGTCCAAGCAGCGCAAACCCGACTGCGAGCCCTAGTCGCAGGCCTGCCCCCAAGGGGAGCCGATACCACAAGGCCAGCACGGCCCAGGCGCTGCAGAGGGAAATGACAAGAGACAGCAGAGCCAGAAAACTGTGGTGCAGTATGCGTGTCATGGGGCCCTCCAGGCGGTCGCGGGTCAATCGCCGCAGCCTAGGGGGAGGTCCGTTTGGGGGCAAGCCCGTCAGCGCGAAGGTGATTTTGGCAATTGCAGCGCTGTCTCCTGCATGGCACATCTTGGGTAATGAAGGGGAGCAGATGAATGGCTGGAACACAGTTTCTGAAGACCGCGCAGGGGCGTCAGATCGCCTATCATACGCAGGCAGGCGCAGGGCCGACGCTGGTGTTTTTGGGCGGGCTGAAATCTGACATGCAGGGCACCAAGGCGCTGCATCTGGAGACCTGGGCCCGTGGTCGTGGCCTTGGGTTTTTGCGCTTTGATTACTCGGGCCATGGGGAGAGTTCTGGCAGTTTTGAGGCCGGCTGCATTGGCGATTGGCACCAAGATAGCCTGGCAGCGATTGCGGAGCTGACGACCGGACCGTTGCTGATTGTGGGGTCCTCCATGGGGGGCTGGCAGGCGCTGTTGCTGGCGCGGGCCATCCCGGAGCGCATCTGCGGTATGGTAACCATCGCGGCGGCCCCCGATTTCACCGAAGATGGCTATTGGCAGAGCTTTAGCGCAGCGCAGAAAGCCGCGTTGGAGAGCCAGGGCTATGTTGAAATGCCCAGCGACTACATGGAGCCCTTCCGCATCAGCAAACGGCTGATCGAAGATGGTCGCGATCATCTGGTGCTGCGCACGCCGCTGAATCTGCCCTTTCCAGTGCGCTGCCTGCAGGGCACGGCGGATACGGCTGTTTCCACCGAAACCGCACTGCGCCTGTTGCACCATGCCAGCGGTGCTGACATCCGTTTGACCCTGGTCAAAGATGCCGATCACCGGTTTTCGGACGAGACTTGTCTTGCCCTTATAGAGGCTTCTGTCGCAGAGTTGCTCTAGGTTCGCCGCGCCTGTCCTGCCGATCTTGGCGGGGGCTTGGTTGGATGAGTTGGAGTTTGAAAATGACTATGGAGCAACGCGTTAGCCTGATCACCCTGGGGGTGCAGGATCTGGACCGGGCCGCGGCGTTTTATACGGCTTTGGGGTGGCAGCGCACTGAGAGCCCGGATGGGGTGGTGGCCTTTGATCTGATCTCACAGACCCTAGGGCTATACCCGCTGGAGAAGCTCGCCGAGGATATCGGATTGCCGATAGAGGCGCTTGGCACCGGGGCGATGACCCTGAGCCATAATACCCGCAGCCCAAAGGAAGTCGATGACGTGATGGAGCTTGCGCTGGCGGCGGGTGCCGAGGTGCTGCGCCCGGCCGGTGAGGTCTTTTGGGGCGGCTATATTGGTTATTTTCGCTCCCCCGATGGCCACATCTGGGAAGTGGCGCATAACCCTTTTTCGCCCTTGTCGAAACAGGGGGCCTTTCGTTGGGATGGATACTGATGGTCCCGCTGGGGGCTTTGCGTGAAATGGTTCTTGCCCTTGGCAAGCCTAGGCTGCACAAACACCTATAGGGCGAGTTGTGCAGGATCGGCACTGCCGTATTGTTTGGCCGGGTTGCATCCGGCAGGGGCTTGCAGATGCAATCCCGGCAGAGAAGGGGCAGAGGCATGGAGCAGGGCGAAAATTTAGGCGCAGAACCGGTGGTTTTTCTGCCGGGAATGATGTGCGACGCGCGGATCTTCACACCGCAAATCCTGGCGCTGTCAAAGCAGGCCCCGGTCATGGCTGCACCGCTGTTTGGTGGCGAGACGGTGGAGCAGATTGCCAGCCATATTCTGGAGATGTTGCCTGCGCGCTTTGCCCTGGTGGGGCTGTCGATGGGGGGCATTGTGGCGCTGGAAATTCTACGCCGAGCCCCTGCGCGGGTTTCTCGTCTGTGTCTTATGGCGACGACCCCCCTGGCTGAAACGCCGGATCAAGCAGCGATGCGTGAGCCGCTGATCATCAGCGCCCGTACCGGGGGGCTGGAAACGGCGCTGCAGCAGTCACTGCCCCCAGAGGTGCTGGCACCGGGGGCGCAGCGGCTCGAGATCCTTAGTCTGGTGCGCAATATGGGGCTGGATCTGGGGGCAGAGCTGTTTGTCGCGCAAAGCCGCGCCCTGCAACGCCGCGTCGATCAGCAGGCCACGGCACGTCGCTGTCGGGTGCCGACCTTGATCCTGTGCGGCGAACATGATCGCCTGACCCCGGTAAAGCGGCATGAATTCCTGGCTGAACTGATCCCCCATGCTGGGCTCAAGATCATTTCAGGGGCAGGGCATTTGCCAAGTCTGGAACAGCCAGAGGAGGTCACTCAGGCGCTGCTTGGCTGGCTCTCTGTCCCCGGTAAACGTCCCGGTGAACGACCTGTTGAACCTTTGGTGGAGACCTGAGGGCGCGGGCACGGTGCCCCGCCCTCCTGGCATTCCGGTTAGGGGTACAGACTGGCCCGTTCTTCTTTGCTCAAGACCTTGGCTTTGGTCATGGGCTGGCTGGATGCGCTGTCAAAAAATGGAGTTTGGCGCCACATGCCAGAGAGGCGTGCGGTGATCATCCGGGAAAAGATGCCATAGACCATGCGCATCATTCCTTCGTTGCGGGGGGGCTTGCCCGGCTGCGGAACGGCGGATCGCGCCCGGACCTTGCCAAGGCAGTCTGGGTTTTGAAACAGATCTGAACGCATCCCAGCAAAGGCCAGTTGCGGCTTGGCCAGCGTATTGGCAAACGGCGTGTCACAACAACCGGCATACCAGCGATGCAGCCCCTTTGGCCCCAACCGCATCAGTTGCAGATATTCGGCGCCTTGGGTCAGGGTGATAGCATGTGGGGCAAGTTGAAACAGATCAACCCCATCCACTGGATCGGGCTGATTATGATACAGTTCTGCGGCGCGGCAATCTGAGCAAAAGCAAAGCAGCCTCAACCCGGATTTTCGACCCTCAGCCGAGATATGTCCAGCCAGACGGCCGCAGTTGCAGGAAAACGTGCAGGCCCCGTCGCTCATGGATTAGGCCTTACGGGCTTGTGTTGGGGTCTTGGCCTGGCTTGCGGCTTTGGCTGTGCTGGCGGCTGCCGGTGCCTTTGCCGTGGTGGGTTTGCGGGTGTTTGCATCCATGAAATCAATTACCAAGGGGCGGATATTGTCGCGCCAGCTGCTGCCGGCAAAGATACCGTAGTGACCGGCGCCGGGTTCCACATGGCTGGCTTTCTTGCTGTCGGGCAGGCCTGTACACAGATCAAGCGCGGCGATGCATTGCCCGGGCGCGGAAATATCGTCATTGGCGCCTTCGACGGTTTTGACCGCCACATCCGTAATTGCCCCGATATCGACCTTGTGGCCATCGACGACAAATTCGTTGCGCGCAATCTCGCGCGACTTGAACACCCGTTCCACGGTCGAGAGGTAGAATTCCGCCGTCATGTCCATAACGGCCAGATATTCATCGTAAAATCGGTTGTGGTGATCATGATCCGAGGCATCGCCGCGGCTGGTGCGCTGGATTTGATCGCTGAAGGCCTTGGCGTGGCGTTCCATGTTCATCGACATGAAAGAGGACAGTTGCAACAGGCCGGGATAGACCTTGCGGCCGACGCCCTTGTATTTGAAACCAACCCGCTGGATCATGGTTTCTTCCAGCTGGCCCATCGTGACGCGGCGGCCAAAATCTGTGACCTCGGTTGGGGTTGCATCTGGATCCACTGGCCCGCCGATCAGGGTCAAGGATGAGGGCTGCGCCTTTGGATCCTGCTCTGCCAGATAGGCGGTGGCGGCCAGGGTCAATGGGGCGGGTTGGCAGACGGCGACGACATGGGATTCCGGTCCCATTTCGCGCATGAAATCAACCAAATAGAGTGTATAATCTTCGATATCGAACTTGCCGGCGGATACCGGAATGTCGCGGGCATTGTGCCAATCCGTGATATAGACTTCGCAGTTCACCAGTAGGCTCTTGACGGTTGAACGTAGCAGGGTTGCGTAGTGGCCGGACATCGGTGCCACAACCAGAACCTTGCGGGGCTGTTCCTTGCGGCCGGACACACGAAAATGGATCAGGTCGCCAAAGTCGCGCTTCACAATCGGGGTGACCTCGACAAGATGGTCCTTGCCGTCTTCGCAGGTGAAGCTGTGGATGCCCCAGTCAGGCTTTACCGTCATGCGGTGAAAGCTGCGCTCGGTGACTTCGCCCCAGGCGGCCATCCAGCTGAGCGCCGGATTGGGAAGCGTTGAAAAGATGGGATATGAGCCTATGGACTGAGCACTGGCGCCGAGCCATTGGTTCATGTTTCGGGCCGTTTCCATCAGGTCGTAGGACATCATAAAACGCATAAGGCTTTCCTTTTTAACTGTTTGCCGCAGGGGCGTTCGCGCAAGACTCTGCAACTTTTGGCAGTAAATTATACAGGGCCTCGGACCTTTCGTCGCTTTGGCGTAACATGGCTAAACCAGTATTCTGCACAGCAGAAAGAGTATGGGGGATTCCTTAAGATGACAACAAGTGACGCAGTGGACCATGGTACTTCTCCGGAACACATTGAACGGCTTAAGGAAAATCTGGAGCGTGTAGAGCAGCTCTCGCAGAAACTGATCGAAATTATGGCAAGTAAGAAAGGCCATCACCCCGGATTGGATGGTCCGAATCAAGATCTTTTTGCACGTGCAGCAACGTCGTACTGGGCTGAAATCCTGCAAAACCCCGCAAAACTGATGGAGCAACAGGTGGAGTTCTGGGGCAAATCGGTGCTCAACTTTGCCGAAGCGCAACAGATTCTGGCAGCGCAGGAGGTTGAAATCCCGGAGGCCGATCGCGTGGAGGATCGCCGCTTTGGAAATCCGATGTGGGAAAAGAACCCCTATTTTCACTATGTGAAGCAACAATATCTGACCAATGCTCAGACCATTCGCACAGCGGTTGAAGGGGTCGAAGATCTGTCTCCTATTGATCGCCGTCGGCTCAGTTATTTTTCGGATCAGATAATCAACATGATGGCACCGACCAACTTTCTGCCTACCAACCCGGATGCGCTGGAAAAGGCGCTAGCGACCGAGGGGCAATCGCTTGTCGACGGGCTGCAGAACCTGGTGGATGATCTGGAAGCCAATAATGGCGAGCTGGTGGTGCGTCTGGCGGATGAAAGCGCCTTTGAGATCGGGCGCAACATCGGCACAACCCCGGGCGAGGTTGTGTTTCGCAACCGAATGATGGAGATGATCCAGTATCGCCCTACCACAGAAACCGTGCATGAAACCCCCATCGTGCTGTTTCCGCCCTGGATCAACAAATTCTATATTCTTGATCTCAAGGCGCAAAACAGTCTGATCAAATGGGTGACCGAGCAGGGCTACACCCTGTTTGTGGTCTCTTGGATCAACCCCAATGGCGATTACGCAGATGTGGGGCTGGAAGAATACGTCGAAGAAGGTTTCCTGACGGCAATCAACAAGGCCAAGGAGATCTGCGCGGTCAAACAGGTCAATGCCATCGGCTATTGCATCGCAGGCACCACGCTAAGCCTGACCTTGGCGCTGATGAAAAAACGTGGCGATAAATCGGTAAAGTCGGCCACGCTGTTTACCGCGCTGACGGATTTTTCCGATCAGGGGGATTTTACGCCCTTTCTGCAGAATGATTTTGTCGATGCCATCGTCGAAGAGATCGGCGAAGACGGTATTCTGCCCTCTTACATCATGGCGCGAACCTTTTCCTATCTGCGGGCCAATGATCTTGTCTATGGGCCGGCCATTCGCAGTTATATGCTGGGGGAAACCCCGCCGGCCTTTGATTTGCTTTACTGGAACGGTGATGGTGCCAATCTGCCGGGGAAGATGGCGCAGCAGTATCTGCGCCGCCTCTGTCAGGCCAATGAATTTGCTACCGACGGGTTTGAACTGTTTGGCGAGACATTGCATTTACGGGATGTGGATATTCCGCTGATGGCCGTGACCTGCGAGACAGATCACATTGCCCGCTGGAGCGATTGTTATCGCGGGGTGCAGGCCATGGGCGGGCGCAGCAAGACCTTTGTGGTCTCCCAGTCGGGCCATATCGCGGGGATCATCAATCCGCCCAGCCGCAACAAATATGGTCATTACACCAATGACGACCTCAAGCTGTCGCCCGAAGCCTGGATGGAGGGCGCGGCCTTTCACGAAGGATCCTGGTGGCCCCGTTGGGAAGCCTGGCTGAAAAAGCGTTCTGGCAAGCAGGTGCCCGCGCGGGAACCGGGTGATTCGAACAATCCTCCGCTAGAACCGGCACCGGGCAGCTATGTGCTGCGTCGGGCAAGTGTTTGATTTCCTTTGGCCTGTGAAGTTTTTCTGCATCGCAGCATGAAAAAACTTGAAATGCTGCGATGCAGAAAGTATATTGTCCTCATGCTGAAACGCGGGATGGTCCCGAGTTGGCAACGTAAGGAACCAGTTCAATGGCTAAGACCCAAGATTTTACCGCTATGATGAAAGACATGATGGGCGCATTTCCGGTGGATACCTCCGCTATGGAAGATGTCTTCAAAAACACTGCCGCACTGAATGAAAAGCTGAGCGCTGTTGTTCTTGGTGCTGCTGAGCAGTCCTCTGAGATCTCCAGCAAGTGGACAAAAGACGCCCTGGCCAAAATGTCCGGCGTTTCCAAAGTACAAAGCGACCCTGCTGAATACGCAAAATCCGCCACCGATTTCGCAAGTGCCTCTGCTGAGGTTGCTGCTGAGAACCTGGCAGCTTTTGCTGAAGTCGCAAAAAAGGCGCAGATGGAAACCGTTGAACTGCTGATGTCCGCCGGTAAGGACATGGGCGAAGAAGCAACTGCCGCTGTCCAAAAGGCCACCACCGAGGTGACCGCTGCTGCGAAAAAAGCCGCTGCAAAATAAGCAGACGCAAGGCTGAGCACCAAGCGCGGGATCAACACGCCTCCTCCCTGATGTTGAACCTATGCCACGGTGTTGAAAAAGGACAGATCCCCGGGATCTGTCCTTTTTTGTACGGCCAGGCCTTGCTGTGATAGCGCTCGTTCACGCCCTGGCAGGGCAGCAGGTCAAAAGGCCGCCTGGGTGAAATCCGCGACTTCGGGGTGCCAGCCGCAGCTTTGCCGGATCTTTTCCGCCCGCATCTGCTGGTCCAGGGTGGGGCCCTCGGCCCAGGCACCATATTTGAACATGACATATTTGCGGTTGCGCACCAGATAGGCCCCATCATGAGGGTGGCGTGTCAGGATTTCTGCCAGGATGTCGCGCACGGGTATACCGGATTGTGCCGCCACGTTGAAATGGCCGGTCAGCGCTGCTTGCTCGGCCAGCATGCGATAGGCGCGGGCCAGGTCGCGGCGGTGCACCAGCGGCCAGCGGGTGTGAATGCTGCCCCAGACTTCGAGTGGCAGACCTGCGGCGGCTTGGTCCAGCATTCGGGCAAATACCCCGCCACCATCTTTGTGATAGACCATGGCAGGGTGGACCACTGCGCAGTTCAGGTTGGGATCCTTGAGCAAAAGACTGGCAGAGTCCTGCATCCAGGAAAAGGCCGGAATGGGGCGCTGTGGGCTGGTCTCGCAGGCCATGTGGTCGCCGGTTTCACCATAGAGCCAGCAACCCCCAGTATAGATCACCCGCAGCGGCTGATTGCTGGGCCGCGCCCTGGCTTCCGCCCGCAGGCAGGCCACTGCGGCGGCATCCACCACCGCCATATCCGTGCCAAATGTGCTGGCAAGCTGGATGACAACATCCACCCCGGCAAGTGCGGCCTGCCAACTGCTTGGCGCCCGCAGGTCCCCGCGCCAGGGCTGGCCGCCAAGCTCTGATAGCTTTCGCGCCGAGACTTCAGAGCGGCAGAGGCCAATAACCTGGTGGTGATGCGCCACCAGATCTGCGGTGACGGCGCTACCAATGGAGCCGGTGCCCCCAAGGATCAGAATTTTCACATTATCCCTCCTGTGCTCTGAGGGGGTCCTTGTAAAACCTCAAGTCGGGTTTAGCTCAAGCGAAATCTGCAGGTTATTTCATGGTACTTGAAATTCAGGTAAGGTGGTGGAACCATTCTGCAGGCTTTTCTTTTGTTCTGCACTCGCATAGGCTTTTCTGCGATGCATCATGTCCGGGGAGGGACAGTATGGCCGACCAGGAAAAAGCCCTGCTGATCAAGCGTTACGCCAGTCGGCGTTTGTACAACACTGAGACCAGCGACTATGTCACGCTTGAAGATATTGCGGGGTTCATTCGGGAAGGGCGTGAAGTCCAGATCGTGGATTTGAAATCTGGTGACGATCTGACGCGCCAATATCTGCTGCAGATCATTGCCGAGCATGAAAGCCGTGGGGAAAACATCCTGCCGGTCAATGTGCTGAATGATCTGGTACGCAGCTATATGCAGCCCGGTGGCGGGGTTATGCCGCAATTCCTGCAGGCCTCTTTCGATATGCTGCGCGACAGCCAATCGCAGATGGTGGAAAATATGTCAGCGATGAATCCGATGGCGCAGATACCCGGTTTTGACGCGATGAAGGCCCAGCAAGAGGCTTTCTTGAAGGCCATGACCTCTGGCCTGCCCGGCGGTGTCGGCGGTTGGGGCGCTGCAGCCGAAGAGACAAGCGCCAAAGACAAGGGCGAGGGCGAGGATCTGGATGCAATCAAGCGCCAGCTGTCAGAGCTGCAGGAAAAGCTGTCCAAATTGAAGTAGCGGTACCCGCTGGGACCAGCTGCAGACCGGATCGGTACTGACAGCAGGCTCGGGGATAGACAATTAAGCGGCACCTCCAGAGGGGGCGGCGCTTTTTTTTGTTGTCTGGCTTTGATACGGGCCGAGCCTAGGCTGCGGCGCGCTCCATGGTAGAGGTGACGGCTGTCACCAGAATATCCGCCACGAGATCCAATTCTGACTGGGTGAGGCGGACCGGCAGGCGCACGTCACAGGCCTGCATCAGCATGGCGCGGGTCTGTGGCAATTCTGGCAGGTCCTGAATGAACTGCCAGTTCCAAAAGGCGCGGGCATTGTCTGCGGAGCGGCCAAAGATCTGCACCTTGACGCCGGCCTGGGCCGTGGCTTCGGAAAAGGCGGTGATTTGCTCTGCTGTCATCCCCACCAGATTGAACTGGATCGAATCCGGCGCCCGCTGTTCGGGGGCTAGGGGGGCAGGTACATTAAAATAGGGCGAGGCATTCAGCTGCGCTGCGACATAGTCGTGGTTTTTCAAGCCGTCTGTCACCCGGTGGGCCAGCTCGGGCAGTTGCGGGCGAATGACCACGGCGGATAGATTGCTCATCCGCAGATTATACAGTGGCAGCTGGTTCTGCCATTTAGCAAAGGCATCAGCCAGATCTGTACTATTGTCGCCCATTGGGCCTTTGTGCTTTTTCCAGTTGTGTTCATAGGCACCAGACATGATGACGGCGCGGGCCACCAGATCAGCATCATCGGTGATAAGTATGCCACCTTCGCCGGCATTGATCATCTTGTAGGACTGGAAGGAAAAGCAGCCAATCTTGCCCAAAGTTCCGATATTGCGACCATTCCAGGTGGTGCCCAGCGAATGGGCTGCATCCTCGATCACCGGGATGTTGCGCGTCTCACAGAGCGCCAGAATGGCATCCATGTCGGAGGTATGGCCGCGCATATGGCTGATGATGACCGCCTGAATGTCGCTATCCAGCCGGGCTTTGAAATCCGCCAGATCAATGCGGTAGTTGTCGCCTACCTCGCACAGGACGGGCAGACAATCGGCGTGGAGCACGGCAGAGGGCACAGCGGCAAAGGTAAAGCCAGGGATCAAAACCCGTGCATCGCGTGGCAGGTCCAACGCTTTGAGAGAGAGAAACAAGGCCGCCGAACAGGAGGAAACCGCCAGCGCATATTTGCTGCCCAGAAGGCTGGCAAATTCTTGCTCCAACAAGGCAACCGGGGCATTTTCCGGTGCGGTGTAGCGAAACAGATCGCCAGATTGCATCAGCGCATCAATTGCCTCGCGGGCTGCTGCGGGGATCGGTTCCGCTGCATGAACATTGGGGGCCTGAGTCATATTTCAAATTCCTGAATTATGGATTTGATAAATATAAAACAATTGGCACCTTCTGCCAAGTCGCAGATGGAGTATGTCGGCGGCTTTTGGTGAAATTTCACAAATCTGTTGCGCAGGGACGCGCCCCTGGCGGGGGTGTTGGGACGCAAGGCGGGGGCAAAACCGGGCACAGGGGCGAAAATACCCCCTCCAGCGGCGCGAAAGGGGGCATATCCAAAGTCAGAGATTTGGCAAATGAACAGAAGCGGCCTGTGGTTAGATGCCGATCCGGTCGCGCAGCGCATACCAGCTCATGGCGAGGGCCAGCAGCGGCGAGCGCATGGTAGGGCCGCCAGGGAAACTGGGCGCTGGAACCTTTGCCATGGTGTTAAACCCTTCGGCCTCTCCCTGGATTGCATGGGCCATCAGCTGCCCGGCGTGGACGGCGGTGCCGACGCCATGGCCGGAATAGCCCGAGGCCGACAGCACATTGGCGCTGAGCCGTGCCAGATAGGGCATACGCTTCATGGTGATCCCAAGGGTGCCGCCCCAAGCATAGTCGACTCGGACATTTTTTAGATGCGGAAAGATCTGGGTCATGGGCTTGCGCACCACGGCCTCGATATCGGCGGGAAAACGATAGCCGTAACTTTCACCGCCACCAAAGAGCAACCGTTTGTCATGGCTGAGCCGGAAGTAGTTGACCACGAACCGGCCATCGGCCACGGCGATGTCGCGGCTCAGCACCCTGGCGGCATCATCGCCCAAGGGTTCGGTTGCGACAACAAAGTTGTTGATCGGCATGACCTTGCTGGCGACCTGGCGGTTCAGCCCGCCAAGATAGCCATTGCAGGCCAGGATCAGGTGATCGGCGCGCAGGTTGCCGGTGGCGGTTTTTACCCGCACCTCGGCGCCTTCGCTGATCTCCAGCACTTCGC
Organism: Pseudophaeobacter flagellatus; assembly: GCF_021228235.1. Lineage (GTDB taxonomy): Bacteria > Pseudomonadota > Alphaproteobacteria > Rhodobacterales > Rhodobacteraceae > Pseudophaeobacter > Pseudophaeobacter flagellatus. The sequence continues at coordinate 403,817 of NZ_JAJQRG010000001.1, forward strand.
TTTGTTCGTGCAGGGTGGCCCCGGCTGCGGCGGCCGCGCGGGCCAGACCAAGGGCAAGATTCAGCGGATGCAGATGGCCAGCGCCATGGTCCAGAATGCCGCCCTTGTAGTCGGGTGAGGGGCAGATTTCCTGGCAGGCCTCGTCTGATAAAAGGTCAATCTGATCATAGCCATAGCGATCTTGCAGGTGACGGCCATAGTCATGCAGATGGGCGACATCCTTGGCGTTGGAGGCGGTCCAGGCAACGCCTGGGCGTAGGTGGCAATCGATCTGATGCTTGGCAATCAGCGACTTTACCAGATCCTTGGCGTCCTCGCCCAATTGCCACAGCTTTTGCGCATCCGGCATTCCGACAAAGCTCTCCAGGCCTTCCTGATCCAGGCGCTGACCACTGCCCAGCTGGCCACCATTGCGCCCCGAGGCACCAAAGCCCACCCGGTGGGCCTCAAGCAGGACAACCTTCATCCCGGCTTCGGCCAAGTGTAGCGCGGCCGACAAGCCGGTAAAGCCACCGCCGATGATGCAGACATCGGCGCGCTGGTCGCCCTGCAGCGGCGCAAATGGCGCTTGCAGTGTTGCTGTCGCCGCATACCAACTGGTGGGGTAGCGACCTTTTTGATCGTTGGAATGCAGCAGATTCAAAGCCATTGTGTCACTCTCTTGTCAGCTGTCTTTAGGTCCCTTTTGCCGCGCCTGCCCTGGGCTGGGCAGGGATATTTGACGGCGATGCCTGCTGGGCAAACGGGGGGGCGGGAAGCGGCGCGGGTCAGATATGGCCTTAGACGTTCATCAGCAGATGCTCGCGCTCCCAGGGGGAGATAACCTGCAGGAACTCTTCGTATTCGGCCCGTTTCACGATGCTGTAGACACGGGCAAAATCAGGGCCGAGCACCTCGTGCAGTTTGGTGGCTTCGTCAAACAGATCCAGCGCACTGCCCATGACATTGGGAATATCGCCTTCGCCTTCATAGGCGTTGCCTTTGAACTGCGCGTCTGGCTTTTGCTGTTCCAGCAGGCCAAGATAACCACAGGCCAGCGAGACAGCGATCCCAAGATAGGGGTTGCAGTCCATCCCGGCAAGGCGGTTTTCCACCCGCCGCGCCGCAGGGCTGGACAGTGGAATGCGAATGCCGGTGGTGCGGTTGTCACGCGCCCATTCCAGATTGATCGGGGCGGCGTGGTCTTTCACATAGCGCCGGTAGGAATTCACATAGGGGGCCATCACCGCAATCCCGGAAGGCAGGTGGTTCTGCAACCCGGCGATAAAGTGGAAAAAGGCATCCGTTTCACTGTCGTCTTCGGCTGAAAAGATGTTCTTGCCAGTTTTCAGATCCAGCACCGAATGGTGAATATGCATCGCCGAGCCGGGTTCATTCTCGATCGGCTTGGCCATAAAGGTGGCAAAGCAGTCATGGCGCAGGGCGGCTTCGCGGATCAGCCGCTTGAAGTAAAAGACCTCATCCGCCAGCTTGACCGGGTCGCCGTGCAGCAGGTTGATTTCCAGCTGGCCTGCGCCGCCTTCCTGGGTGATGCCGTCGATCTCAAATCCCTGGGCCTCGGCAAAGTCGTAGATATCGTCGATCACGGGCCCAAATTCATCCACCGCAGTCATCGAATAGGCCTGTCGCGCCGCGGCCGGGCGACCAGAGCGCCCCATCATCGGTTCGATCTTTTTGCCCGGATCAATGTTGCGTGCGACCAGGAAGAATTCCATCTCAGGCGCGACAACTGGCTGCCAGCCCTTGTCATGATAGAGCTGCACCACGCGTTTCAACACATTGCGCGGGCTATAGGGGATCGGCGCGCCGTCACGGTCCAGCGCATCATGGATCACCTGCAGCGTCCAGTCCCCTGTCCAGGGGGCGGCGGTTGCGGTGGACATATCGGGATGCAGCGTCATGTCCTTTTCGATCCAGCCGTCATCATCGGCGGCCTCGGCCCAATCTCCGGTAATGGTCTGATAAAAGATGCTGTCCGGCAGGTGAAAGAAATCCTGCTTGGCGAATTTGGATGCCGGTACCGCCTTACCCCGGGCGATACCGGGGAGGTCCGAGATAACGCATTCAACTTCGTCGAGACGACGGCCCTCCAGATAGGTTCTTGCCGCTTCGGGAAGGTCGTCAATCCAGGATGACATTAAGTCCTCTCTTTCTTCATAAAATCTGCGAGGAAGGTTGCGATTTCGGGGGCGTCTACAGCGGTGTCGAGACCTTGGCGGGCCTGATCAAGCAATGCGTCGGGCACCACGCCGCGACCGCGCTTTTCGATCAACCCGCCGGTGAAGGCATTGCTGAATTCGGGATGTGGCTGCAGGGTCCAGATATGGTCACCATAGGCCAGGATGCCGTTTTCACAAAAGGCATTGCCAGCCAGAACGCGGGCTTCGGCCGGGCGTTCGATCACCTGATCCTGATGCCAGGCATTCAGGGTTACGGGTTTGCCATCCTGTTCATAGGTGACATGGCCCACCGCCCAGCCACCGTCAAATTTGGCCACCTTGCCACCCAGAGCCTGGGCAATGATCTGATGACCAAAGCAGATCCCGGCAAGCGGTTGCTGCCTGGCGTGAATGTCACGGATCAGATCTTCCAGCGGGGGGATCCAGGCGTGATCTTCATAGGCCCCATGTCGGGAGCCAGTGATGATCCAACCCTCTGCCGCCAGCGCATCCTTGGGGAATTGCCCATCCACAACCGCAAAGGTTTCAAAGGCAAAGCCGTGGCCCGCCAAAAGGTCGCAAAACATCTGGTCATAGTCGCCTGCCTCTTGGATAAGATCCTCGGGGGCGTGGCCGGTTTGCAAGATGCCGATTTTCATAGTTCACCAGATTTGATCAAAATATAAAGCCCAAAGCGCCATGCTCCTGGCTGGCTGATGTCATACCGCTTCCAGCCAGCTGAGCCAACGTTTCTCTGGCGGCAGGGCCGCAAAGCCGGCGAGTTCCTGTCGCTTGGTCATTGTCAGGTTGCGGATCATCATCTTTGGTAGGATCCGTGCCATCAGCGGGTCTTGTTCGAATAGGGAAATGGCGCTTTGCCAATCCCCAGCCAGCTGCGGAAGATCGGGAATATCGTAGATATTGCCACATGATGCAGGCGGCGGCACCAGGGCGTCTTCGATGCCCAGCAGGGCGGCGCCAAGTACAACTGATAGCATCAGATAGGGGTTGATATCGCCCCCGGCGGTCCGGTGTTCGATGCGCCGTGCCTTTGGGCTGCCGCCGGGAATGCGGATTGCGGCGGTGCGGTTTTCGTAGGCCCAGGCGGCGCTGGTTGGCGCATGGGCACCGGGCACCAGCCGCGCATATGAATTGCCATGCGGAGCAAAGATCAGGGTGCTGGCTGGCATGGCGGCCAGACAGCCCGCCACGGCCTGGTGCAACAGCTCCGATCCCTGCTCCGAGCCATCATCAAAGACGTTGTTGCCGTCTCTGTCGACCACCGAAAAATGCACATGCATGCCATTGCCGGCTTCGTCCTCATAGGGCTTGGCCATAAAGGTGGCAGCCAGGTCGTGCTTGCGTGCAAGTCCTTTTACCAGCGCCTTAAACAGCCAGGCGTCATCAGCGGCGCGAAGCGCATCCTGATGGTTGAGGTTGATTTCAAACTGCCCCAGACCGGCCTCTGAAATAGCGGATTGGGCGGGGATGCCCATCTCTTCTGCACCGTTGTAAAGATCAGTGAAAAAGGCATCAAAAGCGTCCAGTTCTTCGACCGATAGCACCGATTGCTGCACCAGTTTGCGCCCGGTGTGGGGGTGCGCTGGGGGGGCAGGTTGGGGACCGCTGTCATCAACCAGATTGAATTCCATTTCAGTGGCGGCCATCACCTGCCAGCCACGTGCGGTGTAGCGTTCCAGCACCTGGGCGAGCACCTGCCGGGGGTCACCCAGAAAAGGCGCACCCGCTTCGGTTTCCATCACCATTGGCACAAGCGCCGAAGGGGTCGCAAGCCAGGGCATCGGCACCGGCCCCCGCGAGGAGGGTTTGAGAATGCCATCGGCATCACCGGTTTCAAACACCAGCGGGCTGTCTTCGATGTCACGGCCCCAGATATCGACGTTCAAGGCAGAGAGCGGCATTCTGGCCGCGCCCGTGGCCAGCTTGGCCATCTGCGAGGCAGGCATCCGTTTGCCACGCATCTGCCCGTTCAGATCGCAGGCGGCGATGCGGATGGTTTTCAGCTGTGACAGATCCATGATCGGCTCTCCTTGATCGCTATGTCAGTGTTGTACTGCAGGATGGCGAATGAGCCAAGGAAATTTGATCAAAAGTTTCATTGCCTGCCTGATTTTCGCCGAAGTTTGCATAAAAATAGGCCCCAGAGGGGCCCATTTTTCTTGCAGTTATTTGATCTTTTAGCGAATGAGGTTCGGTTTGAACTTTAGCTTTGGGCGCTTGCTCTGGGGCAGATGGCGATTCAGCCATGTGTTGACCCGGCCAAAGACGGCGATGATCACCAGGGTTAGCAGGATGAAATAGAAGGCCAGGATCGGGTAGGGCACAAAGGGATTGAAGGTCTTGTCGGCGAAATAATTCGCATAGTACAGCGCATCGCCCTTTTGTTGCCAGGCGGGAAAGCCGGAAAAGAACACCAGGGTGGTGGCATGGAACAGAAAGATCGCCTCGTTGGTATAGGCGGGCCAGGCCAGACGCATCATTGTGGGCCATTCGATGCGCCGGAAACGTGTCCAGCCGGATAGCCCATAGGCATCGGCCGCCTCGATATCGCCCTTGGGGATCGACCGCAGCGCACCATAGAGGATCTCTGCGGAATAGGCAGCTGTGTTCAGGAACAATACGATCAATGCTCCGGCCCAGGCCGAAGACAGCGGGTTGAAGATGCTTGAAACGCTTTTCAGGCTGAGGAACAGGAAATAGGCAAAGAAGAACTGGATAAACAGCGGCGAACCGCGGAACAGAAAGATAAACCATTCAGCCGGTTTGCGCGCCCAGGCCGATTTGGAATTCTTGCCAAGCGCCAGAAAATTGGCAAGGACAAACCCGGTGGTCACGGCAATGACGCCAAAGTAGATGTTCCACAACAGCCCCGATCCGATCAGGGTGAACTGTTCACACAGGGTGAAATCGCTGCGCGGCAACAGGCGTTCGCCATAGCCAAAGGCGCGAAAGGCATAGTCTTGTAGAGTTTGATAGCAGCTCATGCGGCTTTCCTTTGCGCTTCACCATCCACGGTGGCTTGGCCATGGGCCAGGCGGGTGGTGATCCGGTCCAAGACCAGTTCCGAAACACGGGTAAAGACCAGATAAAACACCAAGAGCCCCAGAAAATACCACATGCGCCAGTCTGGATGCGGATAGGCGGTGAATTTGGCGGTTTTGGAGCCGCCAAGCTCGCGGGCCCAAAAGACGATGTCTTCGACGCCGAGCAGGAACAAGAGCGGCGTTGCCTTGATCAGTACCATCCACAGGTTTGACAGGCCGGGCAGGGCATAGGTCCACATCTGCGGCACCAGAATACGCCAAAAGGTCTGCCGATGGCTTAGCCCATAGGCCGCGGCGGTTTCGATCTGGGCATGCGGAACAGCCTGCATCGCCCCAAACAGCACATTGGCGGCAAAGGCACCAAAGACGATGGCAAAGGTCAGCACCGCCAGGCTAAACCCATAGGCTTCATGCAGCCACTGCGGTGCATCCCCAAGCGGCATCTTGGCGATGCTGCAGACAAGGAAATCACTGCCCTGGCGAATGGGTTCATCCCAGTCGGGGCATTTTACCTTGTGGCGCAGGTATTCGATGCCCTGATCCAGCGCGATGACGAAGAACAGAAAAAAGGCGATATCCGGCACACCGCGCACGACCGATATATAGATCTTGCCGAGCCAAGAAAGCGGGGTAAACCGCGCCCGAGCCGCCATAGCACCGCCAAACCCAAAGAGCAGGGCCGCAGGTGCCGTCACCGCCAGTAACAGCAAGACGGTGCCAAAGGACATGTAGAAAGCAAGATGCTTTCCGGTGGTCAGGTAGCAGCTATACCACTGGATACCCTCCAGCGTGGCCGGGTCAGAGCAAAAGGAAAAAATGGTGAACCTCGTCGGGATCGGGACCGGAGACAAGAAACAAGGCTGTCTGGTCAGGGGCAAAGGGGGCTGCCGCCCCCTTTATTGATCAATGGGGAGGCGTGTTTCAGAACTTGCCTTCGATTTCCCATTTGTCGAGCATCGTGTTCAACGTGCCGTCTTCTTTCATCGAAGCAATCGCGGCGTCGAACTTGGCAATGACGTCGGTGTCGGACTGACGGAAGGCCATGCCGATACCATCACCGAGGAATACGTCGTCGCCAACAAACTGCAGCTCGGTTTCGCTAACGATGGGCAGCAGGAAGTCTTTGTCGGCCATGACGGCGTCGACTTCACCTGAATTTACTGCAGCAATGGTTTCATCCGGTGTGGGGAATTCAACCAGGGTCGCACCGGTGCCGGCAACATGCGACGACTGAATGGTGGAGGCCTGAGCCGCGATCACGGCGGCCCCAAGATCAACGTCAGCCGAAAGCGCCGCAAAGGCAGAAGGCGATGGGCGCGTGTAGCCTTGGGTGAACTGCACAACTTCCTTGCGCTCTGGGGTGATCGACATGCCGGCGATGATGGCATCGTAGTTGCCCGACAGCAGGTTGGGAATGATCGAATCCCAGTCATTGGTAACCCACTCGCAGGTCAGCTCGGCGCGTTTGCACAGCTCGTCGCCCAGCTCGCGCTCAAACCCGTCAACTTCGCCATTGTCGTTGAGAAAATTATAGGGAGGGTAGGCGCCTTCGGTGCCAAGACGCACGGTGTCGGCCAGGCCCATGCTGGCGGTCAGCGCCAGGGCTGCGGTGCTCAGAATAAGTGATTTCATTGTGTTACTCCCAGTTTTTTGATTGGTATTTTGGTGTCTTGTCGTGGTCTTATCCGGTGGTTTTCTCTGCTTCAGGCGCGCGCGCCCTAGGTCAAAGCCCGAATGTGGTGTGTCGGCCTATCTGTTGCGCGCACTTCGGCTTGGCGACAGGAAACCGCGCAGTCGTTCCGATTGTGTGCTGCCAAACACCGCGTCCGGTGGGCCCTGTTCTTCGATCAGGCCTTGATGCAGGAACACAACCGAATCAGAAACATCCGCCGCCAGGTTCATGTCATGTGTCACGATCATCATGGTCCGTCCCTCAGCGGCAAGGTCCTTGATGACCTTGATGACTTCCTGCTCCAGCTCGGGGTCCAGCGCCGATGTGGGTTCGTCAAACAGCAGCGCCTCTGGCTCCATGCACAGCGCCCGCGCGATGGCGGCGCGCTGTTGTTGCCCCCCGGAAAGCTGCGCCGGATAGGCATCGCATTTGTCGCCAATTCCAACCTTGTCCAGATAGGCGCGGGCCGAGGCCTCGACGGCGGCTGGCTCCAGTCCCAAAACGGTTACCGGGGCCTCCATCACATTTTGCAAAATGGACATATGAGCCCAGAGGTTAAACTGCTGAAAGACCATCGACAGATTGGTGCGTATGCGCAGCACTTGCTTGGGGTCGCAGGGGCGGCGTGCCAGCCCGGTTCCGCTCCATCTGATAGGCTCTCCCTTGAACAGGATCTCGCCCTCCTGGCTGTTTTCCAGCAGGTTGCAGCAGCGCAAAAGGGTTGATTTACCCGACCCGGAAGAGCCGATCAGCGACACAACATCACCGCGGTTTGCAGTGATACTGACACCTTTGATGACCTCCAACTCGCCATAGGATTTATGCAGGTCGCGGATCTCGAGTACAGGTGTCGAATTGGTCAAAGCGGTTTCGCCCGATTAAGAAAAACTGGTTCTAAATGGACCGAAAAAATGGCTAAATGCAACGCTAAAACCGGAAGCTTTGGGCTTGAACATGCGAAGCGGGTGAAAAAACGGTCAAATCGGAAGGCGCGGCGGCCTAGCTGCGAGCGGCGATCTTTAGCCCTGTCAGCACGGGCCCCGGAGGGGTTGGGACAGAGAGATATTCACTCATTGGAATCTGCAAGATTCCCGTCAGATGCAGCGCTGCCCGTGTCGACGGGTCAAGGTCTTCGATCGCATCGGCGATGGCCTGATAGATCTGCACCGGATCCTGCGAGAGCGCAGTAATAAAGGGCAGGCCTGGGGTTGGGGCTGTCCGTTCAAAGACACAGAGCTGGTCGGCGAAAGCGTCGTATTTCTGGATCAGTTCCCAAGACAGGATATCCAGCGCGGCAAAGTCTGCGCGCCCCTCGGCAACCGCCAGGGCCGAGGCCCGGTGGCCGCCGGTCTCGACCAGTTCCCCCGGCAGAATGCCAAGATCCTGCATATGGATCAGGGGCGCGGCCCAGCCCGATTGCGACAGGCCGTCATTATAGGCAAAGCGGGCACGATCAAAGTCTTTCAGCCGTGGCAGCGGCGTCGCGGTCTTGGCAACAAAGACACTGCGATAGTATCCCGGCGGGCAGTCGGGCAGACCGTAGTCCGGGGTGCCTACCAGATCGACCTCGCCATAAAGCCGGGTGCGAAACGGGCACCCACAGGTCTGAGCCAAGAGTAGATCTGGCGCATTCCAGGCCTCCCAGGGGTCGATGTCCCGGTTCAGGGCCTCTGGTGGTTTTTCTGGTCCCAGATCAAGGTTGTTGCGAATGGCGGCCCAGAACAGATCATTGGCCTCTGCGGTTTCTGGCCTGTCATACATGCCGAGATAGGCGATCATATAGTGGTTTCCGCCCGCTTGCGGGCCTGGGCGCTGTCGATATCGCTGACGCCAAGCAGGTTTGCCGACAACCGCATGAGGGCGTCTTCGCCTTGGTCGCGGCGGCCATCCGCCAGCACCACCTGCCACAGGGCCTCTACCACGCCGATACGATCTTCATAGGCGACGGCCTCTTTGATGGCGCGAGTGAAGCGGACGGTATCAGGGGCCTCTGCCTCCATGGCTTCGGCCTGTTCGCGCAACAGGATCGCGCCACCTATGTCCTGGCCATAACGGGTGCAGATGATACGGTCGATACGGTCTTTTTCGACTTCTGAGTAATTGTGATCAGACCGGGCAATTCGCACCAAGAGCGCAGTCAGAGCCAGACGCGCGCCTTCATCGTTCAGCGGGGCTGGGGCCGGGGTCAGCAGGTGGGCAAGTAATTCCTTGAACATTACTCTTCTGTCTCCCGCTTGGCGGCAAGTTTCGCCATGGCCTTGCTGCGTGCCGCCTCGTTATCGGCGAAGGACAATCCCATGGCCTTGTAAGCCTCTTCGATGATGCGCACTTCGCCTTCATGTTCGTTGTGATCGGCCAGCACCACCTCCCAAAGGGCATCGAGCGCGGCAAGCCGTTCATCCAGACCTGTGGTTTCACGGATCAGTCGGCCAAAGGTATCGGTTTCTGGCGCCGCCGAGTGCAGTTTTTCGCAGGTGGCACGCACCTTTGCAGCCTCAATCGCGTCGTGCTGGTACAGCCGCGACAGGATGCGATCAATCAGGCTGATCTCTTCAAGTTTATATTCGCGATCAGACTGCGCCACCCGCACCAGCAGGGCGCCCAGGGCCAATTCCGCGTCGGGGTCAGGCAGGGCTGGCGGATCGGTGGGCCGAAAGGCCTGAAAGAACTTCTTGAGCATGCTTGGATACTCCATCTCTCTGAGCGTCGGTAGTTGCAGTCGTATGTTGCAGGGCCGACTGTTATGAACCTTTGGGGCAGGCTGCGCAACGGGTCCGATCGGCGCGGCGCATGTGCTGTAGGCCAAGACGCCGGGCCGGTTTTCCGGGCACGGCCCCAGCCAGTCTGTGGCTAGCCGCCATAGCCTTCGATAATTGCCATATCGCCGTTGGCAACCGGATCCCGCAGCGCCTTGGCATCTTGGTAGGCGACACTATCATAGCAGGATTTTGCAGTTTCGAAATCTTTGAATTCAATCACCACGGTCCGCGAACGCATGGTCCCTTCGCGGATCTCCTTGGTGCCGCCTCGCACCAGAAACCGGGCACCATATTCAGCGAAAGGTGCGGCATTGGCGGCAATGTAGTCTTTGTAGCGCTCCATATTGTCAACATCGACATGTGCCACCCAATAGGCCTTTGGCATTTTGTGAGCTCCTTCAATATATTGGTGCCAAGCTGATACAGAACCACCGCAAAGGCAATGCTGCGCGGGCAGGGAATTTCCCCGTAAGCAAATGATCTTGCCACGAGTTATTGCAAAACCCGGCCCGTTGGCCAAGGGAAAACACCCAAGGCTGTGACGGTGGCAGGAACGCGAGTAACAAAAACGCCCGCGCAAAGGCGGGCGTTTGAGGCAGCGACAGACCGGGGTGCGGCCGATCCTGGCGGGTCAGCCGATCTCTTGCAGGCGCGCCAGGGCGTCTTTGATCTTGGCTTCTTCCTCTTCGCGCAGAGCCAGGTTTTCGCGGGCTTCTGCCACCACCTCTTCGGGGGCCGAGGCAGCGAATTTGGGGTTTTTCAACCGCCCACGCAACCCGCCCAGTTCCTTGGTCAATTTGCCGAGGTTCTTTTCCTGACGTGCCTTTTCTGCTGCAACATCAATGATATCGGCCAGTGGCAGCGCAAAGGATGCCCCCGGAGCCGCGATTGAAATACAGCCCTTGGGCAGGTCCTTTGCCTGCGTCAGGCTTTCAATGCGGGCCTTGTTCAGGATCAGCTCTGCATTGCGATCCCAATAGCCCTGGGCCGCGGCGTCCATTTCGGTGACCAGCATCGGCACGATGGAACCCGACGGCACGTTCAGCTGCGAGCGGGCCGAGCGCACATTGCCAATCACCGCGATGACCCAGTTCATTTCGGCCTCGGCCTCGGCATCTACCAGATCGGCGGCGCGGTAGCTCGGCCAGGCGGCATGGGCCAGCATCTTGGAGGCTTCGCCCATCTTGACGCCGCGCCCTTCGGTGGCATTCCACAGCTCTTCGGTGACAAAGGGCATGATCGGGTGCATCAGGATCAGCGCCTGATCAATCGCCCAGGCAAAGGTGGCGCGGGTTTCTTCCTTGGCGGCCGCATCATCGCCCTGGAATACCGGCTTGGTGAATTCCAGATAGCGGTCGCAGAAGGTGTTCCAGAAGGTGGCATAGATCGCATTGGCGGCGTCATTGAAGCGGAAGCTTTCAAACCCGGCCTGCACATCGTCGCGCAGCTTGGCAATTTCGCCAATGATCCAACGGTTGAGCGGCAGGGTCGCCTTGGGCGGCGTTGCATCACGGGTAAAGCTGAAGGCATCAATCTGACTGTCGCCATAGGAGCAGGCCTGCCAGATCTTGGTGACAAAGTTGCGATAGCCCTCGATCCGCTTCATGTCGAGCTTCAGGACACCACCAAGCGAGGCCATCGCCGCATTGGTAAAGCGCAGCGCATCGGCGCCGTATTCGTCAATGATTTCCAGTGGGTCGACGACGTTGCCAGTGGATTTGGACATCTTCTTACCCTTGGCGTCACGCACGAGGCCATGCAGGTAGACGGTGTCGAATGGAATGCGTTCCTTGACCGGCAGGTCCTGATCCAGAACCGCCAACTGCATCATCATCATCCGCGCAACCCAGAAGAACAGGATGTCCTGCCCGGTCACCAATGTGGAGGTCGGGAAATACTTCGAGGTGTCCTCGGTCCATTCCGGCCAGCCCAGGGTGCCGATCGGCCAGAGGCCGGAGGAGAACCAGGTGTCCAGCACGTCGGGGTCGCGGGTAAGTTCAACGTAGAGCGTTCCAGCAGTCCCTTTTTCTAGGTCAGCGACCCAACCGGTCTCAACATTGGCAACGGCTTCCACGCGCCGTCCTGCGTCGTCTGGACTCAGGTGCTGCCCACCAACGTTTTCACATCGAATATCTAGCTGATGATCTGGATACTCTTTCTTGTAAAAGTTGCGGGCACTTTCAATCGCTTCAGCTTCAGTGGGCGCGCAGAATTGGTTGCCTGCTTGGTCAAACCAGACCGGGATCTGGTGGCCCCACCAGAGCTGACGCGAGATGCACCAGGGCTCGATGTTTTCCAGCCAGTGGTAATAGGTCTTTTCGCCAGACTCCGGCAGGATCTTGACGGTGCCGTCTTTCACCGCCTCCAGTGCGGGGCCGACGATTTTTTCGGCGTCAACAAACCACTGGTCGGTCAGCATTGGCTCGATTACCACTTTGGAGCGGTCGCCAAAGGGCTGCATGATCGGCTTGCTCTCGACATAGGGCAGGGTCTCGGTGACCTCGCTCTCATTGCCGTCTTCATCCTTCACTACCTTGGTGACGGTCTGCATCACGGCAAGGCCTTCGGCGGTGATATCTGCCACCACGCGTTTGCGGGCCTCAAACCGGTCCAGCCCGCGATATTCTTCCGGCACCAGGTTCATTGCGGCGATGCTGGCCTCGGTGAACTCAGCCTCGCCATTGGCGATGGCCTGGGCTGTGGCGGCCTCTTTCACATAGGGGGCACCATCGGCACGCATATGGGCCTTGGTGTCCATCAGGTTGTACATCGGAATGCCGCCGCGTTTGGCAACCTGATAGTCGTTGAAGTCATGGGCACCGGTGATCTTCACCGCGCCAGAGCCAAAGTCCTTGTCGGGGTACTCATCAGTGATGATCGGGATCAGGCGGCGCTGCGCCTTGGGACCGACGGGGATTTCGCACAGCATGCCAACGATGGGCGCATAGCGTTCATCCGAGGGGTGCACCGCAACCGCGCCATCGCCCAGCATGGTTTCGGGGCGGGTGGTGGCGATGGAGATATAGTCGCGTGTCTCCTCCAGCGTGACGTTCCCGTCTTCATCCTTTTCGATGTAGGTATAGGTCGCCCCCCCCGCGAGTGGATACTTAAAGTGCCACATATGGCCGGGGGTCTCGATATTCTCGACTTCCAGATCCGAGATCGCGGTTTCAAAATGCGGGTCCCAGTTGACCAGCCGCTTGCCGCGATAGATCAGGCCCTTGTTGTACATCTCCACAAAGACCTTGATCACGGCGTCGTGGAAGTTGGGCGAGTTCTCATGCCCCGTGCGCGTATCACCGGAAGCGCCCGCCATGGTGAAGGCGGTGCGGTCAAAATCGCACGACGCACCAAGGCGTTTCAGCTGTTCGATGATGGTGCCGCCCGACTGTTCTTTCCATTCCCAGATTTTGGCAAGGAAATCAGGGCGTGCAAAATCGGTGCGTTTCTTGCCCTCTTTGGCCAGCTCGCGTTCCACCACCATCTGCGTCGCAATCCCGGCGTGGTCGGTGCCCGGCTGCCACAGGGTGTCAAACCCCTGCATCCGCTTCCAGCGGATCAGGATATCTTGCAGCGTGTTGTTGAAGGCATGGCCCATGTGCAGCACCCCAGTCACATTGGGGGGCGGGATCATGATGCAATAGGTCGAGGCCTCAGGCTTGGCATTGGCGCCTGCCTTGAAACAGCCAGCCTCTTCCCAGGCCTTGTAAAGGCGGCTTTCAGCTGTGGCCGCGTCGAATGTCTTGTCCAGTGCCATGTGGGTCGTCCTGCGTCGATTGAATTCGGGGTTGCTGCCTCCAATAACGAATGGGGGGGCAAAGGGAAAGGGACCGCGCAAACCAGCCTGAAAAATCCGGCAGCGGAGGTGCAGGGGAGGCGGCGCCTAAGGGCAGGCTAGAGGCTGCGATCCAGCTTGGTGGCCAGGTGGATCAGGCTTTCGGAGGAGCGCACGCCTCGGGCCTCGCCGATCCGGTCGATGGTTTCGTCCAGTGCGGTGGTGGTCTGGGCAACCACCTGGGCCAAAAGATCAAACCGGCCCGATGTGGTGTGCACCACCTCGACCCCCAAAAGGCTGCGCAGGCGCGACAGTACCTCGGGACCAGAGCGCGGCTCGATCGAGATCAGCACCGTGGCCTGTAGGGGCGCGCGCTCAACCGCGGATTGGCGCAGCGTATAGCCTGCGATGACACCGCTGCGTTCCAGCCGTTCGATGCGTGCCTGCACCGTGGTACGCGCCAGTCCCAGGGCGCGGCCCAGTTCCGCCACCGGGCGACGGGCGTTTTCACGCAAGAGGGCCAATAACTGCTGGTCTGTTTCGTCGGTTTTCATGTTTTTGCCTGCGATCTGGCGAAATGTTTCGTCACTTTAGGCAAACTGCCGGGTGAAAGCGATGCAAAATCAGCGCAAAATATTCAAAACAATAGAGGCTTTCCCGATGCAGCAGATTTCCCCGCTTTGGCTTGATCCTGAAACTCATCTAGCGCGCCGCCAGCCGGATCACCCGATCCTGTATTTTGCCCCCCAGGTGCTGCACCAGACGGCAAAGCGGTTTATGGCGGGCTTTGACGGGTTGGTGACCTATGCGGTTAAGGCCAATCCGCACCCGGCTGTATTGTCTAATCTGGTGGCGGCGGGGCTCAACGCTTTTGATGTGGCCTCCCCCGGCGAGATGGCAGCGGTCCGTGCAGCCAGCCCTGATGCGGTGCTGCACTACAATAATCCGATGCGCTCTGAGGCCGAGATCGCGGCCGGTATCGCCTATGACGTGACCAGCTGGTCGGTGGATGAGCTGTCCGAGCTGGAAAAGCTGGATGCGGTGCCGCGGGATCGCGAAATCGCGGTGCGCTTTGCACTGCCTGTGGGGGGGGCTGCCTATGATTTTGGCAGCAAATTTGGCGCTGCCCCACAAGAGGCTATCGCCTTGTTGCAGCAGGTCGCGGCCGAGGGCTGGACCCCGGCGCTGTGCTTTCACCCCGGCACCCAATGTGAGGATGCGGCGGCCTGGGTTGAATATATCCACGCCGCCAAACGCATTATTGACGAGGCGGGGGTCCCTGTTGCCCGGCTGAATGTTGGCGGTGGCTTTGCGGCCAACCGCGATGGGATTGCACCAGATTTGGAGGCCGTTTTTACCGCCATTCGCGCCGCCACAGCCGCAGCCTTTGGAAGGGACGCGCCGCAGCTGATCTGCGAGCCGGGACGGGCGATGGTGTCAGAGGCTTTTACCCTGGCTGCACGGATCAAAGGCCTGCGCCGGGACGGTGAGGTGGTTTTCCTCAATGACGGGATTTATGGCGGGCTGGTCGACATCCGCGACATGGGGCTGCCGGGGCGGGTCGCCGTGGTCAGCGCCCAGGGCGAACACCGCTGCGCCCCGGTGCGCCCAAGGGTGATCTTTGGCCCAACCTGCGACAGCTTGGACCGTTTGCCGGATGGCCTGGCCCTGCCGACAGACAGCCAGATGGGCGATTATGTGCTGTTTCCTGGGCTTGGCGCCTATTCCTCGGCCATGAGTACGCAATTCAACGGCTATGGGCTGTCTGACGTGGCGACGGTGATTGAGCTCTCTGGACAAGCGCGCCACTAAGGCTAAGGTCCCCTGAAAGCACGAGTAAGCGCGAACAGGGGGCGAGCATGGACAAATTTGGAAAAAGTCAGCCGGTCAAACGGGTCGAAGATGTTCGGTTTCTGACCGGGCATGGGCGTTATATCGAAGACTGCGCCCCGGCGGAGGCGTTGCGGGCCTGGGTTCTGCGCAGTCCGGTTGCCCATGGGGTGATCTCGACCCTGGATCTGGAGGAGGCCCGCGCCGCCGAGGGGGTGCATATGGTGCTGACCCTCGCGGACCTTAAGGCGGCGGGGCTGACCACCACCATGGATGCCACCGTGGTCAAGAATCGCGACGACAGCGACGGCGCCGCACCTGAACGCCATATGCTGGCTGACGGGCGCGTGCGCTTTGTCGGGGAGCCCATCGCCGTTGTCATTGCAGAGACCCTGGATCAGGCCCGTGATGCGGGTGAGCTTATTGAGCTGGACATTGACGATCTGCCGGTCAAGCTGGACCTGCAGGCTGGTGGTGAACCGCTGCACCCGGAGGTGCCAACCAACAGCGCCTTTGATTGGGGCATGGGGGATGAGGCCGCAACACAAGCGGCCTTTGAGGCGGCAGCCCATACCGTGTCGCTTCAGGTTGAAGACAACCGCATTATCGTCAATGCCATGGAACCACGGGGCTGTTTTGCGACCTGGGACGAGGGGCGTTTGCATTTCACCTATGGCGGGCAGGGCGTCTGGGGCACCAAAAGCCAGCTGGCGGCCAAGCTGCATTTGGCAGAGGAGGACGTGCATGTGGTGACGCCGGATGTCGGCGGTGGCTTTGGCATGAAGGCGATGACCTATCCGGAGTATTTTGTCGTCGCCCATGCTGCCAAGACGCTGGAGAAACCGGTGTTCTGGATGTCGGACCGTACCGAGGCAATGCTCAGCGACAACGGCGGGCGCGATCTTACCTCACTGGCAGAGCTGGCCTTTGACGCGGATCTCAAGATCACTGCCTACCGGGTGCAGACCCGCTGCAACCTTGGCGCCTATAATTCGCAGTTTGGCCAGCCCATTCAGACCCAGCTGTTCAGCCGGGTCTTGGCCGGGGTCTATGATATCAAAACAGCCTGGCTGCAGGTGGAAGGCATCTATACCAATACGACGCAGGTGGATGCCTATCGCGGCGCTGGGCGTCCCGAGGCGATTTATGTGCTGGAACGGGTGATGGACCGCGCCGCGCGGGAACTGGGGGTTGACCCGCTTGAACTGCACCGTCGCAACTTTATTGCGCCGGGTAATTTCCCCTATGCCACGGTAACCGGCGAAAGCTACGATGTTGGGGATTTTGGCATGATCCTGACACGCGCTGAAGAAGAAGCTGATATTGCAGGGTTTGCGGCCCGTCGTGCTGCCGATGCCGAGGCCGGGAAACTGCGTGGTCTTGGCCTGTGTTACTATATTGAAAGTATTTTGGGCGACCCTTCCGAAGGTGCAGAAGTCGAATTTCTGGAGGATGGCGGGGTGAATATCTACGTGGGCACGCAAAGCAACGGGCAGGGGCATGAAACTGTCTATGCCCAGTTCCTTGCGGATCAGACGGGTATTCCGGCCGACAAAATCACAACCATTCAGGGCGACAGCGACCGTATTGCCAAGGGCGGCGGTACAGGTGGTTCGCGTTCGGTGACGACACAGGCCAATGCGACACTGGCCACGGTAGAGGTGATGGTTGCGGCTTTTGCACCCTTCCTTGCCGATGAAATGGGGGTCGAGGAAGAGGCTGTCCGCTTTGATGGCGAGACCTTCCGCGCGCCGGGATCCAACCTGACACCATCGTTGCTGGAGGCGGCAGAGATGGCCCGCACGCAGGGGCGCGTTGATTTGCTACGTCACACGGCGCGGGCGCAGCTGCCGGGGCGTTCCTTTCCAAACGGGGCCCATATCGCCGAGGTGGTGATTGATCCTGAAACCGGGGTTTCCGTGGTCGATCGCTACACGGTAGTTGATGATTTTGGCAACCTTATCAACCCGATGTTGGCCGAAGGTCAGGTGCATGGCGGCGTCGTGCAGGGCCTGGGTCAGGCGATGATGGAGCATGTGGTCTATGATGAAGACGGCCAGCTGCTTACTGCAACATTTATGGACTATGCCTTGCCGCGTGCCGCCGATGTGCCCATGATTGACTTTACCTCCGAACCGGTGCCCTCCACCCAGAATCCAATGGGGATGAAGGGCTGTGGCGAGGCGGGCACCGTTGGTGCCCTGGCCGCTGTCGCCAATGCGGTGCAGGATGCCACCTGGGACCAGGGGTTGCGGCAGGTGGATATGCCGTTCACCCCACTGAAACTTTGGGAAGCTTTGAGGAATGGGATTAAAGCAGCTTAGTAAGAACCTGCGCGGATGGCTGGGGCTTGGCTGGCTTGGTCGGCCCCTGCGGTCTGAGCATTCTGGCGAGGCAAAGCTGCGCGGGCCGCAGGCCCATGTGATCATTCTGGATGGCACCATGTCGACACTGGAGCCCGGACAAGAGACCCATGCCGGACGTCTCTATCAGATGTGCCTTGAAATGAGCGGCGAGGTTTCTGTTTTCTATGAGGCGGGCGTGCAGTGGACTGGCTGGGGCAGCGCGCCAGATGTCATGATGGGCCGGGGCATCAACCGGCAAATCCGCCGGGCTTATGGCTATCTTGCGTCGCGCTATCGCCCGGGCGACAGGATCTATCTGATGGGATATTCGCGCGGCGCCTATGCAGTGCGTTCGCTTGGCGGGGTGATCGGCGAGGTTGGCCTGCTCAAGGCAGAACATGCCACCGTGCGCAATATCCGCACGGCCTATCGCCACTATCAACAGGCGGGTTCTCCGCTGGTGGCAGAGGCTTTTCGTGAGGCATATTGCCACTCTGAGACCCAGATCGAAATGATCGGTGTCTGGGATACGGTCAAGGCTCTGGGCCTGCGGCTGCCCTTGCTGTGGCGCTGGGCAAAAAGCCGACATGCCTTTCATAACCACGAATTGGGCGCGCATGTCAAAAATGGCTATCACGCCCTTGCGCTGGACGAGACGCGCAATGTGTTCCAGCCGGTGCTCTGGATCGGTTCGGAGCGCTGGAAGGGGCATTTCGAACAGGTCTGGTTTCACGGCGCACATGGGGATATTGGCGGTCAGCTAGGCGGGTACGAAGAGGCGCGCCCCTTGGCCAATATTTCGCTGGTCTGGATGCTGGAGCGGGCTGAACATTGCGGTTTGCCCCTGCCGCAGGATTGGCGCATGCGCTTTCCGGTGGATCCAAAGGCACCGTCGGTTGGCACCTGGAACGGATGGGGCAAGATCTTTTGGCTGCGGAGCAAACGGCAGGTGGGGCTGGACCCTAGCGAACGTCTGCACCACAGCGTGCGCGATGTTACGCTGCCAAAAAAGCCGACAGGCTGGTTCGCCGGGCAGACTGGAAACGCGCCTTAGAGCATGTCGCTCGAAAGTGGATTCCGGTTTCGAGCTATTCGACATGCGAAATCAATAAACTAGAGCGTGTCGTCTGAATGCGAATGAACGCGACACGCTCTAGCACCGCCCGATCACCTGGCAAACTCTGCACTCTGCACTCTGCACTCTGCATTCTGATCTGCGCTGCCGCAGGCCGCAGCGTACTGGCTGGCGCCTGTCAGGCAATGTGGGCTCAGCTCTTTTTGCCGGTCATATTCATCACAATGCAGGTGGTCGATCCGGTGGCGTAAAGCTTGCCGTCGTCGACGCCGCGCAGTTCCCCATGGGCGACCCCGGTTGAACGGCCAACATGGTCGATAACGCCAATGCAATCCACTGTGGTGCCCAGCGGAACAGAGCGCAGGATATTGATCTTGTATTCCAAGGTTGTATAGGCCGAGCCCTTGGGCACGGCTGTCATCACCGCACAGGCCATGGCGCTGTCCAGCAGGGTGCCGTACCAACCGCCATGCACCGTGCCCATTGGGTTGGTGACCTCAAACCGGGGCGTGCCGCGAAATACCGCGCGCCCTTCGCTAACCTCATGCAGGGTATAGCCCATCAGGGCGCCAATTGGCGGGCCGGGCAGGCGGCCATCCAGAATGCCTTGCATGAACTCCAGCCCCGAAAGCTGAACGATCTGATCCATGGTCGGAAGGTCGGCAGTTGATTTTGCGATCGGCATGGCGTGCCCTCTGTATTTACAGCTGAAAAAGCTGCACCCTAGGGGTAATCCCCTAGGGTGCATAGCTTTTTTAGTGACAGTACCGGGCAGGAACGATCCGCAACAAGCTTTACGCTACGTTCTCGAGCGAGACCTTGGGAGAGAGGCCGAGGGCAAAACAAACATCGCGGGTCAGCTCGGGGCGGTTGAGAGTGTAGAAATGCAGTTTCTTCACCCCTTCGTCGAGCAGGTCTGAGCACAGCTCGCTGCAGATCGCCGTGGCCAGCAGGTCTTCGCGATTGTCGCGGGTGGCTTTTTCAAAGGCGTCATCTATCCAGGCCGGGATCACAGTGCCGCAGCGTTTGGCAAAGTTGCGCGCACCTTTCCAGTTTTCTATCGGCAGGATGCCTGGCACCAGCTTATCCCCATCAATGCCGGCCTTGGTGCAGGCATCGCGGAAACGCAGGAAGGTATCTGCCTCAAAGAAAAATTGGGTCAGGGCCTCATCGGCACCGGCGTCCAGCTTGCGCTTGAGCCAGTCGACATCTGCTTGGGCATTTGCCGCTTCTGGGTGTGGATCGGGATAGGCACCAACGCGCAGGGAAAATTTACCCGTCGCTGCCAGCGCCTCAATCAGTTCCACCGAATTGGCAAATCCATCAGGGTGGGGCACAAATTTTCCGGTATCCTTGGGGGGGTCACCGCGCAGTGCCACGATTTCGGTGACACCCACTGCGGCAAAGTTTTCCGCGATTTCTAGAGTTTCGGCGCGACTTGCATCAACACAGGTCAGATGCGCTGCCACATTGAGCCCAGAGCTGCCATGCAGGGTCTTCACGGCATCGCGGGTCAGGTCGCGGGTGGTGCCGCCCGCCCCATAGGTAACCGAGACAAAGCGCGGATCCAGCGGTGCCAAGGTCTGTACGGTATCCCAAAGTCGAAAAGACGCCTCCAGAGACTGGGGTGGGAAAAATTCAAATGAAATCTCAGGGCTCGTCATAGCTGTGCTCTCCGTAGGATTTCCCTCTTGTTGCATGTGCAGCATTGTGAGACAATTTCATAATTCTCAAGAACAACATGAGTAGATATGAAGTTATGCACATCGAGTTTCGCCACCTGCGTACGATAAAGGCCATTCACGAGGCTGGCGGGTTGGCACGCGCGGCCGAGCAGCTCAACATCACGCAAAGTGCATTGAGTCATCAAATCAAAGGTCTGGAAGATCAAGCCGGAGTCGAACTTTTCAAACGCCGCTCCAAGCCGATGAAACTGTCGGCGGCAGGGCTGCGATTGCTGCGGCTGGCCGAACAAGTGCTACCCCAGGTTGAGGCCACCTTGGCAGAGTTTTCCTCTCTGCGCGACGGCCACACTGGACGGATGCATATCGCCATTGAATGCCACGCCTGTTTCGAGTGGTTGTTCCCTGTGCTGGAAGCCTTCCGCAAGAGCTGGTCGGATGTCGATGTGGATATTCGACCCGGTCTTGCCTTTGACGCACTGCCAGCCCTGCAAAAACAAGAGGTCGATCTGGTGGTCTCTTCCGATCCCGAAGATATTCCCGGCGTCGATTTTATCGAACTGTTTGATTACAAAGCGGTGTTTGTCGCCTCTGCGCAGCATCCGCTGGCTCAGAAAACCTATGTCGAGGCCGAGGATTTTCTTGACCAGACATTGATCACCTATCCGGTTGAAAAATCGCGGTTGGATGTGTTCAGCCAGCTGCTGATCCCGGCGCGGGTCGAACCCGAGAGCATTCGGCAAGTGGAGCTGACGGCGGTGATCTTGCTGCTGGTGGCGTCAAACCGCGGGGTTTCGGTCCTGCCCGATTGGGTGGTGCGCGAGGTGAAATATTCGTCCGATTACGTCACTCGCCCGCTGACCAAGGGCGGAATTACCCGCCGTCTCTATGCGGCGATCCGCAGCGAAGATCGCGAAAAACCCTATATGCAGGAACTTATTCGCCTGGCAAAGGTCGAGGCACGCAAGCTGCAACAGCAGTAGGTGGCGCTTCGCTTGAACTGGCTGCGGATACCGGGGGATCCCCCGGTGCCCGCAGAGATTACCCGTATCAGATCAGTTTGACGATCTGCTTGCCGGTGTTGCCGCCGTTCAGCATGGCCATAAAGGCGGCAGGAGCGTTTTCCAGCCCTTCGGCCACATCCTCGATAAAGCGCAGCTCGCCTTTGGCCACCAGCGGGGCGACCTCTTTCAGGAATTCGGGGTAGCGGTCAAAGTGGTTTGATATGATAAAACCGTTCACCGACAGGAACTTGACCAATATATTGCGCCAGATGCTTGGCCCGGTAAGCCCTGCTTCCGTGGCCCCTTCGCCCAGCCCCCCGGCGTTGTACCAGGCAATCATGCCGCAGATCGGAATGCGGCCATTTGGATTCATCAGCGGCAGAACGGCCTCTAGCACCTTGCCGCCGACATTCTCAAAATAGATATCAATGCCTCTGGGGCAGACCTCTTTCAGGTCTTTGCGCAGGGCGCGGGCATCGGCATAGGCGCGGTGATCGAGGCAGACATCAAAGCCAAAGGTGTCAACGGCAAGCTTACATTTTTCGGCACCACCTGCGATGCCCACAACCCGCAGCCCGGCCTGTTTTGCCAGTTGACCCACCATAGAACCCACCGGCCCGGTTGCGGCGGCCACCACCAGGGTTTCACCTGCCTGCGGGCGCCCATAGGCGGATAAGCCATGCCATCCGGTAAACCCTGGCATGCCCAGAACGCCAAGCGCCGCCGTGATTGGCCCCTGTGTGGGGTCAATTTTGCGCAGTTCTTTCGCGGGCAGGCAGCCGTGGCTGGCCCAGCCAAACATGCCAAAGGCAAAATCGCCAACCTGGAAATGCGGGCTGTTTGAGGCAATGACCTCGCCAACGGCGCCGGCCTCCATGCGGCCGCCGATGGGCACTGGTGCGGCATAGGATTTCGCATCATCCATACGGCCGCGCATATAGGGGTCCAGCGACATATAGTGCAACTTTACAAGCACTTCGCCTTCACCGGGTTCGGGCAGAGCGACCTTTTCCAGCCGGAAGTTTTCTGCCACTGGTGCGGCCTCGGGGCGGCTGGCCAAAACGATTTGTTGCATTTCACCGGTCATCTCTGTCTCCTTATTGTGGTCCAACGCAGGCATTGCCTGCGCAGAGGGCGTTTTTTGGACTCTGTCGTTCAGTTTGGCTTTTGACAACTGTAGAGCTACTGTGACCCTGCGGAAAGCCCAACTAGGATCTGACACAGCCAGGGCCACTGGGCTTGATTTGATGCGCTATTGACCCTTGGCAAATGGAGGCTTGCCGCGTATAGGCACGGTTTGACCGACATCTCCCCGAGCACAACAGGATCCAGCAGACATGATTGGCAGCGCAAACCTCAATGTGATGATCAAAGCGGCCCGCAAGGCTGGCCGGTCCCTGGCAAAAGACTTTCGTGAGGTTGAAAACCTGCAAGTCTCCCGCAAGGGCCCTGGAGACTTTGTGTCCAAGGCGGATATCGCTGCCGAAGCGATTCTGAAGGAAGAGCTGATGGGCGCGCGCCCCACCTATGGCTGGCTGGCGGAAGAGGGTGGCGAAATCCCTGGTGACGATCCAACCCGTCGCTGGATTGTCGATCCGCTGGATGGCACCACCAACTTTTTGCATGGCCTGCCGCATTGGTCGATTTCTATCGCGCTGGAACACAAGGGCAAGGTCATCGCCGGTGTGGTCTATGACCCCAGCCGGGATGAGCTGTTCTTTGCTGAAAAAGGCGCGGGTGCCTGGATGAACGAAAGCCGGATCCGTACCTCGGGTCGGCATCGTCTGATCGAATCCATCTTTGCCACCGGGCTGCCTTTTGCGGGCCGTGCTGATCTGCCCGATACCCTGCAGGATCTGGCCCGCCTGTTGCCCGCCTGTGCCGGTGTGCGCCGCTTTGGCTCCGCTGCGTTGGACATGGCCTATGTGGCTGCCGGCCGTTACGATGGCTTTTGGGAACGCCGCCTGAATGCCTGGGATCTGGCTGCGGGTATCATCATCGTGCAAGAGGCTGGCGGTCTGGCTGAAGCCATCAATCCAAGCGACAGCATTGTTGAGTGCGGTGAAGTTGTCTGCTCCAACGAGCCGATCTTTGAAAGCTTTGCCAAGGTTGTACGCGCCTGATCGATAGGCTTTTTGCCCAGCCACTGGCTGTACCTGACGATATATAGTCTGAGCCTTCCGAACCGGGCGATACAGAGACGAAACCTATGACAAAAGCGCGTCCTTTGAGGCGCGCTTTTTCGTTATACGGTGCCGGGTCTATTTCCCCCAGGGGCCGGGCCGCCGCCGTTTGTGCGGCAGCCGCGGTATGCGACTGGCGCTATAGGTATACTGGGTTGCAGGGTTGGGCGGCAGGCCATGGGTGCGCGACCAAAAGGCTGGCCCGCCACGGCGTAACCAAAGCGGCAGGATCAGCACCAGCCCCACCGCAAACCCGCCGGCATGGGCCCAATAGGCAACCCCGCCCTGGTCGGGATCCGAGCCCAATCCGCCAAAGATCTGTAACGCCAGCCAGAGTCCCAGCATCAATGCGGCGGGCACGGTGATGATGCGAAAAAAGATGATTAGGATCAGTAGGATATCGACGCGCGCCTTAGGGAAGAGCAAGAGGTAGCCCCCCATCACCCCGGCAATGGCCCCCGAGGCCCCAACGGTGGGGACCTGCGAGCCTGGCGCGGCCAGCACATGGATCAGCCCGGCGCCAATGCCGCAGGCAAGGTAAAAGGCCAGAAAGGGCAGGTGCCCCATCTCATCCTCGAGATTGTCGCCAAAGATCCAGAGAAACAGCATATTGCCGCCCAGATGCATCAGTCCGCCATGAATGAAGACAGAGGTCAGCAGTGTCGTGGAGCCCTCGCCACGGGCAAGATTGGCTGGGATAATGGCATAGCTCTGATAAAACTGCATCAGGGCGCGGGGATCATTACCCAGGCCGGAATACATCAGATAGGCCAGAACATTGGCCGCAATCAGCCCGTAGACAACATAGGGCGTACCGGCTGATGGGTTATGGTCACGCAGCGGAAACATGCCCCGACGCTGAGCCGATTTTGGCCCAGCGTCAAGGGGTTATCAGCGAGCCAACCCAGCACTGGGGGTCAGGTTGCGCCGCCCAGCAGCGCCGCATTCCCGCCCGCAGCAGTGGTGTCGACGCAGACATGGCGTTCCGCCAATACGCGGGCGCGATCCGGCAGACCTGGAATCAGGGGCAAAATGGGACCGTCCCGCATGGCCAGACTACGCTCGATCTCGGTGGCCGTTTTGCTGTCACCCCACCACAGAACCCCGGCGATGCCTTCGGCCTGTTGCAGCTCTTGCACGTTCAGCGGACCCTGTGCCTGCAGCGCGGTACCGCCAAGGTCGATCACCGCCTGCACCTGTGCAGCCACGGTCTGCACCCCAGGCCCGAGACAGAGCAGCGGCGCGCGGGGCAGGGTGGTCAGCCGGTTCGATTCCCCGGTGGGACCCGGCAAGGAGGTGGTGACACTGGGGCCCGGCGTGCCAGTTGGCTTTGCGCGCGACAGAGGCACTGGTGCGGTCGTCTCCCATTCATCACTTGGGGTTTGACGGTCTGGAGCACAGAACCGGGCCAGGTAGTTCGGCCCCCCCGCCTTGGGGCCGGTGCCCGAGAGACCTTCGCCGCCAAAGGGCTGGCTGCCGACAATGGCGCCGATCTGGTTGCGGTTCACATAGATATTACCGGCGTGAATGCTGTCGCAGATATGCTGCACCCGGTCGTCAATGCGGGTGTGCAGGCCAAAGGTCAGCCCGTAGCCGGTAGCATTGATATCCGCGATGACCTGGTCCAGATCTTTTGATTTGAACCGCGCCACATGCAGCACCGGGCCAAAGATCTCTTGTTCCAGATCGCCAATACGAGAGACCGAAATCAGGGTCGGGGCGACAAAGGTGCCGGCCTGCGGGGTGTTCACCTCCTTGAGCACCCGGCCCTCGGCGCGGGCCTGGTCGATATGGGCCAGGATGACAGCACGGGCATTGGCGTCGATCACCGGGCCGCTGTCGACCTCCAGGTTCCAGGGGTCCCCGAGGTGCAGCAGATCCATCGCGCCTTTCAGCATGGTCAGCACAGCGTCGGCGATGTCTTCCTGCAGGTAGAGACAGCGCAGCGCCGAACAGCGCTGGCCCGCAGATTGAAAGGCGCTTTCGACGATGGCCTGCACCGCCTGTTCGGGCAGCGCGGTGCTGTCGACGATCATCGCATTCAGCCCGCCAGTTTCAGCAATCAGCGGTGCGCCCGGTTGCATGTGTTCTGCCATGCTGGAGCGGATGCGCAGGGCGGTCGCGGTTGAGCCGGTAAAGGCGACGCCATGCACCCGGCGATCCGAGGTCAGTGCGGCACCGACAACCGCACCAGCACCAGGCAGAAACTGCAGGGCGGTGCGCGGCACCCCGGCTTCGTGCATCAGGGAAATGGCGCGATGGGCAATCAGTGGCGTTTGTTCGGCTGATTTGGCCAGCACCGCGTTGCCAACGGCCAGCGCCGCCGCGATCTGACCCGAGAAAATCGCCAGAGGGAAGTTCCAGGGCGAGATACAGGTGAACACACCGGCGGGTTCCGCATCGGGAATGCGGGCGGCGTAGTAGCGCAGGAAATCCACTGCCTCGCGCAGTTCGGCCACGGCGTCGGGCAGGCTCTTGCCGGCCTCGCGCGCCAGAATCGCAAAGAGCTCGGCGTAGTTTTCCTCAAACAGATCGGCAGCGGTATTGAGAACCGCAGCCCGCTCTGCCGCGCTGGCCTGCCAAGGTGTGGCGGCCTCAAGGGCGGCCTCTACGTCTGCAGCGCTCGACGGGGTGACCTGGCCGACGTTGGTGAAATCCGCAGGGTTGGACACGTTCTCGGGCTGCGAGGGGGTAATCTCGGCGGCAATCAGCGGCTCGGACAGCCAACTGTGCTGACGCCAGGGGTCGCGGTCTTCTTCGATCCGGGCGAGGGTAGGGGCATGGCCCAGGTCAAACCCGATGGAATTGGGTCGTTCCGGCGCGTAGAGTTCAGGCCCGGTGGGAATGGTATTGGCGCAGTTGGCGGCGTCCAGAAAGGGATCGGCCGCGACGATTTCCGGTGCCACATCTTCATCGACGATTTGGTTGACAAAAGAGCTGTTGGCGCCGTTTTCCAGCAGACGCCGTACCAGATAGGCCAGCAGATCCCGGTGCGCCCCCACGGGGGCATAGATGCGGCAACGGGTCTGGTTCTGTTCCAGCACCATATTGTGCAGGGTTTCGCCCATGCCATGCAGGCGCTGAAATTCATAGCTGTCGGCATCACCTGCCATGTGCAGAATGGCGCTGACAGTATGGGCGTTATGGGTGGCAAACTGCGGATAGATCCGGTCTGTCATGCCCATCAATTTGCGGGCATTGGCAATATAGGAC
Organism: Pseudophaeobacter flagellatus; assembly: GCF_021228235.1. Taxonomy (GTDB): domain Bacteria; phylum Pseudomonadota; class Alphaproteobacteria; order Rhodobacterales; family Rhodobacteraceae; genus Pseudophaeobacter; species Pseudophaeobacter flagellatus. The sequence continues at coordinate 430,579 of NZ_JAJQRG010000001.1, forward strand.
ACATCGCTCAGCGCCTTGTTGGTGAAGACCGGAAAGCCATCGACGCCCTCGACCTGGGCCAGCTTGATCTCGGTATCCCAATAGGCGCCCTTGACCAGGCGGACCATAAAGCGGCGGTCGTGTTTTTCCGCGAGATCATAAAGCGCATCAATCACCAGGCCGGTGCGCGGGCCATAGGCCTGTACCACGACGCCAAAGCCTTCCCACCCGTTCAGAGATGGTTCAGAGACCACCGCCTCTATCACCTCAAGCGAGAGCGACAGGCGGTCGGCCTCTTCGGCATCGATGTTCAGCCCCATATTGGCTGCCTTGGCCAGCAGCGCCAGCGCTTTGACGCGCGGCACCAATTGTTCCATGACGCGGCCTTCCTGGGCCAGCTCATACCGGGGGTGCAGCGCCGAGAGCTTGATCGAAATGCCGGGGTTCTTGCGAATGTCATCGCTGTCACAACCGGCAGCAATGGCCGAAATCGCCTTGGAATAGGCCAGATGATAGCGGGCGGCATCCGCCTCGGTCCGGGCGGCTTCTCCCAGCATGTCGTAGGAATAGGTATAGCCCTTTGCCTCCATGCCGGCGGCACGTTTCATTGCCGATTCAATGGTTTCTCCCAGAACGAACTGGCGGCCCATTTCCCGCATGGCGCGGGCTACGGCAGTGCGGATCACCGGCTCGCCCAGGCGTTTGATGGCGCCGCGCAGGGCCCCCACCGGGCTGCGATCTTCATCCAGAACTTTGCCCGTCAACATCAGGGCCCAGGTCGAGGCATTGACCAGTGAAGAGGAGGAATGACCCAGGTGTTTGCCCCAGTCAGAGGGGGCAATCTTGTCCTCGATCAGCGCATCAATGGTATCGGCATCCGGCACCCGCAACAGGGCTTCGGCTAGGCACATCAGGGCGATACCTTCGTCGGTGGACAGGCCATATTCCGCGAGGAAGACCTCCATCAGGCCGGGGTTGGAATGGCCACGGATGTCGCGCACAAGGGCAGCGGCACGGGTGCAAATCGCCGCGCGATCGGCCGCGCTTAGCGCGGCGGTACTACACAACTGATCAAACATATCCTGTTGATTGACATAGGTTCCGGCATCAATCCGGTCACGCAATTTGCTGTGCAGGTTCATCTTGAGGCTCCAATCTTTTGCGGAGGGTGTTTTGCTAGCTTTACTGTCTTTTATTCGGGACAATCTCCCGAAGGTGTGGCAAAACGTGATCAATCGTATCGCAATTTTGGTCAGAGGCAGGCTGAATGGATTTATCTGATCTGGATCGGTTTGACCGAGAGATTCTCAATGTACTGGGGGGCGATGGGCGTCTCTCTATTGCTGATCTAGCGCGCCGGATCGGCCTGTCAAAATCGCCGACGCAAACCCGGCTGCGTCGGCTGGAGCTTGGCGGCATAATCACCGGGTATCGGGCGCAGATTGATCCCATTCGACTGGGGCTGGATCATATCGCTTTTGTGGAGGTCAAACTGGAAGACACCCGCGAGGCGGCGCTGTCAAAGTTCAACGCGGCCGTGACGCGCATCCCCGAGATTGAACAGGCCTATCTTATGGCCTCTCATTTTGACTATCTGCTGCGGGTTCGTACGCGGTCCATGTCGGCCTATCGGCAGGTGCTGGGCGAAAAGATTTCCTCTCTGCCCTATGTGGCTGCAACCTCGACCTATGTTGCGATGCAGGCGGTCAAGGAAGATGCAGGCCTGGCACCGATTTAACGCCTGCCTGCGCCCTGCGGGTGGGATGCAGCCTGATCGAGCAGACCGACCCGGGCGGCCATCTGTCCAGGGCAGGCCCCGCTGGCAGATCTGTAGCATTGCGCGCAAAAAGTTGATTTGCCAGCCCCGGCTTAGTTTTGCAGCCTGTCTGTATGACCTGTGCTGATGTTCTTTCCGTTCTGTTGTCTCGTTCAGCAGCGTGGCTGCGCTGTCTTCCAGCGCCGCGCGGGCACCACCCTTGTTGGGCCTGCGGCCTCTCTCTCTTTCTTGTGGTGCCTGTGCTGACGGCAACTGCGGGGGCAGGGCTTGCCCGTTGCCCATCTGCCCAGGACCATTCCGTTGCCTTGGATGCGCTGATTGCAAAGGTGCATCGCGCGTCTGATGAGGCAGAGGCTCAGGCCCTGTTCAATCAGATGTGGGCGTTTTGGGCGGATGCGCCGGATGCCCAGGCCCAGGCGATCCTGGATCGCGGCATGATGCGGCGCTCTGCCTATGATTTTGTCGGTGCGCTAGAGGATTTCGACAGGCTGATCGCCTATTGTCCTGCCTATGCCGAAGGCTACAACCAGCGGGCCTTTGTGCATTTCCTGCGCCAGGATTTTGCCGCTGCCCTGCTGGATCTGGATCGCACGCTGGCCCTGTCATCGCGCCACGTTGCCGCACTTAGCGGTCGCGCCTTGGCTCTCTATGGTTTGGCCCGTCTGCCAGAGGCGCGGGATGCGCTGGGGGCGGCCCTGCGGTTAAACCCCTGGTTGGCAGAGCGCAGCCTGGCCCTGCAAGGCGGCCCCCTGGCACCGGAAGCTCTCGATAAGGTCACGCCTGAGGACCGCGAGCTTTAAGAGGGAACGCGGGTTTCGCCCAGGCCCGCTGATCTGGCCCGGAGTGTTTGCTGATAGGCTTTGCAGCAATGCGAAAAATGCTCATCTTGCGAGAAAAACGAATTGTACCCCAAGGGTTAGGCCGTTAGATATTTGAACCAAGGCGCAGACCTGTTCTGTGCTATGGTTGCGGGCGTGATGGAATGGTAGACATACCAGACTTAAAATCTGTTGGGCCTTGTGCCCGTGTGGGTTCGAGTCCCACCGCCCGCACCAGCATCTAAACCGACGTGAACGGTTTTGAACATTTATCCTTATAAAATAAGAGTGTTACGGATTTTTGTGAACTGAGTGACTACCCATGATGTGCAGGAATGTGTATCCGTTTACGCATATTTTCCGCACGGTGCGTAAATCATGGCCTCTATTCGTAAGCTCAAATCAGGATACCGAGCAGAGATTGCCCGCAGGGGTATCCGAAAGTCAAAGGTATTCCCGACAAAGCAAGAGGCCAAGGATTGGGCCGCGCGGGCAGAATATGAGATACTGCACGGCGATAAGATCGCTGCCAAGCTGGCATTGGGTGAGCTGTTTGACCGCTATGCCCGAGAGGTGTCGCCTTCTAAACGTGGTCACCGATGGGAAGTCATCAGGCTGGAGAAGTTTGGGCGAGATCCTATTGCTCAAATTCGCCTGGAGGATCTGTCTGCTAAAGACTTTGCCAAGTGGCGGGACAAGCGGTTGCAGGAGGTCGCTCCTGCCAGCGTCATTCGAGAAATGCAGCTCATGTCTTCGGTCCTGACTGTTGCGCGGCGCGATTGGGAGCTGATCTCAATAAACCCGCTAAGCGATGTGCGAAAACCTGCCAAGCCTCAACCGCGTGATCGATTGCCAACCCCTGCCGAGATCGAGGCGATGCAGTTCTGCGCGGGTGAGGACCTGAGCAAAGCTACAGCGCGGGCTTTCCATGCGTTCAAATTTGCGATGGAATGCGCCATGCGCGCGGGCGAAATCGCAGGGCTGGAGTGGGATCGCGTCGATCTGGATCGCCGGGTGGCTCTGCTGACCCACACAAAGAACGGCAGGCCGCGCGAGGTGCCTTTGTCGACCAGGGCCGTTGAGCTCATAAGAGCGTTGCCGGAATTGGATCCCGTGTTTGGCCTGTCGTCTCGTCAGTTGGATGTGTTGTTCCGAAAGCTGCGGGACCGGGCAGGTGTGAAGGGGCTGACTTTCCATGATTCCCGCCATGCGGCCATTACAGCACTCTCAACCAAGCTAGATGTGTTGGCGCTTGCTCGGATGGTGGGACACACAGATTTGCGGCAATTGCGGGTGTACTATAATGAAAGTGCCGAAGAGCTGGCCAAGCGCCTTGATTAGGCGTTTGAAATTTGGGTAGCTGTGTCGGCTCTGCGCAGATAGCGACATTTGCAAAGTTTGGCCGTTGCGCCAGAGCGGACACTGGGCAAAGATGCGGCTAACGGCGGTTGTGAGCCACTTGGACCAATGCCGTGCTATGTACGAACATCCACTCTTTATTGGCAGGTAAAAAGGTGACAAAACCTGAGGTGGTTTTGCCAAGAATTTGTAGCACAAGACGTTTTCAACGTATCATGTGGACATAAAGCGAGTGATAAAAACGACCGTTTTGGGCAGTGAGCTATTGGCCAACTCGAGTGATCTGATCTTGGTTACTAATAAACAATAACCGTATCGCCGCCGAAGAGAATTTCGTTCTGTTGCCGCTGCCGTTCAGCTCTTATCTGTTCAACTTGAAAGCAGGTTTGAGTATCGCCATTTTGGCAGGCCTGCTGTAGGGCGACAAATTCTGGGGTCTGTGGGTCTTGGACTTCACAACCCGTCACCAGCATCAAAACTGAAACCATCAAAATGCGTTTCATAGTATGTAAGTACCTCATTTTTTGAAAAGCTATCTGAAACCTGATCACGACTGCCTTTGCAGTTATAGACGTTAAAAACTGTAGGGCATCAACTTTGCAACTGAAAACCATGATTTGTAAGTGTTATCGTTGCCCAGAAACCTGAGCTTATCTGCGAATGGCCACAAACAACCGTTTCTTCCCGGCCAGATTTCTCGAGAGCCGACTTTGGCGCACCAGCAGCGAATTCACACTTTGTCCCGCACACTACCAGTTCGCGGCGTGCATGGACAAGGTCTGCTATATGCAGATCCGTGCCAATGGCTGTTGAGGCGCTTCGGGTTGAGTGCAGCGAATCCCGGGTGAGAGGCTAGGTGAGGTCATTAGGATTGGCTTCTGCCAGTTACACTTACATCCGGGACGAAGCATCACATCAAGGCCATCAATGAAGAAAAGAAAGACGGGCCGCTTTTCACATAATTCTGCGACCATCAACACAGAACTGGGGACATTCAACGGTTGCCCCAGTTAGTCCATTAATCGCTACCAACGCTAAGAGCGTGACTTAAACTAGGTCACTCAGTGGCGTAACGGGCGGAGTGGATAGCGATGTTACCGGTCGCTTCTACACGTTTCACTTCGCCAGCCTTCTCACTGTCGAAGAAAAAAACAACGTTGTAGAGCGTGTGCTCGCCAATATCAGTCTTTGCCACGATTATATGCGTATCGCCATCATCTAAACGACAAACCCCATGCAACTCGCGCTGGCTGATACCTTCAACATGTGAGACCTTCTGCGATGAACTGGCAAAATCACCCTTGCAAAGGCCCGACATGAATGCCAGGTCCTCACTGTCGGTCGCCCTTAAGTCTCCAGTCGGACGGTGCGCCGTAAGTGTGCCAGCCAGAACTCCAAGATCGTCAGAGGCCCAAAACACCGAATCCGCCCCAAAGCCCAAGTCTTGTATCTCCGCATCGCTCAAATAGGTAGCATCTGACACGTCAATTGATGTAATCATATTGCTGGCAATTTGGAACAGTGCTCTTTGGCTCAGCCCGCCCTGTTGGCTTAGCGCTTCTGCGTAATCATAGTAGTTAGATGCACAGCTATATGTACGTTCAAGAGCCACCTTTGTTCCCGTAAGATCATAAACACCTGAGAATTGGCGGCCATCAATCTGCATAGTGCGACCCATCTGAATGAAGCGCATCGCTTGGTCAAAGTTCGGCATCGACAGCGTGACCATTGTTGATGAGACAGGAGTTGCAGTTGCATAAATCGGTGGCCTGCGATCAACATATATTGTGACAGGAATGTTTCTGGCGATGTCAAAATTGAAATCGTCGTTTGACACGCCGACCACCAATTTCTTTTCCTTCGTAAATGAAATTAAGAGGGTATCACCTGACTTGTATGGTGCTGAAACTACGCAATGTGAGAACCGACCGCTCTGGCTGTCGGTGTAAGCGGCACCTTCCCAAAGCTTGTACCCATAGTCACTGCCTCGAATGTACTCAGCAGATGCCGCGGTGGAGATCAGACAAGCAGATATAAGTGCTAGAATGCGCATAAGCTCTAAGTTCCTCTTTTGTCGCATCCATAATATCTCGATTCAGGCCAGAAAGTCGACCATTAGCCAAATGCTTTTGCGTTTAGGTCCGTTTGCGGCAGAGCAAGCGCCTCAACTTTCCCGCACAGTTCAGAAAACGGGCTAGGACAGTGAGGCCGCAAGCCTAAGTATTTGTTGAGCTGCGCGACCTCGGGCGGCGGAGAAATATCATACTTCGACCTTTGCCGAATACCGCAACGAAGATCTGCATCCTACCAGTTCACCAACCGTGCGGCGAAGATCAGCTACCGCAATTTCCAGCCAAGGTCTGTGGGTCCGCATTGGGCTGGCAGTCGCCATTCATCTGTGGCGAGCATAGAATTATGAAGGATGGGGCGAGCACTTAGATATCGAGGTTTTTGACCAACCCTTTGTTGCGTTCCAGCTTTCCAGCTCTGACCCAGCGGCGGACTGTCGCTTCTGACTTCCCCGCCTTTTGGGCGTATTCCGCGACTGTGATCCACTTAGCCGGCGGGCTGATTTTGGACGATAGGAGTAGCTTCTTGATCTCGGTCAGTTCGTCCTGAAGACGTGCGAGGGCGTCAGCATCTACTGCAATGAGTTGCTGTGTCATTTTAGGTTCCTGGTTCGCGCTGCAGTAACAGCTGGGGTGGTTGTTGTGTTAGGAGGCAAGTTTGTGAGCCATGGCGTGATCGCCCCATTGGGTTGCCATAGCGCTGGCAATGCCGGGGAAGGTCTTGCTGCGGATCTGCCAGCGCAGCTTGCCCGGTGGGGCGCGGTGGATGGCAGACCAGCGCTTGTGGTCTTCTGTGCCTTTCTCGGGCGGTGTCAGCTTGTTTGTCGGGATCAGCTTGGGCAGGCCGCGCAGGTAAAGGCCGGTCGCCTTAAATGCGGTTCTCCAAGCCAGTGCGGCTGCAAATGTTGGGCAGCGGGCTGAAAGTTCTCAATCCGCTGTTTTGCATGTATGTGCATCACTGGGTTTTCCACCGCTACGCGCGGGATCGGCGCATTCCAGCAGGCTGAAAACAGCGCGGCACCTTCATCGAGGTCTGCCCACATTTCGGCCAGACTACGCCCCTTTGGGGGCTGGTGCAGCCAGCGCACCCCGCTATTGCAGAGCCGGGTGCAGGGCAGGTGCATGACGGCGAGCAGATCCCAGCCCATATCCAGCACCTCGCGCACGTCGCATTGCATGTGGGGTTGCTGCGGTCCTGTGCGGGCAGCAGATCGCAGGACTAGGCGTCATGGCCGCGATCGAGAAAGGCGCGTCGCACCGCGCCGCTGGTTTCGCAGCCGATAAGAACTTTCAATTGTTTCATGGGGATCTTAGTCTTTTCCTGTGGCGCGGCGCATACGGCGGATACTGCGGCGCATGATGGCGGCGCGTTCGTCACGCATGGATGCGAGCGCTTTTTCCTTACGCTGGATCCGGCTGTGCAGCCGGGCAAGGCGTTCAAATTCTTCCGGGGTGGCGTGATGTGTCCAGGGTGCGCTGAGGCCGAATGGCTCTTCCGTGGGCGCGGTTGTGGTCCGTAAGTGATGGTCTTGCAGTTCCGCGCCCCTGGTTGCAGCGCTCATGCTGCGGGTGTGTCGGGGCGCTATGCCTTGGCCGTTGTAGGGGCAATCCGGCCTGCCATCGGTTGCGCGGCGGTTGCGGGCGGTCGATCAGATGCTGTGGGCGCAGGCGCTGCGGGTCGAACCCCTGACCGCGCGCGGCCTTCATCGTTGCCCAGGCGGTGGTGAACAGCTTGGGATCGTCAATGTGATCTTCGGGCGATCCGGCGATGTGCTGGGCATCGCGCAGCAAGGTATTTGATTTGTCCCCCGTATCAATCCTCCATCGGTTGATGTGAGAATTGATACGGGGGACAAATATCCCTTTCTGTGGATTGTGGGGATGAAATTCCCCATAAAGTTTTGATCGCACCTGTCTAGGTAGCTGCATAGTAGAGGAAAAAGCCGGCTATCCCGGTGACGTTACCAGCCCGCCATCATGATACCGCCGGAAAAATCCAGCTTCCGGCGGTCCAAGGTTGGGGTGCAGCGCATTTAACCGGAACTCATTCGTAGTTGCCGACTGGCTTGACGGTACCACCTGCGGCCGCAAATTTGCCGTCAAGCCAGCTATAGGCCGCGAAGCAGAATTCATTGCCTGTGGCGTCACAGCTTGTTCCGTCCTGAACCATAAGCAGAATGGCCTTGTTTCCAAGAGAGGTGGTGATATTGCCAAGCCCCGTGAACGAAAAGTGCGCGTAGGGTACTGCTGGATCCGGGGTTGAGACAAAGACGTCGATCATTCGTCCCCCGGAGAACCCGTGGAACATGGTCGCGGAGGTTGTGCAATTGAACACTCCGCCATCAATGATCGGATCTGTTATACCATCGCCGTTGAAGTCTGCGACGTACTGGGTTCCGCCAGGGTTGGTAATAAGCTCGCCGCCATCAAACTCGGCGCAGAGGCTTTCCCGGTCCTCGATCAGCTGTCTGAGGGTTGAAGCGAAGCGCTCACCTGCAGAAGCGATCATTTGTTCCTTGAAATTGGAGGGTTCCCCTGAATCCTGAGCGAGAGAAGGGGCGCCGATTGCAGTCATCAATGCTCCGATAAATGCGGTCTTAAAAAACAATGACTTGGTATTTCCCATATCTAACTCCAGTTTAAAGATCGGGATGGCTCCCGCGCAACATTGTTCTTGCCAAGGAGGCAGCGACCTTCATTTGAGGCTGGCCAGTGCCAAGGCCGGAACACGCGCTGCTGTTCCATGGCCTTGTGATGTGGGGCCAGGCGTATCCAGAAACAAGGCGTCTATGCTTAATGAGTTAACTATATGGCGATAATAAACCGGAAGGTTACTCTTCGGCCCTGCATACTTTTTAAATATCACGTTGTGTTTGCAGCATGAAAACTAAGTACTAACTGTTGCAGTGGGCTCACAGCCGCCATGCGGCGGCGCGGTACCTAGATCGGCATCCTCGATCGACATGACGGGCACCCCAATCGTGACCTCGTTGAAGGGCTCGGCCATGGCGGCACTGGTCAAAAACACGCTCGCCGTGGCGACTATCATCAATCCACGCATTATGGGGCCACACCGGTTAAATCCTCAGCAAGCATCAGCGCATTGCCATCAGGATCATAAAACGTTGCGGTTTTGACCATGCCTTCGACGACGCCCGTGTCGCCATCGAACTTCACGTCGGCTTGTTCCAGCTCTTGCCTCGCAGAATCCAAATCAGCGATCCCAAAAACTGGCACACAGTTGCCGGGTACGGGTTTGGTGTGTTCCCCAAAACCGATTGTTACACCGGGTGTGTTTGTCTGCATCTCGGACCACCCAGCCTCATCAGCATGGTAAATCAGCTCAAATCCTAACATGTCTTCGTACCACTTCGCGCTTGCGTTCCGGTCTTTGACCGACATGGCAATTGTAATCGTTTGATCTACTGAAATGAGCGACATGGGCTTCCCTTTTCATTCTAAATATAGTAACTATAGATTATGTACATTGGCTTACTTGTCAACATCACTTCAAGGGCTTGGGCGTTACCAATTCTTGCGCAACTGGACGCTGGCATTTCCGGTCGGCAAGCGCCGTTACTGGCTGCAACCGGTGCGGGCAGGACTGCCTTCGCCCAAAGCATGGATCATCTAATCACGATAGGAATGGTTGAGCGAAATCCTGGCCATGGTCATCCATTGCGCCCAGAGTTCCGGCTAACCCAGATGGGAATATCTGCCGCCAAACTCGCCAGCGAAATCAACCGCGTTTCAAAAGAAGAAGATCAAGACCTGCTGCGTCGGTCGTGGACGCTTCCTGTTTTGGCATCCTTGCACTCCCCGCGTCACTTTGTAGAGATCAAACGAGAGCTTTCGCCGATAACAGATCGCGCCTTGTCACAGTCGTTGAAAACGATGGAAACAAGAAACTGGGTCTGCCGCCAGGTTGACAACCTGACGCGACCGCCTCGGTCTCGATACTCCGCAGTGAGCTCTGGCAAAATAATCAGTGAAGCCACGGCGTCTGCGGTTACTTTCATCGAGTAAAAACGGTCATTTAATGAGAGACTACGAGGGGCGGCAAAGACCGCGTCTTTCCAGTTCGATTATGGCGCAGCGAAAGTCAGGTCTGGTGTCGGTTAAGGGTTCGGTAGATTGTTGGGCGAGATACGGAAAACACTTCGGCCAGGTCGCTGATTGAGTAGTCTCCGGTGGCGTGCATGCGGCAGAGTTCTTTCTGTTGCTTGTCAGATAGCTTTGGCTTTTTGCCGCGAAGTTTTCCTTTGGCACGAGCGATGGCCATGCCTTCGCGTGTGCGCATGCGTATAAGATCGGCTTCGAATTCGGCGAAGGTAGCTAAGATGTTGAAGAACATCTTTTCCATGGGATCAGTTGGATCGTAGACAGAGGCACTCAGAGCCAGCTTGACACCTTTCTCCTGGAGCTGGTCGGAAATGGCGCGGGCATCTGGCACAGAGCGGGCAAGCCGGTCGAGCTTGGGCACGACAACCCAATCGCGAACCAGCCGCGCATACTGGCGCGTGCCAATGTGTGGGCTGTGAGTTGCCATTCGATGACTTTGGCGTTAGGTCGCGAGAGTTAGAGATCATTCGCTCCTGCAAAGCGGAACTACCGAGGATGCTGCGTCTGTCACAAAGGCCGCCCATGATTGCATCAAGATTCGGCGGCGGTCTAACAAATCAGAGCGGGCATAGGCGCGTTCCACTTTGCCGCCAACAATGCGGTTTCAGCAACGTCATAGTTTGCAGCATCCGTATTCTGGAACCAGGTGCGAAAGCTGGTTCGCATACCGTGCGGCGTGGCATTAGGTGCAATCTTTCTCAGCACCTTGGCGACTGCCACATCTGAGATTCCGCCGGGGATAGCGCCGGGAAATATGAATGAGCTACGCCGCCATTCCTCAGCCCTGGCGACAATCCCTAGGGCTGCATCGGACAGGGGAACTCGAAAATCTGATGCGGATGCGATAGTTTCTTTCATCCGCTCTTTGGGGACGGTCCAGATGTCGCTGTCGATCTCGTTAAATCGCTCGCCCCTTATTCCTGACGATCGTACCAGTGTCAGAATGTTAAAGCGCAGAGCAAGGTACGAAGAGTCATTGCGGTCACGCTTCTTTGCTTCAAGAGTGGTGAGCTTGTTTCTAGCCATATCTGGCCCCCATTTTGGATCCCGCTTCAGGAGAATTATTCCAGAGGATGGCGGATCAACTTGGGTGATTTAGATATGAAAACAAGAAGCAAGCAAACTGAAAGAGATTTTGTCTGACTTAGTTGCTGTGCGCACTGCCCGCACCATTTCCTTTTGATACCGCGCTGTAAACGCTTCACTTTTTCGCACTGCAATTGGGTAGCCCCCCAGATGGCCCCCAGGCTAGGCGAGACTTCTCACACCAGCGTCAGGTGTTCGGACCAGCCTTGGGTCTCTAGCGGTTGTCTGGCGCTGTCGATCATTGATCAGTCTTACCTCAATGTCTGGTGCTGCCATTGCATGCATAAGCGCATTGTAGTTCATATGAAATCTCACTTCGGATCCCACCTTCAGCATGCCTTGGTTCGCCCCAATGACCAGATGATCGCTGGTTGCGCCAAGCAATGTGCATCCTGCAGGCATTGAAAGCCCCAAAATATCCGTGTCTTGACGCCCTATGGCGAGGATAAGACGGGTGGAGGCCCCGCTGGGTGGAGCAATGCGAAACCTTGCCAGAGCTGGATCAACTATGGCGATGGGCAAAGGCGCAGGTTTTTCACTCGTTTCAATAACCTCGGTGATAAGCGTGAAGGCGTCCGTGTGCATCCCGTGAATTGGGTCGCCAGACACGGGTTCAACGCCCAGAAGTATGGCCTCACCCAGTCTTAGGTCGTTGATACGGCCAGTAAATTGTTCTTTGAATGCCCAAGGCAGGTTGGCAGAATTGCCACCGGACACGGTTTTAAGGATTGGGCCGCACCCCCCCTCGATCTCGTTCGCCAGGGTGCCAAGCGCGACCATTTGAGCCGCAGTAGGGGCGACCCCGCTCAAACAGGCAAAGTTTGCGCCGATGCCTTGCAACGCAACCCCGGGCATTTTCATAACCTGCTGTGCAATGTCAGCTAGGTTCTCAGGCAATATCCCATCGCGCTGATCGCCCATCTCGACCATCAGAATGATACCGTGAACCCTGCCTTTGCGGATCGCGGCGGAGGCTAGGGCTGCAATAATGACAAGCTCTGTATTGTAGCTTGCTTCACAGAACTGCACGACCTGATCGGCCTGGCTTAACATCGGTGTTCGGATCAGAGTGACAGGGCATATGATACCTGCCTGACGTAACCGCCGCACATTGCTGATACGTGCATCCGCAAGCGCCACGGCGCCACCGTCCAGCATGGCCCGGGCGATTGCTGGATGCCCGCAAACAGCCTTGATAATGCCTGTGATGTCGATGCCATGCGGGCTCAACCGTCGAGCGAGCGTATGTGTGTTGCGACGTATCTTGCCGAGATCAACTTCGATGCGCGGGCAGCTCATATCGCTACCATTGATGACCTCTGCGTCAAACCGGGGTATGCGGCAACCACCATCGCAAGCAAATGTGCAACGGGTCGGGCCAGCGCATCTGTCACAGGAACCCCGAGTTTGTGTGATTGTGCCGCGATGGTATCGGTGATTTCGGGGTCTGTCATCCCCTCGTGATTAAGCGTGACGCCGATGACCTTTGTATCGGCAAAGGCTTCGATCAAAGCGATCTCACTAGCAGGGGCAGGCATTGGAAAATTGGGAAAGTCGCAGCGATGTGCACGTTTGGGGGCGTGCTGAAGGATGACCGCATCCGGCTGGCTACCGCGCAGGATAAACGCGGATGTGCAGAACGCGGGATGGCTTAAGGCGCCCTGGCCTTCGATCACAATGACATCGGGTTGTTCCGCTTCAGCAGCCGCAACAATCGCACCTTCCAGCTCGCCACAGCAGAACTGGGGGGGGACGGCATCCATTGCGACACCGTATTTTGCGCCCTGCATTAGGCCGGTTTGCCCCGTGCCGACAAGTACTGTCTTGATGCCCTTCGCGTTCAGGGCTTGGGTCAAAACGGTCGCCGTTGTCCGTTTCCCAATGGCGCAATCGGTCCCGAGAACCGCAATGCGCAAAGCTTTGACACCAGCGATACTGCCATCGAACAACCGCATGTCCTTGCTCGGTTTTGGTTTGCGGATATCGCGGATCGTGACATCGCGGTCAGATGCGGCGTTGGCAATTTCAAAATCGTCGCTCAGGTATTCATGCAAGCCGCTCACAATATTCATGCCAAGCTTTATCGCGTTCAGGATAACGCGTCGATCCGCAGGCAAGAGTCGCCCCGTCGAGGGGGCCATGCCATAGATCAGCGTGTCGGGAACGACGGGTTCATGGGCAACTGCGGCCTTCAGATGACCAAAGACCGGTATGTGGTTCACCGCATCGTCGAGAATAAGTCCGCTGTCTTGTCCGCTATGGGTGCTGTCGATGACTGACAGAATCCTATAGGCCTCTGAATGGCGCACAAGGCCGTTTGCGGTCTTGCCATCGATTTGGGCAAAGTTGCCCTCGCAATATATGACTGCTGATGGCGGTGCTGCGAAGTGAGTGTTTGTAGCCGAAAGTTTGGGTTTGACCTGGGTCATTGGTGGCGCTTGCGCCCCGTTGACTGGACGCAGGATGGTGTCGACGGGTTTAGATTTGACTTCCATTGTAATTCCCTTTTGCGATTGTGACGGAATACAAGCCCGTCCTCCCCAGCAGATGTTGTCTTCTGTGTTGTTGCGCCGTGCGCCTAGTTCTTTAGAACGCATCGACCCTTTGAATTGTGGAAGTTCCTGTCACATTCCCACCCGTTACCTGATCTGTTCAGATGTGCGTGTTCTGGAAGGTCGATCAATTCGCATGTCTCGCCAGAGACCGCGTATCCACGCTCGCATTTCCACCCCGTGTCATGGGTTGCGTCGGAGAGATATGCATTTTCCGGGACCGCGACGGCTTCGCACAGGCCAGCCTGTTCAAAGAAGCCACGCTCACATGTCCAGGGCTGCCCGTAGCTTGATGTGTTTAGATATGCGTTGTCAGGAACTGCAATGATGACGCAATTGTCGTCTTTGGCCTCAAAGCCGCGTTTGCAGGCCCATGGGCTCCCGTATGACCCCTCTGCCAAATAAGCGTTTGCGGGCAAGATGATCTGCTGACAGCTGTCATCGAGTTTGAAGAACCCCCGCAGGCAGAGCCACCTTTCGCCTGATGGCCCCAGATACCCACCCTCTGGGACCACTACGGCAACGCAGTCGGATTGAGCATCGCTGCGAAAGCCATGAAGACATTCCCACCCCTGGCCATAGGTGCGGTTCGTTGCATAGGCATTCTCGGGCACAATTACAGGTTCGCAGGCCGTGGCGTTAGACCTGTAGCCAATGTTGCATTCCCACCCGTCGCCATAGCTCTTTGCACTGGCATTTGCGGGCAGGGATTGGGCGAATAGGGGCATTGCAAAAAGGAACAATACACTGACAGAGAGAGAGAAAAGGAGCATCCTCATCTGAATTCCAGACCATCCCCTTGCGCCACAAAATGTCTCGGGCTGAAATGTCTCTGTCTGTGGGAGCATCACGTTCGGATCATGACCCATCCAGCCCAAGCCCTTCAACACAGGCACCCGCGAGATCGCGGTTTGGCGCGTCAGAGCCAGGGAATGTTGCCCATCCCGTCGCCATCATGGCTTTTCTGCGATTGTAGGAGGTGGATGCGTCCTGAATTGTCGAGAGCTTCGCCGTGCGTTCTGGATCTGCTGCGGAGGCATTCAGACAGACCGGGACCATAGCCAAAGTCACTTCCTCAGCGGCATGTGTTTGCGCCATTACCCGTGCAGTGCCAGAAGTTGTCCATCCTCCCCAGTTGAAGCCAAGGATTGAGACTGCAATCGCGCCAACCAAAGCACCGTAAATACTGGGTTTCGTCCATTCTGGAAATGTCATTTTTGATCCTTTGACGGAGAAAGCGCCGCCTCACTATTTGTGTCTCTTTTGCGCAGGCCTGACTTGGTGTCAGACCATTTTGAAGTTGCGATGGCAGATGGGGCGCAGTTCGGATCCGCAGGTTTCCCGCGTGATCAGAAGATGCGTTTTGATCCGTTGGTAAGCCTTAGCCCTGAGGCTCTGCATACTTTCGTCCGTTGCAAAGACCTCATCGCAGCCTGGCGACAATTCCCCTGCGTATCCGGCCAAGACACACGGATAAGCAACGGTCGCAGGCGATGTGGTCGTGCACGATAACATCGGCAACCTTCCCAAACATCAAATCCCTGCTACAGGACGTGACAGCTGAATTTTCATGATAGAGGATTGTGGTCCGCTCTGGCCGCTTGCTGCGCCTATGCCTGAGAGAACCGCAATGTTCGTATCTGTCATATAGCCTTTTGGCACCGGAAATACAACGTTGGTGAATCCGGCTCCATTTCTCCGACCATCTCTGCACGAAAAAAGGTCAAGGTTTGCAAGCCTCCACCGTGAGTATCAGCAGAGACTTGTCCAGCAATGTTTTTTTTCGTTCGCCCCCCAGAAGAGGACATTCACTGCGTTGCAGAATATTGGCAAAATGGGCGTTCCTGCCCGCGGCACCGCAGCATGAAGCTGCGGCAGATCGTGTCAAACCGCTGGTTTTTCAAATGTCACTATCCTGCACTTTGCCGACCTTTGAGCTGCGCGCAGCATCAAGCACGACGGGCAAGCAGAACTGGATGTCCGGTTCAGGGGCGTCATGACCGTAGGGCGACCGTGCTGAAAGGAGGCCATCTCCAGCTTGCGCGCAGAGGTCCATTTCTGGTCTGCGGTTGGATGAGAACGCTGCCAAGGCGGCGGTTCGCGTGTTCAACAATCGGCGGCTGCCGGGTGGTATCGGCAATCCTCGGCTACCCCGGTCAGGTTCAGCAGTCGTTGAGCAAGAAAAGCCTGCATCGTGTGTCGCCCCCCAGGTGTGTGGCGGCCAGATTGACCGCTGCTCACCTGGGGGACAAAGCTAGGTTTCTTAACCCAAGACTGTCGTCACGGCGCGTTTGGTGGCGGCGACGACGGTATCTACCTCTTCGCGGCTGAGACAGAAGGGGGGGGCAAAGCCGAGGATATCTCCCTGCGGCATGGCGCGGGCGATGACGCTGTCCTGCGACAAGAGCGTAGCCGAGACCTGCGGACCGATCTTGTCAGCGGCATCAAAGAATGTGCGGCTGTCGCGATCCTTGACGAATTCCACCGCGCAGAGCATGCCTTCGCCACGGATATCGCCAACATGGGCGTGGTCGCCCAGGGCTTCTTGCATGGATTTCTGCAGGTAGGCACCCGTGCTGCCAGCGTTTTCCACTAGGTTCAACTCGTCGATCAGCTTGAGGTTGGCAACCCCGGCTGCCGCCCCGATGGGGTGGGCGGAATAGGTCCAGCCATGGCCGATGGGGCCATTTTCATCCGTGCCCTGTTCAAGCACCTTCCAAACCTTGTCCGACACAATAGATCCAGACAGCGGCGCATAGGCCGAGGTCAGCCCCTTGGCGATGGTGATGATATCGGCCTCAAGCCCATAGTGATCCGAGCCGAACATGGTGCCGAGGCGGCCAAACCCGGTGACGACCTCATCCGCAACCAGCAGGATGTCGTGCTTTTTCAGCACGGCCTGAATCGCGGGCCAATAGCCTGCGGGGGGCGGTACGATACCACCGGTACCCAGAATGGGTTCGCCAATAAAGGCGGCAATGGTATCGGCGCCTTCGCGTTCGATCATGGCTTCCAGCTCGGCCACGCAATGGGCGACGAACTGCTCTTCGGTCTGGTCCAGATTGTCACGGCGGAAATAATAGGGCGCTTCGGTGTGCAGCACCTGGGCCAGCGGCAGGTCGAACTTCTTGTGGAACAGCTCAAGACCTGTCAGCGACCCGGTCACCAGACCCGAACCATGATAGCCACGCCAGCGCGAGATGATCTTCTTCTTTTCGGGACGGCCGAGGATGTTGTTGTAATACCAGATCAATTTGACGTTGGTTTCGTTCGCATCAGAGCCGCCAAGGCCAAAATAGACCTTGGACATATTGGCGGGTGCGCGGTCCAGGATCATCTTTGACAGGGTGATCGATGCCTCGGTGCCATGCCCCACGTAGGAATGATAATAGGCCAGTTCTTTCGCCTGCGCGGCAATCGCCTCGGCGATTTCTTGGCGGCCATAGCCGACATTGACACAGTAAAGCCCGGCAAAGGCATCGAGCAGCCTGTTGCCGTCACGGTCTTCAATATGCACACCGCTGGCGGTTTTGATCACTCGGTTCGGGCTCTCTCCACGGGCGTGCTGGGCCAGGTGGGTCGAGGGGTGGAAGAAGTTCTCGCGGTCCCATTGATCAAGTTGGTCGTTTCTCAGCATTTTTTCTCTCCTCATGCCCAATCGCGGCAGACGTATTTGATTTCTGTAAACTCTTCCATGCCCCGACGCGCTCCTTCGCGCCCCAGGCCAGACTGTTTGGTGCCGCCAAAGGGAATGGGGGCACCGGTGACCTTGGTGCGGTTCACCGCGACCATGCCAAATTGCAGCGCACGGGACATCCGATAGATGCGGCGCGGATCATGGCTGTGCAGATATGCAACCAGCCCGTATTCGGTGTCATTGGCGCGGGCGATCACTTCTTCTTCGGTGTCAAACGGCGCGATCGCCGCCACCGGGCCAAAGGTCTCGTCCGACATAATGGCGGCCTCTTTGGGTACATCGGTCAGAACTGTGGGCTGATAGAACAGAGATCCCAGCGGATCGCGGGCGCCGCCACAGGCCAGCTTGGCACCTTTGGCCAGGGCGTCGGCGACATGCTCTTCCTGCTTTAGCACGGCCTTTTCATTCATCAGTGGCCCGATATCGGGGTCATCCATGCCGATGCCCAGCGACAATGTGCGGGTTGCGGTGGTAAAGCGGGCGCAGAAGTCATCATAGATGGCGCGTTCTACAAAAATCCGGTTGGCGCCCAGGCAGTCCTGACCTGAGGTGGCGAATTTGGCTTTTATCGTTTCAGCGACTGCCACGTCCAGATCAGCCCCTTTGAACACGATCACCGGCGCATGCCCGCCCAGTTCCATCACCAGTTTTTTCACGGTGTCGGCGGACTGACGATAAAGCAACCGCCCGACCTCGGTAGAGCCGGTGAAGGAGAGCGCCCGGACACGGGTGTCTTTTGTCCAAGGCTCAATCACGGTAGCGGCGCGGCCGGTGACCACGTTGAACACGCCCGCCGGAACGCCTGCCTTTTCGGCCAGTTCCGCCAAGGCCAGCGCCGAATGCGGGGTTTCCCCGGACGGGTGGGCGACAACCGTGCAGCCCACCGCCATGGCGGCAGCGGCTTTACGGGTCAGCATTGCGGCAGGAAAGTTCCAGGGGGTGATCATGGCCACCACTCCGACCGGTTCCAGCCAGACTTCGACCTCGGCATCGGGCAGGTGGCTGGTGACCCCTTCGATATTCGGACGCTTGGCTTCTTCTGCGTAGAATTCCACGAAGGAGGCCGCATAGTCGATTTCGCCGCGTGCTTCCGATAGGGGCTTGCCTTGTTCCAGCACCATGATCCGCGCCAGGTCTTCCTTGTGCTGCAGGATCAGGTCAAACCAACGGCGCAGAATGGCAGAGCGCTCTTGCGGCAATAGACCTGACCAGGCGGGAAAGGCGGCCTGCGCCGCATCCACTGCGGCAGAGGATTCCTCTGCACAGAGGCTGGCCACCTCGCCGATAACCGCGCCAGTTGCCGGATCGGTCACGCGGATGGTTTCACTCGAGGCAGCAGCACACCATTTCCCATTTACATAGGAAAAACTGCGCACCAAGGATTTGTCAGCGATATCATCGCGCGCAGAAAGGGCAGTGTTTGTCATCGGGCTCTCCTTTGTTGTCTGCCATTGTTGGCGTTTTGACCCAAGGAAGAGACCAAATATCAAAGGTTAAGCAGAGGTTTTCTCTGCCTGTCGCGTCGCGGGCAGAGATTTACTCTTGGTGCCCCGCGATGAGCGAAAGTGGCGGTACGCCATGGCCTTTCACGGGTTTGGTGACCACATAGGTGAAATACCGTGCCAGCCCGATGCGGGAATCGAGCATTTCGTCGATCAGGCGCTGATAGGAATCGATATCGCGGGTAACAATCTGCAGGATGTAATCAAACCCGCCGCCAAGCGCCCAGCAGGCCATGACCTCGTCATAGCGTTGCATCGCCGCCTCAAAGGTCTGAAAGCTGGCGGCGGTATGATCCGAGAGTTCGGCAGCGACAAAGATGGTCACATGGGCGCCAAGCTTTTGCAGGCTGATCTCGGCCCGATACCCTTTGATCAAGCCGGCTTTCTCCAACTTTTTCAATCGCTCCCAGCAGGGGGTGGGCGATAGGCCAACACGGGTCGCCAGGGCCGTTTTGGTGATACGCCCCTCGGTTGACAGGACCTTCAGAATATCAAGATCGCGGGCATCAAGCCGCATGGTGTCACCTCCGGAGAACGCGATTAAGCACCTAACAACCCGATCACCGCTGTGCAATCACGCGCAGAGATAAGTCTGGGAAAATAACCGGCGGTTCTGCGCGCAACATTGGCCAATTATGCCGCCCAGGTCATGCCGATGCCGATTTTGCGGCGGATCGCCGGGCAGCATTGGTGCTGGGTCAGCTGGTAAAGCTGGAACCTTTGCCTGCGGTCATGGCCCGTTGTTTGGCAAGAGTAGCGATGGCCGTGTCTTGTACGCCAGTGCCAGTCAGATCTGCGATGATGATATCGCTGTCAGACTGGCGACCAGCCGCCTTGCCCGAGGTGACATCACCCAATTCGGCAAAGCGGCGATCAGCTGGGACAATGCCCGCTTCAATGGCGCTGCGCAGCTCCCCTTTGATGGCACATTGGGCCTGCGCATCGGGCACGTACAGCGTTGCTTTGGTCAGGCATTCCGGGGCCAGCTCGCCCTTGTGTTCTTGATCCGATCCCATGGCGATGACCAGCTGTCCGGGATGCAGCCAATCCGCCATGATCACAGGTGTGGTTGCAGGCGTCGTCGCGACAACAATATCGGCCGAGGCAACGGCAGCCGCCGCATCTGTGCTGGCGGTGACGTCAAAGCCCAGTTCGTCACTCAGGCTGGCCGCCATGGCTTTGGCCTTGGCCCCGTCCCGTGCCCAGATCACGGCGCTGTTGATGTCGCGTACGAGGGTCAGCGCCATGAGCTGAAGCCGCGCCTGAACGCCAGCCCCGATGACGCAGACACGCGTCGCATCTGCGCGGGCAAGATGCCGTGCCGAGACCGCCCCCGCAGCGGCCGTGCGCACATCCGTCAAATACCCATTGTCCAGTAGCAGGGCCTCTAGCATACCAGTTCTGCTAGAGAACAGGACCATTAGCCCTGATGTGCTGGGCAGGCCCAGCTTGGGATTGTCGAAAAAGCCGGGGCTCATTTTCATGGCAAAACTGTCGATGCCGGGGACATAGGCGGATTTCACGCAGACCTCGCCGTTATGATCCGGCACCATCAGTGTCATGATCGGCGGCATGACAACACCGCCCTGCGCCAGGGTGGTGAATCCCTGTTCGATGCAGTCCACCGCATCGACATCCAGCGGCACCAGATCGCGTAGGTCGGCTTCGGTCAGTATCTTGATATCGGGCATTTATGTTTCTTCCATTACATCAACATCTTCGCCGGAAATGATCCGGTGATGCAGGGTCATGTCGATATTTTGCCCTGAAATCAGGGCAACACACCGCCGCGGATCTTTGATTTTACCGGCCAGCAGCGCAGCAATGCCCACGCTGCCAGCCCCTTCGATAATCTGGCGTTCCTGCCAATAGGCGTGGCGGATGGCGGCGGCGATCTCACTCTCGTTGACCAGAACCAATTCATCAACATAGTCGCGCGTCATGGCAAAGGTGTGCTGGTTGTCCAAGCCAATCCCACCGCCGAGGGAATCCGCCAGGGTTGCCAGTTCCGGCACCACGATCGGTTTGCCCGCCTGCTGGCTTTCATACATGGCCGCGCCGCGCTCCATCGAGACACCGATAACCCTGATCGACGGATTTACCGCCTTCATCACCATTCCCACGCCCGAAATCAGCCCGCCGCCTGACAGGGGCACCAGGACGGTTTCCAACTCTGGAAACTGTTCCAGCATCTCTAGCGCCACCGTGCTTTGGCCTGCAATGATGTCGTGGTGATCAAAGGGCGGCAGCATGACCATGCCCTCTGCCACCAGCTTATCGACTTCGGTCTGTGCATCATCCTGGCTGCGCCCAACAATACGTACTTCGGCCCCCTGTGCCTTGATGCCCTCTACCTTGTTTTGTGGCACCAGTTCGGACATGCAGATGATGCAGCGTATCCCGGCGTTTGCAGCCGCATAGGCAAGGCCGCGTCCGTGGTTGCCGGTCGACACCCCAACCACCCCCTTGGCGCGCTGCGCATCGCTGAGTGACAAGATTGCATTTGTCGCCCCGCGCAGCTTGAAGCTGCCGGTGATCTGGCGCTGTTCCAGCTTTAGGCGGATATCGCCGCCACTGGCCTGGCTGAGCCTGTCTGACGGCACTGTCGGTGTAACCCGTATAGCCCCGGTGATCCGTGCTCGCGCAGTAAAGCTATCCTGAAATGTAACTTCAGAGTTCATCTTGTTATCCTGACGTTTTCTTAGGTTTTGAACAGCTTACCGCCCGCGGGATAATCGCAGGTCAGCCCGAGGTGTCGCATACAGCGCCAGACCATCGCCTGATTAGAGGTGATCACCGGCTTGCCCAGTCGCGCCTCTAACTGTGCCACGCAACTGGCTGCGCGCAAGGCGGTGCAGGAGACAAAAAGCGCATCCGCCTGCGCGTCGCAGGCGGCAACCCCGCCGCCGATAATGCTGTCCAGAGAGACACGCGCCATGTCGCGATCATCGGACAATCCAAAGCACTCTGCACTCACCACCACGGGGCCTTGCTTTGCGAAATAGCGGATCAGAGTGTCGGTCACATCCTTTGCATAGGGTGCCAGAACGCTTATCTTTTTGATCCCAAGTGTCGCGAAGGCATCAAGTGCCGCTGAACTGGGGGTGACACAGGGCGTATCCGGCTTGGCGCGGTTCATATACTCGGCCACCTTGGCATTGCCCAAGACAGCCGAGGCGCTGGTACAGCCATAGACCAACACATCCAGCGGCTCATCCGGTAGGATATCTGCAGCCGCAGCGGTCAGACAGGGGCCGGTCTGCAACAGGCTTTCGTGGGTTATCGGGTTTTCAAATCCGATCCGGTTTACGTAAACGCCGACATCATGCCCCTGCAAGATGCGGGCAAAATCGGTTTCGGTGGTGTGATCCGTTGCCAGCGTCACAAGCCCGATGCGCTTGGCAACGGGGCGCCGATCCAGCTGGGCAGTCACAGAGGAGGCGGAAGATCGCAAGCCTTGCGTCATCGCCTTCGTCACACCAACAGAACCGGACATTGGGCAAGGCTTGTGACTTTATGAGAAACGCTGCCAAGCAGGTATCCCTCAATCGATCCCAGCCCTCGACTGCCCATGACGATCAGGTCATTGTCGTGCTCTTTTGCGAAACCGACGATTGTGCGTGCCGTCGGTCCGCCTTTGACAAAGGCGCGGATTTTTTCACAGCCTGCCTGCCGCGCAAGCGCCGCGCCGCGTTCGGCGGTGGCCTTGGCATGATTGCTCATGATTGCATCAACATCATCGGGCTGGTCGGCATTTGTCACATACATCGACCCCTCTAGCACCGAATGATGGCGGTACATGGTCAAAACCGTCAATTCTGCACCGCACAGTATGGCCAGTTCGGCTGCCTTGGAAAGCGCGGCCTCTGATCCTTCGGAACCGTCAAAAGCGGCAAGTATGGATTTGAACATGTACTGTGCCTCCTATTTGTCAAAAGCGATATCGCGCAGAAACAGCGCAACCTGCGGGAAAAAGATCATCAATATTGAGACACTCAGAAGCATGAAGACAAAAGGCGGGGTACCTCTGATCACTTCCAAATAG
Source organism: Pseudophaeobacter flagellatus (assembly GCF_021228235.1). GTDB lineage: Bacteria > Pseudomonadota > Alphaproteobacteria > Rhodobacterales > Rhodobacteraceae > Pseudophaeobacter > Pseudophaeobacter flagellatus. The sequence goes on from NZ_JAJQRG010000001.1 coordinate 453,585, forward strand.
GGGCGTTTGAACACTGCCACCGCAGTGAAGATATCGCATCCGAATGGCGGTGTCGCTGAGCCGATAGCGGCCTGCAGGGTGATCAATGTGCCAACCAGAATTGGATCAAGTCCGGTTTTTTCGACCACGGGGGCAAAGATCGGAACAAAGATCAGGATGACCACAATCGGATCCACGAACATGCAGCCGATGAAGAAGGCCACAGCGATGGTAAACAGCACGCCGATCTGTCCCATTTCATCAATGCCAAGCGCGCCCAATATCTGTTGCGGGATCTGTGCAAATGATAGAACCCAGGCAAAGGAGGCCCCAGCGCCCACCAGAATGAACACCACTGCCGTTACCATGCCGGTTGACAGGGCAACCTGGTATAGCTCGGTGATCTTCATCGTCCGGAAAACCAGCACCTCTAGAAAGACCGCATAGGCCACGCTGATTGCCGCTGCTTCGGTTGGGCTGAAGATGCCAAAGAAGATGCCGCCGATGATCAGGATCGGAAAGCCCAATGGCCATAGGGCGCGTTTGACCGCATGCGCGCGTTCGCTCCATGTGGCGGCGGGTTCGGTTGGCACATCATTCATCTTGGCGTAGATCATGCTGTAGATGGAAAACATCACAAGGATCAATAGGCCCGGGCCAATGCCGGCGATGAATAGTTCTGGGATAGAAGCCTTGGCGACCACGCCATAAATGATCATGCCAATGCTGGGGGGGATCAGAAAGGCAATATCGCTTGAGTTGACGATCAGCGCCAGAATAAAGGAATCCTTGTAGCCGCCTTTAAGCATACGGGGCCTTAGGGGCGTTCCAACAGCCACAACCGTTGCCTGGGTAGAGCCGGAAACCGCCCCGAACAATGCGCAGGCCGCAGCGGTACTGACGGCCAATCCGCCGCGCACATGGCGCACAAAGGCCATGACCATATCAATCAAGCGTCCAGCGGATTGACCGCGTGTCATGATATCAGCGGCCAGAATGAACATTGGCACCGCGATCAATGACGAGGGCCGAATGCCCCCCAGCATCTGCTGGATCATGAATTCGGTTTTATCAACCGTACCAAACAGTTCGATCACGCCGATTAGGGCTCCGGCGATCAGGGGAACCATCATTGGAAACCCGAGAAGCAGCAGGACAACCATTGCGGAAAACATCACGAGTGCCATGGTTAAAGCTCCAATTCCAGTTCTTGCGCATCTGCTTCACACAGATCCGTGGACAGGTAAATTTCCCGGTGCTGCAGGTTTTTGATGAAGGTCAAAGCATATTGAATGCCTGTCACGAACAGGCCAATCGGCACCCAGAGGTAGCTGATATAGACAGGGATCCCGAGCGCAGGATAGACCCGTCCTTTGCTATACATGCTCATGATGTACTGCACGGCGTACCAGGCCAAAACCAGCAGCAGCACTGATGTTACAGCGGTGATCAAAAGCATGAGCCGTTTGCGTGCGCGTTCCGGCAGCGCGTCCGAGATTGCCGACATCCGGATATGCCGACCATGGCGCGCGGCGTAGCCAATGCCGGCAAAGGTCACCAACAATATGAAAATACTGTTCAGCTCTTCGGCGAAAATGATGGAATGGTTGAAGGCAAATCTGCTGATGACATTGGCGATGGTATTCACCGCCATCAGAATGACCCCGATGGCCATGATTGCGCGTTCAAGCGCGGCGATGCCTTTGTCGATGCCATCAACTAGCCAGGCCAGGCCCGTTTTTTTTAGTTGCGTATCGCTCATGCGTCCTCCCCCAGGATCGTCGCAAATCTGATTATTTATTTGTTGTTATTTGCTGAAACGCGGCCCCCAACACCCGGTCAGGGTCCGCGATGGCTTGGTGTTTCGAGGCATCTCAGATGTCGTTATGCGTGCGCCTAAAGCGCGTTACTGCTGTGCAGTAACAAGATCCGCTTTCATCTGTTCCAAGATGGCCGCCCCACGTTCACCCGCCCGTTCAACAAAGGCCGCTTCGACAGCTTTGGCGCGTTCCTGGAATGGCGCACGCTCTTCTGTGGTTAGACGGTTGATGACATAGTCCGGGTTGGTTTTCTTGATTTTCGCCAGACCGGTTGCATCCAGCTCGACGGCAACATCAAGAATATAGTCAAGCGCTGCCTGTGAGGCGTTTTGCACAAGCTCTTTGTCAGCGTCGCTCAGCCCGTCGTAGAAATCGGCATTGGCCATCACCGCCGTGGTGTATTGACCGTGGCCTGTGTAGGTCATGACATTTGTCAGGTTGTCCAGATCATAGGCTTCGATCCAGATCGCAGGGTTTTCCTGCCCATCGACCATTTTGGTTTTCAGCCCGCCGATTAGCTCGCCCCAGGGCATGGCAATCGGCGAGGCGCCAAAGGCTGTGTAGGTTTCCAACAGCAGCGGCGAGGTCATGGTGCGGATTTTCATGCCTTCCAGATCGGCAGGGGTCCGGAATTCCTCCATCGTGGTGACAACCATTTCGCCTTCGGGGAAAACTGACAACAGCTCCAGGCCTTGCTCACGATAGATCTCGTGGAACATCTCGTTTACTGCGACGCCTTCCTTGAAGAACTTGCGCACCACCTTGGGGTCGGTCGGCTGTACATAGGGCACCAAAAATGCTTCGGCTTCCGGGATCAACGCACCGGTAAAGCCCGGTGATTGGTCGATGAACTGCAGCAAGCCTGCCTGCGCCTGCTCCATCGCATCGGCCGATTCACCAAGGGTGCCGACAGCGTAAATTTGCACCGTGTGATCCGAGTTGGCCTCGATTTCTTCTTTGAATTTGGTCGCATAGAGGCCCTGTGGGTCTTCCAGGCCCTCTTCCATTGCATAGCGCCAGTTGTCAGCGTGGGCTGCGGTTGTGGCCAGCAGTGCTGCGACCAGGGGCGCGCCGATGCGCAGGGCGAAACGTGTGGAAACGGTCATCATATCCTCCCAGATATTCCAGTGTTTTGGGTTGTGATGCCATATCACTTTCCGAAGAATGACCTGTGAGTCAATTGTTATATTGTTGTGCTACATTCCTAGTAAGCGAGCTGCGGTAGCGGCTCACGTGGGCGTGTCAGCAACCCGGAAAGCAGCCTCAGCGCCTGGCGAAAACGGTCTGTTTCGCGGATACTCCCAAGCGCAATACGCACCGCGTTTGTTGGCAAAGCCTGGGGTGGAAGGAAGGGGCTTTCCGGCGATACTGCCACATTCAGTTCGCGGGCATGGGCAACAAAGCTGTTGGAATCCCAATCGGGCGGGAGGTGTAACCAAAGATGCAAACTCGCCGGGTGACCCGTCCAGTTGAAACCTGCAAGCTCTTGCGTTGCGATGTGATATCGCTTGCCGATTTCGACGCGCTGCCAGTCCGCCAGCGCCTGAGCTGTGCCATCCTCTACCCAGCGTGAAGCGAGTTCGCAGATCAGTGGCGTCGCCATCCAACCGAACACGATCAATCTTGCTGTCATCGCGGGTAATAGATGATCCGGAACCACAGCATAGCCTGCGCGCAGGCCGCTGACCGTGCATTTGGTGAAGGTCGTCAGGTAGACGGACAGTTCAGGTGCAAACATCGAAACGGGTCGCTGCCGATCCTCGGCAACCGGGCCAAACGCATCGTTTTCCACGATGTGCAGTCGATGTTTACGGGCGATGGCGGCAATCTGGCGCCGCCGCTCATCGGGCATCATGTGGACGTTGGGGTTGGCCAGTGATGGAAGTAAATACAACAGCTTAGGTGATTTTTCCACGCAGGCCTTTTCCAGGGCGTCAGGCAGTATGCCCTGCGCGTCGGTTTCAAGGCCAACATGTTGGTAGCCAAAATAGGCGGCGCTTGAAACCAGCAGGTGGTGGGTGATCATATCCGACAAAATGACATCACCAGGACGCAGGATGGCAGACAGCGCCGCCGACAGGCCATGGGTCACGCCATTGGTCATCAGCACAGAGCCGACGCTGGTCTCAAGCCCGCAATGCGACAGCCATTTGACGCCGGTTTTGCGATGGGTTTCATGGCCGATGTTCGGACGAGAGGACAGATACAGGGCCGGATCGAGATCTGCCTGCATCGACTTCAGGGTTGATTGCATGGCGTCGACATGCAGGCGATTGAACAGCGGGTGCGAAATCGACATGTCGAACAGATTTTGCGAATCTGCCTCTGGCTTAAAGGGCTGGTGATCGGGCTTGCCGGGGTCCACAACATAGCTCCCACGCCCGATTTGGCCCTCGATCAGGTTCTGGCGACGCAGAATATCATAGGCTTTGCTCACTGTATTTACGCTGAGCCTCAGATCGTCAGCCAGTTTGCGATGGGGCGGGAGCTTCTGTCCCACTGACAAGTCGCCATCTTTGATCGCCTGGGCAATCGACATGGCAAGGCTGGTGTGCAGCGGTGAGCTTAGTGAATTTCGGGAGGGGATCCAATTTGTCATGCGACAATTGTAGCCAATTCAACCCCATGGACAAGAAGATCTATCACCGGACGTTCGGCAGGCGTTTGAAACTGCGACAGTGAGGCGGTGTCCAGCTGGAAATCAGATGCTTTTCGCCCGGGTGTTCCGATGTCCGGCGCAGCAAGGAGAGCAGCCACCAGATGTTTTTCCTGCGCGCGTTCAAACGCAAACCTGCACCATGATTAGTGGGCGAGCAGCGGTGGGCGATACGTCAGAAGAGTTGCCACCACTGGGCGGGCGGGGTGTCGCGGACCAGCCGAAAGCCGAGATGGTTTGGAGGCAGGCCAACGGCACAGCCGCCAACGCTGGCATCGCGTATGAAACTCACGATTGCCGCGCGGTGAATGCCTCCGGCAATGCGCACCCAGCAATAGGGTTCGCTCTCGGCGACGGCTCCATCTGCGCGCAGTGAACCGCTCTGCATGCAGCCATCGGTCCATTCCCAGACGTTGCCGGAAATATCGGCAAGGCCCAGTGAGTTTTCCCCAAAGCCCCCGGCAGGACGCAGCGCCGGGCTGGCGGTGCCGCGCAGCAGCGTGCCAGCGGAATACTGCGCCAGCATCCGCTGACCGGGATCCAGTTCAAGCGTATCCGGTGCCGCATCGCCATAGCGTTCTGCGGCGGCCAATTGCCATTCCGCGTCGCTGGGTAGGCGCCAGTGCTCGCCGGTTTTTTGCGAATACCACCGGGCGTAGTCGCTGGCATCTTTCCAATTTACATAGGTCTGAGGGTAGTCGCCGCCGGTGGTTGGCACGGTGGCACAGGGTCCATCGGCGACACAGGCGGCATATTCGGCGCGGCTGACCTGGTACTTCATGATGGTGAAACCGGCGACCTCCAGCTTGTAAGCGCGCGGCGAGCGGGATTTCCCCTCGGCGACAAAATTGCCAAAGGGGCGGTAGTCGATGGTGCCCGCCGGGATATCAACCAAGTCAACTGATGCGGCGCTGCCGGGAGCTGTTTGCGGCCTGGTCAAACCCAGCCCGATTGCAAGACTGGCGATAAGGCCGACACCAAGGCCCGCCACAGCCATAATTTTCACGACTGGTTTCATCTTTGCTCTCCTAAGCGGTCCAAAGGCGGCCAGTGGGCCGGCCGCCTTTGGTGATCTTGTCTCTGCGGTGCCGTGGCGCCCTATGGCAGCGCAGACTTGCCTTCGTAGGCGGCGTCGTAGGCGGTTGGTGCCTCAACCTGTTCCATCAGGTCATTGTTCCAGTCGCCATCGACCACCACGTGCGCGGTTGCGCCCAGGTTTACCGCTTCGATCAGGTTGTGGTTTACATAGGCATAGACGCCCGGCTGCAGGAATTCATACAGCGCCGCCCCGGCAGAGCCGCCACGAATGAACCAGGTTTCCAGATCGCGTTCCGGTGTGTTGTTGAATTTGCCGGTTTCCCAGACGAGGTCGCCATGACCACCGATCAGGTGTGGGCGACTGTCGCGGTTCGCCTGGCTGTGTACGAAGAGCACCTTTTCACCCTGCGAAGCTTGCAGCGCATTGTCGCCGGTCAGCGCGCCAACCTTGCCGTTAAAGACAACGTGGCTTGGGATCAGGCCGTTCATCACCTCCAGGGTGTCAGGATAGCTGGCCCCGACATCTTCAAAGCGCTTGTAGTCGCCATTTTCATCTTTGGGGATGTAGAAGTCGTTTTCCCCGATGTAGTAGACGCGATCATAGCTGACTGGTTTGCCATTGTGATCTTTCAGCCCGTCGCGGGGCAGAACCATAATGCAGCCGGACATGCCGCTGACAACGTGCCATGGGATCATGGGACCACCTGGGGCGCAGTGGTAGACAAATGTCCCTGGACGGGTTGCCTTGAAACGCAGGATGGTCTTTTCGCCGGGGTTCACCAGTGTCAGCGACCCACCGCCAAGCGCACCTGTCGCAGAGTGGAAGTCGATGTTGTGCTGCATCAGGTTTTCAGGCGAGTTATAAAGCGTCAGCTCGACATAGTCGCCTTCATGGACCACCATCATCGGGCCAGGGATCGAGCCATTGAAAGTCATCGCCTGCAGATGGGCACCGCTGTCGACCTCGACTTCCTTTTCGACAATCTGCATTTCGAATTCGACGATCCGTGGCTCTGCCGGTGCGATCTGTTCATGTGCGTGAACCATGGGGGGACGGACAAGTTTATGCTTGATCCGCTTCAGGGTTGACAGATCGACGGCCGCGGCCCCCGAGGTATCCATGATTTCTTCTGCTTTGGCGGTTTTGATCAACGCTGGAAGGGCAGCAGCCCCTGCGGCGGCCATAAGTGCTGCGCGTCTGGTAAGCATGTCTTCTTCTCCTTTGATTAATGTGTTTGTTGGCCAGACGATAAGCAGATCAGAAAATTCAAAGGTTGATCTGAAACAACATTGATGGCGTATTCGCCGCTTTTTTTTCGCCCCCATTATACGGACGCATTATTTTCGGTTTTCTTCATTCTCTGGCGAACTGATTACAGCTGGATAGGCAGTGTCACCCGCGCGAGACTCGGCATTAAGGGGGCAGGCCAAGCGATGGAAAGCCGCAAGAGCAAAACCGGCAGATGTTCAGTCGGAAGTTTGATCCAGAGCAATGACCGCCATGCCAAAACATTTGATAAGCGGGGCACAAACAAACACAGACCGAACCCGTGAAAGGAAATCAGATGTTCAAGAAAATTGGTTGCGCCGCGATCTTTGCTTGTGTGGCCACCCTGGTCCAGGCCGAGACCTTTGAGGTCAAGATGCTCAATCGGGGCGAAGCAGGGGCGATGGTCTTTGAACCTGCCTTCGTCAAAGCCGCGCCCGGTGATGTGATCCATTTTGTCGCCACCGACAAAGGCCACAACGTCGAAAGCATCAAGGGGATGTTGCCCGAAGGCGTGGAGGCCTTCAAAACCAAGTTCAACGCTGACTTTGAGATGACTGTAGATGCTGAAGGCGTCTATGGCGTCAAATGCACCCCACACTATGGTATGGGCATGGTTGCGCTTATTCAGGTTGGCGAAGCCGTAAACCTAGAGGCAGCCGAGGGGGTGAAGCAAAAAGGCAAAGCCAAAGGCGCCTTTGCTGACCTGTTTGCCCAAGTGCAGTAATCCGGGGAACGGCCACAGGATTGTCGGCCATTGCTCTGAAAGGCGGCGCCATGATGGGGCCGCCTTTTTCATTCGCAATCGCAGGAGTTTAACATGTCCCGCCCAACACCCTATACTGGACCCGCTTTTTTGTCCTATGGGTTCCGCCCCTTCTTTATGGTGGCCTGCCTCTTTGGGCTGGTGGCGATCCCCTTCTGGATGCTGATCTGGCAGGGAGAGCTTACCCTCAATAGCGTGCTGGCGCCGGTGGATTGGCACAGTCACGAAATGATCTTTGGCTACGGCGCTGCGGTGATTGCCGGTTTTTTGTTTACGGCCGTGCCGAACTGGACGGGCGGGATGCCAACACGGGGGCGGCCGCTGCTCTTGATGCTGGTTCTGTGGCTCTGTGGTCGCTTTGCGGTCTTTGGCGTGCTGCCGCTGCCCTGGTGGGGCGTTGCGCTGATCGATAGCGCTTTTTTGATCGTGCTGGCCATTCTGATTGCCCGCGAAATCATTGCAGGGCGCAACTGGCGCAATTTGATGGTGCTGATTCCCGTCAGCCTCTTGTCGCTGGCCAATCTGTTCTTTTTCGCCGAGACCGCCTGGACCGGTGAGGCTGCGGTCGGACGCCGCCTTGGCCTTGCGCTGCTGATATTCCTGGTCTTGCTGATTGGCGGGCGTATCCTGCCCAGCTTTACCCGCAACTGGCTGAACAAGGCGGGTCACAGCCGTCTGCCCGCGCCCTTTGGTGGCTTTGACAAGCTAAGCCTGCTGGTATCGGCACCCGCGCTGGTCATCTGGGTGATCTGGCCGCAGACGCCAGTGGCCGCGGCATTTATCCTCATGGCCGGGTTGCTGCAGTTTATCCGGCTGGGGCGTTGGTGTGGGTTTGCAACGCGGCACAACCCGATTCTGGCCATGCTGCATATCGCCTTTTTCTTTGCCCCGCTGGGGATGATCGTCAATGCTGCTGCGGCTATGGGGCTGCTCTCTGCTGATTTGGGGCTGCATATCTGGGGCATTGGTGCCATTGGCGGCATGACCGTTGCGGTAATGATGCGGGCGACCATGGGGCACACCGGCCGCGCTCTGGTTTCTGGTCCGGTGTTGAACCTGGCCTTCGCCGGGCTGGTGCTGGCCTTGATCGGGCGGCTGTGGCGCTATGTGGAATTGCCTGCTGGCCTGACCGGGCTGGATCTGGCGGCGCTGTTGTGGACCGCTTCCTTTGCGCTCTTGTGTTGGCGTTTGGTTCCCTGGCTGGCATCCGGGCGGGCCGCGCGCAAAAAGGCCAATCAGGTAAAGGCCGACTGATCTGGCCGACGTCCCTAATTGATCTGACAAAACAGCGCGGGCAGAGTTTCCTCTGCCCGTGCTGTTTTACCTGTGGTCTTGAAGTCATCAGCAGTGCCCATGGGGACAGCCTGATTGAGACAGTCTGCTTGGGATGGGCCTAATTCGGAAAGGGCCAGACGCCAATCACCGGGCCATGCAGATGCAGCGCCCCGACCCAAAGCACCAGCCCGATCGCCGCGCGGATCAACACAGAGCGGGCATTGCTGCGCCACCAGTCTAGGGTCACCAGGGGCCGCAGCGATAGGATCGGTGCGGATTGCAGCTGCTGTGCGCTGTAGGTTTTCATCGCACGGCGGTCAAAGGCCCAGATCGCCAACAGCGGGAAGGCGGCAAACAGACCAAACAGCACCACATGGGCCAGGTCGCCATTTGGCAGCACATGTGCCCCGGCCCAGAGCACCAGCGCCAACAGCAGCGGATGGCGACTGATGGCCGCAAATCCGGGCCAACCCGGATCAAAGGCGCGTTTGCGGCTGCCGCCGAGGCTATCTGGCAGCGGGCTGCCGATTCCACAGGCGGTCAGAACAAAAACAACGGGAGTTAGCAAAAACGGTGCCCAGCGGGTCCAGGCGGCCTGATCCCAAAGTGCGACATAGGGGGCGCGACCAGCCGCCGCAATGACCCAGGCTAGCAGCGCCAGCGACAGGGCTCCGTATAGGGCAAAATACACCCGTCGGCCCATGGCTTGTATCAATCGGTCACGCAGGCCGCCGATCCGCGGGACAAGGTGACTGAGCATAAAAGCGCCAAGCGCCAGGGCGAATTCTTGCCATCCGGTCATTTACTGTCTGCTTGCTCCATCAGTTTCTTAATATGGCAGGCAAAGACCCAGGTGACAGGCACCCCCAGAAACGCGCCGATCAGCACGCTTATCTGCGGGGTCAGCACCTCCCATCCCAGCCAACTGCCGATCAGAGCGGCAAAGAAGACATTGACCGCCGCCGCCCCCGCCCCAAAGGGGTAGAGACAGGCGAACAGCTTGAAAGAGGGGCGGGATGTCATCGCCGTTTCAACACGATATGCACAGAAACCAGCGCCGCGATCAACAGGATTGAGGCCATCAGAAACCAGAACTCGGCAACATCTGTCTGGGGCTGCGGGATCGGGCGTTCAAAGGCTTCGGCCAGGGCGGCAAGGGGGGCAAAGCAAAATGTAAGCGTGCAGAGGATCTGTCTCATGTCAGTGCTCCATGGTGAGGGATTGATAGATTTCGGGCAGGGCGCTGGGCAGGCGCGCCGGATCGGGCAGCAGGGTAAAGCCTGCGCGGCCAAAGATGCGGGCAAACCAGTCCTGGCCATCCGCGTCGATCACTACCGCATGCACCGCATGGCCCAGGGCGCGGGCTTCGCGGACGGCCATGCGGCTGTCTTCGATGCCGTGAATGCCTTCATAGTGGTCCAGGTCGTTGGGTTTGCCATCTGTCAGCACCAGCAGCAGGCGGCGGGCGCTGCCTTCCTCGGCCAGCTGGGCCGAAGCATGGCGGATGGCGGTGCCCAGCCGGGTGTAGTGGCCGGGTTTGAAGCCGCCGATCCGGGCAGTGACCTTTTGGTCCATCGGCTGTTCAAAGGTTTTGGCGCGGGTCAGGAAGACCCGGTCGCGGCGCAGCGAGGAAAAGCCCCAGATGCCCAGGCGATCACCGGCGGTGGCGATGCCCGCAGCCAGGGCGGCCAGGGATTCACGGGCGGTGTCGATCACTGGCCGGTCCCCCACGGTGGCCTCGGTCGAGCGCGAGCAATCCATTAGCACCGCAACGCTGAGGTCACGGGCCATCGGGCGGCTGGCCTGCCAGACACGGTCGCTGCCCTGCTGACCCATCGACAGATCAATGCGGGACTGCACCACTGCATCCAGGTCCAGATCGTCACCGTCCAACTGCCGGGGCAGTATCACCCGCTTCGGCATCAAGGGCGCAAACTGGCGCTGTACCCGTGCCACCAGTCGCGCATCAGGGCTGAAATCCATCGCCGGTTCGGCCTCGACCTCCAGCACGCGGGTGTGATCGGGCATATGCTGGCCTAGGCGGTGGTTCCATTCGGGGTAGGTGTAGCGATCCGCCAGCCGTTCGTGTTCGGCGTCCTGCGGTGACAGATCCAGCGAGATCCGCAGCCGCGAGGCAGCCCGCTTCATATGCTGCGACAGGGTGATGCTGTCCTGATCTTCGGCGGCCTTTTCGGCGTGTTCATTGTCGTCGTCATCGACCATGCGGTTGATGTTCAGGCTTTCGGCCCAGGACAGGATGGATTCAAAGCGGTGAATGATAAAGCTGTCCTTGCGGTTGGCCTGTTCGCGGTCTTCGCGCTGGCCGGCCTTGCGGGTGGCCATGGCCAGACTTGGGGCCTCGCTTTCCTCGGCATCGGGGGCAGGGGGGCGGCTGTTGCCGCAGGCAGGCAGGCGTAGCCAGATCGGCACCGCCAGATAGCTGAGATAGCCGCGCGGTGCGGCGTTGGTGCAGGGGGAAACTGGCGCGTAGGGCGCGCCGAGCTGATCCAGAATCCGGCGCTCGATCTGTGCCTCGAACCGGGGCAGACCGCTGCGCTTGCGATTGGCGGTAATATGGGCTGATAGGGTGCCATAGCCCTGGCGCAGCCCCGGGCAGGCGGCAAAGGCGCGGTCGGCGGCCTGTGCATTGGCGGTGATTTCTGCCTGATCTGCCTGATAGGGGGGCAGGTTGGGCTGTGGCAGGTCGATATGCGCGGCCATGGCGGCCAGCCATAAATAGGCCTGACGGTTGAGCGCGCGGCTGGGAAAGGCGGCCATCACCGGAGGCAGACGCAACCGCTCGCCGTCAAAACTGGCGCGATAGCCGGTTTCGCGGGGGGTGCCGAGGCGGCGCAGAAGGTCCGGGCGGTGTTCCATCGCAGTGGCTGGCGCTTCCTGGATTTCGACACCGCTGCGGCCGCCAAGCGCGCGGAACAGGGTGGCGACACTGCTTCGGACCTCATCGTAGGACACCGCTTCGCCAGTATTGGCGCCATCGGCGCCAATACGTGTGGAAATGTCATGCCACAGGTTTCCCACGGTTTCTTCGGGTTCAAGAAGGTCGCGCGCATGTATCATGATGTCACCCGTAAACCGATGCTGCCAGATCGCGCAGCGCTTGACAGACGTCGTCCTCGTCGCTGAGCGGTGCAATGATCGCAGCCTCCAGCGCCTGATCCACGCTCATGCCCTTGGCGATCAGCGTGGCTGCATAAATCAGCAGGCGGGTCGATACGCCTTCCTCCAGATCCATGCCCGAAAGTTTGCGGATATGGCCCGCCAACCGTACCAACGCGGCAGAGCGGCCTTCGTCTAGACCGCTTTCGGCCGCAACCACAGCGGTTTCCAGACCTGGCTCGGGGAAATCGAAGCCGATGGAGAGAAAGCGTTGCCGGGTGGAGGGTTTCAGCTTTTTCAGGATGTTCTGATAGCCGGGGTTGTAGCTGGCCACCAGCATAAAGGATTTGGGCGCCACCAGCTCTTCGCCGGTGCGGTCGATCACCAGACGGCGGCGATCATCGGTCAAGGGGTGCAGCACCACGGCCACATCCTTGCGCGCCTCGATCACCTCGTCCAGATAGCAGATGCCGCCGGTCCGTACCGCCCGTGTCAGCGGGCCATCCACCCAGACGGTTTCGCCGCCCTTCAGAAGGTAGCGCCCGATCAGATCGGCCGCCGACAGATCATCGTGGCAGGCAACGGTGTGGAGTGGCAGCCCAAGCCGGGCTGCCATATGTTCCACAAAGCGGGTTTTGCCGCAGCCGGTAGGCCCCTTCAGAAGAAGGGGCAAACCGTTGGCTTGGGCCATTTCAAAGACCGATATTTCGTCTTTGCTGGCCTGATAGAAAGGCACTGCAGGAGTGTTGATCGCATTCATTTTCTCATTCTCCTGGGGTTGCAACCGGGCCGGGGGTGATGACTTCACGCCGGACCACCAGCTGGCTGTAGATAAAGAGCAATGCCCCCAGCACCACCGCAGCACCGGCGCCAAAGCGCATCAAGTAAAAGAGGCCAAGCTGGTCCTGCACATCCATGTAATAGTCCCCGACAATGCGCTGCATATGGGTCTGGATGGTGCCGGCAAAGGTAAGCACGAAGGTCATGAAGGCCATGCCGCCGGTCATCAGCCAGAAAGAGGCCATGTTCAGCACCTGATTATAGGGATCGCGGCCCCGCAGCTGCGGCATCGCATAAGAGAACATCGCCAGGTTCATCGCCACATAGGCACCATAGAAGGCCAGGTGCCCGTGGGCGGCGGTGATCTGGGTGCCGTGGGTATAAAAGTTCACCCCGTGCAATGTGTGCAAAAAGCCCCAGACGCCGGCCCCAAAGAAGGCCACGGTAGAGGCCCCGAGCGACCACAGCAGCGCAGCCTTGTTGGGGTGGTTCTTGCGGCCCTTCCAGACCATGACAAAGGCAAAGCTCATCATGGCGAAGAACGGAATTACCTCAAAGGTCGAGAAGATGGAACCAACCCACTGCCAGTAGCCGGGGGTGCCAATCCACAAGAAGTGGTGGCCAGTGCCAAGGATGCCGGAGAACAGCGCGGTGGCAACGATGACATAGAGCCATTTTTCCACCACCTCGCGGTCAACGCCGGTCATCTTCAGCATCAGATAGCCAAGGATTGCCGCCATCACCAGTTCCCAGGTAGCCTCTACCCAGAGGTGAACGACAAACCACCAGTACATTTTATCAAGGGACAGGTTGTCGGGGTTGATGAAGGCAAAGATCCACAACAGGGACAAGAGCCACAGACCCATCAACAGGATATTGGTGATCGCGGTCTTGCGCCCGGCCAGCACGGTCATCGAGATATTCACGAGGAAAATCACCGCGGCGACCAGAATGCCGAATTTTACCCAGAGCGGCTGCTCCAGGAACTCGCGGCCACCGTGGATCCCTACAAGGTAGGAAACAACCGCGCCCAGGGTGCCGACGACCAGGATCGCAAGCTGGATATAGGCCAGTTTGACCGAGAAGAGTTCCCGCTCGCTTTCTTCTGGCACTAGATAATAGGCGGCGCCAAAGAAGCCGAGCAGAAGCCAGACGATAAGGGCATTGGTGTGCAGCATACGCACAACATTAAAGGGTAATAGCTCGCTTAGCGTGTTGGGCGACACATAGATCCACCCGGCCAGCAACCCGCCCAGAACCTGAATGGCGAACAGGCCCATTGCCACGAGAAAATAGGCGTAGGCCACTTTTTGTGATTGATATTTCATATTATTTCTCCCTTAGCCCGCATCATTGGGCGGCCAGCCCTGGGTGTCTGTCTGATCGGCCCACCGCAGGAATTCTGCGAGCCCGCGCATCTCCTCTTCGGTGATGTCGAAATGGGGCATCTGGCGGCGTCCCTCGATGCCGGAGGGCTGGGCTTGCATCCAGCCATCAAGCATTTCATAGGCGCCTTCCGGGTCGTCCTGAACGCCCCAGCGGGTCATCACATTGCCCACTTCCGGCGCGAAATAGGCGCCTTCGCCATGCAGGGTGTGGCAGTTAATACAGGAGGCACGTTCCCAGACGTGTTTGCCGAGGCGCACCTCGTCCGTGAGTGGCATTCCTGCGGTGGAGGTTTCGACGATATAGCGATGGCTATGCACGGTCATGGCCACGAATACGACGACGAAGAACAAAGAGCCTCCGTAGAACACATTCCTGGCCCGCGATTTGGTGAGTATCTCTGACATGTCGCGGTCCTGAGTACAGTTGCGGATGTCTGATGAATAAAAGGCTGCGCCTGTCGAATGTTGTGCCAGCGCAAAGTTTGGATCTGTTCTTGAGTGCAGAATGCATCAAAAGGAGGATCTGCCCATGGCCGACCATGATCCGGAAAACCCGGATCTGCCGCTTTCTGCGCTATTTACGAACTGGCCAGATGTGGTGGATTTGTTTCTCGCGCGCAACATGCTGTGCCCGGGCTGTCCAATCGCCCCGTTTCACACGGTAATCGACGCCTGCGAGGAATACGGCCTGGATGAAGACGAGTTTCGGGCTGAACTGCGCCAGAAGATCAGCCAGAAAGGCGGCTGACCATGGGGGATGCGCAGGGGGCGGGCATTTGTTCGCAGTCGCCACAGGCGCCTAGCCTTTAGGCTTGCTCAACAGCATCAGCTGATGCGGGGCGGTCACAACAATATGCTTGCGGGTGGATTTGACCACGCCGTCACGCTCCCAAGCGGACAGCAGGCGGCTGACCGTATGCAGGGTTGTTCCGGTCATTTCCGAAATATTCAGACGGGTGATCGGAAAGGCGATCTCTAGCCCCTGATCGGTCTTGCGTCCGGACTGGTTGACCAAGCGCAGCAAAGCGACTGCAATTCTTTGTTCAACGGCCTGTGTCGCCAGCTCGGTGATCCGGCTTTGCATTTCCTCCAAGCGTTGCCCCAGTGTCTTGTAGCTTTCGGTGGCAAACCCGTTGTAGCGACTGGTGAAGTTATCCCACAGGCGGACGGGCCATGACAGGGCGATGGATTCCGCTGCGGCGACGGCGGTTGCCGGATAGGTGGTACGGCTAAGCGCGGGGGCAATCCCGAACAGCTGCCCGGGCGCAATATGCAGCGCGATGATTTGCTCGCCCGTCGGCGTGTTCTTGATCACCCGGATAAAGCCGTCCAGCAGTAGGTAGAACCGTTCTGCATCGTGGCCCTCATGAAACACTTCGGCCCCGACCTCGATCCGTTTGCTTGTGGCCTGATCCAGAATTTCGCGGATCTCTGCGCGCTGCAAAAGACGAAAGGGGGGCAGCCCCGTCAGCAGGCTTTCATCAAGATTTTTCAAAGGGGCCTCATGGTGGCTCTGGCTGGGTAGGTTTGGTACCCCTTAACAGAAACTGTGCTGATATCCATGTGGTAAATGGCGCAGCACCTGGCTGTGTTGCCGATGAGTTGCGGCGTTTATCCTGGTGACGGTTTCTTGGCGGCGGGATGATACTGATCAAAGTGGCAAGGGCCCCGTGCCTTTAAATAGGGCGCAATACATATGCCTTGACCTTAAAGGAGGTTCACATGCTACGCCTTGCATCCATTTTGTATTCTCTCATTGGCAGCAGTCTGGCCGGGGCGGGCGTTATTGCCGTTCTGGTTGCTGGATTTGTTTCTGTCCAAGCAATCCTGACCGCCGCAGCGCTGGGGGCACTGTTGGGGCTGCCGGTCGCTTGGTTGGTGGCGCGCCAGCTATATCAGGATGCGGCCCATAGCTAGCGGCCTGCTGGGCAGTCGCCCAGTCGACCTTTTCTTATCCGGCACTGTTTTGTCAGGCGTTCAGAAAGGCACGCGCGTTAGCCTCAAATTCGCGCGGCTTTTCTGCATGTAGCCAATGGCCCGCGCCGGGAATTTTGGCAAAACGTGCATTGGGAAACCGGGCCAGGGTAGTGTCGCGGTCTTCGCGGCGCACATAGTCAGACAAGGCCCCTGATAGAAACAGCACCGGCCCCGTCCACTGGGCCTCGGTCTGTGGAAATGACATGATATCCGGCATGTGCCGGGCCAGGGTGTCCAGGTTCAGACGCCAGCCTTTGTTCGCAATGTCTAGTGATTGGGTAAAGAAGCTCTGCAAGGCGGGTTCCACCCCGGCGGCGGCCAGCTGCGCCTCGGCATCTGGGCGGCGCTCTACCCGCGAGAAATCCACCGCGCGCATGGCCTCGATGAATTGGATCTGGCTGTGGCTATAGGGCACCGGGGCGATATCGGCGATGATCAGGCGATGCACCATGGCCGGGTGGTTCAGGGCCAGCATCATTGCCGTCTTGCCCCCCATGGAATGGCCGATCACATCCATCTGGCCACCAAACTGTGCGATGACCTCTGCCAGATCTTCTGCCATCTCGGGGTAGCTGTGGGTTTGGGTCCAGACGCTTTGACCGTGGTTGCGCAGATCAACCGCCACCACCTGGCGTTCATCTGCCAACCGTTTGCAGATCACCCCCCAGTTGCGGGCAGAGCCATAAAGCCCATGGGCAATCAGCAGGGGCGGTTTCTCGGTGGCTTGGCCATGTAAAATGTAGTTCAGCATGGGCGCAGTGATAGCGCTCCGCGCTTTGCGACGCCAGCCCCATTGAGACAGCGCTGCCCTTGCGCTAACTAGGGGGGAGGACATTTTTGGGGCGCAAAATCATCGTGGCCCCGCAGCGCGGAGCACAGCCATGGCCCAGGACATCTTTGCCGATATCAAAGAGGTGCAAGACCTGCTGAACCTTCGTGCCGAGGCCTCTGGCGATCTGGCAGGGGCCCTGGCCAAGGCGCGCCGTCGCCTGCCGCGTCGGATTTACAAACAGGGGATGCGCCTGGCAGAGGCGCTGCCGCTGTTGGAACATCCAAAACTGCGCCAGATCCAAGACGAAGAGTCCCTGCGAAAGGCCGCGCGCGAAGTGAAGAAACACCTGAAATCCATTGATATCGCTGATCGACGCAAGGGACGCCTGCTAGAGATGCTGGGCGGTATGGTGTTTTCGCTCTTGGTGATCTTTGTGCTGCTGGTTGTGGTCCTGCGCTGGCGTGGCTTTATCTAGGTTCTGGACCCAGTGATGATAGATGCGGCCAGTGCTGCGCCCTCTATTCGAAGGAGCCAAGCGGTCTGCCATATGCGGGCCACAACATTGGCCACAACACTGGCAAAACAGATGTGCAAAAGCCGCCGCCGGGGTGTCGGCGACGGCTCTGTTCTTGTTAAGATCCAGCCTTAGAGGTTTGGATACAGAGGGAATTTTTCACAAAGGGCTGAAACCTTACCGCGTACTGCGGCCTCTACCTCTGCGTTGTTTTCTTCGCCATTGGCAGCCAGCCCATCAACCACTTCGACAATCAGCTGCGCGATTTCGCGGAACTCAGCCTCGCCAAAGCCACGGGTGGTGCCCGCAGGGGTCCCCAGACGGATTCCGGAAGTGACCGTGGGTTTTTCCGGGTCAAAGGGGATGCCGTTTTTGTTGGTGGTGATATGGGCGCGGCCAAGGGCTTTGTCGACGATATTGCCGGTCACGCCTTTGGGACGCAGATCCACCAGCATTACATGGGTGTCGGTGCCGCCAGTGACGATATCAAGACCGCCTTTGATCAGCTCATCCGCCAGGGCAACCGCATTGGCGCGCACCTGCTTTTGATACTCTTTGAATTCGGGACGCAGCGCTTCGCCAAAGGCAACCGCCTTGCCTGCGATCACATGCATCAGCGGACCACCCTGGATACCGGGGAAGATTGCCGAGTTGACCTTCTTTGCGATGGCTTCATCGTTGGTCACGATCATGCCGCCACGGGGGCCGCGCAGGGTTTTGTGCGTTGTGGTGGTGGCCACATGCGCATGTGGGAAGGGCGAAGGGTGTTCACCCGCAGCAATCAGGCCAGCGATATGGGCCATGTCGACCATGAAATAGGCGCCAACGGAATCGGCGATTTCACGGAACTTGGCAAAATCAATCTGACGTGGGATGGCAGAGCCACCGGCGATGATCAGCTTGGGCTGGTGTTCGGTCGCCAGCGCCTGGATCTGGTCATAATCGATCAGGTTGTTGTCTTCGCGCACGCCATAGTGGATCGCGTTGAACCATTTGCCGGACTGGTTGGGCCGCGCGCCATGGGTCAGGTGACCGCCGGCAGAGAGGTCCATGCCAAGGATGGTGTCGCCGGGCTGGATCAGCGCCTGAAACACACCCTGGTTGGCCTGGCTGCCAGAGTTGGGCTGCACATTGGCAAACTCACAGCCAAACAGCTGCTTGGCGCGGTCGATGGCCAGGTTTTCAGCCACGTCAACGTGCTGGCAACCGCCATAGTAACGACGGCCAGGATAGCCCTCGGCGTATTTGTTGGTGAGCACAGAGCCCTGCGCTTCCATCACCGCGGCAGAGACGATGTTCTCGGAGGCAATCAGTTCGATCTCGTCGCGCTGGCGGTGCAGCTCGTCGGTAATTGCGCCAAAGAGTTCTGGGTCACGATCAGAGAGGGCTTCGGTGAAGAAACCGGGATCACGGGTGGTCGCTGTCATGGTGGCTCCGCTAAGTAGGAGGTGGCAGGGTTGGGTAATCTGTGAGATTTCCTATCGGAAACATCACAGATCTTAAAGGCTGTAAAGCGGCAATAATCGAACATAGAGCGGCAACACTGGTCTTTGTGGTTCAGCTGTGCTTGTTTCGGAATAAAATGGCTCACACCGGAAACAGGGTTTAGAGACAATGAGAATCGCCTTTTTGGCCAGTGATGCCCCGGTGGCGCAATTGGCCCGTGATGCCTTGGTCAAACGGCATGGTACGGTAGAGGCCACAGAGGCCGATGTGATTGTGGCGCTTGGCGGGGATGGCTTCATGCTGAAAACCCTGCACGAGATGGTCGATCTGGCGGCGCCGGTCTATGGCATGAACCGGGGCACCGTTGGTTTCTTGATGAATGAATACCATGAGGACGGTTTGATCGCCCGGCTAGAGGCCGCCAATGAAGAGATAATCAATCCGCTGTCGATGACAGCCATGGGCAGGGATGGTGCCGTCCATAAGGCCTTGGCGATCAATGAGGTCTCGCTGCTGCGGGCAGGTCCGCAGGCGGCGCGGCTGAAAATATCGGTGGATGGGCGGCAAAGACTGTCAGAGCTGGTCTGCGACGGGGCGCTGGTCTCGACCCCGGCGGGATCCACCGCCTATAACTATTCTGCCCATGGGCCGATCCTGCCAATTGGGTCGGATGTTTTGGCGCTGACAGCGATAGCCGCCTTTCGCCCCCGCCGCTGGCAGGGCGCGCTGTTGCCCAGCAGTGCCACCGTGCGCTTTGATGTGCTGGAGGCAGATAAACGTCCGGTGATGGCCGATGCGGATTCCATTTCCTGCCCCGATATCCAGTGGGTTGAAATCCAGACCGAGCGCAGCATTCGTCACAAGATTCTGTTTGATCCTGGCCATGGGTTGGAAGAGCGCCTGATTTCAGAGCAGTTTACCTAGAAGAGGGTGTTGCCTGGCCGGGCTGCTCTTTGGCGCAGGTGCGCGCGATATACGATCACGTTTCCGTGATGGGGCTGGTCTTGTCGCCTGTCTCTAAGGCACTCTGATCCTATGGCAGGTCAAAGTTTGTGTGATCATTTCTAGTCTTCCGGATGGAGCCTGCCTGTGTAGTGCGCGACAATTTTGGCCCTTTGGCGGAAGGCAGTCGTGTGTCAGCTAGTTTTCATGGTCTGAAAGGAGCCGGGAGAGGGGGCAACCCTTCTCCCGGTCTTCTTTTGTTTACGCCGTCCTGCGGCCCCTACAGCGCCGCCGGTGATCGGAAAACCGTTGGGTTCACCACTGGCGGCTGCAATGGCGCCTAGGACATCTGATCCCACAGTTGTGGGCTAAAGCGGCCAACCCGCTGTTCGATTTCGGCGCAGGCATCAACCGCCATGTCTTCGCGCCAGCGCCGGGCCACAATCTGAACATTGATCGGCTGCGGACCGGTTGCCAGGGGCGCCAGTCGTGCAGGCACACAGCCGGCCGGCAGGCCAAGGTAATTCATCGCGTAGGAATAGACCGCACAGCCCAGCACTTCATGCACGCCCTCGGCACCTTCGGTGTCGCGATCAGGTTTGAAGAACGGCTGCGGCAAAAACGGCGTCAGCACCAGCGGGTAGACTTGCATGAACTGCGCCCATTCGCGGGCGTAGTGGCTGCGTTTGGCCATCATCTGAAGCAACTCCGTTCCGGCAAAGGGCGGGAATTCCTGAAAATAGACGTCAAAAATCTGGCGTACGGTGTCAGACCCGGCAGCGTCAATATCTTGCTTCATCATGGCGTAGACTTCGCCCATCAAGGCGCGATAACCGGTGCGGCCAGCATCAAAGACATCCGGTGTCTCGACCTCTTCCACCACATAGCCTGCATCTGCCAGCGCATCGCGGGCGGTTTCCAGCGCCAGATTGACTTCGGGGTGCAGATCATAGCCATAGGTGTTGCGGGTAAAGGCAACCTTGATCGGGCCGTCCAGCGCCGCGCCGCGCCAGGGCAGGGGCACATGAAAGGGATCGCGGTGATCGGGGGCAATCAGGCTGGGCATCGCCAGATGTAGATCTGCCGCTGAGCGGGTGATCAGACCCTGCACCGACATGGATTGCGCCAGGATACCGCGTTCGGCTTTTTGGCTGGGGTTCCAGGCGGGCACGCGCCCCAGGCCGGGTTTTACCGTCACCGCACCATTTGCGGCCGCCGGAAAGCGTAGCGAGCCACCAATGTCATTGCCATGCGCTAGCGCGCCAATGCCTGCCATGACACCGGCACCCGCGCCGCCAGAAGAACCGCCAGCAGAGATATGTTTACCCCAGGGGTTATGGGTGCGGCCATGCAGTGGGTTGTCGGTGTCCGCGCGAAAGGAAAACTCGGGTGTGTTGGTGCGGCCAATCACCACCGCTCCGGCTTTTTGCAGGTTTGCCACCACCGGCGCATCGTCGGGGGCGATCAGATCCTTCAGCGCCACCACCCCGTTTGAGGTGGCATGGCCTGCTTGATCAACGTTGATCTTGATGGTCACGGGCACCCCCTGCAAGGGCCCCGGCGTGGCGCCGGCGGCGCGGGCCTTGTCCAGATCACGGGCCCGGGTCAGGGCCTCGGCGCTCAGATCTTCCACCACCGCGTTCAGCGCGGGGTTCACCGCCTGCATGCGGTCAATCGAGGCCTGCACAGCGGACTCTGCCGAGAGGTCACCGGCGCGTGTCAGGGTGGAAAGTTCGGTGGCGCTAAGGCGCCAGATATCGTCTGTTTTCATAATGCTTATCTCCTGCCCGGCAGGGTAGAGCGGCACAATTCGGTTGCAAGGGAAACCCGCCCAAAGTTCGGGCGGGTTGGTTAGATTTTTCGGCTGTTGCCTGGTTTTCGCTTCTGTTGTGCGACATGCGGCCACTGCATGGCCGTGGCGGTGCTTGCGGGGCGGTCAGGGGGCGTTGCCGCCCCCCAAAAAAGGCCACGGATCTGGCGCTAGGTTTTGGCAAAGCCAAGGCTTTGCAGCGCTTCGGTGATTTCATCGAGAATCACCGGGTCATCAATGGTTGCGGGCATTTTCCAGGCGGTGCCATCGGCGATATTCACCATGGTGCCGCGCAGGATTTTACCGGACCGGGTCTTGGGCAGGCGGTCGACAATCACCGCCGTCTTGAAGGCCGCCACCGGGCCAATCGTGTCGCGCACCTGTTTGACCACCTCGGCGGTGATCTCATCCGGATCGCGGTTGACCCCTGCGTTCAGGCAGAGAAAGCCCAGCGGCATTTGCCCCTTGAGCGCATCGGCCACGCCAATCACCGCGCATTCCGCCACATCCGGGTGGCTTGCCAAAACCTCTTCCATCGCGCCGGTTGACAGGCGATGGCCAGCCACGTTGATCACGTCATCGGTACGCGCCATGATGTAGAGATATCCGTCTTCGTCCTTCATGCCCGCGTCCCCCGTTTCATAATAACCGGGGAAGGTGGTCATGTAGCTCTTTCGAAAGCGCGCCTCGGCGTTCCACAGGCTGGGCAGGGTGCCGGGGGGCAGGGGGAGTTTGATGGCGATGGCGCCCAGTTCTCCGGCGGCGACGGGGTGGCCGCCTTCATCCAGAATATCGACCTCATAGCCGGGCATCGGCACCGCGGGCGAGCCCAGTTTGGTTGGCAGTTCTTCAATGCCAAGCGGGTTGGCGGCAATCGCCCAGCCGGTTTCGGTTTGCCACCAGTGGTCGATCACCGGCACCTTAAGCTGGTTTTGCGCCCAGGTGATGGTATCGGGATCGGCGCGCTCGCCTGCCAGATAGACCTGTTCCAGGCAGCTCAGATCGTATTTTCCGACGAACTCGCCCTTGGGGTCTTCCCGCTTCACCGCGCGAAAGGCGGTGGGCGCGGTAAAGAAGCTCTTGACCTTGTGTTCGGAAATCACCCGCCAGAAAGTACCGGCATCCGGGGTGCCGATTGGCTTGCCTTCAAACACAACGGTGGTGTTGCCGTGGATCAGCGGACCATAGCAGATGTAGCTGTGGCCCACGACCCAGCCCACATCCGAGGCGGCCCAGAACACATCGCCGGGATCGACGTTGTAGATGTTCTTCATTGTCCAGTTGAGCGCCACCAACTGGCCTGCGGTATGGCGAATAACCCCCTTGGGCTGCCCCGTCGTGCCAGAGGTATAAAGAATATATGAGGGGTGATTTCCCTCAACCGGGACGCATTCGGCGGGTTCGACCCCGTATTGAAAGCCATGCCAGTTGAAATCCCGGCCTTCAACCAGCTGCGCCACTTCCTGTTCGCGCTGCAGGATAACGCAGAAATCCGGTTTATGCGTCGCCAGATCAATGGCGCCGTCCAGCAGTGGCTTGTAATGCACCACGCGGCCCGGCTCTACCCCGCAAGAGGCGGCGATGATGGCCTTCGGGGTGGCATCATCAATGCGCACTGCCAGTTCATTGGCCGCAAAGCCGCCAAAGACCACCGAGTGCACCGCACCGATACGGGCACAGGCGAGCATGGCCTCCAGCGCTTCGGGGATCATCGGCATATAGATGATGACGCGATCACCCTTTTCGATGCCCTTTGCACGCAGGGCACCGGCCAGATTTGCCACGCGGTTGCGTAGCTCCACATATGAAATTTCGCGCTTGGTATGGGTGATCGGGCTGTCATAGATGATCGCCGTCTGCTCGCCCCGCCCGGCTTCTACATGGCGGTCCACCGCATTGTAGCAGGTGTTGACCTTGGCATCGGCAAACCATTCAAAAAGCCCCTCGCCCTTGGTTGTCAACGCCTTGCTTGGGGGGGTATCCCAATCAATGGCTTTGGCTGCCTGCATCCAAAAGGCTTCTGGGTCGGCTTTCCACTGGGCATAGGTCTCTTTATACGACATCGGCGTCCTCCACGCGTTTTGTATTGAAACGAGTTAGGCGCAAGCCCGCCGTCGGAGCAAGTAATCATAGTGACCCCGCGTCACAGAGACGCAATAAATTTGCACCCTACGGCCAAGAATGGCTGCAAAGTTTTGCAAAGTCTATATTAAATTGGGTTTTGCAGCAAGTTTTCCTTGGTTTCGCAAACTTGCTAATCTGAAATGGCAAATCTCCGTCTGGCGGGGATTTGCTGGCTGTTGTAGCGGGACTGTAGCGGGTTGTAGCGGGACACTTCGCGTTGCAGTACGGGACACTTCCCGTTGCAGCAAAACATTATGGCGAATTCCCTGTTTTCTAGCCCCAAATCGAGCCTTTGACCAGCCCATAGCCGCGCGGCTGGTTTGAGGCGGCGAGGGAGGTTTGGGACACTTCCCGTTTCAAACTCCAAAAATTCGCCGCCCAAACCGTTTAAATCGTCGGGCGGCGGAGGTCTTTAAAGGGTGTTTGAAGGCTTTTGAAGGTGCTCGGCGTCCAGCTCATCAGAGGTATCTTTCAAGGCCTCCCAGCATTCGGGTCTGAGCGCTGCGCTCAGAACGGCGTCGACTTCCGGTAGGAAAGAGCGCCACATGGGCACGTTCTCCATTGATATGTTTGGTTCAAAACCCTGCATGACGGGGTGGAATGTCACCGACCAAACCCGAAGTTTCAGCCGATTTGATAAAGTTTGCCTGCAATGAATGATGAAATGGGTTCGGCTATTGCTAAGGTGTAGATGGGTTCACCTCTGGCGCAGGTGGGTATGGGCCAGATTGTTCGTTTGGTGTGAAAGACTGGATTTTCACCGGGCGACGACTGCTGAGAACTTCGAGCAGTGCTTTTCGTACAGCGCGTTGCTCCCAATCTTCGTCGTTCCATCCCTGAGGTATGTAGTTGCCTTCGAGAATATCTAGCTGTTCTACTTTGAACTTGAGGACTTGAGATACCTCATGGATCAGTTTTGTTAAGAGCGCCTCTCGCCGCTGGAGAAATTCCGTCTCTGCAGCAGCTCCGGAACTTGGCTCAAGACATTCGCCCAAGTTTCTTAGATAGTTTCTCCAGGCTCCAATCACTTTCTCATCATCAGCGAATTCCACTTCCACCAGGTTGAGAGCCCCGACGTGGTCTACGTGAATAGGCATCTTTCTTGTCCGCATCAAAGTTCGAAAGATATCCATCCGACGGGCTTGAATTTCCTTTCTTTCGTCTGATCGGCGGGTAATCCAAACAGCAATAGCAGGACCAGCAATCGCAGCAACGGCGGTCACGACCCCTAGCAACACAGGTGCATCAATCATCACAGGGACCGAAGTTTCTTAAAAATCGCGTTGACGGGGCCCATCTGTGTTTCCAACCGCACTGGATTCCCGTTTGCGAACGTCTGTTCGAGGTGCGCTGAAATCTGCTGAGTGAGCGCGTTTGGAAGGGTTTGCCCTGTGACAAGAGTAGCACCAGCAGGAACAGTAAAATTGACTTCGATTGAGATTTTTCCGTTTTCTATAGAAGAGAACGTTCCGTCATATATTCCCCCCGCAACGTCAGCACCGGAGACTACACCATCGAGCAAAACGATGACTCCATTCCCCATGCCTGAAACTCCAGTGTAGTACACTGCGTAAATGCCATTCATAAAGAGGTCCTTCCAAAACTACTTTTGATTGTCCACCTGAAAGTTGACAGGGAATGCTGATATTGTCCAAGTGAATATGAATTCTCGGTTGGGGAAGTCCGCACTTTTCAAAGAACTGGTCGTTAGAATAGACGGTTTCTACGTGGTAAGCTTGGCTTTGACTTCCAGAATCGAAAGTTGTTGTTCAAGATTGCACAGGTTGAACAATGAGGTGTCATATGACTGAAAAAAAGCAGAGCCCTAGCTCAGGTGAAGCGATCTCTATTAATTCCGCTCAGCCTGCGGCGGGCTCCACAATCATAACAACAGGGGTGGGACCGATACCTTGGAGTTCTACCAGACCTTCTCCTGGGGAAACAGGCCAGCGGCCACCACCACCGAAACCGAAAAAGTAGCTACTTTCCTACACGAGTTTCGATCAGTTTCACCCTGTCGGCGGGAATAACAGTTATTTGGTTTTGAGCATGCTCTTCAGTCTCCTCCCATTCATCCACGCCGGAAGGCTGAGTATGAGTTACATAGAGCGCGATTGAGCCATCCCCGCCGATCAGACAAGGCCCGAAGGGGTGCTTCTTAAAGCGCTGCAGGTCATCGCAGTAAAGGATTGGGCCGTCATCTACAGACACGAGCAAAGAAGTCGGTTTGAACTCTGTATCGGTCCGTATGGTGTCAAGAACAGTGGAGAGCCCATCTAGATGGGTGCCACCAGTGCCAAGCCAAAACCGCGCATATTGTTTCATTCCAACTCGTCGCCACAAGACCGATGCTATCAAGGTCGCACTTGCTGCTGACACCTGATGGAAAACTGGTGGGGTATCCCCAGAAAAGGCTATTGCTGCCATGGACAGGCTTACCTGAAAGAACGCGGCAAAACAGATACTGAGGAAGATGGTCTGAGCGGTATTCTCGGGATTGGCACGCTCGGCATAGGCCACTCGAAACCCCAAGTATCCAACTGCCACCGTCACCAATGCGCTAGCTTCTAGATTTAGAATTTTTTCCATTTCCTCAAACATGTTTTGCCTTTCTCAGTCCCTGATAAGGTTGATGTATTTCGAAGTGCTTTGTCACTCAGTTTTTCGGTGCTTTCTGTCCTCGAGGACAGGGAGCGGCCATGAAGTTATGCTGGTCGGCGGGGTCATTGTCAGAATTTGGACCCGTGTTAAGGGGTGTTTCAGCACCCTTTAACCTCCCGTGACCGGGAGGCGTCATTGGAAATCAGTTGTAGTGTGCTGGCGGTACTGACTGATTTTATGATTGCACTGGAGATAGTTTTGGAATTCGACTTCGATAGTTTCGGTCAAATAGTGAGGCTGACCGGAGAGGCCGGGCAGGCAACTGGAAAAATCGCGACCGGTCTCGATAAGGTAAAGAGCCTTTTCAAGTCTTCTGAGACGGGTGCAGATTCTGAGGTCAAACTCGCTTTGGGCGAGCTCAGTGAACAAGTAGCAAATGCGAAGGTCACGAATGCGGAGTTGAAGCTCTTGGTTTTGGCGCTTCAGGCAGAGCTCGCTCAGCTTCAGAGTTTCCGATCCGATCTTGACAGCTACGAGCTTTGGGAAACCCCAACCGGTGCGCTGGTGTATCGCTTGTGTCAGAATGCAGAGGGCAAAGAACCCTTGCATTTTCTTTGCCCGACATGCGTTGAGGGCAAACGCAAATCGATCCTGCAAGGACACTCCGGTTTTCGTGAATGCCCGGTGTGCAAATCGGGGTTTCGGTTTGAACAAGATGAATTTGGCACGGTGCCTGTATCCCGGCGCAGTAGAACGGATGGCATTTTGTAGATTAGTCATAGCGCCTCTTTCGCTTTCTCATTGTCGCGCTCGGCTTTGAAACTGGTGGTCAATGTACTGCCGAGGCGGTGGGTGACGTTGGTGATTAGCCATTCGCCTGCAAGTTCGGGTTTGATGCCGGTGAGATTGACCTTGGCCTCGGCCATCAGGTCGCCCCAGAAGCCGCCCAAGCGAATGTCAATTTTTCCGCTGGCCCGGCCGCCATGTTCCAGGGCGGCGTCTGCTGCCCGCTGGGCTTCGGCCCGATTTGGATAGCGGTGCCGGACTTTAAGCTGTGGATCGCCTTCACCGGCTTTGCAGATCTGCACCTGGGCGGTGTCTCTATCGGTCCACTCAACAATTACGCAGCGATATTTTCCGCGCCCGTTGATTTGCCAACTGCCTTCTGAAATTTGGGATTTATCCACCTGAAAAACAGGGAGTTCAGAGCCATCAGCCGCCTTGTTCTCGCCGCGCTTGGCAACCACCAGTGCACCGCCCGCTGGCTTTGCAACGGCGTCCAGGTCCTTGGCAATGCGGGTTAGGAAGTTCAAATCGCTCTCAGTCGTCTGCGCGAGGTAGGCGAACTTCTGCGCCTTCAGGCTTTCGCTGATGACGGGTTTCAACCCATGTTCGGCAGCGATCTTCTGGACGATATCTTGCACCGAGAGGTCGTGCCAGGCGCGCGATTTGCGGGCGCGAATGCCGCCGAGCATGTCCGCAGCCTTCGCCCCGATCGACAATGTGTCCGGGGCCATGGTGCCGCCTATTTCATCCACCACGAAATGACCGATTTCGACCAGATCCCCTTTGAACCCGAGCGAGATTTTCAGCTTTGCCCCGGTCTCTGGAAGAGCCACGGCATAGTCCCGGTCGTCTACCTGGATGTCTGCCCGGTCCGACTTGTTGCCCGCTTCGTCAACGACGGTCAGACCAATGAGCCGGTCGGCAAAATTTGCGGTGACGTCTTCGCCATCGGCGATGATTTGGAAGGCAACTTTCATGACCTACCCCACAGCCGAACAGGTTGGCGCACGGGTGCCGGCGCTTTTTCGGGGAGGGTGATTTTCAAACCTTTTGGAAGGATCGACCCGCGCTCGGCGAGACCCGGATTAGCCTCGTAAACGGCCACGGTCATGCTCTCGTCGCCGTAGTGGGCTTTGCAGATTTCATCGACCATATCGCCGTCGGTGGTGCGGTAAGTGGTCATCACAGCCCCCCAAGGAAGGACGACAAGACGCCGTTGTCTTTGCCGTAGGATTTCAGGGACAGGGTGAATTCGATCTTGCGGGGGGCACCATCTCTCAGGAATACGCTTTTGCGCTCTTCCACCTGGTCAATCACCCAGCGGTCCCAGACCCAGCCGAGGCCGTCCACCATCATCATGGGTTTGGCCACTTTGGCGGGTAGACGCATCAATTCAACCTGTCTTAAACCGCCCTTAAAGTGGGGGTAAATGACGCCATCAAGTTTGATGGTCTCGGCATCTGGACCGGTAAACTGGAGAGCCGGCGCGCGACCAATGCGGTTGACCTTGCCCCACCTGTAGGACGCTGAGCGGGAGAAGTTTTGGTAGGAACCGCTCGAAATTCCAAAGCGGAATATTCCAAGAGCCATCATGACCATTCCAAGCTGCATCAGTAGTCTACCCCGTCGTGCAAATCGGCGCGCCGTTCGTTGTCTCTGCGGTTCAATTCTCGCATGACCAGGCGGGCGATAGTTTCTTCGTCGGTGCCGGGAGGCGGCGCGATGTGAATGCTGATAGTGTCGCCCGCGCGGTGGATCTGCGTTGCGGGGGCGGGCTTTGCCAGGGCTGGTCTGGGGTCGATGCGTTGTTCGATTTCGGCACCGGTGGGCACGGCAAAGCTGGGCGTTGCCATGACGGTTGCAGCCATGGCCGCCTTCATCACGCGCGTGGGCAGGATGCTGCCCGCTACGCCCGGCACAAAGATCTCCGCGTCGCGCTCGCCGACCAGATAGGGCAGGCCCGGCATAACCGGCCCGCCGTGATCGCGGGTGCCCCTGGTGCGTCGTCGTGTGCTGCTAGACGGTGGGTCGGCGGGGGTATCCCCGGAGCCGCTCACCCAAGCCTGAAGGTCAGAAATCCAATCGGGTTTCAGGTCCTTCAGCTTCTGGACGATGAAATTCACCGCTTGGTCGACAATGGACGCCATCCCGTCCCAGAGGGATTTCATAAGGGTGACGCCAGTCGCGAACAGGGAGAACTCTTTGAACTTGGCAATTATCTGTTCGGGCACTCCGAGTAGATCCATGACATAGGCGACAAGCCCGATCATTCCTTCAACGGCTAGGGTAAAGGGATTGAACTCCGAGAGCAGCTTGAAAACGCCCTTTAACAGCCCTTCGTCAAAAGCAGCGCGTACCACTTCAATCTTTTCGGTGACCTTGGCGACAATCTTGTCCCAGTTGTCATAGACGACATAGGCAAGAGCGGCGACGGCGGCGATGATCAAGCCGATTGGGTTTGTCAGGGCCAAAATGCCCAGCCGGACAAATGCCCCGGCCACAAGCCTGACGCCGGAAAGCAAGAGCTTCAGAGGGCCTTTCCCAACCCAGGCCAAGAGCTTCCCTGCGGCGACGATATCCGTTCCTAGTTCTAAACATAGAATGAGGAGATTCACCTGTCCCAAAACGAGGGCAGGGTGCTTGTGGCGAGAGGGGGCAAGGGCCGCTATGTTGACGTTTGCAGTCTATTTGGCCAGTCCGCATCAATGACGACTACCAGCCCTTCCGTGACATTGACGCAAGCCGCAGCATGAACGCAGGTGCCGAGCCGAAGGGCGGAAAGCGGCCCTTCGCTGCAAGTGCGAGATAGAAACAGCTGCGTGAAGAAAGCGGACGCTCGGGGCATCAGCCCGATTTTTCTGTTGTGCAAACGCGGCGAATGGCGGCAGTGAGCCCATAGTGACAGATGCTGCGCTTTGCGCGGTGATCTGCTATGTGAAAATGAAGATAGCCGAGCCGAGTGCCGATGGAGACAAATTGTGAAGAGCCTCATGGAAAAAATTCTGGGCGCGAAGATCCAGAGCATCGCCGAACTTGGCATCGACGGCCTGAAAGACAAGCATGGAAATGAGGCTATCTTCTTTGCAGTACCAGAGGCGGAATCGCCAAGGAAAGTCTTTCGCAAACTGATAAGCGCAACTGATCCGCCAAACGCAAAAAGTGGAGGCGCATCGGAATATGGCTGCTCAATTAAAACACCGAATGGCTTAATCTATCACGCTCTCACAACGCATGGGGATATTGAAGGATGGAGAAAGGACATAGAATTCGGGGCAGCACAGTTCGGTTTCTCTCTCGCTAAAATACAAGGGAACAAATTTGTGGTTGATGAAAAACAGGAGATCGAGATTTATGATTGTTCCATCGAGTTCTCTTGACGCCAGTCGATGAAGCCTGTGTTGCAGCGACCAGTTGAAACCGCACCGCGCACAGCAGACCTTAGGCGCTCAGCAGAGAAGGTCGGCTGTGAGCCAATCTTCAAATTCAATACGGTGCAGCGAAGTCGGGCTTTTTTGTGAACAAAAGCCAAAGCATTATAAAGGCAAAGACCGAGGGGTTGAAAATGTTAAAAACAATGTCAGAGGCAATCGAGTTTTATGACACACTAAACAGGGCCGAGGATGCTGACTATCGCTTTCCGGTTTTGAAGTTGAGACCCGACCAGCAAGAAAGTAGTTCACTAAAAGAGTTTGGGTTACCCAAGAGTTATCTGGATTTTGTTTGCAGGTACGAGATTGAAGATGTGTCGATCTCGTTTTTGAACTTGGGTCCTATTCCAAGCGAAAGTTTGCAACAGTTTTTGCGGGACCGGAACGGGATGAATGCAAACCCTTACGTGCCAGATAATATGCTGGAGGTCGCCAGTTTCGAAGCCGACCCGCTACTTGTTACCAAGGGAAGCCATGGTCATTCAGATGGACGGGTCTTCTATCTGGACATCTCAACTGGTTATTTTCCTCCACCTGTTTTTCTTGCTGAGTCTTTCCCCAGCATGGTCCTTACAGCAGCAAACATTGAAAAATTGCTTCGGTCTGATCCTCTTGTTAACGCCAATGATGTGGAGCTTGATGCCACAGAGGTTTTGAACATCCTCAGGTTTGTTGATCCTGACATTCCACAAGAAAGTGCTGAATTGTGGATGTGCATGTTCGGATGCTATACTTCATGATAAACACTCCATCTTTCCAAAAAGATTAAAGTGTTGCGTTGACCCTTTGAAATCACACCGCATTGCAGTCATCGGCCCCACCAAAATGCTGCGCTCCATTGCCAATGTCCGCTTCAGGAAAGCTGCAACGCGGCATGGTCGGGATCGGTCAAGGTCCGCTAAGGGCCGCTCACGCGCTTAGCATGCTTGTCGGGTTCCGACTTTGCAAAGCCCGCTTCCTGCGCATAGCCGCCATTCTCCGCGCCGCAGTACGCGAAGGCAAGCCTGAGATCGGTTCCAAAATCTGTTCCTAGTTCGAAGCGCGGATGCGGCATGCCGATTTTGCTCAACTCTTTGTACTAAAACGCATAATCCCATTCTAGGAACTGGGCCGCCTCAGTCAGCGTTAGTTCCTTGTTCGGAACTTAACATAAGTGACCTTATCGGACTTCGCGGTGTCGCAAAGGCCTATTTTTAGGGGCTGCAATGGGGTAGGGGAGTTTGAAAGGCGAAGTGTCCGCAAATCATCTTGTGGCCCTGTATGGGCCATTGTGGCCGGGTATGAAAGACAAAACGTCTTCGCCTAAAATCCCCCTTAAACAGTGCTGAAAGGCCTTTTTTACAAGGCTCAATCCGCAATAGTCCGGCTTCATCCTGGGTCTTCCGGTTACTGCAATATCAAGTGTCTTCGTTCACTGAAATAAGCCAGCTCTTTGCGGTTTCAAAATTTTCCGCGTCAAAGAACCGGGTCTCTGCCCCTACGAACTGCGCAGCAATCTTTTGCGCCATTTTCTGCCAGGCCCGGTCGCCGACGATGGCCGCCTTGTCCAGCATCCCGACGTGGCCACGGGCAAGCGACAGATGGGCCGCCATGGCCGACAACCCCTGCCAGCCATCAAATTCGCGCAGATCGATCAGCAAGCGAAACCCATCCATTTCGCGTAGCTTTGCATCCAGATCGCCCCGCGCGATTGCGTAGTCCTCGGGGCTCACTTTGCCAATCAGTTCGATCTGCAAGGCTGGGCCGCCCAATGTGCGCAGGTGAATGGCGCCAAGTGACTCTCTGAGCCAACGCCGGGCAGAGTCTTCGTCTTTCAGATCGAAAACCTGTACCGGGCAGGGCATGAATGGCGCAAAGGCGCGAAAGCAGTTTGCAATCCAGCCAGGGCCCGCGCAGACCGCCAGCCGGTCGAAGCCGCGCCAATGACTAAGGCCAAGTTTCATATCGGCCCAGACGGCTCCGACTTCAAAATTCACATCTCCAGAAACCACAATCAACAGGCGCACCGCATCGACTTCGGTCAGTGCCGCTTCAAGTGCTGGTGCCAGTATGTATTCATAATCCTCAGATGAAATGGTACCGCTCATGCGCATCTCAAGCAGGCCTGCGGTTCCTGTATCGCTGATTTTGATCATCGTGAAAGCCCCCGGTGTTCCGTGAATGGTACAGATGTAGATTTTTACTGTTGCATTTCAAATCGGGACTGTCCGCATGGGCTTGAAGCGAGACGGGGCACGCGCATAACGGCAATGCTGCGGCCCCGTGCTGCGGTCATCGCAGGTCGTGCAGCATCTTCTTTTCATAGGCGATCAACCGATCGCCCTGGCCAGCGGCCACCTGGTTTGGCCAGTCGGGATTGGCGATCAGGGCGCGGCCAACGGCGACAAGGTCAAATTCGTTCCGATTGGCGCGCTCCACCAGACGGTCGAGGCTGGCGGGTTCGGCCGCCTTGAAATCGGCGGTGCCATCTTCCGGCAGGAAATCGGCGTTTAGCCCGACGCTGCCCACGGTGATCGAAGGCTTGCCCGTCAGCTTGCGCGTCCAGCCCGCCAGGTTCAGGTCGCTGCCGTCGAATTCGGGCTCCCAGAAACGGCGGGTCGAGCAGTGAAAGATGTCGACGCCTGCCTCGACCAGCGGGGCCAGAAACGCCTCCAGCGCCTCGGGGGTGTCGCAGAGGCGGGCGGAATAGTCCTGCTGTTTCCACTGGGAATAGCGAAAGATGATCGGGAAATCTTCGCCTACGGCAGCACGCACGGCACCTATGATTTCCAGCGCAAAGCGGGACCGCTGCGCGAGATTGCCGCCATAGTCATCGCTGCGCTGATTGGTGCCTGCCCAAAAGAACTGGTCGATCAGATAGCCATGCGCACCGTGCAGCTCAATCGCGTCAAAGCCGATTTTCTTGGCATCGGCTGCGGCCTGGGCAAAGGCGGCGACCACAGCGTCGATATCGGTTTGGGTCATGGCGTGACCGGTGACCTTGCCGGGGATGGCCATGCCGCTGGGGCTGTAGCCGGGGGTGTCGCCGCCTGGGTTGACGCCGGGGCGGCGGATGGCGCCTACATGCCACAGCTGCGGTGCGATCTTGCCACCCGCGGCATGCACCGCATCGACAACTTTTTTCCATCCTGCCAAGGCGGCATCACCATAAAAGGCGGGCACATTTGGATAACCGCTGGCGGCCTCGTGGTTGACAAAGGTGCCCTCGGTGATGATCAGCCCAACGCCGCCTTCGGCCCGGCGACGATAGTAGGAGACCACTTTGTCATCAGGCACATTGCCGGGCGAAAAGGTGCGCGTCATCGGCGCCATGGCGATTTTGTTCTTCAGGCTGAGCGTGCCCAGGGTGACGGGGGTAAACAGGGTCTCGATAGGGTCCATGGTTCATGTCCTTTTGTGCTTCTGTGTGGGCAAGTGATTTCTGACCGCCCAGGCGTTGAGGATATGAAACAGTAGGTTGCGGTTGCAGGGTAGGTGTTACTTTGGGTCGCGTGGGACTGTGACCCAGCGTTTTTTCCCTTATGCGCCTTTTATTGGGCTGGGCCCTGCAACGGTCAGGCGCGCAGTGGTTTCATGTCTTGCAGCGGCGCTGCCGTTGGTCACTTTTGCCCGGACTTTTGTCTTGTATGTCTGGGGCATTCGCACCGCAGGCTGGTAAAGGCCGACACAGCCGGGTGCAGAATGGCCGATGCTGCCTGCTGTTGCTTGACCCGCGCGGCGGGAAAGACCACTTTGGCGCAAAACGTTGAGCAGGAGCCAGCATGGCCACGACCCCCCCACCTTTTGCGCGCTTTGAATGGATGATTGCCTGGCGCTACTTGCGGGCCCGCCGGGCTGAAGGGGGCGTGTCGGTGATGACCTGGATCAGCCTGATCGGCATAACCCTTGCGGTCTTTGCTCTGATTGCCACCCTGGCGGTGCGGTCTGGGTTTCGCTCAGAATTTGTCGGCACCATTCTGGGGGCCAATGCGCATGTGACGCTCTATTCTCACGGGGCCCTGAATGCGGCGGGCCAGATGGAGCGCAGCCTGAAAGATTTTGATGCCATGGCTGCGCGGGTCGCCAAGGTGCCCGGTGTGATCCGGGCGGCTCCGCTGATCAAGGGGCAGGTCATGGCCAGTGCCCGTCAGCGCAATTCCGGCGTCGAAGTCTTTGGCATCGCCAAGGAAGGCATTCTGACCATCCCCGGCGTGGCCGAAAGCGACGGCGCCATGGGGGATCTTGCCCGCTTTGAAGAGGGGGTCGCCATTGGCTCGGGGGTGGCGCGCGAACTGGGCGTCAGCCCCGGCGACCGGATCAAGTTGATTTCACCTGATGGCGTCAAGACCGCCTTTGGCACCAGCCCGCGGGTCAAGGCCTATGAGGTGGTCTATGTCTTTACTGCAGGGCGCTATGACATTGACCGCACCCGCCTTTACATGCCCTTTACCGAGGCGCAGAGTTTTTTCAACCGCGAAGGCGTGGCCGATGAAATCGAGGTCATGGTCGAGGCCCCGGAAGAGGTGGATCTGATGGTGCTGCCGCTGCTGCGCGCTGCGGCAGGGTCGATCGGGGTCTGGACCTGGCGCGATGCCTCGGGCGGGTTCTTGCGCGCGCTGGAGGTCGAAGACAACGTGATGTTCATCATCCTGTCGATCCTGGTACTGATTGCGACGATGAATATCGTCTCGGGCCTGATCATGCTGGTGAAAAACAAGGGCCGCGATATCGGAATCCTGCGCACTATCGGGCTGAGCGAAGGCTCGATCATGCGGATTTTCTTTATCTGTGGTGCCTTTACCGGCGTGTTGGGCACGCTGTTCGGGGTCATTCTGGGCTGTCTCTTTGCCAGCTATATTGATCCGATTTTCTCTTTTGTGAACTACCTCATGGGGGGCGGTGTCTGGGATCCGTCGATCCGCGGCATCTATGCGCTGCCGGCCGAACTGAACCTGCCCGATGTGCTGTCGGCTGTTGGCCTGTCGCTGGGCCTGTCCTTTGTGGTGACAATCTTTCCCGCCCGGCGCGCAGCCCGGCTGAACCCGGTAGAGGCCCTGCGCTATGAATGAAGCCGTTCTGGAACTGAAATCCGTCACCAAATCCTACAATCATGGCACTGCGGCGCAGATTGACGTGCTGCGCGGTGTTGATCTGCGCCTCGCAGCCGGAGAGATGGTGGCCCTGGTCGCGCCCTCGGGCGCGGGGAAATCTACCTTGCTGCATATCGCGGGGTTGCTGGATACGCCGGATGGTGGATCTGTTCATGTGGCCGGGCAGGGGGGGGATGGCAAAGGCGATGGCAAGCGCACCACCCTGCGGCGACAGGACGTGGGGTTTGTCTATCAGTTCCATCATCTGCTGCCCGAGTTCTCGGCGCTGGAAAACATCGTACTGCCGCAGCTTGCCAATGGCACCCCGCAGGATGCAGCCCGGTTGCGCGCGTTAGAGCTGTTGTCGCTGGTGGGTCTGTCGAACCGCGCCAATCATCGCCCTGCGGCGCTGTCGGGTGGCGAACAGCAGCGCGTCGCCTTTTGCCGTGCCCTGGCCAATAGCCCGCGTGTGCTGCTGGCGGACGAACCCACAGGCAATCTGGATCCTGGCACCTCGGATCAGGTCTTTGCCGCGCTGATGGATCTGGTCTCGGGCACTGGCCTGTCGGCGCTGGTGGCGACCCACAACCCCGACTTGGCGGCCCGGATGGACCGCCGGGTCAAGCTGGAGCACGGGCGGCTGGTGGATTTCTAGCCCGATCAGGCCAGTTGGATAATCCAGACGCCAAGCGCTATGGTAGGACAACCTTTGTCGCAAATATCGGCCCTTGTCGCAAATACTGGCCAGGGCATGCTGCGGAACCGGCGCGAGGGCAAGCGGTAAAGCGCGCGCCCCTGTTTCTACCAAGGGGCGGGAGTGGTGCGGCCTGCGCCTAGCTGCAGATCCCTGCCAGTTCGACCTCTTTCCAGGGCAGATAGACGTCGCTTTCGCGGCTGCTTGGCAGATCCGACACCGGCATGACCGCTTTGAGCATCGCATGCAGCCGTTTGCTGCGGGCGGCCTGCGGCGCTAGGGCGCGACAGCAAACATATTCTTCGACGATGGCGCCCTGCTGTTCATAGCCGTAGCTGAGAAAATCGGGGCTGCCATCCAGCGCAAAGAGATAGGGATCGGGGCTGGTGCGATGTTCGGCGGCGGCGCGCAGCGGGTGATAGCCAGTCTGGGCGCGGTTTTGCCATTGCCAGACATGGGTCATCTCATGCGCCAGCAACATGGCCTCTACCAGATAGAGCCGCTCTGGGTAGGCGGGCATGTAATCCTCGGTATACCAGTCTTTGACAAAGAAGATGCGGTTGAACAGGGCGACGGCGGCAGGCGAAGAGGTAACGACGGTTTCTTCCTCGATGGGGGGCAGGATACGTTCTCGGCAGGTTTCGCGCGGGCGCGGTTTGCGGCGAAAGGTGACGGTAGCGACCGGCGCACCCCGCACCAGCCGCACCTGGTCCAGATCGACACTGTCGCCGTGAATTTCGGCCAGAAACCCTCGTTCCGCTTGGCTGACCGGACGGCCGCAGGACAGCAGAAGCGGCCCAAGAAGCACAGAGAGGAACAGGCCGGTGCGCAGTCTCATGTGGCATAGAAGGTGGCAGTGGCGGTGGCGACCAGCTTGTCGCTGGTCTCTTCGCGCATATCAGCGCGGGCAAAGACCAGGGCCTTGCCCGCCCGCACCACCTGCGCCTGACACAGGATGGCAGATCCAACGCCCGGACGCAGGAACTGTGTGTGCAGATCGGTGGTGGCAAACATCCGCAGGGCACCGGCATGGGCAATGGCGGCCAGCACCATGGCGGTATCGGCCAATGCAGTCAGCGCCTGACCGGACACAATACCGCCGACTCGCTCCAGATGCGGGGCCAGGGGCATATGCAGTACCGCTTCGGTCGGGGAAAAGGTGGTGACCGTCAAATTCAGGGCGCGCACCCATTCGGCAAAGTTCTCATCCAACAGGCGTTGCGCGTTTGTGACGCTCATCTGGTCTGGCTGGGTCATTTCGGTCTCATCTCTGTGGGGTCGCGCAGAAGCCTAGCTGTGCCGGGCGGGCAACTCCACCCTGGATTTCGCCGCAGGAATTCTCCCGCCAGGGGGATCTGGCCTGTCAGGATACAGCCCTTGGCTGCAAGAGTGTCCGTAAAGGTTATCCACAGCCCCTAGGGGACCTCTTTCGCAAGGCCACAACACCTGCCATAATGGGCGCAACCAAAACAAATGAAGAGCAGCTCCCGCCGATGGCAAACGACCTCCTCAGTACTCCCGACGCCGACATCTATGACGCCTCCTCTATCGAGGTGCTGGAGGGGCTGGAACCGGTTCGCCAGCGTCCCGGCATGTATATTGGCGGCACCGATGAAAGGGCGCTGCACCATATGGTGGCCGAAATCCTCGACAACTCGATGGATGAAGCGGTTGCAGGCCATGCCAACCGGATCGAAGTCTCGCTGAATGCCGATTACTCCATTACCGTTTCGGACAATGGGCGCGGTATTCCAATTGATCCGCACCCCAAGTTTCCCGATAAATCCGCGCTAGAGGTGATCCTCTGTACCCTGCATGCAGGGGGCAAATTTTCAGGCAAGGCCTATCAGACCTCGGGGGGGTTGCACGGGGTTGGCTCTTCGGTGGTGAATGCGCTGTCCGATAGTCTGGTGGTGCAGGTTGCCAAGAACAAAGAGCTGTACGAGCAGCGGTTTTCCCGCGGCCTGCCGCTGGGTCCGGTTGAAAAGGTCGGTGCCGCGCCGAACAAGCGGGGCACATTTGTCACATTTCACGCGGATGAACAGATCTTTGGCTCACACCGGTTCAAGCCCAAGCGCCTGTTCACCCTTGTGCGTTCCAAGGCATATCTGTTTTCCGGTGTTGAAATCCGCTGGAAAAGCGCCATCAATGATGGGGAAACCCCGCAAGAGGCCACCTTCCACTTTCCCGGCGGTCTGAAAGACTATCTGACCGAGGTGCTGGGCAAATCCTCCGTCTATGCCGATGCGCCCTTTGCCGGCAAGGTAGAGTTCCGCGAGAAGTTCAACGCGCCCGGCTATGTGGAATGGGCAATCAACTGGACGCCATCCCGCGATGGGTTCACGCAAAGCTATTGTAACACGGTGCCCACCCCCGAAGGCGGCACCCATGTTGCCGGGTTCTGGGCGGCGGTTCTTAAGGGACTCAAAGCCTATGGTGAGCTGGTCGGCAACAAGAAGGCGGCCAGCATCACCCGTGAAGATCTGACGGTGGGGGGCTGCGCGCTGGTCTCTTGCTTTATTGCCGACCCGGCCTTTGTCGGCCAGACCAAGGATCGCCTGTCGACCGAGGTGGCCGCCAAGATGGTGGAAAATTCGGTGCGCGACCATTTTGATAACTGGCTGGCGGCGGATACCAAATCGGCTGGCGCTATCCTTGATTTTCTGGTGCTGCGGGCCGAGGAACGCCTGCGCCGCAAGCAGGAAAAAGAGACCCAGCGCAAGACCGCCACCAAAAAGCTGCGCCTGCCGGGCAAGCTGACCGATTGTACCTCCAAGGATCGTTCGGGCACCGAACTGTTCATCGTCGAGGGTGACTCGGCTGGTGGTTCGGGCAAGGGGGCGCGCAACCGGGTGAACCAGGCTCTGCTGCCGCTGAAGGGCAAGATCCTTAACGTGTTGGGCGCGGCCTCGAATAAGCTGGGCTCTAACGCCGAGATCAATGATCTCTGCGAGGCGCTGGGCGTCGGCATGGGCAGCAAATTTGTGCTGGATGATCTGCGCTATGACAAAATCATCATCATGACGGATGCGGATGTTGACGGTGCCCATATTGCCTCTTTGTTGATGACCTTTTTCTTTACCCAGATGCGGCCCTTGATTGACAGTGGGCATCTTTATCTTGCCTGCCCGCCGTTGTTTCGCCTGACGCAGGGCGCGCGCCGGGTCTACTGCCTGGATGAAGCAGAACGCGACGCCTGGTTGGAAAAGGGCCTGGGGGGCAAGGGCAAGATTGATGTCTCGCGCTTTAAAGGTCTGGGCGAGATGGATGCCAAGGATCTGAAAGAAACCACCATGGACCCGACCACCCGCAAGCTGATCCGCGTCACCATTGACGAGGATGAACCAGGCGAGACAGGCGATCTGGTGGAACGTCTGATGGGCAAAAAGCCTGAACTGCGCTATCAGTACATTCAGGAAAACGCCAAATTCGTCGCAGAACTGGACGTTTAATCCACCCGGTCTGTGGTTTTGCTGTGACTGCCCCCGGTGCTGGGGGCAGCGGCGCTTGCGCTCAAGCGCTCTGCCATAAACCTGAAACACGGGTTTGTGGCAGACACTCTTATCATTGAGAGGTCATGCCGTGCCCCGTCTTTTGCCCGCTTCAGGTTAAAGGCGGGCGGCTTTAGTCGTCAAAACCCAGAAAGCGGGTGGTGTTTTCAACCGGGCGCCTGCGCGAGATCACGGAATTTGCCACAAAATCCTCATCTGGCCAGCCAAGGGCTACGCAGGTCAGAATGATCTGATCCTCGGGAATATTGGCAACCTCGCGCACCACCGGGCTTTGCATGATGCCCTGGCCATTGATCACCGCACCAAGGCCCTTGCTCCAGGCGGCCAGAACCAAGCCATAGGTCAGGGCGCCGGTGTCGAAATGGGCAATTGTATTGTCCAACAGGCTGCGATCAAAGCAGACCACGATTGAAACCGGTGCGTCGAACTGGCGAAAGCCGCGCATGACCCAGTCTTGCCGACGCTCTTTGTCGTGGCGTTCAATCCCCAT
Organism: Pseudophaeobacter flagellatus; assembly: GCF_021228235.1. Lineage (GTDB taxonomy): Bacteria > Pseudomonadota > Alphaproteobacteria > Rhodobacterales > Rhodobacteraceae > Pseudophaeobacter > Pseudophaeobacter flagellatus. The sequence goes on from NZ_JAJQRG010000001.1 coordinate 493,836, forward strand.
GGCCTCAAACAGTTGCACGGCGATTTCGATCTGGCGGGCACGATGTTCGCCTTCATAGGCAGCATAGTCTTCGATGTCGCGGCTGGGGGGCGTGCCGTCCAGCATCCGTTCGGTATTGCCGCGGCGCACCTGTTCCAGCGGCTCGCCGGTCAGCACATGCAGATGCCAGGGCTGGGTGTTCATCGAAGAGGGGGCGCGGTTAGCCAGTGCAATGACCTCTTGCAGCAGTTCTTTTGCGACGGGTTGACCGGTAAATCCACGGATAGAGCGGCGCTCTTGCATTGCCTGTTCAAGCTTCATCATTGGCCCCTTTGCACCTAGCTTGCATGATCCCCCGCAACGCCCGTCTATGCTGACGGGGCGGATGCGGCAGCTGGGTGCCTTGACCCTCCAAGGCCGGGGCACCGTTGTCAGGGATCTTAGGTGGCAAATTTCGGGCTTTATAGGGGGTTTTGCGCGCGTGCCGCAGCGGCACTTCGGCCCCGGGTGCGGTCTTCGGGCGATGGCGCTTTGCTATCTGAACTGGATCTCGCTGATGGCGGTGTCGAGGTAGCGGCTGCCCGGATAGACATCCTGCAGGGTCAGGGTGATCCAGGTGACAGGCCCCAGTGCGGGGATATTCAGCCTCTGTATGGCCCCCTGATCCAGCAGCCGGACGCTGCTGTCATAGCCTGTCGAGCTTTGCACGCGCAGGGCGCGCACGCGGCTGTTCTTGGCAAAGACGCTGGGGCTTTTGGTGTAGCCATTGGCCAGCAGGATCGCGTTGATCTGGGTTGGGGCCTGAAAGGCAAAACGTAGGGTCTGACCGATACCATCCCCGCGCTCGCCTTCGATCCAAGCGGTTTCGGGTCGATTGTCCGCCAGATTGCCGCCGACGTAGCTATTGCCGGCCTGCGAGGCCAGCAGCGAGGAGACGCAGAGCTGGACATTGGGCGCTGCGGCGGGACCGAACTTCCGGTCATAGCAGTCGCGAATGCGCATCTGTGGCAGGGGCCAGTGGCGCAGCTTCGGCGTTACCGGCCTGATGGGGGGCTGCTGGGTAGGGGCTGTTGCAACCGCCCCCTGTGAAAGCTGCGACAGGGCCTCCAGCGCCAGAGCCATGTAAACACTATCGGGATAATCCTGATATTCTTTGACAAAGATGCGCCAGGCTGCCGCACTGTTCAGCCGCAGGGCCAGGTCGTATTTGCGTGCCATCTCTTCTTCGTCCAGCGGTTGCACCGGATTGCTCAGCGGCGCAGGCGCGGCGACGATCTGCTGCGGCGTGGTCGGGGCTGAACCGGGCGCGCTGGGGGTTTGGTGAAAATAGAAATCACCGATGATGGAGCTGGTTTCCCAAGGCACTTGCTGGTCATTGGTCGCGGCCAGAACCTGCCGTCGGGCGGTCTTGAAAATGGCCTCAATGGTGCGCCCGCCACCCGATGCAATGGCTGCGCTCAGCGCCTGGGTATAGGGCGAATTCGCCTGGGTACCATCCAGTGCCACATCTCCGGGCGCGGTGGCATAGGCGATCAGGGTGCCCTTGGGCGCATCCACCGGCGCCAAGCCCCGCGCGGCCGAGCGCGCGCTGGTGGCAAAGGGGTTGTTGCGACAGGCATCCAGAATGACGATGTTTATATCGGCGTTGGAGGAGTTCATCACCTGCAAGAAGCTGTTCACATTGATGGCTTCAAAATCGATTTCATCTTCGCTGGCAATGTTGGCATTCACTGGCACCAGATAGTTTTCACCGTGTAGCTGTACCCCGTGGCCCGCATAGTATAGCAACCCGGCCTCGACTGCAGGGCCGCGCAAGGCTCTGCCAAATTGCAGCAAGGCCCGCTTCATGCTGGTCTGATCCGCATCGATCAGGCGGGTGACGGAAAAACCGGCTGCGCGCAGGGTGGCAGCCATGGTTATGGCATCATTGCCGGGATTTGCCAGTGGTGAGGTATGGGCGTAGCTGGCGTTGCCGATCACCAGCGCGATGCGGTCTTTGGCCTGCAGCGGGGCGCAACTGGTGAAAATCACGATGATGAAAACAGCCAAACGCCTGTAGACATGCATCGCCTGACCAATCATTCCCAGCCCAAACATCGCGGTCCTTTCTGTTTGCCCTCTGGCTATTGTCATACTGTGGCAGAGAAGGCGGCGCAGGTCACCATTTTGTCCAAACCGTGCAGTTTGACGCGCTGCGGCGCTTCTTGGATTGACGCGGTGGCGCAGGCAGAACAAGTTTGCACATGTCTGATCGTTTGCACATCACCCGCCTGCCACGCCCCTATGATACCGCCCTTGGCGCTGAAACCCGTGATCTGGTCGCAGGGCTCACGCCAGAGGAGGCCGAGTTGATTGCTGGCACCGCCGGATCCAGCCCCTATCTGCGCCGCCTGATCGAACAGGAAGCCGACTGGATCGGGGGCGCATTGGAGGCACCCAAATCCGCCCTGGCAGAGATCTTTGCCAGTTGTCGCAGTCTCGCCCCGGATCAGCTGAAGCCGAGGCTGCGTCAGGCCAAGCGCCGAGTGGCGCTGTTGACGGCGCTCTGTGATCTATGCGGCGGTTGGAGTCTGGAAGAGGTGACGGGCGCGCTGACCGATTTTGGCGCGCTGAGCGCGGATGTGGCGATCAAGGCGGAAATAGCCGCCCTGATCCGGCGTAAGAAATTGCCGGGGCTAGGCGAGGCAGATATTGAAACCGCAGGCGGGCTGAGCATCCTCGCCATGGGCAAGATGGGCGCGCATGAGTTGAACTACAGTTCTGATATTGATCTCATCTGCCTGTTTGATGAAACCCGGTTTGACCCAGATGCGTTCTTTGAGGCGCGCCAGGGCATGGTGCGGGCGACCCGCAATATGTGCGCCACCCTTAGCGATCGCACCTCTGATGGCTATGTATTCCGCACCGATCTGCGCCTGCGCCCGGATCCGGGCGTTACCCCGGTCTGCCTGGCGATGGAGGCGGCAGAGCGCTATTATGAAAGCCTGGGCCGCACTTGGGAACGCGCCGCCTATATCAAGGCGCGCCCCTGTGCCGGTGATCTGGCGGCGGGCGAGGGCTTTTTGAAAACCCTGCGCCCCTTTGTCTGGCGGCGACACCTGGATTTTGCCGCCATTCAGGATGCGCATGACATGCGTCTGCGTATCCGCGAAAACAAGGGGACCGGCGGCCCGATCACGGTGCCGGGCCATGACATGAAGCTGGGACGGGGCGGTATCCGCGAGATTGAGTTCTTCACCCAGACCCGTCAGCTGATTGCAGGCGGGCGCGACGAAAGCCTGCGTCTGCGCGGCACGGTCGAGGGGCTGCACGCCCTGGCTGCCAGGGGCTGGATCCCTGATGATGTCGCGGGAAGGCTGAGCGATCATTACCGGGCCCATCGCGATGTCGAGCATCGTATCCAGATGGTACATGATGCCCAGACGCATAAAATGCCCAGTGCAGAAGAGGGCATCGCCCGTGTGGCCTGTCTGATGGGGCAGGATCCGGCAGAGTTGCAGCGCGACATTCACCGCCGTCTGGTAGAGGTGCATGAGCTGACCGAAGATTTCTTTGCCCCGGATGCAGCCGCGCAGCCACGCCCCGAGCTGCCCGTCGAGATGGACGAAAGCATCACTACGCGCTGGCGCACCTATCCGGCGCTGCGCTCGCAGCGGGGGGCGCAGATCTTTGAGCGGCTGAAACCGGATCTACTGGCCCGGCTGTCGCGCACGGCAAAACCAGCAGAATCGCTGCTGGCGCTGGATGGGTTTCTGGCCGGGCTCCCGGCTGGGGTGCAGTTGTTTTCTCTGTTTGAGGCAAACCCGCAACTGCTGGATCTATTGGTTGATATCGTCGGTACATCGCCCGCGCTGGCCGGGTTTCTGTCACGAAACTCTGGGGTGTTTGATGCGGTGATTGGTGGCTCTTTCTTCGAAGACTGGCCGGGTGGCGCTGTGCTTAGCCAGGAAATGGAGGCGATTCTCGATCTGGAAGAGGACTATGAAGCTCAGCTGGACGGTGCCCGACGCTGGTGCAAGGAATGGCACTTCCGCATCGGGGTGCATCACCTGCGGGGCTTGATTGATGGGGCAACTGCGGGGGCGCAGTATGGCGAATTGGCCGAAGCGGTGATCAAGGCGCTTTTGCCACGGGTGATCCGCCAGTTTACTGTCAAGCACGGCCCCCCGCCGGGCAGTGGCCCGGTGGTGGTTGCCATGGGTTCTTTGGGGGCGGGGCAGATCAACGCGCAGTCGGATCTTGATATCATCGTTATTTACGACCCCGAGGAGGTGGAGATGTCCGAGGGGCGCAAGCCGCTTGGCACGCGCGCCTATTACGCGCGCTTGACCCAGGCGTTGATCACCGGGCTGTCGGCCCCGATGTCGCAGGGGCGGCTCTATGAGGTCGACATGCGGCTGCGCCCCTCGGGGAACATGGGGCCGGTGGCGACCAGCTGGTCCAGCTATAGCCACTATCAGCAGTCAGAGGCCTGGGTCTGGGAGCACCTGGCCCTGACGCGGGCACGGGGCATCGCCGGAGACCCCGCCTTGCAACAACGCTTTGAAACCTTCCGGCGCGGCTTGCTGGCGCAGGAGCGCGAGGTGCCGACCGTATTGGCCGAGGTCACAGCCATGCGCCAGCGTCTGGCCGCCGCAAAACGCCCCTCTGGGGTTTGGGATGCCAAAACCGGGGCGGGGCGGATGATGGATATCGAATTGCTGTCGCAAGCCGGGGCCTTGCTGGCGGGGCGGGGCAGCCTGGATCCGGTCTCCGGTGGCGAGGTGGCCCCGAGCCGTGATGTCGCAGGTGGGTTGCAGCAGGCGGTCGCTCGTCGCTGGCTGAATGCCGCAGATGCGCTGCGGTTGCGCCAGTCTTATGATCTATACTGGTCGGTACAGACTGCCGCGCGACTAATTTCACAAAGCCCCTTGTCACAGGAAAACCTGGGCGAGGGCGGTGCGCAGTTTCTGCACAGCAGTGCAGGCTTTGACAGTCTGGAAGATCTGGAAGCGGCGCTGGAGGCGGCGTATAGGGGCTGTGACGCAACTATTGCGCGGACCTTGCAGGAGGGAGTGGACCATGCAGAGCCTGACAGGACTGGACAATAAGCAGTTGATCCGCGAGGCCTACCGGATCGAAGGCATCACCGAGAGCCAATGCCGCAGTATTTTTCTCGACTGGGCGCTGAGCCTGCCCAGCGGGCTGGATCACCGCAGTGCCATCACCCAGATCTTGGATCATTATAGTGCGGCCCCGGCGGATCATCCGATGACGCAGGTGCTGCGTCAGGGGCTGACCGACATGGGTGAACCACGCCGCCGGGGCGGCTGGCGCACCCGTCCGCGCGACTGATCTGACAGAGGCCAGAATATCTTTTCCTGCGTGGCAGAGCCTATGCCGGGCGGGACCTGACAGGTCCAGATTTCGTCAAATTGAGCTAAAATTGCCATTATTCCGCCCGGATTGCCCCGCAGTCTGATGCTGAACCCGTATCACCGAAACCTCTTGGTGATTGGCAAGGAGCAACAGATGAAGACCCTGCGCGTTTGTATCTCTCTGGCACTGGGCTTTTGGCTCTCGGCTTGTTCTGGCGCAGAAATCCCAAGTCGCAACGCAAGCTATGACACGCCGCTGGATGGCTATGTCCAGAAGGGCACCGATCTGGATGAGATCGACATCCTAGCGTTGGGTGTGAACCCGCAGTCGATTATACAGACCATCGGGATGAATGTCCTGGGGCCGCAGAGCGCTGACGACGGCGCGCAGTAGACCGGTCTTTCGCTCTGCAAAAAAAACAGCCGCGTTCTGCCACCGATCTGGCGGTTGTGGCGGCAGGCTGTCACGCCGGTTGCCCCCTTGCCACGATGGCGATAAGAGAGGGCATGACAGCCTCATCCTCGGCGCCAGAGCGCCCCCGCGTAAAACTCCTGCCCAAAGCCAATGCCCGTGCCCTGCGCCATGGCTTTCCCTGGGTCTATGCCAACGAACTGGTCACCGACCGGCGCACGCGTAAACTCGCGCCCGGCAGCCTGGCCGTGTTGCTGGACGAAGCCCAGACGCCGATGGGTACGGTGGCGGTGAACCCGACCAGCAAGATCATCTGCCGGATGCTGGACCGCGACCCGGATGCGGTGATTGATCAGGCCTGGTTCCAGGCACGAATTTCTCAGGCGCTTTCCCTGCGAGAACGCCTTTATGATGCGCCATACTACCGGCTGATCCACGCCGAAGCCGATGGGCTGCCAGGAGTGGTGATCGACCGCTTTGGCGACGCCTGTGTCGTGCAGCCCAACGCCGCCTGGGCCGAGGCTCATCTGGAGGCGCTGACCGCCGCCCTGGCCGAGGTCACAGGCTGCACTGTGATCCTCAAGAATGCCTCTGGGCGGACCCGTGGTCTGGAGGGGCTCGATGATGAGAGCCTGACTCTGCTGGGCGAGACCCCGACGGGGCCAATGCCGGTGCAGATGAACGGGGCCACCTATATGGCGGATCTGACCGGCGGGCAAAAGACCGGGCTGTTTTATGACCAGCGCGACAACCACGCCTTTGCCGCCCGTCTGGTGCCGCAGGGGAGCGATGTGCTGGATGTGTTTTCCCATGTCGGCGGCTTTGGTCTGGCGATGCGGGCTGCGGGGGCGGGAACGGTCACCTGTGTTGATGGCTCTGCGGCGGCGCTGGACCTGGCGGCGCAGGGGGCGGCTGCGGCGGGCTTTGGTGACAGTTTCACTGCGCGCCAAGGCGATGCCTTTGATCAGCTTGCCGCCCTGGCCGAAGAAGGCCGACTGTTTGATGTGGTGATCTGTGATCCCCCGGCGTTTGCCCCGTCGAAACAGGCGCTGGAGGCGGGTTTGCGCGCCTATGAGCGGATCGCCAAGCTGGCGGCGCCGCTGGTGGCACCTGGTGGCTATCTGGGGCTGTGTTCCTGTTCGCATGCGGCGGATCTGTCGCGGTTCCGCAATGCCTCTGCGCGCGGGATCGGCCGCGCGGGGCGGCGCGGGCAGCTGATTCACACCGGCTATGCCGGGGCCGATCATCCGCAATTGCCGCAACTGGCGGAAAGCGGCTATCTCAAGTCTGTTTTCTTCCGCCTGGACTGATCCGGCACCATGAAGCTGCTACTGGACACCTGCGTGCTCTACCCCACCGTGATGCGCGAAATGCTGATCGGCGCGGCGCGGCTGGGGGCGTTTACGCCCCTATGGTCGACCCGCATTCTGGAAGAGTGGCGCCGTGCAGCGCTGAAACTTGGCCCGGAAGGCGCGGCCCAGGCAGAGGCGGAGGTGGCGCTGATACGCGCGGCCTGGCCGCAGGCGGTGGTGCCTCCTGCGCCGGGGCTAGAGGCACGGCTCTGGCTTCCGGACTCCGCAGATGTACATGTGCTGGCCGCCGCGATTGCGGGCCATGCCGATGCTATTGTCACGCTGAACAACAAGGATTTCCCCCGCCATACCCTGGCGGAAGAAGGGCTGGAGCGGTTGGGGCCGGATCAGCTGCTCTATGATCTTTGGCTTAAGGACAACGCCGGAATGGAGGCGCTGGGGGCGCGGGTTCTGGCCGAGGCCAACCGCCTGTCTGGCGGCGGCTGGGAGATCAGGCCTTTGCTGAAAAAGGCGCGGTTGCCGCGTCTGGCCAAGGCCCTGGCCTCGGCTTAGAGCTAGAGCGTTCCCAGCACCTCTGCCGCAATTTCAAAAGAGCGCAACCGGGCACCATGGTCGTGGATCTGGCCGGTGATGATCACCTCGTCCGGCGCATAGCGCGCAACGATCTGCGACAGCTCTTGCCGGACGCTTTCGGGGCTGCCGGTGGCAGAGATGGTAAGCGCCTCATTCACACCCGCCAGCACCGGGGGCGACAGGTGGTCGGCAATATCATCTACTGGGCGCGGTAGTTTGCCGGGCTGTCCCAGGCGCAAACGGGCAAAGGCCTGCTGCATGGTGGTCCGCAACCGGATGCCTTCGGCGTCGGTCTCGGCGGCAAAGACATTTGCCGCGATCATTGCATGGGGTTTGTCCAGATAGGCCGAGGGGCGGAAATCGCGGCGATAGATTGCCAGCGCATCCCCAAGCGCCTGCGGTGCAAAATGCGAGGCAAAGGCATAGGGAAGTCCAAGCTGCGCCGCCAGTTGCGCTCCATAGAGGCTGGAGCCAAGGATCCAGACCGGCACATTGCTGCCTTGCCCAGGAAAGGCGCGCACCTTGGCGGCAGGATCTAGCGGACCAAGAAACCCTATAAGATCAACCACATCCTGCGGGAAACTGTCCCCTAGTGCAGCGCCGCTGGCCATGCCGCGACGCAGGGCGCGGGCGGTCTGCATATCGGTGCCGGGGGCGCGGCCCAGCCCCAGATCAATCCGGTCGCCGTGTAGGGCTGCTAGGGTGCCAAAGGCTTCTGCCACCATATAGGGTGCGTGGTTGGGCAGCATGATGCCCCCGGCGCCAACGCGGATGGTTTTGGTCTGGCTGGCAATATGGCCGATCAAAACGGCGGTGGCGGCGCTGGCGATGCCGGGCATGTTGTGATGCTCTGCCATCCAGTAGCGGTGATAGCCCCATCCTTCAGCCTGCTGCGCCAGATCGGTGCTATTGGCAAGGGACTGCTGGATTTCGCTGCCCTCGGGTACCGGGGCAAGATCAAGAAGAGAGTAGCGCATGAGGGGGTCCAATTCAGCGTCCAGGGATCAATAGGCTTCCAGTTACAGGAGTGTCTGATCTGGGATGCCTGATGCGCAATGACAAGGGGGCAAGAGAAGAATGACGTGGTGTTAGATCCGGGCCGCCCCTAGGGAGCTGGCGCGCAGGCGCTGAGCAGGGCGGAAGGGGCGCACCGGAGGGCAGATGTCATTAGTGCTTGTTCCAGCCTGCCTCCAACCGTTCCAGCGCTGCGATGCGCTCTTCTGTTTTGGGGTGTGACATCAGCCAGGCCGGAGCCATGCCAGCCCGTGATTCGGTCAGGGCCTCAAGTTTGACAAAGAGGCTCTTTTGCGGCTCTAGCCCGATGCCAGCCTTGGCCAGAAGTGCGGCGGCATATTCATCGGCCTCATATTCGTCACCGCGCGACAGCCGCGCCGCAAGCAGGTTGGCCAGCAACCCGGCGATCCAGGGGCCAACAAAGGGGATGTAGCGCCCAAGGATCATCATCAATGCGGTGCGAAGGGCGTTTTGACCCGAGAAATCAATGATACGTTTCTTGGCATGTCCCAGCGCCACATGGCCCATTTCATGCGCGATGACCGAGGCAAGCTCGGCCTCGGTGACCTCGCCGCTTTGGTATTTGCGGTAGAATCCACGGGTGATGAAGATCCGCCCATCCGGTGCTGCCAGCCCGTTGACGGGATCAACCTCGTAGATGAACACGGGGATGCGATCAATCTCGAGCGCGGCGGCCATGCGATCGGTCAGGCGGCGCAGCTTGGTATCGGCCAGCTCAGTTGAACGCGCGTCCAACTCGCGGTGGGTGCGCCAGATAGAAATCCGGTACATGACAAGGCCATAGATCACGGCCAGCAGGATGGGGGTAAAACGCAACATAGTCCAGATATGGGCAGAAAATGCGCGCAGGACAAGAGAGCTGCGGCATCCTGTGCGGTTCGGTCGCCGCGAAAATTACCCTGGATCTTGGCGGTTTGGCCGATACTGGGCGGGCAATGGCGCGCGGGATGCGGGGAATGGCACCGATTGCGCAGCCTCGCCGGGGTTTTCACGGTTGCAGAGTAGCCTTGGGTAGGGAAGGGTAGGCTCAGGGATAATCCAAAACCAAGAGGGTGCCGGTGTCTGATCCAGATGATATCAATGGCCGTTTGCATGGCGAACAGTTCGAACCGGAGGAGCAGGAAGGCCTGTTGACCCGGTTGCTTTATATGATCCTGATCGCAGTGATGATTTCGGTGGCCCAGACGGTGCTGGCCACTGCGACGGTGCTGCAGTTCATTGTCCTCGCCGTCACCAAAGAGCCAAACGAGCGGCTGGCCGATTTTGGTACGGATCTGGGAATCTGGATCGCCAAGGCGGCGCGCTATCAGATGGTGGCGAGCAATGTGAAGCCCTGGCCCTGGACTGATTTGGACTGACTGATCTGGACTGACTGATCCGGACCGATTGATCCGGACGGGCGGCCCAATTGGCCGCAGCGCCCTGTTGGGGCGGTGGGTGCAGGTCGGCAGAATTGGAGGGGGGCTGGCCTATTTGGTCAGTTCGCGCATGCCGCGTTCCAGCCCATCCAGCGTCATGGGCACCATGCGATCCTCGAATATCTCGCGGACCATGCTAATAGAATGGGTGTAATCCCAGTGCTGCTGCGCTACGGGGTTGATCCAGAGATGCGATTTCCACTGGTCGCGCGCCCGTTCCAGCCAGACCTGACCGGCCTCTTGATTCCAATGCTCATTGGCCCCGCCGGGATACGCGATTTCATAGGGCGACATCGAGGCATCGCCGACAAAGATACATTTGTAGTCGGGGCCATAGGTGCGCAGCACCTCATGGGTGGGCATCTGCGCGTCCCAACGGCGGCGGTTATCGCGCCAGACGCCCTCGTATAGGCAGTTGTGAAAGTAGAAATATTCCAGATGCTTGAATTCGGTGCGGGCGGCTGAAAACAGCTCTTCCACCACCTTGATATGCGGATCCATAGAGCCGCCAACATCAAGAAACAACAAGACTTTTACGGCATTGTGGCGTTCGGGGCGGGTTTTGACATCCAGGTAGCCATGTTCCGCGGTAGAGCGAATGGTATTGTCCAGATCCAGCTCTTCATGCGCCCCTTCGCGCACCCAGCGGCGCAGTCGTTTCAGCGCCACCTTGATGTTGCGGGTGCCCAGTTCAACATCGCCGTCCAGGTTCTTGAATTCGCGTTTGTCCCAGACCTTTACCGCACGGCGATGACGGCTTTCCTTTTGGCCGATACGCACCCCTTCAGGATTGTAGCCATAGGCACCAAACGGCGAGGTCCCAGCCGTGCCAACCCATTTGCTGCCGCCCTGATGGCGCCCCTTTTGCTCTTCCAGTCGCTGTTTCAGGGTCTCCATCAGCTTGTCAAAGCCGCCCATGGCCTCGATCTCGGCCTTTTCTTCAGGCGTCATGTGCTTTTCGGCCATCTTGCGCAGCCAGTCTTCGGGGATGTCCACGGCCTCCATCACGGCAGAATTCGGGATCGATTCCAACCCTTTGAAAGTGGTGGAAAAGGCGCGGTCGAACTTGTCGATATTGCGCTCATCCTTGACCATGGCGGTGCGGGCCAGAAAATAGAAGGCTTCGATGTCGTAGGTCACCAGCCCCTTTTTCATCCCCTCCAGAAAGGTAAGGTATTCGCGCAGAGAGACCGGGACCGCAGCCTGGCGCAGGTTTTCGAAAAAGGGCTGAAACATCTGGGGTCTCCGGCGTTTGGTTAGGCCAGCACGCGATGGATCACGATGGTGGCAATGACCCCGACAATACCAAAGGCGATGGCATAGGCAGCGCCATATTGCAGCATATCGGCTGTATTGCCGCCACGTTTCCGGGCGTTATAGACCCCCAAGAGGATCCCCAGCAGCACTGCACCAATTACGATCATGTCTTCTCCGCCTGTTTCTGCCGCCAAGGGCGCGCCGATGTCTGTTGCCTGTATCAGTTGTCCGAGGGGCGCAGCTCCGCGACTTCGCGGATCTTGGACTGCACTGCCCAATCCGGGCCAAAGCCGTAGCGCGCCCATCCAAGGCTGTCCAGTCTGACCGTGTTGGCAGTGGCAAATTGGCCCAGCAAATCTAGGGCTTCGGCCTTGATCAGCATGGCGGTGGCCAAGAGGGCGGCATTTTCCGAGCGGCTGGCAACCGCCAGCGTCGGGGTGATCTGTGCCAGGGCTGCAGCGCCATCGCCGCGGGCAATCTGATAGGCGGCCATGCGCGGATTGATAATGGCCCGATGCAGCGCGCTACCGCGCCGCGAGCCTAGCATAGTCAGCGCGGTCTGAAAATGGCGCTGCGCCAGGTCTGGTTCATCGGCCTGGATCATCCGCCCCAAGACATAGTGGCTATAGGCGCGGCGGTGATCGGACCAGCCTGCATTGCGCGCCAGGATGACCGCCTGATTGGCGGCCCGTTTGCGCATGCCAATGCTGCTGCCAGGTCCCAACGCCGTTTCAATCGCGGCGATCCAGCTGCGCGGTGTCGCGGGCAGGGGGCGGGCGGCGATCGCTTCTCCAGTGGGGTTCAGCCGGGCCAAGATCTGGGGCAATTGTGCCGCCACTTCGCTGCGGCTCATGCCGGTGCGCAGTTCAGGGGCATAGCTGGCGCGCAGCACCAGCATGTCAAACCCAGTGAGCACCGTATGCACGTTGTCGTCATTAAAGACAGAGTCGGACAGGCGGTAAAGATCGTTCAACGGACCTACAGCCTGGGCCAGCTCTTCATGCAGGCAGTCGCGGGCTTCCTGCGGGCTGACGTCTATCGGCACAAAGACGGCAAGTCGTTCGCGGCTGCGCAGGCGGGACCAATCGGTTTGCGGGCTGCGCCGCTTGCGCCGCAGTTCCGCCAGAGAGCCGACATTGGGCACCACAAAACAGGCGGCCTTGGGCAGGGCGCGCTGGATGTCCCGGCTGGAAACCGCCTGCACGGTGATCTCTGCCGGTCCGGTGGTGACGCGCTGGATGCGGATCCCGGCCTCCTGGCGCAGGCGGGCCAACAGCCGGTCGAGATCTTTCAGGAATATCTGGCTTGGGGTGCCGGTCACGTGCACCCGAACGGGGCGTTCAAAACGGGTGAAGACGGGCAGCACAGTGCCGCCTTCCAGCTGAAAATGGAGATCCAGAAAATCACGCGCGATATCGCGATTGGACCGCTGCGGCGGCTGCGGGCGAGAGGATGTAAAGGCCTTGGCCGGGGGGAGGCTACTGGCGCTCTGCGCTGACCGGCTGGCAGGTTTTGCGCCACTTTGCATCTGACCCGCAGGTAGGCCGCAGGCAGCGACCAGGGTGCAGAGCGCCAAAACTGTGGCGCTGCGGCGCAGGCCAACTGCCCAATGTTTGAGGCCTGTTCTGCACAGCATTCCGCAAGTCCGCGAGTCGGGCGACAAGATCAGGGTGGTCGGTTGAGATGTCGCGATCACCGCAGGGGCTCCACTCAAGGGGTAAATGCTTCAGAAACGGCGAGCAAGGCCCCGGACAGACAAGCTCTTTTCCAATTGTTAGGGCAAGAGGCGCAAGATTTGAAGAGGCGAAGCGCGAACCGCTGTCACCCGCGTAAAACAGTGCCCATGACGTAGCAGTGATATCGGTGTTTCACAGGGGGAATCGGCTGATCCCCCCTGCAAATAGGATGTACTCTGACGCTGCGACTGGCGCTAGCGGCGGCCACGGGCCATAAAGGCAAGGCGTTCAAAAAGATGCACGTCCTGTTCGTTCTTCAACAGCGCCCCGTGCAGTTTCGGCAGGGCATCGGCACCGTCACGGGCCAGATCCTGCGGGGTCAGATCCTCTGCCAAGAGCAGCTTCAGCCAGTCCAGCACCTCTGAGGTGGAGGGCTTTTTCTTCAGGCCAGCCGTGTCGCGAATTTCATAGAACTGCGTCAGGGCCGTCGTAAGCAGCGCTTCCTTGATATCGGGATGATGCACCGCAACGATTTTTTTCATCGTTTCGGCATCGGGAAACTGGATGTAGTGAAAGAAACAGCGGCGCAAAAAAGCGTCTGGCAGCTCTTTTTCGTTGTTGGAGGTAATGATCATGATCGGGCGATTGACCGCGCGGATTGTTTCGCCGGTCTCGTAGACGTGGAATTCCATCTTATCGAGCTCTTGCAGCAGATCATTGGGGAATTCGATGTCGGCCTTGTCGATTTCGTCGATCAGCAAGACCACTTTCTCATCGGCCTCAAAGGCCTCCCAGAGTTTGCCTTTTTTGATGTAGTTTTTTACGTCATGGACGCGTTCTTCGCCCAATTGGCTATCGCGCAACCGGCTGACGGCGTCATATTCATACAGGCCCTGCTGCGCGCGGGTGGTGGATTTTACATTCCACTCGATCATCTTGAGCCCCATGGCATCCGCCACTTGCCGCGCCAGCTCTGTCTTGCCGGTGCCCGGTTCCCCCTTGACCAGCAAGGGGCGTTCCAGCGTGACAGCGGCATTGACCGCAATTTTTAGATCATCCGTGGCGACGTAGTCTTTAGTGCCCTGAAATTGCATAGTTATAGTAGATCCCCTGCTAGCATTGCCGCGATTTGGCGCATTTAGCATGGTTTTAACCCGTGTGGGGCATGATTGTGTAGTGACAATTGGCCTTTCAGGGGATAAACGCAGCGGCATGGGGAGCCAGGATGTATGGCGAAAATTAATGAGACCTACAGAATGAGCGAGACCGAAGGAGCCGAAATGAAACAAGAAATGTTTCTGCCGGAAGATTACCGTCCGGCCGAAGATGAGCCTTTCATGAATGATCGGCAGCTTGAGTATTTCCGTCGCAAACTTCTGAACTGGAAGCAGGATCTGCTCGCTGAAAGCCGCGATACGATTGAGGGCTTGCAAGACAACACTCGTAATATTCCAGATGTAGCTGATCGCGCCAGCGAAGAAACCGACCGGGCACTGGAACTGCGCACGCGGGATCGCCAGCGCAAGCTCGTTTCCAAGATTGACGCTGCGATCCGTCGCATTGCCGAAGGCGAGTATGGGTACTGTGAAGTCACCGGCGAGCCAATTTCGCTGAAGCGGCTGGATGCCCGTCCCAATGCCACCATGAGCCTGGAAGCCCAGGAACGTCATGAACGGCGCGAAAAAGTGCACCGCGACGATTGATTATTACGTCAAAGTCAAGAAACCATAGCGCCGGGGCCTGTTGCTCCGGCGTTTTTCGTTTATTGAACCTGTACAAGCGCAACGCAGCGGGCCGCAATGACACTGGAACATTTGAATATCACGATTGTTGGGGCCGGCATTGGCGGTCTGGCGGCGGCTTTGGTTTTGCGGCGGCTTGGGGCGCAGGTCACCGTACTGGAGCAAAGCGAAGCGGTCTCGGAAGTGGGGGCTGGACTGCAGATTACCCCCAATGGCATGGCGGTTCTGCGGGCGCTGAAGCTGGATGATGCGCTGGCCTGGTGTTCACAGCGTGCCCGAGCGGTTGTGCTGCGCGGGCATCGGCGCGGGCAAGAGGTGCTGCGCCTGGATCTGGACCAGTATGCCGCTGATCTGCGTTATTATTGCGTCCATCGGGCCGATTTGATCGGTCTGCTGGTGGATGGCGCGCGGGATGCCGGTGTGCAGGTGCGTCTGTTGCAAAAGGTGGATCGCATCACGGCCACCGCAGGCCGCCCCGTGGTCCATCTTGCCAATGGGGCCCAATGTGGTGGCGATCTGGTGATCGGTGCCGATGGGCTGCACTCGCAGGCGCGCCGGGCGCTGAACACTCCGCAGAAGCCACAGTTCACTGGCCAGGTGGCTTGGCGGGCGATTGTACCTAATCACAGCAGTCTGCCGCCCGAAGCACAGGTCTTTATGGGGCCGGGGCAGCATCTGGTGGCCTATCCATTGCGTGATGGATCTTTGGTCAATCTGGTGGCGGTGCAGGAACGCAGCACCTGGGCCGAAGAAAGCTGGAATTTTGCGGATGATCCAGACAATCTGCGACGGGCTTTTTCCAGCTTTGGCGGGGCGGCGCAGCAGTTGTTGGCGCAGGTGCGTGACTGCGCTCTGTGGGGGTTGTTTCGGCATCCAGTTGCGGCGTCTTGGCACCAGGGGGGGGTGGCCCTCTTGGGTGATGCGGCGCATCCGACGCTGCCATTTATGGCCCAGGGGGCCAATCTGGCGCTCGAAGATGCCTGGGTTCTGGGCGCTTGCCTTGAAGAGGCTGCCACGCAGCAACGTGATCTGACAGATGCATTGGCCGCGTATCAAAGCCAGCGCCAAAATCGCGCCGAACGGGTGGTGCAGGCGGCCAGTGGCAATGCCTGGAAATACCACCTGCGGGCCCCGCTGCAGTGGCCCGCGCATCAGGTTCTGAAACTGGGCGGCGCGCTAGCGCCGCAGCGTATGGTGGCGCAGTTCGACTGGATTTATCGCCATGATGTCACAGCACAGGCCACAGCGACACAGGCCGCCGCGACACAGGGCTGAAAGGCCGGTTCAAAATAGGGACGGCCTGCCTAGATGTCCAATTCAACCCAGATCGGCACGTGGTCCGATGGTTTGTCGCGACCGCGAATTTCCTTGTCGATCTGACAATCCAGCAGCAGGTCGGCGGCTTGCGGTGTCAGCAGGAAATGGTCGATGCGAATGCCGTCATCGCGGCTCCAGGCGCCTGCCTGATAATCCCAGAATGAATAGTGTCCTGGCCCCTGATGACGGGCGCGAAAGGCATCGGTAAAGCCAAGATTGAGGATCCGCTGATAAGCGGCGCGGCTTTCGGGGCGGTGCAGCGCGTCCTCTGCCCAGGCCTCGGGGCGTTTGGCGTCTTCTGCCTGCGGGATGATGTTGTAGTCCCCCGCCATCAATGCGGGCATTTCATCCGCCAGCAAGGCCTCGGCGCGGGCCTTCAGCCGATCCATCCAGGCTAGTTTATAGGCGTATTTCCCACCCGGCACTGGATCGCCCGCGTCGGTGAGTTCAACCGGGTTGCCATTGGGCAGGTAAAGGCCGCAGATGCGGATTGCTTGCTGGCCGACAACCGTGGCCTCGATCCAGCGCGCTTGAACATCATCCTCATCGCCGGGCAGGCCCCGGCTGACATCTTCGAGCGGCAGCTTTGACAGGATCGCCACCCCGTTAAAGCCCTTTTGGCCGTGGGTTTCCAGATTGTAGCCGCGATCTTCAATCAGCTCTCGCGGGAATGCCTCATCTACCGACTTGATCTCTTGCAGGACAACCACATCGGGCTGCGCCTCATCCAGCCATTGCGGCAGGGCGGCGGCGCGGGCCTTGATGCCGTTGATGTTGAAACTGGCGATCTTCATAGGTGCGTCTCCTGCCTCGGCAAAGGGATTGGGCTGGCCGATCTATCGCCGAATAGTGCGATAGGAGCAAGGGGGGCTGCCTACATGGAAAACGAGGTGCCACAGCCGCAACTGGAGGAGACATTTGGGTTTTCAATGGTGAAGCGTGCGCCGATCAGCTCTTCTGTAAAGTCGATGACGGCATTTTCCAGAAAGGGCAGGGACACGGTATCAACCACAACTTTTTCTCCCTGGCCTTCCAGCACCAGATCATCCGGGTTGGGCGCGTCCAGGCCGATTTCGTATTGAAACCCGGAACAGCCGCCACCTTCGACCGCAATGCGCAGCGCCTGGCCCTGCGTTGCAGCGCCAATTTCGGTCAGGCGGGCAAAGGCCCGGTCGGTCACTTTTGGTGGCAGGTGCATATGATCTCTCCCGATGCTGTATTGCAGCGCATCTTATTATATAGAAAGGTGCGGCCCAGACGACAAGATTTCACTAAAGAAAGATTAGTCATGCATGCCTCTTATGCCACTAAGCCTGACCAAAGCCGGGGCAGGCTGATCGATGAAGAGGAAAGCAGCTTTCGCTCTCCCTATCAGCGTGACCGGGATCGTATCATTCATGCCAGCGCTTTTCGCCGCCTGAAACACAAGACCCAGGTCTTTGTCGAACACGAAGGTGACAACTATCGCACCCGTCTGACCCATTCGATCGAGGTGGGGCAGGTGGGACGTACCATTGCGGCCGCGCTGGGGCTTAATCAGGAACTGACCGAGGCGGTGGCGCTGGCGCATGATCTGGGGCACACGCCCTTTGGCCACACCGGCGAGGATGCGCTGCATGCGCTGATGCAGCCCTATGGGGGCTTTGACCACAACGCCCAGGCTATCCGCATCGTCACCTGCCTAGAGCGCCACTACGCTGAATTCGACGGCTTGAACCTTACCTGGGAAGCCCTTGAAGCCATTGCCAAACATAATGGTCCGGTGCTGGGGCCGCTGCCCTGGGCGCTGGCGGAATGCAACGCGGCGATGGATCTGGAGCTGCACACCCATGCCAGCGCCGAGGCGCAGGTTGCAGCCCTGTCGGATGATATTGCCTATAACAATCATGACCTGCACGATGGGCTGCGCGCAGGCCTGTTTGAGGATGAGGAAATCACCCATCTGCCGATCATTGGCGCCGCCTACCGCGCGGTCGATCACAAATACCCAGGCCTAGATCCGCTGCGCCGCCGCCACGAGGCCCTGCGCCGGGTCTTTGGGGTGATGGTGGGGGATGTGATTGACACCACGCGCCAGAACCTGGCCAGCAGTGGGGTGGCCAGCGTCGAAGAGGTGCGCGCCCTGGGGCGGCCCGTGGTGGCCTTTTCACCCGAGATCTGGCGCGATTTGAAAGAAATCCGCGCCTTTCTGTTCCGGCGCATGTATCGGGCGCCCTCGGTGATGGAGGTGCGCGTGCGCATGGCGGCGGTGGTCGAGGCGCTGTTTCCCTATTTCCTGGCCCATCCCGATCAGATGCCCGGGCGTTGGCATGACGACATTGCCGCCGCGCCGGATCAAGTGACGCTGGCGCGGATTACCTCGGATTATATCGCCGGGATGACTGATCGGTTTGCCCTGCAGCAATATAAGGCGTTGCGCGCCACTGGCCTGATATCCTGACCGCATGATTTCTGACCGCATGATTCCTGGCCGACCTGCTGCTCTGGCGTTACCTCTGGTGGTGACTGGCCCTATGATCTGCGGCTGGCTTGCCGCTTTTTGTGCAATAGTATCGGGCAGGGGGGCACCAAGGGGGCACAATGACGGGGAGAGCAACAAGGCAGTGGCGCGTGACCTTTCAGGATTCCCCGGACATGGGCCGGGTCCGGGCCGACAAGGCGCGCCGCGCTGCGCATATCGCTTTTGTGCGCAGCCGGGCTGAGTTGCAGATCGGCGGGCCGCTGTCGATGCGGCCAATGCAGGATTTCCCTGGGGCGATCTGGACGGTCTGTGCCGAGACCCGCGCAGATGTGGAGCGCCTGATCGTCTCTGACCCCTATTATGTGGCGGGGCTGCGCCGCTATGTGATTGCGGCCCAGGCCGAGGGGGCTGTTGGCGCGTCGGCCGGGTAGCCCGCGTCCACCGTTGGGTTCGGTCTTGTGTCAGGATCCCCCGGTTGCGCCTGTTTCAGGCCGCTTCAGGGCTGGTCGGATGCCATAAAGGTTGACCCTTGGGCTAGGCATGATAAGCGCAAAGTCAAACCATCAAGCCGAACCAATGGGACGCCCCGAGATGAACCTTTTTTCCGATATCCGCGCACTGGTGATCGACAGCCTCACCGCGATGACCGCTGAGGGCGTGCTGCCCGAGGGGCTTGATTTTGTCAATGTGGCGGTTGAACCGCCCCGCGATGCGGCACATGGGGATATGGCAACCAACGCGGCCATGGTGCTGGCCAAGCCGGCCAAGATGAAACCGCGCGACATTGCAAGCGCCCTCGCGGCCAAGCTGGATGCGGATGAACGGGTTGCCTCGGCCGAGGTCGCAGGCCCGGGGTTTCTCAACCTGCGCTTGGCACCGGTTGTCTGGCAGTCGGTGCTGGGCGCGGTGCTGAAGGGCGGGATTGACTATGGGCGCGTCGATGTTGGAGCGGGCAAAAAGGTCAACGTGGAATATGTCTCGGCCAATCCCACCGGGCCTTTGCATGTGGGCCATACCCGCGGTGCGGTGTTTGGTGATGCGCTGGCCTCGCTGTTGGCCTATGCCGGCTATGACGTCACCCGTGAATATTACATCAACGATGGTGGCGGTCAGGTCGATGTGTTGGCGCGTTCGGTCTACCTGCGCTACCTAGAGGCTCACGGGCAAGAGATTGCCTTTGCCGATGGCACCTATCCCGGTGACTATCTGGTGCCGGTGGGGCAGGCGCTGAAGGACAAGGTGGGTGACGCCTATTTGGGCAAGGGCGAAGACGTCTGGCTGGCGGATGTGCGGAAATTTTCCACCGATGCGATGATGGCGCTGATCCGCGAAGATCTGGCCATGCTGGGCATCAAGATGGATGTCTTCTATTCGGAAAAATCGCTGTACGGCACCGGTAAGATCGAGGCCGCCCTGGCAGAGCTTGAAAGCAAGGGGCTGATCTATCAGGGTGTGCTGGAGCCGCCAAAAGGCAAGAAGCCCGATGATTGGGAACCGCGCGAGCAGACCCTATTCAAATCTACTGATCATGGCGATGATGTTGATCGTGCGGTCAAGAAATCCGATGGCGCCTGGACCTATTTTGCCCCTGATATCGCCTATCACTATGACAAGGTCAGCCGTGGCTTTGATGAGCTGATCGACGTTCTGGGCGCCGATCACGGTGGCTATGTCAAGCGGATGAAGGCGGCTGTCGCAGCCTTGTCTGATGGCCGGGTACCCTTGGATATCAAGCTGTGCCAGTTGGTAAAGCTGTTCAAGGATGGCCAGGAATTCAAGATGTCCAAGCGGGCAGGCACCTTTGTCACCCTGCGCGATGTTGTGGATGCGGTTGGTTCGGATGTGACCCGCTTTATGCTGCTCACCCGCAAGAACGACCAAGGCTTTGATTTTGACCTGGATAAGGCGCTAGAGCAATCCAAAGACAACCCGATTTTTTATGTGCAATACGCCAATGCCCGGATCTGTTCGACCCTGCGCAAGGCCAACGAGGCCGGGATCGAGACCACGGATACGGTGTTGGACGATGCGAATTTGGCGCAGGTCACCCATCCGGCGCAGCTGGCCGTGGCCAAGAAACTGGCAGAATGGCCGCGTCAGATCGAGATCGCGGCCCGCACCCATGAGCCGCACCGGGTTGCCTTCTTCCTCTATGATCTCGCATCAGAACTGCACGGGCTGTACCATCTTGGCAAAAGCGAAACTGGTTTACGCTTTGTTAACGAGAGCAGCCAATCGGCAACACATGCCAATTTGGCGCTGGCGCGAAGCGTTTCCATTGTTATTTCCGCCGGTCTTGGTATTCTAGGGGTGAATCCGGCGCAGGAGATGCGGTAACAAAATCGCCCAAACCGTCGGACTGAGGCAGTTCAAGAGACCCAAAAGCAATCAGGCGAGTTTTGGCGCGCCGATTGCATGGGCAGTGAGGCGGATTATGGCGTATTTTGCGCAGGCGGGTTCTGGCCAGCCCTATTCCCACGATAGCACCCGCGATGAGGGGGCTTCTGATCAATTTGACCAGGCGCGCACCCCGGCCGGGGCGAGTGGTCAGCCTGGCCCAAGGGTCACCGTGCAGCCGCAGGTGACGCGCGCCGCTCCGGCGGCGCTGCGGGCCTCTGCGGCCAGCCCGTTTCCGGCGGAAGGTCCCGATCTCTATTCAAACTACGCGGCAAGCGAATCTGATCGTGATCTGGGGCGGGCGCAGGCCTCTGTCGCTCCAGTTGCCTTTGCTGCGGGTCAGGGTCAGCAGGCCCAGCCAAGGTTGCAGGACTACGTCAGCGATGACTACAGCGTTCCCGGCATTGGCGCGCAAAACTATGGCGGTCAGCATGCCATTGACCAGGCGTTTCCAGGCGAAGGTTATGCCAGCCAGACCTTTCCCAATCAAAACCCGCCCCTGCAGGATAGCCTGGCGGCAAACCCGCACCAGCTAAACGCCACGCGGGATCAAGACTACCGTGACCAGGCCTATAGTGGTGCCGACAGTGGCAACCACGAAGCCTATGCGGCCGCCTATGGTGGCGCGGCAGCCCAAAACTATGGCTACGATTATGCACAAGAGGCCGCGCAAGACGGCTGTGACGATGCCGACTATGTGACATCACCTGCCAACCCAGGCATGGGCCGCACCGCCAGCCTGCTTGGCGCGGCGGCCTCATTGGCCCTGGTGATCGGGATTGGGACCTGGGGCTATCAGCTGGTGATGCGTGATGTCAGCGGTGTGCCGGTTGTGCGCGCGGTCGAAGGCCCGATGCGGGCTCAGCCCGATAATCCCGGTGGCCGTCAGGCCGATCATCAGGGGCTTGCGGTGAATTCGGTTGCCGCCAATGGTACTGCCGAAGCCCCCGCTGACCGGCTGACGCTGGCGCCGAAACCCATCGAACTGGCACAGGATGACCAGCCCATGTCGCGGCTGACTGCGCCAGAGGCCGACCTGCCGCCGCAAGAGATAAACCAGGCCGCGGCGGAGGCAAAGATTTCAGAAGCATCGGTTTCGGCTTACCGGAATGGCGATATTGATTCCCTGGTGGCTGAGCTCACCGATGGGGTTCAGCCGCTTGGCTCTGTCCAGGAAACCGCTGCCGTATCGGCACCTGCGATTGTGCAGCCAGCCCCGCTGGAACCGGTCGAAATCGCGGCAATCGGTGCGGCCACTGCGCCGTCTTCGGCGCTGTTGAACGCCCCCGGCGTCAAGGTGTCCCTGCGGCCCAACCTGCGCCCGGCACGCTTTAGCCCGGCTGCTACGGCCCCCGCCAGCCCCGTGGCCGCACGTGCCACCCCAGAGGCTGACCCCAAAAGCCTGGAGCCTGGCACGCGTCTGGCACAGCTGGGTGCTTATGAAAGCGCTGAAGTGGCCCGGGCCGAATGGGATCGGATCTATGCCCGCTTTGAAGACTATCTGGAAGGCAAGACGCGTGTGATCCAGCGCGCTGAAAGTGGTGGGCGCACCTTCTATCGGTTGCGCGCCATGGGCTTTGAGGGGCTGTCCGATGCGCGCCGCTTTTGTTCCACTCTGGTCGCGGGCAAGGCCGACTGTATTCCTGTGACAACCCGCTGATGGCGGCGGGCGCAACCATTCTGGATGCCGAAGGGCTGGTACTGACAGCGGCGGAGAAGGTGTTCTTCCGCGATGCCAATCCTTTTGGCTTTATCCTTTTTGCCCGTAACATCGAAAGCGCGCCGCAGTTGCGGGCCCTGTGTCAGGAGCTGCGCGATGCGGTGGGCCGGAACTGTCTGATCACCATTGATCAGGAAGGCGGTCGGGTGCAGCGCCTGCGCAGTCCGTTGGCGCGCGATTGGCTTGCTCCACTGGATCATGTGATGCAGGCCGGCGCTGAGGCCGAACGGGCGCTTTATCTGCGTTATCGCCTGATTGCTGCCGAACTGCACGCGCTTGGGATTGACAGCAACTGCGCCCCGGTTGCTGATTTACTGACGGCCCAGACCCATCCTTTCCTCAAGAACCGTTGCTATGGCGACAGTGTCGAACAGGTGGCGCGTCTGGCGCGCGCGGTTGCAAATGCCCATCTGGATGGTGGGGTGTTGCCGGTGCTGAAGCACATTCCCGGCCATGGCCGGGCCACCGCCGACAGCCACAAAGACCTGCCACGCGTCGCTGCACCACTGACTGAGCTGCAGGCGCAGGATTTTGCCGTCTTCCAGGCGCTGCGCGACCTGCCGCTGGGGATGACGGCGCATCTGGTCTATCAGGCGCTGGACAGTCAGCCTGCGACGATCTCGGATACTGTGATGGGGATGATCCGGCGTGATATTGGCTTTGACGGGCTGATCATGACGGATGATATATCTATGAAGGCACTGGCTGGCGCACCGGCTGAAAATGCCGCCGCCGCCCGTGCCGCAGGCTGCGATCTGGTGCTCTACTGCAATGCCCCGCTGGAGGCCCGCCGCGCGGTCGCCGAGGCTGCAGGCGAAATGGATGCCAAGGGGCAGGCCCGTGCTGCCGCGGCCCTGGCACAGCGGCTGCCGCCCAAGCCGCTTGACACCGAGGCAGTTGAAGCCGAACTTACCGCCTTGATGAGCGGAAAGGTCTATGTCTGAACAAAACCTGTTTCACGAGGTCACCGCGCAATCGGTCGAAGAACGGCTGGCGGCAGAGGCGCTTATTGTTGATGTCGACGGATATGAGGGCCCGCTTGATCTGTTGCTGACGCTGTCGCGCACCCAAAAGGTGGACCTGCGGCGGATTTCGGTACTGGAATTGGCGCGTCAGTATCTGACATTTGTAGACCACGCCAAGGAACTGCGGATTGAACTAGCGGCGGATTACCTGGTGATGGCGGCCTGGCTGGCCTATCTGAAATCCCGGCTGCTTTTGCCGCCTGACCCCAGCGAAGAGGGGCCTTCCGGGGCTGAACTGGCGGCGCATCTGGCCTTTCAGCTAGAGCGCCTGCAAGCGATGCGCGATGCGGCGGCCCGGTTGATGGGGCGGGATCAGTTGGGGCGCGATTTCTTTTCCCGCGGCCAGAATCAGGATGTTCAGCGTATTCGCACCGTCACCTATTCTGCCAATCTGCTGGATCTGATGCAGGGCTATGCCCGTATCCGCACGAAGGATGACTTTCGCCCCTTTGTGATGGATCGCGAGAGTGTCTTTACCATGGAAGAGGCGTTAGAGCGGATGCGCGCCCTGATCGGCTTTACCGGCAGTTGGACCGATATGCTCAGCTATCTGCCGGACGGCTGGCACAAGGATCCGGTCAAGCGGCGCTCGGCCACGGCGGCGACTTTTGCGGCTTCGTTGCAACTGGTCAAAGAGGGGCGGCTGGAAATCCGTCAAAGCGATAATTTTGCGCCTATTCAACTGCGCAGCCTGGATGAGGACCCCTGATGGAGACCGCAACTGCCCACAATTCGCCAGAGCCGCCGCAGGACAGTGACAGCCTGTTTGACGCGCCGCCCATTGCCGAACAGGAACGCATGGTGGAGGCGGTGCTGTTTGCCAGTACCACCCCGGTCACCCTGCGTGATCTCGAATCGCGGATGCCGCATGGCTGCGACCCACGCGCAGCCCTAGAACATCTGCGCAAACGGTATGAGGGGCGCGGTGTGCGGGTTGTTCGCGTCGGTGAAGCCTGGGCCATCCGTACCGCGCCTGACCTTGGTTTTCTGATGCAAAAAGAGATCGTCGAAACCCGCAAGCTCAGCCGGGCGGCGATCGAGACCCTGGCGATCATTGCCTATCATCAGCCGGTGACACGGGCCGAGATCGAAGAGATTCGTGGTGTGTCGGTGTCGCGCGGCACCGTTGATCAACTGCTCGAGATGGAATGGATCCGCATTGGACGCCGCAGAATGACACCGGGGCGGCCTGTCACCTTTGTGGTGACGCCAGTGTTTCTGGATCACTTCGGCCTTGAAAGTGCCCGTGATCTGCCCGGCCTGAAAGAGCTGCGCGCCGCTGGGTTGTTGGAAAACAGACCGCCGCCCGGATCGCTTCCCTTGGGCGAGGGCAGCGATGAGGACGACGAGATGGGCGAGCAGCCAGAGCTGTTTGGCGATTAGGGCATGTCGTGTAAAACGGCATCCGCTTTGCGCAACTTGCTGTAGGCTCAAGGCGGTCCCACAGGTGTTTGGCGGCGTCAAGGAATCGCCCGATTTTCTTGTTAGGTCAGGGAGCGCAGCCGGGCAGAGCCAACCCCGACATGGGCCTTGAACCGAACACAGGAGAGCCGGAATGAACCTCGATATGGTCGTGAAAATGGTGATACGCCGCCTGCTGGGCAAGGCTGTGAACGCCGGGGTTGATGCGGGCCTTGGCGCGTTTTCAGGGCGAAAACGGCGCCGCACACGCCACGCTGCTTCCGATGACCGGATGGAAACACCCGCCGAGGCAGAGGCGCGGGCCGAGCGCGACCGGATCCGGGCCATCCGGCAGGCGCGTCGGGCAAAGCGCAATCAGTAGGGGTAATCCTGCCTTTGGCGCCATGATGGTGGCTGCCGCAAAATTATTGCGGTGATTTAAAGTGCTTGGACAGTTTCAGCCCCTGGCCCTGATAGTTCGAGGCAATGCCCGCACCATAGAGCTGCTCCGGCAGGCTGGCCATACGTTCATAGACCAGACGGCCTACCACCTGGCCATGTTCCAACACAAAGGGGGCCTCGTGGCAGCGCACCTCTAGCACCCCGCGAGAGCCACTGCCGCCTGCCGCATCATGGCCAAAGCCGGGATCAAAGAAGCCGGCATAATGCACCCGGAATTCACCTACCATGGCAAGATAGGGTGCCATCTCTGCCGCATAGGCAGGGGGAATCTGTACCGATTCGCGGCTGACCAGAATATAAAAGGCACCAGGGTCGAGGATAATGCGGCCAGAGGTGCTGTGCACCTCCTCCCAGTAGTCCTGCGGATCGTATTCGCCGATCCGATCCAGATCAATGACCCCCGTATGGGGCTTGGCACGGTACCCCACCAGGTCAGTGCCCGGCAGCCGCAGATCAACCGAAAAGCCTAAGCCGTCTTCGATCACTGCTGTGCCATCCACCAGCGGGCTTTGGGCGTGCAGTGCCGCCAGCTCATCGTCCGGCAGGACGGCCTGGCCCTGGCGGAACCGGATCTGGTTCAGCCGCATGCCAGGGCGGACCAGCACTGAGAAAGAGCGCGGGCAGATCTCGGCATAGAGCGGCCCGGAGTAGCCCGGTTTGATGCGGTCAAATTCAACCCCGCCATCCGTGATGGTACGAGTCAGAAGGTCCAGCCTTCCGGTTGAACTCTTGGCGTTGGCTACCGCCGAAATGCCATCGGGCAGGCAGAGCGCCTCCATTAGGGGCACCAGATAGACGCAGCCCTTTTCCAGCACGGCGCCGTCCGAGAGATCAATGCGGTGCATTTCAAATTCGCTAATGCGATCGGCAACGCTGCAGTCCTTGCCGGCGAGAAAAGAGGCACGCACCCGGTAGGCAACCGTACCCAGCCGCAAATCAAGGCTGGCGGGCTGGATCTGCCCGTCAACCAGCGGGATCGGGCTGGTGATCTCAGCTCGGGCAAACATCTGTTCAATGGCTTGGCTGGGGAGAACGCCGGTCATGATCCATCTTCCTTTTGGTCGGGGCTGCCGATATGCCAAGCGATAGCAGCAATCAAGAGATTTTGCAAAACCTTGCAAGGCTAGGAAAGTAAAAGCAAAAAACCGCCTGAGTGATGAACACTCAGACGGTTTTTGGTCGGGCTAGCAGGACTCGAACCTGCGACCTTCCGTCCCCCAGACGGACGCGCTACCAGGCTGCGCCATAGCCCGCTGAGGACGGGTTCTACTGTATTTCGCGGCAGGGGCAAGGGGGTAATTTCGGTTTTTTTCCTGTGCGGCGATTATTTTAGCGTTGCGACGCGATTGCGCGCAGTTCGTCGAGGCAGGCGGCGGCCTCGTCTTGTACCTGCGGCGGCAGAGACTTGGTTTGCGCCAGCAAGGTCAGCACATCGGCAAACGGCGAGGGCGGCACCTGCTCTGTTGCGGCACCAAGCGCCACCTCTTGCAGAGGCGTATCGAAAGGCGTGTCATCCAGCCCCTGCGCTGACGGCTGATCCTGGGATGGAACAGGCTCTTGCTCTGGTACTGCTGCCTCGGCCTCTGCCACCGCATCCAGGTTAGGCGCATCCGTTGCCGCCGCAATGGCGGCGCTGTCATGGCCCGCAGGATCTGGATCTGCTGCCAGGTTGTCTGGCGTTGGTGCATCAGGAGCCAGGCTGTCGAAAACAGGGCCGTCTGGCCGGGGTGAAGTGTCAGAGCCCGGCTCTGCATCAAACATTGGCAAGACGGTCTCGCCAGCTGGCGCTTGGCTCGGTTGGGCCATCAGGTCGTCGGGCAGTACCACTGTACTGTCCAGGGGGGCTTCGGTTGGTTCGGGGTGGTCTGGTGTTGCTGCCGCTGCGGCGTCGTCTTGTAGCGCCGTTTCAAGGGGGGCATCTTCCACAGCGGCTGCCATTGCGGTTGGGTCTGGTTCTGCTGGCGCGCCGTGTAGCGGCTGCTCAGGCGGCTCTGTGACGGAGGGCTCTGGCTCTGGCGATGCGGGCGCAGCAGGGGCAGGCGTATCGAGCAGCATATCCATCTGTGCAGTTTCCGCAGCAGACGATACTGGTTCTGCCGCAAGGGGGGCGGACGTGACATCGGCCGTCATCCCAGCGGCAGGCCTTGGTTCCACGGCTTCGCTGGTCTTGGTATCCTTCGATGAGGATGCCTCGGAGAGACGAGCCCATTCTGAATGCGTGGGAGGGGCAAAGGAAGGGGCGACGTTCTCCGGTACGGCAAGCGCCTGAGCGTCATCGTCCAGATTTTCCACCCCAGTGGGGGGGGCTACTGCGGCTACGGTGGGGGCGATATCTGATTCTGCGCTACGCTCAGCAGCGGCAGAGCCATAGCCTGTGTCCTCTGATGGCGGCCCATCTGTGTCCAGCCCATGGGACAACTGGCTGACATGGCCAATGCCAAGATCACGCAGGATTGCCTGCACCTCTTTGATCGACAGGCCATCGGTATGCAGCAGTTTTCGAATGCCACCCAAAAGCAACATGTCGGCAGGCCGGTAGTAGCGTCGCCCGCCGGCTCGTTTTACCGGCTTGATCTGTGTGAATTTGCTTTCCCAAAAGCGCAAAACATGGGCCTGCACGCCGAGCCAGTCCGCGACTTCGCTGATGGTGCGAAAGGCGTCTGCTGATTTTGACATTTTGATGGTTCCACTGATCTTTGCTCTGGGACGAGCATGTTTAACCTTGTCCTACCCGGAGTACCGGAGCAGACAGGGTAGGCCGTGTCTGTCGTGTGGCGCTGCCGCGTCGTGTTACTTGCGGTTGCCCTCTGCCACCCGGTCCTTCATCAGGTGCGACGGGCGGAAGGTCAGCACGCGGCGGGGCTGAATCGGAACTTCCTCGCCGGTTTTGGGATTACGGCCAACGCGGGCAGACTTATCCCGCACGCTAAAAGTGCCGAAAGACGAAATCTTGACTTGTTCGCCCTTCACCAAGGCATCGGACATATGTTGCAACATGCTCTCTACCAGCTGTGCGCTTTCGTTTCGAGACAGGCCGACTTCACGGAAGACAGCTTCGCTCAGATCCATTCGTGTAAGAGTTTTTTCGCCCATGCTAATCCCCATTGTTTGTCAAAGCATAGGGGCAGGGGAATTTCCCTGTCAATATCAATGAATTGCAGGCGGCCTGTTTCCCGCCTTATAGGCTACCAGCGCAACACCACCGCGCCCCAGGCCAAGCCACCGCCAATTGCCTCGGTGACGATCAGGTCTCCAGGCTTAATTTGGCCGCGTGATTTGCCCACTGAGAGCGCCAGTGGAATAGAGGCTGCAGAGGTGTTCCCGTGATCCTGTACGGTCACCACCACGTTATCCATGGAAAGGCCCATCTTTTTGGCAGTGCCTTGAATAATGCGTATATTTGCCTGGTGTGGCACAATCCAATCGACATCGGCGGTTGTCAGATCAGCGCGTTCCAGCGCGGTCTGGGCTGTCTTGGCCAGCTTTTCTACTGCATGGCGAAAAACCTGGTTGCCCTGCATCCGTAGGTGGCCGGTATTTTGGGTCGCGACGCCGCCATCCACATAGAGCAGGTCTTTGTAGCGACCATCTGAATTGAGATCGGTGGCAAGAATGCCGCGATCACCTGTGTCGCCTGGCTGGTCTTGGGCTTCCAGTACCAAGGCGCCTGCGCCATCGCCAAACAGCACGCAGGTAGAGCGGTCGGTCCAATCCATGATGCGGCTGAAGGTTTCAGAGCCGATGACCAGCACTCGGTTTGCCTGGCCGGATAGGATCAGCGCGTTGGCATTGGTCAGCGCATAGACAAAACCGGCGCAGACTGCCTGCACATCAAAGGCAAAGCCGTTGGTCATGCCCAGATTGGCCTGCACCATTGTCGCGGCCGAGGGAAAGGTCAGATCCGCCGTCGAAGTGGCCAGGATAATGGCATCCACATCCGCCACATCCAGATCGGCGTCTTTCAGCGCATTGAGCGCCGCCGCAGTGGCCATATCAGAGGTGGTTTCACCTTCGGCAGCAAAATGACGCCGCTCAATGCCAGAGCGCGAACGAATCCATTCGTCGCTGGTATCCAAAGAGGCCTCGAACTCGGCGTTTTCCACGACCCGCTCAGGGAGATAATGTCCTGTGCCAACCACTACTGCACGTCGCGTCATTCTTTGCCTGCCTTTTGGAGTTATTTGGAGGGATGTTCGCCATCCGAGGTAAGATCACCATCTTGGGTAAGCTCGACCGCAGATGCAACCCGCGCAGCCAGCTTTTCTGCAAAGCCCTGCTGGGCCAGCAGGAAGGCGAGTTTGACCGCTGCGGAAACGCCTGTGGCATCTGCCCCGCCGTGGGATTTGACCACTGTGCCGTTCAGGCCCAAAAAGACGCCGCCATTGACGTGGCGGGGATCCAGCCGTTTGGCCAGCCGTGCCAGCGATGTATAGGCCAGTACCGCAGCAATGCGTGACAGAATCGAATATTCGAAAGCTTCACGCAGGGTGCTGCGCAGCATGCCTGCCGTGCCTTCGCCGGTCTTGATGGCGACATTGCCGGTGAACCCATCGGTGACGATCAGATCAACGGCATCTCCAGGAATATCGCTGCCTTCGACGAATCCTACAAAGTCATAATCTGCCGTGTCGGCCTGGGCTGCGATCAGGGCGTGGGCCTCTTTCAGCTCGGCGTGACCTTTGTGTTCCTCGGTGCCCACATTCAGCAGGCCCACCCGAGGGCGGCGAATATTCATCGAATTGCGCACGTAAGAGGTGCCCATCAGGGCATATTGCAACAGATCCTGCGCATCTGCGCGCACATCGGCGCCGACATCCAGCATCACGTTGAAACCCTGCGGATTGCGCGAGGGCCACAGGATGGCTATGGCCGGGCGATTGACGCCTGGAACCTTGCGCAGCCGCAGCATCGATAGGGCCATCAGCGCCCCGGTATTGCCACAAGAAACGGCACCGGCGGCCTCACCCTGTTTGACCGCCTCAAGGGTAGACCACATAGAGGTGCCCTTGCCGTTGCGCATCACCTGGCTGGGTTTGTCGTCCATCGTGACAACCTTTTGGGCATCACGAACTTCGACGCGCCCCTGCAGGATGCGACGTTTGCTGACCAGGGCGGTCAGCTCATCAGCGGGGCCATGCAGCAAAAAACCTATCTGGGGATTCTTTTCTGCAGACATGGCAAGGCCGGCCACCACAACAGCAGGGCCGGCGTCTCCGCCCATGGCGTCTACCGAGATCACAATGCGGTCGGCTTTTGTCACTGATTGATCGGGTTTACCCGTCATGCAAAAGTCCGCCCCGCAAAATGTGTGCTCGTCGCGATCTTATGCCGCGTCTTCGTCGATTTCGACGTCGTCATTCATGGCAACAATTTCTTTGCTGTCATAGTTGCCGCAGGAGGGGCAGACGTGGTGGGGACGCTTCAGTTCGCCGCAGCTTGAACATTCGTTTGGATTTGCAGCAACCAGAGCATCGTGCGCGCGGCGGTTGTTGCGGCGCGACTTGGATACTTTATTCTGTTGGACGGCCATGTCTCAACCTTCGTATTTTAGGGCCTTGGGGTCATGCCCGCGGCGCGTTTCACATTTAATCGTCTTGATCGGTAGGCGAGCGTTTAGGCCGCAGCCTCTCCGATGTCCAACCAAAAATTTCGATGAGCGCGCGAAAATACTTAGAATCTCCAACGGCGCAAGCTGTTTTTTAGGCCAGTCGGGCGGCTGATGCCACCCG
This sequence comes from Pseudophaeobacter flagellatus, assembly GCF_021228235.1. Taxonomy (GTDB): domain Bacteria; phylum Pseudomonadota; class Alphaproteobacteria; order Rhodobacterales; family Rhodobacteraceae; genus Pseudophaeobacter; species Pseudophaeobacter flagellatus. The sequence continues at coordinate 525,110 of NZ_JAJQRG010000001.1, forward strand.
CAAAACCACAATTTTCGAGTTTTTTAACCCTTATCTTCTGGGGATAACTGTTTCTTCAGGGATGCAAGCCCGGCAAAAGGTTTGGTGTCTTCGTCTCGCAGGGGGGTAACCCCCGGTTGACTATAGACTGTTTCTTCCAGCTCGGCACCGTCCTTGCGCGGATATGCGGGAATCAGCAGCGACAAAGCCTCGATCATCACCGCATGGGGATCAATTGTCTCGCCGAGCTGCTCAATCCGCTCATCCGCCACCATTTCGACCTCTGGATCATCGGGTTCAGAGAAGTCAGAGACAAAAAAGCGTTCTACCTTTTCGTCGATTCGGGTGGTGACCGGTTCCAGTGTCACAACACAGTCCTGCAGTACGGTGGCACCCAGATGCGCACTAAGCTGCCAGTCGTGCCGCCCCTTGGTGCTGATCGTGCCGGTAAAGCGCAGCTTTCGCAGAGTCTTGATATCAAGCTCATCCGCAAGGGCTATCAGGCTTGCTACATCGGGGCTCAGATCAAAGGTGGTGGCCCTGTTCTGTGGCAGTTCGGACACCCTCAGGGCGGTGCTATCAGTCATGGTTAGAACTTTCGTTTCTTGAACAGGAGGCTTGCATTAGGTAATCGGGTTCCAAGGCGTGTTCAAGCCAGAGGCGAGACAGTGGTGTGGGGAAGATGATGAGTGCACAGACAAATAGGCTGAAATCGGTGGGGAAATACGCCGCCTGGGTGCTTGCAGCTGCAGCGCTAACAGCCTGCTCCGCGATCTACCAGAAACACGGCTATGTGCCCACCTCAGAGCAATTGGCCGAAGTGGTCGTTGGCGTGGATACCAAGGATTCGGTTGCGGAAACCATTGGTGAGCCAGGCGCATCGGGCGTTTTGAACGATAGCGGCTATTACTATGTCTCGACCCTGATGCGCACCCGCGGGGTGAGCGCCACCAAACCGGTGTCGCGTTCACTGGTGGCGATCAATTTTGATGCCAAGAATGTGGTTTCCGGTGTCGAACACTACAGCCTGGAAGACGGGCGGGTGATTCCGCTTGAGCGGCGCGTCACCAGTTCCAGCGTGCAGGACAAGACGTTCCTGCGACAGCTGCTTGGCAGCCTTGGGAATTTCTCGCCTGGCTCGTTTGTCGAATAAGCGGCAGGATCTTGGGCCTAGGGGGCGACTGAATGGATCTCATCTTGGGCCATTCTTTGCCTGAACCTTGCCTCAACCCCGGCAGGCTTTGCCTTGGCAGAAGGAGCGTGCAGGGTGGTTGAGACGGGTGAGGGTCGGCCCGCCGGAGTTTGCGGGGCCAACGAAAATCTTCTGTTACAGCGCGGTGGCTACCGTGCGCGTTTTGCCATTGGGGCGCAGGATCTGATGGCGGCCCGGCAGCTGCGCAGCCGGTGCTTCAAAACCGATGGGCTGGACCGCGATGCCTATGATGCTGTGTGCCAGCACATCCTGATCGAACACGACCGCGCCGCCGAGCCTGTTGGCTATTTTCGCAGTCTGCTGCTGCCGAATGGCGCCGGGATCGGCAAGAGCTATTCGGCGCAATTCTATGATCTTGCAGGTATTTCCAACCGAGAAAGCGCAGTGATGGAGTTGGGGCGCTTTTGTATCGACCCGGATTGTCCGGATGCGGATGTTGTGCGCTTTGCCTGGGGCGCTGTGGCGCTGTTGGTGGATCGCCATGATGTTGGTCTGCTTTTTGGCTGCACCTCGTTTGTTGGCACCGACCCTGGCGCCTATCTGGCTGCTTTTTCGCTTTTGCAGCAGCGGTATCTGGCGCCGGTGTCCTGGGGGCCGGTGGCGAAATCGCCTTGGGCGCTTGGGTTTTCGCAGGTCTTGCAGGGCCGTGCCGCGCTGGCCGCAGTGGATCTGCAAGCGGCGCAGGCGCAACTGCCGCCGCTGTTGCGCAGCTATCTGGCAATGGGCGGACGAGTCAGCGATCATCTGGTGGTCGACCATGACCTGGGCACCTGCCATGTTTTCACGGGGCTGGAGGTCGCCGGGGTGCCCCGGGTACGACAGCGCCTGCTGCGGACCATCGCAGAGGGGCGTTGATCTGGGGCACTGATCTGGCGTTTCGGCCTAACCAATGGCGCGGAGCGTTGACCTCAGGCCCGTCGCGGTTTAGCTGGCTGTCATGGCACGTATTCCTCTATTACAGATGACCGGTATCTCCCTCACCTTTGGCGGCGATCCTATCTTTTCAGACCTGGATCTGGTGGTGCAACCTGGCGACCGTGTTGCCCTTGTTGGCCGCAACGGATCGGGAAAATCCACCCTTATGAAGGTGATGGCAGGGCTTGTTGAAGCCGACAAGGGCAGCTTGGTGGTGCCGTCTGGCCGCTCGGTTGGCTATATGGAGCAGGACCCGCAGATGAGCGGTTTTGCCACCCTTGGCGAATTTGCTGCTTCGGAACTCGATCCTGGCGAACTCTACAAGGTAGAGCGGGCCGGTGAGGGGTTGAAATTTGATCCCGACCGCCCGGTTGCCACCGCCTCTGGCGGCGAGAGGCGTCGGGCAGCCTTGGCCAAATTGATGGCTGAAGCGCCGGATCTGATGCTGCTGGACGAGCCGACAAACCACATGGACATTGAGGCGATCACCTGGCTTGAGGCTGAGCTGAAATCCACCCGCGCCGCCTATGTGCTGATTAGCCACGACCGGGCTTTCTTGCGGGCGCTGACGCGGGCAACGCTGTGGGTCGATCGGGGCCAGGTGCGGCGACAGGAAAAGGGATTTGAAGGTTTTGAGGCCTGGCGCGACAAGATCTGGGAAGAAGAAGATCAGCAGCGGCACAAGCTCAATCGCCTGATCAAGAGCGAAAGCCGCTGGGCTGTCGAAGGCATTTCGGCCCGCCGCAAGCGCAATATGGGCCGTGTTCGTGCCCTGCACGAGCTAAAGGACGAACGCGCCGGCCAGATCAAACGCCAGGGCACGGCAGAGCTGGCGCTGGAGGCCGGGCCTAAATCCGGCCGCAAGGTAATCGAAGTCGACGGGCTGAGCAAAGCCTATGGCGACAAACAAATCGTGCAGGATTTTTCCCTGAAAGTTCAGCGCAGTGACCGGGTGGCCTTTGTCGGGCCAAATGGCGCGGGCAAGACTACTTTGCTCAAGCTGATGCTGGGGCAGGTGGAACCGGATGCCGGGTCGGTTAAGCTGGGAACCAATCTTGAAATCGCCCTGTTCGATCAGACACGCGACCAGCTGGATCCCAATGCGACGCTCTGGGAAAATCTCACCTCGGATCCTCTGCTGGGGATTTCCGGCAAGGCCGATCAGGTCATGGTGCGCGGCGTACCAAAACATGTGGTGGGCTATCTTAAGGAATTCCTCTTTGACGAGGCCCAGGCCCGCGCGCCGGTACGCTCGCTTTCGGGCGGGGAAAAGGCGCGTCTCTTGCTGGCGCGTCTGATGGCGCGGCAAAGCAACCTGCTGGTGCTGGATGAACCGACAAACGATCTGGATGTGGAAACACTGGACCTGCTGCAAGAGCTGCTGGACAGCTACGAGGGCACCGTTCTTTTGGTCAGTCACGATCGGGATTTTCTGGACCGGGTGGCTACCACCACCATCGCCATGGAAGGCGAGGGCAAGGTGACCGCCTATGCCGGTGGTTGGAGTGATTATATCAGTCAGCGCGGCGGCCTGCCTGGGGCGGAAAAGGCCGAGAAGTCGCAGAAAAACAAAGGACAAAGAGCCAAAGCTAAGGAGGATGCCGCGCGCAGCGAAGCCAGCGGCAAGGACAAGCTTTCCTTTAAGGAAAAGCACCGGTTAGAGGCGCTGCCAGCAGAGATAGAGCGGTTGGAACAAGAGATTGCCAAGCTGGAACAGCTGATGGCTGACCCCGCACTCTTTACCCGCGAGCCGGTGAAATTCAAAAAGGCGACAGAGGCCATGGTGGAACGGCAAGAGAAGCTCGCTGCCGCCGAAGAAGAATGGATGATCCTGGAAGAAAAATCAGAAGGTTGATGGGTAAGGTTATTATTTAATAATGCGTTAAGTAATAACCTTAAACTTGATTTACCCCTGTGGGGGCAGTGGGCAGGCCGGGAATGATTGCCGGGCCTGCCCATTTTGTTTGGGCCGGTTTGTTTCAGCCTCAGCGCATGCGCAGGGCACCGTCAATGCGGATGACTTCGCCATTGAGATAACCCATCTCGGTGATAAAGCCGGCCAGGCGGCCATATTCGGCCGGATCGCCCAGGCGCACCGGGTTGGGCACATCTGCAGCCAGTTGCTGCTGCACCTCTTCGGGCAGGCCTGCCAGCATGGGCGTCATGAAGATGCCCGGCGCAATGGTCATTACCCGAATCCCCGAGGACGCCAGGTCACGCGCCATCGGCAGGCACATGCCAACCACGCCCCCCTTGGAGGCCGCGTAGGCAGCCTGGCCCTTTTGCCCATCATAGGCGGCGATAGAGGCGGTGTTGATGATCACCCCACGGGCGCCATCGGCTTCGGGGGTGTTCTTGGCGATCTCAATCGCGGCCAGGCGGGCCACATTGAATGTGCCAACCAGGTTGATGTCGATGGTGCGTTGATAGGCATCCAGCGGATGCGCACCGTCGCGCCCGATTGTCTTGATCCCATATGCGATGCCGGCGCAGTTCACACAGGCTGAAATCCGCCCCATCTTTTGCACCGCAAAGGCGATGGCTGCCGTGACAGAGTCCTCGTTGGTGACATCTGTTTGCACAAAATGCCCACCAATTTCGCCAGCAACCAGTGCGCCGCGCTCGGCGTCACGATCCAGGATTGTGACCTTGGCACCATTCTCGGCAAAATGGCGGGCGGTCGCCTCTCCCAGGCCTGAGGCCCCTCCGGTGATGATGGCGCAGGTCTGTGCAAGTTTCATGAGTACTGGTCCCTTGGTTATCTGAACGTATGTTCAATAACTATCAGATGTATTTGCCCTGTCCAGTCTGGGCTATTTCCTGCGCTGTTCTTATGCGTCTGACGTCGCGCTCATCCGGGCCTGGTCCAGTCGGGCCAGCGGATAGAGCAGCCGCCGTAGGGGCGGCCAGAGCACCCAGGTGCCGCCCAGCTGCTGCAGATCTGCCCCGGTGCCCAGTTTGAAACGGGCCAGGCCGGGGGCTTCCTCTGTGTTGATCACGCCCAGCTCCAGCTGTTGGCACCCCTCGGTGGCCAGCCAGCTCATGGCCTCCCAGATCAGCAGGTTATGCGCCGACAGTGCCTTGCCTCGCGCCGTGGCATGGGCAATGTGATAGCTGGCGCGAAGGCCATGGCGCAGGATCAGGATGGCGGCGATGGGTGTGCCACCCTCAAAGGCCTGAAACAGCTTTGCCTGCCCTTTGTTCGCCTGGGCATAGGCCAGAGTCAGCGCAATGGGCCAGCTACGATAGCCGCGTTGCCGCTGCTGTGCGGCATCCGCAGTCAAGAGCCAGTGATCTTTGTCCTGTGGCATGGTCTGACGGCGGATTTCGAGGCGGTTTGATTGCGCGTGGGTCAGGCGGTTACGCCATTTCTGATGCAGCGCTGCCTGGCGCTCTGCTGCGGTTTTCTGCAGATTGAGCACCGCAACCGCAGCCGGGCTGATCAGAGGCAGGGCGCCTATCTCGATTAATTCGGGGCAGGGGTGGTCTGGCGACAAAATTACCGGGGTCCGGCCAAGCCCATTTGCCCGCAGCAGCTGCACCAATTGGGCCGGGTCATCATGGCGGCCGCGGTTGATCATGGCGAGGGGCAGACTGCCAAGGACGCGGCGTCGGGTGACCAGCATGTTATCCAGCTCTGGCAACAGCATAGGGTACTGTCCTGCCGCCAGAAGGGCGCGATGAAAGGCAGATGACTGTGCCAGCGCCCGTTGGGGCGCATCGCCCCCTGTCTGTGGAAGAGCATTGGCCTCCAAGGGCAGATAGGGCGAGCGGTGGTCCAGCATAGTCCTGTTTACCAATCAGAAACCTAAATGATGGTTAATGGCGCCATGAAAAAGCCAAGCCCTGTCCTAGGCCGCGTCGCCCCAAACCCACGCGCCACGCTGACCGCCGCCTTTGTGCTGGCGACGCTGCTGTCTATTCCCGTGTTTGTGATTCTGACATTGGTTGACCTGCTCTTCTGGTAAGGCGGTCGCTGTGGGGGGCGCACAAAAAAGCGGGGCCCAGTAGGCCCCGCGTGTTGTTTGCGTCGTTGGAACTGGGATCAATCGACCAGCTGCACCAGAGCATGACGCTTTTTGCCAGCGCTCAGCTTGGTTTGGGCGCGCAGGCTGTTGATTTCGACAAAGGGGAAATCCTTGCGCACGGGCGCGTCGTTGATCAGCGCGCCGTTTTCAGAGATCAGCCGTTTGGCATCCTTACCGGTCTTTGCCAGCTTGGCCTCAACAAAGAGTGCCGGGGCAGAGAGGAATTGTCCTTCGCGCTCCAACGTCTTGCCGTCGATGATGTTCAGATCCCCAAGCTTGAGCGCAAAGCTGGGCAGGTCTTCTCCGACGCCGCCCTGCTCAAAGACCTGGCGCGCAGTGGCTTCGGCAGCTTCGGCGGCTTCGGCGCCGTGCAGCAGGGTTGTTACCTCATTGGCCAGGATCACCTTGGCGGCGTTCACTTCTGACCCTTGCAGCGCGCCGAGGCGCTCGCATTCGTCCACCGGCAATTCGGTATAGAGCTTGAGGAAACGGCCCACATCGGCATCGGTGGTGTTGCGCCAGAATTGCCAGAATTCATAAGGCGAGCGCATATCCGGGTTGAGCCAGATGGCCCCGTCCTGGGTTTTGCCCATCTTCTTGCCATCCGAGGTGGTGAGCAGCGGTGAGGTCAGGCCAAAGATCGAATTGTCCAGCACCCGGCGCGTCAGGTCGATACCGTTGACGATATTGCCCCATTGATCCGAGCCGCCCATCTGCAGGATGCAGCCATAGCGGCGGTTTAGCTCCAGGAAGTCATAGGCCTGCAGAATCATGTAGTTGAATTCCAGGAAGGACAGGCTTTGCTCGCGGTCCAGACGGGATTTGACCGATTCAAAAGCCAGCATCCGATTGACCGAAAAATGGCGGCCAATATCGCGCAGGAATTCAAGGTAGTTCAACCCATCCAGCCATTCCGCATTGTTCAGCATCAGCGCCTTGTTGGGGGAGTCTGTGTCATAGTCGATATAGGCCGAGAACACTTTTTTGATGCCAGCGATATTGTCGTCGATCTGCACATCCGTCAGCAGGGGGCGTTCATCTGCGCGGAAAGAAGGGTCACCCACCTTGGTGGTGCCGCCGCCCATCAGGGTGATCGGCTGATGCCCGGTCTTTTGGAACCAGCGCAGCATCATGATCTGGATGAGAGAGCCCACATGCAGCGATTTTGCTGTGGCATCAAACCCGATATAAGCCGGGCGCACACCCTGCATCAGGGCTTCATCCAGGCCTTGATAATCGGTGCAATCAGACAGGAACCCGCGTTCCATCATGACAGCGACAAAGTCCGATTTTGGGTGATAGGTCATAACATGCCTCGGTTTTTGGTTTGCGCCGTGGTGTATACGGCGCAAATCGGCTACATGGAACCTGTTTTACCGACTAATTTCAGGCGGTGTTCAGCGATCCGGCAGGCCGATATGTACAGCAGCCGAAACCGTCACTATTTATCGGTGGTTTCAGGGCGGGCGACGGGGCATGAACAGGGTAGAACAGCAGGCCATAGGGATGAGGCATAGGATGAGCAAGGCAATCGCCAAGACGGGTGTGGTGCGCGCAATGGGCGCGATGAGCGGCACCTCGCTGGATGGGGTGGATGTGGCGGTGGTGGAAACCGACGGGCTGTCGATCCACGGCTTTGGCCCCTGCCGTTATCACCCCTATAGCGAGGCCGAGCGCAGCACCCTGCGCGCTGCGCTTGGGCTGTGGCACGGGCCCGAGGTCATCGCCGCCACCCGCGTTGTCGATGCCGCGCATAAGATTGCGCTTGCCGGGTTCGAAGGGATTGATGTGATTGGCTTTCACGGTCAGACTCTGGCCCATGCTCCGCGCTTGCAGGGCAGCCTGCAGGTGGGCGATGGTTCCCGGCTGGCAGAGGCGCTGAACCTGCCGATTGTCTGGGATTTTCGCAGTGATGACGTGCGTCTGGGCGGCGAGGGGGCGCCGCTGGCACCGTTTTTCCACTTTGCCTGCGCCAAATACATCAAGGCCAGCGGTCCGATTTGCTTTCTAAACCTTGGCGGGGTGGGCAATCTGACCTATGTGGATCCCCGCTTTGACCGCCCCGAAGCGGCAGGCGCGCTCTTGGCATTTGATACCGGGCCAGCCAATGCGCCGATCAACGATCTGATGCAGGCCCGTCTGGGGCAGCCCTTTGACAAAGATGGGCGCATCGCCAGCAAGGGCGTGGTCGAAACCGGTGCGCTAGAACTATTCCTGGCAGAGCCATATTTCACCAAGATGCCGCCTAAATCGTTGGATCGAAATGATTTCGCTGAAATGATTGATCTTGTCGGCGAGTTGAGCAATGCGGATGCTACTGCGACCCTGACGGCCATGTGTGCGGCATCGGTGGCGCAGGGGATGGAACACTGCCCCGAGCCGCCCTCGGTGGTTTTGGTGACCGGCGGTGGCCGCCATAATCCGGTGCTGATGCAGATGCTTGAGGTTTCTCTTGATTGTCCGGTGAAGCAGATCGAAGAGGTCGGGCTGGACGGCGACATGCTTGAGGCGCAGGCCTTTGCCTATCTGGCAGTGCGGGTGGCACGGGGGCTGGCGACCTCTGCCCCCGGCACCACGGGCGTCAGCGCCTGTGTCGGTGGCGGCGTGGTCAGTGTGCCTGACCGCTGAGCCGCCCTGCCTGCGTAGGCAATGGGCAGGAACGTCAGGGGGCATAGAGGACATGTAGGGGGGGCTGGCTTATCCGCGCGGAATATCAAAACCCGGCGCGGCAAGCTTAAAGCCTTCGAATTGAAAACCGGGCGAGACGGTGCAGCTGACCAGGCTGTAGTCGCCTGTGCTGCGCGCCGCCTGCCAGTGCCGCTCTGGCACGATGAGTTGCGGCTGCCCCTTGGTCAGATCCGGGCTGAGCAGATGATCCTGTGCCGGGCCGGTGTCGTCTGGCGACATCGACAACACCAGCGGCGCGCCTGCATGGTAGAGCCAGATTTCGGTGGCATCGATCCGGTGCCAATGACTGGATTCACCGCTGCGTAGCAGAAAATAGATACAGGTGCCGCTGGCACGTCCCGCATTTTTCGCTACCCAGGTCTGACGGAACCAGCCGCCTTCGGGGTGTGGGCTGAGTTGAAGTTTTGCGATGATTTCATCTGCGGTCATGATGTCTCTCATATTGACACTGGTAGTACATTAGCACTGGCAATTTTGCATTTGCAGCATATCTTTGCGCCATGACTATGCACATCCCCTTTGACAACACATATGCCCATCTGGGCCCCAATTTTTACAGCAAGCAATTGCCGGAACCGGTGACCGCGCCGCAGCTGATTGCCTTTAATCAGCCGCTGGCGGATCTGTTGCAGGTGTCGGGCAGCAGCGTGCAGGAACAGGCTGAGATCTTTGGTGGCAACCAGATACCCAGCGGTGCTGATCCGCTGGCACAGGCCTATGCCGGGCATCAGTTCGGCACCTATAATCCGCAGCTTGGTGATGGCCGGGCGATCCTGCTGGGCGAAGTGCTGGGGCAGGATGGCAGGCGCTATGACATTCAGCTCAAAGGTTCGGGGCGCACGCCCTATTCGCGCCGGGGCGATGGCCGCGCCTGGCTGGGGCCGGTGTTGCGCGAATATGTGGTCTCTGAGGCGATGCACGCGCTCGGGATCCCAACCACCCGGGCGCTGGCGGCGGTCGCCACCGGTGAAACGGTCTGGCGTGACGGCGGGATGCCGGGCGCTGTGCTAACGCGCGTGGCCGCGAGCCATCTGCGGGTGGGCACCTTTCAGCTGTTTGCCGCGCGGGGCCAGACCGCAGCGCTGCGCCAGCTGACCGATTATGCCATTAGCCGCCACTATCCACAGGCGCAGGGGGCCATGGGGTTGCTGCGGGCGGTGCGCGATGCGCAGGCCAGGCTGATTGCCGCCTGGATGTCGGTGGGCTTTATTCATGGGGTGATGAACACCGATAACAGTAGCATTTCAGGCGAAACCATTGATTATGGCCCCTGCGCCTTTATGGATCACTACCGCGCCGATCAGGTGTTTTCTTCGATCGACCGGATGGGGCGCTATGCCTATTCGAACCAGCCCAGCATTGCGGTGTGGAACCTGGCGCAACTGGCCACCGCCTTGATTCAGCAGTTGGATGATCCGCAGCAGGCAGTGGATGAGGCCACCGAGATTGTGCATGCCATGCCCGCCCTTATAGAGGCCGAGTGGCTGCGTCTGTTCCGCCGCAAGATCGGTCTGACGGGGGCGGCCAGCGAGGATATGGATCTGATCTCGGATCTGTTGCAGATCATGCAACAGGGCGATGCGGATTTTACCAATCTGTTTTCTGCCCTAGCCGATGGCACTGCAGGCGACCAGTTCAAAGAGCCCCAGGCCTTTGAGGCCTGGGAACGGCGCTGGCGCCAGCGCTGCGCGCAGGAACAGGATCCAAAGGCGGTGATGCGCGCCGCAAACCCAGTCTATATCCCGCGCAATCACCGGATCGAAGAGATGATCGCAGGCGCGGTTGTCGGCGATTATGCATTGTTTGAACGGATGAACCAGGTTTTGGCCAGGCCCTATACGCGGCAAGAGGGGGCCGAGGATTTATGCCGTCCACCTCAGGAGAACGAGGTCGTCACGGCGACGTTTTGCGGCACCTGATCCAGGGGCTGTTTTTATAACGCTGACAACAAGAAAGGCGCGCTGCACAGAGCAGCGCGCCTTTTAATTCAGGTTATTGCACTTGGCTTAGGCCTATACGGTTGGGGCCCTATGTGGCCTGACGCCGCTGGCCAGCGGGCTTGCCGCCGGAGCGCGCACCGCCACCAGCGCCGACGCCCTGGGATTGGCCGCGTCCGCGTCCACCGCCGCCACCGCCGCCGCCGCCGCGACGGCGATTGCCACCACCGGGTTTGCCGCCGGGGCGACCGCCACGGGAGGACGCACCAGCCGAATCTGGCATTGCCTCCCAGGGGGAGCCAGAGGCCGTTGGGATGGTGATTTTCATCACCTTCTGGATTGCCTTCAATTCGTCCATCTCATCGGGGGCACAGAAAGCCACCGCCTGGCCATCCTTGCCGGCGCGAGCCGTCCGGCCGATCCGGTGTACATAGGCATCTGCCACATTGGGCAGCTCGTAGTTGTAGACATATTTCACGTCAGGAATGTCCAGCCCACGGGCGGCCACATCGGTGGCAACCAGCACTTTGATCTGGCCGGATTTGAACGCGGCCAAGGCGCGCTCGCGCTGGCCCTGGCTTTTGTTGCCATGGATCGCCGCGGCTGAAAAACCGGATTTCTCCAAGGTTTTCATCAGCTTTTCCATACCGTGTTTGGTGCGGCCAAAGATCAGCGTGCGCTCATCCTTGTGTTCTGTCAGCAGTTCCTTCAGCAGGCTCAGCTTTTCGGCCTTGGCGATAAAGTGTACTGACTGCGTCACCTTGGCGGCGGGTTTTCCGGGAGGCGAGACTTCGATGCGCACAGGGCGCTGCAGGTAGGAATTGGCGATCTCGTTCATCTGTTTTGGCATAGTGGCCGAGAACAGCATGGTCTGGCGCTCTTCGGGCAGCAGGGCGGAAATCTTGCGCAGGGCGTGGATAAAGCCCAGATCTAGCATCTGGTCGGCCTCGTCCAGCACCAGGAAATCGCAGGATCCAAGATCTAGCGCCTTGCGGTCCAGGATGTCGAGCAGACGGCCAGGGGTGGCCACCAGAATGTCGGTCCCGCGCGAGATCCGCTGGATTTGCGGGTTGATCGAAACACCGCCAACCACCAGGCCAATTTTCATTGGGGTGCCTTCGGTCAGGTCTTTCAGGGTGGCAGCGATCTGGTTGGCCAACTCGCGGGTGGGTGCCAGCACCAGACCGCGTACGGTATGGGCGGCGGGCTTGCGGCCATAGTCCAGCATCCGGGCAATCAGCGGCACGCCAAAGGCGGCGGTTTTGCCGGTGCCGGTCTGGGCCAGACCCAGCACATCTTCGCCGTTCAGTGCATGGGGAATGGCGCGGGCCTGGATTGGCGTTGGATCCTTCAGACCCATTTCAGCCAGTCGAGTAAGTACCTGTTCGGGCAGGCCCATTGTTGAAAATTCAGTCACGTATCGTCCTTTCGCGGCCCGGTGCCATGGCGGAGCCATCGGCATGTGCCGTCTGTGCCAGTCGCAAAAGGCGCTGGCTTTTTGTTGGGGCAAAGCCCTCGAGCGGCAACAGGCGACTGCCCGGCCACTGGGATTTGCGAGTGCCCCACGCGTGATTTTGGGAACCTTGGAACTTCACTAGACAGCGGGTTTGTCGCGCATATTGCGCGCTCGGCTGTCTCTGCTCACGCGGCAGGGAAGTATACCTGCAGCCCACATGGGATGTTTTGGCGCCAAAGTCAATGCGATGTCTGAGTGGAATTTCGGTTTTCGTCGGCGCGTTGTTTGGCTACATAGGGAACCCAGATCAGTGGACGAAAGTAATACCTGATGACGATTATTGCGCGATGTGAGGCCAAGGGCCTGCGGATGACCGGCCAGCGCCGGGTGATTGCCCGTGCCTTGGAAGACAGCCCGGATCACCCCGATGTGGAAGAACTCTATGCTCGCGCCAGCGCTCTGGATTCGGGGATTTCCCTGGCAACCGTGTATCGTACCGTCAAACTGTTTGAAGAGGCAGGGATTCTAGACCGGCTGGAATTTGGCGATGGGCGGGCGCGTTATGAAGACGCGGATCGTGAGCACCACGATCACCTGATCGACATCAACACCGGTGCGGTGATTGAATTCTGCGATCCCGACATCGAGGCGCTGCAGGAAAAGATCGCCGCAAAGCTGGGCTATCAGCTAAAGGGGCACAAGCTGGAGCTCTATGGTGTGCCGACGAAGAAAGATGCGGCACTCGACGAGGAGTAGCCGCAGCGCAGATGCGCGCGGTGCCCAGCGGTATTGCGCGGCAGATTGCTTGGGCGGGGCGCGCGGAAAAATGGCCAGCACACCGAACCTTGGCTCGGCGAGAGTGAGATTTTTCTGTATCTCCCCAGGGTTGCGGTGGTATCACGCGACGCACATCAATTTATGTGATGCCTTATCCAACAACTTGTTGCGCCCGTTGTCGCAAAGAGACTTGCAGCCGGGTCTGCTTCGCCGCATCCACGGTTGGGTCATCGGGGCAATTTCTACAGAGTAGATCCCGGAGACAGATGCGTGTGGGCGTTGGGAACAGGTGGCACAGGGGCCATCTGCGTTCTGCCCGATTTAGGAGGACGCCCATGAACAATCTCAATGGAATTCTATTGGTCATCGCATCGATGGCGGCCTTCACGCTGGAAGATATGTTTATCAAGCGCCTGTCCGGGGATATTCCGGTGGGCCAGATTCTGATGATGCTGGGCGCGGGCTCGGGGGCGGTTTTTGCCGTTGCCGCTGTTTATAAGCGCGACAATCTGTTTGCGCGCGCTGCCTGGCGTGGGCCAGCGATCCTGCGCACCCTGGCCGAAGCAATCGGGGCGATGGCCTTTGCCACGGCGCTGTCGCTGGTGGATATCTCTACCGTTGCGGCGGTGTTTCAGGCGCTGCCGCTGGTCATCACCATGGGCGCCGCCTTGTTTCTGGGCGAACAGGTGGGCTGGCGCCGCTGGAGCGCGATCTGCGTCGGCTTTGTCGGGGTCTTGTTGATTGTTCGCCCTGGGCTTGCGGGGTTTGACCCTTCTGTTTTCCTGGTGTTGCTTGCGGTTCTGGCGATCGCGGCGCGCGACCTGCTGACACGCCTGGTGGATGTGTCGATTTCCTCTGCGGTGGTCAGCTTTCAGGCATTTGCCTCGTTGATTGTGGCGGGCGGGCTGTTGCTGCTGTCTACAGGCGGAGAGCCGGTGTCGGTGGACGGATCGCAGGCGCTGATGATGCTGGGCGGTATCATCTTTGGCGTTGGCGGCTACTATGCGATCGTAATCGCAACCCGCATTGGCGATGCCTCGGCAATCACGCCGTTTCGCTATAGTCGGCTGTTGTTTTCGATCCTTGTCGGGGTGCTTGTCTTTGGCGAACGTCCCGATGCGCTGACGCTTGGTGGTGCTGTGCTGATCATTGCCTCTGGGCTTTACACCTTTGTGCGTGAACGTCGGCTGGCCCGCGAGATGGCACGTGAACTCGCGCGGGCCTCTGGCCCGGCGACAGGCGATGGCGCGGCTGTTGTTGCGCGGTAACCGGGACGGTCTGGTGATGCGGGGCGCGCGGCCGTGCAACCCAGGCCAAACTGGCATCGCTACCGGTGGCGCAAACAGTGTGATGTTAGCCCTAACCTTGTGAATTAAACGCCGTTAGCGGTAACGAGAGCTGTTTACATTTGCCCTCTGGCTGCTATGACGCAGGCATCTTTGTTACAGTCAGGGACCGTCCAAATGAGCACGATTATCGACATCCACGCCCGCGAAATCCTCGACAGCCGGGGCAACCCCACCGTCGAGGTCGACGTGATCCTTGAAGATGGCACCATGGGCCGCGCCGCGGTGCCGTCCGGGGCTTCGACAGGGGCGCATGAGGCGGTTGAACGCCGCGATGGCGACAAGGATCGCTATCTGGGCAAGGGCGTGCTGGAGGCAGTTGCAGCCGTCAATGGCGAAATCGCCGAAGAGTTGGTTGGCTTTGATGCAACCGATCAGGTCGCGCTGGATATGGCGATGATCGACCTGGACGGCACCCCTAACAAGGCGCGCCTTGGTGCCAATGCTATCCTGGGTGTGTCGATGGCTGTCGCCAAAGCGGCCGCTGATTTCACCACGCAGCCGCTGTTTCGCTATGTGGGCGGTACCTCTGCACGGGTTCTGCCAGTGCCGATGATGAATATCATCAATGGCGGCGAACACGCAGACAACCCGATCGACATTCAGGAATTCATGATCATGCCTGTGGCTGCGAATAGTATCCGCGAGGCGGTGCGTATGGGCGCAGAGGTGTTCCACACTCTGAAGAAAGAGCTGTCGGCGGCGGGGCTGTCCACCGGGATCGGCGATGAGGGCGGCTTTGCCCCCGATATCGCCTCGACCCGCGAGGCCCTTGATTTCATTCTGAAGTCTATCGAAAAAGCAGGCTACCGTCCGGGCGAGGATATCTATCTGGCGCTCGATTGTGCCGCGACCGAATACTACAAGGATGGCAAATACGTGCTGTCGGGCGAAAACAAGGTGCTGAGTTCAGAAGAGAATGCCGACTACCTTGCAGCGCTGGTTGCAGATTATCCGATCATTTCCATCGAGGATGGCATGTCCGAGGATGACTGGGATGGCTGGAAGCTGTTGACCGACAAGATTGGCGACAAGGTACAGTTGGTGGGGGACGATCTCTTTGTCACCAACCCCGCGCGTCTGGCCGAAGGCATCAAGCGCGGCAGCGCCAATTCGATGCTGGTCAAGGTGAACCAGATTGGCACCCTGACAGAGACCCTGAAGGCGGTTGATATGGCGCATCGTGCGGGCTTTACCAATGTGATGTCGCACCGTTCAGGTGAAACCGAAGATGCCACCATTGCCGATCTTGCAGTTGCCACCAATTGCGGCCAGATCAAAACAGGCTCGCTGGCGCGGTCTGACCGGCTGGCGAAATACAATCAGCTGATCCGGATTGAGGAAGTTCTGGGCGAAGTGGCCGAATATGCAGGCCGTTCGATCCTCAAAAGCTAAGACAGTAGACTTCAGACATATTGAACAAGAGGCAGTCCATCGGGCTGCCTCTTTTTTGTTGCTGGACAGCAGGTGAGGCTTGAGACGGTCTGGGTTTTTGGTAAATTACCCCTTTATAATTTGATCATATTGTTGAGGTTGAGATGGAAATCATAGAGGCGACCCCCGCCGACAGTGTGCTGGTTGCAGATTTTATCACCAGGCTGTTGGCCGAGCTCAGCGGCGCAGAAAACTCTGATCCGTCTGATCTGCTTGAGATCAGCGCCAGCCTGCTGGCGCGCGATGATGTGATTGGGCTGTTCGCCTATGATGGCGATGCGCCGATCGGTCTGATTATGCTCAACCAATGTGCTGCAATTTATGCGGGTGGTCTTTTTGGCGAGGTCACTGAACTTTTTGTTCAGTCAGATCGGCGTTCTGTGGGTGTGGCGCAAACCCTGCTGCACGCCGCAAAGGAACTGGGGCGGGCGCGCGGCTGGACGCGGTTGGAAGTCGGTGCCCCGACACAGCCAAAATGGCAGCGTAGCCTGCGGTTTTATCAGCGTGAAGGCTTTCAGGAGACCGGGCCGAGATTACGCCTGCTGCTGTAACGCGGCAGAGGGGCCGCACAGCTATAAGATCTTGGTCATCAGCATGTACTGGTCGCGTGGCTCGAAACGCGTGCGCTGGTACAGCTTGGTTGCCTCTTGGTTTTCCCGGTCGACCTCCAGATGCAGCGCCTTGACCCCGGCCGCGCCAAGGGTCTTGGGCAGTTCAATCAGCACCTCGGTGGCCAGGCCGCGCCCGCGCACTGCAGGGCGGATGTAGATCTCATCGACAAATCCGTCCATGCCGCCAAATTCTACTGACCAGCCAAAGGTGACGACGATATAACCAATCGGCGCGCGGGTGGGGCCAATGATATAAACCGCCCCGTAGGGCATGCCCGCAAGCAAGGGCACGATGCCTGCCTCGCGTTGCGCAGGGCTGGTGTCCAGCCCGGCCTCGGCGTGAAAGGCGGCCACCATGGGTAAGAGCTTCTCTTGATCCTCGGGGCGGGCCAGATGCAGTGCGGCGCTCATAGTCTGGCCAATCTTTGGGTGATCAGGGAAAAGAACCCTTCGGCATCGACATCTCCGATGAACAGCGCATTGGGGGGGCGATCCGTCACCCGCCACCAATCGGCCACGGTCATGCCAAGGGTCAGATCTGACTGAGTTTCGATCTCGACATTGATCTGGCGGCCGCTGAATAGATCGGGCTGGATCAGATAGGCGATCACGCAGGGGTCGTGCAGCGGGCCGCCTTCGGAGCCGTATTTTTCCATGTCGAAACGTTCAAAGAAGTCGAGCATTTCGGCGGCAAACTGGCCAACCCGACTGTTCAGCGCAAGCAGTGCGTCGATGCGGGGGCGGGTGATCAGCGCCTTATGGGTGACATCCAGTGGCATCATGGTGACTTTTACGCCCGATTTCATCACGATATCAGCGGCTTCCGGATCAACGTAGATGTTGAATTCCGCGGCGGGAGTAATGTTCCCCACCTCAAAATAGGCGCCGCCCATCAGCACGATTTCTTGCACCCTGCCTATGATATCGGGCGCTGCCTCAAAGGCTGCGGCGATATTGGTCAGCGGACCCAGCGGACACAGGGTTACCGTGCCTGCGGGTTCTTGGCGCAGGCTGTCGATGATGAAGTCAACGCCAGCCTGGGTCTGTAGTGGCATCTTGGGGTCAAACAGGTCAGGCCCATCCAGCCCGGTCTTGCCATGCACCGCTTCGGCGGTGACCAGCGGGCGCGACAGGGGGGCGTCACGGCCGGCAAAGACCTTGACCTCGGGGCGGCCAGCCACCTCGCAGATGATGCGGGCATTGGTCTGGGTGCGCGCCAGCGGCACATTACCGGCCACGCAGGTGATCCCCAGCAGATCCAGCTCCTCTGGGCTGGCCAGCGCCAGCAAGATGGCGATTGCATCATCCTGGCCCGGATCGGTGTCGATGATGATTTTGCGAGGCGATGTGCTGGTCATGAAGGCTTTGTCCTGAATTTCAAGCTATCAGCCTTGCAGCCTGGCTGGGGTTTGTCCAGTGCAGGGGTTGTCTCGCGGGATACGGGATTTATTCAATCTCTTTCAGCGATTGCAGCGCGTTCATCACGTTTCACCTCATCCCAGAGCGCATCCATTTCAGCCAGGTCACTATCGCCTGGGGTTTTGCCTTTGGTGGCCAGCTTGGCCTCGACGCCTTCAAAGCGGCGGATGAATTTGGCATTGGCTTTGCGCAGCGCTGCCTCGGGTTCGACGCCCAAGTGGCGGCCCAGATTGGCCATGACAAACATCAGATCGCCAAACTCTTCCTCGACCTCAACCTGGCTCAGCTCTGCGCGGGCTTCAGCCAGTTCGGCGCTTTCTTCGGCGATCTTGGCGATGACATCATCAATCACTGGCCAGTCAAAGCCCACACGCGCGGCGCGTTTTTGCAATTTATAGGCGCGCAGCAGCGCTGGCAGCCCTACTGCCACCCCGTCCAATGTGCCATCCTGCTGCTGTCCGGCGCGCTCGGCAGCCTTGATCGCCTCCCAGTCGGCAGTTTGCTGTTCGGGGCTTTTGTTGCGGTTTTCATCGCCAAAGACATGCGGATGGCGCGAGACCATTTTGTTGGACATGGTGGTGACCACATCCTGAAAGCTGAAATGCCCGGCTTCGGCGGCCATCTGGGCGTGAAACACTGATTGGAATAACAGATCGCCCAGCTCTCCCTTTAGGTCATCCCAAGCCTGGCGCTCGATCGCATCGGCGACCTCATAGGCCTCTTCGATGGTATAGGGGGCAATGGATGCAAAATCTTGCTCGATATCCCAGGGACAGCCGTGATCGGGGTGGCGAAGGGCTTGCATGATCTCCAGAAGTCGTTCAATTCCAGCACTTTCGTTCTGGATCAGCGCGGGGTCATAGAGGGGGTGTAGCGGTGTGTCAGGCATTGCGGCGGCTCTTGTTCCAGTGTCTGATGCATCAATCCCGAGTCTTACACAGGAGTCCACCCCATGCCGGTTGTGAACCGCATTGCTGATTACGCGACAGAGATGAAGACATGGCGCCAGCATCTGCACCAGATCCCCGAACTGGCGCTGGATTTGCCCAAAACCGCGGCCTATGTGGCCGAACGCCTGCGCGAGATCGGCGTGGACGAGCTGCACGAGGGCATTGCGACCTCGGGCATGGTGGCCATCATCAACGGCCAAGGGGGGGGCGGTACCATCGGCCTGCGTGCGGATATGGATGCGCTGCCGATCCCGGAAGAAACCGGCGTAGACTACGTTTCGCAGCATGCAGGAAACATGCATGCCTGTGGTCATGACGGCCATACCACCATGCTGCTGGGGGCGGCGAAGTACCTGGCCGAGACGCGCAATTTCTCTGGCCGGGTGGCACTGATCTTCCAGCCCGCCGAAGAGGCCATCGGTGGCGCCCGCATCATGGTGGAAGAGGGCATCATGGAGCGGTTCGACATTCAGGAGGTCTATGCGCTGCACAACGCGCCCGGCCTGCCTGCTGGCACCTTTTTGACCGCGCCCGGCGCGCTGATGGCGGCTGTTGATACGTTTCATATCAATATCCAGGGGGTGGGCGGTCATGGGGCGATGCCGCATGAAACCCGTGATCCTGTGATGGCGGCCTGTGGTATTGCCCAGGCGATTCAGACCATTATCAGCCGCAATCATCACACATTGGAAGACCTGGTGGTTTCGGTCACGCAGATCCACACGGGCACGGTGGACAATGTGATCCCTGATACCGCCTATATCAATGGCACGGTGCGGACCTTTAACCCCGAGGTGCAGAAAATGGTGATGCGCCGGATGGAGGAAATCGTGGCAGGCCAGGCCGCCAGCTATGGTGTCACCGCCGCACTGGACTATGAGCTTGGCTATCCTGCGACCATCAACAATGCCGAGAAGGCCGCCTTTGCCGTTGGCGTGGCGGCCGAGATTTCAGGCACCGAAAACGTCGAACCAGACGGCGAGCGTGAAATGGGCGCCGAAGATTTCTCTTACATGCTGAAGGCACGTCCCGGCGCCTATCTGTTCCTTGGGCAGGGCGACAGCGCCGGACTGCACCACCCCAAATATAATTTCAACGATGACATCGCGCCGGTGGGGGCCTCCTTCTTTGCCCGGCTGGTGGAACGGGCGCTGCCATTGCGCTGATCTACGGAAACAGGTGACAGGGGCGGAAAAAGCAGCTATTTCCGCCCCCGTAATATGATCAAATTGTGCCTGCCTTTGGGGATCACTCCAGCATCGTGCCTGGTTTCGCACGGGTTTGACGCCGGGCAGGCGGCTGCAAGAGGGATAGACCCATGGCACTGGAAGACGCAAAAACGCAGGTGGATCAGGCATTCACACGCGATGATCTCAAGGGGCTCAGCTTTGAGAACAGTTTTGGCGGGGCGCTGTCATTTCTGCGCCGCAGTTATACCAAAGACCTGACGCATGCTGATATTGCCATTACCGGTGTGCCCTTTGATCAGGCGGTGACCAATCGCCCCGGCACCCGTCTTGGCCCGCGCGCTATCCGCGAGGCTTCTAGCCTGCAACCTTTTGATCCGCCCTATGGCTGGGGCTATGACCCGCTAAGCGAGCTGGCGATTGCCGATTATGGCGATATGGCCTTTGACTATGCAAATGTCGCGGCCTTCCCCGATGCGCTACGTGACCATATTCGCGGCATTCTGGCCACCGATACCGCCTCGGTGACGCTGGGGGGCGATCACTATATCAGCTTTCCGATCCTGCAGGCCTATGCCGAAAAATACGGCCCACTGTCATTAGTGCAGTTTGATGCCCATCCCGATACCTGGCCGGATGATGATTTCGACCGCGTCGACCACGGCACCATGTTCTACAAGGCGGTGAAATCGGGCATTGTCGATCCGGCCACCTCGGTGCAGGTGGGTATTCGCACCACGGTCGAGGATACGCTGGGGGTCAATATCATTGATGCGCCCACCGTGCACGAAATTGGCCCGGTTGAGACCGCAGCCCGGATCAAGGCGATCGTGGGGGACAAGCCGACCTATCTGAGCTTTGACATCGACGGGCTGGACCCGGCCTATGCCCCTGGCACCGGCACCCCTGTTTGGGGCGGGCTGACCTCGGCACAGGCTGCCCGCATCTTGCGCGAGATCGCAGGGATCAATATCAAGGGCGGCGACGTGGTGGAGGTTTCGCCTCTATTTGATACCACAGGGGCGACCGCAGTGGCTGGGGCGCATGTGGCAATGGAAATTATCTGCCTTCTGGGCTGGAATATGAGAGAAAATGGCTGAGTTTAATCAACCGATTAGTGGCAATGATCTGGCGCGGTTTTCCGGGCCAAACACCTTTATGCGGCTGCCGCAGGCAACCTCGCTTGATGGCCTGGATGTGGCCTTTCTGGGGGTGCCGATCGATATTGGCACTTCCTGGCGTTCTGGCACCCGTTTTGGCCCGAAACAGATCCGCGCTGAGAGCGCCATGCTGCGCCCTTATAACATGGCGACAGGGGCGGCACCTTTTGACAGCCTGAATGCCGGGGATATCGGCGATCTGGCGATCAATACCTTTTCGCTGAAAGAATCGCTGCGCATCATCGAAGATAGCTACAATGCCATCTTGGCGGGCGGCGTGATCCCGATGGCAATGGGCGGGGATCATTCGATCACCCTGCCTATCCTGCGGGCGATTGCGGCCAAATACGGCCCCGTTGCCTTGGTGCATGTCGATGCCCATGCGGATGTGAATGACGATATGTTTGGTGAGCGAGAAACCCATGGCACCGTGTTTCGCCGCGCCTATGAAGAGGGGCTGATCGTCGCCGACAAGACCTATCAAATCGGCATTCGCGGCACCGGCTACGGCGCCGATGACTTCACCGAAGCGCAGGGCTGGGGTTTTCAGCACTTCCCCGCGCAAGAGCTGTGGGGGCGGCAACTGCACAATATGGGCGCGGAAATTCGCCGCGATATCGGCAATCGCCCGGTTTATATCTCTTATGATATCGACAGCCTGGATCCGGCCTATGCGCCCGGCACCGGCACGCCAGAGATAGGCGGGCTGACCACGCCCCAGGCGCTTGAACTGATCCGCGCCATGAAGGGGCTGAACATTGTCGGCTGCGACCTCGTCGAGGTCTCGCCGCCCTATGATCCCTCAGGGAATACCGCCCTGACTGCGGCGAATTTGCTCTATGAGATGATGTGCGTTCTTCCTGGTGTGAAATCACGCTAAGCTGCTGCGCATGGCCCATCCATTGGGGGGCACATCAGGCAAGAGGGCGGGGCTGCGATGGGTAGGATCATGATACTGGCTTGGGTGTTGCTGGCCGCAGCCGTGGTGATTGTGGGCTTTATCAGGCTGGCCCCGGTTGATCCTTTTGATTGGAACACCCAGCCAGAACTGACCGAAGACAAGGAGTTTCGCGGCGGCGTGTTTCGGGTGGTGCGTACGGGGCCGGATGGGCTGCGCCAGTTTGATCGCATTGCCTCGGGCGCGGCGCGCACCAATCTGCTGTCCGGATCGGTCGAGGACGGTCAGGCGACCTATGTGACCCGTACCAAGGTCATCGGCTTTCCCGACTATACCACGGCGCGCCAGGACGGCGATCTGCTCAAGGTTTATGCACGACTGCGGTTTGGCCGTTCTGATCTTGGCGTCAACAAGGCGCGGATTGACGCCTGGCTGTCCTTGATGCCCAAGCTTGCAGATTAGAGACTGTCGCGTTCATTTGCAGTCACGTGACTGGTTCCACGCATTTGATTTCGCGTGTTTTAGCTGCTCATGATTGGTGGCACTTTTGCGCAACATGTTCTGGTCGGCTGCTAGCTGGGGTTGGTGGGGCGTGTATCCAGGTGGTTTCAGCCTGTTCGCAGGGCGCGCGCCGCCTGGTTGCCGCAGCAGCTGTGCTACAGGGCAGGCAGGGCCCCGTCTGGTGCAGTGTGCTGCAGCGCGGTTTTGCGCGCAGGATTCGACAGGCTCGCCGAGAGACAATTTGTCTGCACTTCCCGCCACATCGGCACATTCAGCGACATCTGACACTGGGCCATGAACTGGCGCCCATCGACGTTCAGGCAGCGCAGTTCGCCCAGCTCCACCCGGGCGCCGCTTTTGTCGGTACAGTAGCAATCAATCACCGTGCCCCCTGGCCCCTGAACATCCGCTAGCGCGGGGAGGGCAAGGTAGGTGAACAGGAATGCGATAAGGGCACTGGCATGTTGCATGCGGCTAGCATATCACAGAAGAGACCTTTATGCCAAAGCGGCAGGACGATACCCCAAAGAGGATGAGGCACGGATGATCCCCGAAGAGCGGCTAGAGCAGATCCTGCAACGGTTTCAGTATCTTGAAGCCGTGATGGCAGAGGGGGCAAGTGGCGCCGAGATCGCCAACTTGGCGCGGGAATATTCCGAGATCAAGCCGGTGGCCGAACAGATCACCGCCTATCGCCAGTTGCTGACTGATCTGGACGACGCCAAGGCAATGCTGGCAGATCCGGATATGAAGGAATTGGCGGAAGAAGAAATTCCCAGCCTGCAGGCGGCCCTGCCAGAGGCTGAGCAGGCGCTGCAACTGGCGCTGTTGCCCAAGGATGAAGCCGATACCCGTCCGGCCATGCTGGAAATTCGCCCCGGTACGGGTGGCGATGAGGCGGCCCTGTTTGCCGGTGATTTGCTGCGGATGTACCAGCGCTACGCCGAAGCGCGCGGCTGGAAGTTTGACATCATCGAAGAACAGGTCACCGAACTGGGCGGCATCAAGGAAGTGGTGGCCCATATCAAAGGCGAAAACGTTTTTGCCCGGATGAAATACGAAAGCGGCGTTCATCGGGTGCAGCGGGTGCCCGTCACTGAAAGCGGTGGCCGGATTCACACCTCGGCGGCCACCGTGGCGGTGCTGCCCGAAGCCCAGGAGGTCGATGTGATGATCGATCCGGGCGACATTCGTATTGATACCATGCGCGCCTCTGGCTCGGGTGGGCAGCACGTCAACACCACCGATTCTGCGGTGCGTATCACCCATATTCCCACCGGCGTTATGGTGGTGAGCGCCGAGAAATCGCAGCACCGAAACCGCGAGATTGCGATGCAGGTTCTGCGCGCCCGGCTTTATGATCTGGAGCGCCAGCGCATTGATGGCGAACGGTCTGCCGATCGCGCCAGCCAGGTCGGCTCGGGCGATCGATCAGAACGGATCCGCACCTATAACTTTCCTCAAGGGCGGATGTCTGACCACCGGATCAACCTTACCCTTTATAAGCTGGACCAAATCCTTCAGGGGGATTTGGATGAAATTATCGATGCGCTGACGGCAGACAATCAGGCGCGGCTCTTGGCTGAGATGGGGCAGTGATGGCAGGCACGGCTGCCCAGGCCATGGCCGCCGCTGCGGCGCGGTTGCGGGCCGCAGGAGTGGAGGATCCGGCACGCGATGCCCGTATTCTGCTGGCGCATGCCGCCCGCATAGAGGCCAGCCGCGTCACCCTGATCGCGCCAGAAGAGCTTGCCCCTGAAGTGGCCGACCGCTACGAGCAACTGATAGCCCTGCGTGCGGTCCGGGTGCCGGTGTCGCATCTGATTGGCGAGCGTGAATTTTATGGCCGCCGTTTCAAAGTTTCCAAAGATGTGCTGGATCCGCGCCCGGAAACTGAAACCCTGATTGAGGTGGCCCTGGCTCAGCCGTTTGAGCGGGTGCTGGATCTTGGCCTTGGCTCGGGCTGCATTCTGGTGACGCTGCTGGCGGAAAACCCGCGCGCATCGGGGCTGGGGGTGGATCTGAGCGAGGCCGCCTGTCTGCAAGCCAGCGCCAATGCGGTGCTGCACCGGGTGGAGGCCCGCATTGATATCCAGCAATCGGATTGGTTTGCCAATGTCAGCGGCGAATTTGATCTGATCACCGCTAATCCTCCCTATATTGCCCTGGATGAAATGGCAGGCCTGTCGCCCGAGGTGCGCGGTCATGAGCCCGATATGGCGTTGACCGATGGCGGCGATGGTTTGGGCGCCTATCGCGCAATTGCCGCCAAGGTGATGATGCATCTGCGTCCTGGCGGGCGGGTCTGCCTTGAAATTGGCCCCACCCAAGGGCAGGCGGTGGCAAAAATGCTGCAAGAGGCAGGCCTAGTCGATCTGCGCATTCTCCCGGATCTGGATGGGCGTGACCGCGTTGTTACCGCCCAAAGGCCGACCTAAAGTGGCATTTTGTCGCGAAAATTTCTATTTTTGAAAGAAAATGTAGGAAATATGAGGTGCGCCCCTTGTCTGGGGCGGTAGAAAGTGGTTACTCAAAGTGTCGCTCAATAACGGCGAGGTTACTCTACCTCCCAGCGACACCAAGCCCAAAATAGTCGATCATCCGGCGCCGGGATGCGCTGCATTGGATCCATGACACATGAAATTAAGGCTGACGTTAGGCATATGAGATCGTCAAAATCACGTTCGCGTTCCAAGTCGAACCGGAACCGCCCCAATGGGGTCAATGTTGTAAATCGGGTCTTCGATAGCTCCGGCCCTGAGGGCAAGGTGCGCGGGACCCCGCAACAAATAATCGATAAATACAACCAGTTGACTCGCGATGCGCAGCTCAGCAATGACCGGGTGGCTGCTGAAAACTTTCAGCAACACGCGGAACATTACTTGCGGCTGTTGAACGAAGCGCAGCGCGAAATCGACGCGCGGCGCGAAGATCAGGAACGGCAAAACCGCGAACGCCAGGCAGAGCGCGATCGCGAACGCGCAGAGCGTCTTGAAAGGCAGGAGCGCGAAGCCTCTGCCAATCAACAGCAGCCGCAGCAACAGCCTGCTGCAGCCCCCCGCCGGGAGGCTGGTGACACCACCAATGCGGATCCGGCCACCGCGCCGCAGCCCGAGGTCCTGGACCCGCGCGATGCCGCGAGGGCACCGGTCGATGACGGCGTTGATGCTTCGGCACAGGAGAGCGGTCTGGTTGAAACCCCAGAAAGCCAGGGCCAGCATGGTCAGGGCCAGCAGGGGCAAGAGCCAGCAGGGGCCGGAAAAAAACCGGCCAGCCGCAAACCACGCAGCCGCAAACCTGCCCCAAAGCAGGAAGCAAGCGGCGCAGGGGATCCCCAGGCATCTTCTGCGGAGGAGGCCAAGGAAGCCAAGCCCAAACGCGCGCCACGTGCGCGGGCAAAGCCCAAGGCCAAGCCAGAGGATACACCAGAAGCGGCTGAATAGGGCCCTTCTGTTTGCTGTTCTGTTTGAACAGCCCAACAAAAAACCGGCGTCCTTTCGGGCACCGGTTTTTTTATGTCTGATGGTTTGCTTGCAGTGACAGGGGCTGGATCAAGTGCTGTGCCTGTTCGCGGGCTAGTCCAGCGGCTTGAGGCTTCGGGCCAGGGCGCAGAATTGCTCTAGGCTGACCTGTTCGGCGCGCTCAGTTGGGGCGATGCCTGCTGCGCGCAGGTGGTCCTCTATGCCGGGGGCTACGCTTTTGAGGCTGGCGCGCAGCATCTTGCGCCGCTGATTAAAGCCTGCAGCAATCACCTGCGACAGGGTTGCGGCATCAGCCGGAAAGCGCGGCTTGGGCAGCGCGGTCAGATGCACCACGGCGCTATGCACCTTGGGTGGCGGGCTAAAGGCCTCGGGGGGCAGGGCCAGCACGATACGCGCATCAGCGCGCCACTGCGCCAAGAGCGCCAGGCGGCCATAGGCCTTGGTGCCGGGCTGGGCAACGATACGTTCGGCCACTTCGCGTTGAAACATCAAGGTCAGGCTTTGCCAGAACGGTGGCCAGTCCTTGGGGGTGAGCCAGCGCACCAGAAGTTCGGTGCCGACATTGTAGGGCAGATTGGCAGCAACCCGCACTGGCGGCGTCAGATGTTGCAGCGGATCGACCTCTAGCGCGTCGCCATTGATCAGCTCCAACCGGCCCGGATAGGCCGCAGCGATTTCGGCAAGCGCCGGCATGCAGCGGCTGTCCTTTTCCACTGCCAGCACCCGCCGCGCTCCTTCGGCTAACAGCCCCCGTGTCAGCCCACCGGGGCCGGGGCCGATTTCCAGCACGTCGCAGCCGCTCAAATCGCCGGCCTGACGGGCGATCTTGGCGGTGAGGTTGAGATCCAGCAAAAAGTTCTGCCCCAGTGATTTCCGTGCCAGAAGCTGATGGGTGTCGATGACCTCGCGCAGCGGAGGCAGGCTGTCGATTGCGCTCATATCTATATGTCCAGGGCGCGCGACCTTGCGGGGCGCCAGTCAAAGAGAGGGTTGGGCCGGAATAGGCAGTGGGATGTAACGCGTCAAGAGGGCGGTGCGGCGCGCTGCGCCATGCTCTGGGCCAGTTTCAGCGCCTCGATCAGGCTAGAAGGATTGGCCTGGCCGGTGCCCGCGATGTCAAAAGCGGTGCCATGGTCCGGCGAGGTGCGGATAAAGGGCAGCCCTAGGGTGACATTGACGCCGCGATCAAAGTCCAGCGTCTTGATCGGGATCAGCGCCTGATCATGATACATGCAGATGGCCGCATCATAGCGGGCGCGGGCGGCGGCGTGAAACAGCGTATCCGCCGGATGCGGTCCAGTGAGGGTCAGCGCCTCGCTCTCGGCATCAAGCTTTGCAATCAACGTATTGATCCAGCGTATTTCTTCCTGGCCCATGGCCCCGCCTTCGCCGGCATGTGGGTTCAACCCGGCGACGGCAATCCGCGGCTGCGCAATGCCAAACTGCTGGCGCAGCCCCTGGGCAGTGATCTCGATCACCTCTTGTAGCAGCGTAGGGGTCAGGGCGGTTGCCACATCGGCCAGTGCGATATGAATGGTGGCAGGCACCACCCGCAGTGCCGGGCTGGCCAGCATCATCACCACGCGGGCGCGACCTGCCAGATGGGCCAGAAACTCGGTATGGCCGGGAAAGGCAAACTGAGCGCCGTCAATCAGCGCTTTCTTGTGAATGGGGGCAGTGCACAGCGCAGCGGCCTGTCCCGATTGCACCAGCTCTACCCCGCGCTGAATTGATTGCACCACTCCAGGCGCATTTGCCGGATCGGCGCGGCCCTTGGTGGTATCGCCGGCAAATTCCAGCGGCAGAACCGGCAGCGCCTGTGCCGCATGGGCCAGCGCCTCTTGTGGGTGCGAGATCAGTTGCACTGGCAGACCCGCAGGCAGATGGCGCGGATCGCCAATCCAAAAGAACGGGCAACTGTCTTTCAGCTGTTGCCAGGCCATGGCGGCGATTTCCGGGCCAATTCCGGCGGGTTCGCCACAGCTAAGCGCCACAGGGGCCAGCGCTCTTGGCGTAGCCGAGGCAGCCTCTCCCTGGGCTGCGGCGGTCATTTCTCGACGATCAGCGCATCCGCCCGCAGCTGTTCCAGAAAGCTGTCGGCGAAGGATTCAACCCGCTGTTGGGTCAGAGCATTTGCGACTGTTTCACGGGATTCGCCTTCACCCAGTTCGGCGTTTCTGCCGCAGAGCATCAGCAGCATCAGCGTCTGGCCCTGGTTGCGGGTCAGGGTCAGCGAGGTCTCATTTGGGTCCAGCTTGGCCAGCTCAATGGCAATGTCCTGGGGAATTTCACTGGGGGTCAGGCTCTTGCGATCCAGCACGGCGGGGTCCTGATCCTTTGCAACACCGTAAAGATCATCACAGCTGTCAATGGAATTGGCAATTTTCTGTCCCTGGGCGAGGGCTTCGGGGCTGCGGCCGCCCGGAATGTAGTAGGCGGCATATTCGATTGCCGAATACCGCTGGCTGCCGCCTGTTACTTCGCGCACACCGCGCATCTGGAACATGGCAACGGCGCCTTGCAGCGGCAGCGGTTCAGTGATTTCGCCGGGATCTAGCGCAAGTACCACAGGCTGCAACTGCGGCGGCAGTTTGGTCAGGTTCATCCAAGGCAGTTTGCCCCCGTTGGCGCGGCTGTCCGAGGCGGAGTACTGGGTCGCGGCGGCGGAAAAAGCGGCTTGGCTGGTCAATTGCCCAACCTGATCGGTCAATTCCTGCACCTGCTGGACGTTCTGCTCGTTGAGCGGCACGATCAGTTCAGAGAGCAGCACCTGTACCCCGCCCGCTCCGGCCTGGCCCATGGCGCGGTCGATCTCTGCCTCGGTGGGGCGGGCACGGCCCAAAAAGCGCGAGCTGACATATTCCCGCCAGCCCAGGCCTACCTTGGTGAAATCGCGCACTGTTTCCGGCTCGATCCCGTTTTCGCCAAGCACCTTGAGGAATTCATTCAAGGACAGATTGGCCCGCCCGGCCAGTTCCGTTATGCCAGCAGTGATCTCTTCTTCGCTGGGAGATATGCCAACCCTGGCCATTTCCGCAAGTTTGAGCCGATCATTGATCAGCTCCTTGCGGGCCATGATCTCTGGGTTGCCTGGGGTGCGCAGGATGCCCATGAACAAGGCGCGCTGCTTCAATTCGTAATTGGTGATGACGGCACCATCCACGGTAATAGCGGGCGAAAACAGCCCCTGCGCCACCAGGGGCGTGGCCGCGGAAACCAGCCCAAGCGCCAGCGTGGCGGCGGCTGCGGTTCTGGAAAAGCTTCGCATCAGGGAAGCGGAGAAGGCCTGGGTCAAGAGTGTTTGCATGATCGCCTGTACTGTTTGCTGCCGTTATTGATTGAGAACCCGTTCATGGAGATTGAGAACCCAAAATCCGTTGAGGGATCGACGCTTGTGGTTGAGGTATAGCGCCGGTTTACCGAAAGGTCGACCGTCACACATTCATTGCTATAGGCAAGGCCAATGCCGGCCCGGGTCGCCCGCGCATCTGAGATATCGTAGCGCAGGTTGGCACTGGCCTCCCAGCTGGCTGAGACCGCGTAGGAGCCATCCAGCCAGATTTCAGAGGTCTCGGCGCTGCGGCTTTCGGCGGGGTCGGTGCCAAGCCAGAGATAACTGCCGGACAGGGACAGATCATCGCGATACCAGTCGCCGCGAACCTCTGCCTTGGAGAAGTTGAGGGAATCATTGAGCAAGCCACGTGCCGTCAGCGCCATGCCGTCGCTGAATTTCAATTGCCCGGCCAGCAGCAAGTCCGACGTGACCCCGCCCAGCCCCGAGCTTTTGGTGAAGCGGGGATCGCTGTCCTGGCGCAAGACCTGGCCAAGTGTGGCATAGGCCTGCCAGCCGGTGCTGGCAAAGCGGGCCCAATTTAGCCCGTAAGCCAGCGACAGCCCGTCTTCGCGGGCATCCGATGCCGGGAACCGCGAAAGCGACAGGAGGTTGCCCTGATCAAATTCGACAAAATTGCTCTCATCGTGGGCGGTATCCTCGCCGATGGTGTTGCTCCAGCCCAGTTGCACGATGGGTTCCAGGAACTGCGTCGCACCGCTGGCATCCGTTTTGGACATTGGCAGGCGCAGGGTCAGGCGCGACCGCGGGGTAAGCCGTGAACTGTGTTCATCATAATAAGAATCGTCATAGGTGGTGAAGCCGTCTACTGCGGCCCCCAAGGCCCACTCGACCTCTAGCCCGCCTGCCAGCAGCCAGTGGCGACGCCAGTCGACATCGGCAGTAATATGGCCCTGATCGCGGCCATTGGTTGCGGTCTGGTTCCCTTCCATGTCCGAGGTGCGGTTGTGGCCATGCGCTTCCAGTGTCAGACGTGTTTCGCCGCCGATGGAGAGCGGGAAATAGCGTTTCTGGTAGTAGATTTCACCAATGTTCGAGGGCAGAAGATCCTGGTCTTCGCTATCGCGCAGGGTCTTAAACTTGATGAAGCCGGCACGCAGCAGGCTGTCGCGTCTTGCGCGGGTCAGGGTGATCTCAGACCGCAGGCGATCCAGGTCGGGCAGGCCGTAATCGGCAATATAGGCATTGTCCGAGACGGATTTGAGATCAAATTCCAGCTGTAGATCGTTCTTTAGGTGAAACTGGCCGGTGGCAAAGAGATAGCCACGGTCATCGCCGGGCTGCAGATCATCGCGTGTGTAGGCCCCGTTCAGTTCAATCTTGCCGCGGCGAAAAGCCTGGCGGTAGCGCGCATCCAGGGTGCGGGTGCTGCCGGAAATATAGGGCGCCAGGGTCAAATCCCGGCTCTCGCCCAGGGTAAAGAAATAGGGCACCTTGATCCCGGTTCCCAGGTTCGAGGTGCTGCGCGTCGAAGGTACCAGGAAGCCAGTGCTGCGTTTCAGCGAAGGGTCCGGCAGGCGCACGGCGGGAAAGTAGAAAACAGGTACATCCAGCACCCTGACCTGGGCACCTTCGAAATAGAGCTGCTGTTCGACCTGATCATGGATCACCCGCTCGGCCCGGATCTGCCAGAGCGGCGGCTCGCCGTCATCGCAGACATGGCAAGAGGTCACAGAGGTCTTGTAGAGCTGGGTATAACGGCCGCCAACACGGGCCATTTCCAGCGAGGCCATTTGCAGCTGCTGCTTGAAGATCATGCGGGCACCGGTTAGCAGCCCATCGCGCAGATCGCGGTCCATCTCGGCGGCATCGGCCAGAATGGTGATATCGCCGCCTTGATCAATGCGGATTGGTCCTTCGATCTGTAGGGTGCCAGAGCTTTCTTCAAAAGTGATCTGCCGGGCCTGCAGGCGGACATCGCCCCTGAATGCTTCGACATTGCCCTTGGCAATCAGCTGGCGTTCCGGGGTGATGAAGAGATGATCGGCAACCAGCACTGCCGGCTGTTCTGCGGCGGGCAGGGGGCCTGTGCCCTGTGCGACGGTAGGCTGGGCAACGGCCAGCCATGGCAGAACCACCGAGAGCAATAGGGCGCGGCGCATATTATCCGTCCTCAGCATGTAATAGCAGTCCCATCGTCAGCAGAATAGAGGCCACCGGCGGTGCCCAGGCAGCAAGTGCTACCGGGATCTGGCCGTTCTCCCCCAAGATTTGCGCAAAATTGCGTATGAAGTACAGCCCAAACCCCAAGAGCACAGCGGTCAGTACCGCCAGCCCGGTGCCACCAAAGCGCGCATGGCGCATGGTGAAGGCAGCCCCCACCAGGACCATAGCGATCAGGAACAGCGGCCGGGCGAGTTCTACCTGGTACCAGACCTGATAGCGTTTGGTGGAAAACCCTGCCTGGGACAGGTCGCGGATGGTGCTTGGTAGGTCATAGATCGAAATGCCATCGGCCGATCCCAGCCGGTCACGGATACGATCCTGGGTCAGCGAGGTCGGCAGCCGCAGTGTTTCATGGGTGGTGGCCGATTTTTCCGGATTGACGCCATTTGCCAATTGCCAGGCTTTGGCGGAACGCAATAGCCACTCTTCCCCGTCCAACCTGGCGCTCTTGGCGATGATCCGCCGCACCGGCCCCTTGCCTGTCGCATATTCGATAAGGGTCACGTCATAAAGAATAATGTCATCCTGCCCGCCGCCGTAAGAGGTGGCATGGACTACAGATTGCCCAGATGGGCTGCCCTGGCGCAGCCACAGGCCCTCGCCAGAGAGCGACAGCACAGCAGGCCCGCCGTTGCGATAGGTATCGGCCAGGGTTTTGTACCGGTTGCTGGTGGCGGCAACAATCGGGTTGAGCGTGCTTACCGCCAAAAGCCCCAAGAGCCCGGCAACCAAAACCGGGGCGGCCAGCGCCCGGATGCCAGAGCGCCCAATCGCCCGCGTCACCACCAGTTCGCTGCTGCGGGCCAGCCCGACAAATAGCACAATTGTGGTCAGGATCATGATCAGTGGTAGAAATTCGCTCAGCGCGGCGGGCGCATTCAGCAGGGTTAAGCCCAAGAGCTTCCCGGCGCCAATGTCAACGCTGTCAAAACGGCGGAATTGTTCGTTCAGGTTAATCAGCATGACCAGGGTCATCAGGACGCTGCAGATGATGGCGAACCACTGGAAAAAGCGTCGCGCATAGTAGAGGTCCAGCTTCATGACCGGGTCTCCTGCTTGGCTGCAGTTGCGATACCGCGCCGTTGCAGCATCGGCGGCCGCGCCGCCAGCTGCAAGAATCCCATTGCAATTGCAAGCCCGGTCAGCGCCGGCAGATAGATCAGCGGCCAAAGGTCAGGATTTTTCATTACGGGTTCGGACACGACGCTGCGCAGCCCTTCAACCAGGATCAGCAGCAAAAAGGCCAAGAGAGCCTGGCGCCAGACGCCAAAGCGCGAGTAGGACCCCAGCATCAGCGCCGAAAACCCGATCAGCGCCACGGCAACACAGATCAAGGGGCGGGCAAAGCGCAGGTGGAACTCCTCTGCCAGGGCACCTGGGGTGTAGCCGTCCGACTGTGGGATCAGGTCACGGTTTTGAAACAGCTCCCAGCTGGGAATCGCCCTGATACTGCGATTTGATACAGAGGATTTGTCGGTCAAAGAGCTGATGTCATAGGAAAAATCAGAAAATTTTGTGGTCGAAAGCTGCCGTTTTTCTAGATCCAAACGCTGTGCCATTCCATCAACCATAATGAGGTGGGTGCGCTCTCCGTCGCGCACAATAAAGGCGCGGGCACCGGTGTAGGTGACGCTGTTATTCGGGTCTCGCCGATCGGACAAGAAGACATCATTCAAGGTGCCGTCAGTGTTGATCTGGCGGATATAAAAGGTCACGCCCTTGGCGGGGTGCAGAAAATTTCCTTCGGTTAGCAGCTTGGCGGTCACATTGCGGGATACTTCCTGTTCGCGCAGCGCCAGCTGATTGATCGAACTGGGCAGCAGAAAATGGGTCAGCACCGACATCATCAGCCCGGTGATCAGCCCAAAGACCAGCGCAGGTCGCGCCATTTGCCAGGGGCTGGTCCCCGTGGCCCGCAGAACCGTCAGTTCGCTTTCACCCTGTAATCGGTTGGTGACCCAGACCGCCGAGGCAAAGACCGCCACTGGCAGCACCATGCGAATAAGGTTGGGCAGCGCCAGGGCGGTGAATTCAAAGAACACCAGCGCTGTCTGACCGTCGCCGATTAGGCGATCAAACAGGACAACCGCCCGGTTCACCCAGAAGACGGCAACTAAGATAAGCGCAAAAAAGCTGAATAACAGCAGATATTGCGACAGGACGTATCTGTCGAAGCGTGACACTCGATCCCCCCAGACCCTGCCATTATCATTTTACCAAACCATAAAGGAATTGTTCTGCGGGGAAAACTGCAATTTGGTGCAAATCCGTGTTCTGGCGAAGCTTTAGCCTCAGGTGCGGCCCCGACAAAGCGCAGAGCGGCACCCGCCGCTGCGAAGGTTTAATGCCAAAGCCCAATCGCCACTGCGTCTTGTGCTCTTGCCTGTGGGGGCTGGCCATTGCGCGGGGGGCAAGCTACCTATTGGCAAAGCAATTCCAGATTTGATCCCGACAGGAGCCCTAGACATGAGCACTTTGCCCGCCATTCGCTTTGCCGAGTATGATCCAAAAGAGCTGTCGGGCATGACCGGACATATTGCCGTTCTGGTGACCCCAGGGGGCGTTATGGATCAGGCCGCGCGCACTGCGAACCGGCTGACCAAAGGCGCATTGGCCCGGTTGATCGCAGCCCCTGGATTTGACAAGCATAAGCTTGGAACGGTGATTACCCTTGCCTGGCCGGCCGGTTTGATGGCCGAGGCCCTGCATGTGCTGGTGTTGCCACGGCGCGTTTCCCCAACTGAGGCGCGCAAGGCAGGGGCAAAACTGGCGGCAGCAGCCCCAGAAAAAAATCTGACGGTGATGGCTGGTGCCATGTCCAAAGCCGCAGAGCTGGCGATGGGCATCGCCCTGCGCAGCTATGGTTTTGACAGTCACAAATCGCCCAAAGACGATGCGCCGACTGATCTGCCAACGATCACGGTTGCGCATAAATCTGTCGATGACATGGCCTCCGCCTACGCGCCTTTGGCCGCTGTGGCGGAAGGGGTGCATATGACCCGTGATCTGGTGAACGAGCCCGCAAATGTGCTTACCACCGTCGAATTCGCGCGGCGTATCGAAGAGATGTCTGCGCTTGGGCTTGAGGTGGAAATTCTGGATGAGGCCGCGCTGGAAGAGCTGGGCATGGGGGCCTTGCTCTGTGTCGGGCAGGGCTCTGACAGCCCCTCTAGCGTGGCGGTGATGCAGTGGAAGGGCGGCGCCGAGGCCGCAGCCCCGCTGGCGCTGGTGGGCAAGGGAGTGGTGTTTGACACGGGCGGTATTTCCCTGAAGCCGGCGGCGGGCATGGAAGAGATGACCATGGATATGGGCGGCGCTGGCGTTGTGGTTGGCACCATGAAGGCGCTGGCTCTGCGCAAGGCCCGTGCCAATGTGGTCGGCCTGGTCGGGCTGGTGGAAAACATGCCCTCGGGCAATGCAACCCGTCCGGGGGATGTGGTGAAATCCATGAAGGGTGACACCATCGAGGTGATCAACACGGATGCCGAGGGGCGTTTGGTGCTTTGTGATGTGCTGTGGTACGCGCAGGAACGCTTTAAACCCTGTGGCGTCATTGATCTGGCGACATTGACTGGTGCGGTGATCATTGGCCTGGGCCATGAAAACGCCGGGGTCTTTTCGAATGATGACAGCCTGTGCAATGGTTTCCTGAAGGCGGCGGAGGCCGCAGATGAAGGGGCTTGGCGCCTACCTCTGGGGCAGGGCTATGATGATCAGCTGAAATCGCGCCTTGCCGATATGAAAAACGTCGGTGGCCGTCCGGCGGGTTCTATCACTGCGGCGCAGTTCCTGAAGCGGTTCATCAAGGAAGACATGCCCTGGATGCACCTTGATATCGCCGGTGTCGCCTCGGTGAAATCAGCCACCTCCTATGCGCCAAAGGGGGCAACCGGCTGGGGTGTGATGGCGTTGAATCGTCTGGTGCAGGACCGCTTCGAGACCGAAGAATAACCGACAATGGGAGCCGCCTATTTCTACCACCTGACCCGCCGCCCGCTGCAAGAGACACTGCCAGTGTTGTTGCAAAAGGCGCGCGGTGTGGGCTGGCGCATTGCAGTGCGGGGTCAGGACGTTGGGCGCATGGCCTGGCTGGATGAAACGCTCTGGCAGGGCCGGGATGACAGCTTTTTGGCGCATGGCCTGTCGGGCGGTGCCCATGATGCGCTGCAACCCATTTTGCTGACCACCAGCCAAGAAAGCCCAAATCACCCTGATTGTTTGATGACGGTGGATGGCGCGCCGCTGACCCCAGAAGAGGTGCAGGCCCTGCAACGGGTCTGCATCCTGTTTGATGGTACCGACGAAGACGCCGTGCAACAGGCCCGTGTGCAATGGAAATCGCTGACGGGCGCAGGGTGTTCGGCGCAGTATTGGTCCGAAGAGTCTGGGCGCTGGGAGATGAAGGCAGAGGCCTAATCCCGAGCCACCGCGCCTGATGTCAAACCCTGCGCCGAGGCGATCCGGCTGTGCAGGTTCTGCGCCCCACGATTTGCCAGATGTGATTCTCTTATTGGCGCGCTGTGCGGACTCTGCGGCGGCCGTTCTGACAGAGACAGAAATTTTTCTCGCCCTGTACGCCTTATTGAACGGGCCTTGCCATCCCGGTTTTTCCAACAGTTGATGCGCAAATGCTCCCGGCACGATGTGCCTGTCTGTGGGAAGTTGAAAATCAGCCTTTGTTGTGACCGGGTCCTTTGCAGCAAAAACCGCGATCTATGCTGCTACCTTCTGGGGCTGATTGTTGGTATTTGAATGGGTTTGCCCGCTGGGAGGTCCTGTAAATAGGCCTCCACTCTGGATTGCATTGTTATAAAATTTCCCTCGTGCCTGAGTTGAAAGTAAGGAATTTTTAGCGAGTTTTACCAATGGTAGAAGGGGCTGAAACAGCACCCGTGCAGTGGCTCGGTCTGGGCGGTCGAAGGACGTAAATATAACAGGTTTGAGATCAGACAGGACTATGGCTTCAGACTGTCCGATGTTTAGGTGAAAATGCGATGAAAAACTGCAGTAAAGTCGGCCCCGGCAGGCGATTTGGGCCCATGGCAGCGGCTTGGCGCGGCGCCTCTGCCGTTTTGCTGCTGATCCTGGCTCTGGCGACTCCCAGCACGACCTTTGCTGGCTCGCGGGATAGGAACTGTAGCGTCTTGAGTGAGCTAGTAACCCTGCTTCACCTGAGTGAACAGTTTTTGGATCACGTCGAAAGTGGCGCTAACCCCGAATCGTCGGTACGGCTGGCGAAATTCATCAACAGGACCCCGGTTGTGGATCTGCGCCTGCGCCTCGCCGCGCAAGGCTTTGACAAGATTGGTGGCCCAACTGCCAAATTCTTGGCTCTGCAAAAAACCTTTCTGAAAATCAAAACGATAGGCGGCCAGTTCAAAGCAGCCAGTGCCGCGCGTAAACTGCACCTGCGTGACAAGCTGGACACATATCGCAGGCAACTGGTGGTGCTGCCCTGCATGGATGTGAATGGCCGCTTGATCAAGGCGGGGGATGCCGCCAGCAGCGACTTCTTGGTCTCAACCAAGACCGCTAGCTTTGGTGCCATCAGCATTCTTATTCTTGGTGTGGCGGCCTTTGTCATCTTTGATCGGATCCATAAGACAAACTCCAGAAGGAAAAAGCGCTTCATCTGTCGCGCCGCCTGTACGATCGGTACCGCAGGCTCGGCAGAAATGGCCGAAGGCCAGATTGTGGATGTCAGTCGGTTGGGGGCCAAGGTTAAGTCCGAAGATTTGGCCTGTGATGTCGGGGCCGAATTGGAAGTGCATCTTCCCAAGAAAAGATTGAACTTTTCTGACCACACGGTGACCTATGATCCATGGTCATTTATGGCCCGCGTCTTGTGGAAAAATGGCGATTATCTGGGATTGGAATTTAGAGAGATGCTGGCACAGGAATACCTGGATCAATTAGTGGCCTCTCGTTAGCGGCGCATGGCCCCATACCTCAAGTTCAAGGCCTCAGGTGCCAGACAGAACAGTGCCCCCGCCTGGCGATCCGGCGACTGCCTAGCGGGTTAAAACCAGCGCGCCGTTGCGGATTTCGATGCTGGACCAGCGTTGCAAGTAGGTCATTCCCAGAAGTGATTTATCCATCTCTCCTTGATTGACCCAGGCACGCAGATTTTGGTCGTGAATGGGGCCCAGGGCCAGTTCCTTGATCCGGATCGAAGCGGTGCGCACCTCGCCATTGGCGGTCGTGGCGCGCCCCAGATAGGCCAGAGTTTCCGGTTCAAACCCGGCGCGGCGAGCGTCTGGCGCGCTTAGCACCACCTCAGAGGCACCAGTATCGACCAGAAACTCTATCGCGGCGCCATTGACGGTCAGGGTCAGATAATAGTGCCCATCCGGCGCCCGCGGAACCGTGATCTGCCCGGCGGCCCCCACGACGGATTGCTGCGGGCGTAGGGTGTGGCGGATGTCGCCCCACAGCCCGTAGGCCGCAATCACGCCGAGAAAGATGAAGCCCCAGATTGCCAGTTGCTGTACAGTTTTGCTTAGGCCTTGGCGGTTCTGCACCAAGACCCAGGAACCAACCGCACAGAGCAGCAGAACCAGATAGATCAGGCGACCAAAATCAAGATTTTCCACGCGTGTGATCCTTCTTGGTGACAAGCCGTTGGGCGGTTGGGGCAGGCTGCTGTGGCGTCTTAGGTG
Organism: Pseudophaeobacter flagellatus; assembly: GCF_021228235.1. Classification (GTDB taxonomy): domain Bacteria; phylum Pseudomonadota; class Alphaproteobacteria; order Rhodobacterales; family Rhodobacteraceae; genus Pseudophaeobacter; species Pseudophaeobacter flagellatus. The sequence goes on from NZ_JAJQRG010000001.1 coordinate 563,268, forward strand.
GCAAAGCCAAAATCGCGCAGCCCGTCCAGCACAAATTGCACGCTGAGCGCTGCCAGCAGCATTCCCAACAGTCGGGTCACCACATTGATGCCGGTCTTGCCAATCGCGCGTTCGAACAGACCAGAGGCCAGAAACATCACCAGCATCAGCATCAATACGCTCAGCACCACGCACATGACTAGGGCAAAGCCTTCCAACCCCGGTTTTTGCCCCGATAGCAGGATTACCGTCGCAATCGAACCAGGGCCTGCAATCAGCGGGATAGAGAGCGGAAAGACGGATGGATCCTCTGCCGCAGTGGCCTCTTCCCCCTGATTTGCGCGCCGTTTGGTACGCCGCTCAAACAACATGTCCAGCGCAGTGAGAAATAGCAGCACACCGCCCGCTACGCGAAAGGCAGCCATGGAAATGCCCGCAAAGCCCAGCACCGCCTCGCCAAAGGCGGCAAACAGCGCCAGCAGCGCCATGGCGGTCAAGGCGGCACGCACCGCAATAGAGCGACGTTCCTGTGGGGTGGCCCCCTGTGTCAGCGCCAGAAAGATCGGAGTAAGGCCAATGGGATCAATGATCACAAAGAGCGTCACAAAAGAGGTGATCAAAAAGGCGGTGTCGATCATAGGGCCTCGGCTTTTTCCAATTTCTCCAGAGCCCGCATCCAAAGCAGCTCGGCGCGTTCCAGCGCTACGATTACTTCGCTATGTTTGCCCTGCCAAACCCGAGCTTCGTCTTTTTTCTCGGGTTCGTAAAGCTCTGGATCGGCCAGTTTCACATCCAGCTTGTCCTTCATCTGAGTGAGCTTGTTGACCCGTTCCTCAGACTTGCGCGCCTCTTTGCGCAGGGCCAGAATTGCCTCGCGCGAGGGGCGTGCGGCTTTCGGCTTTTCTTTTTTGGCGGCCTTGGCGTTGGGCTTGGGCGCGGGCTTGTCTTTCTCCAGCAGCAGCGCCCGGTACGAGGCAAGATCGCCCTCATAGGGTTTGACGGTGCCTTTGGAAACCAGCCAGAGCCGATCGGCCACCAGGCTGAGCAGGTGCATATCGTGGCTGACCAGAATAACTGCGCCGGTATAGGCGGTCAGCGCCTCGACCAGGGCTTCACGGCTCTCGATATCAAGGTGGTTGGTCGGCTCATCGAGGATCAGCAGATGTGGCGCATCCAAGGTGGCCAGCAAAAGAGACAGGCGTGCCTTTTGCCCGCCCGAAAGGCGGCCCACTTCGGTATCGGCCTGGTCGGCACCAAGGCCAAATCCAGCTAGGCGCGCACGCAGGCGCGGCTGGCCCTCGGTGGCCCGCTCGCGCATCAGGTGCTGTAGCGGGGTTTCATCGATATACAGCTCGTCCACCTGATGCTGGGCAAAGAAGCCGATGCGCAGCTTGCTGGACTGCGCCATCTTGCCCCCCATCGGCGCCAAACGGGCCGAGAGCATTTTCGACAGGGTCGATTTGCCTTCGCCGTTTTTGCCCAGCAGCGCGATGCGGTCGTCCTGGTCGATGCGCAGATCCAGATGGCTCAGGATGACCTTGTCATCATAGCCGACCTTGACGCCTTCGGTGGCGATGATGGGCGGCGACAACTCTTCCGGGGTGGGAAAGGTGAAAACGGTGCGCGCGGCATCTTCGGGCGCGCGGATGGTTTCCATCTTTTCCAGCATTTTGACGCGGCTTTGCGCCTGTTTTGCCTTGCTTGCCTTGGCCTTGAAGCGGTCGACGAAGCTTTGCAAATGGGCGCGGCGGGCGTCTTGCTTTTTCGCCTGGGCGGCCTGATTTGCCCGGTTGGCAGCACGCTGGCGGGCGAATTGATCATAGTTGCCGCCATAATAGGTCAGCTGGCGGTCTTCCAGATGCAGGATGCCGCCAACGGATCGGTTCAGTAGTTCCCGGTCGTGACTGATGATGATCACTGTATGGGGGTATTTGACCAGATAGGCCTCAAGCCAGAGCGCACCTTCCAGATCAAGATAGTTGGTCGGTTCATCCAACAGCAGCAGATCCGGTTCGGAAAACAGCACCGCCGCCAGGGCAACCCGCATCCGCCAGCCACCTGAAAAGTCAGAGCAGGGCCGCTGTTGTGCCTCTTCGTCGAAACCCAGACCTTTGAGGATCGAGGCGGCGCGCGCTTCAGCGGACCAGGCGTCGATATCGGCCAGCCGGGTCTGCACCTCGGCGATGCGGGTGGGATCTGTTGCGGTCTCGGCCTCTGCCATCAAGGCGGCCCGTTCGGTGGCAGCGGCCAGCACAGTGTCTATCAGCGACACATTGGACGAGGGGGCCTCTTGCGCGATGCCCCCGATCTGGGCCTTTGACGGCAGAGTGATCGACCCTGTCTCAAGCGCCAGCTCGCCGCGGATAAGGCGGAACAAGGTGGTCTTGCCGGTGCCGTTGCGCCCCACCAGCCCTACTTTGTGGCCGTTGGGAATGGTGGCACTGGCCTCTTCGAACAGAGGGCGGCCTTCAACCGAATAGGTGATATCCTGAATACGTAGCATGGGGCCATCCACTGTCGCAGTGTCCGCGCCTTGTCAATGCGTCTTGGGTGGCATTTGTGGGTTCAGTCACGTCTTGGCCCTGCCTGGCGCGGATTGGCACCTTGTAAAGGGGTGCGGCGCACGCTGCGTCACGCAACAGCAATGGATTGGCGGGGCTGGCCTGGCGCAGGGCTTGCTGATAGCAGGGGGCACTAGCGACAACTTTCTGGTGAAATAATGCGGGCTGCGCAGAGTGCTCCTCATCTTGTGACGCTGATCTTCAGCACCGCGCTGGCGGTTTTGTCGCTGAACATGTTCTTGCCATCGCTGCCGCGGATCGCGGCCGACTTTGAGAGCAGCTATAGTCTGGTGAATCTGTCGCTTGGCGGGTATCTGGCGTTGTCGGCGGTTTTGCAGCTGATCATGGGGCCGTTGTCGGATCGCTATGGGCGGCGGCCGGTTCTGGTGGTGTCGATGCTGGTTTTTGCGCTGGCCTCGGTGGGCTGCGTGCTGGCAGAATCAATCTGGGTGTTTCTGGGCTTTCGCATGTTACAGGGCGCTGTGGTGGCAGGGCAGGTGCTGTCACGTGCGGCCATCCGCGATATGTACTCTACCGCAGAGGCGGCCAGCAAGCTGGGCTATGTCACCATGGCAATGGCGCTGGCCCCGATGCTGGGGCCGATGCTGGGCGGCGCATTGGACATTGCCTTTGGCTGGCGCTCCAGTTTTGTGCTCTATGCGGTTCTGGGGCTTAGCGTGCTCTTGCTCAGCTGGGGGGATTGGGGCGAAACCAATCACCAGCGGGCCGCCACATTCGGGGCGCAGATGCGCAGCTACCCAGAGCTGCTGCGCGCGCGCCGGTTTTGGGGCTATAGCTTCTGTCTCGCCTTTTCCATCGGGGGGTTTTACGCCTTTATCACTGGGGCGCCGCTGGTAGCGGCGGCCTGGTTCGATTTGAACCCGGCGCTCTTGGGGGTGGGGATCGGGATCATCACCTGTGGCTTCATGGTTGGCAATTTTGTCACCGGCCTGCTGGCGCGGCGGGTGCCGCTGATCACGCTGATCCTTGCGGGGCGGCTGGCAGCGGTTATTGGCCCGCTGATTGGATTGAGCCTGTTTCTGGCCGGGCAGGGAGCGACGCTCGTGTTCTTTGGCTCTGCTATTGCGGTGGGCTTTGGCAATGGTCTGACTGTGGCCAATGCCAGCACGGGCCTAATGTCGGTGCGGCCGCATCTGGCAGGCAGTGCCTCGGGCCTGTCGGGGGCTGTTGTGGTGGCGCTGGGGGCGCTGCTGACCACCGGAACCGGTTTTTTGGTGACGCCTGACAATGCGCCATTCATGGTCTTGTCGATTATCCTGCTGTCCAGTTTCTGCGCCCTGGCTGCGGCCCTTTATGTCTGCTGGCTGGATATCCATGAGCCGCTGGAGGAAACCGCTTAAAGCGGTCGCCTTTTTGACGTGGCGCGCAACTCTCCCTCTTCCCATGTGCCTACAGGCATGGTAGGCGGCGCGCGATCATATGGCGCAGAATTTCTGGCGCCGGTTTTAAATGGAGAACACCCGATGGCTCTGCAACGCACTTTTTCGATCATCAAACCCGATGCTACCCGCCGCAACCTGACCGGCGCGATCAACGCCAAATTCGAAGAAGCTGGCCTGCGCATCGTCGCACAAAAGCGCATTCAGCTGACCAAGGCACAGGCCGGCAAATTCTATGAAGTGCACGCCGAGCGTCCCTTCTATGACGAACTGTGCGAGTTCATGTCGTCCGAGCCTATCGTTTGCCAGGTTCTGGAAGGTGAAAACGCCATCGCGAAAAACCGCGAAATCATGGGCGCCACCAACCCAGCCGATGCGGCAGCCGGTACCATCCGCGCCGAATTTGCAGAATCCGTTGGCGAAAACTCGGTGCACGGTTCCGACGCACCTGAAACAGCTGCTGTTGAAATCGCTTACTTCTTCTCTGGTCTGGAGCTGGTCGGCTAAGCCACCGCTTTGATCTGAAAACGAAATTGGGTCGCATCGGTCTTGTGCCGGTGCGGCCCTTTTTTATGGCGATGTCCCCTTTGGTTAGGTCGGCCCGGCGCTGTCAGCGCATGGGGCGGCGCTAGGCGCTGGCGGATTTTTCGATCACGCCAATCTGATCCAGGATACGCTCAAACTCTGAAAGCCCCGCGTCAAAGCTGCGCGCCTTGATGGCGTCAAACCGTTTGCGCAGGGCCTTTTTTTCTTCACCTTTGCAATCGTTCCAGGGCCGTCCCTGCAGCGCCATGACCAGCACGTAATAGCCAATGAAATGCGGCTTGCTGCCATTGGCCAGCAGCCGTGAGTAGGCAGTGTCGGCACCTAGGCTGCGCAGCTCTTCCGCACTGTGAATCCCGGCGCGTTTACAGGCCTCTTCATAGGCGGGGCCGAGATTGCGGATGGTTGAAATTGGCGTGGACATAGAGCGAACATAGACCGGGTTTGCCGGGCTGTCACCCAAAGGTTTTGCCAATTTTCAGCCTCTGCCTGCGCCGGATGTGATTGACAGTTGTGGTTTCGTGGCGGACCCTGCGCGCAGTTTCATCGGAGGAGCCACCTTGTCCATGTCCGCAGATCTCACACCGGCGGTTGACGTCAGAGATTTTGATCTCGCTGCGCCTTTTGACGGCTTTGTCGAAGATCCTTTTCCCATCTATGATGCGCTTTTGGCGCAGGCGCCGGTGCTGCCGCAAAAGGATGGGTCCTATGTGATCAGTCGCCATGCGGATCTTGACCGGATATACCGCGATACGACCTTGTTTTCATCCGATAAAAAGGCGGCCTTTGCCCCCAAGTTTGGCCCCGAGTCCGAACTGTTTGAGCATCACACCAGCTCTTTGGTGTTTTCCGACCCGCCGTTGCATACGCGGGTACGCCGGGTGATGACCTCGGCCTTGACGCCGCGTGCCATTGCCCGGATGGAGCCGGGGTTGATTGTGGCTGTAGACCGGTTGCTGGCGCAGATGGACAGCGGCGGCGAGGTGGACCTGATCGAGGATTTTGCCGCCTGCATTCCAATCGAGATCATTGGCAATCTGCTGGATGTCCCCGCGGATGAGCGCGCACCGCTGCGCGATTGGTCGCTGGCCATTCTGGGCGCACTGGAACCTGCGCTCAGCGCTGAAACTCTGGCGCGCGGCAATCGCGCCGTTGCCGAGTTCAAGGCCTATCTGGGCGATCTGGTGGCGCGCCGCCGGGCCGCGCCGGGTGATCCCGAAACCGATGTGCTGACCCGGCTGATCAATGCCGAAACCGGACCGGAGGGGGCAGAGGGGTTGAGCGAGATAGAATTGATTCAGAACTGCATTTTCATTCTGAACGCGGGCCATGAGACCACAACAAATCTGATTGGAAACGGATTGGCCCTTTTGCACGATTATCCCGTGCAAAAGGCACGACTGCTGGCGCAGCCAGAGCTGATGAAAACTGCGATCGAAGAGGTACTGCGCTATCGCTCCCCCAATCAATTGGGCAATCGTGAAACTACAGATCAGGTAGAGATTGGCGGGGTGACGATCCCGGCGGGCAGCAATCTGCATCTGGTGATTGGCGCGGCTAACCGTGACCCACAGGTTTTTGCCGAGCCCACAAAATTTGACATCGCGCGCAAGCCAAATCGCCATCTGGCCTTTGCGGGTGGGCCACATGTCTGCGTCGGGCTGACATTGGCTCGGCTGGAAGGCAGAATTGCGCTCGAGCGCTTTCTCGCAAGCTTTCCCGACTACAGTATTCTACCAGGGCGGCGGGATGGCGGGCGCATGCGTTTTCGCGGCTACGCAGCCCTGCCAGCGCGCCTGTCCGGGACAGAGGGGCAGTCAGCCGCGGGGTGAGCAGGGACAGCGGCAAGCCTGCAGTCGGGGCCAGAGTCTAGAACAGGCCGGCCTCTTTGGCAGTCATCGCGGCCTGGGTGCGGTTTTTTGCATCCAGCTTGCGGCATAGGGTGCGCATATGCAGCTTGATTGTCACTTCCTGTAAATCCAGGTCGCGGGCGATTTCCTTGTTGGCCTGGCCTTTGCAAAGCCCTTCCAGCACCTGAAATTCACGCGGGCTGAGCTTCTCTGCCAGCGGATGGGTTGATGGTGTGGCCTCTTCCCGCATCAGATCAACCGGAACATAGACCTCTCCGGCGACCATGAAACGCACCGCATTGAGCAGGGACTGCGCCCCCATGGTTTTGGGAATAAAGCCAATCGCCCCCAGCTTGAGCGCGTCTTGTGCGGTTTTGGCCGGAGCATTGCCGGACAGGATGGCGACACCCTTGCCGCCATTGGCTTCGATCGCAGCGCTAAGCCCCACCAGCCCGTTCATTCCGGGCATCTGATAATCCAGCAAAACGAGATCAAACGGCCCCGCATCGCGAATTGTGCGTAAAGCCTCGTCGATGTCGGTGGCCAAAGCAACGGTCGCATCGCCTTTGCTTTCGAGATAGGCGGAGATTGTTTCGCGGACCATATCGTGGTCGTCTGCTAGCAGGATACGCATGAATTTCTGTGACCTGTTCAACTGGGTTCACTTTGAACCTACAATTAGAAGTCTTTCAATTCCATAAAGTTTTCAGGACAATTCTCTGCGCTTCTTTGTAAGGCTGACAGCCTGTGATCTGGCTGTGGTTGTTGAGCGGGGTGTTGGGCTTGGCGCTCATATATTGTGGGGTGTTCGGTGACCTTTGTAATCTGCTGAAGGTGGGGCCTTGCCCGGTCTTTCTAGGCGGTCGGATACCGGGCCTATACCGAAGGATAGGCCCGGTATCCTGAGGCGTGGATGAGAGTTCGCGCCAGATGTGTCAGGGTTCGTGACAGATAGAGGGCTCGCTTCTGTGGTACGGCATTAGCTGGTGCGCAAACGGGGCTGCTGGAAAATTGGAGAAAGACATATGAAACGCTGGAAGATGTTATTTTCGTTTTCTTTTTTATGTGGCCTGCTTGGCCTGTTGGCGACTGGTGATACTGGCATGGCGCGGGCAGAGACCCAGCCCGGGCAAGAACCGGTTTTGCTGACAGTGACCCAGGAAGGGGGCGATGCGCCGCTGCTACGCCTCTCTCTCCAGGATCTGCAGGGCTTTGACGTCGAGAGCTTTACAACGGCGACCATTTGGACAACCGGCCCGCAAGAATTTACCGGGGTGCCATTGGTGGATATCCTGGCACGGCTTCAGCAGGAACAGGGCCTCAAAACCACCAGTATCAAGGCGCGTGCGGTGAATGATTATATGGTGGAAGTGCCAGTATCGGATGCCGTTGAGGGCGGCGCGATGATTGCCTTTCAACGCAATGGTAAGCTAATGTCTTTACGTGATAAGGGTCCCTTGTGGGTGGTTTATCCCTATGACAGCGACGCCGCCTATCGCAGTGAGGCGGTCTATTCCCGCAGTGTCTGGCAACTGGATCGCCTGATTGTCGAGGCGACGCCGCAGTGACGACAGGAACTGGGATGCTGTGAGACAGCAAGGCGCCAGACAAGAAAGGCCAAGATGGCTGAGTGATATGATGCAGACCAGCCAACAGGGCCAGCAGGGCCAACAGAAGCCCGACACAGAGACTGCCGCCCCTGTAGGACGGCGGGCTGCCCTGTCTGGGGGGTGGCCTTTTGGTACTCGGTCTGCCGCTCTGACGGCAGGGGACTGGCCTCGCACCACCAAGGTACTATTTTTTCTATCTCTTTTGATCTTGCCGCTGCTTGCGGTGCAGGCCGTACGGATGGGGCTTGAGGTGGTGCATCGCCTCGATGGCCTGTCCACCGCAGCCACCGATAATATGCAATGGGTGTTGTCGCAGGCCGAGGTAGAGCACCTGAAGCTGCAATCCGAAACGCTCTTGGTGGAGGAGCCTGCGGATCTGGCGAATGTGCGACGCCAGTTTGATCTCTATTACAGCCGCATCAATACCTTTGTTGAAGGGCCGCTTTTTGCGGATATGCGTGACAGTGATCGGGGGGGCAAGGTGCTGCGCCGCCTGCAGGCGCGGCGCGCAACCCTGGTGGAATTGATTGACGTGCCGGATGCACAGTTGATGCAAAACCGTGCTGAGATCCTGGCGCAGTTGGAAGACAACGGCGATGAGGTCCGAGAACTGGCGCTGCTTGGCGTGTCAATGCAGGTCAAAGGTGCCGAAGGCAAACGCCTGAATCTTTTTGCCCTTCTGTCGCGTATGGCGTTTGTCGTGGTGGCGCTGGTTGCGGCCTTGGCCATCACTGCCTTGCTCTTGGGGGGGATGTATCGCCGGGGCCGGGATCTGGCCAGGGAGCGCAGCAAGGCGCTGTCCCGGATGGAGGCGATGATCTCTTCCTCGCTGGATGCCATTCTCGTGGTGGACCGGGAAGGGACGATCCTTGCCTTCAATGGCGCTGCCGAGACGATCTTTGGCTACAGCCGCGACGAGGCGATTGGTGCCAGCATGGAGCGCCTGATCATTCCGCCGCATTTGCGGGCGGCCCATCGAGTGGGCATGGATCGCTATTGGCAAACCTCCGAGCCGCGCTTGGTCGGCAACGGCAGGGTGCAGCTGGAAGGGCTTCGCAAATCGGGCGAGGTCTTTCCTGTCGAGGTCTCTCTCTCGGTGAGCCGCAGCCAGGCGGATCTGGTGGTTGTCAGCTACATTCGTGACATTTCTGATAGGATCGCCGCCGAAGAAGCACTGCGGCGCGCCCGCGATGATGCCCTGGCGGGCGAACAGGCCAAGGCAAATCTGCTGACAGTGATGAGCCATGAGATGCGCACACCGCTGACGGGTATTCTGGGGGCGGTTGATCTGCTGCATCTGACTGATCCCGATGAAGAGCAGCTGCGCTATTTGAACGCAATGCAGGTTTCCGGAGAGCTGCTGCTGAACCACGTCAATGATATCTTGCAACTGTCCAGCCTGGAGGCCGGGGTCGCCTCCGAAGAGGCCAGCGCCTTTGATCTGCGGCAGATCCTGGATGGCCTGATCGAGAGCCAGAAAGCTGCGGCGTCAAACCGGGGCAACCAATTGACCCTGAACTACCATATAAAAGACGGCGATTATGTTGTGGGTCGCATGCGTGCGCTGCAGCAGGCGCTGCTAAATCTGATTGGCAATGCGATTAAATTTACCAACGATGGGCGGATCACGGTCGAGGTTGAGCACAGCGCAAGCCCCGGTCAGATCGCCTTTCATGTTTCTGATACCGGTGCAGGGATAGCGGAGCAGGATCAGAAACGGATCTTTGAGGATTTTATCACCCTTGATGCCAGCTTTGGGCGCGGCTCTGAGGGAACCGGCCTTGGCCTGGCCATCACGCGCCGTATTGTCGATTCCCTGGGCGGCACCATCACCTGCGAGAGCGAATTGGGCGAGGGCAGCCTGTTCACCCTGACCCTTCCCTTGACGTTGGAGGCCAAGCAAACGCCAGAGCACGCACAGGACAGGCCTGCGCTGGAGCACAGTGCCAGAATTCTGGTGGTGGAAGACAACGACATCAACCGCGAATTGCTTCAGAAGATGTTGCAGAACCAGGGGCACCAGGTTACCGCCGCTGCTGGTGGGGCGCAGGCGGTCGAGTCCTGCCGCATTCAGCAGTTTGACCTGGTCCTGATGGATATCAGCATGCCAGAGGTGGACGGGATCGAAGCAATCCACCGTATTCGTGCTGGGCAATTGGCCGAAGGGGTAGAGATCGTCGCGCTGACTGCCCATACCGGGCCAGAGGACCATGCCCGGATTCTTGCGGCAGGGTTTGCAGAGGTGGCGACCAAACCAATCAGCGGGCCGGATTTGGCAGCGCTCGTGGTGCGTCGCGCGAAGGGGGCACCCGCTTTGATCACGTCGGCTCCGCAGGCGACAAACGCAGATCCAGCTAGCGGACAATCCGATATTACCGAGTTTTTCGAGACGCTTGGCCCCGAGCGTGCCCTCGGGTTTCTGCAGTCCTTCATTGCCGAGGTTGCGCAGTTCATCACAGAGATTCAGGCCGGCACAGAGCTACAACCGGCGCAGCGCAAAGAGGCCCATCGCCTCGCGGGGTCAGCAGCCGTTCTTGGGCTCGCAGAGCTGCGCAGCGCCCTGAGTGACATCGAGATGCTACCAACAGACGCCCCTCTCGCCTGTGCCGCGCTTGCGAGCAACTGGCAGAGGGTAAAGCCGCTGTTGGAGGCGCATCTGATACAGCCCGCCCATACAGCGTAGAGAGCGCGATTGCGCAGATCACCGCCTGCCGAATGCGGCCCCCAGCAGTGTCTGGCAAGGTGTAGAATAGCGCTTAGGAGTTTGTTCCCCCGGGCGTTTCCCGAAAGAAAAGGGCCTAGCGAATGAACACTAGGCCCTTGAAATCTTTGGCTCCGGCGGTAGGGATCGAACCTACGACCAATTGATTAACAGTCTCTTGTTGTGTCCGTCCATGGTTGCGAGTTATTTGGCGTGATTCTGGTTATCTATATTTAAACTAAGGAAATAATGTAAATTCCTTGCCATTGATTTGGAGGTGTTCGGTACCATATAGTGCGGTGAGGTGGCTACTAAATGGCTACTTTGTTAGAATTCCGGGGGGCAAATGGTCCAACTATTGCTGAAAGCTGATATGGTTCGTGATCTGCCGCAGACCGATGCCGGGCAGGCGTTTTATTTCGACACTCAGACGCAGGGGCTGGGGCTTCGCGTTGGCACCCGTAAGAAAGCGTATTTTGCCGAGGGCCGCGTGGGTGGCAAGAAACGTCGTGTCACGCTGGGCAACACCGATCAACTGACCTTGGCCGATGCTCGCAAACTTGCCAAGAAAGCCGTTGCCGAGATGGTGGGAGGGACTGATCCGAACAAGGTAAAGGCCGAACAGCGGGCCAAGGGCATGACGCTGGGCGACGCTGTTGACGCTTTCTTGTCGGGCAGGGATCACAAGGCCAGCACCGCCGCCAACTACCGAAACACCCTGCGTCGGGATTTCGGGGATTGGCATAAACGGGAGCTGCGGCACATCACGCCCCAAATGACGCTGGACCGTTTCAACAAGATCATGAAGCGCACTCCCAGCGGTGCCGCTCTTGCCATGAGGACGTTTCGGAGTTGCTGGAACTATGCCCGCGAACTGACCGCCGATCAAGACGGCGTTCCGGTGCTGCACGATTGCCCGGTGCGCCGCGTGACCGCTTTGAAGTTGATGCCGAAGGCCACCCGCAGGCAAAATCATATCACCGATTTTCAGGCGTGGTTCGCGGCTATTGACGTCGCTGCAGGTCAGGCAAGATCGCACCGCCACAAGAATGCAGGCGAGAACTTCCGCGATTTTTGCGAACTGCTGGTGCGCTCTGGCTTACGCAAGTCCGAAGCAGCAAACCTTCAATGGGCTGATGTGGATTTCAAGGGTCGCACCTTTACCGTGGCCGCCGAGCGCAGCAAGAATGGCCAACCTCTGACTCTGCCATGCAGTCTCCAAGTGCTGGAGCTGTTCCGTCGGCTCAGAGAGCGCCATGTAGAAGGGGCTTATATCTGGGGGATTGCCCCCCTTGGCGACCCACGTAAGACCTTGGTGCGGGCGAGAGAAGCGCTAGGCGAGCCGTTTAGCTTTCATGATGCACGCAGGACGTTTGCCGTGTTGGCCGAACGGCTGAACGTGAACTATCCAAAACTGCGTCGGATGATGAACCATGCCGATAATGATGTAACTCTTGGCTATCTCGCTAGTCGTGATCCTGAGCGGCTTCGAAACGAGATGCAGATGATCAGCGACGAGATTGACCGATTGACGGACGCCGCGATCGCGTGATTTTTCAAAATTAACCGGGCGTTTCCAGTCGCAATGGTGCAGGGTACGCACCACTTTGAAACCGATTGTTGACCAACGCACCGCAAAGGCAAATAATTGCACTATCGAATGCTGCCATGGAGGGCTGCGTTCCGTCTCCGCCTTCTGCGGTGGGTCTGAGACAGTGAACGCCATTCGCAGTCACCGCGCCGCTGGCGCAATGCGAAACACTACTCCATGGAGGCCCGAATGGCCCTGAAACTGAACACGACCACCCCCAAACCCGTTACCGATTTGGACATGCCTAGCCTTTCGCCCAAGCAGGTGGAAGCCATGACTGGAGGCGCGCTGACTTCGGGGCAACTCAAGACTGACCGATATGAAGCCGAACAGAACGGCACAGCGCCCAAGCTACCCTATTATCGCATGGGCTACAGGACGGTGCGCTACAAGCCTGCTGACGTGCGGTTCTACCTCGAAACGCTCAGGGTGGGCTGATAATGCGTAAGGACAAGCAAGCGCGGCATGACCAACTATGCCAACTCATAGGCGATCTGACCGCAAAAGAATGCCAGATGTGCAATGGCCACAAATGGGCGCTGCGGTCTCGAAACGAATGGGCGGCAATGCTTGGCGTGTCGCCCCCCACGCTCACAGAATTGACGAACATAGCGCCTATTCAGAAAATGGTGACGATGGGCGTGGATGATGAGACCGGAAAACCGGTGAAGGTGATGGCCCTGCGCGTCGGAGAACCACCCACGTTGGACACGCGCGACATGGCCAACATCATGGCCAAGGCGTTCAGGAAACAGACAGGTAGGCCCGTGTCCCAGGGTGAATGGGGGATGCTGAACGGCTTGGCCGAAGATCTGCCTGATGGGTACCAGATCGACATTTTCCGGTACGTGATCACCACCGACGGTTGGCATAACTTCACGGCGATATACGCGGTTGAGATACAGCACATGATTAGCGAGGCCAAAGAAAAGGGCGAACCCACGGCCGTGTTCAAGCGGTATTACCGACACTCATCGATACGGGTTCTTCGCCTGTTCTGGATGTTCGCAGCGGACGCATACAAGGCTGCGATGCAGGAAAAGAAAAATTTTTCCGACCCCGAATACCCTTACTTTATTGACCCGTAAGGGATGCGGGGGCGATGCTGAGTGTCGAAAGGAAAGGTTGTGGCTGGGTTAAGAACTTTGCTTTTCCTATCCTGACCAACTGAACTAATACCTACTATCCCTATAACTACTTCCAAGGGGTTATGATAAAAAGAAAGGTTATAGGGACAGTAGGGGCCTGACCTTTGGCCAGTCCTAGCGAGACAACGAGCAGACCGGGCGGAGCAGGGGGAGGTTTCTATGTTAGAAATCGGTGTTGAGAGTAGTGTGCGTAGGGAATTTTCTCGCCGCTGACCTTGGTTGCCGAACCAAAACGAACTACAATTGTTTGCACACTTGTGATGTTAAGGTTATTTCTATGTGCGTTGACGCACATGTGGATTTTCGCTATTCTATCCGCGTCCTGCCCGCTGCCTGTGAACATCAAATTCGAACGGCAGCGCCAGACATCCGTAATCTCCTTGTCTCGTCTGGCGGGTAGGACACACCATCAAACATCAAGGGAACCCTGCTGGGAGGGATGAGACCCGGGTATCTATCGGAGTAGGGCGGGAGTTGTTTGTCACTCTGAAAATAGCTTAGGCGTCAGGACTAGACCTTCGGAATGCAGACGAAGCGGCTACCCGATTTCCCGAAGTAGAAATCCGCTTCCGCGTTGTTCGCTCTCGTGTCCTTTTTGGCCTGCGTCCATTCGGTGGTCGCCGCCTTGGCCGCATCCAAGCAATCAGCAGAAGCATCAAAAATGGTATTGCTCGGAAGCACCTCGACATGCCTATCACTCTGTAGCTTGTCAGTCGTCGCATGGACGAACACAAAAACCAGCATCCACTTCATCTTTCTCGGCTCCTTCGGAATTCAGCAATGTGTTTTGGACCCTAACAGGCACCACTTGAACGAAACAGCCTGAAACGACCACTCCAGACGATTGACATGCTGATCATCCCCTCTGCATAATGGGGCATATTTTCACCGAACCAAGCCATGGAGGGCACCGGTTCCCAGAGTATTGGGACTTGTGCGCTATGGCTTTACGGCTGGCGAAATCGACCAAGAAGACCTTCACCGCTTCGGCGGATGTTATCGCTTTGGTAGAAAGCCTCGACCAGTGGGGCCGCGAGACCTTCACTGTTCCCCACGGGATAAACAAGGGCCAGCCGTTTGGCCTAAGCTCCTTCCAGAAAAGATTGCTGGTGGCGCTGTTCAGCCGTGACATTGACGGCCCGACATTCCGAACCTTGATCTACACACTGCCCCGAAAGCTGGGAAAATCCATGCTGCTGGCGTTTTTGCTGCTGGCGTTCGTGTGCCCTGACAGCCCGGCTTACAGGGAAGGCTGCGTCGGGGCTGTCGCCGCGCCTACAGAAAAGCACTGCGGTTACGTTGCCGATCACATGTTTGCTCTGCTGGAAACAGCTGGCCGTGAAGACGAACTACGTCGCCGCTCTGACCCGCGCCCCGGCATTCTCGAAATGCGTAACTGCAAGGTCTATCTCAGCACCGGCAGCAATTGGGGCGGGCACGGTCTGGGTCTCGACTTCGCAATCATTGATGAATGCGGCCTGATCACCAAAGGCCAAGACGAATTGATCACGGGATACTACGATGCCCTGTCGTCACGCGATGGCCAATTGATTGGGCTGGGCACCCGTGGCGACAACCTGATTTTCAATGAAATGATCGAAAACCCTGACCCTCGAACGCATGTGATCTGCTACGGGGCCAGCAAAACCGACGACCCCAGCGATCCAGCTACCTGGGCAAAGGCAAATCCGGATGGTGGAACTATTAAGCCACTGCGGTTTTTGAAGGATGCACACGACAAGGCATTGCATTCGGGCAGTTTGACCGAATTCTGTGTCTGGCAACTCAACATGCCACTTTCACCAACACGGCAATTGCTGCTGGATTACCCCACGCTGACCAAAGCCTATCGCGCCAACCCCGAGCCGATACCCGGTGAACCCGTGCATATCGGGATTGATCTGGGCGGTTCTGCGTCAATGACCGCTGCCGTCGTGGCATACGAACAATCCGGCTTGATCAAGTTGCTGGGGGCCTTCCCCGGTGCTGATATGGACTTAATCACCCGAGGTAAGCGAGATCTTGTGGGCGACCTATGGCACCGCGCTGCTCTTGATAGTGATTTGATCGAAACGTCTGGCAGCGTGTCCGATCTGAACGAATTCCTGCCTGCCGTGGTGGATATGGTAGGTAATCATCCCGTGGCGTCCGTTTCCTGCGACCGATACCGGCAAGCCGAATTTTCCACCGCGCTGGCCCGTCAAAAGCTGGCGTGGCCCGTGATCTATCGCGGTACCGGCCCACGTGACGGTGATCAGGATATTCGCGCCACCCGCCGTCTATTCCTGTCTGGCAGTGTCAACATGGTACGCAGTGTTTTGCTGGAGGGCTCATTGGGTGAGGCTGACGTAAAGGTGAGCACCACCGGGGCCTGCCAACTCGACAAGAGCCACAAAACCGCCCGCATCTAGTGGAAGGTGCTGAACGCGACCAGATAAAGGAACCGGAGAAGGCTGAAACCGATTTTGAGCGGGAATGCCGCAATTTCAGCCTATCGGGTCTGACTGCCAGCGTGACCGAAGGTAAACCGCTGGACGGACGCGAACTGGAAATCTCGCAGGAATTAGAACAGCGCAACGGGCCGTCGCAAAAAGGAGGCATTCAGGTGCCGTGGGCCGTGTTCGATTTAGAAGAACGCGCGGACCTGGCCACCGATGCCAGTGCAGGCACCAGCCAAGAATTAGCGAGTCGCCCGGTGATGAACCATCTGCAACGGTTCTTTGAAACGTCGGCAGCGGCGCGGTTCGGTATCAAAGCAATTCAGGTTTCCGGCACCCCCGCATTCCCTGAAATCACCGGGGGCGGCACCATGTCGTGGGTGGCTGAAGGTGCTGGCAGCGATGCCACTGCAATCACCACGACCAGCCAAACGCCGACTATCAAGACCGCAAATGCGCGATATGTGGTGACCCGCCAAGCGGCCAAACAGAACCCGGCGATTGAAAGCATCCTACGTCGCGATCTGGCCGAAGTCATGCGCGAGGGTATTGACCTTGCAGCCTTCCAAGGCACCGGGGCCAATGAACAGCCAACTGGCCTAGAGAACGCCTTGACCGGGGCGCGGGCGATCAACGTGTCGGACATTGCCAGCTTCACCGAACTACATTTGCGCGCAACCACCCTTTGGGAAAGCGCCAAACTGTCGGACGTTTCGGGCATCAACTTCGCGGGTGCGCCTATCCTGCGTCAAACGCTGATTGACAGCCTGATCACAGGCACTGCCGTAAGCGAATACGACCGCTTTAGATCAGCCGGATTTAGTGGCGTCTGGTCGCAACAGGTAAGCGCGCAGAGTGCCCGGGATGCCACCGGCAAAGGCGCGTCGAATGTGTACCTGTCGGCGACGGGTGGCCACGCTTTCATGCCGACATGGGGCGGCGTCGAACTAGTGATCGATCCATACAGCGAAAGCAAATCCGGCAAGATCGCGATAACTGCGTTTGCCTTTGTCGATCTGCTGTTCCAGCGCCTCAGCACCCACTTCCTGAAACTGGAAAACGTGCAGGACCGCGCATAATGGAAAGCCGCGCCACATGGGTCGCGCAATCCCTTGAGGTGCGGCAACAGGGAGGGCGACCCACGATTGTGGGCCGCTTCCCCTATCAAGCATTGGCTGTGATCGCAGATCGCGGCACCATCAGGAAAGAACGGATCATGCCGGGGGCGTTTGACTTCACGCTGCAAGACGACACGCGGGAAGTGAATTTGCTGGTAGGTCACAGTTTCGATAAGCCGCTGGCCTCGAAAAAGGCGGGCAGTCTTGAATTCAACGACACCGAAGAATTTCTTGAGTTTAGCGCCATCATTCCCGAGGGCGCGGAACGTGCCAGCCATGTGACCGATGCGCTGGCGATGCTTGGCGCGGGCCTGATCAAAGGCGTGTCCCCCGGTTTTCGGGTGCCGCCCAAGGACGTGGTGCCCGATGCCGAAAAGCTGGTGCCTGAACCCGGAAACCCCGGAGTGATGATCCGTCAACTTGGGGCCCTGCTCCTATACGAACTGAGCCTTGTCACCCGTCCAGCCTATGAGGCTAGCGAGGCCGAATTACGGGCAATGGACCGGGCGCAGCGCCACCAACCCCAACCGAGGATATGGCTGCCATGATCGACCTGCTGGAAACCGAATTCACCCATGGCGATGCCCCGTCTGATCTGGTGGCATCTGAAATCGCATTGGAGGCTGGCGTGTCAGAGGTGGACGCTGCCGCCATGATCGCCGCAAGCTGGATACAGGCCGAGACCTTTACGAACCGGGCATTTCGTCCGGTCACCGCCGGCAAGGTGATCATTAAAGTAAACCGTGAAGACGGATACCGCTGGCCTCGCTATCCGTACCCTGCAGATTTGGATGTTGAGGTATATCTGAACGGCATTTGGCTGAGCCATTCCGAAACCTACTTGGCCGAAGCGGGCCTTGTCGAACTGGTACCGTGGACGCTCTACCGCCTGACCCAAGTGGGTACCGTGACGCCACCGGCTCCAACCGCCAACGTGGTGCAGGCCGTCCGAAACCTCGCTCTGTATCAACTGGTGCACATGCCCCAGCGTCGGGAATTCAAGAGTCAATCTGCTGGCGACACTAGTTTGACCCGCGAGAACTTGCAGGGCCTGTTTTGGGCTTCTGGAGCGGGCATTCTTTTAGCGAATGAGGTGCGCCAATGATTTGGCCATTCCGGAAGAAATCCGATCTGGAACAGCGCAGCGGTTTTTCCAACATGACGCAGACATACGTCGATGCGAGGCGCAAGACCTTGCAAGCGGATGGTAGTGCGGCCCTGTCTGCAACCGTCGCCACTGCCGTGGGCATGTGGTCGCGGGGCTTTACCATGATCACCCCAGCCCCAGCCGATCTGCTGACGCCTGACACTATGGGGGCCATTGGTCTTGACCTATGTCTGCGTGGTGAAAGCGTCTGGCATATCCGGGTGGAAGGCAACGTCGCCAAGCTGTTGCCCGTGGCCTATTGGGACGAACTGGGCCAGGGCCGGTATCACCTACACATTGCTCGGGTGAACACTACAGAAACAGTCAGGGCTTTGGAACCCGAGGTACTCAAGCTGGTGATCAACCCGGCCCCCTCGAAGCCGTGGCGTGGTCGATCACCATTTACGCTCATGGGCCTATCGCCCATGTTGATGGCCGAGATTGAAGCTGCTGTATCCGGGGCCATGCCGATGGTGGGTAAGGGCTTGTTGCCGATGTCAGCCAATATCCCCGAGGAACAGCAAAGCAAGGTTTTGTCTGGGCTGCGCACCGGATCGCTAGCCACGGTGCTGAGCAAGCAAGACTTCGGCCACCAGACAGGCGGGGATCGCTCAGAACTGCGCCGGGTAGAACTAACCCCTGATCTGCAAAAGATGGACCTCAACCCGGCAACCGATGGGCTACACCACCGCATTCTGAGCGCAGCGGGCATTCCCCCGGCTCTGGTGACCGAACAGGGCAACGCAGGCGCGATGCGTGAGGCCTATCGTCTGTTTGCCTTGCAGACCCTTGAACCGATGGGGCGGCAACTCATGCCAGAGTTTCAGGCTAAGCTGAACGTGGCCAGTCTGAACCTTGACGCCATGATGAGTGCGGACACGGCAGGTCGTGCCCGATCTGTGGGCGCTCTGGTGAAAGCTGGCGTTGATCTGGAACGGGCCATGAAGCTGGTGGGGTGGACTGAATGACCCATGCCGCCAATCTGAAACGCGCCGCCCGGTTCAATCCGGTGTGGCAGGATGCCCGTATTTATGAGTATGCTCTGGATGGCGGGGGCGCCCCGATCACAGCAGGTGGGGAATATCGCTTTGACCTACGAGAAGTCACCTACGGGTTTCGTGATCTGAAACCGGAAACTGTGTTCACCATTTCGCAAGTATATCAGGGCGGTACAGTTGTGACACTGATCACAGAAAATTCACCCAATAGTTCGCATATCATCCTGCTAGGAAGCACATGGTATGTTCCGCAAGAGGTGCGTGCCGCTGATGCTCTGGGCGCAACTGTGTCATACATCGCCCGCGCGATGGACAGCATACCAGATATTCGGAGCGACACGCTTTGACCCCAGATCCTCAGATACCCACGGCCCCTCACGCCACCGCGACAGACGCTGAATGGCGGGAATATCTGGGTGACCTGTTAGACCTCGCAAGTGATCAAGGCGTGACCGCTCTAAAGATGCAAGGTTTCACGGATCAGGAATTGTTCCAACTCAGGCGATTGGCCACTGCGTACAGATCGGGCAAGGGTACTGTTGAAGACCTACAGTCCCTGCGCCAGATCGCAGACAAGTTGGAGCCAAGATGCCAGATTGTGACCTAGAAAGGGATTTCGTCAAACACTACATCAAGATCGACACGAGTTGGAAACATGCCTTCTGCGGTTGATATCTGGACAACCATAAAACCTTGTGCCCTATAGATTTCTCTAGGTTCGACACCTCCATCCCGATACTTCCGCCAAAAACTTGTTTCCAGTTCACATCTAATTTGGGTCCAAGCGCCGGGTGCAAGCCGGTTCGTACTTGTTGCCAGGATGTGCCTTCTCTTTAAGTTTTCATCGTCAGATTTCGTATGGCCGCAACGTTTTCCATCTTGTTTGATCTCCCACCTTTCCGAGGTATTCAGGTATATCGCGTCGATCTCAGGGCTACGCTTTTCCGTTCTGTTGTGGATGTCTATTACAAGCTCGAAAGTTCCTGTTCGGGCGAACTCGCTCATAGTCAGCAATTCGTTCTGGGCTTTCACATTGACTTCGAACGTAACAGTTTTTCTACGTTCCAGCTCCGACTTAACCCAATCGATGTCCTCACCCAACATCCTTTGGAGATCCGTAATTGACCCATTGTAAACTAGGTGGCGGTGATGCTTCAAATCGAAAGGAATGTCATTTGCTTCTTGGGTGATAAGGGTGCAGATCTTTTCCTTCGCATGAGCGTATCCGACTTCGTAGAAAACATTGGGGTTTTTTCCCGTCATATCGGCGATTATAAAGTCCGCCGCATCGATCTGGCGGTAGATGCGTTCCAGAATGCTCTCAGTGTAAATCTGCTCGTCAACCCGCTCTGCGACGACGCCGTGCTTGTTTGCCGTTTCTTGGATGCCGATCCGATAGATGTCATTAAACTCATTGCCGAACGGCATCAGCACGAACGCGAACGGTTTTGGTTTCGTCATAATACGTCCATTTTGCTAGTTGTGCCCAAAATGCGAGCATTCGTGATTATACAGGCGCTTTCTTACATTCTGTCAATGAATTCAACTTTGTTGGCCAGAGGTTCGAGGTACGTCAATGCAGTATTTGGCTGGCTACTATGTGGCTACTAGCTTGGATGTGTTCGCAAGGATCTAAAGTCAAAAAAGCCACCAAGCTATTGAGCTTAGTGGCTTTTTATGGCTCCGGCGGTAGGGATCGAACCTACGACCAATTGATTAACAGTCAACTGCTCTACCGCTGAGCTACGCCGGAACGGTCCGTGCGATATAGCGAGGCGGATTGGGGAGGTCTAGGGGGTGGAGCCGATTTTTTGAAAAAAGTTTTGTCAACCAAGCCAATGGAAGAGCGCGCCTTCTGTCAGCTCGTCCTGGGGACGGACTTTTGCCCGGCTGGTTAGGTCGACAAGGTGGGCAAGGACATTGCGTTCTGCTGCTGGCAGCAGCGCCTCCGGGGTGTCGCTGTACATTGCGCGTGCCAGCTCGGCCGGGGTGGCCGGGGCGCGTTGCAGATGGGCGAGGATTTCCGCCTCGCGGTTTTGCCTGTGGCTGATCAGCCAGTCCAGTCGTGCCTGTGGATCGGTGATTTCGCCGCCGTGACCAGGGTAGAACACCCGCCAATCCCGATCGCGAAGCCGGGTGCAGGAGGTCATGAAATCGGTCAGATCGCCATCTGGTGGTGAGACGAGAGAGCTGGCCCAGCCCATGACATGATCGGCGGTAAAACAGGCGTCATTCAGGGCCAGGGCGATATGGTTGCCCAGATGGCCGGGGGTGTGAATCACCTCAAGCTGCCAGTCCGGCGCGTTCAGGCATTGCCCATCCGCCAGGGTAATATCGGGGGTGAAGCCCATATCGATGCCTTCGCCGCCGCTGCGCATCCCAGCCGAGACGAGGTCTTGCATGATGGGGCTGCGCCCGGCGCTCGCATCGCCAAACCCATAGGTGGGGGCACCACAGCGGGCCGAAAGGGCGGCGGCAAGCGGTGAGTGGTCCAGGTGGCTATGGGTGACGATGATATGGCTGATCACTTGCCCAGGCTGCAGCGCCGCCAGGATGGCCTCTAGGTGGGCGGGGATATCGGGGCCAGGGTCGATCACTGCGATCTGGCTGGTGCCGACCAGATAGGTATTGGTGCCACGATAGGTCATCGCAGAGGGGTTGGGCGCAAGCAGGCGCCGCACGCCTGGCTCTAGCTGCTCTGGCTGACCGGGGATCGGGTCGAAATCATCAGGGGCCTGCATGTGTTTCTGCCTTGATTGGGGCCGCTTGGGGCCGCTGTGAACCTATGCGCACCCGGGCCAGGACATCGCCCCGGTCCTGTTGTCGCGGACCGGGTCTCTCTGCCAGTGTGGGCGCTATGATTTAGCGGCCTTCACAGGGGGGGCGCGCGCCGCTAGTATTAGCCTATGTTCTTCCAATGGCTCAAACAATATGTCCCGCGCAGCCTGTATGCCCGTGCGGCACTGATCCTTGTCGTCCCCGTGGTTGCATTGCAGCTACTGGTCACGATTGTCTTTATCAAACGCGATCTTGAGGATCTTACCACGCAGATGACCGCCACCATTCAGCGCGAAATTGCGCTGTTGCGGCAACAGGCCAGGGGGGCGCGCTCTCCCGAGGAATATCTGAGCCGCCTGACGCCCTATCTGGCCCCCTTGACCATGCAGGCACGGTTCCTGCCGCCAGATGCGCCGCCGCCGCAGACCGCCCTTAGCCTGAACGAGTTTTCGGGCCGGGTGGTGCGAGAGAAGCTGCAGCGCGAGCTGGAGGGGTTCGTGGCGGTGCAATTTCCGGAAGACCGCGCCTTTTTGCTGTATTTTGACACCGAGGTCGGCACTCTGGAGCTGGCCCTGGACCGGCGACGCCTGACTGCGGCAGCCCCGCACCAGTTGATCGTGACCATGGTGTTTTTTGGGTTTCTGATGACGGTGATTTCCTTTGTTTACATGCGCAATCAGCTGCGCCCGATCAAGAAACTGGCCGATGCGGCGCAGGCTTTTGGCCGAGGACGGCACCTTTCCTATTCACCGCGCGGCGCGACCGAAGTGCGGGTTGCCGGCAGTGCCTTTGTCGATATGCGGGCGCGCATAGAGCGCCAGATCGAGCAGCGTACGCTGATGCTTTCGGGGGTGAGCCATGATCTGCGCACGCCCTTGACCCGGCTCAAGCTGGGTCTGGCGATGATCGATGAGGACGAGGCAGAGCCGATGCTGCGCGATGTCGAGGAGATGCAGGCGCTGTTGGATGCCTTTCTTGATTTCTCGCGCGGGGCCTCTACCGGAGAACCAGAGCCGGTGGATCCGCAGCAGCTGGCAATTGCAGTGGTCGAGGCCTGGCAGCGACAGGGCAAGGACGTGATGCTGGGAGAGTTGAGCGGCGCGGGCACGGTGCTGCTGCGACCGCAGGCGATGCGCCGCGCGCTCGAAAATCTGGTCTCGAATGCGGTGCGCTATGGCACGCGGGCGCGGGTCTCGGTGGCCTTGACTGAAAAATCCCTGCGGCTGCGTGTCGAAGACGATGGGCCCGGCATTCCCGCGTCACAACGCGGCGATGCGGTGCGGCCCTTTGCGCGGCTGGACCCGGCGCGGAATCAGGATCTGGGCTCGGGGGTTGGTCTGGGGCTGGCGATTGTCACCGACATCGCCCGCGCCCATGGCGGTACCTTGCGGCTGGGGCAGAGCGAGGCGCTTGGCGGCTTGTCGGCTGATATCGTGATTGGCCGCTAGCGGCCCCCTTGTCGCCGTCTTTGCCGTTTCAGGACATGTGAGAAAATCCGCTACCTCCATCGCGCCCTGACAGAAATTTGTCGGTTGTTAATCAGTGTGTTGCAGTCTAACCCCCAAGGGCCCGGCAGGGGGTACTTCCCTCTGGCGCGATATGAGCCCGCTGTATTTGAAGTTGAAAGTTCGATCTGAGAATGACCATAAGTAAACGAGACATGATTGCGCGCTGGTTCACCGTTATCTGGGAAGACCGCAATCTGGCTGAACTGGATTCGTTTCTGGCGCCCTCTGTGCAGGAGGATGACATGCTGATCGGCCAGCTGGCGCCAAGGCGCGATATCCCCCTGTTGGTAGAGGTCTTCCACACGCTACTCGGGGCGATCAAAATCGACATGCACCAGTTCATGACGGATGGTGATTTGGCCTGCGTATCCTATACCGTTTGCGCCGCTGGTGCGGATCGGGTCACGCCGGTTGCGGTGGATGGAATGATGATGGTGCGGTTTGAAGAGGGGCTGATTGCCGAGATCATCTCAAGCCTAGATTGCCTGAGCATGTTTGAACAACTGGGGCAGATGCCGCCTGACACTCTGGCCGCCTGTTTTTCCGGGCAAAGCCTGACCTGGAAGTGAGGAGCCCCGGCCAGCTGCAAGGGCAAAGTGCATGATGCTGCGTTCGGCACGGGTGGAAGCGACCCGCAGTTTCCTGACTTTGCAAAGCAAAGGCGGCTGGGCATTGCGGATCGGCGCGACCGGCCCGAAAGCTGCCATTCGACGGTCTGCAGCGGACGGCGGATTAGCGCCCAAGGTCGGCCCCGAACTAGTCAGAACCTGCCGGGATACATGCTCATCATGCTTTGGACGTCGGCATCGCTGGAGAAGGCATCCGGGTTACGGGAAAGAACCTCCCAGATGAATTCCCGCCGGGATCGGGCGTCATCGGGCTGCGTTTCCTCAAGGCGGGGGGCGAAGTTAAAAACACGCTGGATGAAGCCAAGAGCCTTTTGAAGCGGCGGGACGGTGCGGGCGCTGGTCATGAATGCGTTCATCTCTCGGGCCTTTTCTGCTGCTGCGAAGGTGCCCCCACTGTAGCGGCTGCGCGATTTTCCCGGTATCGGCCGCGGCGATGTGCTATTCTACAAAAATGAAGAACGAATTCCGGAGCTGGTCAGAAATCAGGGTCTTTCTTGCCGTCGTGCGCTCGGGGTCCACCTTGGCTGCCTCGCGCCAGCTCGGCATGGCCCAGCCAACCGTTGCGCGCCGCATTGAGGCGCTTGAGCATGAGCTTGGCGTAACCCTGTTCGAGCGGGACACGCGCGGCTTCCGGCCGACCGGAACAGCACGAGCGATCCTGCAGAACGCGGAAGAAATCGAAGCGGCGGCAACCTGCCTGGCGCAGATGGTTGAAACGCTGCACAGCACCAGGCCGATCCGGATCACGGCCTATTCCGGCAACTTCTCACCCCGGGTTGCAACGATCTTCAGCGAGTTCTCTTTGCTCCGCCCCGATGTCAGCTTCGAATTCCTGCCCAGCGTCGAAGTCCTGGATCTGTCGGCTGGCGAAGCGGATGTAGCATTGCGCGTGACAAGAAGTCCCCCCCATCCAGACCTGATCTGCCGCAAGATAAGCACCGCGCGTTACGCGCTGTTCGGATCCCGTTCCTACGCCGAAAAACACGGGTTGCCGACCTCGATCGAAGACCTGTTCAACCATACGTTTGTCGGCTTCCTGCGTGAAGGTGTGCCGTCAGCCTATCACGATTGGCTGATCCGCCATGCAGAACCTGATCAGATCAGGCAAACCTATTCCGAGATAGATTTGATGCATGCCGCGATCCGGTCGGGTTATGGTCTTGGAATCATGAACGTGAAACTTGCCGAAAGCGATGACACGCTCATCCAATGCTTTGCGCCGCTGGAGGAAATGAACTCGGAGCACTTGATGTTGATCGCACCAGAGGCGTATCGGCGCCCCGAAGTGAAGGCCTTCGCGAAGTTCTTCGCGCCCCGCTATGCCGCCGTTTTCAGGTAGAAACTTCCCGTGAAACTGGAGTAGAGAATTGCGGCGGCCAATCACACCGGTTGCGTATTCATCCGCACGCCGACTGTCTATGAATTGCGTCCCGAACGACCGCTCTCCGGCTAGCCTGCATATGCTCCCTCATAGGTTCCGTGAACCGGGTTGAACCCACCTGTCTTGCGCAGGTGTTGAAAAACGCTTGAGTAAAAAGCGGTTCCCTTGCCTGGAACCAATGGCTTGTGCCAGGGGCGTGTTGTTCACATCGAAGATGTAGGGAGTTCGAGCCTCTCATCACCCATCATTCCATCCAGAACTGCCGTTCGGGGATAGATTCTCGGTGTTCCTCTCAGAAAACTGCGGTACACTCACGCCATAACCCATTGAAACGTACAAGCTGCGGTAATGCGAGTGCTGCACACCGAGGGTGTTGATTTTAATGAATAATTTTGGCGGATTGGTAGGCCTGGCAGGATTTGAACCCGCAACCAAAGCGTTATGAGCGCTCTGCTCTAACCGTTGAGCTACAGGCCCGCTGCGACGTGGTTAGAAAATGCTTGCCAGAAGGTCAAGCTATGATTGCAGCAGGCGGGTGACGACGGGCAATTGACGCGACACGCAGGGCTTCCATCCGATCGAGAAGACTGGAAATGATGACTTCGTGGCGTTTGTCATAGCTGTGGCGTGACGGGTAAACAGCATAGATTTCTTTATGTTGTGGTTGATACCGCGGCAGGATCTCCTCAAAACGGCCATCCCAAAGGGCCTCTTCCAGGAATAGGCGCGGGGCGCGGGCATAGCCGGTATGGTTGCTGACCGCGCGGATGATCAGATCGGGATCATCCGCGGTAAAGCCCACATGGACTGGTGCCTGATATTCCACCCCGTCTAGGGTGAGCGGGACAAAACCGCCGGTCTGGTCCTCGTGGTGCTGGATGAATTTAAGCCGCTTCAGCTCTTCGGGTTCCTTGGGGCGACCGACCTGATCTAGGTAGGTTGAGGTGGCAAAAAGCACGGTCTCCATCTGGGCAATTTTGCGTGCCGCGCCGTCGCTGTCGCCCAGCGTGCCAGAGCGAATGGCCAGATCCACGTTTTCGCGCACAACATCAACCAGCCGGTCTTCCAGTTTCATCACGATATCCAGGTCAGGATAGGCTTGGTTCACCTCCAGCAGCACCGGCCCCAGGATGATGCGGCCAAAAAACGTACTGGTGCTGATGCGAAAGGTGCCAGAAATGCTGTCCGTCAGGGCGCTCAGCTCGGCGGACATCCGGTCATAGCCGGACAGTAGCCCCTGGGCCTGGGTGTAGACCAACTGGCCGGGGCGGGTCGGCTTGACCCCAGTGGAAGAGCGATGCAGCAGCTCATGGCCCAACAGCGCCTCAAGTTGTTTGATTTGCAGACTCATCGCAGGCTGGCTGATGCCGCGCCGCTGTGCTGCCCGGTTCAGGCTGCCTTCATCCAGGGCAATGACAAAGCTTTCAAGCAATCCAAGGCGATCCATTTCTGTTATAATTCCTGCTTATATCTGTAATAGCAATATTCTGGCTACAGCCAGGTGAGACTGCTACTTTATTGAAATTTGTGACCGATACTGGTCGAAACCATATTGGAGTCTCTTATGACGATCAATCGTAGAACCTTACTCGGCGGGTTGGCTGCTGCACCTGCTGCCACCTTGATTTCTGGCCAGGCAGTGGCTGACACCGCAGGGGCGCCTACCGCGCTGCCGCCTGTGCTGCACCAGTTCCATCTGGGGGATGCAAAGGTGACTGTGCTTCTGGATGGCCACTTGCCGCTGGGGGTGCAGCTGTTTACGGATTATGACGCAGAGAAGGCAGAGGTCGCCCTTGCCAAGGGGCTGCATCAAATGACCCCTGAAGGGCTGAATATTCCCGTGAATGGCTATCTGGTAGAGCAGGGGGATCGTAAAATTCTTATTGATGCGGGGACGGCAGATTTGATGGGGCCAAGTCTTGGTGCCTTGGGGGGCGCTCTGGCCGCCACGGGCGTGAAGCCCTCTGAGATTTCAACCGTTCTGCTGACGCATATGCACCCGGATCACTCGGGGGGGCTGGTCAAAGCCAATGGCCAGGCGGCCTATCCCAATGCAGAGCTGGTGGTGTCACAGGTGGAGTGGGACTTTTGGCATGATGACGCGATCATGGCCTCTGTTCCCGAAGGCAGCCGCGGGTTCTTTCAGATGGCGCGGGGCACGGTTGCGCCCTATGCGGATCGGTTGCGGCTGATTAAAGGCGAAGCCGCTGTCATTGATGGGTTTACTGCGATGCCGTTGCCGGGTCATACGCCGGGTCATACTGGCTATATGCTGGACAGCGGCGGGCAACAGCTGCTGTTCTGGGGCGATGTCATCCACAGCACGGCGCTTCAGTTCGCCTATCCGGACTGGACCATTGCCTTTGACACTGATGCGGCGCTGACGGCTGAAACCCGCGTCAAGATGTTTGATCGTGCGGTGGCCGATAACCTCTTGCTGACTGGCAGTCATATCGACTTTCCTGGACTTGGCCGGGTGCTGCGCCATGGCAAGAGCTATGCCTATCAGCCCGCGCCCTGGCAATTTGGTCTCTGAGCAGGGCGCTGATTGTGCCCCTCCATCGCGCGACAAGATGCGCGCGGTGGATTCCTTTGTTTCTTTCTGGTCAGCCTTGCGCTAAAGGCTGCGCAACCAGTTTTAAGGAGCCAAGAGATGACCAGCGGCAAGAACGGTTTGACCTATGCGGATGCAGGTGTGGACATTGACGCGGGCAATGCCCTGGTGGACCGCATCAAGCCGGCCGCCAAACGGACCAATCGCTCCGGCGTGATGAGCGGATTGGGCGGCTTTGGCGCGCTGTTTGACCTGAAAGATGCCGGTTATAGTGATCCGATCCTAGTAGGGGCCACCGATGGCGTGGGCACCAAGCTGCGCATCGCCATTGATACCGGCCATGTGGACGGCGTGGGTATCGATCTGGTTGCCATGTGCGTCAACGATCTGGTCTGTCAGGGGGCAGAGCCTTTGTTCTTCCTTGATTACTTTGCCACCGGCAAGCTGGAAACCGAAACCGCCGCCCGCATCATCGAAGGCATCGCCGAGGGCTGCGTGCGTTCTGGCTGTGCCCTGATCGGCGGCGAAACCGCAGAGATGCCCGGCATGTACCCCAAGGGTGACTTCGATCTGGCCGGCTTTGCGGTTGGTGCGATGGAACGCGGTACTGCCCTGCCTGCAGGCGTTGTCGAGGGCGATGTGCTCGTGGGGCTGGCCTCGGATGGGGTGCATTCCAATGGCTATTCTTTGGTGCGCAAGATTGTCGACCTCTCCGGTCTGGGCTGGGACGCGGAATCGCCCTTTGGCGCGGGTCCCCTGGGCGAGGCGTTGCTGACCCCAACCCGTCTTTATGTAAAACAAAGCCTTGCAGCGGTGCGGGCCGGGGGCGTGCATGCGCTGGCCCATATCACCGGCGGCGGCCTAACCGAAAACCTGCCACGGGTTCTGCCCGAAGATCTGGGTGCCGATATCGACCTGAATGCCTGGGATCTGCCCGGCGTGTTCAAATGGATGGCCGAGGTGGGCGGCATTTCCGAGGCCGAGATGCTGAAAACCTTTAACTGCGGCATTGGCATGATCCTGTCCGTTTCAGCCGATCGCGCCGATGATCTGATTGCCGTGCTGGAGGCCGAGGGCGAAACCGTCAGCCGTCTGGGCACAGTCACCGCCGGGGAAGGCATGCGCTATACGGGCAAGCTGCTGTGAGCGATAAGAAGAAGGTTGCTATTCTGGTCTCGGGTGGCGGTTCCAACATGGTGGCGCTGGTCGAGAGCATGCAGGGTGACCATCCGGCCCGCCCCTGTCTGGTTTTGTCAAACGACGCCGAGGCAGGCGGGCTGAAAAAGGCGGCGGCGGCCGGGATTGCCACCGCCGCTGTCGATCACCGCCCCTTTAAGGGCGATCGCGCCGCATTTGAGGCAGAGCTGGTCAAACCCATTCTGGAATCTGGGGCCGATATCGTCTGTCTGGCCGGGTTCATGCGGGTTTTGACCGCAGGCTTTGTTGGGCATTTTCAGGGGCGTATGCTGAATATTCACCCCTCTTTACTGCCTAAATACAAAGGATTGCACACCCATGCGCGGGCGCTGGAGGCTGGAGACAGTGAACATGGCTGCACCGTGCATGAGGTAACGCCCGCTCTGGATGATGGCCCGATTCTGGGCCAGGCGCGGGTCCCCGTTTTGGCAGGCGATACCGCAGAAACGCTCGCCGCGCGCATTCTGGTGCAGGAACATCGGCTCTACCCGGAAGTGCTGCGCCGCTTTGCTGGCGGTGATCGCAGCCCGGTGTATCTCCAGGGTTGAACCGGGCTGACCTGCGGTTTGCATTGCGGGCGGCAAAGGCGTATCACCATATTCACCTTCGTTTAGATTACCAGAAAAGTCGTTACATATGAAAACTCTGACCACCACCGACGCGCTGCATGCCTTTTGCAAAGAGGCTGCGAACCACCCCTACGTGACGGTCGATACCGAGTTTCTGCGCGAACGCACTTATTATTCCAAACTCTGCCTCATCCAGCTGGCCTTTTCCGGTGACGGAGAGAGTGACGCGGTTCTGGTGGATCCGCTGGCCGAAGGGCTGTCGCTTGCGCCGCTGTATGATCTGTTTCGCGATGAAACCGTGGTCAAGGTGTTTCACGCCGCCCGTCAGGACCTTGAAATTTTTTGGGTTGATGCGGCAGTCTTTCCTAAACCCCTGTTTGACACCCAGGTCGCAGCGATGGTCTGCGGCTTTGGCGATCAGGTTGGCTATGAAACCCTGGTGCGTAAGATCGTCAAGGAAGGCATTGACAAGAGCTCTCGCTTTACTGACTGGTCGCGCCGCCCGCTGAGCGATGCGCAAAAGACCTATGCGTTGGCCGATGTGACGCATCTGCGCCAGGTCTATGAATTCCTGGCCGCTGATCTGGAGCGCAGTGGACGGTCTCACTGGGTTTCGGAAGAGTTGCAGGTTCTGACGGATCCTGCCACCTATGAAATCCAGCCGCAAGAGGCATGGCGCCGGGTGAAAACCCGGACGTCTTCAGGCAAATTCATGGCGGTGGTACGGGAATTGGCCGCCTTTCGCGAAGACTATGCCCAGACCAACAATGTGCCGCGCAATCGGGTGTTCAAGGATGACGCTTTGGTAGAACTGGCCTCGACCAAGCCACGCACTACAGCCGATCTTGGTGGCTCTCGCCTGTTGCTGCGCGAGGCGCGCAAAGGCGCGATTGCCGAAGGCATCCTGCAGGCCGTTGCTAAGGGTATCGATTGCCCGCCGGAACAGCATCCCAAAGTGGATCGCAGCCGCGAGAAAATGCAGGTAAACCCCGCCTTGGCCGATCTTTTGCGGGTGCTGCTGAAGGCCAAGACCGAATCTGCCGGGGTGGCCGCCAAGCTGATTGCCCCCAGCGCGGATCTGGATGCGATTGCATCCGGGCAGCGTGACGTTGCCGCCCTGACGGGCTGGCGCAAGGAAGTCTTTGGCGAGGATGCGCTGCGCCTGTGCAATGGTGAAATCGCCCTGTCAGCCAAGGGGCAATCGGTGAAGGTTGTTGCCCTGTAGGTAAGCGCTAGAGCCTGTCGCTCGAAAGTGGTTTCCTATTTCGAGCTATCCGACATGCGAAATCAATAAACGAGGGCCTGTCGCCCGAATGTGAATGAATGCGATGCGCTCTCTGTTGCCCCACAAGGCTGACCGAGTGTTGGCCGATAGGGCGGCAGGTCCTCGCGAAGATTGATGTTCGACGTATCTGATTCTGGAAATGATAAGGCGCCGCTGGTAAAATCAAGCGGCGCCTTTTGTCCCTTTCGGGGGTATTCGTTCCGGGCGGGTCGCGCGGGTTAGCGGCGGCGGGTTTCGCGGGCGTTTTCCGCGCCGCTGACGCGGATGGTCCGAATACCGCGAAGATCCTGTTCTGACAGGGTAACAGCCGCGCGCAGGGTGCGACTATGTTCGTTACCTGTTGGGGTTCCGGCCTCGGGGTAGACAACGTTGAAGGTATATTCCAGCGTGTCGGGGGCGGTATCCGGCACCCGCTTCAGTGCCAGATCATAGGCTCCCTGGCGGGCCGCGATGGCGGTGGCATAGATGATGGCGCCGTTTGGCGTAGGTTCTACCCGCAGTTCGCTAATCTGTCTTGCCGGCAGGCTGATGTCTTCTTTTTCGGGGCGATCAAAGATACCAAGGCCGGTTTTTTCGGGGATCAGCGGGTTCACATCGCCCGTTGCTGCGGATGCAACAGGGGCGGATTTTGATTTTCCGAACCAATTGCCGGGGTTTATGCGTGAATCGCTCCAGCCGCCACAACCGGCCAGCAATAGGCTGCCTGCCATCAATAATGCCAAGGGTTTGCGCATGTCGTCCCGCCCGTCTTTTAGGTCTGTTGATTGTGGTTACCCGATTGCGCGGCGCTTGAAAAGCAGTTGAAAACCACTGGCAGGCGGCATAGGTGCTGGTCTGCTGATTTTCGTCACCAACAAAAGGGACGCCCGGTCATGGCCAGTGCCGCATTTGAAGAGATCGTCGAGGACTTTGAATTCCTGGAAGACTGGGAAGACCGGTATCGGCATGTGATCGAACAGGGCAAGGCGATGGAGCCTTTGGACGAGGCGCTGCGCGTGCCTGCAACCAAGGTGGATGGCTGTGCCAGTCAGGTCTGGATGCATCCGGTGATTTCAGAGGGACGCTTTCATTTTGACGGTGAAAGTGATGCGTTGATCGTGCGCGGCCTGATTGCTGTGCTGCGCTGCCTGTATAACGGCCTGACACTGGATGAGGTTCTGACGGTTGATGCCCGTGCAGAACTGGGGCGTTTGGGGCTAAACGAACATCTGTCGGCGCAGCGCTCCAACGGTGTGCGCGCCATGATCGAACGAATCCGCGAGACCGCAGCCGCCCACCGCTGAACTGGCCAGCACGGCCCAAAGCGCGGGCAAAGGTGAAACTGGGCTATTGGTCTCGTGCTTTGTGGCGCGCCCGCAGAGTGTCGAGAAAGTCCCGCAAAAGTGGCACACGGCGCGGGCGAAAGCTCTCGCTGGTTCTTGCGTACTGCTCAATGCGGGTGACGTGGAAAAAGCGAAAATCTGACCTCTTGCAGCACCAGGCAAGCAACATGACGGCGTTATCGTGGTACGAGACGGCCAGGGGATATATGCGTCTGTCTGTCTTGCGGTCTTGCAGATCTCTATAGCTGATCTGCAGGGCTTCTTCCGCCCACATTGCCTCGCGCAAGAGGGTCATGTCGATTGTGGGCGCGATCGGAGTGGTGAACCTGTGGGCCAGGTTGACGGCATGCATCGCCTGTCGCTGCTGGCGCTCTGGCAGGGTGGCCAGAATCTTGGTCAGGGCGTCGTCGGCGGCCTCTGCCAGATCCGGGTCGCCGCGTTGCGCGACATCTGCCAGGCCAAGCGTCAGCGCCTCTATTTCGATCTGTGTAAAGGTCTGGGGTGGTAGGGCCGGGTCCTCGGTCATGGTATAGCCCAGGCCAGCTTCGCCCTCTATCCGGGCGCCTGCTGCTCGCAGGCTGTCGATGTCCCGGTAAATCGTGCGCTCCGATACCTCCATGGCTGCCGCTAGCCGCGCAGCTGTGACCGGCGGGTGCAGACCCCGGATCAGATGCAGCAAACGAAAGAGGCGATCAGTTTTAGCCATAAGGTGGTCTCGCAGATTCATCCTGACAGTAATTGGCAGGAGGGTAGCGTCATAAGGGCCCCATCTTCAACAGCAGAACCTGAAAGGTCTTATACATGCCAACGCTTTATCATTCGCCGCACAGCCGGTCTTCGCGTGTCATTGCGCAATTGATGCAACTGGGAAAACTTGATGCAGTTGATGTGGTCGTTGTTGAGGTCGTCAGGAATGACGGCACGGGCCGACATGACCCCCAAAACCCGCATCCCGAAGGCAAAGTGCCGTTTCTGGTGACGGAGACGGGCACATCCGTGCGCGAGAGCGCCGCCATCATGATGTATCTGGATGAGCTGTTCGATTACCCGCTAAGCCCGCGCCCCGGACAGCCCGAGCGCGGTAGTTTCCTGGCCTGGATGACCTATTACGGCGGCGTGGTGGAACCGACCATGGTGGCGCATTTCTCTGGTCTTGAGCATCCGGCCCTGGTTGGGGCGTTCCGCACCCTGACAGAGGTCGGAGCCGAGTTGGAAAGAGCCTTGCAAGGCCGGGACTTTCTGCTTGGAGACAGCCTGTCGATTGCCGATATCCTGCTGGCCTCGGCCTTTCAGTGGGCGCCAAATCTGACACCAGATATTGCTGTGGTTCAGGCCTGGGTGCAACGGGTGACGGATGCGCTGGACGGCGATCGCCTAGCAGCCTTTGAAGCTGAGGCCCTGACAGGCTTGCAGGCGCTGAAACGCGCCTGATCCTGCCGGGCTGACCAAGACAGAATGTAGAAAAACGGCCGAGTCGAAAGTCCCTGCGCCCCAAGTTCGGGGCGCAGGGGTCACCTTATGGGGCACTCGTCTGACAACAAGACCGCAGCTGGCTCAGACCAGCTCAAAGCCGTCGTCCTCGGCGAACTCGGGGTCGGTCGGGGGCTCTTCTGGGGTTTCTTCAAGGCTAAGCGCCGAGATAAGGTCTTCACCTTCGTTGGTTTCCGGTTCTGCGGCTTGTTCTTCCATTGACAGGATGGCGTCGTCATAGGCTGCAAGCACCTGATCGGCATCTTGAAAGCCACCGTCAGGCGCATCAAGGCGAAAGTCCTCGACTGTGTTGCCCTCTGCATCAGTGCCATAGAAAACAATGGACTGGACCTCCGACAGATCCCCCCCGACTTCGTCAGACTGGAAGAAGGACAGATAGTTTTCAAAGGTGGGGTCTGTACCTTCCGGCAGGGCCGGGATCGAATAGGTGTTTGGATCCGGCGCTTCATCCAGGATGAAGGTGCCACCAATCGGGTCGCCGGCGTCAGAGAAGACCTCCCCAAAGAAAATCTTTTCATAGGTCGGGTCTTCTGGCTCCTCGGGTGGGTCTTCCGGGTCATCCGAGACCGCTTTGATCGAACCTGCATCGGTGGAGGTTGAGGTGGCGCGAATGCCAAAGATGTCAATGTCTTCGAGGCTCTCGACATCCAGTGACACGGTGAGAGTGTCGCCAGTGGTCAAATAGGTGTCCTTGTCGTCCCCTTCAGGCCCCAGACCGGGATCACTGAGTGTGACAGCCTCGTCCCATTGAATGGACTCGCCATCCAATCTGGTTCCGTTCAGATTCAGCGGTCCGTTCAGGCTCTCACTGGTGCCGGATTGGTCATCGTCGCCAAAATAGATGGCATTTACATCCATGGCACCTTCATCGACGGTGATGTCGGCAAAATAGCTGCCGTTCTCTTCGTAAAGGGTGACGGTATAAGAAAGACCATCTACCTGGTAACTGAACGTCTTTGTTGGTTCCGGCATTTGCTTATCCTTGTTGTGTGAATACTCGATTCTAACAGGCAAAGGAGCTGCTGTGAAAATATCGACGGACTATCGAGTCAGAGCCATGCCCATAAAATGACACATTTCGCTAAGTAATCGGAAAAAGATAAAATACAAAGGAAACAGACTGTTTCCACCGGTTCATTTGAGGGGGGTGGCAGATGAAAATCTACAGGAATCCTCAATTTGTGCAGTTAATGCACTGAAATTAATAACGACTGTGGGTCGGAACCTTGCCGGGTGCGGCCCGGTCAAAGCGGCACCTGTGCACGCAATGGGCATGGTCTCGGCGGGGTCTTGGAAAACAATAGCGATCACAGGCGGGGATTGTTTCGAGGCTTACTCGCGGTCTGTTGCTGCGCTCCAGTCCAGCATGACCTCTTGCAGCTCTCCATAGCCGGTATGTCGGTGTTCAAATTCCAGCCCCATGCGGGCGGCGCAGTCGCGGGCCTTTGCAACTAGCGACGGGTCGTTCAGTTGCGATTGGTACACAAGCTTGGTGTAATTGCCAAAAATCATATCGCGCAGTTCCGGGTGTTTATCCAACCCCATGGGTTTCCAGATAAAGGCGTCAAACTGTTTGACCAGAAAATCCGTCAGGTAAAAGGCGGTGATTTCACCGGATTCGGCGTGTTTTGCAAAGGTCTCATTGCCTTCATAGAAGGAATAGCAATGTGGGCCGGGAACCATCTCTACCCCCAGCTCGGTGCATTTTTGTGCCAGTTCGCCGCCGGTGCCGCAATCGGCATAGACCACGCAGATCTGATCATAGCTGGACCGGTGTTTTTGCACCGCGCCCTCAACCGCAATGGTGATCTGGTCGGGGTAGAGGTGCAGCTTGGCAGGCAGGCAGGTGAGGTCGATATGATCCAGCCCGTTGATCTCTTTGATGGCAAGGATCTCG
Source organism: Pseudophaeobacter flagellatus (assembly GCF_021228235.1). Lineage (GTDB taxonomy): Bacteria > Pseudomonadota > Alphaproteobacteria > Rhodobacterales > Rhodobacteraceae > Pseudophaeobacter > Pseudophaeobacter flagellatus. The sequence continues at coordinate 598,963 of NZ_JAJQRG010000001.1, forward strand.
CGCGCGAGGGCACCACAGGCGATCAGCAGGATACGGCTGTGTTTCTTTTCTGGGGCAGCCAGCCCCCGCTCCGTGAGGGAGCTTTCCTCTAGGGTTCGCCCTGTAGGAGGGCGAAATGCGGCCCGCTCATTCAAGCGGGCTGCACGTCCTTTTCGGGCCAATTTAGGCGCTCATCTGGTTGTGCTTGCGCGCAACAAAGTCCTTGGCCATTTCCACTGCAACAGCGGCATCACGGCAGTAGCCGTCAGCCCCGATTGCCTTGCCAAATTCTTCGTTCAACGGCGCGCCGCCAACCAGAACAACATAGTCGTCGCGTTTGCCTTGTTCGATCATCGTGTCGATCACAACCTTCATGTAGGGCATGGTGGTGGTGAGCAGGGCAGACATGCCGAGGATGTCGGGCTTATGCTCTTCCAGCGCTTCCAGGTAGTTTTCAACCGGGTTGTTGATCCCCAGATCGACAACCTCGAAACCGGCGCCTTCCATCATCATCGACACCAGGTTCTTGCCGATGTCGTGAATGTCGCCCTTGACGGTGCCAATCACCATGGACCCCATGCGCGGCGCGCCTGTTGCGGCCAACAGTGGCTTCAGGATGGCCATGCCGCCCTTCATGGCGTTTGCCGCCAGCAGCACCTCTGGCACAAACAAGATGCCATCCCGGAAATCGGCGCCGACAATGGTCATACCGCCAACCAGCGCTTCGGTCAGCACCTTGTAGGGCTCCCAGTCGCGCGACAGAAGGATGTTCACGCCTTCTTCGATCTCTTCCTTCATACCGTCGTAGAGATCGTCAAACATCTGTTGGACAAGTTCTTCGTCGTCCAGTTCCGCCAGGATGATATCTTCTTCTTCTGACATGCGCCTATTCCTTGAGTGGCCGGGGAGTCCCCTGCGTGGCATCGTTATGCCGATTATTGGGCTACTTTGTCGCGTCTAGACTGCGTGAATTGCGACATTGCCGTTGTCCAGACCGACCTATAGGCGCAAAATATGCAGATTGATAATGAAGAATTCGCAAGCAAATCTTCGATTTCCCGAGTTTGTTCTTCATTTGTTCCAAAGTTGCTGCCACAATGCCCCGATGGAACAAATGATTCACAAAGCGCCGCCGCGTCGCAAAGGGCGTGCCAGTCTTACGAATGCGGCAGGCCGCTACGATATGGCCCGCGAAGCGATAGACGATGGCTGGACGCAGGAGCCGCCGTGCGAGGTGATTCCCACCCAAATCCGCCTTGAACAGGCGCGCAGTGTGATCTCCTATAACCGCTCGCCGGACCTGCCTTTTGATCGCTCGGTCAATGCCTATCGGGGATGCGAACATGGTTGCATCTATTGTTTTGCCCGTCCCAGCCATGCCTATCTGGGGCTGTCGCCAGGCTTGGATTTTGAAACGCGGCTTATCGCCAGGCCCAATGTGGCGGCAGTGCTGCGCCAAGAGCTGTCGAAGCCGCGCTACCGGGTGGCGACGCTGGCTATGGGCACCAATACCGACCCCTATCAACCCTGTGAGCGCGATCACGGGCTGACACGGGCTTGCCTGGAGGTGCTGCAGCAGTTCAATCATCCGGTGGCCATCGTCACCAAGGGTGTCTTGATCGAACGGGATCTTGATATCCTTGCGGATCTGGCAACGCGCGGCCTGGTGCGGGTTGGTATATCGGTAACGACGCTGGATGCAGAGCTGTCGCGCCGGATGGAGCCTCGGGCGCCAACCCCGGCGCGCAGGCTGGCGGTGATCCATCGGTTGACCAGCGCCGGGGTGCCGGTGCGTATCATGACCTCTCCGGTGGTGCCGGGGCTTACGGATCACGAGCTGGAGGCGCTTTTGGCGGCAGGGGCCGAGGCAGGGGCGGATGCGGCCAGCTGGATCATGCTGCGGCTGCCACGTGAGGTTTCGACGCTGTGGCAAGAATGGCTGGCCGAGCACGCGCCAGGGCGGGCGGAAAAGGTCATGGCGCGGCTGCGCGAAATGCATGGCGGGCGCGATTATGATCCGCGTTGGGGGCAGCGGATGCGGGGCGAGGGCGAATATGCCGCCATGATCGGGCGTCGATTTAAGGCCGCCTGCAAGCGACTTCACCTCAACACTGGCAGCACGCCGCTGCGTTGCGATCTGTTTGGCCGCCCGGCCCAGCCCGGCGACCAGATGGCGTTGTTTTAGGCGGCGCAGCAGCAGTGCCTGACCCAGATGTGAAACGCAGGCCTCTAAACAGAAAAAGGCAGCGCAATTGCGCTGCCTCATGGATGTGTGACGGGGCAAGATCTTTCGGTGCGTTAGCTGCGGCGGCGCCCACGGCGGGTACGGCTTGGGGTGGCCTCTTCGCCGGTGCCATCGCTGGCAGATGAAAACGGGCCCAGGGCTTCGACGATCTGTTCCAGGCTGGGGCGGTCGCCACGCGGGCGGGAGTCCAGGGCTTCGCGCATATGGCGCAGGTGTTCTGGCATGGTGCCACAGCAACCGCCGATGATCTTGGCACCGGCATCGCGCGCCATCACGGCATAGTCGCCCATCAGCGCGGGCGTGCCGTCATAGTGGATATGACCCTCGACATATTTCGGTATCCCGGCATTGCCTTTGGAGATGATCGGCCGTTCGGCGCCCTGCGCGGCAAAGCCCAGAACAGTGCGCAGAATGTCTGACGATCCGGTGCCGCAGTTCGCGCCAAAGGCCAGCGGTGGGTTGGGCAGATCCTCGACCAGCTGCGCCAGATCGGCCGAGGTGACCCCCATCATGGTGCGCCCAGCGGTGTCAAAGCTCATGGTGCCGCACCAGGGCATATCCGCCAGGGCAAAGGCCTCTGCGGCGGCGCGGAATTCTTCGGGGGCAGAAATTGTCTCCAGCCAGAGCACATCAACGCCGCCCTCTTTCAGGGCCTCGGCCTGTTCGTGGAACATCTCCACCGCCAGTTCATGGCTCAGCTCTCCCACAGGGATCATGATTTCGCCAGTTGGCCCCACGGATCCCGCCACTGCAACCTTGCGGCTGGAACGATCGGCGACCTCGCGGCCCAGCTCTGCGGCGGCGCGGTTCAATTCGCGCACACGCCGCTGGGCCTTATGCAGTTTCAGACGGGCAGCGGTGCCGCCAAAGCTGTTGGTCAAAAACAGATCGCTGCCGGCATCCACGGCCCCCTGGTACAGTGCCATGATCTTTTTGGGCTCATCCGTATTCCACAGCTCTGGTGCATCGCCGGATTGCAGCCCCATGTTAAAGAGGTTGGTGCCCGTGGCACCATCGGCCAGCAAGGCGTCTTTTTCCGCAAGGAACTGGGCAAAGAATGTGGTCATAGGGATATGTCCTGTCAAAGAGGGGACGTTGAGAACGCCGGGTTTCGGGCCGCAAAGCGCAAAGGTATGGTGCTGTCTGCTGTGTCACGGGCGCAAATAGAGGGCAATTGCTTTTTGCTCAACTTGATTATGAGGCGCGCATCTGTTCGGGTTTTCGCGCCGCAAAGCAGCCTGTTGCGGTGGTGTCTGGTTGCGGGCTGTCACCAAGAGAACTGGCCAAGGCCGTTGCCGGGCTGAAAACCTGGCGCGCGGTGGCCGGCAAAACGGCCGGAAGAACGGCACCAGGGCGGTGAATCAGGCGGAGCATTTCGAATCCGGCCAAAACCATCCCCCACCAGTTTGGGCAGGCCATATAGCGCGGCTGCCACTGCGGCGCAAAACAGGCCTTGAAGCGGCGCAGGCCGGGGTCCATTCGGGTGGCAAATCGGTGATCGGGCACCGTAGCAAGCGAGAGCTGCGCAATGCCCTCTTGCTTGGCACCGGCGATGGCGGCACGCAACAGGGCGTGGCCCGTGCCATCCGGTGCCTTTGGGCAGATCCGGATCAGATCAAGGCACCACTCGGTTTCACAACAATGCAGGCTGATAAAGCCGATGAGGTGCCCCTCTTGCCAGGCCAGATAGACCTGCTGTGTAGCCAGGTAGTTGGCTTCGAACCGCCCCATGGTCGTACCACGCGCCCCCCGATGACGGCGCTGCCAGGCTTGGTCCAGGGCTGCCATCTGCGCCAATGGCATCTGGGCCGGGGCAGGGGTCACGGTGATGCCTGATTTTTCTGCTTGGCGCAGCTTGCGACGCAATTGGCGATGGCTGGATCCTGTCTCGTTAAAGGATTGCGGGTACAGGACTGCTTCGGCGGCGATGCGCAGAACCGCCCAGCCGGCCTGCCGGGCGGCAAGTGCATTGCGGGCAGAGCATTTGTAAAAGCAGGCGCTGGCATTGCGCTGATGGGCATAGCGGCGCAGCGGCTTTAGGGTTTCGCTCATGTCGCCGTTCAGCGGGTCAAACAGCACGACAGAGATCTGCGGGCTGTCCAGCAGGGCCAGCTGGTTAAAGCCAAAGGCCTGCACATGGCCGCCATTCTGGTGAATGATGCCGATTTCGGCGCAGCTGCGCTGGTGCGGCAGCAGGCTTGCGGGGCTGCGCCGAGCCCCCAGTAGGTCGGGATCAATCGGCGGTGCACGCATGATTGTTAGCCGGTGCGGCATTACCATGATGGCACAGGACAGCGCTGCCGGCAGGGCGTAGTAAATCAGGCGAAAGGCCAGCAGCGCCGCTAAAAGCCCGGTGCTGTCGTGGCCTGGCAACAGGGTGAAAATCGTTAACTCTAGCGGGCCGGTGCCACCGGGGGCCGAGGATATGATCGCAGCCCCTAGCGCCATGGCATAGACAACAAAAAGGGTGCTCCAGCTGATATCAAGCCCCTGCGGCAACAGAACCCAAAGGGCGCTGCCGGCCGCCATCACATCAATCAGGGCCCAGCCGAACAGAGCCGCCATGGCGGTGATCGAGGGCCAGCGCAGCGTTATCGTGCCAAGGTGGAGGCTGGGCGTAAGAAAGCTGACAAGGGTGCCCGCAAGGGCGGCAGCGACCAGCAGCATCCCAACCGGGGTAAACCAGGCAAAGACCGGGAACAGCACCATTGCCAGCCCACAGATCATCGCCAGCGCCGCCATGAAGGTCAGCCCGACCAGACCGGTTAGCTGTGCCGCCTGCATCACGGTGAGCCCCGGCACCAGTCGCCAGCGCGCATAGGCTCCGGTCAGCAGGCCAAAGCCCACCAGCTGCGAAAAGGCGATCGCCGCCATGCCGGCCTGGCGGGCCTCGGGGCCATCAAGCCCGGTTTGCAGGTGGCGATGGGCAACGGAATCATAGCGCCCCAGCGCCCAGAAACTGATCCCTGTGGCGCCACAGGCCGCCAGCCATTGCCACAGATGCAGACCGCCCAGCAAACCGCCGATATCAGCCGCCGTGGGCAGAACAATTCGCGCGGACAAGGCCCACAGACACAGGCCTGCCATGGCAAATGGCGTAGAAAGACGTAGCACATGAAGTGCCAGAGCAGCCGCGCCGGGAAGTTTAATGTCCTGCATCTTGATCTTTCTATCAGCCCGAGAAAAGGGGAATAGAAGGCAGGATAGGGCCTTTTGGTTTTTGTCGCGTTAACCGCGCCTATGGCACAGCATCGCGGCAGCATCAGGGTTGCGGCATTGCGGCCGGCGATGGGTCAGTCGTTGGCAAACGGGCCTCTCAGGACTGCGACAAAAGCTCTGTCATTTTGTCCTGGATGATTTCGGGGGTGATTGCTGATTTATGGCTGGCGGCCATATCGGCGGCAATTCTATTCAGCACATCGCGGTTGCCGTGGCTTTTTAGTCCAGCTGAGACAAGGGCATCGGCGTAGTCCTGTGCCGCACCGCCATGGTGGCCCAAAATTTCCGCTGCCCAAAGGCCAAGCTGTTTGTGACAGCGGGCACGGGCCTCAAAGAGCTTCGCTTCATCCTGGGCAAACTTGGCTTCAAATGCCTGTTCGCGTTCGTCAAACGTGGTCATGTCCTTTCCCTTTCACCGAAACAGATCTGCCCCTTTGAATATGGGGCGCGGGGGCGCGGGGGCAAGAAATGGGCCAGGTTTCGCCGTGTCTGCACCCCGCGCAAAGGCGGGAACCAAGCGGCAAAAGGCCCGCAAGGGGCGGTGGTTTTCGGCCTGACGCAGCTGCGATCTTGGTGCAAAATAGGATTTAGCTGTGCGAAATGCGGCAAATCAGGGCAATGGTCGCCGCCATGTGCCACGATACTTGCAGCAATTCCCCCCTTGCCCTATGAGAGCGGCAAGAAACCGGGCCGGGATTCCTGGCCTTTACCTCGAAAGGTTCCTCATGGCACGTCGCAAAAAGATCTACGAAGGCAAAGCCAAAACACTGTATGAAGGCCCCGAGCCTGGCACAATTGTGCAGTATTTCAAGGATGATGCCACGGCCTTCAACGCCGAAAAGAAGGACGTGATCGAAGGCAAGGGTGTGCTCAACAACCTGCTGAGCGAATATTTCATGAAGGGGTTGGGCCAGATTGGTGTGCCGACGCATTTTCTGAAACGGCTGAACATGCGCGAACAGCTGGTGCGCTCTTGCGAGATCATTCCCTTGGAAGTGATCGTGCGCAACTATGCGGCTGGGTCGATGTCGAAACGGCTGGGCATTGATGAGGGCACCCAGTTGCCCCGGCCCATCGTGGAATATTGCTACAAGGACGACGCGCTTGGCGACCCACTGGTCACCGAAGAGCATATTGCTGCCTTTGGCTGGGCCAGCCAGCAGGACATGGATGATATCCTGAGCCTGGCACTGCGGGTGAATGACTTTATGTCCGGCGTCATGCTGGCGGTGGGTATTCGCCTGGTGGATTTCAAAATTGAAATTGGCCGCGTTTATGACGGTGATTTCCAGCGCCTGGTGGTTGCAGATGAAATCAGCCCCGACAGCTGCCGTCTCTGGGACATCGAAACCGGCGAGAAGCTCGACAAGGATGTGTTCCGCCGTGATCTTGGCAGCCTGACGGATGCCTATAGCGAAGTGGCGCGCCGCCTTGGGGTGATGCCGAACAATCCGCCAGCCCCCAGCAAACCGACGCTGGTCAACTGATCTGGTGAGACCGATTTCCCCTGCGCTGGTCCTGTGACTGGGGCAGGGACAACTTTTTCTGCAAAGGGCGCGACCAGGGGTCGGCTCCCATCGAAGCTGAGGAATGACACGATGAAGGCACGGGTGCATGTAATGCTGAAGAACGGGGTTCTGGATCCGCAGGGCGAAGCAGTGCGTCACGCACTGGGCGCCATGGGGTTCGACAAGGTTGAAGGCGTGCGTCAGGGCAAGGTCATCGACCTGGATCTGGCCGCAGGCGCCACCGAGGCGGATGTGACCGAGATGTGCGAAAAGCTGCTCGCCAATACTGTGATTGAATCCTACAGCATCGAGATGAATTGATGAAAGCAGCCGTTGTCGTATTTCCCGGATCCAATTGCGACCGCGATCTGGCAGTTGCCTTTGAACAGGCTGGTTTTGATGTCTCAATGGTCTGGCACAAGGATAGTGTTCTGCCCGAAGGTATTGATATCGTGGGGGTTCCTGGTGGGTTCTCTTATGGGGATTACCTGCGCTGTGGCGCCATCGCGGCGCAGTCTCCGATCTGTCAGGCGGTCGTCGAACATGCCAACCGTGGCGGCTATGCCATGGGCGTGTGCAACGGCTTTCAGATCCTGACCGAAACGGGCGTTTTGCCGGGGGCGCTGCTGCGCAATGCCGGGCTTAAATACATCTGCCGCACGGTGGATCTGCAGGTTGCCACTGCGGATAGTGTCTTTACCCAAGGCTATGCCAAGGGCGATGTGATTGGCATTCCGATTGCGCATCACGATGGGAACTATTTTGCCGATGCCGATACTCTTGCGGCGCTGAAGGATCAGGACCGTATCGCCTTTACCTATGGCGACAACCCCAATGGGTCGGTTGACGACATCGCAGGCATTCTGTCGGAAAACCGGCGTGTGCTTGGTATGATGCCACATCCTGAACGCGCCGCAGATGACGGCCATGGCGGCACCGATGGAACGGCAGTGTTCCGCGCATTGGCCGGGATCCTCGCCCCTGCGTGACTTGAGCTCCTGCGGTGGCGGGAATAGGGTTTCCCTATGAATGCCCCGCAGACGCCAAAACGGATTATCCGCAAAGAAACTGGCTCGCGCACCATCCCCTGGGGCGCAAGGTTGGCCTTGGTGCTGTTCATGGCGGTGGCTGCCGTTACCATCTGGGTGACCAACCAGCAATTGACCCACCGCTTTACCGAAAGCACCCGCAACCGGGGTGAGCTGCGTCTGGCGCTATATTCCGGCAACCTGGTGAGCGAGCTGCGCCGCCATGCCATTGTTCCGCAGCTTTTGGCGCGGGATCAGACCCTGATCGCCGCATTGCAAAGTCGCGATTTTTCCCTGTCAACGCAGCGCTTGATGTCATTCATTGACGAAATCGGCGCCAACTCCATCATGCTGCTGGCCAATGACGGGCGTACCGTGGCCGCGACCAATCGCAACCGATTAGGCCAAAACCATCGCAATGCCGCCTATTTTGTTGATGCGGCCCGCGCCAGATCAACGGTCTTTTCGGTGATCAAGCGCGAGGTGGGCGGCTATCGCTTTACTTATTCGCGCCGCGTCGTCGATACCTCGGGATTGCTGGGTGTCATCGTCATCGAGGTGGACCTGCGCAAGTTTGAGCGCGCCTGGGCCGGGGTGTCGGATGCGGTCATGGTGACCGACAGTCAGGGCAATGTTGTCCTGTCGACCGAGGCGCGTTGGCGCGGGCTGACAGAGAGCGAAGCGGTGGTGCTGCAAACCCCTGAAAGCGCAATCCAGCGTGCCATTCGGGCCACGGCAGACTGGAGCACCCTGCCTCCGGACGCCTATTTGCAGGGCGAGGCGGTGATGCGGCTGGAGACGCGGGTGCCGTTTCAGGGCTGGCGCTTGACCTCCTTCACCACCTTTGCCTCAATCCGCGAAAAGGTGAATGCGGTTTTGGCGCTTGAAATCATGGGATTCGCCATCCTGCTGGCGCTCGCCTTCTATGCGCTGAGCCGTAAAACCGCGATTAGGATGGCGCTGTTTCAGCGCGAGTCGGCGGAGCTTCGCGTATTGAATGCGCGCTTGCAGCGGGAAATCGCCGAACGTGAGCGTATGCAAAAGACCCTCGCGGTGGCTGAACAAAGCCTGGCGCAGAGCTCAAAACTGGCCGCCTTGGGCGAGATGTCCGCCGCTGTCAGCCATGAGCTGAACCAGCCGCTGGCGGCAATGAAAACCTATCTGGCGGGGGCGCGGCTTTTGCTGACCCGCAACCGCCCCGAAGAGGCGCTGGCCTCCTTTGGTCGCATTGATGACCTGATCGAGCGCATGGGCGCCATTACCCGCCAGCTAAAATCTTATGCGCGCAAGGGGGGCGATGCCTTCAGCCCTGTAAACGTTGGCGATGCGTTAGCCTCGAGCTTGTCGATGATGGAGCCCCAGTTGCGCCAGCGCCATGTTAAAATCACCCGGATCCTGCCGGATGATCCGGTTTTTGTCATGGCAGATCGGATGCGGTTGGAACAGGTTATGGTCAACCTCTTGCGTAACGCCCTAGATGCCACCAAATCAGTAGAGGAACCGGAGGTCGAGATCCTCTTGGCGGCGGGCGAAACCGCCACCTTGACGGTGCGCGATAACGGGATGGGAATTGAAGATTTTGGCAGTCTGTTTGATCCATTTTATACTACCAAGCAGGCCGGCGACGGGGTTGGCCTGGGGCTTGCCATCTCCTCTGGGATCGTGAACGACCTGGGCGGACGGCTTGCAGCCCGGAATGGGCAAAAGGGCGGTGCCGTGTTTGAAATGCAATTGCCGATCCTGGTGGACGGCATCGAAGCCGCTGAATAGTGGTTTGAAACGAGAGAAGGGGTGTCTGATGGCACAGGCCATGAAAATCGCGATTGTTGATGATGAGCAGGATATGCGTCAGTCGATCAGCCAGTGGTTGGCGCTTTCGGGGTATGACACAGAAACCTTTGCTAGTGCCGAAGACGCGCTGAAGGAACTGGGCGCAGACTATCCCGGCATCGTCATTTCCGATATCAAAATGCCCGGCATGGATGGCATGCAGTTCTTGAAAAAGCTGATGGGCAGCGATAGCGGCCTGCCAGTGATCATGATTACCGGACACGGCGATGTGCCCATGGCGGTAGAGGCAATGCGGGTCGGCGCCTTTGATTTCCTGGAAAAGCCCTTCAACCCGGATCGCATGTCGGAACTGGCCAAGCGCGCCACCGGGGCGCGGCGTCTGACTCTGGACAACCGTGCCCTGCGCCGGGAATTGTCGGATGGCGGCCAGATCATGAAAAAACTCATCGGCATGAGCCCGGTGATGGAGCGCCTGCGCGAAGATCTGCTGGATCTGGGGCAGGCGGATGGTCATGTGCTGATCGACGGCGAAACCGGCACTGGCAAAACCCTGGTGGCCCATGCGCTGCATGCGGTTGGCAGCCGCGCGGGCAAGAAATTTGTCCTGGTCTCCTGTGCCGCCCTTGAAGAAGAAGCCCTGTCCAAACGATTGTTTGGCCCTATGCAGCCAGAAGACAGCTTGCTGCCCGCTTTGGAAGAGGCACGGGGCGGCACCCTGGTGCTGGAAGGGATTGAAGCGCTAAGCGAGACACTGCAGGCCAAGCTGCTGAGCGCGATCAATGAGCAGGGCATGCCCGGAGAGACGCGGATCATTGCGATTTCCAACCTGCAGGAGGCGGGGAAGACCTGCGAAGATGCGCTGCGCTCGGATCTGTTTTACCGTCTGGCTGCCCTGCGCATCACTGTGCCGCCGCTGCGCCAGCGCGGCGAAGACATCTTGACGCTGTTTACCCGGCTCTGCGATCAATTCGCCGAAGAATACGGCTGCGACGCGCCGCAGGTATCGGCCCAAGAGGCCGCCCAACTGTTGCAGGCCCCCTGGCCAGGCAATGTGCGTCAGCTGATCAATGTGGCGGAACGTGCGGTGCTGCAGGCGCGGCGTGGCTCTGGCACCATCGCCTCTTTGTTGATGTCTGATCACGAAGAGATGCAACCGGTGATGACCACCGAGGGCAAGCCGCTGAAGGAATATGTCGAAGCCTTTGAACGCATGTTGATCGACAATACCATGCGGCGCCACAAGGGCTCTATCGCCAGCGTGATGGAAGAGCTTTGCCTGCCACGCCGGACCTTGAACGAGAAGATGGCCAAATACGCACTGCAGCGCTCTGACTACCTCGGTTGATACGAACTCTCTGGTCTTACCCGCAGGTGCGACTCGCTTGTGGGTAAGATCTCTTTTGTGCTTACTCCCAGGGCTTTGGCCTGGGGGTAAAGCAGGGGATATCTGGCAATTCTGCGCAGCATATCGGGCAATATATTGCTGTCCGGCTGGCTTTCCTTCATTGAAACTTTATCAATTTGCCTTTTAAGCCCATTGTTTACCATGCCGACGCGCCTTGTTGACGAATGCCCATTGTCATTTCCCAAGTGCTGGTCTTATGGTGATAAGATGGAATAGCGCCCGCTAAGGGGGCTCCATGTGATTGAGATTCGCTGTCTCTCCTTTTGTCCGGCATGATCAGACATCGGCAGGCGCCGACCAAGACATGAGCCGAGAAAGGCAAGACAGACCGATTGGCTCCGAAGTAATGCGGAGCAGCTAAGCGCCTCTTTGACCAATCGAAGAGGGATAACAAGGCAGGCAACGGGATCCCCGACCTGTCGGAGAAGTAACGCGATGACGCGCGCGCGAGCGAAGAGCATGCAGGCAAGAGGACCGGACGCAAGTTCCTGGGCCGCCACCTGCTGTGCGCCGTCCCAAATCGCCCTGACAAGACACCCCCCAATACAGACACGGCCCCCCGGATCGGGAGGGCTTGCCTCTGCGCAGGGCCGGTGCATCAAGGAAACATGGCAAAGAAGATGCTTATCGATGCCACCCACGCGGAAGAAACCCGCGTCGTGGTGGTTGACGGAAACAAGGTTGAGGAGTTCGACTTTGAATCTGAAAACAAACGCCAGCTAGCTGGCAATATTTATCTGGCAAAGGTCACGCGGGTTGAACCCTCGCTGCAGGCTGCTTTTGTAGAATATGGCGGCAATCGCCACGGGTTTCTGGCCTTTTCGGAAATTCACCCCGACTACTATCAGATCCCGATTGCTGATCGCGAAGCCCTGATGGAAGAGGAACGCGCCTATGCAGAAGCCCTGCGCGCGCGTGACGAGGAAGAAGACTCCAAACCGTCGAGATCGCGCTCGCGTGGTCGCAAGTCTGGGCGCTCGAAGGCGGCCAAGGTCACGTCGGACGACGCGGTAGAAACCAAAGAGGTCGCTCCCGCCGCCAGCGAAGCCAATGACGAAACGCCTGCGGCGGACTCTTCGGCTGCGGAAATCGCTGGCATGGAAACCATTGATCTGGTGGAAGACAGCGACCGCGAGGCGACCAAGCTGGCTGAGGTCCCCGAGGGATCGTCGCCGATGGAACGTGTGGCAGAAGCGCCAGTTGCTGAACCCGATGCCGAAGACGGCGCGGATGCTGTGGATGCGCCTGACAAGGCGCAGTCTGCTGATGCGGCCTCTGACGAGGACACCGAAGGCAGTGATGACGCCGATGACGTTGACATCCGTGCCGATGCCACCACCAAGGACGAGAGCATTGAATCGGTCGCCGATGAGGATGACAGCGAAGACATTCGGCCAGCTCGCAAGCCACGCCCCCGGCGCTACAAAATTCAGGAAGTCATCAAGGTCCGTCAGGTTCTTCTGGTGCAGGTTGTCAAGGAAGAGCGTGGCAACAAGGGCGCCGCGCTAACCACCTATCTGTCGCTGGCCGGTCGCTACTGCGTCTTGATGCCCAATACCGCCCGTGGCGGCGGCATCAGCCGCAAGATCACCAATGCCGTTGACCGTAAGAAGCTGAAAGAAATCGCAACCGAAATGGACGTGCCGAGTGGCGCGGGCCTGATCGTGCGTACTGCCGGGGCAAAACGCACCAAGGCAGAGATCAAGCGTGATTACGAATATCTGCAACGGCTTTGGGAACAGATCCGCGAGCTGACGCTGAAAAGCGTTGCCCCCGCCAAGATCTATGAAGAAGGCGACCTGATCAAACGCTCGATCCGCGATCTTTATAACCGCGAGATCGACGAGGTTCTGGTGGAAGGCGAACGCGGCTACCGCATCGCCAAGGACTTCATGAAGATGATCATGCCGTCCCATGCCAAGAACGTGAAAAACTACCAGGAAACCCTGCCGCTCTTCGCGCGTTTCCAGGTCGAAAGCTATCTGGCGGGGATGTTCAACCCCACCGTTCAGCTGAAGTCTGGTGGCTACATCGTGATTGGTGTCACCGAGGCTCTGGTTGCGATCGACGTGAACTCGGGTCGGGCGACAAAGCAGTCCTCGATCGAAGAAACCGCGCTCAACACCAATCTGGAGGCCGCCGAAGAGGTGGCCCGTCAGCTGCGTCTGCGTGACCTTGCCGGCCTGATCGTCATCGACTTTATCGATATGGACGAGCGCAAGAATAACGCTGCCGTTGAAAACCGGATGAAGGACAAGCTGAAGACAGATCGCGCCCGCATTCAGGTGGGCCGGATTTCTGGCTTTGGCTTGATGGAAATGTCGCGTCAACGTCTGCGCCCTGGCATGATCGAAGCCACGACGCAGCCCTGTTCGCATTGCCACGGCACAGGCTTGATCCGGTCCGACGACAGCATGGCGCTGTCGATCCTGCGCCAGATCGAGGAAGAGGGCACCCGCCGTCGCTCGCGTGAGGTTCTGGTGCGCTGTCCCATCGATATCGCCAACTATCTGATGAATCAGAAGCGCGAGCATATCGCCCAGATCGAAGCGCGTTATGGTCTGTCGGTGCGCATCGAAGGCGATGCCTCTTTGGTCAGCCCGAATTTCTCTCTCGAGAAGTTCAAGACCGCCACTCGCGTGGTGCCGGTATCGGCGGCACCGGTTGTCTCTGCCGATACCTCGCTAATGGCCGAGGTTGACGCCGACGAGGTCGATGAAGACGAACTGCCGGAAGAAAGCGTCAGCGTGGAAGCTGAAACCCGCGAAGCCCCCGAGGCTGCGGCAGAGACCAATGGTGATGACAAGCCCAAACGCAAGCGCCGTCGTCGGCGTCGGCGCAAATCCGGCAACGGCGGGGAAGAGGGCGTCGAAAACACGTCTGAGTCCGGTGCCTTTGCGGATGGCGCGGATAAATCCGACAGCGAGACGACATCCGATAGTGCGGACCGGCCTGACAGCGTCCAAGAGGATGATGCCGAGGGCAAGAAGCCCAAGCGCCGTACCCGCACCCGTGGTGGCCGCACCCGCAGCAAGAAGAGCGAAGAGACCACTGCTGCGCCTACCGAAGCTGAAGCCAACCCGGAGGAAACCACTGTTGCACAGGAGGCTACAGCGGCAGAGATCACAGAGGCGAAGGCCGCAGAGACTGTGAGCGAATCCAGGCCGACGGAGGTCGAAACCGCTGTTGCGCAGAACACCCCGGCCGAGGCGATAGCCATCACATCTGAACCTGCGGAGGTTCAGGTTGCTGAAACGGTTGTTGCTGATGCTGCGCCAGTGGCTCCGGCTGAAGTTACACCTGAGCCTGCAGCGGCAGAACCTGAGCCTGCAGCGGTAGAACCTGAGCCTGCGGGGGCAGAGCCTGAGCCTGCGGCGGCAGAGCCGACAAGCCAGCCCAAGCCCAAGCGGCGCGGCTGGTGGTCCATCGGATAATGTAGAGAGGCGGGCCGCAGTGCCCGCCTTTTTCTTGTTCGATCAAAAGGGGGTAGGGGTCTTTCTTCATCTCTTTTCCGCTTCAGCTTTTCACTGCGCGAGATTGCCCGTAGTTGTCGCCACCCCGGTGATGGTTGCGTCCTCACAAATCTGAGGTTTCAACCCCATGCCAAAACAGATGTCTTTGCCCGCCTCGGTGGCGTTACCAGAAATCCTGGACTGCGAAAGACTGGTTTGGGAGGCCTTGATCCGTGGTGATCAGGCCGCAGATGCGGCGGCACTCCACCCCGAGTTTCTGGGCGTCTACCCAAGCGGCTTTGCCAATCGCCAGGATCATGTGGCGCAGCTTGATGCGGGGCCATCGGTGGCCAGCTATCACCTGAGCGACGCCCGGATCCTGGATCTTGGCCCAACCTGCCAGTGCCTGTCGTACCGCGCGCGGTTCACCCGTCCGGGTTGCGAACACGCGGAAGAAATGTATGTCTCTTCCATCTGGCAGTGGCAGGGTGAGGGCTGGATCAATATCTTTAGCCAAGACACGCCCTTGGCTTGCGGCTGAGCCTCTGCTTTCGCGAACACAGGTTACATCACTGTGCAGGCAGGCGCTGCGTGCTCTAGCGGAGGCCGCCCTTGCGGATCAGATAGATCTGGTGCCCGTCACCGGCGCTCTGGCCCAGGAATTCATGCCCGGACTCCGCACAGAAATGCGGCATATCAATCAGCGCGGCAGGATCGTCTGCCAGCACCTCAAGAATATCGCCTTGCGCCAGAGATTTAAGCCGTTTGCGTGCCTTTAGCACGGGCAGGGGGCACAGGAGCCCTAGGGCATCGAGGGTGGCGTCGCTTTTGATCATAGGCATCAGATAATCCGCCAATCACGGCCTGTCCACAGGGATGTGACCATTGTGCCCCGTGACCTTTGCCTGTGGCTGGTCTAAGGGTGCGGGAGGTCAGTTTCCGGGGAATGACATGTTTGGAATAGAGATCATCGACGCAGGCCTGTTGCCTGCAATGTTTGTTGCGCTTCTAGGGGGGCTTATCAGCTTTCTGTCACCCTGTGTGCTGCCGATCGTGCCACCCTATCTGGCCTATATGAGCGGCGTTTCTATTGGCGAAATGCAGGGCACTGCCGCAGCGCGCCGCAAGGTGGTTCTGTCGGCCCTGTTCTTTGTCATGGGGCTGTCGACCGTCTTCTTGCTGCTGGGCTTCACCGCCTCGCTGTTTGGCGCCTTTGTGCTGCAGAATCAGGAACTCTTTGCCAAGGCCTCAGGCGTGGTGGTGATTATCTTCGGCCTGCATTTCCTATCGGTGTTTCGCATTCCTATCCTGGACCGCGAAGCACGGGTCGATACCGGCCAGGCCGGCGGATCGGTGCTGGGCGCCTATGTGCTGGGCCTGGCCTTTGCCTTTGGCTGGACCCCTTGTATCGGGCCGCAGCTGGGGGCGATCCTGTCTCTGGCCGCCTCTGAGGCCTCGGTCAGCCGGGGCACCGTATTGCTTGGGGTCTATGCCGTTGGTCTTGGGCTGCCGTTCCTCTTGGCGGCGATTTTCATCAACCGTTCTATGGTGCTGATGACCAAGATGAAACGCCATATGGGGCTGATTGAAAAGCTGATGGGCGCGCTGCTGCTGCTGGTGGGCTTTATGCTGGTGACCGGGCTGTTTTCGACCTTTTCCTGGTGGCTGCTGGAGGCCTTTCCTTTCCTGGCGACACTGGGCTAACAGCCTGAATTGGGGGCGCCCCTGCAAAAGGGGGCGTTTTCTCGGCGCGGGCCTTACTCTGGCCGAAAATCCGGTCTAGTCTTGCGCCACAGGGATAAGAGGCCGGGACATGGAGCGCAGCGCAGCATTTTCAACAGCTCCAGAGATGCAGGCCGATAGCGCCGCAGCGCAGGCGGCACCGGTTCGAATGCGGCGGGTGTTTTACATTCCCGGCTATGATCCCATTCACCCGCGTCGCTACCGCGAATTGTACCGCAAGGAAGCCGCCGCTCAGGCCGCGATCAGCGGCTATGACATCGCGCTTGCGCCGCACAAGCCCAAGCCCCCAGATCAAGAGACAGCGCCACATGGCACCGCCGGGCAGTCCCGCCCCTATGGCTGGCAGGTTTCGGCCTGCATCGATGGGCAGGACACAAAGACAGATTTCAGCGTGCTGGTCTGGTCCGATATTGTGCGCGACAGCATGGAGACATCTATCGCGGCGACCTATGTGCAACTGCTGCGTACCGCCTGGATCTATATCGCCTCGGGGACGCTGCGCCGCCTGATGTGGCTGCGCAAAGGGCCGGTGATTGCAGCGCTTTACCCTGTGGGAATGTTGCTGCTGCAGGCGCTACTGGCATTGATCCTGTTTGCCGCTGTGTCGGCTGTCTGCACGGCAGTGATGACGCAGATTGTGCCGCAGCTGTGGTGGCTGGTACCGCTGCCAGGCTGGGGGCTGGGCCTCTGGGCTTCGGTGGCGCTGCTTAGGTGGTTCAAGGAACAGGATGGCAAGTTTTTCGCCTACTATCTCATGCATGACTACGCCTATTCGGCTGCCTCGCACGGGGCCAACCCGCCAGCGCTCGAGGCGCGTATCGCCGTCTTTAAGCAGGAAATACAAAGGGCGCTGGCCGAGGGCACCATGGACGAACTGCTGGTGGTGGGCCATTCATCCGGGGCCCATGTGGGGGTTTCAGTACTGGCCGATGTCATTCGCGAGGGCCTGCCTGCGGATGCGCCTGAAATCGGGTTTCTGACACTTGGGCAGGTGGTGCCTATGGTCTCCTTTCTGCCGCGTGCAGGGCGGTTGCGCGCGGATCTGCGCTATCTTTCGCAGCGGGCGGAAATCGCCTGGATTGATGTCTCGGCCCCTGGTGATGGCTGTGCCTTCGCTCTCTGTGATCCGGTCGCGGTAAGCGGTGTCGCCCCGCCGGAAAAACGCTGGCCGCTGGTGATTTCTGCGGCCTTTACCCAGACGCTTAGCCCTGCACGGTGGGCGGCGCTGCGGTGGCGGTTCTTTCGGCTGCATTTCCAGTATCTTTGCGCCTTTGACCAACCTGGCGACTATGATTATTTCTGTGTTACGGCCGGGGCGCAGACCCTGCGGGCGCGCTATGCAGGGCGGCGCGCTTCGATGTCTCGTATTGATGTGGCGGCCTCCAAATTCACCTCGGTGGAGGCTGAATGACAGATAATAAGGCGCAGTCGCCGCAAACACCGCCCCCGCAGCGCAGCATAAGGCCAGAGCCGCCAAAACCCCCGGCGCGCCCCAGCAAGGTTTCTTTCTGGCAGTATCTGCGTCTGTTTCGCGAAGACATCCTGTCGGCCCAGCCGGCCAAGCTCTATCGGGCCTGGATGGCGGAATTTCGCGCCCCGAGTTTTCGTTCTTTTCTGATCAATCAGCCTGATTTGATCAAACGGGTGCTGAAGGACGAGGCTGATAGCTTCCCCAAATCGGATCGCATCGCCGAAGGGCTGAAGCCGCTGCTGGGGGATTCGGTGTTCTTGACCAATGGCGAGACCTGGAAGCGGCAGCGCCGCATCATTGATCCGGCCTTTGAAGGCGGTCGCCTGAAAGAGACCTATCCGGCGATGCGCGCGGCGGCAGAGGCTGCGGTAGAGAGGCTGCATCGGCAGCTAGGGGGGGGCGATGTGGTTGAGGTCGAAGAAGTCACCAGCCATGTGGCCGCAGATGTTATCTTTCGCACCCTGTTTTCCATTCCGATTGAAAATACCGTTGCAAGTGAAGTCTTTGGTCGGTTTCGCGCCTATCAGCGCAGCCAGCCTCTGCTGAATCTTGCGGCCTTTGTACCGCTGCCAAAATGGATGCCGCGCTTCTTTCGCCCCGACACCCGTGCCAGTGCCGATAAGATCCGCGCCCTGATCACAGAGCTGACGCAGGCGCGCATGGCGGCAATTGCGCGAGGCGATGCGCCGCAGGATCTTGCGACCAAGATCATGACCACCAGCGACCCCAAAACCGCAGAACGCTTTGACACCGCTGAAATGGTCGATCAGGTGGCGATCTTTTTCCTTGCGGGGCATGAGACCAGCGCTTCGGCCCTGGCCTGGACGCTCTACTTGATGGCGCTCTACCCTGATTGGCAAGAGAAATTGGCGCAAGAGGCCGCCGTTCTGGAGGATCCGGGCTTTGCCGCCATGTCGAAACTGCGCCTGTCGCGCGATGTGTTCCGCGAGGCGCTGCGGCTGTATCCGCCAGTGCCGATGATGGTGCGCGAGGCCAGCTGCCCGGTCACTTTTCGCAATCGCAGCGTCCCAAAGGGCGCGCAGATTGTACTAAGCCCCTGGCATCTGCATCGTCATACCCGACTGTGGGACAACCCGGATGGCTTTGATCCGACCCGGTGGCACAGCGAAAATGGCAAGAAATGTCAGCGCGAGGCCTATATTCCGTTTTCAAGCGGCGCGCGGGTCTGTCCGGGGGCGGGCTTTGCCATGGTCGAGGGCCCGCTGATCCTGTCGATGATCCTGCGTGATTTTAAGCTGAGCTGCAGTGCCGAGAAGGAACCGGTGCCAGTGGCACATCTGACGGTGCGCTCCAAAAATGGGATTTGGCTGCAGATCACCCCGCGCCACGGCGCTGATCAGTTCTGATCAGAGAGCTGTGCCTGCAGATCGCGTAGCACAAATAGGCGAATAGCCGAGGCCAAGCCGCAATCGGCCCCGCGCATCTCGTCGATCTCGGCGGCCAGCTCGTTGATCGGGCGCTTGGTTCTTGCGGCAATCTGGCGAAAGGCCAGCCAAAACGGATCTTCCAGCGAGACCGAGGTGCGATGACCGCGCAGGGTCAACGAATGCTTGCGCGGGCGGCTGTTCATTCTTCGCCCTTGTGGCCGTCAAGATCGCGGCTGGCCTTTTGGCTGCGGGCTTTTTCAAGCTCTTTTTCAGATTTTCTGCGGCCAAATTTGACAGCATTCCTGTCAGCGCGGGCCTTGTCGTCGGCCCGCGCCTTATCTTTTCGAAACCGGTTCAGATTGACCGGTTTGCCCATCAGCCCTTGGGACCGATCATGTCTTCGGGGCGCACAACCGCATCAAAGGTCGCCTCGTCCACAAAGCCAAGTGCGATCGCCTCTTCCTTCAGGGTGGTTCCGTTTTTATGCGCGGTCTTGGCGACCTTGGTGGCATTGTCATAGCCGATGGTGGGTGCCAGAGCTGTCACCAGCATCAGGCTTTCCTTCATCAGCTTGTCGATGCGCGGCTCATTGGCCTGAATGCCGTTCAACATGCGCTCGGTAAAGCTGTCGGTCGCATCGCCCAAGAGCTGGATCGATTGCAAAAGGTTGTAGGACATCATCGGGTTATAGACGTTCAGTTCAAAATGGCCCTGGCTGCCGGCAAATTTGATCGCGGCGTCATTGCCCATGACATGGGCGGCCACCTGCGTCAGCGCCTCGGCCTGAGTTGGGTTCACCTTGCCTGGCATGATCGAAGACCCGGGCTCATTCTCGGGCAGGATCAGCTCTCCCAGGCCAGAGCGGGGGCCAGACCCGAGGAAGCGAATGTCGCTCGCGATCTTGTAGCAGCTGCCTGCGATAGTCGCGAGAGCACCCGACAGGAAGACCATGGCATCATGGGCGGCCAGGGCTTCGAATTTGTTGGGGGCAGTGACAAAAGGCAGATCTGTAATTTCGGCCATATTGGCCGCTACAGTCTCGCTCCAGCCCTTTTGAGTGTTCAGACCCGTGCCAACCGCGGTGCCGCCCTGCGCCAGTTCATAGATGCCGGGCATGGCCAGCTCGACGCGGGCAATGCCCTGGCGGATCTGGTGGGCATAGCCGCCAAATTCCTGGCCCAGTGTCAGCGGCGTGGCATCCTGGGTATGGGTGCGGCCGATCTTGATGATGTCTTTGAATTCGTCGGATTTGGCTTCCAGACCTTCCGCCAGTTTTTTCAGGCCGGGCAGCAGCACGTCGCGGACCGACATGGCGGTCGCGATATGCATCGCGGTCGGGAAGGTGTCGTTTGATGATTGCCCCATATTGCAGTGGTCATTGGGGTGGACGGGGTCCTTGGATCCGATTACGCCGCCCAGCATCTCGATGGCGCGGTTGGCAATCACCTCGTTGGAGTTCATGTTGGACTGGGTGCCAGAGCCGGTTTGCCAGACCACCAGCGGGAAGTTATCGTCAAACTTGCCATCGATGACTTCGCCAGCAGCGGCAATAACCGCATCGGCGATGCGTGGCTCCATCTTGCCTGAGGCTTTGTTGGCCATGGCACAGGCCTGTTTGATCACTCCCAGCGCGCGCACTATGGCGGTGGGCTGCTTTTCCCAGCCGATGGGGAAATTCATGATAGAGCGTTGGGTCTGAGCACCCCAATATTTGTCTGTGGGGACTTCTAGTGGGCCAAAGCTGTCGGTTTCGGTACGGGTATCGGACATCTTGTCTCTCTCTCAGTCTATATGCAGTCTATGCGTGGTCTGGTATGCGGTTGCATGCCATTTATCCTCTGCATCGGCGCGACGCAATTGGCCAGTTGCGCGCATCATAGCCAATCATCGGCAGGGGAACAGAAAAAATGCGCCCAGTTTCGCCGGATGCGGCGTCTTGTTGGTTTGCGGTTATTGCCAGATGGGCGCAGATCTTTACACTGGTGATGCGTAGCTGCGTATGTTTGAAACAGGGGATCCATGTGAACCATACCGTTGTATCCAATCCTCCGCTGCATGTCGGGCCCGGGCTATTGTCCGAACCGGGGCGGGCTGTGACTGGCCCCTTGGGGCCTTGGCTGGCTTGGATTACCGCTATTGTCCTGCTGCTGGCAACGCCGCTTTCAGCGCATGAGGTCGAGGACTTCTTTGGCCGCTACAGCGGCACGGCGACGTTCGAAACCGCGACGGGTGAAGAGATTGAACGCGGCATCACCGTTGAAATCGCAGAATCTGGCAAGGGCTTTTCTGTCCAGTGGACAACCATCAGTGAACAGGAAGACGGGCGGCGCAAGGTCAAATCCTATGACGTCTCCTTTCTACCAAGTGATCGCGAAGGGATCTTTGCCGCTGCGATGCAGCGCGACCTCTTTGGCCATGCCGAACAGCACGACCCAATGAAGGGGCGCCCCTATGTCTGGGCCCGCCTAACGGGGGATGTACTGACGGTGTTTTCTATGTTCATCCATCCCAATGGCGACTACGAGATCCAGCAATATGATCGCAGTCTCACAGAGACTGGATTGCATCTGGTGTTCCGGTCGCATCGCAATGGGGTTGCTCTGCGCCAGATTGAGGTTGATTTGTTGCGCCAATAGGTTGCTGAACCCATCTTGGGGCGGAACTTGCCGATAGAAATTCGCTTTCCGGCAAATAAAAACCATGCCTCGCGGGCATGGTTCATAGGCAGATGGGGCATTGTCCGCGCAATTGGTGATGGTGCAGTCCGGGGTGACAAGGCGGCGTGATTTCGCCTTGTATTATCAGCGCTGTAGCGCGCCAAGCCCTGGCCGTAGGGAATTAGTTTTTGCGAAAACTGTCCAAAGACACCACTTCCCCCTCAGAGGAAGTGGGCGGCTCGTCGTCGTGATCCTCACCGGTTTCACCCAGAGGGTCGTCATCGTCATCATCGTCATCTTCAGCAGATTCGAAACGAAGCCCGAATTCCACCGATGGATCAACAAAGGTCGCGATTGAGTCATAGGGAATATACAGCGGCTCTGGCGCATCCCCAAAGTTCAGGGTGATGCCAAAACCATCTTCCCCAACCTCAAGATTGTCATACCAATGCTGCATCACCACGGTCATTTCACCTGGGTAGCGATCACGCAGCCAATCCGCCAGTTGGGCGTCTGGATGGGTGGTGTCAAAGGTGATGAAGAAGTGATGGTTGCCCGGCAGGCCTTTGTCCGCGACTTCCTGCAGGACGGTGCGAATGAGGCCGCGCATGGCGGTGTGCATCAGATTTCCGTAGTCGATTTGACGCGACATGAAAGCCACCCTTGTTAAATTGCTGCACCAGCATAGTGAATTCTAGCAGAAACTAAAGGGCAGCCCTACTAGTTTTGTAAATATTTTTGGGGGCCTAGGGGGCGTTCCCGGACTGGATCTACCCGTTAACCCGTCGGCCCATACCGCGCTCATCCTAGCGCGGCTAATCCCTGGCTGGCCGCGTGCACTACGAGGCCGAGGCCAGCCATGATCAGCAAGAGCCAGAACAGGCGCCCTTTGAGCAGATATGCCAGGGGAGGCGCAGCCAGAACCAGCAACGCCGCCGTCGGATCCCAGCTGTGCAGGCTGGGCCAGGGCATGGCAAGCGGGCCGGAGCCCAGCACACTGACCTGTTGGAACAGCACATGCAGGGTGAACCAGATCATGAGATTGAAGATCACCCCGGTGACCACGGCGGTGATGGATTCCAACGCTGAGGCCAGCCGTGGTTGCGCGGCCAGGCGTTCCACATGCGGCGCTGCGGCAAAAATCCACAGGAAACACGGCATGAAGGTTGCCCAGAGTGCAGTGATCCCCGTGGCAAGAAAGAGCGCAACGCCGCCCTGTTTCAACCCGGCCAGCATGGCGACAAACTGGGTGACCAGGATCAGCGGTCCCGGCGTGGTCTCTGCCAAACCCAGGGCATCAATCATCTCACCGGCGCTGATCCAGTGATGCTGTTGCACCACCGCCTGGCTCATATAGGCGAGCACCGCATAAGCGCCGCCAAAACTGACCACGGCGAGCTTGGCGAAGAACCAGCCGATTCCGGCAAGAAACTCTGCGCCTGCAAGGCTAAGCAGCACCAGCGGTAGCAGCCAAAGCGTGCCCCAGATCACAAGGCTGCGCAGGCTCTGGGTGGTTGTGTTGTGGCGCGCGGCAGGAGGGGCAAGGGATGGCGCGGCAGGGGGGGCGGAAAAGGGCGGGGCCGGGCGGCACAGCCCCCAGACTGCGGCAGCAAGGATCACCACTGGAAAGGGCAGCCCAAAGGCAAAGAGCGCTATAAAGCCCAATCCGGCCAGCCACCAATCCTGGTGCCGTTTCAGGGCCTTATGGCTCAATCTCCACAGTGCTTGCAATACGATGACCACAACTGCGGCTTTGACGCCAAGAAAGGCGGCCTGCACACCTGGGACACTGCCAAACTGAGCGTAGAGCCAGACCAGTAGCGCAATGACACAGGCACCGGGTAGAACAAACAAGAGCCCGGCCAATAGCCCGCCGACCGTGCCGCGCAACCGCCAGCCTGTATAGGTACACAGCTGCATGGCTTCGGGGCCGGGCAGCAACATGCAAAAGGACAGTCCGCGCAGGAAGCTGTCTTCGTCCAGCCAGGGGCGCTCTTCGACCAGTTCTCGGTGCATCACTGCGATCTGGGCGGCCGGGCCACCAAAGCTCAACAAGCCGATATGGCCAAAGACCCGCCACATCTGCCGCCAAGATACTGTTGTCATGTTCTTCATCCCAGTGCCCATCGCGTTTGGGTAAAGAACATCGCTGTCGTCAAGTCCAGCCCAAAGCCTGCCACGGTCTGAACCAAAGGGGGCAGGCCATGCAAGAGTCGGCGGTACAAACCGATTTAGCAACTTTTCTTGGGGGGAAGTGCAGGTTTCTGTTGCCAGGTACCTGCGAACCCCGCCTTACGCTGCTAGGCATAAGGACTTAATTTTCGGTTTTCCGAACTGCTTACGCAGCCAGGGCTACCGGAGCACGATTGTCATTTGCAATTGTACAGTTTTCGCCGATAACGGTGGCAGACAGCCGAGACAAAGCTAACCCCTTTAGACGTCCGTCGATCCTGTTTCGACCCCATGATGCCCAAATGAAGCATGTTTGGTGGAGTCGCCGGGTACCGCCCCCGGGTCCGATCCGTGTATTACGAGCGCATTTATGTCCATAGTTCCCGAGGGAACATCTAATATATAGGCCAATACCGGGGGGATTTGAAGTAGGGATGCAGCATTTTTTGTTTGCGGTTGCGGTTTTCTGTCTGCAGCAAAAATAGGCCGCGCAGAAACGGGGCCAGCCCCCGCCGGTGCGGAGCACCGGCGCCCCCGGGATATTTGGTGCCAAATGAATACGGCAGAAAGACAAGGGGGCAAAGGGGGGGGGCGGCTGCGATCAGGCGGAGCGCGCGTCGAAGATTGTTTTGGCCAGAAAAAGGGTTTCCTGTTCAAGCTGAACAAGACCACTGTCAGCCGCTAAGCCGTTGCCCGCTGCGATGGCATCCGCGATCCGGATATGCAGGGCGATAATTTTTGCCCGGTCGCGGGCCGAAAATGTTACAATGTTCATCAAGGGTTGCATGGCCTCGACAGCGCCGGCCAGCTGGTAGGAGAGCACCGGGTTGGCGGCCGCATCCACCAGGGCGCGGTGAAAGGCGACATCCGAGGCGCAAAAGGCCGCATCCGACAGATCTGGCTGGCTTTGGTGTTGAATTTCTGCCTGCATGATCGCCAGGTGCTCTGCCTTGCGTCTGTGGGCTGCAAGTGGGGCGCAGGCCCGTTCAAGCGCATAGCGCGCTTCGCAGGCCGTTTCAAAGCTGACGGCGTTCATGCTTAGCAGTAGGGTTGAGGTGGTGATATGCTGCGCATAGGCATCCTTAAAATTGAGCCGGTTGACAAAGGCCCCCCCGGTGGCACCACGCTGGGTACGGATCAGCGACTGTGCCGCCAGCCGTTTGAGGGCTTCGCGCACGGTGGGGCGAGAGACCTGAAACTGCGCGCAGAGCTCGGCCTCTGAAGGTAGGCGCGCATCAACGATCAGATCGCCCTGGATGATGGCATCTTTGATCGCCTTGGCAATCTGGGCCGATAGGTCGTCGCGGCTTTGTGGGTTGATCTTCATGTGCTGCCTCCTTCGGGGGCTTTTCTTTGGCGTGCGGAGGCTGGGGTTGGGGAGGAAATAGCGGTGCAGCGTGCAAAAATCAATTGTCAGACATTAAAGGGTATGGCACAGATTTCAATAAATGTCAGACAATTGATGCGCGCGGATGCGACTGGTCCGTAGACTCTGTAATGCCAATTATGTTGCCAAGTACAGGTGGCGCGAAAAATCAGGAGAAAATCACATGTTCAATGCCCTTATCCTACGCCAAGACACAGACAGCGGCCTTGGGTCCGCTGCGATCGAGCAGATCAGCCTGGATCAGCTGCCCGAGGGGGAGGTCACTGTGGCTGTGGAATATTCGACCGTGAACTACAAGGATGGCCTGTGTCTGAGCCCGAAGGGGGGCGGATTGGTGCGTCGCTATCCGCATGTGCCGGGTATTGATTTTGCTGGCACTGTCGAGGCCAGCGATGATGAACGCTTCAAGCCGGGGGATAAGGTCGTCCTGACCGGTTGGCGTGTCGGAGAGGCCCACTGGGGCGGCTACAGCCAGAAGGCGCGGGTAAAGGCCGACTGGTTGGTGCCGCTGCCCGCTGGGCTGGACCCCCGCCAGGCCATGGCAGTGGGTACGGCTGGGCTCACGGCCATGCTGGCCATTATGGCGCTGGAGGACCACGGGCTTACACCGGGGCGGGGGCCGGTTCTGGTTACTGGCGCTGCGGGCGGGGTTGGATCGGTTGCGACCGCAATTCTGGCCCATCTTGGCTATGAGGTGGCGGCGGTGACAGGGCGACCTGAAACCGAAGACTACCTGCGGGGGCTTGGCGCCAGCCGGATTGTGCCACGCGAAGAGCTGAATGAGACGGTGAAGCGCCCACTGGAAAGCGAGACCTGGGCAGGTTGCATTGATGCTGTGGGGGGGGAGATGCTGGCGCGGGTGCTGGGGCAGATGAAATATGGTGCGTCAGTTGCGGCGGTGGGGCTGGCCGGTGGTGCGGCGCTGCCGGCAACCGTGATTCCCTTTCTGTTACGCGGGGTGAATTTGCTGGGCATCGATTCCGTGTTGCAGCCCTACGGCAATCGGACCCGTGCATGGGCGCGGCTGGCAACGGATCTGCCGCTGGACCGGCTGGATGAGATGGTGAAACCGGCCGTTCTGTCGGATCTGCCACAACTGGGCGCAGATATCTTGAAGGGGCAGATCAAGGGGCGCATTGTGGTGGATGTAAATGCCTGAGCGGCCTGCGCAGTGGTAGACCCTGATATGGGCCGGGCAGGGGCAGCAAGTTGCAACTGCGGCGACAGGCTACAGATAAAGGGGGGCAAGTCGGGCAGGTGAAGCAGCTGCTGCCTGCCCCTGGCCAGCCTGTGATTGGCCCCGGACCTCCGGTGGCCAGTCTTTCATCGCCCGACGGCAAGAATGCCGGTATCTCCAGACAGAGAGTTCCCGCCAGCCTTGACCTCCCGCCCATAGACCTGCATCTCTTTTGCCAAGAATAGTGGGAGAGCATTAATGGCGCTGGATATTGATTTCGTACGCGGGCAGTTTCCTGCCTTTCAAGAACCAAGTTTGCGGGGGAAGGCCTTTTTTGAAAATGCAGGTGGTTCTTATACCTGTTGCCAGGTGATTGATCGGCTGACCCGATATTACACTCAGCGCAAGGTGCAGCCCTATGCGCCCTATGAACCGTCCATAACGGCCGGTGCCGAAATGGATGAAGCGCGTCAGCGGCTGGCGGCAATGTTGGGGGTGGCAACAGATGAGCTGAGCTTTGGCCCATCAACAACCCAGAACACCTATGTTCTGGCCCAGGCCTTTCGCCAGATGCTACGCCCGGGCGAGGCCATTGTCGTGACCAACCAAGATCACGAAGCAAATACCGGCCCCTGGCGGCGTCTGGCCGAGGACGGAATCGAGATCCGCGAATGGCAGATCGACCCGCAGACCGGGCACCTGGATCCGGCGAAGCTGGAGGTGCTGTTGGATGAAAAGGTGCGGCTGGTCTGTTTTCCCCATTGTTCCAACGTGGTTGGGGAAATAAATCCGGTGACCGAGATCACTGCAATGTCCCATGCTGCAGGTGCCTTTGTCTGTGTTGACGGGGTGTCCTATGCGCCACATGGGCTGCCCAATGTGGCGGATCTGGGGCCGGATATCTATCTGTTTTCTGCCTATAAGACCTTTGGCCCGCATCAAGGGCTGATGGTGATGCGGCGCGAATTGGGGCAATTTCTGCCCAATCAGGCGCATCATTTCAACGGCGACGTACTTTACAAACGGTTCACCCCGGCAGGGCCGGATCATGCGCAGGTGGCGGCCAGTGCAGGCATGGCAGATTATTTTGATGCGCTATGTGATCATCATGGCGGCCCCAACAGCGGGGCAGCGGCACGGGCCGGTTTTGTCCATGATCTGATGCGCAGCCATGAGATCGCACTGTTGCAACCGCTGTTGGATGCGGTGAAATCCCGCAATGATCTGCGGCTGCTTGGCCCAAGTGACGCAGCCCAGCGGGCACCGACCGTGGCACTGGCGTTGAACCGTCCGGCGGAAGCCGTCGCGGCCCAATTGGCCACGCATGGCATAATGGCAGGCGGCAGCGATTTCTACGCCGGGCGGGCGCTCTCGGCGATGGGGGTGGACCCCGGCGAGGGTGTCTTGCGGTTGAGCTTCACCCATTACACCAGCGTCGAAGAGATTGCTAAACTGATCGAGGTGCTGGATCAGGTGCTATAACGGGCCAAACATCACAGGGCTCATTTCAGTGTAGTAAAACATCGCTGAGCCAAGACAGGAGGCCGAGACAGGTTCGCTTTGCTCCCCTGGTTCAACTGCCCTGACAACAGCGAAACCTTAGATCTCCAAGGACAGAGACGCCAATGCCCACAACTGCCCGCCTGACCGCAGCCATTGTTCTGGCGCTGCTCGCCTATCTCGTTTCTGACCAAGTGATTGCTGATATGCCAAAGGAAACCGACCCTGGCTATTTCTTCCATGTCAACGTGGTGCTGGGCCTGCTGACGGGCTGGATCTACATGGGGCGGCGGGTTGGCCATGGGTTGGTGCCGGCGCTGAACAACGGGCTGACCGGGATGGCGGTAATGGTGCTTTGGGCGCTGTTCATCCAGGGCGCCTGGGAGATGTTCGACCGGGCCATGCGCAACCGCTATGGTGGCCCGTTTGACGCGCTGCTGGCGATCTTCACCCTATCGATCGAGTTTTTCTTTCAGATAGCGACACCTGCGGTTCTATTGCCCTTGGTGATTGGCGGCTGTCTGGCGGGGATATTGGCCGAGTATGCGCATAAGCGCTGGTCATAAATGCACCTTAACAATGGGTTAAAGGACGTGGTTGATCTATTTTTCTACGGCACGCTGCGCTATCGGCCGCTGCTGGAACTGGTCTTAGGGCGCGTGGGCGGTGACCTTGACGTTACCGAAGTGACCCTCGCAGATCACGCGGTTTTCGCCGTGCAGGACCAGATCTTTCCGATGATCGCCACTGCCCCCGGGCAGAGCGCACAGGGGATCTTGGTGCGGGGGCTGACGGCGCAGAATCTGGCGGCGCTTGACTATTACGAGGGCGGTTATGACTATGCGCTTCGGTCGATCACGGTCTGCCTACCCGGCGGCGAACAGGTTAGCGCGCAGGTCTATTTCCCGACGCCGGGGCAGTGGCGGCCGGGTGCCCCCTGGGATCTGGCGACCTGGGTGGCGCAATCGGGGGCCTTGACGCTGCGGGCTGCAGAAGAGGTGATGGCCTATCGCGGGCGGGTCTCGGCGCGGGATATGCGCAGGTCGTTCCCCGCGATCCGCAGGCGGGCGGCAGCCTGGTTGGCGGCGCAGGCCCGGCCCGAGGATCCGGCGCACGACCTGTTGCGAGATGTGCAGGTCAAGGCGCATAAGCGCGCCTATGTGAACTTCTTTGCGATGGAGGAAATGGATCTGCAGTTCCGTCGCTATGACGGTTCCATGAGCCCGGTCGTGAACCGGGGGGTGGCGCTGGTGGGGCGGGCTTCTGTGGTGCTGCCCTATGATCCGCTGCGTGATCAGGTGCTGCTGGTGGAACAGTTTCGCGCCGCAACCTACATCGCAGGGGAAAAGCGCCCCTGGATGTGGGAACCTGTCGCCGGGTTGATTGATCCCGGAGAGACGCCCGAGCAGGCCGCCCGGCGCGAGGCGGACGAAGAGGCCGGCGTCACCATTTCACGGCTGGAGGTGGTGACCCATGCCTATCCCTCTAGTGGCGCATCGGGCGAGTTTATTCATATATTCGTCGGGATTACGGACCTTTCTGACATTCGCGGTGGTGGCGGTGTTGCGGGTGAAAACGAAGATCTGCGCAGCGAAATTCTTGATTTTGACCACTTGATGCAGGGGGTCGACAACCATAGCTACCAGGACATGCCGCTGGTGACAGCCGCGCTCTGGCTGTCACGCCACCGTGAAAGGCTGCGAGCTGCGGCGCGCTAAGGCACCTTCGCATCTTGTGAAGGCCTGCCCCCTTGGTTACATCTTGGGGGAATGATCGAAAGGGATACCATGCGCATTGCACGCGATCTGGCCGACGCCATTGGCCACACTCCGCTGATCCGTCTGAACCGCGTCAGCGAAGAGACCGGATGTGAAATTCTCGGCAAGGCGGAGTTCATGAACCCCGGACAGTCGGTCAAGGACCGTGCCGCGCTCTATATCATCAGGGATGCCATTGCCCGTGGCGAGCTGAAGCCAGGCGGCACTATTGTCGAAGGCACTGCCGGAAATACCGGTATTGGCCTGGCCCTGGTTGGCGCCTCGATGGGCTTCAAGACCGTGATCGTGATCCCGGAAACCCAATCCGAGGAAAAGAAGGATATGCTGCGTCTGGCAGGCGCGCAATTGGTACAGGTGCCAGCGGCACCTTATCGCAATCCCAACAATTTTGTGCGCTATTCCGAACGTCTGGCAAAAGAACTGGCCAAGACAGAGCCAAACGGCGCGATCTGGGCCAATCAGTTCGATAACGTTGCAAACAAGCAATCCCACGTTGAAACCACCGGCCCCGAAATCTGGGAACAGACCGACGGCAAGGTTGACGGCTTTACCTGTGCGGTTGGGTCCGGTGGCACCCTGGCGGGCGTCGCCGAGGCGCTGCAGCCTAAAGGCGTGAAGATTGCCCTGGCAGATCCGATGGGCGCCGGGCTGTATTCCTATTATACCACTGGTGAAATCGCGATGGAGGGGTCTTCGATTGCCGAAGGCATTGGCCAGGTGCGGATCACCAAGAACCTGGAAGGGTTCAAGCCCGATTTCAATTACCAGATTACCGACACCGAGGCGCTGCCCTTTGTCTTTGATCTGCTTCATGATGAAGGTCTGGTGCTTGGCGGCTCTTCGGCGATCAATATCGCCGGGGCTGTGCGGATGGCCAAGGACATGGGGCCGGGGCATACCATTGTGACCGTGTTGTGTGATTATGGTACCCGCTATCAATCCAAGCTGTTCAATCCAGATTTCCTGCGGGAAAAAGAGCTGCCGGTGCCGGATTGGATGACCCATATACCAGCCTCTATTCCAGGTGTTTTTGAGGACGTATGACCCGCGTTTCCCGCCCATCTCCCCGCTCTATCTCTGAGGTCGCAGTTTTGCGGCCTCAAACATTTTGGACCGCGAGTGCACAGCGTTTTATTGGCTGGTTTGTTGCTCTTGCGCTGATTCTGATGCTCTGCGCCGGGCAGGTTTTGGCGCAGGTGCGCTCAGAAGAACGCAGCTATTTTAATCAATGGGAAAAGGCCGCCGTGAGGGCCGAACAGGCCATTGATGCGGGGCGCGCCTCTAGTGCGGCCTTTGAAAAACTGCGCAAGGAACTGACCCAGTATCGGCAAAAGTTCCAGGATGTAAAAGGCCATAATGTTGAGCGTATTGAAACGCTCGAGGGGCAGATATCGGCCCTGGGGGCCGCCCCGGCAGAGGGTGAGAGCGAACCTGAAGACATTGCCAATCTGCGACAAAATCTGACTGTTCAGCTGAACACGCTGAAGGTGCCCCGCATGATCGCGCAAGAGGCCTATAGCCGGGCGGATGGGTTGATCGGCGAAATCGACACGATCATTCGTGAGCGGCGTACTCGGTACCTATTGGAGCGCGGGCCATCCCCCCTGAACCCCGAGCTTTGGCCGGGCGCTCTGCTGGCACTCTCGCATGCCGGGCTTACCTTTTGGCATGAAACCAAGGCACAGATTAGCAACGATACCACGATCGAGCGGATCTCTAACCGGTTGCCGGCCATTCTGGCGCTGGTCCTGATAGGTGGCTTTCTGATCCTGCGCGGTCGTCCCTGGGCCCGCCGCATGGGGGAGTATCTGCGCCAGCTTGGGGCGCGTGGCACCGGTGTCTGGACCTTTGTTGTCTCGCTCTTGCAGGTGATCCTGCCGCTTTTGGGGATCGTTGTGCTGGTAGCGGCGGTGGAGATCTCGGGTATTCTGGGGCTGCGTGGCACCTTGATGCTGGAGAATGTGCCGGGCTGGGCCTTTCTCATTCTGACCTTTCACTGGTTGGGCGAGCAGGTTTTTGTTGCCCGACGGGATAGCTCTGACGTGTCTGGCACAGTGGGGCGGCCCGGAGAATCGCGTCTGATTGTCGATGCTCTGGCATTTGTTCTCGTGTCGCAGGATGCATTGAACCAGTTCTATCTGCTGGAAAATTCCTCGGTTGAAAGCCGTGCCGTTCTGTCCTTTCCGCTGATCCTTGTGGCCGCCTTGGGGCTCTACCGGTTGAACTGGATTGGGCGGGCTAATGTCGCCACCTCCGAAGCGGAGGTAGATCAGGACGGAGAAAAACGGGTGGCAGTTGGGGCCAACCGTGCACTTTCTGTTCTCAGACGTATTGTACATTTCCTTGGGGTCGTGGCCCCGATCCTGGCCGCGGTGGGCTATGTTAATGCCGCCGAAGCCATGATTTACCCAGCGATCTCAACCTTGGCTCTGTTCGCGGCGCTGGTCTTGCTGCGGCGCTTTTTCGCCGATCTCTATGCCTGGGCGTCAGGGCAGGGGGCTGCCGCGCATGACTCCCTGGCGACTGTGGCCATTGGCTTTGTTTTGACGTTGCTGGCGGTGCCGGTTGTGGCGCTGATCTGGGGCGGCCGGGTTGCTGATTTGACCGAACTGTGGTCGCGCTTTCTGGCGGGGTTCCAGCTTGGCGATACCCGGATTTCCCCTGTCGTCTTTCTGAGCTTTGTGGTGGTTTTTGCCATCGGCTATGGTGCCACCCGCCTGTTGCAAAGCAACCTGCGCACATCTTTGCTGCCAAAAACCAAGATCGACCCGGGCGGACAGAATGCCATTGTGTCCGGTGTCGGCTATGTCGGGGTTTTCCTGGCCGCGCTGGTGGCCATTTCCATGGCGGGGCTGGATCTATCATCCTTGGCCATTGTTGCCGGTGCGCTCTCTGTCGGGATCGGCTTTGGCCTACAGACCATCGTGTCAAATTTTGTCTCTGGGATTATCCTGCTGGTGGAACGCCCGATTTCCAAAGGCGACTGGATCGAGGTTGGCGGTCTGATGGGATATGTGCGCGATATTTCGGTGCGCTCCACCCGGATTGAGACCTTTGACCGCAGCGATGTGATTGTACCAAACTCGGATCTGATCACCGGGACGGTAACCAATTATACCCGTGGCAATACGGTTGGCAGGGTGATCGTACCGGTGGGCGTTGCCTATGGCACCGATCCGCGCCGGGTTGAAACCATCTTGAAGGAGATTGCGCAGTCGCATCCGATGGTGCTGATGAACCCGCCGCCCAATGTGATCTTTCAGGGGTTTGGCGCCGATAGTCTTGATTTTGAAATTCGTGCCATCCTGCGCGATGTGAACTGGGTCTTGACGGTGAAATCTGATCTCAACTATGAAATTGCGGCCCGCTTTGCGGCAGAAGAGATCGAAATTCCTTTTGCTCAGCGCGATCTGTGGCTGCGCAACCCAGAGGTTCTGACCGGAGGCGCAGGCGCACCAGAGACAACGGGCGGTCAGCCCGCCCCTGTGGCCGGCGGGCAGGCGGTGCAACCGGATCTGGGCGATCTGCAAGGCACCCCATCCGAGGAAACTGCAGACAGCAATGGAGAGGCAGATGCAGACCGATAGTGCCGCACTATATGGTCAGGATGCCTATCTGCAAGAGGCGCAGGCCCGTGTGATAGCGCATCTGCCGGATGGCGGCTTGGTGCTGGATCGCAACCTGTTTTACCCAACCGGCGGCGGCCAGCCGGGCGATACTGGCCGTCTTGGCTGGGCGACTGGCACCTGCCGGGTTAACAACACTGTCAAGGGCACGGCTGGGGGCGCGGTCCTGATCTGCGCCACCGATGACCCGCGTCCACCCATTGGCACCGAGGTAAGCCAACAGCTGGACTGGCAGCGGCGCTATGGCCATATGCGGGTGCATACAGCACTGCATCTGTTGTCGGTTGCAGTCCCCTTTGAGGTCTCGGGCGGGGCGATCACCGCCAGCAAGGGACGACTTGATTTCAACATGCCCGAAGTCTCTGCTGACAAGCAGGCGCTGCAGGATCAGTTGCAAGAGCTGATCAACCGGAATCTGGAAGTCACCGAAAGCTGGATTAGCGAGGCGGAGTTGGAGGCCAAGCCGCAGTTGGTGAAAACCATGTCAGTCTCACCTCCGCGCGGAGCCGGGCTCATCCGTCTGGTGCGGATCGGCAGCGGTGCCGAGCAGGTGGACCTGCAACCCTGTGGCGGGACCCATGTAAAACGCAGCGCTGAAATAGGCCAAATCCGCATCGGAAAGATGGAAAAAAAGGGCAAGCAGAACCGCCGCATCTACCTGCATCTTGTTGATTGAAAAAGGTTTTGAAAAAGATGACATTTTTGCAAGAACGGGCCTTGCATTTCCGTTTCTGATCGGTCAAAAGTCCGACCAACGGAGAGGTGGCCGAGTGGTCGAAGGCGCACGCCTGGAAAGTGTGTAGGCGGGAGACCGTCTCCAGGGTTCGAATCCCTGTCTCTCCGCCACTTGCCCTCGCGTAAGCGTTCTCCCGATCCGGCTGCGGTCGGATTTTTCCGTTATATTCAAGGGTTATGGGGGAGGGGCTGAGCACCGGCCCTAGAAGGCAGAGTGCTCAAAGCGTTCTCTCTGCACCAATATTCTCCGGACCTGATGACTGTGACGGTTTCGGTGAATAGCTATAAGTATCGGAAATCCAATGGCTACTTCTCGGTATAGCTTCGGTCCGTTTGGAGCGGCCACGCGGATGCCAAACGGAACTGTCGTCGAAACACCTATGTCATGCGGCACAAATGCAAGTTTCTCTTGTTCCGTCCTCCTTTGAGTCAAAGCCACCGGGCACCCCTGTGCGGTGCACCCGGAGCTATACTTTGTCACTGGATAGTACGGCCTCAAACTCCTCTCCAACTCGAAGGTTGCTCGGCTTCCATTCAGTTTCTGAGGGGCGGATTTCTGCGGCTTCAGTCCAACGAAATCCCTCTTTTTCGACTGGCGCCATCTCGACGAGTGAATGACTAGCCAGTTCGCGTATATGCGTCGGCGAGAAGGCGGCGCCATCGGGACCGAAGAGCAGACCTTTCAGCAGCGCAGGAGTGTCGGCGCGTGTGCGGGCGGCACGCTTACGGGGGCTTTCGGTAAGTATGCGATGGACCTTGTCCCAGTTCGCGCGGTCGATGATGGCATCATGCTCGCCGGGATAGCTGTCGCCCTTGTGGACGGCCTCGCCGATGTAGGCGCGGTTGTTCAGCAGGCGGTATAGGTATTTCTTGTCGATCCGATTGCCACGGCTGGTCTGGATGCCCCGTGACGCCAGTTCCCGCGCCAGTTCCGTGCCCGAGCCGATTTCGATGAACCGGTCGAAGATCCAGCGCACATTGGCGGCATCGGCCTCCTTAATGATCAGTTTGCGGTCTTTCACCTCGTAGCCCAGCGGGGGCACGCCGCCCATCCACATGCCTTTCAGCCGGGGTCGAGGTCGCGCAGAGCGTCCTGGCCGAGACCCAGTCCGCCGTCCTGCCGCTGGTGCCCTACCTCGATACGCTTCGCTGGGTGTTCATCGCGGTGGCTCTCGGGGGGATCGCGCTCACGATCTACGCTCGCTTGGATGACTGGAAACGGGGGCAGAGATGATCGCCAGCATTCTCGGCGGGATCGCCGCCAGCTCATCGGCGCGGGCCGCTTTGCGCTATGGAGCTATGGCTGTCGCCATCGTCCTGTTCCTGCTTTCAATCCGCCGTTCCGGCGAGCACGTCGGGCGGATTGCTGAACGTCTCGAAACCACGGAGAAAGCCAATGATATTCAACGCCGAATGCTGGAGGCGGCGGCTCGTCGTCCTCGCAATCGCGACGAACTGGTTGACCGGCTGCGCGACGGCGGGTTTTGAAGCGAACGGCTTGGCGGCATGTCCGCCGGTCGTGGAATACAGCAGGGAGTTACAGGCGCGGGCGGCCGAAGAATTGGCGATGCTGCCGGACGGATCGGCCGTCCTCGAGATGATGGGTGACTACGCCGTTTTTCGAGATCAGGCGCGCGGCTGCAGATAGAGTCAGCGCATCTTGGTCTTCAGCGCAGTCTGCAGAGTATAGATCACTCAGAATGCTTGATATCCTTTTCGCCAATTTCAAGCTGCCCGTTGTCCGAGAGCAGCCAGGTTCTGAGAAGCCCAACCGTTGCCGCCAATTGGTCGGTCTTGCGCAGTGAACACTCCCACACCGTTGCGACCCTCCATCCTGCCTCTATCAACTGGTCCCGTATGGCGGCGTCTCGGATTACATTCGCGTCGAACTTCGCCTGCCAGAACTCGGATCGCGTCGATGGAGTGGTTGTGTAACGACAGCCCTCATGGCGGTGCCAGAAACAGCCATGCACGAAGACGATTGCGTGATGCTTCGGAAACACGAGGTCAGGTCGCCCGGGGACATTTTTCGAATGCAGCCGGTAACGGAAGCCGCGCGCATGAAGTGCCCGCCGAAGCACCAGTTCGGGCTTCGTGTCCTTCCCCTTGATCCCGGCCATCATCCGGGAGCGGGTCTGTTTGTCTACGATATCGGTCACATGCACCCTGGTCTTCGATCTGGAACCTAGTATACACCGACTGAATGAATTTCGTCAGGAGCCTGATTTGTCAGCCACTTTCGGCATTGTCGATCTGTTCGCCGGTCCAGGCGGACTTGGCGAGGGCTTTGCCTCCCTCGTCGAGGACGGACATGCGCCGTTCCGGATCGGCATCTCGGTCGAGAAGGAGGCATCGGCCCATCGCACCCTGAAGCTGCGCGCGTTCCTTCGTGAATACCAGGCTCTTCACGGCACCTTGCCCGACCAGTTCATCGATTTCCATGCAGGGCTTGTCCCCGAGCCGGATTGGTCAGCAGTCGACGCCGAAGCGTGGCAGCTTGCCATTGATGAGGCTCGTGCACTCGAACTCGGCACTGAGGCTGCTGCGACGGCGATTGACGGTGCCATCGAAAAGCTACGCAAAAAACTATGACGATACGATTGTGATCGGCGGACCGCCCTGTCAGGCTTATTCCCTGGTGGGGCGCGCCCGGGCGAAGGGCAAGATCGGCTATGTGCCTGAAGAGGATGGGCGGCACTACCTGTTCCGAGAGTACATCCGCGTGCTCGACAGGCTTCGTCCCGCCGCTTTCGTGATGGAAAACGTCAAGGGCATGCTGTCTTCGACTGTCGAAAGTCGACTTGTCTTCGAGATGCTGATGGAAGATTTGTCGTCGCTTGGTACGGGCCAAGGTCATCACTACGAGCTGATGACGGTCGGGGTGGAAGATGGAAAAGCCAGCCTGCAAGAAGCAGGGCGACCGTCTGATTTCATCGTGCGGGCCGAGCAGTTCGGGGTCCCGCAACGGCGCCACAGGGTGATCATCGTCGGAATTCGGTCCGACCTTGCGGGCAAGGCTGCGCGCGCCGAGATTGCCGTCTCGGGCCTGACGCGAACGGTCAGTGACGTGATCGGGCCTATGCCGGACCTGCGCAGCGGCATCAGTCGTGGTCGAGACGATTCATCGGCTTGGCGAAACGAGGTCGTCGAAGCGGCGAAACTCCTGGCGAGCATCCATAAGGGCAAGGAGGACGGCCCGCTTAGGGAGGCGTTCTCATCCGTTGCCAAGCGAATGAAGTTGGGCGCGCCGAGCCGTCGGACGGCGTCTTGCCTGCCGGATGGCTATGGCACCTCGAACGATGAACTGCTGCGGTGGCTCGAGCGGCCGAACCTGCGTGCTGTTGCCCAACATGAGACGCGCGGACACATGGCCTCGGATCTGGGACGGTATCTGTTCGCCGCTGTGTTCGGAGCAGTGCGCGGCTATATCCTGACGGCCTGGCGGGAACGGATGTGACTGTTGTCACTCATGAACCACAAGACCAAGCCTCATTGCGCCCACAGCGCAGAAACGTCGTAGATCTTGTGGACGCTTGACATCAACTCATTGTTGATTTTCGCGCCCCCCCCCCCCCCCCCCCCCCCAAATCCTGATGAATCGCTGTATGCACACTCAACGCCGGTGCTGTCCTTGGTGCGCCCACTAAAAAGTTGATGGCATTTCTGCCGGGGGCGCTCAAACGCACTTGTCATTTTAAAACTCATCTCTACGGTGTCCACGCTGAGGCGGTGCGAGCAGACGCATTTGGATGTGGGGGTATTCACCGTCAATGCTTGCTGAACCAACAGGCGCAACCAACGACCAACTGTGTTCACCCAATCACGTTGACCATCCTCATTCATTGCCTTGCTAATATGGATGACTGTGCCGATTTGGTGTTCAGGTTATTGGCCTCGGGTATATAAATATTTTCCTGACGCGCGACTAAGCACTTCGGCTTCGGTCTCTCCTGAATTACAGCGACCCGGTTTGCACATGCCTGTTGTGGCGAGGTCAGAATACGAGCAGCAATCGACATTGCGGTCAGGTCGCTCGCAAGATCAGTAGACAAGCAAGGATGACAGCGGCTCACCTACTTTTTCTTCGGTTTCCGCAGTCGCCTGTATTCCGGTTTCCTGTAAATAAAACCGAACACCGAACACCGAAAAGCGCTAATCATAGGCAGGACCAAAGCAAACCGGTTGGAGTGATATTTTCCAAAAGCCGGGTATTAACCATGCGCCCCCGATGTGGATCGTGATGCGATTCCCGAACCGTTGTCTCTCTGAGGGGAAACAGTTCCTCGTATATTGTGGAATTGGTTCCAGTTTGGTGATCCGTTTGCTAGGGGGAATATCGCGCCGTCTCGCTGGACCTAGCAAGTGGGCCGGGCCTGAAGGTTGCCTATTTGGAAACAGCCCTGCGCTGACCTGGCGGCTTTTGTCTCTTTTTCAGGGTGATATTATCGATCTTGCGCTGCATTGGTGTTGATTTGAAAACAATCTCGGCATTCTACCTGCTGTTGGCTTTGCCGGTTTGGGGCCCGCTTTAGGGTCGCCTGGCAATTTATTAAAATTTCTGACGGTTTTTTCTCTTTGTTGAAATATATTCATCCGCTATTCATTAAATACCCATTTGGGGGGTATATTCTCTAGGGTGTTACGAGACTTGATCTGGCGCAACCGGCTATCAAAGGCGCCACGTGAACTGCCTTCACGTTTGATCCAATTTCCGTACAACCTGAACCGGCGCACTCTGTCCTATTGTACAGGACAGAACACGTAACGCGTGGCTAGATGGCGCTGTCTCCTCAACTTCGGGCATGAATTTGGAACTGCGGTTTTGCGGTTGATTTTATTTCGGATTGAACGCTTCGAGCGACGGGGCGCGTTTAACGCGGCACCACACCGATAAGGAGAACGAGATGGCTGACAATTTTGACAACCCGTATTCGGCCAATCTGGTTGGTCTGTGGGATTTTCGCGAGGGATACACCACTGATGACAGCGGACTTGGCGATGGGATTGCCCAGGATGGCGTCGGGTCTGGCGGCACGACCTATGCGGGGGGCTGGATGCTGGGCAATGGCGATGGCAGCCAGTTCACCGTCGCGGGCAACCAGGATGTTCCGTTTGATCTCGCAACCGGTTCCCTGATCACCTCTTTCAAGGCCAGCGCAATGCCGGGGAGCGGTGAGCAAACCGTCGTAAGCCGGGGGCTGTCATCGCAGGATGATGCGGATGGTGAGAGCTTTGTCATTCGGGTGAGCGAAGAGGGCGTTGTCAGTCTGAGTCATGCCGATGATGGCAAGACAGTGAATTTCGCAACCGATCCCGGTTTCTTTGCTGCGGGTGATCTGCTGACCGTCTCTTACGGCTGGAGCCCCGGCGGGGTGAGCCTGGTGGTGGAAAACAGCACTCAGGGGACCAGTTTTACCACTGGCGACGATGTCGTTGGCATGACCCTTGATGTGACTGCGGATGGCGAAGATAGCTTCGTCATTGGGGCCGATGGTGACGGTGGCAATGCCTTTGAAGGCAGCATCGACTATGTTGCGGTGCTGGACGACAATGTTGTGCAGTACAATGGCGGTGGCCTCGACGGTGTCGTCGAAGGCAGCACTGGCGATGATCTGATTGATACCGGCTACTTGGGTGATCCTGAAGGTGACCGTATCGACAATGGCGATGCGATCAACCCGGCTGATGGGCCCGATGATGATCTGGTCAATGCCGGTAGCGGCGATGATACCGTGCTTGCAGGTGCTGGCGATGATACCGTACATGGTGGCGGCGGGGCAGACAGCCTGAGCGGCGGCGCAGGTGACGACGTGCTGCAGGGCGACACGGATGTTCCCGGTGGTGTGGGCGGTGGTGGCACCCGCGAAGTGTTCCAGTGGGATCTTGCGCCTGACCCAGATGGTGGCGACCCGGTTGATCCCGGCGATGACCTGACGGCGGGATTCTCGCAGGATACCGGCTCGGTTACCGTTGATTTTTCGGTTTCCAATAGCACCGGCACCCCGACCAGTGACTTTACCGATGTGCCTCAGTTTGTTGGCAATATCAACACCGGCGGTGTGGCGGCAGATCCGCAAAGCGGCTTGAATGCTGCAACCAGTGCCGATGCAAGCACCGCCGACTATCAGCTGAATTTTTCGGGACCGGTTGGTGACGTCTCTTTCCGTGTCAGCGATATCGATGCTGACAGTGTGGTCAATATTACTGCCTTTGATGCGGCCGGAAACCCGGTGGTGGTGAACCTGGCGGGTGGCCCTGGTCTGACGATGACAGATACCGATGCTGTTTCCGGTTATGACACGGCCGCCGCCAAGGATGACGACACCTTCACCAGTGACGACAATCCCGATACCTCCATGTTGGTAACCATTCCCGGACCGGTTACATCGATTGTGATCACCCATAGCCAGGATGGCAACATCTCTAGCAGCGTGGTGGTTAGCGATGTCTTCTTCGACGCCCTTGGTACTCCGCCTTCTGTTGTGCCCGGCAATGACACAATCGACGGTGGCGATGGCGATGATATCATCCTTGGCAATGACGGGGATGACTCTCTGATTGGTGGCGATGGTTCTGACAGTGTTGATGGCGGCGAGGGCGATGATGTCATCGACACCTCTTCGGATGACACCGCACCTCTGCCGGACCGGGGGTTTGATGGTTATACTGGCACCACGCCAAATATTCCTTTTGTGCCTGCGGATGCTGATCCCTTCAATGATCGCGATACCGTCGATGGCGGTGCCGGCGATGATCTGATCACCACCGGCGATGACAACGACCTGATCTCAGGCGGCGCTGGCTTTGACACCATTGATGGCGGTATCGACGATGATACCATTGATGGCGGTGATGATGATGACCTGATCATCGGTGGCGAAGGCTCTGACAGTATGATCGGCGGCGCGGGA
This sequence comes from Pseudophaeobacter flagellatus, assembly GCF_021228235.1. Taxonomy (GTDB): domain Bacteria; phylum Pseudomonadota; class Alphaproteobacteria; order Rhodobacterales; family Rhodobacteraceae; genus Pseudophaeobacter; species Pseudophaeobacter flagellatus. The sequence continues at coordinate 640,135 of NZ_JAJQRG010000001.1, forward strand.
AACGATACCATCTACGGTGGTCTTGATCCCGCCTTCCCGGATGGGCTGAACATCACTGATGATGGCTCTGATGGGCGGCCGGTTGATCCAGACCCTACAAATGGCATGGATACCATCGACGGCGGTGCTGGCGATGATGTGATCTATGGCCAGGACGACGACGATCTGATTTCCGGTGGCGCTGGCAATGATATGATTGATGCCGGCATCGATGATGACAGTGTGACTGGCGGCACGGGCGATGACACCATCCTGGGTGGCCAGGGGGATGATGTGCTCGATGGTGGCGCAGGTCTGGATCAGATCGATCTCGGCGCTGGTGACGGAGCGGATTCCGCCCTGGGCGGCACCGGGTCGGATACTATCACCGGGCTGAGCCAGAACGACATCGTTTACGGCGGCGAAGATGACGATGACAGCGACGTTGATGTTTTGGACCTGACTGGCGCTGCCGAGGCCCAGAACCCCGGCGGCAGCCTGAGTGTCGAACTGGACGATACCAACCCTGAAAACGGCGTGGTGACCTTCTTCAACGCTGACGGCGATATCACCGGAACCTCCAATTTCTATGAGATCGAAACCGTTGTGGTGCCCTGTTTCACACCGGGAACCCGGATCGCCACCCCAGAAGGTGAGCGCCGGGTGGAAGATCTCGTCGTTGGCGATCGGGTCATAACCCGCGACAATGGCATTCAGGTGATCCGCTGGCTTGGTAGCCGCAGCCTGGAACGTTCTGATCTGAAACAGGCCGCGCATTTGCAGCCGATCCTGATCCGCGAAGGTGCCCTGGGCAATGGTCTGCCGGAACGCGACATGATGGTCAGCCCCAATCACCGGGTGCTGGTCGCTAATGATAAGACCGCGCTGTATTTCGAAGACCGTGAAGTGCTGGTCGCAGCCAAGCACCTGACGGGGCTGGTGGGCATTGACGCGGTAGAGACCAGTTCGGTGACCTATATCCACTTTATGTTCGATCAGCATGAGGTGGTCCTGTCGGATGGTGCCTGGACAGAGAGCTTCCAGCCCGGGGATCAAACTCTGCGCGGGTTGGATAATACCCAGCGCAACGAAGTCTTTGAGCTGTTTCCAGAGCTGAAGTCAGAGCAAGGCCGCGTCGCCTACAGCTCTGCCCGCCGGTCGTTGAAGCGCCACGAGGCCCGCCTCTTGGTGCACTAAGCGCATCGGTGATGTGACAGGGATGAAACGAGGGACGGCACCGTTGGGTGCTGTCCCTTATTGTTTTCTGCCAAGAGTGTAGGGACAGCAGCCTGGCTTAAGGCTGCGTCTGCCGTTGCGCGGCGCGCCACTGCGCCCAGGCTTCAGGGGTGTCCAAATCGGTCACCGCGCGCTGGCCGGGCAGGGCGATATGCTGCACGGTTTCCTGGCGCAGCAGGGCACGGGCCCCTTGATCGCCGGTGATCTGGCGCAGATCGGCAAAGCAGCGGCGTGGAAAGAGCACGGGATGACCGGGGGTACCGGTGCTGGTGGTGGCGCGCAGCACCGGGCTGTCTGGCCCGTGAAACCGGCGCGCCAGATGCAGTAGATCCTCGGTCTGCAGATCCGGCATATCGCAGGGCAATATCATTACCGCATCGGTCGCGTCTGGCAGGGCTGCCACCCCTGCGCGGATCGAGGCGGCCATGCCCTCTGCCGCATCCGGAACCGGAACAATCTGCGCCGCACCGATATGCGCCGCGCGCGGGTGGGTCTGGCTTGGCAGGGTCACATAGCAGGGCAAGCCGGTGTTGTCGGCGCGCTGGCAGATCCGCGTCAATAGGGGCTTGCCGTCGATCCGCTGCATCAGCTTGTCCTGCCCCGCCATCCGCGAAGAGGCACCGGCCGCAAGCAAAAGAACCGCGATATTTTCCATGGTGCCCCCTGGGCTGGCGAATGACCGTGACTTGTTGAGGGCTAGTTTGGGAACATTGCCAGCGAATGACCAGTGAAAATGCCCCGGTATCATCCCCCTTGGCAAGGGGATGGCACCGGAAGGCAGCCGACAGGGTTAGCCGCGCATGCGGGTGCCCTCTGGATCAAACAGCGCTGTGGTGATCAGCCGCGCCTCGTGCATCTGGCCCAGGATTTCAATCTCGACCTCCAGCCCCTCTTGCGCATGCTTGGTCGGGACAAACCCCAGGGCGATGGATTTCTGCGCATGATGCGAATAGCCCCCCGAGGTGCAGAACCCCACCACTTCACCGCCCAGAGAGATCGGCTCATAGGCGGTGATATCGGCATCCGTGGCCGCGACCTCAAAGGCGCAGAGCCGACGGGCGGACCCTGCTTTTTGCTCGGCTTCGGCTTTGGCGCGGCCGATGAAATCAGCGGTCTTCTTGAACGAGATAAATCGGTCCAGCCCGGTTTCCGCCGCGGTATAATCAGGCGAATATTCTCGCATCCAAGAGCCAAAGAATTTGTCCAGCCGCAGCGACATCATTGCCCGCATGCCAAAGGGGCGCATGTCATGGGGTTTGCCAGCCTGCCACAGGCAGGACCAGAGCGCCCGCTGGCTGGGCAGGTCGCAGTAGATCTCATAGCCCAAATCGCCAGTGTAGCTGATCCGCTGCACCAGGCAGTCGACCACGCCGATGGTCATTTGGCGCAGATCCATGAACCGCATGTCAGAAATGTCAGTCCGGGTGCAGGCTTGCAGCACCGCGCTTGCCTGGGGGCCGGCAATCTGAAACCCGTTGCGGCTGTCTGAAACGTTCTGAATATCGACGCCTGCGACCTGATGCTGCAGGAACCAGCGCATGTGATAGGCCTGCGCCCCATAAGATGCCGTGAGCTGAAATTCATGCTCGCTCAGGCAAGAGATGGTGAAATCGCCGATAAGCCGCCCTTGATGCGACAGCATCGGTGTGAGACTGATGCGTCTAGGCTGTGGCACCCGGCCTGCCATGATCCGATCGAGCCAGGCCCGTGCTCCGGCGCCGCTGATGCGGTATTTGCCAAAGTTATGCACCTCATTGATGCCAACGCTGCCGCGTACTGCCTTGACCTCACGGGCGGTGGCCGCAAAGGCGTTGGAGCGGCGAAACGATGGTGTTTCAAAACGGGGTTCATCGCTGTTGGCAAAATAATTCGCAACCTCAAGCCCGTATTGTTGGCCCCAGACTGCGCCCATTTGATCAAAGATGTCATACATCGGCGTGGTGCGAAACGGCCGGGCTGCGGGCAGCTCTTCGTTGGGGTAGGCGATGGAGAAACGCTTTTGATAGTTTTCGATCACCTTGGGGAGGGTATATCCAGGGGTGATCCAGTCGCCAAAGCGGGCACAGTCCAGCGCCATGGTGTCGCGTTCTGGCTCTCCGTCAACCATCCATTGCGCCAGCATCAGCCCGACGCCGCCCCCCTGACTGAACCCGGCCATGACGCCACAGGCAGACCAATAGTTGCGCACCCCTGGCACCGGTCCCACCAGCGGGTTGCCATCGGGGGCAAAGGTGAAGGGGCCGTGAATGACGGATTTCACCCCAGCCTCTGCGAGGGCGGGGAAGCGTTTGTAGGCAAAATCAATCGACGCTTCGATCTTGTCAAAGTTATCGGCCAGAAGTTCATGGCCAAAATCCCAGGGTGTACCATCCACAGCCCAGGGTTTGCAGGGCTGTTCATAGAAGCCGATGCACAGCCCGCGCCCTTCCTGGCGCAGATAGCTTTCACCGGCCGGGTCCATCACATGCGGGTGTTCGCCGCCGTTGTCGATGATTTCGGCAATCTTTGGCACCTCATCGGTGACGATGTACTGGTGTTCCATCGGGTGCAGCGGAAAGTAGATTCCGGCCATGGCGCCCACCTCGCGCGCCCAAAGCCCGCCGGCATTGACGATATGTTCGGCATGGATTGTGCCCTTGTCGGTCACCACATCCCAGCTGCCATCTGCACGCTGGTTGGTCTGGGTGACCTTGCAGTGGGTTTCAATGGTTGCGCCGCCCATGCGGGCCGCCTTGGCATAGGCATGGGTGGTGCCCGAGGGATCAAGGTGACCATCAAGTGGGTCATATAGCCCCCCCAGGATGCCATCGATATTGGTGACGGGGGCAATCTTGGCGATTTCCTCGGGGCCGACGATTTCGGTCTTTAGCCCCATGAATCGGTGTTTCGCGCGCTCTGCCTTGAGCATGTCAAAGCGTTCCTGGCTGTCGGCCAGGGTGACGCCGCCGACATGATGCAGCCCGCAGGACATGCCGGTGATCTTTTCCAGTTCGCGGTAGAGCGTGATGGTATAGCCCTGCAGCGCCGCCATATTGGTATCGCTGTTCAGGGTATGAAAGCCCCCTGCCGCATGCCAGGTCGAGCCAGAGGTCAGTTCGGATCGTTCCAGCAGCATCACATCGGACCAGCCCAGTTTGGTCAGGTGATAAAGGACCGAACAGCCGACAACGCCGCCGCCGATCACAGCCACGCGGGTGGTGGTCTTCATGAAGCTTCTCCCTGGTTGTATCAGATTTATTCTGGACAGATGTGAACAGTAGTCCAGTAAAAAACGACCAGGGGTGCTGACGGATGGGCAAAAACACGCCCGAACCGCGCCGATCATCAAAGGCCTGTGGTGTTAGGCCGGGGCGCAGTCCGGCAGTGGGGGGGGGACGCTGCGCTAGTCGGTGCTGCGCAGCGGGCTGATTTGCACCAGCACAACGGCGCATAGCGGGATCAGCAGCTTCAGCAGGGCAACCGTGATTAGCAAAAGGCCAAGCTGGCTGTAATCTTCCGGGGTTGAAACCTGACCACTGGCATTGCTGAGCTCGCGGGTGACGACAAAGAATTCGTTCAGGTATTTTGTCCCCAGGCTAGAGGCCGAAAGCGCCAGATTGGTAAAGGCGGCCATCACCGCAAAAAAGGTTGCCTTCAGGTTGCTGGGCGCGTTGCGGGCGATCCAGGCGAGCATCGGGATCATGGCGACCTGTCCCAGGGGGGATTCAACCGCCGTATCGACCAGCGCAATGAAGCGGGCATCCACCACACCTCCGGTCAGCGGGGCGGTCCAGTCCTGTAGGCCGTAGTACAGGCTAATATTGGGCAGGCTCAGCATGGCCTCGCTCAGGGCTAGAAATATGATGATCCAGGCAATGGTGTTATTTGCGATCAGCGGCCGCAGCACCACCATGCCAAAGAGCGTCAGCAGCGAAGAAATCAGCGACAGCACTGACAGAAACTGCTGATCAAAGCTCAGCACGTCGATTTCAAACCAGGTGGCAGCGGCCCCGGTCTGGGGCGTGGCGCGATAGGCAAAGATGATAATCGCGGTGCCGATCAGGGCGCGGGCCTGAGCTGGCGTCAGAACCTTGATCAACTGACGCATCAGCAACAGCACAATCAGCATAGACCCCGCAAAGACCAACTCTTGCCCCTGTGCGATATCATTCAGGCCAATGCCAAGGGTCAGGGCCACAAAGGCTCCGCCGCCGATGAAATACCACCAGTTCACCGAGACGGGATCGCGGGGCAGGGTCAGGCGGGCTTTTATGTCAGCAGCAGATAGCCCCATCCGGCGTAGCCTGACATCAAGCTGCAGGCGCTGAAACAGCGCCACGGCGATCCCCGTCAGCGACAGCAGTGGTACCAGCTGTGCCAAGAGAAAGACCTGCGCGTAAAGTGCGCCCTTGTCCGCCTGCACCAGGGCGTTGGCGCCATCAAACAGCCAGACATTCAGCGCCGCCGCAGCGCTGAAACCACCGATCAGGGCAATCCGGCCCAGGGTCTGCATCGTCGTGTGAAGGACGCGGGTTTCTGCCGTGGTCAACTCGGTTCCCTCTGCATCATAGCGGGGAACGGCTTCGACAGACATGGCATCCGCCACGATATCTTGCAGCACAAACCCGCAGGGCGCGAGCAGGGCCGAGGTCACATACCAGGCATTGGGGGATATCACCGCAGCCATCACATCAGGAATGAGAAGCAGGCTGGCAAGAATGCCATAGCTTGTCGCCATCAGCGCAGCCCCCAGCACGATCAGCAGATATTTCCAACGCCACATTAGATCGACCAAATGGCCCAGCGGCATCTTCAGGGCCCAGGGCAGCCCCACCCAGAACCCCAAACCAGCAAGAAATGCGGCGTCAAAATCCAGGTATTCCTTTACAAAAAAAGTCCCCGCCACAGAGGTGACGCCCTGTACTCCATAGGCAAAATAGATCAACAGCGGCGGCAGGAAGCTCCATCTCAATTGCCGCAGCAGGTCCAGTAAGACCTGGTCGAACCATATATAGGCCCGGTTCATGTAAGCGGGCGCACCTTGAAGGCGGTGATCCGGTTGCCCTCTCGGCCCGTGACCTCAAATCGGAAGCCGTGGAAGGAAAATACCTGCCCCTTTGTGGGGATCATCTGGGCCTCGTGGATGACCAGGCCGGCAATGGTATTGGCCTCTTCATCCGGCAGGTTCCAATCGGTGGCCCGGTTCAGATCGCGGATGGTGGTGGCACCCTCGACGATAAAATTTCCATCGGATTCTTTGCGCACCAGTGACTCTTCGGCTGGGTCAAATTCATCGGTGATCTCGCCGACGATCTCTTCCAGAATATCTTCGAGTGTGATCAGCCCCTGCAGGGCACCATATTCATCCACCACCAGGGCAAAATGGCTGCGCATGCGTAGGAACTGCCGCATCTGATCGTCCAGCGTGGTTGTTTCAGGGACAAAATAGGGCGGTTTTGCTACCGTGGTGATTTCAAAATCCCGCAACGCGCTGGCATCGCCTTCGGGGCCACCGATCTGGGCATACATTTCACGCAGCAGATCCTTGGCGTGGACAATGCCGATGATGTTTTCCTGTTCGCGCTGGAAGACGGGCAGGCGGGTATGCGGCGAGGTCAGGCATTGTTCCAGAATATCTGCAGGCTTTGCCTCGGCATCAATCATTTCGATATGAGAGCGGTGCAGCATGACCTCTTCGACAAAGCGATCCGACAGATCCAGCGCGCCCAGAATACGGTCGCGATCTTCTTTTTCGACCACGCCTTCGGAATGGCCAATCTGCAGCGCACCGGCGATTTCTTCCCGCACTGCCATGATATGGCTGTCGGGGTCGATCTGGACGCCAAAAAGGCGCAGAATGCCCCGCACCAGAAAGCGCACAGCCGCCACGATAGGAGCAAGAATGGTCACCAATGCGCCAATGATCGGGGCCACCGCCGAGGCGGCCTTCTCTGCGTTGGAAATGGCATAGGTTTTTGGCAGAACCTCGGCAAAAATCAGCACCAGCAGGGTCATCACCAGGGTGGCAAAGGCCACACCGCTTTCGCCAAAGGCACGGGTCAACAGGGCCGTCGCCAGGGATGTCGCTAGGATATTTACCAGGTTGTTGCCCAGCAGAACCGACCCGATCAGCCGCTCGCTGTCTTCGGTCACTTTCAGGGCGCGCTCTGCGCCATGCGACCCCTTGTCGGCCTGGCTCCGTAATTTCCCCCGCGAGGCGGCTGTCAGGGCAGTTTCCGAGCCAGAGAAAAATGCCGAGAGAACCAAGAGCAGCAGGATGGCCCCGGCTGAGATCCAGAATGCGCTGTCCAAAACGGTTTGGGCGGTGTCCATGGTGGGTCCAAATTCTGTTTGTGTCGTTCGATGTTATGGGCCGTAGCGGTCTTTCAGACAAGTCCCGTTCAGGGCGTCCAGGCGGGCGCAAAGGCAAGAGATACAGGTAATAAGACAGGGCGGCGGGTAGGCTTTGTCAGTGCGCCGCGTCCTGGCTGTCGTTCGGCGCTGCCTCACCTTCGCCTGATTGCGTGCCGTCGGTTTCTGTTTCTGTCGCGCGCGATAGGGGGTGGTGTTGCAGCACCAGTTCGCTTAGCCGCGCATCCAGCACATGGGTATAGATCTCGGTGGTTGCAATATCGGCGTGGCCCAGCAGCGCCTGAATGGCCCGTAGATCGGCGCCATTAGCCAAAAGATGGGTGGCAAAGGCGTGGCGCAGGGTATGAGGCGTGACCTTTTGCGGATCTACCCCGCCGCTTACCGCCAGGTCTTTGATCAGCAGGTAAAACCAGTGGCGCGTCAGGTGCCCGGACTTGCCGCGCGACGGAAACAGGAACTTTGACCCCATGTGATTTGACCCCGCGTGATTGGGGCGGGTCTGTTTCTCGGCCTGTTCGCTGTCGCGATGTTTCAGCCAGGCCCGCAGGGCAGCACGTGCCGGGGGCGATAGCGGCACCAGGCGTTCTTTATTGCCCTTGCCCATGACCAGCAGCATATTGGGATCCCCACGCGCCGCCGCCAGCGGCAGCGAGACCAGTTCGCTCACCCGCATGCCGGTGGCATAGAGCAGCTCCATCAGGCAGGTGTTGCGCAGGCGATCCGCAGGGCTGCGCCCGGTCTGGCGGGCGGCGTCAAGCAGTCGGTCGACCTCGATCACCTCCAGCGTCTTGGGTAGCGATTTGGTCCGTCCCGGTCCTTTGATCTGGATTGCCGGATTGTCGGCGCGCCAGCCTTCTTCAAAGGCAAAGTGATAGAGCTGACGAATGGCAGAAAGCCGTCGGGCCCGGGTGGCCCGGGACAGCCCTTCGGCATCGCAGCTGATCAGATAGGCCTCAATATCGTCTCGGCTGGCGGCACCAAAGGCCTGGTTGCGATGTTGCAGCCAGGCGGCGGCATCTTTCAGATCGCGCCCATAGGCCAGCAGAGTATTGCGCGCCGCGCCCGCCTCGGCGGCCTGGGCCTCCAGGAAGGTAGAGATCCACTGCAGGTCATCGTGCGGCGCGGCCATTCAACCGCGCTCCAGTAGCATCAATTGCAGGGTGGCGCGCCGCGCGGTGTCTTCCAATCCTACCGCCCGCAGGGCGGCCAGCGCCTTGCTCAGGGCCCCCAGGTTGCCCTGCGCCCCGCGCGCAAAGAGATCCATGGTCCGCAGGATCGCTTCGCCCAATTGCCCGTTGTCCAGCAGGGTTCGGATTTCTGTCGGCACCTCGGCGTCTTCGTCAAACCCCTGAATGATGGATTGCATCAGGGGGGAGCTGTGGCGCAGGGATGATCCCTGCCGCGGCGCCGTGGCTCCGTCGTCGGGCATTTCCTCTGTGGTTTCTGCTGTATTCTGTGCCTCGGGGCTGGGGCGCAGCGCGATATTGCTGCCGGGATTGCCGGGGGTTCCCTGCGCCAGCGCGGCCAGAAATTTGTTTTTGTCGCTGTCCTTTGGCGGACTATGAGAGGCGATTTCATAGGTGGGGGCCAGCAGGCGGATCCGCCAGGCCAGTTCTGCTGCCGGGCCACTCAGCTTGAAACGCGCCAGCTGGGTCGAAAACAGATCAGCAAAGCCCACCTCCAATCCGGCCTGTTGCATCGCCTTCCAGACGGCGGGCAGGGCATTGCCCACCTCGGCGCTGCTGCCACTGTTCAGGGCTGCCTCGAAATGCTGCAGAGCGGCGACCCGGTCCCAGATCCCGCCGGAGGCGGCAGGGCTGCGATCCGTATAAAGCCCCAAGAGCTGATTTGGGTTCAGCGCCCCGGCGCGGGTCAGACGCTCGGCCGCCTCCAGCTGGGCCTTCCAGCCGGCCAGATCGCGCAGATCTGCCGCCGCAAAGGCTCGTGGCAGCGGCGCTGTGGGCAGCGGCTCGCCAATGGCTTCGAACAATCGAAAGGTCAGCGGGTCGGGATTGCTAGGTCGGGACAGCGGTGGTGCCAGCTCAAATATATCGGGGTTGAGAAACCGGTCGAGCAGGTCAAGCTGCGCCTTTGGTAACAGATCAAGTGCATGGGCCGATTCCAGCATCAGCGCCGCAGTGGGCCAATCGCCACGCCGCGCAGCGCAGAAAATGCGCGCCCGGTAGTCAGGGGCAAGATATGGTTCCGCAATCAGGGCGGTGCAACTTCGGTCTTCACCACCGCTCAGCAGGGCGGTAAAGAACCAGCGCCGAAACCGCGCCGGGCTGGCTGTCGGACCGGCTTGCTCTACCAGCGCCTGCGCCGGATCCGACGCCCCAAGGCTAATCAATCGATCCAGCCGCGCCAGCAAAACGACATCGCCCTCGGCGCGCAGCGGCCGACTTTCCGACAGCAGCAGGGTAAACAGCAGCGATTGCATCGCCGGATTCCCCCGCACCGAAACCGATCGGATCAGTCGGGAAATGACCTCGGGATCGCTGCCGCGCCACAGATCCACCGGCAACCCGGTTGCCGAGGGCGCGACCAGCCCGGTCGGGGGCAGCAGCGCCTGCAGGGGCGTTACGGTGATATGCGGATGACTTGCGCTGCCGGTCACCGGTGGCTCTAGCAGGACGGTGCTGGGCAGCGGTCCGGTGCTGCTGGGTTGCCCCAGCCAGTCAATAACGGTGAGCGGCGCCTGACTGTGCCCCTGGGCCTCTAGCGTACCAAAGGGCAGAGAGACCGCCAGGACAACGCAGGCAAGAGCGGCAAAAGAGCGATTCTTTTGCCGCTGTTTTCTGCGCCGGTCAGTTTGCATCTAGGACGACCGGTTTTCGGACTTCTTCGATGGGTACACTGAAATCAGCCCCGAACCAGGGGCCGATATAGGCATAGGCTATCAAAGCCAGTGCCGCCAGAACCCCAAAAATGACAAGATATTTGATCAATCGCACCATTGCACACCTGCTGCCTGCTTCTTTGTATTTTGACCAAGTTATATATGGCCTTTTTTGCAATATCACGTCATTCACTGAAGAATGAGCGAAAAAGAGCAAATGACCGAGGCAGATGCCTCAAAACCCGATCCCGGACGCCTGAAAAAGACTGTTGTCATGGTTGGCATGATGGGCGCGGGCAAAACTGCGGTTGGCCGCGCCCTGGCCGCGCGGCTGGGGGTGCCCTTTCTGGATAGCGATCACGAAATCGAAGCCGCCGCCAATATGACCATCCCCGAGATTTTTGCCCGCGATGGCGAGGCCTTCTTTCGCCTGAAAGAACGCCAGGTCATCGCCCGGCTGTTGACCGAGGAATGTGGTGTGCTGTCCACCGGGGGCGGCGCCTTTCTGGCGGCGGAAAACCGTGAAACCATCACCCGAAATGGTGCCTCGATCTGGCTGCAGGCCGATCTGGAGGTGCTGTGGAATCGGGTCCGCCACCGTGATACGCGGCCTCTGTTGCAGACTGCTGATCCCCGCGCCACCCTGGCAGAGCTCTATCAGCAGCGGGTGCCATATTATGCCAAGGCAGATATTGCGGTGGTGTCGGATGGGCGGGCCTCGATTGAACAAATGGTAGACCGGGTGCTGCTGGCCCTACAGGCGCGGCCTGACGTATTGGAGTGCTGAATATGGAACGGATTGTGCATGTTCCCCTAGAGGGGCGCACCTATGATGTGGTGATCGGACCAGGGTTGTTGCAGCAGGCGGGGCAGCGAATTCTTCCCTTTCTGACGCGTCCGCGTGTGGCAGTAATCACGGATGAAACGGTTGCGGGCCTGCATCTGGATGCCCTGCGCGCCGGACTGGCCAGCGCCGGGATTGAGATGGTCTCTCTGGCCTTGCCAGCCGGTGAATCAACAAAGAGCTGGCCGCAGTTTTCACGCGCGGTGGAATGGCTGCTAGAGCAAAAGGTAGAGCGCAACGACGTGGTTATCGCGCTTGGCGGCGGGGTGATTGGTGATCTGGTCGGATTTGCCGCCTCTGTGCTGCGCCGTGGCGTGAGGTTTGTGCAGATCCCGACCTCGCTGTTGGCGCAGGTCGACAGCTCTGTCGGTGGCAAGACAGGCATCAACGCACCCCAGGGCAAGAACCTGATCGGCGCCTTTCATCAGCCCACATTGGTGCTGGCGGATACGGCAGTGCTGGGCACGCTTACCGCGCGCGATTTCCTTGCCGGCTATGGCGAGGTGGTCAAATACGGCATGCTGGGCGATGCGGATTTCTTTGCCTGGCTAGAGGAAAAGGGGCCAGATCTGGCCTCGGGCGATATGCAGGCGCGGGTCGAGGCAGTGGCCCGTTCGGTGCAGATGAAGGCCGATATCGTGGTCGAGGATGAAACCGAACTGGGCAATCGCGCGCTTTTGAATCTGGGCCATACCTTTTGCCACGCGCTAGAGGCCGCAACCGGCTATTCCAATCGGCTGATGCATGGCGAAGGCGTGGCCATTGGCTGCGCGCTGGCCTTTGAACTGTCGTCGCGTTTGGGCCTGTGCAGCCAGGAAGATCCCAGCCGGGTACGCGCCCATTTGAAAGCCATGGGGATGAAAACTGATCTGTCGGATATCGACGGCCCCTTACCCGATGCCGAGACCTTGCTGGAACTGATGAGCCAGGACAAGAAGGTGGTGGATGGCCAGTTACGCTTTATCCTGGCCCGCAGCATTGGCGAGGCCTTTGTCACTGCTGATGTGCCCAAAGAGACGGTCTTGTCTGTCTTGCAGGATGCCTTGTCGGATCGCCCACAGGCTTAGGTCCCGCTGGACTGGGCCGGTCGGGTTGGGCCAGTTGGCGCGCCAAGAGGAATAGTAGAAACCTAAGAAAAAGGGCCAGCGGATGCTGGCCCTTTTTCTGATTGCCTTGACGGATGAGTGTCTCGCCAATTTCACGCGTATTTGTCCGGCCTGGCTCTTTGCCATTGCAGCCGGACATGCGCGATTGGTTGGTTTAAAATGGGATCTCGTCGTCGTCGATGTTGTGCGACGGGCCGCTGCTGCTGCCGCCACCATAGCCACCACCCTGCTGGCTGCCGCTGTCGTAGCCACCGCCACTGCCGCCACCATAGTCGCCACCCTGTCCGCTGTCTTGGCTACCACCAAAACCACCGCCGCCACCGCCGCCTTCGCTACGACCGTCCAGCATGGTCAGCGTGGCACCAAAGCCCTGCAGCACAACTTCGGTTGAATAGCGGTCATTTCCGCTTTGGTCCTGCCATTTTCGGGTCTGCAACTGGCCTTCGATATAGACCTTGGAGCCTTTGCGCAGATATTGCTCCGCGACCCGGACCAGACCTTCGCTGAAGATTGCAACCGAATGCCATTCGGTGCGTTCACGGCGTTCTCCGGTATTGCGGTCTTTCCAGTTTTCGGAAGTGGCAATGCGCAGATTGCACACCTTTCCACCGTTCTGAAACGACCGCACTTCTGGGTCGCGGCCCAGGTTGCCGATGAGGATGACTTTGTTGACTGAGCCGGCCATTGGGGTCCGTCCTTATTTCTATCTTATGTTGTAACGCGTGCGGGACTACTGGCGAATCTCGTCCGCGAAGTTGGGGGGAGACTATAGACCTGGGCGCGGGGTGAAAAGCGCTGCTCTGATCCTGACGGGATTTCTGTGCCCCAACACCTTGGAGCAATGGCGGTAAACCGCAGAGGCCAGTCGGCAGGATCGCTTTCATTTGGTAAACGTTTCGTTATAGTATGGCAAAATATTTGCAGGGTTAAGGGTGAGGGGCAGAAATGCGGCCACAGAGATTTGGGATGTCATGTGCCTGTCTTGCAGCCGGGCTTGTGCTGGCAACCAGCGCATCTGCGGATATGTTCAGTACCAAGAGCCGACGCGACTTATTTGCTTCGCACACCCGGATTCTGGATACCCGTGCTGCGGAACAATATGAAAATTCTGTCCGTTTGCAGCCAAAGCCCATTCCCGGCCTGACCTCAGCCAGCCCGCGCTACAGCGGCAAGTATCGCGGTGAATACCTAGCGATGGCGCGTCGGGCTGCACGTAAACACGGGGTGCCGGAAGAGTTGTTCCTGCGGCTGGTACAGCAGGAAAGCAATTGGAACCCAAATGCAAAATCCCACAAAGGGGCCCTGGGGCTGGCGCAGTTGATGCCGGCCACGGCGCGCAGGCTGGGGGTGGATCCGGCTGTTCCGAAACAAAATCTCGAGGGTGGCGCGCGCTATCTGGCCAAACAGTTCCGCAACTTTGGCTCCTGGCGTCTGGCCCTTGCCGCCTATAATGCCGGGCCGCAAGCGGTGCGCAAATATGGCGGAGTGCCGCCCTACAAAGAAACCCAAAACTACGTGGCCGTCATCTGGGGCAGCTGACGCCTGCGCAGGCTAGGGGCCAGTGCGTAGCGACCAGTGCGGTACCAGGATGCAGACCGGCCAGCTAATGCAGTTTGGCCAGATTGTGTAGACCGGGCTGACACGCTTTCTGCACAGACAATGCAGCCATGCCTTTGCACCTGAACCGATCGCGTTAACGAGATCGTAATCTTGCTTAACGCCCTGTTAACTCCGCTTCGTTGCCACCAATCGGCCTTAATTTTTTATGATCTTGCCTGCGATTTCAGGAGGAATTGACGTGACCAGCAGAAGCTTTGAAGACCGGCTAGAGCGCATTCAATGGGTACCTGGCGTGGTGCCGACACATGACATGATTGATAGCGTATTGGGCGGGCGCGGATTGGCCAAGGCCCGCAGCGTCGGGGCAACCCTGTTTGGTGCGATTCTTGGCATTATGATTGGGTTTGGCGTTAAGGGCATAACGCTCGCCGAGTCTCCCTGGGGGCCGGATACCGGTTTTCCGGGGCTGGTCGGTGGCGGGCTGTCGCTTGCAGCGATGGGCGTTTCGATTGTTCTGGGGCTCTATGTCGTGCTGCGCAGTCGGCGTTACCCCTGGTTGATGCAGTTTTCTTCGATGAATCTTCTGATGATCGTGGTGCTTTTGTTGAGCTGAGCGCCAATATTACCATTGGAAATTGCGCGACATCAACGATCCCAGTATGGGGATGGGGAAACTACCGGCATAGACCCTCATTCCGGAGACCATGATGAAGCCTGCCCAATCCCCTATCCGTTTCACGCTTGCCGCGCTTTGTATCCTGTGCAGCAGCAGTGCAGTTCAGGCGCAGCCCCCCCTGGAAGAGCTGCGCCTGGAAGAGCTGGGAGAGGCGCTGTTTCACGATCAGGATCTGTCGCTAAATCGGACCCAGGCCTGCGCCAGTTGCCACGCGCCCGACCTGGGCTTTAGTGATCCGCGCCGTTCGGCGCGTGGTGCTTTTTCTTTGGGGGATGATGGCCATTCCCTGGGAAACCGCAACGCGCCGACCGCCTCTTACGCGAGCTTTATCCCGCCCTTTCAGAAAAACGCAGATGGTGTCTGGATCGGCGGCCTGTTCTGGGATGGCCGGGCGCGTGATCTGGAAGAGCAGGCCGGTGGCCCCCCTTTGAATCCGGTTGAGATGGGGTTGCCGGATCGGGCGGTTCTGGTTCAGCGACTGCGGGAAAAACCTGCCTATCAAGCGGCCTTTGCCGGGCTGTTTTCGCCAGATGTTCTGCAAGATCCTGATCGGGGGGTTGCGGCGATGACTGCAGCAATTGCCGCCTTTGAACGCAGCGCTGAATTCGCCCCCTTTGACAGTAAGTATGACCGTTACCTTGCTGGAAAGGCAGAGTTCTCTAAAGAGGAAGAGCTGGGCCGCACCCTGTTCTTTTCCGACCAGTTCACCAATTGCAACCAATGCCATCAGCTGCGCCAAAGCCCAATGGACGCGCAAGAGACCTTCAGCGACTACAGCTATCACAATATCGGTGTGCCGCAAAATCCGGCAGTGCAGCAAGACCTCGGCCTGGCGGCTGACTATGTCGATGACGGGCTATTGGCCAATCCGGCGGTGACGGATCCGGCCGAGCGTGGGAAATTTCGCACCCCAACCCTGCGAAATGTCGCAGTGACTGGCCCCTATATGCACAATGGGGTGTTTCAGGATCTGCGCAGCGTCGTGCTGTTTTACAACCGCTATAACAGCAAGGCCGCCTCAGCGCAGATCAATCCGGAAACCGGCCAGCCCTGGGGCGACCCAATGGTGCCCGGTACGCTGTCGCAAAAGGAACTCACCCATGGTCCTGCGCTGGATGAACGCCGGGTGGCAGCACTGGTGGCCTTTTTGAAGACGCTTACAGATCTGCGCTATGAATCCCTGCTAGAGGACTAGCGCCGGTATTCCGGCGCTGGATCAGTTCCTCGACCTATCGATCATTTTGCGGCAACCTTGATCACCGGCGACATCCGCGCCAGCATTTCATCACTCAGGTGGCATTTGATCTGATGGCCTGCCTGCAGCTGGCGGGTGGGCGGCACAATGGTTTCGCACAGCCCTCCGGGCACTTCGGTCTTCCAGCGGCAGCGGGTCTGAAACGGGCAGCCAGAAGGCGGATCCATCGCCGAGGGAATATCCCCCTCCAGCACAATATGCTGCTTTTCGACCGAGGTATCGGCAATTGGCACAGCGCTCAGCAGTGCTTCGGTATAGGGATGATAGGGCGGGGAAAAGACCTGATCGGTATCGCCCAATTCGACCACATGGCCCAGATACATCACCATCACCCGATCGCTGAGATAGCGCACAATTGATAGATCATGGCTGATGAACAGCAGGGTGGTCTTTTCCTTGCGCTGAATTTCCATCAGCAAATCGGTCACCGCCGCCTGTACCGACACATCAAGCGCCGAAACAGGCTCATCCGCTACCACAATACGCGCCCCACCAGAAAACGCCCGTGCAATGCCAACGCGTTGTTTTTGCCCGCCCGACAATTGGCGCGGCATGCGGTTTGCAAAGGCCCGCGGCAGCTTCACCAGATCTAGCAGCTCTAGCATGCGCTGCTTCCGGTCCTGATCAGAGCTGCCAAAATCAAACACCTCCAGCGCGCGGATGATCTGGCGACCAACCGTCATAGAGGGGTTGAGCGTATCAAAAGGATTCTGGAACACCATCTGCACATCGGAAATGGTGCGGGTGTCGCGATCTTCAATCGCAGTCTGCTCGATGTTGTTGCCATCCAGCAAGATCTCCCCCTCGGTTGCAGTTTCCAGCCCCATCAAGACCTTGGCAAAGGTCGATTTTCCGCAGCCGGATTCACCAACAATTGCAAGAGTTTCCGATTCGCGCGCCGTAAAACTCAGGGTTTCGTTTGCCTTTACCACCCTCTTGGTACCGCCGCCAAACAGCGCATTTGCCGCCACCTCATAGTATTTCTTCAGGTTGTCGATCTGCAGAACCACCTTGCCCGGTTGGGTCTTTTCCTTCTGCTCGGCCAGCGCGATCGGTGCTGCCCAATCGATTTCAAGGTGCTTCAGACAGCGGGTCGCATGGCGATCATTGCCCGCCACGGGCGACATTTCGATCTCGCCCTGATCACAGCGCCCTGGTTCAAAGTAATCACAGCGAGGGCCAAAATTGCAGCCCTGCGGCCGTTCATGCGGCAGTGGAAAATTGCCGGGAATCGCCACCAGGGGATGGGCATTCTTGTCAGCCCCAGGCAGGGGAATAGAACGGAACAGGGCCTGGGTATAGGGGTGCTGCATATCGTCAAATACCTCGGCAATAGAGCCCCGCTCCACCGCCTCACCGGAATACATCACACAGAGACGATCGCAGGTTTCCAGGATTAAACCCAGATTGTGGCTGATAAACAGCATCGAAGTGCCGTATTTCTTGCCCAGATCCCGCACCAGTTCAACCACCGCCGCCTCAACCGTGACATCCAGCGCGGTTGTCGGCTCATCCAGGATCAGCAGCGCTGGCTTTGACATCAGGGCCATGGCAATGACGATCCGCTGCTGTTGCCCACCTGACAGTTGATGCGGATAGGCCTGCAGCATCCTCTCAGGATCAGGTAGGCGTACATCTGTAACCACCTCCAACGCACGGTCATAGGCGTCTTTCTCGCCAAGCCCCTCGTGGATCATCGGCACTTCTATCAACTGACGCCCGATCTTCATCGCCGGGTTCAGGCTGGCCATGGGCTCTTGATAGATCATCGCAATTTCATTGCCGCGAATGTCGCGCAGCTCATCGGCGCTCATCTCCGCCAGATCGCGGCCCTTAAAGCGGATATTGCCGCCGACGATGCGGCCATTATTGCCCAGGTCCTGCATCACCCCCAGCGCCACGGTTGACTTGCCACAGCCGGATTCACCAACCAGACCAACGGCTTCCCCAGGTTGCACCGAGACGGAAAAATCCATCACAGCCGGGATCTCATGCCGCCGGGTGAAAAATGAAATCGACAGCTTGTCGATTTCAAGGATCGGGCCGTCATATTCTGCCATTTTGCTCATCTTGTATCTCCCTATCGGGGCAAGAGGGGACCGTGCCCCTTCATTTGGCTGCAAATATCCCGGGGGGCCGGGGGCTGGCCCCCGGGAATGCCGGTCCCGGAAAAACCAATGCGGATCAATCCTTCATGCTCTCTTCTCGCAGTCCGTCTGCCAGCAGGTTCAATCCCAAAACCAGGCTCAGCAGCGCAAATGCCGGGGGGAGGGCGGGGTGCAGGTAGATCGCCAACAGCTTGCGCCCCTCATTGATGGTAGACCCCCAATCCGGGCTTTCGGGCGGCAGGCCAAGCCCAAAGAAGCCAAGCGTCCCCAGCAGGATGGTGGTATAGCCAATGCGCAGACAGAAATCGACGATCAGTGGCCCGCGGGCATTGGGAAGAACCTCCCACAGCATGATATACCAAGGCCTTTCGCCCCGGGTCTGGGCCGCGGCAACATAGTCGCGGGTTTTGATATCCATCGTCAGGCCGCGCACGATACGAAACACGGTGGGCGAGTTGACAAAGACCACAGAGACAAAAACCACCAGGATTCCGCCTGTAATATTAAAAAGATCAAGGCTTTGGGGTAGGAAGTTAATTTTTGACTCGGTCTGATTGATCACTGAAAAATAGCCCCAGACCAGCGGGATTAGCACCACGGACAGCCATAGCCGGTTCTGGTGCGGTTGGGTGCGAAACCGGGCATTGATCCACACCGCGAAAAAGATCAGCGGAAAGGCAAAAAGCACCGCTGCCATATATTGTGGCAGGCCAGTTTGCACGATCTCGGGCGTCACCAAAAGATAGAAGAGCAGGATGACCGGGAAGGCCAAGATCAGGTTGGCAAGAAAGGACAGGAATGTATCAATCCGACCGCCAAAATACCCGGCTGGCAGGCCCAGGGTGATCCCGGCCATAAAGGCAAATATGGTTGCCAGCGGCGCAATTTTCACGACCTCCCAGGCCCCCTTGACCATGCGGCTAAAGACATCGCGGGCCAGGTTGTCGCCCCCCAAAAGATACCATTGGAAATCGCCCTCTTCAGGGCTGGGCAGCGGGGTGCCGGGCACTTTGTTCTTCAGACCGGACAGCTGTGCCAATGGATCATGGGTGATGATCAGGTCAAAGGCCCCGAATATGCCGGTAAAAACCCAGAACATCACCAGGCCAAAGCCGATCATGCCGATGGGGCTGTCAAACAGCTTGCCATACATGCCCATGCGCTGCTTGAACCTGACGGACAGGGCAAAGAGCAGCACCAAGGCGATCCAGACCGGCAAAAGCCGCTGCGCAATGGCCCCAATGATGCCGGCGCCGGTGCCCAGCACCAGCCCAAGGATCAGATAGGCCGCAATGACGGCCGCCGTGAGCAGAAAGGTCAGGCGCACCGCAAGGCCAGTCAGCTCTCGTGGGCCGGTTGGCAGGCTGAGGCCCGCGCCAGACGGGGTGATTGCGCGATTTTCCGGCAGCAGACAGCTAAGCACAATCCAGGCCAGCACCGAAAGGCCCAAAAGCCCAAGGCCCAGCGCCAAAACAGGGTTCAGGAAGGCAATTTGGCCGGTCCAGCTAAGAGGGTCCATCTCTATCTCCTTCCTTTATGAAATACGAATACGAGGGTTGAGGTAGACATAGCCGATGTCTGAAATCAGCTGCGTCACCAGCACAACAACTACAGAGACGACAGAAATCGCCAGGAGCAATTCGATGTCGTTATTGCCGGCGGCTTCAACCAGGATCCAGCCAAAGCCTTTGTAATTGAAAAGGGTTTCCACGATCACCACGCCGTTCAGCAACCAGGGGAACTGCAGCATGATGACGGTAAAGGGGGCGATCAGCGCATTGCGCAGCGCATGTTTCAAGATGATGTTGTGAAAGCTGACGCCCTTGAGTCTGGCGGTGCGGATATATTGCGCCGTCATCACCTCGGTCATCGAGGCCCGCGTCATCCGCGCGATATATCCCATACCGTAGAGCGCAATAGTCAGGACCGGCAGAAAGAAATTCTCAAAGGTCGGGTTCTCCATTGCGGATGTCGCTGTGCCCTTGAACCACTTCAGCCCCACGGTCGAAGAGGTAAAGATCGCAATCAAAATCACCCCAGAGACATATTCCGGCGTTGCGGTGGTCAGGATCGAAACAGTGGATAGGCTGCGGTCGGTTACCGACCCTTCACGCATGCCTGCCAGCACCCCGATGATCAGCGCTGATGGGACCATGATCACCAGAACCCAAAGCATTAGATATCCGGTATTGCCCAACCGGACCGATATAATGGACGCCACATCGTCTTTGAATCGGGTGGAATAGCCCCATCCGCCCTGCAGGATGCCGCAGAAGCGCGCTGCCTGATCTGCCTCGGACTCGGGCTGCGTGCCGGTGATGCATCGCCCGGTGACACCCTCTTCGGTGGTGCGGGTCCAGCCCGGCAAAGCGCCCAGCCATTGGCCGTATTTCACCACAGTCGGCTGCCCGTAACCGTTGTTGTTGAGCCAGCTGTTTACCGCCTCGTCGCTCATACGGAAATTGCCCTGGGTCTTGGCCAGTTTTTCCAGATTTGGTTCGAGGTTGGTTAATACAAAAACGATGAACGTCAGGCATAGTGCCGTCAGGATCATCACGCCTGATCGGCGCAAAATGAACAATCCCATTGAGGTCCCTGTCTGTCTGGCGTCAAAACCGGCACCGTCGGAGCGGCGCATAGTTGATGGCTGAGGGAGAGCGCCCCTGCGCGCTAGATAGTGGCGCGCGGGGGCGGGTCCTGGCGGTGCGGGTTAGGCCGACCAGCCCCATTTGTAGTGGTGGTGTTCAAAGGTCACATGCATATCGGCATTGGCCACGCCTTCCTTCATGTGACGATAGAGAGAGCGCCAGTAGGGCTGGATGGTGACGCCTTCGTCCTGGATGAGCATCTGGATCTTTTTCATCACCTTGCGCCGCTTGTCTGCATCGGCGATGGCCAGAGCCTCGGTCAGCAGGGCGTCGAATTCGGCGTTGGACCAGCCAAATTCATTCCAGGCCTCGCCCGACCGATAGGCCAGCGCGTGGATCTGTACGCCCAGCGGGCGATGGTTCCAGTTGGTCGAACTGAAGGGATATTTCACCCAGTCATTCCAGAAGGTAGAGCCAGGCAGCACTGTCCGTTTCACCTTGAAACCGGCATCGCGCAACTGTGCCGCGACGGCGTCGGTGGTGTTTTTGCGCCAATCATCGTCAATCGAGACGATTTCATGCTCATACTCCATCATGCCAGCTTCAAGCATCAGGGCCCGGGCCGCTTCGGGGTCGTGTTTCTGCGGCGGCAGTTCGGCATATTCGGGATGGATCGGGCCAACATGGTGGTTTTCCGCCACCTCGCCGCGATTGCCATAGCCCAGTTCCAGGCAGACGGCGTTGTTGGTGGCCAAATGAATTGCCTGACGAACGCGTTTGTCCGCATAGGGGCGCTTGCCATCAACCTCGGCCAGCTGGTTGGGGCGCACAACGATGGTCGCCATGGTGACAACTTCGGATTTTTTATAACCAAGCCCGTCCATCACATCAATGAATTCGCCAACCGATTCATAGAGCATGTCAACTTCATCAGATTCCAGCGCCGCCAGCCAAGAGGAGGGGTCGGTGCCAAAATCGGTATATTCGATACGGTCCAGCGCGGGCTTGCCAAAGACCGCTTCGCCCCACCATGTGTGTTCGGTATTGCGCTCTAGCGTGGCTTTGACGCCGACTTCAAGATTGGTCAGCAGATAGGGGCCAGTACCAATGTTCTTTGTGAAATCGTCGGTTTGAAAGCTGGAGTGCACAATGGCAGCAGGGTAATCGGCCATGCCTGCAATCATCGAGATATCGGATGTCGGAAGGTTCAGTCGTAGGGTGTGGCTATCAACAACCTCGATGCCCCCCTCAATCGCCGCCCCTGTTTCAGAATCGATCAGGGTGGCAAAACGCCCGGCCATTGAGTTGCCCTCAAGCCCCTTGTCACACCACCCGGCGATATTGCGCGCCACATCCTCTGCCGTGAAAGCGTCGCCATTGCT
Organism: Pseudophaeobacter flagellatus; assembly: GCF_021228235.1. Lineage (GTDB taxonomy): Bacteria > Pseudomonadota > Alphaproteobacteria > Rhodobacterales > Rhodobacteraceae > Pseudophaeobacter > Pseudophaeobacter flagellatus. The sequence continues at coordinate 662,059 of NZ_JAJQRG010000001.1, forward strand.
CCAGGTGACGCCCTTGCGGACATTCAAGGTATAGACAGTTGCGTTGTCATTGACCTCCCAGCTGTCCAGCAACATGCCACGGATAGAGCCATCGTTGTTATATTCAACCAGGTATTCAAGGGTGCCGCGGGTCTGGTTGCCCATCTCCGACCAGTCATAGGTACGCGGGTCTTTCAGTGGGCGGACTCCCATTTGTACCCGCAGGGTGCCGCCCTGTTTCATTTCGGTGGCCGCCTGTGCTGCCGGTGCAGTCAGGCCAAGCAGCCCATAGGCCGCAGCAGCACTTACCCCGAGGCCAGTGGCACGGGCCAGAAACTCGCGTCGGTCCAGTTTCCCGTCTAGAACTTCCTGGGCATGCATTTTTGCCGCCCAGTGGGGCTGTTGGTCAGTGGTGGAAACGTAGGTCATTCGGATCTCCCTTTGGTGCTCCATGGGGAACGGGCCCCAGTTGGACATTGCCATTTTTCTGGTCTTGCGCCTGAAGCGGTATGGTTCTGGCTTGCAGCTTTTTGATGCATTCATTCGGCCCTAGTTCTGTAGACAGGTCAATGCATAGAATCGGCTGTCTTGGGTTGAAAAGCGACATTTTTTGTGTCGCATTTAGCAAATAGACGGTTGACGGCCTCTGAACTGGGCAGATCTGCCCAGTCCTGGACGCAATGGTCTACTTCGACAGATAGGCCGGGTATTCCCTAAAATAATGAACAGGTTGTGGGGGGGATGCCGCGCAGGCCTGTGGTGCTGCGCCTGTTACGGCACAACTGGATTGGCGGGCACCGGCACAACGACCAGCGCAACCCCGGCCGCGTGGTTCGACGGGGTCACGGGCGGCGCATACGGGCCGATTTTCGCAGGGTGCTGGGGGTCTGACCTGTGTGCAGAGTGATGAAGCGGGTGAAATAGGCTGGGCTCCCAAATCCGATCCGCTCGGCAATGTCGCGCATGCTCAACTCTGAAAACACCAAAAGACTGCGAGCGGCATAGAGCTGGCGTTCGGTGAGCAAGGCTGCCGCCGTCTTGCCGGTTTCCGCTTTACACACCCGGGTCAGATGGGTTGGCGTCACATTCAGCGCGGCAGCGTGATCGGCCATGGTGGTGCGGGCATCGTAATATTCGCAGACCCGCTGACAATAGGATTGCGACAGGCGCCGCGCCGCAGAGGGGCGCGCAGGGGGCAACGGCCCCGAGGGGGGCAGGCGGCGCAGTTGAATGCTGATCAGCTCGCTATAGCATTGCAAAGCCCGGCGCCACAGCGCGGGATGCCCGGTCTGTTCCTGCAGGATGGAGTCCAAAAGCGCGTTCAGGCGGGCCTGTTCGCGGGGGTCGGAAATTTTCAGGTGCAGCGGCATGTCCGGGGTGGCCACCGGGGCAGAGACCGGAATTCTGAGCGCTTGACCCAGACATTGGCGGCCAAATTCAACCGACCAAAGCGACCTTGCCGGGAAAAACAGCGCGCTATGAGGGCTAAAGCCACGTTGGTACCCCTCCATCAGAAAGCGGCCTTGGCCGCGGGTAATCCAGACTAACAGATGTTCGCCGCGGTCATGTGCCAGCTCTGTCTGCCAGGCCCCATCCGCCGCCAATCTGGACAGGGGGATAACCTGGATTTCTTCAATGGGATTTGGATCAAAAGGCATTCAGCAATCAGAACTTCTATAATAGTTAATCTGTCATCAGAGCAGGGCATGAAAATGTGATTCGGGGCAAGTTTCGCCAGATTATGTTTCAAAATTTAAATGACCGTATGAAATATGAGGCCAGGGTGAAAATGCCAGTGTTTCAATACTGTGGCGCCATTGTTTAGCAGAGCAAGTGGGAAAAGCCACGGGCCTGCATCGCCAGGGCGCTGCAGGCCCGAGACCCCGGCTGTCAGAGCGCGCCTGACTGGATCGGAATCCAGTGTTTCATCTTTGAGCGAAACCAGCTGCGCTGTCGTTTTGCATAGCGCCGGGTGGCAATCGCGGCCTGTTCACGGGCTTCATCCAGCGATAAATCGCCGGTGACATAGCCCATCAACTCTGGCACACCGATGGCCTTGCAGGAGGGCAGGGCTGGATCATACCGCGCCTGCATGGCCTCAACCTCTTCGAGTGCTCCCTGTTGTAGCATTTGATCAAAGCGGCGGCGAATGCGCGGCTCCAGCCAATCCTTGGGACTGTGCATCACCAGCGCATTGCAATGCGCCAGCGTCAGGGGCGGGGCAGGAGTGTCGTCTTGCCAATTGGCCAGCGAACGCCCGGTGGCCTGCAGCACTTCCCAGGCGCGCTGCACCCGGGCCCGGTTTAATGTATCAATCCGCCCCGCCGTCTGGTCATCCAGCTGGCACAGCAGTGCAGCCAGCGAGAGGGAATCGCCATGTGCGCGAATCTCTGCCGGGGTTGGTGGAATTTCGGCCAGACCTTCTGTCAGGGTTGAAAAATACAGCCCCGTGCCGCCAACGATGATCAGCCTTTCGGGGCCGGCCAGCAGGGTTTCCACCTCACGCAACCAATGGCCTGCGGAATATTGCTGATCAAAACCGACATGGCCATACAGATGATGTGGCAGGCGATCTTCCTCTGCCTGTGAAGGGCGGGCTGTGACCACGCGCCAGCAATTGTAGATCTGACTGGCATCGGCATTGACGATTACACCGCCTTGTTTTTCTGCGATTTCCATCGCCAGGGCAGATTTTCCCGAGGCGGTTGGCCCCGCCAAAAGCACAGGTTTGTCCGGGTCGATATCGGGCAATAACATCAGCGGTCCGTTCCAGGGTTTGTGGTGTTGCGCCAGGGGCGGCAGAGCAAGCAGCGCAGAAACAGGCGCGAAAGCCTCCACGCTGCATTGAAACCCGCGCCATTTTGCTTCATTTTGCCGCGCAAACTAACCCCCTCATCTGCCGGAGCGCAACATGCCCCTTAATCTTGAAACGCTGGAAACTGTTCCAGACGCTACCTATAAACGTGTCATGCTGAAAATTTCGGGGGAGGCCTTGATGGGGGATCAGGGCTTTGGCCTGCATCCGCCCACCGTTCAGCGCATCGCCCGTGAAGTGAAGACCGTGCATGACATGGGCGTAGAAATATCCATGGTGATTGGCGGCGGCAATATCTTTCGCGGCCTGTCTGGTGCCGCCCAAGGGATGGAACGTACAACTGCCGATTACATGGGGATGCTGGCAACCGTGATGAACGCCCTCGCCATGCAAAGCGCGCTAGAGGATCTGGGCGTTTTCTGCCGGGTGATTTCGGCGATCCCGATGGATCAGGTCTGTGAACCCTATATTCGCCGCCGCGCTGTGCGCCACCTAGAAAAAAAGCGGGTCTGCATCTTTGCGGCGGGCACCGGCAACCCCTATTTCACCACCGATACCGCTGCCACGTTGCGGGCTAATGAAATGGGCTGCGAAGCAATTTTCAAGGGCACCAAGGTTGATGGTGTCTATGACAAGGATCCAGAAAAATACGCCGATGCCGTCCGCTATGACAGCGTGAGCTTTGACGATGTTCTGGCAAAACGGCTCGGCGTTATGGATGCTTCTGCCATCGCGCTGGCGCGCGACAATAACCTGCCCATCATCGTGTTCTCGCTGGATGAACCCGGCGGTTTCCGGGGGATTCTGGCCGGTAAGGGCACCTATACCAAGGTCGAAGGCTAACCCGATATTGTCGGGCTCTATCATTTGGCTGTTACACTTAGCGCCTATGATGCGGATAGCCCTCTTGCATTGGCACCAAGCGCGAGGGGCGTGGGTTGGGAGAATTGATCTATCCTGATACAGGCCCAGGCCCAGGTCTGTGGTGACCCGGTGAATTTCTGCGCGTGACGGCCTGGCTGTCACGCGCAATTTCGTTTGGGGTGGCTGGTCTGGCACCGCGCCGCAAATGAATGCTGTGCGGGGCTGGCGCAGCACAAAACCCTGACATGGTCGCTCTATACATCGGCGGACCAATGGCTTATGAGCGGAACAAAGACGGCCTCAAGTCAGGGGAGACAATAGAATGTCTGACGATTTTGAACTGGATACCGACGATCTGAAACGCCGCATGGATGGCGCAATGGCAAATCTGCGAACAGAATTTGCCTCTTTGCGCACCGGACGTGCCTCTGGCTCTATGCTGGAGCCTATCATGGTCGAGGCTTATGGATCGATGACACCGATCAACCAGGTTGGCACCGTGAATGTGCCCGAACCACGCATGGTGACGATCAATGTCTGGGATAAAGGCCTGGTTGGGCCGGTGGAAAAAGCGATCCGCAATTCCGGCCTTGGCATTAATCCACAGCTAAACGGCACCATCATCATGCTGCCGATCCCAGAGCTGAACGAGGAGCGCCGCCGCGAGCTGGGCAAGGTCGCCGGCCAATATGCCGAACATGCGCGGGTTTCTGTCCGCAATGTGCGGCGCGATGGCATGGATCAGATCAAAAAGGCCAAGGCCGACGGCATGTCTGAAGATGACCAGAAATTCTGGGAAACAGAGGTGCAAGAGTTGACCGATGCGATGATCAAGGCTGTAGATGAGGCGCTTGAGAACAAGCAGGCCGAAATTATGCAGGTCTGATCCGCTTTATGCCCAGAGTTTCAAAAAACCGTGTGTCTAGCGCCGGGTCCGAACAGGGCACATCTGACGGGCAAACCCTGGCCGGCCCCCGGCATGTCGCCATCATTATGGACGGCAATGGCCGTTGGGCCCAGGCGCGGGGGAGACCGCGTCTCTTTGGCCACCATGCCGGTGCTCGACGCGTTGGTGAGGTGGTGGAGTGCTGCCCTGACCTGGGTATCAAATACCTGACGATCTTTGCCTTTTCGACTGAGAATTGGAAACGCACCCAGGTCGAAATCTCTGGATTGATGAGCCTTTTCCGCCGCTATATCTCGAAAGAGATGAAGGCGCTTGCTGCGCGTAATGTGCGGGTGCGCTTTATTGGCGACCGGGTGCGGCTGGATGCCAAGCTGGTGCAGCTTATGGATGATCTGGAGCATGAAACAGCGCAGAATGAGGGCACTCATCTGACCATCGCCCTCAATTACGGGGGGCGCGACGAGGTAGCCCGCGCCACCAAACGCCTGGCCGCAGATGTCGCCTCTGGGCGGCTGTTGCCAAAAGACGTCGACGAAGAAACACTGCCCCGTTATCTTGACACCCATGTGCTGCCGGATCCCGATCTGGTGATCCGCACCAGTGGCGAAGCGCGAATTTCCAATTTTCTGCTCTGGCAGTCGGCCTATTCCGAGTACGAATTCATCGATACGCTCTGGCCGGATTTCACGTCGGAAGAACTGGCGCGCCTGTGTCAGAGGTTTGGCAATAGGGATCGCCGCTTTGGGGCGGTCAAAACATGATCTCGGCGCAATCGGGGCGCTGGGGGGATTTGCTCCCACGGTTGATTTCCGCACTGGTCATGGTGGCTGTTGCGCTTGTGGCGATTTGGGTCGGCGGCCTGGTCTTTGGCCTGGTGATTGCGCTGTGTTGTGGCGGCATGGTCTGGGAGTTGAGCCAGATGTTAGCACCGCGGCGCTTTGGTGCCGCTGTGCTGCTGGGCGTCGTGACGGCAGTGACGGTTTTCTTTGCCGGGTTTTTGCCGATGGTTCTTGGGCTTGCCGTGCTGGTGCTGCCCGTGGCCCTGGGCTGGGCCATGATGCTGCCTGCCGCCAAGCTGCGCTTTGCGCTGTTTGCGATCTGGATCGTGCTGGCGGGCTTTAGCTTTATCTGGTTACGCACCGGGCTGGGGGCCGGCTGGTTGATCTGGCTGGCGGTGGTTGTGGTTGCAACCGATGTGGCCGGGTATTTCGCGGGCAAAACTTTTGGCGGCCCCAAATTCTGGCCGCGTATCAGCCCGAAAAAGACCTGGTCAGGGACCAGTGCGGGCTGGGGCGCTGCCGCTTTGGTTGGGGCCGGTGCGGCGCCATTCTTTGGCTTGGGGTTCGGTCTTGTTATCGCGGCTGTGGCGGTGTCCATGGCAAGCCAGGCCGGAGATATTGCGGAAAGCGCGCTGAAGCGGCAGACCGGGGTCAAGGATTCAAGCGGCCTTATTCCGGGCCATGGCGGCTTGCTAGATCGCTTTGACGGTATGCTTGGCGCTGCGGCAATGTTCCTATTTCTCTTTATCTTTCTAGGATAACCTGAAAGGGGAAAGACCATGCGGAAAATCTCTATTTTTGGGGCGACGGGGTCTATCGGGCAAAGCACGATAGATCTGATTGTGCGTGCCCCTGATGCCTATGACGTTGTCGCTCTCAGCGGTGGGCGCAATATTGCCCGGCTGGCGGCAGATGCGATTACACTGCGTGCCGATGTGGCGGTTACTGCCTTTGAAGATCAATTGCCTGCGCTGCGTCAGGCTCTTGCGGGCAGTGGAGTGCAGGCCGCCGCGGGCCCCGATGCGCTGATTGAGGCCGCTGCCCGCCCGGCCGACTGGGTGATGTCGGCCATTGTCGGTGTCGCCGGGCTGGCGCCGGGGCTGAAAGCACTGGAGCAGGGCGCGACACTGGCGCTTGCCAATAAGGAATCGCTGGTCTGTGCCGGGCAATTGCTGATGCAAACGGCCCAGCAGCATGGCGGGCGCCTCTTGCCGGTGGATAGTGAACATTCCGCAGTGTTTCAGGGCCTTGTCGGGGAAGATATTTCAGCGGTCGAACGCATTGTCATCACGGCCTCGGGGGGGGCGTTTCGCGACTGGCCAATTGCTGACCTGCCGGGCGCAAGTCTGGCGCAGGCCTCGTCGCATCCCAACTGGGACATGGGGCAAAGGATCACCATCGACAGTGCCTCTATGTTCAATAAGGCGCTGGAAGTTATTGAAACACGAGAATATTTTGATGTTTCACCTGAGCAGATCGAAGTACTGATACACCCGGAATCCCTGATGCATGCCATGGTCGGCTTTAAGGACGGGGCGCTGATGGCGCATCTTGGCGCGCCTGATATGCGCCATGCCATCGGCTATGCGCTACACTGGCCCGAGCGACGTGATCTGCCGGTGGCGCGGTTGGATCTGGCCGCTATCGGCCAGCTAACCTTTCGTGCTCCCGATGTGCAGCGCTATCCCGCGTTACAGCAGGCGCAGCAGGTGATGCAGCGCCGCGGGTTGATGGGCGCCGTTTTCAACGGTGCCAAGGAACGCGCGCTCGATCACTTCATAGCCGGCCGCATTCGGTTCACCGATATGGCCGAGGTCACCGCCCGGGTTCTTGATGAGATTGAGACGCAAAGTGGCCTTATTGATTCCGCAATGACCCTTGATAACGTCACCCAGATTGACCACATGGCGCGTAGGGCCGCAGATGCGGCTGCCGCTCACAGCATAGGCTAAAGTTTTGGACCTCCTCTCATTTATCCCGCAGCTTGGCGGTTTTTTCTATACGATCATCACCTTTGTTATCGCGCTTTCGGTGATTGTTGCGGTGCATGAATATGGCCACTACATTGTCGGGCGCTGGTCAGGCATCCACGCCGAGGTGTTTTCCTTGGGTTTTGGCCCCGTGTTATGGAGCGGCCGCGACAAGCGCGGCACCAAATGGCAGATCGCAGCCTTGCCTTTTGGCGGCTATGTAAAGTTTCTGGGCGATGCCGATGCGGCCTCTGGCAAGGATAGCGAAGCGATTGATGCAGTGGCGGCCGATCCGGTTGCGCTGCGGCGCACAATGCATGGCGCTCCGCTTTGGGCCCGTGCTGCCACGGTTGTTGCTGGACCGGTTTTCAACTTTGTCATGTCGATTGTCATCTTCACGGCATTGGCGCTGGCCGTCGGGACCGTGCGTGATCCGTTGACGGTTGAATCCCTGGTGCCGGTTCCGGGCGTTGAAAACACCCTGCGCCCGGGGGATGAGCTGCTGGCGGTCGCTGGTGTGCCGATTCCGGATCGCGACGACGCGGCGGGTTGGAAGGCGTTTACCGACCAACTTCCGGTGCGCCCCGAGCTTGATTACCTGGTGCGGCGTGATGGGGCCGAACAGGTGGTCACCGACACCTATTTCTCGCCAGCCTACGTTTCCAGCGTGATGCCCGGCAGCGCGGCTGCCGATGCGGGTATCCAGAATGGCGATTTCATTACCGCCTTGAACGGAGAGCCGGTTTTTGCCTTTCGCCAATTGGTCAAAATGGTGGCCGAAACCGAGGGCCAGCCGCTGGATCTGGTGCTGATGCGCGCAGGCCAGCCGGTCGAGGTGACGCTGTCTCCGCGCCATGTGGACATGCCGCAGGCCGATGGTGGTTTCACCAGCCGCTGGTTGATTGGCATCACTGGTGGCAGCCTTATCGACTATGCCACCGAACGCACCGGGTTCGGCGCGGCCCTTGCGGCCGGGACAGGCCAGGTCTGGGCGGTTGTGAGCTCCTCTGTGTCGGGGCTAAGCCATATGATCACCGGGGCAATCAGCACCTGTAACCTGTCGGGACCGATTGGCATTGCCAAGGCCTCTGGCGATACCGCCAGTCAGGGGGCGGTCAGCTTTATCCGCTTTATCGCGGTGCTGTCCACAGCGGTGGGCCTGCTGAATCTGTTTCCGATTCCAGCGCTGGATGGCGGGCATCTGGTGTTTTACGCCTATGAGGCCGTGGTGGGGCGTCCGCCCAACGATCGGGCGGTGCAGATCTTGATGAGTATCGGCATCGCGATGATCTTGTCCTTGATGGTCTTTGCCCTGGGCAACGATATTTTCTGCTAGTCCTGCACAGAGTCCCAGGGGCGGGCTGCCGTGGCGTTGCAGCCTGACCCCTGGCGGGCATTTGCCTGTGTTTCGTGCCTGTGTTTCGCCCTTTGTGCGGCAAGCGCGGCCACCAATCATCGCCTTTCAGCGCTGCGCCCAACTCATGCCACATTCTTTCGGTAAGTTTTTGTTAGTCTGTACTAACGCGGATCTTCGCTGGGCGCTGCACGCCAGCTGAACGCCGCATATCTACTGGGGAAAAGGTTATGGATCGCTACATGCTGAAACAGGCAGAGAGTGAAAACGGGCTGGCAATATTGTTGCGACTGGGCTCTGATCGGGTGCTGTCGTCCAGCTTCATTTTTCTATCATTGTGTCTTGGGAGTTGGCTTGTGTCACATTAATGGAAACACAAGCTTTGGTTTTTCTCCAAAAGGCACGTGGCTGAGGGCTTCGTGCCTTTTTGTTGGTTTTGACAACCGCTCTCAAACCCGGTACGCAGTTCTGTAAGAGGCTATTAATATTTGGGTGCATACAGATGGTTTGGGGCAAGAACGTGGGCATATCCTGCGGTGGGCGTGCAACGCGTACCAATATTTTGTATCGGGGCGTATCAGTTATCGCCCTGACTGTGACCTTCGGACTTGGGCTTGCACCCAAGTTTGCAGAAGCACAAAATTACCGGTTCAACGCGGTGCAGGTTGAAGGCAATCAACGCATTCAAAGCTCTACAATTGTCGCCTATACAGGCATTGAACGGGGCAAAACTGTTTCTGCCGGGCGATTGAATGATGCTTATCAAAACATCATCGACAGCGGTGTCTTTGAGAGCGTCGAGCTGGTGCCGCAGGGCAATACCCTGGTCATCAAGGTGACAGAATACCCGACCATCAACAAAATCAACTTTGAAGGCAATCGCCGGATCAAAGATGAAAATCTGGCGGAAATCATCGAATCAGCCGGGCGGCGCGTGTTCAATCCGGCACAGGTTGAAGCTGATGCAGCAGCGATTGCAGCCGCTTATGGGGCGCAGGGACGCTTGGCCTCTCAGGTGACACCACGCATCATTCGCCGGAGCGACAACCGGGTCGATCTGGTTTTTGAAATCTCCGAAGGTGATACAACCGAGGTGGAGCGCGTTTCTTTCCTGGGCAACCAGGTCTATTCGGATCGCAGGCTGCGCCGGGTTTTGGAAACCAAACAGGCGGGTTTTCTGCGCGCCTTTATCACCAAAGACACCTTGATCGAAGACCGTATTGAGTTCGACAAACAAGTCCTGCGCGATTTCTACCTGTCGCGCGGCTATGTCGACTTTAAGGTCAATAGCGCCAATGCCGAAGTCACCCGCGAACGCGATGCTGTCTTCCTGGTTGTTGATGTCAGTGAAGGGCAGCAATTTAACTTTGGCAATATCACGGTTACAAGCGAGCTGTCCGAGGCAGATGCCGATGTGTTCCGCTCTGTGCTCAAGTCGCGTCCGGGGGTGGTCTATTCGCCCATGGTGGTTGAACGAGAGATCGAGCGGCTGGAGACATTGGCGCTGAAGCAGGGCATTGATTTCCTGCGTGTCGAGCCGCGCGTCACCCGAAATGACCGGAACCTGACCCTGGATGTCGACTATGTGCTGACCCGCGGGCCTCGGGTTTTTGTGGAACGTATCGACATCGAAGGCAATACCACCACGCTGGATCGGGTTATTCGCCAGCAGTTCCGCACTGTCGAGGGTGATCCGTTTAATCCGCGCGAAATTCGTCGCACCGCGGAACGCATCCGCGCGCTTGGCTTCTTTTCCAATTCGGATGTGGACGTGCGCGAAGGCAGCTCTGCCAGCACGGTGGTCGTTGATGTCGATGTCGAAGAACAGCCAACAGGATCGCTGAACCTTGGCGGGTCTTATTCGGTCAATGACGGCTTTGGTATTTCGGTTGGTTTGACCGAAAACAACTTCTTGGGGCGTGGTCAGCGTCTGTCCTTTGCCATCGCGACGGCGACAGAGTCTGATGAATATGTGCTGGGCTTTGTTGAACCGCGCCTGCTGGGGCGTGACCTGCGTTTTAGCCTTGATTTGGGTCTGTCAGAATCTGATTCCAGTTTCTCGGAATATGATACCAAGCGGGTTTTTCTGAATCCTGCCCTGACCTTCAAGACTAGCGAAAGTTCTACACTGCAACTGCGGTATAGCTGGAACAACTCCGAGATGATCGCGCGGGGCGCCGGAACCTACCCTGGCGGCACCTATCCGCTTGCTGCGCCCACCGTACAGAATGAAATTGCCCAGGGCGAACGCAGCAGCAGCATTGTTGGCTTGACCTATTCCTACGATACCCGGCTGATCGGGCTTGATCCGAATGCAGGGTTCTTGATCCAGGTCGGCGCTGATTATGCCGGTCTTGGTGGTGACAGTGAATATTTCAAAACCTCGACCAAGCTGGTCGCGCAGAAGCTGGTCTTCAATGAAGAGGTCACCCTGCGGGCAACCCTGGAAACCGGCGCGCTGCATTGGCTTGGCGATGACAGCAGTCGCTCGATCGACCGCTATGTTCTGTCTCCCTCCATCATGCGTGGGTTTGAACCTGGCGGGATTGGTCCGCGGGATCGCTCGGCGCGCGCCGGTGGTGGCAATTATGATGACTTCCTTGGTGGCAACCTGTTTGCGGTGGCCCGGTTTGATGCGGAATTCCCCCTTGGCCTGCCCGAAGAATATGGGCTGCGCGGCGGCGTGTTCTATGACGTCGGCAACCTCTGGGGTTTGAACGATGTTGATACTTCAGGCAGCACCAGCATCGTGGGGCGCAACGGGTCCTTCCGGCATGTGGTTGGGGTTTCCCTGCTCTGGACAACGGGTCTTGGCCCGCTGCGGTTCAACTTTACCAAGGCGCTGAGCAAAGAAGACTACGACCAAGAGCAGAGCTTTGACCTGACCTTGCAGGCGCGGTTCTAAACGGGTGATCGATCCAGTGGCGTTAAAATTGCCGTTTCAAATCAAACAAGCGCTGGCCATTGGGCTGGCGCTTTTTGTGCCTTTTGGCGGGGCGTCACCGGGTTTGGCCCAACAGACGCCACCGCCTGCCGGGTTTGAACTGGGCCGCCAGGTTCAGCTCGGAACTCCTCAAAGCGGGTTGTTAACAATCCAACCTGATCGGCTGTTTTCAGAGAGTCTCTTTGGCGAGAGGATTGCCCAGGAGATAGAGGCAGAAGGCGCTGTTCTGACTGCAGAAAATCGCAATATTGAGGCTGAATTGCGGGCCGAAGAACAGGATCTGACACAGCGCCGCAGCGGGATGGAGCCAGAGGCTTTTCGTCGGTTGGCCGATGCCTTTGATCGCAAGGTGCAGGAAACCCGCGTGACCCAAGATCGCAAGCTGCGCGAAATCAGCCAGCTAAATGAAACTGCGCAGCGCGAATTCTTTGCGGCCTCTTTGCCGATACTGGAACAGATCATGCGTGAAACCGGGGCGGGGGCGATTCTTGACCATTCGACCGTGTTCTTAAGCGCAGATGCCGTCGATATCACCGACCTGGCGATCAGCCGGATCGACAAGGTTCTGGGGGATGGCCAAGATCAAGACCGATCCCCAGACGGGCAATAGAGCGGCGAAAGCTTGCTCCAAAAGCGCCCAGTTGATAGGGACTTATCAAATCAATAATGACAGGAAAATGCCATGACCGCTGAATTGCAGAGCGCCGATATTCACCTGATCCAGCGGATCCTGCCGCATCGCTATCCGTTCTTGTTGGTCGACAAGGTGGTGGATATCGACGGCATCAAATCGGCGCGTGGGATCAAGAATGTGACCATGAATGAGCCGCATTTTCAGGGCCATTTCCCTGGCACGCCAATCATGCCAGGCGTTACTATCGTCGAGGCCATGGCGCAAACCTCCGGTGTTATGCTTGGGGTGGCGCTGGATATGGTTGACCGCGACCTGCTGATCTATTTCATGAACATCGACAAATGCAAATTCCGCCGCAAGGTCATTCCTGGCGATGTGCTGGAAATGAATGTAGAAATCCTGCGCGGCAAGGCGGGCGGCAAGGTCTTCAAATTCAAGGGCGTGGCCACTGTCGAGGGAGAAGTCGCCGCCGAAGCCGAGTTCACCGCCATGGTTGACGTGCAAAAGGATTGAGCCAGATGAGCCAGATTCATCCCAGCGCGGTGATCGAAGAGGGGGCCAAGCTTGGCGAAGGCTGCCAGATCGGCCCGTTCTGCCACATCGGCGCCGAGGTGGTTCTGGGCGATCGTGTCACCCTAAAATCGCATGTTGTCGTGACGGGCGACTGCGAGATCGGCGATGATACGGTGGTCTTTTCTTTTGCGGTGATTGGTGAAATCCCGCAAGATCTGAAATTCCAGGGCGAGAAAAGCCGCACGGTGATTGGCCAGCGCAACCGTATTCGTGAACATGTCACGGTGAATGCCGGCACCGAAGGTGGCGGCGGCGTGACCCGGATTGGTAATGACGGGCTGTTTATGGCCGGCTGTCATGTTGCCCATGATGCCATTGTTGGCGATCGGGTGATCGTGGTGAATTCTGCGGCGATTGCGGGCCACTGTGTGCTGGAAGACGATGTAATCATTGGTGGGCTGTCTGGTATTCACCAATGGGTGCGGATCGGCCGCGGTGCGATCATTGGTGCCGTGACCATGGTGACAAATGATGTCATTCCCTACGGGCTGGTTCAGGCTCCTCGCGGTGGTCTCGATGGACTCAACCTTGTGGGGTTGAAACGACGCGGGGTGACACGGGCCGACATCACGGCGCTGCGGGCGGCCTTTCAGATGCTGGCCCAGGGCGAAGGCACCTTTCAGGAACGCGCCCGCCGGCTGGGCGACGAAACCGAGAGCGCCTATGTGGAAGAAATCGTAGCCTTTATCACCGGAGAGACCGATCGCTCTTTCCTGACGCCAGGGGGCTGAACCTATGCTTGCACTGATTGCCGGAACCGGGCTGCTGCCACGTGAGGTGGCCGCACGTCTGACCAAGCGACCGCTGATATGTGCCATGGAAGGCTCTGAGCCGGACTGCCTGGATGCAGAGATATCTTTTCGTATCGAACATCTGGGCAGCTTTCTGGCGCGGTTGAAATCAGCTGGCGTGCAGGAGGTCTGCCTGGCCGGGGCTGTCAGCCGACCCGCAGTTGATCCTGCCGCGATTGATGCGGCGACCCTGCCGATGGTTCCGGTCATTCAGGCCGCCCTTGGGGCGGGCGATGACGGTGCTTTGCGCGCGGTTATGGGCTTGATTGAACAGGCCGGTTTCACCCTGCGCGCCGCGCATGAGGTGGCCCCTGATCTGTTGATGCAGGAAGGCGTGGCCACTCAGGTGCAACCGGGCGCGCTGGATACGGCAGATGCGCAGCGCGGTGCCGAAGTGGTTGCAGCGATGAGCGCCGCCGACATTGGCCAGTGCTGCGCCATTCGTGCCCGTCAGGCTGTTGCGGTGGAAAATGTCTTTGGCACCAACTGGATGCTGCAGAGCCTGCGCGACCGTCCCGATGGGCAGGGAGGGATCCTGTTCAAGGCGCCCAAGCCCGGCCAGGACCGCCGCGCCGATCTGCCGACCATCGGGCCACAGACAGTGGAACTGGCGGCGCAGGCCGGGCTGTCGGGCATTGTGCTAGAGGCTGGCGGGGTGATCGTGCTGGAGCAGGAAGCGGTGATTGCCGCCTGCGACCAGCTTGGTCTCTTCCTCTGGCTGCGCCCCGCGTGAGCCTCAAGGTCTTTGTCCTGGCTGGGGAACCCTCGGGCGATCGGCTGGGGGGGGCCTTGATGCAGGGGCTGAAAACCCTGCAGCCGCAGATTCAGTTCGACGGCATCGGTGGGACCCAGATGGCGGCGCAGGGGCTGCAGTCGCGCTTTGCAATGGAAGAGCTGTCGGTCATGGGCCTGGCCGAGGTTCTGCCCAAGTACCGCCACCTGAAGCGTCGCATTCGCGAGACTGCCGAGGCTATCCTTGCCTGGCGCCCTGATGTGCTGATCACTATCGACAGCCCTGATTTTTCCCTGCGCGTGGCCAGCCTGGTCAAGGCGGCCAGTGATATCCGTACGGTGCACTATGTGGCGCCCTCGGTCTGGGCTTGGCGGCCCAAGCGGGCGGTCAAGATGGCCAAGAGCATTGATCAGGTTCTCGCGTTGCTCCCTTTTGAACCGCCGCTGATGCAGGCGGCAGGCATGGATTGCGATTTTGTCGGCCATCCGGTTGTGGCGGAGCCACAGGCAAGCCGGGCCGAAATCGACGCGTTTCGCAGCTGTTTCAACCTGGGTGATTCTCCGCTGGTACTGGCCTTGCCGGGATCTCGGCGATCCGAGGTGACGCGGCTTGCGCCGATTTTTGGCGAATCTCTGCGGGCCTTTCAGCACCTTCACCCCAATCACCGGGTGGTAGTGCCCTGTGCTGGGCCCGTTGCTTCCCTTGTGCAGGAGGCAGCGGCGGATTGGCCTGCGGGCACCCTGTTCCTGGACCCTAACGCGCATGATTCCGCAGAGTTCGCCGGGCTGAAACGCGCAGCCTTTGCGGCCTCCGATCTGGCGCTAGCGGCCTCTGGCACGGTCTCGCTTGAACTTGCGGCCTCGGCGACGCCCATGGTCATTGCCTACCGTTTTCAGTGGCTTACATGGCAAATCATGAAGCGGATGGCTCTGGTTGATACGGTGACCCTGGTGAACCTGGTCAGCGAAACCCGCGTGGTACCAGAGTGTCTGGGGCCAGAGTGCCGCCCCGGCACCATTGCCCGTTGTCTGCGCGATCTGGCCGCGGCACCCGAATTGCAAAAGGCCGCCATGGCCGTGACCATGCAGCGTCTGGGGCAGGGCGGCGAGGCCCCCGGCCTGCGGGCGGCCCGCGCGGTTTTAAACCGGCTGTAGCCACACCGCTGTTGTTTTGGTTCCGCCTGGCGGCCCCATGCCGCCGGTAAATCTGGTCTGAATTACGTGCCCGTGGGGCTTAATACCCGCGCCAGATCCAGCCACCACCAAAGATGCGGCTGCTGTCAGTGTCATAAAATACGCAGGCCTGCCCCGGTGAGACGCCTTCCTCGGGGGTCAGTAGCTCTACCTCGGCGGTGGTGGGCGACAGTGGGCGAATGATTGCCTCGCGCGGTGGCCGGGTTGAGCGCACCTTGACCATGACAGTCCATTCCTTGCGGCTGTCAAAGGGGGTATCGCCGAGCCAGTTGATTTCGCGCACGGGGATTGTGCGGGTCGCCAGCAGCTCTTTGGGGCCAACAATCACCTGTTTCTTGTCCACATCCAGCCGCACCACATACAATGGTTCGGTCAAACCGCCGATGCCCAGGCCGCGCCGCTGACCAATGGTGTAGTGAATCACCCCGGTGTGGCTGCCCAGCACCCGCCCATCGGCATGCACAATCTCTCCGGGTTCCGCTGCACCCGGACGCAATTTCTCGATTACGGAGGTATAGTTTCCATCTGGGACAAAACAAATGTCCTGACTGTCCGGTTTATCGGCGACGGCCAGCCCATATTGGGCCGCCATCTCGCGGGTTGCATCCTTGGAGGGCAGGTGGCCCAGGGGGAATCGCAGGTAGTCGAGTTGCTCTGCCGTGGTGGAGAACAAAAAGTAGCTCTGGTCGCGATTCGCATCTTCGGCGCTGTGCAGCTCGGCGCCATTTTCGCCCATCTTGCGCTGGATATAATGGCCCGTGGCCATGCAGTCGGCCTCCAGGTCGCGGGCGGTTTCCAGCAGATCCTTGAATTTCACCCGCTCGTTACAGCGAATACAGGGCACAGGTGTGGCTCCGGCAAGATAGCTGTCGGCAAATTCATCGATCACCGCGTCTTTAAAAATATTTTCATAATCAAGCACATAGTGTGGAAAGCCGCGTTCTTCGGCGACCCGGCGCGCATCGTGGATGTCGACACCGGCACAGCAGGCGCCCTTTTTCGCGAGCGCCGCCCCATGATCATAGAGCTGCAGCGTCACCCCCACCACATCATAGCCCTGGTCAGCAAGATAGGCGGCCACAACAGAGCTGTCGACGCCGCCAGACATGGCGACCACCACGCGGGTGTCTGAGGGAGGTTTGGCAAAGCCAAGAGAGTTGAGCGGAGTGTCGGTATCCAGCGCCATACGGCAAATCCTTAGATCAAGGGGGCAAGCGCTGCAGAATATATGAAAATCCTACAGACTCTCAAGGGGGCAGGTTCACGGCTCTTTAATTAGACTGAGTAAATGCTGTCGGGGAAACAGAAATATAGTTCCACTAGGGGTCAAGGAATGTTCCTGAAGAAAGTTGAAGGGCCACGCGCAGTGACCTTACCGGATGGTACCAAGATGACACGAGCAGATTTGCCACCTGCAGCCACCAGTCGCTGGGTCGCCTCTCGCAAGGCCGCCGTGGTGCGCGGAGTGCTTTATGGCTTGCTGCCCCAGACCGAGGCGCTGCGCCGTTACGGGCTGAGCGAAGAAGAGTTCCGCAGTTGGATTGCCGCAGTTGCGGACCATGGCGAAGAGGCCCTGAAAGCGACTAGGTTGAAAGAGTACCGTTAAGAGGGAATAATAATTAAGCGCACCACTTGAGTCAAAGTTGAAAATTAACCAATATGGTAACGGGCCATTAACCTTTTTCCACCAGGGTTAACGCAACCTAAGGGAAACAGTTACAGGCGGAGACTTTAAACATGCGTATTCTTCTCGTAGAAGACGATCCTACTACAGCTAAAAGCATCGAACTGATGCTGACTCATGCCAACCTTAACGTCTATTCGACGGACCTGGGGGAGGAAGGGATCGATCTGGCCAAGCTTTATGATTACGATTTGATCCTGCTTGATCTTGGCCTTCCTGATATGAACGGTCATGAGGTGCTGCGCCAGCTGCGAATGGCCCGTATTGAGACGCCAATTCTGATCCTATCCGGTGCCGATGATACCGAAAACAAAATAAAAGGTTTCGGATTTGGTGCGGATGACTATCTGACCAAGCCGTTCCACCGCGAAGAACTGGTGGCCCGGATCCATGCGATTATCCGCCGCTCCAAGGGGCATTCGCAGTCCATCATCAAGACCGGTAAAATCGCGGTCAATCTGGATGCCAAAACCGTGGAAGTGGACAGCAAGACTGTGCATCTCACCGGGAAAGAATACCAGATGCTGGAACTGCTGAGCCTGCGTAAGGGTACCACCCTGACCAAAGAGATGTTCTTGAATCATCTTTATGGCGGTATGGATGAACCCGAACTTAAAATTATTGACGTTTTCATCTGCAAGTTGCGCAAGAAGCTGAGCACCGCAACAGGTGGTGACAACTATATCGAAACTGTTTGGGGGCGGGGCTATGTTCTGCGGGACCCGCAGGATGATCAAATGTCCGGTGGCCACCGCATGGCTGTTGGGGCCTGATGGCGCCAAGCGACGGCATCTGATCCGGAACCTCTTACAAGATCCTAGCGGTTTTTGATCTGAACAAAGCGTGCTGGTGAACCAGGCGATGTCGGCTTTGTGAAGTTTTAGTGAACGCGGGCTATCTATCTCGGCCTGCCAGAAAGACTCCGCCGTGGCGGGGTCTTTATTGTTTGTCTGAGGTGTTTGCCTAGGATGTTTGACCCTGTCGCTTGCTGCATTTTCTTACCCCCCTGTCACTGGACCTGAGGCGACGCGCGTCTTATCACCGGGAGGCAAATAGAGACGGGGACCCGGGCGTGGACAATTCTCAGAAATCAGATCCCAGCACACTCTCGCCAGCGCAGGCAGAGACAGAGTTTTTGCAGCTGCAAGACCTGCTTGCCGCCGCAGATCGTGCCTATCATCAAGCGGATGCGCCAGAGCTGAGCGATGCCGCCTATGATGATGCCAAGCGCCGCTACCGCGCATTGGCTGATCACTTTCCGGCCCTGAAAGCGCGCGCAACCCAGCTGGAGACGGTTGGCGCACCTGTCAGTTCGGGATTTGGCAAGATCCAGCACGTTGTTCCAATGCTGTCACTGGGTAATGCCTTCGAGGATCAGGACGTCGCTGATTTCACCCGTAGCATCCGCAACTACCTTGGATTGGGGGATGAGGCGCCGCTTGCCTTCACCGCAGAGCCCAAGATTGACGGGTTGTCGCTGTCATTGCGCTATGAAAACGGCCAGTTGATCCAGGCTGCGACGCGCGGCGATGGTACAACAGGGGAAAACGTTACCGCCAATGCCCGTACCATTGCGGATATTCCCCAGCAGATCTCCGGCGCGCCGGAGGTATTGGAGGTCCGCGGCGAAGTCTATATGAGCCACGCGGATTTTGCCGATCTGAATGCCCGCCACGAGGCGCGCGGCGGCAAGATTTTTGCCAATCCGCGCAATGCCGCCGCAGGATCCTTGCGGCAGCTGGATGCTGAAATCACCCGTGCCCGTCCTTTGCGTTTCTTTGCCTATAGCTGGGGTGATATTGCTGAACCTTTGGGGGATACGCAAAGCGTCGCCATCGCGCGCCTGCAGGACCTGGGGTTCCAAATCAATCCTTTGACCAAGGTCTGCGACGGTATCGACGAGATGATTGCGCAATACCGAAAGATCGAAGCGCAACGCGCCACGCTTGGCTATGATATTGACGGGGTGGTCTACAAGGTCAATGCGCTTAACCTGCAAGCGCGGCTTGGCTTTAGGGCTACAACGCCGCGTTGGGCCATCGCGCATAAGTTCCCGGCAGAGCTGGCCTGGACCCGGCTGGAAGCCATCGACATTCAGGTGGGGCGCACCGGTGCGCTCAGCCCTGTGGCACGGCTGCAGCCGGTGACCGTCGGCGGCGTTGTGGTGTCCAACGCAACCCTGCACAATGAAGACTACATCCGCGGTCGCGATTCCAAAGGCGCGCTGATCCGTGATGGCAAGGATATTCGCATCGGTGATTGGGTCCAGATCTACCGCGCGGGCGATGTGATCCCCAAGGTGGCCGATGTTGACCTGTCAAAGCGGCCCGAAGGCACCGAACCCTATGCCTTTCCGCATCTCTGCCCGCAGTGCAAATCAGAGGCGGTGCGCGAAGAAGGCGATGCGGTGCGCCGCTGTACCGGGGGCATTATCTGTCCGGCGCAGGCCATTGAAAAGCTGAAGCATTTTGTCTCTCGCAAGGCCTTTGACATTGAAGGTCTTGGTGCCAAACAGTTGGAATCCTTTTATGAGGACGAGGATCTGCCGATCCGTACCCCGGTTGATATCTACCGGCTGGAAGAGCGTGACAATGCGAATTTTGGCAAGCTGAAAAATCGCCATGGCTGGGGGCCGCAAAGCGCGGCCAAGCTCTTTTCCGCGATCACGGAAAAGCGCCAGATCAGCCTTGGTCGGATGATCTTTGCCCTAGGCATTCGCCACGTGGGCGAGGTGGCGGCCAAAGATCTGGCGCTGCATTTTGGTGGGTGGACAGAGCTGGCACAGGCGCTGGACCGGGCGCGCCCTGCCGCGCTGGCGCATCGCGCCGCTGATCTGGCCGAAGAGGCCGAGCGTCAGGCGGCAGCCGCCGAGGGGCGGCGCGGCAAGATCAAAGAGGCCCGCGATACAGAAGTCGCCCGCGCAGCAGTCCCGACCGAGGCGGCGGAGGCCTGGGAGGATCTGATCGGCATCGATGGGATCGGTGCCACCGTGGGTCTGTCCCTGTCTGATGCGCTTGCCAATGATGAGGAACGTGCGGTCATTGACGAGCTGGTAGAGTGCCTGACAATCACTGCCCCCGAGGCCCCTGCACAAGACAGCCCGGTTGCCGGGTTGACCGTGGTCTTTACCGGCAAACTCCAGATGAGCCGGGACGAAGCCAAGGCGCAGGCTGAAAAGCTTGGCGCCAAGGTTTCAGGATCGGTGTCAAAGAAGACCGATATCCTGGTGGCCGGGCCGGGAGCTGGATCCAAGGAGAAAAAAGCGCAGGAGCTAGGGGTCCGGATACTGGATGAAGATGGTTGGCGCGCCGAGATTGCAGGCGCATGACTGGGCGGCCGGAAATTCTGTTTCCGCTTTTTGCGGGGGCAGACACGCTCAAGGGGGTGGGGCCAAAGACGGCGCAGAATCTGGCTCAGATCGGGCTGGATACACCGCGCGATTTGGTCTTTTCGCTGCCCCATTCGGTGTTGGACCGTCGTCGCCGCGCCAGCATCAAGGGGTTGGAACTGCCCGCGATTGCCACCGTGGAAGTGGAGATTGGCAGCCATGTTCCAGCCCGTAATCGCGGCGGCGCCTATCGCATTAATGTCAGCGATCAAGAGGTTGAATTTCAACTTTTATTCTTTCACGGGCGCAGCCGCTACCTAGAGGCGCAATGCCCCGAAGGCAGCCGACGCCTGGTATCGGGCAAGGTAGAGCTGTTTGATGGGGTGGCGCAGATGGTGCATCCTGATCACATCCTGCCGCTGGTCGAGGCGAAAGATATCCCGCTGTTTGAGCCGGTCTATCCGCTGACCCATGGGGTGACGCAGAAAACCATGAGAAAGGCGGTGCAGAGCGCGCTACAGCGGCTCCCAGAGCTAGACGAATGGATTGATCCGGGGCAGGCCAAACGTGAAGGCTGGCCGGGCTGGAATGCGGCTGTGACGGCTGTGCATCACCCCGAGGGGCTGGACGATCTGGCAGCCGAAGCACCGGCCCGCACGCGCCTCGCCTATGATGAGCTGTTTGCCCATCAGCTGACCCTTGCCCTGGCCCGCCAGGTTGAACGCAAGAGCCGCGGTATTGTCAGCATTGCAACAGGGCGGTTGCAAGCGCCAGTTCTGGCGGCGCTGCCCTATAAGCCGACCGGAGCGCAGGCGCGCGCGATTGATGAAATTACCAAAGATATGGCCGCTGACCGGCGGATGAACAGATTGCTGCAAGGAGATGTAGGGTCGGGGAAAACCTTGGTTGCCTTTATGGCGCTTCTGGCCGCTGTCGAGGCGGGCGGCCAGGGGGTGATGATGGCGCCAACCGGGATCCTGGCCCAGCAGCACTATGAAGGGCTGCGCCCCTTGGCCGAGCAGGCCGGCGTGGTGCTGGAACTTTTGACGGGGCGCGATAAGGGGGCCGAACGGCGCGCCAAGCTGGCGGCGCTGGCGGCGGGGGATATCCAGATTCTGGTGGGCACCCATGCGGTGTTTCAGCAGGATGTGGCGTTCCGGGCCCTGCGCCTTGCGGTGGTGGATGAACAGCACCGCTTTGGGGTGCGTCAGCGGATGGAGCTGGCGGAAAAGGGCAAAGGCGCTGATGTGTTGGTGATGACGGCAACACCGATCCCGCGTTCGCTTGCCCTGGCGCAATATGGCGATATGGATGTTTCGGTTCTGGATGAAAAGCCACCAGGGCGTAAACCGGTGAAAACCGCAGTGCTCAGCACCGAACGGATGGCAGAGGTAGTGGACCATCTGCGCCAGGCAATTGACGAGGGGCGACAGTGCTATTGGGTCTGTCCACTGGTGGGCGAATCCGAAGTGATGGACCTGATCGCTGCGGAAGAGCGCTTTAAACACCTGCGCGCCACGCTGGGCGAGGGCACCGTTGGGCTGGTGCATGGTCAGATGCCCCCGGCAGAAAAAGACGCGGCCATGCAGGCGTTTCAAAGCGGCGCATGCAAGGTGCTGGTGGCCACCACGGTGATCGAGGTGGGGGTGAATGTGCCCAATGCCTCTATCATGGTGATCGAGCGGGCCGAGATCTTTGGCCTGGCGCAGCTGCATCAGCTGCGCGGGCGGGTGGGTCGCGGCAGTGCGCAATCGACCTGTCTGTTGATGTATCAGCCACCGCTGTCCGAGGGTGGACGGCGCCGGTTGGAAGTGCTGCGCGAAAGCGAAGACGGTTTTGTGATTTCCGAAACCGACCTGCAGATGCGCGGCGCTGGCGATGTGATCGGCACCGCGCAATCTGGGTTGCCGCGATTCCGCATTGCCGATCTGGAACGCCAGGCCGACCTGATGGCGGTGGCACAAAGCGACGCCCGCGCCCTGTTGACCACCGACCCTCAGCTCTCTTCCATGCGGGGGCGCGCGGCGCGTGTTCTGCTTTGGCTGATGAAACAGGATCAGGCTATCCGTTTAATTTCAGTGGGTTAAGCCTGTTTTACCGTCACATGTTCCAAAATGTTCGCAAATGTTCTCATAAAGTTCTTTACAGGCGCGTCGTAAAGTGAGAACAAATAGGCAACAAGATCGCCAGAGAGCGGTTGCCAACCCGACAGACAAGAGTGGAGCGCAGACCAATGATGACCCAATTGAAAACAACCCTGAACAACACACAGTCGACCCTGTTGCAGGACGCGCTTGGCGCTGCATCCTTGGTGGTCATGCTTGTGGTTGCGCTGCATCTGCCAGGTTTTTTGTAACCGCCCGACCTGAAGTTTCCTTATCCCCGCCCGTCGTAACCGCAAAAACTGGAGACTTATTCCCCGAGCAAATTTGAATACTGCCTGCTGTCTTTATGACGGGAACGTGCATGTCTTATCCCGACCTGCGATGGAAACCTTGCTTGTCCTTGTTTCACCGGTTGCGCCTATCAACCGGATTGCGTTCCCGGACCCCGCATGAAGACGCATATACTGCCGCCACCATCTGCCCGGATGTGTGGCGGTTTTTTTTGCCGTCGCCCTGCAAGACTGGGGGCGATCAGGATTTACCCCCATGTGCCAGGTCACCGCAGTGGCGGTTTGCGACAAAGATCGGTACAGAAAACCCTTCATCATGACAAACTTGCACCGCCCATATCACAGCTGCGAGAAGAGCTGGCGGAGCCGGTTTTAATTGTTGCTTCTTTGCTGATGATACATCCGGCAGGTCGGGCGGCACGCCTGCACCGATCGGCGGTGGTGTTGTCTTGGCTGCGCGGCATGTTACCGTATGACGTGCCCCAGATCAGATGAACCGAGGGCTGCCTGTTTGAGTAACATAAAGCTAAGGTTAAGCGCAGTTTTTTTGCGACGCCTCATGAAATGCCTCGAGCGTGGCATCGAGGCACAGCAGGATAGAGGCATGACGGTTTTTGAAATCGCGCGCCGGTATCAGCACTTCCAGCTCTGCAAAGGGGGGCGCGGGCGGCGGTTGGTTGGCGGTCAGCATGGCTTTCAGCTCTGCGCGGGCGGTTTCGACTTCGCTCAGGCTGCGGCCAATGATCTTGCTGGCCACAATCGAGGCCGAAGCCTGCCCCAGGGCGCAGGCCTTGACGTCCTGGCCAAAGTCGGCAATCTGCCCGTCGTGCAGGGTCAGATCAACGGTGACGGTTGATCCACACAGCGGCGCGCGTTTCTTTGCGGTGGCATCCGGGTTGTCCAGCCGATCAAGCAGCGGAATATCCGCCGCCAGCGCCAGAATACGCGCCGAATAGAGCTTGATAAGATCGGTTTCGCTGGACGTTTCGCTGGACATAAGGCGGCCTCGGGCTTTCCCTTGGGGTATCTTCCCCATACATAGGACGCGGATGGCAGATACAAAAGGGTTTTCCCATGACTTTCTCTCCCGATAGCCTGCAATACGACGCGTCCGGCTTGATCCCCTGTATCGCCCAGGATCACAGCAGCGGCGAGGTGCTGATGATGGCCTGGATGAATGCGGCAAGCGTCGCCAAGACGTTAGAGACCGGCAAGGTGACCTATTGGTCGCGCTCGCGTCAGGCCTTTTGGGTGAAGGGAGAGAGTTCGGGGCATCTGCAGAGTCTGGTAGAGCTGCGGCTTGATTGTGATCGCGATTGCCTGCTGGCCCTGGTCGACCAGGTGGGCCCTGCCTGTCACACCAATCGGCGCAGCTGTTTTTACACCGCCATTCGTGACGGGGCAGAGCAAGAGTTGATGGCCCCGATGGACGACAGCCTCTAGACCAGACAGATCTAGGTCGAGGCGGGCGCGAGGCCTACCATGCGGCGAATGTCGCCTGGGCTGGCCCCCTCGGCCCGGTATTTGGCGATGGCGCGGGCGTCATCGCGTTTGGCGAGCCGTTTGCCCGCCTCGTCGCGGATCAGATCGTGGTGGTGGTAAATGGGGGGTGGCAGGCGCAGCAGAACCTGTAGCAAGACATGGATCTGGGTGGCGTCAAACAGATCGGCGCCGCGGATGATATGGGTGATGCCCTGATCAGCATCATCCACCACAACCGACAGATGGTATGAGCTGCCCATTCCCTTTCGCACCAGAATGATGTCACCCACACGTTCAATCAGTTGTGTCGGGTCCAGCCTGTGCGATCCGCGAAATTTGGCACCAGTTTCCTCAAAAGTACGCAGCCCGGTCTGTTGCATGGCCAGCGCCAGTGCCTTGGCCATATCAAGGCGTATGACATCCTCTGTTCCGGGCGTCTCTCCGGCGCGGTGGCGACAGCTGCCGGGATAGATGCGCCCATCAGGGCCAAACTGCGCCACCCCTTCCTGCGGTGCCCCGGCTGCCGCCTCGATATCGGCCCGGTTGCAGCAGCAGGGATAGGTCAGGCCAAGCGCCGTGAGCTGCGCCAGCGCCTGTTGGTAGCGCGTAATTCGGTTGCATTGGCGCATCACCGGCTCCGGCCAGCATAGGCCCAGCCAGTGCAGATCTTCATAGATCTGCGCCTCCCAGGATTGGCGGGCGCGGGATTGGTCGATGTCTTCGATGCGCAGCAGAAAGCTGCCGCCAGCAGCCTGCGCCATATCATAGGCCAAAAGCGCCGAATAGGCATGCCCTAGATGCAGTGGGCCGGTGGGTGAGGGGGCAAAACGGGTGATGAAGGTCACGGGTATTGCCCCCTTTGTCAGATCAGGAGAAATGGTCCAGCCAGGCGGTCCAGGCGGTTTTGGCGCGGTCAGTATAGGCCTTGTAGCGGTCCTTGCGGCCACGCCGCCCGCCTTTCAGCCCGTCAACCGGCTGGAACAGGCCAAAGTTCACATTCATCGGTTGAAAGGTCTTGGCCTCGGCCCCGCCGGTGATGTGATGGATCAGGGCGCCCATGGCGCTGTCTTGCGGCACCTCTGGTAGCTCTAGCCCAAGGATCTCGGCGGCGGCCATGCGCCCAGCCAAAAGCCCCATGGCGGCGCTTTCCACATAGCCCTCCACCCCGGTGATCTGGCCGGCAAAGCGTAGATGTGGCTTTGATTTCAGTCGCATCTGGGCGTCCAGCAGGGTGGGGGAGTTGAGGAAGGTATTGCGATGAATGCCGCCAAGCCGGGCAAAGCGGGCATTCTCCAGCCCCGGAATCATCTTGAGCACCTCGGCCTGGGCGCCGTATTTCATCTTGGTCTGGAAGCCGACGATGTTGAATAGGGTGCCAAGCGCATTGTCACGGCGCAGCTGCACCACGGCATAGGCCTTTACATCCGGCTGGTGCGGATTGGTCAGGCCAACCGGCTTCATTGGGCCAAAGCGCAGGGTCTCGCGACCGCGCTCTGCCATCACCTCGATGGGCAGGCAGCCGTCGAAATACCCGGCCGTTTCACCTTCGTGGAATTCGGTTTTATCCGCTGCCAGCAGGGCATCAATGAAGGCCTCATACTGATCTTTGGACATCGGGCAGTTCAGGTAGGCGGTGCGCTCTTCCTCGGTTTCGCCCTTATCATAGCGCGACTGCATCCAGGCCTGCGACATATCAATGCTCTCGGCATAGATAATCGGGGCGATGGCATCAAAAAAGGCAAGCGCCTCGGCGCCGGTCTCAGCCTGGATTGCCTGGCCCAGGGTGCCAGAGGTTAAAGGACCTGTGGCAAAGATCCAATGGCCGTCCTCGGGCAGCGCGGTGATCTCCTCGTAGGACACCTCGATATTGGGATGCGCCTTCAGCTTGGCGGTGACCGTTTCGGCAAAGGGGTCGCGATCAACCGCCAGGGCACCACCTGCGGGCAGGCGATGTTCTTCGGCGCTGGCCATGATCACCCCGTTGGCGGCGCGCATTTCCCAATGCAACAGCCCCACGGCGTTTTGCTCATCGTCATCAGAGCGAAAGGAGTTGGAACACACCATCTCGCCCAGATTGCCCGTTTGATGGGCAAAGGTTTCCACTTTGGGCCGCATCTCGTGGATCACCACTTTGACGCCCATGTTCGCAGCCTGCCAGGCTGCCTCGGACCCGGCCATGCCGCCGCCCACGATATGCAATGTCTTTGTCATAGGGGGCAAATAGGGCAGTGCGCTGGGTTAAGCAATATTGCCTAGGTGCGAATATGGGCTCAGCAGTGATGAAATGTGGCAAGAAGGCGGCGGAAGTAGGGGGGGGCCTCCGACAGGATTCATCCTTGGGCTAGCAGAGTAGATTGGGCTTGGCAGGTGGATGGGCAAACGGGTGCAGTGGCCATTTTGGAAACAATACCGCGCCGTGCCGGTGACTGCTGTCCGATATGGCAGTAATTACATCAATTCAGGCGGAAATACACCTAGGACGGCTGTGTCTACAGAGTAAATAAGGGGAGAATTTGGGGCCGCTGCGCGGGAATGTCACCGGGGAGAGAGATTCCCGGTTGGAGGGACCTTCCGCTGCAGCGGCCCAAATTGTGTCCGGGACGTAACCCGTGCCCAATCCTTGCCATTATCTTGCCTCGATTAAAAGGCCCGATAGAGAAACAATAAACCCCGAATGGTAAACAAAGACTAAAATTTTCACAAAATTCAGGATTTTTCCCAATCGGGTGTACGTTTTTCAAGAAAGGCTGCCATGCCTTCGGCGGTATCGGGTTGCATCAGGTTTTCGACGATGACCTGACTGGTATAGGCATAGGCCTCTTCAATCGGCATCTGCAGTTGTTGGTAGTAGGCCTCTTTGCCGATCTTGACCGCCGCGCCAAGCTTGGCGGCAATCTTTTCTGCCATGGAGCGGGTCTCTGCCTCTAGCTGGTCTGCCGGGACGGCGCGGTTGATCAGCCCCAGCTCAGCAGCGCGGGGGGCTGACATGAATTCGCCGGTGGTGAGCAGTTCAAAGGCGTGTTTGCGGGGGATATTGCGGGATAGGGCGACCATGGGGGTAGAACAAAACAACCCGATGTTGACGCCATTGACGCCAAAGCGGCAATCCTCGGCGGCGATGGCAAGGTCGCAAGAGGCCACCAACTGGCAGCCCGCTGCGGTGGCAATCCCATGCACCTGGGCGATGACCGGCTGGGGGAGGCGTTGCAGGCCCAGCATTACCTGAGTGCAGCGCGAAAAGAGACTGTCAAAATAGGCCCTGCCGCCATCGTCGGCTGCGCGCCCGGCGGTCATCTGGCGAATATCATGGCCGGCGCAAAAGGCCTTGCCCGCGCCAGACAGGATGACGGCCTTGATGCTGCGATCTTCTTTCAGCGCGTCAATCTGCTGTTGCAGGGCTGCCAGCATTTCGTCCGACAACGCGTTCAGCCGATCCGGCGCGTTCATTCGCAAATGCGCAATTGCGTTTTTGTCGTCACGTTCCAGAATTGCCATCTTGCTCTCCTCTTGGGTTCTGGGTGAACACTAGGGCGCAACGAGAGAGAGGAAAAGCATGGGATTGGCATTCGACGCAAGAGAGCTGGAAGCCTATATGGCGGAGATATTCCCGCAGGTGGCAGAGGATTTTGCCATCGATACGCTATCGGCGGAGGGCATCACCATGCGGTTGAAGGTGGCAGAGCGTCATCTGCGCCCCGGTGGCACGGTTTCGGGGCCGTCGATGTTTGCCCTTGCGGATGTCACGGTATACGCGCTGGTCTTGTCACGATTGGGGGCCAAAGCCCTGGCTGTGACCACCAATTCATCGCTGGATTTCATGCGTAAACCAGAGGCAGGGTGTGACATCATTGCCAAGGGTCAGCTGCTTAAACTGGGGCGCAGCCTGGCCGTGGGGGATGTGCATATGTTTTCACAGGGATCTGATAAGATGGTGGCGCGGTCCACCATGACTTATTCTATTCCACCGGTGCGCTAGCTGTAACACGTGCGAGGGGCTGGCCTACCTTGACCAGGGTTTCGCGTCCAGCGGCGCTATTGGCAACTAGGTCGGGGCTAAAGGCGACCGTGCCGGGCTGGAACACCACCACCACGGTTGACCCGCCAAATTTGAAATAGCCCTTTTCATCCATCTTCTGCACCGCGCCTGTGGTCTTGGTGTTGAGGATGGAGCCAACCCCAAAGGCCCCCACTTCGCTAAAGCAGTAGTGGCCGATCGTGTCATTTTTTATCAGGGTATTGCAGCGTTTGTTTTCGCCAAAGACATCGGGACCCGCGCCCAGGGCTATGGGATTGACCGAATGCAGCGCCCCGTCGATTTCCTGGCAGCGCTCAATCATGCCCGCCATCGGAAAGTGGTAGCGGTGATAATCCGCCGGGCATAGCCGCACGATGGCCAGGGCACCGCCCAGAAAGGGCTTGGCCATATCCTGCAGCATGGTGTTGATTGACATCGGGTGGCCTTTGATCGGCACAAAGATGTCATTCTCTAGCGTGGGAAAGACCAGAACCCGGCCATCGGCCGGCGCGATGATTTCATCTGGAGCCGGATTATAGGGGCGCGCTTCGGGTTTTAGGTGGCGGGCAAAAAAGTCATTAAAAGAGGCATAGTCCTGCGCCGGGCGTACCGCCTCTGTCATGTCGATCGACAGCTCTTCGATCACCGATTTTATCTTGCCGCGCGACCAACGGCTGTCAAACCAGCACCCAAACAATCGGCTGATCAAAGGGGCGCGAAACAGCAGCCGCTCCAGCAGCTTGGTGCTGCTGTCCTGATAGGCCCAACGGATCCATTTTTCGCCCAGGATGACCTCGTCAAACACCAGTCCGGTTTCACGATTGACCACCTGAATGGGGGTATTTTGCATCTGATCTGCCTCGCATCCGCTGTATTCTGTTCGCCTAGCAGAGCCGGTGGCCTGGGCTCAAGCGGATTGTGCCTGACGCCAGCCTTGGCAGGGGCGTGGGTTTTGGCGGCAAGGTCAGTGGGATGTTAGGCTGTAGGGGACGGCGTGTCGGCTAGATCCGGCCCGCGCAGGATCTCGCGTACGGTGACGGAGGTGGTGTCAAACGCGCGCTTCAACACCTCGATGGCCCGCCAGGGATCCGCATCGCCACACATAAAGACATCAAAGGCACCATAGCCAACTTCGGGCCAAGTGTGCACGGATATGTGGCTTTCGGCCAGCACCGCCACGCCCGAGATACCTTGGGGGGAAAAGCGATGCGTGTGCATATGCAGCAGGGTGGCACCGCAGGCGGAAATCACATCGCAAAATGCCTGCTGGATTCGGGCCTCACTGTCCAGCCCGCGCCCCTGCGTGACTTCGATAATAAGGTGAGTGCCGGCAAAGACCCGGCCATCGCGCTGGGTCAAACGGTCGCTGCGCTGCGATTGTGCTGCCTTGCGGGGGGCGATCCCTTGGGGGGCAGAATGGGCGTCGCGCATACGGGTATCCTTCAGCGGGTTGGGCAGTCCTGGACGACGGGGAGGCTGGGGCAGGGCCTGGGCGCATCTAAGCAGGCTGATGCGTCTGATCAAGAAAAATCCTGGCCGACCTGCGCCGGGCCGTTCTTGTTTGGCCCTGACGGATTAGCCCGGTCCTTGGTTTTCAAAAGCTGGTGGGCAAAAGGTGGGGGCTATGCTTGGCAATCAGACAAAAAAAGACCGGGGCAAGCCCCGGCCATAAGGTTGCTCTGTGCCCAGGGGATCAAGGGCGCCAGAACGGAAGAGTTCCTTGATAATGAGCCTCCTCGCGGGAGATCCCGATATCTCGTAGCTGTTCGACGCTCAGCGCTTGCAGGTCTTTGCGCGAGCGATGGCGGTTGGACCATTTGGTGACCAAGACTGCAAAGGCAACTGCCGCCTGAGCCAGAACCGGCAGCGCGGCGCGGTTGGTCAGGTAGGACATATGTGTGCGGCTTTGTGTTGCAGGCGTCGTCATGGGGTAGATCCTTTATTGTGTTGATACAATCCTAGTTGTCTGTTATGAGTAATTGATACAATGATCAAATACCCTTGTCTAAGGATGGATTGTAATGGGTACAATTTGGGCGCCGGATCTTGCTGGTAAGTCAGGTCCAAAATACCAGCGGGTGGCCGATACCATTCGAACCGCTGTGGATGACGGGATCTTGCAATGCGGCGCAAAACTGCCGCCAGTGAGAGAGCTGGCCTATCAGCTCAAGATCACACCCGGCACTGTGGCACGGGCCTATACGATTCTGACCGATGAAGGATTGCTGCAGGCCGAGGTTGGCCGTGGCACCTTTGTGGCGGAACGGCCAAGCCAGGTGATGGATGATGTCTGGTCACGCCAGTTGCACCTGCAAGAGGCCAAAGATCCGCATCATGTCAGCCTGTTTAGCCCACGTATGGTAGATGTAGGGCAGGTGGCCGCGCTTCGCCAGGTGATGGAGAAAGTCGCCAAGAGCGATGCGATGCTGTTCCTCAACTATCCAACGCGGGACGCCTATCTGCCGGTGCGGCAGGCGGTTGTCGACTGGCTCGACGGGCAGCCGCTGGGGCCGCTTGGCGAGGCAGAGGTGGTTTTGACCCATGGTGGCCAGAACGGTATTCTCACCGTGCTGCAGACCGTGCTGCAAGAGCCACAGCCAGTGATCCTGGTCGAGGATCTGTCCTATGCAGGCTTTCGCCGCGCGGCAGAACTGTTGCGCGCCAGGGTGGTTGGGGTGGCCATGGATGAACATGGAATTGTACCCGCTTCGCTGGAATTGGCCATTCGTAAGACCGGGGCGCAGGTGCTTTGTACCAGTCCCGAGGTACACAATCCAACCGGGCTGTTTACTCCGCTGCAGCGCCGCCAGGAAATTGTCGCGGTGGCGCGGCGTCACGGGGTGCAGATTCTAGAGGATGATTGCTACCGCATGGGCGAGGCGAAGGCCCCAAGCTATCGGGCGCTGGCCCCGGATATGACCTGGCATGTGTTCTCGATTTCGAAAAACCTGACGCCTGCGCTGCGGGTGGGCTTTGCCCTGGCCCCCACGGGGCGGGCGCAGGATCTGCGCCGGGCCGCGGAATACAGCTATTTCGGCCTGGCCCAGCCGCTGGCGGAAATCACCCGGCTCCTGCTTAGCGATCCGCGCACCAAAGAGCTGACCCGAGCGGTGCGTGCGGAAATGGCCAAATACGTGCGGGTTGCGGTGAACGCTCTGGGCGGGTTTGAACTGGTCTGGAATGATCAGGTGCCGTTTCTTTGGCTGAAGCTACCGGCCGGCTGGCGTTCTGCCGCCTTTACCCGCGCAGCCGAGGCCGAGGGGGTGCAGATCCGATCCGCAGATGAATTTGCCCTGCGCGACGGGCGCGCGCCCAATGCCGTGCGCATTGGCGTGAACGGCCATGTAAGCCTGAAACGGTTTGAAGAAGCGATGCAGCGACTGCGTACATTGCTGGACAACCCGCCCGAGCAGATTAGCGTGTGAGCTGCCAGCGTTGCGCCCCTCTATGACCAACTGGCCTGAAGGGGCGCAATTTTGATGGGTATTATTTCTCTGCGAGGTTGACCCAAACGTTAATGTCGTTGCCGCTATAGGACCAATTGTTTTTACTGGCGGCAACTCCCGCAGTAACGGCTGCCGCAACAAGCCCGGCAACCGAGGCACCGCCAACAATCACCCCGTCAAGGGCTGGGGTGTGGGTAAACTGTGTCGAAAGCTCTGGCGTTTTACAGGTCATGCGCAGCTTGGAAGGCTTGCCGTGGAATTTGGGCAAACGAACGATTGCGGGGGTCTGAAACTGCGCCGAGAATTCCGCCGTATCAATTGCGCAGGTAGCGCCAGAAATCTCTGTCCGTTGGACCCCCACTGGTTTGGAGTTTGGGTTGGTCGCGTATTGGTGTTTAAGGTCTTCCGAGATCTCTTCTGGAACAAATGTCCGGATCACCGGTTCGGTATAGCCAACGACACGCTCGGCTGTGGTTCCATTTTTGAGGGAGACCGTGACAGGGGGCTGTTTAACCGGAGCGCCCTGCATGCAGCCTGTGACAATCAAAGCGAATGGCGAAATGAGGGGTATAGAAAGTTTCAATGTATGACCTTCGTACGTATGACCTAGGGATTGTTTTGTGTTTATCCAATCTCTTTTAGGGTGTGGGTATAGGGGCGTATTGGTTCATAGCGCTGCGATGGCGCGCAAAGGCCACGGGGGGGGTAGTGGTTCGGATGAGCTGGTGTGGGGTATTATTATACCTATTTTACAACATGTTGATAATAAACATTTTAAACATGTTTGGTGGCATTGACCTAGGGCTGGGAACTCCGTAAACCCTATCCATCAAATCGGACGCAGGGCCTTTCCTTGCGTCGTCACGACAAACAGGATTGACCTGCCATGAAAACCTTCTCTGCTACCCCGGCAGATATCGACAAGAAATGGATCATCATTGACGCCGAAGGCGTCGTGCTGGGCCGTCTCGCATCGATCATTGCCATGCGCCTGCGTGGTAAGCACAAAGCCACATTCACTCCGCATATGGATATGGGTGACAACGTCATCGTGATCAATGCTGAAAAGATCCAGATGACCGGCAAGAAGCGCGAAGAGCACTTCTACTGGCACACCGGTCACCCCGGTGGCATCAAATCCCGCACCAAGCAGGAAATCCTGGAAGGCAAGCACCCCGAGCGTGTTGTCTATCAGGCCGTCAAACGCATGCTGCCAGGCAACCGCCTGTCGCGTCAGCAGATGACAAACCTGCGCATCTATGCTGGCACCGAACACGGGCATGAAGCCCAGGCGCCCGAAGTTCTGGACGTGAAGTCCATGAACAAGAAAAACACGCGGAGCTGATATCGATGACTGATCAGATCAACACTCTCGAAGAGCTGAGCGCCGTTGCAGGCGTTGAAGCAGTTGCCGAAGACATCATCGCGCGTGAGCCGGTTCGTGACGAACTGGGTCGCTCTTATGCCACTGGCAAGCGGAAAGATGCGGTCGCCCGTGTCTGGATCAAGCCAGGTTCCGGCAAGGTCGTGGTAAATGGCAAAGAAATGAAGGCCTATTTTGCCCGTCCGGTGCTGCAGATGATTCTGCGTCAGCCGTTCACGGTTGCAGGCGTGGAAGACCAGTTTGACGTCTATGCGACAGTCAAAGGTGGTGGTCTTTCCGGTCAGGCCGGTGCGGTAAAGCACGGTGTTTCCAAGGCGCTGCAGCTTTATGATCCCTCGCTGCGCGGTGCATTGAAAGCTGCTGGCTTCTTGACACGCGACAGCCGTGTTGTTGAACGTAAGAAGTTTGGCCGCCGCAAAGCGCGTCGTTCCTTCCAGTTCTCCAAGCGCTAAATCATACAGATCCATTTGGATCACGGGGCTCGCCATTGGCGGGCCCTTTTTGTTTGTGCCGTGTAATGCCCCGCCGTACCCAGTTGCCGGTGTTGGCGGTGTTGCCGGAATGGACACTGGCACAATATGCGGCGCGCGCTTTCAGGGATCAGGCCGCTATCGCGTGTTTTTGATAAAGTGGCAGGTGGCCAGTGGCGTCGCTAGTCTGGATCAATCAGGCCCAGGCCGCGCAGATAGATGCCAATGCCGGTTTCCAGCAGGTCTTCTGGCGGAAAGGGAGAGTTGGTGCCGGGGGTGTTGCGGGCATAAAGCTCAACAACGCCGTGGCTCATCGCTAGGATATGGGCGGAAAACATCGAGGCAGGCGGCCGTCTTTCTGCCGGGATATGCTGGCTCAGATCATCTGCGGCGCG
Source organism: Pseudophaeobacter flagellatus (assembly GCF_021228235.1). GTDB lineage: Bacteria > Pseudomonadota > Alphaproteobacteria > Rhodobacterales > Rhodobacteraceae > Pseudophaeobacter > Pseudophaeobacter flagellatus. The sequence goes on from NZ_JAJQRG010000001.1 coordinate 696,194, forward strand.
TTCTAGAATCTGGTGGGCGCGACGGGCTGCATTGGCCAGTTCTGGTGTGCGATTGCTGGAAATGCCGCTTTCAAACATGGCGATGTAATGGCCTGGGTGTTTGCGGGCAAAGGCCAGATATGCCCGCCCCGTGGCCTCGAACGCGGCCAGCGCCGAGGGCTGGTATTTGTCATAGGCGTGCTGCATCAGATCGGCGAACATCAAAAAACCCTGACGCGCGGCTTCCGCGATCAGGTCTTCGCGCCCTTCAAAATGGCGGTAAACGGCCGCGGGAGTGACACCCGCCTGCTTGGCCGCCTCTGAAAGGGTGAACCCGGTGGGGCCCTTGACTTCAATCAGGCGCAGCGCGGCCTCGACCAGGGCTTGGCGCAGGTTGCCATGATGATAGCCACGTTTAGACATCGCGTTTATCCGGTGCGGTGCAGATCTTGCTATTGACCGGACCGATGGATTTTTTGTCTTTGTTTGTGTAATCAATCGCATGCAGAACGGTACGGATGGCAGCCAGACGGGCTCGCCGCTTGTCGTCTGAGTGGATCACATGCCAGGGGGCATGCGGGCGGTGGGTTTTGCGCAGGGTTTCTGCGATGGCTTTGGAGTAATCATCCCAACGGGCAAGGCCCTGTACGTCGATCTGGCTCAGCTTCCATTGTTTCAGCGGATCGCTTTCCCGCGACAGAAAACGACGCAATTGTTCCTCTCTGCTGACATCCAGCCAGAATTTGAACAAGAGGATCCCATCGTCAACCAGCGCTTCTTCAAAGGGGCTGACCTGGTGAAAAAACCGCTCGCGCTGTTCCTCTGTGCAGAAGCCAAAGACATCTTCCACCACACCGCGATTATACCAGCTGCGATCAAAGAAGGTGATCTCGCCACCAGAGGGCAGGTGGTCAATATAGCGCTGAAAGTACCATTGGCTTTGCTCTGGTTCGCTAGGTTTGCCAAGGGCAACAACACGGGCGCCGCGTGGATTTAGGTTTTCACGAAACCGCTTGATCGTTCCACCCTTGCCAGCCGCATCCCGGCCCTCAAACAGGATGGCAACGCGCGCGCCGTTCTGCTTGACCCAGGACTGCATTTTTACCAGTTCAATCTGTAGGTCTTCGATTTCGCGCTTATAGGTCTTGCGGGACATGCGCGTCTTGTAGGGATGATCCGGGTTTAGGATATCATCTTCATCGCTGACTGCTATTCGCTTGGCCACATGTTTGGGGGCTTCGGTTTTGAAATAGCGACTGATGGCGCCATCATAGGGCAATGTCATGCGTAAACCTCCACTCTGCTCAAACTGTTATAGGCCAAAGCGCCATGAGATGTGATACCGATCCGTCACCGGGGTGTCACAGGCCAGGCTGGCATCGCGCCCGGCCCTGATCTTTGTTGATCCGGCCTGCGGTTCCCATCGATATTTGCGGTCTCTCTATGCGCCGATGTCATTCATATCAAAGGGCGTGGATTGGTATATCTCGTTGATCCAATTACCATAAAGCAGATGCGCGTGGCTGCGCCAACGGTTTTGCGGAATCTGGGTCGGATCATCGCCAGGATAGTAGTTTTGCGGCACATTGATTTCGGTGCCGCTGGCGATATCGCGATCATATTCCTGTTTCAGGGTGTCGCTGTCATATTCAAAATGATTGAAGATATAGAGCGCGCGATGATCCGGGTCCTGCACCAGACAGGGGCCTGCCTCGGGGCTACCCAAGAGCGTGGTCAGCCCTGGGCGGGCGTCGATCTCATCCTGGCGGATTTCCGTCCAGCGCGACACCGGGATGACGCAGTCATCGGAAAACCCCCGTAAATAGGGGGAGGAGTCCGCAAGGTTCTGATGGCGGAAACAGCCAAAGAGCTTGTGCTCTAGCAGGTGTTTCTTGACGTCGTTGAAGTAGTTTATCATGGCCATCCCGCCCCAGCAGACACCAAAGGTCGACTGGACATTGGTCTGGGTCCATTCAAACACCTCGCACAGCTCTTGCCAGTAGGTGACCTCTTCAAAGGGCAGGTGTTCGATCGGCGCGCCAGTGATCACCAGCCCATCAAATTTCTCGTGCTTAACATCCTGAAAGGATCGGTAGAATTCTTCCATATGTTCAGCGGCAGTGTTGCGGGTCTGATGTTCGGTCATGCGGATCAGCGACAGTTCGATCTGCAATGGCGTGGCACCGATCAGCCGGGCAAACTGGTTTTCTGTCTGGATCTTTTTGGGCATCAGATTCAGCAAGCCGATGCGCAGCGGGCGAATATCCTGGCGTGCCGCCTGATCCGGCGACATGACCATGACGCCTTCGTTCGTCAGAACGTCATAGGCGGGCAGGTCAGAAGGGATCTTGATAGGCATGTCAGGTCCTCGATGGGATGAAAGGTTCAGGAAGTCACAGAGATAGGCAGTTCTGGCCTAGGTCTCAAGCGCTTGGGCGATCAAGGTGTTGAAATCATCCTCGCTTGTGATGGCAGAGATTTGATCGGCGGTGACCGTGACACCCCAATTGCGGGCCATGGCGGCATAGCGGGGCTGGCGGTGGGCCAGCGCCTGGGCATAGGTCCAGCGGATAAAGGCATCGGGGTCGACATCTGCCTCTGATAGCGACATTTGATTGAGATAGTCTTCCCAGGCCCGCTGCAGGAACTCGGGCTGGTAGGACATCGGCTTTGGGGCGCGGTCAAAGCGGCGAATCAATTCCTCGGTATGGGCCTCGTCGCCCTTGATCCAGACCATCAGGCAGGTTTTGGACAGCTCGGTCAGGATGGGGTCTTGCGGGTTTTCAGCATCCACCCATTCACAGATAGAGCCACCGGAATCGCAGATGAAATTAGAATAGCCATAGAGCCGGGTGGCGCGCTCGGCAAAATATTCGGTGTCGTGCAGGGCATTGATCTCGGCGCGGCGAAACTGTTCTTGCCGGTGCCGGTATTCCTGCATCCGGAGCCCGCCTTTGGTCGGGTCGCCAGGCTTGCCTAGATAGGAAGAGACAGGCGTTAGGTTTTCAAAGGTGATATTGGAACCGATATATATCGAGTCCGACAGCAGAAGCTCGCGCAGGAAGGGGTTTTTCATCGCTTCAAATTTGGCGTTATCGGCGATGTATTCGCCCATATATCGGGTGCCGATGCGGTAATCGATTGAGTAATGAAACCAGCTGCCGGAACCGCGCAAGATATTGCTGATATAGGTTTTTCCAAGCCCGGACATGCCAAAAAACAATACGCGTTTTTGCGGCGCGTCCCGCCAGTCTTGTGCAGTTTGATAGAGCATTGCCCGGTCTTTCTTGTTGTGCTTTGGCCTTGCTACTGTGCCAGCGCGATCTGGTCAATTCTTGGCCTCAATCACACCATTAGGCCGGGTCGGCCCTGGCTGTCCCGATACGCCCGGCAGCCTCCAGGATATTGAGGTAATTGGCGACAAAGATCAGCCCGGCGCCGACAAAGGTCCAGATTACCACCGATTCTCCGTAGATCAGCATTGCCAAGACAGCGATCACGGGCAGGCGGGCAAAATCAAAGGGCACGACCACCGTGGCCGGCGCAATCGACAGGGCATTGGTAAAGCAGAAATGTGCCGCCAACCCGGCGCAACCGATCAGCAAGATCCAGGGCAGTAGCGCCAGGCTCGGCAGTGTGACATCGCCATCCCAGCCCGCCATGACCAGCCCCATGACCAGCTGCATGCCGGTGAGCCAGAACAGGATCGACGCGATGCCTTCATGCCGGGTCAGCCGCTTGGTAAAGATCACCGTCAGCGCAAAGAAGATGGCGCAACTGGCGGCGGTGATGACGCCGGCATTCAGGGTTGCGGGCGAGGGGCGCGCAACAATCAAGATGCCGATAAAGCCCAGCACGGCGGAAAACCCGCGGATCCGTGTCAGCCTTTCGCCCAGCAGAAGCGGTGACAGCACCACCACCCAGAGCGGTGAGGTGAACTCAAGCGCAAAAACCTGAGCGAGCGGGATCAGGGTTACCGCAAAAAACCAAAGGTTCTGGCCGGTGAAATGCGCCAGGTTTCGTACCAGGTGGCTGCTGAGCCGGTCTGTTTTTACCTGATGCCATTTGCCCGTCAAGGTGATCACCAGGATCACGATCACCAGCCCGACAAGGCTGCGATAGGTCATGATTTCAAAGGTATCGAGCATCTGCCCGGCCTCGCGCCCTGCAATGGCCATTGCAGAAAAAGAGCCAATCGCGCCCAGCATCCAAAGCGCTGCTGGCAGAATTCTTGTTTCACTGTTCATCGGGGGATCCTTTGGGCGGGAGCTGCCTCTCACAGGAAGCGCTTTTCTTCTCGCGCGTCAATGGCCCGCGTCATTTACCGACGCGCATGACCTAAGCCCGGTCTTTTGGTGGAAAAACAAAACCCCAGCCTGCGGGCCGGGGTTTCTCGTTCGTTTCAGTAGCTTTCATCGCCGCCAAGCAGCGGTCAGCCTATTCCCACTCGATGGTGCCCGGAGGCTTTGAAGTGATGTCATAGGTGCAGCGGTTGATGCCCTTGACCTCATTGATAATACGGGTGGAGGTTTCGCCCAGGAACTCATGGCTGAAGGGGTAATAATCAGCAGTCATGCCGTCCACCGAGGTTACCGCGCGCAGGGCGCAGGCAAAATCATAGGTGCGGCCATCGCCCATCACCCCGACGGTACGAACCGGAAGGATGGCAACAAAGGCCTGCCAGATCTCATCATACAGACCATGCTTGCGGATCTGGTCGATATAGACCGCATCGGCTTCGCGCAGGATGTCCAGCTTTTCGCGGGTGATTTCACCGGGGCAGCGAATGGCCAGGCCTGGCCCAGGAAAGGGGTGGCGGCCGATAAAGCTGGCGGGCAGGCCCAGTTCGCGGCCCAGTTCACGGACTTCGTCCTTGAACAGTTCGCGCAGGGGTTCGACCAGTTTCAGCCCCATCTTTTCGGGCAGGCCGCCGACATTGTGGTGGCTCTTGATCGTTACCGAAGGTCCGCCAGAAAAGCTCACCGATTCGATGACATCGGGGTAAAGCGTGCCCTGGGCCAGGAATTCGGCCCCCTCGATGGAGTTGGCATGCTTCTGGAACACGTCGATGAACAGCCTGCCGATGATCTTGCGCTTGGTCTCGGGGTCGGACTGGCCTTCCAGCTCTCCGAGAAACAGCTCTTGCTCATCGGCGTGAATGAACTGCATGTTGTAGTTGTCGCGGAACATGGTGACGACCTCTTCGGCCTCACCTTTGCGCAGCAGGCCGTGGTCAACAAAAACACAGGTCAGCTGATCGCCAATGGCCTCGTGCAGCAGCACCGCCGTAACCGAGCTGTCAACACCACCGGACAATCCGCAGATGACCTTTTTGTCGCCCACCTGTGCGCGGATCGCGGCAATCGCTTGCTCGCGGTACAGTCCCATGGTCCAGTCGCCGGTAAACCCGGCCAGGCGAACAAAGTTTTCATAAAGCTTGGCGCCGTTGGGGGTGTGGTGCACTTCGGGATGAAACTGCACGGCATAGAAATTGCGCGCCACATCGGCGATGACGGCGCAGGGAGCATTCGGCGAGGTGCCATAGACCTCAAAGCCGGGGGCGATTTTGCTTACGTGGTCACCGTGGGACATCCAGACCTGTTCGCGGTCTTCATCGCCAAGGAACCAGCCGTCAAGCAGCGGCAGGGTGGCTACGGTGGGTTTGACATAAGCGCGACCAAATTCGGCGGTGCCATGGCCGCTTTCGACTTGGCCGCCAAGTTGCTGCATCATCACCTGCTGACCATAGCAAATGCCCAGGATCGGCACACCGTAGTCAAAGATTTCCTGCGGAACGCGGGGGCTGCCCTCGCGAGTCACGCTATCTGGGCCTCCAGAAAAGATCACGGCCTTTGGCGCCAACTGGCGCACAAAATCCATTGTGACGTTCTGGTAGGGGTGAATTTCACAATAGACGTTCAGCTCACGCAGGCGGCGCGCAATCAGCTGCGTCACCTGGCTGCCAAAGTCTATGATAAGAAGGCGGTCATGGGATGTCTGGCTCATGTTTGGCTCATAGGCCCTGCATTCGGTTCTGGCAAGAGGACAGATGCATCCGGTAGCCCAGTTCGGCAAAAACTGCGGCAAAAAATTGCGTGCCCATGTCGCTTTCCAACCGGATAGGCCGTTATCCTTCGGCGCAGGGGACAATGCGCGGGGTAAACATCTTGCAACGTAATTCCTTCAAGAGGGCAGATCATGGCTGAAGAAGCACCACGTCGTCGGAGCCGAGGTGGCGGTGGCGCCGCCCGTCGCGCAGAACGCAGCAGCATCAATATTGAAACTGCAAAGTATATTCAGCGCAATATCCCGAATTTTGAGGTGCTGACCCAAGAAGCGCTGGAAATTATCGAAACCAATGCTGATATCATCCTCGAAGAGGTTGGCGTCAACTTTGTCGATAACTCGGCCGCGCTGCAGCGCTGGCGCGATGCAGGGGCGGATGTGCAGGGCGAGCGGGTGCGCATCCCGCGTGGCCTGGCGCGCAAACTCTGCGCTACCGCGCCTGCGGAATTCACCCAGCATGCCCGCAATCCTGAAAAATCGGTGGTGATTGGCGGCAATAACATGGTGCTGGCCCCCGTCTATGGCCCGCCCTTTGTGCGTGATGCCAAGGGCGGACGCCGCTATGCCACCATGGAAGATTTCAACAAGTTTGTGAAATTGGCCTATATGTCCAAATGGTTGCACCATTCTGGCGGCACGGTCTGCGAACCGACCGATATTCCGGTGAACAAGCGTCACCTGGATATGTTGCTGGCCCATATGACCTTGTCGGACAAGCCGTTCATGGGATCGGTCACCGAGCCGAGCCGGGCGCAGGATTCGGTGGAAATGTGCGAAATCCTGTTTGGCAAAGAGTTCGTCCAGAACAATACCGTGATGACCTCGCTGACGAATATCAACTCTCCCATGACATTTGACGATGTTATGATGGGCTCGCTGGAGGTCTACGCCGCAAACAATCAGGCCTGCATCATTTCGCCCTTTATCGTTGGCGGTGCCATGGCACCAGTCTCGGTTGCGGGGACGCTGACACAGGTGCTGGCCGAGGTCATGGCCGGGGTTGCCTATAGCCAGCTGGTTCGCCCCGGCGCGCCTGCCATCTTTGGTGCTTTTGTTTCCTCAATTGACATGAATTCCGGCGCGCCGACCTTTGGCACGCCAGAGGCTTCTCTAATCACCTATGGGGCGGGCCAATTGGCCCGCCGCCTGAACTTGCCGTTCCGCTCTGCCGGGTCCTTCTGTGGGTCCAAATTGCCGGATGCGCAGGCCGCCTATGAGACCGCAAATTCGCTCAACATGGGGCTGTTGTCCGGGGTAAACTTCATGCTGCATTCCTGCGGTTGGCTTGAAGGTGGCCTGGTGGCGGATTTTGAAAAATTCGTCATGGACGCCGATCAGCTGGGCACGTTGCATGGCCTGGCCAAAGGTGTGCCAGTTTCCGAAGACGATCAGGCGATGGATGCCATCCGTGAAGTGGGGCCGGGCGGTCACTATCTTGGCTGTGCCCATACCCAGAAGAACTTCAAAACCGCTTTCTGGAAATCCGAATTGCTGGATTACAAGCCTTTTGAAACCTGGGAAGAAGAAGGCGCGCGTGACACCTATGCCCTGGCCAGCAGTCGGGTAGATTACCTGCTTGCCAACTATCAGCCCCCTGCATTGGACCCTGCCATCAAAGAGGCCCTGGAGGCCTATGTGGCAGCGAAGAAAGCTGCGGCCCCTGATTCGTTCATGTAACGGGCTATAGTTGATTTCAGTATTTGGCACACTCGTTTAAGGCGAAGTGCTGGCGGCGGTGACAAATGATGTTACCGCCGCCTTTTTATGTGCGTATTTTCTGCTCAGCGACCTGTGGCTTGGGGGGCGGCTTGTGCAGTTTGGCCAAAGCCCGAGAGACAGGCGGCCTCTCCCATCAGGGCGGTCAGCAGGTCAATATGACGGGTGATCGCATAGGCCGCCTCGCCGCGCAGGCGGTGCTGGTTCATCTCCTGTTCAAGCTCCATTATGCGCAGGATTGCTGCGGTGGGTCTTGGGCTGCGATGCACCCCCAGTATGCGACGCAGATCGCGGTCACGACTGTAGTTCGCGGCACCAATGCGGGCCGATCGGATTAACAATCTGGGACGGTGAAGGGCTTTTAGTCGGCTCAGGACATCCTGCATTGATCGATCCCTTTTTCTAGCGTGTAGACCAACCACTAACACAACCATTGCGGGTGTTGCCGCTGGGGGCTGTTCACCGTGCGGTCTATTCCCGGTTGATTGATCACTCTGTGGAAACAATGATGAATATATAAAAGTTCTGTTCAAAATCAGGTAGGTAAACTCCCTGTGCCTGTGGGTAACCGCAGGGGCGGTACGTGACGGATTTGCCTGGCTGACGCCCGGAGGTTAGCGACGATGCAAAGACAGCCCGCACAAAATCTTCCCGAATGGGTCCCACAGGAGGTGCAGCGCTACCTGGATCATACCGAGGGTGGCTGCTCGATCCGCCAATTGGCCCGAGAATTGAAATGTCATCCCTCTACGGTTTTGCGCCAGGTGCGTCGGGTGGAAAATCGACGGGATGATCCGCTTGTCGACTGCGCCCTTGGTGCTTTGGCGGCAGGGCATTTCGGGCGCCAATCCTCGCCGCGAACCCGGTCCTTGGGCGATACAGAGATACTGGAGAATGCCGCATTAGAGGTGTTGGCCCGCCTCTGTCAAAGCGGCGCGGTTCTGGCGGTGGGCGCAGGGATGGAAAAGGCCGTGGTGGTGCGCGAAGGCGAAACCAGCATGAGCAAGCTTTCGGTTGAGCAGGGGCTGGCGGGGGTCCTGGCGCTATTGGGCTGGATCAGTTGCACCCGTTCCGGCCGGTTGCGGCGCTATCACATCACGCCTGCGGGGCGGGCGGTCTACAGTCGGCTGATGGCTCGCCGGGAAAATCAGGCACGGGCCAAGCTGGAGCGCGGCTTTGGCGAAACGCAGAGCCGGTCTAGCCCGGGATCAAGATCAAAGCCCAAGGAGCGCCGGTCGCGCTATGGCCTGGGCGAGACACCGCTGGATATGCTGGCGCGCCTGCTGGACAAAAGCGGCAAGCCCTTTCTCGATAGCGATTTGGTGAATGCGGGCAGACGCTTGCGCGAAGACTTTGAACTGGCCCAAGTGGGGGATCATCTCGCCCAAAGCCAGGCCTATTTTGGCGCTGCCGATGCCTGCGGTCAGCCCCGTGGGGGCGTTGTTTGCCCCACCTCTAGCGCTGCAAAAAACCGGACACGCGCGGCGCTGACAGCATTGGGGTCGGGGCTGAATGACATTGTTCTGCGGTGTTGTTGCCATCTCGAAGGATTGGAGGCGGCAGAGCGCCAGCTTGGCTGGTCTGCACGGTCGGGAAAGATCGTCCTGCGCATTGCGCTGGCCCAGTTGAAGGTCTTTTACGAGACCATGGATGAAAGCCACGATGGAAAACACAACAACCAGATGATCGGCTAGGGCAGGCGGCAATGCCGTGGGCTGCTGCACTGGATATTGTAGCTTGGCGTCGGTGTGATAATCTGCGGTTATGAAATTTACCCTGCGCCAGTTGAGCTACTTCAAATCCCTCTGTGAACACCGAAATTTTGGTCGGGCCGCCCAGGCCTGCCATGTTTCGCAGCCCGCTTTATCCGTTCAGATCAAAGCGCTCGAAGATCTGATGGGCGGCATTCTGGTAGAGCGGCGGGCGCGGGATGTGATCCTGACGCCGCTTGGCCGCACGGTTCTGGCCCAGAGCGATCAGATCCTCCAGGCGGCTGGGCAGCTGGATCGTCTGGCACAGGATCAGGGCAGTGGCCAACGCAGTCTCTCTTTGGGGGTGATTCCAACCATCGCGCCCTACCTGTTGCCAGGGCTATTGGCGGGGCTGCGCGCCCATGATCTGCATCTGCGAATTCAGGTGCGCGAGGCCCGGACCGAACGGCTGCTGGAGGCGCTGCAAACCGGCGCGCTGGATGTGGCGATCATGGCCCTGCCCAGCGGTGTTTCGGGGTTGGTCGAGGAAGAGCTGTTTGCGGATCATTTCTTGCTTGCGGGGTCATCCAAGCGCCTGCAGCAGGTCAATGCAGGCCAGGCTGCTGTGGGGCCAACGGATCTCAAGGCAGAGCAGTTGATGTTGCTGGAGGATGGTCACTGCCTGACCGATCAGGCGCTGGCCGTCTGCGGCGTCGCCAGATCGGCCTCGGGGATCAATATGGGGGCTGGATCACTGCCGACCCTGTCGCGGCTGGTGGCGGCGGGCTTTGGCCTGACCTTGATGCCGGAACTGGCGGTCGGGGCCGAATGTAGCGCGACTAAAGATCTGTGTGTTCAACGCTTTATCGGGGAACAGCCGCATCGCAGAATTGGCTTGTTGCGCCGCGCGAGCACCGCCGGGGATGGTTGGTTTCACGATCTCGCAGAGGTGGCCCGCCAAACTGGCCAGGATATCCTGGAACAGGCCCGAAAAGACTTCGGGCCCGCCATTGGCGTGCCCGAGATCTTATAATGGTCGTGATGAATAGAGGGGGTTAGGCTGCAGCGGCCTCTTCGCCCTTCAGGTGCTTCATCACGTTTTCCGGGGAAGAGACGCCATAGGGGTCATCGCTGTGGTTGTCCGACAGGCCAGGCTCTTCGAACCAGGCTTCGACAACGCCGTCGTTGACAATGGCTGCATAGCGCCAGGAACGGACGCCAAAGCCCAGGTTATCCTTGGCAACCAGCATGCCCATCTTGCGGGTGAATTCGCCGGAGCCATCAGGAATAACGCCGACGTTTTCCAGGTTTTGCGATTCGGCCCATTTGTTCATCACAAAGCTGTCGTTGACCGACATGCAGTAGATCGCATCAATGCCTTCGGCCTGGAAATCGGCAAAGCCTTTTTCAAAACCGGGCAGCTGATAGGTCGAGCAGGTCGGCGTAAAGGCACCAGGCAGCGAGAACAGCACAACGCGCTTGCCCGCGAAATAGTCCGCAGTTGTCTTGTCTTCCCAGCGGAACGGGTTGGAACCGCCCACAGCCTCGTCGCGCACGCGGGTCTTAAAGGTCACATTGGGCAGTTTCAGGCCAGCTTTCATCTTCTTCAACTCCATGAATGAGGAACCATTTCACAGCCGTTTATAAGAGTTCTAAATAGAGCGCAACAGCTTCGGGTGAAGCAATTTCCACAGGTCAGAAATAGGCGGTGAATTGCCTGATATTGCAGCAGACTTTCCTGTATTTCGCATGTTTATACATGGCTGTAGGCAGGGGCCACAGGGCTGCAGATCCAGCCCGATGTGTTGCACATCTTTTACGCCAGAACGCCTGGGCAGGTGAGCCGGAGTATCGCGGCAAGCGCGTGGTATGCGTTCGTTGCATTGCCGATATCGTAATGTCGCGGTGACGCCAAGGAATGAACGTGCTAAGTCATCCTAAATACAGACAGGCCAGAAGCGGACCCACTATGCGTGATCTCAAAATTCCCGAGCAACGGCACCCCGAAAAGGCAAATCGCCCGGACAATGCCCAGCCAAAGAAACCCAGCTGGATTCGGGTCAAGGCCCCCGGCGGCAAGGGGTATGCGGAAACGCATAAGATCATGCGCGACAATGGTCTGGTCACGGTTTGCGAAGAGGCGGGCTGCCCCAATGTCGGTGAATGCTGGAGCCAGGGCCACGCCACCATGATGATCATGGGCGAGGTCTGCACCCGGGCTTGCACTTTTTGCAATATCGCCACCGGCAAACCGCCTGAGGATCTGGACGCCTTTGAACCGGGCCGCGTTGCCCATGCGGTGCAGAAACTGGGGTTGAACCATGTGGTAATCACCTCGGTTGATCGCGATGATATCACCGATGGCGGGGCGGATCACTTTGCCCAGACCATCCGTGCCGTACGCCATCGCAGCCCCAACACCACCATTGAAATCCTGACCCCGGATTTCATCAAATGTGATCCGTCGGTGTTGGAAACCGTGGTCGAGGCCCGCCCGGATGTGTTCAACCACAATCTTGAAACCGTTCCCGGGCTCTACCCAGAGGTACGCCCCGGCGCGCGCTATTTCCATTCGCTGCGCCTGTTGCAGCGGGTGAAAGAGCTGGACCCGTCGATGTTCACCAAATCGGGGATCATGGTGGGCCTGGGCGAAGATGAACAATCGGTGCGCCAAGTGATGGATGACATGCGTGCAGCGGATATCGATTTCCTGACCATCGGCCAATATTTACAACCCACGCCCAAACACCATGCGGTTGATCGTTTTGTCACCCCGGAAGAATTCAAAGCCTACGAAAAAGCCGCCTATGGCAAAGGCTTCCATATGGTTTCTGCCACACCGTTGACGCGGTCTTCCTACCACGCGGGCGATGATTTTGCCCGCCTGCGTGCGGCCCGTAATGCCAAGCTGGGCGTACAATAGCTGCCAGCGGTTGGGCACCTCTCTGACGGGCCCGATACATAATAAAAAGCCCCGCAGATTTTGGTCTTGCGGGGTTTTTGCTTGCGGGGACCTGTGCGGGATCAGTCTTCGTCGGTAAAGCGCACTTTGCCGATATGGGGCAGGTTACGATTGCGCTGCGCATAATCGATACCGTAGCCGACAACAAATTCATCCGGGATTTCAAAGCCCACCCAGTCAGAGCGGAAATCCACTTCACGCCGTGAGGGTTTATCCAGCAGAGCAATGGATTTCAGCCGGGCGGGTTTGCGGCTTTCCAACAGATGTGTGACGTGGTTCAGGGTGTGGCCGGTGTCGACGATATCTTCGACCACCAGCACGTCGCGCCCTTCAATTGCGCCACGCAAGTCTTTGAGAATGCGAACTTCTCGACTGCTTTCCATGCCGTCACCATAGGAAGATGCCTCTAGGAAATCGACCTCGATTGGCAGATCCAATTCGCGCACGAGGTCGGCAATAAAGACAAAGCTGCCGCGCAGCAGCCCCACCACAACCAGCTTGTCGGTGTCGCCGAACTCTTGCGTGATCTCATCGCAAAGCTCTTCGATCCGTGCGGCGATGGTCTTGGCTGAAATCATCACATCGATGACATATGGACGCTGTGTCATGGCTACCCCTTGAATTTTCCGCGCGTTCATAGGACATGACGCGGCACGATCATAGCAAGAAAATTGAAGACACCTATGCCTGTTCACTCTGAAACCCGACAAATGCCCTATACCGCCGCGCAGATGTACGGGCTGGTGGCTGATGTGGCCTCCTATCCGAAATTTCTGCCCTGGTGTGCTGCCGCGCGCATTCGTAGCCGCAGTCAACTGGGCCCGGCAGAGGTGATGGAGGCGGATCTTGTGATCTCTTTCAAGGTGTTTCGCGAACGCTTTGGCAGTCGGGTCACGCTCTATCGTGATGATATGAAGATCGACACCGAATACCTGGATGGGCCGTTTCGCTACATGAAATCCAACTGGTCCTTTGTCGCCCGCGATGATGGCAGCTGCGATGTTGCTTTTTTTGTTGATTTCGAATTCAAGAATGCGGTGTTGCAGGGGATCATCGGGGTTGTCTTTAATGAGGCGATGCAGCGTATAGTCAAGGCATTCGAACGTCGCGCAGCCGAGCTTTATGGCTAGGCTGCCTTAACCAGGAAAGCCAAACCGAAATGACCAGCCCGATCTCTGACTCTCTGGATTTGACCGCCGCTTTGGTTGGCTTTGCCACCGGGGAGATCACGGCCAGCCCGCTGGCGCAAAGGATGGTGCGGCTTTCGGCCCTGGATTGGATGGCCTGCGGGATCGCTGGCATTGATGAACCGGTCTCTGGCGTCTTGCGCGCCCAGGCAATATCCGAGGGCGGTGCGGCGCAGGCTACGGTCTTTGGCGGCGGGCAGGTGCCGGCGCGCATGGCAGCGCTGGTCAATGGGGCCACCTCGCATGCGCTGGATTATGATGATACCCATTTTGCCCATATCGGCCACCCGTCTGTGGCAGTATTCCCGGCGGCCTTTGCCCTGGGGCAGCAGTTGGGCGCATCACTGCCGCAGCTGTTGGAGGCCGCGCTTGCCGGGATGGAGCTGTCGATCCGGGTGGGGCTGTGGCTGGGGCGCAGCCATTATCAGCAGGGCTTTCATCAGACTGCGACGGCGGGTGCCTTTGGTGCCACGGCAGCGGCGGGGCGACTGCTGCAGCTTACCCCGGATCAGATGGCGATGGCGATGGGGCTTTGCGCTACCCGCGCGGCGGGGCTTAAGGCGCAATTCGGCACCATGGGCAAACCCTATAATGCAGGTCTGGCGGCCAGCGCCGGGGTTGAGGTCAGCAGTCTGGTTGCCATAGGCTTTACTGCCAATGCGCAGGCGCTTGATGCGGCGCTGGGGTTCGGAGCAACCCATCACGGCGAAGCCAATCTGGATCTGGCGCTGCAGGGTCTGGGGCAGACCTGGCTGTTTGAGGGTATAAGCCACAAGTTTCACGCCTGTTGCCATGGGTTGCATGCGGCGCTGGAGGCCGCCGCCACGCTGGATTTGGCCGCGCCAGAGATTGCCCAGCTGGTGGTGCGCACCCATCCGCGCTGGATGACTGTCTGCAACCAACTGGCCCCGACAAGCAGCCTGGGGGCGAAATTTTCCTATCGCACGGTTCTGGCGATGCAGGCGCTTGGCCTCGATACCGCTGCGCTTGATAGCTATAGCGCCGCCACCTGTGCGCTGCCCGAGCTTGTCGCGCTGCGCGACCGTATCGAGATAGAGCCAGACGAGACCCTGGCAGAAACCGAGGCCCATGTGCAGGCCCTGCGTCGCGACGGCAAGCGCTTTGAGGCCCGCCATGATTTGCAGGTGCCGATCAGCCCCGACCAGCGCGAGGCGCGCCTTTTGGGCAAGGTCGCAGCGCTGATCGGCACGGACCGCCAGGCGACGCTTTGGCAGGGGCTGCAGACTGGGGCGCCGCTGGCCGAGATTACGGATCAGTTCTGAAATCTGGGCCGTAGGGGCTGATGGCACGGGCCAGGTGCCAACATGAAACGGGCTTTCCAGTAATTTGGAAAGCCCGCCTGATGCAATCGTCCGCATCTCTGCCTTGAGAGTGGTGGCATCTGGTGCTGTGCCCGGCGGGGTCCGGGCACAGCGTTAACTGGTCCGGGTGCGGCGTCAACTGGTCATGTCATAGGCACGCTCGCCATGGACAGTAATATCTAAGCCGTTTGTCTCTGTTTCAAGGTCCACGCGCAAAGATGTGAAGGCGCCGACGATCTTGATCAAAAGGATGGTCACCAGGGTGGTGAAAACACCCACCACCGCCAGCGCCCCCAATTGCGCCAGCCAGGCCCCCTGGCCAAAGACCGCAATCATTACTGTGCCAAAGATGCCGCCGACCCCGTGCACCGCAAAGACATCCAGCGTGTCGTCGATCTTCAGCTTGTTGCGGACCAAGTTTACCAGTTCCTGGCACAGGATCCCTGCGATGGCACCAATGATCAGCGCCTCTATGGGGCCAACAAAGCCGCTAGCCGGGGTGATGGAGGCAAGCCCTGCAATGGTGCCGGTGACCAGACCCACGACCGAGGCCGTGCCGTATTTGATCTTTTCCCAGAAGGCCCAACTGAGCGAGGCGGCCGCCGCAGAGATATGCGTTACGGTCAGCGCCATGGCCGCGCCACCATCTGCCGCCAGTTGCGAGCCACCGTTGAAGCCAAACCAACCCACCCAAAGCATCGCGGCGCCAATGACCACATAGCCGGGGTTATGTGGTGGGGTGGTGCGGTTTTTGCGTGGTCCCAGGAAAATCGCCAGGATCAGCGCCGCCAGACCTGCAGTTTCATGCACCACGATGCCTCCGGCAAAATCCTTGACGCCGATCTCGCCGAAGATGCCGCCATCCGACATCATGCCGCCGCCCCAGATCCAATGTACCACAGGCGCATAGCACAACAGCATCCAAAGCCCCGAGAAGGTCAGCACAAAGGCAAAACCGACCCGTTCTACATAGGCGCCAACAATCAGCGCCGGGGTGATGATGGCGAAGGTCATCTGAAAGGCAAAGAACAGCACTTCGGGAAGTGTGCCGCTAAGGCTCTCGGCGGTGACGCCGGTCAGGAACATCTTGTCCAACCCGCCCCAATAGCCGCTTTCACCGGGGCCAAAGGCGATTGTATAGCCAAAGGCCAGCCAAAGAATGCTCATTAGACAGGCAATGGCGTAGCACTGCATGAAGACGCTGAGCACATTTCGCGCACGCACCAGACCGCCGTAAAACAGGGCGAGCCCTGGCAGTGTCATAAACAGCACAAGGGCCGTTGCTACAATGATCCAAGCTGTATCAGCTCCATTCATGGGTTGTCCTTCCATCCCGTCTGCATGGTTGGGGGTTCAAAGACATGAATGCAGATGAGGAAAAAAGCGTCACCCTGCGCAAAAGCGCTAAAAACATGGGCTTTTGCTAAACTGATTAAATAATGGGCTAGTCTTGGGGTGTCTTGCTTAAATTGCGCTCTGTTTGCGAAATGGCGCGCTGCAGCAAACATAGCGCATGGGCACAGCTGGCGGCGCGAACCCTGTCCCGCCCCAGCGGGCCAAATTCGATGGTTTCCACCAGGGGGGGCTCTCCGGTCTGGGCAAGGCCAAAACAAACGCGTCCCTCGGGTTTGTGTTCTGACCCGCCGGGGCCGGCGATGCCGGTGATGGCAACGGCAAGGCTTACCTGCGCGGCCTGCAGGGCGCCGAGGCTCATTTCCCGCGCCACGGCCTCGCTCACGGCACCGTAGTGGCGCAGGGTATCGGGGAGGACCCCCAGCATCGCCTGTTTGGCACTGTTGGAATAGGTGACAAAGCCGCGGTCAAATACCGCAGAAGACCCCGGCAGATCTGTTAGCGCCGCAGAGACCATTCCGCCGGTGCAGCTCTCGGCGGTGGCTATGGTGATCCCCAGCCTGCGGGCCTGGGCGATCAGCAGGGCCATATCCGGGCGCGGTGGCTGATCGGTGCCGGGAGCGGCGGGCTGCGTCATAGCCCCAGTACCCCGTGGCTAAATCCTGCAAGGGCGATGACGCCAAGACCGGCGAACATTCCGGCAATCACATCGTCCAGCATGACGCCCACCGGCCCAGCCTGACGGTCCGCCCAGCCCACCGGCCCGGGCTTCCAGATGTCGAACAGGCGAAACAGGGCAAAGGCGGCAATCCAGCCGGGCCAAAGCGCCGAGATGGCAATGCCATGTGCCCAGGCCGGATAGGACAGCGCCCAGAGCGCCAGCCATTGCCCGGCGACCTCGTCGATGACAATTTCAGACGGGTCGTGATTGGCCTCGCCGCGGGTCATGACCCCCGTGGCCCAGATGCCAAGCCCAGTCGCCAAGATTGTTGCCAGCGCAAGCAAGGGAAAGCCCCCCAGCTGATGCAGCCCATAGGCCAGGGGCAGGGCAATCAAAGAGCCCCAGGTGCCGGGGGCCGGGTGCAGATAACCGATGCCGCCCACCGTGGCGATCATTCTGGCCAACATCATGGCTTCACCAGCGTAGCAGTTGCGAGTGAGGCAATACCTTCGCCGCGACCGGTAAACCCCAGCCGTTCAGAGGTGGTGGCCTTGATCGATACTCGTGTTGGATCAAGGCCAAGGATTTCAGCCATCACCGCGCGCATCTCTGCAGCATGAGGGCCGATCTTGGGGAATTCGCAAACAAGGGTGCAGTCCACATTGGAGATATGAAACCCCATGGTTTTGGCCAGATCTGCTGCATGGCGCAGGAATATATCACTGGCAGCACCTTTCCATTGCGGATCTGATGGGGGGAAATGCTGGCCAATGTCGCCCTGCGACAGCGCGCCATAAATTGCATCCGTCACCGCGTGCATGCCAACGTCGGCATCGGAATGGCCCTGCAACCCGCGCTCATATGGGACGGTCACGCCACAGAGGGTCACGCTGTCACCGGGGCCAAAGCGATGTACATCGTAGCCATTGCCCAGTCGGATGTCGGGGAGAGAGGTGGCACTGGTCGTCATGGTGTTTTCCGTTTCCAAAATTCGGGCGGCGCGGGCAAAATCCTCGGGCCGGGTGATCTTGATATTGTCTGGATCCCCTGCCACGATCACAACGTCAAGCCCGGCTGCGCGGGCGACCTCGACATCATCGGCAGCGCCACCGGGATGGGCCGCATGTGCGGCAAGGATTGCATCATAGTGAAACCCCTGTGGTGTCTGCGCCCCAAATAGAGCTGTGCGGTCCTGTGTGCCGCTCACACGGCCCTTGACCCCGGTCCATAGCGCATCGGTGATGGCAAGGGCTGGCGCGGCGGCGGCAGCGCTGTCCAACGCCTCTATCACTGTGTTGATCAGGGCCGGGCTTGTGCAGGGGCGGGCGGCATCATGGATCAGCACCTTGGTGATACCCTGCCCCTGAAGGGCGCGCAGTCCATTTTGCACTGATTGCGCCCGCTCTGCACCGCCCTTGGCCAGGATGATGTCTTGCGCATCTGCAAAACTGTCCCAGGCTGGCTGATCCAAAGGCGACAGGACCAGAGCAATGGTTTTGACCTGGGCATCGCGAAAGGCTTTGAGTGTCCAGTCGATGACGCGTCGATCTTTGAGGTCGCGCCACTGTTTTGGCAGTCCACCGCCGACGCGGCTGCCGCGACCTGCTGCAACGATCAGGGCTGCTGTTGTCATAGGACTCTCTTCTATAATCTGGCCAGCGGCGGCTGTGATCCGATCGGGGTCTGCCCGCTGCGACCTCTGCGCCCTGGGGGCAACGGTCAGGGGCTTTGCGCTGGCGGATCGCGGCTGTGACGCAAAGTTTTATGCTGGGGAATGTTTATGTTCTGCCGCATCCGGTGGCAATCACCCGCGTCGTTGTGATTAAAATTTAGGCAGTGACGTCGAGTTGTGGGCTTGCGAGGGGCGCTTTCATTGTTCAAAAGCCGGTGCTTCGGTTACAAAACACTCACTCGCACAAGGATTAGGCAGTTGTCCTTCACCCTCGGAACCACCTCTATGACCCCGCCCATTGCATTGGCCCCGATGGCCGGCATCACCGATCGCCCCTTTCGTGATCTGGTGCGCTCTTTTGGCGTCGGGCTGATGGTCAGCGAAATGGTTGCCAGCCAAGAGATGGTGCAGGCGAAACCGGGAGTGCGCGAACGGGCAGAGCTGAGCGCCGATGTGGAAAATACCGCTGTGCAGCTGGCCGGCCGCGAAGCCACATGGATGGCCGAGGCCGCGCGGCAGGTGGCAGATCGCGGCGCGCGCATGATTGATATCAATATGGGCTGCCCGGCTAAGAAGGTCACAAACGGCTATTCCGGTTCCGCCTTGTTGAAGATACCAGACCATGCGCTGTCGCTGATAGAGGCGGTGGTCGCGGCGGTTGATATCCCCGTGACCCTGAAAACCCGGCTGGGCTGGGATAACGATTGCCTCAATGCTGCTGCGGTGGCGCGCCGTGCCGAGGGGGCAGGGGTGCAGATGGTCACGATCCATGGCCGCACCCGCTGTCAGTTTTACAAGGGGCGCGCCAACTGGGCGGCGATCCGCGAGATCAAAGAAGCGGTATCGGTGCCGGTGTTGGCCAATGGTGATATCCTGGGTACCGGAACGGCGCGCGCGGCGCTTGATCATTCCGGCGCGGATGGGGTGATGATTGGGCGCGGGGTGCAGGGCAAGCCCTGGCTGCTGGCGCAGGTGGCCTGCGATCTTTGGGGCAGTGCGGCGCCTGAAGTTCCTGGGGTTGATGGGTTTATTGATATGGTATCAGCACATTACGAGGC
Organism: Pseudophaeobacter flagellatus; assembly: GCF_021228235.1. GTDB lineage: Bacteria > Pseudomonadota > Alphaproteobacteria > Rhodobacterales > Rhodobacteraceae > Pseudophaeobacter > Pseudophaeobacter flagellatus. The sequence goes on from NZ_JAJQRG010000001.1 coordinate 715,861, forward strand.
TATCCTGTCCTTTTATGGAGCTGACCTTGGGCTGCGCGTCGCGCGTAAGCATCTGGGCTGGTACATGGATGTGGCCAAGACCCCAGCCGTGCTGCGCCGTGATGTATTGACCGAGAAAACGACGGGCGAGGTGCTGCGGTTGTTTCCCCTGGCCCTGGCCTCTTATCGTGAGGATGCCCCCCTATGATTTCGGACGCCGCTCTTTGGGCTTCGCTTCCTGTTCCTGCCTTTTTGATCGGGGCAGACGATTGCATTCTGGATGCAAACTCTGCCGCTGAGGGGTTTTTGAACACGTCACGGCGGGCCTTGCTGGGGCGGCCGGTCTGGCAACAGATCTCTATTGAATCACCTATCGAGGCCGCGTTCGAGCGGGCGCGGGAACAGGGCACACCGTTGTTTGTGAATGATATCGACGTTGGGTTACGTAGTCGCGCGCCGTTGCAATGCGGGGTGCAGATTGCGCCAGTGCAGGGCTGCGCGGGGCAGATGCTATTGATGTTGTCCCCGCGTGAACTGGCGGCGCGGATGACGCAGAACCATTCAGCCAAATCCGCCGCGCAATCGGCCATCGGCATGGCGGAAATGCTGGCGCATGAGATCAAGAACCCACTGGCCGGCATCACAGGTGCCGCACAACTTCTTAGCATGAACTTGTCGGGTGAAGATATTGAATTAACGGATCTTATCGTGAGTGAGAGCCGTCGGATCGTTAAGCTTCTGGACCAGGTGGAGCAGTTCGGAAATCTGAGCGAACCTGATTTCAAGCCAGTCAACCTGCATGATGTGCTGGATCGGGCGCGGCGCTCTGCTCTGCTGGGCTTTGGCTCGCATATGACCATCACCGAAGACTATGACCCCTCTTTGCCGCTGGCCTGGGGCGATGCGGACCAGTTGTTGCAGGTGGTGTTGAACCTGTTGAAAAACGCTTCAGAGGCCGCCGCCCCCGAAGGTGGCAACATTCGCATCCACAGCTATTATGAGCATTCCTTTCGCATGCGGCGCAGCGATGGCACCGGCAAGCTCTTGCCGCTGCAGATTGAAGTGATCGACGATGGTCCCGGTCTGCCTGATACAATTCGAGACGATGTTTTTGATCCCTTTGTTTCCGGGCGTGAAAACGGCACCGGGCTTGGCCTGGCGCTGGTGAGCAAGATCATCGCCGATCACAATGGCTGGATTTCTGTCGACTCGGTTCCGGGGCGCACCGCGTTTCGGCTCTCGTTGTCGCGCACCCCAAAAGACGCAGAACCCTAGGAGAAATACCCAATGGACGGCACAGTTCTTGTCGCTGATGATGACCGCACTATCCGCACTGTATTGACGCAGGCCCTGACCCGTGCAGGCTGTCGGGTGCACGCGACCTCCTCGCTGACCACATTGATGCGCTGGGTTGCCGAAGGAAAGGGGGATGTGGTGATTTCAGATGTCGTCATGCCTGATGGCAATGGCTTGGAAATGCTGCCCAAGATCGCCCAAGATCGCCCGGGGCTTCCGGTTATCGTTATTTCGGCGCAAAACACTATCATGACAGCGATCAAGGCCGCCGAAGCAGAGGCCTATGACTATTTGCCAAAACCCTTTGACCTGCCGGAGCTGATGAAGCGCACCGCCAAGGCTATGGCGGAATCGCGCAAATCTCCCAGCGGCTCCACCGTAGAAGATCACGAGCGCCCGGAGGATTTGCCGCTGATTGGCCGCACCGAGGTCATGCAGGCGCTCTACCGTCTGATTGCACGGGTGATGAACACCGATATGCCGCTGATGATCACCGGCGAGAGCGGCACAGGAAAATCACTGATCGCCCGTGCTGTGCATGATTTTTCCGATCGCCGTACCCTGCCGTTTGTGACCGCGTCGGAAAGCGATCTGATGGCGCTGGAAGGGCCGGCGCGGCTGCTGGCCGAGGTCAAGGGGGGGACCCTGTTGATTGATGAGCTGGTTGATTTGCCGGATGAGGCGCAGGCGCGCTTGGTGCGGATGATGGATTCCCCTGGCACCCATGCGCCACGCATTATGGCGACCAGCCAAAAGGACCCTGCCGTTGCGATGGAAAACGGCACGCTGCGCCAGGATCTTTACTATCGGATGTCCGGCACCGAACTGGGGGTTCCCAGCCTGCGTGAGAGGGTCGAAGACATTGCTCTGCTGGCGGCACATTTCCTGGTTAAGGCCGAAAATGACGGCGCGCCGCATCGTTACTTCAGCGATGAAGCAAGCGAGATGATGCGCCACTGCGCCTGGCCCGGAAACGTGCGGCAATTGGAAAATATCGTTCGCCGCCTTGCGCTTACCGCGCGAAGTGAAGAAATTTCGCGCGCCGAAGTTGCCGCAGCTCTGGGGCCCAAAACCGATGCGGGGCCGGTCATTGGCGGCGCGGTGAATGAAAAGCTGACCGATTCTATCGCGCGCCATTTGCAGCGCTATTTTGATCTACACGGCGACATCCTGCCCCCACCGGGTCTCTATGCCCGGATCCTGCGCGAGGTTGAGGCACCTTTGATCGAGATTGCCCTGTCTGCAACAGGCGGAAATCAGGCGAAATGCGCCGAGTTACTGGGCATCAACCGGAATACTTTGAGAAAGAAGATTACGGATCTGGATATAGAGGTGACACGGCGCCGCAAACTGATGTAATATCGCCACAGAGCTGTGGTTCGCGGGTATTCGTCCTGTTTGCAACCACGACATATGGCGGTTGACCACGGCGGTCACACATCAGAATGAGGGTGGCGCGTGGCGCAAAGGTCACATCTATGGAGCGGCTATAGGCCATTTTTGGCCTTGGACCGGTGGCGTAAGACGCGCCAGGCTCGCAATATCGGCACCCTTGGAATGGTTCTGCTGGGGCCATTGTTGGCACTGCTGACCTTTCTCATTTTTGGCCCGCTGGGTCATGGGGCCTCGTCACGGCCGCTGCGACTGATCCTGTTGGCGGATATGGTCTATATCATGGCCATCGCGGTGCTGGTGCTGACCCAGATTGTGCGGCTGTTTGCGGCTCGGCGCTCTAAATCGGCGGGATCTCGCCTGCACTTGCGGTTGATTGGTGCCTTTGGCTTTCTGGCGCTGGGGCCGACTGTGATTGTCGCGGTTTTTGCTGTGCTGACGGTGAATGTCGGGCTGGAGGGCTGGTTTTCACAGCGGGTGCGTCAGGTGATCGGCAGCTCTTTGTCCGCCGCCGAGGCCTATCAGGAAGAGCAGCGCCGCGATATTGCCACCGATGCCCAGGCCCTGGCACGGTTTCTTGATCAAAGCCGCAGCCAGAGTTTCTACATCAATGATGCCGAGCTGCGTCAGGTCTTGACCCAGGGGCAGCTGCAGATCCAGCGCGGGCTGCGCGAGGCCTATGTCATCGACGGGACTGGTCGTATTCGCGCCCGTGGTGAACGATCCTATGAATTTGATTTTGAACGTCCCAGTGCCGAGGATCTTGCCCGCGCCAGCAGCAATCCCGAAGGCGTCGCCATCATTCAGGATTGGGACAATAACGAGTTCCGCGCCCTGGTGAGGTTGAGCGCATTTGTTGATCGCTTCCTCTACATCAGCCGCGATGTTGATGGCACCCTACTGAATTTGCTGGATGAAACCCAGGAAACGGCTCTCTTGTACCAGCAGCTGGAGAAAGAGCGCGGTCGCGTGCTGTTTGAATTTGGTCTGCTTTATATCGGCTTTGCGGTGATATTGATTTTGGCGGCCATGTGGCTGGCGATCTGGTTTGCTGAACGTCTGTCCCGGCCTGTGGGGCGCTTGACCATTGCGGCCCAGCGGGTCGGCGGTGGTGATCTGAATGTTCAGGTCCCCGAGGAAAACGGCGGCGATGAAATTTCGCAATTGGGTCATTACTTCAACCAGATGACGCGGGAATTGCGGGCTCAACGCGCCACCCTGCTGGAAAATACTAACCAGATCGAGCGGCGGCGGCGGTTGTTTGACTCGGTGCTGTCTTCGGTAACCTCTGGCGTGGTGGGGCTGGATGATGCGGGTAAGATCACCTTTGTGAACCGTTCGGCCGAGCGGCTGCTTGACTGGCACGAAGACCAGCAATCTCTGGATCTGTCGGTGGCGATCCCCGAATTCGGCCCATTGTTTGCAACCCTGCTGGCCAGCGGCGGCGAGGCAGAACAGGGGGAGGTCAAGGTCAGCCGTCAGGGGCAGCTGGAAAACCTGCTGGTGCGCATGTCGCGGCGGCGCGCAGATGATGGCCGTCTGGAAGGCTATGTTGTGGCCTTTGACGATGTGACCGATCTGGTCAGTGCCCAGCGCATGGCAGCCTGGGGCGATGTGGCGCGCCGTATCGCGCATGAAATCAAGAATCCGCTGACCCCTATCCAGCTGAGCGCGGAGCGGATCAAACGTAAGTTTGCGCCAATGCTGGGCGAAGAAAATAGCGACCAGCTTCAATCCATGACCGATGTGATTGTACGCCAGACCAATGATCTGCGGCGTATCGTCAACGAGTTTTCAAAATTCGCGCGTATGCCGGAACCAGAGCGGCGCGAGGAAGACCTGGTGACGCTGGTACGGGATGCTGTGACATTGCAGCAGACTGGCCAGCCCGACGTCAAGATCACCGCGGATCTGCCGGATACGCCGCTTTGTGCGGACCTGGATGCAACCATGATTGGCCAGGCCCTGACCAATCTGATCAAGAACGCAGGCGAAGCCATTGTAACCCTGCGCCAAAAGAAGCCCGACATCCCGGTCGTGCCGGAAATTCGCATCGCCCTGCAGCAGCAGCCGACTGGCGGCTATGAGGTAACGATTGCGGACAATGGCATTGGTCTGCCAGAGGATCGCGCCCGGCTATTTGAACCCTATGTGACCACGCGCAACGAAGGTACCGGCTTGGGGCTTCCTATCGTGAAAAAGATCATCGAAGAACATGGCGGCACGCTTTCTCTTGAAGATGCGCCGCTTTTTGAAGGGCACCAGCATGCTGGTGCCATGGCAGTTATTCGCCTGCCCGCAGCTGCCAGCACGGGCCAGGTAAACCGGAATACAGTGAAAGCAGGTCTGACATGAGTGACATTCTGATTGTTGATGATGAACGTGACATTCGCGAGTTGATTTCCGATATCCTGGAGGATGAAGGCTATGCGACGCGAAAGGCGGGGACCTCGGATGAGTGCATGGAGCAGCTCAGCCAAGAGCTGCCATCGCTGCTGATCCTGGATATCTGGCTCAAAGACAGCGAGATGGATGGCATCGATATCCTGAAAACGGTGAAACGCGATAGCCCCGAGGTGCCGGTGGTGATCATCTCTGGCCATGGGAATATAGAAATCGCTGTCGCGGCGATCAAACAGGGGGCTTATGACTTCATTGAAAAGCCCTTTAATATTGATCAATTGATGGTGGTTATCCGACGCGCAATGGAGGCCTCGCAGCTGCGGCGTGAAAATACCGATCTGCGCCGCAAAGAGACCGGTAGTTCTGAAATGGTCGGTTCTTCTGCTGCCTTCCGCGGGTTGATTTCGCAGCTGGACAAGGTGACCAAATCCAATGGTCGCGTCATGCTCAGCGGTCCGGCCGGCAGTGGCAAGGAAATCGCTGCACGCTATATTCACACACATTCGGCCCGCGCCGCCGCGCCTTTTATCACCGCCAGTTGCGCCGCTATCGAGCCTGAGCGCATGGAAGAGGTGCTATTTGGCCGTGAATCCAGCGAGCGGGGCATAGAGCCGGGCCTGCTGGAACAGGCCAATGGCGGGGTGATCTTCTTTGACGAGGTGGCGGATATGCCGCTTGGCACCCAGTCCAAAATCCTCCGGGTGCTGGTGGATCAGCAATTCCAACGGGTTGGGGGCAGCGACAAGCTGCGCGTCGATCTACGGGTGATTTCGGCTACCAACAAGGATCTTGAGGCTGAAATCAACGCTGACCGCTTTCGCCAGGAACTGTATCATCGCCTGAATGTTGTGCCGATCGAGGTACCCTCGCTGGCGGATCGGCGCGAAGATATTCCGCAGTTGGCAGAGTATTTCATCTCTCAGTTCAATGAAATCCAGGGCCTGCCGCTGCGGGCGCTGGCGGATGAGGCCGTCGCTCTGATGCAGACCATGACCTGGCCGGGCAATGTGCGCCAGCTGAAGAATATGGTGGAACGGGTGTTGATCCTGGGCGAAGGCACTGGCCCGATCGAGGCCAAGGATCTGCCGCGTGAAGAAGAAAAAGCAACTGATGATGGCCGGGTGGTGCTCTCGGGGGCGCTTGCGACATTGCCGCTGCGCGAAGCCCGCGAAGCCTTTGAACGCGAATACCTGCTGACGCAGATCAACCGGTTTGGCGGCAATATCAGCCGGACCGCGTCTTTTGTCGGGATGGAGCGCTCGGCGCTGCACCGCAAATTGAAGTCGCTTGGGGTGGTGACCTCTAACAAGACGGGGGCCCGTGTGGCCCATGTCGAAAAGGAAGAGGACCTCGTCTAGGGCAGGATGCGCAAAAGAGGGGCTTGGTTTCGCGCAACAAAAACATGCGAAACCAAATAAGGAGAGCCAGTCACCAATAGGGAGAACCCGTCACGTGAATGCAAATGAACGCGACACTCTCTCAGGGCAGATTGAATGTGGCGGGCCCTCTTGCGCTGACCAGAGAGCATAGGCAGGGCAATGCCCCACCGACTTAGAGAGAAGGCCGACCTTGCGAGAAGAGAGAAATGGCCCCGGTTTCGGGGGCATTTTGACATCAGTTGCCTTATTGTCTCCGCGTCAATGCGGCAGGGACAGTGAGGCAGTGTCAGAGGGCGGGCAAAATCACGGTGCGGCCATCCTTTTGGCGCAGGGCACAGGATTCAGGCGTTAGGCCGTGACCCGGTCTTGTCCCATTCGGCTGCGCCTGAAGGCTGGCGATTTGCTGCTGGCTACAGCGTGGCAGCTCTATCTTCTGATATCCACTTGTCGCCATGCAGCGCTGTTCAAGCTGTTGGCGCAGGCCTTGGTTTACATCCACCGTATAGCTGCCGCCATCCACCCAATACCCAGGTCGTGCCCAGCAGCTGCCATTGGCGCAGTGCCGGGAGCCGGGATAATACACCGGTGGGCGTTGACGGAGCTGATTGGCGACGGGGGCCTGTTTCAGGGATTGAACCTGGCAGGAGAGCGTCGCATCCTGAGTCTGAGCCTGATTGTGTCCGGCATTGTAATAGACGGGAAGGGGGCCACAGGCTGTAAGACCAAGCAGCAGCAGTGTAAAAGCGGTGACACGAGTTCCATGTATCATGCCAGTACTTTGCGCCATCTTCGCCAAAGTTACAATTGATTTGACCCCTCCGGTGGCTTCTGTCATGCAAAACTGGCAAAATGGCGCCCAAGGGACAATGGCATGAAAGTGATTATTTGTGGCGCAGGCCAGGTCGGCTGGCAGATTGCGCGCCACCTCTCTGCTGAACAAAACGATGTGACGGTTGTGGATAGTAACCCTGAACTGGTGCGACGGGCGACCGATACGCTGGATGTGCAGGGGGTCGCGGGCTTTGCTTCTTATCCGGATGTGCTGGATCGGGCCGGGGCGCGGGATGCCGATATGATCATCGCAGCGACCCATTCGGATGAGGTGAATATGGTCACATGTCAGGTGGCCCATTCAGTCTTTTCGATCCAGCGCAAAATAGCCCGTCTGCGTGCCCGTAGCTATCTGAATGCAATCTATTCCGATCTGTATCGGCGCGAGCATCTGCCCATTGATGTGGTGATCAGCCCTGAACGCGAGGTGGCCGCTGCGGCGATGCAACGCCTGTCGGCACCCGCCGCCTTTGATACCGAGATCTTTATGGGGGGCAAGGCGCAGCTCTTGGGTATTCAAATCGACGAAAACTGCCCGGTGGTGAATACGCCGCTGCGCCAGTTGACGGATCTGTTTTCCACCCTGCGCGCCATTGTTGTCGGGGTGCGGCGTGACGGAACCCTGTTTGCGCCAGAGCCAGGGGACCAACTGTTCGTTGGCGATAGCTGCTATGTCTTTGCCCATGCAGAGGATGTGAATCGCACCATCGAAGTCTTTGGCAAGGTTGAGAAACGTCAGGATCGTGTGGTGATCGTTGGCGGCGGCAACGTCGGGCTAGAGGTTGCCAAGGCGCTGGAAAGTGGCACCAGCCGCATTCGCGCCAAGATGATCGAGAAAAACCGCAGGTGCGCCGAAATCGCCGCCGAGGCGCTGGAACGTACCATTGTGCTGAATGGCGATGGTCTGGATCGCGGGCTGATGATTGAGGCCGGCATTGATCGCGCCGATGCAATGCTGGCGGTGACCGATGATGACAAAACCAATATGCTGGCCGCGGTGCGCGCCAAGGCCGAGGGTTGCCCCTTTGTTATTGCGTTGATTAATGACCCCACGCTGTTGCCGCTGCTGAAGCCTTTGGGGATTGATGCTTTTATCAACCCGCGCGCTACTACCGTCAGTTCGATCCTGCGCCATATCCGCTATGGCCGGGTGCGGCAGGTCTATAGCATTGGCGATGCCGAGGCAGAGGTGATCGAGGCAGAGGTCATGGGTACCTCTCCGATGGCCGGGCGGATCATCCGCGAAATCGACTTCCCCGAAGGCGTTCTAGTTGGCGCAGTTCTGAGGGACGGTGAGGTGCTGCGCCCGTCAGGTGGGTTCAAGATTGAAGAGGGTGATGTCATTGCGCTCTTTGCTATGGCGGATGACGTCCCCGAGGTGGAGCGTTTGATGCAGGTTTCCATCGACTATTTCTAGTATGGGACGGCGCAACAAAACCCCCTATCGGATCTTGCGCTTGCCGCTGTTCCTGTTGATCTGGTGCCTGGCTTCGCTGGCCATGTGGGTGCCGGCGGTGCATGCTCTGGCGCTGAACGATCATCTGACCTCTCGGGCGTTTTTCTATACGGGTGTTCTGGGGCTGTTTCTGGTTGCGCTGGCGGGCCTGTCACTGGGTAATCGGGTGCCGCGCTATGGCATGCCAGGGCAGTTGCTGTCGCTATTGGCGACCTTTGTGGTCTTGCCCTTGTTTCTGGCGGTTCCGGTGCAGGAATCCCTGCGTAACACCAGTTTCCTGAACGCCTATTTTGATATGGTGAGTGCGGTTACCACCACTGGCGCCGATATTTACGCCGATCCGGGGCGGCTGCCGGACAGTGTGCATCTGTGGCGCGCGATGGTAGCCTGGCTTGGTGGCTTACTGATGTGGGTCGCTGCCTCGGCGGTGCTGGCACCACTGTCGCTGGGTGGCTTTGAGGTCACCGCAAGAGGCGAACCGGGCGGTGGCAGCGATGCTCCTCCGCAGGCCCAGAACAGCGACCCCAGGCAGCGGTTGATTCTGATCTCCGTTACCCTGGCACCGGTTTATGCTGGTCTGACGCTGGCGCTGTGGATCCTGTTGATCATCACCGGAGAGACACCGTTGGTTGGCTTGACCCATGCGATGTCGGTGCTGTCGACCTCGGGGATTTCGGCGGTGGGCGGCACTGAAAACGCCGGGTCTGGCATTGCTGGCGAGATGGTGATGTTCCTGTTCATGTTCTTTGCCCTGTCCCGGCTGACTTTTTCCAATGATACGGTCACCGTGGGCTCTGGCCGACTGGACAAGGATCCAGAATTCAGAACCGGTGTCTTGATCGTTCTGATCATGCCGATGGTGTTGTTTCTGTGGCACCTGCTATCCACCTTTGAGGTGGGCGGGCAGACCGAACCGCTGCAGGCGCTGCGCTCACTCTGGGGTGGGGTATTTACCGTCATGTCGTTTCTGTCCACCACGGGCTTTGAAAGCGCCGATTGGCAGACCTCTCAGCAATGGTCGGGGTTGCAGACACCGGGGATGATCCTGCTAGGGTTGTCGGTGATCGGGGGCGGGGTTGCCACTACCGCCGGCGGGGTCAAGCTGCTGCGGGTCTATGCGCTCTATCTCAATGGCATGCGCGAGATGGAACGCCTGGTGCATCCCTCGTCAGTCAGCGGTGCAGGCAGTGGCAACAAGCGCATTCAGCGCAATGGGGCCTTTGTCGCCTGGGTGTTCTTTATGCTGTTTGCGCTGTCTTTGGCGTTGATCAGCATTGCGCTCTCGGCGGTGGGCAGTGATTTTGAGCATTCGCTGATCCTGGCGATTGCATCCCTGTCCACCACGGGGCCACTGGTGGAAATTGCTGGCAATGAACCCATCATTCTGACCATTCTGTCGCCCATCGCCAAGCTGATCCTGTGTTTTGCTATGATCCTTGGGCGTCTTGAAACACTGGCAATTATTGCACTTTTGTCGCCAAATTTCTGGCGCAGCTAGGGCACCATCTTGTCGCTTGGGCAAAAAACGGTGTTTTTCGGGTGGAAACTGGCAAAATCTGCAGTCATAGTTGTTTGCAATTAGCCAGGCTGGTCCGCAGTCTGGTGCAAGAACAAAGGCGAGAGAAAATACTATGGCTTCGGACAGACAGAATTTGCAGGATGCCTTCCTTAATCACGTTCGCAAAACCAAGGTTCCGGTGACAATTTTCCTGATCAATGGCGTCAAGCTGCAAGGGGTTATCACCTGGTTTGACAATTTCTGCGTACTGCTGCGCCGGGATGGCCAGTCTCAGTTGGTGTATAAACACGCGATTTCCACCATCATGCCAGCCCAGCCCATCAGCCTATATGAAGGCGAAGACGCCTCTTGATGGAGCATGACAGGATTCGCACCCGAGCTTGGGTGCTTCATCCGGATATCAAATCGGATCAGGGGCGTCGCCCCGCTGAACCTGCCCTGGCAGAAGGCGTCGCCTTGGCCGAGGCGCTACCTGACCTTGATGTTGTCGGTTCCGGTGTTGTGCGGCTGCCCAAGGCCCATGCAGGCATGCTGTTTGGCTCTGGTAAAATTGAAGAGCTGAAGGGGCTGTTGCAAAGCAACGAGGTGGACCTGGTGCTGATTGATGGGCCGGTGTCGCCGGTTCAGCAGCGCAACCTTGAAAAGGCCTGGGACGTCAAAATCCTTGACCGGACCGGGCTGATTCTGGAAATTTTTTCGGATCGTGCCCGCACCCGCGAAGGTGTGTTGCAGGTGGAAATGGCAGCGCTCAACTATCAGCGCACCCGTCTGGTGCGGGCCTGGACCCACCTGGAACGTCAGCGTGGTGGGCTTGGCTTTGTCGGTGGCCCCGGCGAAACCCAGATCGAAGCGGACAGGCGCGCGATTGATGACCAGTTGGTCAACCTGCGCAGGCAGCTGGCCAAGGTGGTGAAAACCCGCAGTCTACACCGGGCCGCGCGGGCGAAGATCCCGTTCCCGATTGTGGCTTTGGTGGGCTATACCAATGCTGGCAAATCAACGCTGTTCAACCGGTTGACCGGGGCCAATGTCATGGCAAAGGACATGCTGTTTGCCACCCTGGATCCAACCATGCGCCGGGTGGAAATGCCCGATGGGCCAGAGGTGATTCTGTCTGATACCGTTGGCTTTATCTCGGATCTGCCGACCGAACTGGTTGCGGCCTTCCGCGCCACATTGGAAGAGGTGCTGTCCGCTGATGTGATTTTGCATGTGCGTGACATCAGCCACGAGGACAGCCAGAATCAGGCCAATGATGTGGCGGCGATCCTGGCGACCCTGGGGGTGGATGAAAACCGCGCCCAGATCGAAGTCTGGAACAAACTGGATCAGCTGCCCGAAGATGTGGCCGAAGCTCGCCGCCAGCGTGCTGCGCGCGAAGATGGGATCCATGCGATCTCGGCCCTGACCGGCGAAGGGATCGACGCCCTGCTTGCGGATGTCGCCGTCAAACTGGAAGGGGTGCGTCATGTCGAAAGCTTTACGCTGCCCTTTTCCGACGGCAAGAAGCGCGCTTGGCTGTTCCGTCAGGATGTGGTTACCAGCGAAGAACAAACCGAAGAGGGCTTTGCCCTGACTGTGCGCTGGACAGACAAGCAAAAGGCGCAGTTCAACGCCATCTAATGCAAAATGATATCCCGAGGCCCGTCGCAGGAATGCACATGAATGCGACAGGCCCTAGGCACAGCCAGACATGTTGAAAAGAAAGAGCGCAGGGGTAAACCTGCGCTCTTTTTGCGTTATGCGGGGGCTGCACTTGGCGGATCAGTTTCGCGGTTGAATAACCGTCACCCCCACGGCGGCGGCGCGGGCCAGGTCTTCATCCAGCGACATCGGCACATATTCGCCGCGACGCCATAGCTGCGCCATGTCATCATAATTGCGCGACAGGAAATGCCCGGATTGCCCCGTCGCCAGAATGAACAAGGAACTGTCAGGGTCCGCAAAATCATAGACCCCGCGATAACCGGCAGCGTGAATGTTCCGAAAGGGCGTGGGATCCTGACCCGAGGTCAGGCCGCGCTGCAGAGTATTGTCGCCTCCACTGGTGGACTGGCGAATATTGACAAAAAACCGCAGTATCGGCACCCCTCCTAGGGTTTCATGATCATGGGTTGCCTGATGCGCATCCCCCCAGCGCAGCGATTCCAGTGCGGTACCATAGCGTGCCTCGATCCAGATCAGCGCATCATCCAGCGCTAGGCGAGCCATGTCAGTGCAGGTTTCACGTGGCGCGCTTTGGCGCACATCACACCAGATCCCGGCGCCTTCAATATCGCGGTAGACCCGTTCGATAAACAGGGGATCCACCTGGCTGTAGGCGCTGGCCAGTGGCCCCAGGTCATCGGCAATCAGCCGCGTCTGCAAGGCCCGCAGCCAGGCCGCATAGAGCAGCGGTTCGGGCAGGTGCTCGTTCATCTCGCCATTCCATTCCGACAAGAGCGACAGGGCGATCTGGCGTTGCCGCGTGCGGCTGCCTTCTTCAGCGGTTTCGCCGGTAAACCACAGATCCGCACCGATCACGGGCAACAAAGAGCGCGCAGTATAGGAAACCGTATCAAGCTGTGCCTCCATGAAACTGTCGCGGGTATGGACTTCGCGGTTTTGCATAAGGCGGCGCCAACGATTGATCCGCTGGGTATCGCCCCAAAGGTAAGAGACATGGTTGGGAAAGGGACGTTCCAGGATCTTGTTGTTGGTATTGCCCAGAATACCACCACGCGGGCTGATGAATTCGGGGTTGGCCGCATAGGGGACCCGCCCTAGCCAGCGGTTTTCGCGCAGCCAGCCCTGACTGGGTAGGCGACCCTTGCTGTGATGGCGGGCATCGCGGGCCGGAAAGGCACCGATGGTTTTCTGGGCGATGGTCTGCTGATCCGCCAGCACGAGGTTCTGCGAGGGCGCTATGAAACCCTCTGCCACAGAAATGGCCTCTGCCACGCGGGAAGCGCGCATCAAGCCAATTGCCGCCGTCATCGAGGTATCCTGCGGGTCCAGCGCGGTCCAGGCGAGGCTGACCACATGCCCCGGCGGGGTAATGGTCGACAGATCAAACAAAGAGCCGGGAAGAATGGGGCCGTTTTCGCTCCAGCGCAGGGTCAGGGTGACGGGGGCACGATCCTTGATCTTGATGATAGAGGGGCGGCTGGTGAACTTGCGATAGCCCTGCGGGCTCAGATATTCCTCTGGGGTTTCAGGGTTGAGCTTTTCGATGAACAGGTCCTGATCATCCAGGTACGAAGCGGTAATGCCCCAGCCCAGATCTTCGGAGCGGCCCGACAGGATGGCGGGGATGCCAGGAATGGTGCCGCCGATGATGCCACCGGTGGCCAGCTCCATGCGGGCCAGATACCAGCTGCCCGGTGCGCTAAGCGTCAGATGTGGATCATTGGCCAGCAAAGTCCCACCAGAGGCAGAGCGGTTTGGCGCGGCGGCCCAGGCATTGGAGGCCCCTGAATGGCCACGCGGGGGCACCGGAAACAGGCTGTTGCCAAATGGGGTTTGGCTGTCGGGCGATACGGCGCTGTCTGGCGCTGTCAGGTTGGCATAGCGCGCCACATCGGGAAAGATCGCGGCATATTCCGGCAGGGCGGTGGTGCCCTTACCCGGCGCATCGGGCAGGATATCGCGTAGCCGGTCAGGATCGGTCAGAGCAAGAGAGGTGCGCGCCCGCAGTACCTCTTCCTGCAGATGGTTGGAAGATTTCAGCGCCATCAGCTTCATCAGTGCGATGCTGTCGGCGGGCTGCCAGGGCGACATTGGCATATTAAACAAGAACATCTCGGGCGCGCCGCGCCCCAGGGCCTCTTCGTTGATTTCCAGAAGACGTGCGTTCACCCCGGCAGAATAGGCCTTTAGGGCCTGACGGGTTTCTGGCGACTGCGCCGACACCGATTGCTGAGCCAGGCCATAAAGATCCAGGCGGCGCAAAAAGATATCAGTCTCAACCGTACGGGTGCCAAAAATCTCTGACAAGCGCCCCTGGGCGGTGCGCCGCATCACCGCCATCTGCCACAGACGATCCTGCGCATGGGCGTAGCCAAGGCCATAATAGACGTCTTCGTCGCTCGCGCCGTAGCTGCCAAAAATATGCGGCACATTGGCATTGTCGCGGACAATTTCCACCGGCGCAGACAGGCCTGGCAGGGCGATTTCCTTATCGTAGTCCGGCAGGGATTGCGCCGCCAGGTAGTAGGCCAGGCCGCTGGCCAAAAGCGCCAGAAGAATCAGTGCGGCGGCAAGCCGAAAGAGCCAGCGAAAAAGACGTGCCATTTGGGGCTTTTTTTCCTGTTTTTTGTGGCTTTGGCGTCTTGGGTGCAATTGCACCCCGCCGGACCGATGTTAGGGTATCCCCAACATAAGCCAGTTCAGAACAAGGGAAAAGCACATGACAAAAATCGCATTCTTGGGATTGGGGGTTATGGGGCATCCGATGGCCGGGCATCTGCAAGCTGCGGGTCACGAGGTCAGCGTTTACAACCGCACCACGGCCAAGGCCGAGTCCTGGGCCAAGGAACATGGCGGCAGCTTTGCCGCCACTCCGCGTGCCGCCGCCGAGGGGGCCGAATTTGTCATGTCTTGCGTCGGCAATGATGATGATCTGCGGGCGGTGTGCCTGGGTCCGGACGGGGCCTTTGCCGGCATGGCGTCGGGCAGTGTCTTTGTGGATCACACCACCGTGTCGGCCCAGGTCACGCGGGAACTCTACGCGGCGGCGGCACAGGCTGGGATTGCCTTTGTGGATGCACCGATTTCCGGCGGTCAGGCCGGGGCGGAAAACGGTGTACTGTCGGTCATGTGTGGCGGCGATGAGGCCCCATATGCGCGCGCAGAGCCGGTGATCGGCGCTTATGCGCGTATCTGTCGCCGCATTGGCGACAGCGGCGCGGGCCAGATGACCAAGATGTGCAACCAGATTGCCATCGCAGGCCTGGTGCAGGGCCTCAGCGAGGCGCTTCATTTTGCGGAAAAAGCTGGCCTTGATGGGCGTGCCGTGGTCGAGGTGATTAGTCAGGGCGCTGCCGGCAGCTGGCAGATGGCAAACCGCTCTGAAACCATGTTGGATGA
This sequence comes from Pseudophaeobacter flagellatus, assembly GCF_021228235.1. Classification (GTDB taxonomy): domain Bacteria; phylum Pseudomonadota; class Alphaproteobacteria; order Rhodobacterales; family Rhodobacteraceae; genus Pseudophaeobacter; species Pseudophaeobacter flagellatus. The sequence goes on from NZ_JAJQRG010000001.1 coordinate 731,183, forward strand.
TCATTTTGAGCATGGCTTTGCGGTGGACTGGATGCGCAAGGATCTTGGCATCTGCCTGGATACTGCCAATGAAACCGGCGCAAGCCTTCCGGTCACGGCGCTGGTGGATCAGTTCTATAAGGATGTCCAGAAACTGGGCGGTGGCCGCTGGGATACATCGTCGCTGATCAAACGCTTGCGGGCGATGGGCTAACTCCCGACTACCGGGGTAAATGCAAAAATCGGCATAAAAATAGGGCGGTGCAGGATGTATCTGCGCCGCCCTGTTTGGTGATGGGGTATGGGCGGCGTTGTGCCGCCCATACCCCATTGTGTCGCCTAGGGGATGATGCGGGTGTATTTTGTGCCTTCCAGTGTGGCACCAATGCGCAGACCTGCCTGACCAAACACTGCGGCAAGTATCGGCGAGGTCAGCGTGTTGGTATCGGTAGAGATCGAATTTCCCTCATCGCGCACCACATATTCAAGATCTGCACCAGCCGCCCAGCCAGAGGACCGGCGAAAGCCGCTGAGGGCATCCTGGGTCATAAAGAACAGCACATGGGCATATTGTTGCGCGCCGATCTGCAAGCCGGCGTTGCCCTTGATGGTCGAATAGTAATCAACCGTTGCCCCATTGATGCGCAGGGCACCGCGCCCATAGGCGCCGCCGACAAAAAAGCCGGCCTCTGTCACCAGTGGCATCACCAGCATGCCGGTGGATTTTTCAGCCAGGGTTACGGTGTTGGGGTATAGACTATACATTTGGCTGAGCGTTGCATCGACACGGGCGTCGATGGTGGCGCCGTTGTTGGTGCCTACGCCATTGCCGCAGGCTGCGGTGACGCCTGCTCCGGCCAAAAGACTCAGGGAGAAACCGCGACGCGACATGCGGTCAAAAGATCTGCTGCTCATATTTCCAGTTGCCTGTCCTGGGGCGCTAGGGGCGGTCATGCAGCAGGGCTCAAGAATAATATGAGTGCCCATCACGCATGGCACCCCAAGCGGGGTTCAATAAAAGGCCGGTTTTCCGGCTCTGCGAGGATTATACGCCCATTTCGGCAATCTGTCATCACTTTGACGTCAGCGCCTGATGATGCGGGCGTTTTCTTGCCCTTGCGGTGGAAATTTCCCTGCTTGCGGTGATTAGCCGTTCAGGATCCGGGCGGCTTGTGGCGCAAAATAGCTCAGCACCCCGTCACAGCCTGCGCGTTTAAAGGCCATCAGGCTTTCCAGCATGACCTTTTCGCCATCAATCCAGCCGTTCTGCGCTGCCGCCTGGATCATCGCGTATTCGCCCGAGACCTGATAGGCAAATGTCGGGGTGCCAAAGGTGGATTTGACCCGGTGGCAGATATCCAGATAGGCGATGCCAGGTTTGACCATGACCATATCAGCCCCCTCTTGCAGGTCGCGTTCGACCAGGCGCAGCGCCTCATCCGAATTTCCGGGATCCATCTGATAGGTCTTTTTATCCCCCTGCAGCGCACCAGAGGCCCCAACGGCATCGCGGAAAGGCCCATAGTAGCCAGAGGCATATTTGGCGGAGTAAGACAGGATTGAGACATTGCGATGACCAGCGGTCTCTAGCGCGCGGCGCATCGCACCGATCCGGCCATCCATCATATCGGATGGGCCAATGATATCCGCCCCGGCATCGGCCTGGGCCATGGTCATCTTCACCAGCGCCTCTACTGTTTCGTCATTGAGGATTTCACCATCGACAACATAGCCGTCATGGCCGTTGATATTGTAAGGGTCCAGAGCCACATCGGTCATCACCGCGATTTCGGGCGCTGCCGCCTTGATGGCGCGAATGGCCTGGTTGCAGAGATTATCGGGATTCCAGGACTCGGCGCAGTCGGCGGTTTTCAGATCGGCATCGGTATAGGGAAACAGGCAGATCGCCGGAATACCCAGCGCCTGCGCCTCGCTGGCAGCCTCGGCCACCCGGTCGACAGAGCGGCGCATAACACCGGGCATAGAGGCCACCGGTTCTTCAATGCCTTGGCCTGACCGCACAAACACTGGCCAGATCAGATCTTCTGTTGTCAGGGTGTTTTCGCGTACCAGGCCACGGAGTGCGGGGCTGACCCGGGTGCGACGCAAACGGGCAGCGGGGAAGGGGGCGACTGTCGGCTTCATCGGGAACTCTTTGTTTTTCTTCTATACCTGTTGTGGGTCGCATGGAACCCAGGGCGCTGGCAAGTGGCACAATCGCCGCGCTTTGTTGGGATGCTTGGGGTCCCTGCCGCAGTGGGGCTTGTTTCGCCCCTGACATCGGGGGATATAGGCGCGAAGGTGAAGGGCCGAGTGTTGCGTTTCACGATACCTTGCGGGCGATTGCCCCGCTGCCCCGGCATGAAGAGAGGCGTCTGAGCTTTGAGTCTGTTTGAAACCCTGTCCGAGATGATTGATTTGCGGTCTTTTTCCAATCTTTGGTATTGGATCGCCCTGGCAATCATGTGGTCAACCCTGAGCCATCGGGTGCTGGGGGTGCCCTTTGATATGGTGCAGCGGGCGCGCAAATATGGGGGGCAATCGGCGCAGGATCTGGACGATATGGTGCGCATCAATGTGAACCGTTTGTTTTTTGTGGTGCGCTCTACCGGGGTCTGGCTGCTGGGCTTGGCCTGTTTTGTGTTGTCCGGGCTAGCAACCCTTGGGTTCCTGCTGAAGGTAGAGACGGCCCAGGCCATTTTCTTGCTGGTGTTTCCCATGTCGCTGGTTGTGCTGATTAACCTGGCAACCGCCCAGAAAATTACGCAGAACGACTACCGCGAAGAGGCGCTGTATCGGGCGCTTTCGATCTGTCGTGTCTGCGTGCAGTTTCTTGGCATGCTTTGCATTTTTGTCACCGCCTTGTGGGGCATGTATCAAAACCTGCATATCGGCCCTTTGGGGGGCTAAGAAAGGCCGCGCCCGGGCTGGCATTCAGGCCTTGACGCATCTATCTGGCATCACAGCTCTTCCCGCGGCAGGGAAATGGTCAGACAGGGCAAGCGGTCAGCAGTTAAAAGGAGAGGCGCACAATGGCGCAACGAGCAATCACCATGGGCGGCGCGCCCGAAGGGTTTGATGCCCGGCTGATCCTGGATGAATTGGCTAAATCCGGCCAACCCGTTTTGCATATCGCCCGTGATGACAAACGCATGGAGGCAATGCGCGCAGCCCTTGCCTTCTTTGCCCCGGAGATGCCGGTGATCATCTTTCCGGGCTGGGATTGCCTGCCCTATGATCGGGTCTCGCCCAACCCGAATGTGGCGGCCTCGCGTATGGCCTGTCTGGCGGCGTTGGTGCACCAGATGCCAAAGCAGTTTATCTTGCTGACCACGCTTAATGCTGCCAGTCAGCGGGTGCCAACGCGCGATGTGCTGCGCGCGGCGGCCTTTTCCGCCAGGGTGGACCAGCGGGTCGATGAAAAAGCCCTGCGCAATTTTCTGGTGCGTATGGGCTTTGTACAAAGCCCAACAGTGATGGAGCCGGGCGACTATGCCATTCGCGGTGGCATTATCGATATCTATCCGCCCGGCGATAGCGGCCCGGTGCGGCTCGACTTCTTTGGCGATGTGCTGGACGGGGTGCGCCGCTTTGATCCGGCAAGCCAGCGTACCACCGAAACCCTGGATCTGATTGAACTGGCCCCGGTGTCCGAGGTGATCCTGGATGAGGCGGCGATCACCAGATTCCGCCAAAACTATCGTATCGAATTTGGTGCCGCCGGAACCGATGACCCGCTGTATGAAGCGGTCAGCGCCGGGCGCAAGCACCAGGGGATCGAGCATTGGCTGCCGTTTTTCCACGACAAACTGGAAACCCTGTTTGACTATCTGCCGGGGGCCACACTGACACTTGATGATCAGGTGACACCGGCGCGGCTGGCGCGGTGGGAAAGTATTGAAGATCAATATGAAACCCGCAAGATCGCCATGCACCAAAAGGGGCGGTTGGATACGGTCTACAAACCCGCGCCCCCCGGTCTGCTCTATCTGGATGATGCTGCCTGGGAAGCGGCCGTATCTGACCATCGCCGGATCCAGCTTCACCCATTGGCGCAGGCCTCTGGGCCTGGGGTGGTGGATGCGGGCGGGCGCATCGGGCGCAATTTTGCGCCCGAGCGTCAGCAGGAAAGCATCAGTCTTTTTGGGGCTTTGGCCGACCATATTAAGGCGCGCCTGCAAGAGGGGCCGGTGATTGTTGCCTCTTATTCAGAGGGGGCGCGCGAACGTCTGACCGGCTTGATCGAAGATGAGGGACTGGCCGAAGTCATCCCGGTGATGGATGGTACGCGTATTGGTAACTCCGGTCTGCATCTGGCGGTCTGGGCACTGGAACATGGGTTCCAATCCGACAAAATGACGGTGATCTCAGAGCAGGATGTTCTGGGTGATCGCCTGATCCGGGCACCAAAGAAACGCCGCAAGGCCGAAAACTTCCTGACCGAGACCCAGTCTCTGAGCCCAGGCGATCTGGTGGTGCATGTGGATCACGGCATTGGCCGCTATCAGGGCATGGAGGTGGTGCGTGCCGCCGGGGCTGCGCATGAATGCCTGCTGCTGGAATATGCCGAAGAGTCCAAGCTCTACCTGCCAGTCGAAAACATCGAGCTCTTGTCAAAATACGGCCATGATGAGGCCTTCCTGGACCGTCTTGGCGGTGGTGCCTGGCAGGCGAAAAAGGCCAAGTTGAAAGAGCGCATTCGCGAAATGGCGGATAAGCTGATCCGCATCGCGGCTGAACGCGCCCTGCGCCGCGCCCCGGCGATGGATCCGCCACCGCACGCCTGGGAGGAATTTTCAGCCCGCTTCCCCTATCAGGAAACTGATGATCAGCTGCGCGCCATTGAGGATGTGATGGCGGATCTTACCTCTGGTCAGCCGATGGACCGGCTGATCTGCGGCGATGTAGGCTTTGGTAAAACCGAGGTTGCGATGCGCGCCGCCTTTGTGGCCGCGATGTCTGGCGTGCAGGTGGCGGTGATTGCACCGACCACTCTTTTGGCCCGTCAGCATGCGGCCTCTTTTACAGAACGTTTTCGTGGGTTCCCGTTGGAAGTCAGGCAGTTGTCGCGCTTTATCAGCGCCAAGGAGGCTGCGAAAACCCGTGAAGGTATGGCCAAGGGAACGGTTGATATCGTCATCGGCACCCATGCTTTGCTGGCGAAAAATATCCGCTTTAACAATCTTGGCCTGTTGATCATTGATGAAGAACAGCACTTTGGCGTTGGCCATAAGGAACGCCTCAAACAGCTGCGCTCTGACATTCATGTGCTGACGCTCACCGCAACCCCGATCCCGCGTACCCTGCAGCTCAGCCTGACGGGCGTGCGGGACCTGTCGATTATCGGGACCCCGCCGGTGGATCGCCTGGCCATCCGCACCTATGTTAGCGAATTTGATGCCGTCACCCTGCGTGAAGCCTTGCTACGCGAACATTATCGCGGCGGGCAGAGCTTTTATGTGGTGCCGCGTATTTCAGACCTGCCCGAGGTCGAAGATTTCCTGAAAGCACAACTGCCAGAGCTGAGCTACATCGTGGCGCATGGGCAGATGGCCGCCGGAGAGCTGGATGACCGGATGAATGCCTTTTATGACGGGAAGTATGACATCCTGCTGGCCACGACCATTGTGGAATCCGGTCTCGATATTCCCACGGCAAACACCATGGTGGTGCACCGGGCGGATATGTTTGGCCTGTCGCAGCTCTATCAGATCCGGGGCCGGGTGGGGCGTTCCAAGACGCGTGCCTATGCCTATCTGACCACCAAGCCGCGCCAGCGCCTCACGCCTGCAGCAGAAAAGCGCCTGCGGGTGCTGGGGTCATTGGATACGCTGGGAGCCGGCTTTACCCTGGCCAGCCAGGATCTGGATATTCGCGGAGCCGGCAATCTGCTGGGCGAAGAGCAGTCGGGCCAGATGCGCGATGTGGGGTATGAACTCTATCAATCCATGCTGGAAGAGGCGATCGCCAAGATCCGATCAGGTGAGCTGGAGGGCCTGTCTGACGCTGATGAGCAATGGGCGCCGCAGATCAATCTGGGCGTACCGGTGCTGATCCCAGAGGCCTATGTGCCCGACCTGGATGTGCGCCTTGGCCTGTATCGCCGCCTGTCGGGGCTGACAACCAAGGTGGAACTGGAAGGATTTGCCGCTGAACTGATCGACCGCTTTGGTAAATTGCCCAAAGAGGTCAATACCTTGATGCTGGTTGTTCGGATCAAGGCGATGTGCAAACGGGCGGGCATTTCCAAACTGGATGCTGGCCCCAAGGGCGCGACGCTGCAGTTTCACAACGATAAATTTGCCTCGCCGCAGGGGTTGGTTGATTTCATCCAGGGGCAAAATGGTCTGGCTAAGGTCAAGGACAACAAGATCGTGGTGCGCCGCGATTGGAAAAGGGACAGTGACAAGATCAAAGGGGCCTTTGCCATTGCCCGCGATCTGGCAGAGCGTTTGATTGCCGAGCGAAAAAAAGCCAAAGCCAAGGCCCATTGACGCTGCTTTGGATGAATGAAACTCGCCTTTAAGTAAATGTAATTTATTGAGAGATATTTTGATGCAAACAGTTTTGAAATTACTGCAATTTGTGGTGTTTTTGCTTTGGCCGCCTGCGCGACAAGTCAGAGTGTTCCAGATCAACAGGCGCTTGATAGCTGTTCAGAGAAAGTTGGTTTGACCCAGAAACTGACAGTGGTGACCGATTCAAACGGGAACCAGTCGATCCAGGTCGAACCCGCTGGATCAATGGTTTCCGCGCCAGATGCCCTGGCTTTGAAGCAATGCACTGACACGCTCTAGACTGATATTAGGGTGACCAGATTAGTTTGTTAAAAGGCACTTTTTATTGCATCGCCACCTGCGCACAGCCACAGGAGGCAAATACACCATCCGAACGCGCCTGCGCCTGGTCAAGCTTCTGTTTGATGTGGCGGATCTCTACCGTTTCGCCACGCGCTTCAAGACAGTCGTGTAATCCCTTGAGGCTCCAGACATTATCTGGATGAACCGAGGCCCGCGACAGGGTGTCATCCAGACCAAGATCAGCGCGGTAGACCGCTTCGGCCTCGGCTGTATGGCCCTGTTCCAGCAGCAGCGCCCCCAGCGCATGGCGGGTGGGCTGCATCCATCCCCAGGGTTCGTCATAGGGCAGGGTGTCATCCAGCGCGACTGAGCGGCGTAGATGGGCGTAGGCCTCGGCGTAGTTGCCCTTGCGGTATTCAATCTCGCCGCGCAGCATTTCGCGTGCAATTTCAAGCAGGTCTACAACACGATTGTTGTGCATCAGGCGGCTGTCGGGCACGCGCGCGCGGGCGGCAAGAAAGCGCTGCTCCTCTGCTTCGGCCTCTGCCACACGCCCCGTGGCGGCATAGCCGATTGCGCGGGCATAGTGCACCGTCGCAGTCAGGGTGCAGTAGAGAGTTTGGTCCTGCGGCAGACCCAGCGCAATGCAGTCTTCCCAGCGGCCAAAGCGGATCAGGATATGCGGATGCATCGCCATGTAGGATTCAAAGTAATCGGCCATTGGCGGGCTTTCGATGCGCAGCATCTCTTCGGGCGTGGTGTCCCACAACCCCTGATTTGCCTGTAGGGCGGGTTCCATTTGACCCAGAAACAGCGCACCATAGATGACAAAGTGATAGTTGTGCTGGCGGTAGCCTGTGTAGATGTTGTAGGCGCCTTCGCGGTCATAGTATTTCAGGTCAGCCGTGATCGCCTCTTGGTTCCACAGCACCACATCGTGATAGTTGCCGCAGAGCACATCAATATGGGTCGGCATATGCACCAGATGGCCCGCATCCGGCACCAGACGGCGCAGCACATCACCGGCTTTCAGCGCTTTCTCTGGGGTTGGGGACATTTCCATCAGATGCACATAGAGATGCAGCAGGCCTGGGTGCTGCATGGCGCCGGGCTGTCTTTCCATTGCCTGTTCCAGTATCTGCTGCGCCTCTGTGGTGGCGGCCCCGGGGGCTGGTGTACCTGTCTTCAGGTCCCACATGTTCCAGGGCGTAAGGTTCAGCAGGCTTTCGGCAAAAACAGTGCGCAGCTCCAGATGATCGGAACAGCGGGCAAAGGCCGCCCGCATCGTATCGGCAAAGGCCTGGTCCCAGGTCTGCATATCATCGCTTAGGTCGCGTTGTGGATAGCGGGCTTGTAGGGCGGTGATGAGCAAGGTTTCGGCCTCGGTGCAACCTTCCACATGGGCCAGCGCCGCGCGGCTGGCATCATAGGCCAGGCCCAGGGCTTCAGCCCGCCCGGTTTCGTCGTGCAATTCCCAGGGCATATTGTAGTTTGGCCCCGCCGCATAGGACAGACCCCAATGGGCCATGGCACAGCGCGGATCACATGATAGGGCCTGTTTGAAACAGGCGATCGCTTCTTGGTGGTTGAAGCCATAGGTCCAGTTCAAGCCGCGATCAAACCAAAGCTGCGCCTGTGGCGATGTGGTGGTGATGGGGCAGGAATAGCTGCCAAGATCATATGGATAATCCATGAAACCCCCTCCAAATATCTGGAGAGGTTAGGAGTTTTTCAGGAAAGCAGCAAGCGTGCGATGGCTAGAACAGTCGCTTTTCAACACGCGCCATATGCAGCATGATGCCGAAACTTATAAGCGACATGCACAGGATTGGCAGGGCAACCGGCACCAAAGAGCCATCAAACAGCAGGCCAATGGGCGCGGCAATGGCTGCGGCGCAAACGGTTGAAATCGCCCCAATTACCGAGGCCGCCATGCCGGCAATATGCCCCATCGGCTCCATCGCCATGGCGTTGAGATTGCCGAGGGTGGTACCAGCCATAAAGAACACGCTGGTCTGCCAGGCTACAAACAGGCCAAAAGCAACAGTGTCAGGCAGGCTCAGCCCTTGAAAGAGCAGTATCAGCCCGGAACAGAGGATCTGCGCGGCCAAGGACCAGGTTACCATGCGGCGCATACCAAGGCGCACAACAACCGCTGCGTTCAACACGCTGGCGCTGCCTGCCATCAGCGCGACAAAGCCAAACCAGAAGGGAAAGCTGTCGGCGCGGGCAAAAATCACGTCATAGATCTGCTGCACCATGGTCAGCATGGTGAACAGGGTGGCCAAGCAGAAGGTCTGAACCAGGATGGACAGCCGCACGGTCGGGTGCAGGATCATCTCGCGCACCGCCGCCAACATCAGCGGAAAGCGGAAGGGACGCCTGTTTTCAACCGCCAGGGGTTCTGGCAGACGGATCATGGTCCAAAGAGAGATGACCAGCGCAAACAGCGCAAAGGCAGCAAAAATTCCGCGCCAGCCGGCAAAGAGGATAATCCCCTGACCCAGCATCGGTGCAAAGGCCGGCACCAGGGTAAAGATCATCATGGCAATCGACATCATTCGTGCCATTTCACGGCCCGAATAGAGATCGCGCACAATGGCCAGCGCCACAACCCGTGGCCCTGCCGCGCCAAGCCCCATGGTCACCCGCGCAATCAGTACCAGTTCAAGCGAAGAAGAGGCCCAGGCCACTGCGGCCGAGACGATATAGATTACAGCCCCTGCAACGATCACGGGTTTGCGGCCAAAGGCATCAGACAGCGGGCCGGTGAAAAAGGTGCCAAGCCCCATCCCCAGGACAAAGGAGGTCAGGATCAGCTGCGCCCGGTTGATATCTCCGGGGCTGAGTTGCGCACCGATTTCCGGCAAGGCCGGCAGCATGGCATCAATGGAAAAGGCAATGGTTGCCATCATCATCGCAACCAGTGAAATAAATTCTGCCTTTGACATGGCGTGCTGGGGTGTCGGTGTCATTGAAATCCTTTGCAAGACTTCGGTGGTCCTGAAATTGGATCCTGACCGGGCCTTTTGGCTTCGCGCTATCACGGCGGTGAAAATAGCACCATGCTTGAGAGTGCACAGTGCTATGTGCATTGTTGTTTTGTGTAGTTTCAGCGCCCGCACCGTCACCGCGAAGTCGCCCCTTGCAGCCGGGGGCCTGCCGCAGGGCATGGCGCGGCTGCGACGGGTTATTTCTTTGGAGGGTGTGTTTGTGCCGTGACGGGGGGGTCATCCGCATTGGCGGCAGGCGATTCGTCATCTTTTGTGCCATCTCCCAGTCGGGCAAACAGCCATTCATTGTGCTTTTGCCGTTTCGCCAACTGCATCTGGGCAAATTCATTCATCGCAAGGGCAAAGACCCCAAGCCCGCCAAAAATCAGGGCGGTGGTCGCCAACTTGCCGGCTGCGGTCACCGGGACCAGATTGCCATAGCCAACCGTCGACACGGTGATCACGGTAAAGAAATAGGAATCCAACCAGCTCCAGCCTTCGGCAAAGTGAAAAAACACAGTGCCCGAAGCCAGCACCACAAGCAGGGCAACAAAGATGGTTAGACGCCGCAGTTGGGTCATGCGTTTTCCGTAGGATTCTGAAGTTGTTCCATAATATCGGAAATAATCTGCTTCCACATATCGGGCTGCTGGGCACCGGGGACCGCATGCTGGTTGGCAATGATAAAGGTCGGAACCGATGTCACCCCCATTTTGCGCGAATGGGCATCGCGGTTGCGGATATCTTCTCGGTCACTGTCACCAGACAGCAGTTTGCGCACCACGTCGGCCTCTAGCCCCACATTGGCGGCAATCTCTACCAGGACGTCGGTATCGCCGATATCGCGCGCCTGGGTAAAATAGGCATCAAACAGGGCATCCACCATGGCCCCTTGCTTGGCCTCTATCCCGGCCCAATGGATGAGCCGATGTGCGTTTATGGTGTTTGGCGTGCGCTGCATGCCCTCAAAATCGATCTTCAATCCGGCCTTTTCGGCATTTTCCACCACGGGTGCATAGGCCCGCACCGCAGCCTCTTTGCCGCCAAACTTGGCCTCCAGATAGGCGCGCCGATCCATGCCCTCGGCTGGCATATCCGGGTTCAGCTGGAAGGGGTGCCATTCGATGACAAAGGGATGATCCGGAATTTCGGCCAGTGCCTTGTCCAGGTGGGTCTTGCCGATATAGCACCAGGGGCAGATCGGGTCGGAAATAATGTCAAGCTTCACGGGCGGCAGATCAGCGGTCATGGGCTATCCTTTGAAATAGGCGGGCAGGGCGCGGCGCAGCAATTTGCCATTGGCGCCACTGGGCAGAGCGTCGAGATGGACATAGGCACGGGGCTGTTTATAGCGGGCCAGATGCGCGGCGGCAAAGCGGTGTAATTCGGCTGGGTCCAGCGGCGTGGGGCCAGTGTAAAAGGCGACGATGATATGGCTGTCGGTTTTGACCTCGACCGAGGCGACGCCAACCTGGGTTATGTCGGGATGTGCCTGCAGCTGGGTTTCCACCTCGATCGGCGAGACCCGAAAGCCGCCGGCATTCATCATGTCATCATCGCGCCCGAGATAGCTAATCTGACCATCCGGTGCCATGGTGCCCTGGTCGCCAGTCAGGAACCACTCTCCCTGCATCCGCGCGGCGGTTTCTTCCGGAGCATTCAAATAGCCCAGCATCAACCCAGGATCGCTGGCGGCAATGGCGATGGTACCGGCTTCGCCATAGGGCACTGGCCCATCGGGGCCAAGTATGGCCACGCGACGGCCCGGCTGTGGCTGGCCCAGGGCCTGGCCACGCGCTGGATGCGCCGGGCTGGAGGAAATGAAGGTGGAACATTCCGACATGCCATAGGCTTCGAACAGATCGGTGCTCGTGGCGTGGCGCCAGGCCTGATGCAGATGCTCGGACAGTTTTTCTCCGGCGCAAAGCCCGTGGCGCAGATCTGGCAGATCCAGTGGCGCGTTGGACTTAAGAATCTTTCGGTAAACCCCCGGCGCTGCAGCAAAAAGGCTTGCCTTGTGGTCGCGCAGCAGGGCGGGCAGATGCATCGGATCGGTGCCCGGTTCCGGGATCAGCGCGGTGGCGCCGATGGTCCAGGGATCCATCAAGCCGGTGCCCAGCGTGAAAGTCCAGTTGAAAGCGCCGGCATGCAGCAAGCGATCATCGGGTTTCAGATCATACCACCCCTGTACCATCATTTGGCGCGCCCAGATGGCACGATGGGCATGGGCAACAGCGCGGGCCATGCCGCTGGTGCCAGAGGTATAGACCGCATAGGCCATCCGATCAGCTGGTCCCATGGCATAGTCGCAGGGCGGCAAAGCCCGCATTGCCTGCAGAGCGGGCAGTTCAATCTGCATCGGGTGCGCCGCGCAAGCGACTGTCGGGTCACGAAAAATTGCCGCTGCATCAAGATCTGCGATCATCTTGGCGGTTTCGCCCTCGGTCAGCTGCGACGAGGTCGGAACGGGTATGAGGCCCGCAGCAATGGCCCCCAGATAGGCAATGGGGAAATCCACGGTATTGCCAAGGCGCATCAACAGGATTTGTCCCGGCTTCAGCCCCGCCTGCAACAGCCCGGTGCCGGTGCCACGTACCGCTGCCTCTAGCTGGGCAAAGGTCCAGATCTGCGCCCCCTTGGCGCCAATGACCTCTAGCGCCGGTTTGTCGGGCAGGTTTGGGGCCTGGCGCAGCACATGGGCGGCCAGATTGAAGGGCGCGGGGCAGGGCGCAAAGGCGCCTTGATCAAAGAGAGATACCATATCCTTTGGCTAGCCTGACAAGTGCTGCGTTGCAAGCATGCAGCGGGCATCTTATAGAGACCGCATGACAGGACGCGACCCCAAATCTTTGATCACCATCGCCCGAGCCAATGGCGAGGAGCGTGACGCAGAACCGTTGGACCTGGGCGCGCGCGTACGCGAGCTCCGCAAGGCGCGGGACTGGACGCTGGAACATGCGGCCAATCAGGCTGGGCTGGCGCGATCAACCCTGTCAAAGATCGAAAACGGCCAGATGTCGCCGACCTATGAGGCCCTGAAGAAGCTGGCTGTCGGGTTGGAAATCTCAGTTCCGCAGCTGTTCACCCCGCCGCAGCGGGATCAGGTCAACGGGCGCATGACGGTGACCAAATATAACGAAGGATCGGCCCAGGCCACCGCCACCTACGAGCACGAGCTGCTCGCAGAGGGGCTGCGGCGCAAGCAGATGTTGCCTTATCGCGCGCGGGTGCGGGCGCGCTCCATGGATGAATTTGACGGCTGGGTGCGGCACGACGGCGAAGAATTCATGTATGTTCTGACCGGGGTGGTGAAGCTCTATACCGAGTTTTACGAACCAGTAGAGATGCGGCGCGGCGATAGCGCCTATTATGACGCGGCGATGGGCCATAATGTGGTCTCAGTCAGCCAGGATGATGCCACCATCCTTTGGGTCACCTCACTTAGCTAGCAATCGGCCAACGTCTGGGGTTGGCTGTTGCGGCGATGAAATCTTTCTGAAATCAACCGATTAGATCTGGTCGGGTTCATTTTATCCTGCAAGTTTTAAATGCGCGATACCGGGCCCGTTTGGCGCAACACGCGTCGCGGACCAGTCGCAGGCCTTTCCTGATTAGGCCTGATCTGTCGCCAACTCTGCATGCAGGCTCTCGGTGAACAGGAAGTCGTCAACCTCTTCCTCGGCTTCGCGCAGGGTCAGGTGATGGGTGTCAGCCAGATATGCAACAAAGCCGTCTCGGTCCTGGGCAAGGCTGGGGACTGTTTCGGCGCAGAGATGCGGGAAACGCTGTTTGGCGCGTGGATACATACTCTCCCAACGCCACGGTGAAGGAAGGGTCGTCATGATTGGTACCCCCATCGAAACAATAACCATTCATCATGTCAATTATATCAAAAGCTATGAAACAAGGGAACACGGGAGTTTTGTTGCCTTTTAACGGGATAGCCAGTGTCACTCTGTGGCCTGGTACCACCAGACCTCTGGCATAAACCCGGTTCGGTCGCCGTAAATTGGCAAAACATCCGGAAAATGTAGCTCTTTCACATGGGCGATACGCCCCTTGTCAAAGGACCAGATGGGAATGACATAGCGCCCGGCGGTCAGTACCCGGTCCAACGCGCGAGTGGCGGCGGTAAAATCTTCTGGGGCGTCTACCGTGAGCATGTGATCAATCATTGCATCCACCGCAGGCGAGGCAATTCCCATCAGATTGCGGCTGCCGGGCTGATCTGCCCCGGCGCTGCCCCAATAGAGGCGCTGTTCGTTGCCCGGGCTTAATGACAGCTCACGGCGTAACCGGGTGAGATCAAAGTCAAAGCTGCTCTGGCGGCCAACATATTGCGCGTTATCAACCATTTCCGGTGTCAGGGTGATGCCCAGACGGTTCAGCGCGCGCGCATAGATTTCGATCACCGTCTTCATCTCGCTATCGCCCTGGCGCAGCAGAACATTCAGGCGCAGCTCGGTGCCATTTGCATCGCGCAGTACTCCATCCTGAACGCTGAGGCCCGCCTCTTGCAGCAGCGCCATGGCGCGACGCAGGTTCTTGCGGTTGCGCTTGGTGCCGTCGCTTTGTGGCAGGCGATACCCGGAGAGGGTGCCGGGGGGCAGATCTTCGGCAAAGGGTGCCAGATATTGCGCCACGCGACCGCTGGCTGCTCCGGGCTGCATCCCGAGGTGGGAATTGGAAAAATAAGAACTGATGCGCTGCTGCGTCCCGCCGGTAATGGTTTCATTGATATATTCAAAGTTGAAGGCCAGGATCAGGGCCTCACGCACCCGCCAGTCATCCAGTGGCGCGCGGCGGGTGTTGAAGGCCAGCCCGGTCATGCCGCTGGGGCGCTGATGAGGAATTTCACTTTTGACGATGCGCCCGCTTGTGACGGCGTCAAAACCATAAGCGCGCTGCCATTTATCCGCATTGAATTCGCGGTAGGCGGTCAGCTCGCCTGCTTTAAAAGATTCGAATAAGACCGTCTGATCACCGAAAAAATCAATCCTCAGTTGATCAAAATTCTGGGTGCCAACCCGGAAGGGCAGATCCTTGCCCCAGTAGTCGGGATTGCGCCGCAGGGTGATTTGACGTCCCGCCTCGAAGCTGTCGACCACATAGGCGCCGGTGCCAATGGGGGCCTCTGTCAGCCCCGAAGACGCAAAATCTTTGCCCGCCCACTGGGACCGTTTCAAAATAGGCCGCATGCCGGCAATCAGGGCAAGCTCTCGGTCCTGGGTGTTGAAGGTGATGCGCAGGCTCAACGGTCCGGTTTGGCGGATTTCAGCCACTTTGCTCCAGAACCCGCGATAGCGCAGGTGTCCCTGGGTGCCGAGTGTTTCGTAGGACCAGATTACATCCTCTACAGTGACCGGGCTGCCATCGGAGAATTTTGCTTCCGGTCTGAGGGTGAATTCGACCCAGGATCTGTCCTCTGGAAATTCAACTGATTCGGCCAACAGACCGTAAAGAGAGAAGGCTTCGTCCCAGGAACGGCCCATCAGGCTCTCGTATCCCCAGAACCGAAGCTGCCAGGGTGGCGTGCCTTTTTGGGCAAACGGATTAAGCGTATCAAAACCGCCAGTGTTGCCAAAGACAACTTTGCCCCCTTTGGGCGCCGAAGGGTTAGCATATGGTAAGGACACAAAATCCTGTGGTAGGCTTGGGTCACCGTACATAGCTATGCCATGAGATGATTCTGCTAACAGGGGGGCAGCACCGCCAAGCAGCAGGATTCCTGTGGTCGCGAGTTTAAGTTTTTGGAAAAAAACTGAGGTCATTTTGGCAACAATCCCATCGGGCCCATATTTTCTTGGGTCTACACCGCATCTGCGCTTTCTTGTCATTTCAAACTTTTAGCTTGGATGAAAGGCAGAAATTGCATATAAAGAGGTCACTGCTCGATAGGTTTCTTGCCTGTATGAAACCTGCCTCAATAACTTTACGCCCGCTTCGCGCGGGCGTTTTTTTTGTTAAGGATTTTCGAGCCGCCTGACCCCATCATGTTCTGGGCGGCCCTTTGAGGCCCAGGTTTGTCTGCACCAGATGCAGCGGCTGCTACGTAGTCCTACGCGTTTCATTTGCGCCTGCAGCATGGCAAGAAGAGAAAACGCCTTATGACAGAGACCAGGAAAGGGACAGCAGATGACTCTCACAGGAAAAACCGCGGTGATCACCGGATCAAATTCGGGCATTGGCCTAGGGATTGCGCGGGAACTGGCGCGCGCGGGGGCGGATGTAGTGTTGAACTCTTTCACCGACCGGCCTGAGGATCACGAGATTGCAGCCCAGATCGCAGCGGAGTTCGGTGGTAAGGCCCGCTATATTCAGGCGGATATGTCCAAGGGCGAGGCCTGTCGCGGGCTGATCGAAGAGGCGGGCGCCTGTGATATCCTGGTCAACAACGCCGGCATCCAGCATGTGGCACCGGTGGATGACTTCCCGACAGAAACTTGGGATGCCATTCTGGCGATCAATCTCAGCTCTGCCTTTCATACCACTGCCGTTGCCCTGCCCAAGATGCGCGCCACTGGTTGGGGTAGGGTGATTAATATCGCTTCGGCGCATGGGCTGACGGCCTCGCCCTTTAAATCGGCTTATGTCGCGGCAAAACATGGGGTTGTGGGGCTGACCAAAACAGTGGCGCTGGAAACCGCAGAAGAGCCGATCACCTGCAATGCCATTTGTCCGGGCTATGTGCTGACGCCGCTGGTTGAGGCTCAGATCCCGGATACCATGGAAAAATACAACATGTCGCGCGAAGAGGTAATCAAGCAGGTCATGTTGGAACGCCAGCCCTCGAAGGAGTTTGCAACGGTGGAACAGCTTGGCGGTACAGCTGTGTTTTTCTGTTCTGATGCAGCGGCGCAGATCACCGGCACTACCCTAAGCGTGGATGGCGGCTGGACCGCGCTGTGAGAGTTGCGCCTGTGGCCTGCTCGGGCATGTTGCGCAAATGAAGGCGATAAGCCCGAGTGGCGCGGCATCCCGGCCATGACGCAAGGATCAGGGGCGGCTTCTCTAATTGGGTGTTTGGGTCAAGCTCGTTTTCCTTTTTTCATGGGCCATTGTCACTCATCCGGGTCACGCTTCTCTTCGCAGTCTGACTGATGACCTGATGTCATCGCTGCACGCAT
>NZ_JAJQRG010000010.1 GCF_021228235.1 Pseudophaeobacter flagellatus
ATGCGTGCAGCGATGACATCAGGTCATCAGTCAGACTGCGAAGAGAAGCGTGACCCGGATGAGTGACAATGGCCCATGAAAAAAGGAAAACGAGCTTGACCCAAACACCCAATTAGAGAAGCCTGCCGCTGAACAGAAAAAGGCCGGGGAAGATCCCGGCCTTTCCTGATAAAGCGCGGCTCTGGCGAGCAGGGCTTATTAGTCTTACTGCAGGTTCAGCGCGACAAAGCGCGGCTCGCCATTGCGGCGCACCAAGAGCAACAGAGACTTGCGACCAGCCTCTTCCGCTTCAGAGATCCGGGCCTCAAGCGCGCTGATCGATGCCACCTTTTGCTGGCCTGCCTCGGTGATCACATCACCTCCGCGCAGGCCCTTTTCCCAGGCTTCAGAGGCTTCGTTCACTGAAAGAATGATCAGCCCATCGATATCCGCCGAAAGGTTCAGTTCGTTGCGCATCTTGTCGGTCAGAACACCGATCGACAGCCCGAGCAGCTCTTTCTCGGTCACATCCGGATCAGCCCCATCATCATCTGAATCGCCAGACTGGCGCTCTGCATCTTCACGGCGGCCAAGGGTCACCTTCAGGGTTTCGGTCTTGCCTTCCCGGTAGACAACCACGCGGACCGTTTTGCCCACTTCGGTGTTGCCGACCGTGCGCACCAGGCTGCGGGTATCTGCCACTTCGGTCCCATCAAAGCTGAGGATCACATCCCCGGCCAGCAGGCCTGCCTCCTTCGAGGGGCCCTCTGGAACATCAGTGATCAGTGCACCCTTGGCAGTGTCCAGCCCCATGGCTTCGGCCACATCGGTATCGACATCCTGGATCCGTACGCCCAACCAGCCACGGCGGGTTTCCCCGAATTCTTTCAGTTGCTCCACCACCTTGCTGACCACATTAGAGGCCATCGAAAAGCCAATCCCGATAGAACCACCATTGGGAGAGAGGATTGCGGTGTTCACACCGACCACATTGCCATCCATATTGAACAACGGTCCGCCCGAGTTGCCCCGGTTAATCGCCGCATCGGTCTGGATGTAGTCATCATAGGACCCAGATAATTCACGATTGCGCGCAGATACGATCCCGGCCGAAAGCGAAAACCCCTGCCCCAGCGGATTGCCCATGGCCACCACCCAGTCGCCGACGCGGGCAGTATCGCTGTCGCCAAAGGTGACAAATTTCAAGGGCGCCGGAGCCTCTACCTTGAGCAAGGCAATATCGGTGTTTGGATCCGTGCCGATCACCTTGGCGGGCAAGAGTTTCCTGGGCTGGCCATCACCAGGGAAGAACTCGATCTCGATCTCATCGGCATCTGCGATCACGTGGTTATTGGTGACGATATAGCCATCTTCAGAAATCACAAACCCCGACCCAAGGGCCGAAGAGCGTTGCGGGCGGTTGCCATTGTCGCCGCCGTTGCGGTCCTGGAACTCACGGAAGAAATCTTCAAAAGGTGATCCTTCTGGCACAATGCCCTGGGGGCCAGTCCGCCCTTCGATCACAGTGGTTGTGGTGATGTTCACCACCGCCGGGCTGACTTTATCGGCCAGCGGAGCCAAGCTTTCGGGCCGGGCCTGTGCGGTGAGCACCTGCATCAGGACCATCACTAGGCTGACACCAGCCAGCCACAGCATCCGCCACATTGTGGCCTGTCCGTTTTGTTCTTTTGAAACTGCAATCGCCTGAGGCTGCACGAAGCTACTCCTTGTCATCACCATTCCTGTTTTTGCCATCATCTTGCCTTTCCCACAGAACCGGGTCTGCAAACTCTGTCAAAGCCGCTGCCATTGGCCTAACGCCCGCCCGCCTTGCTTTGCAAACTATCCTTCTTGGGGGGTTACATAGATCCTATAGTACTACGCTCTCAATGTAGGGGGAGTTTTTCCAATCGCAACACCTGGCCGGGCCGTTCAAGTCGTTGTGAAATGCCGCAGAGTCAAACGCCGCCCCTGAAAATACTGGTAAAACACAGCTGGCGAGTTTCACAGTGACGAAATCCAGCAGGCAACATCCCGCTTGAAACATTAAACCGTCCAACGCCCCTACCCTCTAACCCCTTCAAATCTCCCTCTCTCTGGCAGTCTTAGCATCCTTCTAGCCGATATCAGGCGTCGAAAACAAAGAAGGAAAATAATGCATTAAAAGTAGAACCCTCGATCATGCGCCCTCGCTCATTTCCAAAGCGCAAAGCAAAAGGGGCCAACCCGCAGGTCAGCCCCTTGATGATCTCCGCCTCTTCAGGCCAGAGGTCTACTCAGATGTGGCGGTGCCATGCGAAGATTTCAGATAGCTGAAAAATTCGGAATCCGGCGACAGTACCAGGGAAGAGTTTTCCCCTTTCAGCGCCCCTTCATAGGCATTCAGACTACGGTAGAATTCAAAGAATTCCGGGTCGCGGCCATAGGCATCGGCAAAGATGGCGTTGCGTTCCGCATCGGCTTCACCGCGGATCACCTCGGCTTCGCGCTCTGCATCGGAAACCAGCTCAACCTCGGTCCGGTCAGCGAGAGCACGCACACGTTGCGCGGCCTCGTCACCACGGGCGATTTCATCGGCGGCTTCGCGCTCCCGTTCCGCCCGCATCCGCGAGAAGGTGGCTTCCAGGTTGGCCTGCGGCAGATCGGTACGTTTCAGGCGCACGTCAATGACCTCAAGCCCAAAGCCTTCGGCCTCGGTGATGGCACCATTGCGGATCCGCAGCATCAGGGCCGCCCGGTCCGATGACAGAATGTCATTGGAGCTGACAGAACCCAGGACCTCGCGGGTTTGGGCCCGCATGATCTTGTCCAGACGCGATTCAGCACCGCTAACCCCGACAGCACCAACCGCTTCGCGGAATTGTTTAACGTCAACAATCCGATAACGGGCAAAGGCATCGACCACCAGGCGCCGGTCATCCAGCGGCGTGACTTCCAGCGGGCCAACCTCAATACTGAGAATCCTGTCATCATAGGTGACGACCTCGTCGATCAGCGGCACCTTGAATGCAAGACCGGGGTCTTCTTTCACGGCAACCACCCGGCCAAAGCGAAGCACCAGGGCTTTTTCACGCTCGTCCACGATGAAAATCGAAGACAGCATCCCCACCACGGCCAACACCAGAATAGGGAGAAGGAAAGTTGTCTTGTTCATCATTTATCTCCCGTGCGGCGCAATTCATTGAGCGGCAGATAGGGCACGACACCCTGGCCACCTTCGCCAGTGGATTGATCAAGAATGATCTTGTCCACATTGCCAAGGACCCGCTCCATGGTTTCCAGATAGAGACGCTTGCGCGTGACCTCTGGCGCCTTTTGGTATTCGGTCAGAACCGCCGAGAAACGACTTGCCTCACCCTGGGCCTCGTTTACCACGCGGGCGCGGTAGCCTTCGGCCTCTTCCAGGGTCTGGGCAGATTGCCCGCGTGCCGCCGCAAGTTTGCGGTTGGCATAGGCATCGGCCTGTTTCTCAAGCCGGTCACGTTCCTGGCCCGCAGACTGCACTTCGCGGAAGGCATCTTTCACCGGCTCTGGTGGATCGGCACCGTCAAAGTTGACCCGAACCACATTGACGCCACTGTCATAGCTGTCCAGCGTTGTTTGGATCAGCTCATCCAGACGGGTGGTGATCGCACCGCGATCCCGGTTCAGAATCGGCGCCAATTCCGATTGCGCGATGATTTCACGCATCGCAGATTCCGAGACCGCCTGAATGGTAGCCTTTGGATCGCGCAGGTTGAACAGGTACAAGGCCGGATCACTGATGTTCCAGACCACCTGGAAATCAACATCAATGATGTTTTCATCGCCAGTCAGCATCAGCCCGGCATCGCTGCCGCGTGAACCCGCGCCGATGTTTTCAGTCTGCTCCACCAGCACCGGAATCACCTCATAGGTGACCAGCGGCCAAGGGGCAAAGTTCAGACCCGGCGTGCCGGTATCCATATATTCCCCCAGAAACAGCTCGACCGAGCGCTCTTCGGTTTTGACCGAATAGAAGCTGGCCATACCCCAGAGCACTACGCCGGCAATGGCGGCAATGCCGATAGTGCCCTTGGTAAACAGGGGGCCGCCGCCGCCGCCAGGGCCACGGCCGCCACCCTGACCAGAACCACCACGACCGCCCATCAGGACGCGCAGCTGTTCTTGGCCCTTTTTGACCAACTCGTCGATTTCGGGGATCTGTGGGTCTTCGGGGCGCCGACCTCCGCCGCCCCCTTTATTGCCACCAGAGTTGTTTCCGCTGCCATTGCCGCTGTTGTTGCCGCCCTGATTGCCTCCGCCACCAGAAGAGCCTCCGCCCCCCCAGGGGCCACCGCTATTGCCCGCCATCTGTCTCCTATCCCTTTTCTGCCGCTGTCTGCGGCATGTTCGTCAAATTTATGGTCTTGTCTTGTGATTTCAAGTCGTTCGGCTTGGTTGTTTCAGTGTTACCAATTCTTCGGACATGGTGGGGTGAACTGCAACCGTGCGATCAAAATCTTCCTTGGTTGCCCCCATTTTTACCGCAATCCCGGCCAGCTGGATCATTTCACCAGCGCCCGGCGCCACGATGTGGCAGCCCAAAACCCGCCGGTTTGCCTTGCTGACGATCAGCTTCATCAGAACCTTTTGCGCCCGCCCAGCAAAGCTTTGCTGCATGGGTTTGAAGCTGGCCGAATAAATCTCGACCGGTTCCTGCGCCGCCGCCTCTTCTTCGCTAAGCCCAACCGTGCCCATTTCCGGCTGGGTGAAAATCGCCGTGGGGATCAGATCGTGATCGGGGCTGGTGGGATTGCCTTTGAACACAGTTTCAACAAAGGCCATGCCTTCGCGAATTGCAACTGGCGTCAGATTGGCCCGATCGGTGACATCGCCAATGGCAAAAATCGAAGGCACGCCCGTTTGGCTGTACTGATCTACCAGGATTTCACCCTTTTTACCACGCGCAACGCCCAGTGACTCAAGCCCGAGGTTGTCGGCATTGGGGTGCCGACCGGTGGCATACATCACCTTGTCAAACAGGTGCTCACGCCCCTTGGTATCGGTGACGCAGATCTTGTCGCCATCTTTGACCATCGAAACCACATTGGTTTCCAACTGTAAATCAACGCCGTTCTCGACCATACCCTCGGCCACGACCGCGCGTGCCTCTTCGTCAAAACCGCGCAGAATCTGGGTGCCGCGATAGAACTGTGTGGTTTTCACCCCCAGCCCATTCATAATGCCGGCAAATTCCGAGGCGATATAGCCGCCGCCAACAATCAGGATTGTCTCGGGCAGGGTATC
The DNA here is from genome assembly GCF_021228235.1 of Pseudophaeobacter flagellatus. GTDB lineage: Bacteria > Pseudomonadota > Alphaproteobacteria > Rhodobacterales > Rhodobacteraceae > Pseudophaeobacter > Pseudophaeobacter flagellatus. The sequence continues at coordinate 5,248 of NZ_JAJQRG010000010.1, forward strand.
CAGATGGAACATCTCGTTCGAGGTGATCGCCAGGTCTGCTCCGGGGAAGTCAGGCACGCTGGGCCAGCCACCAGTCGCGATCAGAATGTGCTTGGCGGTCTTTTGGCTGCCATCGGCCAGGGCCACCGTATGGGCATCCACCAGGGTGGCGCGGGAATCATAGCTGGTTACGCCGCTGTTTTTCAGCAGGTTGCGATAGATCCCTTCCAGCCGGTCCAGCTCGGCGTGCAGTTTACCCTTGAAGGCATCCCAGTCAAAGGCACCGCCGGTAATATCCCAGCCATAGGCCTGGGCATCCCCCACCATGGCAGAATACTCACTGGCAAAGACCATCAGCTTTTTGGGCACACAGCCGCGAATAACGCAGGTGCCGCCATAGCGGTCTTCCTCGGCGAGGGCGACCTTGGCACCTTCCGCTGCGGCCACCCGCGCAGCCCGCACGCCGCCGGAACCGCCGCCAATTACAAAAAGATCGTAGTCGAAGCTCATTCTAATTTTGCCTTTCAGTCGGAGAGATCGGAAAACAGATTGTCGGTTTCGACAAAATCCAGTTTTTCCCGCTCTACGGTGCCCTCATTGATATCACGCAGTTCCACGTTGCCATCGCCGTATCCGATAATGACGGTGTCACAGATATCTATAAACAGGCCATTTTCAACCACTCCGGGGACTTGGTTCAACACCAGGGCCAACTGGCGGGCATTGCCAATCCGGTTCAGGTGCAGATCCAGAATATAGTTGCCTTCATCGGTGACAAAGGCCCGATCCCCGTGCATCCGCAGGCTGGCAGAACGCCCAAGAACATCCATGGAAACAAGGGTATCCTCGATCAGGGCATGGCTGGTCTGCCAGCCAAAGGGGACGACCTCTACCGGCAAGGCAAAGGCACCGAGGTTTTCCACCTCTTTGCCCGCATCCGCGATCACCACCATTTGATCAGAGGCGGTAGCAACGATCTTTTCCTGCAACAGGGCCCCGCCGCCGCCTTTGATCAGGTTCAGATCGCTGTCAAACTCATCGGCGCCATCAATCGTCAGGTCCAGCCATTTTGCCTCATCCAGCGAGGTAACAGCGATGCCGACCTCGCGCGCCAGATCAGCCGTGCGGGTCGAGGTTGGCACTGCGGTGAACCGCAGCCCCTCTTCGCGCACCATCTCGCCAAGGCAGCGCACCAGCCAGGCGGCAGTGGATCCGGTTCCCAAACCAACCCGCATGCCCGGCTCGACCAAGCTCGCCGCGCGTTTGGCGGCGACAAATTTGGCCCTGTCAATGGGGGACAGTTCTCCGGTCATGGTGCTGACTCCGTGATTGGCGTTTGCTTGCTTATAAGCAAAGCCCCCGGCAAGCGCGAGCAGCAATTACCCCGCCGCGGACCATGCCCCCCCAGGGTGCGCCCCGATACCGCGCCGACTGCGCCTGGGCGGGCCCAGGTGGGCCTCTGTCGCAAAAAGGCGGGTTTCCGATTGGAAACGCCGGAAACGGGCGCTATTTGCCGCAGTACGCCCCGTACAACGACCCTATGATGCACAGCTACCGCCTTCACTATGCCCCTGACAACGCCTCGCTGGTGATCCGCCTGGTGCTGGAAGAGCTTGGCCAGCCCTATGAGACCTGCCTGGTGGACCGCCGCGCCCGGGCGCAGCACAGTAGCGCCTATCGCAGCCTTAACCCCAACGGGTTGATTCCCGTATTGGAAACGCCGCAGGGGGCGATCTTTGAAACCGCCGCCATTCTGCTCTGGCTGGCTGATCGGCATCAGCAGCTGGCACCATTGCACGGCAGCCCAGAGCGGGCTGCATTCTTGAAGTGGCTATTTTTTGCCTCCAACACGTTGCATGCAGATCTGCGGATTTCGTTCTATCCCGACATCTACATTGGTCCCGACCCAAGCGATCAGGCGGTGTTGCGCCGCCGCATGCAGTCTCGGCTTATGGTGCATCTGGGGCATCTGGATGCCCTGGCCAGCCATGCCCCATCCTGGCTGGGGGCTGAACAGCCCTCGGTGCTGGATTATTATCTTGCGGCGATGATGCGCTGGATGGCGCTTTATCCTGCCAAGAGTGATCTGAGCTGGTACCAGCTGGAACACTACCCGCATCTGCACCGTATGCTGACAGGGCTGGAAAACCGCCCAGCCACTCATGCGGCCCAAACCGCCGAGGGTCTGGGGCCTGCGCCCTTTACCCAGCCCCACCCTGCAATTCCCCCAGAAGGATCAGCCACCTGATGTTCCTCTCCGTTTTTGAAATGTTCAAAGTGGGCATTGGCCCCTCCTCCTCGCATACCATGGGTCCGATGGTCGCCGCCGCACGGTTCCTTGACATGATGCGCGCCTCGCCCTTCGAATTTCACGGGCTGCGCGCCTCGCTGCATGGCTCTCTCGCCTTTACCGGAGTGGGCCATGCCACCGACCGCGCTACCATTCTGGGGCTGGGCGGCTTTGTGCCCGACACCTATGATGACGAAAAGGCCGAGGCCTTTCTGGCAGAGCTGACCAAGACCCACAAAATGCAGCCCGAGGGGCTGCCTGTGCTGCATTTTGACCCCAAGGCCGATATGCTTTTTGACTATGATCACGCCCTTGAAGGCCATGCCAATGGCATGATCCTGATGGCGACTGATGCCCAGGGCGATGTCATCCTGCGGCAGGTGTTTTATTCCATCGGCGGCGGCTTTGTCGTTACTGAAGAAGAACTGGCCCAGGGCAAGGACACCGACGAGGGCGACCCGGTTCCCTTCCCGTTCAAATCCGCCAATGAAATGCTGGCCATGGCCAAATCCAGCGGCAAGTCGATCGCGCAGATGAAGCGAGCCAATGAAGTGGCCCGTGGTTGCCCGGAAAGCCTGTCCAAAGGCACCGCACGGATCTGGCAGGTGATGAACGACTGCATCAATCGCGGGCTTGAGCGCGAAGGCATCCTGCCCGGCGGTCTGTTTGTGCGCCGCCGCGCCAAGGGCATCCATGATAGCCTGCTGGCGGAACGCGGCATGAACCAGAGCCCGCCCCATACCATCAACGACTGGATGAGCGTTTATGCAATGGCGGTGAACGAGGAAAACGCCGCCGGCGGTCAGGTTGTCACCGCGCCCACCAATGGTGCCGCCGGCACCCTGCCTGCGGTGATCCGCTACTATCTCGATCATGTGCCCGGGGCGTCAGAATCGCATGTGGAGGATTTCCTGCTGACCGCCGCCGCCATTGCCGGGTTGGTCAAATTCAATGCCTCTATCTCTGGTGCCGAAGCTGGTTGCCAGGCCGAGGTTGGCTCTGCTGCGGCGATGTCGGCCGCTGGCCTCTGCGCGGTCATGGGCGGCACGCCCGAACAGGTGGAAAACGCCGCAGAAATCGCGCTGGAGCACCACCTTGGTATGACCTGCGATCCGGTCAAGGGCCTGGTGCAGGTCCCCTGCATCGAGCGCAACGGGCTGGCAGCGATCAAGGCTGTCTCTGCCGCCTCGCTGGCGCTGCGCGGCGACGGTCAGCATTTTGTGCCGCTGGATGCCTGTATCGAAACCATGCGCCAGACCGGGGCAGATATGCACGAAAAGTACAAAGAGACCTCGCTTGGCGGCCTGGCGGTGAATGTGCCCAATTGCTAATTGGGGTGTGGCGCCAGTTCAAAGGCAACCTCAGCTTGCACCTTTCTACTGCCGCGCCTAGCGTGGCGCCATGACACAAGACACCACCCAGGATCGCCCCCTGCTTGGCATCGCCCTGATGTTGGGCTTTTGCCTGCTTATCCCGCTTGGCGATGCAATTGCCAAACTGCTGTCCCATCGGGTGCCGGTGGGACAGATCGTCTTTGTGCGCTTTGTCGCCCAGGCGCTGATCCTGCTGCCCCTATCGCTGCTGCTGCGGCAATCGCTGCGCATCCCCCGCGCGGTGCTGCCACAGGTGGTGCTGCGCACCCTGTTGCAGATGGCTGGGATCACCGCCATGTTCAACGCCCTGCGCTATTTGCCGCTGGCCGATGCGGTGGCAATTGCCTTTGTCATGCCCTTTATCATGCTGCTGTTGGGCAAATATGTACTGGGCGAAGAGGTTGGCTATCGCCGTCTGGCCGCCTGCGTGGTTGGCTTTATCGGCACGCTCTTGGTGATCCAGCCCAGCTTTGCGGTGGTTGGGGCAAATGCGCTGTGGCCGCTGGCGGTGGCCGTAATCTTTGCCCTGTTCATGCTGGTCACCCGCCGCATCGCCAAGGACACCGCCCCGATCCCGCTACAGGCGATGTCCGGTGTGATTGCAGCAGGGCTGATGCTGCCGCTATTCTGGCTGGGCCAGAGCTGGAACATCGCCAGCCTGAGCCCCACCCTGCCCGACCAGGACAGCTGGACCCTGCTGGCGCTGGCCGGCGGGTTTGGCACCGCAGCACATCTGATGATGACCTGGAGCCTGCGCTACGCGCCTGCCGCAACCCTCGCCTCGATGCAGTATCTGGAAATTCCCATCGCCACCCTGGTCGGCTGGCTGATCTTCAACGAGCTGCCCAACAGCCTGGCCAGCCTCGGGATTGCGCTGACTGTCGCAGCGGGGCTTTATGCAATCCTGCGCGAACACCACAGCCTTCGGCAGCAGGCTGCGCAACACGCGCAGCAAGAGGCAATGCTGGCCGCCGCAACAGGCACCAGCCTGCCTCCTGCACCGCTGACCACCACAGAGGTACCTACCCCTGCGGAACCGCCAAAAGAGCCTGCATGACCGCCGCGAGATGATGCCGTGGCACCAGCGCCAGCAGCCCAGGCCCATCCACCCGGATGTCCACCGGACCAAGGGCGCGGTTAGAGGTGCCTATCTGCCCGCCCGGCTGCATCGTCAGCCCATCCAGCTTCCACTCCAACCCGGTTGAGCGCGCCTGCACCCGGCGCAACGGAAACACGGAAACCGTCTCTCCGGCTAACAGCGGCAGGGAAATACGCGGCGGCAGGTGAAAGATCACCTCCTGCGCGCCAAGCACAATACAGGGTGGCCCCTGTTTCTGCACCAGTGTGTTCAGCACCGCCAGTTGATGATCAACCCGCCCGCCCAGAAAGCCCACCGCCAGAACCAAAGGCGCATGGATCGCCCGCAGCGCCTTGTCAAAATCGGTGCTGTCTTGCTCGACCTCATGGAACCGGCGCTCTGGCGGGATCTGCGCAAGCATATCCTCTGCAATCGAATCAAAATCTCCGATAATTGCGCTTGGCAGATGTCCCCGCGCCAAGGCATGGGCCGCGCCACCATCCGCCGCGACCAGACAAGAGGCCAGCGAAAGCGCCAGATCGAGGTCCGCCTCGCCCAGTTCGCCACCGCCAATCAAGGTCACAGGGGTGTTTTGTTCTACAATCAGCTTATTCATGCCGAGATTACTGGCAGAATTGGAAACCAGCCACAATCTAAACACAAAATGATACGATGAATTGCACGGATTTGAGCATAATTTGACGAGCTAGCCCATATAGTAAATTGCAATTACTTTGGCGAGGACGCGCGAACCGATGGTACAAAACAACAAAGTTCTCACGGTTTCCTACGGAACCTTTTCTTGTACGCTGGAAGGCTTTGAAGATTCCTTTGACACCATGAAGGCCATCGCCGAGTACTTTCGCGATCTCGCCTCGGATGACCGGTATTTTGGTGCCGAACCGCCGCAGCCTGATGCGGATATGCTGGCCCGGATTGCCCAGCGCGAAGTTGCCCGCCAGGTTGAAGCCCGTACCAGCAGCACTGGTATTCACCTGCGCACCTCTGCTCCGGTGCCCACCGCCCCCTTGGTCGCGCAAGCTGCACAGGTACAGGCACAAGAGCCAGAAACCGCAGAGCCGCAACAGCCCCCGGTACAAGAGGTGACGCAGCCCGCCGAGGCAGACGAACTTGATCTCAGCAGTGTTGATCTGTTTGAAGCAGCTGCCAATCCTGCGGAAGACGCGCCTGAGGCCGTGACACAACAGGATATGGCAAAAGCCGCACCAGAGGCCGCCGCCGCAGAGGAAGCAGAGGCCCCAGAGCCCGCAGCCGAAGCACCAGTCGAGCCCCAGGCCCAGCCAGAACATGAGCCTGAGATCCCAGTCGCGCCACAGGCAGAACAACTGGCAGAGGACCTGGCAGAGCAAGAGGCCGCCCCCGAGCCGGATATTACCCCTGCGGCCTCGGTTGATATGGCCACCATTGCCGCCATTTCAGCCGCCGTATCCGCCGAGCCCGCCGCAACAGCGCCTGTTGAAGACCTTGCACAAGACATGGGCAACGACAAAGCCACCGCAAGCGACACCGCAGAAGAGCCCGCGCCCGCTGCTGACAGCATTGCCGCCAAACTGCAGCGTATTCGCGCTGTCGTGGCCAAATCGTCCGATAGCCAGCCCGCCGCAGACGAGTTCTCCGAGGACGAGCACGCCGAAACCTTTCTCGACACTGTCCACGCCGAATTGGCACAGACCGATGACGCAGAGAGCGCTGACCTTATCTCAGATGAGGGCGAGGACGAGGCAGAGGGCGATGAAATTTCCCGCATTCTGGATCGGCTTGACCTGACCGGAAGCCTCGCAGCCGCTGCACCAGCCGACCACACCGACAAACCCGAAGTCGAGACCGTGGCGGACGTGAAATCCGCTGTGCAGGAACAGCCCGCCGAAACACAGCAGGACGACGCAACGCCAGAGGCCCAGGCCGAAAGCCTTCGCCGCCCCAAACGGGGGATTCGTCTTAACCTGCGTCAGCAGCAACACCTAGAGCAGACAGAAGCGGAAGCAGCTGAAACGGGGCAGCCAGAGCCAGCCTCCACTGACAGCCCGGCGCCCCAGACTGAGGCCGCCGCAGAGCCTATCCCGACCCCATCCCCAGCGCCGACCACAGATGCCAGCAAGCCCCAGCGGCGGGCGCGCATCGTCAAGGTAAAGCGCGCAGAACTGGAAACGGCCATGGCCGCGGGTAATCTGGAAGAGATCACAGAGGAAGACGACGCAGACAATCAGGCCGTAAGCGCCGAGAGTCAGGTCAACAGCTCGCTAGACCCGGAAGAAGAAGCCGACCTGATGCGAGAGCTGGCAGAGGTCGAAGCCGATCTTCTGGCCAGCAGCCAAACCAGCGCCGAAGCTGCGGCCCCGCAGCCCCGCGAGACGCCCGCGCAAGAGGAACCGGCTGAACAGGCCAACCACGTCGAAGTCACAGAGCTACGCCCCAGCAACACCCCGTCACCAGACAGCGATGTCTCTCGTCTGATGGCCGCCGCCGAAAGCAAGTTGGGCGATCCCGACAATGCAACCTCGCGCGAGACCTATAGCCACCTGCGCGCCGCTGTTGCCGTCTCCGAGGCAGATCGCTCGGCCGGGGACAACAGCGCCCAGGCGGATGAGGCCGAACCTTACCGCGCCGACCTGGCCAATGTGGTACGCCCCCGCCGCCCCGAAACCAACGCGGCCAGAACGCCGCGCGCCCGCAGCAAAGGCAGCCGTCCGGCCCCTTTGAAGCTGGTAGCCGAACAGCGCATTGACCCGGTTGCCAAAGGCCCGGTTGATCCCGTACGCCCGCGCCGGATTTCTGCCCCCAAGGAAGAACCACTTCCAGTGCAGGCTGCTGCCTTTGGCAGCTTTGCCGACTATGTGCAGGAACGCGGTGCAGCCGAACTGCACGAGCTGCTGGAGGCTGCCGCCGCTTATCTCAGTTTTGTGGAAGGGCGTGATTACTTCTCGCGGCCCCAGTTGATGAACAAGGTGCGCAGCGTCGGCCATGCCGATTTCAACCGTGAAAATGGGCTGCGCTTCTTTGGCCAGATGCTGCGTGAGGGTAAAATTCAACGCGCCGCCACCAACGGTCAATTCTCGGTCACAGACGATATCGGGTTCCGCCCTGCCAAACGTGCAGCGGGCTAAGAGCAAAACGGCAGCGCCGACTGCGAAACCCAACCGCCACATGGCAAGAAGGCCCGACCAGAGTTTCCTCTGGTCGGGCCTTTCTCTTTTCGGCTTTGGCGCATTTGGCATCGGGCAGGCCCGGTTCAACGGGCCGGATGCCACAGATTGCTGACCTGCCTACTGGTCTGTCTCCTCTGGGTCTTCCTTGCCAACACCGCGAAAGACAAACTTGAACGGCAAGACCCAAAGCACCCCCAGCACCGCATAGATAAGCAGCTCCAACAGGATCGGTGGGCGCTCAAACAGGCTGACTACATTGACGGCTGCAATGATATAAAGCGGCATGCCAATCAACAGGATCACCAGCGCCCAACGGCGGCGCGCCTTGTAGCTGAGACCGGGTTTATCCGCCATCAGTCAGCAAAGGGGTCGGTCACCAGAATGGTGTCGTCCCGTTCCGGGCTGGTGGAGAGCAGTGCCACAGGGCATTCGATCAGCTCTTCGACGCGTTTCACATATTTGATGGCATTGGCAGGCAGGTCATTCCAGCTGCGCGCGCCCTCGGTCGACTCGGACCAGCCGGGCATTTCCTCATAGATCGGGGTGCAGCGGGCCTGTTGATCGGCAGCAGTGGGCAGATAGTCGAGCCGGGTGCCGTCCAGATCATAGCCCACGCAGATCTTCAGGGTTTCAAACCCGTCCAGCACGTCCAGCTTGGTAAGGGAAATACCGGTAATCCCAGAGGTGGCGCAGGTCTGGCGCACCAGACAGGCATCAAACCAACCGCAGCGGCGCTGACGGCCCGTGGTGGTGCCAAACTCATGGCCGCGTTCGCCCAGGCGCTGCCCATCGGCATCCGGTGCGCCATCGGCGCCCAGCAGTTCCGTTGGGAAGGGGCCTTCGCCGACACGAGTGGTATAGGCTTTGACGATGCCCAGCACATAATCGATGGAACCGGGGCCAATGCCCACACCGGTTGCGGCTTGCCCTGCGATCACATTGGACGAGGTCACAAAGGGATAGGTGCCAAAATCAATGTCCAGCAGCGCGCCCTGGGCACCTTCAAACAGGATCCGTTTGCCGGCTTTGCGCTTTTCATTCAGCACTTTCCACACAGGGGCGGCAAATTTCAGGATCTCAGGAGCAACCTCACGCAGCTGGGCAATCAGCGCGTCGCGATCAACCGGCTCAAAACCCAGACCCTTGCGCAGCGGATCATGGTGCTGCAGCGCCCGATCAACGCGGGCTTCCAAGGTGGCGTCATCGGCCAGATCGGCAACCCGGATGGCACGACGGCCAACCTTGTCTTCATAGGCGGGGCCGATGCCGCGACCGGTGGTGCCGATCTTGGTACCCTTGGAGGCCGCCTCTTCGCGGGCGCGGTCCAGCTCACCGTGGATTGGCAGAATCAGCGGTGTGTTCTCTGCGATCATCAGGGTCTCGGGGTTGATATCAACGCCCTGCGCCTGCACGGTTTCGATCTCTTTCAGCAGGTGCCATGGGTCCAGAACCACACCATTGCCGATCACGCTCAGCTTGCCACCACGGACAACGCCCGAGGGCAGCGCGTGCAGCTTGTAGACTTTGCTGTCAATGACCAGCGTATGGCCGGCATTGTGACCGCCCTGAAAACGCGCAATCACATCGGCACGTTCGCTGAGCCAGTCAACGATCTTGCCTTTTCCTTCATCACCCCATTGGGCGCCGACTACCACGACATTGGCCATCTCAGGTCCTTTGTATGCTGGTTTAAATGTATGCTGGTGGAAACCAGAGCCCCGTATAGCGATGCCGCGCCCGCGTGGAAACCACTAAAACGCCGCAGCCCACATAGTAATGGCTCGCAGGCTGCAGCTCAGCGCGCCAACTGCACCGGATCGCCATGCGGAGTATTCAGATAGGCCTCTTCCCAGTCACGGCGCACCAGCGCCACCTCTTGCGGGCTGGCACTACCCTGGGCGGCCAGAATCGCCTCCAGGGTTTGCAGCCAGGCATTGAAGTAATCCGCACCGCCATCCAGATTGCGCGACAGACCATTGCGGCGCAGCGTAGCAGAAAACGCCTCTACCCAATCCGCCCAGCTGAACCGCCCGGCTTCGTTCAGGGAAACGGTCAGCGCAAAAACTTGGGCATGCCAGGGTTCCAGAAAGGCGGGTTCGGGGGCGCTGTGGCCGATACAGTCACTCATGCCCCGGCCTCCTCTGGATCCGATTGCAGATAGCTTTGCCACAGGTCTAGCACGACCTCGTCATTCGGATGTTCCGGATGCGGCCAGAGTTCAGCGGCCTTAAAGGCAACCGCATAAAGCGGCTCTGGCGCCTCTCCCAATCCATGGGCGTTGCTGTCGGGCAGTACATGGGCGCCGTGCTGCAACAAGATTTCGCCGCAGGCCCCAATCGCATAGTCGGGCAGACGGGTGTGGCCGCCATCCACCAGCGCGTTGCCACCGGGGTGGCGGGTCTTTACCCGGTCGCCAGGGCGATAGGCGGCGGCAATATCACTGTCGCGATTGGCAGGGCCACCCTTGGCCAGAACCGCGGCAACAGCTTCCGCCTTGAGCGCCTTGGAAGCCAGCACATGCAGCCCCTCCCCCCCCTGCCCCTGCAGGTCTTCTCGGGTCAGGACACCGTTTTCGACCAGCAGATCTGCCAGCGCCGAGATCCATTTCTCGTAGTAGGAAAACCGGGTGTAATCCTTGGGGGACAGCCGCTCGCGGGCATGGCGCGACACATCAATGTTCCACTTACCCAAAGAACCGCAGGCCAGGGTCACCGCCAGAGCGCGGGCGTGCCAGTCATTTTCAAAGACAGGCGCCCCCACCGGATCGGGCACCACAGGGCCATCGCCGATTCGCCCCCCCATGTCATGCAGCCTGCTCATACCGACGCCTCGCTGCTGCTTTGGGGCGGCGAGGCCAGCGCCGTGCCGATCATGGAATCACGCGACACCAGCGCCGCAAGCGCGTCCTCGTCGAAACCTTCGCTGTCATCGGGTCGCATGGGCAGCACCAGATAGCGGACTTCCGCTGTCGAGTCCCAAACCCGCACGGCGGTATCGGCAGGCAGTGTCACGCCAAAATCGGCCAGAACCCTGCGGGGTTCACGCACGGCACGGGCGCGGTAGGCATCAGATTTATACCAGCCGGGTGGAATTCCAAGCAGTGGCCATGGGTAACAACTGCACAGGGTACAGACGACCATATTGTGCTGGGCGGGGGTGTTTTCCACCACCACCATGTGCTCCCCCTGACGACCGTAATAGCCCAGATCGGCCAAGACCGGATCGGCATCGGCCAGCAGCGCCGCCTTGAAAGCAGGATCACTCCAGGCCTTGGCGACGACGCGGGCGCCGTTTTGCGGCCCGATCTTGTTTTGATAGGTATCAATGATTTCATCCAACGCAGCCGGTTCAATCAGCCCCTTGCGTGTCAGAATCGTTTCCAGCGCCTTTACCCGCAAGGCGGGGTCAGACGGTAAAAGAGCGTGCGGGTGGTCAGAATGATCATGTGGCATAGGCCGACAATGCCCCAGCCTTGCAGCCCGCGTCCAGCCACTTTTTCCAGCTCCCCGTACGGCTTGGCCGACAAACTAGACAATAATTTGACTGTTGCTTCAGCCGTTGAAGCCCTGGTCCCCGGCGCCTGGCCTGCCGCTCAGTGACAACAAAGCAAACTGAGCCCTTGCCCCTGTCGCCATTCTTGCCTATCAACCGCCCGATAGTTTAGCCAACAGCCGCAGGAACCTATGGAAAACGTTGTTCTCATCATCCATCTTCTTTTGGCTCTTGGCCTGATTGCCGTGGTGCTTTTGCAGCGCTCTGAAGGCGGCGGCCTTGGTATGGGCGGTGGCGGAGGTGGCGGTGCCATGTCTGGTCGTTCAGCCGCAACCGCGCTGAGCAAAGTCACCTGGATCCTGGCCGTAGCCTTTATTGCGACCTCAATCACCCTCACCATTTTGGCCGCGCAGAAATCTGCTGGTGCTTCGGTTGCCGATGGCATCCAGACACAAAACGCAGAGGATGGTGAAGCCGCAGAGGCGCCGAGCGCGCCACTGGGTAGCGATCTGCTGCCACCGGCCGAAGGCGACAATGCGCCGCTGGTTCCCAGCGCCGACTAAGCAACACGATACTAAATCTACAAGACCTAGAATTCTGGCCGGGAACCGTAACAGCATCTTGCGGTTCCCTTGCGCATTCTGCGCGAATCCTATACATGTATAGCCCCGTGGTGCAGCGGTTTTCTCATAACCGTCGGGCAGCTATATTCTGACTTCTCACGGGGGCAGCCGACACTCATGGCGCGTTTCATCTTTATCACTGGCGGTGTTGTTTCATCACTGGGCAAGGGTCTGGCATCCGCCGCTCTTGGTGCTCTTTTGCAAGCGCGTGGCTATTCAGTCCGCCTGCGCAAGCTGGATCCCTATCTGAACGTTGACCCCGGCACTATGAGCCCCTTTGAACACGGGGAGGTCTTTGTAACCGACGATGGTGCCGAGACCGATCTGGACCTTGGCCACTATGAGCGGTTCACCGGCGTGCCTGCACGCAAGACCGACTCGATTTCTTCCGGCCGCGTCTACACCAATGTGCTAGAAAAAGAACGGCGCGGCGATTACCTGGGCAAGACCATTCAGGTGATTCCCCATGTGACAAATGAGATCAAAGACTTCATCTCGATTGGCGAAGACGAGGTTGATTTCATGCTCTGTGAAATCGGCGGTACCGTAGGCGATATCGAAGGGCTGCCCTTCTTTGAAGCCATCCGCCAGTTCAGCCAGGACAAGCCGCGCGGCCAGTGCCTGTTCATGCACCTCACCCTGCTGCCCTACATCAAGGCAAGCGGCGAGCTGAAGACCAAGCCGACCCAGCACTCTGTCAAGGAACTGCGCTCAATTGGTCTGGCACCCGATATCCTGGTCTGCCGGTCTGAAGGCCCGATCCCCAAGAAAGAGCGCGAAAAGCTGGCGCTGTTCTGCAATGTACGTCCCGATTCGGTGATTGCGGCGCAGGATCTGAAATCCATCTACGAGGCCCCGCTCGCCTATCACCGTGAAGGTATGGATCAGGCGGTTCTGGATGCCTTTGGCATCTCGCCCGCGCCCAAGCCCAACCTGTCGCGCTGGGAAGATGTGGCCGACCGGATCTACAACCCCGAAGGCGAAGTCCGCGTTGCCATCGTTGGCAAATACACCCAGCTGGAAGACGCCTATAAATCCATCGCCGAGGCGCTGACCCATGGCGGCATGTCCAACCGGGTGAAGGTCAAAATCGAATGGGTCGATGCCGAACTCTTCGACCGCGAAGATGCTACGCCATATCTGCAGGGCTTCCATGCTATTCTGGTGCCTGGCGGCTTTGGCGAACGTGGCACCGAAGGCAAGATCAAGGCGGCCCAGTATGCCCGTGAACACAAGGTCCCCTACCTTGGCATCTGCCTCGGCATGCAGATGGCGGTGATCGAGGCCGCCCGCAATGTCGCAGGCATCAGCGAGGCCGGCTCTGAAGAATTTGACCATGAATCCGGTGAAAAGCGCTTTGAACCCGTAGTCTACCACCTGAAAGAATGGGTGCAGGGCAATCACCGGGTCCAGCGCAAAGCGGATGACGACAAGGGCGGCACCATGCGCTTGGGTGCCTATGATGCCACCCTCAGCGAAGGCTCAAATGTCGCCAATGTCTATGGCAGCAGCCATATCGAAGAGCGCCACCGCCACCGCTATGAGGTGGACATCAAATACAAAGAAAAACTAGAGGCCTGCGGTCTGAAATTTTCCGGCATGTCGCCCGATGGCCGCCTGCCGGAGATCGTGGAGTGGAGCGACCATCCCTGGTTTATCGGCGTTCAGTTTCACCCCGAGCTGAAATCCAAACCCTTTGCACCGCATCCCCTGTTTGACGGCTTCGTGCGCGCAGCCAAAGAGGCCTCGCGCCTGGTCTGATCCAGCCCCAGATTTCTGAAATCTATCTTATGCGGGTCCCCAGTCTGGGGGCCCGTTTCTTGTGCAGAGCCAGACAATACGCCAAGCAGTGCTGCGATGGGCAGAAAACCCCGCTCCGTTAGCGCAAGCGGCAACAGCACAACTTGTTTCCTGTGACAGGCGCGCTATAGACAGGGCCAGATATAGAAACGTTTTTTCGCGGAGAGACAGGATCATGGCGCAAGAGATTCACCAGGAACAGTTTGACCGTATCGCCAATGGCGCCGGCTTTATTGCCGCACTGGATCAATCCGGCGGCTCCACTCCAAAGGCGCTTGCCCTTTATGGTGTGACAGAAGACGCCTATGCCAATGACGACGAAATGTTTGGCGAAATCCAGAAGATGCGTGCCCGTATCATCTGCGCGCCGGATTTCAGCTCTGGCAAGATCCTGGGCGCGATCCTGTTTGAAAAGACCATGGATAATGCCATCGACGGGATCCCCGTCCCGACATATCTGTGGGAAAAATGCGGCGTTGTGCCCTTTCTCAAGGTCGACAAGGGCCTGGCAGATGAAGCGGACGGTGTACAGCTGATGAAGCCAATGCCCGAGCTGGACGCGCTGCTGTCGCGCGCCGCTGACAAGGGCATCTTTGGTACAAAAATGCGTTCGGTGGTGAAAGAGGCAAACCCCCTGGGCATCAAGAATGTTGTCGCGCAGCAGTTTGAAGTTGGCAAACAGATCGCAGCGGCAGGGCTGGTACCGATCATCGAACCAGAGGTCGACATCAACTCCCCCACCAAGGGCGAAGCCGAGATTTTCCTCAAGGCGGAAATCAAGGATCAACTGGACGCCCTTCCCGAAGGCACCAAGGTTTCGCTGAAACTGACCATCCCAAATGAGGCTGGTATTTATGATTCGCTGGCAGATCACCCCGCCGTGGTGCGCGTTGTCGCCCTGTCCGGTGGCTACAGCACCGATGACGCCTGCGCCCGACTGGCCCAGAACAAAAAGATGATCGCCTCTTTCAGCCGCGCCCTGACCGAGGGCCTGAATGTAGCCATGTCCGATGACGAGTATAATCAGGCTCTTGGCTCCAACATCGACAAAATCTATCAGGCTTCGCTGTAATAGCCAGGCGTACTGAACCGTTGTGAAAAGGCCGTCCCAGTGGGCGGCCTTTTACCATGCCGGGCCACGACCACAGGATCAATCGACGCAGGCCAGCACCGCCTGTGGGACGCCCTGCCTGCAAACGCAAAAAAGGGACGGTGCCAGCTCACCGGCACCGCCCCTGCTTCTGCAACCCCGTCTCCGGGTGAGAAGTCTTAACAGTCTGGGAGGGACGACTGCACCCTCGATATAGGCTACGGCCTATCTATTTAAAGACCGGAGGGCGTTTTTGCATCTGGGCTGCGATCACTTCCATTTGCTCGGGCTTGCCAATCAACTGCACCTGTTCGGCGCTTTCGCGCAGCAGGACTTCGGCTTGCGAGGCCCCGGATTCGGCATAATCGATCATCCGCTTGGCCGCGCGCATGGCATTTGGCCCCTTGCTGGCGATGTCTTGCGCCATTGCCCGGGCCGCCGTCAGAGGGTCATCACAGACCGACGTCACCAGCCCCCAGGTTTCAGCCTGGGCGGCGGTGATCGGGCTGGCCGTATAGGTCAGCTGGCGCAACACATCCGAGCGCAGCAACTTTGGCAGGAGCACCATACCGCCCATATCGGGAATAAGGCCCCACTTCATCTCCATCACAGCCAGTTTGGTATCGGGGGCGGCAATGCGGATATCGGCGCCCAGCGCCAATTGCAGGCCACCGCCATAGGTTGCCCCCTGCAGCGCCGCGATCACCGGGATTTCCAGTCGGTGCCAGATCATGGCAACCTCTTGCATTTCATTGGCATCGTGGTGGCTGCGCTCCATCAGCCAGACCTCGGGGGTGCTGTTGCCCATCGCCATAAAGCTCATGAGATCCAGCCCGGCGCAAAAGCTCTTGCCCGCGCCGGACAGCACCACCACGCGCGCATCAGAGGCGGCAACCTCGGCTCCCGCCGCCAGGATCCCCTTGACCATGGCATCGTCCAGGGCGTTCATCTTGTCGCCGCGCGTCAAAGTGACATGGGCGATATGGTCTTTGATTTCTAGGTTAACCCGCGTCATTACGGCCCCTCCCCTGCGTTATCTCTGTTGCTGCGGCAAAAGGTGCCCTGCTGACGCGACGCATACCAGCATAACGCCGGGGCACGGCGCAAAGCCCCCAGCGTAACCGATATTTTCAACAGTGGCCCAACGCTGACTCTGCTTACTGCATTGGCGGCAAATCGCGCGCCGCGCCACGGCCAAAGCCCGGCCCATCCAGGGACATGACATAAAACTGATCCCCCGCCACCAGGGCGCTGGTGGTAACCCCCAGCAGGCCGTCGGGATCCTGCAGATTGCGCAGAATGTTTCCCTCTTCGTCGAATTGGATCACCATGCCCCGATGCACCGGTGCCGGGCGCACCTTTGGCCCCAGACGCCAGATCACACTGCGTAAAAACGGATAGGGCATCAGCACCTCCGAGGGCAGGCGCGGGCTGGCAAAGGCCAGCCAGAAGGTACCATCGCCTTGGGCCTCTAGATTGTCGGGGTAGCCGGGCAGATTGCCCAGAAACAGCTCTTGCTCGCCTGCCTTGTCGCCTGTCAGCCACAATTTATGCACCTGCGCCCGCCCGGTTTCATTGATCAGCAGGAAATCCTCGGCCTGCGACAGGGCGATGCCATTGGTATAGACAAAGCCGCTGGCGATTTTTTCGACCGTCCCATCCGGCAGGCGCCGCGCCACATAGCCGCTGTCGCTCTGCTCCCAGACGGTCATCACCGAGGTAGGCTTGGTACCACCCAGAGTTTCGGGATCAAAACGATCCGACGAGTTGGAAAAATAGATCGTCCCATCGCGCGCAATATCCAGCTGGTTGGCATAGATCAGCGGCGCGCCTTCAACCTCGCTCACCAGGGTTTCCAGCTGTCCCGGTCCACTCCAGCGCAAGATACCTCGAAAACTGTCCGCGATATACAGCGCCCCATCCGGCCCCGCCTTCAGGCCCAGGGGACGGCCGCCCAGATCTTCGATCTTTTCCGGGGTGGCACCATCAATACGGTACAGCCCCCCTGCCAGATCGGTGGTATAGATCTTGCCATCCGGCATCACCGCCAGATCCTCGGGGCCGATTGCTCCATCGGGCAGCAGCACCAGTTCCAGCCCGGCCAGGGCATCGTTGGCTTCAAACTCGCCGGTAAAGCCCGGCGCTTTCAGCGGGCGATAGGCCTCTGGCGTCAGCGGGACCGGCCAAAAAGACAGATAACCCAAGGCCACACAGAGCAACAGCAACAGAATTCGCTTCATTCCAAATCTCCCAAGGTTTTGCGCAGTCTGCTCTGAGTTGCGACATCAGGCAAGCCTTGCCGCGGGCTGATATTCTGGGCTATCAGCTGGGCATGAAAACGCCACGCTACACCCCGCTTGCCCTGTCCCTGCCCTCGACCGTGCCTTTTGTTGGTCCCGAAACCCAAGAGCGCGCACGTGGCAAGCCCTTTGCCGCCCGTTTGGGAGCCAATGAAAACATCTTTGGCCCCTCGCCGCTGGCGATTGAGGCCATGCAGCGCGCCGCAGAAGAGATCTGGAAATATGGCGATGCGCAAAGCCATGATCTGGTCCAGGCCCTGGCGGCGCATCATGGCATCCCGGCGCAAAACATCCTGGTCGGAGAAGGCATTGACGGCTTGCTGGGCTATCTGGTGCGGCTGCTGATTGGCCCTGGCGACACGGTGGTGACATCACAAGGGGCCTATCCAACCTTCAATTACCATGTGGCTGGGTTTGGCGGCACGCTGCATATGGTGCCCTACAAGAACGATCACGAGGATCTGCAGGCGCTGTTTTCCAAAGCTGCGGAAGTGGCGGCAAAGCTGGTGTATCTTGCCAATCCCGACAACCCGATGGGCAGCCATCACAGCGGCGCCGACATCGTTGCCGCGCTGAAAGACCTGCCCGAGGGCTGCCTGCTGCTGCTGGACGAGGCCTATGTCGAATGCGCCCCCGAAGGCACCGCCGCGCCGGTGGACATCACTGACCCCCGTGTCATCCGCATGCGCACCTTCTCCAAGGCCTATGGCATGGCCGGCGCGCGGGTTGGCTATGCCCTTGCGCAGGCGGATCTGATCCTGGCCTTCAATAAGGTGCGCAATCATTTTGGCATGAACCGCACAGCCCAGGCCGGTGCTCTGGCGGCTCTTCTGGATCAGGACTGGCTATCGCATGTGCAACAGGAAATCGCCGCAGCACGCAGTCACATTACTGATATCGCATCAGAAAACGGGCTGACCGCCCTGCCCTCGGCAACCAATTTTGTCGCCGTTGACTGCGGCGGCGACGGTGTCTTTGCCAAGGCCGTGCTTGACGCGCTGCTTGCCCAGGATGTCTTTGTGCGGATGCCATTTGCTGCGCCACAAGACCGCTGTATCCGTGTCAGCTGCGGCCCCGAAGAGGAGCTCGCTCTTTTTGCAGCAGCGCTGCCCATTGCCCTGGCCACGGCGCAGGCGCAGGTGGCTGCATCAACCTAAGGATCGCAATAAAACACATGTGGTGCCGATGCGCTGTGGTGTTTTTACCTGGCTTTCATTCTCTACGCGCTACCCTCCCTGGCAGAGATGACCAAGGAGGATCCCGCATGCGCTCTGACAAAGGCAACAATCCCCCGCATGGGGTGCGGCAGCAGCCGGAGGCCTCGCTTGATCTGTTTGCCAACGCGCTGTCGTTTATTGGCCTCAATCTGATCTGGCTCTTCTTTGCCGTCTGGATGCTGTTTGGCATGGTGCCGGTGCTGTTCTTCGCCCTGCTGCTGAACCACATGATCAACCGGCTGGAAGATCGCATCGCGCAGGAACAGTCCTAGCCCCTCACAAGGCCTGTCCCTGCAAGGGGCGCGGATCAAACAGGTCGTGCCAGGACCGCAGCGGCGGCGGCAAGTGCGCCCTGCCCATGCGGAATGTCCAGCGCCTTGAGCCCGGTTTCGATGCCGCCCAAAAGCCCCATGATCATGTGACCATTCACATGCCCCATGTGGCCCAGACGGAAATGGCCGTGCCACTCGGCGCTGCCCGCAGGTGCCAGCCCCAGCCCGATGCCAAGCGTCAGGCCAAGGTTCTGTTCCAACCACTGCCGCAGGCTGCTGGCACTGGGCGCGGGCAGATGCAGCGCCGTCACCGCATGCGAGCGCAGCCCCCGGTCAGCCACATTCAGCCGCAGCCCCTGCATAGGGTCGTCGATCGCCCCCCAGCATTCGCAGGCGGCCCAGATGGCTTCGGCCAGACGGGCATGGCGGGCCCAGACCCGTTCCAGGCCTTCCTGCTGAACAAGATCCAGTGCCGCGCGCAAACCATAAAGATGGTGCGTCGGCGCGGTGCCGCCAAAATACTGATAGAATTCAGCCGGGTTGGCGCGCGGCGTCCAGTCCCAATACCGGCTGACACGCGGCAGCTTTGCCCGCGCTGCTGCCGCCTTGTCATTGAAGAAGACAAAGCTCATCCCAGCTGGCGTCATCACCCCCTTTTGGCAGGCCGACACCATGACATCGACGCCCCAGGCATCCATTTCGAACCGATCACAGCCCAACGAAGCAATGCAATCAACCATCAATAGCGCCGGATGCTGCGCCGCGTCCATTACCGCGCGCAGGGCAGCTACGTCATTGCGGATCGAACTAGACGTATCAACGTGAACACCCAAAACTGCCTTGATCTGATGACCCGGATCGGCGCGCAGACGCTCTGCCACCTGTTCAAGATCCCAGGGGGCGGCGGTGCCAAAATCCAGGATCTCGATTTCGATCCCCAGGGCCTCGGCCATTTCCGACCAGCCAATAGCGAACCGACCGGAGGCCGGCACCAGAACCTTGTCACCCGGTTGCAGGGTATTGGTCAGCGCCGCTTCCCAGGCACCATGGCCGTTGGCAATGTAGATCGCGACAAAATGCTCTGTCCGTGCCAACGCCTTCAGATCGGGGATCAGACTATCGGTCAGGCTCAGCAATTCTCCGGCATAGATATTGGGCGAGGGCCGATGCATCGCCTGCAGTACCGCATCCGGGATGACAGAGGGACCAGGAATGGCCAGATAGGGCCGACCGGCTGATAGATTTGTTGTGGTGCTCATCTGCACTCCCTCGCAGGGGCCGGGGATGCCACGACGCGGCCCCAGCCAGATTGTTGCTGGCGCAACCCTAGCCTGCGCCCGGCTGAGGTCAATTGCCGAAAAGTCCGGCGCAGGGTCTTTGCGCCTACTACGACATTGCCCCTTTGCCCCATCCCGCAACGATCAGTGCCCGACCGCAGCAAGGTAGAACGCTTGCACCTGAGCCATGAGCTGCTTAAATGGCGCCAGCAAGTAACTAGAAAGCGCCAAATGACAGTTCAATTCCGCCGTTATCGCAATCAGGTCTGCCCCTCATGAAAACTGAATACACTTCCTCGCGCGAGCTGCTTAGCTGGCTTTGGCGTGGCTATCTACGGCACTACATGGGGCTCCTGTCGATCGCCGTGGTCTTTATGCTGCTTGAAGGTGCCACCATGGGCGCACTCGGCTACATGATGCAGCCGATGTTCGACCTGATCTTTGTCGCCGGCAACACCAATGCCCTGTATTGGGTCAGCCTTGCCTTTCTTGCCATTTTCACCCTGCGTGGCATCTCTAGCGTCACCCAAAAGGTGCTGCTGAGCAAAGTCTCACAGACCTCGGCGGCGCATCTGCGCAAGGATATGCTGGCCCGGCTGATCCGGCAGGACCCGTCATTTCACCAAGTCCATGCCCCCGGCCTGCTGCTGCAACGGGTGCAAAGCGACGTTGGTGCCATCAATGCCGTCTGGCAGGCGATGATCACCGGTGCCGGGCGCGACACTGTTGCACTGATCGCGGTGCTAAGCGTCGCCATCAGCATCGACTGGCGTTGGACCGCAATCCTGCTCATCGGGGTGCCGCTGATGCTGCTGCCGATTTCCCTGTTGCAGAAATTTGTCCGCCGCCAGGCCTCTGAGGCGCGCGATCTCGGCGCCAGCCTGGCCACCCGCCTGGATGAAATCTTTCACGGTATCGTGCCGATCAAGCTGAACAAGCTGGAAGACTATCAGGTTGGCCGGTTCACCAAGAGCACAGAAAGCTTTGTGAATGCCGAGGTGAAATCTGCCTTTGGTACCTCGGCCATTTCCGGCATGACCGATATCATGGCCGGGGTCGGTTTCATGTCAGTTCTGCTCTATGGCGGGTCCGAAATTATTGCGGGCGACAAAACTGTCGGCCAATTCATGAGCTTCTTCACCTCGATCGGCCTGTCCTTTGAGCCCATGCGCCGATTGGCGAATATTGCCGGTATCTGGCAAGCCGCCGCCGCCGCACTAGAGCGCATCAAGGCGCTGATGGATGCGCCTATCCTGTTGACCTCGCCTAAAAATCCAGTCGCCCCACCCAAAGGGCTGCCTTCCATTAGCCTGAAAAACGTAGATCTCAACTATGGTGAGGCCGAGATCCTGCATAGCCTCAACCTCGAGGCAGAGGCTGGGAAGACCACCGCGCTGGTTGGTGCCTCGGGGGCCGGTAAATCCACCATTTTCAACCTGCTGACCCGCATGGTTGATCCGCAGTCCGGCGCTGTCCAGGTTGGCGGGACGAGCGTCGCCGACCTGTCGACCGACGATCTGCGCGGGCTGTTTTCAGTTGTTACCCAAGAGGGGCTGCTGTTCGACGAAACCCTGCTCGAAAATATCATACTGGGGCGCGAAGACGTCAGCGAAGAGGAGCTGCAAAAGGCGCTCAAGGATTCGCATGTCTCTGATTTCCTGGGAAAACTGCCAAACGGGCTCCAAACCCTGGTGGGGCCACGCGGCTCTGCGCTCTCGGGTGGTCAGCGTCAGCGGGTGGTTATTGCCCGCGCCCTGCTGCGCAATACACCGGTGCTGTTGCTGGACGAGGCAACCTCGGCCTTGGATGCGCAGTCTGAAAAGGTGGTACAGCAGGCGCTGGATCGTCTGGCCGGTGGACGCACCACGCTGGTGATCGCACATCGCCTGTCGACCGTACGCAAC
Organism: Pseudophaeobacter flagellatus; assembly: GCF_021228235.1. Lineage (GTDB taxonomy): Bacteria > Pseudomonadota > Alphaproteobacteria > Rhodobacterales > Rhodobacteraceae > Pseudophaeobacter > Pseudophaeobacter flagellatus. The sequence continues at coordinate 27,110 of NZ_JAJQRG010000010.1, forward strand.
GCCGATAAGATCATCGTGATGGACCGCGGCCAGGTTGTCGACCAAGGCACCCACGAAGAGCTGCTGGAGCGCGGTGGCATCTACGCCGATCTCTACCGCTTGCAATTTCAGGACGGCAAGACCCTGCTGGACCGCCAGGGCATGGCAGCACAACTGTCAGAGACCAAACCCCAGGATTCCGACGAACAATCCGGCTGGCTTCGTCGGGTTGTGGGCCGCCTGCTGGGCTAGCCCATCCCGGCTGTCGCTAACACACCGAACCGGATCAAACCGAGTGCACGGCAACGATCTCCTGGCGCGGGCTATTTCTGATAGCCCCGCGCCAGGGTAGCGGGATCGGCCCCCAGAGCGTAGCGCAACAGGGTCCACAGATTAGCCGCACCGCGCCTCAGCCAGCCCTCTTCCTGATAACGCGCAGCACTGGTGTGCGCCAACACAGGCAAGGGTTTGAACCTCCCCAGATGCGCCCTTACGCGGCGCGCCAGCGCGACATCCTCCATCAGCGGCTGATCCGGGTATTCACCTGCCGTAAGATAGCCTTCGCGCGGGATCAGCAGCCCTTGGTCGCCATAGGGCAAGGCAAACAGCCGCGCCCGCAGATTGGCCCAGCCCGCCACCACAACCGGCCAAAAACCCCTAGCGCGAAACCGCAGCTGGAAATAAGCGGGTGCCTGTTCCCCGACCTGCAAGTGCTGCGCCACAACTGCGGCCCAACCGGGGGCCAGTTCAGTATCGGCATGCAGCACCAAGAGCCAATCACCGCGGGCCTGCGCACAGCCACGCCGTAGCTGACCCCCGCGCGAGGCAGCCCCCGACACCAGCCGCGCCCCGGCCTCATCGGCCAGCTGCGCTGTGGCATCGTCAGACCCGCCATCGCTGATCACCAGCTCGCGGATCAGCCCCTCGCCCAGCCCTTCCATCAGCGCGCCCAGGCACCCCGGCAGGGCCTGCGCCGCATTCAAGGTTGGTATCACAACAGTAATTGGCGCCGACATGGGATTTTCCTATTCAATTCAGGTCTTATTTCTATATCACTGGTCCCGGACTTGGCCACGCCCCAGTTGGCAGGCCAGCCATCCCATGATCGTATCACCGCGCCACCCAAATGGGTGGCCGCATCAGGAGACCACGCCATGCACGCGCGCAAGATCCTTCGCCTGTCGGGACCCGATACCCGCGACTTTCTGCAGGGGCTGATCACCAATGATATCAACAAGATTGATCAGGGGCTGACCTATGCCGCACTGCTGACACCCCAGGGTAAATACCTTGCGGATTTCTTTCTTGCCGCCGACGGCGACGCCGTCCTGCTGGATGTCGACGCCGAACAGGCCGAGGCGCTGATGAAGCGGCTGACCATGTACCGGCTGCGGGCCAAGGTCGAAATTTCTCCCACCAATCTGGGCGTCACACGCGGCACTGGTGCCGCCCCCGAGGGCGCGCTGGCCGATCCGCGCCATGCGGCGCTTGGCTGGCGGCTGATTGGCGCTGAAACCGGCGAGGACGATAGCGACTGGACCGGGCTGCATGTGGCCCATTGCATCCCGCAAAGCGGTATCGAGCTGGGGCCGGACAGCTACATCCTGGAAGCCGGTTTTGAGGCGCTGAACGGCGTTGATTTTCGCAAGGGCTGTTATGTCGGCCAAGAAATCACCGCCCGCATGAAGCACAAAACCGAGCTGCGAAAAGGGCTGCGCCGGGTAGATATCACCGGTGCCGCGCCCATAGGCAGCACTATCACTGCCGCTGGCAAACCCGTCGGCACTCTGTATAGCCAAGCGCATAGCCAGGCCATCGCCTATCTACGCTTTGACCGCGCCAAGGGCGATATGCAAGCCGAGACAGCCCAGCTCCACTGGACGCCCTGACGCGCGCGTTCTTATACCAAAAATCAATTTTTCGGAGACTATATGCGACACTTTCTTCCCATTGCCTTTGCGGTATTCCCTGCTCTGACGGCGCTGCCTGCCCAGGCACAGGACCAATATTGGGAATTTGGCGCCTGGCGCGTCTCGCTCACAGTGCAGGAAACCACCGAGCACGTCAGCCGCACCTGCCGGGCCTCCACTGGCGGCGATGGGCTGCCCGTGCTTAGCATTACGGTGCATGACGTGGATGCAGGCCCGCCCACGAACTACCCCGCCCCAACCCTGGAAGAAAGCGCCCCGCGCGGCCATGGTACCCAGGTGCAAAACGGTCAGGCCCTGGGGTTTGTCTTTGATAAACAGGCCGCTTTTTATGGCATTGCAGATGGCTACTATGATGCCGATGGCTTTGCCCAGGCGCGGGTATCGCCACGTTGGCAGGATAGGCTCAACATGCTGCGCTGGATGAAGGCGGGGCAAAACATCGATATCCGCACGGTGCAGCCCTATGGTGCCGGTGAACCGGTGCTGCAGGTCTCGCTGGCGGGCTTTACGGCGGCCTATGGCAAGATGATGGATGAATGCGGCTTTAGCATCGAACTCGTCGACCAGATGAACTGATACCGCATAAATAAAAAAAACCCGCCGCCAGAATCTGGCAGCGGGGGATTAGAAGAAACCTAAACTGGCAGCGCCGCCGAAATCAGGCGCGTTCCGCGTATTCCATGGTTTCGGTATTGACCACAATCATTTCGTCCTGGCCGACGAAGGGCGGCACCATGACCTTGACGCCATTGTCCAGGATGGCAGGCTTAAAGGAATTGGCAGCCGTCTGCCCCTTTACCACCGGCTCTGTCTCGACAATCTTGCAGGTCACTTTCTGCGGCAGGGTCGCGTTCAGGGCTTCCTCTTCGTAGAATTCCATCACGATGGTCATGCCATCCTGCAAAAAGGGGCGGCGATCGCCCAGCAGCTCGGCCGAGAGTTCGATCTGTTCGTATGTTTCGGTATCCATAAAGACCAGCATGCCATCACTCTCATAGAGAAACTGCTGGTCTTTCTGCTCCAACCGCACACGCTCGACCTTGTCAGCACTGCGGAAACGTTCGTTCAACTTAGAGCCATTGCGCAGGTTGCGTAGCTCTACTTGGGCAAAGGCGCCTCCTTTGCCAGGCTTCACGTGATCGACCTTGACTGCGGCCCACAGACCGCCGTTGTGCTCCAGAACATTGCCGGGGCGGATCTCGTTACCATTGATCTTGGGCATCTGAAAAATCCATCTGGGAAGGTTGATGATATCTTAAGAGACCCTATATCTGGCGTAATCACCGCTGGCAAGACAACGATATCTCGTAGGTAGGGCGCTAAAGCTATGCAAATTTTGCATGAAAGCTATGCATACACAGGCTATCCGAATCGTCATAGTTCCGTCATAAGGAACGTCACGCCGCGAATTGCAATAGCAAGAACAACAAAGGAAACGGGATGCGAGATTTCGTTGACGGCACCGCGTACAACAATGAACAGGGCAACCGAGCACGCAAGCTCTTTGCCGCTGTCGTTTTGGCCGCGCTGGATGACGCCATAGCCGATGATAAAAAATATGGCAACGGCCCGGAACAAATTGCCCGCTGGGCACGCTCACGCGATGGGCGCGAAGTCCTCAGCTGTGCTGGCATTGACCCCAACGAACGGGTTGTCGGCGGATTGATGGATTTTGTCGGACGTGGGGTTCGGACCTCCGTTGCCCTGTCGCGCGAAGAAAGCGAACGGCGCAATGCAGCCCAGGCAGAAGCCGCCTGAAGCTAAGTTTACCCATGGCCCAGAAGGGCCAAGACTGACGACAGATCTACAGAAAGACGCGTCCTGGGGGGCGCGTTTTTCTTTGTGCACTGCCCCTTGCTGTGCCCAGCTGCGCCCCAGCCGCGCCCGATCCAGAACAGCTGTCGCGCAGGTGCCGCTTTGGGGCGTAAATTTCAGCCCCCCCACCCCGCCAATGCGCTAGCCTGATCAAAAAGGGCTTTTCCTCTGCCGCCCAATCGGCAATCACAGGTCAAACCACAGCAGGAGAACCCCAATGGCGGCACGCGCACTCATGATTCAGGGCACCGGCAGCAATGTTGGCAAATCCATGCTTGTGGCGGGTCTTGCCCGCGCTTTTCACCGGCGCGGCCTGAAGGTGGCACCTTTCAAGGCGCAGAACATGTCCAATAATGCCGCCGTCACCCCAGAAGGCGGAGAGATCGGCCGGGCCCAAGCGCTACAGGCGCGGGCTGCCGGGCGGGCACCACATGTGGATATGAACCCGGTGCTGCTGAAACCCGAAACGGATACCGGCGCCCAGGTGATCGTTCAGGGCAAGCGGCGCGGCAGTCAGGCTGCGGGCTCTTTCATGCGCGACAAGACTGGCCTGATGGAGGCGGCCCTGGACAGCTACCACCGGCTGGCCAAGGGGGTTGATCTGGTGCTGATCGAGGGCGCGGGATCGCCTGCGGAGACCAATCTACGCCGGGGCGACATTGCCAATATGGGCTTTGCCTGCGCAGTGCAGGCGCCGGTGGTGCTGGTGGGGGATATTCATCGCGGCGGCGTCATTGCCCAGATTGTCGGCACCCAGGCGGTGCTGGACCAGCAGGACCGCGACCGTATTGTCGGCTTTGCCGTGAACCGCTTTCGCGGCGATATCAGCCTATTTGACGCCGGGCGCGATGACATCGCCCGACGCACCGACTGGCCCTCGCTGGGGGTAGTGCCCTGGTTCTGGGAGGCCTGGAAGCTGCCCGCCGAAGACATGATGGATATCGTCTCGACCAAGGGCGGCGCCTGCAAGGTGGTGGTGCCCCAGCTGGAGCGGATGGCAAACTTTGATGACCTCGACCCGCTGGCGGTAGAGCCAGAGGTCACGGTGGAAATTGTCCCTGCGGGTAAGGCACTGCCAGGGGATGCAGATCTAGTGCTGATACCGGGCAGCAAATCCACCATCGCAGATCTGGCCTATCTGCGTGCCCAGGGCTGGGATATCGACATTCTGGCGCATCACCGGCGTGGCGGCCATGTCTTGGGGCTCTGTGGCGGCTATCAGATGCTCGGCAAGACCATCGACGATCCGCATGGGGTCGAAGGGCGTCCAGAAAAGGTTGCCGGGCTGGGGCTGCTGGATGTGCATACGGTGATGGCCGAGAGCAAGCGCGTCACCCTGACCCAGGCCGAAAGCCTGGGCGGTGGCCTGTTTGAAGCCGGGCTGCCGGTCAGCGGCTACGAAATCCATATGGGACGCACGACCGGTGCCGACTGCGCCCGCGCCTGGCTTCAGGTTGACGGCCGCCCGGAGGGGGCCGCCTCGCCCGATGGGCGGGTGCTGGGCTCATATCTGCATGGGCTGTTCAGCTCTGATCGCTTTCGCGGCCAGTATCTGGCCGGACTGGGTCATAGCAGCCAGATTCCCTATGACGAAGGCATTGAAACCACGCTTGACGCGCTGGCCGATCATCTAGAGCAGCATATGGATCTGGATCAGCTGCTGTCCTTGGCCACAGAGATCCCGTCACCGGTATCCGCCCCAAATCTGACAGTATAGCCCGCACTAGGCACCAGATGCGGGCACAGATGATTGCTGCGACCAGTCAGCCATCTGCACAAAATGTAGCGGGTTTTGGCAGGTGGACGGCAGACGTTGACCTAGTACCTGGCGCGTTCATTTTCATTCACGCGACAGGTACTAATTTTTTGTTTCCGCATGTTTCAGAAGCGCTAGATCAGATCCTGCGCCGCAAGGGCACGTTGGATTTCGCGGCGCACCAATTTGCGCACATTGCGGGTAATCCGCTCGCCCAGGGCCCCCTGCAACTCGCTGCGGACAATCTCTGCCACCATTTCGCGCAGGCTGTCTTCGTCCAGGTAGCGATCATCCCCGGCGTCCTGCTCCAGCAGGTCCAGAGTTTCGCTGGTCACCGCGTCCTGCACCAGATCTACCGCATCCAGAGGCTCTTGCCCCGCCGATTCGTCTGCCATCGGTGCAGGCGCGGTCTCGGCTGCGTCCCCTGTAGACGCGCCAATGTCGTCCTGCCATTCCAGCGTTTCGATATTGGTGCCGGCATAGGGATCCTTGGAGGCACCATCAGGCTCCCACTGGTCCTGCGCCTGTGCCACCTTTGCCTCAAGTTCAGCAATCTTTTGTACCACAGCCGAAACCCGTTCGCTGCCATCCAGCTCAGGCGTCAGTTGCACCTCTAAAGGTTGGGTCGCAGCGTCCGGGCTGGCAGGCGCATCTGCTCCATGCAGGGTTTCCTGCGGGGCGGCAAAGGCATCCACCGCACCAAACAGAGTGGCACCCGGCTCTTGCCAGGGGACGGTGTCATCCGGGATTGCTGTCTCAGCATCCGCTGCCACGACCTCTGGCGATTCTGCCTCGGGTGTATCTGCCTGCGCTGCGGCAGCAATCTCTGGCGCCTGCCTTGGCAGCGGGCTATCCTTGACGTCCCTATTGTTTTGAAAACTCAACACCTCAGCCGGATCAAGCTCTGGCTGGGCATCAAGCGCGATACCGGCTTCATCTTGCAGGGGGGAAACGGCGTCCAGATTTTCTGCGGCAGCGGGGGCTTCTTCCGGCCTGCTCTCGGCCACCCGCAAAGCAGGCGTCAGAACCAACCGCGACTTTGGCGTTGCCGCCGCGCGCGCAGGTGGCGCCACGCGCCCATCTTCGCTCACCAAACGGCGGATGGAGGAAAGCACATCTTCGATTTCAGCCTGCGTTACAGGATCGGACATAGTATTTAAACCACTCTAGCCTTTACGCGAGTGTAGCTGCCCCGCTGCACGCGCACAATATTTCTGGTGACTTTTAGTTTTTTCCCAGAGCCCGCAGCACACGATCCAGATCGCGGCTTTGTTGGCTCACCTGGGCTGGCGCGCCTTTGACCAGGTTATAGTACAGCGTCGGGTCGTAGATTTCGACAGCCAAGCCAAGGTGTTCAGCCGTCAAAAGCCCCTGCGCCTGCAGCAGGGCATAGGCGGCGGTGGCCTGATTGGCCCGCGACTGTACCCGCGAGGTCAGCGCATTCAGCAGATCCTGTTCCGCCTGCAACACATCCAGCGTGGTACGCGCGCCCAGCGTCGCCTCTTCGCGAATCCCGTCAAAAGCGACCTGAGCCGCCCGCACACTTTCGTTCGAGGACACAAGGCTGGCCGAGGCCGCCTCAAGCGTGACATAGGCCGCAGCGACATCCTGCGTCACCGCCCGCTGTACAGTGATCAACTGGCCGCGCGCCGCATCGCCAATGGCCATGCTGGAACGCAGGGCCGAAGCCAATGCGCCGCCGGCATAGATCGGCTGGGTCAAGGTAATGCTGGCACCAGATGTATCGGAGTCAGCAGTCGAGGAAATCCCGACGGTGGTGCTGACATCCGCAATAAACTTGACGTTCGGGCCAAGCCCCTTGCGCGCTGCTTCAACGCTATAATCAGCGGCCTTGACCGTATGCTGCTGCGCCAAAAGGCTGGGGTGATTGCGGTTAGCGATAGCCTCGGCAGACGACAAAGAGGCCGCCCGCTTAGGCAAAGGGGGCGCGCCGGCAGCTGATCCGATGGGGTTGCCAACCGCCTCGACATAGGAGGCTTTGGCTTCCAGCAGATTACCACGGCTTTCAATCAGATTGGCTCGGGCCGAGGCCAGACGGCTCTGCGCCAAGGCGACATCGGTACGGGTGACTTCGCCGACTTCAAAGCGATCCTGCGAGGCCTTCAGCTCTTCTTGTAGCAAGCGCAGGTTGTTGCCCTGCAGCCGCACGATTTCATTTTGCAGCAACACGTTCACATAGGCCTGCACCGCGTTGAACAACACCTGTTGTTCAATGTTGATCAGGCTTTGCCGGGTGGCCAGAACAGTTTGCTGTGCAGCCAGCTGTCTCAGGCGCGTCGCACCGCCATCAAACAACAGCAGGCTCAGGTTCAAGCCGGTGCTCAGTTCATTGTTGGTAATGTCGTTGACAGAAGCCGTCGTATTGCTGGTTCGGTGTTTGGCAGTGATCGTCCAGTTGATAATAGGGCGCAGCCCGGCAACGGCCGCAGCAACGTTTTCGTCCTCCACCCGCAGCAAAGCCCGGTTTTGTTCCAGCAAGCCGCTGGATTTATAAGCGCCAATCAGCGCGTCTGACAGATTATCCGCACTGGCGACTTTTGGCAGCGCAAAGGCAAACGCCGCAGTGCCTGCGAATACAAAAGCCTTAAACAAACTCGCCGAATTCTTCTTATACATCGGGAACCCTATTTGTTTGCCGCGCCGCCAGCCGCGGGAAGATTATTATGTATCAGGCCCCACATCCAGCCGGGCCTGGCAGATCATTTCAACGACCCCGAACCAAAGCCCCCCTAAAGCGCGAAGGCCGCAGCCTGTTCAAACCCGGGCATGACAGGCGCACCTGCGTTGAATTCAAAGCGCCAGGAAATCTGATCACCCTGTTTGTATCCCACCTTCACCTCGCCCAGGGCTCCGGTCATGAAAATGACAGCAATGCGACCGCCATCTTTCAGCTGCGCCAACAATTGGTCAGGCAGGACTTCGACGCCGCCCTGCACCAGGATAACATCATAGGGGCCATGTTCGGCAGCCCCCTCGGTCAGCGGGCCGACATGGACGATGGCATTATCAGCGCCCGCCTCTGCAAGCTGCGACTGGGCCTCGCCGGACATTTCTTCATCTTCTTCGACGCCGATCACCATCTGCGCCATCTGGGCGGCGACGGCGGTGGAATACCCCAGCCCACAGCCCACATCGAGCACCAATTCATTGCGCTGAATATCAAGCGCGTCCAGCATTTTGGAAAGCGTGCGCACCTCGATCAATGCGCGCCCCGCCCCAAGATCCATGTTGCGATCCGCATAGGCGGCTTCGCGCTGCGCATCCGGAACAAAATCTTCGCGCGCAACGGCCAGCAGCGCCTCGATGATCGGGTATTTGGTCACATCCGAAGGACGGACCTGAGTGTCAACCATCATGCGGCGACGTTCGGCAAAGTCGGTCATATGCTAAACTCTTTTGTTCAGTCTGTTTGCGGGATATTGTGCCATATCGCGGCATCTACAGCAACGACGCATAGCCTCGGGCCGTGGCAAAATGCAGATCCTGTTGCACTGAGAGCTATTTCTTCTTCACGAATTTGGTCAAAATAACAATTCTCTGGCCTTCAACGCGACCCTCGATGTGCTCGGGATTGTCCTGCACCAGAGAGATGCCCCGCACCGCAGTGCCGCGCTTGGCGGTAAAGCCTGCCCCCTTGACGGGCAGATCCTTGATCAGCACCACATTGTCACCAGCCGCAAGCGGCGCGCCGTTGCTGTCAACATGACCGCCAGACGCCACCTGGTTGTCGACCCAGGCGCGGGTCTCATCCTCCAGCCAGAGCTGATCTGCCAGATCGCGAGCCCAGTCATGCTCTGCCAGCCGGGCCAAGAGCCGCGCGGCGAGAACCTGCACTGCGGGCTCTGGCGACCACATGGACGCGCCCAGACAGCGCCAATGCGCCGCATCCAGATCGCCGTCGATCTGCGTCTGACAGGTGGCGCAGATCTGAACCCCGGCATCCTCGGGGCCGCCGGGGACAGCGTAAAAACGGGTCTCTTGCGCGGCAGAACACAGATCACAAACCGGGGAAGATGGTGTGGCGGCGGACATGGCGGGGCTCCGGTAAAAGAAAATAGGTATAGGCTGCCCTCGCCTTAGCGCCTTCTTCCATAGAAGAAAAGCCTCCCGGGCCTACAGGTCCGCCGACACTGTCCAAGCCAAACCCCACGCGCGCCGACAATACGTCGGCCCATGCGTCCCCCATACAGGCGCTCCTGTGCTCAAGATGACGGTGGGCAACCGGGCGCTATTCGGCGCAGGTGTTGCAAAAGCGGGTCGATGGCACCAAATCCAGCAGCTGCCCAGCAATCTCTTCACCGCAAATCTGGCAATACCCGTAAGAACCTTCCCGCAAGCGGGCCAGAGCGGCATCAATCTGGCGCAGTTCATCCGCGTCCTGATCGCCCAACGGCTTACCTGGATCAAGCTGAAAGGCAGGCCGCGTACCCGCCTGTTGCCGCGCGCCAGAAAAGACCTGCGCGGCCTCTCTCGCCGGTTCCGTCAGCGCCCGGCGGCGCGCCTCCAGTATCGCTCTTTGTGCTGAATAACTCATCCCCGACCCTCCCAAATCAGTGACCTGCGCCGATCCTAACATAGGTTAGAAAAACGCATTCCACGACGTGAAAAATGAGGGAAGATCAGCAAAAAGTTGCGACAATTTCGCGAAGACAAATTGCGCAACGCACAAAACCACGGCCACAAGCGTGAATTTCAGAGGGTCTAAAAATGGTCGCAGCGGCCGCCACAAAGCGAAGGGCAGCGCCGGACCCAGGGTGGGCGCAAAGCGCCCTCCCCCAGACGTTGTTCAGCTATCCATCTTGAGCGCCGAGATGAACGCTTCCTGCGGGATGTCGACCTTGCCGAACTGGCGCATCTTTTTCTTACCCTTCTTCTGCTTCTCCAGCAGTTTCTTCTTCCGGGTTGCGTCGCCGCCGTAACATTTGGCGGTCACATCCTTGCGCATCGCGGACAGGGTTTCGCGGGCAATCACCTTGCCGCCAATCGCTGCCTGGATTGGAATCTTGAACATATGGCGCGGGATCAGGTCTTTCAGCTTTTCCACCATGGCGCGGCCACGGGCCTCGGCACGGTCGCGATGCACCATCATCGACAAGGCATCGACGGGTTCATCGTTCACCAGCACCGACATCTTGACCAGGTTGTCTTGCTGGTAGCCGGTCATCTGATAATCAAAGGAGGCATAGCCCTTGGTCACCGATTTCAGCCGGTCATAGAAATCAAACACCACCTCGTTCAGTGGCAGATCATAAACCGCCATGGCACGGCTGCCCGCATAGGTCAGGTCCAACTGGATGCCGCGACGGTCCTGGCAGAGCTTCAGCACATCGCCGAGATATTCATCCGGCACCAGAATGGTCGCCTTGATACGTGGCTCTTCCAGGTGATCAACAATGGTCAGGTCCGGCATATCAGCGGGGTTGTGCAGCTCAACCATGCTGCCATCGCGCATATAGACGTGGTAAACCACCGAAGGCGCAGTGGTGATCAGATCAATGTCATACTCGCGCTCAACCCGGTCGCGGATCACTTCCAGGTGCAGCAGCCCCAGAAATCCGCAGCGGAATCCAAAGCCCAGTGCAGCCGAGGTTTCCATCTCAAAGCTGAAGGACGCGTCGTTTAGTGCCAGCTTGTCGATGGCATCGCGCAGGTCTTCGAATTCGGCGGAATCCACCGGGAACAGCCCACAAAACACCACCGGCTGCGCAGGCTTAAAGCCAGGCAAAGCATCTTCGGTGCCTTTTTTCTCATGGGTGATGGTATCGCCAACACGGGTATCGCGGACCTGCTTGATAGAGGCGGTCAAAAAGCCAATCTCACCGGGGCCAAGTTCATCAATCACCGTCATGGCCGGGCGGAAGACGCCGATGCGGTCCACATGGTGAGTCGAGCCATTGGAGAGCATCTTGATCCGCTCACCTTTTTTCAGCACCCCGTCCATGATCCGCACCAGAACGATCACGCCAAGATAGGCGTCATACCAGCTGTCCACCAACATCGCCTTTAGCGGCGCGTCGCGGGTGCCAGTTGGCGCAGGTAGGTCATTGACGATGGCTTCCAGTGTTTCGTGGATGCCCTGGCCTGTTTTGGCCGAAACCCGAATGGCACCAGTGGCCTCGATGCCGATGACATCTTCGATCTGTTCCGCCACCCGATCACAATCCGAGGCCGGCAGGTCGATCTTGTTCAGCACCGGCACGATTTCATGGTCGGCCTCCATCGCGTGATAGACATTGGCCAATGTCTGCGCCTCAACCCCTTGCGTGCTGTCGACCACCAGCAAAGAGCCTTCAACCGCACGCATTGAGCGGGAGACCTCGTAAGCAAAGTCGACGTGGCCAGGGGTGTCGATCAGGTTCAGCACGTATTGCTCACCATCGTCCGCCGTATAATCAATGCGCACCGTATTGGCCTTGATCGTGATGCCGCGCTCGCGCTCGATGTCCATACTATCAAGCAGCTGCGCCTTCATATCACGCACCTCCACCGTCCCCGTCTCTTGGATGAGCCGGTCAGCGAGGGTGGATTTGCCATGGTCGATATGAGCGACGATGGAGAAATTGCGGATTTTGGCGAGATCTGTCATGCAAGTTGATATGATTTGGTTTCTTGTCTTGGTCAAGCGCGCGTCTATGCTGCGATGAAGTTATTTATCGAAATCGGCAGTCAAAGGCGTATTGAGCATAGCAGATGTGGACAAGATAGAAGATTTTAACCAGCTAGAAGCCTGGCTTAAAACGCAAGATGTGCGGGTCACCCATGCTCTTGCCGCCCGCTCCACCCTACGAAGTCTGCCAATATTGATGGCAGAGGCGGATAAAATGATCGGCGGAAGCCTTGGCACAGCATATCTTTTGGCAGGCTTCCGTGCCGTCCTCACGTCTGGAGTTGCAAGCGCTTGTGCGCCCTCGGATACAAAGAAAATTGGCCGTGCTGCCCGATCCGCAGGCGACTCTCTCTTCCCTGATGCCTACAGTGATCGCGTTAACCCTCTTACTGCCGCCTAGCCGCGGCCGATCACATTGCCTATCCCGTCTCGGCTTCCGCCTCCCGCTCCTTTGAACTCCCAAGCATGATCATCGAGAAAGCAACTGCGACCTCCAATACCTCTCATTTCGCCTCCAGCGCTTCCGATGCAAGGTTAAGTATACTCAATGAACCCCATCAGATTTTTGGCCACCCGTTGTGGCACAGCACAGATGATGTCGGGCGGGTACTCCAACTCTGGCAGGTATTTGAGACTCGCAAAGATCCAGAGGGCATTTGGAACTTCTGGCGCACCTGGTATCGCGGCATGCTCACCGGCGAACCGATAGATTGGGATCTGCAATTACAGATTTCCCTGATTGATGACACCATCTGGGCGGCGGAGCCCAAGGCGGTCGCCAGGGAAATCGAACGCATTCAGACGGAAATGCTCGCTGCAAAGCTGCCGATGGCAGAACGCATTGAGATCAACCCGGACACCGGCAAGTTCCGCGCGGTTCCGATCTCGGTCGAAAACCCGGTCACGCTCTCTGCCCTGCTGTCGCAGATCGAAGATGCGCTGGAGGATTGCCTCGGCGGGCATAACGGGCTGGCGGAACGCTCCGGCAATGTCAAAAAGCTCAACCGTGTGCTGACCAAATACCGGAATGATCCGCAGAACGCCGAACTCACCCTCACCCGCGTTGCGGGCCGTCTGCGCAACCAGCTGCATGAAACGAGGGAATTGGCGGACAATGAGGACAATCTCGCTCTGCTTGATGCGGTTGAGGAAGGTGTGCGCGGTATTCGCGCCAACCACCCAGAGGAGGCCGCAAATCGCGAGCAACTGACCAAACAAGCCCTGAAAGCCCTGACACCAGAGGACAAAGCGCTCCTGGAACAGGCACTGCCCGTCTTGACCGCGATCAGCGAACCGGAACTTGTCGATGATTTTAAGCATGACATTCAAGAGCTGATCAATGATAGCATCCTCCCTCTGCCAATAGGCGCACCGCCCCTGCCGGGTGCAGACGTAACAACCCGGCTGTTTGACCGGGTGTCGAAAATGAGACTGCTTATTCGAAATGGAAAAGACCTAGCCAGACAAGGCGCACAGGCCTTTGACAGCGACCTCGCAAAATCTGTCCGCCTCGCGGCGCTCGCTATTTCTGTAACTGGTGGTGTTGGCGGGGTTCTATACGCGGTGGTCCAGGTGGGCCTTCGCATACTGGGCGTTCTGTAAATCCCTCAGGTCAGCGCCTGACCCTGGGTGGGTGCGAAGCGCTCGGCCTTCCCCAATCAGATCCGACACCAGCAAGATTTTGCGCATTTGTGAAGCGATTTTAACCACGATTGAAACTTATCTCGCACTTCGCCATATTCGCGCAAAACCGGGCACGGGATCCGGGGTAAACACACGAGGGACATTTGATGAGATTGCTGCCCACCTTCCTGCGTCCTGCAGGGCTTTGTGCCGTATTGGCTGCTCAGGTTCTTACTGCGCAGATCGTGTTTGTTCAGCCCGCCCAGGCCGGTGTGATCGAACGGGCCTGCCGCAACTCTGACCGGATCGCCGCCAGCCCGGCCCTCTGCAACTGCATTCAGAAGGTGGCCAACCAGCAGCTCTCCTCTTCCGAGCGGCGCACCGTGTCCAAGTGGTTTGCCGATCCGCACCAGGCACAGGTGGTGCGCCAGTCCAGCAATAGCCGCGATGAACGGCTCTGGCTGCGCTACAAGGTTTTTGGTGATACCGCCGCCAAAACCTGCGGCTAAGGCGCCTGCCTGCGCTCCCCTAAAGCACACCGAACAGACGGGCCGAACAGACGGGCTTGGCCTGCGCCAAGGCGGCTGGGCAGACCATGACGCGGGATGTTTTCAGAAAACCAAAGCCGACACCAATACGCCCCCTGCCCCTACATTCGGGCCTTCAACCCCCAACCGATACGACCTTGGGGGGGGAATAGCAGGGGGATTAGCACCCTTGACCCACCAGCAAGCGCTGGAGGAAACTATCGTCAGGCAAACATTTTTTCAGGAGCGCGGGCATGTTGATCAAGGGGGTCACCCTTCGAGGGTTAGAGGTCTTTGAAACCCTGGCCAAGACCGGCTCGGTTGCGCAGACCGCCGATGTGACTGGCCTCAGCCAGCCTGCCGTCAGCCAACAGTTGCGCAACCTTGAAAAAGCTCTGGGAACAGAGTTGGTCGATCACAGCCGCCGCCCCATGGTGCCAACCTCTGCCGGGCGGAACTTTCTGGCCAGGACCCATGCAGTTTTGTCCGAGCTGCGCCTGGCACAGAGCGAGCTGTCGATGATGGATCTGAGCCACCTGCCGGAGCTGTCGATCGGTCTGATTGATGACTTTGACAACGATCTAACACCCCGCCTGGTGACGGCCCTCGCCGAGAGCCTGACCGAATGCCGGTTCAAGATGATCACCGCCTCCAGCCATGACATCCTGCGCGCCATCGAGGCCGGGGAGCTTCATCTGGCGATCACCGCCACCACGGGTACTCCGCAAGACGGGCTGGTCGAATTCCCGCTGGTGCGCGATCCCTTTATTCTGGTGGCGCCCAAGGGCTATTACCCCACCCCCAAAGTCGCCGCAGAACAGCTCGACCAGCTGCCGTTTCTGCGTTATGCCGCAGACCAGCTGATTTCGCAGCAAATCGAAGCCCTGGTCCAGAACCACGCACAGGCGCTGGGGCAGGAACAAGCCTTTGAAAACCGGTTTGAAATTGGATCACACTTGGCACTGATGGCCATGGTGGCGCGCCGTATCGGCTGGGCGGTGACAACACCGCTGGGCTATATGCGTGCAGCGCGGTTCCACGATGAAATCGATGCCTTTCCGCTGCCCTTCGACCCCTCTGACGGGCTTTCTGCGCGCAAGATATCACTCTTTGCAGGCAAGGACTGGGCCGACCAATTGCCCCGCACTGTGGCGCAGACAACTCAGGGTTTGATCAAGCGGCAGATGGTGGCCCCCTCCATCGCCCGCCTGCCCTGGCTGGCGCAGGATTTCCGGCTGCTGGACGAATTGCTGTAGCCTCTCGCCCCTGTTTGCGCCGGGGTCACCTGGCGTGGGCAGCGGCAAAGAGGAAGGCCGCATGGTCGCTGCCCCCTCTCTGCCTTGGTGCTTAGTTAGAGTGCTTCATATGGCCGGGCTTGCGTTCCAGATCGACGGGGATTTCGATATTGATCTCACCGGCATTTTTAAACACCAGCGTGAGGGGCACCACATCGCCATGCTCCAGCGTTTCGGTCAGACCCATGAACATCACATGGTCACCGCCGCGTTGCAGCATATGGCTGCCCTCGGCCGGGATGGCAAAGCCGTCCTCCACATGCATCATCTTCATGACGCCATCGCCGCTTTCCATGTGGGTATGCAGCTCCACCCGCTTGGCCACGTCAGAGCGTACCGCAAGCAACTGATCTGCCTCCGAACTCATATTCATGATGTTCATAAAGGCAGCACCGCTAGAGGCCATCTTGGTAGAAACGCGGGCATATTGATCCTGCACCATGATCTTGGTGCCCTCGGCAGAAGCCGCACCAGCAAGCGACACGGCGGCAACCGCCGCAAACAAAACGGATTTCAGGGACATCTCTGTCTCCTTTCTCAAGTTACTGAAATTTTAGGGGTAATTCTGACTGTCGGATCGTCAAACAGCGACGGGAGGCGCCCGCGCTGTTGCCGTCAGCTTGGGCCGATGACGCAGGCGCAGGCGCAACCAGCTGCGATCATAGGCCTGACCGGCATAGGTCGGCAGGGCCAGAGCATCCGGCACGGGAACAGCATCCAACAGATGCATCACGCAGTCCGGACAATAATGCGGCGGCTGGGTCGGTTGCCCCTGATCGTCGATATAGATGGTCACGGGCCCGCTGCCGGAACAGATCACCATCTGTCCACTGGCATCCCGCGCCCCCTTCGCAGTGGCAGAGGCATGCCCCGTCAGGGTCACCACCAGCGCCAGAACAAGGGCAAAAGATATCCGCAGAGAATGCGCCATACCCAAGCATATGCCCCCACCCGGCAGGGGCTGCAAGTTGTAAATGAAATGTGCCTATAACGGCAAAACGTCGCGCATCCACAAGGATACACGACGTTCATAAATCACATGCGCTGATGCGGGACCAGACGCGCCAGCGATCAGGCCTCTACGGACTGTGCTTTGGCGATTTCTTTTTTCACTTTCAGCGCGCTGTTGGACAGCTCTTCGTCCTTGGCTTTCGCCAGGAAAGCATCCAGGCCACCGCGGTGATCAACGGTGCGCAGGGCTGCAGCAGAGATCTTCAGCTTGATGCCGCGACCCAGCGTCTCGGACTGCAGGGTGACATCGTTCAGGTTGGGTAGAAACCGACGACGAGTTCTGTTTTTTGCATGGCTGACATTGTTGCCAGTCATCGGGCCTTTTCCGGTCAGTTCGCAACGGCGCGACATAGGTTCATCCTTCGTATCTGGGGCAGTATCCGAGGGCAGTCCTCGAATCATCTACCATATCTCAAAGGGCGCAGCCATTGGCGACGCCCGAAAACTGGTTGGATGCGTTTAGGAGGAATCGCCGCAGGGGTCAAGCCATATGACGGCGTTTTGTGGCAACCCTCCGGTGAAATGGCAAAACCCACCCCAACCCGTGATTTTCAACAGCGCTATAGGGGCTTTTATCCCCCTTGACGAGTCTTCTTTACCTTTTGTGTCAACACGCTCTTGCCGCGCAAAACGGCTAGGCCGAGACACCCAGCCCCTTAAGCAAATCCTGCGCGGCCACGGTGGGCGACATGCCCCCTGCCGCCACCTGATCCGACAGTTCTGCCATGCGCTCGCGCGCCCAGGGGGTTTGCAACCGCGCCAACAGCGCCTGGCGCACATCCTCGACAAACCAATAACGCGCCTGTTCGGCCCGCATCCGGTCCCAGTGGCCCTGCTCTCGCCGCCAGGTGGCCAGGGTCTGCATCTCTTGCCAGGCGCTTTCTAACCCGGCCTCTTGCAGGGCGGAAACCGTCTGCGCCTTGGGAAAGCCTGTTGGATCCTGTGGCCGTTTGCGCAGCAGGCGCAGGGCACCAGAATAATCGGCGCAGGTGCGCATGGCTGCGGATTTCAAATCGCCATCGGCCTTGTTCACCAGAATGATATCGGCCATCTCCATGATGCCTCGCTTGACACCCTGCAGCTCATCCCCGCCGGCCGGTGCCAGCAGCAGCAAGAAAAGATCCGACATCTGCGCTACAACCGTTTCCGACTGTCCCACCCCCACGGTTTCAACCAGCACCACGTCAAAGCCAGCCGCCTCGCATAGGGCCACCGCCTCGCGGGTGCGCCGCGCCACGCCGCCCAGATTGGTCTGACTGGGCGATGGCCGGATGAAGGCGGCTTTTTCGCGGCTCAGGTGTTCCATCCGGGTCTTATCGCCAAGGATGGATCCGCCGGTACGGGCAGAACTGGGATCCACTGCCAGCACCGCCACCCGCAGCCCCTGCGCCACCAGCATCATGCCAAAGCTCTCGATAAAGGTGGATTTCCCCACCCCCGGTGTGCCCGACAGACCGATGCGCAGCGCCTGCCGCCCGGATTTCGCCAGCCGCTCCAGCAGCTCTGTCGCGGCGGCCCGGTGATCTTCACGCCCGCTTTCAACCAGCGTGATGGCCCGCGCCAGCGCCCGACGATCTCCCTCAAGGATTTTCTCACTCAACGCGGCGATCTGCATGCCCGGTCTCCCGTTATTCGTCAGGTCTTGAAATTTCTCCGCCCTTCTTGGCGCAGCCACGAACCCCTTGTCCAGTGCCAAGCTGGCGCAGACCAGGCACAGGTCAGCCACTGCAGAGCCTGCACCACAGCTCGGCTCTGGACCCCGGCAGGCGCTTTGGCGATAAGCAGGGCATGACACAGCCCTCAATCCCTCGCCTCCCCATTGATGACGCGCTGCCAGCGCTGATAGACGCCTTGAAACAGCACCGCCGTGCCGTGCTTCAGGCGCCGCCAGGGGCCGGGAAGACCACAAAGGTGCCGCTGGCCATACGCGCGGCGGGCTTGACTGATCAGCGGATCTTGATGCTGGAACCCCGCCGCCTGGCCGCCCGCGCCGCGGCTGAACGCATGGCCGAAACCCTGGGCGAGCCGGTTGGTCAAACCGTCGGCTACCGTATTCGCGGCGCGGCCAAGATCAGCACAGCCACCCGTATCGAAGTGGTCACCGAGGGCATCCTGACCCGGATGCTGCAATCGGACCCAGACCTGCCCGGCGTCGGCGCGGTGATCTTTGATGAATTTCACGAACGTTCCTTGAATGCCGATCTTGGCCTCGCCTTCTGCCTGGAGGTCGCAGGTGCCCTACGCGACGATCTGATCCTGCTGGCCATGTCTGCCACCCTTGATGCCGCACCGGTGGCCGAGCTGATGCAGGCACCGCTTATCAACTCTGAAGGGCGCAGCTTTGCGGTTGAAACCCGCTGGCTTGATCGCCCGCTCGCACCGCAGGTGCGACGCCTGGATGCGCTTTGCGATCTGGTGGTGCAGGCTGAAGCCGACAGCCGCGATACCACCAGGGGTGCCCAGATGGGCGGCGGCATCCTGGTTTTTCTGCCCGGAGAAGGTGAAATCCGCCGCGCCGCCAAAAACCTGGAAAGGCGCCTGCCCGGCGATTGCCTGATCCAGCCGCTGTTTGGGGCGCTGCCCTTTGCGGAACAACAGGCAGCCATCCGCCCCGCGACATCCGGGCGCAAGATTGTTCTGGCCACTTCAATCGCCGAAACTTCGCTGACCATTCAGGACATTCGCGTGGTCGTCGACATGGGTCAGGCACGGCGGGCCCGGTTTGATCCCGGCTCTGGCATGTCGCGGCTGATCACCGAAAAGGTCACCCGCGCCGAGGCCACCCAGCGGCAGGGCCGGGCTGGCCGGGTGGCCCCCGGCACCGCCTATCGATTGTGGACCAAGGGCGAGGAAGGCGCGCTGGCGGCCTTTCCGCCGCCAGAAATCGCCTCGGCGGATCTGACCGGGCTGGCGCTGGAACTGGCTCTTTGGGGCGCTGCGCCTGACGATCTCGCCTTTCTCACCCCGCCGCCCAGCGGCTCCATGGCAGAGGCTCGCAGGCTGCTGCAGATGCTGGGGGCCTTGGATCAGCAGAACCGGATGACCCACCACGGCAAGGCGCTGGCCAAACTGCCGCTACATCCCCGTCTGGGCCATATGCTGTTGCACGCTGGTCCCAAAGCCGCCGAGCTGGCGGCGCTTTTGGCAGAGCGCGACCCGCTGCGCGGTGCCCCAACCGATCTGGCGTTGCGCCTTGAGGCGTTGAAAAACCCCAAGAGCTTTCAGCGCAACCGTTCCTATCAACTCTTCTATCCGGTGATCGAGCGCATTCGCAGCGAAACGCGGCGCTTGCAAAAACATGGCGACCTGGCCCCAAAGGGCCATGCCCGTCTCTCCTCGGCAGCGATGGCTGCCCTGGCTTATCCCGATCGCATCGGGCAGCGCCGCAAGGGGGATCAGCCGCGCTACGTGCTGTCAGGCGGCAAGGGCGTTGTGCTTGACCCCGGCGACCCGCTTGCCGCCGCGCCCTTCATCGTGGCGCTGGATACCGATGGCAACCCGCGTGAAGCCCGCGTGCGCATGGCCAGCCAGATCACGCTCGGGGAAATCCGCGCGCTCTTTGCCGATCAGATCGAATGGCAGGACAATTGCCACTGGTCCAAACGCGAACGCCGGGTGGTCACCCGCCAGCAGGAACGCTTTGGCGCCATCACCCTGGATGACCGCCTCTGGAAAGACGCCCCGGCAGATCAGGTGGCCACGGCCATGCTGGACGGCGTGCGCGACCTCGGTCTGCGACTGGAAGGGGGCTCTGCTCGCCTCGCCGCGCGGGTTGAACTGCTGCGCGCCGATGGTCATGATCTGCCCGATTTTTCCAGCCCCGGCCTGATGGAAGATCTGGAGAACTGGCTGCTGCCCATGCTGGGCGGGGTCAAGTCCGCCGCCGCGTGGAAACAGTTTGACCTGCTGCCAGCCCTGCGCGCCGCGCTCACTTGGGACCAGGCGCAGCTGTTGGACCGCGAAGCACCGGGCAGTTTCACCACGCCGTTGGGGCGCAAAATCCCGATCACCTATAGCACCGAGGTACCAGAAATTTCGGTCCGCCTGCAAGAACTGTTTGGCGTCACCCGCCACCCCAGCGTCGGCGGTGTGCCCCTCAAGATCACGCTCCTGTCCCCGGCCCAGCGCCCGATCCAGATCACCCGCGATCTGCCGGGTTTCTGGACCGGATCCTACGCCGATGTGCGCAAAGACATGCGCGCGCAATACCCCCGCCACCCCTGGCCTGAGGACCCCACCCGCGAAGACCCGACCCTGCGGGCAAAACGGCGCAAATAACGCCACCGCAGTGCCTCGGCATTACCGAGGTGCTGCCAGGCCCAACGGCTGGCGGCGTATCTTTGATGCGCCGATCAACGGGCGGGAGCGCTCCGCCTCGCTCTAGATGCGCAGCGCCGGCAGACCAATACCCGTGGCCTCAAAGCCGCCATCTGCGGCCAGGATCTGACCCGTGACAAAACTCGCCTTGTCAGACAGCAGAAAGGTCACCGCAGCGGCGATTTCCGCTTCGCTGCCATAGCGGTTCAACGGCAGGGCATCGTGGTAGGCCGCGATGATCTCGGGGCTGTGTACCGCCATCGCCAGCTTGGTGGCCACTGGCCCTGGCGCCACTGCATTGACACGAATGCCCAGCTCACCCAGTTCGACTGCCTGCTGCAGGGTCAGATGCGCCAAAGCTGCCTTTGACGTCCCATAGGCCACCCGCAGGGTACTGGCCCGCAGGCCAGAGATCGAGGTGATATTGACCACCGCCCCACCGCCCTCAGCCGCGATCAAATCGGTAAAGGCCTGCGTCATCAGAAACGGACCATCCAGATTGGTCTCCATCACCCGACGCCAGCGGGCAAAGCTGGTGTCCCTGATCGGACCAAAATCGGCGACGCCTGCGTTATTGACCAACCCATCCAGCCGCCCGAAACGCGCCTCGATCTCAGACAGTGCCCGCGCGACATCTTCCGGCACAGAGACATCCGCTTCGATGATCAGCGCCTCAGGCAGGGCTGTCGCCGCCTCTGCCAGCGCCTCTGCGTCGCGATCCAATAGGGCCAGCTGCCATCCCTCGGCCAGCAACCCCTGTGCCGTGGCCAGGCCAATTCCGCGCGCCGCGCCCGTAATCAATGCTGTCTTCATAAAATGCCCAATCTGTTCCTGTTCTTGCGATCCGCCCCATCTGCGCAGGCGCGGCCGGTCAAAGCCTCGCCAATACGGCCCTCCCGCACAAGGGCTAATCACCGCCCCGCCCCTGCCCGCGCGGCCACCGCCGCCCCCTCTCGCGGCAAACTTTGCGGCAAACTTTGCGGCAAAAATCCAAACAGGTTGAATTTCACCCACAAAATACCTATTTTGAGGCATTCACAAAATGCAGCCCAAGGCCGTGCCTCTGCAGCAGATGCGGTGGCTGCCAATAAGAAGACGAGGCAATTCGAAATGAGCAACATTTTCACCCAGGCCTGGGAAGAAATGATCAAGCCTATTCTGTTTCGCCCCAAGCGGGTGCAGGTGGCGGCCCTGTGTTACCGCACCACCCCGGACGGCAAAGAGGTTCTGATGATCACCAGTCGCGGCACCGGCCGCTGGATCCTGCCCAAGGGCTGGCCCGTTTCGGGCAAGGACGGCGCTGAATCCGCCCTGCAAGAGGCCTGGGAAGAGGCTGGCGTCATCCGCGCCGAAGTGCGCAACAAGGCACCGCTGGGATCATATGAATACGTCAAACTGGAAGATGGCCGCCCGCATATCCAGGTGCATACACTGGTCTATGTCGCCGAGGTTACCGAACTGGAAGACGACTACCCCGAGGCCGACCAGCGCCAGCGGAAATGGATGGGTCCGGCAGAGGCTGCCAACTTGGTGAACGAGCCAGAGTTGCAAGACCTGCTGCGACAATTCTAGCGCCATTGTAAAGAATTCATGACGAAAACCTTGCGCCAAGCCTGGCAGGAGGTTAGGCGCGAGCGCGAAGATGGAATCGGGATTGATGACATGAGCGACGCGCCCAAGGGGCCCCAGTGGTCTACACTCGATCGGGATTTGAACCGGATCTCACAGCTGGAGCTGGCTACCTCCTATGTGTCGCGACCCTTGGTCGCGCCTGGCATTGCGCTGGCCTTTATCGTAATCGCCGGGGCCGTTGCGGCGATTTTTCTTGGTGGCTCTACCAGCAGTTTTGTGGTTGTGGCAGCCGCCGCCTTTGGTGCCTATATGGCAATCAACATCGGCGCCAACGACGTCGCCAACAACATGGGGCCAGCGGTGGGCGCCAATGCGCTGACCATGGGCGGTGCCATCCTGATTGCCGCCATCGCGGAAAGTGCTGGTGCGCTCTTGGCCGGCGGTGATGTGGTTTCAACCATTTCCAAAGGCATCATCGACCCCGATGCGGTAGCGACTGCCGATATCTTTATCTGGGCGATGATGGCCGCGCTGATTTCCTCGGCGCTCTGGGTCAACCTTGCCACGTGGATCGGCGCGCCGGTCTCCACCACCCATTCGGTTGTCGGCGGAGTTATGGGCGCAGGCGTGGCGGCAGCCGGGATTTCCGCAGTCAACTGGGCCACCATGAGCAAGATCGCCGCCAGCTGGGTAATTTCACCAGTGCTGGGCGGCGTAGTCGCAGCGCTGTTTCTTGCCCTGATCAAGGCTAAGATCATCTATCAGGATGACAAGATCGCCGCCGCGCGGCGCTGGGTGCCCGTGCTTGTGGGCATCATGGCTGGGGCCTTTGCCTCTTATCTGGCGCTCAAGGGGCTGAAGCGGATCGTCAAGATCGACCTGCAGACGGCCCTGATCATTGGTGCCGGAATTGGTGCCCTAAGCTACATTATCACCGCACCGCTGATCCGTCACCAATCGCAGGGCATGGAAAACCGCAACAAATCCCTGAAGGTGCTGTTTCGCATCCCGCTGGTGATTTCGGCCGCCCTCTTGTCCTTTGCCCATGGTGCCAATGATGTCGCCAATGCGGTGGGGCCGCTGGCCGCCATCGTGCATGTCACCGAATTTGGCGATTTTGCCGCCAAGGTCACCATCCCCACTTGGGTCATGGTGATCGGTGCCTTTGGCATCTCTTTTGGCCTGTTCCTGTTTGGCCCCAAGCTGATCCGCATGGTGGGCAGCCAGATCACCAAGCTGAACCCGATGCGCGCCTTCTGTGTCTCGCTTTCAGCAGCCATCACCGTGATTGTCGCCAGCTGGCTGGGGCTGCCAGTTTCCTCCACCCATATTGCAGTGGGCGCGGTCTTTGGTGTTGGCTTCTTTCGGGAATGGCACAGCGAACGCCGCCGCCGCAATTCCTCTATCGCCAAAGCGCCGGAAACGCGCATCGCCCCGGAAGAGCGCCGTCGCCGCAAGCTGGTGCGCCGCAGTCACTTCATGACCATCGCCGCCGCCTGGGTGATCACCGTTCCGGCTGCCGCGCTGCTTTCTGGCTGTATTTACCTGCTGCTCGCCACAGTCACCCACTAACAGTCACCTACTAGAAGGCTGTGGGCGGCACCCAGGCAGGGTCTTCGAATGCCTTGCCGACAGCCCAAAGCATGCGTAATTGGGCTGACCCCCGCCACCGCGATACGCAGTGCCCTGGGGCCGGGGGCGGTCATGCGGCAACGCTTAGTCGCGCCAAAACCTCTGCCGTGGGCACCACCGCGCCAAAGCCCGCCGCTAAACCCGAAAGCGTGACCTCAAGCACCAGGTCCGCATCAATGTCTCCGCCTTTTCGCGCGGGCATTGCAAAGGCGATCAGGGCATCTTCGACCACCTCGATCTGGAAGCCAAGATTGGCCGCCGAACGGGCGGTGGAATTGACGCAGAACGCCGCCACCCCGCCCACGATAACCAGATTGGTAATCCCCTCGGCCTCTAGCGTGACGGCCAATTCGGTGCCAACAAACCCCGAAGACCCGGTTTTCCAGAACAGCTTTTCACTAGCCAGCGGCTGCGCACAGGGCATTGGCTGACCAGAGGCCAGATCCCGGCGAAATTTGCTCTCGGGGCGCGGATCATCATGCATCACATGCAGCACCGGCAGCCCCGCGCCACGAAAGCCCGCAAGCAGGCTTGCGACATTGTCTTCGGCATCAGGGTTGGCGCGCGGGCGTCCCGCAGCGGTGACATTTGCCATCTCCATCTGCATATCGACCACCAATAGCGCGCAATTTGGCCCCATGGCTTGATCTGTTGTTTGTCGCAAAATAATCCCCCGCGCTGACTGAGTCGCGCGAGGGTTGCAGAAATTTCTCTAGTTTACCAGCCTCTGGCCTGGCCCAAGCGGGCCCCCAGGCGGTTCAGACGCCCAGACACCAGCGCATGATGGCTTTTTGAGCGTGCAGACGATTTTCGGCCTCGTCAAAGATCACCGACTGCGGGCCATCCATCACCGAAGAGGTCACCTCTTCTTCGCGGTGCGCGGGCAGGCAGTGCATGAAGAGCGCATCATCCTTTGCATGGGCCATCAGCGCATCATTGATCTGATAGGGGCGCAGCATATTGTGCCGCCGCTCTTTAGAGGACTGGCTGTCATGCATGCTGACCCAGGTATCGGCCACCACCAGATCGGCGCCAGTTACCGCCTTGACCGCATCCCGTTCGATCACCACCTTGCAGCCCGCCTTGCGCGCGAGGCCAACAAATTCCTCCTCTGGGTCCAGCTGTGCAGGGCCGGTGAAAGTCAGATCAAAACCAAACTGCGCCGCCGCATGCAGGAAAGACGCACAGACATTATTGCCGTCGCCCGCCCAGACCACCTTCTTGCCCTTAATCGGGCCGCGGTGTTCTTCATAGGTCTGGATATCTGCCATGATCTGGCAGGGATGGGTGCGATCAGTCAGCCCGTTGATCACCGGCACCGTGGCATATTCCGCCATTTCGGTCAGCACGGTTTCGTCAAAGGTACGGATCATGATCAGATCGACATAGCGCGACATCACCCGCGCGGTATCCGCAATGGTTTCACCATGGCCCAGCTGCATATCCTTGCCAGACAGCACCATGCTCTGACCGCCCATCTGGCGCACCCCCACGTCAAAGGAAATGCGCGTCCGGGTTGATGGTTTTTCAAAGATCAGGGCCACCATCTGGCCAGCCAGGGGCAGTTCGTCATCCAGCATGCCCTTGGGGCGCCCCTGGCGCGCCTGTTTCATCGTCTTGGCTTGGTCGATAATGCCGTGCAGATCGGCGGCACTGGTTTTGTGAATATCAAGAAAGTGGTTCATGGGGTATTCGCTTTTCATATCAGCCCCGCAGGCCGCTGCCTGCTAACGGGGAAAGGTAAGATTGGAAATTCAGGCGCTTGCCACCTGGGTGGCGGCCTTGTCCAGACGGGCGATGGCTTCGCAGATCTCGTCGTCGCTCACGGTGAGTGGCGGCAACAGGCGGATGACATTGTCGGCGGCCGGCACGGTGATCACCTCATTGTCGTAGCCTGCTTGGACAACATCCATGTTCAAAGCCTTGCATTTCAGTCCCAGCATCAGCCCGGTGCCGCGCAGCTCTTCGAACACATCCGGGTGGGCAGCAACCAGGCCTTCCAGTTTTTGCTGAAACAGACCTGCCCGCCGGTTCACCTCCGCAAGGAAGCCCGGTGCCATCACCTCTTCGACCACCGCGCAACCAACGGCACAGCCCAACGGGTTGCCGCCATAGGTGGATCCATGGGTGCCCGCAGTCATGCCCGAGGCCGCCTCTTCCGTGGCCAACACCGCGCCTAGGGGAAAGCCGCCGCCAATGCCCTTGGCCACCATCATGATGTCGGGCGTGACCCCGGCCCATTCATGGGCAAAGAATTTACCTGTCCGCCCGACACCGCATTGCACCTCGTCCAGGATCAGCAGAATGCCCGCCGCATCGCAGATCTGACGCAGCGCTTTCAATTCGGCATCCGGCAGCGGGCGAATGCCGCCCTCGCCCTGTATCGGTTCAATCAGGACCGCAGCGGTTTGATCGCTGATGGCACTGGTCAGGCCATCCATGTCGCCAAAGGTCAGATGCACAAAGCCCGGTAGGAGCGGGCCAAATCCCTTGACCATTTTTTCGGTCCCCGCCGCCGCGATCCCCGCCGAGGAGCGGCCATGAAAAGAGCCATCAAAGGTGATAATCTCTACCCGCTCTGGCTGGCCTTTGTCATAGAAATACTTGCGCGCCATCTTGACGGCCAATTCACAGGCTTCGGTGCCGGAATTGGTAAAGAACACCGTATCGGCAAAGCTGTGTTCGACCAGCAGATCGGCGAGCTTTTCCTGCTGCGGTATCTTGTAGAGGTTGGAGACATGCCAAAGATTCTGCGCCTGTGCGCTCAGCACCTCGACCAGCTTTGGGTTCGCATGGCCCAAAGCGTTCACCGCAATCCCAGAGCCGAGATCCAGAAAGCGGCGCCCATCCGCCTCAAACAGCCAGGAACCTTCGCCTTTGACAAACTCCAACGGAGCGCGATTGTAGGTGGGCAGTACGGATGGGATCATCGGGATCATCCTTTTTCACAAGTTGCGGCCGAAGCAGTGCATGAGCTGGGCCAAGGGGTCAAGAAAGAGAGAATGGTTTTGTGCCAATGCGCCGCAAAAGCGGCCAGGCCATAGGTCAAAGTGGTCGAATTACGCCAGTCGGCGTCGACGTCGCAACAAAGGG
Source organism: Pseudophaeobacter flagellatus (assembly GCF_021228235.1). Taxonomy (GTDB): domain Bacteria; phylum Pseudomonadota; class Alphaproteobacteria; order Rhodobacterales; family Rhodobacteraceae; genus Pseudophaeobacter; species Pseudophaeobacter flagellatus. The sequence continues at coordinate 54,289 of NZ_JAJQRG010000010.1, forward strand.
ATATGCGTGGCTTTGACCATAAGACAGCTCCATATCGGAGGATTTGACAAAATGAAAGCCCTTTTGCCACCGCAGACGGACAATTTGGCACCCGCCCTGTTGCCGCCCCCCCCGCCACCGCCCTTGCCGTTGTTCCCACCAGAGATAAGTCGAAACAGCCAGGGCGGGTCTTGCAGCAGACCTCTTGCAAATGCCGCGAAAGCGGTGAAGCTGCAGATCATGATGCATGTCACACCACAAAACCCACCCTTGGCCGCCGCGCTGATCACCATGGCCTCGGTCTTTATTGCGGCAACCACGTTGCTGGCCAAGGCCCTTGGGACCGATACGCTTGGCACGCCGCTGCACCCGCTTCAGATCAGCCATGGGCGGTTTCTCTTTGCCTTTATGGTGATTTCCAGCGCTGTTGTGCTGCTGCGTTTTCGCTTGCAGCGCCCGCAATGGCGGTTGCATCTGGGGCGCACCAGTTGTGGCTGGCTGGGTATTACGCTGATGTTTGCCGCTGTCGCGCAGATCCCGCTGGCAGATGCCACCGCAATTGCCTTTTTGAACCCGGTCTTTGCCATGCTGCTGGCGATCCCGCTGCTGGGGGAACGGGTGGGCCGCTGGCGCTGGGGCGCGGCGGGGCTGGCTCTGCTAGGGGCGATGATCCTGCTGCGCCCCACCGGGGCCAGTTTTCAGCCCTCTGCCCTGCTGGCGCTGAGCGCCGCTGCGGTGATCGGATTAGAGCTGATCTTTATCAAAAAGCTCGCTGGGCGCGAACACCCGCTGCAGGTGCTGTGGTTCAACAATGCGCTGGGAATGGTGATCGCCACCGTGGCAGTGTTTCCGGTTTGGCAAGCGCCAACCCCAATGCAATGGAGCACTTTGGCGGCGCTTGGCACCTTGATGGCCTGCGCCCAGGCCTGTTTCATCAATGGTATGGCGCGGGCAGATGCGTCCTTTGTGGCGCCCTTCAGCTATGCGACGCTGATCTTTGCCAGTCTCTATGACTATCTCGGCTTTGGCGTCATACCGGATGCCGTCACCCTTGCAGGGGCTGGTACAATCCTGACTGGGGCAGCGGTGCTGGCCTGGCGCGAAGGGCGACAAAGGCCGCGCCTGCCAGCGGGCACACCTGAAGCCCCACCTTTCAGGCCTTGAGGCGATAACCGCTGCGCAGCATGACCCAGGCCAGCAGGCAGATACCAAAGCTGGCACCAGAGCAGATCATCATCCCCACAAGCGGCGCGCTGTCCGATGTACCAATCATGCCAAAGCGCAGCCCGTCGATCAGGTAAAACACCGGGTTGAACTGCGACAGCGTCCGCAAAACCGGCGGCAGCGCCTGCACCGAATAAAAAGTCCCCGACAAAAAGGCCAAGGGCGTGACGATGAAATTGGTAATCGCCGCCATCTGGTCAAATTTGTCCGCAAAAACACCGGCCACGATACCCAGGCCACCGAGAAACAGCGCCCCCTGCACGATAAAGGCCAGGGCCACCAGCGGATGCGCCGGGATCATCTGCAAGACCAGCGCCAGCCCCAACCCGATGCCACAGGCCACCAATGTACCCCGCACCACCGCGCCCGCCAGATAGCCCAGCAGGATCTCAAGCCCCGAAAGCGGCGGCATCAGGGTGTCGACAATATTCCCCTGCACCTTTGAAATCACAATCGAAGAGGATGTATTGGCAAAGGCGTTCTGAATCACTGTCATCATCATGATGCCTGGCGCCAGAAAATGCAGGAAGGGCACCCCCATCACATCACCGCGTCTGGGACCAATGGCCAGGTTGAAAATCATCAGGAACAGGGCCGCCGTCATCAGTGGCGCCAGCAGAGTTTGGGTCCAGACCACCAGAAACCGAGTCACTTCGCGCCCTGCCAGAGTCTGCAACCCCAGCCAGTTGATCCGGCCAAACCTGCGCTCTCCGAGGGAGATTTGATAGCCGTTCTGCTGCTGTGACCGCTGGTCTGACGAATAGTCGCGCATGATTTCCCCACATTTGTTGTGTTTTCCCTGCATAGCTGCTGGGTTCTGAGGCGCAAGGTCTCTTGTAACTCGCTCACCAGTGATTAAGATAGAGCAAGAATATGGAACTCGATGGCGGCCACAGGATTCTGGGGCCGCTTTTAGCTTGGGAAGGCAACAGATGTCCTGGACAGACGATCGCGTCGAATTGCTCAAAAAGATGTGGGGCGAAGGTCAGTCGGCCAGCCAAATCGCAAAAGAACTGGGCGGGGTGACCCGCAACGCGGTGATTGGCAAGGTGCATCGCCTCGGCCTGTCCAACCGTGCGACCACCGGTGCCAAGGCCGCAGCCGAGCCAAAGGAAAAGCCCGCGACGGCCGCCAAGCCAGCGCCGAAGCCCAAACCGCAACCCAAGACAGAGCCCGCGCGCCCTGCGACCCCGCCGCCCGCAAATACGGCGCCAACCGCAGAAGCGCGCCCCGTGGTGCCTGCCCGCAAGCAGATCATCCCGGCAGGCCAACCGCTGCCACCGCAGCCCTCGGCCAACGAAATCAGCCCCGAGGCCCTGGCCAAGGTCAATGAAGTCGAGAAAAAAGCCAAGAAACTGTCGCTGATGGACTTGACCGAGCGCACCTGCAAATGGCCCGTTGGCGACCCCGCCACCGAAGATTTCTGGTTCTGCGGCCTGCCGGTGCAACAGGGCAAACCCTATTGCGAGGCGCATGTTGGCGTCGCCTTCCAGCCGATGAGTGCCCGCCGCGACCGCAAACGTTAGAGCAACTCGTGCAAAAGTGGTGACCAGTATTGCGCAGCTAAAACAAGCGCAAGTATTCGTCCGCGGTGATCCACTGTAATAAAAGCCCCGCAGCCTATGGCGCGGGGCTTTTGCTATGCGGGGCCAGGCTATTCTGCCTCACCTGCCTCACCTGCCTCACCTGCGGTCGCGGCTCTATTGCGCTGGCGCCTGAGAGGTGAAATTGGGAATTGGGTTTTCAGAGGCCTCATCTGGCTCGATCCCCGGCCAGTTTTCTTCGGCCAGAGTAATATTTCCGGGGATATCTTCTTCCCAGAAGCCAACAACATTCTTGGTGATATTGAGGTACAGCCGGTCATCCACGATGCGCCACAGATTGGGGTTTCCCGGCACCTTGCCCCCCTTTGAGACCCCATAGGCGCAGTGGCCATCGTATTGCGGTGCAAAATATGCGGGGTTTTCCAGGAACTTGTCGCGGTTCTCCAGACTGGCAAAGGCGAATGTCGCGCCATTGTACTCTGCGGTGATATTCGCCCGCCCCGGAACGGCTGCCGCCTGCATCGTGCCAACCGGGCTCTGCTCGAGGCTGCGATAGGCCACCACGTCATAGCCGGAGACGGCAAAGCCGGTCTGGTCTACAAATTGTTCGCCGGCAAAGGCTGGCAAGCCCAAGCTCAAGGCCGCCAGGGCTGCATATGCAAGTCTTTTCATCATGCTCACTCTCCCATCTATTTGTTCAACATTCATACCTGCGGAAGCCAAAGCCGCAGCAGACAGGCAGATCAGCCCAGCATAGCAGCACGCTAGCCGGTTCCCAAGCACCGCGAAACTGGGGCTCACGCCACTGTGTCTTCCCCGGCGTTTTTGTGATGACGCAAAAAGTTGATCAGAATAGACCTTCCAGTCATTGGAATATTCAGCAAGGGTCTTATCTATCCCACGCAGCGGTCTGGCGTTTTGCGGCGCACGGGCCATCACTTACATAAGACAGGGTTTTCACAAGATGAGCGATACAACCTACACCCCGCCAGCAGTCTGGACTTGGGAAAAGGGCAATGGCGGTCAGTTTGCCTCGATCAACCGCCCCATTTCCGGCCCGACCCATGACAAGGAATTGCCCATCGGCAAGCACCCCTTCCAGCTATATTCACTGGCGACGCCCAATGGGGTCAAGGTCACGGTGATGCTGGAAGAGCTGCTGGCCAAGGGCCATAGCGGCGCGGAATATGATGCCTGGCTGATCAATATCGGTGAAGGCGATCAGTTTGGCTCTGATTTTGTTTCGATCAATCCCAATTCCAAAATTCCTGCCCTGCATGATCTGACCGGAGAGACCCCTCTGCGGGTGTTTGAATCCGGTTCAATGCTGGTGCATCTGGCGGAAAAGTTTGGCGAATTCCTACCTGCATCAGGCCCGGCCCGAACCGAAGTGATGAACTGGCTGTTCTGGCAGATGGGCAGTGCGCCCTATTTGGGCGGCGGCTTTGGCCACTTCTACGCCTATGCACCGGAAAAATGGCAGTACCCGATCGACCGCTTTGCCATGGAAACCAAACGTCAGCTGGATGTGCTGAACCGACAGCTGGCTAACAACCGCTTTATCGCCGGCGAGGACTACAGCATTGCCGATATTGCGATCTGGCCCTGGTACGGCCAGCTGGTCCTGGGACGGCTGTATAGCGCGGCCGAATTCCTCGATGTGGCATCCTACGAGCACGTTATGCGCTGGGCAAAAGAGATCGACGCCCGCCCCGCCGTCAGCCGTGGTCGCATGGTCAACCGCACCTTTGGCGAGCCACATACCCAGCTACACGAGCGCCACGACGCCAGTGACTTTGAAACCCGCACGCAGGATAAGCTGGAAACGCTAGAAAACAACAGCTAACGCCAGGACGCGGGCAAGCGAGGGGCTCCCGCGCCCAGAGGTCATTTGGCCAAGGCCAAATGACCTCAATGGCCTTGGGCCCGGCACTGCGCCAAGGCGCAGTGCACTACCGCAATACTGCGCGGCGCAATGGCTGGTGGCCACGGCATTTGCGCCAGCGGGACATGCCCGCATCTCGCCGTCGCCAGATCGGCAAAGCCCGAAACGGCACCCCAACCCCGTGCAAGGCCACAACAAATCGCGGCACTTAGGCTCTTGCCGCCCGCTGTCGCCAGCCACTGTCGCCGCGCATCGCGCGGCGCTGGGCCCAACGGGAAGAGCCCCGCAAGGGGCGATGACGGGCGGGAGCCCTCCCCTGCGAGATGATCAAGCACCAAAGCCGCCGACATGACGTTCTGTCGGCCCAATTATTTCAGGATTGGCGGGCTCTCCGGGTCACCGCCCGGAATGCGCGGCTGGTAGATCTTTGGCTCTTCCGGCAGTGGCAGATCAAACCGCAAGCCAACCCGTGCCAGCCGGGCTGCCATCTGATCCGACCCGGCGAAGAATCCAACATCCAAGGCCCCAGCGGCAATGCCTGAAAAGGTCAGCGCCTCGCCAACCGCTTTGGCCAGGGCGCCTTCTGCCTCGGGCTTGGCATCGACAAAGCCCAGCAAATGCCCCTGTCCGCCGCCCTGATAGCGCAGAGAGACCAGATAGGCAGATGCGGCCAATCCCGTAGCGGTTGCCAGTTTGGCATCCAGGGCCCCCAACAGAACCTCGGGCAGACCGCCAGGCGGCAAGAGCTCTTCGATCGCCGCCTCCACCTGATCTGGCACGTTCTGCAGAGTCTCGTGCAGCCAAGTAACCGCCTGCGCCGCCAGCAGCGTCGAAGAGGGCGCAACCTCCAGGTTCACCCCAAGGCCAATCCCCTGGCCCGCCAGCATTTCGACCACCCCGCGCCCGGCCAGCCCGGCATAGGGCACCGCACGCCCGGCAAACTGTGCCAGCCTGTCTTCGCGGTCAAAGACCAGAACAAACTGCCCCTCTGGAGTCTCAAACAGCTCCGGTGAGATGCGATCACCATCGGCCTCCTGGCTCAGCATCATAAAGAGTTCACTATCCGCCAGGCGCTCATAAAAGCGCAGCCTGGCACCATCATCCTCCGGCGCGGCCTGCATGGCTGCATGGGCCTGATCCAGTGGGGTTGTCTCGCTCATCTCATCAGTTCCTTTACCCGCCCCCGCAGCACCGGCAGCAAGTCTGCCTCGAACCAGGGGTTTTGTTTCACCCACCCGGTATTGCGCCAAGAGGGATGAGGCAAGGGAAAGACGCGCGGCGCATAGTCCCGCCAAGCGGCAACGCGTTGATTGACTGGGGCCATGCCTTGCAGATGATAGCCCTGCGCATGGCCACCAGCCAGAACCGTCAGTTCTATATTGGGCAGCGCCTGCAGCACCTTGTCGTGCCAAGTGCGGGCACAGATCGGCGGCGGCGGCAGATCCGATTTCTGCCGGTTATAGCCGGGAAAGCAAAAGGCCATGGGCACGATAGCCACCTGTGCACGATCATAAAACTGCGCCTCCTCCAGCCCCAACCAGTCGCGTAAACGATCCCCCGAGGCATCGGTAAAGGGGCGACCGCTGTCATGCACCCGCAGCCCCGGTGCCTGCCCCGCAATCAGGATGCGCGCGCCAGTGGCAAACCAGGCCACCGGGCGCGGCTGGTGCGCAGTCTGCGTCTTGGCAAACCGGTCGGCACAAATTCGGCAGGCGCTGATCTGCGCACAAAGCTCTTCCGCCTGCATCCTTCCCTCCTGTTCATCGCGGCCCGACGACTGATCCGGCGCGCATTTGCCCCTGTCTGCCACATCGCGCGCGATTGCGACGCTGCTTCCTCGGCGCCAACCCGCCCTTGTCACTACAGAGATATTTGCATGGCTCTGCGCAGGATTCATTGTTTCCAAAACAAAAACAGTTAATAAACCCAAAGCACCATCGTTTCGCGAAGGGAGCAGCTTGAATTTAGCCCAAATGGTTACTCAATGATTGAATAATTATGCCATAATTCGACATAATAAAGCCCAAGTCAGCGGCCATACCCTTAACATTCCTGATATATTCTTCACCCCAACGCGCCAGCACAAAGGCAAAAAGCCAGCCGACTACCAGTACCAACCGGAACAAAAGATGCTTGAATTTGAAAATGTCAGCAAGTCCTTCTGGACTGGAACCCAGCGCAAGGTCATCCTCGACCAGGCCTCTTTTCGGGTTGAGATAGGCAAATCTCTTGGCATCCTAGCCCCAAATGGCACGGGCAAGACAACCCTGATCAATATGATGGCCGGGCTGGAAAAACCTGATGAGGGCGAAATCAGGCGCGGCTGCAAGATCTCTTTTCCGCTTGGCTTCATGGGGGGCGTGGTCAGCCGCCTCTCTGCCCTGGCCAACGCGCGCTATATCGCCAATCTTTACGGTCTGGACCCCGACTATGTCGAAGCCTATTGCCGCTGGCTTTGTGGTCTGGGGGAATATTTCGACCAGCCCATCGGCACCTATTCTTCGGGCATGCGCGCCCGCTTCAGCTTTTCTCTGATGCTGGCTCTGGACTTTGACATCTACTTGATCGACGAAGGCATGCCGAGCACCACTGATGTGGAGTTCAACAAAAAGGCTGGCGCGATCCTGCAGGAACGCTTGCAGACCACCACCATCATCATCGTCTCGCATCAGGCGAAGACCTTGGAAAAATTTGCCCGCTCGGCGGCTGTGCTGCTGGACGGGCAATTAAATCAGTTTGAAACCTTGGAAGAAGCGAAACAGCTCTATGACTATCAAACCCAAGGCTAAAAAGTTCAGAATCCGCCGCAACCCTGCTGCCCCGGGGGCCAGCCCCGCAGCACAGCCGGCAGCAGCACGTGCGGTCCCGGCACCGAATGCCCAAAGCAGTGCCGGTGCCGCCAGCGCCTCTGCCCAGGTGGCCGCCACAGCCAGCTCTCGGCAGGCTGATGCAGCACCATCTGATGCTGCGCAGGGCAGCGGCTCTGCCAGCCAGGCACAGTCTGGGCCCGACAGGGGTAAGGCCGCGCCAAAATCGGGGACTGCCCAGTCAGGCGAGATCAGTTCGGCCCGTGAAACCCGGCTGGAAACCGACATGGATGCGATCCGAAGCGAGGGGCTGACGGGGCGGCAATTGCGCATGGCGCGCCGCGTCGCACAAAAGCATAACCTGCCTGCCACCTCGGATTTTGATGCGGTACGGCTGCTGCGTGAAAACGGCATTGATCCCTTCAAACGCGCCAACATGCTGGAACTGGTGGTGCCGCAGAACAAGGCAATGCCGGACAATGTTCCGGGCACCGACAACCGGGTGCAGCTGCCGCAAACCGTGCCTGCAGCCAAGACCAATCTGCCCGCCACCGACCTAAGCCCGGCAGAACGACGCAACCGGGAAATTCAGGAAATTCAGCAAGATATCGCCAGGCGGCGCCGTCGCAAACTGGTTCTGTTGATGGGGCGCTTGGCCTTTTTTGTCATGCTGCCAACCCTCATCACCGGCTATTTCTTTTACGCTGTCGCCACCCCGATGTATGCCACAAAATCCGCCTTTCTGGTGCTAAAGGCTGATGGTGCCGGCGCTGTCAGCGGCTTGCTAAGTGGCACCCAGTTTGCCACCAGCCAGGATTCCATCGCGGTACAAGGCTACCTGGAATCCAAGGGCGCCATGCTCCGCCTAGATGATGAAGTCGGCTTCAAATCCCATTTCTCTCAGGATTGGATCGACCCGATCCAGCGGCTGGATCCGAATGCAACCAATGAACAGGCCTATAAAACCTACAAGCGCAATGTGAAAATCGGCTATGACCCCACCGAAGGCGTGGTCCGCATGGAGGTCTCAGCCGCAGATCCCAACGTCTCGGCTGATTTTTCTCGTCGCCTGATTGCCTATGCCCAGGAAGAGGTGAATCACCTGTCGGAACAAAAGCGCTCTGATCAGGTGCGCGAATCCGAAGCAGCCCTGGTGCTGGCCGAAACCAAACGCCGCGAAGCCCAGCGCCGCCTGGTCGAGCTGCAACAAGATGGCACGGTACTGGATCCTGAAGGGGTCATCCTGTCGCTGCGCTCGCAGATCAACACCTTTGAGGTGCAGCTGCAGCAAAAAGAGCTGGAACTGGCCGCCCTGATGGACAATACCCGGCCCAACCGTGCCAAGGTCGACGGTGTCGAGGCCGATATCGCGCGTCTGGCTGTGGTGATCAATCGGCTGAATGACCGCATGACCGATGCCTCGGAAGGCGAAAATTCGCTGGCCAATTCACGGGTGCAAATCCAGATGGCCCAGGCCGACCTCGCCACCCGCGATTTGATGCTGCAATCGGCTTTGCAGCAAGTGGAATCGACCCGTATGGAGGCCAACCGCCAAGTGCGGTATCTGACCACCGCGGTTGCCCCCGTCGCAAGCCAAGAAGCCTCCTATCCGCGCAAGTTTGAAAATACGATTTTGGCATTCCTGATCTTTTCCGGTATCTATCTGTTGTGTTCACTCACAGCATCCATTCTCCGGGAACAGGTTTCATCGTAAGTCATGAAAAACATCCAAGTCGCCGACCTCTCCATTGGCAATGATCGCCCCCTGACCATTCTGGCTGGTCCCTGCCAACTCGAGAGCGCAGATCACGCCCAGATGATTGCAGGCACCCTGAAAGAGGCCTGTGACAAGGCCGGGGCGCAATATGTCTTCAAGGGCTCTTACGACAAGGCCAACCGCACCTCGATCAATGCCAAGCCTGCGCTTGGCCTCGACAAGGGGCTGGAGGTGCTGCAATCCGTCAAGGACGCCATCGGCGTGCCTGTGCTCACCGATATCCACGAGGCCGAGCACTGTGACCCCGTTGCAGCCGTTGTCGACATCCTGCAGATCCCGGCGTTCCTGTGCCGCCAGACCTCGCTCTTGCTGGCGGCAGGGCGCACTGGTGCGGTGATCAATGTCAAAAAAGGCCAGTTTCTGGCCCCCTGGGACATGCCCAATGTCGTCGCCAAGATCGAAAGCACCGGCAATACCCGCATCATGCTGACCGAACGCGGTGTCTCTTTTGGCTACAACCGCCTGGTTGTCGACATGCAGAGCCTGCCGGAAATGGCGCGCACCGGTTATCCGGTGGTGATGGATGCCACCCATGCCGTGGCCCAGCCCGGCGGTCTTGGCGGTGCATCGGGCGGCCAGCGTGAATTTGCCCCGGTTCTGGCCCGCGCCGCCGTGTCGACTGGCATTGCATCGGTCTTTATGGAAACCCACCAGGACCCGGACAATGCCCCCTGCGATGGGCCAAACATGATTTACCTCGATCAGATGCCGAAACTTATCGAGACCTTGATGGCCTTTGATGCGCTCGCCAAAGCCAACCCCATTCATATTTGAGCCCAAAAGGGATTTTTTTGAAGATGAAGAAACCAAGCTCTCCGGTGCACCCAAACACTTGGAATTTTTTGCGCGACCCGATGATTACCCCCACCGGCTTTCGCGAATATGATGCCCGTTGGAAATACCCCGAAGAAATCAACTTGCCCGGTATGACGGCGCTCGGCCTTGGCCTGGGTACCCAGATGCATCGCCGGGGCATTCCCCCGGTAATTGTCGTGGCCAATGATTACCGCGACTATTCTTTGACGATCAAACAGGCACTTATTCTGGGCCTGATACAGGCGGGCATTCAGGTCAAGGACATCGGCCCGGCCGTGTCGCCCATGGCCTATTTCGCCCAGTTCCACCTCGATGTTCCCGCGGTTGCCATGGTCACCGCCAGCCACAACCCCAATGGCTGGACCGGGGTGAAGATGGGATTTGAACGCCCCCTCACCCATGGCCCGGACGAAATGTCAGAACTGCGCGAAATTGTCCTGAACGGCGAAGGCGAGGCCCGCGCAGGCGGATCCTATGAATTTGTCGATGGCGTCAAAGAGGCCTATCTCGACGATCTGGTTGGCGATTTCAAAATGACCCGCAAACTCAAGGTAGTCTGCGCCACCGGCAATGGCACCGCCTCTGCCTTTGGGCCAGAACTGTTTGAGCGGATCGGCGTCGAAGTGGTGCCCAGCCACAACAAGCTGGACTACACCTTCCCCCACTACAACCCCAACCCCGAAGCCATGGAGATGCTGCATGACATGTCTGCCAGCGTCAAAGCGTCGGGTGCTGATATGGCGCTGGGGTTTGATGGTGACGGTGATCGTTGCGGCGTGGTGGATGACGAAGGCGAAGAGATCTTTGCCGATAAGGTCGGCGTCATCATGGCGCGCGACCTCAGCAAGATCTATCCCAACGCGACCTTTGTGGCCGATGTGAAATCCACCGGCCTGTTTGCCTCAGATCCGGAACTGATCAAAAACGGCGTCACAGCAGATTACTGGAAAACCGGCCACAGCCACATGAAGCGCCGGGTGAAAGAAATCGGCGCGCTGGCGGGCTTTGAAAAATCGGGCCACTACTTCCTGGCCGAACCCCTTGGCCGGGGCTACGACTGCGGCATGCGCGTCGCGGTTGAGATCTGCAAACTGATGGAACGCAACCCCGATATGTCGATGTCGGACCTGCGCAAGGCCTTGCCCAAGACCTGGTCGACCCCAACCATGTCGCCCTATTGCGCCGACACGGAAAAATACACCGTACTGGACCGCTTGGTCGAAAAACTGGTCGCCAAACACGCAGCCAAAGAGACCATCGCCGGGCGCGCCATCAAAGAGGTTGTCACCGTAAATGGTGCCCGTGTGATCCTCGACAATGGCTCCTGGGGCTTGGTCCGGGCCTCCTCCAATACACCAAACCTGGTTGTGGTCTGCGAAAGCTCAGACAGTGAAGAAGAAATGCGCGCTATCTTTGCCGATATCGACGCGGTGATCCGCAGCGAACCCCTGGTCGGTGATTACGACCAAACCATCTGATCCGATCTGCCGATCATGGCTCTTCAGCCAGGGTCGCCAATCGCAAAAGGGCCTGCCGAACGGCAGGCCCTTTTGCTTGACCTGTCCCGCCGCAAGGCGGGCCAATATAACAGGCGCGCGCTTCCGCCCGTGTCAATCGCCCAACAATAGGCGCTGCAACTGATCCTTGGCCTCTTGCTCGATGCGGTCGCGGATCACCTCGTTCAGGTCCTGCTCTGGCGCAATCTCTGTTTCGAGCTCTTCACTCAGCTTTTCACGCAGGCGCTCCTTGGCTTCGGCTTCCACCTCGTCGATCTGCGGTTGCAGCGCGTTTTTCAGATCGGGGCGGATCTTGGGGTCGGCCCAGGGACCGGTGATCGAAACGGGAATTGTCAAACCATTGCCGCCATTCACCCCGGCAATCGTGGGCGAAAACAGATAGTCGATATCCCGCGTTCCCAGCCCGATCCGCCCGGCACCCTCGGCCCGCAACCCCTTGAGAGTTAGCAGAAGATCATCGTTTTGCAGGTTCCCCTGCGTGATGTCATAGCTGCCGGTCAACTGGTCAAACACCGTGCTACCGCCATTGCCCTTGCCAGACCGCATCAGCCCCTCAAGGTCAAATCCCGAAAAGAAGCCCTTGTTGACCTCTAGCCAGCCCTTTCCCGAGAGCGAGTGCATCAGCGCATCCACTGTGTTGCCAGAGGCAAGAAACTCCAGCTCCCCCAGGGCTTCGCCGTTCATCCGGTCATAACCTGCCACCTGGCTCAACGCCTTTTCCAACCGGATGCTGCTAAAACTCAGCTTGCCACCGGTCGAAAACCCATTGCGGTTATTGGCCACCACCTGCCCCTGCACCAGCCCATCAAACAGCGCTGCCGGTTGCAATTTCAGCACCCCGCGCGCCCGATCCAGGGTCAGCGACAGCTTGCTGGCACCCAACTCATAGCCAGCCGCCTTCAGGCTCTGGAAGCTCAGCACCGCCGTGCCATTGGCCAGCCCCAGCGCTGCGGCATCTATCGCCTCTTTTGACCAGCCCGCCGAGCTGGCCGCCGCCCCACCGGATGGCGCGCCGGATCCCCCCCCGGGTGCAGCAGGCAAAAGCCCCGGCACCTGCAAATGCGTGCCGTTCAGCTGCGCGGTGAATTGCGGCACCTCTGCCAGGGTCAAGTCCAGCGCCCCTTGCAGCTGGTTGCCATCCAGATCCAACGCCATATCCCGCAGGGCCAGGCGGCCATCTATGGTATAGGTTGCATCCGCACCCAGGCTCAGCGCCTGGCCCAGCCCGCGTGGCAGGGTGATGCCAGCCTGGCCAAAGGCCGCGAGAAAGGCACTGGTATTTGTGGCCTTGGCGGTGACCCGCCCGGTTGCTGCCCCGGTCAGATCGGCCCGCCCGTCAAAGCGCAGCATACCGCCATCCGCCGAAACCGTGGCCCCGACCGAGGCAACATTGCCGCTCAGGAACGAGGCAAAGGTGCCGACCTCGGCCTGCACCCGCATGGGTGCGCCAAGGGGAAGGAAGTTCAGATCAACATTGACGGTGCCACTGGGGTCCGGCCAGTTCAAAACCAGATCCATAGCCGACAGTTCAATCGGCTTCCCCTGGTGCGGGCGATAGCGCACAGAGGCCCCGGCGAGGGTCAGCTTTTCGATGCTGACAGCCGGAATATCTGCCTGTTGTGTCTGCGGTTGCCCGCCACCGCCTGCAGAGGCTGCAGCGCCGCCGCCCTGCAACACCCAGTTGCCCAGGCCACCCTCTCGCTCGCTCAGGTTCAGATGCGGCAACAGCGCCGAAACCTCGGTGACGCGGACCCTGCCCAGCAAAAGATCAGAGGCCGAGATCCCAATCGACAGGCGTTCAGCAGTCAACATGGGCTCAGGCCCGGCCCAGTCCGCGTTGGACAGGGTGACCGCCTCGGATTTCACCCCGAGAATCGGCCAAATCGTAAAGCGCACATCACCGTGAAATGTCAGGCGCCGCCCCGTTTGGGCCTCGATCTGATCCGCCGCCAGACCTGCGACTTTCTCTCCCGGCAACATAAAGACCAGCGCCACCAGAACCATGACCGTCGCGACCAAAGCGCCCAATATCCGAAAAACCCACCGCATGCTCTGCTCCTGCCCCTTGATTTCAAACAGATTAGCGCAAGCCACAGCAGGTGCAATGCAGCAATGCAAGGCTTTTACGCCGCTTGCCTCGCCCTCTGGGGCCAATCAAGGCGCAAAGGCCGCAGAGACATCGCCGGGCCTGGATGCAAATCCTCCATTCCCAAAGGCGCCCGCCCGTACTATATGCGCAGCCATGACCAGCAATCCGCCAGAGCTTCGCCCCGACCTCGCCCCCAAAGCCATCCTGGGAGAGCCCGCCCGCGCGGGCCAGCCCACCCTTGGCATGGTCTCTCTTGGCTGCCCCAAGGCCCTGGTCGACAGTGAACGGATTCTCACCCGGCTGCGTGCCGAAGGCTATGGCATCTCGCCAGACTATGCCGGTGCCGACGCGGTGATCGTCAATACCTGCGGTTTTCTCGACAGTGCCAAGGCCGAAAGCCTGGAAGCAATTGGCGAAGCGCTGAAGGAAAACGGCAAGGTCATCGTGACCGGCTGTCTGGGGGCTGAACCCGATTACATCCGCGAGCATCACCCACGTATTCTGGCCGTCACCGGCCCGCATCAATACGAACAGGTGCTGGATGCGGTACATGCCGCTGTGCCGGCCGACCCCAACCCCTTTATCGATCTGCTGCCTGCTACCGGCGTGCAGCTGACGCCCCGCCACTTCAGTTATCTGAAGATTTCAGAGGGCTGCAACCACAAGTGCAAATTTTGCATCATCCCCGATATGCGCGGCAAGCTGGCCTCGCGTCCCGCCCATGCGGTGCTGCGCGAGGCAGACAAGCTGGTCAAAGCCGGCGTGCGCGAACTCCTGGTGATCAGCCAGGATACTTCGGCCTATGGGCTGGACCGCAAATACGACGTGAACCCGTGGAACGGCGAAGAAGTCCGCAGCCACATCCTGGATCTATCGCGCGAACTGGGCAAGCTGGCCCCGGCGGATGAACTGTGGATCCGGCTGCACTATGTCTATCCCTATCCGCATGTGCGCGACCTGATCCCGCTGATGGCCGACCCGGACAATGCCTTGCTGCCCTATATGGATATCCCGTTTCAGCATTCCCACCCGGATGTGCTGAAACGCATGGCGCGCCCCGCCCATACCGCAAAAACCCTGACCGAAATCGCCGCCTGGCGCGCGATCTGCCCCGATATCACCCTGCGCTCGACATTTATCGTGGGCTACCCCGGTGAAACCGAGGCCGAGTTCCAGCATCTTCTGGACTGGATGGATGAGGCGCAGCTGGATCGGGTTGGTTGCTTTAAATACGAAAACGTCGCGGGTGCGCGCTCGAACGCGCTGCCCGATCATGTGGGCGAAGACGTCAAGCAAGAGCGCTGGGAACGCTTCATGGCAAAGGCGCAGGCCATTTCCGAGGCCAAACTACAGGCCAAGGTCGGCCAGATCTGCCAAGTGATTGTTGACGACATCGACGAAGACGGCATCGCCACGTGTCGCACCAAGGCAGACGCGCCGGAAATAGACGGCAACCTGTTCATCGACGAGGGCACCGATGGGCTGTCGGTCGGCGATCTGGTGACGGTCGAGGTGGACGAGGCTGGCGAATATGACCTTTGGGGGTGCATCCGGGGATAGATCTGCTCTGGCAGCGAGTTTTCGGGATGCAGGGACGCTGACCTGTTTGATACAGATCTGCCAGTCTGTCATGGATTGCCGCCGCTAGGGGGATCCTTCGCGCAGGTGCAACAGGCGCGCAGCGTTGCAGCACTGGCCCAATGGCAGACCCGCAGGTACCGCGCCCCCGGCCCGTTCCTGCGCGTCCAGCCACCTTTTGCAGCCCTCTGGCCCATCGCATCCACAACAAGAGGTGATCATCTCAGCCCAGTCTTCGGCGCTGATCTCGCCCCGGTGAAAGGCTTCGGTCAGATCCACGCCCAGGGCCTTCGCCATCCGGGCCAATAGTTGCAGATGCTGCATTGGCTCCCCAAGAGGGTGCATGTCAAAGCTCCTTTACTGTGGCGAGTGGCGGTGATCAGGCCAACCCGAGCGGATCAGGCGACTGCCTCTTTCAGGAAGCCCAGCAGATCACGGTTGCGGCAATAGTCGGGTGCGACAGCAAGCCCATTTGCCCCCCGCGCGAGCTGTGCCGCGCAGTGCCCTGGATGGGCACAGCGGCCGCACCGCAGTACCGCCTCGCAGATCTCGTCAAACTGCAGCCGCCCGGAAATGGCCTCTTCCTGAAGATCCAGCCCAAGGGCCTGCCCCATGTCATCAAACAGGGCCGCATGTCGCGTGAGTGTTGGAAGGTCAGACATGGTTTTTCCCCCTTCTATCGTTGCTGGAAAACAACCTAGCAGCAGAGGGCACGCTTACTTTGATGCAGATCAACGCCAGACCAGGCCGCCCCAGAAAGCACGCCACAGGGAGCAGAGGCGGCCCAAAGGCCACTTATTCCGCGCGGTGTTCCAGATAGGCGCGTACCGCATCCTGCACCCGGCGGAACCGATCGCCACCCAGCTTCTTACCGCCGTACCAGCGTGTCACGATGATGACATGTTCGCGCAGCTCTGCGCGTTCCAGCATCCGCAGGATCACCATGCCCGCGCCGCTTTCGCCATCATCCGCCTTTAGCCCGCCAGTCGGCAACAGGGCCGCCCAGGTGTTATGGGTTGCCTTGGCGTAGCTGCGATCCTCTTTCAGGCTGGCAAGCACCTGATCGACCTGCGCGCGCGATGTCACAGGCGCGCCCGTCACCGCATAGCGCGAGCCACGATCCGTCAAAACCACCCCCAGCTGGGTCAGCGGTATGGTAGAGGTGTCAGTCGAGGTCATCAGGGGCCGTCCGTTTTGCACTGTGAAGGCTCAGTTCAGGCCATAGCGTTGAATGGTCTGCTGCACCACGCGCACCCTATCGGGATTGGCGGGATGGCTGCCCAAAAAGCGATCCCCCGGATCGGGCAGACGATAAAAGAACTGGACGCCAACACTGGGGCGATACCCGGCTTTATAGGTGATCAGCGTGCCCAGTTCATCGGCCTCCAGCTCAAAATTCTTTGAGTAGCTGCGCGCGCCAACACTGGCCCCGATGTCCTGAGCCGCCGACACATCTGCCGCCGTGGCCCCGGCCAGGCTTGCCAGGCCCGCCAGCAAAACGGCACCGGCAACGGCATTTTGCTGCTGGCGCGCCAGATGGCCACGGATGTGATGCGCCGCCTCATGCGACATGACAAAGGCCAGTTCATCCCGGTTGGCGATCTGCCCCAGCATTGACTGGGTAAAGGTGATCACCGGCCGCCCGGATTTATCAAGGCTTTGATAGGCGTTTGGCGGCGCATTCGGGTTCGGCTCTATCCGGATCAGGAAATCGCAGTTCACCCCCTTGGACAATTCGCGGCAGCTGCGTTCGGCCACCGGTTCCACGCTGCGGCTGACCGTGGCAAAGGCCTGCTGCGACTGCGCAGGGGCCATGCCTGCAACCTGCGGAGCCACCGAACCCCCACCCCCCGCTGAACCGGGAGGGGGCGCATCGATGTCAATGCCGCAGCCCGCCAGAAATGAAAAAGTGACGGCAAGAGCCAGTTTGGAAATTGGACGGCGCATATCGGGTTCCCTGCTGCTACCATGGATCATAAGCCGCATTGAGCCTGGGGTACAATCACAGTTCGCGGCATTGTCCCCACCGGCCCAACCAGGGGACGCTTTTGGCAGCCCCGCTATGGCCTTGCAAGTCTTTGGAAATCGGGGCACCCTATGAGCCATGTTTAGTATCGAACATGACTTTGACTGCACCACCGTCACCCTGCTGGATGAAGGCGCAACACCGCTGCAAGAAGACATTACACTCAATGCCTTTGCCGAATGTGTGACGATTGAACAGCTGGATGCTCGCACCGATCAAGTGCAAAAGATCACCCTCTCTTATACCCAGGTGCGAGACCTTGCAGCCGCCCTGGACCTGCCCGAAGGCATCTATCGCCTGGTGACGGACAAGCCCTAGACGCAAAGACAGATTCGATCTGGTCTAGAGCTTATCGCATTCATTTTCAGTCACGCACCAAGCTCTACTCATCTGATTTCGCATGTTTTAGTTGCGCAATATGCTTTAGCGCGGCTCTGCGCCGATATAGACAAAGACCTTGCTACGGGAGGTGGCGCCCCGGCGCAGTTCCAGGTTGGAGCTGGCCGTGCCCATGGCGCGAGCCAAGAGCTGGCGCACCGCCTCGGTGGCCTTGCCATTTTCTGGCGCGGCCGTCACCGTAACCTTGATCAGGCCATCCGCCAGGGTCAGGGCGTTTCTTGCCGCCTTTGGCACCACCTTCACGGCAATCAGCCCATCCCTGACCGCAAGATGCGACAGATCCGGCAGGTCTTTCTTCTTTGGCTTTCCCATGGTCAAGGGATGCCTGCAAAGACGCGCCATGACCAGATATTTTTTCCTCTCTCCAAGGCTGCAGTCGCATCCTCTTGGCGGGCTGGGCAGAAACTGCGCTCCCCTCCTCTTGAATTTCCGCCTATAGATGCCGAAATTACGCCCATTGATGTAAAAAGGCTTTACATATGACCCAACCCAATGCTCCCGCCCTGCAATTCCTGTTGTCGCGGCGCTCTCGCCCGGCAAAGACACTGATCGCCCCCGCCCCCAGCCGCGCAGAACTGGCACCGCTGTTGCAGGCTGCGGCCCGTAGCCCCGACCATGGCAAGCTAGAGCCCTGGCGATTTGTGGTGATTGAAAAGGCGGCTATGGCGCGTCTGGCCGATCTGACCAGCCAGGTCGGCGCCCGTTTGGGCAAATCACCAGAGGACATTGCCAAGGGCCGTAGCCAATTCGAACTGGGCCATCTGGCCGTGGCGGTGATCGAGGTGCAGAAAGACAGCGCGAAAATTCCAGCGATCGAGCAAAGCTACAGCGCTGGGGCGGTCTGCCTGGCGCTGTTGAATGCAGCTTTGGCGGCGGGCTGGGGGGCCAATTGGCTGTCAGGTTGGGCCAGCCATGACCGCCAGTTCTGCGAGGAAGGCTTTAACCTCGCCAGAAACGAACGCATCGCCGGGATCATCCATATCGCCACCCAGGGCGCCATCCCGCCAGAACGCCCCCGCCCGGATATCGCAGAGCTGACCACCTGGATGTCGTCATGATCTTGGATGCGTTTTTCAGAACTCTGGGCCAAATCGGCGACCCACGGTTTCGCCGGGTTCTGTTCCTCGGGGTCGGACTAACACTGGCGCTACTGGTTGGCGCCACCCTCGGGTTTCTGGGGCTGGTGCAATGGCTGACCGCGTCCAGCGTTAGCCTGCCATTGATTGGACCCGTCACCTGGCTGGATGATGTGTTTTCCATCGGCTCGGTCATTTTGATGATGTTTTTATCGGTCTTCCTGATGGTGCCCGTGGCCTCGGCCATTACCTCTTTGTTTCTGGACGAGGTGGCGCAGGCGGTGGAAGACCGCCATTTCCCCCACCTGCCAGAGGCCGCAGCTATTCCCATCTGGGAGGCGGTCAAGGACACGATGAATTTTCTAGGAATCCTGATCGGGGCCAATATCCTGGCGCTGATCCTCTATGTTATGTTCCCACCCGCCGCGCCTTTTATCTTTTGGGCCCTGAACGGTTTCTTGCTGGGGCGGGAATATTTCACCCTGGCCGCCAGCCGCCGTGTCGGCCCGGTTGAGGCCCGGAAGATGTGCCGCAGGTATCGGGGAACAATTTGGGGAGCTGGCATCCTGATGGCCATGCCGCTGTCGATCCCACTGGTCAATCTGGTGATCCCGATCCTGGGCGCGGCCACCTTTACCCACCTGTTTCACGCCCTGTGGCGCCAGGGCTGAAACGCCACCGCGCCAAAGCAAACACCCCAAAAAATGACCCGGCAGCCACATAGCATGTGGTGCCGGGTCTGCCGTTTGTCTGGTTACTGGTTTGTCGAATTCCAGCGTTTCCAGTTCATCTTGGCTTAAACAGGATCTGGCAGGCGATCAAACCAGTCAAAATCATTGACGCTGATCGCCCCGGACAAAATGATGCCCGCAATCAGCATCCACAACAGGCAGGAAACGCCAGTGGTGATCAGCGCCTTCTGTTTGAGATAGTGATTTTCGGGCGCGCCCGCATGGGTGCCCGGTGCGATCACCCCCTTGTCGCCCTGTGTTTCAATGCGGATCGGGATGATGACCAGAAAGGTCATGAACCAGATCACCGCGAACAGAACCAAACCGGATGTAATCGCCATTGTGCATCTTCCTTGCGTGCATGCTGCCCCTCAGTCAGAGCAGAACCTACCTAATGTCAAACCTGTTCAAGTTCTACCAGGCAGCCATTGAAATCTTTGGGGTGCAGGAACAAAACCGGCTTGCCATGGGCGCCGATCTTCGGCTCTCCGCCGCCCAGCACCCGTGCGCCTTCGGCCAGAAGGTGATCGCGCGCGGCCAGGATATCGTCGACTTCATAGCAGATGTGATGAATGCCCCCAGCCGGATTCTTTTCCAGAAAGCCGCTGATAGGAGAGTTTTCGCCCAGCGGATACAGAAGTTCGATCTTGGTGTTTGGCAGTTCGATAAAGACCACCGTCACCCTGTGATCGGGTTCGTCCTGTGGCGCGCCGACCTTGGCGCCAAGCGTGCTGCGATACTGCGCCGATGCGGCCTCTAGGTCGGGAACGGCAATGGCGACGTGATTCAGGCGTCCAATCATGATCTGGCTTCTCCTTGGCGATGCTTTTCTGCTGCCATATGCACAAGTGCCGCCAGCCTGTGCAAGTGCGCCAATGCGCCCAGGTTGCCATATCACGCAGGGTTCCACCGCACCTGTGTACCATCCCTGCCCGCCAAACTACGCCCTGCCCCGCTCTCTGCGCCATGGCCGGGCACTGTTAACTTTGAATTAGCCTAAAATTTATAGCGTAAGCCTGTGTCTCGCGGAAGGAGTATGAGTAATGGACGATTCGGAACTGTTTGCTGCCGCCCAAAGATTGCCGAATGCCCGCCGCCCATTGTTGGGGTTGACCATTCTGGTTGTTGAAGACAGTCGCTATGCCTGCGAGGCACTGCGATTGCTCTGCCTGCGCAGTGGTGCCCGTATTCGACGTGCCGATTGTCTGAAATCTGCCCGCCGTCACCTACAGGTCTACCGCCCTTCAGTGGTGATCACAGATGTTGGCCTGCCAGATGGCTCTGGCCTGGATCTCATCAAAGAAATGGACGCAGCGCGCCCAAGGGTGCGGGTTGTCCTCGCCATTTCCGGCGATGAAGGCGTCGAAGAGGCCACGCTCAAGGCTGGTGCCGATGGCTTCATCGCCAAGCCGATCACCTCGCTCGCGAACTTTCAAAATGCCATTCTATCGCGCCTTCCCTCTGACCACCAACCAAGCGGTCCACGTCAGGTCAGCGATGAAACCATAGAGCCAGATCCCCTTGCATTTATGGATGACATGGCCCATGCGGCGGACCTGTTGACCCACAGGAACGAAGAAAAAACACTGGATTATCTGGCACAGTTTATCGGCGGCGTTGCCCGCAGCGCTGGCGATGCCCCCTTGGCCAAGGCCGCAGAAGACTTGGCTCGCGCCCGGTCGGAAGGCCGCCCTGGTGCCGGCGATGCCGCGCTGATGGCCGGACTGGTGCAGAAACGACTGGAACAAAAGATCGCCATCTAATAATGCTGGAAATTCTTGTCATTAGCCTGGCAACCCTTGCAATTATTTTCTACCTGCAAGCGCGACATTCTGCCCGGGCCATCCGCCGAAACCGTGCTCGGGCAACCGATAGCGTACAATCCTTGTTGATCCACCCCACGAAACGCTAGAACATATGGCGCAACACCGGGGACCAGTTTTGCGCATCTGAAACATGCGACACCACATAAAGCAATGCCGTGTCCACAAACCGTTTTGGGTTAAATAGCTCTGGGAACACGATGGCTTGCCAATCGGGCCCCTACACATGGTGATGCAGCTCGGTGAAACACTCCTTGCGGGTAAGACACCATGTCCCACAACGGCACGCGAGGAAACATTCCGGAGATCGGCTTCACGGACAAGTTTACCGTTGACGCAGACCTAAAAAATGAGAACGATTAAAGAACATTATCACCGATCGTAGATCCTACTGGAGACCCGAAATGCTGAAATACATTTACCCTGACGGATCACACTGCTACCGGGCAATACATACTGCTCATGCGGTTTTTCGGGATTCAGGCGGTAAGTTGATCGCCAGAGCCGAGAAGGCCGACCGCTCGGGTATGTATGAGTTTGAGATAAAGGGTTTTGAGATTCTTGGACCAGGAACATTCTACGACTGAAGAGGGAACAAAGCGATCATTTAGCGTAAAACCCTGGCATCACTCACCTGCACTACGAAATGACGGTCTGGCCTGGTATCGCTTTTTGCGCACTCTCATATTGTTCGAAAAACCTCAACTGGATCACGCTTCAATGACCGCGCAATGAACCAGCAAATATAGCCTTCGAGATACTTGCTGGCGGGGCCGCGGAAAGGCCGAATAAAAGTCTTGTAGAGTTGGTGGAGCGAGTTTGTATTCTGGATGTGGTAAGCTGACGAGTTGCCGGTCGATACCTGTTTCGGTTTGATTTCAACGTGAGTGATCTGCCTGCTCGAAGTGAAGCTTTTGTAGCCTGAAAGGCCGTCAGAGCACAGGACGGCATCTGAGGCCACGAATGGCGCAAGCGCGGCCTCAATCGTTGTGTCGGTTCGGTTTGGAATGCGTTCGGCCCGACGGGCGCCGTTCCGATCTACCAGCGTCAGAATGGGCAGCTGCCAGCGCGACAGCCCTCGCATCATGGGAATACCCTTCTTGCCATACTCATACCAGCGCAGTCGCGGCGGCGCAGGGTGGCTTGCAGGATTGCGCAGATGCTTGACCCATTCACGCGATCCCTTTCGCGACTCCCGCTGAAAGGTTTCATCTACCTCGACGATACCTGCGAAGACTTCAGAAGATGATCCAGATAATCCATCGAGAATGATCATGCGCCAGCGCCAGATGGTGTATTTATTCACGCCCAAGGCATCGGCGAGGCGTCGAACCGGCGAAGGCGGTGCATCTCCCATCATGTCACGGAGAACTTCCAGGAAAAGATCAGGGCGGTGAATATAGCGAATGATCGAGGTTGTTCGCCCCGAGTAGGTTTTGAGGCAGCCAGAGCAGCGATATCGCTGGACCTTCGTTTTCGTTGTGCCCCATTTCTGGCGCCCCTCGCAGTCGCAAAACGGGCACTTGTGTTCTTGCTCTGTTCGTGTTTCGATTTCGGCAAGCGCTTCGGATCTCCTGCGAACCTCCTGAAAGGCGGTCCCAGCTACCGCTATTTGTGCAGGACTCAGGTGAGAAATTCG
Organism: Pseudophaeobacter flagellatus; assembly: GCF_021228235.1. Lineage (GTDB taxonomy): Bacteria > Pseudomonadota > Alphaproteobacteria > Rhodobacterales > Rhodobacteraceae > Pseudophaeobacter > Pseudophaeobacter flagellatus. The sequence continues at coordinate 77,199 of NZ_JAJQRG010000010.1, forward strand.
GTCCAGGAACCGGCGAAAATCGTGGTTTCTCATAGGCATCTCCGCAATGGTTTACGGAGGGATATTGGCCGAATGTGAAAACACGAAGGCTAACCAACACGATTTGTGGACACGGCATAAAGCAAAGCCAGTCATGTGAATGCACATGAAGACCACAGGCTGTAGCCTCGACTCCTCTCCTTAGGCTGCTGTCTTGTGCCGTCGCCGCTGGCGGGCTGCCTGACCAGCAGGGGACTGGATACTAAACCCCCGATTTTACCGAAGAAACCCGGGGTCCTGCCCCATTTTCAGCCCCGGAAACACTGTGGTTTCCAGATCCCTCTGGCCTGTCGCTGTCAGCCCTCGCATGATCCAGGCTGTGGCCTCGCGCACATCGCCCGTGGGCATCAGATCGCGGCGATTATACAGCGCCGCTTCATCCAGCCCTGGCCAGCGCCCATAGACTCGCCCCCCCCGGATTGCCCCCCCGGCAAGAAGCATCGCACCACCGGTGCCATGATCGGTGCCCCCGGTGCCGTTCTCGCGGACTGTGCGGCCAAATTCTGTCATGGCAACTACTGCGGTTTTGTCCCAAACAGTTGCGCCGACCTCTTGTTTTAGCGTCAAGATGCAATCGCTCAGCCGTGTCAGGGCAGGTTTCAGTGTTGCGTTCTGGCGGTTGTGCGTGTCCCAGCCATTCAGCGAAAAAGACGCAATCCGGGTGTCCCCGCGCAGCTGTTCCGCCGCAAAGCTGGCCAGCTTCACATGCGGCTTGCCGGGTGCCGGGCGTGGCATCTCCATAACGCCTGCCCCCATATCTGACATCATGTCGGCCGCTTCCTCTCCAACTACGGGCGCCGCCGCTGCCCCATCGCGTGACAGGGCCAGCGCTTCGGCCAAGGCCGCCGAAAACAGCGGATCTTGCTGCATCATCAGCCTTGCCAGTTGCTCAGCCTGCGGGCTGAGCGCCAGATCAGCATCCGGCGACCAGTCCGACACCGGCGCGGCCCCCTGCAAGAGCCGCAGATCGCCATTGCCAATCGCAAAGGCGGTGCGTGCCACCACCCCGGTTTGCACCTGCAACAGCCGGTTCAGCCAGCCATCGCGGCGCTCGCCCAGCCCAATAGTGCCGGCCTCAAGCAGATCCTGCCCGTCAAAGTGGCTGCGCCGATCGCGGTAAGGGGTGGAGACCGCCTGCACAAAGCCCAACTCTTGCTGCTGCCACAGGGGCATCAGCGGGGCCAGCGCCGGGTGCATCGCAAAAAAACCATCAAGATCAAGCCCGCCCGCCGCATCCATGCTCTTGGCCTGCAACAAGCCGGGGCGCAGCCCGGCAAAGCCGGGATCGCCGTAGGGCCGGAGCACATCCAGCCCATCCATGCCGCCGCGCAGGATGATCACCACCAGACGCCGATCCCAGGGCGCGGCGGCAAAGCTTACCGGGGTGATCAGCGGGCTGGCTGCCAATGAACAGCCCAACAGGCCACTACGGGCAAGAAATTTACGACGTGAGAGCGTCATCTACGATCTCCCTTTTGTGGCACCGGCCCCGTTTGGGCCTAGCGCCGTTGAAAACCTGGTGCACAGAGCACCAGACCAATGGCCTCGGCCCGGGTTTCGGCCGCCGATGCGACAAATCGCACCTGCGCATCAGCCCGCGCGCCCAGGCTTTGGCGGGCAAAGGTCTCTGGGTCAGGAAGGCTATCGAGCAGGCGGCTGGGGGCAGACATGGACCAGCGCATCCGCGCTGACAGACCCTGTGGGGTGATCCAAGCCTCATCTGCCTCATCCCAGCCATCCGGCCCGCTAGGTGCCTGCCAGTTCTGCCCCATGAGCTTCAGCGGCGCAAGAAAGCTCTGCCGGATGCGCTTGCCGCTTAGCCCTGCCAGCGCTTCGGGTGTCAGCGCCAGGGCGCGGCAACTGGAGGCGATGAAATCAAAGGGGGGTTTTACATTCTGCAGCCCCGGTTCCCAGGCCAGCGGATGGGTCAACAACCGTTCATACAGCGCGCCGAGATGACCGCCGCTGTTGCGGTAGGTGGCGGCGAGATCCGCCACCAGGGCCGGATCCGGGGCGTCGCGGGTGAAATGCACTGCCAGCTTCCAGGCAATGTGATCGGCGGTGGCGGGGTGGCGGGCCAGATCGCGCAGCCCCTGCAACACCGGCTTCAGCCCTGCGGTGTCGCCACCATAGCTCTGGCCCAGCACCTGCTCTGCGCCGGGTTCGGCCAGGGCCTTACGAAAAACAAAACCGGATTTGACACGATAGCTGAGCCCGGTGAACAGTTCCGCCAGCTGCCTCACATCCGCCTGACTATAGGGACCATTCACCCCCAGAGTGTGTAGCTCCAGCACCTCGCGCGCCAGGTTTTCATTCAATCCGCCACGCCCCCCCTGACGCCGCGACGCCGGGCTTTGCCCCCCCCGAGAGCGGGTCTGATCAAGGTAGTGCAACATCAAGGGGCTGGTGACGGCGGCAATGAGAAGATCTTCAAACCTGCCGGTAATATGAGGGCGAATTGCGCTTTCGACATAGCCATACCCCAGGGGCCGCATCGCCTGGCCTTTCCCCTGGGCCGTGAAATGATCTGCCCAGAACAGCGTCAGACGTTCACGCAGGCCATCCTGGGTGGTGATCTGGCGCAACAACAACTGGCGAAACCAGTGATCGCGCTGCCGCAAATGGCGGCGGCGATAGCGGCGAAAGGCCTCTTGGCTTTGCTCGCCCTCGGGCGTGCCCTGGCTGCGCCGGGCCGCTTTGCGCATCTGGCGAAACCCCTGCACAGCCGCCAGGCCCGCTGCGGCGTCCGCTATGGGAAAGTGCTGCGCCGCCAGATCCGGCCCCTGCAACTGCGACAGCATCTGCTCTGCCGAGCTTGGTGCAGGAATCCCTGGCGACAAGCCGCAGCCAAAGCGGATCGCTGCAAGTTCGGGATCATAGGACATCGTATTCTCTCGATATAGTTCAGTTTTGCAGCACAGAGCGCCGCGGTGCCTGTCAGAAGGTGGCCTCTCAGCCAGGGGGCCTGTCAGAAGGCTACCCCCGAATGGCTGGCTTTGCATCACTGCACGGTCTGCTGCGCATCTTCCCGCCCATGCGCGCATCGTTCCCAAGACCGATGGGATTGATGAGGGCTCTGCCGCGTTTGAATATAGGGGCTCTGCCCCCGCGCCCGGAGGGCGCTCCCCCGGGATATTTCAGGCCAAATGAAGCCGCGAAGCGCGCCCCCAGGCCAATGTTGCAGAGAGGCACCGGCAGGCCGAAGCAGAAACACCCGGAAGAAACCTCCCGGGTGTCGTCGTTTTACAGAGCGGCAAGAACCACCACGAGATGCGGCCTACTGGTCCTGGGGAATGACCCGCAGACCCAGTTCCATCAGCTGGTCAGACATTGGCTCGCTTGGGGCCGACATCATCAGATCTTCGGCGCGTTGGTTCATCGGGAACATGATGACCTCGCGGATATTTGCCTCATCCGCCAGGAGCATCACCATCCGGTCGATGCCGGCGGCACAGCCACCGTGCGGCGGGGCACCGTATTGGAAGGCATTGACCATGCCGCCAAAGCGTTTTTCGACCTCGTCTTTACCGTAGCCGGCGATTTCAAAGGCTTTGAACATGATTTCAGGGCGGTGGTTCCGGATCGCGCCCGAAACCAGCTCATAGCCGTTGCAGGCCAGGTCATATTGGTAGCCCAGCACCTCGAGAGGGTTGCCCTCCAATGCCTCCATTCCGCCCTGAGGCATCGAGAAGGGATTGTGCTCGAAATCGATCTTGCCGGTTTCTTCGTCCGCTTCGTAGATCGGGAAGTCGACAACCCAGGCAAAGGCAAAACGGTCCTTGTCGGTGAGGCCCAGCTCTTCGCCAATCACATTGCGGGCGCGGCCAGCAACGCCTTCAAAGGCTTTGGGTTTACCGCCGAGGAAGAAGGCAGCATCCCCCACGTCAAGACCCAGCTGCTGGCGGATCGCTTCGGTGCGCTCGGGCCCGATGTTCTTGGCCAGCGGGCCTGCAGCCTCGCTCCCCAGAGTGATCTCGCCGGATTTGACCAGCGCGTTGACCTCTTTGACCGTGATGCCGCGTTCCTGCGCGATCGAGTCGGGCGACTGTTTGCGCCAGAAGATATAGCCCATGCCGGGCAGGCCTTCTTTTTGCGCAAAGGCGTTCATGCGGTCGCAGAACTTGCGGCTGCCGCCTTTGGGCGCCGGGATGGCGCGCACTTCGGTGCCCTCTTGCTCCAGCAGTTTGGCAAAGATGGCAAAGCCGGAACCGGCAAAATGCTCAGACACCACCTGCATCTTGATCGGGTTGCGCAGGTCGGGCTTGTCCGAACCATACCACAGGGCCGCATCGCGGTAGGAGATTTGTGGCCAGTCTGTATCAACCTTGCGGCCGCCGCCAAACTCTTCGAACACGCCCTGCATCACCGGCTGGATGGTGTCAAAGACATCCTGTTGAGTGACAAAGGACATCTCGAGATCAAGCTGGTAGAAATCGGTGGGCGAGCGGTCGGCGCGCGGGTCTTCGTCGCGGAAACAGGGCGCAATCTGGAAGTATTTGTCAAAGCCCGAGACCATCATCAGCTGTTTGAACTGCTGCGGTGCCTGCGGCAGGGCGTAGAACTTGCCCGGGTGCAGTCGCGAGGGCACCAGGAAGTCACGCGCCCCTTCGGGGGAGGAGGCGGTGATGATGGGGGTTTGGTATTCGTTGAACCCGTTGTTCCACATGCGCTTGCGGATTGACTGCACCATGTTGGAGCGCAGCAGCATGTTCTGTTGCATCTTCTCGCGGCGCAGGTCGAGGTAGCGATAGCGCAGACGGGTTTCCTCGGGGTATTCCTGCTCGCCAAAGACCATAAGCGGCAACTCTTCCGCCTTGCCCAGGACTTCGATGTCGCGAATAAAAACCTCGACCTCACCGGTGGGAAGCTTGTCGTTAACCAGGCTTGCGTCGCGCGCCAGCACGTTGCCATCAATACGGATGCACCATTCGGAGCGCACCTTTTCGATCTCGGCAAAGACGGGGCTGTCAGGATCGGCCATCACCTGGGTGATGCCATAGTGGTCACGCAGGTCGATGAACAGCAACCCGCCGTGGTCGCGGACACGGTGGACCCAGCCGGAGAGGCGGACGGTGTCGCCCACGTTGGATTTGTTCAGTTCGGCGCAGGTATGGCTGCGATAGGCATGCATGGCGTGACCTTTCGGTATGCGGGTCTAGTCTTCGGGCGGGCCGTCATTCGGGATATGCGCGTTGGCGCTGGGAATTCGGCGCAAAATTCGTCTGGGCCGATACACAGGGTTGCGGCGCGCTTGTCAAGCAAAGCGCGACGTTTTCGCCGCAATCTGGAGATATACTGTCTCCGCCGTGCTGGTTACCCCGCCAGGTGGGGGCTGCCATCGGGCGCTGGACCCAGCGCCAAGACCACCCGACTGCATCCAGGATCACGGAGACGGCGCGACCGCACCGGGAAAGGCCGCCGGGATCTCCCCCCGCAAGGAATTGCCCACGGTGACATTTTGCGCATCCCGCAAATCCCGGAGCGTGACCACCTGCTCTGACACCTGCTTGGCCTCCAGCAGCTGCTGTCGCAGCACCCCGGGTAGCAAGCCAGATGACAGAGGCGGCGTTACCCGGAGACCAGAGCGCAGTGTCACAAAGACATTCGTGATCGTGCCTTCGCAGAGTTCATCCCTTTCATTGAGAAACAGCATCTCATCCACCCCGGCAGGCAGAGAGTTGCGCACCGTATCATAGATCCGACGATGGGTGGTCTTGTGCAGCAGCCAGGCATCATCGGATCGGACCCTTTGTTTTGCCAGCGCAACAACCCAGGACTGAGGCGCGGGTGGCAGCGGAACCGTGCTCAGCTCTACCGCGCCAGTTGCCGCCAAGGTGAGACGGCAGCGCAGGTCCTCTTCTGCCTGCAGCGCTTGCAAAGGTGCCATCTGGGTCCTTCGGTCAAAGGGAATGCCAAACACCTGGGCTGATCGCTCCAGCCGGTGCAGGTGGTGCTGTAGCCCCCTGATCCCGCAGCCGGCCCTGTAGCCAAAGGTTTCGATCAGGCGGAAATCGGCACCCTGGGCGATGGCGTCAGCTGGGCAAAACGGGCTTTCCATAGGGCTTCCTCATATTCCGACTGGGCAGTGCTGTCCCAGACAACGCCGCCGCCAACGTTCAGGGTGGCGCGCCCCTCTTCGACCATCAAGGTGCGAATGGCCACGTTGAATTCAGAGGCACCATCCGGGGCCATCCAGCCAATGCTGCCACAGTAGATATCACGCGCCCAGGGTTCCAGATCGGACAGGATTTCCATCGCCCGGATTTTTGGCGCACCGGTGATGGAGCCGCAGGGAAACAGCGCCTGAAATATCTGCCCCAGCCCAATCCCCGGACGCAGCTGCGCCTGCACGGTTGAGACCATCTGATGCACCGTGGCATAGCTCTCTACCGCGAACAGTTCCGGCACCGTGACCGACCCCAGCTCGGCAATGCGCGAGATATCATTGCGCAGCAGATCGACGATCATCAGGTTCTCGGCGCGATTCTTTGCGTCCTGCTGCAAGAAGGCCCGCGCCTGTGCGTCCTCGACCGGATCGGCACAGCGCGGTTGCGTGCCTTTCATCGGCCGCGTTTCGATCCGGCCTGCCGCATCGGTACGAAAGAACAGCTCGGGCGAGCGCGACAGCAGATCCGGCAGCCCCTCTTGCAGCACCAAGGCACCGTGACCGACCTGCTGGCGCGCCGCAAGGGCCGCGTAGAGATCGCTGGAATGGCCCGCAACACCCGCATCAATTGGAAAGGTCAGATTGGCCTGGTAGATATCGCCTGCCCCAATGGCGCGGTTCACTTTGCTATAGGCAGCGCCATAGCGTTCAAAGTTCCAGCGCGGGTGCAGCTCGCTCAGGCCTGCGGTGACACTTTGAACCTTGTGGCGCAGATGCGGCGGTTGTTTCGCGCGCGAAACGCGGGTCGGTGGGTCATAGACACCAAAACACAGCAACGGCAGACGCCGGTTCGACGGTAGACGCGCCACAAGGCTTGGCTCCAGCGCATAGCCGAGTTCATAGCTTGCATAGCCCGCCAGCCAATGGCCCTGGCGGCCCGTTGCCTCCAGATCTGCCAGCGCCTTTGGAACCTCGGCGACAGAATCAGCCCGGATCATGCGCAGGGGCGCGGTAAACAGCATCTCTTGCCCCCCAGCTGCCTGCAGACGCGGACCCTGATCAAAACGAATTTGCACGCCGCAGCCCCCGAATTCAGCCAAATCTCTTGCTGTCGCTTATATCTGTACGCTATGCGAACAAAAGCAATAAAAGCGGCAATTCGATGCGCAACGCCGATCCCCCTTGCACCTTTTTGCGCTACCCCTATAACGCAGGACAATTTGGGCGCTTGGGGCTGCCCGACTCGCCTAACGATCTCTGACCGACCTGAGCAAACCGCTTGGGCCTGCCGCTCGCACATAACGAAGGAAGCTTACCCATGCCAAAAAGAACCGACATCCAGTCGATCATGATCATTGGTGCGGGGCCCATTATTATTGGGCAGGCCTGCGAATTCGACTATTCCGGTGCCCAGGCCTGCAAGGCCCTGAAGGAAGAAGGCTACCGGGTTATCCTGGTCAATTCCAACCCCGCGACCATCATGACCGACCCCGGCCTGGCGGATGCTACCTATATCGAACCGATCACCCCCGAAGTAGTTGCAAAGATTATCGAAAAAGAGCGCCCCGACGCGCTGCTGCCCACCATGGGCGGCCAGACGGGGCTCAACACCTCACTGGCGCTCGAAGAAATGGGCGTGCTGGCGGAATTTGGCGTCGAGATGATTGGTGCCACCCGCGAAGCCATCGAGATGGCCGAGGACCGCAAACTGTTCCGCGACGCGATGGATCGTCTGGGCATTGAAAACCCCCGCGCCACCATCGTCACCGCGCCAAAGCTGGAAGACGGCAAGGCTGACCTGAATGAAGGTGTGCGTATCGCGTTGGAAACGCTCGAAGATATCGGGTTGCCAGCGATCATCCGGCCTGCCTTTACCATGGGCGGCACCGGCGGTGGTGTTGCCTATAACCGGGAAGACTACGAGCACTTCTGCCGCACCGGCATGGATGCCTCGCCGGTCAATCAGATCCTGGTCGACGAGAGCCTGCTGGGCTGGAAAGAATTTGAGATGGAGGTGGTCCGTGACAAGGCGGATAACGCCATCATCGTCTGCGCCATTGAAAACATCGACCCCATGGGCGTGCACACCGGCGATTCGATCACCGTGGCCCCGGCGCTGACGCTGACCGACAAAGAATACCAGATCATGCGGACCCATTCGATCAACGTGCTTCGCGAGATCGGCGTCGAAACTGGCGGCTCCAACGTGCAATGGGCGGTGAACCCTGCCGATGGCCGTATGGTGGTCATCGAGATGAACCCGCGGGTGTCGCGTTCTTCGGCGCTGGCCTCCAAGGCCACCGGCTTCCCGATTGCCAAAATCGCCGCCAAGCTGGCTGTGGGCTACACGCTGGACGAGCTGGACAACGACATCACCAAGGTCACACCGGCCTCGTTTGAGCCTTCGATCGACTATGTGGTCACCAAGATCCCCAAATTCGCCTTTGAGAAATTCCCCGGTTCCGAACCCTATCTGACCACCGCGATGAAATCCGTGGGCGAAGCCATGTCGATTGGCCGCACCATCCACGAATCGATGCAAAAGGCGCTGGCCTCGATGGAATCGGGTCTCACCGGCTTTGATGAGATCGAAATCCCTGGTCTGACCATCGGCACTTGGGACATCGCCACCGAGAGTGCCACCGACAAGGCCGCGGTGATCAAGGCGATCAGCCAGCAGACCCCGGACCGGCTGCGCACCATCGCCCAGGCGATGCGTCATGGCCTCAGCAACGATGAGATCCACGGTGTCACAAAATTTGACCCCTGGTTCCTGGCCCGCATCCGCGAGATCGTCGAAGCCGAAGCAGAGATCCGCACCAACGGCCTGCCAAACGATGAGAAGGCGCTGCGCCACCTCAAGATGCTTGGCTTTACCGATGCCCGTCTGGCCAACCTGACCAAAGCGAGCGAAAAATCCGTGCGCGATACGCGGATTGCCAAAGGCGTGACTGCCGTGTTCAAGCGCATCGACACCTGCGCCGCCGAATTTGAGGCCCAGACCCCCTATATGTATTCCACATATGAGGCCCCGATGATGGGTGACGTGGAATGTGAGGCACGGCCCTCGGATCGCAAGAAGGTTGTCATCCTGGGCGGTGGTCCCAACCGTATCGGTCAGGGCATCGAGTTTGACTACTGCTGCTGTCACGCCTGCTATGCGCTGACGGATGCGGGCTATGAAACCATCATGATCAACTGCAATCCGGAAACAGTTTCGACCGACTATGACACCTCTGACCGGCTGTACTTTGAACCGCTGACCTTTGAACACGTGATGGAAATCCTGCGGGTCGAGCAGGAAAACGGCACCCTGCACGGAGTCATCGTACAGTTCGGCGGTCAGACCCCGCTGAAACTGGCCAACGCGCTGCAGGACGAGGGCATTCCGATCCTGGGCACCACCCCAGACGCCATTGATCTGGCCGAGGACCGCGAGCGGTTCCAGGAGCTGGTCAACAATCTGGGGCTGAAGCAGCCGCATAACGGCATTGCCTCAACGGATGAGCAAGCCCTGGAAATCGCAGAAAAAATTGGCTTCCCGCTGGTGATCCGCCCTTCCTACGTGCTGGGTGGCCGGGCGATGGAGATCGTCCGCGATATGGATCAGCTGCGCCGCTACATCGCTGAGGCCGTGGTGGTTTCAGGCGACAGCCCGGTGCTGCTGGACAGCTACCTGTCTGGCGCGGTTGAACTGGACGTGGATGCGATCTGCGACGGCACCGACGTGCATGTGGCAGGCATCATGCAGCACATCGAAGAGGCCGGTGTGCACTCGGGCGACAGTGCCTGTTCGCTGCCCCCCTACTCCCTGTCCAAGGATCTGATCGAAGAGATCAAGACCCAGACCTATGCGCTGGCCAAGGCGCTGAATGTTGTGGGCCTGATGAATATCCAGTTTGCCATCAAGGACGATGAGATCTTCCTCATTGAGGTAAACCCCCGCGCCAGCCGTACCGTGCCCTTTGTAGCCAAGGCCACCGACAGCGCCATTGCTTCCATTGCGGCGCGCGTCATGGCGGGCGAAAAGCTCACCGCCTTCCCGCACCGTGGCCCCTACAAGCCCGATGCCGGCTATGATGTGGACACGCCAATGGCGGATCCGATGACCCTGGCCGATCCCGATATGCCCTGGTTCTCGGTGAAAGAAGCGGTGCTGCCCTTTGCCCGTTTCCCCGGCGTTGACACCATTCTGGGGCCAGAGATGCGCTCTACTGGTGAAGTCATGGGCTGGGACCGCGACTTCCCACGTGCCTTCCTCAAGGCGCAGATGGGAGCCGGCATGGTGCTGCCATCTGAGGGTCGTGCCTTTATCTCGATCAAGGACGCCGACAAGGGCGCACCGATGCTCGAGGCCGCCAATGTGTTGATCGAGCAAGGCTTTACCCTGATGGCCACCAGTGGCACCCATAAATGGCTCGATGGTCACGGCGTCGCCTGCGAGCTGGTCAACAAGGTCTATGAGGGCCGTCCGCATGTGGTGGACCTGCTGAAAGATGGCCATGTGCAGCTGTTGATGAACACCACCGAGGGGGCGCAGGCTGTAGAAGACAGCAAGGAAATGCGCTCGGTGGCGCTCTATGACAAGATCCCCTATTTCACCACCGCTGCCGCCTCCAACGCTGCAGCCCTGGCCATCAAGGCCCAGGCCGAAGGGGATGTGGAAGTGAAAAGCCTGCAAGGCTGATCCCCTCCACCTCGCCAGACACAAATGAAATCCCCGGCTCGTTGAGCTGGGGTTTTCTCATTTCGACCAGCACTCAGGCTGGAAGTTCATAGCTTTGTGTAAATCACTCCATCCATTGTTACCTGTGCGAACCAGAGTGCACAGAAACAGAAAGGGCCGCGATTTTCACCGCGACCCCTAAGAAATTTTTGGTTGCGTACACCTTCTTTATGCCGCCAGGGCCACAGCCTCCTTCTCCCGCTTCTCATCGCGGGCAAAGAAGATCAGGTAGAACACCGGCGCCGCCACCAGGGTCAGCACGGTGGCAAAGGCCAGACCGCCCATGATGGTCACCGCCATGGAGACAAAGAAGGCGTCCCACAGCAATGGGATCATCCCCAGGATAGTGGTCACAGCCGCCAGCATGACGGGGCGCAGACGCGACACCGAGGCCTCGATGATGGCCTCGCGCAGCGGTTTGCCCGTTTCGCGCACCAGGTCGATTTCTTCGACCAGAACGATGCCATTCTTGATCAGCATGCCCGACAGGCTGAGCAGGCCCAGAAGCGCGGTGAAGGTAAAGGGCAGACCGGTGCCAAGCAGGCCAACAACCACCCCGTTCACCGACATCGGCACCAAGAGCCAGATGATGATCGGCTGGCGCAGCGCATTGAACAAAAGCACCGAGATCAGCACCATGATCAGCACCGTCACAGGCAACTGCTTGCCCAGGCTTTCATTGGCATCGCCCGAGCTTTCGTGCTCCCCCCCCCATTCCATGGTATAGCCCGGCGGCAGCGGCATCTCTTCAATGCTCGACTGGATTTCGGCAAAGACCGTGGCCGCCGTCAGATCAGTAGGGATATCGGCGCCCACCGTCAGCGTCGGAACCCGGTCGCGGCGGTGCAGCAACGTGTTCTCCAGCTTCAGATCGACACCATCAATCATTTGTTCGATCGGCAGGAATTTCTGCGCGGTATTGGAATAAACCACCTGATCCATGATGTTATAGGTGCCATCACGGGGGCGGCGAATAACGATGGGGATCAGCCGGTCCTGTTCGCGAAAGACCCCGGCCTGCAAGCCATCGGTTGAAAACAACAGCGTATCGGCAATGTCTTCGCGGGCGATACCGGCGGTCTGGGCCCGCTCGGTCGCATAGCGCGGGGTCAGCACCAGCTCCTGCTCGCGCCAGTCCTGCCGTGTATTGAGGATATTGGGCGAAGTGGTCTCCAGACGGCGCATCGCCTCTTCTCCCAGTTGGCGCAGCACCTTTGGATCCGGCCCCGAGAAGCGCACCTGGATGGGATCGCCGCCGCCCGGCCCAAAGACCAGCCGTTTAGTGCGGAACTCACCCTCGGGGAACTGCGCCTGGCCAAAGGCTTCCAGTTCTTGTTGCAATGGCGGAATATCAGCCAGGCTGGCGGTACGAATGATCATATGACCATAGCTTGGGTTAGGTTTCTCAGCGTTATAGGTCAGCATGAAACGGGTGGCGCCCTGCCCCACGAAACTGGTGAAATCCACCACGTCATTGCGCGTTTTCAACCAGTCCTCGACCACGGCAAGATGCGCCGAAGTTGTTTCTATCGTGCTGCCCTGTGGCAGTTTGTAATGCACGAAGAACAGCGGCGTATTGGCATCGGGAAAGAACTGCTGCTTGACGGTGCCAAAGGCGACAAAGCACACCGCCGTCAGGCCAAACAGCCCCACGACCACCAGCCAGCGCAGTTTTAACGAAATCCGCAGCAAGCCCCCATAGGCGCGGAACAGCAGGCCTCCATAGGCATCCGTATCGCCGCCATCGCCCTGTTTGAAGAAATAATGCCCCAAGAGCGGCGTCGCGGTCAGCGCCAAGAGCCAGCTCAGCAACAGGGAAATCCCAATCACTGCAAAGAGCGAGAACAGGAATTCACCGGCGGAATCCGGGCTTAGCCCAATGCCGGCAAAGGCCATGATGCCAATCACCGTAGCACCCAGAAGCGGAATCTGCGTCTTGGCGGCCGCATCATGGGCTGCGGCACGGGAATCGCGCCCACGCTGCATAGAGATCTGCATGCCTTCGGCCACCACAATGGCGTTATCCACCAACATCCCCATGGCGATAATCAGCGCGCCCAGCGAGATCCGCTCCATTTCAATGGAAAACAGGTTCATGAACAAGAGCGTGCCCACAACCGTCAGCAACAGGGTTGTGCCCACAACCACAGCCGCCCGCCAGCCCATGAACAGGGCCAGCACCGCAACCACAATCGCCACCGAGGTCGCAAGATTGACCAGGAAGTCATTGGATGCCTGATCAACCACCAGATGCTGCTGATAGATCGGCAAAAGCTCTACCCCAAAGGGGATCTGCCGGTCCAGCGCGGCCAGACGATCATCGACCCGTGTGCCCACTTCGACGATATTTTCACTGGCAAGGCCGGCAATGCCAAGGGTGAAGGCTTCGACCCCGTTGAACCGGATCATCAGGTCGGGGTTGCTGGTGCGGCCGCGAAAGACCTCGGCCATATCAACCACATTGATCACCTCGCCCTGGGCGCCAATCGACAGGCCAGCGATTTCCGACACGGTATCCGATCCAGCCGGGGCGCTGATGCGGGTTTCGGAGTGTTCGCCATCAAGAAACCCGCCAGAACGTACGGTATTGGAGGTGGCGATAGAGCCGGCGATGGCATTGATAGAGATGTTCTGATTGACCGAAATCGCCATATTCGGTTCGACAAAGACCGCCTCGTCCGGCAGGCCCGCAATCTCGACATCCGCGACCCCGTCTACCGCCAACAGCTCGCGCCGCAAAAAGGTGGCCAATTCGTGTTTTTCGGCGTCAGTATAGCCCTCGGTGGTAACTGCATAAAACAGGCCAAAGACATCGCCAAAACTGTCGTTCACAAAGGGCTGGGAAACCCCATCGGGCAGCCCGCGCGCCGCATCGCGAATATTGGCCCGCAGATCGGTCCAGATTGCAGGCAATTCACTGCCATCATAGATGTCTTGCATTTCCACTTCGATCAGCGAACTACCGGGACGATTGATCGAGGTGATGGTCTTCACCTCGCCCATTTTCTGGATCGCAGATTCCAGCGGCTCAGTCACCTCGCGGGCGACCTGCTCGGCGCTGGCGCCGGGATAGGCGGTGACGATAACCGCCTGTTTGATGGTAAAAGCGGGGTCTTCCAGGCGACCAAGGTTGAGGAACCCCCATATGCCGCCCAGCAGGGCCACCAGCATGATGATCCAAGTATAAAGTGGCCGATTGATCGAGGCACGTGCGATATCCATGTTCCGGGCCTCAGTTCGTAAAGCCGGCAAACCGGCGGACCGGTTGGCCGTCGATCAGCGCATTGCCACCGGTGGCAACGATTTCTTCACCGCCTTCCAGGCCAGAGGAAATGGCAAATTCGCCGTTCTGCGTTGCCTGCAGCTCTACCGGGACCCAGTTGACCACCCCGGTCTCGCCCCCCTTGGGGGAAAAAACCATAACGCCAACCTCGCCCGCCGCAGAGGTCACAATAGCCGTACCTGGCACCAGGATGCCCCGCTCGCCGGTATCCACCTTGACCCGCACCGAGGCCGAGGCCCCCGGCAGGATTTCCCGCCCCTCTGGCGGGGTCATGCGAAAGGTCACCCGGAAGGTCTGGCCGATATTGCTGGCTTCGGCCTTGAATTCAAGGATTTCCAGAGGAAATTCCTCATCGCTGCCCGCAAAGCGCGCGGTGGTCGAAACGTCGTCGCCACGATCCGCCCGTTGGAACAGAATCTCTGGCACGTCGACTTCGATATGCAGAACCGACATGTCATGCAGGCGCACAATCGGCACCCCGGCAGAGACGGTGGTAAAATTCTCAACTTCTCGGGTGGAAACCAGCGCCTCGAATGGGGCGTTCAAGGTGGCATGGCGCAGTTCATACTCGGCATTGCGCAGCGCCACCCGTGCCAGCCCCGCCTGGGTTGTGGCATCTTCGATCGACACCGCGCTCACCGTGCCTTTCAGCCGCTCCAGCCGGTGAACCGTCCGGTCCGCCTGCTCCTTTTGCAGCCGCGCCTGTTCCAGATTCAGCTCAAAGGGTTCCAGATCAAGCTGCGCAATCAATTGCCCCTTGGGCACGATATAGCCTTCGGCTACCGGGAAGCGCATCACCTGGCCAGGCACCTGAAAGGCCAGATCAACCGTCTGTTGGGCGGCCACCTGACCAAAGAACTGCCGTTCCAGCAATCGGGTGCCCGACTGGGTTGTCAGCAGTTTCACCGGCTTGAGCACCTCTTCCGCCTGTGCGGGCACCGCAAAGGCCAACCCAGATAACGCCACACTGGAGACCCCTAGGGCAGTACCTGACAAAACCGGAACCAGCGCCATGGCTAATTTTTGCAATAGCTGCATCTTCTACCTTTCTGTACCAGGCTGCTGGTCACCAGCGCCTAGAATGTTCTCTTGTATCTTGTCGGAAAGTTCCGCGAATTGGTCTATCTCATCCGGGGTCAGCCCGCTGATCTGGCGCAGGGTCCGCCCGGCGCGATCCTCTAGACCGCTGCGCATCAGGCGGCCCTTTTCGGTCAATTGCAGCTGCAGGGCGCGCCGATCCTGCGGATCACGCTGCCGCTGCGCCAGCCCCTCTTGTTCCAGCCGGTCCGCCGCAAGGGTCACGCTGGAGGGCACCAGCAAGAGCGTTTTTGCCAGCTCTCCCATGCGGCGCGGGCAGTCGAGCTGCATCAAGAGATAGCACTCCATGCGGCCTAGCCCGGCGCCAAGCCCCTGCTGCTCAAAGGCCTCTTCCATCCGCAGGTGCAAGGCCAGAACCCCCCGCAGCGCCCGCATTTCCGGCGTCAGCACCGCCTTGGCGGGCTGACTGGGCGGATCGACGTGCGGCACGGCAGACCCGCTGGCAGAACCAGCCCCTGAAGGCAGAGAGGATTTTGGTGAAGACGGTGACATCGGGCTCCGGACGGCAAAGTAGTGATTCCCCTGATATACTTCACTCAATGAACCTTTCATGTGATGAAGTTCACACTTCTTTGTTCGGACCTATTCTTTGTTCGCCCCCTTTGCTGGACCTGTCGTAAACCTTGACCTTTGGCACAAAAAAGCGGCACAACTGCGGGGTTTCATCCCCATGGGTCCAAAGCTATGTACACAGCCGCCATCACCGGCACCGGGGTTTTCACCCCCTCGCAAGTTATCACCAATGCTGAACTGGTGGAGGCCTTTAATGCCTATGCCGACCGGATCAACGCCGAAAACGCCGAGGCCATCGCCGCAGGCAACGTTGAACCGCTGCAGCATTCCTCGGAGGAGTTCATCTTCAAGGCCTCTGGGATCGAACAGCGCTATGTGATGGACAAGGCCGGAGTGCTGAATCCCGATATCATGTATCCACAGCTGCGCCAGCGCGACGACAGTGAGCCGGGCATCCTGGCCGAAATGGCACTGGACGCGGCCCAAAAAGCGCTGACTCAAGCGGGCAAGACGGCTGAAGATGTCGATCTGGTGATCTGCGCCGCCTCTAACCTAGAACGCGCCTATCCGGCGGTTGCGATTGAAATCCAGGATCTTTTGGGGATAAAGGGCTTTGCCTTTGACATGAATGTCGCCTGTTCTTCGGCCACCTTTGGCATTCAGACTGCCGCCGATATGATCCGCTCTGGCAGCATTCGTTCGGCCCTGGTTGTGAACCCCGAAATCTGTTCCGGCCATCTGGAATGGCGCGACCGCGATTGCCATTTCATCTTTGGCGATGTGGCTACAGCAACCCTGCTGGAGCGGATCGAAGACGCCAAGGGCGATCATTTCGAGGTGATCTCAACCCGCTGTGCCACCGATTTTTCCAACAACATCCGCAACAACAACGGCTTCCTGCGGCGCTCTCGCCCGGATGGGGTGAAAGACCGGCGCGATATGCAGTTCATGCAAAACGGGCGCAAGGTCTTTAAGGAAGTGCTGCCAATGGTCAGCCAGCACATCGCCGCCCATATGGCGGATGAAGGCATCAAGAGCGACGCGCTAAAGCGGCTATGGTTGCATCAGGCCAATAAGTCCATGAATGATTTCATCGGCAAAAAGGCCCTTGGCCGCACGCCGCAGCCGGGGGAACAACCCAATATCCTGCAGGACTACGCCAATACCTCTTCGGCCGGGTCGATCATTGCTTTTGCCAAATATTCGCAAGATCTGGCCGAGGGAGATCTTGGGCTGATCTGTTCGTTTGGCGCGGGCTATTCCGTGGGATCGGTTCTGCTGCGGCGCCACGCCAGCTAAGGCCGCAGGCCGACCAGAAGAAAGCAGCCAAGGCCCCGCAATCAATGCGGTCTGGCCTTGGCGCAGGGCCCTGCCCAACCTGTTTTCGCTAGGCGCTTTCTTCTTCCAGATGCAGTTTCATATCCAACAGGACATGCTGCAACAGCACTGTTTCCCGCAACAGCCGCTTGGCTTCATTCACGGTGATAATACCGTCTTCGATTGCCGTCTGGTATTCGCTCATCAAAAAGGCAAACCGTTGACTTAGCGCGATAACATCCGCATTGACGCCGCCATTGCGCCCCGCGCCGCCTTCGGCATTGCCGCCACTTCTGCTTTCATAAGACAGGGTAATGTTCTTCAGATCCGCAAGCGCTGAGGTCACATGCGGATAAGAGGATTCTTTCTCCAGCTTGGCCACCGCATCCACCGGCATAAAACGATCGGCGTGTTCCGCGTTGTCGGAGTAATACCGCCCCAAAGTCGCCTTGGACTTTCCGGTGATCTGGCAGGCCGCCTCGATCCCGACATCCTTTACTAGGGCCTCTGTATGCTTTTTCAGATAGGTACCGATCTCTGCCATTAACTCTCACCAGCTATGCCGCGCCAAAAGGGGAAGGTCGGGAAAAATTTCCCATGAGGGTGTTGTAAAGTATTTGTTATTCTTGCGCCATCCCTAAGGTTTTCAGGGATTTAGAGAGTGCCGGAGGATATATTTCATCCTCCTCGGTTATTGCGAAGTCGGCTTTGTGAGTGGGCTGTGCTTCGAGGTAAAATACATTTCCCCATGCTTTGAGATGGGCAAACTTTATAGCAAGGTACCCTTCCTGCCTGCCCGGTCACATTTGCTGGGTCTCCACTCTTCAGGCCATCACCTGCTGAGGGTCGGGAAGGGTACGATTTTCTCTATCCCTGCGTCCCGTCTCTCTGGATGGCCATTTTCCCTCTAAATTTAAAGGGGATGCGCGTTGATCGCGCAATTCCTCTGCCTGGCAGATCCCCATAACAGAGCCACCAACCGCGCTTACAACCGGGGGTACATTTCTGCCGTTCCGGCACCGCAACCGGCACCTCTACCTCTTGCCCAGTCCCGCTCTCGCGCGATATGGGGGGCGCCATGGCAAAGCTCTATTTCAATTACTCAACCATGAACGCGGGAAAGTCGGCGGTTCTATTGCAGGCCTCGCACAACTACCGCGAAAACAACATGGACACCTATCTGCTGACCGCGCAGATCGACACCCGTGAAGGCACCGGGAGAATCGCTTCGCGCATTGGCATCAGCGAAGCTGCCGATACCTTTGCGCCAGAAGATGATCTCTTTACCAAGATCAGCACCCGTATTGCCCAGGGAAAACTGGCCAGTATCTTTGTTGATGAGGCCCAGTTCCTGACCCCTGATCAAGTCTGGCAGCTGGCCAATGTGGTGGATGATCTCGGCGTGCCGGTACTGTGCTACGGGCTGCGGGTGGATTTTCAAGGCCAGCTGTTTCCCGGCTCTGCCAGTCTCTTGGCGCTGGCCGATGAAATGCGCGAGGTGCGCACGATTTGCCACTGCGGGAAAAAGGCCACCATGGTGATCCGCCAGGATGGGACAGGCCGCGTCATCACCAAGGGCGACCAGGTGCAGATCGGCGGCAACGAAAGCTATGTTTCACTGTGCCGCCGCCACTGGCGCGCCGCCATGCGGGCGGGCGATTGACCTGACCGCCCCTGCAGACCCAGGGGCCGGGTTCAGGCCAAATTTGGCAGCGTTTCACCTGCGAGTGCTGCGGCAAGGTTATCCAGCGCCATATGGCCCATGGCACTGCGCACCTCCTCGGTGGCGGTGCCCAGATGCGGTAGGAGCGTCACGTTATCCAAATCCCGCAGCGCCTGCGGCACCTCCGGTTCGAATTCATAGACATCAAGCCCCGCGCCTGCGATGCCTCCCGCTTGCAGGGCGGCAATCAGCGCCGCCTGATCGACCACCTCGCCGCGCGCGATATTGACCAGATGCGCCGTTGGCTGCATCGCCGCCAGCACCGCTGTATCGACAAGATGCCGCGTTTCAGCCCCACCCGGCACCGCCACCACCAGGAAATCCACCGCTGCGGCCATCTGTATAAGGTCCGGCATCCGCACCGCAGCAAAATCCAGTTCCTTGTCGCTGCGCGCGATGTATGAAACCTGCATGCCAAAGCCAAAGTGGCAGCGCCGGGCAATCGCGGCGCCAATCCGGCCCATCCCGACAACACCCAGCTTTTTACCGGTCACATGCTGGCCCAGCATCTGGGTCGGATGCCAGCCGGGCCAGTTGCCACTGCGCACCAGCCGTTCACCCGCGCTCGCCCGGCGCGCCGACATCAGGATCAGCGTCAGGGCAATATCCGCCGTGGCATCGGTGACGGCACCGGGCGTGTTGCTCACCTGCACCCCATGGGCATTTGCAGAGACCACATCAATATGATTGATCCCAACGCCAAAATTGGCCAAAAGCTTGCAGCGTGGGCTCGCCACTTCGGCAAAGACACTGGCGTCAAAGGTATCGCCCAGCGTTGGCATCACCAGATCATAGTCCCGCAATGCGGCAGTCACCTCTTGCCGGGACATAACGCGGGTGTCAGCGCGAATATCAACATCAAACTCAGCCCGCGCGCGGGCCTCGACCGCTGCGGTCATCGGTCGTGTAATCAACAGCTTCATCGTCAATGCATCCTTCCCCCCAGCGGAACCGGCCCGTCGGGGCCAACAAGGCGGATTTCTCCGTCTTCATCCGGCAACCCCAGCACCAGCACCTCTGACATGAATTTTCCGATCTGGCGCGGCGGAAAATTCACCACCGCCAGCACCTGTTTGCCAATCAGCGTTTCCGGCGTGTAATGCGCTGTCACCTGGGCAGAGGTCTTTTTCTCCCCAATCTCAGCGCCAAAATCGATCCAGATCTTGATCGCCGGTTTGCGCGCCTCTGGATAGGGCTCCGCGCGGATCACCTCTCCGACGCGGATATCCACCTTCATGAAGTCATCAAAATCAAGATCAGCCACGCGACAGCTCCTTTGACCGGTTGGCCGCAGCCGCAACGGCGCGTTTCAACAGATCGGGAAAGCCGCCATCTTCCTGCATAAGAACCTCTAGCGCCGCCTGGGTGGTGCCATTGGGGCTGGTCACGTTCACCCGCAGCTGACTAGGGCTTTCCTCGGCGGCCTTGGCCAATGCGCCGGCCCCGGCCACAGTGGCCTTGGCCAGTCTCATCGCCATGTCAGCGGGCAGGCCCTGGGCCTCTCCGGCGGCCGCAAGTGTTTC
The DNA here is from genome assembly GCF_021228235.1 of Pseudophaeobacter flagellatus. GTDB lineage: Bacteria > Pseudomonadota > Alphaproteobacteria > Rhodobacterales > Rhodobacteraceae > Pseudophaeobacter > Pseudophaeobacter flagellatus. The sequence goes on from NZ_JAJQRG010000010.1 coordinate 97,527, forward strand.
GATCAGATGAAACACATAGGCTGGACCAGAGCCGCTGACCCCGGTGACCGCATCCATCTGGGCCTCCGACTCCAGGCGCAGGGTCTCGCCAATTGCGGACAGCAGCTCTTCGGTCACGTCAAGGTCGGCCGCAGAGGCCCGCCGATTGCCAACCAGCGCGGTGATACCCTGGCCAATGGCGGCAGGGGTGTTGGGCATGGCGCGCACAATCGGTGTCTGATCGCCCAGGATCTCTTCGAAACTGGCAATTGACGTGCCTGCCGCAACCGATACAAACAGCGTCTTTCCATTGCCCAGCGCCTGCAATTTTGGCAGTGCCGCGCCCATCATCTGAGGCTTCACCGCCACCAACACCAAAGCCGGCTCGTCCGGCAGGTCTTGATTGATATGTACCCCAGTACCCTGCAACCACTCTGACGGGTGTGGGTCCAGGACCCAGACCGAACTTGCAGGCAATCCGTCCTCCAGCCAGCCTGCCAGCATAGCCGATCCCATTTTGCCGCAGCCCAGCAAAACCAGCCCGCCGGTTTCAATCTGTGATCTGGTCATCTGTTCATCTTCCCATGTCAATCGCGCGTCACGTATCGGCCAATGCACAAAATGTCACGGATTCAGCCGACCGCGCCAAACGGCGCGCGCCGCGCAAGTTTTCAATAACACCCTAACACGGCAGGATTTTATGCCCGGCCGTAGGTCTCTGCAATGGCTACCTGGATAGCCTCTTTGGGGGATCTGTCAGCCCAGGTGGTCAACTGGATCGCCGGATAATAACGCTCGCAGCTGGACACTGCCGCATGGATCATCGCGTCGATCTGCTCGGGGCTGGCCGATTGCCCACCCGCCAGAACCAGCCCATAGCGATAGAGCATCACCTTATGATCCGCCCAATAGGTGAAACCGCCTGCCCAGCACTGATCATTCATCAGATTGATCAGCTCATACAACTGCGGAATCATCGCGGTGGGTGGTTCCATCTCAAAGCTGCAAATCAGCCGCAGCGTTTCTTCATAGCCGGACCAGGCAAGGGTCAGCGAATAGGTGCGCCACTGGCCTTCGACGGCCATGGCAATCTGATCGTCGCCAATGCGGTCAAAATCCCAGTCGTGATGCGCAGCAAGGTTTTCGACGATGTCAATCGGGTGGGCCTCGTCGTCCAGAAGATATTCGGAAAGGGCCATAATCTCACCTCTCGGGTCTCTAACCGCTGGGGCGCGGGGCGCCCGCTACAGCTAGGTTTCTGGTCTACAGAACGGGGAGCATCCCCGCCTCCATACCAGATATGGTGGCAAGAGGGAGTGATCCTGGCAACCCTTTATCTGGGGATATCTGCAATAAGTTGTGGACGAAAGCGCTTCAGCCGCAAAATATCGCATACCCGGCGGCCTCCCCTCTTCCACGGCCAGGCCGTGAACAGGACCAGCAGCCCCGGCACAGCGGCACGCGGCGAGAGCGTAAATTGACGGGAAAGCCGCGCGGGCACTGCCCAGCGCAACAGGGGATGAAAGCGATAGGGCGACACAAATTCAGCCCGCCCCTTGCCCCCAAAACAGTAGAACCGTAGCGCAGAGGCACAGGCAAGCAACTACCTGCCCCGCAAAATCGGGGCAGGCAGGATAGAATTGGTCAACCACGTCAGGTGCCAATACAGCACGCCATCACATCGCGCCGTACAGCCCACAGGGCAAACAGCAAACCGGGCAAACAGCGCCAGGCAGATCAGCCGTGCTTAACCCTTGGCTTCAAGCGCCTCGAGGCGCAACTTCAGGGCCTCGTTTTCTTCGCGTGCCTTTTGCGCCATGGCGCGCACCGCATCAAACTCTTCGCGGGTGACAAAATCGTGGCCAGCCAACCAACGATCCATCAGCCCCTTCATCGCGGTATCTGCTTCATCCTTTGCGCCCTGGGCCACGCCCATCGCATTAGTCATCAGCTGGGAAATATCATCCATAATCTTGTTGCGGCTCTGCATCATCTTCTCCGTATCGCTTTCCCCCCCTATATGGGGTGCAAAGGGTCATCGGCAAGCCGTTGACTTCCCTTCACGACCAGAGGCATTCAGGACCACATGCAGGCCATGATCCAATTCCCCGATATTTCGCCCGAGATTTTCTCGATTTCCCTGTTTGGCATGGAGTTTGCCCTGCGTTGGTACGCCCTGGCCTATATTGCGGGCATTCTGATTGCCTGGCGCCTGGCGGTTGCCGCGCTGAAAACGCCACGACTTTGGCCCGCGCAAACCCCGCCAATGCAACCCCAGCAGGTCGAAGATCTGATGACCTGGATCATTCTTGGGGTGATTCTCGGGGGGCGGCTTGGCTTTGTGCTGTTCTACCAACCGGGCTACTATCTCAGCCATCCGGTGGAAATTCTGCGCATCTGGCAGGGCGGCATGGCCTTTCACGGCGGCTTGCTTGGGGTGATTGTCGCAACCTGGGCCTATGCCGCACGCCACGGGATTGCCAAGATACAGATGGCCGATCTGGTCGCCTATACGGTGCCGACGGGGTTGTTGCTGGGGCGACTGGCCAATTTCATCAACGCCGAGCTATGGGGCCGCCCCACCGATCTGCCCTGGGGCGTGGCTTTCCCGGGTGACGCGGCCCAAAGCTGCGGACAGACCCTGGGCTCGCTCTGCGCCCGCCATCCATCGCAGCTCTATGAGGCGCTGCTAGAGGGGCTGGTACTGGGCAGCCTACTGATCTGGCTGGTCTGGCGGCGTCAGGCATTCTTGCGCCCAGGTTTGGCCCTGGGCCTGTTCCTGGCCGGATATGGCGCGGCGCGATTCCTGGTAGAATTCTTTCGCCAGCCCGATGCGCAGTTTGTCAGCCAGGGCAACCCGCTGGGACTGGCCTGGCAGCTGGGCGGCTATGGCCTGACGATGGGACAAATCCTGTCGCTACCGATGGTTGCGCTAGGGCTGTACTTTGCTCTGCGGTCTCGGCCTGTGGTGGGTGCTCCGGCATGACATCGCTGATGGATCAGCTGGCCGCCCGTATCCACAGCGACGGTACGATCAGCCTGGCTGATTATATGGCAGACTGCCTGCTGCACCCGGAACATGGCTATTACACCCGCCAGCAACCCTTTGGCGCGACAGGGGATTTCACCACCGCGCCAGAGATCAGCCAGATGTTTGGCGAACTCATCGGCCTGTCGCTGGCGCAAAGCTGGCTGGATCAGGGCGCCCCCAAAGTCTTTACCCTGGCCGAGCTGGGCCCCGGACGCGGCACCCTGATGGCGGATCTGTTGCGCGCCACCCGCGCAGTGCCCGGCTTTCACGCCGCGCTGCGCCTGCATCTGGTCGAGGCCTCGCCAAGCCTGCGTCACACCCAGGCCGAGACCTTAAAAGGCTATGAGGTCACCTGGGCCGACAGCATAGATACCCTGCCGCAGCAACCGCTGTTCCTGGTGGCCAATGAATTTTTTGATGCCCTGCCCATTCGCCAGTTTGTCCGCGACGGGGCAGGCTGGCGCGAACGCTGCGTTGGCCTCGCCGAGGGCGCGCTGTGCTTTGGGCTAGGCCCCGCAGCGCCGCAGCCCGCGCTGGAACACCGCCTGGCCGATACCAAACCCGACGATCTGGTAGAGTTGTGTCCCGCCAGCCCTCCCATCACCGCCAGCCTGGCCCAGCGCATTGCCCAGCATGGCGGTGCTGCGCTGATAATCGACTATGGCGACTGGCGGTCTTTGGGCGACACGCTACAGGCGTTGAAATCGCACGCTCCGGTGGATCCTCTGCATGCGCCAGGTACCGCCGATCTGACCGCGCATGTGGATTTTGAAGTGCTGTGCAGCGTGGCAACCGGTGCGGGCTGCAGCCACAGCAGGGTCACACCGCAGGGGGTCTTTCTGGAGCGGCTTGGCATCACCGAACGCGCCCGCACCCTGGCAAACCGGCTGGACGGCACCGCACTCGACAGCCTGATTGCCGCACATCGACGGTTGACGCACCCGGATGAAATGGGAAACCTGTTCAAAGTTCTGGGGATCACCCCCGCCACGACCTCATTGCCACCTGGATTGACCTCATGACGCTGGAAATTCTGACCTCGGATCTTTTGGACGGTGTTCATCATGGGTTCTTCACCCGTCGCGGCGGTGCCTCTACCGGCGTGTTCAAGGGGCTGAACTGCGGCTTTGGCTCTAGCGACCAACGTGATGCCGTGACGCTGAATCGCGCGCGCGTGGCCAAGGCCATGCAGGTGGCACCAATGGCGCTAGTTGGGGTGCATCAGGTGCATTCCGCCGATGTTGCGGTGATCACCGCCCCCACCACCGACCGCCCACGCGCCGATGCCATGGTGACCAAAACGCCCGGCATCGCCCTTGGGATTCTGACCGCCGACTGCCAGCCCGTGCTGTTTGCCGATGCCGAGGCAGGGGTCATTGGCGCCGCCCATGCAGGGTGGCGCGGCGCATTGGCCGGCGTGCTGGAAGCCACATTGAACGCGATGGAAGACCTTGGCGCCGATCGCAGCAAGACCCACGCAGTGATCGGCCCTTCTATTTCGCAACGCGCCTATGAGGTGGGACCGGAGTTCTGCGAAAACTTCCTGCAGCAAGACCCGGATCACGCCCGTTTCTTTGCCAATGGTGCGGCGGGGCGCTATCAGTTCGACCTGCCCGGCCTGGGACTGCACCTGCTGCGCGCCGCAGGCATTGGCCAAGCCGAATGGACCCGTCATTGCACCTATAGCGATGCGGATATGTTTTACTCATACCGACGCACTACCCACGCGGGCGAAGCCGACTACGGAAGGTTAATTTCCTGCATCGTCCTATAGGGCCCAAATCAGGGCAGCGCAGCACAGGTTTGGCCCCATTTCGCCCCCGATCACACCCAGATCGCGAAACTTCCAAGAATTTTATATAAATATCAACAACTTATCCATGCCGCATCAGAACACTGCGCCGCAGGCCCCTGCAGCACTGCGCTTGGGAATTTCCATGGGCCAGCCATATTCATGACGCAATGATTACCGATATTAAGCTGAAACAAGCCTTGGGTCACACCGGGGCGTACAGCTTGGAGTTGCAGAATGAACACCGGATCACGTTTTTTGAGATCGATGATTTCAGAAGCAAAATCAGATACTCAGCGGCTCCCTTGGCAGAAACATCGCAAAAGACAGCCCTCGCAGTTCGGACAGCGATTGGCGGTGAACCGCCCGCAGAACGACCTGCCTGACCAACAGAAACACGCCTAGCAAAGACCATATAGGGCTGATCCGCCTGCGCCGCTGCCAGTCCTGATAAAAGACCACCGCAAACCGCCCGCAAATCGTGTGATATCTGCAATCGCAGTGACCCTTTCTTAGGTATTCGCCATCACACTCGCGCAGGAAACGTCCGCAGGATGCGCTGGTTTTGGGCCGCATCTCGCAGATTGACCAGAAGAGTAACCCGTAGAGCACTTTAGCGCAGAGCCACATTATGCAAAAAATATCCTTTTCCCCCAGACACCTTGCCAGTTCGCAGCACCGATGGAGAATGGCGTTCGGGTGGCAGGGCCGACCAAAGGTCCAAACCTCATGACCCTGCCGCAGTCACTCCAACAGGCCGCGTCCAGGGCTTCCGAAGCCCAGGCCTTGCTACAGGATCCGGCCGCACTCCGCCTGGGCACAAAGCCGCAACTGCGCCGCTATGAGGTGAGCAGCCTGCTGCCCGATGGCGCAATCGCTGAAACCCGCCATATCGCCCCGGCCCTGCCGATTTTTGAAGATGCCTTTTGCGCCTTTACCCGGGGATCAATGGTGGACACCTGCAACGGGCCAATCGCCGTCGAAGACCTGCTGCCCGGCGACATGCTCATCACCCAGGACGGCTCTTGCCAGCCACTGATCTGGAAAGGCAGCACCAGCCTGGTGCCCGCCCGCGCTGATGCCAAGGGGCGCAGCCATCGCCTGACCAGTTTTATGGCTGACAGCCTGGGGCTGCAAAAGCCAACCTCCTGCGTGGTGGCCGGACCTGCGGCGCGGCTCTTGCGGATGCCGCCACATATGCGGGTCGGCACCGACCGACCACCGATGCTGACCCTGGTGGAAGAATTTCAGGATGGCATGAACATCTTTGAAACCGCGCCACCGACAGTGGTGGATCTGTTTCACCTCTGCCTGCCCAAACATGCGGTGATCCGGGTCGGCGGGTTAGAGTTCGAGACCTATCACCCCGGCCCCGAGGCGCTGAAGCTGGTCAGCTATGCCATCAAGACGCTCTACCTCAACCTCTTTAGCCATATCGATACGATTTCAGGCTTTGGCCCACTGGCCTATGAGCGCAACCACGCCCCAGAACGTGGTGACCAGCCCTAGCCGGGCCAGCCTCTTTGGCAAAACAGCCGCGCAAAGATAGGCAGTGGGGGGATCGCCCGGCTCAGGCCTGGCGTTGCAGGCGTTCTTCCAGAACATCAAAGGGCACCCCTGGTTCATCCTTGGCACCACGGATCACCAGCGAGGTTTTGACGCTGGCCACATTTGGTGTGGTCAAGAGCTGCGCTGTCAGGAAGCTCTGAAAGGTGCTCAGATCCGGAGAGACGCATTTCAGGATGAAATCCACCTCACCGTTCAGCATGTGACACTCGCGTACCAGTGGCCAACTGCGGCATTGCTCTTCAAAGGCGGTGAGTTCGGATTCGGCCTGGCTTTCCAGCCCCACCATTGCAAAGACCTGAACCTCAAAGCCCAGCTCGCGGGCATTGACCTCGGCGTGGTAGCCGCCAATCAGGCCGGCCTCTTCCAGGGCGCGCACACGGCGCAGGCAGGGCGGAGCAGAAATGCCCACACGTTTGGCCAGCTCGACATTGGTCATGCGCCCATCGGCCTGCAACTCCGAGAGTATCTTGCGATCAATCGGATCAAGACGGGTTGTGACCATGGTGTAAAGCTCCTGTCAGATTGCGTTTCTTATAGCACTACTGCAAGACTGCGCAATATTATTTCACAACGGCGCAATATTCTTTGCCTCAGCCAAGTTCAAGCGGCAAAAGCCCCTCTTCCCCCGTGCCGCGCCCCTGTACCACAAATCACACCAAAGCCTGCGCCGCTGCGCCCGTCCAGCACCAGCCCTGCCCGCGCAACAGGGGTTTAAGAGCTGCCGCCCTATCGTTATATGCAAGCCTGACGGCGGCCACGGACGCCATTTTTGCTGATTCAATGTGCAAATACTGCGCAGTTTTTGGGGATACGAGATGAGCGACACGCGCCACACCAAGGTTTTGATCATTGGCTCCGGTCCAGCCGGCTATACCGCTGGCGTTTATGCCGCCCGCGCCATGCTGGAACCCGTCCTGGTGCAGGGCATCGAGCCCGGCGGCCAGCTGACGACCACCACCGAGGTGGAAAACTACCCCGGCTTTACCGAGGTGCAGGGCCCGGATCTGATGATCAAGATGCAGGAACATGCCCAGGCCATGGGCTGCGAGGTCATCGGCGATATCATCACTTCGCTCGACACCTCTGCGCGTCCCTTCACCGCCAAGGGCGACAGCGGCACCACCTATACGGCGGATGCAGTGATCCTGGCCACTGGTGCCCGTGCCAAATGGCTGGGGCTGGAAACGGAAGAAAAGTTCAAGGGCTTTGGCGTTTCCGCCTGCGCAACCTGTGATGGCTTCTTTTACCGCGGCCAGGAAATTGTGGTCATTGGCGGCGGCAACACCGCAGTCGAAGAAGCGCTGTTCCTGACCAATTTTGCCTCCAAGGTGACGCTGATCCACCGCCGCGATGAGCTGCGCGCCGAAAAGATCCTGATTGATCGGCTGATGAAAAACCCCAAGATTGAGCCGCTCTGGTTCCATGAACTGGATGAGGTGATCGGCAGCGAAAGCCCGCTTGGGGTTGAGGGTGTGCGCGTCAAGCACAGCAAGACCGGCGAAATCACCGAGATCCCCTGCAAGGGCGTCTTTGTGGCTATCGGTCACGCCCCGGCCAATGAACTGGTCAAGGATAGCCTTGAACTGCACAATGGCGGCTATGTCTCGGTCAAGCCCGGCACCACCGAAACCTCGGTTCCCGGTATCTTTGCTGCGGGTGATCTGACCGATCACAAATACCGCCAGGCGGTGACCTCGGCCGGCATGGGCTGCATGGCCGCACTGGACGCGGAACGCTTTATCGCGGAACAGGAGTAAGCCGGATGCCGCAGGATTTCGACACCCAGCGCGACGAAACCGTTGCGGCATTCAACGCCCTGCAGGCCGAACATGGCCTGCCCGAGGTGGCGGACGTGGATTATTTCTTTGTCCCCACCCACGACGGGGCCGACTGGCGTGCCTTGGCAGAGGAACTGAGCCGCAGCGAGTATAGCTGCACCTATGTCAGTGCCGATGAAGCAGAGGATGGCACCCCCTATCTCGCCGCCACCCTGCCAGATCAGATGATTTCGGCCACCGGCATCTGGATCGGCGAGGAGGTGGCCACCCGCGCCGCACTGAAGCACGGGTTTGCCCCCGATGGCTGGGGACTGGAGAGCTAAACACTGCCCGCGCCCGCCTTGGCATCGGTGGTTTTGCCCCCAGGGGTGACCTGGCATTGACCCAGGAGGCTACGCCCGGCACTCTGTTCCTGGACAGAACCCAAAAGACAGGAGAAGCGGCGGGTGGCAAGCGCACTCTGGCGGGGGAATTGGATCACCCGCACCAGGATCATCACCGGGCTGGTGCTGATGACCTATGCTTTCTTTCATTTCATCAATCTTGGGCTTGGGCTGTTTTCACCAACCGCAATGGAGGCGATGCAAGAAGCGCGCCATGTCATTACGCGCAATCCCCTGGGGATTGTCATCATGGCCAGTTCCCTGTTGCTGCATCCTGGCCTGGCGCTGTGGCGGCTGGCGCGCAAACGCAGCCTGCGCATGCCACTGGGCGAGGCCGTTCAGACCATTCTGGGCCTGTTGATCCCGCTGCAGCTCTTATCTCACATCACCCATAGTTCTGTTGCGCATCACCTCTTTGCGGTGCGCGATGACTACCCCTATATTATCGTGCTGATGTGGAATAGCCCGGTGATCTGGTGGCAATCGACGCTGCTTCTGGTGGTCTGGATCCATGGCTGCATAGGGCTGCATTTCTGGCTGCGCCTCACCCGATGGTGGCGCAAGACCCTCCCCTATATGATCGGCCTGGCGGTTTTCATCCCCAGCTTTGCCCTCGCCGGATTGCTTAGCGAAGGGCGACGGATCTATGACATCTTTGTCGAGGGCAGCCAGCGCGCCGATCTGATGGCCTATTTCAATTGGCCCACCCCCGAGAATTTTGCCACCCTGCGCCTGACCGAAACCCGTCTATTACAGATCTTCTTGCTGCTGCTGGCCCTGACCGCCTGCGCCTATGGGCTGCAAAAGCTGCGCCGCAGTGGCCGATCCGTGCACATCAGTTATTCCGACGGCCCCTCGATTACGGCGGAAAAAGGCATGACCCTTTTGGAAATGTCACGCAGCCACGCGGTGCCCCATACCTCCCTGTGCGGTGGCAAGGGGCGCTGCACCACCTGCCGGGTGGTGATCGACGCGGGCAGCGACGGCCTGCCACCCCCCGCCCCACCCGAAGCGCGCAGCCTAGCGGCTGTCAAAGCCCAGCCCAATATGCGGCTGGCCTGCCAGATCCGCCCAGAGGCACCGCTGACCGTGACCCGCATGTTTCACCCCAGCGGCCGCCGAAAGCGCGCCCATGCCAGCCAGGGGCGCGAACAGCAGCTGGCGATCCTGTTTCTCGACATGCGCGGCTTTACCGCCCGCACCTCTGCCCAATTGCCCTATGACGTGGTCTTTTTGCTGAACCGATTCTTTGATGCCGTAGTCCCCTGCGTCATCAGCAGCGGCGGCCATGTGGACAAATACCTTGGCGATGGCTTTCTCGCCGTCTTCGACGCGGCTAAGGCCCAGCAGTCCGCCCAGGCGGCGCTTCGGGCCGCCTGCCAGATTGGCCTGGCGCTTGAAACCTTCAACCAGACCCTACAGGCCGAAGGGGATGAGCCGATAAAGATCGGCATGGGGCTGCATCTGGGAGAGTTGGTGATTGGCGAAATTGGTGCCGCGGGCCATGCCCCACGCACCATCATCGGTGACACCGTTAATGCCGCCAGCCGCCTGGAGGGCGCCAGCAAGGACGAAGGGGTCGAGTTGATGGTTTCGGCCGCAGTGTTGCACGCGGCAGGCTACGCCACCTCAGATCTCGAACTCCGCACCTTTCACCTTCGCGGCGTCGCAGAGCCGCTGATGGCCCTTGCCCTGCGTCAGGCCGCGACACTTCCCGAAATTTTGCAAAGATCTGAACCATAGTCCTGATTACCCTATCCAGACGGGACAGTGTTTCAGCAATCAGGACCACAGCAGATCAAATGGCGTTGCAGCGCAGCAACGCTGCCCGATCTCACACATTTCGGGTATTTTTGGCCTTTGCTCGCAGGGCTATTTATGCGATGCGTTCACGCCTGAACACACATTAACCCAGACGCCATCCCGCCATGACACCGCCCGACACACCCGCCACGCCAAACGAGGAAGACCAGATCTTCCGCCTCCTGCGCCAGCTTGATCTGGCACCGGAAGCGTCACAGCGCGCCACTGCAGCAGCGCTGGGTCTCTCTTTGGGGCGATTGAACACACTGTTGCGCAGTGTCGCTGATACCGGGCTGATCACCATAAGCGACAGAGCTGGCCCCGATAAGCGTCAGCGCTTTGCCTACACGCTGACACGACATGGCGCCACTGAAAAAAGACGACTCACCGATCAATTCCTCTCCCGCAAGTTGGCTGAATACGATGTGCTGCACGCGGAACTTACCGGCACAGCAAGCGGCTTGCCCCATATTAAACACAGGACTCATCCAATGCAGAATAACCTGGCTCCTATCCCCGAGCTCTATGTCTCCTATGACTCTGCCCAGAAGCTGAAAACCGAGGCGGGAGAACTGAAAAGCCACGACCTGACCCCGCGCCAGATCTGTGATCTTGAACTGCTGATGAACGGCGGCTTCAACCCGCTGAAAGGCTTCCTGAGCGAGGAAGACTACAACGGTGTTGTGGAAAACATGCGCCTGGCCGACGGCACGCTCTGGCCGATGCCGATCAACCTGGATGTCTCCGAAGAGTTTGCCGCCACGCTAGAAGTGGGCGAAGATATCGCACTGCGCGATCAGGAAGGCGTGATCCTGGCAACCATGACTGTCACCGACAGCTGGACCCCAAACAAAGCGCGCGAAGCCGAAATGGTCTTTGGCGCCGACGATGACGCACACCCTGCGGTCAACTACCTGCACAATCAGGCTGGCAAGATCTATCTGGGCGGCCCTGTCACCGGCATCCAGCAGCCTGTGCACTATGACTTCCGCGCCCGTCGCGACACTCCAAACGAGCTGCGCGCCTATTTCCGCAAGCTGGGCTGGCGCAAGGTCGTGGCCTTCCAGACCCGCAACCCGCTGCACCGCGCCCACCAGGAACTGACTTTCCGCGCCGCGCGTGAAGCCCAGGCCAACCTGCTGATCCATCCGGTTGTCGGCATGACCAAACCCGGCGATGTCGATCACTTTACCCGCGTGCGCTGCTACGAGGCCGTGCTGGACAAATACCCCACGTCCACCACCTCGATGAGCCTGCTGAACCTGGCGATGCGTATGGCAGGCCCCCGCGAAGCGGTCTGGCACGGGTTGATCCGCAGAAACCACGGCTGCACCCATTTCATCGTTGGTCGCGACCACGCAGGCCCCGGCAAGAACTCGGCCGGTGAAGATTTCTACGGCCCCTATGATGCGCAGGACCTGTTCCGCACCCATCAGGAAGAAATGGGCATCGAAATGGTCGATTTCAAACATATGGTTTGGGTGTCCGAGCGCGCCCAATACGAAGCCATCGACGAGATCGAAGACAAGGATGACGTTACCATCCTCAACATTTCCGGCACCGAGCTGCGCCGCCGCCTGTCCGAGGGCCTGGAGATCCCCGAGTGGTTCTCCTTCCCCGAAGTGGTCAAGGAACTGCGCCGCACCAAGCCACCGCGCTCTAAGCAGGGCTTTACCGTCTTCCTGACCGGCCTGTCCGGATCAGGCAAATCCACCATCGCCAACGCGCTGATGATCAAGCTGATGGAAATGGGCGGCCGCCCCGTGACCCTGCTGGATGGCGATATCGTGCGTAAAAACCTCAGCTCCGAGCTGGGCTTCTCGAAAGAGCACCGCGATCTGAATATCCGTCGCATCGGCTATGTGGCCTCTGAGATCACCAAAAACGGCGGCATCGCCATCTGTGCGCCCATTGCGCCCTACGCCACCACCCGCCGGGCCGTGCGTGAAGATGTCGAAGCCTTTGGTGCCTTTGTTGAAATCCATGTCGCGACCTCGCTGGAAGAATGCGAACGCCGCGACCGCAAGGGCCTGTATAAACTGGCCCGAGAAGGCAAGATCAAAGAGTTCACCGGGATCTCTGACCCCTATGACGTACCCACCAGCCCTGAGCTGAGCGTCGAGACCGAGAACGTCGATGTCGACAACTGCGCGCATCAGGTGCTGTTGAAGCTGGAAAACATGGGTCTGATCTCCGGCTAAGGCGCGATCAATCCCGCCAGTCTGCCGCAGGCAGTCAAACATCAGTGACGCGCGTTCCTTTTGATGAAGGGGCGCGCGTTATTTTATGGTATTCTCCGCGGCATTCACGCTTTCGTGTAGGCGGATTTCCACCTAAGCTAGGCCTATTCATAGGTAAAGATACAGATGGCCCAGCAGATTAAGACACATGTTTTCACCGATATCGCCCCAATTTCGTTTCTCAAACAGGCACCCGGCGGGCTATCACAAATTGGGAATGTCAGGTTCACCTTTGGCTCCACCGTCCCGGAAGATACCGATGTCCTGATCGCCTTTAACCGCGCCTCCTACACAATCAAGAGCCGGGTGCCGCGTGAACGCAGCATCTTTATCGCAGCGGAACCGGATGTCATTCATCCCTATAGCTGCCGCTTTCTCAATCAGTTTGGCCTGGCCCTGACCACCACGGACAAACCGCTGACCACCAAGAAATGGCACCGGGCCGTCTGCTGGTATTGGTGGGTTGGTACGGATTTCTCCGGTCAGCGCGCGCCGCATGGCTATGACTGGTTCAAGGATCTTGCCATCCCAGAGAAACAAGACAAAATCGCGATCGTCACCTCGAACAAGGTCTATACGGAATTTCACCGCAAGCGCATGCGCTTTGTTGAGGCCATGACCCAGCTGATCCCTGAACATATCGAACTATACGGTCGCGGCTTCACCCCGATTGATGACAAGGCCGATGCGCTGCTGCCCAACAAATACAATCTTGCGATTGAAAACGGCAAAGGCCCACATGTCTGGACAGAGAAGCTCACCGATCCCTGGCTGTGCTGGTCCTTTCCCTTCTATGCCGGCTGCAACAACGTGCCCGAGTATTTCCCAGAAGACAGCTTTGCGACCCTGGACCTTAGCAACCCGGAAGAGGAAGCCCGGCGCATGGTCCGCGATATGCAAAATGGCCGCTGGGAAAGCGCCCAGTCAGCCATTCGCACCGCCCGAGACAAGGTTCTGGAAGAAGAAAACATCATGCAGCTGATGATGCGCCTGTCGCACCAGGCCATGGCGCAGCCGGTGCAACCTGACGAGCTCAGGGAAAATTACATCTGGTCAGAACGTTCCCTATGGCCGGAAAAGGGATGCCGTGGCTCGTTTGGCGAATGGATTTTTCGCAACGCGATCCTTATGTTCGACCCCGAGGCCGAGCTGAAAACCCAGGGGCTGCGCCGCGCCTGGGACCGCCAGAAATCCAAACGCCGCACAGAACGCGACGCCCAGCATCTGAAGCGGGGTTAGGCAGAATCCGGCAGATCCACCGTGCCGCGCATCAGCACAAACCCCGTACCCGCAACCCGGATCCCCAGCGGGGCCTCCGCGGGGCCAACCAGGCTGATACGCGCCTGGCCGGGGCGGCCCATGCCATGGCCCTGCTCGGCCACAAAGCTATCTTTCTGCATCAGGCCATTGCGCCACAGATAGGCACCCATCGCACCGCTGGCAGAGCCGGTGAACGGATCTTCCGGCGGGCTAGGGGGCGCCATCAGCAGCCGCGCATAGGTATCGCCGCCTTCGGTGGCCCCCTGCAGGGCCACCAGAAACGGCTCCATCATATCAATGCCGTCTGCCCCCAGCGCCTGGCCCAGCTTGGCCAGCGCCGGAAGGTCAAGGCGCGCCTGCGCCAATGCGCTGTGATCTTTGAGCACGGTAATACAGAAGGGCAATCCCGTTGACACTTTTTGTGGTGCGCCCAGAATGGCCTCGACCGGCAAGGAAATTGCCGCCGCCACCAGGGCAGGATCGGGTTTTGGACCAAACTCTGGCGCGATCTGGGTCATTTCAATCTGATCGCCCGCAATGGTCACCGGCACGATCCCGGCACCGGTTTCCAGACGGATCTGACCGTCGCCAATCAGCCCACGGTCGCGCAGGGCGGCCACAGTGGCAATTGTGGGATGGCCGGCAAAGGGGATCTCGCGGCTGGCCAGGAAATAGCGCACCTGAAGGTCTGCCACCTCAGAGGGGCCGGTGAAGGTGCATTCCACCAAAGACGTCTCGCGCACATAGGCGGTGCAGATATCTACCGGCAAATGCGCGCCACCATGGACCACCGCACAGCCATTGCCGCCAAAGGCACGATCCGAAAACGCATCGACCCAATCAAAATCATATCTGCTCATCATGCCCCACCTGTTTGGCTGACTTTTGCCAGAGCATAACACAACGAGGAGACCTGAAAACCATCTCGGGTCTTCGCAAATAATAGCGCCCCCTCCGATGAGAGGGCGCACAGGTATTTTGAGGCCAGAACCTACAGGCGTTTTAAGGCCGGAGCCTAGTGTACAGCAACCGGAGACAGATCATTCTGACGCGCCAGCAAGAATGCCAGCTTCCGGTCAGTGACAACTGCCAGCTGCTCGCCCTCGGAATCATGCACGGCATAGAGCAGATCGCGCCCTTCGGCATTGGCCTGCACGTCCTCAGGCAGATCACAAACCGCGACCGCTTTGACGTAGACGGTGCGCGGGCCGGTGGTATTGGTGTCAAATGGCGTTTGCATTGCTCTTACCCCTTTTTGATATTGATCGTCTGAACCACAGTTTCCGGACGGGAGCGTGTGAGATCAACGTGCAACAGCCCGTTCTCCATCACCGCCTCGCCCACATCGACGCCATCCGCCAGCACAAACATGCGCTGAAACTGGCGCGCCGCGATTCCCCGGTGCAAAAAGACCCGCCCGTCACCGTCATCGCCCTGACGGCCACGGATCACCAGCTGGCGATCTTCGACGGTGATCGCAAGATCAGACTCGGCAAAGCCTGCCACCGCAAGGGTGATACGATAGGAAAAGTCGGAAGTTTGTTCAATATTATAAGGTGGATAACCCTCATTTCCGGATTTCGCAGAGCGTTCCAGCAGGCGTTCCAACTGTTCAAACCCCAGCATATGCGGGTATGAACCCAAGGTGAGTTTCGACACGTATATCGTCCTTTTGCTTCAAAGCGACGTTGATCCACAGTCCCTGAGCGGCAACTGCGTGATTAGAATATGGTGACTTATATAGAATTCTCAAGTCTCTGACCGCTAGGTCTAGCGGAAAAGGCGTTAAGGAAGTACCTTAGCCCTCCCGGTTCCCTTATGGTTTGAGTCGCCCATGAACGCTTCTGCTGATATGTCAATGAAGAACGACGAGGTTCTCACAGTCGAGCTGGAAGTCTTTCGCAGACAGCACCGCGATCTGGATGAGGCCATCACCGCCCTGCAGGAACGTGGCACCAGCGATCAACTGACAATCCGACGGCTGAAAAAGCAAAAGCTTGGCCTTAAAGACAAGATCTCGCAGATCGAAGATCGGCTGACACCCGATATCATCGCCTGACGTCACGGCCGGACCAGCCGCGCCATGACGACTTGCCCCCGATGGCCGCCCCTCGCTCGCCTGGGTGCCGGGTTTGGATAGGGTTACCTCTATGGGGTTCAGCCCAAGCTGGCCTCTGCACGGCCCGGCCTTTTCAAAGGCAGGCCGCCCTCTATAGCACTTCCCCGCATTGTCGCATTGCACCATGGGCAAGTTTGACTATAGTGCGCACTCCTTCCACCCCAGCAGTCTTCCCCGCGCGGAATCTGCGGCATGACAGGACAAAACACATGCCAAGCACCCCCAGCGATATCAAAGTGGGCATCATCATGGGCAGCCAGTCCGACTGGCCCACCCTGAAAGAGGCCGCCACGCTTCTCGATGAACTCGGCATCCCCTACGAGGCCAAGATCGTATCGGCACACCGCACCCCGGATCGGCTCTGGTCCTATGGTAAATCGGCAGCTGATCGCGGCCTGCAGGTGATCATTGCGGGTGCCGGAGGGGCAGCACATCTGCCAGGCATGGTGGCCTCAAAAACGCGGGTGCCGGTTGTTGGCGTGCCAGTTCAGACCCGCGCCCTATCAGGGGTGGATTCGCTCTACTCCATCGTACAGATGCCCAAGGGCTTTCCCGTAGCGACCATGGCCATCGGTGCCGCCGGCGCCGCCAATGCAGGGCTGATGGCTGCGGGCATTCTGGCACTGCAGGACCCGGCCCTGGCCGAACGGCTGGATGCCTGGCGCGCGGCGCTGTCGGCCTCTATCCCAGAGGAACCCGTCGATGACTGATGCATTGAAACCCGGGGCCACCATTGGCATCCTTGGCGGCGGCCAACTGGGGCGCATGCTCTCGGTTGCGGCGGCGCGGCTTGGCTTCAAGACCCATATCTTTGAGCCCGGTGCCAATCCCCCCGCAGGCCAGGTTGCCGATCAGGTGACCACCGCCGGCTATGAAGACACCGAAGCGCTCCTGCGCTTTGCCAATGCGGTGGATGTGGTCACCTATGAATTTGAAAACATCCCCACCGCCGCGCTGGATACCCTGGAGGCGCTTCGCCCCATTCGGCCCGGTCGCGAGGCGCTGCGGATTTCACAGGACCGCCTGACCGAAAAGACCTTTCTGCAGGGGCTGGATCTGAAAATCGCCGCCTTTGCCGATATCACCGATACCGCCAGCCTAGACGCCGCGCTGGCCGAAATCGGCACACCTGCGATCCTCAAGACCCGGCGCTTTGGCTATGATGGCAAGGGCCAGGCCCGTATCATGTCGCCCGACCAGGCGGGCGAAGCGCTGGAGGCCATGGCGGGCGCGCCATCTGTGCTGGAAGGCTTTGTGGACTTCAGTCACGAAGTCTCTGTCATCGCAGCGCGCGGCATCACGGGTGACGTCGCCTGCTATGACCCCGGCGAGAATGTGCACCGCGATGGTATCCTGCACACCACCACCGTGCCTGCACGCCTCAGCGCGGGGCAGCGGATGGATGCAGTGCTGCTTGCCGCCAAGGTCCTGAACGCGCTGGACTATATCGGCGTACTAGGGGTTGAACTCTTTGTCACCCAACAGGGACTTGTGGTGAATGAAATCGCGCCACGGGTGCATAACTCCGGTCACTGGACGCAGAATGGCTGCGCGGTTGATCAGTTTGAACAACATATCCGCGCGGTCGCTGGCTGGCCGCTCGGCGACGGGCAACGACATGCGGATGTGGTGATGGAAAACCTTATCGGCGACGATATGGACCGCCTGCCCGAACTGGCGAAAGAGCGCGACTGCGCCCTGCACCTATACGGCAAGGCCGAGGCCAAGCAGGGCCGCAAGATGGCCCATGTGAACCGGATCATCCGCGCGCAAAAGTAACATCCCTGTCATGGCATGTGCCAAGCGCCCGCTCTCGGCTGAAGGCGGGCGCTTGGTCTTCCGGCGCAGACAGACAAACCTGATCTGCGCCAACCTACCCGATGAACCGTGTTGCGATCTCGCCAGACATATAGCTGAACTGCCCGCCCGATAGCGTGGCCGCAACCCGCTCGCTTGCCCTGTCCAGGATCACCATATCGGCGCGTTTTCCCAGGGAGAAATCCCCCCGATCCGAAAGCCCCAGCAGCTGCGCAGGCCCGGAAGAGACCAGGCCCCAGGCCGCGCCCAAATCCAGCAGCCCGGCCCGCGCCAGCATCAGGGCCGCGCGACGTGGGCTGGGATAATGGTAATCCGAGGCCAGCGCATCACAGAGCCCCATGGCAATCAGATCCAGCGCCGAGGCATTGCCCTTGTGCGAGCCACCGCGAACCACATTGGGCGCGCCCAGAATGATATGATCGCCGCCTGCCCGCGCCGCCTCGGCGGCCTCTTGCGTTTCGGGAAACTCGGAAATCAAGGCGCCGCGGGCGCGCCATATGGCGCGGTCCTGCGCGGTCTGGTCATCATGGCTGCCGATGCGCAGTTCCTGTTCGTGCAACTGCGTACAAAGCGCCTCGAGGGCGGCGGGGACTTCGCCGCTGCGGCGGTGCATCTCTAGCAGCATCTCAAAATGCTTATCAGGATTGCGTCCTGCCTTCAGCGCTTGTCCGGTCAGTCGGGGCGGCTTTTTGCCCTGGGCCAGACGATCATGCGGCAGGTGATCGTTGAAAACAATATATGACACGGCCCAGTCCGCAATTTTCTGCGGCAGCGCTGCGTAGTCGTCCAGCATATGGGTTTCAAAACGCAGCTGCGGAATCAAATCGGTCACCAGATCGGCGCGAACCTCTGCCAGGGCGGTAAAGACCTGGGCTGCGTAGTCAGGACTGCGCAGCCCCCCTTCCCAGCTGTGAAACTGGGCCAGAACCGCCGTGGTGATGCCATTGGCGGCCAGCTCTGCCTCGGTGGCGACAACCCCTTCGGCCATCTGCTTCATTGCGCCGCGTCGGGGCGCCAGGTGGCGTTCAAACCCGTCGCCATGGGCGTCAATGATGCCCGGCAGCAGCAGATAACCCGACAGATCGACCGCACGACCAGAGCCGCCCGCGCTGATCCGCCCCTGTGCCAGACCAATTTCGCCGTTGCGCTCCAGCCCCGCCGGGGTCAGCACATCACCGCCCTGCAGGCGCAGCTCTTGCAATGTCATCGGTCTATGCCCTTCTATCTGATTTTCGGCAGCGCATAGCCACAGTCCGCGCCAAGGCAGGTTCCCTCCATCACCTCGGACAGGCCCTCTATCCAGGTGATTTCCGGGTCAAATGCGCCCTGCTCGATAAACTGTAGCACCTGGGTCATGACCAGGGGATCATTCATCATAAAGGTATGGGTAACAGGCAGTGTCAGATGATCGAGCATGCCGGCAACCTTCGTACTCTCGACAGAGACCTTGCCGTCATCATCACCAGGAATCATCGCCGAAAACACCGGGCTGATAGATCTGGTTCCAGCGATGACGCCCAGGGGGAAATCTACTGGCGGCAGGTGTTTTGGCAGGCTGTCACGGCCAGTGCCAAGGCTGCCGCCCGCCGGCCCGTTGATCATGCCAAAGACAGCCCAGTCACCCAGCTCATCCACCACTTCGCTGCCTTGGTTCGGCGGCCCCAGCATCACGCTACGCCCCAGGTTTGCAGGCCGGTGCGCCGGATCCTGCAGGTGATAGCGCAGCAAAATACCACCCATGGAATGGGTAACAAAATGGATTGGCTGATCGCTGCCACAGGCCGCGATAGTGGCGGGCAGGGTCTGCTCCGCCAGCTCTGCGATGGTGTATTCTGTAGAAGGGTAGCCTGGGACTTCCACTTGGTAGCCACGTTTTTCCAGCACCTGCTCCAGCACCATAAAAGAGCTCTCGGTGCGGGCCAGCCCATGCAGCAGCACGACACAATCCGCCGCTGCCGGATCCGGGGTCAGCTGGGTCACCAACAGCAGAGCCGCCGGTACAAGGGTTTTGGTCAAACGTTGCACACCCTTCAGATAGGCGCTTGCACGGGATGAGAAAACCCCAAATCAGGCCCTTTTGAAACTGGCCAGCCTTGGCGCCCAGATCACCAAGGCAATGCCGGCCAGCACCCCAAGCGTGCCCAGAACCAGTCGCAGCCCCAGGGGCTCACTCAACCAGATCACGCCGCCAAGGATGGCAATCACCGGGACGCTCAGCTGAATTGTGGCAGCCACGGCGGGCTGCAGCTGCGGTAGGACCCGATACCATAGCGCATAGCCCAGCCCCGAGGTCACCGCGCCGGAAAGAACCGCCAGCGCAATCCCCGGTGCAGAAATCACCGCCTCAACCTGGAACAGCCAGACAAAGGGCAGCATCAGCCCGGTGGCCCAAAGAAAATTGACCGCACTGGCCGCAATCGGATCGCGCACGCCGCGCCCCAGCAGGCTATAGGCGGCCCAGCCAAGCCCGCTAAGTGCCATGAGGCCCGCCTCCCATAGTGGCACCTGCAGCTTCTGGTCCGGCCAGACCACATAGGCAAGGGCTATAAAGGCCAGCCCTGCACCCGCCAATTGCCCCGCCCCAACCCGGTTGCCACGCAGCGCCCCCCAGCCAAACATAGCGATCTGTACCACACCAAACAGAACCAAGGCCCCAAGCCCTGCATCAAGCCCCTGATAGGCCAGACAAAACCCAATCATATATAGCGTCAGTGCCGCACCGCCTCGAAGACTGGCCCAAAGCGGCTGTCGCAGCCCGTGACCGCGCAACAGGCACAGCCCCGACAACATCACAGCGCCTGCGGCCAGCCGCAAAAGCCCAAAGCCTAGCGCATCCATATAGCCCCAGCTGATCGCCATCCGGCCAAGCACCGAATTGGCCGCAAAGGCAATCAAGACAAGAAGAACAAGAAAGATCAGCTGCATCACCGGACCTCGCGCGGGCCGGGCATTCCGGCACAGATATGTCATATCAGTAGATCGCTATCCCAGGGGGCACGGCAGGGCAACCATCCTCGCAGCCCTGTGAAGCGGTAAGGAAGGGCATCTCGGCAGGACTGCGCGCGCAACAAAAAGGGGGCCGCCCAAAGGCGACCCCCAATTCATCCGGTAGGATGGCGTGATTTACATCATGCCGCCCATGCCGCCCATGCCGCCCATGTCGGGCATGCCGCCGCCGGCTGCGCCGCCGTCTTTGGATGGCTTGTCCGCAATCATGGCTTCGGTGGTGATCAGCAGACCAGCAATCGAGGCTGCATCTTCCAGCGCGGTCCGGGCCACTTTGGCAGGATCGATCACACCAAAGGCGAACATATCGCCATATTCTTCGGTCTGAGCGTTGAAGCCAAAGTTCTTGTCGTCGCTTTCGCGTACTTTGCCAGCAACCACGGCACCATCAACACCGGCGTTTTCGGCGATCTGACGCAGAGGTGCTTCGATCGCTTTACGCACGATAACGATACCCGCAGTCTGGTCAGCGTTTCCGCCTTCCATGCCGTAGAGTGCTTTACCGGCCTGAACCAGAGCAACACCACCACCAACGATGACGCCTTCCTGCACAGCAGCGCGGGTTGCGTTCAGGGCATCGTCAACGCGGTCTTTGCGCTCTTTCACTTCGGTTTCAGTCATGCCACCAACGCGGATCACAGCAACACCGCCTGCCAGTTTGGCAACGCGTTCCTGCAGCTTTTCACGATCGTAATCAGACGTGGTTTCTTCAATCTGAGCCCGGATCTGGCTAACGCGGGCTTGGATCTCGGCCTTGGAGCCTGCACCGTCAACGATGGTTGTTTCGTCTTTGGTGATTTCGACTTTCTTGGCGGTGCCCAGCATGTCCATGGTAACGGACTCGAGCTTCATACCCAGATCTTCGGAGATCACCTGACCGCCGGTCAGAATGGCCAGATCCTGCATCATGGCTTTACGGCGATCGCCGAAACCAGGTGCTTTCACAGCCGCAATCTTCAGGCCGCCGCGCAGTTTGTTGACAACCAGAGTTGCCAGCGCTTCGCCTTCGACGTCTTCTGCAATGATCAGCAGAGGCTTCTGCGACTGGATCACCTGCTCAAGCAGAGGCACCATCGCCTGCAGCGAGGACAGCTTCTTCTCGTGCAGCAGGATCATGCAGTCTTCGAGTTCTGCAACCATCTTATCAGCGTTGGTCACAAAATAAGGCGACAGGTAGCCGCGATCGAACTGCATGCCTTCGACAACAGTGGTCTCGGTTTCCAGACCCTTGTTTTCTTCAACAGTGATCACGCCTTCGTTGCCGACTTTCTGCATCGCGTCAGCAATCTGCTGGCCGATTTCAGATTCGCCGTTGGCGGAGATGGTGCCAACCTGTGCAACTTCTGCGGAGTCCTTGACTTCGCGGGCCATGTCTTTGATGCCTGCAACAACCTTGGCTGTTGCCAGGTCGATGCCGCGCTTCAGGTCCATTGGGTTCAGGCCGGCTGCAACTTGCTTCAGGCCTTCCTTGACGATGGCCTGGGCCAGAACGGTGGCGGTGGTGGTGCCGTCGCCCGCTTCGTCGTTGGTGCGGGAAGCAACTTCCTTCACCATCTGGGCGCCCATGTTTTCGAACTTGTCTTCCAGTTCGATTTCCTTGGCAACCGACACACCGTCTTTGGTGATGCGTGGTGCGCCAAAGCTCTTGTCCAGAACCACGTTACGGCCTTTGGGGCCCAGGGTTACCTTGACAGCATCGGCCAGGATGTTGACGCCGGCCAACATACGGTTACGGGCATCGGTGTCAAATTTGACGTCCTTAGCAGCCATAGTTCATTCTCCTCGAGAAAAATCTTTGTAAATAAGCGTGATATGAGATCAGAGAAGCTGCGTCGCTTACTCGATGATACCCATGATGTCGCTTTCCTTCATCATCAGCAGCTCTTCGCCGTCGATGGTGACTTCGGTGCCGGACCATTTGCCAAACAGGATCTTGTCGCCAACCGAAACGGCCATTGCGATCAGTTCACCGCTGTCCTTGCGTGCGCCTTCGCCAGTTGCGACGACTTGGCCTTCGCTGGGCTTTTCTTTGGCGGATTCAGGGATGATCAACCCACCAGAGGTTTTTTCTTCGCTTTCGGTGCGACGAACCAACACGCGGTCGTGGAGTGGTTTCAAGGCCATCTTTGCAGCTCCTTTATAGGCTCAAAGGTTGTTATCTCTATTCCCTCCTGCTCGTTGCAGGAGGCATTATCACTCAAGACTGGTGAGTGCTAACGATCGAATAGCTAGGAGCCAAAACAGAGTGAGTCAACCACTGGATTCATTTTTCTTGCATCCGCCGCGCAAAGAGGAAGCAACGCAGCCAGTCGCGCCATACACCGCGCAGCCAGTCGCGCCATACACCGCCAGGCCCAGCGCCAAGTCCCACCGACGAATTCACCCAAGCCCAGCGCCAAAAATATAAAACCTAATATATTGTAATATATTATAAAATATCAGTTTCCGGTGAAATCATAAGGACTGCATTCTTCCATCCCCCCCCGCCTCTTGGTCCAGAGCCTGCGCCTGATGCGCCCGCTTGGGCATTAGTCACCACTGGTGCCTTCCCAGCTATAGGCCCAGTGCTTCAGCCCGGTGCTGCCGGCCTCGGTCAGTTGATAAATGCCCGTCGCCACCCGCTCAAACCAGCCATAGTGATTGGCCGCCATCACCGCCGTGGCCCGGGCAACCTCCGTGGCCTTTGCCACCTCGGATCCTTTGGTGGCCCCTGCTTCGGCCAGATAGGCAGCACAGCGCAGGGCGTCCTGGCGATAGGCGGTGACAATGCCGTGCCGGGTGGCTCCGCCTGCATTGGGATCGCCGCGCAGGCGCTCAAATTCTCGCAGCAGCCGTTGCTGGCGTTTTTTCGATTTGCGCGCCACATAGGGGCCGGGGTCGCAGTGAACCTCGCAGCGGCCATCTGGCAGCACGGTGATAAGTCCGAGCGCCAGGCGGCGACACAAGGCCAGATTATCCTTCAGCATACGCCGCGCCTGTCGCCCCTTGGGACGCGGCACCGCGATATAGACCAGATCCGTCACCAACTGGCGGGTCACCGCCTGATGAAACAGCGACAGTGAAAACCGCAGCTTCAGTTCGACAATCACCGGATCCTCTTGCCCGCGCCGTGCCATCACATCCGCCGCCCCGACCTCCCCTTTGACCTCATAGCCCTGGGATTGCAGCAGCGCCTTAACAGGCGGATATAGTTGATCTTCACGCTCCATGCGCGCGACCATAACCGCAGGTTTGGCAAAACAACATAGCAGCGCAGCCCCTGCGCCTGCGTGCCGGGCGGTTTTGCAGGTACAGTCCGGCGCGCAAGCCATGCACAGGGCTAAGCGCCGCATTGCAGCCTTGGTGGGGTGACAAGTGGTTTCACCCTGCTATAAGGCGGCCAAACTCCCCTTTGTTCACAGGATAGCATCATGACCGTCCAAGTTTTTGGCCATAAATCCCCCGATACCGATTCCACAGGGTCCCCCATCGTCTGGGCCTGGTACCTGAACGAGATCAAAGGCATCGCCGCAGAAGCCAAGCTGCTGGGTGAACCCAATACCGAAGCCGCCTTCATGTTGCAGCGTTGGGGCCTGGACAAGCCCGCGATCATCGCCGATGTGGCCGACGATCAGGCTGTTGTCATTGTTGACACCAATAACCCTGCTGAACTGCCCGCCAATATCAATGGCGCCGATATCCAGGCCATCATCGACCACCACAAACTGGTCGGCGGCCTGGAAACCAAAGGGCCCATCGACATCACCATTCGTCCGCTGGCATGCACCGCCACCATCATGCATGACCTGATCGGCGACGATATGGCCAAGATGCCCGAGGCCGTCAAAGGCGCGGCGCTGACCTGCATCCTGTCGGACACGCTGGAATTCCGCTCTCCCACCACCACCGATCACGACCGTGCCGTTGCTGAAAAGCTGGCCGCGGATCTGGGCATCGACATCGCCGCCTATGCCGCCGATATGTTTGCCGCCAAATCCGATGTGTCGTCCTTCTCGGATGCTGAACTGCTGCGCATGGACAGCAAGGAATACGCCGTAGAAGGCACCAAGTTCCGCGTTTCGGTGCTGGAAACCACCTCTCCGGCCGTGGTGCTGGACCGCAAGGCTAGCCTGATGGAGACCATGACAAGCGTTGCCAGTGAAGATGGCGTCGATCAGGTGCTGCTGTTTGTCGTTGATATCCTTAACGAAGAGGCAACCCTCTTGGTGCCAACCGATCTGGTCAAAGCCGTTGCCGAAAAGAGCTTTGATGTCTCTGTTGCGGGCGATACCGTTGTCCTGCCCGGCGTCATGAGCCGCAAAAAGCAGATCATTCCCAACCTGAAGGTCTGATCGCCTGTCAGTACCCAGATATTGCAGATTTGCAAAGGCACCCTTCCGGGGGTGCCTTTTTTGCATGGGTAGGCCACTAACCGGGCAGATCCCAGGGCCGGCTTTCCCCAGGCGCGGAACCAAAGAGCACCCCGGCAAGCCAGCCCGCAAGATTGGTCGGCAAGACTGGCCAAACCCTTTGCAGTTTGGCATAGCTGTGGCATCGCATCCGTCACCACAAAGGCCAGAGCCCATGACCCAGATCATCACCGCCCTCACAGAGGTCTCTGACCGCTATCAGGCCCTGTTCGTTGATCTCTGGGGCTGTGTCCATAATGGCATCACCGCCTTCCCCGAAGCCGTGGCGGCATTGCAGGCCTACCGGAGTCGGGGCGGCAAGGTGGTGCTGCTGACCAATTCGCCGAAACCGCGCGCCGGGGTGGCCGGGCAGCTGGCCGAATTTGGCGTGCCAGAGGATGCCTATGACACCATCGCCACCTCGGGCGATTCTGCGCGGTCGGCCATGTTTACCGGGGCTGTCGGCTCCAAGGTTTACTTTATGGGCGATTGGCAGCGCGATGCGGGCTTTTTTGAACCGCTGCATGTCATTGATGCCCCCATTGAAATCACCCGCGTTCCCCTGGCCGAGGCCGAGGGCATCGTCTGCTGTGGCCCCTTTGATACCCTGGCCGACCCAGAGGTGAACCGCGCCGATTTCATGCTGGCCAAACAAATGGGCATGAAACTGCTCTGCGCCAATCCCGATATTATCGTGGATCGCGGCGAAACCCGCGAATGGTGCGCCGGCGCGCTGGCAAAGCTTTATACTGAAATGGGGGGCGAAAGCCTGTATTTTGGCAAACCCCATCCGCCCATCTACGATCTCGCCCGCCTCCGCCTGGCAGAGCTGGGCTGCGATATTGCAGATGGTGATATTCTAGCCATTGGCGACGGGCCCCATACCGATGTGGCCGGCGCAATGGGCGAAGGAATTGATTCCCTGTTTATCACCGGCGGGCTGGCGGCCCGTGAAACAAAAACAACAACCCAGCCAGATGCTGCAGCGCTCACCGCCTATCTACAGCAGGAAAACGCGGCGCCAACCTTCAGCATCGGCTTTCTACGGTAACAAAAAACACCTAACTTTCAGAGTTATGGCACATTCCCCTTCGCTCGACACCAGCCTGTCTGGTGTCAAGTTTTCGCGCCATCTCCCCGCTGCACCAGACTGTAGAACCACCGGCACAACCACAAAAACCACTTGATTTTCTGCACCTGCAAAGTAATAAAGTTACCAAATGGCGCATCCTGGCGCTCTAAAATTGCAAGACCGCCTCAACCGGGGTGATCTCATGGAGGGTCAAATGTTGGATAACCTGCCGCGCGGAACCATCTGCATCGAAGACATAGAGATGGGCATGACGCGCTTTGTCCGCAAAGTGATCACCGACAAAGATATCGAGATGTTCTCGCAGGTCTCGACAGATCGCAACCCGGTGCATCTGGATGACGACTACGCCCAGGACACCATCTTTCAGGGACGTATCGCCCATGGCATGCTGACAGCCGGGCTGATTTCTGCCGTCATCGGCGAACAGCTGCCCGGACATGGCACCATCTACATGAGCCAGTCGCTGAAATTTCTCGCCCCTGTGCGCCCCGGCGACCTGGTCTTGGCCGAGGTAGAGGTCACCGATATCGTCATTGATAAACGCCGGGTCAAACTGGATTGCCGCTGCATGGTGGATGGCAAAAAGGTGCTGGTCGGCGAAGCCATGGTCATGGCCCCCTCGCGCAAGTTCGACTGACGCGTCGCCTGCGGCGCGGGGCCGTCGTCCAAGGCGGATCCGCAGTCTGGTCATCTTTCACGCCCTGCACAGTCATCCGGTGCTTGCAAGCCCCAGTGCAGGGCGCTAGGCAGACGCCATGCGCATCATCCGAGACTATCAATTCGTAGAACAGCAAGATCGTGGCGCCAGCGTTGCGATCGGCAATTTTGACGGCGTTCACCGGGGCCATCAATCGGTCATCGAGCAGGCCCGCGCCGCGGCCCCCGATGCCCCGCTTGGGGTGATGACCTTTGAACCCCACCCGCGCGCCTTTTTTGCCCCCAACGCCCCGCCTTTCCGCCTGATGTCACCCGAGGCCCGTGCCTCGCGGCTGGAAAAACTGGGGGTAGAGCGGCTCTATCAGCTGAATTTCAACGCTGCTCTGTCTGGCCTGCCGCCGGAAGATTTTGCCCGCCGTGTCATCGCCGATGGGCTTGGCCTGCGCCATGTGGTGGTGGGGGCGGATTTCTGCTTTGGCAAGGGGCGCAGCGGCAGTGCCGCCGACCTGCAGCGTTTTGGCGCTGAAATGGGGTTCGGCGTCACCATCGCGCCCTTGATGACCCATTCCGAACATACCGTTTCCTCTACCGCGATCCGCACCGCGCTGAGCGAGGGACGGCCGCGGGATGCGGCGGCTATGCTCAGCCATTGGCACCGGATTGAAGGCAAGGTAATCGGCGGCGAACAACGGGGCCGCGACCTGGGCTTTCCCACTGCCAATATGTCGATTGACGGGCTGCATCCCCCGGCCTTTGGCGTCTATGCGGTGCTGGTGGATGTGCTGGATGGGCCGCATAAGGGCAGTTATCAAGGAGCGGCCTCTATTGGGGTGCGACCCATGTTTGACGGTGCCCACCCCAATATCGAAACCTTCCTGTTTGACTTCACCGGCAATCTCTATGGTGCGACGCTTTCGGTGGCGCTGGTGGAATATCTGCGCCCGGAAATGAAATTCGACGGGCTAGACGCACTGATTGATCAGATGAACGCCGATTGCGCCCGCGCCCGTACCATCCTTGCCGCCGAACCGCAGGTAACCACATGAGCGACGGAATTAATCGCAAGGGGCTGGCACCGCGCTTTTGGGAGAAAAAGCCGCTGGACAAGCTCAACCAGCAGGAATGGGAAGCGCTCTGTGATGGCTGCGGCAAATGCTGCCTTAACAAGCTTGAAGACGAAGACAGCGGCGAGATCGCCCTGACCCGCGTGGCCTGTCGCCTGCTGGATGACAACAGCTGCCACTGCGCCCACTATGAAAATCGCCACCAGTTCATTCCGGAATGCATCGTGCTCAGGCCCGATAACCTGGATACCCATGCCTATTGGATGCCGCAGACCTGCGCCTATCGGCTGCTCTGGCAGGGCAAGCCCCTGCCCCAGTGGCACCCACTGCTGACTGGCGACCCCGATAGCCCCCATGCCGCAGGCGTTACCGTGCGCGGCTGGACCGTTTCAGAATTCGATACCCCGGAAGAAGACTGGGAAGACCATATCATCGAGGAGCCGATCTGATGTACTTTGCCTCTGACAATTCCGGCCCGGTTCCAGCCCAGGTTCTGCACGCTCTGGCAAAAGCCAATGAAGGCTATGCCATGGGCTATGGTGCCGATGCGGAAATGGCCGAAGTGACCAAACGCCTGCGGGATATTTTCGAGGCCCCCGAGGCGACGGTGCATCTGGTGGCCACCGGCACTGCGGCAAACTCTATCGCACTGGCCACCCTGAGCCAGCCGTTTGAAACCATCTTTTGCACGCCCACCGCGCATATCCACGAAGATGAATGCAATGCACCGGAATTTTACACCGGCGGTGCCAAGCTGACCTTGGTACCCGGCGCGCCCGGATGTGACGACAAGATGACACGGCAGGCGCTGTACGCCACAATCGCAGCAGAAGAAACCCGTGGCGTACATGGGCCACAGCGCGGGCCTGTCTCGCTGACGCAGGTCACCGAACGCGGCACGATCTACAGTCTGGACGAGCTGCAGGCGCTTTCAGCTGTGACCCGCGAATTTGGCCTGCCGCTGCATCTGGATGGAGCCCGATTTACCAATGCCATGGTGGCGCTGGATTGCACCCCGGCCGAAATGACATGGAAAGCTGGCGTCGACGCCCTGTCATTTGGCGGCACCAAAAATGGGTTGATGGGGGTCGAAGCGGTGATCTTCTTTGATCCCAAGCACGCCCGAGAGTTTGAGCTGCGGCGCAAGCGCGGCGGCCATCTGTTTTCCAAGCACCGCTACCTTTCGGCGCAGATGTTGGCCTATCTGCGCGATGACTTGTGGCGCGACAACGCCCGCAAAGCCAATGCAAACTGTGCGTATCTGGCGGCAGGTCTGCGCCAGGCCGGGGCCAGTTTTCAGCATGAACCGCAGGCAAATATGATCTTTGCGGCCCTCCCCCGCGCCACCCATCAGCGCCTGTTTGAGGCGGGTGCCGCCTATCATCTGTGGGATGGCCCGCTAGAGGGTGACCTGACAGAACAGATCACCGCTCGTTTTGTCTGTGACTGGGCCATCAGCACAGTGCAGATGGATCAGTTTCTGGCCCTGATTTAACCTGCCGCCTGCCCCCAGAAACGGCGCAGTAGATCTGCGGTCGCAACCGGATGGGTGATCGGCAACATATGCCCGGTCTCAGGCACAACCACGCTCTGCGCCTGCGGCAGGCGCCGGGCCAGCCCTGCATTGATCAGCGGCATCACCGGCTGGCTGTCAGCGCCGCTGAGCAACAGAACCGGCATGGATACAGCCGCCAACGCGCTGGGTTTTAGCACCCCCTTGTTGTCCAGATAAAGCGTCTCATAGCTCTTGGGGACCACCGCCATGGCGCGGATCATTGCCGCGCGCGCCTGCTCTGTCAGATCTGGCCATTTCGGCTTGCCCGTGCCCCACATACGGTTGAAAAAACGGGTGGCACCCTCGATGTCTCCGGCGGCATAGAGCTCTACAAAGGGGGCTTCTATGGCCTCTAGCGCCGCCTGCGCATCGGGGGCGTCTTGGCGCGTCACCGCAAAGAGCACCGGTTCAATCAGGGTCAGGCTATTGACCAGATCGGGGCGCGCCTGCGCCATGCGCAGTGCCACGGTGGCCCCAAAGGAATGGCCAATCAAATCCATCGGCGCCCCGGCGGCCCGCAGTTGCGCCAGGCCAGCCGCCACATTGGCAGATTGATAATCAGCCGCCTGTTCATCCCAATCCGGGCTTCGGCCATGGGAAAACATATCAAAGGCGGTGAGCGTGATCTCTCCCTCCATTTCTGTGGCCAGCCCGCGCCAGGCGCCCGAATGGGCAAGCGAACAATGCACTGCCAGAACCTGACGGGGCCCGACCCCAAAACGACGGGAAAAAACTTCGCTCAAAATGATATCCTTCATCAGTTCCCCACCCGTCGTATCAGCCCGCAAGATGTTCTTCCAGATCGGCGATCCGGTCCTGCCCCCAGAACCGGGCACCATCTTCGGTGATATAAAACGGCGCGCCAAAGACGCCGGCCTTGACTGCATCCTCTAGGTTTTGCGCATAGGTCTCGGCGCCGGCCAAGAGACCGCTATTCGCCAACGCAGGGTCAAAGCCGGCGCTTTGCAGGCAGGACTTGATCACATCGTCCTGGGCAATATCGCGATCTTCCGCCCAGACGGCCCGCAGGATCCCATGTACAAGCGCCCCCATATCACCGCCGCCCGCGGCCTGTGCGGCAATGATCGCATATGATGACGGCGCCGGGTTGGTTGGCCAGTGGGCTGGTTTCAGGTTCAGCACCAGCCCATTCTTTTTTGCCTGTCGCTGCATCTCCATCGCCCGGTATTCCTGGCGCGAGATATGGCGGTCCTTCGGAGCGGTGCCACCGGTGCGGCCAAACAAGGCAACAATGTCCAAAGGTTTGTAATTAATCGTCGCATTCTGTCGCTCTGCCGCCTCTTCAAGTCGGGTTCCGGCCAGATAAGCGTAGGGTGACAGGGTCGAGAAGTAGAAATCAATGACAGCCATGGTTGTTTTCTCCCGCTTAGAACTAGGCTGAAAGCTACGCACATGTTAAGCGGTGAGCAAGATCACGAATCTGTCACATAGCCATTGCTGCCGGGGATATCAGCCAATGCCGACTTTACACGAACCCAAGCTTATCGCTGGGAACGCCAACCTCCCTCTTGCCACTTCCATTGCCCGCCGAATGAGCATGCACCGTGGTGTCGACCAAGGTCTGGTTGATGCCCGCGTTGAACGCTTTAACGATGGCGAGATCTTTGTTGAGGTCTACGAGAACGTGCGCGGCGAGGACATGTTCATCATTCAGCCAACCTCTAATCCGGCGAATGATAACCTGATGGAACTGCTGATCATCTCTGACGCGCTGCGCCGCTCTTCTGCGCAACGCATCACCGCCGTGATCCCCTACTTCGGCTATGCCCGTCAGGACCGCCGCACCAAGGCCCGCACACCGATTTCCTCCAAGCTGGTCGCCAATATGCTAACTGGCGCTGGCATCGAGCGGGTTTTGACCATGGACCTGCACGCGGCCCAGATTCAAGGCTTCTTCGATATCCCGGTCGATAACCTCTATGCCTCGCCAATCTTTGCACTGGATGTGAAAAACCTGTTCAAAGACCGGATGGAGGAGCTGATGGTGGTCTCTCCCGATGTGGGCGGTGTTGCCCGCGCGCGGGAACTGGCCAAACGCATCAATGCGCCGCTGTCCATCGTCGACAAACGCCGCGAAAAAGCAGGTGAAGTGGCCGAGATGACCGTCATCGGCGATGTACAGGACAAGATCTGCCTGATAATCGACGACATGTGCGACACGGCCGGCACCCTCTGCAAGGCCGCGCAGGTGCTGCTGGACAATGGCGCCAAGGAGGTCCACGCCTATATCACCCACGGCGTGATGAGCGGCCCAGCGGTTGAGCGTGTCACCAACTCGGTGATGAAATCTCTGGTGCTGACCGATTCCATTCAACCCACCGAGGCCGTAAGCAATGCGCCCAACATCCGCGTCCTGCCCACCGCGCCGCTGTTTACCCAGGCGATCCTGAACATCTGGCATGGCACCTCTGTGTCCTCGCTGTTTGATGACAAGACACTGATCCCAATTTACGAATCTCTCTACTCCAACGGCGTCTGACACCAAGGAATGAGACGAGAAAAAGGCCCAGCACAGTGTTCTGCGCGGGGCCTTTTTTTATGGTCTGGGCTCAGTAAAATGCACGCCAGAGCCTGCGCGCTTGTCGCCTTCCGGGTTTGCGCAACACGGTCTAGTCGACCTCCCAGTCATCATCGTGCGGCAGATCGCCAATAGCCATCCAGGCCGCACGCACACGGGCCACACGGCTGTCGCCCCATGTGCGAAAGACCATGTCAAAGCCAAAGGTCGTAATGTTCTCGGCCACCAGTTCAGCGCGAATAGCGGCACTGGTGTCCATATCCCAGAGTGACATCGACACATGCACCACTGGCACCCGCCGATAGGTCTCTTTGAAGGGGACCTGCATGCGCCGCTCGCGTGCGCCCTCGCCGGTCCACATGCTGCCCCCCTCTTCAAACTCAGAGAACAGCGCCAGATCGCCCTGGTCTATTCCGATATGTGGATTACGTAGTCTTTTCATCGCCCTCGGCTCCGCTCGCATATGCACCAGGCCCAGTCGGCGTGCAGGCGCGGTCTTTGCATCGATACATCAAAGGTAACAATACGGAAAAACCGGCCCATCACAACGGAGGGCCGGTTTAAAATGTGTCGAGAGACACACCAGGCAGGTGATCACATGCGCCCTTACAGGCTCATATGGGTGCCCAGGGCCTCCATATCCGCAAGCAGCTTGGCTGCTTCTTCGACCAAACCGTGGGGTTGATCGTCTTCTTTTGCGGTCTTGTAGGTCTGGCGAGCCTCTTCGATCAGCTCATCCAGATGGGCGCGGGTCATCTCATCCATTGGAATTGCACGCTCAGCAAGGACCGAAAGGGCCTCGGCGCTGATTTCGGCAAAACCGCCAGTGACCACGAACTCCGAAGTGCCTTGCGAGCTTTCCACCCGCAGGACACCCGGACGCAGGGTGGTGATGGTGGGGGCATGCATCGGCATCGCCGTCATGTCACCCTCCGCGCCGGGGATCTGCACCGCGTTCACCTGGAGCGAGGCGAGGCTACGCTCCGGGCTTACGAGGTCAAATTGCATGGTATCAGCCATCAGGGCCCTCCTTAGGCCGCGTCAGCAGCCATTTTCTCGGCTTTTGCGATCACTTCATCAATGCCGCCAACCATGTAGAAGGCGCCTTCGGGGAGGTGGTCGTATTCGCCAGCCACAACGGCCTTGAACGACGCAATAGTGTCTTCCAGCGGAACCTGCTTACCGTCGGCACCGGTGAAGATTTTAGCAACGTCAAACGGCTGGGACAGGAAGCGTTCGATCTTACGCGCACGGGCCACGGCCAGTTTGTCGTCTTCCGAAAGCTCGTCCATGCCGAGAATGGCGATGATGTCCTGCAGCGATTTGTAACGCTGAAGGATCTGCTGAACGTCGGTGGCAACTTTGTAGTGCTCGTCACCAATGATCAGTGGATCCAGCAGACGCGATGTCGAACCCAGTGGGTCAACCGCAGGGTAGATGCCTTTTTCCGAGATCGCACGATCCAGAACGGTTGTCGCATCGAGGTGCGCAAACGAGGTCGCAGGCGCAGGGTCGGTAAGGTCATCCGCAGGAACATAGACGGCCTGAACGGAAGTAATCGAACCGTTCTTGGTCGAAGAAATCCGTTCCTGCATCGCACCCATGTCGGTGGCCAGCGTTGGCTGGTAGCCAACAGCAGAAGGAATACGACCCAGCAGGGCCGAAACTTCGGAACCAGCCTGCGTGAAGCGGAAGATGTTGTCCACAAAGAACAAAACGTCCGAGCCACTGTCGTCGCGGAACTGTTCCGCCAGGGTCAGACCCGACAGAGCAACCCGCATACGCGCACCGGGAGGTTCGTTCATCTGGCCGTAGACCAGCGCAATTTTGGACTCGACCAGGTTGTCAGGAACGATAACGCCGGATTCGATCATCTCGTGGTAAAGGTCGTTACCTTCACGGGTCCGCTCACCAACACCGGCGAAGACGGACACACCAGAGTGCACCTTCGCGATGTTGTTGATCAGTTCCATGATCAGAACGGTCTTACCAACGCCGGCACCGCCGAACAGACCAATTTTACCACCCTTGGTATAGGGGGCCAGCAGGTCGATAACCTTGATGCCTGTGGTCAGGATCTCGGTTGCGGTGGACTGATCAGCGAAGGAAGGCGCATCGCCGTGGATACCACGTGTCTCGGTGGCCTCTACGGGGCCCTTTTCGTCAACCGGCTCGCCGATGACGTTGAGGATACGGCCCAGTGTGGCGGTGCCAACTGGAACCGAGATAGGCGCGCCGGTGTCGGTCACGTCCTGGCCGCGAACCAGACCTTCGGTTGCGTCCATAGCGATGGTCCGAACTGTGCTCTCACCCAGGTGCTGAGCAACCTCGAGAACCAGTGTCTTACCATTGTTGTCCGTGGTAACGGCGTTCAGGATTTCCGGCAGGGCATCCTCGAACTGCACGTCCACAACGGCGCCAATCACCTGCGTGATTTTGCCTTTTGCGTTTGCCATGTGTTTGTCTCCGGTTGTCTCTTAGAGCGCCTCTGCGCCCGAAATGATTTCAATCAGCTCGTTGGTGATGACGGCCTGACGCGAGCGGTTGAACTCGATTGTCAGCTTGTCGATCATCTCGCCAGCGTTACGCGTGGCGTTATCCATCGCGCTCATCCGGGCACCCTGCTCGGATGCACCATTTTCCAGCAGCGCCGAAAAGATCTGGGTCGATACGCCACGTGGCAGCAGGTCGGCGAGGATCGCCTCTTCGCTGGGTTCGTAGTCGTAAACGGCCGATGCTTCTTCGGCGACACCGCCCTCGTAAGAGGCCGGAATGATCTGCTGCGCTGTTGGCACCTGTGTCACGACGTTGACAAAGCCCGAGTAAAAGATCGTTGCCACGTCGAATTCACCAGCGTCAAAGCGGGTCAGGATGTCCTTGGCGATGCCCTGCGCATCGGCATAGCCGACCCGCTTGACTTCGCTCAGATCCACATGGCCGATGAAATCATCACCCAGGTCACGACGCAGCGCGTCGCGGCCTTTTTTGCCAACGGTCAGAATCTTGACCGTCTTGCCAGCCGCTTTCAGCTCCTGCGCCTTTTGGCGCGCCAGCTTGGCGATATTGGCGTTAAAGCCACCGCAAAGGCCCCGCTCGGCGGTCAGGACAACAAGAAGTTGTACCTGATCGCTGCCGGTGCCGCGCAGCAGTTTTGGTGCGCTATCGCTGCCGCCAACCGAAGCCGCAAGCCCTGCCATCACGGCATTGAACCGTTTGGTATAGGGACGCGAATCTTCAGCAGCTTCCTGGGCGCGGCGAAGTTTCGCCGCGGCCACCATTTGCATGGCTTTTGTGATCTTACGCGTGCTTTTGACACTCGCGATCCTGTTTTTCAGGTCCTTGAGATTTGGCATTGCCTTATCCCCTTACGCGAAATCTGCGGCGAATTCGTCCAGCGCTGCTTTGATCTTGTCGGCAGCATCGCCCTTGATCTTCGGATCTTCGGTGGAAATCCACTCGAGCAGATCAGCGTGCTTGCTGCGCAGATGCGCCAGCATGCCTTCCTCGTAGCGGCCAACAGATTTTACGTCGATCTTGTCGAGGTAGCCTTGGGTACCAGCGAAGATCACGCAGACGATTTCTGCGTTGGTCAGCGGCGAGTACTGAGCCTGCTTCATCAGCTCGGTCAGACGGGCACCACGGTTCAGCAGCTGCTGGGTGGCGGCGTCAAGGTCGGAACCAAACTGCGCAAAGGCCGCCATTTCGCGATACTGAGCCAGTTCCAGTTTCACCGGACCCGCAACAGATTTCATCGCGTTTGTCTGGGCAGAAGACCCAACACGCGAAACCGACAGACCGGTGTTCACAGCAGGACGGATGCCCTGGTAAAACAGTTCGGTTTCCAGGAAGATCTGGCCATCGGTGATCGAAATCACGTTGGTTGGAATAAAGGCGGAAACGTCACCACCCTGGGTTTCAATAACAGGCAGAGCCGTCAAGGAACCAGCGCCGAAGTCTTCGTTCAGTTTGGCCGAACGTTCCAGCAGACGGGAGTGCAGATAGAAAACGTCACCAGGATAGGCTTCACGGCCGGGCGGACGACGCAGCAGCAGCGACATCTGGCGATAGGCAACAGCCTGCTTGGAAAGGTCATCATAGATGATCAGACCGTGCTTGCCGCTGTCGCGGAAATATTCCGCCATCGCGGTGGCCGCATAGGGGGCCAGGAACTGCAGAGGCGCAGGATCGGACGCGGTTGCAGCAACCACGATCGAATATTCCATCGCGCCGGCTTCTTCCAGCTTTTTCACCAGCTGAGCAACAGTCGAACGCTTTTGACCAATCGCTACGTAAACGCAGTACAGTTTCTTCGACTCGTCGTCGCCTGCTGCATCGTTGTAGGATTTCTGGTTCAGCATGGTGTCCAGCGCGATGGCTGTTTTACCAGTCTGACGGTCACCAATAATCAGCTCACGCTGGCCACGGCCAACGGGGATCATCGCATCAACGGATTTGAGGCCTGTCGCCATCGGTTCGTGAACCGATTTACGCGGGATAATACCAGGTGCCTTGACGTCTGCAACGCCGCGCTTGGCAGCATTGATTGGGCCCTTGCCGTCCAGCGGGTTGCCCAGACCGTCAACAACGCGGCCCAGCAGCTCGGGGCCGACTGGAACGTCCACGATCGAGTTGGTGCGCTTGACAGTGTCACCTTCTTTGATGTCGCGGTCGGAGCCAAAGATAACGATACCTACGTTATCGGCTTCGAGGTTCAGCGCCATGCCCATAATTCCACCAGGGAATTCGACCATTTCGCCAGCCTGAACATTGTCAAGGCCGTAGACGCGGGCGATACCATCGCCAACGCTCAGCACGCGACCAATTTCAGCCACCTCGGCTTCCTGACCAAAGTTCTTGATCTGGTCTTTTAGGATCGCAGAAATCTCTGCTGCTTGGATACCCATTTATCCGACCTCTTTCATTGCATTCTGTAGGGAGTTGAGCTTGGAGCGGATCGAGCTATCGATCATCTTCGAGCCCACTTTAACGACGAGACCGCCAATGATGCTTTCATCGACGGTTGCATTGATGGTAATCTGTTTGCCCACGCGCGCGGCCAGCGTCTTGGCCAGCTTGTCGCTTTGGGTTTTCGTCAGTGCCTTGGCAGAAATCACCTCGGCAGTCACTTCACCGCGTGCCTCTGCCAGACGATCCCGCAGGGCAGTGATCAGCGCAGGAACCACGAACAGGCGGCGTTTTTGCGCCATCAGCGCCAGGCTGTTGCCCAAAACAGGTGCCAGACCCATTTTCTTGGCGATCGCCGCAATTGCGGCTTCCTGCTCATCCCGCGAAATCAGCGGAGAGCTGAGCAGGTTTTGCAGGTCGTCACTGTCAGCCAGGGCAGCTGCCAGATCATTGATGCTGGTTTCAAGGCTATCAAGCGCCTTGCTCTCTTCGGCGATCTCAAAGATCGCAGTGGCATAGCGCGCAGCAATGCCTGCTGAAATCGAAGCTGGTTCGGACACGTCCACCCTTCCGACATTTGGCCCCGACTGCCTGTCACAAGACAGACGGCGCCGGGGGCGTGAGCATACCCCACCAAGACGGCAGGGCGTTAAAATCAGCGTGGATGTAACAGAGCGGTAGCAACCTATCAACTGTCTATAGTGGCAGGGGCAAAATGTTCGATCTTAATGTTTTCAACACCTTAGCCAAAGTGCGGCCCTTTGCCCCCCGAAACTCGACTATTTTTATGCACCTCGGGCGTGGTATTTACCTTTCCGAACAGGTCAAAATCCGCAGGAAAGGCGCAAATCAGCGCTCACAGGTCTTTTCCGGCCTCACCGCGGATCGACAATTTTGAAAAACAGAATCATCTGTCTGCGCCACCGCGGATCAAGCACAGGGCAACTCTTTTGCCCGATGCCTACTCGCTGCCTGCTTAGGCCGGTTCCGCGACCGGGTTGGAAAGCCCTTCCAGAACCCGGATCGGACTAGATCGTTTGACGCGCGTCATATGCCCATGCTGGGGATGCGTCTGTTTGCTGACCTCTACCATAAAGACGCCCCCCACCAACATGGCAGGCAAGCGGCGCCCGGCCCGTTCGAGCAGCGCCCCGGATTTCAGCCAAAACCGTTTCTGGCTGGGCATCCGGTACAGCGCCGCTGTATGACGTTGGATGGTGAATTCATGCAGGCGCAGCTGATTTTCCAACTGGGTCAACGTATAGGGCCGCCCATAGCCAAAGGGCGTATTGTCCGACCGCGCCCAGAACCCGGCCCGGTTTGGCACCACAAAGATCGCTCGCCCACCAGGCCCCAGCACCCGGCGGCATTCCTCCAGCACCTGGGTGGGTCGTTCCGAGGTTTCCAGCCCATGCATCACTACCAACCGATCCACCCGCCCGGTTTCAATCGGCCAAAAGGTCTCTTCGCACAGCACAGATACATTCGGCATCCCCGCCGGCCATTGCATCACCCCCTGCGGCCCCGGCATCAGGGCAATCACCCGGCGGGCTTCGGCCAGATAGGGGCGCATCAAGGGCGCGGCAAAGCCGAAACCTGCCACGGTCTGCCCCGCCGCTTCCGGCCAGAACTCCAGCAGCCGATTGCGCACCGATGCCTGCGACGCCCGCCCTAGGGTGCTGCGATAGTAGAAATTCCTAAGGTCCTGAACATCAAGGTGCATTGCGGGTGCCTGCTGCTTGGGCCAATCTGGGGGCAGTTTACTCATGCGGAGGCGAAAGACCATGCCCCTAGAAATCGTTACCCTGCCCTGTCTCTCGGACAACTATGCCTATCTACTGCATGATTCCAAGAGTGGTAAGACCGCTTTGGTCGATGCGCCCGAGGCCGAAGCCATCAAAACCGCCCTCGCGGCCCGGGGCTGGAGCCTGGAGGTGATTCTCTTGACGCACCATCACTATGATCACATCGATGGCGTCGCCGAGCTCTGCGCGCAGTATAATCCTGCGGTCTATGGCGCCAAGGCAGATGCCGCCCGCTTGCCGCCACTGACCCATGCGCTGGAAGACGGTGACAACTTTGAACTCTTCGGGGAACCGGTCCAGGTACTGGATGTGTCAGGCCATACAATCGGCCATATCGCTTTTTACCTGCCTGAAAGCCAAGCAGTCTTTACCGCCGACAGCCTGATGGCGCTTGGCTGTGGCCGCCTGTTCGAAGGCACCCCCGATATGATGTGGCAGAGTCTCAACCGGCTGATGGCCCTGCCGCCGCAGACCTGGGTGTATTCCGGCCATGAATATACCCAATCCAACGCCCGCTTTGCCCTGACAATTGAACCGGACAACACCGCACTGCAACTGCGCGCTGCGCAAATCGCCAATGCGCGCGCCAAAGGAGAGGCCACGATTCCGTCACTATTGCAGCAAGAGCTGGAGACAAATCCCTTTTTGCGCGCCCATCTGGATGAGGTGAAAACCGCAATCGGCATGCAAGACGCTGAAAGTACGGAAGTTTTTGCAAAAATTCGGGACCTGAAAGACCGCTTTTAGCCCCATTTTCGCCGGTCTGATGCTATCGTGGTCGTCTCAAAGGGGTCATAAATTAACCTCTCTCACAAAGAATGTGACCTAATTTTGCAAGAAAGCCCTTGAAGCTCCGCCTCTATCAACCAAACTCTAATACTATCAGGACATGGTTGATACAGGGGAAGCGGCAGAACGTCCAAGCCCCGGTCACCCCAAGAACAGAGGAGCACGCCCGTGCCTTCATTCTCGAGCACACTAGAACAAGCCATTCACGCCGCGCTCGCGTTGGCGAATGAGCGGCGCCACGAGTTTGCCACGCTGGAACACCTGCTATTGGCATTAATCGAAGAACCGGAAGCCGCCCGTGTGATGCGCGCCTGTAGCGTCGATCTCGGACATCTTCGCACTTCACTGATTGAATTTGTCGATGAAGATCTCGCCAATCTGGTGACTGATGTCGATGGGTCCGAAGCGGTCCCCACCGCTGCCTTCCAGCGGGTTATTCAGCGTGCCGCGATCCATGTGCAAAGTTCGGGGCGCACCGAAGTCACTGGGGCCAATGTCCTCGTCGCGATTTTTGCAGAACGCGAAAGCGACGCCGCCTACTTCCTGCAGGATCAGGATATGACCCGCTATGATGCCGTGAATTTCATTGCCCATGGCGTGGCCAAGGATCCTGCCTTTGGCGAATCCCGTCCCATCACCGGCGCCCCCGAGGGCGAAGATGCCTCTATGGGCGGCGGCGGCCC
Organism: Pseudophaeobacter flagellatus; assembly: GCF_021228235.1. Lineage (GTDB taxonomy): Bacteria > Pseudomonadota > Alphaproteobacteria > Rhodobacterales > Rhodobacteraceae > Pseudophaeobacter > Pseudophaeobacter flagellatus. Next base: position 137,783 of record NZ_JAJQRG010000010.1, read on the forward strand.
CGAGAGCGAAAAGAAAGAAAGCGCGCTCGACAAATACTGCGTCGATCTCAACAGCAAATCCCGCGAAGGCGACATTGATCCGCTGATCGGGCGCAGCCACGAGGTAGAGCGCTGCATCCAGGTGCTGTGCCGCCGCCGCAAGAACAACCCGCTGCTGGTGGGCGACCCCGGCGTCGGCAAGACCGCCATCGCGGAAGGCCTGGCCCGCAAGATCGTGCAGGGCGAAGTCCCCGAAGTGTTGTCCAAGACCACCATCTTCTCGCTGGATATGGGGGCGCTCTTGGCTGGCACCCGCTATCGTGGCGATTTTGAAGAACGTCTGAAGGCCGTGGTGACCGAGCTGGAAGACCACCCGGATGGTGTGTTGTTCATTGATGAGATCCACACCGTGATTGGTGCTGGCGCCACCTCTGGCGGGGCAATGGATGCCTCCAACCTGCTGAAACCTGCCCTGCAGGGCGGCAAACTGCGCACCATGGGATCCACCACCTACAAAGAGTTCCGTCAGCATTTTGAAAAAGATCGCGCCTTGGCGCGGCGCTTCCAGAAGATCGATGTGAACGAACCCTCTGTACAGGATACGATTGAAATTCTGAAAGGGCTGAAACCCTATTTTGAAGAGCACCACAGCATCAAGTTCACTGCGGATGCCATCAAATCCGCAGTCGAGTTGGCCGCGCGCTACATCAACGACCGCAAGCTGCCCGACAAGGCGATCGACGTGATTGACGAAGCCGGCGCAGCACAGCATCTGGTGCCGGAAAGCAAACGTCGCAAGACCATTGGCGTCAAGGAAATCGAAGCCGTGGTGGCCAAGATCGCCCGCATCCCGCCCAAGAGCGTCACCAAAGACGATGCAGAAGTGCTGAAGGACCTGGAGAAGAGCCTTAAGCGCGTGGTCTTTGGTCAGAACGATGCGATTGACGCGCTCTCCAGTGCCATTAAACTGGCTCGTGCAGGGCTGCGCGAACCGGAAAAGCCCATCGGCAACTATCTCTTTGCGGGCCCCACTGGTGTCGGCAAAACCGAGGTAGCCAAGCAACTGGCCGATGCACTCGGGGTAGAGCTGCTGCGCTTTGACATGTCGGAATACATGGAGAAACACGCGGTTTCCCGTCTGATCGGCGCGCCTCCGGGCTATGTCGGCTTTGACCAGGGCGGCCTGCTAACCGATGGCGTTGACCAGCATCCCCACTGTGTGCTGCTGCTGGACGAAATCGAGAAGGCGCACCCGGACGTGTTCAACATCCTGTTGCAGGTGATGGATAACGGCCAGTTGACAGATCACAACGGCCGCGCGGTAAACTTCCGCAATGTTGTGTTGATCATGACCTCCAATGCGGGTGCATCGGATATGGCAAAGGCTGCCATCGGCTTTGGCCGTGATCGCCGCGAGGGTGAAGACACCGCTGCGATTGAACGCACCTTCACGCCGGAATTCCGCAACCGTCTGGACGCAGTGATCGCCTTTGCTCCGCTGCCCAAAGAGGTCATCCTGCAGGTAGTCGAGAAATTCGTGCTGCAACTGGAAGCCCAGCTGATGGACCGCAATGTCTCGATCGAACTGACCCCCAAGGCGGCTGAATGGCTGGCGGACCGGGGCTATGATGATCGCATGGGGGCGCGGCCTTTGGGGCGGGTCATCCAGGAACACATCAAAAAGCCGCTAGCCGAAGAATTGCTCTTTGGCAAGCTGGCAAAGGGTGGGCTGGTCAAGGTTGGCATCAAGGATGGCAAACTGGATCTGCGCATCGAGGGCCCGATCAAGCCGCGCATCTCTGGTGACAAGCCGCCATTGCTGACTGCAGACTGATCATGCGCCTCTCCCTTGCGGCTTTGCTGCTCACGCTCGTCACGGCCCCTGCCGTGGCGAGCGACATTTCCTTGCAATGGCCACTTGATTGCAGTCTGGGCGATACCTGTCACATTCAGCAATATGTCGACCACGATCCCGGCCCCGGCAGCCGTGACTATACCTGCCAAGGGTTGACCTACTCGGGCCACAAGGGAACCGATATCGCCCTGCCCTATCTGAGCGATATGCATCGCGGTGTTGCCGTGCGAGCTGTCGCGCCAGGCGTGGTTCAGGGCCTGCGTAATCGGATGCCCGACATCTATTCCACCGAAGAAAACGCTGCTGCCCTGGAGGGGCGCGAATGCGGCAACGGCGTGGTCCTGCGCCATGCGGATGGCTGGGAGACCCAATACTGCCACATGCGCCAAGGCTCTGTGCAGGTGCAAAAGGGCCAGCAGGTTCAAGCCGGCACCCAGCTGGGTGAGGTCGGCCTCTCTGGTAAGACGCAGTTCCCGCATCTTCATCTGTCCCTGCGCCGCGATGGGAAGGTGATCGATCCCTTTGCCCCCAAGGGTGCGCAGGACTGCGCGGCGGGCATTGATCCGGTCAGCTCTGCCGATGCAACCACCGATGCAGCCTCTCTCTGGACCGATCCGCCGGTCTATGAACCGGGGGGATTTCTGGGTGCGGGCTTCAGCGCCCAGGTGCCCCGCTTCCAGGAGATCAAATCCGGTGAGGCCAGCCAGATCCGCATGACGCGGCAATCACCGGCCCTGGTTTTCTGGGCCTATGCTTTTGGCGGCCAACAAGGCGACCGGGTGCGGCTGACCATTTCTGGCCCAACCGGGGTCTTTTCGGTGCATGAAATCACTCTGGATCGCAATCAGGCCCAGTTTTTCCGCGCCTCGGGCAAACGGTTAAACGACCAGATCTGGGACTATGGCCGCTATACCGGTCTGGCGGTTTTGTTGCGCGATGACGTGGAAATCGACCGGATCGAGCAAGCCGTCTCTTTAAGATAGGGCACCGGGGTCCCTGGGGCACTGCATCAGTTGCCAGCCGCAGACAGGGCTGGTTAGCGCTCGGTGAACTTCAATTCAATCCGGCGGTTCTGGGCGCGGGCCTCAGGTGTATCAGCGGTGTTCACTGGCTGGAACTCACCAAATCCATTTGCCGCCAGCCGATCCGGCGCGACACCGAGGCTCTCGATCATGTAGCGCACTACCGACAGCGCCCGGCCCTGGCTTAGCTCCCAGTTATCGGAAAATTTGGGATGGCCCAGCATGGCGGTATTGTCGGTATGGCCATCCACCCTGATGATCCAGTTGATCTCGGGTGGGATATCTGCCGCCACGGTCTGCAAAATCCGCGCCACCTTGGCGATCTCAATTTCGCCCGGCGGCGACAGTGTGGCACTGCCCGGCGCAAACAGCACCTCTGACGCAAAGACAAAGCGGTCGCCTTCGATGCGCACGCCCTCTTGATTGCCCAGCACATTGCGCAACCGGCCAAAGAACTCCGAGCGGTAGCGCTCCAGCTCTGCGGCCTTGGTTTCCAGACTATCCGCCTTGCTGGCCAGATCCGCAGCTTCCAGCTCCAGTCGCTTACGCTCTTTTTCTTCTGTCAGACGGCGGCGGCGCTCTTCCGAGGCGGCCCGTGCCAGTGCGGCGTTCAGATCCTGACCAAGGTTTTGCAACTGCACCTGCTGGGCGGCATCGCGTGCCTGATAGTCATCCAGAATCGCCTGTAATCCGCCCAATTGTTCCCGCAACGCCGCCACCTGCTGGTTCAGCAAGGCGGTCTCGCGCTGCGCCTTGGCCGAAACTTCAGCCTGCTCTGACAGCGCCGCCTTGGCCTGCGCCAACAGCCCGGCGCGTTCCTCGGCGAGGCTGCGCGCCTCTGCCGCGCTGCCCCTGGCCTCGTCCTGCGCGTTCAGCGCCGCCAAGAGCCGTTGTTGCAAGACCGACTGATCACTGGCGGCAGCCTGGGCATTTTCCAGCGCATCCAGCGCCGCCAGAAGCCGCAGCTCTACCGCGGCCCGATCCTGCGCCGTCGAAGAGGCTGCTTTGCGGGCTGCGGCCAGGTCATCCTGGGCCTGGGCCAACTCGGCCTCCAGACCGGACATCACTGCGGCGGTATCGGCCTGCAGGGTGGCCAGTTCTGTTTGCAGGCGGCGGGTCTCTGTCTCTGCCGTGCTGCGCTGGCGGGTCAGTTGCTGTTCCAGCTGCGCTAGCGCGGCGGCATGTTGCTTTTGCAGATCTGCCAGTTCGCTTTGATACTGGGTTTCAGTCTCAACGTTTGCCGCCCGCTGCCGGGCCAGCTCTGCCTCCAGCGCGGCCTTGCTTTGCGCGGCCTGCTGGCGGGCGCTGTCCAATTCCTGGTTCAGCCGGGCCTGGGTTGTCTCACTGTCCAGGCGCAGCCGGTCCAGCTCTGCTTCCAGGGCGGTGACCCGGCCTTCGGCAGAGGATTGCGACACCTGCATCTGCGCCAGAACGCGAGTCAGGCGCTCGGCCAGGGCATCGCGCTCTTGGCTCTGCGCCTTGGCAGCCTCCAGCGTGGTCAGCGCCTCTTCAAGATCCTGCGCCAGGCGCTCTTGCGCCAATTTGGCTCCCGCCAAAAGCGTGAGCGTATCTTCGGCCTCTTGCCGCTTACGTTCCAGCGACAGGGTCATGGCGGTCAACTCGGCATCGGCGTCTTGCAGCCGGGCGCGCAGGGCCTCGGCAGCGGCACTCTCCACCAGGCGGGCCTCTTCTTCGGCGCTCAGCCGGGTTGAAAGCTCGACCAACTCTGCTGCGCGGGCATCGCCTTGCTGCTGCAGATCGGCAATCATTGCCTCCAGCGCCTCGCGTCTGGCCGCGGCCAGGCGAGCGGTCTCTACGCCAGCGTCGATTTCCTGCCGCGCCTGTGCCAGCGCCAGATTCAAGGCCTCCCGTTCATCTACCAGCCCGGCGCGCTGCGCATCCAACTGCGCGCGGTCTTCGCTCAGCTGTGCGATCTGTGCTTGGGCCTCGGCACGTCCGGCAAGCAGGGCCGCCACCTGAGCCTCAAAGGCGGTGATATCGCTTTCGGCGCGGGCCAGATCTGCCAACTGCTGTTCGCGTTCGGCCGTTAGCCCAGCAATCACCGCGCGCTGTTGATCAATGGCATCCTGCGCCTGCGCCAGATCGCTCTGGGTGGTGGTAAGCGTCGCATTCAGCGCGCCAAGCCGCGCCGAAAGGCGGCTGTTGTCGCGCTCTTCCAGCCCCAGCGCATTGGCCAGCGCCTGCACTTCAATGGACAGTTCATCCAGCTCGCTTTCCTGGCCTGAAATGGTTTCGCGCAGAACAAATTGCACCACCATAAAGATGGTAAGCAGGAACATCAGCACCAGCAACAGCCCGGTCATCGCATCGACGAAACCCGGCCAGATCGAGCTTTGGAATCGCTGCCCACTGCGCCGCGACAAGGCCATGCTCTAATCCTCGCCCTGCAGAAACTGCCCACCGTCCGGCGCGGCTGGCGCTACCTCGGCAGTCCGACGACCCCGGCCGCGCGGCACTGCAAAGGCCTTGACCATAAGGTCGATATCCTTGCGCAACTCGGCCAGGCTTTCTTGCCGACCAGCCGAGATTTCCTCCAGAATGCGCAGCATCTGCACATCAATCGAGCGCAGCCGCATCCGGCTTTCGGCATCCATGCCCACATCGCCATGGGCGCGCATGATCTCGGTCAGGGTTTCCTGCCCCACGGCAACCCGCTCTAGCGCATTGGCAACGCTGGTGGACTGATCCTGACGCGCGTTCATATCGCTTATCACATCCACCAGATTAGACAGCTTGCTGTCGATCTCGGCCCGGCTCTCGGCGTTTTGGGCAAACATCGCCTGCAAGGCGTCCATCTGCTCTGCCATGGTGTCCAGCACCTCGGATACAACGCCAGTCTCGCCGCCGCTGCCCTCCTCGCCAGAGGAAAAGCTGACCCGCGTGAAAGAGGAGAGCCATTCTTCCAGCTCGCGGTAAAAACGGTTCTGGCCATGGCCGGCAAACAGCTCTAGCAGGCCAACGATCAGCGACCCTGCCAGCCCCAAAAGCGAAGAGGCAAAGGCCACGCCCATGCCGCCCAACTGCGCTTCTAGACCGGTCATCAGCCGGTTAAAGACCGCAATGCTTTCCTCGCCCTCCTGCGGGGCCAGGCTGCGAATGGTATCGACAACGGCGGGCACAGTGGTGGCAAGACCGTAGAAAGTACCCAAAAGGCCCAGAAAAATCAGCAGGTTGACAATATATCGCGTGATCTCACGCTCTTCGTCCACCCGCTGTGCCACCGAATCCAGAATAGACCGGGTCGACGATGAGCCCAACTGCATCCGCGCAGCCCGCGAGCGCAGCAAAGCCGCCAGAGGTGCCAGCAGCGACGGTGCCCGTTTGTCGCCGTGCGTGCCCCCAGAGGCAAAGCTTTCAATCCAGCGCACCGATCCGACCAGCTGCGCCACCTGCCAGAAACAGGCGAGCACCCCGATGACAAAGACAATGACGATAAAACCATTGAGCCAAGGATTTGCCTGAAACACCGGCAGCACCTTGGGCAGGGCCACAAATATTCCAAAGCCAGCAAGGCCAAGGGCAATCAACATCAGGATAATCTGTCTGACCGGTTGGGTAAACTGCGGCCTTGTTTTGCGGGCTGGTTGGGCCATATTCAAGAAGGTCCTGACGGATTTTTGCTCAATTCTCAAAAGAGCTTAAAGACAAAGATCGCAAAGCCCAAGGCTTTATGCTGTTATTTGCCGCACACGTCCCATCAACCATTCAAGTTCTGCATCGCCGAGGCCAATTTCGCTGAGATGTTCAGCGGTATTATACAGATACTCGGTATTGGGCCCACGCCCGCCCACCGCAGTGGCGATAATCTGCGCCTGTTTTTCCAGTGCCATGCCACCGCAATACTGCTCGTGATGCGGATCAATCACATAGGTCACGGCCATGACCTCTTGGCCAGAAGCGAGCTGTACCGCGAGGTTGCGCTCCAGATAGGCCGAAGAGATCAATTCGCGCTCGCGCAGATAGTCCAGCGTCTGATCTTCCGCGCCACTCGCAACCGCCAATGCCAATCCCTGACACTGCGCGCCCTGGACCTCATCCAGTGCCAGCACTAGCCCCGGCACCTCTTCGCTGCCACGATGGTGGATCGACGACATGCAAAAAGAGCGAGCATAGCCCGGCAGCGTTGCGATCTCGCTGCCAGCCACCGGGAACCCCGGATTCCACAGCAGCGATCCATATCCGAATACCCACATTGTCATGATCTATGGCCCTTTCTTATCCTCGCCTATAAACAGCAAATTGACGGTTAGAAAAAGAGGGTCTTTGCAGAATGCGACTGCTGAAATACCTGTGCCTTGGGGCAGCGGTCTGGGTGCTTTACTGGGGGCTGGCCGCTTGGGGGCTGCGCAGCGGGTTGGAAGGCTGGTTCGACGCGCAGGCGCGCCAGGGCTGGCAGGTGTCACATGGGCAGCTCTCGACTGCTGGCTTTCCACTGCGCCATCGCACCCGCATTGATCAGCCGCTTCTGGCCGATCCCGGCACCGGTGCCGCCTGGAGCGCGGACTGGCTGGATCTAGACACCCCCGCGCTCTGGCCGGGGGCGCTGACGCTCTCCTTTCCAGAGACCGAGCAGCGGTTTTCCGTCTTTGATCAAAGCAGCACCCTCACCGCGCAGGACATGACCGCCGAAATGCAGCTGGCCCCGGGGGCTGCCTTGACGCTAGAGCGGCTGGTGCTGCGGGCGCAGGGCTGGAAGATCCTGCAACAGAAGGCGACCACGCCCCAGTGGCAGGCGCAGGACCTTGAGTTGACCCTGCAACAGCAGAGCGCGCCGCCCCGCCAGTATGACTTGCGTATGGCCATCACCGGCTTTGCCCCCGGTGGTGCCTTTCGCCGGATCAGTCAGCTGGCACATGATCTACCGAAACAATTTGACGCGCTACAGCTGCAGGGTACGGTCGACTTTGATACCCCCTGGGATCGCCGGGCGCTTGAACAGCGCCGCCCGCAGCCGCGTCAGATCACTCTCACCCTGGCCGAGGCCAAATGGGGGGAGATGCATTTCAGGGCCAGCGGCCAGCTGCAGATGGATGATCAGGGCCGCGCAACGGGCGACCTGGCGCTACAGGTCAGGAATTGGCGGGCAATCCTTGATATGGCAGAACGCAGCAGCCTGCTGCCGCCGCAGACCCGTGCCGCCATGGAACGGGTCCTGGCGCTGTTTTCCAGCCCCGCTGGCGAAGGTGAGAAAATCAACACCACCCTGCGCTTTCAACAGGGGCAGATGTGGATCGGGCCACTGCCGATCGGCACCGCACCGCCAATCCGGCTGCGCTAATACCACCGCGCTCTGCCCTGCATTCCCCAGCCCTAGCGGCAGTAGGACCCACTGCGATAGCTGGCCACATCAAGGTGGAAATGATCCCGGTGATGGCGATCAGCTTCGGGGCCCAACACCGTGCCAAAGGGACCACAGGCCGCCTTCCACATCTTGCGCATCGGTTTGCGGGTGGCGCGGCTGTTCCACCCCGACAGCACGCTTACCAGGGTACCGTCTTCCAGCTTGAAGCCGGAAATATCAATCGCCTTGCCGCGACCGTGTTCCGAGACTCTGGCGCCGGGGCGGTTGTTGCGGGTGCGGCAGGCGTAGTGCGCCGCCACCCGCAGGCTAACCACCCGATTGCGGCGACCAAAGGCCTTTTCCACATCCTTTGAAATCCATCTTTTCAGCGCCGCAGCGGTTTCGCAGGTCATCACGGAACTCTGGCTCAGCGTGACCCCGGCGACAGAGGTCACCCGCACCGCATCCGCGGCCCCACAGCCAGGCATGGTGCCGACCACCGCACCGATCTCTTTGCCCTGAATATCAATATCACCGCAGACAGAGCCCCGACGCAGACGGCGGCGTTTGAACAGGGCCTGTTGCGCAATGCCATCCGGGCGGACAAGCGGCACCAAGGACTGCTCCAGCAGCGATGCATTCAGATCCGCAGGCCGCGCCGCCACCGCGATGAGCTGCGCTGACATCGGGCGCATCTGGGGGCGCATCTGGGGGGGCAGGCCGGATGAGGGGCTGGCCACGCGGCTGGATCCCGCACCGGTGGCGACTGCTGCCACCACATCGGCGGGCGCAATCGCCTCATCTGACGCCACGGTCAGTGCCACATTCGGCGCCACGGTCGGTGACAGACTGGGGCGCAGGGTTGGACGCAGTGATGTTTCAGGCGCGCCAGCCTGACCGGCCAGGCCGCTGACGGGCAAAAGGCAGGTCACAGTGGCCAGCGCCACCGCCCAGCCCCGGATGCGCCCCGCCCCGATCATGGCTTGTTGGCCCGGCCAAAGTCAGGCGCGGCTGTATCCTGGCCCGCCTCGATGATACCACGCCGGATCGCCCGCGTGCGGGTGAAATAGTCGTGCAGGTGGTCCCCGTCACCGGTACGGATGGCGCGTTGCAGTGCAAACAGTTCTTCGGTAAAGCGCCCGAGGATTTCCAGCGTTGCCTCTTTGTTGGTCAAAAAGACATCGCGCCACATGGTTGGATCCGAAGCGGCAATGCGGGTGAAATCCCGAAAGCCGGCTGCCGAATACTTGATCACTTCGCTATCGGTCACCCGGCGTAGATCATCCGCGACCCCTACCATGGTATAGGCAATCAAATGCGGCGCGTGGCTGGTTACAGCCAGCACCAGATCATGATGGTCCGCCTCCATTTCATCGACATTGGCGCCCATGCCTTCCCAGAGTGCGCGCAGCCGTTCCACCGCTGCTGGGTCGCTGCCATCAACCGGTACAAGCAGGCTCCAGCGGTTGTCGAACAGTTCAGCAAAGCCGGATTCCGGGCCAGAATGTTCGGTGCCTGCCAGCGGATGGGCTGGCACAAAATGCACCCCTTCTGGAATATGCGGTGTCACCACTTCTATCACATGCCCTTTGACCGACCCCACATCCGAAACCGTCGCGCCGGGTTTCAGATGAGGACCGATTTCAGCCATGACTGGCCCCATGGCCCCCACCGGCACACAAAGCACCACCAGATCGGCGCCCTCGACCGCCTCGATGGCGCTATCGCAGATGCGATCGCACAGGCCAATGCGACGGGCGGTTTCGCGGGTTTGCGCACTGCGGGCAAAGCCCGTCACCTCGCCTGCCAAACCGGCACGTTTCATGGCCCAGAACATCGAAGATGCAATCAGCCCCAGGCCGATCAGGGCGACACGGTTGTAAACGACATTGCTCATGCGGCACCTTGCTTTGCTTTGAAGTCTCGGATCGCAGCAACCAGGCGGCGGCAGGCCCCCTCGTCTCCGACCGTTATACGCAGGGCATTGGGCAAGTTATATCCAGCCACCCGGCGCACAATCAGCCCCTGTTGTTGCAGAGAGAGATCGCAGGCCTCGGCCTCGGCCTGATCGGCGAACCGTGCCAGAATGAAATTGGTACAAGAGGTATCCGACGCCACGCCCAGCTCTGCCAACTCGCGTGCCAGCCAGCTGCGCCATTGGGCGTTTTCCTGTCGGCAGCGCTCCAGGTATTCCCGGTCGCGCACCGCCGCTTCGGCCCCGGCCAGCGCTGTGGCAGAGACGTTGAACGGCCCGCGCACCCGATTCAGCACATCAATAATATGCGCCGGGCCATAGCCCCAACCAATGCGCGCCCCACCAAGACCGTAGATCTTGGAAAACGTACGGGTCATGAAGATATTGTCGCGCGCCGCGATCAAATCCGCCCCGGCATCAAAGCCTTCGACATATTCCGCATAGGCCCCATCCAGCACCAAGAGCACCCCCCTGGGCAGGCCATCGGCCAGACGCGCAACTTCGGTCGCCGAAATCATCGTGCCGGTCGGATTGTTCGGATTGGCGATAAAGACCAGCTTGGTGCGGTCGCTACAGCCCGCAAGCAGCGCATCCACATCAGTGATGCGCTCGCGTTCCTTGACCTCAACCGGGGTGGCCCCTGCGGCCAGGGCACTGATGCGATACATGGCGAAACCGTGCTCGGTATAGAGCACCTCATCCCCCGGCCCGGCATAACATTGGCACAGAAAGGCGATAATTTCGTCACTGCCGGCACCACAGATAATCTGCTCTGGGTTCAACCCCTCGACCGCGCCAATCGCCTGACGCAGCGCCCTGTGATCAGAGCTGGGGTAACGATGCATATCCGCCGCGGCCTCTTGCATGGCTGTAATCGCAAGCGGGCTGGGCCCCAGTGGGTTTTCATTGGAGGAGAGCTTGATTGCGTTGCTCACCCCCGCCACATGGGCCGCGCCGCCCTGATAGAGAGCGATATCCATAATACCTGGCTGCGGCGTGATCTGGGTCATTGGTCTGGCTCCTTGGTTCTCCTCGTAATAACGAGGCGCAAGCCAATGGGAAAGCGGCAAGATCAACTAGAGAGCAGCACCGCCCAAACAGCCGACGCAAGACGGGGACAAGACCGGCCCCTGCGCGGGACAAGGCATGGGAATTCCCCTGCCCCATAGCCACTGCGCCGACGTCACCTGGCTTTGACCCGCGCCATTTTATCCAGCTTGGCCTCGGCCTGTTTTTTCACCATCTTCGCCAGGTCTTTGCGCAGCTGGGTGTCCTTGCGCAGCGAGTCCTCCATCATCTTTTGCAAGACCTTGGCAGACTGCGCGCCATCCGAGCTTTCAAGCACCTTGTTGCCATAGGCAACAAAGACCTTGTCCTGCACTGCGCCAGCCACATCCGCATAGATCTCTGGCCCATGTTTCTTGGAGAATTCCGCGACCACATCTGCACCATATTTGGCGACAAGATCCTTCTTTACCATCCCATCCATGGCACTGGGCACCAGTTTCTGCGCCAGAAAGCCCTGGGATTTGGAGATGTAGCTTGCGCCAAAGCTGGATACGCTTTTCATCGGCCCCGAGGCCATGATGCCGCCAGACAGGATCTTGACCACAGCATCCGTCACCTCTTTCTGGTTGGGGGCGCGGCCCTTTTCAACCAACGGCTTGAACAGCATGATCGCCTCTTTCGCGGCACTTTTGACCATTTCCTGGCCAACGCCAGTGGTCAGCATCTTTTCCATGAACTTGGTCAGCGCCTTTTGCGAAAAGGTCTGGAACATCTTTGCCGGCAATTGCGCCGCCACTTTTCCTGCGATGCCTTTCAGAAACGCACCGCCCAGCTTGCCCCCCGCTGCGCCTGCCGCTCCGGCAAACAGGGTGTCCAGCACGACCTTCTTGGCAGCGCCGTCAAAGGTAACCTTGTTGCCCGCCAGGTATTCGCCATATTGCCCGGCACTGGATTTCATCGCTTCGGTCCCGGCTGCCGCAATGGCATGGGCGCGTACCGGATCCATCCCCTTGGTCGCCATAAGACGTGCAGTGGCATAGACCTCGATCACCGTAAAAGAGGTCTCGCGCACGATTTCCAGCGTGAAGACCGCTTTGCTCGCGGTACCGATACGGGCCTTAATGAATTTATCAAAGGCCTTTTGCCCGGTGTTATAGGCCTTGGTTGCCTTGGCATCCTGTTTCTGGATCTTCTTCCAATCCGGTTTGGACTGGCCAGCCAGCGTCTTGAGAAATGAGGCTTCGGAGCGCGCATTCAAGATCGGTGTCCAGGGTGGATCGGTACAGTCATTCAGCGTCGACATGGTGAATTCAGCAATTGCCATCATCAGGCCCTCTTCGGCCTGACGGGTCTTTTCCACATCATTGCAGAAATCTACCCAGGTGTCGGCCTGGCCCCGCATCATATTGGCCTTTGACAGGATCTGATGTCGCAGCGCCTTTTCTGCGGCTTCGAACTCTGCCACCTCGACCTGCTTGATCTTGCCTTCTTCCTTGACCTCGTAGACCGCGACCTTCTGATCCTGGGCGATCATGGCCTGCAGTTTTGCCGACCCCGCCTTCCAGGTGCGCATGCCAGGATCGACGATGCCGTCCGGCTTCTTGAAACCAAGCGATTTTTTCTGAAAGCTGCGGATATCCTTAATCAGCCCGGCGTCGCATTTCGTAGAGATCTTGATGCTGCTAAAGCCATTTGCCTTGAGCATCAAACGCACCAGTTCTACGTCCGCAGCAGCATTTTTGACCGGTTTGAATTTTCCTTCCCCAGCCTTGGCATCAGGTTTGGTAATACGGGTGCTATCCCCAACCGGGGCTGATAACTTTAATGCCATAACAAGGCTCCGAACTAATAAACAAAGGTAACAGAGGTAAAGTCTGCCACAGGTTCAGAACCCTGTCAGGGGTGATTTGACTGCCGCATTCCCCCTCAGGCGGCAAAGGGCTGGAAGCGGGCAGTCTTGGGATCGGCTTCATAGCTGGCCGCCAGTTCTTCGGCACGCCGGGCCAGATCATTGACGCTGTCGATGATGTATTGCGCGGTTTTCTCTGTCATCAGATAGGAAAAGTTAAGCCGTATCCAGCCGGGTTTCTGCAATTCTTTTCCCGCCTTTAGCGCATCAAACAGCGCAGTGGATTCCGCCTCGTCGATATCCAGCAGGCGATGGGCGTAGGGGCCTGCACAGGCACAGCCGCCACGGGCCTGGATACCATAGTGATCGCTTAACATACGGGTGAACAGTTGCTGATGCACAGGCGCGCCAGATAGCCCGCGCACCGTGAAAGAAAAAATCGGCAGCCGGTGCGCCGAAGGGTGGCCCAGCAGGGTAAGCTGCGGATTTCCCCCCCAACCGGCGCGCGCCATGGCAGCAAAGCGGGCCTCTTTGGCCGCGATCTCATCCGCGCCGACCGCCTCTTTCACCAGAAAGGCCAGGGCAGCGCGAATATCGCCGATCACATTGGGGGTGCCAGCCTCTTCGCGGGCAGCCAGATCCGTGCTGTAGTCATGCCCCCAGGGCGACACAAAACTGACCGTTCCGCCGCCGGGCCAGGATGGGCTGCGCCGCCGCACCGCATCACGATTGACGATCAGCACCCCGGACGCCCCCGGCCCACCGGCGAATTTATGCGGCGAAATCACCACCGCATCCTTATGGGTGCCCAGGCTCGGCTGGTTGTCCGCTGCGTCCTGACCGCCCGCCATCGAAATCGGCACATAGGGGCCGGCCCCGGCATAATCCCAGACCACCAGCCCACCAACTGCATGTATCATGCAGCTTATCGCATCTGGATTGGTCAGGATGCCGGTGACGTTGGAGGCGGCGGAAAAGCTGCCAATGATCAAATCACTGCTGGCGTGATCCAACAGGGCCTGCTGCAGCGCCTGCAGATCAAGGCCACCCTCTGGCGCTTCGGGGATTTCAACCACCTTGGCCCGGCTTTCGCGCCAGGGCAGAATATTCGAATGATGTTCATACGGGCCAATAAACACCACCGGGTTGCGGGCCTCATTGACGCCAAACAGGCTGACCAGCCGATTGAGACCCGCTGTCGCCCCGGCGCCTGCAAAAATCACCGCGTCCCGCCCTGTTGCCTGGGTCAGCCGGGCGATTTCAGCCCGGGCCGCACGGCGCAGTTGGGTCATATAGGCACCGCAGAAAGATGCTTCGGTATGGGAATTGGCATAATAGGGCAAAACCTGCTTGGCGATATATTCCTCGACCTGGCGCAACGCCCGCCCCGAGGCCACGTAATCGGCATAGACCAATGGCACATCGCCCTTGGCACCGGGGATCATCACCCCCTCACCGATCACCCCCTGCGCCAGACTGCCGTCCTCCACCGCCTGCTGCAGCTCTTCTTTGAATATTTCCAGGGTCATGCGCGAGGTCTCCAAAACATCTATGCAGACAATCTCCCACGTCAAACGCGCAAAAACTCCCCAAATATATGATTGAATCACGCAAAATATGTGTCATATGATCGAAATATGAGCCAAAATATAGATCACATAGACCTATCCATCCTGCGTGCTCTGCAACGCGATGCCAGCCTGTCCCAACGCGAACTGGCCGAGGTCGTCGGCCTGTCGCAAAACGCCTGCTGGCGCCGCTTGAAAGCGCTGAATGACAAGAACGTGCTGAAGGGGGCCAGCATGCGGGTGGATCGGGCCAAACTGGGTCTCGATCTGGTGGTCTTTGTGATGCTGCGCACCCGGCACCATTCGGCTGAATGGCTCGACACCTTTCGCCGCCATGTGCTGACCATCCCCGAGGTGGTCGATTTCCACCGCATCGGCGGCGATTACGACTATCAGCTCAAGGTGGTGACACAGGATATGGCCAGCTATGATCGGGTTTATCAGCGGCTGATCAGCGGCGTCGAGCTGGACAGCGTCACCTCTTATTTTGCGATGGAAACCATTGCCGAGGCGCGCCCCCTGCCACTATAGCAGCGCCTTGTCAGGCCGCAGCGCGCGGCCTGACAAGTGGATCGTCAACGCCTAGTAGCCAAAGGCCTTGTTTGCCATCCAGGATACCCGCTTGCCCGCAGGCCCCATGCGCATGTGCAGGCAAGCGGTGCCATAGCGCTGGAAATACAGGATATCCAGATCATACCAGCCAGCAGATGGCACCTCGACTTCGCTCATGATTGTGGTATCGCAGGTCTGACGCCCATCAAAATGGCCCACCACCTGGCCGCCAATTCTGGCGCGCAGCCCGTCGTTGGTCAGAAAGTCGATATTGTGAATGCCGGGCTTGTCAAAATGCACATAACCCGTGATTGCGGCCACCACATGTTCGGCCCGCTTCGAGGTCAGGGTCGGGTCGCCCTCATTGGTATCGCGGTAGTCCAGCCCGCTTAACGGGCGCCCCCGCTCAGAGTTGATCTTCAAGGCAGATGACGCATCCACCAGCGTTTTCACATCATGTGGATAGGCATAGCGCACCGAAAGCCCAGGCTTCAGGCCAGAGGGCTGTGGATTGGCAGGCTGCAACTTCAACGGCGCCGCACTGAGTGCCGTCGCACAGGTCACAACAATAGCGGCAATTGCACTGGTCAAAAGGCGTTTCATTCTACACTCCCGTTTTACCCGACACCAAACTGGCCCGGCCGATTTTCCATACGGTAGCGACGTGTCCCAGCAAAAGACAACTGCTTTTCCGCTTTGGGCTTGTCGCAAGCCTAGCACATCCCGCGAGGCACAGGCGATGATCTGGCGCAGTCTTGCGGCCCCCCGGGCATCAGCAAAAGGCAAAACGCAAGAAGGGCCACCCGAAGGCAGCCCTTTGCGAAACAGTCCAATCCAGTGCCCAAAGGGGCGTCAGGATTAGTTTTTGGCGTAGAATTCCACGACCAGATTTGGTTCCATAACAACGGGGTAAGGCACATCGGCCAGACCGGGGGCGCGCACGAATGTGGCGGTCATTTTGGAGTGGTCGGCTTCGATGTAATCAGGAACGTCACGCTCGGCCAGAGTCACAGCTTCCAGCAGAACAGCCAGTTGCTTGGACTTGTCGCGCACGGCGATCACATCACCTTCTTTCACCCGGTAAGAGGCGATGTTCACACGCTGGCCGTTCACGGTGACGTGACCGTGGTTAACGAACTGACGTGCGGCAAAAATGGTTGGCACGAATTTGGCACGGTAAACAACCGCGTCCAGGCGGCGTTCCAGCAGACCGATCAGGTTTTCACCAGTGTCGCCTTTTACACGCTCAGCTTCGGCGTAAACGCGACGGAATTGCTTCTCGGTGATATCGCCGTAGTAGCCTTTCAGCTTCTGCTTGGCGCGCAGCTGAATGCCGAAATCGGACAGTTTGCCCTTGCGGCGCTGGCCGTGCTGGCCGGGGCCATATTCACGACGATTGACTGGGGACTTTGGGCGGCCCCAGATGTTTTCGCCCATGCGGCGGTCAATTTTATACTTGGCAGACGTACGTTTAGTCACGGCTGTTCTCCTTCATAAATGGTGTTACAGTCTCTGCCAAAACCTGTTGGCACTGTTCAGTTGCAGTTGCTTTCGCACATGCAACCTAAAATGCTAACCGGCTCCGGGTTCACCGCAACATTCGAAGGGCGTTGTCCTCTTAGGGTTGGGTCCGAAGATCCGCACCTATGACAGGTTTCCCCTTGCGGGGTCCACCAACACCAATGAAGTGGCGCTTATAGGCGCAACGGAGACAGAGTCAACACTGCTTTCCCCGGTTTTTGCCGCCCCGGTACTTTCGGCATCTAGCCGCAGCTCCCTATCTGGCGCAGGAATACCGCAACAAGCTGATCAAACCGTTCCGGCAGAGCCGTGGCGCGCGGGCTACGGTTCCAATGGCAGACCGATGATCGCCCCCACCGAGGTCAGCCCGATCTGCGACAGCTCGCCGGGGGCAAAGGCCTCGGGCAGTGCGCCGCCTTCCATCCACAGTCCATCGATCAAGGCGTTGCAGGCTGTGGCCAGCTGGTACAACCGCTCTGGCGCGGCGGCGATTCCGGCCTCTTCCAGGGCGGCACGAATCAAGGCCTCTAGCTGGTCGCGGAAATAGACATAGGTGCGCGCGTGGGTCGCCTTCATCTGCGCATCATGCTGCACCTTGTTCAGAAACCCAGCCCAGAGCGCAATGGAACGGGGGTCCACCACCGGCGGTTCAAGCGAGGATTTCACAAAAACCCGTAGCCGTGCCCGCGCCGAGGCCGTGACCGAGGCCGCCGGTGCAAAGGTCTGGTCCGTCATCTGCGTCATATGGTGTTCAAAAGCGGCAGTGATCAGTTCCTCTTTTGAGGAAAAATAGTGTCTTATCAGCCCCTGCGTGACCTCGGCCCGTTCGGCAATGCCACGCACGGTTGCACCACGCACCCCCTTGTCCGCCACCAGCTCCAGGGTCGCGTTGATCAAGGCCCGCTTGCGTTCATCCGCGCTTTCGCGGGTAAATTTTCGGCGCTCTTCCTGCATTCCTGCCCCCTCCGTGGCGTCATACTAATTATACACTTGCATAATTAAGCCAACTACGCCTTACTACCCCCAATAACCAAGGACGCCCGACAATGCCAACAGCTGCCAGCGCAGACCCCGACCCCGCAGCCACCGCGACCCCCAGCACCCGCACCGTCTCTGCCGCGCAAGGTCAGTCCGGACAGGACGCCGTGCGGATCGAGGGGCTGCATAAATCCTTTGGCACACTAGAGGTCCTCAAGGGGGTCTCACTCACGGCCAAGCAGGGCGATGTGGTGGCCATCATCGGCGGCAGCGGTTCGGGGAAATCGACCATGTTGCGCTGCATCAATTTCCTCGAAACGCCCTCGGCCGGCAAGATCGTGATTGATGGCGAAGAAATCAAAATGCGCGCAGATGGCAGCCCCGCCAACCGCCGCCAGATCGAGCGAATCCGAACCCGCCTTGCAATGGTGTTTCAGTCCTTCAATCTCTGGACCCACCGCACATTGCTGGAAAACGTCATCGAAGTTCCAATCCATGTGCTGAAAGTACCACGAGCTGAGGCCATCGCCCAGGCCCGCACCCTGTTGCAGCGCGTCGGGCTGGCCAACAAGGAAGATTCATTTCCGGCCTTCTTGTCCGGTGGACAGCAGCAGCGCGCTGCGATTGCCCGCGCCCTCGCGGTGGATCCTTCGGTAATGCTGTTTGACGAACCGACGAGCGCGCTTGACCCTGAACTGGTTGGCGAAGTCTTGACGGTGATCCGCGACCTCGCCGCCGAGGGGCGCACCATGTTGCTGGTCACCCACGAAATGCGCTTTGCCCGCGAAGTGGCCGATCACGTGGTTTATCTGTATCAAGGACAGATCGAAGAACAGGGCCCCCCGGCCGAGGTTTTTGGCAATCCAAAATCCGATCGGCTGCGCCAGTTCCTCCAGTCTGTCTCGTAACGACAAACAATAAAAAACAAATCCAAAACAGGGAGATACTCAATGTCTATGAAAACACTTATGGCCGCAGGCCTGTCGCTTGCTGCCCTCACCGCTGGTGCCGCCCAGGCTGATCAGGTCAAGATTGGCATCGCCGCCGAACCCTATCCGCCCTTTGCCTCGCTGGATTCTTCCGGCACCTGGGTTGGTTGGGAAATTGAAGTGATTGATGCGGTCTGTGCCGCCGCAGAACTGGACTGCGTGCTGACACCAGTGGCCTGGGATGGCATCATTCCGTCGCTTACCGGTCAGCAGATCGACGCCATCATGGCATCCATGTCGATCACCGAAGAGCGCCTGAAAACCATCGACTTTTCAAACCCATACTACAACACCCCGGCGGTGATCGTAGCAGATAAATCCATGGATATCGCGCCCACACCCGAAGGCCTGGCAGGTAAGATCGTTGGCATTCAGGCCTCGACCATCCACCAGACCTATGCCCAGGAATACTTCAAGGATGCTGAAATCCGCGTCTATCAGACCCAGGATGAAGCCAACCAGGATCTCTTTGCCGGGCGGATCGATGCAACCCAGGCGGACAGCATCGCCATGGCCGACTTTGTCGGCTCGGACGCGGGCGCCTGCTGCGAGATCAAGGGCGCCGTTGCCAATGACACCGCCATCCTGGGTCTTGGCGTTGGGGCAGCCATCCGCAAAGGCGATGCCGACCTGCAGGCTGCGCTGAACAGCGGGATTGCCGCCATTCTGGCAGATGGCACCCACGAGGCCATCACCGCGCGCTTCTTCAACGCCAGCATCTACAGCGAATAAGGCTTCCCTTGGAACTGATCCTCGAAACGCTTGGTCTCACGGAGACTGCGGCCTTGCTGTCGCTCTCTCCCCCTGGCTGGGGCGCAAATCTGTTGCGCGGTCTGGCAAATTCACTCCAGATCGCCCTTGGCGCCTTTGGTATGGGGCTGGTGATCGGGCTTTTTGGGGCCTATGGAAAACTATATGGCGGGCCAATCCTACGGGATCTGCTCGCCATATATACCACCGTTATTCGGGCAGTGCCGGAATTGGTGCTGATCCTGATCCTCTATTATGTTGGTACAGACCTGATCAACAAGCTGGCCCAGTTCATGGGCTATGGCCGGGTCGAGATCAGCGGCGTGGTGGCTGGCATCTGGGTTCTGGGCATCGTTCAGGGCGCCTATGCCACCGAAATCCTGCGCGGTGCCATTCAGGCAGTCCCGCCCGGCCAGATCGAGGCAGCGCGCGCCTATGGCATGCCCGCCCTGCTTACCCTGCGCCGGGTGACTGTCCCGGCGCTGATGGCCTTTGCCACGCCGGGTCTGGCCAATCTGTGGCTGATTGCAACCAAGGACACGGCGCTTTTGGCGGTTGTCGGTTTTAATGAACTGACGCTTGAAACCAAGCAGGCCGCGAGCAGCACCCGCTCCTACTTTACCTTCTTCCTTGCCGCCGGCGGCCTATACCTGATGGTGACACTCTGCTCTGGCGTGGTCTTTGCCCGTATCGAGAAATGGGCCCGCCGCGGCCAGCCTTCGTTGAGACAGGGGGGCCTATGACTGGTTTGAAGTCTCTGATGCAGCCGCATCGCCTTGTGCTGATGGCCCTGTTTGGCGCTTTTGTCCTGTGGTGCGCCCTGTCGATGCGTTGGGACTGGTTGCCAAAATATGCACCACTTGCACTCCAAGGACTCTGGACGACACTCTGGATCCTAGTTGTCACCACCGTGCTAGGCTTTTTGCTGGCGGTGCCGCTGGGGCTGGCCCAGGCCATTGGGCCCTGGTACCTTTCGGCGCCCGCACGGATCTTTTGCACAGTCATTCGTGGCACGCCCCTGCTGTTGCAGATCTGGCTGCTGTACTATGGGCTGGGATCGCTGTTTCCGCAGTTTCCCTGGATCCGCTCAAGCGAGCTCTGGCCATATCTGCGTCAAGCCTGGCCCTATGCGGTGCTGGCGCTGACCCTGTCTTATGCCGGCTATGAGGGTGAAGTGATGCGCGGTGCCTTTTCCGGGGTCGCCAAGGGACAACTGGAATCGGCGAGATCCTTTGGCATGCCACGGTTCACCATGTTCCGCCGCATCTGGCTGCCGCAGGCCATCCGCAACGTTTTGCCCACCCTGGGCGGCGAGACCATCCTGCAGCTGAAGGCGACACCGCTGGTGGCCACCATCACCGTGGTTGAAATCTATGCCGTCTCTTCGCGGGTGCGCGCTGATACCTTTATCGTCTACGAGCCACTCTTGCTGCTGGCCCTAGTCTATATGGTGATCGCGGCGCTGATTGGCCTGGCTTTCAAGCGATTTGAAAACATGGGGCCGACGACACGGCGCTAATTAGCTGCCCTCCCTGTGGCCCGGCAACGGTGCCCAACACCCGAGCCCCACCCCCATATGGCGGCGGTCAATGCCAGACTGCCGCCAAACAGTACAGGCGCAGGGCCAGTCAGACCGCTGGATGCCCCGTCCGACAGCCCAGACAGGCGTCATTAGCAACCGACAACACAGACCATTTGGCAGTCCTTCAGGCAAGCCGTTTGACATGCCGTCAGGCACCGATCTTGAGACCAGCCATCAGATGGTGAAATTTCTCGCCCTGAATAGCAATGTGGTCGCGCAGGATATTGGCAGTTTCGGTTGCCTCTCCGGCACGCAGAGCGGCAACCACCGCCTGGTGTTCCGTCATGGATTGCTCCATCCGGCCCCGCACCCGCAGCTGCATCCGGCGATAGGGTTTGAGACGGCGATGCAGTTTCAGCACCTCACATTCAAGATAGGCATTGCCCGCCTGATGGTAGATGATGTGGTGAAAGCGTTCATTATGAAGGTAATAGTCATCGGCATCACCCGCCTCTATCGCCTCTTGGCAGCGACGGTTGGCGGCCTCCAACTCTGCCAGGGCGCTGTCGGAAATACGCATCGCGGCAAGGCGCCCGCAGACCGCCTCTGTCTCGGCCATGGTTTCAAACATTTCCATCAGCTCTACCGGGCCGGGCTGGCGCACAAAGACCCCACGCCGTGGGATTTGTTCCGCCAGGTTTGAATTCACCAGCTTTTGCAGCGCCTCACGAATGGGGGTGCGTGACACATTGAACTGAGCCGCCAGCTTGATCTCATCCAGCCGGTCCCCATCCTGGAATTCACCAGCGAAAACCGCCTCTTCCAGCTCTTGTGCAATAATGTCTGCGCGCTTCATCCCCATATGAAACAGGTAGCAAGTCGCGCAATTGTGCGCAATATAATATTTCTTGTATACAAAAAGATTGACTTTGAATGCCATTCACCGATGCTTGCGATGGTCAGCCCATAGTTCAAAATATGGGCACCTAGGGAGGATGACATGAAAAAGAATTTGCTAATGACCGGCGCCGCAGTTGCGATGATGGCGCTTTCCAGCATGGCCAATGCAACCGAATTGCGCCTGTCGCACCAGTGGTCGAACAAGGATATTCGGCATCAAGTTGCGCAGATGATCGCAGATGATGTGGCCGCTGCCGATGTCGATCTGAGCATCAAGATCTTTGGCTCCAAATCGCTGTTCAAACCGCGCGAGCAATACAAGCCGCTCAGCCGGGGCCAGCTCGACATGACCGTGCTGCCGCTCAGCTATGCGGGCGGGCAACAGCCGGCCTATAACCTGACGCTGATGCCAGGGCTGGTGAAAAACCACGACCACGCCGCCCGTCTCAGCGCGTCCCCCTTCATGAAGGCCCTGGAGGCCAAGATGGCCGAGGATGATGTCATGGTGCTGGTGCATGGCTACCTGGCAGGTGGCTTTGCCGGCACCGAGAAATGCATCACCCATCCCGATGATGTGAAGGGGCTGCAAACCCGCGCGGCGGGCAAGGCCTTTGAACAGATGCTGGCAGGTGCCGGGGCGTCGATTGCCTCCATGGCCTCTTCCGAGATCTACAATGCCATGCAGACCGGGGTGTTGAACGCGGCGAATACCTCGTCTTCGTCCTTTGTGTCCTATCGGGTCTATGAGCAGGTCAAATGCTACACCCCGGCAGGCGATGTGGCGCTTTGGTTCATGTATCAGCCGGTCCTGATGAACAAGAGCACCTTTGACGGCCTGACCGAAGATCAGCAAAACGCCCTGCGAGCAGCAGCCGAAAAGGCCGAAGCCTTCTATCTGGAAGAGGCCAAGATGCAAGACGCAACCTCAGCCAAGGTGTTCCGCGATGCGGGTGTTGAAATCGCTGAAATGTCAGCCGAAGATTTTGCCGCCTGGCGTGCACTGGCACAGGAAACCTCCTATGCCAAATTCGTCGAGGAAGTTCCGGATGGGCAGGCCCTGCTCGATCTGGCGTTGGCGGTAGAATAAGCCGCGCTGAGCGCCCTGTTTCGGGGCGCTCAGAACTTTCATCTCGTCGGGGGCGGCCTTCAAATGCTGCCCCCGAACGATGCAAAACACACATATATAAGGGGAGGCAATCATGTCAGGTCATGGTAGCTCGGTACCCGTTGCCCAATCCGGCAACAACTTGTTTCTGCGCCTTGTTGCGATGCTGTCCAACATCGCTGGCTGGTGCGCCGCCGGCATGATCGTCATGGCCGTGGCGATCACATGTCAGATGATCTTTGTCCGCTACGTGCTGAACGGGTCTACCGTCTGGCAGACCGAAGCGGTGATCTATCTCATCATCGCTGCCACCCTGATTGGCCTGCCCTATGTGCAGCGGCTGCGCGGTCATGTGAATGTGGATCTGATCCCGCTGTCATTGCCACCACGCCCGCGCCTGGTCATGGCCATCATGACCTCTTGCCTGTCCATCGCCCTTGTCGCGCTGATGCTGTTTTACGGTGCCGAGTATTGGCATTTCGCCTGGGAACGCGGCTGGCGATCAGACACCGTTTGGGGGGTACGCCTTTGGATCCCCTATCTGGCCCTGCCCGTCGGCTTTGGCCTGTTCTTGCTGCAACTTATCGCCGACCTCGTTGCTGTGCTGCTCGGCATCGAAAAACCCTTTGGTCTGGAGTAACCCCCTTGGATCCTCTCTTGCTTGGTGGGCTTGTGGCGATTGTCACGATCCTCGTTCTATTCTCTGGCGTATCGGTGGCTATCGGGCTGCTGATCGTTTCAGCCGGATTCTTATTGGTATTTGATGGCGCACGCTCGCTAGAGCTGATGCCCGAACTGCTGTTTGGCAAGCTGGACAATTTTGCCCTGCTGTCTATTCCGATGTTCATCATCATGGGGGCCTCGATTGCCTCAACCCGCGCGGGCGCCGATCTTTACGAGGCGCTGGAGCGCTGGCTAACGCGGGTGCCGGGTGGGCTGGTCGTCTCTAACCTCGGGGCCTGCGCATTGTTCGCGGCCATGTCCGGGTCGTCACCTGCAACCTGTGCGGCGATTGGCAAGATGGGTATCCCGGAGATGCGCAAACGCGGCTACCCCGATGGCGTCGCCGCCGGGTCAATCGCGGCGGGCGGCACCCTGGGCATCCTGATCCCGCCCTCAGTCACCATGATCGTCTATGGCATCGCGACCGAAACCTCTATCGGGCGATTGTTCCTTGCCGGTGTGCTGCCGGGGCTGATGCTGGTGGGGCTGTTCATGGCCTGGTCACTTTACTCTACCTGGAAATCAGGTGATGCCGCGCGTCTGGGCGCGGGCAGCTACAGCTGGGCACAGAAATTTGAAATCCTGCCCCGCGTCCTGCCCTTTCTCGCCATTATCCTTGGGGTGCTTTACGCCATGTATGGCGGCATCGCCACGCCATCAGAAACAGCAGCGGTCGGGGCCTTGCTCTGCCTGGTGATCGCCATGGTGATCTACAAGCTGTGGCATCCGGCCGATCTGTGGGTGGTGCTGCGCGACAGCACCAAGGAATCCGTGATGATCCTGTTCATCATCGCGGCGGCCGGCGTGTTTTCCTATATGCTCAGTTCACTGTTCATCACCCAGTCGATTGCCGAATGGATCGGCACCCTGGATGTAAACCGCTGGGTCCTGATGGGGGTGGTGAATGTCTTTCTGCTGATCGCCGGCTTCTTCCTGCCGCCCGTCGCGGTGATCCTGATGGCAGCGCCGATCCTGCTGCCGATCATCGACACCGCCGGATTTGACCCGATCTGGTTTGCCGTGGTGCTGACCATAAATATGGAAATCGGCCTGATCTCCCCCCCTGTCGGGCTGAACCTCTATGTGATCAACGGTATTGCGCCTGATATCTCGCTCAAGACCATCCTGACAGGATCACTGCCCTTTGTGGCCTGTATGGTTCTGGCGATTGTGCTGCTATGCCTTTTCCCCGGAATTGCCACCTGGCTACCAAACTATGTAATGGGAACAGCACTATGACCCTGTTGGCAGATCTCCTTTCCACCGTTTTTGAACGACGCTATCGCCAGCCTGCGCAACGGGTGCGCGATGATCGCCCCGCCGAAGACCTGGCCGAGGCCCTGGTTGGTTCGGCCGGCGAAACCTCTGGTCTGGCGCTGGCAGGGGATTTGCTGTCGCGCTTCGCCGCAATGAGCGATGACGAGAAGCTGGCGTTTTTTCGCCACATCGCCACCGCGCTGAACATCGACCCAGATGCCGTGCGCACCACCCTGGCGGCCTATGAACAGGATCCGTCCAAGGCCAGTTACCGCGCCTTTATGGCCGCCGCAGAACCCCGTCGACAGGAGCTGATCCGCCGGATCAACCGAATGCCCGGCACCACCGAGGCGCTGGTACGGATGCGGGCTGACCTGTTGCGGCTGGGCAAGGGCATGCCAGAGCTGGAGGCGCTGGATCAGGATTTCCGCCATCTCTTTGCGTCCTGGTTCAACCGTGGCTTTCTTGTGCTGCGCCCGATCAACTGGCAAAGCCCGGCCCATATTCTGGAAAAGATCATCGCCTACGAGGCGGTGCATGCCATCCACAGCTGGGACGATCTGCGCCGCAGGTTGCAGCCCGCCGACCGGCGCTGTTTTGCCTTTTTTCACCCGGCAATGCCGGATGAGCCACTGATCTTTGTCGAGGTGGCCCTGACCCGTGGCATTCCCGGCTCTATCCAGATGTTGCTGGCCGAGGACCGCACCCCCCTGCCCGCCGAAGATGCCGACACGGCGGTGTTTTATTCGATCTCAAATTGTCAGGCCGGGCTCGCCAGCATCTCCTTTGGTAATTCTCTGATCAAACAGGTGGCATCGGATCTGGCGGCAGAACTGGCGGGGTTAGGCACCTTTGTCACCCTCTCGCCCATTCCGGGATTGATGCGCTGGCTCGCGCAGGAAGACCCCGATTGGCAGCCCGCCACGCCAGAGGACATGCAGGCCCGCGCCGCGCACTACCTGCTGACGGCCAAGGGACGCGGCAACGAGCCCTTTGACCCGGTGGCGCGGTTTCACCTCGGCAATGGTGCCATCGTGCATGCGGTGCACGCCGATGCGGATACCTCGCAAAAAGGGCAGGCCCAATCTGGCGGCGTAATGGTAAATTACCTATACGATCTGAAAAATATCGCCCAAAACCACGAAGCCTTTGCCACCGGTAAAAAGATCGTGGCCTCGACCGCAGTTCAGGCGCTGGCAAAATCCGCCGCGCAATCGCAAGCCTAAGAAAGGCAATCCAATGGCAAACCTTTTGTATGACAGTCTTTTTGGGGTCCACGCCGGCAAGTCCACACCGTTTTTACACCTGGCAAATGGCGATATTGTCACCTATCAAGACTTTCTCACGCGGGCAGCGCAGATCGCTAATGCCATGGTGCAAAGTGGGCTGAAGCCCGGTGACCGGGTTGCTGTTCAGGTGGAAAAATCCGCCGAGGCGCTGGCGCTCTATGCGGCCTGTGTGCAGTCCGGGCTGGTCTTCCTGCCGCTTAATACCGCCTACACGGTTGATGAGCTGACCTATTTCATTGAAAACAGCGGCGCGGCGCTGATTGTCTGTGGTGGCGCCAGCGCAGCCGCCCTGGCGCCGATTGCCGCCACTCTGGGCGCGGCACTGGAAACCTTGAATGACGATGGCACGGGATCCCTGATGGCCCTGGCAGACAGCAGCCCCGCGCAGTTTGCAACGGTGGCGCGCGGCGGGGATGATCTGGCAGCCTTTCTCTATACCTCTGGCACAACCGGGCGTTCCAAAGGGGCGATGCTGACGCAGGAAAACCTGCTGTCCAATGCCCAGACCCTGGTGGAACACTGGCGTTTCACAGCCGAGGATGTGCTGCTGCACGCCCTGCCGATTTTCCACACGCACGGGCTGTTTGTGGCGACAAATATCACCCTTGCGGCGGGTGGCAGCATGATCTTTCTGCCCCGCTTCAATCTGGACCAGATCATCGAGATGCTGCCCAAGGCCACCTCGATGATGGGGGTTCCGACCTTCTACACCCGGCTGTTGGGCGACAGCCGTTTCACCGGCGCGCTGACCGCGCATATGCGATTGTTCATCTCAGGCTCAGCGCCGCTCTTGAGCGAAACCCATGCCCACTTCGAGGATCGCACCGGGCATCGGATCCTTGAACGCTACGGCATGACCGAAACCAACATGAACACCTCTAACCCCTATGAGGGCGAGCGACGCGCCGGCACTGTTGGCTTCCCCTTGCCTGGGGTCGAGCTGAAGATCACCGATCCGGCAACCGGCAACACACTACCCGATGGCGAGGTCGGCCAGATCGAGGTGCGTGGTGCCAATGTGTTCAAGGGCTACTGGCAGATGCCGGAAAAAACCGCAGAAGAACTGCGTGACGACGGGTTCTTCATCACTGGCGATCTGGGCAGCATTGATGCCGATGGCTACGTACAGATTGTTGGCCGCAACAAGGATCTGATCATCTCTGGCGGCTATAACATCTACCCCAAAGAGATCGAACTGGTGCTGGATGACCAGCCCGGCGTGCTGGAAAGCGCCGTTATCGGCGTGCCGCATCCCGATTTTGGCGAAACCGTTGTCGGCATTGTCATCCCCGAAGCAAACCAGAGCCCCGATCTTGAGGCCATCATGACGGCAGTGAAACAGTCGCTTGCCCGGTTTAAACACCCGCAAAAGCTGGTTGTTCTGCAAGAGCTGCCCCGCAATACGATGGGCAAAGTACAAAAGAACATCCTGCGCGACAGCTATCAGTCGATGTTCACAGGATCCTAAGGCCAGCGCGCCAGAAGCATTAAGCAGACCCAGCAAGGTTGGCCTTCCGGGCGAAGGCCAACCCTTAGGGGAAATTGCTCCGGGGTGTTTCTGATGGTGTTGCCGACCACCTTGCCAGCGCTTTCAGGCGAGTTCGCCTCGGGCAATGCAAGGGGCCGCGCAGTCAGGCCTGGACGGCCCGACGCCTGACCCCCTGCATCAGCGCCAGGAGCTGTGGTTTTGATACCGGCTTGGCAAGGACGTCATCCATATGCATGTCACGGTAATAGGCCATCTGTTTGGGCATCGCATTGGCCGTCACCGCGACAATAAAACTGGGATCGCGTTCCTTGGCCTGTTCAACAGAGCGGATCTTCTGGGTGGCCTCGACACCATCCATCTCCGGCATCTGGATATCCATCAAGATCACATCAAATACAGATCTGCTGACAAGATCCAACGCCTCCCCCCCACTGGCCGCGGTTGCAACGCGGCAGGCGGTCGAGGCCAGGAATTTCTGCAGAATCAACCTGTTTGTCTTGTTGTCATCGACCACAAGAACGGCCAGCGCAGGAAGATCAGAGCCAAGAGGCAATGCCACGGCGTCAAGGCTTGCCCCTGTCACCAGATCTGCACCCGACTGGAGCGGCAATCTGATTTCAAAGGTTTCCCCCTGCTCCGTTTCTGCAGCCAGTTGCAAACTGCCGCCCATCGCCTGACAAAGCTGTCTTGAAATCGAAAGTCCCAGACCCGTACCGCCAAATTTGCGGGCATCGCTGCCATCCGCCTGCTGGAAGGGTTCAAAGATCGCATCGCGCGCCGCCGTCGGAACACCCGGCCCGGTATCGCAGACCCGAAGTAACAGCAGCGTGCCGCCCTCGGTTGGTTCTGCTATGATCGTGACGCCGCCCTCCCGCGTGAATTTGACGGCGTTTGACACCAGATTATGCAGGACCTGGCGAAGGCGATATTCGTCTGCAACAATTGTTTGTGGCAAATCCGGATCGACCATTACGCTAAGCCGCAAGCTCTTTTCCTTGGCAACCCCCGCGAAAAGATTGCAGGCGCCGTTCACCGCGTCGCGTAGCAGGAAAGGCTTGTTCTCCAGCTCCATTTTTCCAGCTTCGATCTTAGACAGGTCAAGCACATCGCCGATTGTCGACAGCAAGACGCGCCCGGAGTCTTCAATCGCCTGCAGATAGTCTTTCTGCTCCTCGTCGAGCTTTGTTTCGCTCAGCACCGTTGCCATGCCAAGCACCCCGTTCAGTGGCGTTCGGATCTCATGGCTGACATTTGCCAGGAAATGCGTCTTTGCCCGGTTGGCGGCTTCGGCCTGGGCCAGGGCGGCACGCAGGGCTTCGGCAGTGCGCTCTCTTTCGGTGATATCAACAAGAGAAACCGACCAACCCAGCAGCGACGTTGTCGTCTGGATCGGGCTTTCAATAGGCAAGGCACGCGGATCAAAGATGCGATGACCAATCCGTATTGGCTCAGCCGCGTAGGGCACCTTGGTATGGATCAGTTCTTCTATCAATGGCCCAATGCCGGGCAAGCGGTCAATCCTGTCCCCAAGACCGGGCAAGTGCAGGCCAAAAAGAGCCCGCGCCGCAGGGTTTACATCTGCAAGCCGCCCGCGCCCATCCACCAGCAAGACCGGATCATGCGTGGCAGAAAAAATCAGCGCCTGCCCCTGGGCCGCCGTGTCCATCATCGAATTGTTCAGCAACAGCCAGCTCAATGCGATCAGAGAAACCGCAAAAGTATAGGGCGTCGGATCAAAGCCAAACAGGGTTACCCCCCAGCCGATATAGGCCAGATTGGCGGCCACCGGGGCGGCAGTGACGATGAACAACGCGCTCAGGAAAGGACGGATAACCCTTTTTGATTTCAATAAGGCAAGGCAAAGCAACCCGAGGGTGGCCATGATGAAGAGGTACAGGCAGAAGGCAATCAGGTAAAATAGCGGCCCATGGTCAAAGACGACAAAGTGGCTGCCCTCTTCGACTACCAGATGGGTATCCGGCCCATAGAGCAATTGAGTCCGGCTATTCGTCAGGGCAATGACACTCACCAATCCTGGCAGCCCGATATAGGCCAACAGTCGGATCGGGTGGCGCTCTTGCGTGGTGTTCAGGGTGTAGTCGAAAATAAAGAAGGTCCAGGCGATGGGCAGCAAGATGATCCCAGGCCATGCCGCCAGCGACCAGCCAATCTTGCAGGCTTCGCTGGGCGATGCCAGATCAAGGCCAACAGTGAACAGCCACCACAGCATCGCAGCCAGTGTCAAGACAAAGGCAGGCTGCCCCCCAAAGGGATTATTTCGCGCCACGGCCACCATGACAAAGAAACAGACCACCCACAGGACGGCTGCAGAGCCAGAGGCCAAGTTTACGTCAAGGTTGGTCAGGCAGGTCATAAATGATCATGATATTCGGGTTGAAGTTTCACAAAAGCCATTATTGGTCTCACACCGAGACGGAATTTGTTACCCCAATAAGATGAAAATGTATTGCTAACCTATTAATATTCACGGGTAACAGCATGGAAACTTGCGAAATTAGCCAAGCTGCAGAAAAATGGCGGGACAAGAATAGGGCAGGCCCGACCCAGGCCCTAAGCGTAGGATAGCCCCACCAAGCCCCAATCACTACCTGAAGGGGGGAGCAAACCCCAAGAACGTTCGCATAGCGCGAGACCCGGTCCTAGAGAAGAATGTCGTTTTGCGATAAATTTATGGCAGCCGACAAGTTGCGATTGCCCGTGTGCTGCCTGCATCCGCGGCTTCGCAGCGATCCGCCGCCTATTCTGTCTGACGCTTGGCCCCTGCCGCAAGCTGCGCCAGACTTTCCCGGCACGGATAGCGCCAAAGCCCCGCTGCCAGTGCGGCCTCCTTTACGAAGCCGCAGCAGAGCTTTGGACTGGCTTTTAGTCTGTCGCGACAGGTTTCCATGCGATCACGTCGATTTCCACCTTGGCATCGACCATCAGCGGTGACTGTACGGTCGACCGGGTCGGCGGATGTTCAATGAAGTGCTTCTCGAACACCGCATTGAACGAGGAAAAATCGCGTGCATCATCCAGCCAGCAGTTGACCTTGACGACATCGCTCAGGTCGCATTCGGCCAGCGCCAGGGCGGCTTTAACATTGACGATAACCTGCTCTGTCTGGGCAACGATCCCGCCGGTCACGACCTCGCCGTCAACGGTGGGCACCTGTCCCGAGATATAGACAAAATCGCCAGCGCGGACAGCCTTGGCAAAAGGGCGTTTCTGGCCGCCAGCCTGGGCGTCGGCGGTATCAAAGCGGCGAAGGGCCGGGTTGCTCATATGGAAACTCCTGATTGAATGTGGCTAAGTTGAGAAAGAAAGCGGGCGGCGCGGACCTTCACCAGACCTGACCGCGGGCCAAGACCGGCACCGGGCCAAGCGCGGTGGTGCCGCGGACCAGTTCGACCTGATCCAGCATATTGGTCACAACACAGGCATGGTTGGGCACAATGCGCAGCCGGTCCCCCACCTGCAGGCCAATGGTCTGTGCGGTCAGCGTGCCGTGCTCTTCTGACAGGGCCGCGACTGATATGTCGGAGCGCCCCAGCACATGACCAAACCCCTCCAGACCGAGCAAGTCAGAGGTCAGCACCTTGGATCCTGCGTCGATGATCGCCCGGTTCGCAGCGGGCACCGAAACCACGGTGACCAATACCGTCAGGGCGCAATCGGCAAAGCCGCAAATCCCGCGCGCCTGCAGAGAGCGATCATTGTAGACATAGGTGCCGCTACGGTATTCGGTGGTGGCGGGCACGGTCTGCGCCTGCCACATCCCCGGCGTACCACCGTTCGACACAACGCCCACGGACAGCCCGCGGGCTTCGATCAAGGCGGTAGCATTGGCCAGCCAGTCTTGCACCTCTGCCTCGTGGCCAACCGGGGGGTAGGTCATCAGCCCAGCAAAGCGCAGACCGGGCAGATCGCTCACGACATCCGCAAGATCAGCCGCCGCTTTGGGCGAGAGGACACCGCAGCGCCCGGCGCCAGTATCGCATTCAACCAGCACATCCAACGGGCCTGACGCGTCCTGAAATGCCTCGGACAGGCCCTGTGCCACCTGACTATTGTCGCAGACCACAGATAGTCGCACCCGCTCTGCCAGCGCGCGCAGGCGCGCCAGTTTGGCCTTGCCAACGATATTGTAGGTCAGCAGCAGATCCTCGATGCCGCCCTGGCTGATCATCGCCTCGGCTTCGGAAATCTTTTGGCAGGTGATGCCAATGGCCCCCGCCTCAATCTGTCTGTGCGCCAGCTGCGGCAGTTTGTGGGTCTTGATATGCGGGCGCAAGTGTAGCCCCTTTGCATCGCAATGCGCCTGGAAGCGATCGATATTGGCTTCGGCAATATCAAGATCGACCAGCACCGCTGGCGTATCAATTTCTGGAAACATTACAGCACCTCAACATCATGCGGGGCGACAACAATCGGCCAGAGCTTCCGGCTCACGCGGGTATAGGCATTGGTACACGGATCGTTTGGATAAGGCCCATCAACCGCCGCATACAGAATATCAGCCGCCAGCGGCGCAAAGGCCCCGTGGAAGTGATTGGTCGACTTGACCACCAGGATCTTGCGGGCAGCTGCATCAATACCAAGGCCGGTGAACAGATCCGGCGAAAAGGCCTGGGCACGGTTTGAATTCAGCACGATTTCAATCCCGTCCATCTCGATCACCGCGCAATCTCCCAATGGCACAACAGAGGATCCAAAGCTCTGTACCGCGTCCTTTTGCACCCGTTTCACCAGCACCTCGCCGTCGACTGGATCGCCGGCCGAATGCGAGGTCTTGCCACCAAACCGCAGGCTCAGCCGCCCCCCCTCGCCCGCCGCATGGCACAGCCGCACCGCCATCGGGTCCCAAATGGTGCCAAAGGCAATATCACGCAGCCCCAGCGCCATCGCTTGGCGCAGGATAAGGGTGCTGTCCCCCGCCACGCCACCGCCGGGATTATCCCAGACATCGGCAATGACAACCGGACCTTCGGGGGCCGCAGCCGCGCGTTGCAACGCCTCATCCGCCGGTAAGAACTCAGGCCGTGCCGCCCCCCGAAAGGAGAACAGTTCCATCCCCAGTCGGCGCGACAGCTGGTCTGCGGCGGCGCGATCATTGTCGGTGATGACAATCATTTTGGCGCCAAGATCAGGAGAGTCCCCCGCCATGAACCCATGGATCGCCGAGATCGACAGCGCCGCACCCTGCGTCTCAAGCGCGATCATCCTATCGACAAAACCGCGCATCGGGTCACGGCTGGTGGGCAGAACATCCATCATGCGCACATCAAAAACCGACAGCACAGGCGTGATTTCGCCCCGCGCCGCGCGCAGTGTCAGGTCAACGCAGGCCTCTGCCGCTTCGACAAAATCTGTATGGGGGAACTCTTTGAAAACAGTGATGATATCGGCGTTATCGATACGCTTGTCGCTAAGGTGGCTATGCGGATCAAAGCTGACGCCGATGGTAACATCCGGCCCAACGATCTGGCGCACCTGTTCGATCAGCACCCCTTCACAATCAACGCAATTGCTCGCGATCATCGCACCATGCAGCCCCAGGACAACCGCCTGTACCGGTAGCGCCGCGCGCAATTGATCCAGCACTTCTTCGCGCAACCGATCCCAAGTCGGGGCATTGACGATGCCCCCCGGCTCGGCCCAGGTCGCCGTGCCTTCAATCAGCTCTATTTCGCCAGCAACCGCCCGGCGGCGCAGCGCCGGAAAGACTGCACTGCACAGGGTTGGCGTTTCCGGATGCTCCCCCGGAGCGGCGTAGAAGCTCTGGGCGAAATCAGTGAAATCAGCGCGCAGCGGCGAGAAGGTATTGCATTCCGTCGCAACGGACGCACAAAAGACACGCATTATGGAAAACCTATTTTCTTGGGGCCGGCAACACTGTGCCCCCGGCCCGCATTTTCACAATTACTTGAGATAAACACTGCTGTTGGCAGTGACGACATTGGCCTTCAAAAGCTCCAGCAGTTCGCCGGCTTTGGCGTCCAGATTTTCCTGAACATGGGCCTCGAATACCGGCTGGGTCGCGGCCGCCATGGCGCTGCGCTGTTCAGCGCTGAGCGCGGTCACTTCCATCTGCTCCATCAGGCCCGCAAGGCCACGATCCGAGGCCTCAATGATCCGGCTGATGCCACGGCTGGCGGTAACACAATTTTCCGCCGCATGATGCAGCACGGTACGTTCATCATCAGAAAGCGCCTCGTAGAACGCCCGGTTGATCATGAATGTATAGGGCGAAAACAGGTGGTTGGTCAGCGTCATGTATTTCTGCACTTCGGCGAAATTCGCAAAAGAGATGATCGGCACCGGGTTCATCTGGCCGTCGATCACACCGGTTTGCAGGCCGGAATAGACCTCACCCCAGGCCAGTGGATAGGCCTCGGCCCCCAGCGCCTGCATGATTTTCTGATGCGACGGCAGGGACATGGTCCGCACCCGGACGCCTTCAAAATCTGCCAGTTTGGCAATCGGACGTTCCGAATTGGTCACCGCAAAGAACCCACCGGTATCGGGGAAGCCCAGCACAACCACATCGCCCAGCGTTTCTTCGATATCGCGCGCAAGGGCCGCGCCAAAGGCACCATCGAACAGTTCATATGTGGCGCTGTTATCGGCAAAGGCGAAGGGCATGTTCAGCACGTCAATACGTGGATAATAGCTGGCCAGAGCGCCGGTCGAAGTAAGCGTTGCCTGCAAAATTCCATCCCGCACCTGCTGCACATGCTCCGAGGCAGAGCCCAGCTGGTTAGAGCCAAAAACCTCAACCTCGACACTGCCATTGGTGCCCGCTTCCAGAATGTTGGAAAACACAGCAGTACAGGCATGGGCCGGGTTCTCGAATGGATCGGCCTTGTTGTCATGGCCAAACTTGATGGTGCTGTCGGCAAAGGCAGCAGACGCTGTCATCAGTCCAGCTAGGGCAGCACAGGTTGCAAGATGTTTCATGTTATTTCCTCCAGTTGATATGAAACGATTATTGGGCAAATCCCAGCAGACGAGGCAGCCAGAGCGCCGCGTCCTCCCAGTACGCAAAGATGAAAAGAACAGCCACCTCGGCGATCAAGAACGGAAACAGCTTGATCGATATCCGTTCGAGCTTCTCCCCCGTCACCGAGGCCAGCACAAAGAGGCAGGCCCCCACTGGCGGCGTCATCAAGGATATGTTCAACGCCAGCACAAAGATGATCCCGGCGTGGATCGGCTCTAGTCCGACCTGTTCGGTCAAGGGCACCAGAACCGGCGCAAGAATGATCAGGATTGCGGTGATATCCATCACCATGCCGATGATCAGCAACAGGCAGATGATGATTGCGATCACGATGTAGCGGTTGTCCGACAGGCTCAGCACGCCTTCAGCGATCATCTGCGGGATGCGCTCAAAGCTCATCCACCAGCCAAGAATACCGGCAAAGGCGATGATGACAAAGATCACCCCGGTAATACGCCCGGTCCGCACCAGCATGCCATAGAGACTGCGCCAAGTCAGGGTGCGGTAGACAAAGGTGCCAATGAACAGCGCATAGCCCACAGCAATAGAGGCCGCCTCGGTGGGTGTCACCACGCCGCCCAGGATGCCGCCCAGGATGATCACTGGCATTGCCAGCGCAGTCAGCGAAGAGACAAAGGTCTGCCACACCTCTTTCAGCGACGCACCGCGCAGCGCCTTGGGCAGGTTCTCCCGGTTGCCGCCAATGGCGATGACCGCCATGCAGACCAGGCAGATTACCAGCCCCGGCAACAACCCTGCCGCAAACAACCCGGCAATAGAGACCCCCATCAGCGAACCATAGACCACCATCAACCCAGAGGGCGGAATGGTTGGCCCGATGATAGAGCCAGCAGCGGTGACAGCGCAGGCATAGTCCCTGCTATAGCCCTCTTTCACCATTGCCGGCACCAGCGTTCGGCCAAATGCGGCCGCATCTGCCGTCGCCGATCCGGTCAGCCCGGCAAAGAACACCGAGGCCAGCATGTTGGTATGCGCCAGCCCGCCCCGGAACCGCCCCACCAGCACCCGCGCCAGCCCAACCAGCCGGTTGGTGATGCCCGTGTCGTTCATGACTTCACCGGCAAGGATAAAGAACGGCATAGCCAGGAAGGGAAAGACGTTCAGTCCGTTGAAAATCTTGGACGGACCGACGGCCAGGAACTGTGCACCGCCAAGATCGATCAGACCAACCACCCCAGCCAGACCGATGGCAAAGCCGATGGGCATGCCAAACAGGATCAACAAAATGAATGTAGCCAGAACCCAGATCATACCGCATCCTCTTCAAACATGGGTTCCCCATGGGTGCCAAGATCGCGCAGCAAGACCAGAATCAGCTGAAGCGAAGCAATAGCCGCCGAAACAGGGATCGCAGCGTAATAGGGGCGCAGGCTTGTGCCAAAGATCGCCGCCTGCCGGGTTGCCCCACCATTGGCAAAGGCAATGCCAAACCACAGAACATATAGGAAAAGCGCCAGCGCCAGCAGATCCATCGCAACCAGGCTGGCGCGGCGCAGCGGCTTGGGCAACTGATCAATAAAAGCCGTCAGGCCGATATGTTCGCGCCCCGCAACGCCGCAAGACACCCCCAGCATCGCCGCCCAGATCATCAAATAGCGGGCAAATTCTTCCGGCCAGGGCAGCTGCCAATGGAAATAGTACCGGTCCACGACCCCCAGCCAGACGTCCAGGACCAGCGCCAGCATCAGGCAGGCCACGATGCCCTCAACAACCGAATTGATCCCTGTGCTGGCTCTTTCAGCCCAAGATTTCACGATGTATCTCCCCGAATCTCATTTGTACCTTAGATACAACTTCAGCAAACTGAGCCGCAAAATCAACAAAATTCGTTACTAAGATACATAATGACTCTGAAATTCTTGCCTCTTCTGTACTTATGTGTCCTAAAGCGTATCTAAGGTACATATCCGAAAGCCGTTCCAAGCCATGTCAAATAAGACACCTGATCCCGAACTCACAGCTGAACTGCCGGTCCGCGGACGCGCGACAGTCGCCGATGTGATTTCGGAGCTACGGATGCATGACGGCAGCTTTGCCGCGCGCGAGCAGAAGGTTGCAGATTTCGTCAAGGCCCACCTTGAAACCGTTTCCGAAATGACAATCGCCAAGGTCGCCGAGGGAGCAGATGTCAGCACCCCAACGGTGATCCGGTTCTGCCGCACCCTGGGCTGCGAGGGATTTCGTGAGTTCAAACTGCGCCTGGCGCAGAACCTGGCCGTCAGCCACCAATATCTGCAACCCAGCATGGCCCTTGGCGAAGCAGGCCCCTCCGACGCGCCACTGGACCGGGTTCTCGGCGCGCTCTTTGCCACCATGTCCACCATGCAGAGCCAGGTGGACCCTGCGGATATTGCCACAGCAAGCGACCAGTTGGCCAACTGCCATCAACTGGTTGCTGCCGGCATCGGTGGTGGCTCTTCCATGCTTGCTGCCGAAGCCGCCAACCGGTTTTTCCGCCTTGGTATCCCCAGTGTCTCGGTCAATGACAGCTACGCGCTGCAGATGCATGCCGCGACGCTGCGCCAAGGCGATGTCATGCTGATGTTTTCCTCCAGCGGCGAGGCAGATGCCGTGGTTGGCGCCGCCCGGGTGGCGCGCAGCTATGGCGCCAAGACCATTGGCATCACCCGCGCCAGGTCCCGGCTGACAGAGGTGTGCGAACTCTCGATCGGCATCGACCTGTCAGAAGATACCGATATCTTTAAACCAACTGCTTCCCGCTTTGCATATCTTGCCATCCTCGACGCGCTTGCCCTGTCGGTCGCGCACCAGAATTCTGACCAGACGCGCGAGAACCTGCGCCGCATCCGCGCCTCTCTTACCGCCTATCACGGGCGCACGGACCCGCAGCCGCTGGGCGACTAAGCCCCGCCACCGCGCCGGTGCGCCCCTGGCAGCGCCGTTACAGGTGGGTCAAACTGTCCGAGATCTCGTCTGCAATCGCCCTCGCATCAATCCCGTCCCGTTCTGCCGAGACCCGCAGCCCCAACAAATCTGATTGATACCGGCGCGCCAGCACCTTTGGGTCATGTCGGCTGTCGATGTCCCCCGCCGCCTGCGCCTGCTGAAACAGCTCTGCAAAATACTGTTCCATCCGCAAGAGGTGCTGGTTGGCCTTGCTAGCCAAGGGGTGATTATGGGCCTGCAGTTCCAGCAGCGTCTTAGACAACATGCAGGCCTTGGCAGGGGCATCCTTGTTGGCAATCGCGATATCGGGAAACCGCTGAAGCGCCTGGACCGGGCCGTATTCTTGTGCCAGAAAACGCAGCCTTTCAGCCCCGTCCAGCGCGTATCTGTCCATTGCCAGTTCGAACAGCGCATCCTTCGATCCAAAAGCCGCGTAAAAGCTGCCCGGCTTCATCTGCAAGGCTGCCTCCAGGTCTTTCAGCGATGTGCCTGCCCAGCCACGGCGCCAGAACAGGTCGCGGGCGCGCTTGATCAAGTCTTCGCGGTCGTAGGTTGGTTTGCGTGGCATAGGATCACCGATTGTTGAGTAGTCGCTCAAATATATACTTGAGTGATCACTCAAGAAAGCCTAAATGTACCTCCATTGCAATTTTTCAAAGGCTGTATCATGACCTTCCCCTCGCACGATCTCGACTCCGCCCCCGAAGCCTCCAAACCGCTGCTTGAAACCTCGCTGAAAACCTTTGGCCGCCTGCCCGGCCTGCACAAGGTTCTGGCGGAAAGCCCGCAGGCCTATGAAGGCTATCAACTGCTGCACAAATTGTTCACCGAAACTAACTTCGACGCCGAAGAGCTGACGGTTGTCTGGCAATCAATCAATGTCGAGCATGCCTGCCACTACTGCGTCCCAGCCCATACCGGGATCGCCAAGATGATGAAGGTCTCGGACGAGATTTCGGACGCCCTGCGCAATGAAACGCCGCTACCCACCGCCAAGCTCGAAGCGCTGCGGACCTTCACCGTGCAGATGGTGCGCGCGCGCGGAAATGTCTTGCAAGAGCAGATGAAAGCCTTCTTTGATGCAGGCTTTGACCACCGCGCCGTTCTCGACGTGATCCTTGGCCTGGCGCAGAAAACCATGTCGAACTACATCAACCACGTTGCCGAGACCCCGGTTGACGAAGTCTTCCAGCCACTGGCCTGGCAGCGCAGCGAAACCCCGCTGAAGGTGTAAGATTAAAACGGTCGCGCTGCATAGAATTGCAGCGCGACCCTTGCAGCCCCAAAGACGTACCGCATGTGTCGTCCATTTTTCGCTATGACCTCATGGCCGCCCATGATCTGGGGATCACCAATAAGGTTTGGGTAAACCGTGGCCACGAGCCTGCCCCTCTACTACGGCTATGTGACGAATTCGATGCGCAGCGGACGCATTCACCCGTGAAGACAAAGCCCCAACGCAACGCGCACCTCGGCTGTGAGAGCCTCGTTAGAGGCGGGCAGACTGCTCGCAATGGCAGCTCTGCGCAGGGGGCGGGCTTTGCAAAGTCTGGTGAACAGTTCCATCTGCGACTTCGAAAGTTAAAACCAGCCCCGGGAATTTCAGGGATTTCGGCGGAGCAATCTTAAGACTTTGCACGCTGGCA
>NZ_JAJQRG010000011.1 GCF_021228235.1 Pseudophaeobacter flagellatus
AAAAAACCCGCAAACCTCACCTAAATACCGCCCAGAACCCTTGCCACAAACCACAAACATCCCAAACCAGCACTTACCCACAACATTACCCACAGACTCACTCCCGAGTCGCGCCAAACATGCACCAAACCAAACCGCTAGCCGGCGGCGCGGGCCAAGGGCTTTTGCGGGGTAATGCGCACTGGCACCCCGTTAAAGGCGGCATTGCCGCTGATCGGGTCGATACGGCTATCATCGGTCAGGTCATTGATCGACACGGTCTGAACCTGGGTGGCGGTATTCAACCGTCCCTGACGTTGGCCCCAGCCCTGCGGAATGGAGACCACCCCCGGAGCGATGTCCTCGCTGATCTCGATGGGCAGGCAGGCCTTGCCGGTGGCGCTGTCAATCTG
The DNA here is from genome assembly GCF_021228235.1 of Pseudophaeobacter flagellatus. GTDB lineage: Bacteria > Pseudomonadota > Alphaproteobacteria > Rhodobacterales > Rhodobacteraceae > Pseudophaeobacter > Pseudophaeobacter flagellatus. The sequence goes on from NZ_JAJQRG010000011.1 coordinate 393, forward strand.
GACCTCTTGCGACTCGACCAGGTCCAGGCGCACCGCATCTGTGGGGTTGATCTGCAGGGTGCAGCGATTGCGGCCCTTGACCAGCCGAGGGCTGTTTTGCGTCCAACTGTTATGACTGCGCACCTGACGGCGACCGATCATCACCAAGGGGAACTCTGCGCTGACCGGGCGTTCAAACGCAAGCAGCCGCGGCAGATCATCTAGGAAGACCTGCGGTGCCAGCGCCAGCCGACCATCTGGGGTTTCCAGACGCGCGGCGATATTGGGCACCAACGGACCCAGATCGACCGACCCCGCCGGTGCGTTCTGCAGCGCTGCAAGCGAGGCCGCCTCTGGATGGTGCCCCTGCGACAGCAAAGCCTCAAGCATCTGGGTGGGAGACGGGCCGATCCGGTTGGACCCCGAGAGCCGTGCCGCCAGCCGGGCGATCACTTCCCATTCCTGCGGGTTGCCATTGGGTGGCGCAAAGATTGGTGGCGCATAGGCGGCAGTATTGTGCACGGCAAAACTGTGGAACACCATGTCATAGATGTCTTCTTCCAGCGCCACAGAGGCGGGCAGGATTAAATCGGCATGGCGGGTGGTGTCATTTATATGCAGGTCGATCGAGACCATGAAATCCAGCTGCGCCAAGGCGCGGTCAATACGCGGCCCATTGGGTGCAGTCAGCACCGGATTACCCGCCACCGTGACCAGCGCCCGGATCTGGCCTTCACCTGGGGTTTCCATTTCCTCGGCCATGACCGAGACCGGGAATTCGCCATTATACAGGGGCTGCTGCGACACCCGCGAACGTTTTTCAGGGTATTTGCGCCGCTGACCCTTGCGGCTGCTCATACCGACATAATCCAGTGCCGGGGTGGTGAACATCGCCCCCCCCGGACGATCAAAATTGCCGGTAATTATATTAAGCACATTATTGGCCCACTGGCACAGGCCACCGAAGCTCTGGGTTGAGGCCCCCATACGGGCATAGCACACCGCCGATTTGGCCTTGGCAAAATCATAGGCCAGGCTGCGGATCGTGGCAGCGGCAATGCCGGTGTGCTGCGCCGCAAGATCAGCGGTAAAGGGGCGCACTGCAGCCTTCAGGACCACAAGCCCATCGGTGATATCCTTCAGCGCGCCCAGATCCGCCAACCCCTGAGCAAAGACTTCGTGGATCAGCGCCAGCAGCAAGAAGGCGTCGGTTTCGGGCTGAATGAACAGGTGCTCACCTGCGCGCGTGGCGGTTTCGGTACGGCGCGGATCAACCACCACCACCCGGCCGCCACGGGCCTTGATTTCATCCATGCGCTTACCAAAGCCGGGCGCCGTCATCATCGACCCATTAGAAACCACCGGATTGCCGCCCAGGATCAACATCAGATCGGTACGCGCCAGATCCGGCACCGGGATCAGCATCGGATGCCCCAGCATATGAACCGAGGCCACGTGATGCGGGATCTGGTCCGCCGTCGCCGAGGAATAGCGATTGCGGGTGCCAAGCGCCTTGACCAGCCCCGGCAGGTTTAGCAGATTGCCGAATTTATGCGCATTTGGATTACCCAGATAAACGCCAACCCCATTATTTCCATGAACATCCTGCACCGCGCGCAGGCGCTCTGCGGCAAAGTCGAAGGCCTCTTCCCAGCTGATCGGAACAAAGCTGCCATCAACCTTTTTCAGCGGCTGGGTCACCCGGTCGGGATCGATGCGGAAATCCTGCAGGGCGATGGCCTTGGGGCAGATATGCCCACGCGACAGCGGATCCGCCGGATTGGGCTTGATCGCATGCACCCTGTCTTCATCATGGGTGATCACCAACCCGCACATGGCCTCGCAGATATTGCAGGTTCGGTACTGGGTTTTCAGGTCGCTCATGGTTGCCTCCGGCTGGATCATCTGTTTCATGGCCTAGAATACAGAGCCTAGCCGACCGTTCCCGCCCTTTGCAGGGTGTTATTTTGCTGCTTTGCCGTCAGGACCAAACGTAACTTTGCACAGCCCAGATCAAAATCCCGCAATTTTACCCCCTGTTCCGATCCAAACCCAGGCAAAAGCCTGTCAAACACCATCAAGGATATGTAAACTAAATATGAAGAATTTTCGGGTTTGCTACGACTCCGACGAGTGACCGATTTTTCTTGTGGCAGGTGCAGGGCGATAAAACGATGACCACACAGGAACAAGACACTCTCGGGCAAGGGGGTGCCGACGAACTCCTTATCCTTGCAACCTCGACCGGGCGCAGTTTCATGCAGTTTTTTGTCGAAACCCTGGCCGATTGCTTTGGTGCCGATATCGTCTCTATCGGGGAACTGATGGTGATGGAGGACGACCGGTTCAACGTCCTTGCCGGCTATATGAATGGCGCAGCCATTACCGACTTTTCCTATCAGTCCTGCGTGACCCCCTGCTGCAATGTGGTCAACACCTCGCAGCCCCATGTGCTCTTGTGTGATGCTCAGGCGGCCTACCCGGACGACGAAATCTTTATCGAACAACAGATCCAAAGCTATGTCGCCATGCCGCTAACAAGCCCAGAAGGCGAATCCATTGGCGTGATCCAGGCCTCTTGGCGGCGTGAACTTGACCAGCAAGAAGCCGATAACGTCATTGAAATCATGGGAATGTTCGTTAGTCGGCTCAGCGCAGAGCTGGTGACGCTACATGCGATGCGCATTCTGTCGGCCCTGGCAGAAGGCCCCGACCGCACCGATAATCTCGGCACGTTGAGCTTGCTGTGCGAACAAATGCAAACCGCCCTGAAGGTGCGCGCAGCCTTTATCGCCGAACGCATTTCCGACGATGAAAGCCATTTCCGCGTCCTGGCCTTTTGCCAGGATGGCAAGCCGATCACTGAATCGGAAGGCCAGAAAGTTGCCTATCACATCGGCCCCTGTGCGCGGCTCAAGGAACAGGATATCGTACTGACCCATGGCCCGCTGCCGCAGATGTTCCCAAATCAAGCGCCCCGCCCAGGCAGCGAACCGGCGGATAGCCTTACCTCTTATCTGGGGCTGAATATTCGCAATGAAGCCGACCAGGTCATTGGTCATCTTGCGCTGCAACATGACCGCGATCTGATGGACAAAAGCCTAGAATCGGACCTGTTCAAACTGCTTTCATCGCGAGTGACATCGGAACTGCGCAAATACCAGGCGGAACAGCAAGCCGAGCGCATACCGCAGGCCGCGCAGGACATACCAAAGCAGGTTATGAACGGGATCCACCAAAAGCTGGACCTGATGCACGGACGTCTTGCCGATCTAGCTGCACAGAAAACCGATGTTCCCAACAGCGAATTGCAGATCCTGCAGGCAGAAGTGACCGCGATGCAAAAACTGCTGCGCTAACGCCCTATCCCGCTGCCATCTTTCGATAAAGACCTACCCGGCCTGGCACTCTGCGAGAGCCTTCGCGCCGCCGCCCGGGGCGAGGTATTTATAGTCCTTTCGGTCATCTGTATCTACCCGCGCTCGCCCCTCAAGGCCAACCCTCTGGACTGGGCCGCCGGGATCGGCGTCGGGCTGCTATGGGTATTGACCGACAGTACCACAGCAATACCTGCGACGGGTTATCGCGTTCTGCGGATTGTACTCCGACTGATTGGCACCGTTCTTCTGGTGCCCCCGAACCCATCTCATTGAAAATTATTGTCAAGTTAGAAGCAAGAGCCCGACTTTCGCCACAACCCACCCACAACCGATGCATTTCGATTGCTTAGCCCTGTTCTCGACCAAAGACGTTACTGCGAGGACACCCGAAATGGACCATCGAGAAAATGCAGCAATCCCAGCCGCAAAATCCGGACCCACCAGAGGTATCAAAACCTATCTGCTAAATCTTGGCGAAGCGATTGCGACCCTCGCGCTCGTGGCTCTGACCTTGCTCAGCCCGGCGGAGCCTGCTGCAGCGACGGGTCAGCCCCCCTATGTTGTTCGCGATGATCGTGGCGGTTTTCTGCGAGAGCGCCTGATAGAGCTGCGCGAGCTGCGCGCCTCGGGGCGGCAGGTCGAAATCCGTGGAAGGGTTTGTTATTCAACCTGTACCCTGCTGCTAAGCCTGCCCAATACCTGCATTTCGCCACGAACCCAGTTTGGGTTTCATGGGCCCTCTGAAAGTGGTCACCCCCTCTCGCCAGAGAAATTCGACTATTACTCCCACATTATTGCCCAGCACTACCCAGCGAAACTGAACCAATGGTATATGCAGACGGGGCGCAAGCGCATCAAACGCCTGTTCAAGATCAAAGGCAGCGAAATTATCCGCATGGGTGTGCCCGCCTGCTGAGAGACCGCACCTCGGCAACCGCAATAGGTAAGGCCAGGCCCAGGGCTGGTGCCGAAAAAGATCACCAAACAACCAAAACAAGATTATATTCCGCATAGCATAGTGCATCTTTGATGCCCCTCTTTGGTGATTTTGACTAAAGTGCAAAACCAGCAGAGGGATTTGCCATGACCACATTTCACAATCGCCTGACGGCCCTGCGGCGCCAGCTGCATCAGCAGCCCGAACTGGGCTTTCAGGAACAGCGTACCAAAGCCCTTGTGGCGCAGCGGCTGCGGGATCTGAACCTGGAAGTGCATGAAGGCATCGGCGTCATTGGGTTACTTCGATCCGGCACCGGCAATCGCGCCATCGGGTTGCGGGCCGATATGGATGCCCTGCCGATCCAAGAGATCAGCCGCCATGACTACGTCTCGCAGTGTCCCGGTGTGATGCATGCCTGCGGTCACGATGGGCATATGGCTATGGCGCTTGGGGCGGCAGAAAAGCTGGCGGCAGATCCGGATTTTGACGGCACCGTGGTGTTCATCTTTCAGCCCAACGAAGAACACGGGCTGGGCGCGCGCGCTATGCTTGACGCCGGCCTGCTGGATCAGTTTCCGATGCAAGAGGTCTATGCCATCCACAATCTGCCCGGTGCCCCGCTGGGTCAGGTGGCAACCCGTGTCGGGCAAATCTGCGCCAGCGAGAGCCTGTTTGAAATCACCCTGCACGGTCAGGGCGGTCACGCCTCGATGCCGCATGTCGGGATTGAGGTGCTGAGCCTGGGTGCCGAACTGGTCATGGCGCTGCAGACCATCGTTTCGCGCAAGCTGCATCCGGCGGCTGGGGCGGTGGTCTCGGTCACCGAATTCATCACCGATGGGCAGCGCAATGTCCTGCCCGGGCAGGTCACGCTCAAAGGCGACGTGCGTGCCCGCCTGCCGACCGACCGCCAGGCGCTGGAACACTTTATCCGCCAGATCAGCACCGGCCTGGCCGCCGCCCATGGCGCCCAGGTCGAAATCAGCTTTGACACCGAGTTCATCGAAACCCTGAATGCGCCAGAGCCGGTACAGGCCCTGGTTCGGGTGGCGCAGGCGCAGGGCTTGGAGACCCTGGCTGACTGCCCCCCGATGACCTTCTCTGAGGATTTTGCCCATTTCACCGCCGCTGTGCCAGGGTGCTTTTTCCTGCTGGGCAATGGCACCGATGGGCCACATGGTCAGCCGCTTCATGCGGCAGACTATGATTTTAACGATGCGCTATTGCCGCTCGGGGCCGAGCTTTGGGCCGCCCTGGTGCGCGATCGCCTTCCCAAGCGAAAGACCGCGTGATGTCAGACCTGCTTCCCTTTGCCAAACTGGACCACTTTACCGCGACGAAACAGCCAGGTGATGCCGCCGTCCGGGTGATCACACCTCAGGATTTTGCCGCCGCCCGCACGGAGATTTCCCAGTGGCCCGGCTACAGTGCGACGCCGCTGGTATCTCTGGCGTCCTTGGCCACCAGAATCGGCGTCGGAGCGGTGCTTTACAAGGACGAAGGTCCGCGGTTTGGGCTGGGCAGTTTCAAGGCGCTTGGCGGGTCTTATGCGGCTCTGCGGGTGTTGCAGCGCGAAATTTCAGCCCGGCTGGGCCATGCAGTCACGCTGGCGGATATTCGCAAAGGCCAATACCGCGAAGAGGCCGCGAAAATCACCTTGGTATCGGCCACCGACGGCAATCACGGGCGCTCGCTCGCTTGGGGCTGCCAGCGTTTTGGCGCGCCCTGCCGAATTTATATTCACGCCGAGGTCAGCGCGGGTCGCGCGGCGGCGATGCATGATCTGGGCGCCGAAGTAATCCGCATTGATGGCGATTATGACGCCTCGGTCTTGCTCGCGAAACAGGACGCAGCAAAAAACGGCTGGTTTGTGGTCTCCGACACCTCATGGGAGGGCTATTCAGAACCGCCCCGCGATGTGATGGCCGGCTATGGCGTTATGGTGCAAGAGATCTGTGATGCACTGAAACAGCCGCCCACCCATGTGTTCTTGCAGGGTGGGGTTGGAGGACTAGCGGCCGGGGTTGCCGCAGGCCTGCGCCAGCACTGGGGCGCGCAGTCGCCACGGGTGGTCATAGTTGAACCCGCCTTGGCCGCTTGCCTCATTGCCAGTGGCCGCGCCGGTCAGTCGACCAATTTTGCCATTAAAGAGGAAACCCTGATGGCTGGCCTGTCCTGCGGCGAGCCATCTCCCATGGCCTGGCAGATCCTGTCCGAGGAAGCCGCCGATTTCCTGACAATTCCGGATAGCCTGGTGGCCCCTTCTGTGCGGCTTCTGGCCCGCCCACTGCCGGGGGATCCCAGCATCGAAGCCGGTGAAAGCGCGGTTGCAGGGCTTGCAGCATTGATTGCTGCCTGCGCCGATCCTGCGCTGGCGCAGCAGTTGGGGCTAGCAAGCGACTCGCGGGTCTTGCTGATCGGCTCTGAAGGTGTCACCGACCCCGAAATCTTTGACCGGATCATGGCGGGCAGCGATGTTGCATAACCCGCCAGAGCGCGGCTTTGCCCAGGCTGAATTTGCCGCCCGCACCCAAAAGGCACAGGCGTTGATGTTGGCGCAGGGTCTCGACGGCCTGCTGCTGCTGTCCGAACCAGAAGTGCGCTATTTCAGCGGCTTTCACACCCTGTTCTGGCAAAGCCCGACGCGCCCCTGGTTTCTGTTTGTACCCGCCACCGGCAAGCCCATCGCGGTGATCCCTGAAATTGGTGCCGCCCTGATGCGTCAAACCTGGGTCGACGACATTCGCAGCTGGAGCGCCCCTGCCCCGCAGGACGATGGCATCACCCTGTTGCAAGAGCTTCTGGCACCACTGGCGCAACGGCGCGGTCGCCTCGGGATCCTGACCGGGCACGAAACCGCCTGGCGAATGCCGCTGGCAGACTGGCAGCGGCTGCTGACCTGCCTGCCGGGACTGGAACTGGCAGATGCCACCGGGCTGGTGCAAGGCCTGCGCATGGTCAAGTCCAAGGCCGAGATCGCCAAGCTGTCCCATATCTGCGCCATCGGATCTGCAACCTTTGCTAAAGTGCCGGAACTGGTTGCGCAGGGCATGCCCTTGGAAGAAGCCTTTCGGGCCTTTCGCTGCGCCGGGCTGGCGCAGGGGGCAGATGATCTACCCTATCTGGTCGGCGGTGCCGGGCCGGGCGGCTACGTTGATGTGATCTCGCCACCGGGACGCCGCGCCCTGCAAGACGGCGATATCCTGATGCTGGACACTGGTGCCAGCTGGGATGGCTACTTCTGCGATTTTGACCGAAATTTTGCGATTGGCTCTGCCGATGACGCGGCCCGCCGCGCCTATGATGTACTGTGGCGCGCCACCGAGGCAGGGCTGGCGGCGGCCAGACCGGGTAACAGCTTTTGCGATCTGTTCCAGGCTATGCAGCGCGTCATTGCCGAGCTGGACCAGCAGGGCGGCGACATCGGGCGGCTGGGGCACGGGCTGGGAATGCAGCTGACCGAACAGCCCTCTATCGCTGCGTTTGAGCACAGCAGGCTGAAGCCAGGCATGGTGCTGACGCTGGAGCCTTCGCTAGGGTACGGTGATGGGCTAATCATGGTACATGAGGAAAATATCGTCATCACCGATCAGGGGGCAAGGCTGCTCAGCCAGCGCGCCGCGCCCGAGCTGCCAGTAATTTAGCCGGGAATTTGGTCGATCTTACAGGGGCCAAGCAGAGCATTGGGCCTGGACGGGCTAGATATTCAGCTTGTCCTTTGTCGGGGTTCCACGCTTTATCTGCATATGGATGACAAAGATCTCAAGATACTGAAACAGGTCCAGCGCAATGCCCGCCTGACCGCAGAGGCGCTGAGCGCCGAGTTAGGCCTATCGCCAGCGGCCGTGCAAAAACGGCTGAAACGGCTGCGCGAGACCGGGGTGATCGAACGCGAAATCGCGGTGCTATCTGCTGCCAAGCTTCGCCGCGAGATGACGGTGATTGTCGAAGTGATACTGGAGCGCGAAAGCCGCCAGCATCTGGATGCATTCAAACAGCGCATGCGGGCGTCACCGCAGGTACAGCAGTGCTATTACGCCACTGGCGCCGCCGATTTCATCCTGATTGTCGTGGTCCAGGATATCACTGAATATCAGGCGTTTACCCAAGAACACTTCTTTGATGAATCAAATGTCAGCCGGTTCAACAGCTCGGTGGTGATGGAACGGGTCAAAGTCTCGCTTGATGTGCTATAGGCCACCCCCGGGGCCTGTTGGCTCATGGCTATACTCTTAGACAAAACCGCCTTATGATTGTGCTTAATCAGGAGCAGAGTCACATGAAGGCTACATTCAGAGACGTCAAATCGGACATCATGGCTAAAATCACCTCTGGTGAATGGGAGCCAGGCAGGCTGCTGCCCAATGAGATGGATCTGGCCGAAATCTATGGCTGCGCCCGGGCCACCGTCAACCGCGCGATGCGTGAATTGGCCGATGAAGGCGTGGTCGAACGCCGCCGCAAAGCTGGCACCCGCGTGCGGATGGCACCGCTGCGCCAGGCACGGTTTTCCATCCCCATCGTGCGGGTCGAGATCGAAGAGCAAAATTCCACATACCGCTATGCGCTGGTCAGCCAGGAAGTTGCGGCGGCACCGCAGTGGCTGCGCGCCCGGTTGCAGCTGGCGGCCGATTGCCCGGTTCTAAGCCTGACCTGTATGCATTATGCAGATGGCGCACCCTATCAGTTCGAAGAACGCTGGATCAGCCTTGGCCTGCTGCCACAGGCCCAAGAGGCTGATTTTTCCGAAATCGGGCCAAATGAGTGGCTCGTGTCAACCGTGCCGTTTTCGGATGCCGAGATTGCCTTTTCGGCGACAGCAGCAACGCCGGACCTAGCGGATCACTTGGGCTGCGCGCAGGGGGCGGCGCTATTCACGGTTGAACGCTCTACCTGGCTGAAAGGCGAAGCCATCACCTTTGTCCGCCAGAGCTTCCGTCCCGGTCACCGTATGACCTCGCGCTATTAGGCAGGTGCCAAGCGCGCGGATCATGGCCGCGCTTGGGGGGGGCAGCAGGGGGTGGCAACGGGTCCGATTGAACCCGTTGCCGCTGGTGTTTTACTTCAAGATGCCAGGCAAGCGCAGATTGTGCACGCGGGCGCATTCCTTGGCCTCTTCATAACCCGCATCAGCATGGCGCATGACGCCCGAAGCCGGGTCGTTCCACAGCACACGCTCCAGCCGCTTGGCCGCCGCATCGGTTCCATCGGCGCAGATCACCACACCGGAATGCTGGGAAAAGCCCATGCCAACGCCGCCACCATGGTGCAGCGACACCCAGGTCGCGCCCGAAGCCGTATTGGTCAGGGCATTTAGCAGCGGCCAATCCGAAACCGCGTCAGAACCATCCATCATGGCTTCGGTTTCGCGGTTGGGCGAGGCCACCGAACCAGAATCCAAATGGTCACGGCCAATGACAACCGGCGCGCTCAGCTCGCCGTTCTTGACCATCTCATTAAAGGCAAGCCCGGCCCGATGGCGATCGCCCAGACCAATCCAGCAGATCCGCGCCGGCAGGCCCTGAAAGGCAATGCGCTCATCCGCCATGTCCAGCCAGTTGTGTAGATGGGTGTTCTCGGGGAACAGCTCTTTCATCTTGGCGTCAGTCTTGCGAATGTCTTCGGGATCACCAGACAGCGCCACCCAGCGGAAGGGACCAATACCCCGACAGAACAGTGGCCGGATATAGGCGGGGACAAAGCCGGGGAAATCAAAGGCGTTTTCCAGCCCTTCTTCCAGCGCCATTTGGCGAATGTTATTGCCATAGTCCACGGTGGGAACACCCATGGCATGGAATTTGCACATCGCATCCACCTGCACGCGCATGCTGGCGCGGGCGGCTTTTTCGACGGCTTTCTTGTCGGTCTCGCGCTTTTCCTTCCACTCGCCCATGGTCCAGCCCTGCGGCAGATAACCGTTCACCGGGTCGTGGGCCGAGGTCTGATCGGTGACGATATCGGGGCGGATGCCCCCTGCTTCGGCGCGGGCCAGCAGCTCTGGGAAGATATCGGCGGCATTGCCCAGCAGGCCAACGGATTTAGCCTCGCCTGCCTTGGTCCAGCGCTCGATCATTGCCAGCGCTTCGTCCAGGGTTTCAGCCTTTTCATCCAGGTAGCGGGTGCGCAGGCGGAAATCGAGGCTATCGGGATTGCATTCCACAGCCAAACAGCAAGCGCCGGCCATGACAGCCGCCAAAGGCTGAGCACCGCCCATGCCGCCAAGGCCACCGGTCAGAACCCATTTGCCTGTCAGATCGCCATCATAGTGCTGGCGCCCAGCTTCGGCGAAGGTTTCATAGGTACCCTGCACGATGCCCTGGGTTCCGATGTAGATCCACGAGCCTGCGGTCATCTGACCGTACATCATCAGACCTTTTTTATCGAGCTCGTTGAAGTGATCCCAGTTGGCCCAATGCGGCACCAGGTTGGAGTTGGCAATCAGTACCCGCGGTGCATCCGCATGGGTTTTAACGATGGCGACCGGCTTGCCAGATTGCACCAGCAGGGTTTCATCGTCTTCCAGGTCTTTCAAGCTGTCAACGATGAGGTCGAAATCATCCCAGGTACGCGCGGCGCGGCCGATACCACCATAGACCACCAGCTCATGCGGGTTTTCGGCCACATCCGGGTGCAGGTTGTTCATCAGCATCCGCATCGCCGCTTCGGTCTGCCAGCTTTTCGCGGTGATCTCGGATCCTGTGGGCGGATAGATATCACGGGTATTCTTGCGGGGATCGGTCATGTTGTACCTCCGGTCTGAGGAGCCCAGTCAGCCAGGCTGTTGAGTATATGTTTCAGGTGAACACGCAGGCGGCTGGCCTTGGTCTGGTCATAGGTCCAGGGCGCAGCCTCGGCGCTAAGATAGGTGGATTGCGCCAGTTCCATCTGGATGGCGTGCAGCCCTTCGTCCGGCAGCCCATAGTGGCGGGTGGTCCAGCCGCCCTTGAAGCGACCATTCAATACCGAGCTGTAGCCTGCAGCCTCGGCGCAGATCCCGGTGACAATCTGTTCGATGCCGGGATCACAGGTGGCGCCCAGATTGGTACCGGTGTTGAAATCCGGCAGAGTGCCATCAAACAGAAACGGGATATTCCCCCGGATCGAATGGCAATCATAGAGAATAGCAAAGCCGTGCAGATCCCGCACCCGCATCAGCTCGGCCTCCAGCGCGGCATGATAGGGCTCGTGAAAAGCGTCTCGGCGGGCGTCAATCTCGGCGGAGCTGGGGGGCTGATCCCAAATATCATGGCCATCAAAATCCGTCAGCGGCACCAGCGTCGTGGTGTTTTGCCCCGGATAGAGCGAACGTCCCGAAGGGTCGCGATTGGCATCAATCACATAGCGATGAAAGGTGGCACGTACCGTAGTGGCCTGGGGTACAAGCCCTTCATAAAGCTGGTGAATATGCCAATCTGTATCATCCAGCCCCCGCCCCCGTGGGTTTAGTTTAGCCAGGATATCGGCAGGCACATGGGTGCCAGTATGCGGCAGGCCCAGCACCAGGGGGCTGTCGCCCCGATGGATTTCAACTGGATCAATCATGCAGAGAGCTCCGGCATGGGGACATCGGTGCAGCGGGCGATAGCGCCGCTGGTGATCAGCGCCGAGGCGGCTTCGATGTCGGGGGCAGTATAACGGTCATCGCCCAGGGGTGAGACCTGCGCGCGCAGCTGTGCCATGACCTGCGACAGCGCCGGGCTGGTTGCCAGGGGCGCGCGGAACTCGACACCCTGCGTCGCGCAGAGCAGCTCTACCCCGAGGATGCGTTCCAGGTTCTGCAGCATCTGCCCAAGGCGGCGCGCGCCATGGGCCGCCATCGACACGTGGTCTTCCTGATTGGCCGATGTTGGCGTGCTGTCGGTGACACAGGGGTTGGCCAGATGCTTGTTTTCGCTCATCAATGCGGCGGTCGTCACTTCGGCGATCATGTAGCCCGAATTCAGGCCGGGGTTTGGCGTCAGGAAGGGCGGCAGATCGTGGCTCAGCACCGGGTCGACAATCAGGGCGATGCGGCGCTGCGCAATCGCGCCGATCTCGGCAATTGCCAAGGCAATCATGTCAGCGGCAAAACCGACAGGCTCGGCGTGGAAGTTCCCCCCGGAAACGATCAAGTCAGCGCCCACCAGCACCAGCGGATTGTCGGTGGCAGCATTGGCTTCGATCTCAAGCGTCTGCGCCGCCTGACGCAACACATCCATCGCCGCGCCGACAACCTGCGGCTGGCAACGAATGCAATAGGGATCCTGCACCCGGGCGTCATCCTCGCGGTGGCTTTCACGGATGACCGATCCCTCCAGCAAGGCGCGCATGGTGGCGCCGGCCTCGATCTGGCCCCGATGGCCGCGCAGCGTATGGATTTCGGGTTGCAGCGGCGCGGTGGACCCCATGATGGCATCAGTGGTCAGCGCCGAGGTCACCAGCGCGCTTTGGGCAGCGGCCCAGGTGCCAAACAACCCGGCCAGGCCAAACGCAGTGGAAAATTGGGTGCCGTTGATCAGCGCCAGCCCTTCTTTGGGGCCAAACTCAATCGGAGTCAGACCGGCGGCGGCCAGGGCCTCAGCGCCGGGCATGATCTCGCCGTTATACTCGGCCTCGGCAGCGCCCATCATCACAGCGGCCATATGCGATAGCGGTGCCAAATCCCCCGAAGCCCCAACCGAACCCTGGGCGGGAATAACCGGGGTGACGCCCGCCTCCAGCATGGCCTCCAGCAGATCGACGACCTCTAGCCGCACGCCCGAGGCACCGCGCCCCAGGCTCAGCAGTTTGAGCACCATCATCAAGCGCGCGTGGCCACGTGGGATGGCCGGACCGACGCCACAGCAATGGCTGAGAATCAGATTACGCTGCAGCGTGGCAGTGTCCTGCGCCGCGATCTTGACGCTGGCCAATTTACCAAAGCCAGTGTTCACGCCGTAAACTGCGGCATTGCCGGCGGCGGCCGCGGCGATGCGGCTCTGGGCAAGTTCAATGGCGGGGCGGCAGGCTGCATCCAGGCGCACGGGGCATTCTGTGCGAAACACATGTTCCAACTCTGCTAGGGAAACATTGCCGGGGGTCAGGGTTACTGTGGTCACTTGGAACCTCCAAAAATGCGGTCATGAAGCGGGTTAAAGCCGATGCGATAGGCCAGTTCAGCCGGGTGGCTGACATCCCAGATGGCAAGATCAGCGCGCCGACCAACAGTGAGGGTGCCGCAATCGGTCAGGCCAAGGGCACGGGCGGCATGGGATGTGACGCCGCGCAGAGCCTCCTCCGGGGTCATGCGGAACAGGGTGCAGCCCATGTTCATCGTCAGCAACAAAGAGGTCATCGGCGCAGAGCCGGGATTGCAATCCGTTGCTAACGCCATCGGCACACCCGCCGCGCGCAGCGCCGCGATAGGCGGTGCCTGGGTTTCGCGCAGGGTGTAGAATGCGCCGGGCAGAATAGTGGCAACGGTGCCCGCTGCGGCCAGGGCCTCTACGCCATCTTGATCCAGATATTCGATATGATCCGCCGAGAGCGCGCCATATCCCGCCGCCAACTTCGCCCCGCCAAGGTTCGACAGTTGCTCGGCATGCAGCTTCACTGGCAGGCCCATCTCTTGGGCAACATCAAAGACTAGCGCGATCTGATCCGGGGAAAAGGCGATGCCTTCGCAGAACCCATCGACAGCGTCGACCAGCCCCTCCTCATGCGCCGCACGCAGGGTGGGGATGCAGACATCGGTGATATAGGCATCCGGGCGGTCGCTATACTCCGCCGGGATTGCATGGGCACCAAGGAAGCTGGTCACCACCCGAATGGGACGGTGTTGCGGCAGGGCACGGGCGGCGCGCAGCATGTTCAGCTCGGTCTCGCGGTCCAGCCCATAACCGGATTTCACTTCGATGGTACTGACCCCTTCGGCCAGCATGGCATCAACCCGGGGCAGCGCCTGGGCGATCAGCGCATCAACGCTGGCGGCGCGGGTCGCAGCGACGGTGGAAACAATACCGCCACCGGCACGGGCCACCTCTTCGTAGCTGGCCCCGTTCAGCCGCAGCTCAAACTCTGCGGCACGGTTGCCGCCGTGCACAACATGGGTGTGGCAATCAATCAGCGCCGGCGTCACCAGCCGGTTCCCCAGATCAGTTTTGGGCAGATCAGCATAGCGCGTCGGCAGCTCTGCCTCGGCACCGATCCAGGCGATCTTGCCATCGACCAGGGCAATCGCTGCCGCCTCTATCAGACCATACGGCACTGCCGTCTCGCCCATGGTTGCAGCGCGAAGCGCGACTAAAACTTGATTGACGTCCTGCATATCTGCCTCACCAATTCTGCATTTCCCTCTTTTCTGGTACAAATCAATATGCCATATGTCTAGACATAAAATGAGGACGTGACATGACCGTGATCTTTGCAAACCGAGCTCTTCTGGCAACTGGCTGGGTACAAAACACCCGGCTGACCCTGCGCGATGGTGCGATTAGCGCCATTGAAACGGGGGTCAAACCACAGGCCGGAGATCAGCGTGTCGATACGGTTTTGCCGGCGCTGGCCAATCTGCACAGCCACAGTTTTCAGCGCGCCATGGCCGGGATGACGGAATACCGTAAGGCCGGGCGTGATAGCTTTTGGACCTGGCGCGACCTGATGTACCGCTTTACCGCGCATCTGACCCCAGAGCAGATCGAAGCCATCGCGGCGCTAGTGTTCTTGGAGATGCAGGAAGCAGGCTATGCCTCGGTTGGAGAATTCCACTATCTGCACCACCAGAAATCTGGCAGTCCCTATGATAATCTCAGCGAACATTCCGACCGGATCATGGCGGCTGCCCAGCTCAGCGGTATTGGCCTGACCCATCTGCCGGTGCTGTACAGCTATGCGGGCGTTGGCAAACAGCCGCTGGAACCGGGTCAGATGCGCTTTGGCAATGATGTGGACCGTTTCTGCCAACTGGTCGATCAGGCCCGCGCCCATGCCAAAGCCACCCTGCCCGCAGATTGCCGGGTTGGTATCGCGCCGCATTCGTTGCGTGCCACCGCGCCCGATGATCTGGTGGCTGTTCTGGCCGCCCAGGGCAATACTTCGAATCCGGTGCATATCCATATCGCGGAACAACCCAAAGAAGTGCAGGAGGTGCGGGCAGGTCTGGGCGCACGCCCGGTAGAGTGGCTGTTGGACAATGCGCCGGTTGATCAAAACTGGTGCCTGATCCACGCCACCCATATGACCGAGCCTGAGACCCGTGCGATGGCCGGTTCTGGCGCGGTGGCGGGGCTGTGCCCGGTGACCGAAGCCAACCTTGGCGATGGCCCTTTCAACGGCCCAACCTACCTAGAGGCCGGCGGTGCCTTTGGGGTTGGGTCGGATTCGAATGTGCTGATTTCGCTCACCGAAGAGCTGCGCACCTTGGAATATTCCCAGCGCCTGCGCGATCTATCGCGCAATGTGCTTGTGCAGGGCGAAGGGTCGGTTGGCCATGCACTTTATTCCGGGGCAGCCCAGGGCGGTGCCCAGGCGCTGGGGCGTACGGCCGGGACCATCGCGCCGGGCCAACTGGCAGATCTGGTTGCGATCGACAGCAATCATCCCTCGCTCTGTGCGCTTGGCCAAGATCAATTGTTGGACGGGCTGGTCTTTGCGGCCAAGGATCATGTGGTCACCGACCTGTGGTCTGCCGGACGGCACTGTGTTCAGGCAGGGCGCCATATCGCACGGGATCAAATCCTGACCCGGTATCGCAGCGCCATGGCAGAGCTGCTTGCAGCAATTGACTAGTCGCCCCCTCCCCCGCCGCCCTGGGGCTATGGGGCAGCAGCCGCGCTGCTGCTCACATCGCTGCGGGCAATGGCAACAGATTTGACCACCGCATAGCAGTGGCTACCCGGCGCCAGTTCCAGCACCTTGGCTGATCGGCGTGTGATACGGGCCAACACCCGGCCCGCATCGGTTTTTAACGATACCATTGCGCCAGGGCCGCTGCCACTGCGGATATTTTCCACCTCTGCGGGCAGAATGTTAAGCGCGGACAGGCCTTCGGGTTTTTGCCGGGACAGAATAACATCCTGGGCTAGAATACGCAGACGCAGCAGGCAGCCCGGAGCCTGTGGCACCTGTGGCAAAAACAGGGAAATACCGCCAGCCGACAGCTCGCTCAGCCCATCGGGATGGTGGCGCAGCAACCGCGCTTCGAGCAGAGCACCAGCCGCCCGCACCCCGGTTGGCATCACCTGCGCATCCCCCAGAACCTCGGCGGCGCTGCCCTGACACTGCACCCGGCCATCCTTCAGCACCACAACAGAGGTGGCCAGTCTGGCAACCTCGGCGGCGGAATGGCTGACATAGAGAACCGGGATTTTCACCTCGTCGCGCAGCCGTTCAAAATAGGGCATAATCTCTTCCTTGCGGGCGGCGTCCAGCGCCGCCAGAGGCTCATCCGCGAGGATCATATCGGGCGCAGAGAGCAACGCGCGGCCAATGGCAACCCTCTGCTTTTCGCCGCCCGATAGACCGCTCGGTCGCCGCTCTAGCAAGGGCGCGATGCCCAGCATTGCAATAATCCGGTCAAAATCTTCCCGCGCCGCGCCTTTTGGCGCGAACCAACGGCCAAACAACAGGTTCTGGCGAACGTTCAGATGGGGGAACAAGCGGCCTTCTTGAAAGATATAGCCAATGCGGCGACGGTGCGGCGGCAACCAGATCCCGCGCTCCAGATCAAACAACACCCGGTCATGCAGCGCCACCCGCCCGCTCTCGGGGCGGTGCAATCCGGCCACTGCGTTGACAACAGTGGTTTTTCCCGCGCCTGATCCACCAAACAGCACGGTCACACCCGTGGGCGCCTGAAAGCGGACATCCAGGGTAAACCCCGGCAATTGCTGCACCAGATCGACCTCAAGCATCACGCGCCTCCGATCCGTTTGCTGACCCGGCGTGCCAAGACTTCCGACAAGACCAACGTACCCATGGCCACCACAACAGAAACAGCCACCAGTCGCAGCGCCGCAGATTCACCGCCGGGCTGCTGCAAGAAGGCATAGATCGCCGAGGGCAGCGTCTGCGTCTGGCCCGGAATATTCGAGACAAATGTAATGGTGGCGCCGAACTCTCCCATGGCCTTGGCAAAGGCCAGGATGCCCCCCGCCAGGATGCCCGGCAGGATCAGCGGCAGGGTCACGCTGACAAAGACCCAGAACCGGCTGGCGCCCAGGGTCGCGGCGGCCTCTTCCAGTTTGGGATCAACCGCTTCGATCGACAAGCGGATGGCCCGCACCATCAAAGGGAAGCCCATGATGGCAGCCGCCAACGCCGCGCCGGTCCATTGAAAGGCGAACACAATGCCGATCTGCTGTAGCGCACTGCCGACCGCGCTTTGCGGGCCAAAGATCAAAAGCAGCAGATAGCCCGTCACCACCGGCGGCAGGATCAGCGGCAAATGCACCAACCCATTGAGCAGGTGTTTGCCGGGGAAATGCCAGCGCGCCAACGCATAGGCGGCGAAGATACCAAAGGGCAGCGTCAAGAGGCTGGCCCAGATCGAAACCTTGAGAGACAGCGCCACCGCCTGCCATTCCTCGGGGCCAAGCCAGCTCATGCGGGGTTACTCCACATCAACGTCAAAGCCCGCCTCAAGAAAGGCCGCACGCGCCACGGGCCCTTGCAGATAGGCATACAGGCTGGCGGCCGCCGGGCTGGGCGCTGTCTCGGCATTGGCCACCGGCCGGATCAGCGCCAGCGGATAGCGGATCGGCGCATGACTTTGAGACGGAAATTCGGCCAGGATCATAACGCGGGGTTCCGCCCGCGCGTCACTGGCATAGACCACCCCCAGCGGTGCCGCCCCCGCCGCCACCAGCGCAAGTGCTGCGCGCACATTGTCCGCCTGGGCAACCTGCGGTGCCAACCGCTGCCACAGCCCCAACCACTGCAACGCCGATTTTCCATAGATCCCAGCCGGCACCGCCTGCACCAGCGCCATAGCCAGTTTGCCCTGCCCCAGCTGCGCCATCAGACCCGGATCGTCAAAGCCAGAAATCGGCTGACCACTGTCGCGCGGAGCAACAAGAACAAGGTGATTGCCCAACAAATTTCGTCGGCTGTTGGGCAGCACATGCCCCTTGGCTTGCAGATAATCCATCCAGTCGGGGCTGGCGGGTAAGTAGATATCAGCCGGGGCACCTAGGCTGATCTGACGCGCCAAAATCGAGGACCCCGCAAGCGAGATTGCCAGGCTATAGCCGGTTTCTGCCTCAAAAGACTGGCTGATTTCGTCCAGGGCGTTTTTCAGGCTGGCAGCTGCAAACAGCGTCACATCTGCTGCGCGCAGACTTCCTGCTGCGCCAAGCATGACCGCCAGAGCCAATAGGCCGGGCCAGGCAGCCGCTGTCAGGAATCGAGTGATGCGGGACACGACGTCAGACCCTCCCGCAGCCTGCTTCAGATACCTCCCCCTTGGGGTAGCTTTGCGATCTATGCGGGGCAAGTCAAATCTGTAAATCGCAGCGCATATCACGCCAAAGCCCACACCAGTTTCATGGTGCGGGCTTTGGCAAAAGAGGTCACGCGCGATCAGAACAGGGTCAAACCACCCGGATCGGCCGCGGCTGGAGCCTGGGCTGGCTTTGGCGCCGGACGACGGGCTGCTGCCATTTCCTGCTCGCCAAGGCGGCGGTCGTTTTCAACCCGTGTCTGCTGGGCGCTTCCGGAAACTGCATGAAAACGCACACGCCGGGCCGAGGTCCCGCCAACACTGGAGGAAATCACCGGAATGCCTTCGTCCTGTAGGAAGCCCTGCACAAAATGCGCGTTAGAGGCCCCAATGTCCGACAGGTTGACCGACATTTTTGCCCCGCCAAAGACCTTGGCCTTCAGGTTTTGCCGTTGGGCCCCCTTTTTCATGATGCCGTTGATCAATAGTTCCATCGCATGGATACCATAGCGCGCGTTGACATCATTGCCGTTTGCATTGGCCAATAGGAAGTGATTCATACCGCCAACGCCGTTTTCTGCGTCATAGATACAGGCGGCAATGCAAGAGCCTAAAACAGTAGAGAACACCACTTTTGGGTCAGTCGAAACCCGGTATTCGCCCTGCAGGACCGTGACCGAGGTAGTATTGGCAAAAACTGTTGTCACAGTACGCTCCTTATCAACATAATCAGGACTTGGCGGCCTGAAGAAGAGCCCCAGCCATACGGGCAAGGGAGACTTGTTTTTCTGCGGCGCCAGTTTCCCAAGCAACCCTTGGCATACCATAAACCACAGAAGACTTTTCATCCTGTGCAAAGGTGGCAGCCCCTGCTTTGCGAAGTTCCAACAGTCCTCTGGCACCGTCTTGGCCCATGCCCGTCAGGATCGCTGCAACTACGTCACTCCCATATGGCACTGCAGAGGTGAACAACGCGTCAACAGACGGAACATGACCGGAAATCGGCGGGCCTTCTTTCATACGGGTGCGCATCGGTTTGCGCTGAGTCATACCCATATGGCGACGCTGACCTGCGGCAATGTAGACATGGCCGACCTCCAGCTTTGTATTGTCTTCGGCCTGGACCACCTTGGCGGCGCAGATCCGATCCAACAACGACACAAGGCCCTGACCAAAATTCTTGCCAGTATGCTGCACGATCATGGTCGGCGGGCATTGCGCCGGAAAACCAACAAGAACACTGCGCAGAGCCTCTACGCCACCGGTGGAAGAGCCGATCAAGATGATTTTCTTGAAGTCTTTCACAGGGGCAGCTGCCCCACCCCCCATCCCTCGGGGGCCAGCCTGTTCACGCCTTGGCGCCTTGACCATCATGTCAAAATACTGGGAAAATTGCTGTGGCGTATCGGTTTTGGTCAGCTCAAAGATGCCGGCACCGACATTCAGCAAGGGCGAGGACGTACGCGCAGGCGTCGCCCCCGCACTGTCCATCACCGCCACCCAGCGCGTATCAAGCGCCGAGAACAAGGCCAACATCATCTCAAACTCGGGCAGTTTGGTGAACCCGTCCTCGACAAAGGCAAACACCGGCTGTGCGGCCTCTGCCTGATTGTAGGCCATCATAAGGTTATTCGCCAACAGCACCTTCATTCCCGGATAGCTGGCTTCCATATGGCTTTGAATTGAACGAGCAAAGGCCCGGTCTGTTGTAATGATCAATAGGTTCTGAGGCTGCAATGTGTCACCCAGTCAGGTTGATCGGTAAGAACCGAAGTTAATGGTCAGCCCGGGGCAGTTTGGCACCCCGGAGAGCGTCACTTAAAAATCTTGCCACAGGTCCTTGGCGGCATTTCCATCTGCTGCAAAGGCTGCGCTACCGGACGACACAAGGGCGTCATCCACTTCCCAATCAACGCCACCATGGGCAGATGGGAGCTGGCCCGCAGGCACGGCACTGGATTGATCTGGCTGCACCCGGGCCACGGTTGCGCCCGCCTTGATGCGAAAACCAGCAACCAATTGCGAAAGCTGCGTCGAATCAGAGTTGAGCAAATGCCCAGCGGCGGTTGCCTGTTCCACCATGGCGGCGTTTTGCTGGGTCACCTGATCCAGCTGGGTCACCCCGGTGTTGATCTCGTTCAGGCCCGTGGATTGCTCCACCGCGCCCTCGGCGATGCCGGACACCAGTTTCGAAATATGGCTGACCTGGCCAACGATGCTTTCCAGCGCTTCGCCCGCCTTGCCCACCAGATCAACGCCACGCGCCACCTGTTTCGAGCTGTCACCGATCAACGTCTTGATTTCCATCGCCGCATCCGAAGACCGCTGCGCCAGGGCGCGCACTTCGGAGGCCACAACCGCAAAGCCTTTTCCAGCCTCGCCAGCCCGGGCCGCCTCGACCCCGGCGTTCAGTGCCAAGAGGTTGGTTTGGAAGGCAATATCGTCAATCACCGAGATGATCTGACCGATGTGGTTCGAGCTTTGCTCAATCTCGGTCATCGCCGAAACCGCGCTCTGCACCACCTCGCCGCTGATCTCGGCCTCTTTCTTGGCCGCTTCCATCGTCGCCTCGACGCTGCGCGCCCCCTCGGCGGCGGATTTGACGCTTGCGGTCAGCTCGTCCATCGCGGCGGCGGTCTCTTCCAGCGTGGCCGCCTGGCTTTCGGTACGATGCGACAGATCATCCGAGGCACGGCTGATTTCAGTCGCGCCATTGCGAATGGAACCCGAGGCTTCGATCACCTTGGAAACAGTGCCGCTAAGCGTGTCTATGGTCTGGTTGTAGTTCTGGCGCAGCTTCTCATGCTCCCCCGAGAAGGCCTGTTCAATCGGCTGCGAAAAATCACCTTCGGACAGCCGCACCAGACCGGCACTCAGGTTTTCAACAACAATCTGTTGTTCCTGCTGCAATTCGGCGCGCTGTTCTTCCGCGATTCTGGCCTGTTGCAGATCTTCCTGCATGCTTACCAAGGTTTTTCCGATCGCCCCGATTTCATCACCGCGACCTGCCTCTGGCACATCGGTATTCAGGTTACCTGAAGAGACTGCCTCCATACTGCGGCAAATCCGGTCCAGTGGTCGGGTAATGGTGCCAGCAAAGAGCCAGCCCAGGATCGACATGACAGCAGCGCCGACAATGGATGCGAGCACCAAGATATTGCGATCATGCACTACGGGCGCCAGCAGCTCGTCTCTGTCCTGTTCAATTGCAATGGCCCAATTGGTGCCCAACATTTGAATATGTTCAGCATAGGCGGCGACCTCCTGGCCACGCAGGCCTGTTGCATCCGTGGTAAAGGCGCCGCGCTCTGCCAGGGCCTCTGTGAGGTAGGATGTGGCGGGCAACTGATCAAGGGTGGCATGGCCACCTTCAAACCGAGACGTGGAGCGCGCCCTGAGGTCATCCCCAACCAGGAAGACTTCGGCCGTGTCACCGATGCCTTTTGCATCATTCATAATGCCATCAATGAGGCCAACCATCATCTGCACGATGATAACACCAACGGTTTGGCCAGAGTTTGACACGATCTTGGTAGCCACAAAGGCTGAAGGCATGTCGCCGCTGGGGCCGTAGGGCCGGATGTCAGAAAAGATAACTTCGCCTTCTGCGGCATCCAATGCAGCCCGGAACAGATTGCCCAGATCCGAATCCTTATAGGGGCCGGTCATAAGGTTGGTGCCATAGTCGTCTTCTTTGAAGACGCTATAAATCACATCCCCAGGCATGCTGATCAGGAAGGCATCATAATACCCCTTGGCCGTCAGCAGGGTACGAAAGGCCGGATGAAACTTTGAATGATGAATATTGTAGGGAATCGTCTGTTTCCCACGATCCAGATTATGCCGTTCGCCTTGCGGGAATGGGTTGTCAGTAATATAGGCCGCGCGCGCCACATCAGAGGCCTCGGGGCCCAGATTGCTCCAGGCGGCTGAGAGCCGTTGCAGCGCCGTTGCCGTTGACGGGTTTGCCGCCAGTGTCATCAGATCCGCATTGATGCCGCGGAAAAGCGATTCCAGCGCGGTTTTGCGCCCGGCAATCAAGGATTCGAACTGATTCTCGGCTTGATTAAAGGCGCTTTTTTGAAAGTTGACCGTACTGACCGTAACAATAATAGCTGTAAGCAGCGCACCAAAGCCAACCACAAACAGTGGCAACTTGAAGGCAATCTTGAGAGATCTCAGACCCTGCATTTCTTTCTCCTGAGGCTTTACTGCGGCAATGCGCATCGGAACTAAGCGTCAGACTGCAGAAGAGATGTTAATTTGCCGCTTACGCCGCTGGCACAGTGTTTTGAAGTTTAGCAATTTACCCTGAATTCGCCTGATCTTGGCAGGTTTCAGGGACCCGGGACCGCCATTTTGCGCTGCTGAACAGCATGGCAAAACAGCCCGTATATATACGGAGCGGAATTGCGAACCTTTCACGGACACGTGCAGATGTTTCATTTTCTACCATTCCCACCGCTTGCAAGAATCACCTCGAAGACTGGGAAAACTTTAAGAAAATCAAGAATTGTCCCTGGTTACGGAGCGCACAAAACCGCTTTTCTGACATCTTGCAGCAATCAATTGTTAAGCCAGACGACCTAACTATGGAGCCATCGAATACACACATGTCACCGACAACGGGGGTGAGAATCGCGGAAGATGACCACAGAAACGCAGAAACACCTTTTGGATTTGCCAAATGCATTTGCCGAGTTGAGTCCGCTTGCGACTTTTCTGGGCGAGGCGCGCACCGCTGCTGTCGAGATTGACTGCAGCAATGTAGCAGCAATGCCATCGCGTTGCCTGCAACTGCTTCTCAGTGCCGAGCAGCAGTGGCGCTCTGAAGAATTGGGGTTCGCGGTAACCCATATTACCGAATCCTGCCGCAACTCCCTGACGCTCTTGGGTCTAGAGCCCAACCGATTTGAAGACGAGGTAACAGCATGAAAACCAAAGTATTGGCAATCGACGATTCCCGCACCATTCGAAACCTTCTTGCAGCTACGTTGGAAGAAGCTGGTTTCGAATACGTCAGCGCCGTTGACGGACGTGAAGGCGTCGATATGTACGAAGATGTCGCTCCTGACGTTGTCATCACCGACATCAACATGCCCAACCTGGACGGATTTGGCGTCATTGAAGAGCTGCGCGGCACCGATATCAACTCCAAGGTTCCAATCCTGGTTCTGACCACCGAAAGCGCGCCTGAAATGAAGGCCCGTGCCCGCAATGCAGGGGCAACCGGCTGGATCACCAAGCCATTTGACGATGCCTCCCTGATCTTTGCGCTGAAGCGCGTGACCGGAGCCGCGGCGTAAGATGGCTGGCTCCATTCAGGACACCTTCTTTGAGGAGTGCGAAGAACTCCTTGAAGCAACGGATGAGGGTCTGAGTGCCATCGAAGGTGGCAATCATGACCCAGAGGTAGTCAATGCCGTATTCCGCGCAGTTCACTCGATCAAGGGTGGCGCGGGCGCATTTGGCTTGAACGAGTTGGTGGCTTTTGCCCACAGATTTGAGACCGTTTTTGATGAAGTCCGCGCAAACCGGATGGAGCTGGACGAACCCCTGATCCAGCTGTTGCTGCGCTCTTGTGACCACCTGTACAATCTGGTGGCGGTTGCCCGCGATGGCGGCGAAACCGATCAGGCGCATCACGACATGCTGATCGAAGCGCTGGACAAGTATATTCCTGAAGAGGAAGAGGACCTGACGTTTGAGCCCATGGGGCTGGGCGGACCGATAGATATTGCCGCAATCGATATACCACAGGCGCCCACGGAAGAGACCTATCAGATCCACTTCCGCCCTTTGAAGGACATGTACAGCACAGGAAACGAACCCTTTTTCCTGTTCCAGGCTCTGCAAGAGATGGGCCCGCTGGAAATCGTGCTTGACGATTCTGAACTGCCTGGTTTTGACAGTCTGGATCCGGAAGAAAGCTATCTGAGCTGGAATCTGACCCTGACCACCAGCGAACCACGATCCACTGTAGAAGCCGTCTTTGAATTTGTTGAAGGCCTCTGCGAACTGTCAATCGAAGGTGCGGGTGATGCGGATGCGGATGCCGCAGCTCTGGCTGCTTTGGACGCCGTCTTCGGGTCGGCCCCTGTAGACCTTACCCCGGTAGCGGAGCCCACAACCATGGTTGAAGAGACAACAACACCCCCTTTTGAACAGCCGGCCCCCGTGCCGACGCCTGAAGCACAACCAGAAGCCTCTGGCGCCAAACCTTCAGCCCCCAAAGCCGAGAGCACAAAATCAGAGCAGCGTGGGCCGAATCCAACACTGCGTGTGGATCTCGAACGGGTGGACCGGCTCATCAACGCTGTTGGGGAGCTGATTATCAACCACTCGATGCTGGCACAGCAAATTGCCAATCTCGATGTGGCCGATGTACGGGACGTTGAAACAGAACTCGAGGGCTTTAAGAATCTGGCCCGCGACATTCAAGAAGGCGTCATGTCCATCCGGGCACAGCCGGTGAAACCGTTGTTCCAACGCATGGCCCGGATTGTACGAGAAGCGTCAAGTGCGACAAGCAAGACCTGCAAGCTGGTGACAGAAGGCGAAAACACCGAAGTCGACAAGACAGTGATCGAACGCCTGGCAGACCCTTTGACGCATATCCTGCGCAACGCAGTCGATCATGGCATCGAATCGCCCGAAAATCGGGAAAGCGCCAATAAAAACAGGATTGGTGAAATCCGGCTGAGCGCCTCACACCGATCCGGCTCTGTCTGTATCGAAGTCAAAGATGACGGCGCAGGGGTCAACCGCCCCCGTGTGAAGCAGATTGCCATCGACAAGGGCCTGATTCCCGAAAACGCCGAGCTGACTGATAGCGAGATCGACAATCTGTTGTTCCTGCCAGGGTTCTCGACAGCGAAAGAGGTCTCCAACCTCTCGGGTCGTGGGGTTGGCATGGATGTGGTCAAAAACGCCGTGACCGGACTTGGCGGACGGATCAATATCAGCTCCACGCCGGGTAAGGGATCAACCTTTACCATCATCCTACCTCTGACCCTCGCGGTTATGGATGGCATGGTGGTTTCAGTGGCGGATCAGACCATGGTGGTTCCGATCACCTCGATCGTCGAAACAATGCGCGGCAATGACGATATGATCAACAACCTGGGCGCCGATGGCACGTTGCTGTCTATCCGCGGCAGTTTTGTTCCGATCTGTGACGTCGCCGGCGCGCTTGGCCTGCGCAAGGAAGACAACGACCGCCCTCCCGGCGTCTACCTGCTGGTAGAAACCGAAACCGGACAACGCAGCGCCCTGGCAGTGGATGACATCCACGACCAACGCCAGGTCGTCATCAAAAGCCTTGATGGTGTCTGCGGAGAAATTGCCGGCGTCGCCGCCGCAACCATCCTAGGGGACGGCAAGATCGCTATGATCCTTGATCCTGAAAGCATACTGGCAACCTCGCCTACCACGGCAGGTGCCTTTGACACCGAGCGGAGAATGAGCAATGCAAGCTGAAGTAAAAAGTAATGACCAAGAAGTTAAGCACGCTCAGTTTAGCGAGTTTGTGAGCTTCACCGTCGCGGGGCAGGCCTTCTGTCTGAAGATCACCCAGATCCGTGAGATTCGTCGCTGGTCGCCGGTCACCATCCTGCCCCATGCACCTTCGGACGTGTTGGGCGTGATGAACCTGCGTGGAGCGGTGATCCCGATCTATGACCTCTCGGCCCGGTTTGGCCTGGAAACCACCGAAGCCAGCGAGCGCAATGTTGTGATCGTCGTCTCTTCGGATGGCAAACCCGTTGGCCTGCTGGCCGAATCCGTCTCTGAGATCATCTCGATCGATCCTGAAGAGATCCAGGAAACACCCCCGGTCGATAGCCGCAACACGATGGAATATATCCAGGGCATCATTTCACATGATGAAACCATGGTGCGGATCATCAACCTGGACGCAGTTATCTCTGTTCCAGAGCAGGTGCTCTAATGCTTGCTGCGGGTTCCATCGGCTCCGCGACCGACGGGTTCAACCTGACGGATCAGGATTTTGAGGCAATTGCTGATTTTGCCTACAAACACTTTGGGCTGTCGATGTCGAGCAGTAAGAAACCCCTGGTTTCTGCGCGGCTTGCCCGCCAGCTGAGACAGCAGAATGTCGTTAACTTCAAAGACTACCTGACCCGTTTGAATGGCAAGAACAGTGACGCAGAGCGCAGCAAATTGCTGTCGCTGCTGACCACCAATGTCACACATTTCTTCCGTGAGCCGCATCACTTCGATACCCTGCGGACCGATGTCTTGCCGCAGTTGATCGAACGGGCGCGAAATGGGGGACGGGTCCGGATCTGGTCTGCGGGGTGCTCCAAGGGGCCGGAACCCTTTACCATGGCGATGATCGTGCACAGCATGTGCCCGGAGATCGGCAAGTATGATTTCAAAATCCTGGGAACGGATATTGACCCGCAGGTTATCAAACTCGCGCAGGCTGCAAAATACCCGCGGGACGAACTGGACCAGATCCCGGCTGAATACCGCAGCCTGGTCCCCAAGATGGAACCAGATGGGCGTATGCCCGAAAATCTAAGGTCGATGATCACCTTTGGGGTGCTGAATTTGATCGAACCTTTCCCATTTAAGGGAAAATTCGACGCAATTTTCTGCCGCAATGTGGCCATCTACTTTGATACACCGACCCAGCAGAAGGTCTGGCAAGCCTTTCAACGCTGTTTGACCCCCGGAGGATATCTGTTCATCGGCCACTCGGAACGCATGTCCGGGCCGGCCGAGGCAAAACTGAAAACTTCTGGAATCACGACCTACATCAACACTCCCCACGGAGGCGATGCTCAATAAACGAGCAGACAAGAGCAACACGAGGAAAACATCATGAGCTTAAAAGACTCTCTACGCGTTATGGTCGTGGATGATATGTCCACAAGCCGCGGCATCATTACCCAGTGTCTGGACGAGCTTGGCATCAAGAATTACATGGTCGAAAACAACGGCCAGTCGGCCTTTCAAAAGTTGACGACGACGCCTGTGCATCTGGTTCTGTCTGACTACAACATGCCGGGCATGGATGGTCTGGGCCTGTTGCAGGCGGTACGCACCAATCAGGCAACCCAGCGTCTTGGCTTTATTCTGGTGACGGGCAAACCAACACCAGAAATCATCGAAGTGGGTAAAAAGCTCGGGCTGAACAATATCATCCGCAAGCCTTTTACTGTTGCGACCATGAAGCAGGCGATCGAACAGGTCGTCGGGCGGCTGTAGTCATGAATGTGCAAAGCAAAAGCGTACAAAGCGTACAAAGCGATACGATTTCGGGACTAAGCGCCATTTCAGCGCGTGAAATGCGGCAGCTCTATTCCAAGGTGCAAACCCTAGAGGATGTGGTCCACGATATCTTTGATCGTGGCACCAAACCGAACCGCCAGGAAACCCAGTCGTTGCAGGATTTTGATTTGGTGATGCAAACGCTTGCAGGACTGGCCAAGTTCTATGAGCAGGTCGAAACCCAGGTTTTGGACACGGGCGCAGCAGATCTTCAAGCGGCAACCGAAACGGTTACGCTGCAGAAGCTACGGGATCGCCTGAGTGAAATCGGGAACTTTATTCCCTCATAAGGGGAAAGACCCAGAAAAACCGATCAAAGCCGCTTGAGCCTGTCTCTTGAGCGGCTTTTTTCCCTTTCTTTGCAGCGGCAACGCGTTAGATTACCAATAAGGCGCGTTTTGTCTCTGTATTGGTAATGGTATGGCTGGTTTTTTCAAAATCCTGGCAGCAGCAGTCTGCCTTATACTCCCCCAGATGGGCGAGGCCGGGCGGGATAGGATTGCACTGGTGATTGGCATGGCCGACTACCAGTATTTGCCGCCGTTGCAAAACACGCACAATGACGCCAGTGGCATGGCCCAAAGTCTGGAAGGTATCGGCTTTGACGTGATCCTCGCGCTGGATGCCACGGCGCAGGACCTGACCCGCCTGCTGGAAGATTTTGCCTTTCGCTCCGAAGTAGCCGACCTGGCGCTGGTCTACTATGCTGGGCATGGCATCGAGGTACAGGGGGAAAACTTCCTGATTCCGGTGGATGCCGAGGTCACCAACAATCGTGATGTGCAGCGCCAATCCGCCTCATTGAAACAACTGCTGGCGGCAGTGGATCGGGCGCGCAAGATGCGTATCGTCATCTTGGATAGCTGCCGCGACAACCCGCTAGGGGATGCCATCGCCCTGGATCAGATTGCCGAAGCCACAGCCCCCGTAGAAGAAACCCGCAGCAGTGGCGGCGGCGGCATGGCGGCGGTGGATCCTGAGCGCGGCACCCTGGTGGCCTTTGCTGCGCGGGATGGCCAGGTGGCGCTGGACGGCACCGGCAACAACAGTCCCTATGCCCAGGCGTTGATGCAGAAAATGGTGCAGCCCGGGCTAGAGATCAGCCTGATGTTTCGCCAGGTACGTGACCTTGTTCTGGAAAAAACCGGAAATCGGCAAGAACCCCATACCTACGGGTCGTTGACGGGGGTCCCCTTCTATTTGGCCTCTGCAAGCGATGGTGAGGCCCTGCCGGCTGGCACCTCTGACTCTTGGTCAGCAATTAAACCAGATCAGGAAGAACAGCTACTGGCCCTGGCCGAACTGGGCGACACCCGCTCCATGCTGGGCCTGGCCTATATGCGGCTCAACCCCAATGCGGGGCAATTTGACCCAGCGGCCGCCGTGGCCTTTTTGGAACGGGCAGCGGCCGCCGGCGCACCTGAGGCCCAGTTCGAACTGGCAAAGCTTTATGAACGCGGCACCGGGGTGGCAGCGGATCCACAGAAAGCGCTACAGCTATATCAGGCGGCCGCACGACAAAATTTCGCCGATGCAATCAATGATCTAGGCTTCCTACACCATCAGGGCGGCCTTGGTCTGCCTGCTAATCCACAAAAAGCCTATGGCTTCTTTCAACGGGCTGCAGAACTGCGCCATCCGCAGGCGCAGTTCAATTTTGCAGCCCTGATCGACGATGGCCTGGTTCCAGACAAGGGCCCGCAGGATGCCGCCCGGTTCCTCTATGCTGCCCTACGCACGGGCAGCAGCGATGTGCTCGACCTGCTAAGCAAACGCCCTAATATGTTCACATTGGCAACCCGCCGGGCCTTGCAAAGCGAGCTGAGAGCGCATGAATTTTATCAAGGCTCTATTGACGGCGATTTTGGCCCCGGCACCCAACGCGGTATCCGCCGGGCCTATGGGTTGGAAGACTAAGTCACCCGTAATTGGGCGATGCAGGAATATAAGCAGTAATAAGTGAAAGGTTTTCTTCATGTTACGTTGTCTCAAAACGACCCTTGCCACAGCTCTTATTCTTGGACTTGGCCTGTTTTCACCGCTGGCGGCGCAGGAAACCGGGGACACCGGTTCCGACACCAGTGATTATGGTGGATATTCAGAATACGGAAGCGAAGAAAACGAAGAAGGCGAGGGCAACCCCACTGGCCGATCTCCGACCTCGCGGGTCAGTTCTGTGCCACAGATTGCCAGCCGGTTGGGACAGGCCCCGGCGCTTTGCAATGGCAGCGCCGGGTTCGTTGTCGATTGCCTGGCAGAACGGCTGGAAGCCGTAATAGCTGATGCCACCCAGATGGGCGGTCATGACGAAATGAAGCAAATCCTGAGCGACACGGCAGAAGAGCTGCGCCAGCTGGCCCGCGACAATTCCGACCCAAACCAACCCCGGGCAAGGCTGCGTAGCGCTGATGGTCAATATTCCTCCAGGCCCTTGGTTTCCATCGCCCCAGAAAAGCGCGCCAGCAGCTACCAGCAGGCCCTCGTTATCCTGGAAGAAGCCGAAACGCGATTGCTGCGCTCCTCCACCCAGTCCGCTGCACGCGCCAGCCAGTACCAGCAACTGGCCCAGGCGATAGGGTCAAACAAAATCCTGCTCCGCTCATAGCCTCCCCCACAGTGCGCCATTCCTGTTGCGGGTTAGGGACAGCGACGGCCGTGCTACAGAAGGCCTTCGCTCATCCAGCTGTCCAACTGGCTGCGGCTAATTTCGAAGTGCATGCTGTCTTCGCGGCGAAACCCGGCCCCCCAGACCCAGCCCTCGTCAAAGAAAAAATCCGCCATGATAGTCAAGCCCAACTGGGTTTTTCCATCGGTGAAATTGTCCAGTTGACCATCAATATTCAGATCCACCGCCAGGCCATAACTATGAGTCGAAAGTGAATCTGTTGTGCCACGGATACGCCGCACACAGAGCGCCCCCGCCGTATTAATCCGGTTATAGAGGTCGGGGTCGGCCTTACGGATATTCTCAAACACCACCTTCAGGCTCTCGATGGCTGGGCGCAGCATGCTAACCCGAATGGGGCCTACCTGCTCTGTCACCAGCTTTGCCTTCAGATCAGGATTGGTCATGGGTTGGCAGGTGTCACTCAGGCTTTCGCGCGGACGGCCCAACCGCTCTGTCAGGTAGCGCCCGCCAGTCACCTGTAGCCCACGATTGACATTGACCCGATCGGCAATCAGCACAACCTGAGCATAGTCCAGATCGGCCCCTTCGGTCTGATCCCAGATTGCACGCTCTGCCTCGGCAGAGGAAGCCTCTGGCGCCATCTGACCGCCGCCAGCCAGCGGCAAACGTGTCACCTCGGTTTGCAGATCGCTCAGCCGTAGCTGCAAATCCTCAATCTGTTGCCGCAGCATTTCGATTTCAATTCGCGCGGTGGAATCAACCGCCGCGCCCTGAAAATCTTCCTCCGAGAGCAGCCATTTCAGGCCCATCCAGACCGCAGGGGCCAACAGCAGCCCCAGACATACAATAATCGCCGGCAGAACCCGCATAACACCCTCTACTCAATACCAACACCATTCAAGAACGGTGGACACGGCGAGTAAAGTCTTTTGTCGCCCCGGCGGCGATCTTATCCCCACCGCCCCATTGGCAGAACCGATCCTGTGGTATAGACTTTTTCATGAGTTGTTTTTCAGTATAGGGGGCACGTTATGGTCCGCGTTAAATTTGGTATTGCCTGTCTCTGCTCAGCCCTGCTTCTTCCGGTCTCACTGGCGCAGGCGCAAGACAGTGATCAGGAACTCTCTGTCGAAGAGATCACCAAAGCGTTTGAACAGCAAAAAACCCGAGGCCTGGTGATCGTACCCAGTGGTGTCGGCTCGGCAGAGGCACCTGACACCCAAGAAACCGCAACCGTTGCCGCCGCAAGCGAAGAATACACCCCGGTTGAACGTCAGTCGCAAATCAATGTGCAGATCTCTTTTGATTTTGACAGCGCCGCCCTGCGCGCCGATCAGCAGCCCAAGCTGGCAAATATGTGCGCCTCGATGAAGGCAATGGAGGGCACGGTTTTTCAGATCATCGGCCATACCGATAGTTCTGGCTCTGCGTCCTATAATGAACGGCTGTCGCTGCTACGCGCCAAGGAAGTGCGCCGCTATCTGGTCAGCACCTGCGGCGTTGCCGAAAGCATGCTGCGCGCCATCGGCATGGGCGAAACAGCCCCCTATAATGCCAATGATCCGCGCGCAGATGAAAACCGCCGGGTAGAATTCCAGGCTCTGGGCTAACCCGGTGCGTTTTCCCACGGCCGCACAGGGGTCTGCGCAGTCTGGCGGATCTGTTGTGCCCCTCTGCAATGTCCCGCTGCGATCATTGACAGCAGATAAGGGCCAAGGCGCATGATGAGCTCTCGGCCAAGTGATATGTTCCAGCCCGGCGACTTGCTGAACAATACCTATCGCATTGAAATGCTGCTAGGCCGGGGCGGCACCTCTGACGTCTATAAGGCGCGCTCGGAAATTTCCGGCAACCTCGTCGCCATCAAGGTGCTCAAGCATGAGCTTTCCGGCAACGAAGACTTTACCGTCTTGATGGCCCGCGAGGAAAACATCCGCGAAATTCGGCACGACGCCGTGGTGCGCTATTCCGAGAACCACCGCACCCCCGACGGCCATATCTATCTGTTGATGGATTATGTCGATGGTCCTGGCTTGGACAAAAAGCTGAAACAGGGACCAATGGAGGCCGCAGATCTTTTGATAATTTGCCGCCGTGTTGCCGAAGGCCTAAAGGCAGCCCATGCCCGTAATATCGTGCATCGCGATCTCAGCCCGGACAATATCATCCTGCGCGATGGCGATCCGGCGCAGGCGGTTATCATTGATTTTGGCATCGCCAAAGATACAAAGCCCGGCGCGGAAACCATTGTTGGCAATGAATTTGCAGGGAAATACTCTTACGCCGCACCAGAACAGATGGCGGGGCAGACCGATGCGCGGGCCGATGTCTACGCGCTTGGCGCTTTGCTCTTGGCCAATTTTCGCGGTGCCGCCCCTTCGCTGGGTTCCAATCCTATGGAGGTGGTTGAAAACAAACAGAAAGCACTGAATACAGAGGGGCTGCCCGAGCCATTTCAACGGCTTATACAGCGGATGTGCGACCCCAATCCAGACACCCGCCTGGGCAGCGCAGCCGAGGTATTATCCTTTCTGGACAGCCTGGACGACCCGCAAACGCCCGAGACAGCCCCTCTGCAAGAGGAGGCCACGATCATTGTCCCGTCGGTTGCCCCAAACCCGGCGGAAAGGCACGACACCAAGCCAACCCCGACCGAGACCAACCGTAGCAAGACGCCGCTCCTAGCTGGGCTGGCGGGCCTTGTGCTGGTAGTTGCAGCCCTTGGCGCCTATTTCAGCGGTGCTTTGGACAGCGTCTTGGGGCCAAATTATCCGCAGGCGGATCCCTTCACGCTTATTGTCGAAAAACCAGAATCCGGGCAAACTCGTGCCATTGGCAACATGCCCTCGCAGGACAGCAGTGATGCCCTGGCCGCCTTGGTTGAACAGGCTGATCTGACCCTCGCACAGGGGGATATTTCCGACACTTGGGGCGACGACATCCTGGCAATGGTCTCGCCCATGATGGAACTACAGAACTGGCGTCTTGCGGTTAGCAACAATCAAGCAAAACTCAGCGGTGTTACCACCGACCCAGAGCTGGCAGCGCGGCTCAATGCCCTGTTCAAAGAGGGGTTGCCCGGCGGCATGACCGGGCGGGCAGAAATCACCTACCGGCTACCGGTTCTCCCCATCGCCCAGGTGCGTGGGCTGGTCGGCGGCTTTGAAGACTGCGGCCCGCTCCGGGTTACAGGCGGAACCTCTGGAGGAGGTTTTGCCCCTGATGACACAGTCAAAATCACTGGCACACTTGCCGAACCAGCGACCCGCGTGCAGCTATTTGACAACCTGCGCAAAATTGCCGGCACCCGCGAAATTGCCCTGGACACCGAGGTGTTGAATCCCGCGCTTTGCGTGGTGGAAACAGCCCTGCCCAAGGCCCCAACGGGCGATTTAGAA
The DNA here is from genome assembly GCF_021228235.1 of Pseudophaeobacter flagellatus. Lineage (GTDB taxonomy): Bacteria > Pseudomonadota > Alphaproteobacteria > Rhodobacterales > Rhodobacteraceae > Pseudophaeobacter > Pseudophaeobacter flagellatus. The sequence goes on from NZ_JAJQRG010000011.1 coordinate 34,411, forward strand.
GTTGCCTTTCAGGTCGGAGGCGACGGCAGCCCCAACCCTTCGGGTCGCTTCTTTGTCGGGGAAAACCCGGTGATTGATGTGGTGATTCCAGCCACGATGACCAGCGGCTATCTGACCGTCTCTATTTTGGATGTATCCGGGAATGTCTTTCATTTGCTGCCCAATATTTCACGTCAGGACAATGCGATTGCCAATCTGCGCGCGGGTGCTGCCGGGCCAGTGCCCGTGCGGGTGGCCTATAGTCTGGCAGATTCTGCAGAAAACGGCGGCCTGGCCTTTCGGGTCGATGACAGCACTCTGGGCAAAAGCCGGATATTAATGCTGCACTCGACAGAACCGCTCTTTGCTGGTCTGAGACCCACTTCTGAAAGCGCGGTAGGCTTTGCCGAATCCCTGAAAGAGAACAGCATTAAGGACGAAGGGCTGATCCTGTCACTGGATTCCAGAATATTGGAAACCGCCCTGCCCTAGGTTCCACTCTGCTGTCTCGCCCATCCGCCTAAAGCCTCCCGCCTTTAACCAAAAGCAGGGGAAAGGCAGACCGCCTTAGATCACATCCACAACGATATGCGAGATATTATCCGCACCGCCGCCGTTCAGGGCGATCTGCAACAGCCGGTCGCCAACAGTTTCAAGCGGCGCGGTGGACAGGACGTCTTGCAACATTGCAAAGCTGGCATATTTGGTCAGCCCATCCGAGCAGAGCAAAAAGCGATCCCCCGACGCAATGGTTCCGCGGACCTTATCCAGATCCAGCCCATCACCGACGCCAACTGCACGGGTGATTGCGTTGGACTGCGGGTGTTGCTCTGCTTCATCCCAGCTCATCTTGCCGGCCTTTACATATTCAGCCACCGCCGAATGATCCTGGGTCAGCAGGGCGATCTCGCCGTCACGCAGGCGGTAGAGACGGCTGTCACCAGCCCAGATGCCAACAAAATGCCCATTGGCCAGGATCAACGCCACAACCGTTGCGCCGATGGTGGCCCCGCCGCGCAACTCTGCCTCGGCCTGGATCGCGCGATGGGCGCCCTGTATCCTGTCGCGCAGCCCGTGCATTTTGGCAGCGGGATCCAGTCCCTGCGCCAGGGTGGCCACGGCATCCACGATCAGCGCACTGGCAAAATCACCCGCCTGATGGCCGCCCATACCATCTGACACCAGCCAGATATCATGCTCTGGCAGGGCTAGGATCGCATCCTCATTTACCCGGCGCTTCAACCCGACATGGGTCTGCGCCACATAGCGATATGTCAAGTTCTCTGTCATAGTGGCGAAGCCTCCTGCCAGATGGGGGCACCAAGATCAAACAGGCCAAGCGCCGCTTGCCCCAGCGGGAGATCCTCCGTGACCAGCAGGCGCGGTCCGCTTGCCAGATGGGTGCTCCACAGGCAGCCTGCAGGGGATTTTTCCGCCAGCAAAACACCGGCCAGCTGGGCATCGAGCTGCGGATCCCTGCCGCAACTGTCATCCGTACCGCGAAAAACAAGGGTCTTCCCCGCCTGCTGCATCGGCGCGGGGCGCAGCATATCTGCCAGGGACAACGCCGCCAGATCGGTCTCCAGCCCGGATTTGGATATATCCTTTTCAAGCGTGGAAAGCGCAATATTTTCCATCTGCTCAAACAGGGTAGAGGCCTGAAAATGATCCTGCGCCGGAGCAGCAGACCCGTCAAGCGGCACCACCAGGGTCAAGGGAAAGCGGCGCCCCACCCGATCCACCGAGGGCATCAAAACGCCCATGACCTTGCTCGGCCCTGCCGCCCCCGCCGCCAGGGTAAAACGCCACAAGGGGGCCGACATATAGTGCGGATCAAACTGGTCGCCATACTGCGTCTGCGCCGTAAGCAGCACCTGTTGCAGCCAGGCATCCCAGACCCGCACAAAGCCAGGCGGCACGTTGCTACGAAAGAAATCTCCAACTGCGGGCATCTTGCCAAAGGCTCCAAAAACATGCCCCATTACATCGACTTCGGGCAGCTGAATTTGGCCATGGCAGGCAAAGCAAAGGGGTTCACAACAGATCCCGACTGCAACTCAAACAGGGCCAGACGGCCACCGACACGGAAATTCACCCGCCGCCGATCGCTGACATTGGTGCGCCGCACTTCGGCCGCATCCAGCAGGCGAAACCAGGCCCAGGGTCCATCGCGGGACAGGGTGTTTTCATTGCCTCGCCGTTGCGGCAGCAGGGTAATGCGAGCCAGACCCACCGATCCAGGCCAGTTGACCGCAACCGGGGTGGGCTGGCCCATGCGGTGATTATAGGCAATCTTGGAGCCATCAATCTCCAGCAGGACCTCTTTTGCCTTGGGGTCCAACGCCTTGGGCGTGATCTGAAACTGCACCGCCGGATTGGCACTGCTATTGAAGAAGGCATCGCGGATTTCAGCGGCATATTGCATCTGCTGCAACACCGCCTGGCTGATGCCCAGATCGACATCATTCACCCGCTTCCAGGTCCAGGGGCGGCTGCGAGTATCAACGTATTTCAGTAGGTTTTCATCAAAAAACCCATCGATCAAACCACCCGGCGCAAACAGCTTGGCAAAATCCACCATGGCCACATCCGCCCGCGCGCGCCGATTAAACGGGTATCGGTTGTCCAGCGCCTTTTGGCAAAACGGCAACACCGCAGATTGCCAGCGCGCATTGATAGAGGCCCGCGTCCCTTCCGAGGTAATCCCCGAGGAACCGGTCGAAACCTGCGTCGCCCAACGTTGAATCGGGCCATCAATCCGCGAGGCCACCTGCTGGAACTGTAACAACGCCTGCCCACTTTCCCCCGAGGTGACACCGCTGAACGACATTTTGTTCAGCTCTTGATAGACCAGTTGTAGTGAGCCCATCAGATCATCCAGCCGCGAGGGCTGCCCCTCTGGGCGAGCCACCAGATCATGCAGCCATTGGAACCGCTCTTGCACATAGGCCCCCGGCGGTTTTGCCGTCTCACCCGGCGCATTCGCCGCCGAACTGACCAGGGCCTCCAGCAGGATTTGCCCCTGAATGGAAAGGCCAGAGCGGGTTTCGATCCCGACCACTTGCGATACGCCTTCGTTCAAGGCCTCCGAATCCAGCGTAGAGCGATCTTCCGCCAGCCGGGTTTCGCGGCTGATCTCCGTCAGGATATTCATGATCGGCGAGGTTGGGCCGGACAGCACATTGGTCACCTCGACCGCATGGCTCAGGGATTCCAGCGGTACGATATCCACATCGCCCAGGATCTGATCATAACGGCTGATATAGTCATTGTAATAAAGATCCAGCACATCCCGGCTTAGCGCAAGAAGCGCGGCTTCGCTTTGGCCTTCGCCTGCCCGTTGCCCCAGCACCCAGGCTTCATTCTGCACCCGTTCTGAAACACTTACCGCCTCTGGCAAGAAGATGTTGTTAAAGCCCTCATAGGTAAAAATACCCTCGACCCCATCGTTCAGGGGCTTGCCTGAACTGCGCACCAACGCCCGTTTGACCGAAGGTCCGCCGATCTCTGTCAGTCGCCATTTCGGCAGGCTGGTGGCCTGATTGGAATTGATGATCCCATTATAGACCCGCTGCGCCAGCGGCATTTCCGACAGGATGTTTTGCACCTGTTCAACCAGCGGGCCATTCAGCCCGATCTCTTCCATTGGCTGCGACAGCAGGGCAGAAAGGTGATCCATCAAATCACTGCGTAGTTCAGTGCGCGCAGCGCCCGGGTAGGCGACCAGCTCCCAGTCCAGCCGCATCCATTCCTTGATCAGATCCGGGTTCATCGGTCCCTGAAGCCCAAGCATCAGATAAATCTTCAGCGCCTCATAAAGCACATCCGGGTTGTTCACATTGCCTGCAATCTGTTCTTCCAGCCGGACCAGCAGCCGCGGGAGAAAGCGCTGGTTGAGCGCTGCGCGATAGGTCTGGGCAGTCTGGGTGCCAATGACCTCACCTTGATATAGGCCGTAGGTCATGGCGCGGTCCGGCTCTGGATCAGAGAGCACGGGATTGCCCGGCATATCCCGCAGCAGGTTCAGAGCTGCAGCCACTGGCACCAGATCGGTATCACCAACCGGGCTGGGGGGCAGCGTGCCGGCCGCCTCTTGATAGGCACTTACCTGCTGTTCGGCCTGGCCAATGAAGTCGGCATTTTTCAGATAGGAATTCACCCAGAGCCCGCCCATGGCGGCCGCCACCAGGATCGTCGCGGCGATGGCCAGCCGTCGGGTCCAGCGATAGCGCCGTTCGACCTTGTCATCGGCAGAAACCAGGCCGGCCTCAGGGAACAGCACGCCTTCGAACAGGCGGGTCAAAAAGTAAGAGCGCCCCACCCCCTGACCAGTGCCAATCGCCTGACGGCCAATGCCAAAGGTCTGCGCCATACCCAGCATCAGGCGGTCGATCGGGGTGCCTTCCTGGGTGCCCGAGGTGAAGTAAATGCCGCGCAGCATCTGACGCTGTTCATAGCGATTGTCCTGAAACACCTCGTTGAGGAAAGCCTTGGCAACGCTGCGCATGGCAGCCACCTGGCCGGGAAACCCCGCCACCAGGGCGCGGCGCTGGTGGTCCGTCTCGGTCTGCATTTTTTCTAGCAGCTGCGCGTTCATCTGCCCCAGAAGCGCGGCAAATTCCGCGTCAAAATGTTCAATCGCAGCCGGGTCTTTTTTGGTTTTGCCCAACGGCAGGGTAAAGCCCCAAACCTGTTCGCGCTCTTCCTTGCCAAGACTGTCAAAATATTCCTGGAACCCCGCGATCAGATCCGCCTTGGTGAAAAGCACATAGACCGGAAAGCGCACGCCAAGCCGCTCGCGCAGCTCTGACAGACGACGGCGCACCGCCTGAGCATGCGCTTGCTGCGTGACCTCATCCTGCAGGGACAGATCCGACAGAGAAATCGCCACCAGCGCCCCGTTTATCGGCTGGCGTTTTCGGTATTTTTTCAACAGGCCCAAAAAGCCCAGCCAGGCCGCGTTATCCGCTTCGGCATCGCTTTCCTGGGTGGTGTAGCGCCCGGCGGTGTCGATCAGAACCGCCTCATTGGTGAACCACCAATCGCAGTTTCGCGTGCCGCCAACGCCGCCAATGGCGGCTTTTCCCAGCTTATCCGCCAGCGGGAACTGCAGACCAGAGTTGACAATCGCCGTGGTCTTCCCCGCCCCTGGTGGACCAATCATCACATACCAAGGCAGCACATTCAGATGCCTGCGGCCATTCTTGGATTTACGCAGCGCTGTCATCGCCTGTTTGAACTTGCTCCGCAGCTCGCCCAGTTCTTCCAGCATGACGTCATCGTCATCCACAGTTTCAACCGCTTCGACCATGTCATCGGCCATCTTGCGATCCCGCCGCCGCCGCAGCCAGAACACCAAGGTGATGATCATCAGCACCACCACCCAGATGACAGAAATAGCAATTACCCGCGCCTGAATACTGTCAAAGGGGCGCCAATCGACACTGCCAAGATAGGGGGCAAAAAACCAGACACAGGCCGACAGAACGATGGCCAACAAGACAAGCGCTGAATAAAGCGAGCGCAACAACGGCAGAAGATAACGGCGGATCATTGGTCGACCTCCTGCACCAGCAAGATTTCAATACGGCGATTTTTGGCGCGGCCCTCGCGGGTGCCATTATCGGCAATCGGCTCTTTTTCGGCCCGCCCCTCGGCGGATAGTCTGCCAGGATCGTCCAGCACCCGCGACATGCCCTTCATCACCGATTTGGCCCGCGCCAGCGACAGCGCCATATTGGACGGAAACCGCGACGATCGGATCGGGATATTATCCGAATGCCCCGCGACGATGACCCGGCCCTTTTCGTCGTTCAATGCCTCGGCCACCCGCGTTACTGAGGTCTGGAAGCCATCGCTCAGCTGATCCGAGCCGGATCCAAACATCCCCGACCCCGCAAGCCGAATGATCAGGGTATTGCCCTTTTGAAAGACCGAAACGATGCCCTCATCAATTTCAGGCCCCAGGAAATCGGCCACTTTTGCCACCTGTTCCTCCAGTGTCTGTATCGGCGGCGGCGGGGGGGGCGGTGGGGCACGACGTTCCAGTTGTGCAGGCGGCCCGGCATCAACAATGGTCAACTTTCCGACCACATTTTCGGTCTTGTTGGACAGAGCCCAGCTTAGCCCCAGAAACTGCGCCAGCAGCAGGGCCGCAGTCACCCCCAGCGCGATCCAGACAAGGCGCCAGGCAGACAACACTTTGAAGGGCTTGATCACCCCTTCCCAATGGGGCGACAAATCGCGTTCTATCGGCCCACGCTGATTGCGCAGGATCCGCGCCAGAGCAGCCCGAATTTGCAAGTGTTTTTCTGCGCCGCCCTGCTCAATCCGCAACCGTCCCTCAAAGCCAAGCGACATGCACATGTATAGGAACTCCAGCATATCGATATTGGCGCCGGGTTCTTTTTCCAGCCGGGCCAGCAGATCGTAGAACCGGTCACCGCCAACAGTTTCGCGATGAAAGGTGCCCACCATGGATTGTAACCCCCAGCTGGATTGTCCGCCCCAGGGCGTGTTGAGCACCACATCATCCAGGGTCGCACAAAGCGCATAGCGGGCGACCTTTACAGTCTGCGCCGCGATCCCAGCCTGCAGGGCCCGGTTTTCAAAAGCGCGCACCTCGGCAACCACGTTTTTGCGCAGCCCGTCCGGGTCCATATGCTGGGCGCGATTGCGGATACGGCTGATCAGGGCAAACAGCGCCGAGGCACAGGCCGCCAGGGGATTCATCCCCGTCAGCGCCATCTGGGCTGGTGTTCCGGCACCGGATTGACCCATCGGAGAGGCCTGAGCCGCCGGGGTCGCAGCCTGAGGCACACCAATGGCCGCGTCAGACGCGGCACCTGCAGCCGGGGCCGCGTCAGGCTGCGGCGTTATGGGCTGCGGCGACGCAGAGCGGCGACCACCGGGATTAGGGCGGATCACCGTCTTGTCGGTGTCCCCCGGTTCCGCAAAGGGATCGTCAAAATCGCCCATGATCTATACCCCAATCACCAATCCACCAAAACCATCCGCCACTGCAGGCAGATCAAACACGCTAGGCCTTTAGCCGTTGCGAATGGCCCAAAGCTCCATCTTCAACCCCGGATATTGCCCCGAGACATGCACCGCTACCCCGCCCGAGGTGGTCATCTTGCTCCAATACGGGCTTTCACTATCCATCTCGAAATAGACCACTCCGGAATGATAGGGGATTTGGCGCGGTGCAACCGGAAGCGGCCGCAACGTGATCCCCGGCAACGCCGAATTGACCAGCTGGCGGATTTCTTCCACCGGGCCGATCTTGGCCTGACCAGCAAAATGCCGCCGCACATCTTCGGCGGGCAGATCGGCACTCACCGCCAGCACAAAACCTGCATTTCCCAAGAGCTTGCGATCGGCAATCACCCCCACCGAAATGCCATATTTGCGCTCTTCCAGTTTGATGGCGATGGCCGTCTGTTCCAGAACCGAGCTGAGATATTGCCGCAGCACCCGGATCAGCGGGGCAAAACATCCCATCAGATCATCATGGGTATAAGCGGGCAGCTCTGGGACCTGTTTATCCGCCGCCATAAAGCCGGACAGCTCTCCGGCGAGACCCGCACACAGCATATAAAGCCGTTCGGGATGCAGGTTTTCAATCTGGCGCAGATGCCGCACCATCGGCAACATGCGATTCACCACCGAAAGCAACATGAAATCAGAAACATCCGCCACCCCTCGGGCAGATCCCGCCTCGGCCAACCGCCCCGACAGCGCCTCCATCCGATGCGCCAAGAGCCCTTCGAGTTCGCGCAAGAAATCCTGCAGCACAGAGGCCGCCCGCGCATCCAGGCAAGAGGGAATAAAGGCCTGATCCAGAACGATTTCCTTATCAGATCGCACCTCGATGATCCGGGCCACTGGGATCGCCAGAAGGTCAGCCAGGTCATCCACTCCAAGGGCAAACTGCAACCGCATCTTGCCCACATCCAACGCCACCGGCTTGCGCTCGGTGCTGGTGACATCGGTGACCTCCTGGTTGGCGGGGCGCAACCGGCTGGCAGAGCGTTCGGCGCCGCTTAGGTCGACCTCGACCGCACCCTGGCGGCGTTGCGGCACCGTCAGATAGACCACACAGTCCTTGATTGTACTTGGCACCTCCAGCGCGGGGGGATGCGGATCGGCCATCGGCACGCGAAAGATGCAGCCATCCTGGGTCAACCCCTCGCAGGATTTTAACGCAAACTGGCCAATCTTCAGCGCCTCATGGTCAATTTCCAGCCCGTTCACCCCCCAGGCATAGGGACCTAAACGGCGGGCCAGGCCCGTCACCAAGCCTTCGGTATAGCGATCTGATTGCTGGAAATGATGCGGCTGCAAAAACAGCCCCTCAGTCCAAAGCACCTTGCTGTCCCAGGACACCTGGTTCTCCCCTTGTTTGCCCACGCAACGCTGCGCGGGTCAGTCTTTCAATTTGTCCAATTGCGCCTTGTAGGCCCGCGCAAATTCGCGGCTGAACAAGTCGTGAAAATCATTTTCGGCCTGATCCGAGATTTCGGAAAACAGACGCTCATAGACATCCCAATAGCGCGCCTTCTTACCGCGCAGCAGCCCGCTAAGACCGCCTTTGTCTTCGATCTGCGCCTCCAATGCCTTCGGGTCAAGCCGGGTTAAGACGCCTTTCAACGCCGCCTCCATGCCGGTCACCATGGCGACCTCATGCGCCTTGATGTCCTTCAGCGCCTCTTCGACGGCGGTTTCCGGGCTAAGATAGCCTTTGGTCGCGGGTTTCAGCATCGCCTCAATCGCCTGATCCGGCGTGATCGAGAACTTCAGTGGATTATTACCCCCGGCCGAAATCATCGTCTGTTCGATGCGGAACTCTGATTTGATCGAAGTCCGGGTCATCAAAATTTCGCGCAGGCCAGTCACCAGGGTTTGCAGCACCCGCCCCATGCGCCCCAGCGCCTTGACCGGGTCTTCGTCCCCCAGGGCATCCTCTGCCACGCCAAGACCACGTAGGAAGGCAGGCACCACGTCAGAGGTCGCTGGTTGCGCCGGTTCGCTGACTGCGGATGGCAGCGATGCGGGCGTTGGGCCGACAACATCCGGTGGGGCCGCTGGCGTAGCCTCGGGCACAGGGGTTGCGGGCGAAGCCGCTGCCGGGGGTGCGGTTGGCGTTGGTGGGACTGGCGCGGTTTCCGGCGTATCGGCGGGGCCAATACCAGAGAGGAAATCATCATCCCAATCATCCGGAATTGTCGAAGACTGGGCGCTTGGCGCAGCAAAACTATCCGCCGCCGAGGGCGAATGGCTCGGCAGGCTTGCCCCGGTGCCTTCGCGCCCATCTTTTGGGGTTTGAAAGAACGGGTCTTCCTCTTCTCCCAGCGGGGGAAGAAGATCATCAATCGGGTCAACCGGGTTCAACTGCGATGGCCCGGTCGGGTTGGAATCGCCCAGCAGATCATCCAGGAAGTCCCCGGCAGGCCCGGCATCGTCCAGCAAGGCCAGGGGATCCGGTGCATTGCTGGCCACCCCATGCGAGGCTGGTGCCTCGGCAAGCGGATCGGGAATGCTATCCATCGCCGAGGCGCTGTGAATATCCACCAGCAGTTCGTAATTGCCTATGCACAAGACATCGCCCGTATTAAGCGGCGTTGGCGTGCGCCCCAGTGGAATTTTCGAATAGTTCAGAAAGGTGCCATTGGCGCTAAGATCAACCACCACAACATTGCCGTTGTGATCCTCAATGGCGCAGTGATTGCGTGACAGCAGCTGATCCGGGTCCGGCAGAACCAGATCATTGCTGGCCCCCCGCCCGATGGTCAGGCTGGGCCCTAACATAGAAACAGGTGCCGCATCCCCCGGCATTGCGCCTGAATTCTGGAACTTGAGTGTCACCGCCATTGATCCAGCTACCCTCCAACCAGAACGGTGAATTCGCCCTTGACGATCAGACCGCCACAAGCCGCATTATCAGTGATACGCGCCGCTGGCATGCCGCAAATCAAAACAGTGGTAGACCCTTTGACAATGGGATGCGGCGGGGCGGCGGTGCACATATCCCCCAAACGCGCGGCTGGCAGTTTCCCGACGAGAACCGTCACCGCACAGGGCGGCAGAATGGGGGTTGGCACTGGCAGAACCGGCGGTGGCGGCACCGAAGGCAACATGCAGGCATGCAGATCCAATACGCGGGCCTGGGGCATTCCCATCTTAGATCTCCTTCTCGTTACCCGAACCAGCAGCCCCCGTCTTGGCGCCGCCCTGCCCATTACCACCGCGCGCAATATCCAGCCCGCGTGCGACCAAAACACGGCCGTGTTCTTCAAACTTATCAGACAATTGGCTCAATGCTACCATATTCATGGCAAAGGAGGCTGCTTCTGACGCGCCCGCGGGCGCGGGATATTGGTTCAAATCCCCCGGCCCCAGCGTGCCCGGCGCATAGAGTACCGCAAGGGCGCAGTTCACCGTGTCATCATCGACATAGGCATGATCCAGCGTCAGCCGCGCCGCATCGCGGTTTTCTTCGCTGGGGTCCCGCACCCAGGCCTCTGAACAGCTAAGCGAAGCCGGATCCTTATCCGAACGCGGCCCGATGTAATCCCGCGCTGCCAGACAGGCCCACCAGACCCGTTCACGCGGCGGCAGCAAGACACCCAGCAAACGCAGCAAATCCACCAGCGCCTCCTTTTGATAGAGTTCTTGCAGCACCATCGCCGCCGGGGCCGTGGGCGGGGCCTGCAGCGGGGTCTTTAACAAGACATTGGCATGCGACAGCAGTTTGGCCACGGGATCAGGCGGAAGCTTGACCAGATTTTCAAAATTTTCCGACATATTCCCCACCCTAGTTGATCATCGTCAGGCCGCCCTTGAGGGTCAGCATCGCATCGCCCTTGACGGTTGTCATTGGCGCCTTGGCCTCAACCATGGCGCTGCCTTCGACCTTGATCATGGGCCCCTTGATGGTCACCCCAGAGTTATCAATTTTCACCGAAGAGGGCCCAACCTGCAGCAGGATTTCCTGGCCCGCAGTCATCTTGACCTTGCCCGCCGTGACATCCACCGTCAGATTGCCAAGGCTGACCGTTTCTTCGTGGTTCCCCTTGGCGATGGTTTCGGTCAGATTGCCGGTATCTACATCCAGCGTCATATTACCAGTCTGGATGGTTTCCGCCTTGTCGCCGGTTTCGACCACCTCGGTTCGGTTGCCCGTTTTGACCACCTCATCCATGTGCTGTTTCACGGTCAGCGCATAGCTTTTTTCATCCGCAGCGCTGACTTCGGGGTCCGGAGCATCCAGTCCGATGGTGACAGCAGAGCGGTCCTTGATCAACATCTGATGATCTTTTTGCGCCTGCACCCGCATCAGCTCTTCGTCCTTCTTGTCGTCAAACATCAGCTCATTATAACCGCCCCCCCCCTTGGAGGAGTTGGTCTTTATCCCCAGCTGTGTCTGATCATCGGGGTAGGTATAGGGCGGCATGGTATCGGCATTATAAAGCATACCGGTGCAGATCGGGCGATCCGGGTTGCCGTCCTCAAACTGCACCACCACTTCCTGGCCGATGCGCGGCACCGCAACCATGCCCCAGTTTTTGCCCGACCAGGGGGTGACCACCCGCACAAAACAAGAAGAGGTCTCATCTGTCTTGCCCTCGCGGTCCCAGTGGAACTCGATCTTGATGCGGCCATGTTTATCCGTCAGAATTTCCTCGCCGCTGGGGCCCACAACCGTTGCGGTCTGCAGGCCCGGCACCTGGGGCCAGGGGGTGGTCAGCGGTGCGCGAAACTGTTCGTGTTTTTCGATGGCGCCAAAGGTGCAGGCATAGGCATCACCCTTGACCTCTTCGGGGAAGTCCATATTGCGCGGCTTGATATCGCGGCGCATCTCGCCCTCTTCGGCGGCGGCAGTGGTGCGTTTTTCCCGTTCGTTGTAGTCACCCGCCACCTGCAAATAATGGGTCGCATCCACCACCAGATATTCACCATTTGCCGGCTTGTCCGGATGATTTTCCAACTGAAAGGTATAGCCGGTTCCCAGGGTACGCAGACTGCCGGCACCGCGCCAGCGTTTGTGACGAATGGCTTCCGCTTCCATCTGCACCCGCGCCCGTTTATCGCCAAGTGCAGTGTCCTTGCGATAGCGGCCCTGATAGTCGTAGCGCTCAAAATCCTTATGACTGTGACTGCCTTTGGGAATGGCATTCTTGACCTGCAAGTCTGCCGCTGGCGACAGAAAATCAAAATCCGTCAACGTCACCTTGCCGCCTGTCAGCACCTCTTCCTGGGCCCATTCCGAGATATGATCTTCGCGGCGCCGATCCCGGTCATCGCGCGCATAAAATTTCACCTTTGGCTCGCCATTCACCGGCGAATGACCACTCATCCCATCACAGAGCACCAGGCTCTCTGCCGCGTTTTTATCGCTGGTGCTGTCGAAGTAGAAATAGATCCCTTCTTCCTCCATCAAGCGGCAGATGAAATCATAATCGCTTTCGCGGTATTGCAGGCAGTATTCGCGCGGCGCATAGCTTTCGCTCAGCCGGTTGCGATAATCGCTAAAGCCGTTTTCGCTAAAGATCTGCAGAATGATATCCACCGCCGACAGCTCTTGGAACACACGACTGTCGCTGGTGCGGGTCAGCAACCAGAACCAGGGGCGCACCTCGGCAACATAGAGCCCATATCCATCGCGGAAGCCCATATTTTCAACCGAGACACAGAGACCCGAGAACTTCTGATCAGTGCCTGCATCGGTCTGGACATGCAGGTTCATCGTCTGGCCCACGATGTCTTCCAGCTTGACCGCCTTGTTCTTGGATTGGAATTCTACCGTTGTTTCGGTCAGCCTGCTCAATCCTTCGCGCACGATGGCACGTTTCAGCATCAGATCCCGAACGGAATAGCTGCCGGACATCCAGACCATGTCACTGTCATGTGCTTTGCTCTCAACCATGGCTCCTCCTTTTCCCATTCGGGACTGGGCTGCCCACATCGGGGGCCGGGCCTAAATCTGGGCGAAAATGCGCCCCTGTCATTCTGAAATTCCGCATCATAAATCCGCCAGCAGCGCCGCCAATTCGGCGTCCATTTCGCCACTGTCAGCCGTATCACCATCCCCTGCAGCCCCGCTTTCGGCGTCAAAACCAGCCAAGAGCGCATCCAGATCATCCAGATCGCTGTCGCCGCCAACCGAGGCGGCCGTGCTGGCGGTGCCCTCAAGATCCAGATCATCCAGTCCCAAATCATCTAACCCCGGATCTGCGGCGGCATCTGTTGGGGCCGGGGCTGGTTCTGGCCCCGTCTCTGACGCGCTATCTGGCTGCGGTTCCTGCGCTGCCGGACCGGTCTTTTCACGCGGGTCGGCAGGCGACGGTGCTGGTGCCGGAACCCCGCTCCAGGGGCCAAGAATCTCTGACCCGGCAACAGAGAAAAACGAGGTCAGGCGCAACTCATCGCGGCCCTTGACCGCGCTGAGCGCCATAACGCCCCGGTCGTTGGCCATGGCGATTTTGTCCAGATCAATATTGCGTTCGGTACAGGGCAACGCCACCTGATCGCCAAAGCGATCTGTCACCGTATGATAGGGCATACCCCCCAACGACATGATCGAACCCAGCTGCATCGCCGCGCCATTTTCCTTAAAAGAGCGCGCCAACAGGATTGTCACCAGTACAACCGGATTACCCCAGAGCATACCGCGCAGCCCTTCGCTCTGTGTAAACTCTTCGAAGGCAAAACTGTCCAGCGGATCGCTCTTGGCACCATAGGGGCGGCGCAGCAGAAACCGCGGGCTGACTAGGCCCAGATGTCCGGCCTCTGGCATCTGTTGCAACGTGTCCCAGGCCCGGGCCACCAACGGCGCACGGTCCTGCTTGGCCATCGTCAAGAACCCCGGCGATAGGCTGGTGAAAAAGGGCGCATCCACATGCGCTGCCACCCGCGCGATGCGGCCCAGCAGCTCGGCATGGGGCGGGGTTTCTTCAAACCCATAGAGCCCAATCAACGCCGAATAGCCGCCGCGCCCGGTTTCAGGATCCAGCGGCCCTTCGGTTAGCAAACGGGTCAGGCCGCTTTGCGAAAGATCATCCGCCGTCGCCAGATCTGCGGCCAGCTCCTCGGCGGAAACATCGTAAAGCACGACTTCCAGCGTATCGTCCACCTCGACCGAGCGGGCGATCAGATCCAACGAGCGCCACTGGGCCTCAACCGATTGAAATTCAGGGTGGTGCAGCACCAGACGCATCGCATCCGACAGGGCCGCATCCACGGCCTGCTGCATCGCCGCGACATCCGGGTTGGGCAGGGCGCGAATATGCGGCCCGACGATCCGCGCCAAAAGCGCATCAATCGCCGAAGCCTCCCGCAGACTGTTGCCCTGATCCCCAATCAGCTGCTGAAAGGCGCTCAGCCGTCGATCGGCCGGTACCGCCTGCCCGCCAGACGCGCGCCTAGGCACCCGAACGGGCGTGCCAAAGCGTTTGGCCCAATCGGCCAGACTGCGGCTGGCATGGTCAACGGTAACCCCCGATTGCAACTGCTTGCGCAGACTGACCAGCTCTGAAAACAGGGCCACGTTTTCAAACAATTCATCCGGGTGCAGATCGTCAAACTCCGAGAGTTTGACCAAGATAGCCTCTTGCCCCGCACCCTCCGCCCCAAGCGGCAGGACCAGCTCGCAAGCAAACCGCTTTATCACCTCTTCCAGGGTATCCGGATCCAGAACAATGGGCGGGCGGGCCGCTAGGGCGGGACCGGTCTCTACCTGCCCGCGCGCAGCACGGCCCGAAAAATCCCCGAACAGGGCGATACGAAAGCGTTTGCGCTGCAACTGCTGCGATGACGGACGCTGCGCAGTGATCGTGCCATAGGCAAATTCCGGCTCGCTTATGACCGGTTTTGCATCCTGTTCTGGCACTGCCATCGCAGGCTCTGCCTCCAGATCCCCAAGCAGATCATCCAGATCCGATAAATCCGCCGCCAGCGTTGCAGCCTCTGGCGCGCCGGGGCCTTCCGCAATGTCGCCCAACAGATCGTCGAGGCCAGGCTCCGCGCTGTCCGCTATCGCTGGATCAGATGGCGCATCAAGATCGGCAAGCAGCTCCGATAGCTCGTCCTCGCTTGGGGCATTAACCAGCGAGGTCGCCTCGGTCTCAGTGGCAAGGCCCGAGAGCACGGCGTCCGGATCCTCGACCTCGACGTTTTCTTCTGCATCAGGCTCTAACCCGGACAATATGTCGCCCAAATCAGCCGCATGCGCGGTATCCGTTTCGGCAGTGGTCTCCACAAGGTCGCCCAACAGGCCATCGAGGTCGAGATCCGCGTTTTCCGCTGTCGCAGGATCAGATGGCGCATCCAGATCGGCAAGCAGCTCCGATAACTCGTCCTCGCTTGGGGCATTAACCAGCGGGGTCGCCTCGGCTTTAGCGACAAGGCCCGAGAGCACGGCATCCGGATCCTCGACCTCGACGTTCTCTTCTACAACAGGCTCTAACCCGGACAATATATCGTCCAAATCAGCCGCATCCGAGGTGTCTGTTTCAACCGGGGTCTCCGCAAGATCTGCAAGCAGTTCTCCCAGGTCCGGGTTGTTATCTGCCGCAGCGCCCGCGTGGTCCTGCAGATCGAGATCCCCCAGAATGTCGGCAAGCGCCGCGTCTTCGGAGGCAGAAAAATCCGCCTCGGGCGTCAGACTTGCAACATCGGACAGAATGTCAGCAACCTCTGGTCCGGTTTCTTGCTCTGCTTCCTTGTCACTCAAACTCTCAAGAATATCGCCCAGCTCAGGGGTCGCTTCTGCAACCTCTGCCGGGGCATGCGTGACCAGATCCCCCAAGAGCTGCGAAAGATCCTCTTCTGCCGGGTCACCTGCGCCACCCTCTGCTGGGCGTTCCTGCGCCGCAAGCTCTTTCAGGATATCCTCGGTTGGCTCTCCGTCTTGCTCCACAGGCGCATCCAGACTGTCCAGCGCCTGCGCCAGGCTATCTTCGCTTGTATCCCCCCCCGCAGCATCCTCAGCGCCAAGCGCGCCGAGATCTTGCAAGACCTCATCGACCTCGCCCTCCGTCGCTTGTGGATCGGATGGGGCAGAGGCCGCCAGATCATCCAGTATGGCCGCATGTGCCGGGGTGCTTTGCTCCGGTTCGCTGATTGTCGCTCTGGCCAGATCCCGCAGCACATCAGAACTGTCAGCAGCAGCCGACACCTCTGCCGGTTCAATGTTGCGCAATGCGGCAAGCACCTCCGCGCTTTGGTCCTCTGCCGCCTTGGGCTGCGCAAACCCACGCAGGCTGTTCAAGGCATTGTCCTGATCAGTCGCGCCCGCGCTGTCGCCAGCCGCCAGAGCCGAAAGCAGGGCCGGGTCCTGCAGGATATGTTCAATCAGACCCTCGGCACCGGCTTTGCCATCCATATAGGCCATCAAGGTCCGCAACTGTTGCCGTGCCTCTAGTAGCGGGCGCAGGGCGTCCACCTTTGAAGCAATTGCACCGGGAGTAAAATCGCTCATACTTTCAAAGGTAAGATCTATGTCCAGATTGCCCTCGCCGGTCAGCGTATTGGGTACCCGAAAGGCCGCCCGTGGTGCCAGGGCCTTCATCCGGTTGTCAAAACTATCAACATCAATCTCGAGAAACTTGCGGTCCTCGACGCTAGGCTGCGATGTGGTACTTTTACCCAGAAGGTCGCTCATCACGCCCATAACAAAGGGCAGCTGCACCTTCTTTTCAGCGCCATATAGTTCGACATCATATTCGATCTGCACCCGTGGCGCCCGGTTGCGGGCAATAAATTTCTGTGAACTATCCGCCATTGTCGCCTCCTTTCAGCTCAGCGACTTCACGACGTAGGGCCTTCAGCTCGGCGTGCAGCTCCATCACATGGGCATCAACCACATCGGTTTCCTGACGCACCAATTCGCGCAGCTGTTCAAATTCGGCCTCGGCCTCGGCCTCCACTGCGGTCTGCATGGTATTGACCAAGAGACCGATAAAGAGATTCAGCACCGAGAAAGCAGTGATCACGATAAAAGGCACAAAGAAGGACCAGGCCATGGGGTAAACCTCCATCACCGGGCGGACGATGCCCATCGACCAGCTCTCCAACGTCATGATCTGGAACAGCGAATAAAGCGACCGCCCAAGGGTGCCAAACCAGACATCAAAGGCCGCGCCATACATCAGCGTTGCCATCACCCCAAAGACATAAAAGACAATCGAGATCATCACGATCACCGCGCCCATGCCCGGCAACGCATCAAGCAGCGCCTGCACCACCTTTCGCATCTGCGGGATCACCGACAAAAGCCGCAGCGCCCGGATGACCCGCAGCCCACGCAGGGCCGACAGCCCCTGTTTGTCGGGCAACAGGCCAACGCTGACCACCAAGAGATCAAAGATATTCCAGGCCGAGGCAAAGAATTTGAGCCGATAGGCAAACAGTTTAAGCGCCAGCTCGGCCACAAAAATGGTAAGCACCATGCTATCGATCACGCCGAGCAACCCACCGATATGACTGTTCACCACATGAGAAGTCCCAAGCCCAAGGGTCACCGCATTAAAGATGATGATCCCCAGAATGGCATTGGTCACGACCGGGCGTTCCACAAAGATGCGGGCCCGATCCTGTAGGGTCAGTTGGGTGTCGGCGCTCTGATGCACGAAGGACTCCATTTGGTTGGCGGATCACAATAAGGCGATGCGGCTTGCAGGCTTCTTCACTGCTGCGGGGCTGTGCCTGGGGCTCAGTCAAAATTGTATGAAAATGCCCCCTCGTTCACATCGATGGCCACCGTCGAGACCTGCTCTCCCACCATCAGGCGGCGCAGGAATTCGTTGGAAATATCCGGCAGCATGGAATTGGTCACAATCGTGTCGATCATCCGACCACCGCTTTCCAGCTCCTGGCACTGGGCGACGATCTTGTCGACAACCGCATCGGTGTAGGAAAACGGCACACCGTGGGCCTCTTCCACCCGTTTCTTGATGCGCCCCAGTTGCAGTTTGGTGATCTCGCCAATCATATCTGGGGTAAGCGGATAATAGGGAATGGTCACCAGACGCCCCAAAAGCGCCGCCGGAAAGATCTTCAGCAGCGGATCGCGTAGCGCCTTGGCGATGCCTTCCGGGGCGGGCATCAGGTCTGGATCAGAACACATATCCATAATCATGTCTGATCCCGCGTTAGAGGTAAGCAAGATCAGAGTATTCTTGAAATCAATCACCCGCCCTTCGCCATCCTCCATCACGCCCTTGTCAAAGACCTGAAAAAAGATCTCATGCACATCCGGGTGGGCCTTTTCGACCTCATCCAGCAGCACCACGGAATAGGGCTTGCGCCGCACCGCCTCGGTCAGTACGCCGCCTTCGCCATAGCCGACATATCCGGGCGGTGCGCCCTTCAGACTGCTAACGGTATGGGCCTCTTGGTATTCTGACATATTGATGGTGATGACATTCTGTTCCCCCCCATAGAGAACCTCGGCCAGGGCCAGGGCCGTTTCGGTCTTGCCAACGCCCGAGGTCCCGGCGAGTAGAAAAACCCCGATGGGTTTGTTGGGATTGTCCAGCCCGGCGCGACTGGTCTGGATCCGTTTGGCGATCATCTGCATCGCGTGATCCTGACCGATCACCCGCTTAGCAAGATGTTCTTCGAGGTGCAGGATGGTGTCGATTTCATCCTTGACCATGCGGCCAACCGGGATGCCAGTCCAGTCGCCCACCACGCTGGCAATCGCCTGCTGGTCGACAATCGGCAAGATCAGGGCGGAATCACCCTGCAGCACTTCCAATTCGCTATTCTTACCCTTGAGCTGCTGCATCAGGGCGGCGCGCTCTTCCTCGGTTAGCGGGCTATTCGATGTGCCCTCGGCCGCCTCTTCCCCAGCATCTGCGGCATCATCCACGGGCGCGGCCCCCTCTCGAAGCTTGGCGCGCAGGTCGAGGATCTCCTGGACCACCGCTTTTTCATTGTCCCAACGGATGGTCAGAGCGGCGAGGCGCTCTTCCTCGCGGGCCTTTGCATCCGCTACGGCCAGGCGTCGCTCTGCCACCTCATAGCCGGCGGTTTCATCGCGGCTGATGATCTCCAGCTCGGTGGTCAGGGCCTCGATCCGGCGCTGACTGTCGTCAACCTCTGCTGGAACCGCGTGTTGGCTGACGGCAACGCGGGCACAGGCAGTATCCAGCAGACTTACCGATTTATCCGGCAGTTGCCGCGCCGGAATATAGCGGGCCGACAGGCTGACGGCAGCCTCAATACCCTCG
Organism: Pseudophaeobacter flagellatus; assembly: GCF_021228235.1. Classification (GTDB taxonomy): domain Bacteria; phylum Pseudomonadota; class Alphaproteobacteria; order Rhodobacterales; family Rhodobacteraceae; genus Pseudophaeobacter; species Pseudophaeobacter flagellatus. The sequence continues at coordinate 53,625 of NZ_JAJQRG010000011.1, forward strand.
TCCAGAATCTGCACCCGGTGGTGCCCTTCCAGCATCGAAGCAATGCCCCGCATCATCAGTATCGCCTTTGGCACCGAGGGTTCGTCGATTTTTACCACCTGAAAGCGGCGAGTCAGAGCCGGGTCTTTCTCAATATATTTCTTGTATTCCGCCCAAGTGGTTGCACCGATAGTACGCAGGGTGCCACGGGCCAGGGCCGGTTTCAGCAGGTTGGCCGCATCGCCAGTGCCTGCCGCGCCGCCGGCCCCCACCAGCGTATGGGTTTCATCGACAAACATCACGATAGGCTCCGGACTGGCCTGAACTTCATCAATCACCTGACGCAGCCGGTTTTCGAATTCCCCCTTCATCGAAGCCCCAGCCTGCAACAGCCCGATATCCAGCACCAAGAGCCGCACATTCTGCAAGGCCGGTGGCACATCTCCGCGCGCAATCCGCAGGGCAAAACCTTCGACCACTGCCGTCTTACCCACCCCGGCCTCTCCAGTAAGGATGGGGTTGTTCTGGCGTCGCCGCATCAGGATATCGACGATCTGGCGGATCTCTTCATCGCGCCCCACAATCGGGTCGATCTCGCCCGCGCGGGCCTGTTCCGTCAGATCAGTGCAAAACTGCGCCAGCGCCTCTCCCTTGCCCATGGCACCGGGGGCCATAGCGGCAGAGGTCTCGCCGGGTTCGGCCCCGCCACCGGTGACCTTGCTGCCATCCTGGGCCGACATCCCAGCCTCGGGGGAGCCATCGGTGGCTGCAGCAAAGTTATCGGCCAGATCATCGGCGCCAATCCGCGCCAGTTCTGGCGAAATCGAGGTGAGAATATTGCGCAACGCGGGTGTCTTCAGCATCCCCAACAGCAGATAGCCACTGCGCACCTGGCTGGCGGAAAACAGCAACGAGCCCCAGACCCAGCCGCGTTCCATCGCATCCATCAAATGATCGCTCAGATCCGAAATCGCCGAGGCACCGCGCGGCAACATGTCCAGCGCGCGGGTCATTTCGCTGGAGATTTTACCAGTATCGAGATCGTAATGTGCGATAATTCGATGCAGATCGCTATCCGGCTGGGCCAAGAGCTGATGCATCCAATGCACCAGTTCCACATAGGGATTGCCGCGCATCTTGCAGAATACGGTTGCTCCCTCTACCGCCTGATAGCCCAGTTTATTGAGCTTCCCAAATAGCGCCACACGGCTGATCTCGGTCATGTCACTTCACTCCCTATAGGCACTCTTACGTTCCGGCGTGTAGACCGGGGTACAAATACAAATCGCTCACATCCGCCTGGTCCGCCTCTGGGTCCGGGCGGCTGCGAATCCAGCTGGTATGACCCAGCCGGGTTGTGCCGCCAAGACTGGCGCGCGGCACCGCATCGCCGGCAAGCACCAGGTTCACATCCCAATCCAGAAAATCCCCCAGGTAATTGCGCACAATCGCCCGCAAACGCGCCAATGCCGCACCGCCCGGCAATAGGCGTTCATAATCCTGCAGGCTAAGCGGGCCGATACGCAGGCGAAACTTGGCAGACCGGCTCCAGACCCTCTCGCCAAGGCTGGTGTTCTGCCCCAAGCCCCCCTGCCCGCGCCCCATCTGCCAGCGGTCATCCGGTTCCAGCTCTAGCCAGCTACCGACAAATTCTTCCAGATGCACCGGCACCTGAAAGAAATCCGACAGCAGCGCCACCAGCCCTGCAGGCGTCTTGGTACCCTGCGCCATGATTCCGGTGAAATGCAGCTTGGACAGGTCCGGCATCTCATCTCGGTTGCGCAGCCCCGTACCGTGATAACCCGCCAGCGCCGCCACCCGGTCCGCCAGCGGATCTTCGTCGCGATCAAAACTGACCGCCGGAGCGCCCTCGGCCCAGGCCCGATAGAGCAGCGACATCATCCGATGCGTCAGCATATCGGCAAAGCCCACCAGCGTTGGGTCCCGATGGTTGCGGTAGCGATCGCGGGCATATTCAGTCATATGCAGTGGCAGTGGCCCCTGCGGGCCAAACAGCCCAAAGAACCGATTGGTCAACCGGGCTGGACCGTCCTTGGTGGCGGGGGTGAAACTGGCAATGGTTGAGGGCGGAAAGGCCAGTTCTGCCTCTTGCCCCAGGCGCAACGGATCCTGGCGCGGGCGGCGGCTCTCGCCCAGGCGAGGAGAGTCCCGGTAATGCGCTTCCAATACCCTCAGGGCCTGAAAAACATGGTGTTCCTCAGGGGCTTTGGCCAGCCGGTCAAAGTGGCTCAGATCATTCGGCCCAGGCCCTTTTGTGGTCGCCATCTGGCGATTTCCCCTCGTTTTTCAGTTGTCAGTACGGTTTCGGTGAATGTGTTGATGCTGGCGTAGCCATGGAAGAACCGTTCCAGCACCGCCCCCAGCGCATAGATATTGCTGCCTTCAAAAAAGCTCTCGTCAAAACCGATGGATATTTCCATCCCACGCACCGCCGTTGACAGGATTTCATCGCTCATCCGGCGCACGATGGGGCGGCTTGAAACCGAGACAATACCCTCTAGCTGCTTTTCGGTGACCCGGTTTCCCAGCGGCGCATATAGGCCAACCAGTTCGCGCAGGGCTTCGGCGGCCTGGCCGCGCCCGCTGTCGGCAATCGACACATAATTCAGGCTCAGATGTGAAATCAGCCGCCAGGCGGTATCCCCCTGCCCCAGCGACGGATGCGGCCGCGTTGGTGAAATCGGCAGCGTGATCTGCTTGACCGGGCCACCTTCGGGCAGATGAAACAGACCCTCATTGCCGGCCGCCAAAAGCAGTGGCAAATCGCGATTGGTACAGATCGCCTGTACCGCCAACTGTTCCAGATCCGGCCCATAGGGCGCCTGCGAACGATCCACCAGCGTCAGGTAGACCTCAGAGCCGAGATAAGACGAACGCACCCCGCGCAGCCGTTCCTTTTCGGATCGTTCCCGCATGCGCCGTTTCAGAGTGTAATAGGCCGGGTGGGTTTCGCCGGCAGCCGTGAAATCATCGGATGAATAAAACGGCCGGAACTCGATATCGTCGGCGCCTTCGCCGCTGATCCCGATCACCTTTTTCAGCGCGTAGATTTCAAAATCAAGCCCCGCCGTGCGGTTGGGAATAACCTGATGTTCGGTGTCGCGTGTGGTCAGCCGCACCCGATCGCAGCGCTTTTCAAACAGGTTCACCGCCGGGATACAATTGATCTGAAATACCTCGGGCAGGACCACAGGTGCCGCTTCGCGCAGCCCTTCGCGCAGCGGAATGTAAAGATCCACCTCTGCCCCGGTGCTTTGTTGCAGCGCCGGGCGCAGCCCCTGCAGTTCAACAAAGCGAAACCTCTCGGGCATGGCAAAGAATTCCTGCAGCAGGCGGTAACCATCAAACACCCGCGCGGGCACCGGCAACAGCGCCTCATCGCGGGAAAAGCCCTTTTGCACCACCGCCCCGTCAGGCAGGGGAAGCTGCCAGTCTGCCCGCCGATCGGTCGAGCGCGCCACGATGCCCTGCACTTGGGTGCACAAGAGTTCCAGCAATGGCCAACTGTTGCCGGCAGCATTGCCCAGATAGATCTGCAAGCGATCCATATCGAGGTCGCGCAGCGGTTCTCCGTCGCTGCGTTTCAGGCGCAGCCGGATCCCGGCGCGGGCCTCATAGCCGGCGGCCACCCCGGCGGCCACCAGATCACCACGCCCGTCGATATACTGCGCCTCTGTAATTTCTACCGGCCAAAGCGTCAGATCGGCAGCGGTGCGAAATTCGCAAGCGGTCTGCGCGCCGTCTTGCAGGCGCGAGCGCAGCACCGAGCCACGCGGCATCAGATAGCCGCTTTTGACCGCCGAATTGCTGGGGTCCGGGTCAAGCCGCGCAATCATCATCGACGGGGTTGGTGCCAGATAATGCGGATAGATGATTTCCAGAAGGTTCGAGGTGAAATTGGGATATTGCAGCTCCAGCTCTAGCTGGACGCGCGCCGACAAAAAGGCAACGCCTTCCAGCAGCCGTTCAACATAGGGGTCCAGAACCTCGACCCCCTCCATCCCCAAGCGCGAGGCGATCTTGGGGTAGGCAGCTGCAAATTCTGCGCCCATATCGCGCAGATAGTTCAGCTCGTTCTCATAATGGCCCAGCAGGCGGGTATCCATGATCAGAGCCCCCGTTCCATTTTGACTTCTCCGGTGGTCACATCGACCTTGCTGCGCAGGTACAATTCCAGCGGCAGCGGCTGCGCCCACATGTCGGCGCGGATATCCAGCCCAATGGTCATGCCTGCCGCCTCCACATCGCCAATCAACTGCACATCCACCGTGCCTTCGATAATGCGGGGTTCAAAACTGGTGATGGCCTGTTCAATCGCGCGGCGGATCCTTTCGGCCTTTTCGGTGGTCGAGAACTCGCCCGTTACTTCGCTCAGCCCATAGTTCAATACGGAACCCGCCACCGCTGGGTAGCGGTCGCCATCAATCTGACGTCCGGCATTTTGGGTGTTGAGCAGCCAGGACAGATCGCGTTGAATGATTTCGCGCAGCCGGTTCAGATCAATCACCCGCGCATCGCGGCTTTCCTTGCGATCCCTCGGTGCGTTGTCCGTCAATCGATCCAACAGCGAAGGTTGCAGGCGTTCGGCAAGCATCTTGTCAGCCATCGCTGCCGCCCAAAGCATCACTGTTGTCCAGCGCATCATCAGCACCGGCGTCGCCGATCTGCAGCTGGCGGATATCCATCAGGGCGAAATCCTCGTCACCGATGGTCAAAAGCCGCTGTCCCAGACCAATATAGGCCCCGCCACCGGCCTCTTGCCAATGGGTCGTATGCGCTAGTTGGGCCGCTGGATCCGCCGTTTCACTGCCAGGATAGCGGGTTGGGATCAGCACCGCCAAGGCACCTTCATTGGCCAGGGTCAACGTGCCTGCCATCCAAACGGTATCGCGCAGATCGCTGGGTTCATCGATTTCAAGGCTCTGGATCTGGGCAAAGGGCAGCCAGAAATAGCGCCCATTCAGGATCACCTCCAGCACCGGGCCAAGGCGCATATCGGCATCGGCAATCCAGTCAAAGGCTGTGCCATTCACTGTTCCCGCCGTTGTCGGGGCCGCCGCATAGGCAGCCTCGCGCAGGGCCTGCGCCTGATCCACATGGCCCTGGGCCAGTTGTTTCTGCGCCTCGATCAACTGCGCCAGCCAGGGGTCTGGCTCGCCCAGGATCAAAGGGTCTTTTTCGCCCTTGAACACCTTTTCGCGGTAAACCTCACATAAGATGGCCTCTCGGTAGGCCTGCGCCATGACAGTTGCCCCGGCATCCAGTTCGGCGCTCAGCCGCAGCTGCGCCACCGCCCGCTTCCAGTCTCCCATTATGCAGAGCAGCTGAAACAGAAAGATCCGCAGCTTGGCATTGGAAGGATCCGCGCGCACCTGGGCCTGCAAGGAGGCCAGGGCCTGTTCCGGATCACCAGCCCGCAAATGCGCTTCAGGGGTCATGGGCAATACTCCGCCATGTCAAATACACATAAAGCCCCCGGACGTGCAGCCACGCCCGAGGGAAGGGCAAATCAATACTCGAATTTGCCGGTTTGAACGTTCCATTGGAAAACAATCGGGCTTTCCAACTTACCTGTCTTTTGGTTGGTGGATTTATAGGTGTGCTCAATCGCGGCATAGGCCAGCGACCAGGTCTCCTCTGGGATGCCGTCATCAGTGGCCGAGATCGAATAGCTGTCGATCACCACATCTTTCAGCTTCCACACGGAATATTCCAGCAGACCTTCGGCCTGGGCATCACCAGAACGACACCAATGCATGATGATTTCCGGGCGTACGGTGCCGTTGGCAACCGATTTGGCCAGCTCGTTCGATGCCTTGCCCATCTGCGACGTCAGCTCGATCTTGCCAAAATTGGAATTGGAATGCATGCGCTGGGTCGATCCCAGGTCGGTCATTTCAACCGCGCGTTCCACATTCCAGTTGGCAGACTGAATGACAATCCAGTTCTTGTGTTTATCTTCGGTGGCATCACCCTCGATATCCGAGATTTCCACGAACATGCTAGCAGCCATTTTGCTATCCTTTCAAACCGTAACTCATTGACAAAAATTTGAGGCCAGAGTGGTTGTCAGCCTCCCTTTTCCGAGGGCAATTTTGACACCAGCCGAAGCGAGACCGACAGGCCTTCCAGCTGGTAGTGCGGGCGCAGGAAGAATTTTGAGCTGTAATAACCCGGGTTGCCCTCGACCTCTTCGACCACCACTTCGGCCGCCGCCAGAGGTTTGCGCGCCTTTTCGTTCTCGGATGAAATATCGGCGTTGAAATCAACGTAATTGTTGATCCAGTTCTGCAGCCAGGATTCCATGTCCTGACGGCTTTTGAACGACCCAACCTTGTCGCGCACCATGCATTTCAGGTAATGCGCAAAGCGGCAGGTGGCAAAAAGATAGGGCAAACGCGCGCCAAGGTTGGCGTTGGCGGTTGCATCCGGGTCGTCATATTCGGTGGGCTTGTGCAGAGATTGCGCCCCCATGAATGTTGCCACATCAGTATTCTTGCGGTGCAAGAGCGGCATCATGCCGTTCTTGGCCAGCTCGGCTTCGCGCCGGTCATCAATGGCAATCTCGGTGGGGCATTTCTGATCCACCCCGCCATCAGTGGTCGGGAAAGTATGCGAGGGCAGCTCTTCCAGGGTGCCACCGCTTTCAACCCCGCGAATGCGCGAGCACCAGCCATAGGATTTGAACGAGCGGGTGATATTGGTGGCCATGCCATAGGCCGCATTCACCCAGGCATATTTTTCGCTATCGGCCCCTGTTGTATCTTCCTCAAAGGCGAATTCATCCACCGGATCTGTTTTGGAGCCATAGGGCATCCGGCCCAGAAACCGCGGCATTGCCAACCCGACATATTTGGAATCCTCGCTTTCGCGCAACGACCGCCAGGCGGCATATTCCGGGGTCTGAAAGATTTTGGTCAGATCGCGCGGATTGGACAGTTCCGACCAGCTGTCCATCTGAAACAGCGACGGCTTGGCACCAGTGATCAGCGGCGCATGGGCGGCGGCGGCAATTTTCGACATCTCACCCAGCAGTTCAATATCCGGTGGCGAATGGTCAAAATGGAAATCAGCCACCAAAGAGCCATAGGGTTCGCCCCCCAACTGGCTGAATTCTTCGGTATAGAGTTTCTTGAAAATCGGTGACTGGTCCCAGGCGGTGCCTTTGAATTTCTTCAAAGTCTTGCCCAGTTCCTTTTTGGTGATCGGGATCACCCGGATTTTCAGCATCTCGTCGGTTTCGGTATTGTTGACGAGATAATGCAACCCGCGCCAGGCGCTTTCAAGCTGCTGGAATTCTTCGTTATGCAGGATCAGGTTGACCTGCTCTGTCAGCTTTTTGTCGATCTCGGCCACAATGCTTTCGATCGACCGCAGCGCATCATCCGAAATCAGCCCGGCATTGGCCAAGGCCTGTTCTGCCAGGGTTTTGACCGCGCTTTCCACCGCCGTTTTGGCCTGGTCGGACTTGGGGCGAAATTCCTTTTGCAACAGACTTGCAAATTCACTGGAACCAAAGGCGCTTTCATCCGGGGCGACCTCGGTCTGGAGTTGTTCTTCTGCCATATCTACCTCCTATTCCGTGTCGCCATCGGCGTCACCGCCGGGTTTGGGCTGGGCTGCCAGGGTCTTCAGCAGGCTGGGGTCCTGGATGATCTTGGTGATCAGGTCTTCGGCCCCGGTTTTGCCATCCATATAGGTCATCAGATTGCTCAGCTGGCTGCGCGCCTCCAACAGCTCTTTCAGCGGCGCCACCTTGGCGGCGATGGCTGCGGGCTTGAAATCATCCATACTTTCAAAGGTGATATCGACCGCCATATTGCCCTCACCTGTCAGGGTATTGGGCACGGTAAAGGCGGCGCGTGGTGCCATGGATTTCATCCGGCTGTCAAAGTTATCGACGTCTATTTCCAGAAATTTGCGATCCGCGACGGAGGGTTGCTCGACCTCGGATTTGCCGGTGAGATCCGCTAAAACCCCCATGACAAAGGGCAGCTGGACCTTCTTTTCGGCGCCATACAGTTCCACATCATATTCGATCTGCACCCGTGGCGCCCGATTACGGGCAATGAACTTTTGTGAACTTCCAGCCATCTAGCTCTCCTTAACTCGTCATCAAACTTGACAAGGCCTCGTGACAAAAACACCTCTTTTGCACGGCTTGGGCACTTGCCTCCCCCTCGATTTTGTCAGTCGTCATCCTCCAGGCCGCCGATCAGCTGCACATTTTCCAGACCACGCGGCGCCATGTCATTCACAATGGTAAGGAAATCAGCCCCCACCAGGCGCTTGGCACGTTCCAGCAACAAGGGCAGCGGGCTAGAGGGTTCTTCCCGCTGGTAATAGGCAATAATGCGATCCAGCGTATTGGCCACATCAGTGGGCGAATTGATTGCACCAGGCACCGCACCACCGCGCCCCGGTGCAACAGCCGCCTCTGTGTCATCAGCCGCCTCATCGTTCGCCTCTGTCGCCGGGACGTCCCTGAGGTCGCCATAGTCGCGCAGCCGTTTGCTGATCTGGCGCAGCAGTTTAATCAGCGGGTCCAATTCCGGGCCCTGCCCCGGCGTCTGCGCGTCAAACACCGCCGAAATCGCCCGGACGTCTTGCTCGGCCTGTTCGACAGCAACAAGACGTTCTGCAATTGCAGCACTGTCGCTGTCCTGGAAGGCCGCCCCGATGGTGGCACGATCCGGGACTGTATCCATGCTGTCGGGTGCAGCCAGCAGCCCTTCGGCAATTTCAATATCGCGCAGGCTAAAGCGACCAAAGCCGCGACTGTCGCTTAACGCGCAGCGCCGCAAAGAGCGAAATACGGGCGACGGCCCCCCCATCCCATCGGGCTGCCCGCACAGATCCTGCACCGCATTGATTCGCATGATCGGGTCGCCGTCGTCTTCGTCCAGCTCTGGGTGACAGCTCGGCCAGAACTGTTCCAAGCAGCCACGGATAAAACTGATGCCCTGGGCAAAGCCAACCAGCCCATCGCGTTGCAGCACCGCATCTGTCAAGAATACCGCGGCCCGCAGATCATGGCTGCGCGCCAGAACATCCAGCGCCTTTTCTTCTACGGTTGGATAATCCGGGTCGGTTGCGTCAACGCGCTCATCACCGACAACAGTCTCTTCACCAGGCTGCGCGGCAAGCGCCATCTCTGTGAAGGCCGGGTCGTATTCAAGATTATCCCCGCTGGGGGCGTCTTCCCCTTTGGACTGTAAGAAAACAGCCAGATCCATACAGTTGACCCCCCAAAAACCAGGTCAAGCGCGATCGGAAAAAACCACATACCATATGGATATACAGAGATGCGGCAGCCTCCAGGCACGCCACTTACAAAACAATAACTTGACGTCGAGTGAGCCTTATCGCCATCTTAAAGTCAATTGTTTTTGCACCTTTTTGTGAGTGGTGGTGATGTGTGCTGACCGTGTTACCGGTGACGAAATAAGGGCGATGGTGCGCGAGGGCACCAAGCGACGGACCAGTTTTGGCTTCTGTCTGGATGACACCAAAGATGCCCTTTTGATGATCCAACCCGGCAACAAACCCGAAGCCCTGCGCGCGCCCCTGAAGAAGGCCGGTGGCAAGCCTCCCATGCTTTGGGGGACCTATGTTGTACAGGGCGATCAGATGGAAATGACCTGCGAACAGACTTCGGCAAAGGTGCTGTTGCAGCTCAAACGGTTCCTAAAGAGCAACCGCCCCAAGGTGAACGTGCTGTTCTTTGACGATGGCGGCAATATTCTGGACAGCCTAAAGCCGGAATCGGCCAGCGGGGCCACCACGCCCAGCTCGGCCGATAGCAGCGATATTGACGCCCCCGAAATTGATCCAAAGGCGGTGTTGCCGCTGAAACAGAGGATGAAACGACTACAGCCACGAATCGCCCTGGCCCCCGGCCCCCTGGAACTGAAGCTCAACCGTGCACTGGCAAAATCGGTGACCCTGATCAATGCCGGGCGGCTGCAAGAGGCCGAGGTGCTGATTCTTGTCAGTGAACGCGCCATCGCCGCCCTTGGCAAAGACCGCGAGGACGAAGAAACCACTCTCAAACGCGGTCAACGCGCCACAGATACGCGCTCACTCGGGGAACAGGTCAAACGTGCCCAGAGCCTGCAGGCGGATGTGGCACGCGCCCCTGGCCCCGCCCGCGACCGGCTGACCCGCGCCATCCACAAAGCCGCCAAACTGTTGAAACAACGCGACCTGGACGGTGCCCGGGATGCCATGGACAAGATCGAAAAAGCCCTGACCTCGCTGGTATAATTCGGCGTCGCCGTCATATCCCACCGCCCCTTGCAAACCCTGTTTCAAACCCACTGGAGACTGCGATGCCCCTACCCTGCCCCTCTTCCCCCCTGATTGCCCGCGGTGCTGCGCTGGTACTGCTGGCCCTGCTGCCGATGCAGGCGCTTAGTGAAACCGCCACCTCTGCCGACGGGTCGTTGCTGGTCGAGCTGAACAAAATGGAAGAGATCGAGGGCGGCGGCTGCCGCGCCTTTTTTCTGTTTCGCAACCAGACCGGCAAGAGCTTTGCGGGCTTTGAAATGTCGCTGGCCATTCTAGATGGGGTCGGCATCATCGACCGGCTGCTCTCAGTAGATGCGGCCCCTCTGCCAGTGCAGCGCACCACGTTAAAACTCTTTGAAATTCCTGAAACCGCCTGCAGCAATATTTCCGAGTTTTTGCTGCATGACATCACCTCTTGCCAGCCGCAGAACGAGGCGGAAATGGATTGCTTTCCACTGCTGGATCTAGCCTCTCGCAGCTCCGCCAAACTGGTGAAATAGCCATGAGTTTTCTGCTACAGATCCTCACAAATGGTGGACCGGTGATTGCCCTGCTGGCCGCAATCTCTTTGCTCTCGTTGACCGTGATCGCGGTGAAGCTGGCGCAGCTCTGGCCGGTGACCTCTGGAACGACACAACGCACCGCCGCCATCGCCCGCTGGCAAAGCGGCGATAGGCCGGGCGCGCAAAGCGATATCGTCGCAGACCGGGCGCCGGCAGACCGGGTGCTGCGCTATGCAATGGAGGCCCTGCAAAACGGTCTGAAGGGGCCCATCCTGATTGCAGAACTGGAACGCCGCGGCAACGAAGAGGTCCAGCGGATGAATGGGCTCATCCGCTTGCTAGAGCTGATCGCCATGGTCGCCCCCCTGCTCGGGTTGTTGGGAACAGTGCTGGGCATGATCCAATCGTTCCAAGAGCTGGAGCTGGCGCAGGGGGCTGCCGATGCCTCGGTTCTGGCCGGCGGTATCTGGCAGGCGCTGCTGACCACGGCCGCCGGGCTGGTTGTGGCCATCCCAGCGGCAATTGCCGCCGGTCTTTTTGCCGCGCGTATCGACCGGGCAGCGCAAATGATCGAAAGCGCAGTTGGACAGCTAATGTTGGCAGATCATGGCCAGTAACGCGCATTGCCCCCCCTTTCAGAGGCCGCCATGCAGCTAGCTAGACGCCCGCGCCCCCAGGCCCTGATCTCTCTGGTGCCGATGATCGATGTAATGTTGATTCTATTGGTATTTTTCATGGTGACCTCTAGCTATCTCAACTTGGATATGATCCCGGCGCTGCGCCCGGTAGATGAAGCGGTCAGTTCGGACGGTTCGGCGCAACGACGGCTTATGATCCGGCTGGATGCCACTGGTACGCCGCACCTGCGCACCCAGGCGCTGTCCAGCGAAACCCTGGATCACCTTTTGCGCCACAGCCTTGCCCTCGACCCAAAGACCCAACTGATGATCCTTCCCTCCGGCGCGGCACCAACCCAGGCGCTGATTTCTCTGATGGATCTGGCGGCCAGCACCGGGGTGAAAAACATGCGGGTTCTGCAATTGGAAGCCCGGCCGTGAAACTGAAACAGAACCGCCGAACCGTCCCCACTGAGACCATCATCGCCCTGATTGACGTGGTGTTTTTCCTGCTGGTCTTTTTCATGCTGATCGGGCGTATGGACGCAACCGCCCCCTTTGAGGTCACGCCGCCACAGGCGCAAACCGGTCGGGATATGCCGACGGGCGGCATCACTCTGGCAATCTCGCAAAGCGGCAGGCTAGCGCTGGATGGCGATGCTTTGCCCAAATCAGAGATTTCGCCTGCGCTGGCCAAAGCGCTGGCCAAAGACCCTGCATTACGTCTGCGTATCAATGCCCACCGTTCCGCAGATCTGCGGCATGTTCTGCCGCATGTCTCCCTGGCCGAAGCTCTGGGCTTCCTCGATGTAGTGCTTGTGGTCACACCAGAGACCAGCGCAGGGGTGGGAAAATGACATCAAGGATTGGCATATGGACGCTGGCCTTCGGGACGTCAATTTTAGCTCACCTTGCTGTTATTACGGTTCTTTTACCGCTTCTCAATCCGATGCCTGTGCCGCAGCAACCTACCCCCGAAAGCGCCCTCACGCTTGCCTCTCAACAGATCGCGCGAAGTCGGGCGCAACCACGCACCCCCACTGCAGACCCCGGCAAACAATTGGCAACCACAGGCGATAACCTCAGCGCCGGGGCCTTGCCCCAGACAAGGGCTAGGCCGACCAAAACAGCGACCCACGCAGAACAACAGGCGCCCATTTCAGCCGCAACACAGGCGACGACACTGATCGCAGATCTGCCGCCAAGCCGCCCGAGCGCTGCCAAACCGCTGCCCGTACAACAGGCCAGCCCACAACCAGCGCAGGCCCAGCCAGCCGCCATCGCTCAGCTGCGCCCAAATACCCTGGCCGCGCAGTTCGCCAGCGCGGAACCTGCGCGCAAAACCAACCTTGCCAACTTCGCGCCTGCCCTTGCTGCGACACAGGCCAATAGCCCGCCTGCCCCGATCTCGGCGCCCTCCGCGTTGCCTGCGGCACAAACGCTGCCCAGCCAGGCGGCACAGTCCCTGCCCGAGGCCAGGCCAGCCGCGCTCATGCTCTCGCAAAGCCCGCCACAGGCCACGCCGGTCACCGCCGCCCTGGCCTTTCAGGGGCAGGATATGGGCGCTGTCGATCCTGTTTCCCTGGCCGCATTTCAAAGCTTCACCAGACCGGGGGATCTGGCGGCACGATCCGCCAATCTGCGCGATGGACTGGAGGCCCTGCTTAGCGCGGTGCCCTGCGCCCGTTTACAGGTTGCGTTCAACCCCGAAACCGCAACCCTGGAGCTGCGCGGCCACTTGCCCGAAGCCGCGCTGCGTGCACCGGTTCTTGCCGCGCTACAGGCGCAGATGGGGCGTGATATCGCGCTCAAGGACAGCATGCGGTTGCTGCCGCGCCCGCAATGTGGCGCGCTCAGCGGCATTTCAGCTGTTGGCCTGCCGCAAAGCACCGACCAGATTACCAATCCATTGTTGCTGGGGACAGATGCACAGGCGCGGGTGCTGGCCTATTCAGGCGGCGAACAGTTGTTCTTTGAGCTGACCGCACCAGACTACCCAGCCTATATCTACGTGGATTATTTTGATGCTGCGGGTGATGTAATCCACCTCAGCCCCAATGGCGCTGCCCCGCTGCGGCTTGCCCCGGCAAAAAGCGCCCAGCGGGTGGGGGCCAGAACGCCGGAAGAGCCGGGCCTGCAAATCACAATTGGCCCACCCTACGGGCAGGAAATCGCCGTCGCCTTTGCGGCCTCTGCACCGCTATACCAAGCCCCACGCCCGATAAACGAACCCGCCGCGGCCTATCTGGACTTCCTACGCGAAAGAATTGCCCTGGCACGAAAGCAAGCCACTGATTTCAAAGGGGAATGGGTCTATTTCTTGATTGAAACCACCCCCCGCTAGAACGCCGCATCCAGGCCGCCAACCGCCAGAGGCCGGGGGCCACTACACAGGGTTGCGCAGACCTGCGGCCCCTATTGGCAGCCCCCCGCTGCCCAGGACTTAAGGCTTCGCTTCATCACCCCGCCAAAGGGGTGCTGCTTGTTCAAGGACCGCTGCATATTGAGGCTCAGATAGGTATTTGCCTGGGTGCAAAGACGGTCGCGCGTCCATTGATGGCAAGAGCTGCAGGTCTCTGTCTTCCAGTAGCTTTCCGGCAGCCCCTCGATCGGAGGAAACATTGGCGATTGCTTAACGATCTCTGCCAGGCTGAGGCCACTGACCTGCGCCAGATCCGAAACCAGCGGGCTGGCGAATGTCACCGGGCCCGCGTCGGCTTGTTTCGGCACGCTCGCAGTTGTTTCAGCACCTGCAACTGTCGCCGCGTCGGTCGGCTCTGCGCCGACGGGGTCCTGCGCCTGCCCGGCCTTTAGAGCGGAGATTTCGGTGCGGGCAATTTCCGCATAGGTTCCCTCAGGATAGCTTTGCAAATAGGCCTCATACCCAGTGAGAGAACCATCCTGCTGTGCAGCGGTAAACAGCGCGGTTTCGCCGATGTCAGGTTCCGCAGATGGCGGCACCGGCGCGGGTGATCCGCCGCGCAGTTCTTCATCCATCACCGCGCTGAGCAGGGCGCGGGCCTCGCTGGTAAAGGCCCCCTCGGGGTAGCCCCGCAAAAACAGCATCAACTGCACCGGATCCCGCGTCGCTCGCACCGACTGCCAGAGCTGCAATTCCTCTGTTTCAGCCGGGCTGAGCACTGGGGCGGACGGGGCATCGACAAAGACAAAATCACTGACCAGCGAAGAGGTATCCCAAGGCGTTTGCTGGCCGCCGCTATATTCAAGCACGGTACGCCGCACCGCCTTGAAAGCCTGTTCAATCGGTTGGCCCGGCACGGAAATTTCATGTGCCAAGGCCTGGGTAAACGGGCTATTGCCACGCTGCCCGTCCAGCGCCACGCTGCCCGGCGCGGTGGCATAGGCCAGAAATGTCCCGGTTGGGGCCTTCATTTCCGCCAGCCCGCTTTCATCGAGATCGGCCACATTTTCAAAGGGGTTATTGCGGCAGGCATCCAGGATCACCAGATTGGTGCGATTGCGCGCAGAGGCCATCTGCCGCAGCACCGATTGGGCTTCGACCGCCATCAAATCCAGATCAGCGGCATCCGCCAGTGCCACATCCACTGGCAATAGATAGTTGTTGCCAAAGCTCTGCACCCCGTGACCGGCATAGTAAAACAGCCCCGTTGCGTCGCTGCCGGCGGCGCGCAGATCACGGCCAAACTGGGCAATGGCGCGCTTCATCTCTACTTGGCGCAGATCGGTTGCCAGCGTCACCGTAAAACCTATATCTTTCAATGTATTGGCAATCAGGTTGGCATCATTCACCGGGTTGTCCAGCGGCGCAACCTGCCCATACAAGGCATTGCCAACCACCAGAGCCAGACGCGGTTCCCTGTCGCTCTCTTGCGCCCAGGTCACGCCAGCCGAAAAAGCGAAAACCGCAAAAAGGGGAAACAGGCGTTTAAACAGGCCCTGCGGCCACAAGAAATTCACTGCACCAATACTCCGAACCCGTCCCCGCGGGGACATTACACATTGGCGAGGTTTTTCCTCGCCGAATTACCGCAATCCTTGCATTATGCGTCAGTATCGCAGTTAATCAAAGAGGTTGCGCGCTGTGGGACCGTAATTTGCGCCGCGCGCGCCTTTACCACCCCCAATCGTCGGCCCTGCCCCTTTAGTCTTGTATGAGTTTTATCATGGTACGCTTAAATCTTCGCCCGCTTCTCGCCCTTTTGTTATTGGCCGCCCAGCCTGCGCTGGCCCTGGATCCCTTTGAACACGGCTGGCAACTTGACCCCGAGGCCTCTGCCATTACCTTTTTATCGGTGAAAAAAGACACAATTGCAGAGACAAGCCAATTTGCCACCATTAGCGGCCAGATCACCGAAGGCGGTATTGCACAGCTGGTTGTGGCGCTGGATTCAGTTGATACCAAGATTGATTTACGCAATGTGCGAATGCGGTTTTTGTTCTTTGAAACCTTCACTCACCCCGAGGCGCGAGTGACAGCGGTGTTGGATCCGACCCAGCTGTTGGACCTGCCCCAGCGACACCGCAAGGTGATCGAGGTGCCCGTGACCCTGTCCCTGCATGGGGTGGAGATGGATCTGGCGGCAAAAGTTGCCGTCACCCTGCTGGACAATGACCGGGTCAATATTTCCACCCTGAACCCCGTCATCCTGCAACTGGCGGATTTCAATCTGATGGAGGGGCGTGAAAAACTGCAAGAGGCCGCGAATGTGACCATTACGCCGCTGGGAATTGTCAATCTGAACCTTACTTTTGATCGCCGCGCCGCAGGCACCCCAGTGCTGCCAACCGCCGCTGCCAGTGGTGCCACCGCTGCGCTGGAGGCAACCGGAGATTTCAGCCGCGCCGCCTGCATCGGGCGTTTTGACATCCTGTCACGCAGCCGAAGTGTGAACTTTGCCCCCGGCACCTCGCGGCTGGATCAGCGCTCGACGCAGTTTCTTGACAGCCTGTTTGATATCGTCAGCCGCTGCCCTAACATGGTAATCGAGGTTGGTGGCCATACCGACGACAAGGGCAGCGAGGCCGCAAACACAAGGCTGAGCCAGCGGCGCGCCGCCTCGGTTGTTAGCTACTTGGCGACCAAGGGCATTGCAACCGAACGGCTGAAGCCCGTGGGCTATGGCGAAGCCAGCCCGCTGGTTGCCAACTCCAACGCGCAGAACCGGGCAAAAAATCGGCGCATCGCGTTCAAGGTTTTGAACTGATACCAGCGCGCCTAGCCCGGCATAAATGACAATGCAAATGGGCTGTCCCCGTGGGGACAGCCCATTTTTGTTATCTCAGTGCTGATCCCAGCATATGATGTGCCGCCGGTCTCCCGCATCAAGGAAGGCGCGCTGCGCTATTCTAGCGGAGGGTCCCCATCCTCGAGGGCAGCAAAAAATGCGGTAATTGCGCCTTCCAGCCGATAGCGATCAATCACCGAGAAGTCGCGCTCCATCGCCAATTCAATCCGTCCATCGCGGGCCTGACAGCGCACTGTCCCCGCAGGGACACTGCAGCGCAGCGTGGTCTTGGCAACACCGGTCTCTGTCGTGCGCTCCGGCGCGACACCCTGCCTGGCCGTTGGGCCGGAACCGGCCCCCGGTGATAAGAAAGCGCGCAGCATCGCCAGTTCTGCCTCTTCAGACCGGACATCGCTGGCTTGCAACTGCTGGATCAAACCGGGGGCCAAATCATCACCTTCAGCCAGTTTCTTTTTCAGATCCAATCCCAGCGCACGCGGAATTGCCTCTGCAAAACGCAGATGGGCGCCGATCATTTCAAGCAATTCGGCGAAATGGCGAATGTAGCTACGCTTTTGTCGGCCTGCCGAGCCATAGAGATGCGCCACCGCATCCTCGACCCCGTCGCAGTCTGTTTCCGGATCCTGCGCATAAGACAGCGCAAGCTGCGCCATTTCCGCAAAAGAGATGTCGCGGCGCACCAGGTTTTCATCCACCATGCGGCGATAGAGCCCCTGCAAATCTTCGCCCTTGGCAATCAAACCTGCCGGGATACTGGCGTATTCTGCGGCGCCGGTTTCCTCCAGCAGCGCGCGATAGGCCGACAGCCGTCGAAACCCCTGGATCAGCTGATAGCTGCCATCGGCGGCCTCTTCCACCCGGATCGGGTTGGACAAGCCAATGCTGCGAATGGAGGCTTTCAGCTCTTCTAGTTCCGGGTCGCGCGACACGGCCCGGTCGCGCACCAGCTTGCTGGTCGCAATCTGATCCAGCGGGATCCGGTCCACCACCAGGCCCAGTTTTTTAAGGCGGACGAATTCATGCGCCAGCCGGTCATTCTCGGCGCGGATATTCTGCTCGGTGATAGCGCGGGCTTTCAGAGCCTCGGCATTTTCGGAAATCGCCGTCGCCATGGGGCCGCGACGGGCTTCGGCAAGGCTCGCCCCGTCATCCTTGGTCGATGGGGCAGGGGAGGGAGCAGGCGCAGGATCACTGGTGGGTTCAGACGGGAAATTGATGTCAAAGACGCGACGCTTGCTCATGTTTTATCCTCCATCTGGTCCCAGGCTTCTACGGCATAGCCTTTGAACTCCTCATAGGCTTGATCAAAGGACGCCCGCGCCCGGCGCCATGTTTCACGGGTCATATCGCGATAGTCAATTTCATAGATCGAACTGAGGAACCGACCTGATTGTTCTACCGCGCGGGTCATCTCGATCGGGTGATCCGCCATTCGCCCCTCAAAGACCTTCATAAAAGCATCCCGCATGGCGCGGTGTAGATCATTGCCGCTTTCATATCGGGTCAGCAAAAAGCGCACATCCAGAAAGGCCTTTGGCAGGGTGAATGTCCCCGCGGGGACAACCCCATTAAAGGCCGAAAGATCCTCCAGTGCCTCGGAAAGCTGGCCAATAAAAGAAGTGGTGGAGTCATACTCCCAATACCCGGGGCCTGAGGGGATATAGAGCATATCCGCCGCAAATACCGCATTCATCGACTGATAGCCAATCGCAGGCGGGCAATCAAAAATGATCAAGTCATAGTCATCCGAAGAGACCTGATCCAGATAGCGAGAGACAGCAGCAAAGAAGGACCACTCAGGATTGAGATGGCGATACTGGGCGCTGGCGAATTCCACAAAGGCGGCATTGGCGCAGCTGGGCACCAGATCAATGGTGGGCCAACTGGTGGGCTTGATGAAATCATTGATCCGCAGATCCTGCAGCCCCATGCCGGTAATCGCATCGGGCAGATGCCGTTCTGGCAAGGCCGCGCCTGTCTCGGCCCCACGCGCCGAGGCATTCATTCGCTCGGTCTCGCGCACCAGATCGCGCGCCATGATCCCCCAGACCGTATAGTCCTCGGTCACATCGCTAAGCCCCATGGAGTGCGACAGCGTCGCCTGCGGGTCGAAATCAACGCAGAGCACCCGATACCCATCCAGCGCCGCCGCATGAGCGAAGTGCAGCGCCACCGTGGATTTGCCTGCGCCGCCCTTGAAGTTGGAAATCGCCACCCTCAGCGCACGCTTGCCTTCGGGGCGCGGTGGCATCAGGGATTTGCGGTTGATCTTGATCCGGCGGCGCAACTCGTTGATCTCTTCCAGCGAATACCAGCGCTGACGGCCGTCTGCCTCTACATGACCCTGGGGCAGGGAAGGATCCGCCGCCAGCCTGCCACGCAGGGTGGATTGATTGACCTTAAAGATCAGCTCGGCCACCTCCCAGCTGGAGAACCGCCGCAGGGTCTTTTCCAGCTCGGGTGAAAAGGTCTGCTGTCGGATCCAGCTCTGCATCTTTAGGGATTGCGCTTGCAATCGGGCCAAGTCTTCGTGGGTTAACATGACGGCTCCTTGCTCTTACTCTGCCATGCGTCCTTTTTGGGCGGGACGCTAATTTTTACTCAACTCCCATTTACGCCGGATTTGTAAAAAACGCAAAACCTATTATTCTATTGAGAAGCGTCCTGTCCCCGCAGGGACACAGAGGGTTTCCTGTGCCAAGACCCACTGTTGAACCCCCTTAAAAACAGGGCGTCACGGGCCAGATCTCTGCCCGCATTGATTCGCCAGCCCCTTGCGAATCGGGCCACCTTTATCTGCTCTCTTTCTCGGAGGGCGGGATAGATATAGGGGGACACAACAAAAGGAACCACGACCGATTGGGGGACATTTTCAACGAAATAGGGGACAGCCAGAACGTCCCCCAATACCATTGATACCAATTTTTTTATCAAAAAAGGGATTGGGTCAGGAGGGAATTGCACAGAGGCCTTGACAGAATCGTGGCTAAGGACGCAAATCGTGTATATTGAACAAATAGCGTTGAGTTACCTAGAACAGGACCCAACGTAATCCGGGAACAACCCGCGGTGTGAGGCAGATATATCCTAAACCGGACGGGCAGGCGAAGCTCTTGTCTACACGGTTTGATCAGATTTGATCGGTCAGGGGTACACCTGGCCAGGAGTGGTTAGAAAGACGGGTGCCACAATGCAGGCTCAAAAACCCGCCGGGCGAAATGCATCGGCTCTGAAGTATGACATACTCACTGCACTGGGCGCCTTTGCCCTGGCGCAGCCCAAAGCGCCGCAGCGTCTTGTGTTGCGCATCATGACCCTGGTCACAGCGCGCTACAATTGGACCAGAAATGAGCTTGCTGTCGGACAACGCGAAATCGCCCGCCTCTGGAGCGTGGATGAACGGACAGTCAAACGCGAAATGGCCAAGCTGCGGGCGATGGGCTGGCTGGTTGTCAAAAAGCAGGGCGTGCGCGGTCGGGTCAGTGAATATGGCCTGGATCTGGATCGCATCTATGAAGACACCCGTGGCAGCTGGGCCAGTGTTGGTCCCGATTTTGAACACCGCATGCGCGGCACAGAAGCGCCGCCATCAAACGTCGTGCCGCTGCGCACGAGCGAAATTGCCGCCGCACCGGATCTGAGCAAGGGCGATGAGTGGAGCCTGGTCAAGGCGGTTTTGCATCAGGAAGACCCAGCCATCTATACAGCCTGGATTGATGCGCTAGCGCGTAGCGATCGGGCAGGGGGGCGCTTAACCCTCACAGCGCCCAGCCGGTTTCATGCCACCTATGTTCTGTCGCATCTGAAACCCCGGTTACTCGCAGCCTGCAGGGATGTGGACGAACAAATTTCCGACATTGTTATCCTTAGCTAGCCTGCCGCCCGACGGTAGTTTCGTAAGAGAAGCTGGTCACCGGCGGGCAGCGTCTTTGGTCGGCATTGGTGAGCCGGTGCAGTTTTGCACTTGCCTGTATCGACCGAACCAGTAATTATGCAGTTGTATAATTACTGTGTTTCACGAGATTCTTCGGACATTGAGGCAGCCGCCCCGCGGGTGACGTCCTCGTTCCTTTTCAGAGCCTTGTGCCGAAATAGGTGGAAAAGCCATGAAAACCACGGATGTAACCGCGCGCCTGGCCTCTTTGGGCGGCGCAAAATGGGATCTTCACCTTGCCGCGCGTGACCGCGTTGCGGCGGGGGCCGATATTGTCGAGATGACCATTGGCGAACCCGATGTGCCGGTCCCCCAAGAGCTGATGCAGCAGGCGATTGCCTCTATGCAGGCGGGGCGTACCGGGTATTCAGACGGTCGAGGTGAAATCAATCTGCGGCGGGCTCTGGCTGCCCGCTACACCGCCACCCGTGGGCGGCAATTTGAACCAGACAACTTTCTGTGCTTCCCCGGCACCCAAACAGCCCTGTTCGCGGCCATGAGCGGAGTTGCCCAGCAGGGCGATGAGGTTCTGGTTGGCGATCCGATGTATGCCACCTATGAAGGTGTTGTGGCCGCCAGCGGTGCCGCGATGGTGCCGGTGCCGCTGACGCCGGAACACGGGTTTCGCATGCAGGCCGCCGATGTGGCGTCGCGCATCACTCCGCGCACTCGGGCGCTGCTGCTGACCAGCCCGCATAATCCTACAGGTGCCATTCTGGACCGGGAAGAGCTGATCGCCCTGTGTGAACTGGCGAAAGAGAATGATTTCTGGATTATTTCCGATGAGGTCTATGAACAGCTGGTGTTTGAAGGGGCAAAGTTCACTTCACCGCTGTCGCTCCCAGACTATGCCGACCGGGTGATCGCGGTCTCGTCGATTTCCAAATCCCACGCCGCGCCCGGCTTTCGCAGTGGGTGGTGCGTGGGTTCCAAAGCCTTTTGCGATGCGCTGTTGCCCTATTCCGAGACCATGCTCTTTGGTAACCAGCCCTTTATCGCTGATATGACAGAGCTTGCCCTGCAACGTGACTCCTCTGTGGCAGAGGGAATGCGGACACGGTTCAATCGCCGCGCCCAGATCCTGGCTGACCGGGTGCAGGCCGAAACCGCATTGCAGGTGCACCGCCCCGAGGCGGGCATGTTTGCCATGATCAATGTTGCGGCCACCGGGCTGAGCGGTGATGCCTATGCCTGGGATTTGCTGGACCAGGGTGTCGCGGTAATGCCGGGCTCTGCCTTTAGTGACAGCCTGACCTCTTGGGTGCGGGTGGCGCTGACTATTGAAGATACGGATTTTGAGCTGGCCCTGAACCGCATCATTTCTCATGCGCAGGCCAAGACGCAGGGCCAGACAGCATCAGCAACACAGGGGGTCGCATGACTGACGCGGCAAAAACCATTGGCGAGGCGCTGGTGGATGGGTTGAAAGCCCGCGATGTCTCTTGCGTCTTTGGTATCCCCGGCGTGCACACGGTTGAGCTCTATCGCGGATTGGCCGCATCGGGGCTGCGCCATGTTACACCGCGCCACGAACAGGGCGCGGGCTTCATGGCGGATGGCTATGCGCGGGTCAGCGGCAAACCTGGGGTGGCCTTTGTAATCACCGGGCCGGGGCTGACCAATACCTTGACACCGATGGCACAGGCGCGGGCGGATTCGGTGCCGATGCTGGTGGTTTCTGGCGTCAATGCCCAGTCGAGCCTTGGTAAAGGAATGGGCCATCTGCATGAATTGCCAGATCAGCGGGCCCTGGCGCAGACGGTGGCTCTGACCTCGCAGCATGTCGCCACCGCAGCAGAACTGTCCCCGGCATTGGATGCGGCCTTTGCGCCGTTTTCAACGGGTCGGCCTGGTCCCACACATGTGCAAATCCCGCTGGATGTGGCAGGTGTTGCGGCGGATGCTCTGCTGCCGCCAGCGGTGGTGCGGCCCCAGGATATCGAGACCGAACAGCTGCAAGAGGCAGTGCATCTGTTGCAGGCGGCTAAGCAGCCGGTCATTCTGGTGGGGGGTGGGGCCAAACGCGCAGGCGCGGCACTGGTGGCCCTGGCCGAGCGCCTGGATGCACCGGTGGTACAAACCACAAATGGGCGGGGATTGATGTTTGCGCATCCCCTTGGCGTTCCAGCCAGCCCCAGCCTGCAATCCGTGCGCGCGTTACTCAAAAGCGCCGATGTGGTCTTGGCCCTGGGAACCGAGTTTGGCCCTACAGACTATGATATGTATGCCACCGGAGAGTGGCCCGAGATGCGGCAGCTGATCCGGGTGGATCGCTGTGCCGAGCAACTGGGACGCCATGCCAGCGCGCTGGCGATCGAGGCCGAGGCGGGTGCCTTTGCCGCTGCCCTGTTGCAGGGCCTGCCCCAGGCCTGTTCGGGCCGCGATGGCGCGGCGCGTGCGGCGGCAACACGCAGCGCCGCAGAACAGGAGATCGGCAGCGAATATCTTGCCCAGGTTGCGGTTCTTTCGGCGATGCGGGATGCGGTCCCAGGCTGTTTGATGGTGGGAGATTCCACCCAGCCGATCTATGCGGGCAATCTCTACTACGATCACGATCGCGCAGGTGGCTGGTTCAATGCGGCCACAGGCTACGGTGCGCTTGGCTATGGGATTCCCGCAGCGATTGGCGCCGCGATTGCCGCACCTGACACTCCTGTGATCTGCATTCTGGGCGATGGCGGCGCACAGTTCTCCTTGCCCGAGGTGATGACGGCGGTGGATGAAAATCTGCCCATCATCTTTGTGATCTGGAACAACCAGGGCTACCGCGAAATCGCCACCTCGATGGAGGCGGTGGGCGTTGAGGTATTGGGCTGCGATCCAACCCCGCCCGATTTTGCCGCCACGGCCCAGTCTTTTCGGATTGGGCATATTGCTGTCGGCACCGACCCAGCCGAGATTGCTGCGGCGGTTGCCAACTCGCTGGGCCAGGGGCCCAGCTTTGTCGAAATTACTGCGCCTGTCTTTGCGCCAGCTGAGGATGAAGTCTTTGACCAACCCAAGTTTTGAATTTTCCCGTGCGATTACCCGCCGCCCCGCCGCCAGCATCACCGAAGGTCTGCGCGCGGCTGATATCGGCACCCCCAGCCTAGAGGGTATGTTGGCCGCCCATAAAACCTATGTTGCAGCGCTGAAAAGCACTGGTGCCGAGGTGATTGAGCTGGGCCCGCTAGAGGCCTTTCCTGACGCGGTCTTTGTTGAAGACACAGCCCTGTGCCTGCCGCAGGGTGCGGTTCTGATGCGTCCGGGCGCGCCGTCACGCATGGGCGAAGTGGCTGAAATGGCACCAACTTTGCGGAGCTGCTACGCGGATGTCCGCGAAATCAAGGGGCCGGGCCATATCGAAGGCGGTGATATTCTGGTTACCGGGCGTGAAGTGCTGGTGGGGCGGTCGGATCGCACCGATGCCGCTGGTGTCGCCGAACTGGCCGAAATCGTTGGCGAATGGGGGCACAGCCTGCGCGAGGTCTTTACCCCGCCCGGTGTGCTGCATTTCAAGACCGATTGTTCCTTGATGGACGGCGAGACCATACTGTCCACCAAACGGCTGTCGGCTTCGGGCTGCTTTGAAGGCTATCGCATCCTGGATGTGGCTGAAGGCGAAGAAGCAGCGGCCAATGCAATCCGCTTCAACAATCTGGTGCTCTGCCCGGCGGGCTTTCCGCGCACGGCGGAAATGCTGGACAAGGCCGGATTTGAGGTAGTCCAGATTGACAACACAGACTGCGCCAAGCTGGATGGCGGCATGTCCTGCCTGTCACTGCGGTTCTGATTAGCTGCGGATCTGTGGCAGTTTCGGTGCGCTCCAATAGGCGCCGCTGTCCTGCCTGAGCGCCTCATAGGCCTCTATCCGGCGGCGCGCCTCGGTGCCGCCGGCTTCGATCAGATGGGTCAGAAGACAATCCAGCACCGCCATGGCACCCGCATAGGCACCGAATGGATGCAGTGAATTTGCCGCAACGCTAAGCACGTGATCGGGCGTGATACCCGGCGCGATGACCTCGCTGTCAGAAATCAACAGAATGCGCGCGCCCTGTTTCTGTGCCAGACGCAGGGCTTGTATGGTGCTGGCGGAATAGGGCGCAAAGGTCAGTGCGATCAGGCAATCCTCGGGTCCAAGCCCCATCAGATCATCCAGCGTGGTGCCGACATGGCGGGGGACCAGGTCAATCGAAGGCATCGCCATCCGCGCGATATAGTGGAAATAATAGGCCAAGGCATAGCTGGCGCGGCTGGCCGTGACGTGGCAGCGCTTGGCCCCCAGTAAGGTTGCAACAATGGCCTCGCAGCGTTCTGGCGTCATCTGCCGCAGCGAGCGGCTGACCACGTTCAGTTCACTCTGCGCCGCGCGGGCTTGCAGGGCTGCGGTTGGACCGCCCTCGGCCATGCGGGTCAGCCATTCGGCGCCGAGCGTGGTTTCCCCGGTGGTGATCAGGGCATCACGAAAGGGGCGGCGCAGGGCCTCGAAACTGTCATAGCCCAGACGCTCGGCGAGACGTACAAAGCTATTGGCGCTGACCTGCGCCTTGCGGGCGGTATCGCGGACCGGATCCAGCGCAAAGGGACCGGGGTTGTCGATGATGTATTTTGCCGCCTGCGACAGCTTGGCGGGCATGTCGGCGATCTGCGCTTTCAGCGTTGCGATCAACCGGGCAGTTTGTTTGGGGTCAAGATGTGGATCCATGCCCGGATAATATCATGCGTTCCGTCTGGGCAGAATTAAAAACATTCATTTTGAAGGGCGAAGTGCACTTTTGACCGACCCCGGCTACGGCCAGTGAGGGGCCGCAGCCGCGTGTACTTGCCGTTAGCCGTTAGCGGCTTGTCGGCTTTGATCGTCATGCTGCGTGATGCTGCCGTCCTCATCCACGGTGATGCGGGCCCCGGTTTCAATCTGGCCCAGCCCCTTGCAGGCGACCAGCATCAGGATGTGTTTTTCGCGGGCGACAATGGCCATGTGGCTCAGCCAGCCGCCAACCTCGCTCAGCACCGCGCCAGAGCGTTGCACATAGGGCAGCCAGGCTGGGTTGATCATGCGACAGACCAAGATATCGCCATCCTGAAACCCGTCAAAGCTGGCGGGGTCGGTGCTGGTTTCATCCGCCAGCCAAAAGGCGCGCCCCGTCACGCGGCCATTGCCGGCAACGCAGGTGCCGCCGAGGGCGCCGACCTCCTGCTCGATCTGCGCGCCGAGCGACAGCAATTCACAATCCCGCAGGGTCAGCTGAACCTGTGTCGGTGCTGCGCGTTTGCGCATATCCTCATGGAGTTTTCTGTTCTGCGCCTGCAGATGCAGGGCCTCTGGTGTGGTCCAATTCCCCTGCTGGATCTCGTCCAGTGTCAGGTAGAAGATCAGATCTCCCAGTCCCGACATCTGCCCCAGCGCCTGGAACGCGCGGCGCAGCTCTGCCAGAATGCGTAGGGATTCATGCTTGGCCTGTTCCTTGAGATCCTGCAGGCGCAGCGCCAGCGAGATGCTCTCCTTGAGGTGGTTGGGTAACTCGGCGGGCAGGTGGGCGGATCTGGTGCCGGACGGCATCTGGTTTTCCAGCAGCGGCCAGAGCAGGGCAGGGGCCTCGCTGTAGCGCGGCGAACTGAGCTCGTAGTCGAACATGGCGCGGTGCCCCATCAGGGCCATGGCCTGATCGCGGGCTGCGACCCCGGTGCAAGAGGCCAGCAAGGCCGACGGCGCATGGGGCAGGTCTGCCTGCATCAGATGGGTGCGGAGCGCCGGATCACCCGCTGTGGCGGTGCTGGCTTCGCCCATGGTAAAACCGGCCAGGATGTTGATTTTCTCGGCCTCGACATAGGCCTCGTCAACAAAGAGATTTTGTAGAACCTGCAGGCTTTGTACCAGTTTTTGCGGTGTAAGCGCGCTGTAATCCACCGCTTGCCATAGCTGCAGCCTATCGGCCAGATCGGACATCACCTTTGTACGAAAGTGGGCGATCTGCGGTTCTGCCTGACGCCGCAGCTGTTTTGCCTTGGTGGCACTTAGCTTGAGCGTCATCTGCTGCTTCAGCGCCGCATCGACATAGGTTTTGCCAAAGAGGTTGACCAGATGGCCATCGCCACCTTCGGGCAGACCATAGGGGACGCCCAGGTCGCGGCAGGCCAGATCGACGCTGCCACCGGGGGCCCAGAGGCGGGTCATCAGCGAAAAGGACAGTGGCGTCGGGCGCGGCAGGACTTCGGACATTTCGTCCTGTTCCAGGATCACCTGCTCCGGATCGGCACTGCCAAAGCGGTCCAGCAGATCGCGCCATTCGTCCAGGCGGATCTGTTCGACCTTTGGCCCCAGCGCCAGAGTGGTGATGTCGCGGCTTTGTACGATCTGGAATTGCCCATCGGTATAGGCCCATTCCACATCCTGTGGGCAGCCAAATATACGCTCGATTTCCTGCCCAAGCGCCAGCAGCGGTGCCAGATCCAGCGTGTCATCTTGATCTGGTACCGCGGCAAGACCAGTACAGCGGCCAAAGCGCAGTGAGACGGGCGTTACCCGCCCCGATACAAGATCGTCACCGCAGCCGCGCACCCATTCCACCATGGTCATGCCGGGGGCGGTGGGGTCCTGGGTGAACAGCACCCCGGCATAGTCGGCCTGAACCATCTGCTGTACCAAAATATTGGCCGCATTCTCGCCATTTGTCGCCTGGTCATAGCTGGCGGCACGGTCAGAGGAAAAGCTGGCAATCACCCGGTCCAGCGCGCGACGCATTGTCTGGGCGGTGACATCCAGTTCGGATTCATAGACGCCGGCAAAGCTCTGATCGGCGCCATCTTCGTTGCTGGCGCTGCTGCGCACGGCGCAGAGCTTTGTCCCGGCCAGATGCCAGATCTCTTCGGCAAATGCGTCCTTCTGACTGCGGTTCATCCGCTGGTAGGCGGCAATGGCCTCGTGGCGCAGTACAACGCCCCCCGGCACCGGCAGCCCGGCGTTTTTCAAGAGTGACAGGCGCAGTGCCTTGTTGCCAGCGGTTGCCAGTTCTTCGCTGTAGCCCAGGGGGACGACCCCGGCGGGCAGCCTGGCCAGGCGCGCCTGATGCGCCCCGCGCGCAATGCCGTGATGCAGGCGCTGATGCAGCCCGGTCACATAGGCGCGTTGCAGCAACAACAGGCTGAGGCTGAAGCACAGGTAGGCATTGGCGGCAGCACTGAGACCAAAGACCATGGCAAAGAGTACTGGCACGCCGATCAGCAGCCAAAGCTTGACCTGACGCGCGGTTTTGGCAACGGCCCAGACCAGATAAATCGCGGCCAGAGCGCAAAACATGAGCGGCAACAGCAGCAGCGGATCCGGCTGCCCCAGATCAGGGATCCAGAGCAGGCTGATCGGTACAAGGCTGCTGGCCTCCCCGGCGGCCGAAACCCCCAGCATCATCACAGGCAAGAACAGCAGCGCGCTGAGATTGCGCAGCGGCGTCAGGCCCTTTGTGGCATAAAAGGCCTGAATGGCGCGGGCCCGGCGCACAGGATCATCGGCCAGGTCGGCCTTTAGGCGCTCCAGCTCTTTGGCGCTGGCCTGTGTGGTGATCTGGTCACGCTCTGATTTCAGGGCAACGGGCAGGATCAGGATGCGGGTCAGCAGTGACAGGGCGAACAGCCCCAGTAATAAATGGCTGCGCTCATGGCTCCAGATCAGCGCCTGCGCCAGCAGGGAAATCGTTTTTTGCCAATAGGTCGATTGCTGATCGGCCAGCCAGGCCTGCACATGCGGTTTGGGGGGGGGGGGGATGAAATATTCCCAGGGCAGGGTATAGCGCCCGCGATAATCTATCCCTTGCTGGCTCAGCTCGAGGCCAAGTACCTGCCCCATAAAACAGCTTCGCCGATCATAGCAGGCCGCCAGGGTTGGCTTGTCTTGTAGCTGCGCGATACTTTGGCGCAGCTCATCCGTGGTCAGGGCACGGATCGGGATGTTGATGGCGCCGGGCAGATGGCCGCTGGCGAAATCGCCGGGATAGCGGGTGTCGACGATCTGCAGATCGTCGGTCTCTAGCAATGTGGTGAAATCCGCAGTGCTGAGCAGGGTATCCTTGTTGGGATAGTCCGGAATGGCGCGCAGATCGGCCAGGGTTTCAACTGCGGTATCGCTGAAGGGGCGGCCTTCGACGATCCATTTTTCGATGCCGCCGGCGATGAAACTGCAATCGATGCCCAGCTTGGCCAATTGGGCGCAGGTTTCAGAGCTGCGGTTACCATTGTGGCAAAAGACGACTGCTTTTTGTCCGGGCTGTAGCGGGCGCGACTGGAGAAAATCCGGGAAGCGGATATGCGCGGCGCCGGGCAGGGTACCCATGGCGTTTTCGCCGCTTTCGCGGATGTCAAAAAAGGCAGTGTCGCCTGCCGCGAGCAGCGCTGCGGCCTCTTGGGTGGAAATGGCCAGCGGGTTGTCTGTTTGCTTGGAAAAGCTGGTCTCTTTAAGGGTATCATCCTTGATTTTGGTGCCGTCAAACTGCGCCGGGCGTACCAAGGTAGCCTGTAAACGCGCCAGATCGGCGTTTTTCCGCGCAGTATATTGCCAGTAGTTCGCTGCTCCAAACAGGGTCACCAGCGCTACCAGGGTCAGGATCAGCCGCGCCGGATAGCGGGCCGCCTGACCTGTGTCTTTGGTTTTGAAACCCAGCTTGGTCGCAACCACAGCCCCAAGCCCGGACATCATGGCGAGCGCAACCGCAAAGACCTGCGACAGGGATGAAACTGATCCAATGACCAGTTCTGGCGAGGGAATTGCCTGCACTTTATAGGGGAAGAGGACCAGAATGGCACAGAGTCCAAGTCCGAAGAATAAGCCGGATTTTGCCGATGAGGCCGGGATATAGCTGGGGAATTTCACTGCACGTCCTGTCGCCTATTAAGGGAATATTTAGGATTGTAACGGTTTGGTAAAAATTATCTTAAGATTGTGAAGTATTGCTTGTTTGTCGTCTAGGGGCTGATTTTTCTCCAATTTTCTATATCAAGGACGTAAAAGTTAACCTTGCAGTCTGCATCGCAGGGTAGAGTATGGGTGACCAAATAGGATCTGGAATCACGAAGTCGGCCAGGAGGCAATGGTGATGCGGCACGCAGACGAGTATAAACGCCCGGTCATCTTGCGCGTGTGGGGTGCCTGTCTTGGTATGCATTTGCGCGCTTGGGCGGTTATGTTTTTGTTGGTTGTAGGCCCTCTGGGGGCTGCGCCAACGGTGGCGCGTGCGGAGATTACCCTGACCTTTGGCACCTATGCCGCCGACAAGCCCACCGAAACGGTTCGCCAGTATCATCCGTTTTTGTCATTCTTGGCGGACCGCCTGACAGAGCGCCTGGGCAAAACAGTCACCATAAAGATGGTAATCGCCAAGGAATATGAGGAGGGCATTCGCCAACTGACTGCGGGGGAAGTGGATTTCGCTCGTTTTGGTCCGGCGTCCTATGTCATAGCCAAAGCGATAAACCCGCTGATCCAAATTGTGGCGATGGAATCGAAAGAGGGCCAAAAGCAGTTCAAGGGTGTTATCGTTGTTCATCGCGATAGCCCGATAGTCTCGCTGCAAGAACTCTCAGGTCAGAGCTTTGCCTTTGGGGATGAGCTGTCAACCATCGGTCGCTATCTGGCCCAGGCCCAGTTGTTGGAGGCAGGTATCAGCGGTACCGATTTGAAAACTTTCGATTACCTCGGCCGACATGATCTGGTTGGCGTCGCAGTGGGGGCTGGCAAGTATACCGCTGGGGCACTGAAAGAAAGCACCTTCAAAACCCTTGTGGCCAATGGGGTCGAAATCCGGATTCTGTCGTCGTTTGACAATGTCACCAAACCCTGGCTGGCCTCGGCTGATCTGGACCCTTCGACCTTGCAGGCCATGCGTGATGTCATGTTTGCGTCGCAGAACGAAGAAATCGTGCGCCGTATTTCCAAGAACGGCTTTTTGGTAGGCGAAGATGCGGATTACGATTTGATCCGCGTTGCCATCGACCAAAGCCGCCGGTTCTAGACCGTGAAGCGTAGAGCGATGAAACGCACAGGTATCCTGTTTCAAATTATCCTTTCGCTGTCTCTGGCTGCTATTGTGGTGGCCTTGGCGGTTGGCAGCGTGGTGCGGCAATATGAAGGCGAACGCTTGCGCGAACAGCAGCTCAAGCAAGCGGGACTAACCGTTTCTCTGTTGAGCGGGCTGATGCTGGAATCCATCATTGTCGAGGATGTCCCGGTTCTTGAGACCGGATTGCACGAGACCTTGGCACGCGCCAGGAACATCCTGTCGATCCAGATCCTGAATAGTGAGGGAACGTTGATCGCTTCTGCCAGTCGCGATCAAGAGGGGGTGAACGAGGATTTTGTCACCTATGACCAACCCGTCGAGATGGAAGGCGTTCAGTTTGGCACCATGATGGTGCAGTGGTCGGTGCAAGATGGTTTGGCCCTAGTTGAACAGAAAGTCCATTATACGATCAAGTGGACGATCCTGGCCATTGGTGTGTTGACTCTGCTGGTCTTGCTCTTGGTGACCCTACTGGCGTTGCAGCCGCTCAAGATTATTCACCAGCGCATGTCGGGAGCAATTTCCGGGACCCTGCGTCAGACCGATGTGCCCGCCACGGCTCTGCCCTGGTATGCCTCACGGGAATTCTGGGCGCTCAATCATTCGGTAGAGGTGCTGGAAGATACCTTTGCGGAACGGGACGAGCGCGAGATTGTGCTTGAACAGGCCTGTGAAACGGCAGCGATTGCCAGTCAGGCGAAATCTGATTTTCTTGCCAATATGAGCCATGAAATCCGCACACCGATGAATGGTGTGATCGGCATGGCCGAATTGATGCTGGAAACAGATCTTGATGATGATCAACTGGTCTACGCGGACACCATTGCAAAATCTGGTTCGGCACTTCTGACTATCATCAATGATATTCTCAACTTTTCCAAGGTTGAGGCAGGCAAGATCGAGCTGGAGCACCGCCCCTTTAACCTGCTGACAAGCGTTGAAGATATCGTCACCCTGCTGGCGCCGAAGGCCAGCCTCAAGGGGGTCGAAATTGTTCTGCGTTATGATCCCGATCTGCCGGAACTCTATGAAGGTGACGTTGGGCGGCTGCGCCAAGTGATGACCAATGTTATTGGCAATGCAGTGAAATTCACCTCGTCTGGCCATGTCTACATTGATGTGACTGGAACAACACTCGGCCGCCCTGGAGAACGCGAACTGTCCATTTCCGTAACGGATACCGGGATTGGCATCCCCAAAGATCGGGTGGATGCGGTGTTCAATGCCTTTGAGCAGGTGGATGGCGGTGCCACGCGCAATTTTGAAGGCACTGGACTGGGGTTGGCGATCTCGTCCCGTTTGCTGGCGCTAATGCGCGGGCGGATTTTGGTCCAGTCCGAGCTCGGTGTCGGCTCCGTCTTTACGATCCAGGTGCCGCTGCCACTTGGCGATGGTATTACTGGCCTTGCCGAGAGCCCTCTGCCTTTACAGGGCATGACCGGGATGGTCGTTGATGGGCTTGACGTCAGTTGCACGGTTCTTGCCGAACGGCTGCGCAGTTGGGGCGGCCAGGCTTTTGAGGCTGACAATACGCTGGAGGCATTGGAGGTCTTATCTGATCTGCAACTAGCTCAGAAACAATTGGATTTCATCATTCTGGATGATCAGATGCCAGAGCTGGAAGGGCATAAGCTGGCGCAGCGCATTCGCGCCATTGCTGATTACCGGGAGGTGCCAATTGTCATGCTGTCGTCCGTCGAACAAGCCGTGGCACGGAACGCGCGTGAAGGTGGGCAAAGCTGCCAATTCGTGTTGAAGCCGGTGCGCGTGGCACAGTTGAAACAGGTACTGTGCCGGGTGCTCCACCTGGAGGCCCCCGATGTAATACCTGCCGCACCACAATCCGTTGTGACCGCCCAGCAGCGCCGTATCAAGGTGCTGGTGGCCGAAGACAATCGGACCAATCGCCTGGTGGTAACCAAGATGCTCAAAGGGGCGGATTTTGATATCAGCCTAGCGGTAAATGGCGCCGAGGCTGTTGCGCTGTATGAAGAGCATCAGCCCGACATTGTGTTGATGGATATGATGATGCCTGTGATGGACGGCGTCGAAGCGACGATGAAAATCCGCGAGATGGAGGTCGCACAGCAGATCCCGCCTTGCCGTATCATCGCCTTGACCGCAAATGCGCTAGACTCTCACCGGGAAAAATGCCTGACCGCTGGGATGGATGATTTCCTGAGCAAGCCCCTGCGGAAAAATGCGCTGCTTGCTGCGATCAACAATTGGGTCGCCACGCCCACGGCGCAGGCCTCCTGTGCCGATGCGAGTTAGGCCTAATGCCGCCGCGCGCGTGACCCGGTCATCGGCAGTTGCTGCCGGATCATATCCCCCAGGCTGGTCAGCGCAAAAAAGCCCGCCGCCACGCAGACAATTGTCGGTCCGGTTGGTGTATCAAGCAGAAATGACAGTTGCAGCCCCGCCAGGGCCGAGAGCATGCCAATGACCGCTGCGGCAAAGGCCATGCGTTCAGGGGTGGCGGCAAAGGGGCGGGCAGCAGCGGCCGGGATCAGCAGCAGGGCTGAAATCAGCAAAACGCCAACCACCTTGATGGCGACGGCAACGACCAAAGCCAGCGCGATGGTCAGTACCAGCTGTTCACGCTTTGGGTTGAGACCGGCGGCATAGGCCAAATCAGGACTGAGCGTTGCGGTCAACAGCGCCGACCAGCGCGCCCAGAGCAGCAAGAGCACCAGCCCCGCCCCACCCCAGATCACCATAAGGTCGATGCGGCTGACCGCGAGAATATCGCCAAACAGATAAGCCATGAGATCAATGCGAATGCCCTGCAAGAACGAGACCGCAACCAGGCCAAAAGCCAGCGAGGAATGGGCCAGAACGCCCAAAAGGGTATCCATGGCAAAGCCCCGCCCGCTGAGGCTGGAAACGGCTGTCGCCATGAGCAACGAGACGATTAGCACCCCAGCAAAGACCGGCATTTGAAACCCCAGCGCCAAGGCGACCCCCAGGATAGAGGCATGGGCCGTGGCATCGCCAAAATAGGCCATGCGCCGCCAGACGACAAAACAGCCCAGGGGGGCCGCCGCGACGGCGACTCCGGTTCCGGCCAGGGCGGCGCGCAGCAGAAAACTGTCAAAGAGGCTGATCATGGGTGGGTCTCACTCGCGGGGGCGGGGCGGGTCTGGTTCGCGGTGTCTTGGCCATGGTCATGGCCGCAGCTGTGGTCGTGTCGGTGGTTGTGTTCATGCCGGTAGAGTGCCAGCGCGCCTTGGGTACCACTGCCAAAAAGGGCGCGGTATTCCGGTGCCGAGGCCACTTGTTCGGGTTCGCCCTCGCAGCAAATATGCCCGTTGAGGCAAATCACCCGGTCCGAGGCGGCCATCACCACATGCAATTCGTGGCTGACCATCAGAATAGCGCAGCCCAAGGTTTCGCGCAGGGTTTCGATCTGTTGGTAAAATCCGGCTGATCCCGGTTGATCCAGCCCCTGGGTGGCCTCATCAAGGATCAAAAGCTGTGGCGCGCAGAGCAGGGCACGGGCCAGCAGAACCCGCTGGAATTGGCCGCCCGATAGGTTGACCATCTGGCGGCTGGCCAGCTGCCCGGCACCGGCCTGCTCCAGGGCCGTGGCGGCCTGCTGGTCACTGACCCGCTGCGGCAGGCTGAGAAAGCGGCGCACCGTCATCGGCAGGGTCGGGTCGATATGCAGTTTTTGCGGCACATAGCCAATGCGCAGGCCGGGGCTGCGGTTGATCTGGCCCTGATCGGGGTGTTGCGCGCCGATAATACTGCGCAGTAGTGTCGATTTTCCCGAGCCGTTTGGCCCGACGATGGTCACGATTTCACCGGCAGAAATGGCAAAGCTCACATTGGATAGGACGGTATTGCCACCGAAGCGCACCGATAGGTTTTGCAGCGAAATCAGCGGCATTCTGGGGCGGTCTCTTGGCACTTGGGGCACAGGCCTTCGGCCTCGACCACGGTGCGTTCGATATGAAAACCGGCCTCTTTTGCAGCCTGGCCCAATTGGCCCTTGGTAGGAATGGTTTGGGCTTCGGCGACGGCTGTGCACAGGCGGCAGAT
The DNA here is from genome assembly GCF_021228235.1 of Pseudophaeobacter flagellatus. Lineage (GTDB taxonomy): Bacteria > Pseudomonadota > Alphaproteobacteria > Rhodobacterales > Rhodobacteraceae > Pseudophaeobacter > Pseudophaeobacter flagellatus. The sequence goes on from NZ_JAJQRG010000011.1 coordinate 88,266, forward strand.
CATAAAGACCGGGGCGTGGGTTTCGCCGGGATGGGTGCAGGCAATAAAGGCGTTCAAACGCTCGATCTTATGTGCAAAGCCATTCTTTACCAGAAAATCGAGCGCGCGATAGGCCACGGGCGGCTGCGATCCCAACCCTTCTTCGCGCAGACGGTCAAGGATTTCATAGGCACCCAGGGCGCGGTGTTCCTGCAGCAAGATTTCCAGCACGCGTTTGCGCACCGGGGTAAACTGCAGCCCCTGTGCCCTGCACTGGGCATCAACGGTTGCAATGCAGCTGGCAATGCAGCTGCTGTGATCATGGGTTTCAAACCCGATGGTTTCCATGGTCGTGCTCTCCGGTGCGCTGGTCTGGCCAAGGTTGGCGAACTTGGCTCTTGATATGTTATGATATGACGTTTATCAAGTCGTGAGATGTTATAAAATCACATGAGAGAGTCGATGATAAAACTCAGCCTGACCACAGCCGTTTCCGTCCTTGGGTTTGCCAGTGCAAGCTGGGCAGAGTCACCTCGGGTCGCAACGGATATTGCGCCAGTTCATGGCTTGGTGGCGCGCGTGATGCAGGACATCGCGATGCCTGATCTGGTGGTTCCTGCGGGTGCCTCGCCGCATAATCATTCCATGCGCCCATCCGAGGCCATGGCGCTGGCGCAGGCAGATCTGGTGTTCTGGATGGGTGCACCCCTGACGCCTTGGTTGCAGGGTGCCATCACGGAGCTGGCCGACCAGGCGCGGGTTGTCGAGCTGCTGGAGCATGAGGCCACGATGGTGCTGCCTTTCCGAGAAGGCGTTGGTTTTGAACCGCATAAACATGATCTCGCAGGTACGCAGGGTAACGATCATGGGCATGACCATGATGAGGACAGCCACGCCGATCATGGCGATCACGACCATGCTGAAGATCACGGGGACCATGGTCATGAAGGGGACCATTCCGAGGACCAAGCAGACGTCGGCCACGCGGGCCACGATCATTCCGGCACCGACCCGCATGCCTGGCTCGCGCCTGAGAATGCGCAGGCCTGGCTTGGGGTGATCGCAGGTGAACTTTCTGCCTTGGACCCCGAAAATGCGGCAGCCTATGCAGCCAATGCCGCTGCGGGGCAGGCTGAGATTCAGGCGGTGGCAGATCAGATTTCGGCCAACCTAACCGGCGGGGAGTTTGTTGTCTTTCACGATGCCTATCAGTATTTTGAGCAGGGCTTTGACATCCAGGCGGTCGGGGCGATTGCGCTGAGCGATGCCTCGGATCCCAGCCCGGCGCGGATTGCCGAAATTCAGCAAGTGGTGAAAGACCATGGCGTCACCTGCGTCTTTTCCGAACCGCAGTTCAATCCGGATCTGGTGGCCACGGTGATGGAGGGCAGTGCCGCCAAAACCGTGGTGATTGATCCCTTGGGTGCAGGGCTGACCCCGGGTGCTGACTTCTACCCGGCGCTTTTGCAGAAACTTGGGGGTGCCATGGCAGCTTGCCAGTAACCCTGGCATTTCTACGATGTGTCACGAAAAAGGGTCAGAGCCATCTCTGACCCTTTTCCGCCTCTAGCCAATCCGGTCTTTGATCAGATGGGTCAGGGTGGCGCCGGTTTCGTAATAGGCGCCGCGCAGCCCGGCAAAGGGCAGGCGGTGGTCGGTGCAGGCGGGCAGGGGTAGGGCGGTTTCATCGCCGCTGATCAGGGCCTTGGCTATCTGTTGGCCAAACAATGTCCCCGGCCCGATGCCGCGTCCGGAATAGCCAAAGCACACATAGCCATCCGTCAGCTTCTGGATCTTGGGCAGGTGTTCCGAGGTCATGGCAATGCGCCCGAACCACAGGTTTTCTAGGGGGGTGCCCGCCAGCGCTGGAAACAGTGCGGCCAGTTTGCGGATGAGCCAGCTGTGGTGGATTTTGCTGCCAAAATGGTCCAGCGCCCCCATGGCGCCAATCACCAGCCGCCCCTGTTGATCCATCCGCCAGGATGACATCACCAGGGCAGAATCCCAGCAGCCCTCTTGTCCGGGCAGAATCTGGTTGCGTATTGCGAGCGGCAGCGGCGTGGTGGCACCCTGGAAATAATTCACGTGTACGATGCTCGGTGCCTGGTAGCCGGCAATGGGCAGGGCATAGCCATTTGTCGCCATGAGCAGGTGTTTGGCGCGAATGCGCCCCTTGGGGGTGGTGACCTGCCAGTGGGCCTTGCCCCTGCTTAGCGCGGTGGCCGGGCTGTGGTCGTATAGCTGCGCGCCGACGTCTTGGGCCGCACGGGCCAGGCCACGTGCATAGGCCAGCGGCTGAATTGTGCCCGCGCGGGGATCAAACAGGGCGCCGTGCACCTGCTGCGAGCCGACACGCGCCTGGGTCTCGGTTTTGTCCAGCAGTTGAACCGGCGCGCCGATGGCCTGCAATTGTTCTGCTCGGCGCTGTAGGTCTGCCATTCCGCTGGCAGCGTGGGCGCAGTGCAGGGTACCGTTGCGGACAGGTTCACAGGCGATGCCGTGTCGTTCGATCAGGCCGTAGACAAGATCGGGGGCCACGGCCAGGGCCTGCGATAGCTGTGCCCCGGTTTTGGGGCCGAGGCGCGCGTTGATATCTTCCGGGGGCAGCCAGAGCCCGGCATTGGCCAATCCGACATTGCGTCCGGATCCGCCATGGCCAAATGTTTCCGCCTCGATCAGGCAGACCGAGGCCCCCATTTCGCGCGCCTTGAGCGCCGCCGAACATCCGGTATAGCCGCCGCCAATAATCACCAGGTCTGCGCTGACCTCCCCGGTCAGGACCGAGGAGGAAGGGTTTTCCTGGCAGGTATCTTGCCAGAGACTCGAGGCGGACTCAGATGTCAAATTTAATGCCCTGTGCAAGCGGTAAATCCCGCGAGTAATTCACGGTATTGGTCTGGCGGCGCATATAGCCTTTCCAGGCGTCAGAGCCGCTTTCCCGGCCACCGCCAGTTTCTTTTTCGCCGCCAAAGGCACCACCGATTTCAGCGCCGGATGGGCCGATGTTGACATTGGCGATACCGCAATCCGATCCCGCTGCCGAGAGGAAAAACTCGCATTCGCGCAGATCGGTCGAAAAGATGCAGGAGCTGAGCCCCTGGGGCACGGCATTCTGCAGCGTGATAGCCTGATCGAGATCGTCGTATTTCACCACATAGAGAATTGGCGCAAAGGTTTCCGTATGCATGATTGCGCTCTGCGCAGGCATCTCGACGATGGCCGGGTGGGCATAGGCGGCTGCCGGATAACTGTCGCCCAGGGCCTGACCGCCGCCATGTACCTTGCCGCCTTCGGTTTTGGCCTGGGCCAAGGCATCGTTCATCGTCGCGAGGGCCGCGCCGTCAATCAGCGGCCCAACCAAAGAGCCTTCCGCCAGCGGGTCGCCAATCGGCAGGCCTTCATAGGCCTTGATCAGGCGCGGGATCAGCGCGTCATAGACATCGGCGTGCACGATCAGGCGGCGCAGGCTGGTGCAGCGCTGGCCTGCGGTGCCCACCGCCGAAAACACGATGGCGCGCAGGGCCATTTCCAGATCGGCAGAGGGGGCCACGATCATCGCATTGTTCCCGCCCAGTTCCAGAATTGTACGGCCCAGACGCTGCGACATGTCGCTGGCGACGGATTTGCCCATGGGGACCGAGCCTGTGGCAGAAATGATCGCCACATCCGGTGATGCGGTCAGGGCCTCGCCAAGGTCACGTTCGCCAATCAGGGTCTGGATCAGGCCTTTGGGTGCATCACCACCAAATTCTGCCGTCACCTGATCGCAGATCTTTTGCACCGCCAGCGCGGTGAGCGGGGTCTTTTCCGAGGGTTTCCAAATCACTGGATCACCGCAAACCAGCGCCAGCGCCGCATTCCAGGCCCAGGGGGCAACCGGGAAGTTGAAGGCGGTGATCACGCCGCAGGTGCCCATCGGATGCCAGCTTTCGCGCATCGCGTGGCCGGGGCGTTCGGATGCGATGGTCAGACCATAGAGCTGACGCGACAGGCCCACCGCAAAATCGCAGATGTCGATCATCTCCTGCACTTCGCCCAGACCTTCCTGATAGATCTTGCCGCATTCCAGCGTCACCAGACGGCCCAAATTTTCCTTTTCCCGGCGCAGGGCCTCACCCAGCAGGCGCACCAGCTCGCCGCGCCTTGGGGCAGGGATCATTCGCCAGGATTTGAACGCTGCTTTTGCATGTGCAATCTGGGCCTCGGCCTCGGCCAGGCTATGCGGTGTGAGCCGGGCAATCTCGCTGCCATCCACCGGGGTTGTGACGCTGAGGCTGCCGCCGGTCAGGCTGTCCGCGCTTAAACCAGCAGCGGCGAGGATCTGGGAATGTGGCATTGGGCTGTCCTTTCAAGGAAATGTTGCACCCATGAGCATTCAGCGGGGTTTCGGGCTGGAGCCTTTGGGCGTTTTTTGATAAATCACACGGAGATCGCCAAATTGCACATGAAACTAAATCCTAAAGGTATGAGGTCAAATCATATGATTGCGCCGCGCCGCTTTTTGCCGTCAATATCCTCTCTGCTGGCGCTGGAGGCGGTTGATCGGCTGGGTAGTGCTTCGGCGGCGGCAGAGGATCTGAACCTGACCCAAAGCGCGATCAGTCGCCAGCTCAAGCAGTTGGAACAGCAGATGGAGGTCGATCTGATCGACCGGGATCAAATGCGGATGCAGCTAACGCCGGGTGGGGTGAATTATGCGCGCGAAGCCCGCGATATCTTGTCGCGACTGGCCCAGGCCTCGGTCAAGCTGCGGGCAAATCCAACGGGGGGCAGTCTGAACCTGTCGATCCTGGCCTCATTCGGGCTGCATTGGCTCGCGCCGCGGCTGAAGGATTTTGTCGGACAGCATCCGGGTATTACCGTGAACTTGCAGACCCATAACCTGCCGTTCAGTTTTGACACCAGCACCGCGCAGGCGGCGATCCACTATGGCAGCCGTGATTGGCCGGGGGTGGCGTACATGCCCTTGATGCCCAAACATGTGCTGCCGGTCTGCGCCCCGGATCTGCTGACAGCACCGCTTGCGGCGGTGGCGGATCTGCTGGATTACCCTTTGTTGCATCTGGCGACCCACCCCGAAAGTTGGGAGCAATGGTTTGCCCAACATGATGTCGCGGCGCCGCGCTTGCAGGGGATGTTGTTTGACCAATCTTCGGCCATGACCCAGGCGGCAGTGCATGGGTTAGGCATTGCCTTGCTGCCGACTTTTCTGGCCGAGAGCGAAATCGGAGAAGGGAGGCTCTGTCTTGCCATTGATGGCCCGGCGGTGACATCGGGAGAATATTATCTGGTCTGGCCTCGCGACCGGGTGGATGATGACCCGTTGGTTCAGTTCCGCAGCTGGCTGCAGGGCCAGATCCCACCGCAGGAGGCTTGAGATGCGCTTACCCAGTCTTACCCATTTGCGCTGCTTTGACAGTGCCGCCCGCCATCAAAGTTTCACCGCCGCTGGCGAGGAAATCGGCCTGACGCAAAGCGCCATCAGCAAGAAGGTCAAAGAGCTGGAGGTCGATCTTGGCTTTGCCCTGTTTCAAAGGGTGGGGCGCGGGGTGGTCTTGACCCCAGCGGGGGCCGGTCTGGCGGCGGATCTGGCGCAGAACCTTGGCGCGCTGCGCAATACCGTGCAAAAGGCAGTGGCGGCGGGGGGCGGGCGCAGCGCGCTGCGGATTGCGGTCTTGCCGACCTTTGCAAATCGCTGGCTGATTCCCCGGTTGCCCGACTTTTTTGCCCGTCACCCCGAGATAGAGCTGAACCTGTCGACACGGTTGCAACCATTTGATTTTGCGCGTGACCCCTTTGACTTGGCGATCCACTATGGGCGCGACAATTGGCCTGGTGCCCGCATGGTGGCTCTCTTTGGTGAACAGATGGTGCCGGTTGCCGCGCCGCAGCTCTATGCCAGTCACGCATTGGATGATCGCGCCAGTTTGCCGCTGGTGCCGCTGGTGCATCTGGACAGCCGTAGTGGAGCCTGGGGCGATTGGTTCCGCGAGGCCGGAGTGAACGGGCAGCCACGTCAGGATGGGCGTTATTTTGATCAGTATTCGATGGTCATTGGTGCTGCCGTGGCTGGGCTGGGGGCGGCGATTGTCCCCTTTGATATGATCGCCCAAGAGCTGGAGACCGGGACGCTGAAACAGCTGCCAGGCCCTGGCTTGCGCTCTAACAAGCGGTATTATCTGGTGCGCCCGCATGGTGGGGCTGCGGAGCCGGTGCAGCAATTCGAGGCCTGGATTACCCGGCAATTACGCCAGAACCCGATCGGATCGTCAGGCGGACCCAGCGGTGCCCCAAAACCGGACCGGCCCAGATAAGCGGTGCCGTATCCAGTCGGTTTTGGAATGCACTGGGTCCGGTTTGGCGATTGGTTTTCCGGTCGATCCTGACCTAGGCTTGGCGCTGCTGCCTCCGGCATTGGGCTGGGGCTCTCTCGTGGTAGGACGCCATCATGTCAGATTTTCGCCGGGCCAGCCGTATTGATGCCATCGAAGTTTCAGAGATATTACAGATCGGTGCCCGCGCGGCAGCGCTGAAACGGCAGGGTCGGCCGGTAATTGTACTGGGCGCAGGTGAGCCGGATTTTGATACGCCCAATTGGATCAAGACGGCGGCCATGGATGCAATCCAAGCCGGTGACACCAAATACACCGCCCTCGGCGGAACCCCGGCCTTGAAACAGGCGATCCAAGCCAAGTTCCTGCGTGATCAGGGGCTAGAGTACGCGGCGGATGAAATCATAGTCTCTACCGGGGCGAAACAGGTGCTGTACAATGCCTTCATGGCCAGTCTGGAACCTGGGGATGAGGTGATCGTACCGGCACCTTACTGGAGCTCTTATGTCGATATTATCGCGCTTTCTGGCGGTAGACCGGTGCTGGTGCCCTGCGGCGCAGAGACCGGGTTTCGCATGACGACGGCGCAGTTGCAGCAGGCGCTTAGCCCACGCACGCGCTGGGTTTTGTTCAACTCTCCCTCCAATCCGTCGGGCGCAGCCTATAGCGCGGCAGAGTATGCGCCGCTGCTGGAGCTATTGCTGCAGTACCCGGATGTCTGGGTCATGGCCGATGATATGTATGAACATCTGGCCTATGATGGGTTCGATTTTGCCACCCCCGCAGCGGTGGAGCCCAGGTTGAAAGGGCGCTGCCTGACCATCAATGGTGTGTCAAAAGCCTATGCGATGACGGGCTGGCGCATTGGCTATGCCGGCGGGCCCGCCGCTTTGATTTCGGCGATGGCGGTGATTCAGGGGCAGGCGACATCCTGTGCATCTTCGGTGTCGCAGGCGGCGGCCATGGCGGCGCTGAACGGCCCGCAAGAGATCCTGCAAGAGCGTCTTGCCAGCTTTCAGGCGCGGCGGGATCTGGTGGTTGATGGGCTGAACGCGATACCTGGACTCAGTTGCCCGCGACCGGAAGGCGCCTTTTATACCTTTGCCAGTTGCGCAGGCGTTCTGGGGCGGCGCACTCCGGCGGGAGATCTGTTGCAAAGTGACGCGGATTTTTGCGCCTATGTGCTGGATCACCACGATGTGGCCATGGTGCCTGGCCGCGCTTTTGGTCTGTCGCCCTATTTTCGGATTTCTTATGCCACCAGCGAGGCCGATCTGCGCCAAGCGCTGGCGCGTCTGGGGCGCGCGGTGGCGCAACTGACCTGAGGTTATAGCTGTTTTTGCATCAGGATCAGATCCAGCCACTGATCCCATTTACGCCCGACTTGTGGCATCAGCCCGGCGTGGCGAAAGCCGAGGGCGCTGTGAAAGGCGACGGCCTTGGGGTTGGCGCTGCTGATCCCGGCCACCAGCACATGCACGTCCTGCGCCCTTGCGCGTTCTTCCAGTTGCTGCATCAAAGCCCGCCCCAGCCCCCGGCCCTGAGCTGCGGGCAGTAGTTGGATCGAATGTTCCTGAGTGTGGCGATACCCTGGACCATTGCGAAAGGGGCCATAGGTGGCAAAGCCCATGACGCGCTCGTCGATTTGGGCCACCAGAAAGGGCGGCGGGTTGCTGCGCAGGCGACTGGCAATTTCTTCGGGGTGGCGTTCCTGGGTGGTGAAGGTAAACAACGTGTCGCGGATCAGGCGGTTGGCAATGTCGGCAATCTGCACCGCATCTTGGGGGCTTGCCTGGCGGATCTGGGTGGGCATTGGCGGGATCTATCCTTTGTGCCTTTGCGGGTGTGCAATCTGGAGCATGGGTGATGTCAAAGCTCAAGCCTGATTGCGATGCAGGGGTTGTTTTCACTCTACGTCTTGGGCAGGTTTTGGCGGGAAAGCGATTGAACTTGGCTCGGGCACGCTTCAAAGATAGGCCAAAACAGACAGCGGAGTACCCGGACGATGCAGCGCAATGATTTGAAGCCAGCCACAATTGCTGCCCATGCGGCGGGGGCCGTTGATCTGGCCAGCGGTGGCGTGGTGCCCCCCATTCAGCCCTCAACCACCTTTGTGCGCGACCGGGACTATCAACTGGTGAACGAGGATAATGTCTATCTACGCTCGCATAATGATGCGGTGCGGCTGGGCGAAGAGATCCTGTCCCGACTGGAGGGTGCCGAGGACACGCAGTTGTTTCCTTCGGGAATGGCGGCGATTGCCGCCGTGTTTCGCACCGTGCCAAATGGCGGCGCGGTGATCGTACAGTCGGGGATCTACTGGGGCACCACCAAATGGATCCGCGACTTTTGCAGCCGCCGCGACATTACCCTGCATGAGGTTGACGCCAGTGATACGGGTGCGCTGCAGGCGCTGTGCGCAGGGCTCAAGGCGCAGCTTGTGTTTGTTGAGACCCCGTCAAACCCCTGGCTGAAAACCGTTGATATCATCGCCGCCAAGGCCTGCGCCGAAAGCTGCGGCGCATTCTTGGTTGTCGACAGTACGGCGGCGACGCCGCTGCTGACCCAGCCCCTGGCGCTGGGGGCTGACCTGGTGATGCATTCCGCCACCAAGGTGATCAACGGTCACTCTGATGTGTTGGGCGGCGTGCTGAGCACTCGTGTACGTACCCCGGTTTGGGAGGCGATCTGCATGGATCGTAACGAGGCCGGCGCAGTCATGGGCCCGTTTGAGGCCTGGCTTTTGGTGCGCAGCATGCGCACCCTGCCGCTGCGGGTGGAAAAGATGTGTGCCAATGCCATGGCCGTGGCGGAATTCCTGGCCGCCCACCCCGAGGTCGAAGAGGTGCTCTATCCTGGTCTGCCCAGTCACGAGGGTCATGACCTGGCGGGGCGGCAGATGCAGGGTGGCTATGGGTTCTTGATGTCCTTCCTGGTCAAGGGTGGGCGCGCGGCGGCCCTGGCAGTGGCGGGGCGGCTGAACCTGTTTCACCGCGCCACATCGCTGGGCGGCGTCGAAAGCCTGGTCGAACATCGCCACACCATCGAGCCGCATACGGGCATTCCTGAAAACCTGTTGCGGATCTCAATCGGGATCGAGGATATCGATGATTTGATCGCGGATCTGTCGCAGGCGCTGCAGGGCGGTTGACCACCCGCCAGTGCCAAGTGTTGCGGTGCGATCAGTTAGACGCCAATGCTTTCATTGACCGATCCGGAAAGCAGCTGGGGGCGGTTCCAGTTGCTTCTTGCCAGCGCCCCAGAGAGCGGCGGGTTTTGAAGCCAACCAGCCCATCGGCACCGCCGACATCATGGCCGAGCGCCTCTAACCCCCGCTGCATTGCGGCCACGTCAGAGCGGTAAAGCCTATCCAGCCGATCCCAGCGGGCGGTGAAATCGCCCACCCCGTATTGGATGCGGTCCCCGACATGGCCGACAAACAGCGCGTAGAGATCGCTTTTGTTGTAGTCCTTCAGCACATAAAAGTTACGGGTGACCAGAAATGCCGGCCCATGCCGCCCGGCAGGCAGCATCAAGAAACCCTGCTCGGCGCGTTCCATCGCGGGAAATGCGCGTCCAGAGACCCTTTTGATGCCCAGTTTTTCCCAATCGGCGATGGTGCGCCCCTGATCCGGGCCTTCCAGCGCGCAGGACACCGCAGCGGGGAGGGTGACCTCGAACCCCCAGTCACGGCCGCTTTGCCAGCCGTGCTGCGCCAGGAAATACCCAATCGACATCAGCGTATCCGCCTCTGAGTGCCAGATATCGGCGCGTCCGTCACCGTTGCCATCCGCCGCATATTCCAGATAGTTGCGCGGCATGAACTGCGGCTGGCCCAGGGCACCGGCCCAGCTGCTCTTCATGGTGCTGGGATCTACCTGTTTGCCCTGTGCAATTTGTAGCGCGGCGATCAGCTCAGCCCGGAAATAGGATGCGCGGGTGCTCATGAAGGCCTTGGTGCCCAGTACACGAAACACATTATGCGGGATCTGGGCCCGGCCATAGGCGCTCTCGCGGCCCCAGATCGCCAGGACGATCCGGCCCGGGACCCCGGTTTTGGCCTCAACCTGGGCGAGGGTGGTGGCATGCATCCGTGCCATCTGCCGCCCCATGGTGCTGGCGCTTTGCACTGCGCCGGGGCTGAAATATTTGGCAGGGATGCCAAATTCGGCCTGGCGCTGCTGTTTTGGCCCCTCTGGGCGGGCACCGGGGGGCACCAGATCGGGAAGATCCCAGTTCAGGGCCACGTCGGAAAAGGCGCGCTTAAATGTCCGGCGTGAGACGCCCGCGGTCTTGGCCTCGGGCCAGATGTCTTGCTGCAACCAGGTTTGAAACTGGCGCTCTACCTTGGCGCGGTTTTGTGCTGTGGCCATCAAGGGCAGCAGACACAGGCACAGGGCAAAGAGAATAAGGCGGGTAAACATCTGCGCGGGCTCCGGTGGGGTCATTGTCTTGGCTGGCAGGCTAGCGCAGCTGCGGTCTATTTGCACGGTGTCAGATTGCACCCTCGGCGAGGAGACGCCCAGAGGTTGGGGCGTGGCTTGCGATAGATTGCAAGTGGATCAAGATGCGCTAGGGTAAAGAAAAAATAGCGAGCAGAGATATGAGTTTTTCCAAGGATATAAGCCGACGCAGTTTTGGATTTGGCCTTGCCGCCTTTGGCTTAGTGGCCTGTAGCAATGTCACCCAGGCCAATCAGGGCGGTGCGCCTGGGGCCAAGGCGGGACTGCCGCCAGATCTGCGCCCGACACCCAATACGGGCTATGACGCCTGGGTTGCCAGCTTTCAAAAACGTGCCCGGGATCAGGGAATTCCAGAGGCCACCCTGCGGGCCGGGTTTCGCGGTGCTGGCTATCTGCCCGGTGTGATCAAGCGCGACCGCAACCAGACCGAATTCAAGCGCACGCTGGAGGATTACCTGTCGATCGCGGTGTCCGATGAACGGGTCTCCAAGGGGCGTGCCGCCTATCAGCGGCATCAAGCCACGCTTAAATCGTTAGAGGCAAAATACGGCGTCGATGCCTCGATCATCACCGCCATCTGGGGGCTTGAAAGCTTTTACGGCGAAAGGCGCGGCGATGTGCCGGTGATTTCAGCCACCTCGACGCTGGCCTATGATGGGCGGCGCGGTGCATTTTTTGAAAAGCAGTTGATCGCGGCGCTGAAGATTTTGCAAAATGGTGATATTTCGGCGGCGAAAATGACTGGCAGCTGGGCCGGAGCTATGGGCCATACCCAGTTTATTCCGACGTCTTATCAGGCCTTTGCGGTTGATTTCACCGGGGATGGGCGGCGTGATATCTGGTCTGAAGACCCCACGGATGCGCTGGCCTCAACCGCGGCCTATCTGGCGCGCAACGGCTGGAGCCGCGGGCAAATCTGGGGGCGCGAGGTCACTGGTGCGGCGGCTGCGGGGGCGTTGCAACCACAGCCCGGCGGGCCGAGCTTTGCGGTGACTGGCAATTTCCGCGCCATCAAGCGCTATAATAATTCGGATGCCTATGCCATCGGGGTAGGGCATCTGGCAGATCGGATTGCCGGTGGGCCACCGCTGCGCAGCAAGTTCCCGCCTGATGCCAACGGTTTGACTAAGGATGACCGGGTGGAGCTGCAAGAGCGCCTGACCGCAAAGGGCTTTGACACCGACGGCGCTGATGGGGTGCTTGGCCCCAAAAGTCAGGCGGCAATCAGCGCCTACCAGGCCAGCATCGGTCAGCCGACCACGGGTGTTCCCTCGCAGGATCTTTTGCGCGGCCTGAAATAGCAGCATGGCCTTTGCGCCTTGGGGCTATGGGATCTGGGGCTGGCCTGAGCTAGTTTTGACGCTGTCTAATAAATGGGATGGTCCAGGACGAAAGAGGAACCGACTGCCAGAAAGCCAGTGTTGATGGCAATCAGGTGGAGTTTATTCGCGATACGGGTCAGGATCATTGGATCCTGACCCTATTTTCATTCAGTGCCTTAGAACATTACGCTGGGCAGATAGGTGGCGATCGCTGGCAAGAACCAGATCAGCGCCACGGCGATAATCTGGATCAGGATAAAGGGCATCACGCCGCCATAGATATGGCCAGTGGTGATTTCCTTTGGTGCAGCGCCGCGCAGGTAGAACAGGGAAAAGCCAAAGGGCGGCGTCAGGAAAGAGGTCTGCAGGTTGATGGCAATCAGTACCGACAGCCAGACCGGATCATGCCCCATGATCATCAGCGTGGGCATCACCAGCGGCAGCACAATCACCGAGATTTCGACGAAATCGAGGAAGAAGCCTAGCACAAAGATGAACAGCATCGAAAAGACCAGCGCTCCGAGGGCTCCGCCGGGCATCGATGACAGCAACTCATGCACCCGATCTTCGCCGCCAAGCCCGATGAACACGAGCGAAAAGATCCCGGCCGCCAACATGGTGGCAAAAATCATCGAGGTCATGGTGAGGGTGGAATTCAGCGCCGGTTGCAGTACCTTTTGCACAACCATGCTGCGTAGGGCGAGGGCAATGGCCACCAGCCCGGCCAGCGCCAGCGCCATATAGGCGCCGCCAAGCAGATAGCTGCCAAGCCCCAGGTCGCTGCGTTGCAGCCGCACCGGAAAGATCCCGGCTCCAATGGCAAGCAAGACAAGGCTGACGGTGCCAATCAGGATCAACCGACGATTCGCGCCATTCTTGACAGCAGCGATCAAGGCGGCACCTATACCGCCAACCGCAGCCGCCTCGGTTGGAGAGGCAATACCGCTGAGAATAGCGCCCAGCACTGCGAGAATCAGCAGGATGGCAGGCAGGATCGCCTGCGCCACTTCGCTCAGGGGGGGGCGTGGCATATCGGCGGGGGCAGGGGGCATGTCTTGGGGCCGGAGCCAGCCGCGCGCCAGAACATAAAGGATATAAAGCCCGACCAGTGTCAGCCCCGGCAATAGCGCTGCGGCAAAGATCTGCCCGACGGAAATGGTCTCGATGGTGAATTTGCCCTGTTCGTACTGCGCCTGCTGATAGGCATTGGACACCACATCCGACAGGATGATCAGCAGGGTCGAAGGTGGAATGATCTGCCCCAGCGTGCCCGCCGAACAGACCAGTCCCGAGGCAACACGCGGATCATAGCCCGCCCGCAGCATGGTGGGCAGGGCGATCATGCCCATGGCCACCACAGTGGCACCAACAATCCCGGTTGAAGCCGCCAGCAGCATGCCCACCAGGATTACCGAAATGCCAAGCCCGCCGCGCAGCTGCCCAAAAGAGCGCCCCATGGTATCCAGCATATCCTCGGCGATGCGGCTTTTTTCTAGAATGGCCCCCATCAGCACGAACAGCGGAATGGCAATCAGCACATTGTTGGTAAGCAGTCCAAAGATCCGCTGAGACATTGCCCCCAGCAATCCAAGGTTCATTACCCCCATAGACCAGCCAACAAGGGCAAAAATGATCGCTGTTCCGGCAATCGAAAAGGCCACCGGAAAGCCCGACAGAATGGCCACCATCAGGGCGCCAAACATTAGCAGATCAAGATATTCAGCCATCACGGGTCTCAGTCTTCAAAAGGATGCGCAGCACGCAGGACAGGGATTGCAAGAGCACCAGAATGCAAAAGGCGGGGATCAGGCTTTTCAGCAGAAACACGGCCTTGATGCCACCAACGGAAATCGGCCCTTCCAAGATTTTCCAGGAGTTGGAGACCGCAGGCCAGGACCAGTAGAGCAGCATCAGCATCGCCGGGGTCAGCAGGAACAGATGGCCAAACAGATCAATGCGGTCTTTGCCGCGTTGGCCAAGTTTGTCGTAAAAGATATCCACCCGCACATGGCCATCCTGCAACAGGGTATAGCCCGCCCCCAGCATGAACAGGGTGGCATGCATATAGAGCACCGATTCCTGCGCTGCGATCGAGGAATAGCCAAAGACAAAGCGCGCAATCACAATCAGGAACTGCGCTATAAGCATTGCCAGCGCCAGCCAGCGCACAAGAGTGCCGGTGGTTCGGCTGATGCCATCCAACATTGAGATTAATCGCTGCATCTCTGTCCCATCTTTTGCCCGGCTCCGGTTTGTCTTGACCCAGAAAGGCCGCATTGAAAAAATCCGGCGCGAGAGACCCGCGCCGGACAGCTAACAGTATGATTTCAGACTCTTAGTACCCTAGCGCCTTGGCGCGAGCGTTCATCTGGCCGTTGTCTGCATAGCTCATATAAGACCCAACAGACTCGCGGTAGGCAAGGAAGCTCTGGGTGATGCGGCGCACCAGCTCGTCGTCGTCCTCGGCCAGCTCTGCCATCACTTCGTCGGCGGCAGAGGCCATGGCGGCCAGCACATCATCGGGCAGTTTCCTGACCTTGACGCCTTCGTTTTCCACCATCTGCTTCAGCGCCTGGGCGTGTTTGGTGGTGTATTCGGTCCAGACCGGGTTGTAGAGGCTCTCGCAGGCAAAGCTGACCGCCTGCTGCAGGTCTTCGGGCAGTTCCGCGTATGCGGTTGCGTTGACACCGCATTCCTCGGCCGAGGATGGTTCGCCAACACCGGGCCAGTAGTAGTTCTTGGCCACCTGATAGAAGCCCATGGCGCTGTCGCTCCAGGGGCCGATGAATTCGCCGGCATCCAGCGCGCCGGTCTGTAGCGCCTGGAACATGTCGCGCGGCCCCATCGACTGCACGGCCATGCCGATCTTGGAGCACATCTCTGAGGCGAGACCGGTGGTGCGGAACTTCAACCCCTTCAGATCATCAAGAGAATTGATTTCATTGCGGAACCAGCCCTGCCACTGCGGGCCAGAGTTACCACAGAGGAATGGTTTCAGGTTAAAGCGGCCATAGATTTCATCATAAAGCGCCTGACCGCCGCCATGATAGAGCCAGCCAACCTGTTCATCCGCGCGCAGGCCAAAAGGCTGCGAGCCAAAGAGCAACATACCTTTGGATTTGGAACCCCAATAGGCGGGAACCGCATGGTACAGCTCGGCCGTGCCTTCGGAAACCGCGTCAAAGACGCCGCGTCCGGGTACCAGTTCGCCAGCGGCGTGCAGCTTAACCTCGATGCGGCCACTGGATAGGGTGGTGATCCGATCCGCCAGCATCTGCGCGGCCACGCCGGGTCCAGGCAGGTTTTTGGGCCAGGCGGTGACCATGTTCCATTGGCGCACGCCCTGCGCAGTAGCGGGGGCCGCAAGGGAGCTTGCTGCGGCGCCTGCGGCACCGATCTTGATAAAGTCTCTGCGTTTCATGTCGATCTCTATCCCTGAAGATTTTTATTAAGCATACGCATGAAATTTTTAAGTCTGTACATAAAAAATGTCAATTCGCCTTTGATGCGGGCAAGCATTTTAGTGTCTGGCGCGATCAGATACCTAGGTGACAAGGTGGCGTGGCCGTTGATCTATTGGGCTGCGCAGGGGGTATCTGGCTATGATTAAATTTTCAGCGGCCTGGCATTAGGATGGTGGCGAGCCATGGAGTTGATTTCACTATGAGGCCGATAATTCCACATATTGAAATTTACAACTAAAGACACTATACCCGATATCAACCCATCCCTGCCCTGGTTGGGGTCAGAGGTCAGGCTATTAGACCATCCATATGAGAGAGGGACGCCCCATGCAGACCCGCATCCATCACGCCTTGAACGCCGCTGCGACCGCACAGCCAGATGCGCTTGCAACGGTTGATTTTGCAGACCGCGCCTATAGCTGGGCCGATCTGGAGGGTGCCAGTGCAGAGGCTAGGGCTGTGTTGCAGGGCTGCGGGGTCGGGCCGGGGGATCGGGTGGTCCTCGTCTTTGAAAACAGCCTGGAGGCCTGCGCCTTCCTTTTTGCCATCAGCCAACTCGATGCCATTGCGGTGCCGTTGAATGCGCGGCTCACCCATGCAGAGCTGGATCGGTTGATCACCCATAGCGACCCCAGCGTGGTGGTGTTTTGCCATGCCGCGTCTGACGCGGCCGTAATCCATGGCAAGGCCTATTCTGCGCGGTCAGAGCGAGGGCGCTTTGGCGCGGTGGGCCTGTTTCTGCGGCGTGGCAACCGGCCGGAACCCTGTTTTGATGACCCTGATGAACAGGTGGCGCTGCTTCTTTATACTTCGGGGACCACGGGGGCGCCCAAAGCGGCGATGCTGACGCATCAAAATCTAATTTCTGCGGCGGATGCCACCGTGAAGGTGCGCGGCATGCAGTCCGGGGACATGACCTTTCTGGCGCTACCGCTCTCGCATATCTTTGGGCTGGTCACCTTTTTGTCGATTTGCGGGTCCATGGGAAAAATGCGGCTTGAAGCGAAGTTTTCGGTCGAACGGCTCTATGCTGCCCTGCAACGTGATGTGACGATGCTGCCAGCGGTGCCGCAGATGCATGCGCTGCTGTTTCACTATGCCCGTGAGCAAAACAAAACCAGTTATGAGGGCGGATGCCTGCGCTTTGTTTCCTCTGGCGGGGCACCGCTGGATCCAGTCTGGAAACGCGAGGCAGAGGCCTTTTATGGCCTTCCGCTGCAAAACGGCTATGGGCTGACCGAAGGTGCCGCCGGGGTCTGTAGCACCCAGAATCGGTTAGGCGACCCGGACGTAAGCGTTGGCTACCCGATGCCGGGCAGTCGGCTGCAGCTGGATTTTGACGCCATAGGCGCTACCCCGGCCGAGGGCATCGGTGAAATTCTGGTGGCCGGGCCACAGGTCATGAAGGGCTATTTTCGCGACCCAGACCAAAGCGCCAGAGTTCTGACCAAAGACGGCTTTGTCCGGACTGGTGATCTGGGGGTATTTGATGCGCAGCAGCGGCTGCATATCGTCGGCCGTTCAAAAGAGCTGATCTTTCGCTCTGGCTATAATGTCTACCCGGCCGAGGTCGAAGCGGCGCTGACCGACCACCCCGACGTCATCATGGCCGGGGTTGTGGGGCGGCCGGCAGCGGGCAACGAAGAGGTGCTCGCCTTTGTCAAAGTGGCGCCGAACTGTCACCTGCGCGAGGAGGATTTGGCGGCCTTTGTTCACGATCGGCTTGCCCCCTATAAACGGCCGACCCGGATCATTTTGGCGCAGCAGTTGCCGGTGGCACCAACCGGGAAGATTCTCAAATCAAAGTTGATTTCTTCTTTCACGGACCGGCTCTTGCGGGAAGTCACTGGGTAAATGTAAATTCTACTATGCAGAAGTACGTTCTGTATGTTAGCTAGACTCAAATGTCGTCTCGGGGAGGAGAATTTGACAATGCGTTTTGTGAAAACCACAATGGGGGCCGCAGCTGTTGCCCTGTCAATGGGCGGTGTTGCAGCAGCCCAGACCACCATTTTCTATGGCCATAGCGGCCCGGCGCGCGGCACCGTGCCTGCGGCGTTGAAATGGTTTGATGGCCGGATCGGCGAGCTGTCCGACGGCGATCTGAAGTTGGATGTGCAATGGGGCGGCGCTCTGTTCAAGGCTTCTGCCTCGGTGCAATCGATCGGTGATGGCGTTGCGGATGCGGGGTCGATCATTTCGGCCTATTTTCAAAAGGAAATGGCGGCTTATTCGCTGGCGGATCTGCCTCTGGGCGGCCCTAATCCCTGGGTTGGCCTGCGCGCCACCGACCACCTGATGCGCACGGTTCCAGAGATCACGGAAAACCTGGCGCGCCAAAATTTGGTCTATATCGGCACCTTCACCGCTTCGGATGTGAATGTCGCCTGCAAGGGCGGAGAGATCTCGTCGATTGCAGATATTGCAGGCAAGAAAGTGCGCGGTGCCGGCGTCTATGGCAAGGTCTTTGGCGAATTGGGCGCCACCATGGTCAACCTTAGCGTTTATGATGCTTATCAAGGGCTTGATACCGGGTTGATCGATTGTACCCAGGGATATTCCTACATCGTTCCGGCGCTGAAATGGCATGAGGTCATCGATAGCTATACGGTGTTGAATTGGGGCCAGATTGGCGGCTACGGCATGTTCATGAATAAGTATAGCTATGACGCGCTGAGCGATGAGCAAAAAGCGGTGATGACTCAGGCAGGCACCGAGCTGGCCGATAAGTTTGCCCAGATCGTCATTGGCGCCAATTCCAAGGCGCTGGCCGCGATGCGGGCGGGCGAATATGACCGCCCCGTCAAGGTGATCGAGGTTTCTGCCGAAGAGCGTGCAACCCTGAACGCAGCCACCGAACCCTTTTTGCAGGACTGGAAAGACAACGCCGCCAGTGTTGGGCTGAACCCGGATCACATGATCGAGGTTTATACGCAGGCTGTGGCTGATTTCACCGCCGAGTTCGAGGCCGAGGGCTACCCTTGGGAGCGCAACTGAGCTGCACCCGAACCTGATGCACCGGGGCAGGAGAAATCCTGCCTCGATGTTTCAACTTTCAACATATTGCAAAGGTGGCAGATATGCTGGACCGGATAGAAAAACTCTGTATCGACGTGGCAACGGCAGCGATTATTCTATTGGCTCTGATGATCTTTGCCGATGTGATTGCCTTGAACCTGTTTCACGCCTCGGTGCCGGATGCGGTGATCATCGTGCGTGAACTGATGGTGCTGGCTATCATTATGCCGCTGGCGGCTGCCACCACCCAGCGGGCGCATATCGCGGTTGAATTCTTGACCAATATGCTGCCGCCGCGCCTGGTGGATTGTTTTGTGGTCTTTGGTACTTTCTTCGGGGTCTTTGCCCTGACGCCGCTTATCTATGCGGGCGGGAAGGAGCTGATGCACCAGATCAATACTGGCAGCGCCTTTTATGGTGATCTCAACCTGCCGCAATGGCCAGGGCGGCTGGCCTTTGTGACCGGCATTGCGCTGTGTTGGCTGCGGCTGCTGATGATGGGCTGCAGCGATATTGTGACCCTCTGGCGTGGCGGCAGGTTGGCGTTGGACGCCGCAGGCGACTAAGCGACACACCCCTTCCGTAGACCTCTTTAATATCGGGAATAGATGTAATGGATCCGGCAACGATTGGATTGGTGGCCTTTGGCCTGATGCTGGTGCTCTTGGCGATGCGGGTGCCGATTGCCTTTGCGCTGATTGGCGTGGCTACGATGGCGGCCTTTAGTATTTTTGCCTTCAGAACCGGAACCTTCATGCCCGAACGCGCCATCCGGGCAACTGCGTCCCTGGTGTTTTCGAACTCTTTCGATCTGGTGCATAGCTTTGATTTGTCGATGATTCCGCTGTTTGTGGCGCTTGGCAATATCGCCTATCGGGCAGGTATTACCACGGCGGTCTACAATTCGGCCAAGGTCTGGTTGGTGCGCCAGCGTGGCGGGCTGGCGGTGGCTTCGGTCATGGGCTGTGGCGGGTTTTCCGCCATCACCGGATCAAGCCTGGCCTGTGCCTCGACCATGGGTAAGATCTGCACGCCGGAAATGCTGCGCCTTGGCTATGATCCGCGTCTGGCGACAGCAAGCGTGGCGGCGGGTGGCACATTGGGATCGTTGATCCCACCAAGCATCCTGTTCATCATCTATGCCATTTTCACAGAAACATCCGTCAGCAAGCTGTTTCTGGCGGGGGTGCTGCCGGGGCTGTTGACACTGGCGGGCTTTGTGCTGGTGATCTGGGTCTGGATCCGGGTCAATCCCAAACTTGTGCCCGAACGTGGTGCAGCGGCCAGCTTTGGCGAGAAAATGGCCGCCGCCCGCGAGGCATGGCCTGCGGCGCTGATCTTTGTGATCATCGTGGTGGGGATCTATGGCGGTTTTTTCACCGCTACGGCGGCGGCGGCGGTGAGTGTTGTGATCACCACCCTCATCGGCTTTGGCCAAAGACGCCTGACCCTGCAGGGCCTGTGGGAAGCGGTGCGCGAAACCTGTGTGCAGACCGCCGCGATCTTTGTGGTGGCTGCCGGGGCCAAGATCTTTGTTGCCGCCATTGCCCTGACCGGCATGGCACCGGCGCTGGTGCAGGCGGTGGCCGACGCGCAGCTGTCGCCCATGGTGCTGCTGCTGTGTATCTGTGCTGTCTATCTGATGCTGGGCATGTTCCTTGATCCCATTGGCATCATGGTTCTGACCCTGCCTTTGGTGGTGCCGCTGGTCGAATCCTACGGCATGAACCTGATCTGGTTTGGCGTTGTCGTGGTCAAGCTGCTGGAGATCGGCCTGATCACCCCGCCGGTGGGTCTGAATGTCTTTGTTCTGTCGAATGTGGTGGGTCGAGCGGCGCCGATTGGCACTGTTTTTGCCGGCATCTGGCGGTTTCTTTGCGTTGATGTGCTGGTTCTCGCACTCATTGTGGGCTTTCCGTCGATTTCGCTTGTCTTGTCGATGACAGCAAGATGAACGGGCTTTTTCATTGGCTCTAAATTCGATAAGTTGGAATTTCTAACCATGGCTAGGACTTGAGGCAATGTCAGAACTGAAAGACGATAAGCGGTTTGCCAACACCCTGGCGCGTGGTCTCAATGTGTTGCGGGCCTTTGGGCCCAATGACGATGGCCTTGGAAATCTTGAAATATCAGAACGCACGGGCCTGCCGCGTTCCACTGTTTCGCGGCTGACCTTCACGCTCTGTGCGCTTGGGTATTTGACCCATGGACATCACCATGACAAATATCGGCTGGGGCCTGCGGCGTTGGCGCTTGGCAATATCGCGGGGGCTTCTTTTGGCTTTGTGGAAACTGCCGGGCCGATCATGCAGAGGCTGGCGGATGCCACCAAGACGCTGACCGGGGTGGCGATCCAGGATGATGGCAAGATGCTGATCGTCAAGACTTGGCGGCCGCGCAATTCAACCACCATCTGGCTAAATGTCGGCTACCGGATGCCGATCCTGGCCTCTTCTACCGGGGCGGCCTTTCTGGGGGCTCTGGGGCGGAGTGAGCTGGCCAAGTTGACCCAATCCATGGCGCCACAGGATCAAGGCCAATACCAAGAAGCTTGGGCCGAGGCGCAGGCTGACTTACTTAGCGATGGCTATGCCTTTGTACGCGGAGAACAGCGTTTCAACCGCTCGATCAATGCCATAGCAGCGCCCTATCGTCCGTCAGAATTTGGCGAACCAGTCGCCTTTCTGAGCGGCGCGCGCACTGTCGATCTGACCGATGACCTGATAACCGAGAGCGTCGGGCCGGCGCTGGTGACTGCGGTGCAGGAGCTGTTGCATATCACCGGGCGCCGCTTTCCGATCCACTCTGAGGACTGACCCCGCGCGCCGTGCTCTCGCCCACTGGCACAGAGTGGGAGAGAGAAAAGGAGCGCTTAGCCAACAATCATCTGTTTCAATTGCAACGCTTCGTACTCCAGCTCTTGCAGGCGGTAGTTCACCACATCGCCAACCGTTAGCATACCGCAAATCTCGCCCCGCGACATCACCGGCATATGGCGAAACCGCCCTTCGGTCATGCGCCGCAGCACCGTCACAAGCGGATCCGCTGGGGCGCAGATCTCCACCGATCGTGTCATATTGTCGGCCACCGTTTGCGGTAGGGTCTGGCCGGGAGTTTCCGCCAGTTTGCGCACGATGTCGCGCTCTGACAGGATGCCCTCAAGCCCGCCTTCGGTACTGGTGACCAAGAGGGCACCAATTTTGCGATCCCGCAGAATCTTGACGGCGGTACTGATCGTGTCTTTGGGAGAGATCGTGTAGACTGTGCTGCCCTTGCGCGCGATCAGTTTTTCAACTGTGGCCGTCTCTTGCGCGATATTGCTATCGACAGACTGGCTGTGACTGGCCTGTTTGGGCTGGTCGCCCACGTGGGGCGCCTGATATGAACTTGGCATGTCGAAATGCTCCCTTTTGGTTGCGGTGCTTGGGTTGTCTCATGGTGCTGTGCCGTGCCATTCAGTCTAGACGACAAAACATCGATGGGGAAATACCTTGCTTGCCTCGCAGATCACTCTGACGCCTCTTGTTGCCACGGTTCTGATATTTCTGGCGGTGCTGGCGGGCAATCGCTATCGCCGGGTCTGGAAGGCAGAGGGGCCGCGCTGGCAGCTTTGGCTGTTTGGTCTGCTGGCGGCTGGGGCGCTGTTGTTGCTGGCCTTTGTGCCGATGCAGACGTCATGACAACCTGCTGAAAGCCTTGGGCAGACACAGCAAAAAGGCGACCCAAGGGGCCGCCTGTCGTACATAGGCCTGGCAATCATCTGGGCAGGTCAGGGATTGGCCTGCATCTCTGCTTCCATTTGTTCCACTATCTTCCGGGCGCGCTTACACTGTAATTTGTCACGCAGCGGGCTGTCAGGATCGATATCCTTGCTGCAGACAACGCATTTATCGGCGCCGGAAATGGCGTTCAGCCCGCCGCAGCTGCCCTTGATGGTCTTACCCATCAACAAAACACCCAGCGACATGCCCAGCATGACAAGTGTCAAAAGCCCAAAGGTAAACAGGAAAGTGGTCATGGGATCTGTGCCTTCTATTGCTCTGCCTGCAGCTTTGCAAACTGGGTGCTGACGGTTATTTCAAACCCTGTTTCACCGGAATCGGGCTGACGTGCAATGAACAAAACTGCGAGCCCCTCTGCCTCGGCGATGGGCAGCCCACGGTCCTGACCCAAGGCCAGCAGTGCGGTGGCCCAGCCATCTGCCATCATGGCAGAATCGGCCAGCACGGTGACAGAGGCGGTCCCATGGGTAATCGGGCGGCCGGTGACCGCGTCAATGATATGGGAATAGCGGATGCCATCCTGTTCAAAATAATTACGGTAATCGCCGGATGTCGCCATGCCAAGCCCGGAGACATCGAGGATTTCTTCAATCGTCTGGGCTGCGGCATCAGGGCGTTCAATGCCGATGCGCCAGCTGGCACCATTCGGGTTCTGGCCTGCGGTGACCAGATCGCCGCCGATTTCAACCATATAGTCGCGCAGACCCGCCGCCTGCAGTGCGGCTGCAACTTGATCTACCCCATAGCCCTTGGCGATGGCGGCCAGATATACCGAAGTTTCAGGCAGGCTTTTGCGCAGGCTGTTGGGGGCCGCTGACAGGGACAGGATCTTGTCCTGACCAACCATCGCCAGCGCGGCCTGGATCGTTGCATCCGACGGCACCGGGCTGTTGGCGTTGCGCGCCCCAAAGCCCCAGATTTCGATCAGCGGGCCAAGGGTGACGTCAAACAGCTTTTCGCTTTTGCGGTGGATCTCGGTGGCGGCGCGCATCACCTTGGCCAGTTCCGGCGAGATTTCGATCGGGTCGGTCACAGCGGCGGCGTTGAAGCGTGAAATCTCTGATCTGGGGTCCCAATTGGACATCTGCGCATTGACCTGATCCAGCGCCTGGGTGATCGCATCCTGCACCACATCGGGTGAAAGCGCGGCGGTCTTGTCGACTGCGATGATGTTATAGGTTGTGCCCATTGTTTCACCGCTGAAGGTCAGGGTGACCGGATCTGACTTGCAGGCGGCAAGCAGAACCATCAGAGCAACAAGAAAGAGCCGAGCCATTTGTTCACCTACCCTTGAAACGCCCTCCTATTGTACGCTATTCGCGGCTCTGTCAATCAAGCCTCGGTGGGCCTGATCTGACACTTTTGCATTTTTCCAGTGGGAACTTGGTCCAGATCAGACTATTTGCAGGCCGAATCCGAACAACGGCCACGATGTGTTGGTTCTGACCGATAGCAGAGAAGAAGAGATAGAGTTGCGGCATTACAAGCTACAAAAAGGACTCGAACTCCCGGTTGAAGGCGCGCCTTCGCAGGAGGTTCACGTGGGTCCGGCAGTCAGGACCGTTGCCCTTCTGGGCAGCGATTACCTGGGTCTGAAACCCCGTCTCGCGGTGCAAGAAGGCGATGTGGTCGCCGCTGGCACTCCGATCTTTGCCCATAAAGACACCCCTGAGGTGCAGGTGGTTTCGCCAGTGGCGGGCCGTGTGAAAGCGATCAACCGGGGTGCCCGACGGGTGCTGATCAGCGTTGAAATCGAAGTGGACGCGGCGGCGGCCGATCCGGTTGATTTCTCGGCGGTGGGCGATGTCACCACCCCTGAAGGTCTGGCAGAGCGGCTCTGTGCGGCGGGCCTGTGGACGTCGTTCCGCAGTCGCCCCTATTCCAAGGTGCCCAGCCACGATAGTCGCCCGGCCGCGATCTATGTCACCGCGATGGAATCCGAGCCGTTGGCGCCAGATGCGGCGGTTGTCATCAATGATGCGGCAGAGGATTTTGTTACCGGCCTGCGCGCGATCAGCACCCTGACCGAGGGCAAGACTTACCTGTGTCAATCGGCTGAGACCTCGGTCCCCAGCGTCGACGAGGTTGAGGTTGCCGCTTTTGAAGGCCCGCATCCGGCCGGTCTGGCTGGCACCCATATGCATTTCATCGAACCGCCCACCGCCACCAAGACGGTCTGGAGCATTGGCTATCAGGATGTGATTGCCATTGGTCGACTGCTGAGCACGGGCACCATTAATGCCGAACGCGTCGTGGCGCTGTCAGGTCCGCTGCTGCGCAATCCGCGTCTGCTGCGCACCATCGCTGGCGCCTCTATGGAAGAGCTGCTGGCCGACGAGCTGGAAAATACGGTCGCTGCCCGAATGATTTCCGGTTCTATCCTGTCGGGACGCGCTGGTACCGGGGTTGATGGCTATCTGGGGCGCTATGCGCGGCAGATCACCGTGATCGAAGAAGACAATAAACAGATCCCATTGGGCTGGATCCGCCCGATGGCGAGCAAATATGCGGTGCAGCCGGTGCTTGGCTCGTTGTTTTCCAAGAAGCTCTATGCGCTGACATCGAACCTAAATGGCGGGCGCCGGGCTATGGTGCCCACTGGCACCTTTGAACGGTTGATGCCGCAGGACTACTTGCCAACACAGTTGCTGCGCGCGTTGTTGGTGATGGATACCGACCAGGCCCAGGCGCTGGGTGCGCTGGAGTTGGACGAAGAAGATCTCGGGCTGGTCGGCTTTGCCTGCCCGGCAAAATACGAATACGGACTGGCGCTGCGCGACAGTCTGACGAAGATCGAAAAGGAGGGATAGTCTCTTGGGTCTCCGTAACTTTTTTGACCGCATTGAGCCGAACTTTACTAAGGGCGGCAAATGGGAAAAGCTCTTCCCCATCTACGAGATGGTCGAGAGCTTTCTCTACACACCAAAGACGGTCACCACCGCAGCGCCCCACGCGCGGTCTTATATCGATATGAAGCGGATCATGACCTATGTGGTCATCGCAACGATCCCTTGTATCCTCTTTGGTCTTTATAACACCGGCTTGCAGGTCAATACCGCGCTTGGTGCCTACGAGGCCACGGGCTGGCGCGTTGCCGTGCTGGAATTCTTTGGCATTGGCTTTGATCCCAGCAATCCGCTGGTCAATATGGCGCATGGGCTGCTGTATTTCCTGCCGATCTATATCACCACGCTGGTCGTGGGCGGCATTTGGGAAGTGATCTTTGCCACCGTGCGCGGGCATGAGGTCAACGAAGGCTTCCTGGTGACGTCGATGCTTTATGCCCTGATCGTGCCGGCCAGCATTCCGCTGTGGCAGGTGGCGCTTGGCATTTCCTTTGGCGTGGTGATCGGCAAAGAAGTCTTTGGCGGCACTGGCAAGAACTTCCTCAACCCGGCGTTGACCGGGCGGGCCTTCCTGTATTTTGCCTATCCCGCCTATATGTCCGGCGATAGCATCTGGACGCCGGTTGACGGGTTTTCTGGCGCAACTGCGCTGTCGGTTTCCGCCTCGTCCGGCTTTGACCAGCTGGCGGCCAATGGGGTGGAATGGATGGATGCCTTCATCGGCACCATTCAAGGCTCCTTTGGCGAGACCTCGACCCTGGCCTGTATGATTGGTTTGGCCTTCCTGCTGATCACCAAGATTGCCAACTGGCGTCTGATCATTGGCTGCATGGCGGGCATGGTGGGTTTCTCGCTGCTGCTCAACACCATTGGGTCCGACAGCAATCCAATGTTTGCAATGCCCTGGTACTGGCATCTGGTCACCGGTGGGTTTGCCTTTGGCATGGTCTTTATGGTCACCGAGCCGGTTTCGGCCAGCCATACCAATATGGGG
Source organism: Pseudophaeobacter flagellatus (assembly GCF_021228235.1). GTDB lineage: Bacteria > Pseudomonadota > Alphaproteobacteria > Rhodobacterales > Rhodobacteraceae > Pseudophaeobacter > Pseudophaeobacter flagellatus. The sequence continues at coordinate 114,466 of NZ_JAJQRG010000011.1, forward strand.
CGCTATATCTATGGCGCGCTGATTGGCTTCATGGTGGTGATGATCCGGGTGATCAACCCGGCCTTCCCCGAAGGCATGATGCTCGCCATTCTGTTCGGCAACGTCTTTGCGCCGCTGATCGACCATTTTGTCGTGCAGGCCAATATCAAACGGAGAGCGAAGCGTTATGTCTGAGCAAACCAACAAAGGTGTCATCCGCCGCTTTCTGGAGGCCTCGCCTGATTCAACCGGCAAAACCCTGTTTGTCGCTGTGGTGCTCTGCCTCTGTGCCTCGATGATCGTTTCGGCGGCGGCAGTGGCGCTGCGCCCAACGCAGGAAGCCAACAAGCTGAAAGACAAGCAGATCAATATTCTGCAGGTCGCAGGCCTGTATGAGCCCGGCGTCAATGTGACTGAGGCCTTTGGCGCCTCGTTTGAGCCGCGGGTGCTGGAGCTGGCAACCGGGCGATTTACTGATCAGTTTGATGTGGCCGAATTCGACGACCGTGCTGCGGCGGATGATCCGGCTACCTCGATCAAACTGGACTATGACCCGGCCTCGATTGGGCGGCAGTCAAAATACATGACCGTCTATCTGCTGAAAGATGCGGCTGGCGCGGTCGACAAGGTGATCCTGCCGCTGCATGGCTATGGTCTGTGGTCGACGCTTTATGGCTTTATCGCCGTGGAAGAAAACGGCAATGACATCTTTGGTCTGCAATTCTACAGCCATGCTGAAACCCCCGGCCTGGGAGCCGAGGTCGACAACCCGCGCTGGAAAGCGCAGTGGAAGGGCAAGCGCCTGAGGGATAACAGCGGTGAGCTGCAAATCACCGTCGCCAAGACAGCGCCAGCGGCTGGCAAGGAATTCCATGTGGATGCCCTGTCGGGTGCCACGCTGACCTCAGCTGGTGTTGATAATCTGGTACGCTTCTGGATGGGCGAAACCGGCTACGCCCCCTTCCTTGCCAATCTCAAAGCAGGAGATATCTGATGGCCCAGACACGTAGGGAAATGCTGCTCGATCCGCTGGTCGACAACAACCCGATTACCCTGCAGGTGCTTGGCATCTGTTCTGCCCTGGCGGTGACCTCTTCGCTGAAAGTGGCGCTGGTGATGACCATCGCGGTGACGCTGGTGACGGCGTTTTCATCGATGTTCATTTCAGTGCTGCGTAACCAGATCCCCAGTTCGATCCGCATCATTGTGCAGATGGTGATCATTGCATCCTTGGTGATCCTGGTGGATCAGGTGCTCAAGGCCTATGCCTTTGAGATCTCCAAAACCCTGTCGGTTTTTGTGGGTCTGATCATTACCAACTGTATCGTCATGGGCCGCGCCGAAGCCTTTGCCATGAAGAACCCGCCGGTGGCCTCTTTCATTGACGGGATTGGCAATGGGCTGGGCTATGGCTTTATCCTGATGCTGGTTGGTTTTTTCCGCGAGCTGTTTGGCGCGGGCTCGCTGTTTGGGGTTACCATTCTGGAAACCGTGAACAACGGTGGCTGGTATGTGCCAAACGGGTTGCTGCTGCTGCCGCCCTCTGCCTTCTTCGTTATCGGTCTTTTGATCTGGGCCTTCCGCACCTGGAAACCCGAACAGGTGGAAGAGCGTGAACATAAAATTCAAGTCGTAGAGGCCCACTGATGGAAGCGCTCCTCTCCCTCGCGGTCAAGGCGATCTTTGTTGAGAACCTGGCCCTCTCCTTCTTTCTTGGCATGTGTACCTTCATCGCCGTTTCCAAAAAGATTTCCACCGCCATCGGTTTGGGTATCTCGGTGATGATCGTGCAGGCGATCACCGTGCCGGCCAACAACCTGATCCTGACCTACCTGCTGGCGCCCGGCGCCCTGGGCTGGGCCGGATTTCCGGATGTGGATCTGACCTTTCTGGGGCTGATTTCCTATATTGGCGTCATCGCGGCGCTGGTGCAGATCCTTGAGATGGTTTTGGATAAATACTTCCCGCCGCTTTACAACGCGCTGGGGATCTTTCTGCCGTTGATCACCGTGAACTGCGCCATTCTGGGGGGCTCTCTCTTTATGGTGGAACGCGACTATGGTTTTGCCGAGGCAGCGACCTATGGCCTGTCTTCCGGCTTTGGCTGGGCCCTGGCCATCACCGCCATGGCAGGCGTGCGCGAAAAGCTGAAATATTCTGACATTCCTGATGGATTGCAGGGGCTTGGCATTACCTTCATCACCGCTGGACTGATGGCTATGGCCTTCATGTCCTTCAGCGGCGTGAAACTGTAAGAGGGGCTGGAAATATGGCGACCTTTGGACTTGGCATTGTCCTTTTCACCCTGATCGTTCTGGCGCTTGTCAGCATTATCATTGCGGCCCGTTCCAAGCTGGTGTCGACCGGTAATGTGAACATCACCATCAACGGCGAAAAAACCATTTCCGTGCCTGCGGGTGGTAAACTGCTGCAGACTCTGGCTGCGGAAAAGCTGTTTGTGCCTTCGGCCTGTGGCGGTGGCGGCACCTGTGCCCAGTGCCGGGTGCGGGTGCATTCCGGTGGCGGCTCGATCCTGCCTACCGAAGAGGGCCATATCACCAAGCGCGAAGCCGGCTGCGGCGACCGTCTGTCCTGTCAGGTAGCGGTCAAGCAGGACATGGAAGTTGAAGTGCCCGAAGAGGTGTTTGGCGTCAAAAAGTGGGAATGCACTGTGCGTTCCAACGAAAACGTCGCCACCTTCATCAAGGCGCTGGTCTTGGATCTGCCCGAAGGCGAAAACGTCGATTTCCGCGCTGGCGGCTATATCCAGATCGAGGCCCCGGCCCATGCGTTGAAATACACCGATTTCGACATCGAAGAAGAGTATCGCGGCGATTGGGACCGCTTCAATGTCTGGCAGTATGAATCCGTGGTGTCAGAGCCGGTTGAACGCGCCTATTCCATGGCCAACTATCCGGAAGAAAAGGGCATGATCATGCTCAATGTGCGGGTTGCGTCGCCACCACCTGGTTCAGAAGGTATCCCTGCCGGTCAGATGTCGAGCTACATCTTTAACCTGAAGCCCGGCGACAAGGTGACCATCTCGGGTCCCTTTGGCGAATTCTTCGCGCGCGATACCAAAAAAGAAATGATCTTTGTGGGCGGCGGGGCCGGTATGGCACCAATGCGCAGCCATATCTTTGATCAGCTGAAGCGGTTGAATACGGATCGCAAGATTAGCTTCTGGTATGGCGCACGTTCCAAGCGTGAGATGTTCTTTGTAGAGGATTTTGACGGCCTGGCCGCTGAAAACCCTAACTTCGAATGGCACGTGGCGCTGTCGGATGCGATGCCCGAGGATGAGTGGACCGGCTATACCGGCTTTATCCATAATATCCTGTTCGAGGAATATCTGAAGAATCACCCGGCACCGGAAGACTGTGAATACTACATGTGTGGTCCGCCCATCATGAATCAATCGGTGATCAACATGCTCCTTGATCTTGGCGTTGACCGCGAAGACATCATGCTGGACGATTTTGGCGGTTAATCCCGCAGATTTGCCCCAGATTTGATAGCGCAAGTTCAAAACGGTCCCCCGGTTTTCGGGGGGCCGTTTTGCGTTGAACAGGGCCGAAACCGCGGGTTCCTAACAGGGCAGGGGCCGCCGATGCCGCAGGCCTAGTCTTATGGATCTGGCGTTGCGGGTGGCTGGGTAGCAATCAGCCCAAGGTCGATTTCGGGGCGCAATTCTTGCTTGATTGGGGCCAGTGGCGCGCCGCTGGCCACCGCCTGCAGTATCATCCGCACGGCGGCTTCGCCGATTTCGTGGCGCGGGGTGCGGGTGGTGCCGATCCGGCCCGGCACGCCGGAAATAAAATCAAGCCCGTTGCAGCCGACCAACCCGACCTGATCCGGGATAGCAATCTGTAAGTCATTGAAATGATGATAGCCACCAGCGGCCAGATCATCGTTGGAGTAATATATGCAATCCAGATCCGGGTGATCCTGCCACAGCGCCCGGGTCAGGTGTCGACCGGTTTCAATCGAGGAAAACCCAGGGTCCTGGCGCTGCGCCACCAGCCTGACATCGGCCTGCTGCAACCCCGCGAGGAAGCCATCAAAACGCTTTTGGGCGCGGTTGTCCTGACCAAGCCCACAGCCGATATACCCAATGCGTTTTCTGCCGCTTTGCACCAGGGCCTGCGCCATGTCAAAGCCGACCTGATGATGTGAAAACCCAACGCAGCCGCCAATGGGGTCGCCGTCGGTATCCATAATCTGCACCACAGGAATGTGGGCTTCGCGCAGCAGTTTTGCGGTGTCAGCTGGAAATTCCAGGCCGGTGACAATCAGCCCGGTGGGTCGCCAGGACAGCATGTTGCGCACCACCTCGTATTCTCGTTCCGGGTCGTATTCGGTGATGCCGCAAACGGGCTGCAATCCGGTCCCATAGAGCGTCTCGGTGATCCCGTTCAGTACATGTGAAAAGACGATGTTTTCAAGGTTGGGCAGCACCACGCCGATCAGATCGGTGGCTTTCCCGGCAAGAGAGGAGGCAAGGTGATTCCCGACATAGCCGATTTCGCGCGCGGCCTTTTGCACCCGCATGATACTGCGCTGCGACACGTCCTTGTCCCCTCGCAGAGCGCGGGAGGCAGTCATCTTGCTGACCCCTGCCGCCAAGGCAACGTCCTGCAGGGTCTTTCGCTTATGCATTATTTCAACCTGTTGTTGACCAAAGGAAATGTCGCGCGGCCCCCGATTTTGGCCAACTTAGTCGAGGCGGCGTCCAATAGCAAAGCGTTGAAACGCGTTGACCTGTGGATGGAAATCCGTGCATGGTGTCAAAACCGGTATCGGTACCAGTTGGGAGGCTGGAGAGATCGGTGCACCATTTTGGTGGAATATATTGCCGCCGCAAAGCCCGCAGGGGTGCAGCCATAGGGGGCGGTTGGGATGCGGGGCCTAGCCCTCGCACATAGGAGGGGCCGGGCGAAACCGGTCTGTAAGGGAGAACAACAATGACCAAGAATTTTGTAAAATTTCCACGGGCCACAGCCCTGAGCCTTGCCGCCATGGCGGCGCTGGCCTCGCCACTGGCTGCGCAAGAGCATCAGTGGACATTCCAGACCTCTGCCCAGGCGGGCGACAATTTCTTTGCGATCGAGGAAGAATGGGCCGAGCGGGTGAAGACCATGTCGAGCGGACGAGTGGAAATCACTATCGTGCCAGTTGGCTCTGTGGTGGCGCATGGCGAAACCCTGGATGCGGTTGGGGCCGGGATCCTGCAGGGTCATATGACCGATCCGTCCTATTTTTCCGGCAAGGATCCGGCTTTTGCCATGCTGGGCAATCTGGTTGGTGCCTGGTCTGATCCGCAGCAGATGTTCAACTACATGAACTACGGCGGCGGGATGGAGCTTTATAACGAGCTGGTCAATCCCTATGGGCTGCAGATCCTTGGTGCTTCGGCCACCGGGGTAGAGGCGTTCTTGTCGACCCGTCCGCTCAACACTGTGGACGATCTGAAGGGGCTGAAAATGCGCGCCCCCGAAGGCATGGTGCAAGAGGTCTTCGCTGCCGCCGGGGCCGCCCCGGTGAACCTGCCGGGATCAGAGGTCTATACCTCACTGGAAAAAGGCGTGATTGACGCGGCCGACTATACCGTGTTTTCCACCAACCATGCGCAGGGCATGCATGAATTTGCCAACTACCCTATCTATCCAGGGTTTCATTCGATGCCGGTGGTGGATGTGTCGATGAACAAGGAAATCTACGATAACCTGCCCGCCGATCTGAAGGAAATTCTGGCGGTTTCCGTTCGTGACTTTGCCCAGGATATGGTGGCGCGGCTGGATATGGCTAATGCGGTGGCCGTCGCCGAAGCCATGGCCGATCCAAAGGTCACGGTGATCAACTGGTCCGACGAAGAGCGCGCCAAATTCCGCGGCATCGCCCAGACGCAGTGGGCGCAATGGGCCGATCGTTCAGAAATGGCTGGCAAGGCCTATGAAAGCGTCTCTGCCTATCTGATCTCGGCTGGCCTTTTGGCCCAATAGCACAGATCTCAAACAGAAGAGGAGGGGCTTTGCGGCCCCTCTTTTATCCGGGGCGGGAAAGAGTTGCGCATGGCACAGGACACAACAGTGAATTTTGCGGCAGAGGCCGAAGCGCAGATTGAAGCGCTGAAACAGGCACATGAGGCCGATAGTGGCGATGCGCAGACCAAGCTGGATCGCGGGATCCTGTCGCTGGGCGGTGGCGTTGCCTTTCTGTTTGCGATTTCAACATTAGTTTCGATTTACGAAATCGTAATGCGCTATTTCTTTAACGCACCCACCATCTGGGCCCATGAAACGGTGATCGCGCTGGTGGCGGTCTGCTATCTGTTCGGCGGCGTGCAGTGTCTGGCGTCAGACAAACATATCCGCATCGGGCTGATCTATTTTGACAGCCAGGGCGGTACCCGTCGTCTGCTGGATCTGGTCAATGCGCTGCTGACCCTGTGTTTTGCCGTCGCCATTGCCTATGCCGCCTATAGCATGGTGGAAAAATCCTGGTGGACCCCGCAGGGGGATCTGCGGTTAGAACGGTCGGGTTCGGCCTGGAACCCGGTGACCCCGGCGCTGGTCAAGATGGCGCTGTTTCTGGCAGCGGTGGTGCTGACGCTGCAATCTCTCGGCCATATCTGGGTGGCAATCAAAGGCACTGGGTATCGCCAATCAAGCCAGGAGCCGCCCAGCAAAGCCGCCATGATTGGGATTGCGCTGGTCTTTGCCATTCTTCTGGCGGTCTGCGCAGTGCTGTTCACCCAGGGGCGCAGTCTGGGCATCGAGATAAGCTCTTGGATGCTGGTGGGCAGCATCATGGTGATGATCCTGACAGGCATTCCGCTGGCCTTTGTGACCGGGTTGATTGCTATTCTGTTTACCCTGGCCTGGTTTGGCCCCATGGGTGTGCCGCTGGTGTCCAGCCGGATCTATTCCTTTGTGAATGAATATGTGCTGGTGGCAATTCCGATGTTTGTGCTGATGGCATCCCTGCTGGATAGATCCGGCATGGCGCGCGATCTTTATGACGCGATGCGTATCGTGGCCGGGCGATTACGGGGAGGGGTGGCCATCCAGACACTGGTTGCGGCAGTGTTTCTGGCGGCGATTTCCGGCATTATTGGCGGTGAAATTGTGCTTTTGGGGCTGATTGCCTTGCCGCAGATGCTGCGGCTTGGTTACAATCGGGCGCTGGCTATTGGCACGGTCTGTGCTGGCGGGTCATTGGGAACGATGATCCCGCCTTCAATCGTGCTGATCGTCTATGGGCTGACATCCGGCGTTTCCATTGGCGATCTGTTTCTGGCCACGGTCCTGCCAGGGTTGATGCTGGCCAGCTTTTATATCCTCTATATCTATGTGCGCTGCACCATTTCGCCGGATATGGCCCCCGCGCCGTCGGCTGAAGAACAAGATATTCCCATGGCGGAAAAACTGGCGAAGCTGAAAGGCGTGGTACTACCTTTTGGGGTGGCGGTGCTGGTGCTGGGCTCGATCTATGGCGGTATTGCCTCGGTCACCGAGGCCGCGGCGATGGGCGTCATGGGCGTGTTCCTGTCGGCGGCGATCCGGCGCGAAGTCACCTGGGCGCTGATCCGCGACAGTCTGCAGCAAACGCTGGAAACCTGTGGCATGATCATCTGGATTGGTGTTGGCGCCGCCGCCCTGGTTGGTGTTTACAATCTGATGGGCGGCAACCGTTTCATCGAAAGTGCAATCCTGGCCAGCGATGCGTCGCCTGCGGTGGTTGTACTGATCATGATGGCGATCCTGTTGGTGCTGGGCCTGTTCATGGACTGGATCGGCATTGCGCTGCTGACCATGCCGATCTTTGTACCGATCATTATCAAACTGGGCATGGATCCGGTCTGGTTCGGCATTCTTTTTGCGATGAACATGCAGGTCAGCTACCTGTCGCCCCCCTTTGGCCCGGCGGCCTTTTATCTAAAATCGGTCGCGCCCAAGGATATGAGCCTGGCGGAAATTTTCCGCGCGCTCTTGCCCTTTATTGCCATTCAAATCGTCGCGCTGGCGATTGTCTTCATGGTGCCTGATGTGGCGCTTTGGTTGCCCAACTGGCTAGACTGATCGCCCAAGCGGCATCTTCTGTTCTGTTGTGACTATTCAAGTGAAAGATCCCGATGACCAAATTCAATCCAAAAAACCTGCGATCGCGTCAGTGGTTTGACAATCCGGATGATCCGGAAATGACTGCGCTATATCTGGAGCGCTACATCAACTACGGGCTAACCTGGGAGGAACTGCGCGAGGATAAGCCCATCGTTGGCATCGCCCAGACCGGTAGTGATCTGAGCCCCTGTAACCGCCACCATCTGGAGCTGACCAAGCGGGTGCGGGACGGGATTATTGCCGCCGGGGGCACCCCGCTGGAAATCCCGGTGCACCCCATTCAGGAAACCGGCAAACGGCCAACGGCCAACCTGGATCGCAACCTCACATATCTGGGGTTGGTTGAGGCTCTGCATGGCTATCCCATTGATGCGGTGGTGTTGAACATTGGCTGCGACAAGACCACGCCTGCGCTGTTGATGGCGGCTGCCACGGTGGATATTCCGGCAATTGCGCTTTCTGTGGGGCCAATGCTTAACGGTTGGCTGGACGGCAAACGCACCGGGTCTGGCACCATCATCTGGAAGGCGCGCCAGATGCTGGCGGCGGGCGAAATCGACGAAGCGAAGTTTCTGGAAATGGCCGCCTCGTCGGTGCCTTCGGTGGGCTATTGCAACACCATGGGCACCGCCAGCACGATGAATTCCCTGGCCGAGGTTCTGGGGATGCAGCTACCAGGATCGGCGGCCATCCCGGCGCCGCTGCGGGAACGGGGACAGATGTCCTATCGCACTGGCCAGCGGATTGTTGAGATGGTGCATGAAGATCTGAAACCATCCGATATCATGACGCGCGGCGCCTTTGAAAATGCAATTGCCATGTGTTCGGCGCTGGGGGGGTCAACCAATGCACCAATCCATCTGAATGCCATTGCTCGCCATTTGGGGCTGGAATTGAACAACGCCGATTGGGAGGCCATCGGCCATGATGTTCCCCTGCTGACCAATCTGCAGCCCGCTGGCGACTATTTGGCCGAGGATTTCCACCGCGCAGGTGGCGTGCCTGCGGTGGCGGGTGAAATGCTACGGGCTGGTTTGATCCCCGCGCCGGATGTCAGGGGCTGTCTGGGGCGCAGTTTTGCGGAAAACTACGCAGATTACCGCAGTGGTGAACCAGATGTGATCCGCTCAATTGAAACGCAGCTGAAACCTGCCTCGGGCTTTTTGAGCCTGTCGGGCAATTTATTCGACAGCGCCATCATGAAAACCTCGGTGGTGTCCGAGGGGTTTCGCCGCGCCTATCTATCCAATCCCGATGACCCTGATGCCTTTGAAGGCAGCGCGCTGGTCTTTGACGGACCAGAGGATTTTCACGCCCGTATCGATGATCCGGCACTGCAGGCCGACCAGAATTCTATTCTGGTGATGCGCGGCACCGGGCCGCTTGGCTATCCCGGCGGCGCCGAAGTGGTCAATATGCGGCCTCCCGCCTATTTGCTGAAACAGGGGATCAAAGAGCTCCCCTGCATTGGCGATGGCCGCCAATCGGGGACGTCGGGCTCTCCCTCTATCCTGAACGCCGCGCCAGAAGCCGCGGCGGGTGGTGGGCTGGCCATTCTGCAGTCAGGGGACAAGATTCGCGTTGATTTGGGTAAACGCCGGGTCATGGTGGATCTTTCCGAAGAGGAGATAACGAAAAGATACCAAGCGCTTGCCGATGCTGGTGGCTATCCTGTACCGCCGTCGCAGACACCCTGGCAGCAGATCTTTCGGGACTACGTGACCCAGTTTGATGAAGGGATGATCCTGCGCGGCGCCGCTGATTTCCGCGCCATCGCCCGCAAACATCTGCCGCGCAACAATCACTAGGGCGCTTTGGGTCTGACCTAGCTTTGGTCTTGGTCCTGCCCCAGGGCTTTGCTCGCAAGCTGCATGAAGGTGGCGCGCTCTGCGGTGCTGAGCGCGCCGAGCATGTCGTCTTTTTGGGCGTTGACCAGGGGCAGAACCTGATCATAAAGCGCCTGTCCCTGACCTGTCAGCCGTACATCCCGCGCCCGGCGATCGCGGGTGCTGACGCTGCGCGCGACATAGCCCTTGTGTTCAAGCCGATCGATCACGCCGCCAATGGTGGCGCGGTCATAGGCGATTTTTGCTGCGACCCCAGCCTGATCGATGCCAGGGTTTGAGGCAATGGTATCCAGGGCGGCAAATTGCACCGGGGTGAGGTCAAACCCAGCCGCCTGCATGTGGTTTACAAATATATGGGTCGAAGATTGATTCAGCCGACGGATCAAATGCCCCGCCATTTTCTGCACATTCATCGCCTTCCTCCTGCTGCGGCCTGCCGGGGCCTGTGTACTGCAACTTTCCCCCTGGTGGTAGTTTCCGATCGATTGTTTTTCGCATGAAACTGCGGGGGTAGACTGGGGCAGTTTTATCAGTTTCCCGGTTGCGTTTGAAATATATTTCGATAAAACGTGAAATATGGAAGAATCAATATCCCTCCGCCTGTCGATCCTGGGACACCCGCAGCGCCTTGCGGTGTTTCGCCTGTTGATGCGCCGCTATCCAGATCGCGTCGCTGCGGGCGAAATTGCTGCCGCGCTTGAGATCAAGCCCAGCACTCTGTCTTCATATCTTTCGGCACTGACCCTGGCTGATCTGGTCACCAAAACACGTGAAGGCACATGGCAACGCTACCAGATCAATATGACCGCCACGCGACAGACGCTTGATGCGCTCTATCTTGATTGCTGTCGCGGGCGCCCGGATCTTTGCGGCCCGACTGCGGGTCCTGACCTTAAAATTGACGTGAAAAGCGATGTGGAACCTGACATGGAACCTGACCTGAATTCTGCCCCGAAGTCTTTCGTGGCTGCTGATACATCCCAGCACCGGCCATATAATGTTCTGTTCCTGTGTACTGGCAATTCGGCGCGCTCAATTTTCGCCGAGGCCATTTTGACCAACCTCGCCCCCGGCCGGTTCCGGACCTTTTCTGCCGGGGTCACACCGCATACAGCGGTGAACCCGGTCGCGGCTGAAATGCTGAAAAGCAAAGGTCTGTGGCGCGAAGATCTGCACCCCAAATTGATACAAGAGATTATAGACAGCGGCGCGCCAAAGTTCGATTTTGTTTTCACCGTCTGTGATCAGGCGGCAAACGAGGAATGCCCCGCCTGGGAGGGCCAGCCGATCAGCGCCCATTGGGGGATGCCGGATCCGGTCAAGGCCACTGGAAGTGACGCGCAAAAGAGCCTCGCTTTTCAACAGGCCTATGGGGTGCTGCATCGCAGATTGCGGGCCTTTGCGGCCCTGCCTTTGCAACAACTTGATCTGATTTCTTTGCAGCACGCTGTTGATGGCATTGCTCAAGACAATGATGAGGATAAACCATGACTACCTACGCATTAAATGGCCTTGGCCGCATGGGCAAACTGGCACTGAAACCCCTGTTGGAAAGCGGGGCTGACATTGCCTGGATCAACGATGCAGTTGGCAACCCGGAAATGCACGCCCATCTCCTGGAGTTTGATTCCGTGCATGGACGCTGGGATGCAGAGTTTTCCCACGACGACACCGCAATCACCATCGACGGGACCCGGATCCCGGCGCATTGTGAAACCCGATTGGCAGACCTGCCCCTGACGGGTGTCGATGTAGTGATCGACTGCACCGGCGTTTTCAAGTCAGAGGCGAAGCTTGCCCCCTATTTTGCGGCGGGTGTGAAAAAGGTCGTGGTCTCTGCCCCGGTTAAGGACGGTGATGCGGCGAATATCGTCATGGGCGTCAATGAAGACATCTATGACCCCTTGCGCCACCGGATCGTCACCGCCGCCAGCTGTACCACCAACTGTCTTGCTCCGGTGGTGAAGGTGATCCATGACGCACTTGGCATCAAGCATGGATCTATCACCACGATCCATGATGTGACCAATACGCAGACCATCGTCGACCGTCCTGCCAAAGACCTGCGCCGCGCGCGCTCTGCCCTGACCAATCTGATCCCCACCACGACGGGCAGTGCCACGGCGATTACGCTGATCTATCCGGAACTGAAGGGCAAGTTAAACGGCCATGCGGTGCGAGTGCCCCTGTTGAATGCATCCATCACCGACTGCGTGTTTGAGGTGAAGCGGGAAACCACCGCAGAAGAGGTCAATGCCCTGTTCAAAGCAGCCGCTGCCGGGCCATTGCAGGGCATCCTGGGCTACGAAGAAAGGCCGCTGGTTTCGGCGGATTACACCAATGATCAGCGGTCAAGCATTGTTGATGCGCCCTCGACCATGGTGGTGAATGGCACCCAGGTGAAGATCTACGCCTGGTATGACAATGAAATGGGCTATGCCTACCGGCTGGTGGATGTGGCCCGAATGGTTGGGGATCAGCTGTGACTGAACGTGGCGGGATGGCGGCCTATGTTGCGGTAACCGCCTCTTACTGGGCCTTCATGCTGACCGATGGCGCACTGCGCATGCTGGTGCTTCTGCATTTTCACACGCTGGGTTTTTCGCCTGTGCAGCTGGCCTATCTGTTTGTTCTGTATGAAATTGCAGGCGTGGTGACCAATCTATCCGCGGGCTGGATTGCGGCCCGCTTTGGTCTGGCCTCGACGCTCTATGGCGGGCTTGCCCTGCAGGTGGTGGCACTGTTGTTGCTGACGCAGCTGGATCCCAGCTGGCAGATCAGTGCCTCGGTCAGCTTTGTGATGCTGGTGCAGGGCTTGTCGGGGGTGGCCAAGGATCTGGCGAAAATGTCATCAAAATCGGCGGTCAAATTGCTCGCCCCGACACAGGGCGACGGCTTGTTTCGCTGGGTTGCTGCGCTGACCGGATCCAAGAACGCGGTTAAGGGCCTGGGCTTTCTGCTGGGCGCGGGCTTGCTGGCGACGGCGGGTTTCACCGTTTCGGTGCTGGCGATGGCGCTGATCCTAGCGGTTATTCTGGGCGCGGTTCTGGTGGCGATGCCAAAGGGATTGCCAGTTGGGCGCAGGGGGGCAAAATTCTCTGAGGTGTTTTCAAAATCCCGTAACATCAATTGGCTGTCGGCTGCGCGGGTGTTCCTGTTTGGCGCCAGAGACATATGGTTTGTGGTGGGCATCCCAGTCTATTTTTATGCGGTGTTTTCCGATGGCAGCGAAGCCGGAAACCGCGCAGCGTTTTTCCTGATTGGCAGTTTCATGGCACTTTGGACCATCCTTTATGGCGGGGTTCAGGCAAGTTCTCCACGGCTGTTGCGGGCGGCACAGCGCAGCGAGGCCGAGCTGGCGGCTGCGGCGCGCAACTGGGCGGCTGCTTTGGCGTTGATCCCGGCGGTTTTGACCGGGGCTGTTGCCCTGTCAGGCGGAACGGCACCCTGGCTGACCGGGGTGCTGATCCTGGGTCTGTTGGCGTTTGGGGCGGTGTTTGCGGTGAACTCGGCGTTGCATTCCTATCTGATCCTCGCCTTCAGCAAAGCCGAGCGGGTCAGCATGGATGTGGGGTTCTACTACACCGCAAATGCGGCCGGACGGCTGATTGGTACGGTCCTGTCGGGAGCGATGTATCAGATGGGGGGGCTGGTGGCCTGTCTCGGGGCAGCTGCGGTTATGGTTGTCTGCAGCACGCTGGCGGTGGCGCAACTCCGCGAGGAAGCTCCGGTTTCGGCATAGGGCGGCGGGCCTAGGCATCGGCATGGCACAGCGAAGGGCGCCACGGGACCCTTCGCTGTGCCATCACATCAGGCTTCTGGCTGTGCCGGGGCATTGCCCGCAGCTGGCCCGGTTCCGGTTCCCTTGATCCATTCCCGAAGGCTTTGCAGCAGTACATAGAGAACGGGCACGATGATCACGCCCAGAACCGTTGCCGCCAGCATGCCGCCAAAGACCGCGATGCCGATGGCCTTCTGGCTGGCCGCGCCCGCGCCGCTGGCGGCCAGCAGCGGCACCACGCCCAGAAGAAAGGACAACGCCGTCATCATCACCGCCCGGAAGCGCTGGCTGGCGGCCTCTAGCGCGGCTTCGCGGATGGTAAGACCACTGGCGCGCCGCTCCATCGCGAATTCGACAATCAGAATAGCGTTCTTTGAGGCGAGGCCGATCAGCATGATCATCCCGATCTGGGTGTATAGATTGACGTCGCCACCAGTCATCGACACCGCCGCCAAGGCACCAAACAGGGCCACCGTTACCGAGAGCAGGATGCCAATCGGCATGGTCCAGCTTTCATATTGCGCCACCAGGAAGAGATAGCCAAACATCACCGCCATGATCAGAATGATGAAGACCATTCCGCCGGCTGATTGCTGCTGCTGCGCCGTTCCGGTCCATTCAAAGGTATAGCCGGGCGGCAGCGCCTTGGCCGCTTCGGCCTCCAGCACGCGAATGGCATCACCGGTGGAAAGCCCCGGCGCAGGCACCGCTGTTACCGTGGCGGAGCGGAACATATTGTAACGGTTCAGCGCCACCGGCCCCAATTCCTTGCGCACCGTGATCAGCGCGCCCATCGGCACCATTTCCCCGGTTTGCGAACGCACATAGAGCGCATTCAGATCTTCCACCGTGTCGCGGAATTCACCATCGGCCTGCAGCATTACCCGGTAAACTCGGCCAAAAAGGTTGAAATCATTGACGTAAAATGACCCCATATAGGTTTGCAGAGTCAAAAAGACATCCGACACCGCCACATTCAAGGTCTTGGCTTTTTCCCGGTCCAGATCGACGAAGATTTTTGGCACATTGGCCCGGAAGGTTGAATAGGACTGGGCAATATCCGGGCTTTGGTTGGCGGCATAAACCAGCGATCCTACTGCCGCCGACAGATCCTGCGCCGATCCACCCCCGGTCTGCTGTACCTTCATCTCGACTCCAGCGCTGAGCCCAAGACCTGCAATGGGCGGCGGGTTGAAGGCGATGACGCTGGCACCGATTTCCTGATTGGCCACCTCCAGAATGTGCTGCAAAATGGCCTCTGCGCTCAGCCCTTCTTCGGTGCGATCGTTCCAGGGGTCGAGGTTGGGAATAATCATCGCCCCGTTGGAACCGACGCCGTTCATTATGCTGAAGCCATTGACCACCACACTGGAGGCCACGCCGGGGATCTCCATGATCTTGGCGTTGATCCGGTCGGTGACGGTTTCGGTACGTTCAATGGAGGCCGCATCAGGCAGCTGCACATCGACAAACAGATAACCATTGTCTTCGGATGGGATAAATCCCGCAGGCAATGCTTTCAGCAGCCCGCCAGAGCCAAAGATGATCACCGCCAGAATCGCAAGCGCGATCAGCGGCAGCCGTACCATGCGGCGCACGATACCGACATATTGTTCGCGCACGCCGTTGATACCGCTTTCGAATTTCGCCAAAAGCCCGGTGGGCGGCCCCGAACGCGGTTTGAGGATCATCGCGCAAAGCGCCGGCGAAAGCGTCAGCGCATTGATCGAGGAAATCACCACCGCGATAGAGATGGTCACCGCAAATTGCGAATAAAGCCGCCCGGTGATGCCGGGCATGAATGTGACCGGGATAAATACCGCCAAAAGCACCAAAGTAGTGGCAATGACCGGCCCGGTAATCTGCCCCATGGCCTTGCGGGTGGCCTCTGTCGGGCTCAGCCCTTCTTCGGCGATGATCCGTTCGACGTTTTCCACCACCACAATCGCGTCATCCACCACGATGCCAATCGCCAACACCAGCGCAAAGAGCGAAATCGTGTTCAGCGACATGCCAAAGGCCAGGAGAAAGGCAAAGGTGCCGATCAAAGAGACCGGGATCGCAATCGCCGGGATAATGGTCGCGCGCCAACTGCCCAGAAAGACAAACACAACCGCAACCACCAGCGTAAAGGTCTGCATTAGGGTGGTGATAACATCGCTGAGCGACTGATCAACAAAGCGGGTGGAATCAAAGGGCAGATCATAGCGCACATCATCGGGAAAGCTGCGCGACAGGCGTTCCAATTCAGCGCGGACACCATCGGCCACCGCCAGCGCATTGGCGCCGGGCGCCTGATAGACCGCTAGGATGGTGGCCGGTTTACCGGAATACCGACCGGAGGCGTTGTAGTAATTGGCCCCCAGCTCTACCCGAGCCACATCGCGCAGGCGCACTATGCTGCCTGCCTCGCCCGAGCGCAGGACGATGTCTTCGAATTCCTTGACCGTGCTCAGCCGCCCCTTGGATTTGATGGTGTATTGAAACTGCTGGCCGCTTGGCACCGGCGGGGTACCGATCTGGCCGGCAGAGACTTCGAGGTTCTGTTCCTTGATCGACTGGATGAGATCAGCCGGGGTCAACCCCAGCCCCGCCATGCGGTTGGGATCAAGCCACATTCGCATGGAGTATTCAAAATTGGTCAGGATATCGGCCTTGCCCACGCCGGGAACCCGCGCCAGCGTATCTTTCAGATTGATGGCGGCATAATTGGACAAAAACACCTCGTCATAGGTGCCATTGGGGGAAGACAGCGCCGCAATCAGCAACATATTGGTAGAAGATTTCCGCGTCACCACGCCAGAGTTGGTCACCTCGGTTGGCAGGGAAGAGGTCGCCTGCGCCACCCGATTCTGCACATTGACCGATGCGATATCAGGGTCGGTGCCGATCTCGAAGGTAACCGAAAGCGAATAGTTGCCATTGTCGGTGCTGTCAGACGACATATACATCATGCCATCAACACCGTTTACCTGGGCCTCGATCGGGGCAGCGACGGTGTTTTCCACGGTTTCAGAGCTGGCACCGGTGTAACTGGCACTGACATTCACCACTGGCGGCGTGATGTCGGGAAACTGTTCAACCGGCAGGGTTAGATAACCAATGATCCCCATGATCGTCAAAACCAGAGAAATCACAAAGGATGTCTTGGGGCGTGCGATGAAAATTGAAGAAAACACGCTTGCTACTCCCCTGCGATGCCGGACAGAACGGCATCAACCGTTACGCCGGGGCGTACCCGTTGCAGACCTTCAACAATCATGGTTTCGCCTTCGCGCAGACCATCCTCGACGACCACGGTGGTTTCGACCTGACGTCCCAGCGTGACATAGCGCTGTTCCACGGTCTGTTGACTGCCGACCACCAAAACAAAATCGCCGCGCTGATCGCGCTGCACCGCAGCCAGAGGGATCATCAGCACCTCATGAGCCTCGGTGGCCTCAATGCGCAAATTCAGGAAAGAGCCATCGACGATCAGGCCGCGGCTATTGGCAAATTTCGCCCGCAGAGTGATTGTGCCAGTGCGAGGGTCGATCCGGTTGTCGGCAAAGACAACCCGACCGATCTCTTCCAGTTCGGTGCCATTTGGCAGGGTTACAAAAACATCCGGTGCCTTGGGGTTGTTTGCAACCTCACCGACTGTTGTGTCAAAGGATTCTATCACGGTCATCAACTGCTTTTCGGTCAGCGAGAATTCGACATAGATGGGCGCGGTGCGCAGCAGGTTGATCAGCGGCGAGCTGTTGGGGCCAACCAGTTCACCGGGGCTGACCGAGGTGCGCCCGACCCGCCCGTCAAAGGGCGCGCGCACGGTTGTGTAGCTCAGATCCAACTTGGCCAGCTGGATGGCGGCTTCGGCCAGGTTAACCTGGGCCTGGGCGACCTCACGGTTGGCGCGGGCGATATCGCGGTCTTCCTCGGTGCCGGATCCTCGGCGAAACAGCTCTGCCTTGCGGCTTAGTTCGATTTCGGCAAGGGACAGATTTGCCTGCGCCTGCGCCTTGTCGGCCTGTCTTGCGGCGAGCGTTGCCTCATAGGTATCGGCTTCGATCTTGAACAGTACATCCCCGGCCACAACCTCTTGGCCATCCTCGACCAGGATCTCTTCGACAAATCCGCTGACGCGGGCGACGATATCCACCTTGTTGATGGCTTCACCGCGGCCGATAAAGGCGACCTGGTCGATCAATTCGTCGCTATAGGCGGCGGCAATTGAAACTTTTGGAGCGGCGGCAGTCTCTTGTGCCAGGGCGGGGCCGCTGGTGGGCAGCCCGGTGGCCATAAAGAAGGCTGCTAGAAGGATCGTCAGGCGCATTGAGGGACCTGTAGATGTCATGTGCAATACCTTGTCATATGTCGCACAAAGACCACGCTGCCTCTGGCGTTGAAAAACGTTCAAAAATATTCGCGCCAGTATTGGCGGGTGCGTTTCGACCTTGGGCTGTTTTGGCCTGTTAGGCAGACCTGTCACGGTGCCGCAGTTCTGATGTTTATGAGCGAAGTCAAGCACGTCACGCCCCTATGCGCAACGTTGAAATGACGTGGGGCTCGCACGAACAATAGCGCCTACCACGCTGGCAGGACCTAGGCGCGGCCGTCCCAGTTTGCCGAGTATCAAGCGCTTAGCCGGGGAAAGGGGGCCTGTCTGAGTTTGTCGCTGACAAGATATGCACCCCTGTCCGGTCGGAGCCTGTTCATCCGCTTGCGGCACCGTACCAGAGCCAGCAACGGCCGTTCCTCCAGGTTTTTTTTTACCTGCGTTGCCTTGCTGCAACCGTCCTGTTCTGGCGTTAAATAATTGAGCTTGGCGTTAAGGGGCCCGGTGGCGGGTGTGGAATGGCGCTACATCATGAGAAAGCTCAGAAAATTGTCTCCATTTTTGCAGTAGGACATTCGAACCCTGCGTGAAGAGACGAACTGCGGAATGAGTAAAGGGGCGCGGATGATCTATCCTATTCTGGGTTGTTGGTGCAACACATTGGTATATTTCATGATTTGGTTGATCAAATGACCCGTTGAGCAAAATTCAGAAGGCCTGTTGTAGCAAATTGGCACCCCTGTCTGGCCTGTTTTGGCAGCAATTTTCGGGCGAAATTTCGCGCAGATGGGCCGGGGGAGAAGCCGCTGGAAACTTGTAAATAACCTTGAGTTATGGCCTATTGGTGGAAGGTTTTTATTGGTGTAGCTCGGGGGGCGGATATGCTTAACTCGCTTGATGCGTTTGCCGCAGCTCAAGAAATTGACACTAGGAAGTTTATTGTAAACGTTCTGGTGACTGATGATCGGCCTCCCGAGGTTCGGTCATGTGAGGTCGTGCAGCAGCATTTTCGCAATCGGACCTCCTTTACATCAGAGTTGGGATTTCGTGACGTTTTCGTTCGCGATGTTGCGGCCGGACTAGAGGCCTGCCTGACAAAACTGTCCCTGAAAGAGGCCGAAGTGGTTTCTTTTCCGACACTTGTGATTGAATCACCGGGGCTGATTTTGGCTGGGGCTCATGTGATGTCCAACTTTGGCAAGGACGGCTCTCTGAATATTATTGTCAGATTCCAAATCTTCCTTGGCGGTATCAATCATGCCTTCAAGGCCAATATTGGGTTTGATGACTATATCTGCAATCAGAATGTCAAAACCTCTACCCGCGTACTGTCTGACATCGCCATGCCGCTTTTGGATCTGTCCGCAGCGGCAGAGGTGGGCCTGTCTGGTGATAGCGCAAGAATGGCTGAGTTTGGCAAAGAGTTGGCCAAGAAATCGCGAGAGCTTAGTTTCTATGTTGAACTCGTGAAGCGTTATGTCGATGGCATTTGGCGGTTGGAACAAATGCAAAGCGAACCCTCTGCCACAACTGCGAAAGAGAAGTATCCGCACCAGTTGGTAGACGATAAAAAGGTGAACTGTCCCAGCCATTAAGCGTTTAGGTGCAGGCCCAAACCGTCCTAAGGTCGGTGGCTTTCCCGCTGGGAATATTTTCGTCCTTGTGTAAACGCTATTCAGAAATGTCACCCGGTTTGCAAAGCAGAAGTGTTACCTTGGGGCGCAACGGGAGCAAAGCCTGACAGGGCGGAGACCTCAGATATCGCAGTCCTGGCTGGCTTTGCGAGGAGTGCGGTTCAGGTCTCGATTTTGGTGATGGTGTTCTGTCGGTATTCGACCTTCTTGGGTCTCCAGAACGGTACGAAGATCAACCCAGTCGTAGTGTCATCGACCCATGTACCATCTTGCAAGGCTTGCGCCGTCCAACTGCATTCCATGTTGCCGCGTTTGACAACTTTCAGACGGCATTCTTCTGAAAGGCCAAATGCAAAACAGTTCAGGGCGTCTTCTTCGGCGTCAAAGTGTTCATGCCATCCGTCGAAACCGATCTGACAATCGTCACCGTTAGCATGGATTGAGACATCAAAGCTCTCAGGGTTGCCACAAGAGACAACGATATGATCGTCGCCGACATCGACCTTATGCCCTGTGTAGTTTGCCAGCTTCGCTAAGATTGCTTCGTGCCAATTTGCCAATGGTTTGCCTGATCT
This sequence comes from Pseudophaeobacter flagellatus, assembly GCF_021228235.1. Classification (GTDB taxonomy): domain Bacteria; phylum Pseudomonadota; class Alphaproteobacteria; order Rhodobacterales; family Rhodobacteraceae; genus Pseudophaeobacter; species Pseudophaeobacter flagellatus. The sequence goes on from NZ_JAJQRG010000011.1 coordinate 134,723, forward strand.
GTTGAACGTTAATGCCGCTCATAGTGCGGTTATTCTGCGGCCTGTACAGTCTTGTTTTTGGCCCGTGATCCTGACGGTCGCCCTTGCCGCCGTCCGTTCGGTTTGTAGCCCATCTTCTCGGAATTGGTTCGTACCCTCGGCTTCGGAGGTGCTGCATCCTGCAGCTCTTTGATGTGTTCTAGAACAGCGCCCAATCGCTTGTTGTCCGTAATGGCGGCGTGGGTCACGCGTTGATCCATATCGAAGATTTTGTAGGGCAGGGAACAGCCTTTTGAGCGCACCTCGAACCGGCCGTCGATAAATGCGTAGGTGTCCACGTATTTGCCAACCAGCCCGCGCGTGATCTCGTTCTCTTCGAGCATGATGCGCTTGCGGTCATAGGAGAATGTCAGTTGCTTGCCAACGTATCGGTTCTCACGCCAGCACAGGACATCGGTCAGCCGATCTGGCTCGACATTGAGTGCGCGGTGCAGGTTGTCCGACTTGGCCGGTACCTTGGCGAACTTGGCGTTGTGACGCTCTTTGAAGCCTTGCAAATAAGCGTTTCCAGCCTCCATGTCTGAGATACCTGCGAGCCGCAGCTCCTTGACCAGACGGTCTTGCAGCGTGCGGTTGGCACGTTCGACACGACCTTTGGCCTGGCTCGAATTGGCGCACAGAATCTCGATGTTCAGTTCGCTCAGCGCGCGCCCAAACTGGGTGATCCGCGCGCCACCTTTGGCATCATCCTTGGCCACGCGGAAGACCGTGTGTTTATCGGAGTAGAACGCAACCGGGCGACTATGCCTGTGGAGATAACTTTCCAGTGCTTCGAAATAACTGAACGTACTCTCGGACTTCACAAACCGCAGTTCCATCAGCGTGCTGGTCGCATCATCGATGAACACTAGCAGCGTGCAGGGTGGGGCGCGATCCTCGAACCAGCGGTGATCTGACCCGTCAATCTGGATCAACTCGCCGAAGCATTCTCTGCGCAAATGCGGTTGATGAATAGCGCGGCGCTGCTTGCGCGAAAGCCAGATACCACCTTCAACCATCCATTTGCGCACCGTCTCGCGCGAGACTTTGAACCCGTGATGCTCCGCCAGCATCTCCGCTGCCAATGTAGGGCCAAAATCCGGGTACTGCTCTGATGGCTCAAGGGCCGTTGCGACGGTTTCCGCTATCTCAGTTTCATCAGTTCTTCCCTGAAGGCTTCTGTTGGTGTGCGCCATCCCAGACACTTGCGTGGCGACAGGCGCGTCCCTTGGCAGATACCGGCGAGCGCGCTTGTTCAGGTTCTCGACAGAACCCTTTTGCCACGGTGCTTGCGGATCACAGAACCACGCCTCCGTTCCGATCCCAGGTTTGAGCCTGCGCCAGTTCCTAAACTCAATCCCGCGATCAAAGGTGATCGATTTACGGGCTGGCTGGGGCTGGGGTTCCATCACGCCCATCTCTGTGTCGCTGTCCGCTGCGCAACCACGCCGTAGTATCCATTCAATTCCGGCAGCTCAGTATCAGTGTAGCCGTTGCGTTTGATGTCTCGGTAGATCGTCGAGACATGCCTGCCGATCTCCGCCGCGATCTCTCGCACAGGGATCGCGGCATTCAACATATCCTCAATCGCACGCCGTTCACGCAGGTTTAGCTCTCTATGCGCCATCTTTCATTCTCCTTGCTTTCCAGCAAGATAGGGGAAATTTCGCAACCCAGAATAAAATGTGCCCCGCTACACACCCAGTTTTCGGATAATCTGTCTTATGTGAAATAACTAGACGGTATTCGGTGTCGATACCGTTGCCAGCCCAAGGCGGCGATACTCGCCTGGGGTTGTATTGGTCCAGCGTCGAAATGCCCGGTGGAAGTTGGCAGCCGAGGCAAAGCCGATATCCTGGGCGATTTCTTCGATGCTCTTCAATCCGCGAGTCAGATCGCGCAGCGCAATATCCCGGCGCAGCCCGTCCTTTATGGCTTGAAAAGAGCTGCCCTCATCCTGTAGCCGCCGGATCAGGGTGCGCGGCGTCAGATGCAGTGCTAGGGCGGCCTGCTTGAGCTGCAGTTCCAGCTGCGGCGATTGCAGCAGCAACTCACGCAGTCGCAGCGCAAAGGCATGGGTGCGATAGCTGGTAAAGATCCAGTCACGCGGTGCCCGGAGCAAGAAGGCCTGCATATCGGCCTCGCTGCGGGTGACGGGCAGATCCCCCAGCTGTTCGCCAAACACAATCTGCGACTGAGCTTGGGCAAAGACGATCGGCGCGGGAAACAGTACGGGATAGTCTTGGGCAAACGTCGGGCGCGCAAAAGCAAAACCCACCCGCGCCAGCGGCAACTCGCGGCCGGCCAGCCAAGAGGCCACCCCATGTGCCAGCTTGAGCAACAGCATATGGCCAAAGCGCTGCGGCGGCATTGGCACCGCCTGATCGCGTGGCAGCAGGTTGATGCACAGCCCGGTGCCTTCGGTCTGCAGCTGCAATTGATAGTCATCCAGTAACAGGTTCCAGAAAGAGCAAAAGCGAAACAGCGCCGCCGATAGAGAGGAGGCCCCGCGCATAGAGGAACACAGATGTTTCAGGGTGCCACTGCGAATGGGGCGGCTCCACAATCCCATCATTTCATCGCCGGTTTCCACTGCCACCAGCTGATACAGGCGCACAATCTGGTCATGGGTGACGCGGGCACCGGGTCTGGCCAAATCCATGCTGGCCAGCCCGCTTTGTTGCAGGAACCCCTGCAGTTGTTGTGGCGGGCATTGCTGGCGCAGCACCTGCAGCCAATCTTCTAGAAAGGCGCGTGATACGGTGGGCAGGATTGCCGGGTTTGGATCAACAGGCATGCGTTCGGGTTTGCCCCGCTTTGTCACTTTATGCAAGGTTTACGTCGGTTGCAGAGATTGCCCCGGCCATTTTCGATCCTTATCTGGCAGTAAGAGCAAGGCGAACCAGACTTTTAGAGGAGTGCCCACCCATGAGTTTTGATGCACCAGTCAAAGATATGTTGTTCAATATCGCGCATCTCTCCCGTTGGGCAGAGGTCTCGGGTCTCGCCCCCTACGCCAGCGTCGAGCTGGACGATGCCGCCGCTGTTCTGGAAGAATTTGGCCGCTTTTGCGCCGAAGAAATCGCGCCGTTGAATGCGCCAGGGGATCAGGCGGGATCGCATCTGCGCGACGGTCGGGTGCAGCTGCCTGATGGCTTTGCCGGGGCTTATCAGAAATTTGTTGAAATGGGCTGGCAAAGCCTGCCGCATCCCGGTGATTTTGGCGGGCAGGATCTGCCGCGCGCCGTTGGTGCGGCTGCCACCGAGGTGCTTAATGCAGCCAATCTTAGCTTTGCCCTGTGTCCGCTGCTGACGGATGGTGCCATCGAAGCCCTGCTGACGGCGGGTGATAGTGCCACCAAGGCGACCTATCTGGAAAACCTGGTCAGCGGCAAATGGACTGGCACCATGAACCTGACAGAACCTCAGGCCGGCAGTGATCTGGCACTGGTGCGCAGCCGCGCCGAGGTCCAGGAAGATGGCAGCTACCGCATTAGCGGCACCAAGATATTTATCACCTATGGCGAACATGAGATGGCCGAAAATATCGTCCATCTGGTACTGGCCCGCACGCCGGAGGCCCCCGCTGGTGTCAAGGGTATCAGCCTGTTTCTTGTGCCCAAGTTTCTGGTCATTGCAGATGGCAGCCTGGGCGCGCGCAACAGCGTCACCTGCCAAAGCGTCGAACATAAGCTGGGGATCAAGGCAAGCCCCACTGCGGTGCTGGAATTTGAAGGTGCCACTGGCTTTTTGATCGGCGAAGAAAATGCCGGCCTTACCTATATGTTTGAAATGATGAATTCGGCGCGGTACGCGGTTGGCCTGCAGGGCATCGCCGTTGGCGAGCGCGCCTATCAGCAGGCGCTGGCCTATGCACGCGAGCGGGTGCAAAGCGCCCCGGTGGATGGTTCTACCCGCGAGGCCGTGACCATCATTCACCACCCCGATGTACGGCGTATGTTGATGCGGATGCGCGCCCTGACAGAAGGCGCACGTGCCATGGCGACCTATGCGGCCGGGTGTCAGGATCTGGCCCGCCACGCCGCCAGCCCAGAGGCCCGCGCCGAGGCCAAGACCCTGTCCGAATTCCTGACGCCGCTGGTCAAAGGCTTCAGCACCGAAAATGGCGTTGAGGTTGCATCCCTTGGGGTACAGGTACATGGCGGCATGGGCTTTATCGAAGAAACCGGCGCGGCGCAGCATTACCGCGATGCCCGGATCTTGCCCATCTATGAAGGCACCACCGCCATTCAGGCCAATGATCTGGTGGGGCGCAAGACCCTGCGTGATGGCGGTGCCACTGCCCGGCATGTCTCTGCTTTGATTGGTGAAACCGAAGCAGCGCTGCAGCAGGGCAGCCCGCAGGCGCAGGCCATGGCTGCCCGGCTGAGTGCCGCGCGCGAAGCCTTTGATGCGGTGGTGACGCATCTGACAGGCCTTGGAAAAGACCAGATGCCTGCAGCCTTTGGCGCCGGTGTTCCCTATCTGATGTTGGCGGGCAATCTGGTCTCGGGCTGGCAGATGGCGCGCGCGCTCTTGGCCGCCGAAGCCGGGCTGAGCCGTGGCGAGGATCCCGCCTTTATGGCGGCGAAAATCGCCACTGCCCGGTTCTATGGCGATCATCTGCTCTGCGAAACCGAGGTGCAGCGCGCCCGCTGTCTTGAGGGCGCCGAGAGTCTGGCTGCGGCGCTTTTGTAGCCCCGCCCGTTGGCTTTGCCATTCCATGTAGACACTGTGCCCCCTCTGACCGGGGAGCCCTCTTCCATTTTGCCCCATTGTTGCAAGGACCGTGACATGACACTCGAAATCGACCTTTCCCGCTTTAAAAACCTTGACCTCCAGGCCCATGACGATGGCGTCTGGGTCGTGACACTCAACCGACCCAGCAAACGCAATGCGCTGGATATCGACACCATTGAAGAGCTGGTGGATTTCTTCTCCACCGCGCCGCGCGCCGGGGTCAAGGCGGTGGTTCTGGCGGGATCCGGCGATCACTTTTGCGCCGGGCTGGACCTGATCGAACATCACGATGCCGACCGCAGCCCGGCCGATTTCATGCATGTCTGCCTGCGCTGGCACGAGGCATTCAACAAGATGGAATATGGCGGGGTTCCGGTGATTGCCGCCTTGCAAGGCGCGGTTGTCGGTGGTGGACTGGAATTGGCCAGCTCCGCCCATATCCGGGTGATGGATGACACCACCTATTTTGCCCTGCCTGAAGGCCAGCGCGGGCTGTTCACCGGCGGTGGCGCCACCATTCGCGTCACCGATCTGGTTGGCAAATCCCGGATGATCGACATGATGCTGACCGGACGGGTCTATCATGGGCAAGAAGCCTGCGATCTGGGGCTGGCGCAGTATATTGTCGAAGGGTCCAGCTTTGACAAAGCGCTGGAACTGGCGCGCCGTACCGCCGAAAATCTGCCGCTGTCCAACTTTGCCATCTGTTCCGCCGTAAGCCACATGCAGAATATGTCTGCCATGGATGCTGCCTATGCGGAATCCGTGGTGGCCGGGGTGGTCAACACCCAGCCGGACGCCCGCGCGCGCCTGGCGGCCTTTGCCGATAAATCTGCCGCCCGCGTGCGCCGCGACAGCTAAAGCCTGCCGCCCTGCCCAGACCATTGGGCAGGGCGATCTTGTGACATGGCTGGTCAAGATCGTTGCAAAGCGATAGACAAACAGCATGGCAGCCCCTGTCTGTCATTGTCGGATCTGCATCGCTTTGTTGCCCTTCGTTGGGTGAAAGGAAAGAATTGACCGCATGAAACATGTTCCCAAAGAAACCACCGATGACGCGCTTATTCAGGAGTTCCTGAACAAAGGCGGCAAGGTCAGTGTTGGCAAGACCAAGCCGATGCCAGACGAGCTGGGACTGAGCAACAATGTCTGGAACAACAAGATGACCAAGGAAGAAAAGGCAGCGCGCAACACGCCCAAGACCAAGGCTTAACGCAGCGCCTTTTTCTTTTGAGGCTTGGCCAGAGAACGATAGTGCCGAGACCCTGCGGCGGCGGTTATAGTCGCAGGTCTGACTCTTCGGGTGATAGGATGTATTTCAGATCGTAAAGCACCGCGTCCGGGCCGCCAAAGGCGCGGATTTGCGCCGCTGACATTGCGCGAAATACGCTATGCGCCACCGCCAGAATGATGCCGTCATAGGCGCCCGCCTCAGGCTGGCCTTGCAGGGTCAGGCCAAGGGCCGCCTGGGCTTGTTCCGGATCGGCATGAGGGTCATGCACATCCACCTGCAGACCGTAGTCCTCTAGTCCGCGCACCACATCGATCACACGGGTATTGCGTAGATCGGGGCAGTCTTCCTTGAAGGTAAGTCCCATCACCAGCACCCGGCGCATTGGTTTTCCGCGCTGCACCAAGGCCTTGATCATCTGCTGCGCCACATAGGTGCCCATGCCATCATTCAGCCGCCGCCCGGCCAGCAGGATATCCGGATGATAGCCCAGGCTTTCCGCCTTGTGGGTCAGGTAATAGGGGTCAACGCCAATGCAATGGCCGCCTACCAGGCCGGGCCGGAAGGGCAGGAAATTCCATTTGCTTCCTGCCGCTTGCAGCACCGCTTCGGTGTCGATGCCCATGCGGTTGAAGATCATCGCCAGCTCGTTGATCAGGGCGATATTGATGTCACGCTGGCTGTTTTCGATCACCTTCGCGGCCTCGGCCACGCGGATGCTGGGGGCCAGATGGGTGCCGGCGGTCACCACCTCGTTATATAATGCATCCACCTGCGCCGCGATGGCGGGGGTCGAACCGGATGTCACCTTGGTAATATCAGCCAGACGGCGGGTCTTGTCGCCGGGATTGATCCGCTCAGGAGAATAGCCAACATGAAAATCCTGGTTAAAGCGCAGGCCGGACTCGGCCTCCAGCACGGGCACGCAGTCTTCCTCGGTGGCGCCGGGGTAGACGGTGCTTTCATAGATTACCAGGTCGCCAGGTTTCAGCACAGCGCCCACGGTTTTTGACGCGGCCAGCAGGGGGGTCAGGTCGGGGCGGTGGTTGGCATCCACTGGGGTGGGAACCGTCACGATATAAATCCGCGCGGCGGAAATTGCGCTGGCGTCGTTGCTCAGGCGCAGATGGCTGGCCTCGGCCAGCTCTGCTGTGGTAGTTTCGCGCGTCTGGTCCCTGCCCGCCTGCAAATCTGCGATGCGCTGCGCGTCGGTATCGAACCCCAGGGTGGGGCGGTGGCGGCCAAAGGCCACCGCGAGGGGCAGGCCGACATAGCCTAGGCCGATGATGCAAATCTGGTCCTGCAAGGTCTGCTCCTGCGTTGTTCCGGCGCTTTGATACAAGGTGCGTATGCCGCCTGTCCCCGCCCCCTATAGCCCGCCTGATACAGCGGGGCCAGCCCCTGGCAGGATCCGATCATCCCTGTCCGATCACTCTAGCCACTGCAGGTCAAACTCTTCACGAAAGGCAAAGCGGGTCAGGTGATCTGCAATTACCTGTTTCCATTGCTCAAGGTCCCCACGCGGCCCGGTGCTGGCGCTGACCTGCAGGTGATCGGCCGTCGCCGTCAGCCGCACCTTTTGGCCACTTGCAAAGACAATGCTGCCTTTGGTTTCGTCAAATTCGACTTCGCCTTTATGGGCCCAGTGTTTGCATAGCTGCTGCAAATAACGGCTGGAGGCCTCGGTCTTGGCCATGCCCCTGGCTGTCTGGTCTGGCAGCAGTGCCAGGGCTGATTTGGCGTCGCGCCGGATCGCATTGGCAAAGAGCAACACATCGATATGGGTCGCGACAAAGGTGGCGCCCGCCGCGAGACTGGCCTTTTGCATCGCTGGGTCCAGGGTCAAGATCCCAGCCGCCTTGCCCGCGGTAACGATCTTTTTCAGGGCGTCCAGTACGGCGGTCTCGACCTCTGGGGCGCCGGCATTGCCAATGAACCCCATATCAGCGGCGAGATCGGAGGGACCGATAAAGACGCCGTCCACCCCGTCGACAGTCAGAATGTCATCCAGCGCTGCCAGGCCGGCGCGGTTTTCCACCTGCACCAACAGGCAGATTTCATCGTCAGCGGTTTGCAGATAGTCGGGGATCGCAGAAAACTGCGAGGCCCGCGCCAGGGCGGAGCCAACACCGCGCCCCCCTTCGGGTGGGTAGGTGACAGCGCGCACCAGCTCGCGTGCCTGCGCACCGCTTTCCACCATCGGGATCAGCAGGGACTGAGCGCCGGCATCCAGCAACTGCTTGATCATCCAGGTTTCCCCAATCGGAGGGCGGACAATCGCGTGGCTGTCGGATGCGGCCAACACCTGCAGCTGCGCAGTGATCGAGCGCAGGTCATTGGGCGCATGCTCGGCGTCGATCAGTAGCCAGTCATAGCCGGCTCCGGCGCTGATCTCGGCGCAATAGGGATCGGCAAGCCCCAGCCAGCAGCCCAACTGCGGGCTTTCGGCTTTCAGGGCTGCCTTGAAGGCGTTATGTGGCGCAGGCATGGGCAATGTCCTTGTGGCAAAAGAAACGTCAGTGTTACGGCTAGGGGAGTGTCAGGCGAAGCAAATGTCAACCGCGCCAAAGGGGCCAAAATCAGCGTGGATATCGCTGCCCGAGGGGCATTCAACAGGCCGGATAAAGCTGCCGGACAGGATCACCTGGCCCGGTTCGATGCTTTGGCCATATTGCGCCATGCGCCGGGCCAGCCAGACCACGCTTTCAACCGGGTCATTCAGTACGCCGGCGCCCAAACCGGTCTCTTCGACCGCGCCATTGCGCGAGGTGATGGCCCCGACCCAGCGCAGATCATGGGCCTCCACTGCGTGGCGTTCCTTGCCCAGAACGATGCCCGCATTGGCAGCATTGTCGCTGATCGTGTCATACACGGATCGGGTTTGCCCTGTTTCCGGATCCGCGCGCAGGATGCGGGTATCCAGGATCTCGATTGATGGCGTCACATAGTCGGTGGCGGCAATCACCTGCGCGCGGGTGACATCGGCGCCGCCGATGGGGGTTTTCATCACAAAGGCAATCTCAGCCTCAATGCGGGGCTGGATAAACCGCCCCGCTGGCACCGTGGCGCCGGTTTCAAACAGCATATCGTCAAACAGGATGCCGCTGTCGGGAATGTCGATGTTGAGCGCATATTGCATCGCCTTGGAGGTGAGGCCGATCTTCCAGCCGATCACCTTTTGACCCGCCGCCAGTTTGGCGTGGTAGATGGCGTTTTGCACCGCATAGGCATCGTCCATGCCCATGTCCGGGTGGCGTTTGGTCAGCAGGCCAATCTGTTGACCGGATGCCTCGGCCTGCAACAGATCGGTGGCTGCCTGGGCGTGATCCTGCGGCGTCATGATTTCACCTCGTCCTCAACCCCATTGCGCAGGGTGCCGATGCCTTCGACCTCAACCTCGACCACATCGCCGGGTTTCAGATAGCGCGGCGGATCAAAGCGCGCGCCAGCCCCCGTGGGGGTGCCGGTGATGATGATATCGCCGGGCTGCAGGGTCATGAAGGTGGAGATATATTCGATCTCGCGGCGGATCGGGAACATCATCCGCGACAGCACATCGTCCTGGCGCACCTCGCCATTGACCCGCGTGATGATGCGGGCATCGTCAAGCTGTCTGGCCTCGGTGAAAGGCACCAGCCAGGGGCCGATGGCGCCGGAGTTGTCCCAGTTCTTGCCTTGGGTGACGTTGAACTTGGCATGGCGCACCCAGTCGCGAATGGTGCCCTCATTGCAGAGCGTCAGGGCGGCGATATGGTCATAGGCGTCGTCCTGGCTGATCCGGCGACCGCCCTTGCCGATGACGATGGCAACTTCGCCCTCATAGTCCAGGGTGTGGTTTTCCGGTGGGCGGACCAGATTGTGCCCATGGCCAGTGAAGCCACTGGCAAAGCGGGGGAAAAGCGACATGTATTTCGGCTGCGCGCTGCCATCTTTGTATTCGGCGTTGCGGTCGGGGAAGTTGACCCCAACGCAGAGGATGCGCGGCGCATTGGGAAGTACCATCTCAAAAACATAGTCCGTGTGGGTCACGGGCCTGCCGGTGGCGGATTTTTCCAGTTCCGCCAGGCCCTGATTGGCAATCACATCATAAAGCGTTGCCCATTGTGGGCAGGCGTCATTCAGCGCGATCATACCCGCCTCGGTGACGGCGCCAAAGAATGTCTCACCCTCGGCGCTATAGGTTGCAAAACGCATCTGGTTTCTCCTCCACAAGCAGGCGCTGTGGCGCTGCCCTGCGTATCATTGTTTGATGAGATGCCCGGTCAGACCGGGAAGATTACATTGGTCTGGCCCGTGCCGGAGGATGGAAAATACTCCGTCACCACTTCGCATTTGCCGTCGTATGTGTCCCAGCCAAGCGCCCCATAGAGCATCGCCGTGTCATGCATCGAACCTTCGCCACAGCAGAATTGGGCATATTCGCCCAGCATTTTGAGGAACGTGGCATGGTCGCCCTGTTTCCACATCTCCAGCACATGCAGATCCATCTGGCGGTTGAACTCGGAGGAGATGGTAAAGGTGCCATTGTTGGCGGCATAGTCTTTATTGGCCCAGATCTTGTGGCTGAGACTGCCAGAGGCCACCAGCAGAACCTTTTCATCCGAGGCCTCAACAGCTTCGCGGATCGCTTCGCCGACAATGCGGCTCTCGTCGTGGTCATGCACTGTGGCCCAGGCGGCCACCGAGACCACCTTCATGTCATGTTCGCGGCTCATGAAGCGCATCGGCACCAGGGTGCCATATTCCAACTCCAGACTGTCGAGTTGATGGCAGAGCGTATAGGCACCCCTGTCGGTGGCGGCTTTGGCGATGGCCTCGCCGAGCGCGGGGTTGCCATCGTAGCCATAGGGCAGATCCTGAATGAATTGTGGGAATTCGTTTGAGGTGAACAGGCCTTCAAAGCGTTTGTTGGCATTGATGTGAAAGCCTGCGTTGATCACCCAATGGGTGTCGCAGATCACCACGGTGGTGGCGCCAAGCGCCTTGGCGCGGCGGGCGATTTCGGCGTGACCGTCAATGGCGGCCTGACGTGTGCCTTTGACCGGCCCGTCCTGCTCGGACATGAGCATGGTTGGGACATGGGTCATTTTGGCGGCGAGTACGATCTCTCCCATGGGGGCTCTCCTTATGTGAGGCGGGGGAGGGGCCAGCCCCTCAATTTCAAATTTGCATTTGAAATTTCACCCCGGGATATTTTTGGCCAGATGAAGCCGGGTGCAGACAGAGGGGCCTATGCGCCCAGGCGGGTGATTTTATGCTGGCCGGTGGCAAAGCCGATGTGTTTTTGCTCCATGTAGAAGTCAAAGCTCCAGTCGCCACCATCGCGACCGATGCCGCTGGCCTTGACCCCGCCAAAGGGGGTGGGCAGGTGGCGGACGTTTTCCGAGTTCACCCAGATCATGCCAGCGTCGAGCTGATCGGTGACGCGTAGGGCGCGGGTCAGATCATTGGTCCAGAGGTAGCCGGTGAGGCCATACTGGGTGTCATTGGCGAGGTTCAGCGCCTCTTCTTCAGTGCTGAAGGGGATCGAGGTGAGTACTGGGCCAAAGATTTCTTCCTGGGCGATGCGCATCTTGTTGTTGGCATTGGTGAAGAGGGTGGGACGGATGAAATAGCCGACATTGCCCAGTTTGGTTCCGCCAGCGGCGATGGTGGCGCCGTCTTGTGTTGCGATGTCAAAATAGGAGGTCACTTTGGTGTAGTGCTCTTCGCTGATCAAAGGACCAATTTCGCTGGTGGGATCCAGCGGGTGGCCAACCTTGATGGCATTGACACGCTCAACCAGCCTGGCTTCGAACTCTTCGCGGATTGTATCCTGCACCAGCAGGCGCGAGGAGGAGGTGCAGCGTTCGCCATTGATGGAATAGATCATGAAGATCACCGCATCCAGGGCCCGGTCCAGATCAGCATCATCAAAGACGATGACCGGGTTTTTACCGCCCAGTTCCAAGTGCATGCGCTTGAGTGTATCGGCACCCTGTTTGCTGATGGCGGCCCCGGTGCGGCTCTCGCCGACGAAGGCGATGGCCTTGATCGCCGGGTGTTCGGTCAGGCGTTTGCCTGCGTCGTGGCCATAGCCGTTGACGGTGTTGAGCACGCCGGGCGGCAGGCCAGCCTCTTCGGCGATTTCAACCAGGAGGCGGGCGGTCAGCGGGCTGTCTTCGGCGGGTTTGTGGACCACGGTGCACCCCGCTGCGAGGGCTGGGGCGATTTTCCAGGTGGACAGCATGAAGGGGGTGTTCCAGGGGGTGATGACGCCAACCGGGCCGATGGGTTTGCGGGTGGTGATATTCATCAAGGTGGGCGATTGCAGGTGTTGGCCATCGCGTGCTTGCACCACTTGATCGGCAAAATAGCGAAAATTCTCGGCCCCGCGCAGGGCGGCCTTTGACATGAAGCGCAGGGTCTGGCCGGTGTCCCAGCATTCGCACAGAGCAATTTCTTCGGCGCGGGTTTCGATCCCGTCGGCAATACGTAGCAGGATCTGTTTGCGTTCCACCGTCGGCATGTCCCGCCAAGCAGCAAAGGCGGCGGCGGCGGCGGCGGCGGCGGCGTCTATATCCGTGGCATCACCGCGCGCAACGTCGCAGATCACGCTTTTGTCCACTGGAGAGTGGCTCTGGAAAACTCCGGCAGCGCCTGCGCAGTCCTGGCCCGCGATGCGGTTCTGGATGCCATTTTCTTTGAACCGGACCAGAAACCCGTTCAGTTTCTCGATGTTTTGGGTCAACACAGTCATGCATTATCCTCCTGTGGGGGTGGGGCCAGATGGGCCCGAATGGAGCCGGTTTTGGGGGAGTATTCAGGGTCGATGTCACGCATTTCCAGCGAGAGCGCGATGGAGTGATCTGCCATTGCCGCTGCGAGATAGGTGCTGGCGGTCGTGAATATGCGTTGGGTGGCCGCTTGCTTTTCTGTCGGGCTGCGGCCAGCGCGCAGGCGGATCGATATATCAATGAACCCATGTTTCGGATCGCCATCGGCAATAGCATAGTGATCAACCCGCACCGCTCTGACCCGCACGCCGGGCATGGGGAAGGTGTCAATCTTCACCGCTGTTGCGCGGATCTGGGCGCAGAGGCCAGCGATGTCCACGACCTGTTCGAGATTGGGCGAATATTCGATCTGAAAGTGAGGCATGGGCGGTGTTTCCTCGGGGCGGTAGGGGAAGGATGAGTCGACCTTGGGTGTCGCTATTACTTAACATAGCAAATAAACTTTGTGCAATGAATTTACGCAACCAGCCCTGTCAGCAGCTTAGCGATTGAGCCTGGTGGATGGGAAATTGTCGTAGACAATACAGCGACATATTCCGGAATTTGCCGCACGAATGACCGGAAAAATTTTCCTGCGTTAGATGACTCGCAGGCGGTTTCCAGCACTGTTCACTGCTGTTCCTCGGGTCTTTTCCTGCAGGTCCCCTTGACTGGCAGCGCATCCTTTCGCTCGGCGTGGTTCCAGAAATGCCATCGGAACCGGGGGCGGTTGCTGCGGCTTATGGCACCTGCCTTTTCTCTGGGGAAATGGCAGGTGTCGCCACTTGGAAAGAACGCTACTGCCAAAACAATGATTGGCGCCTATCATTTTCATGTCTTTGCTAGAGGCAGGAGAGCACGGCGCAGTCAAAGTGCCGGGTGGGAGGAAACATGGAAAGTCCAACCTAAAGCGACGTGGCGCAGGCCGCCGACGTGAGCTATGCGACAGCTGATCCTGTGGTCAACAAGCGCACCCGGCTGATCGCCTATGCGGGTCTTGGCGTCCTGGTTGGCGTCGCCACCATCATGTATGTGCCGCGGCTTGGCTCTGCTTCTTCGTCCACCGGGGTGCTGTGGGAGTTGGAAGCCATCGCCGCCGTCATTATCGGCGGCACCGTACTGAAAGGTGGGTTTGGCCGGGTCTGGGGCACTGTGATCGGCGTTCTGATCCTTAGCCAGATTGGCAACATTCTGAACCTGACGGCTTTTGTGTCGCCCTATATCAACGGTGCGATCCAGGGTGTCATCATCATTCTTGCTGTGATCCTGCAGCGCGTAGGCAAGACGGCAAATTACAGCCTCTTCAAGCACGCTTCATGGCAGGAGCAAAGATGAAATGTACCAAATCATTCGCTGCATTGGCATTGGCATTGGCTACGGTCGTCGGAACCGCCGCCGTCGCAGATGAAACAGAGGTCAAAGTTATCGGTGTGTCTATTCCCGCAGCAACGCATGGCTGGGCCTCGGATGATGACATGGCCATTGGCGTTCTCGCCGCGATCGAGGCGCCGGGCGCAAAGATATCCAGTTCGATCTGCGGCGGGCGCCGACATGAAGGAAATGATCAAGCGCACCGCAGATGGGGACAAGATGATGCCTGCGAATGTAACCTACCCGCCCTCGATGATTGCCACCGCAATCGAACTCACGGCTGTTGGCCTGACGTCCAATGCGACTGTGTCGGGGTCTTTTGTTATTGGCTCGGTTCTGGTGACGCAGAAAAACGCAATGGATTTCTACCATCCTGACAGCCCGTTTTAAGGGCGCTTTCCTGGCCATCTGCCGCAGGTGGATGGCCAGCCAATTTCTACTGGATGGGCCATTGTGATGTATCTTGGCCTGGATTTGGACCCTTCGGGTGTCAAAGCGCTGCTGATCAACGAAGACCAGACCGTCCTGGCCGAAGGCCATAGCGCGCTAAAGGTCGACCGCCCTGCCCTGCTATGGAGTGAGCGGGACCCCTTGGCCTGGATTGCTACTTGTCAGAGCGTCATTGATCCGCTGCGGGCCGCTGCGGGCCGCTGCGGCAACTGATTTTGTCGCGCTACGTCGCATTGCCGTGTCTGGCAGATGCATGGCGCGACCCTGCTGGATAAGGATCATCAGCCCCTGCGCGCGGCCATCTTATGGAGCGATGGCCGCGCCGGCATCGAATGTGGTGAACTGGACGCGCGCTCCGATTTTCGCGGCATTGGTGGCAATCTCGTTATGGCCGGCTTTACCGCGCCGAAACTACGCTGGGTCGCAAACAACGAGCCTCAGATATTTAAAAAAACATGGAAGATTTTGCTGCCAAAGGATTTTATCACGCTTTGGCTGAAGGGAGAGCACGTCTCGGACATGTCCGATGCAGCGGGGACGCTCTGGCTGGATGTGGCCCGGCGGGCTGAGCCGCGATCATATGCCCGGTTGGTTGAAGGCAGCGCGGCGGCAGGCAGGCTGCGGTCAGCACTGGCCACCGAATGGGGCGTTGGATCTGTCACCGTGGCGGGTGGCGGCGGCGATAATGCGGCGACCGCCTGCGGGCTGGCGATCCAGGCCAGCACACCCGAGCAACCGGCCAGTGCCGTACTGGCCGCACCACAGGTCCAGGCCTGCTACCGGGGCAATGCAGACCGCGCTGAAGCTTATGCGCAGCGCTATCTCGCCTATAAAGATGGCTGGAATAGCAGCTGCACATAGGGCCAGATCACCCGACCGGGAATGGCCGGTGATCTATTGGCCACCAATCAGATGTTTTCAATTGTGGTCACGGTTTCGCGGAAATAATCCAACAGCCTCTCGGCCTCATGCGAGATAATATAGGTCAACGATCTGACCTCGCGTTGACGCTGACCATAGAAGAATTGCTGCTGAAACCGAGTCAGATGCCAGCCGGCACCAAGGGCCGAAGTTTGGACCTCTAATGCCCGTGTTCCCTGGGGGAAAATCTCTTCTCCCAGCCGTGCAAACAGCCCCATCAGGGCGGTTTTGGTGTCAGCCTGTTGCCAGCTGACGTCGGTATCGGCATCGCGGTAATGGTCGATACGAAAATCGATGTCATCGGCCATATCGTCAAAAAGTGTCATATCGCCGGCGCAGAATTTTGCAATCACCTGATCAATTACGGTGTCACCAGGGTTTACCACTGTTTCACTTGTTGCTGTAGCAGTCATCGCTGAAGTCCTTTTCAAGGGTTGACCCCGCCGATATGCCAGCCGTCTCATGCAAAGTTAATTGCTATGACTTCTATATGTGATATAGGCATTGACTATGATAGAACTCACCACATTGCGCTACTTTGCTGGCGCCTTTGAAACTGGAACCTTTAGTCAGGCGGCTCGCGCCAATGAGGTGAGCCAGCCGACGGTCTCGGCGGCGATTCAGAAACTGGAACAGCGTTTGGGGGCGCCGTTGTTTTTGCGTGCCAAATCAGGTTTGCAGCCAACGCCGCTGGCGATCCGGCTGTATCATGACACGGTGGAAAGCGTGGCCCACCTGTCGAGCCTGGATCAGCGTCTGCAGACCCAGGCTCAGCAACGGGTGCGCATCCACTGTGCCCCGGATGTTCTGCTGCAGAGCTTTGCGCCTGGGTTGAATGCCCTACGCTGGAAATCCCCCGATCTGACTTTTGCCTTCACCGATGATCCGCTTGGCAGTGACTTGGCCTTCTTGTCCGAGGCCTGCGTGCCGACCGGCCATGGTTTTGTGCTGCTGACGGAAGAGCCCTTTTGCGTCGCGCTTGGACGATTTCACCCGCTGGCCCGTGCAGCGGGTTTGCGTCTAGAGGATATTGTCGATCAGGCGTTGATTCATCGGCCCTATTGTCCAGATGCTGATCGCCTTGATGCGGGGGCGAATAACGGGGCCAGCCCGGGGCCGGCGGCGCAGGCGATGAATGATGCGCAACTACTGGATCTGGTGGCGGCGGGCCTTGGCATCGCTTTGGTGCCGTGCTCACATGGTGAGGGGCGAGAGGACATTATCCTTCGCCCATTTGTCCACCCGGAAAAACCCAGCCGCCGCCTTGGAATTTCGCATCGAAAATCGGTTTTTGCCAGCACTCTGGCCAAGCAACTGGCGGATACGAACCCCCTGTCCTGATCACCCAGATGCGCCGTTTAGATCGCGTAAGGAACCCGCTGTTGCTGGGCGTCGAAAAGGAAGGCGGTAGAATCGTCAAAATCGAGCTCAATCTCGGCGCCGACGCGTGTATCGTCCTGACCAAAAATGCGCACGGTAAGAGCCTCTTGCCCCTCGGTGGTGACCAGCAGGTTGGTGTCGCCGCCCAGGCGTTCAACATGGGTCACGGCCCCCTTGATCCGCCCGCCTTTGGTCGGGCGCAGATGTTCGGGGCGCAGGCCCAGGGCCCCATCTTCCGGGATATTCAACGGCACCTTTTTCAGGAAATTCATCGCTGGCGAGCCTAGGAATCCGGCAACAAACTGATTGGCGGGGTTATTATACAGATCCATCGGCGATCCGACCTGTTCGACCCGGCCATCCCGCAAAACCACGATTTTGTCGGCAAGGGTCATGGCCTCGGTTTGATCATGGGTCACATAGATCATCGAGGCGCTGAGGGTGCGGTGCAATTCTGCGATCTCGATGCGTGTGTTCATCCGCAATGCGGCATCAAGATTCGACAGGGGTTCATCAAACAGGAACAGCTTTGGTTCGCGGACAATGGCACGACCGATCGCCACCCGTTGACGTTGCCCGCCGGACAGGTCAGCGGGCTGGCGATCCACATAGGCGCCCAGATCTAGCATTTCGATGGCTTTGCCAACCCTTTCAGCGATCACGGATTTTGGCTGGTTTTCCTGCTTGAGCCCCAGCGCCATGTTGTCGCGTACGCTCAGATGCGGATAGAGCGCGTAGGACTGAAAAACCATGGCAATGCCGCGCTTGGCCGGTGGCACAGAGTTGACGATGCTGCCGCCGATCTCAACAGTGCCTGAACTGGCGTCCTCAAGCCCCGCAATCACCCGCAACAGGGTGGATTTACCACAGCCTGAGGGGCCGACGAAGACCACGAATTCGCCGTCTTCAACGGTCAGGTTGATGTCTTTCAATACCTCTACCGAGCCAAACGACTTGCAAAGATTGGTAAGGGTCAGCGCTGTCATTGGGTCTCTCCTAGGTCTACGGGGCGTCCGGTTCGGATGCTTTGGTCGGCGGCCAGGCAAATTTTCAGCGATTGCACTGCGTCGCTCTGGTGGCGTGTCAGGTCGATGTCCTGGGTGATAGCCTTGATCATGAAGGTCTGCTCGGCGTTGCACAGCTGTTGATGGCCCGGCTCATCCGGCATTTCGATCAACGTATCGCCAGAGGGGCGATGCACCAGAATGCCGCCAACCCGGGTGTGGCCATCCACATCATCAGAGGCGCCTTTGTTGTCTTCGGTGATGGAAACCGCGCCGCTGGGGGAAATCACGTCTTTTACAAAAAACGCGGTTTCCGACATCATCGGGCCCCAGCCCGCCTCGTACCAGCCGACAGAGCCATCTTTGAACCAGACCTGCAATTGCCCGTAGTTATACATATCCGGTGCGATTTCATCCGACAGGCGCAGGCCCATGCCACTGACGCGCAGGGGGGCCGCATCGGTAATCTGGCACATCACATCCAGATAGTGCACGCCACAATCGACCAGCGGGCTGGTGGTCTGCATCAGGGATTTATGGGTGTCCCAGGTGGGGCCATCGGATTGCTGGTTCAGATTCATGCGAAACACATATGGCCCGCCAAGATCGCGGGCTTCGGCGACGAGGCGTTGCCAGCTGGGATGGTGGCGCAGGATATAGCCGACGACAAGTTTGCGGTTCAGTCGCCGGGCTGTTGCCACCACCCGCTGTGCATCTGCCACACTGGTCGCCAGCGGCTTTTCGATAAACACATGCGCGCCTGCCTCCATCGCGGCGACGGCATAATTGGCGTGGCTGTCGGAATAAGTGGCAACGCAGACCAGATCGGGCTTTTGCGCCAGCCCTTCCTCAAAGGTTTTGAACCGCGGATACTTCGCCAGTTCGGGCGGTAGATCAACATCAGAGCGGTTTACCAGCCCGACGATCTCGGCCTCGGGGTGGGCGTGATAGGCCAGCGCATGGCTCCGCCCCATATTGCCAAGCCCTGCAACAATAACCCTCATTTGACTGCTCCTGATGTGATGCCCCGGATCAGCTGCCGCGAGAATACAACGTAGAGCGCCATGACCGGCAGAATGGCCAGTGACAGGGCCGAAAGCACGGCGTTCCAGTCGGTGACAAACTGGCCAATAAAGACCTGGCTGCCCAGGGTCAGAGTCTTTACTTCTTCGGATGGGGCCAGGATCAGCGGGAACCACAGATCGTTCCAGATCGGGATCATGTTGAACACGGCAACCGTTGCCATGGCGGGGCGCACCAGGGGCAGCACTAGGCGAAAGAAGATCCGGTATTCGGACAATCCGTCGATGCGGCCGGCGTTCTTCAGATCGTCACTCACCTGGCGCATGAATTCCGATAGGATGAATACCGCCAGCGGCAGCCCCTGCGCGGTATAGACTAGGATAAGCGCCCATAGCGTGTTGACCAGCCCGGTCTGCACCATCATTTCCAGAATGGCGACGGTGCCAATGCGAATGGGGATCATGATGCCGAGGGCCAGATAAAGCCCCATCAGCGTGTTGCCCTTGAACCGGTATTCCGCCAGGGCAAAGGCTGCCATGGCACCAAACAGCAGAATAAAGAACAAGGATCCCACCGTGACGATCATTGAATTCTGGAAATAGAGGAAGAAATCCCCTTGTTTCAGCACGGTTTCATAGCCAATCAGCGAAAAGCTCTCTGCATCTGGCAGCGCTAAGGGTTCACGAAAGATCGCCTTGCGTGTTTTGAAGCTGTTGATAACGATCACAAATACCGGGAACAACGCGATCACGGTATAAAGGATCAAGGCCCCATGCGCGGCTAGGCTGTTCAGGCGGTTTTGACGGGCAACATTCATCGCGCTCTCCTTCAGAACTGATAGCGGCGCATGCGCGACTGAATACCAAACAGGTACAGACACACGCCAATCAGGATGATGGCAAACATCGCGGATGCGATGGTCGACCCCATATGCGGATCGCCCAGTTGCAGCTGAAAGCCAAAGAAGGTGCGATACATGAATGTGCCCAGAATATCAGTCGAGAAATCCGGTCCGGCCAGCGCGCCCTGCGCCGCGTAGATCAGATCAAACGCATTGAAATTTGCCACAAATGTCAGAATCGAAATAATCCCGATAGAGGGCAGGATCAGTGGCAGCTTGATCTTCCAGAAGGCCGCAAACCCGGTGACGCCATCCACTTCTGCCGCCTCTAGGATTTCATCAGGAATCGACAGAAGTGCCGCATAGATCAACATCATCGGGATGCCGACGAACTGCCAGACCGACACCAGCGACAGGGTGGTCAGCGCATAGGCTTCTTTGCCAAGCCAGGGCGCATAAAGCGATTTCAGGCCAACCGCATCCAGCAGCCCCGGTGCAATGCCCCAGATTGGCGAGAGGATGAGCTTCCAGGCGAAACCGACGATAACAAAGCTGAGAATGGTGGGAATGAAGATGGCGGAACGGTAAAAGCCGGCAAAGCGCAGTTTTGGGTGGCTCAGGATCGCGGCAAGGGCCACGCCAATGGGGTTTTGCACCAGCATATGCACCAGGAAGAACCAGAAATTATTTCCCAGCGCGTTCCAGAATTGGGTGGACCAGAGGGTATTGCCAAACAGGGTGCGAAAATTTTCCAACCCAACAAAGACGCGGGATTGATCCACCTCTGTGAACAGTGACAGGCGCAGGGTGTTGAACAGGGGGTAGATCATGACAGCGGTATAAACCATCACCGCAGGCGCCAGAAATACGACAATATGCCATCTGAATTTTGCTTTGGTCTGCTGTTCCGGCATCATAACATCCTACCGCTAAGCTGGAAAAGGGGCGAGGAATGCCGCCCCAACGGGGCGACATTCGGGTGTCAGGGGCGGTTGGGGTTACTGCTGTGGCGCATACCAACTGGCAAGACCCTCTTGCAGGCGTTGGCCTGCCGCTTGCGGGGTTTCTTCGCCTTTGAGCACAGCCACAGATGCATTCCATGTGTCGTTTTCAAGGTTCGGCGTGCCACGCGACAGGATCTGATAGGTAGAGCGGATCGAGCTCTCGCATTCCCCGCGCCAGGAAATGAATTCCTCGGCCAATGGGTCTTCGACTGTGACAGGTGCCGAAGACAGCGGGAAGAATCCCGGCAACGCGTTGGCAAAGATGGTCGAAAACTCAGAAGAGGCAACCCAGTTCAGGAAAGTCTTTGCCGCCTCGGCATTGGGCGTGGCCGCGTTCATGCCGATGCCAATATCGGTGTGATCCGAGATGTAGCAGGTGTCACCGGCCTTCTGGACCGGTGGATAAAATGCCCCCATCTCAAAATCCGCCAGCCCGTTGAAGCCGGACACTTCCCAAGAGCCGGCAGGATAGATCGCCGCGCGGCCCAGGGTGAAGATGTTCTGGCTGTCTGGATAGGTCTGCGCCTCATAGCCATCCCCTAGATAGGGCGCCCATTTGGCAAGCTGGCGATAGGGCGCAATCCAGGCCTCATCCGTCAGTTTCTGCTCTCCGGCGATCAGGGCCAGGCGGCCTTCTTCGCCTTTCCAGTAGTTCGGGCCGATGTTGTTATAGCCCATGGTGGCGGCTTCCCACTGGTCGTTGGTGCCCATCGCCATCGGGATATAGTTGCCGTCTTCCTTGATTTTTTCCAAAACCGCAAAGAATTCAGCTTCGGTCTCGGGGACCTCTACACCGACTTCGGCAAAGGCTTCTTTATTGTAGATAAAGCCGTGGATCACGCTGGCCATTGGCACGCAGTATTGCACGGTCGCGTCGTCGGTGCTCCAGCCTGATTTGGCCACAGGTGAGAAATTTGCCATGCCATCCAGATCACTGATCTCTGCAAGATGACCCGCCTCATACAGCGCTTGCGAGGCATCAAAGGGGCGACAGGTGATGATGTCACCGGCAGAGCCGGCGTCCAGCTTGGAATTCAACACCGCATTGTACTCGGCCGGGGCCGAGGGGGTAAACTTGAGCTTGATCCCAGGGTGCGCCGCCTCAAAGGCGGGGATGATGTCATTCTGCCAGATTGCCAGATCGTCGTTGCGCCAGCTTTCGATGGTCAGCGTCACATCCTCGGCAGTCGCCGTTCCCGCGAGGATCGTCGAGGCCAGCATGGTTGCGATTACAGTCGTCTTTCTCATGGTCTTCTCCCTATTTTTGTTTTGTCTTGCTTATGTATTCTTGTTTTTTTCCAGCGCCTTGAGACAGGGGCCCAGGTGGCCGTCGTGGCGTTCCAGCAGGGTCTGAGCGACGAGGGGACTGCTGCCCTTTGCTACCAGAATGGCGGCCTTTGGATTGCCCCGCGTCTGCGCCAGAGCGGCCTTGGCCACAGGTGCGGATACATCAGCAATATGGCGCACGATGCCGATGGCGCGCTTAATCAGTTTGGCGTTGTCAGCCACGACATTGACCATCATGCCTTGATAGACATGACCCAGCTTTATCCCCATCAAAGAAGACATCAGATTCAGGGCCACCTTTTGCCCAGTTCCAGCCGCGAGACGGGTTGATCCGGCAATCACCTCTGGTGGTGTTGCAACGCAGATAGGGACATCGGCCATCTCTAGCAGCGGCGTTCCGGGATTGTTCGCGATGGCGATGACGCTGGCACCATTCGCTTTCCCGGATTTGGCAAGCGCCAGGGCATAGGGGGTTGTGCCGCTGGCGCTGAGAGCGATGACCACATCCCCTGGCGTCACGTCGCGCAGGGCGATGTCAGCAGCGCCAGTGTCATCTTCGGTGTCGCCCGGCATCTGCCCCGTAGTGGGGACGCCTCCCGCCATATGTATGTGAACACAATGCGCTGGAATACCAAAGGTGCCGGGCAATTCACAAGCATCAGCCAGGGCCATCAGCCCGGAACTACCGGCCGCCGCATAGGTTAGAGATTGACCAGATCGGATTGCAGCAGCCATGACCTGCGCGCCGCGATCAATCTCTGCGATCACGCCCTGTACCGCCGCGATAGCCGCGGACTGCGTTTCTAGCAGTGCTGCAGCGGCCAGGGGCACGGATTGCGCATCAATCGCGTCGCTCTGTATCAGTTGCTCGGTCGTTGGTTGCAGCATGAGAATCCCCTCCCGCCCAATCTAATACCTTTTAGATACCTTTTGTCTACTGTCTATTTGCAAAAAGGCCAAAGTTAAGGCCAATTTCACCAAAAATGGCATATTTGGCCTATATTTCCGTTTATAGGTATTATATAGGTATTGCATGTCTGACTCGAAGCACAAAATTCTGATTGGCGTTGATGGTGGCGGCACCGGATGTCGCGCCGCCATCGGCACTGCTGATGGCGGGGTGCTTGCACGGGCCGAGGGCGGCCGCGCCAATGCTACGTCGGATTTTGCGCTGGCTGTGAAAAATATCATTGCCACGGTGCGCCTGGCGGCTGAAGGCGCGGGCATTCCGATTGCCGCGCTAGAGACTGCGACCGCGCATATCGGCATCGCGGGCGTGTTGGGGCCAGAAACTGCCGCACAGGTTGCCGCTGCGTTACCATTCAAAGATTGCAAGGTAACAGATGACCGGCCAACAGCCATCACCGGTGCCCTGGGCAATCAGAATGGGTATCTGCTTTCTGTTGGGACCGGAACAATTGCCGCCGCCAGCCAATCAGGTGTGTTTTCATATATTGGCGGCTGGGGATTTCAGGTGTCTGACCAGGCATCGGGGGCTTGGTTGGGCCGCGCCGCCCTGGCGCAGGTCCTGCTGTGCCATGACGGATTGTCCGCCCACACCGATCTGACCTGCAAGATCTTTGCAAGATTTGACAACGATCCAAATGCCATCGTGACCTTCAGTCTGGCCGCCAAACCGGGTGATTTTGCCACCTTCGCCCCTGATATCATGGCCTCTGCGCAGGCGGGGGATGTCTGGGGGCGGCGTGTCGTTGACAAAGGAGCCACCTATTTGATGCGCTGCCTTGGTACCCTTGGCTATCAGTCCGGCGACAGGCTGTGTCTGACTGGTGGGCTAGGCCCCCACTATGCGGCGTTTTTGCCAGAGCCGGTGGCGTCCGGCCTGATCAGCGCCAAGGGCAGCGCTCTGGATGGTGCTTTCCAATTGGCCAAAGCAAGCCAGGTGACCCTGTCGGAGGACGCAAGATGAGTATTGCCACTTTCCTGACACCGGACAACTGGCTGCAACCGGATGCTGGGCCGCGTTATGTCCAGTTGCGCCAGCGCCTGAAAGAGGGTGTTGATCAGGGTGTCTTGAAAGCTGGCAGCCCCCTACCCCCGGAACGTGAAATCGCTGCCCTGACAGAACTGTCACGGGTAACCGTTCGCAAGGCTATCCAAGCCCTGGCGGCAGATGGCATCATTATACAAAAGCAGGGTTCGGGCTCATTTGTGGCCTCGGATGCGCCACAAATCGAACAGTCCTTGTCGCGGCTGACCTCCTTCAGCGAGGATATGTCGCGACGCGGGATGACCTCTACCAGTACCTGGCTTGAACGCGGTATCTACATGCCCTCGCCGGACGAGGTTCTGACCCTGGCGCTATCCCCGGATGACTCGGTGGCGCGTATTGCCCGGCTCAGGATCGCTGACGGCAAGCCCATGGCGATTGAACGTGCGTCGCTCTCGACCCAGATGCTGCCAAACCCGCTGCTGGTTGGAACCTCTTTATATGAGGTCCTGGGCGCGGCTGGCTTTAGACCTGTGCGGGCCCTGCAGAAAATCTCTGCCATCAACCTGGAAGAGGACGACGCAGGACTGCTGCAGGTTGCACCGGGAAAGGCCGGACTGCGGATTGAGCGCACATCTTATCTGGCGGATGGCCGTACCGTCGAATTCACCCACTCCATATATCGCGGGGATGCCTACAACTTCGTGGCCGAACTCCGTCTTGCCAAAGAATAGGGTTGCACAGATGAACACTCAGACACAGATGCGCCGGGAAATTCTTGAGATACCCCGCGCGGTTGACCGGCTGCTGCACCTTGGCGGCGACGATATCCGCAGAGCTGCCAAGGCCATTCGCGCCCGAAATCCCAGCTATATGGTAACCGTCGCGCGGGGGTCGTCCGATCACGTTGCAACCTATCTGAAATATACCTCCGAACTGCTGACAGGCACGCCGATTGCATCGCTGGGGCCCTCAATTGCCTCGATCTATAAGCGTAAATTGAACCTGGCAGGCAGTGTCTGCCTGTCGGTGTCACAATCCGGCAAAAGCCCGGATATCGTGGAAATGGCGCGGATGGCGCAGCAGGGCGGCGCACTCTCCATTGCAATGACAAACCACACCGACAGTCCGTTGGCGCAGGTGGCCGATCACTGCCTGAACCTGCATGCCGGGCCGGAAATTAGTGTCGCGGCGACCAAAACATTTGTGAACTCGGCCGTGGCCGGCATCTGGATGCAGGCGGAATGGGCCGAGGACGACGCGCTTCGGGCTGCAATCATGGACCTGCCCAGCAAGTTGGAGAAGGCAGTCAACATCGACTGGCCAGAGGCGCGGACTGCGCTTGGCGCGCGCAACTCCATTTTTTGTCTGGGCCGTGGGCCAGCCTATGCGATTTCTAATGAGGCGGCGCTCAAATTCAAGGAAACCTGTCAGATCCATGCAGAATCCTACTCCTCAGCCGAGGTGCTGCACGGCCCTGTTTCCATTGTGGACAGTGGCTTTCCGGTGATTGCGCTGGCCGCCGAGGACGAAGCCGAAAGCGCGCTGGCCGGGGTTGCGGATGAAATCGCGGCCAAGGGTGCCACGGTTTTTGCAACCAGTGAAAAAGCAATTCAGGCCAATAGGTTGCCTGCCGTCCGCACGGGTCACCCGCTGACCGATCCGATCTGCCTGATTGCCAGCTTTTATGCGATGGTTGAAAGAACGGCCGCCGGGCGGGGCATCAACCCTGACGCGCCAAGACATCTCAAGAAAGTGACAGAAACGGTATGAACGGCCTTGCCAAAGCCTATGTGGGGGCACAGATCCACGATGGGGTAGATCTGCATAGCGAACACGCGCTTGTGCGCGGCGAAGATGGCGGCCTGCGCATTCTACCGCTTCATGGCCTGGCGCCGGGCCACCCTGTTGAGCGGCTGAACGGTGGTTTGATCACGCCTGGATTTGTTGATTTGCAGGTCAATGGCGGTGGGGGTGTCATGTTTAATGATGATCAATCGGTCGCGGCCCTGCGTACCATTGCTCGGGCGCATGCCTTCACGGGGACGCAGGCCTTGTTGCCAACCCTGATCACTGACACCCCAGAGCGCACCCGGGCGGCAATCGATGCTGTCGAGCAGGCCTTGGCCGAAAAGCTAGAGGGTATCATCGGTATTCACCTGGAAGGGCCACATTTGTCTGTGGCCCGCAAGGGCGCCCATGATGCACAGCTGATCCGCCCGATGGGCGAAGAGGACCTGGCCTTGATGCTGAGCGCCGCGGATCGGATACCAAATGTCATGGTGACGGTCGCCCCAGAAAACACCACTCCAGCGCAGATTAAGGCGATGTCAGATGCGGGTATCGTGGTGTCCCTGGGGCATACAGAGGCCGATAGCGCCACCTGCCATGCCGCCTTTGATGCCGGGGCAAAATGCGTCACGCATTTGTTCAATGCCATGAGTCAGCTGGGAAATCGCGAACCAGGCCTGGTTGGCGCGACCCTGGAGCGAGGCGATATCTACGCAGGTTTGATTGCCGACGCCATTCATGTACACCCCGCCGTCATCCGCATTGCGCTGCGCGCAAAACCGCAATCAGACAGGATCTTCCTGGTCACCGATGCTATGGCGACAGCGGGGTCGTCGATTGATCGTTTCTTGCTCAACGGTCGAGAGGTCTTTCGCAAAAACCACCGTCTGACCCTGGCAAATGGTACGCTTGCCGGTGCCGACCTGGAGCTGTCCCGTGCGCTCTCGGTTATGGTTGATGAGGTGCAGGACGATCGCAGACAGGCTGTTGCGCGCGCGACATCCACGCCTGCTTCTCTGCTTCCCAATGGGACCGGTTTGGGCCGTATTACCAATAGCTCGCGCTCGGTGCTGTATTTTGAAACCCCATTTTCAGATCCCGCAGTTCTTGCAGAACACCAACCTGTGAACTAACCGGCCCCGGTTAGGCAGGGGGCGCGACATGACCTTTTAATGGTGAGGGTCTTGCGCCACAAACCCGTGTTTCAGGTTTATGGCAGAAGGCTTTAGATTTGAACCGACGATGGCTGGTTATATCCTGCGCGGGGTCTGGGTTTGTATTCTCGATGCCTCATCGGATGGGCCGTTCAGGCGATGCGTCGGGGACGTGTTTCGCAACCGGGCTCAGGCATAGGCTGCCGCCTGATCCGTGGTGGCGTTCTTGCGCAACAACGCCAGGGCTTCGTCGACCGTAGCGGCATAGTAAACCAGCGGACGCTTCAGGCCGTGGGTCACGAGTACACGTTGGATGTCGTGGGTCGCCCCGGTAAGCCAGAACGCGACACCCTGCTTCTGGGCTTTGCGTGCAAGGTCTTCGATCATGTTGGCACCGGTCGAGTCGAGGAAGGGCACGGATGAGAAGTCGATGACCATCGCCTTATGTATGTCCTGGATACGGTCAAGCACAGAGCCGATAGAGCCGGCCGCGCCGAAGAACAGCACACCGGTGATCCGGTAGATCACCACGTCGGGGTTCGCGGTTTTCTGTTCAGAGTAGTCTCCGCGCGGGTGGGCGGTGTCGGCCTCGTCTCGACAGACGAAGGCACCGTCCGTCGCAACACCGGTTGTCCGGCTCATGCGTTGAATGAATAGGACAGAGCCGAGCGCGAAGCCAACGACGATGGCCTCGGTCAGATCGCGGAAGATGGTCAGGAAGAAGGTAGCGCCCAATACCGTCGCCTCTCCCCAGCCGGAGCGAACCAAGATTGTGATGGCTGGTTTCTCGATCATGTTCCACGCAACAACGGCCAGAACCCCGGCGAGTGCGGCCAGTGGGATGTAGGAGGCAAGCGGCGCGGCGAAGAGCATGAACAGGAGCAGAAATACGGCGTGTAGCATGCCCGAAACCGGGCCATGCGCCCCGGCCCGGACATTGGTCGCGGTGCGCGCGATGGTGCCGGTTACACAGAAGCCGCCGAACAGCGAAGATCCAATATTGGCCGCGCCCTGTGCCACAAGCTCGCAGTTTGAGCGATGCCGTCGACCGGTCATGCCATCGGCGACAACAGCAGACAGAAGCGACTCGATGGCGCCCAGCAAGGTGAAGGAGAGGGCAGAGGGCAGAACTGCGAGGATGGTGTCCAAAGAGAGCGATGGCAGGCGCGGCATCGGAAGCGACGAGGGAATGCCACCGAATTTGGTGCCGATGGTCTGCACCGGCAGCGCGAGTAATGTCGCTGCTGCGGCGGCTAGGCCGACGGCGATCAGCATGGATGGCCAATGCGGGCGCCAGCGCCGCAAACCAAGAATGCCAGCCACCGTCGCGACGGAAATGCCAAGCGCATCTGGCGTCAGGCTTGACCGGGCGTCCCACAGCGCGGGAATCTTTGCCAGCATCTCTCCTGGTTCATGTTCGAGCGTCAGACCAAACAACTCTTTGATCTGGCTGGCGAAAATGATGACCGCGACCCCGGCGGTGAATCCAACAGTCACCGGAAAGGGAATGAACTTGATGAAGGTCCCCAGCCGCAGCAAGCCGCTGGCTGTCATCATTAGCCCCGACAGGAAAGTCGCGAGGATCAGCCCTTCCATTCCGTGCTGGGCCACGGTGGCGGCGACCAGCACGATGAAGGCCCCGGCTGGGCCGCCAATCTGGAAGCGTGATCCGCCGAGCAGTGAAACAAAGAAGCCACCGACGATGGCGGTGTAGAGCCTTTGCGCCGGGGTCGCGCCGGACGCGATAGCAATGGCCATCGACAGCGGCAGCGCGACAATGGCGACGGTCAGCCCGGCGATCACGTCCGCGCGCAGCTGCGTTGGACCGTAGCCCTCGCGCAGGACCGTGACGAGCTTTGGTGTGAAGAGCTCGGCGAAGTTCGGAGCGCCGCTTTGCTTGGTGGTCTGGTCTGTCATCTGTGGCCGCACCTTGGAGGGTTACGGCGGGATCGTCGGCTTGATGTCGGCGGTCGCCGTCGCAGGTTGAAGGATCAGTGTTCGGGCGGCGCCCCCTTGAGACGCGCTCCGCGACCGCCGGCAGTGCTGGCAGAGCCTTCTCCAATGAGTTCGACGCCAGCATGTTCAAGTGCCGCGATCACCTTGATCAGGCTGTCCACGACGCCACGGACATTGCCGCTGCTGGCCTCCATGCGCTGGATTGTCGGCACGGACAGCCCCGCCAGTTCAGCCAAGGCTTTCTGGTCAATGCCAAGAAGGGCACGCGCCGCGCGCATCTGGGGGCCGGTGATCATCAACACTTATCCTGAATGAGATAATGCAAAACTATTATATGTAAGTTGATATGTCAAACATCACTCTTGAGTACTACCCAAAAGCAGTGACGATACAAAGACGGGCGCGCCGGTTCCGAAGCTTGCCATGGATGTGATCGTTGGACCCACGCCTAGCTCTGTTGGTTATGCTATATCCCATTGATATTGGCTGAATATCACGCTGTGCCCTCCGAACATTTCTTTTTGACGCGACAGGCCCAGGTTCAACTCGCGCCCTGCATCTGTGGTGGATATGCCGAAGCTGAACCAGTCACGCTTGGCAAAAACCTCTGCCAACAGGTGGTGGACCAATAGATCCAGCGCACCTGAATTCCTGCCCTCAAGGGCGGCAGCGATATATTGGGCATGAACCGTGCGCCCACAATCGAACAGGATCATGCCGGCAAGCATGGTGTCGCCGTCAAACGTGCCAAACAGGCGGATCTGGTCAGGGAAACGCTCTGCCAGCAGGGTCATTTCATCAAGGCTATGGGTCGGGGCGGCGTCATGACGTGATCCCAGGACCTCGGTCAGAATGCCCCAGAAGCGCGTAAAGTCATAAGCTTCGCGCGCGATCAGGCCTGCTTTGCGTGCTTTCCGGATCCCGTCCTTGCGCCCGCCACTGAAGGGCTGGCGGCGTTGAAGCGGGATGGCTGTGCCGAGATCAGCGCGTACCTGCCTGGCACCCGCATTGATCAGCGCATACAGATCAGCCTCAGAGGGCTGGGTGTGAAAAATGTGGGGACTGGGCTTGTAGACAAGGCTGCGCAGGCCCTGATCCGCCAAGTACGTCCGCAGGACCTCCACAATCCCGACTATGGTAGCGGCCGGCAGCCGGGGGGGCACTAGTAGCCCGCCATAGGTCAGCCCACCATGCGAAACCAGCGCATCACCGGCCTGATTGGCTGGCAATAGGGCAAGGATCTTATCGTTGTCTTCGATGATCAGGGAATGATCCACGAACCGGTCCGCATGGTAATCCATGAAGCCGCGGTCATGCAGGAACGTTGCGTTGGCCGCCCCTTGCACAAATTTGTTCCAGGCCTCGGCATCCGCCGGGGAATAAGGTCGGATCATCGGTGCAGAATTCACCCTTCCACCCATTCGGCATAGCCCACACCGGTACGCCCCATGTCATTACCGTTGTAAAACAGCAGGTTCCTGCCGTCGGTAGTCTCAAGATGGGCGGGGTAACAGGTCATTTCGCTATCCCAGCTTCCGGCAGGCCCGCGTGGCAGTTCTTCGTCATCGGTACGGGTGAAGCTCACCCCATCCAGTGAGGAAAATCGAAAGCTGGCATATTGCTTGGCCCGGGTGTCCGAGGTTGCACGCAGCTCCCATGTGCCGTCAGGGCGCTGGTTGGCCCGGGGGCGGCCGATACGGTATTCTTGCGAGGCCGGTGAAATGATCGGCTGGGCGGTGCTGTTGTCAAAACGGATGCCGTCCGGGCTGGTCATCGTCCAGCAATCATAACGCGGAAAGAGCTTGTCTTCGATCTCTTCCCAGCCCTGCCCGCGCGAAATCCAAGCGCGATATGTCCCGTCAGGCAGCCGGGCGATTGAATGCAGTGCCCCGATGAACGGGCCTTCCGGGCAGCGATCGATGATCGGTGTCTTCTGCACCCTTTCAAAGCTCTCTCCCCTGTCACGGCTTATGGCAACGCCGCTGAAGGCCAGGAACTTGGCCTTCTCAACAAGCTGAAAACCGACGTAATAGAGCCTGAGTTCCGTCTCCGAGACCTCCAAGACATCACCCAGGATTAGTCCATTATCGTCGAACATACCGGGCGAGCCCAGATCCAGAACGGGTTTCTTGGAGATCGCCTTAACCTGCGACGGGTCTCTCGCGTCCAGATCTATCCACCCGATCCGGCTAATGCCAGCGTCGTCACGCATGCCGCCAAACAGGCGGATCGTATCTGCATCACGCTGCCAGGGACTGGGTGTCATGAAAGAATGGCGCGACCAGCCGCGACTGCCGTCAGGGCAGTAGATCAGCCCCTTTTTTTCCCAGCCCATTTTATGGTTTTATCCTGTAATAACGATAGGATGACACTCGGGATGGCTCGGCAGGGTTGCCATTCAGGATCAACCCAGGATCGCCAAAGCTCTTGTTGACCGCCGAAGCCATGCCAACAACGCAGTCTTCGCCGATAGTGACGTTATCGGCAAAGGTGGCATTAACCCCGATGAAGCTGCGCGCCCCGATGGTGCAAAAGCCCGAAATCACCACATGGGACGACAGGAAACAATGCGCGCCAATCCGGGTTTGGTGGCCGATATGGTTGCCGGACCAGAGCACGCATCCGTCTTCGATGGTCACACCATGCTGAACCACGTTGTTTTCAAAGATAAAGACGTTTTCACCCAAGCTGGCAGTGCGCCAGACCATGGCGCGCGGGCTGATAAAATTGGCGAGATCATATCCCTCGGCGCGGGTTTTTTCCATCAACTCGGACCGCACCCGGTTCAGCTTGGTCGATGTGACCGCCACATGGGCATGCGTCGAGGCCGGATCAAAATGTTGTGCGGCTTCGTCCAATGCGACAACTGGCAGGCCGAATTTCGGGGTCTCGTCCAGAAACTCCCGGTCGACAGCAAAACCGATGACGGTATAGGGACTGTCCACAGTGAAATACTCATAGGCGATGTCGGCAAATTCTCCGGCGCCTACAATAAGCAAATTCTGAGCCATAATTACCTTAACGGGCTGAGTGCGGTTTCGTTTCCAGATGGAAACTGGGTAGGTTCATAGCAGAACAGAAGCGAGCCTCAAATCCATGCCAGGGCAGGATTACCACGTTGTCGACTTGCCCACAATTACTGATGCCAGGGGCAAACTGACTTTGTCGAAATAGCCATCCTCGGTGCCTTCTCCCAAATTTTCCTGGGGGAGCTGGGTGATCTGGGTGTCAGGATCACCCGCCGCCTTTCTGGAAAGATCGTCCAGACACGCCCCAAAGTCCGACCTGTGTTGCGACTGTCAGGATCGATCCGGTCAACACGCTCGCGGTTCTGAGCATAATGTTTCTCCGTTCAGCTCAAATCACAGCACCGACACGTCAACCGGAATTACCCGTCCAGATATTTGTATATTATCTCACTCAAGATTTCAGATGACGCAGGCAGACCTCTACAAAATCCCAACAGCCGTATTTTCCAGCAATCGCGCATTGTCAGTATTTCTCATCAGAACGGTCAACGGGGAGATCTGCTTTTAAGCTTGATACTCAGTAATTATGACGCTATATATTGTCAAAATAGCCGGAAGGAGGCCTGTTATGCATATCGCAAACTTCGCTGAAGGTGGACAGTTTGAGCCGCGAAAGATCGCGGCAGCGCTGCGCACCTCGGCAGAGGAAATTGCCCTGACGGTCGGTTTGGGAAAGGACGCCCTACAACGGCGCACGCGCATCAGCTCGGACAAGACACAACGCCGCCTGCGCGAATTGGTCGAGGTGCTCAACAAGGTCGAACCGCGGTTTGGCTCAGAACTCATGGCCTATGCCTGGTACCGGTCAGAGCCCCTGCCCGGCTTTGATGGCCGAACCGCCATGCAACTCGTACAGGAAGGCAAAGCACAGCAGGTTCTAGAATATATCGATGCAGTTGACGCCGGTGTCTTCGCCTGATGCCTTTGAAGGACGGTCGCTTTGTCGGGCCACTTTACCGCGCTCTGAACCCGATTTACGCCCGCGCGCCCTTATCGGGCCGCGGCGCGGAGTTGTATGGCGGACGCGTCAATGCCAGGGGGGTGCCGGCGCTCTATACCGCGCTTGATCCAGCGGGGGCACTGCGCGAAGCCAATCAGGTGGGAAGTTTGCAACCAACGATCCTGGTTTCCTACGCCGCCGATCTTGGTCCGATCTTTGATACCCGCGATACAAGAGGGCTGGAACAACAGGGTATATCTGAGCGCATGCTCGCTGACCCGGCGTGGCGCACCAGAATGCTCGGTGGGCAAGATGTGCCCACACAGGATTTCGCCGCACGCCTGATCCATGATCGGTTTGCAGGTCTGCTGATCCGGAGTTTCGCAAAAGGTGCTACTGCAACTGACTTCAACCTCGTCTTATGGCGGTGGAGTGGCGCTGGCTGCACCCTCAACGTGGTGGACGACGAGGACCGTTTGTCAAAGATGTAAAGACATTCGGCGCAGGTATCTAAGCTCTATGCCTTTCGAAAAGCGAGCTATGAAAGTTGAAGTTGCAGTCCAGCCCGCTGATCTGAATGGCAATCCGGTTGACTTCTTACTCCGCAGATCCTTGTGCCCCCTGCAGAAAAAGATCCCCGGCCGGGGCAAAATATGCGTCCCGCGCCGCCAATGCAGTAAAATCAGCACAACCCATCATCAAAGACAACTGAGGCTTGATCGAGGTCGTATAGAGCAGTTGCTCTGCCAATTCCATCGGATCAAATTTACACAGCCTCTCCTCGATCTGCGCAGCCTTAACCAACTAGGTAAACAGGATCATGATCGGATCTTCCACGCTTGGCGTCCGGGCACCTTCCCCGTAGCGACCGCCTCGGCCAAAGCCCCCGATTGAGCGCCAATAGCTCAGGTTGCAGGTTCACCGTCGGCAGCGCTCGGCAAACCGGCGGAGCACCGCAAGCGTCGGTGCCTTGGATACCGCAGTCGTGCGGCCTTGGGAAATGTTGGCGGTATACTGGATCAGTTTACACGAATCGCGGCTTGATTTATTAACGAATGATTACGGTATTGATTGGCCTTCATCGTTTCTCGACCGCCCCAAATCGTGGGCGGCGCATGATACGGGTTGGCCTGATGCAATCACACTGAAAACGGTTAACAAAAAGCCAGATTGCACTCTCGAGATGAGGCTTGGTCGAGCTGAATGCATTAATGCAGGCTTGGGGCATGCGACATGAGTTTTCTTCCTTTAGCCCAGTGGCTTACGCTTTTGGGTGACAAAAGCCATAATATCATTTTCCTAAATGAAGATGGCAATGCCGTGTCATTTAGTGAGGCCGATGCCGAAGAGCCGCTTTGGCAAGTGATATTGAATTGGCGGAATATCCACATCGGTGATCCACTCCAAAAAGCGAAACTCTCCCGGCTTGTTCAAGCCTCCCTTGAGTTCGGTGAGCAGCGGGACACTCCGTTGCCGTCCCCGGTCAAGCTGGAATCCGAGTCAGGCCGCGTAGCATATATTGATGCTGTACCGGTGCCCATTCAGTTGCGGGAAAAGCTGAACGGGGCCCATTCGTTGCTTTATATCCGGGAGGTCGAGCACACCTCCGACTATTTCATAGAGTTCTTGCAGCAGGAATATCACCTGACACCTGCCGAAGCATCTGTCACAACCCGGCTTGCATCCGGGTCAAGCCTGACTGCAGCATCCAAACAGCTGAATATATCCATTTGGACTGCACGCAGCCATCTGCGCTCTATCTTCCAGAAAACCAACACTCACCGGCAGGCAGAACTGGTCGCTTTACTGGCCCATGCGGATTATTAGCGCGACCAGGCCGTGCGGAGAATTTGGCTGACCAGAACTGCAATCCCTTGGCCAGAAGCCTATAGACGCCTGCGCGTCAAATTCTGAAACGGCCACCGAGGCCAAAATTTGACGGAGCGGCCTACCCCATTCGAGTTAGAAATTTGCAGCGGATGCTAACTTGAGTGAGCGATGTAGGAATCCTGCATTTATGCAAAATTTACGGTCTGCGTTCACAAAACTAGGGGGTTATCATGAAGATTGTTACACTTATTGCTGCGGCTGCACTGGCACTTGGCACATCAAGCATGGCATTTGCAGATGCAGGCGGCCAACCCAATGCAAACGCCTATCCCGACGGAACCCAAACCAATGGCCGTAAAGCCGTATGCGTTCCGCCAGGATCCGTTTTCAAGACCACCGCAAAAGCACCAGGTCCCAATAGCGATCCGTTTGGCAGCGGCAAAACACCAGGTGCCGAAGTCGGTGATCAGTGCAATGTCGGCCAACCCAGCTAACATTTCCATTTGAACCTTTTGAACAAGAGCCCCTTATAAGGGGCTCTTGTCGTATTCTGCAGTTAGGTAACCTTCAGCCGCCCCTGTTGCCCCATGCAGCGCGCTCGCTCCTCCTAAGTTGGCTACTACTCAAATTTCAAGGCCGCGACCGGATCCATTCTCGATGCTTTACGCGCGGGAAAATAACCAAATATCAAACCGACAGCAGCCGAAATCGCCACCCCGCCAATAACGGATAGGGGGCTTAAAAAGACCGGCCAGCCAGCCAAATACCCCACTATAACCGCAGCTGATGCACCGATCGCCAGTCCAATCGCCCCACCAAGGACACAGAGCAAGACAGCCTCCATCAGAAATTGCAGCTGCACATGCCCTGGGCTGGCACCAATTGCGATCCTCAACCCGATTTCACGGGTGCGCTCAGTTACAGATACAAGCATGATATTCATTATGCCGATTCCTCCTACGATCAGCGATACCGATGCGATTCCCGATAGCAGCCAGCCCAACGCTCTCTTTACGGCATTCTCGGCCGCCATCATTGAGGCTGGGTCGGAAACCAGGAAGTCGTTGGCCAAACCGCTAGAAATCCTGTGCCTTTCCCGTAGGAGCGCCGTAATCCCCTGTTCCGCCAATGGGACAGCAGAGGAAGAGACGGCTTTTGCCAGGATGTATTCAACCGAATTCCGGTGAACCGCGTTGGAACTGCCGATCAGCCTTTGCTTGGCTGTGCGGATAGGTACAAAAACAACCTGGTCCTGCGCCCGCCCCCATCCTGACGTGCCTTTTTCTGCCAGCACACCAATCACCTCAAAGGGAACCGCCAGCACACGAATGACCTGCCCGATTGGGTCCGTGTCGCCAAAAAGCTGTTCGGCGGTCAATTGCCCCAGAACCGCAACTTTACCTGCTCCGGATTGTTCTTGCTGAGAGAAATAGCGTCCCTGTTTCAGCGGCCACTCGCGAATTGCAAAATAGCTGGAGGTGGTGCCGTTTACCGTCGTCCAGGTGTTCCGGTTTTTATTGACCACAAGCACATTGCCGCGAAGCGCAGGAGAGGCCAAAGCGATCTGCGTAATATGGACTGCAATGGCCTCAGCGTCCTCCTCTGTCAGCCGTGAGACCGCGCCGCGGTCGGTCTGCCTCGCGCCACTGTTGTTTCTAGACGGCTCGATCATCAGGACATTCGCCCCCAGCGTTTTGATCTGCTCTGAAATCTGCCGCTGCGCCCCGGCTGCAAAGGCGACCATAGAGACAACCGAGGCCACACCAACAATTACGCCAAGCATGGTCAGGAAACTGCGAAGAAGGTTGGCCTGGAGCGCCCGCAGAGCTACTTTGAAACTTTCCAACACTATCATCTCAGAACCAGAACCTCTGATGCAGCATCGGCCGCCCAAAGCCGGTTTGGCACAGTTTTATCCGAGATGATTTCACCGTCTGCCATACGCAAGATACGCTGCGCATGCCGGGCGACCCGCTCGTC
This sequence comes from Pseudophaeobacter flagellatus, assembly GCF_021228235.1. Classification (GTDB taxonomy): domain Bacteria; phylum Pseudomonadota; class Alphaproteobacteria; order Rhodobacterales; family Rhodobacteraceae; genus Pseudophaeobacter; species Pseudophaeobacter flagellatus. The sequence goes on from NZ_JAJQRG010000011.1 coordinate 171,379, forward strand.
ATGCGTTACAACCACAATAGCGTGACCTGCCTGGTTGATTTTCTGAAACAGTGCGAGGATCTGTCGGCCCTTTTGACTATCCAAGGCCCCAGTTGGCTCATCCGCCAGGATCAGGCGCGGCTGGTTCACCAAGGCCCGCGCAATGGCCACGCGCTGTTGCTCTCCACCAGAGAGCTGGTGTGGCAAATGGCCCTGCCGGTTGATCAACCCCACGTCGTTCAGCGCCTTCACCGCCCGCCTTCGGCGCTCCCCTGCCCGGACACTCGCATAGATCATCGGCAGTTCGACATTCTCGACCGCAGAATGACGTGGCAGTAGGTTGTATGACTGAAACACAAACCCAAAGACCCCGTTCCTGATTTCAGCTCTGCGCGCATCCGTCAAATCGCTGGCCCGGCGACCTAGAATGTCGAGAGCCCCAGCATCTTGTCGATCAAGCAGCCCAAGCAGATTCATCAAGGTGGTTTTCCCGGATCCCGACGGACCCATAATCGCCACGAATTCCCCCGAGTTAACGGAGATGGAACAGTTCTTCAAAGCATCGATAGATATTCCGCCTCTGCTATAGCTCCGCCTGAGATGCGTTGCTTTGATCAGCGTGGTCACAACCGCGCTCCGATCCAGCTTCCAAACAGCGCCCGTTTGTGCGGCTGTTCGATTTCGGCCCCGATCACAAGATCGCCTTCTTCGATTTCTTCAGAAGTAAAAAGCGTATGGCTTGCATCATTTTCCAACGGCACGACCGCCACTGGTTCAGGGTTGCCAAGTTCATCCAACCGCCAGACCACAGCAGAATTTTCAGTTTCGGGAGTTCTTGGATAGCGGCTTGGCTGATAGCTCAAGGCGCTGGTCAGAACTTTCAGCCCAGGTTCAGATCTTTTGACCGTTATTTTAACCAATGCTGTCATCCCAGGTAGAAGCAATTCTTCGGGATTTTCAGTCTCAAGAACGACTGTATAAGTGACGATATTTTGAATTATCTTGGCAGATTTTCTGATTTCAGTCACAACGCCCGAAAATACCTGATCCGGAAAAGCATCAACCGTGAACCCCGCCGCCTGTCCAATGCGGATGCGGCCAATATCAGTTTCGTCCACGCTGACATACACCACCATGTTCTGGAGGGCCTCGGCGACTGTAAACAGGGTGGGGGCCTCCAGGGCAGCCGCCACGGTTTGCCCCTCTTCAATGCTTCGGTTGATGATCACCCCATCTATCGGGGTGCGTATGGTGGTGCGCTCCAGTTCAACCTGAGCCAGCTTTAACGCGGCCTGTCTCTGCGGGACATTTGCACGCGCACCGGCGAGTTCAGCCTGACTTCTTGCAAAATCAGCGCGGGTCGTCTCAATCTTCTGTTCATTAACCGCCATCAAGGCTTCGGCCTCCCGCAGGGCGGCGGCCGCAGTCAACACTGTTGTGCGTTCATTCTCGATATCCGCCGCTGAAACGGTTCCAGAACGGTGCAATTCTTCTTTTCTGTCTAGATTGGACTGCGCCAAACGTAACTCTGCCTTGGCTTGATCCACCCGCGCCTGATGTACGCTTCGCTCCAATCCAATCGCTTGGATTTCAACCTTCGACCGCCTCAGCGCCGCTTTGCGAACCTCGACTGCAGACAAAGCGATGCTGACAGCAGCTTCGGCCTCAGCCACCTGTGCCTCAAATCCCTGTCTGTCAATCTGCGCCAGCGGCTGGCCGGTCTTTACGATGTCATTAAAGTCTGCAGTGACTTTTGTAATCCGCCCAGAGACCTGAGAACTGATATCCACCGCAAAAAGGGCATCCACAGTACCGGTTGAGGAAATAGCTTCCTCTAACCGTCCAAAAACCACCGGGGCGGTAACATATGTGGGCTCTGCAGAAGGAGCGCCGCGATCCAACGCAAAGTACGCGATTGTTGCTCCTGCCACCAGCAAAAGGGTAATAAACCTTAGCATGATAGCGGATGGTGCCACTTTTTCGTAGAGATTTCAATTTTTTTGGGAGCACAGACCAGGCGAAAACACGTGGCAAGTATCTGGCACTTATTCCACGAAAATACTGCATTACGCACAAATATCATGAGAGGGCTGGCAGCTCCCGGAAAAACGGGTGGCTACTTTGGGCTTATTCTGTTGAAAAACTCATGTTGTTTTTGGAACCGACTGCTGACTCAATTCTTTTGTCAACTATGGAATTTGATCGCGATGATGGGACCACGTCAGGAAGCACAAACCGCTCTGTTCTATGATTTCTCGATTGAGGCTCATGTCCCAAGTGATCATGTATTGCGGGCGATAGCTGGCGAGATCGATCTGTCCAGCGTTCGTGCCCATTTGACTAAGTTCTACAGTTCCACTGGTCGTCCTTCGGTTGATCCTGAGCTGATGATGCGCATGCTGCTGGTAGGGTATGTCATGGGTATTGCCGTGGACCTGTGGCCAGGCGTTCCACCGGCATTGAGATCCACAGTAAATAACCGAATATTCTGTTGCTCTCCGGAGAAGAAAGCAACGTAAGCGTCACCTGCTGTGTCAAGCACGAGCGATCAATGGCGGCTCTGGAGCGCCGCGCTGCAGAATCTTGACCCACTGGTCAATGTCCGGTTTGGGCCGTTAGCTCTCGCCCCCCCCCTGCTACCTCTTGTTCTGATAGTTCGCGCGTGGTGAGCACGCTCCCTGGTGTTCCGGCAGTGTTGCGTGTTCACTACACCACTTTTCCGCCCCTATTGCTTCCACAGTGCTTCCACGGGATTGGGAGGCTAAACGCAAGAAGCGCCCCTTGGGGTGCTATAGTATTGATATCATTGTATAATTTTGGTTGCGGGAGTAGGATTTGAACCTACGACCTTCAGGTTATGAGCCTGACGAGCTACCGGGCTGCTCCATCCCGCGACGGTTGTTGTATCTTTTGGCTTGCTACGATTGAGTGATT
>NZ_JAJQRG010000012.1:0-83874 GCF_021228235.1 Pseudophaeobacter flagellatus
GTCGCAGATACGTTTAGCGGAGACGGCTTAGGTTTCCGCTTTGTAGCGCCTCATAAATTTCGAAATCCAGGGCGTTTGCCCTGTGCAGTTCTGCGGTTAACTCTGGTGACAGGGACATATCCTCGCCGCCCCTTTGAGGGGATTTATTGACCAACGGCAGAGTGATTGTCTGCTGCAGACGCTTTTCTAGAAATTGAAGCGCAGCAGGCAGGTCAGAATAGAAATACAGGTGATCGACCAGAAGCGCCCCGTTTTTATCCGTGATGAAATCTGACTGCTGAGCGATATTGGCATAGGCAGGTCGATCTTTGGAAAGATAGGCCGAAACAAAGTCGTTAAAGCTGACACCGGCGGCGCTGTTGGGGCGGCCCTGCAGCGCCGGGCGTTGACGATAGCGAAACCAGCTGCCCAGCCATTGGACCGGTTCGCGCATGACGGCCATGGTTTCGATTGGTGGCAGGCCTTTCTTTTCAAACAGGGGCCGAAAATTCGGGTCGCGCGGGGGCCGAAGGCGCAGAAACAGGGCTCAAAAATGCCACCAAAAGAACGGGCTGGAGGTTTGAAGCCCAGCTCAGGCACCCGGCACGATCCAGAACCGGCCGCCCGTCTGCGGCGCGCCAATCCGCTAAAAGTTTCATGGCTTTCCTGCCGTCCCTCATGGTTTTTTTACTCTCTTATGGCTTGGCTGTAACAAGGCCTGCCTCCCTCTTGGGGTGATCTGGCCCAGGCTGTGCCACGACCTGCGTGACGGGGGGCACCGAATAGGTGAAGGCGAAATAGATCATGACAGCAGACAAACCGGTAGCAAAACCCGCCAAGGCGACCCGTGCATGGCGGCCCTTCTCCAGCATTGGCGCCAAGATCACTCTGATCCTCCTGGCCATGGGGGCGGCTTCGGCGGTGAGCGGGGTGCTGGTGTCGCTGGTCTTTACCGAGGTGGGCAGCCAGATGCAGCAGCTGTCGGGGCAAAAGCTACCGCAGCTGGAGCTGAGCCAGAGGCTGGGCGTGGCCGCCAACCAGAGCAAAAATGCCATGACCCGGATTCTGCTGTCTCAGAACGAGGCCGATCTGGCCAGCGCCAAAGAGAGCGTGGCCCAGGCCGCCGCTGATCTGGACGCCAGTATCGGTACTCTGCCCGCCAGTGCCCAGACGGGGTTCCGGGCCGAGGCCGCCGAGGTCAGCGAGACCCTGCAAAGCCTGCTGACCGCGCGCAACAGCGCCTTTCGCAACCGGGCCTGGATCGACACCCAGACCGCCGAGCTACAGGGCTATAGCGAAGCACTCCAGGAGAAATTGCTGGGAGTGGCCGATATCGCCTATAGCAATCTGATGCAGGGCGGTGGCGAGACCATTCAGGAGGTGGACGGCGTGCTGAGCGATCTGGTGGAGAAACAGTTCGGCGGCTTGCAGGCCCTGCTGGAAGCGCGCGGCGATATCAATCTTTTGTCGGGCGCCGCCCTGGCGCTTGGCCATGTGCGGGATGTGAAAACCCGCAAGGCGCTGGAAGAAATGGCCACGCAGGCCCTGGCCCATCTGGAGCCGGTGATGGATCAACTGGAAGAGATCGGCCTGGATGCCTTTGGTGCCAAGCAGGTCCGGGCCGGGGTTGCGGTTTTCAAAGGCACCTTGAACGCCAGCCGCAAGGAACAAAAGGAAAGCCGAAAAGTCGTGATGAAGGCGCGCCGGACCAGTTCGGCACCGCTGTCGCGCGCCCTGGACAAGATGGTCTTTACCCTGTCGATCGCCGCCAGCCAGGCCAGTGACAATAATGAAGCGGCTATTCAGGACCTGTTGGATAATCAGGTCGGGGTGTTGCATGAACTCTTGCGGGTGAATGGTGCCATCAGCGCCTTTCAACTGGCAGCACTGGATGTCATTGCCGCGACGGATGTCGCCGAAGCCGAAGCCAGTATCGCGCCGTTCCAAAAGGCCGCCGAAGCATTGGCCAGCTATGTTGATTTTGCCGATGGCAGCCTGGCACCTGAACTGAAAGGGCTGATTGCCCTGGCCGATCCGACCCAGGGGTTGGCGGCGTTTCAGGTGGGATCGCTCAAGGCGGATCAGGCCGCTGGCCTGGCCTCGCAGCAGACCGCCGAGGTGGTCTTGAGCATTGTCCGTCACGCCACTGAACTGGGCACCGTCAGCCAGGCTGAAATTGCCGAAATGGCCAATGGGATCACCCTGGATATGACCCGCGCCCAGCACCGCATGCAGCTGTTGATGCTGCTCTCTGGCGGGGTGGTGATCCTGGCCCTGTTGCTGACCCGGCTGCTGATCACCCGCCCCCTGGCCAGGATCAGTGAAACCACCGAACATCTGGCCGAGGGCGATCTGAGCCCGGTGACCGGGTTCGAGCGGGCCAGCGATGAAATCTACCGCATTGCCGGGGCGCTGTCGGTGTTCCGCAACGGGTTGGTGGAAAAAGAGCAGATCGCCAAGACCGCCGAGGCCGAGCGCGAAAAGCGCCATGCCGATCAGACTGCTGCAGTCGCCGCCTTGGGGCGGGGCCTGGAACAGCTGTCGCAGGGCGATCTGACCATTCGCATCCAGGATGAGATGAGCGCCGGCTATGCCAAGCTGCGCGATGACTTCAACGCGGCGCTGGAAGGGTTGGCAAAATCGGTCAGCAGCCTCAGTCTCAGCGGCAAATCCATTGCCGGCGGCACCTCGGAAATCTCTGCCGCCTCGCGGGATCTGTCGGAACGCTCGGAACGCACCGCCCAGACCCTGGCCAGCACGGCCGCGGCGGTGAACCAGCTCTCGGTTTCGATTGCCCAGACGGCCACTGCCTCTGGCGAGGCCTCGGCCTCGGTCGAGCTGGCCCGCCGCAATGCCCGCGAAAGCCTGGATGTGGTGCAGCGCACCCATGCGGCCATGGAAGGCATCAAGGAGAGTTCGCAAAAGATTACCCAGATCATCGGCATGATCGACAGTATCGCCCAGCAGACCAATCTTCTGGCCCTGAATGCCGGGGTCGAGGCGGCGCGGGCCGGGGATGTGGGCAAGGGGTTTGCCGTGGTGGCATCAGAGGTGCGCACCCTGGCGTATCGCTCCAAGGAAGCGGCCACCGAGATTGCCAGCCTGGTGGCTGAAAGCGGTGAAAACGTCGAGATGGGCGCCGATCTGGTGGCCCGCACCGGCGAGGTCATCGGCGAGATTTCGACCTCGGTCACCGGGGCTGCGGCCCTGATGCAGGAAATCTCTAGCGCCTCTTCGGAACAATCGGGCAGCCTGAAGGAAATCAACGCGGCGATGGGCAATCTGGACGATGCCACTGCCAAGAACGCAGCCCTGTTCGAGGAGGTCACCTCTTCCAGTATTGGCCTGTCACAAGAGGCGCAGGCGATGGATGCGGCGCTTGGCGGGTTCCGCACAGATCGGGCCGCGGGGACCATGCTGCCAGATCAGCCCGCCGACCAGATCACAGGCCAGCTCACAGGCCAGGGCGGGGCGCTGCGCCAGGCAGGTTGAACGCATTGGGGCCAGGGACCGGCGCAGGCTATAGGCCGTAGCTGCGCATCCTGCGAAAGATCACCATCAAGATCAGCATCAGGAAAAACAACCCGCTGATATCGCCAATCAGATAGGCGGCATAATCCATCGGTGGGCTGCCAAAGGCATAGTTGGTCAGCAGCGAGGTGCCGATCGCAATCACCAGCCCAACCGCCATGATGCAGGGCCAGCAGGGGGGCTTGTCCGGGGCGGGGCTGAGATCGTGGCCTAGCAGGCGCAGCAGCTGGAAACAGAGGGTGGGTATGCAGACGGCAATGGCAATGGCGGCCAGTCGGCTTGGCGTCAGTGCCGCCCAGCCGGCCACATAGAAAAAGACAAGACCCACCCCCGGCAGCAGCACCAGCGGTGCGCGCCAGCCCAGCAGCCAGGCCGTTAGCACCCGCACCCCATGTGGCAGAAACAACAGGCTGGCAAAGTGGGCAGAGTTTGCAAAAAACAGGTTTTGTACCGGCATCAGGATTTCAAAGGTGACAAAGAAGGCACTTAGATAGGCCAGCGAGACAATGCATGTCTCTGTGGCCAGCCTTTGCAATGTCCCTGTTTGTCCTAGTGCCAACTTGGCCCTCTCGCAGTTTCCCCCCTGAGGGTTATTTCGCCGGGGTCTTGACGGTATAGTAGCCCCGGACAGAGTCTTTGCAGTGTTCCAGATAGCCCTTGCCCTGCAGGGATTTGAGCGCCCTGAAAAAGGTTGGCCGTGACACATTGGCCAGCAGGGCATGGTCCTGCAGGGTGGTGGTTTTCACCGTGCCTGCGCTGCCGACATGATCGCTGGCCACATAATAGATGTCGCGTTCAACCGGGGAGAGCTCTTGCAGGCCCATGGAATCTTCCATGTCCAAGAGCAGTTTTCTCAGTTCCACCAGTTTTGAAATTTCAGACATAAGCTTTCTAACTTTAAATCAGTGACATCTTTGGTGCCGTTCTCCAATCCGTGCTGGGCCTTGCCCAGCATAGAGCCGCCTTTGTAAAAAGTGCTGCGTCTGATTGCGAGGCCGAGATCGACATGACAGGCCGAGTCTGCCGAAGATGCTGAAAAAGTAAACAGCCCAAAGGCAAACAGGGTGGGATTTAAAGTATCATATTGACACGTGAAGGCGAGTGTCTAAGCTTCGGACGAGTCCGACAGTTTTGCTTAACCGTGAGTGGTGGTGTGTCGACAAGTTCTTTTCAGTACCAAACTCTTTACCAGGCGCGGGGCCCTTTGGCCCTGCGTCTGCGTTTTCGCCGCCTGCCCTTCTCTGTCTTTATTGCTGCTGTTGGTGTGCTCTTGTCGGCTGGCTGATCCGGTCCTGCCGCGGGGTGGCCCTTGCGGGGTGGTAAAAAACTGGACCGAACCGGGATCTGAGTGCATCTTATGGGGAGCGGCGTCGTGTTGCGGCCCCGGTATTATCGAATTTTATGTTTGTTATCTGTTAATTGGTTGGGGGGAATGTTGTGCCGCTAGACAAGGAATCCGCGCAGGAACTGAAGAAAAAGCTCAAACTGGCCCGCAACAAAGAGCTGAGTTTTGCGCTGGCCCTGGGTAAAAAGCCGGAAGACTGTGCCCTGATCATGCATAAAGAGCGGGGCGGCGACAAACTGCTGTTGCAGGTCAAGAAAATGCCGGGCGTGCAGCCGAAAAAATCTTGCTACGGCACCCTGACGGTGGATGGCCAGGTGGTAAAACTGGCCTGCCGCAGTGACCCGCCGGCCGGTTTGGTGAAAAACTTCCGTCTCTTCTTTCGCAGCAATGATCTGACGATGAAGCTGGCGGTGCAGGCCCCCGGAGAGGCGGAATTCACGCTGGAAGCCGAAGATCAGGCAGCGGATCAGGCGGCCGTGGGGGCGGAAAATCCAGCCCCCGGCCCGGCTGCCGGTGCTGAGGCCGCGCCTGCGCCTGGGGCCGCGCAGGATGATCCCGGCGGCCCAGAGCCGGCGCTGAAGACGCGCAGCAAGGGCCTGCAGCAGGCTATTGCCGCCCTGGAGGACGGGCCGGTGCGGGCCAAGCTGACCGAGGGGCTGACCCTGGCGGTGCAGAGTTTGGCCAAGGGCGATCCTGCCAAGGCGGCGGCGCTGTTGGAGAAACTGGAAAAGGCGCTGCAGCAGATTGAAAAATCCAAGGCGGCCTCTGCCCCCAGTTCTGATCCCAGTGCCCCCCCCAGTACGCCGCCCGGTACGCCGCCCAGTGCCGAGAGCATCGACCCGCAGGCGGCAGATCCAGATCCGCAGGCGGCGCGCTGGCAGGCGAGTTTTGCCAAGCTGGACCCGCATGTGCAAAAGACCCTGACAGCCGGTCATGGGGATCTCAACAAGATCAAGGCGGTCTGGGACTTTGCCAAGGGCAAGGCCAGCGCGGGGGATTTTGGGGCAGCTCTGAAAGCCGTCGGGCCGCTTTCGGCGCTGCTGTCGCAGGCCGCTGTTGCCGCCAAGAGTGCCGCCACCGAGGCAATGGATGCCGGGGATGACAGCGCTCAGACCGGGGCCGCCTGGGATAAGACCGTGGCGCTCTATGGTCCTGTGGTGGCAGAGCTGCAGAACCGCGAGGACCCGCGGGCCGCCAAGGTTGCGGCGGCCTGGGAAATGGCGCTGAAGGCGGCCCGGGGCGGTGATTTTGACACCGCCAATATGATTGCGGGCCGCCTGCGCCCGCTTCTGGACAGTGAGACGACACCGGCCTCTGCGCAAAAGGTCAAACCAGGGGTTGCCGCCGGGCCGACCTCAACCCCGGCTCCGCCGCAGGAGAAAGCTGTCGCCCCAGAGAGTGAACCGGAACCGGAGGTGGCGCCCGAGGTTCCCCCAGTTGTTCCCCCAGTGGCGGAACCAGAGGCGGCTGTGAAGACGGCGCCAGAGGCCAGTCCCAAAGCCGCCCCAGAGGCTGCACCAAAAGCCGCACCAGAGGCCGATCCACTGGCGCAGAGCACCGATGACCCGGTGAAAAAGCAGGCTTTGGAAAAAATTGATGCGGCCCGGGGTGGGCTGACCCGGATTGAAGGGCTGATCGCCGCCTTTGGCAGCCCCAACCCAGAGGATTGGGCCACTGTGCTGCGCCAGGCTGAGGCTCTGCTGAGCCCGGCACCGGAGAAAAAGGCCGCAGAGATCGAGCAGGACGCCAAAGAGGCCGAGGGGCTGCTGGGCGATCTTGAGCCAAAGATTAAACAGCTGACCCTGGACAAGCAGACCTGGGACCAGCAGCAGCCGCTGTTTGCCGCCCGTCTGGTGCCGATCAAGGCCCATGCGCTGAAAGGTGTCGACCCGGTCAAGACCAAACTGGCAGAAATGGAGGCCGAGATTGCCGCAGCTGAGGCCGATGCCGCTCGGTTTGAGTTCAAGAAAGCGGCCAGTGGCATCGTGTCTTTTCTCAGCCGGGGCGATGCGCTGGAGGCCCTGGCGGATGATTTCGCCCATTACCGCAAGATCCAGGCCGACCGGCTGGTGTTGGTCACCCCGCGCCGCACCAAGGCATCCCCCCGGGCACCGATCCAAGCCTGCATTGATGAATTGGGCACCACCTATGACGAAGGCGTCGCCAAGGCCGCCGGTGAAGATTATGAGGCGGCGGTGCGGCTGATGAACAAGATCCCCGCGCTGGCCGATCAGGTGGATCTGCTGCTGGATCGGGAACAAGAAACAACCTTTCTGCTGGGCAAGGTGAACACCGCCCTGACCAAGCTCAACGCCCTGCCCGCCAATGTGAAGGCACTGCTGCAGGCCGGGATCGACCGCTGCCAGGCGGCCTATGATGCCAGCCAGCCAGGGGGAGAGCCGGATGTGGTGAAGGCGGCTGAAAAGCTGACGCTGGCGCGGCGCGAATGCAATGACCTTGAGGCGCGCGGTAAAAAGGCCAAGGCCTATGTGGATATGCGCGCGCTCTTTGATGCCAAGCTGAATGATTTCAAGGCCCATGCCGGCAAGGCGGGCATCGACGATGTGATTGCCCGGATGGAGGCAGAGTCTGCCAGCGCCGCCTCGGATGCGATCATGCGCAAATTTGACAGCGCCACCCGGATCCTGGCGGCCAATCAGGGCGACTGGCCTGCCTATAAGACCCGGGCGGATGACTATCTTTCCTATAAGACCAGGCGCGATGTGCTGGAGGCCCGGCTGAAAGAGCTGCGCAAATTGCCCGAGGCAGCGGCGGCGATTGATGAACTGGCCATCTGTGACAGCCAGTTGCGCCAGGCCAGCACCGAAGCGGCGGCGCGCGATTACAAAAGCGCAAAGGAAAGCGTCATCGCAGGGGATGCAACGGCGGATGTGGCCAAGACCCTCATCGAGATGCGCGCCGAGATGGCCAAGCTGAAAAAGGACGATGTGCTGGCGGCGGTTGATACCGATGTGGTGGCGGCCTTCAAGAACTATGGCGAACTGGAAAAATTTGTCGCTGGCAAGGATGACGGCACATTTGCCACTCTGCGCGCCGCAGCCGCGGCCGAGGCGCAAAAGGGCCGGACCGCCTCGATGGGGGCCAGCCCCGATCTGGACAGCGTGCGGGCGCATCTGGACGCGGCGATCAAGCAGCTGGAGGCGGTGTTGCAACAGACGGCCTGCAAAGGTGCATTTGACAGCCTGCGCAGCGCCATTCGCCCGGCAGTAGAGACGGAACTCAAGACTGGCAGCGACGCCAATGACAGCTGCCTGGCCAGCGATTTGCAGGCACTCACCCTGCTGCTGACGGCGGCGGATGATGCGGTCAAAGCGCCGGGTCTGGATTTTGCCACTGGCCTGGAAAAGGTAAATGCGGCCCAGGCTCTGGTGCCGGGCGCGCGCAAGAAGCTGGCGCTCTATATCGCGGCCGGGCCGCTCAAGACCAAGCTTGCGGCCTCTGAACGCCGTCTTATCCGCAGCCGCGACCGGGCGCTGACCTATACCAATCCGATTGATGCCAAGGAAAGCCTGCAGATCGAGGTGGACAAGGTGGCAGGATTTCGCGCCAGTTTTGATACCGATTGGGCCGCAGGCAAATATGCAGCGGCACTGGCCAAGCTGAAAGGAGATGCCAAACGCGGCGCCGCCTATGAGGCGGTGCGGGCGGATTACGTCACCGCGATTACGCGCCGTCAGGAATGGATCTATGACGATGAGGTCAATATTGCGGGCGATCCGCTGGTGCAGAAAGAGCGCGACGAAATTGCCGCCGCCAAGGTGAAGATTGCCAATCTGTTGCAGCAGCGTGCCTTTGCGGCGGCCAGCAAGGTGGCAAATGACGATTCTTTTGCCATTGATCGCGGCAAGGCCATTCTGGCGGCCCGCACCGCCTATGAACCCAAGCGCGCGGCCGCCGAAGCCAAGGTGCAGGAGGCCGAGACCGAGGCGGGGCGGGTTTCCTCCAATGCCGGGCTGACCGCCCAGGCCGCGGCGCTGCGGACCCGCTATACCCAGGCCCATGCTGAAACTGCCGTGCCCAAGCGTCGCTTTGACACGGCTCGCCCTGAAATGGAGGCCCTGGCCACCGATTGCCAGCCGGTGATTGATGCCTGCAAGCGCTATAAGCTCTTTGTCGAGGGCAGCCAGGCGGCTGCAACCAAGATCCAGGCGGTCAAGGATCACGCCCAGGCGCAGTTTATCACCCCGCTGATTGCCCGGATCGAGGGCAAATATGCCAATATGATGGAGCTGGCCGCCCAGGGCCATATGAACCAGGCCAAGGCGCTACTGGATGTGCTGCCACAGGATTGCGAGGATGCGCTGGCGGCGGCCAAGAACACTGCAGCTCTGGCCGGGATCAGCGATGATCTGGACGGTGCCGAGGAAGAGGATACCGCAGCCATCAGCAAAGCCATCGCAGATCTGCGCGCCGTCTTTGATACGCTGAAATGGGAAAGCGAGGCGGAATATGCCAAGGGGCTGGAGGCAGCGGAAAGTCAGGTTGATGCGGTGGAGGAGCAGCTGACAGCAGATCCTGCAGCGGCAAAAGCTGCGATTCCCGCCGCGTTGAAAGCCTGCGAGGCCCTGCAGGTGGAGATCAGCCATCACAAGCATCTGGCAGAGCTGGCGACGCGGGTCATTGCCCGGATCACCAGCACCACTGCCCCCTTTGTCAAATACAGCATCATTGCGGAAGATGCCGATGCGCTGAAGGCAGCGGTCGCTGCGGCGCTGAAAGACGCACAGACGGGCGGCGATCCGGCCAGCGCCAGCACCGCAATCGAGGCGGTGATGGATCAGCAGCATGCGCTGATGCGTATGGCGGCGCGCCATGATCAGCTGCTCAAGGACTGCGACGCGCTGGAGACCCAGCATGCGGCGTTGCTGGGCAGTGAACACCGCTATGCCATCCGCGCGGATCTGGAACGCCTGTCTGGCGAGGTGGCGCAGGCCCGTGCGGCGGCGTCAAAACGCGATCATGACAGCGCCGAGGCCCATGTGAAAACGGCTCAGGCCCTGGCCGTGGATGCGGTGGCCAAGGATAAGATGGCCGACAATAAGGCCCCGGATCCTGCAAATATCAAAAAGATCCTCGAACGCCCGGATGGGGACAAACAGCTGGATGAGATGATCAAGGGGCTGGATGCTTCGGTGCAGCGCAAGGTCCTGCGGGTGGCCTTTGAGGCCAAATATGGCTGCAAGCTCAATATCTATGCGGCGGCGGTGGATGATGATGCGACACGTCACCGGGCCGGCAATCTGGTGGCGGACGGCAGCAAGAAGGGTCCCAATATCCGCCGTCTGTATGAGGTGATGTCGGTGCTGCCGCCGCAGGATACCCGCGACAATGCCTCGATGAAAATCTTTGGCTATGAGGATGTGGAAAGCCAGAAGGGCTCTTACTATGGGGGCGATGCCAAAGAGGTGGTGATGCGCGAGGGCAATGCCAGTCTCAGCAGTGTCTATGGCTTTGGCCGCCCGCATGAGGTGGGAGAGGTCGATCCCGCTTGCGAGCCGGCCGATCAGGACCAGGTGGATTTCTTTTCCTGGAATACCCTGCATGAAGCCGGGCATGCGGTGGATGATCAGCGCAGTTTCATGACCGGGGTGGCGGGCAATGCCACCTATGGCGGCTGGCAGGAGCATGGGGGCAATGTCAAACCCGTGGCCGATGCCATCGCCGGGCATTACAGCTATGATGCGGACTATGTGGCACAATATGCCAGCGGGAATGCCAATCCTGCCCAGCCGGAATGCCCGGCTGATGTGGACCCTGAAGTCTGGGAACAGCGGCGCAGCAAATGCTGTGCCCATGTAGATATGGCACGGGCAACGAATAACCCCTGGCAAAGCGCTGCCATTGCCGCCAAGCTCAATATCGCGGGCCGCGTCTACCATGAAAGTTACAAGGGGGGCAGCTGGAGCAGCTATGCCTTTGCCGCCCGCAAGCAGGCCATCAGCGGCTATCAGTTCCGGGCGCCGGGGGAATGGTTCTCAGAGTTATATGCAGCCTATCACAGCAAAAAATTAAAAGATCAGCATCCGGCCGTTGCCTGGCTGAAGACACTGGTCTGAGGGGAGTAGAGGATGTCACTTTTTGTTCCGATGAACCTGACCTGCCCGAACTGTGCAGCCGTGTTCACCTATGAAGCTGTGGGCAGCGTCAATGCGGACCGGCGCCCGGATCTGCGCACAGAGATCCTGGAGGATCGCTTCCAGACCGCAACCTGCAGTGAATGCGGCCATGGCTTTCGGCTGGAGCCGGATTTCAACTATCTGGATGTGGGGCGGCATCAGTGGATCGCCGCCCTGCCCGCCAGCCAGCTGCGCGATCATCTGGACATTGTCGCGGACACGCAGGCGGTGTTTGATCTGAGCTATGGCGCGCAGGCCCCCGCCGCCGCCCAGAGCGTGGGGCAGGATCTGCAGCAGCGACTGGTCTTTGGCTGGCCGGCCCTGCGCGAAAAGCTGGTGCTGCAGGACATCGGCTTTGACGATACACTTTGGGAGGTGGCCAAGCTGGATCTGCTGCGCCGCCTGCCCGAGGCCCCGATGGCCGAGGGGGTGGAGCTGCGCCTGATGGGGGCACAGGCTGATATGCTCGACCTGGCCTGGATTTCCGCCAGCAGCGAAACGCACCTGAATGATTTCCAGGTCGAGCGGCGGCTTTATGACCATATTGCCGCCGACCCGGCCCCCTGGCAGGCGGTGCAGGTCTTGCTGGCCAGCAGCCCGTTTGTGGATATTCAAAAACTGTTCATGGGAGAGGGCCCCCCCTGAGCATAGTCGCCCGGTCGGCGGTGTTTGATACAGGGGGAGGCCTAGCCGCGCAGGCTGCGCGCTTGCCGTCCCGGAAACAGCCGTGCGGTGGCGGCGCGTTCGGTCAGGGGCGGGCCGTCGAAATAGCCCTGCAAATAGTCGACGCCGCAGGCCTTGAGCTGCAGACGATGTTCATCGGTTTCCGCGCCCTCGCCAGTGACCCGCATGCCCAGGGCATGGCCCAGCTTGGCGATGGCGCTGACGATGGCGCGGGTTTCCTCGGATTCCGGCAGCTTGGAGACAAAAGCCGCATCGACCTTGATCTTGTCGACCGGGAATTTCTGCAAATAGCTGAGCGAGGAATAGCCCATGCCAAAATCATCCAGCGCCACGGTGACCCCCAGTTCCTGCAGGGCCTGGATTTCGCGCAGGGCAGACTGACCGCTGGCCAGCACCACGGTTTCGGTGATTTCGGCCTCTACGGCCGAGGCCGGGCAATTGGTTTCAAAGAGGCAGTCATTGACAAATTCATCAACCTGGGTGCCAAACAGCTTTGGCGACAGGTTGACCGCCACCCGGCCCTGAAACCCCGCATCATGCCAGCGGGCCGCCGTGTGAAAGGCCTGGATCATGATTTGATAGGTGAGATCGCGGATCAGCCCGCTGTCTTCGGCTATGGGGATGAACTCGGCCGGGGAAATGCTGCCTAGCTGGCGGTGATGCCAACGCGCCAGGGTTTCAAACCCGATGATCTGGCCGCTGCCCAGGTCGGTCTGGATCTGAAACACCGGACGGATGTCTCCCTCGGTCAGGGCGGCGCGCAATTCCCGTTCCAGCAGGCTCTTGCGTTTGACGATTGTCTCCAGATCTTCGTGAAAGACCTCGACCATGCCACGGCCGCCGCGCTTGGCCTCATAAAGCGCCAGATCGGCGCGGCGAATACCTTCCGAGGGCGTGCTTTGGGGGCCAGACAGGGTGGCGATGCCGGCGCTCATGCCGGTGTGTAGGACCTGGCCATTGACCTCTTGTGGCTGGGCCATTTCTTCGACCAGGCGATTGGCGATATTGCTCATCCGCTTTTGGCTGTCGCCGCCGCGTACCAGAATGGCAAATTCATCGCCGCCCAGTCGGGCTGCCGTAACATAGGAATTGGTGCAAGCTTCAAATTTGCGCGCCACCACCTGTAACAGCGCATCCCCCGCCGGATGCCCCAGCGTGTCGTTGATCTGTTTGAAATGATCCAGATCGGCCAGCAGGATAGAGACCTCGTCGCCGTCCTGCTGCAGCCAGGTTGTCAGCGTCTGCTCCATCAGCCGCCGATTGGGCAGCCCGGTCAGGCTGTCGTGTTCGGCGAGAAAGCGTACCCGTTCTGCCTGCCGCGCCTGGTCGGAATGATCCGAGGCCAGCAACATCGCCCCAAGGTAATGCCCGTGTTCGTCGCGAATGGGGCCACCGCGCACCAGAAGGTTGAGCCTCTGTTGTGAACGGTTGTGGGTGGTGGTGGTCTCAAAGGCAAAGCTTTCGTTCTTTTCAATTGTCTCTTCGGTATGGTTGGCCAGGTTTTCCGGCAGCCAGGAGTGCAGGTTCAGTTGTCGGCCGACCTGGGCATCGCCAAAGAATTGCTCGGCATTGGGGTTGCACAGCACCACCTTGCCGGTTTCATCGACCAGAAGCACCCCGTCGCGGGTGGATTGCAGCGCCCGATTGATCCGCCGGTTCGCCCGCCGGGCGCTTTCGTCGCTTTGGTCGCGCAGCTCGGCAACCTCAAGTTTGTTCTGGGACAGTTGGTGCAGGGCCTGGGCCATCAGGCCAATTTCGTCCCGACGCTCCAGGCCGGGAATCGGGCCGTCAAAATCATCACGGCGCATGTCGATCAGGGTCCGGGTCAGGGCCTCGATGGGACGCGACAGCCGCAGCAGCACCAGATAGATCACCAGGCCAATCATGAAGAGCACAAAGAGCGAGGAGCCGATATGCCCCAGCAGGTTTTTGTTCAGCAGGTCTTTCATACCGGCCAGCGTGTGGGTCAGCTCCAGCGTGCCCAGCACATGCAGCTGGTCGCCGATGGTATAGGTGATTTGTTGGCTGGCCTGCAGATCATCGGCGGCCGGATGATAGTCTGGCTTTTGCTGCTCATAGAGCGGCGTGCCACCGGCGTCAAAGATCTGCACCCGGGCGGTCCGTCTCTCGTGCAGGATGCTTTGCACCAGGCTTTCAATCTGGTTGTTGTCATAGTCCCACATGGGCCGGGCCAGGGCTTCGCTGACAAAATGCAGCGCCAGGTCGTGCTCGGTTTCCAGCCCCTCTATGAAATGGGCTTTGTGGTCCAGGGCCTGATAGCTGATGCCGATGCCCTGGATGACAATAACCGGAAGGATCAGCCCGAGAAACAGGCGGATGCGAAAGGACAGCCTGGATATAAACTGCAGTGGAAAAATCTTCATTGGAGTGCCCCTGCCTGGCCATAACGGACCAGAATTTCGTGGTAGCGCCCTGAGTGTTTCAGCTGGGCCAGGCCTGCGTTGAATTGCTGGACATAGCGGGCCGAGCTTGGCAGGGCTGGGGAAAAGCCCAGTCGTATGGCCTGGGGCATGCTGTAGGACTGAATATCGATCAGATCGGACAGGCCGAGCTGGCGGGCGCGATGGACCAGCACTGCCTGGGCCTCCAGCACCAGATCAACCCGATGATTTAAAAGCTTTTTCAGGTTGCGTGCGACCGTGTCGCCCCCATTGATCAGCTGCACCCGGCTGGGGCGGTTGCGGTTTTCAGCGATATATTGCGCCAGCCTGTTGGAATAGCGATAGTCCTGCACTGCGCCCAGTTGCAGGTCCTGCAGGGCCTGCAGGACCTGAACGGGGCGGGCCTCGCCGCGGCGAAAGGCCAGGGCTTCTTGATGATGGGTGATGGGCTGCGTGAAGGTCAGGCCGCTGATCTTGTACATCTCGGGCCCGAGCAGACCATTGACCGCGCCAGTGTGCACCAGGGTCAGGCTGCGCGACCAGCTGAGCGTCTCATAGCGGATTTCATGGCCAAAGGGCGCCAGGGCCTCGCGGGTCAGTTCGATCAACAGGCCGGGGTGGCTGGTGTCAGAACGGCACACATAGGGGCACCAGTGGCCGGCGCGCAACTCTATCACATCGGCATGGACGGCGCGCCCTGCGGTAAAGGATACAAGCCCCGAGAGCACAAGGACCCCGATGAGGGACAAAAGTGAGGTCAGCTCTGATAGGGCAGTTGTCACAACGCGGATCCCCCACATGAACGCTTCCTTTTTCCTTTCATCTCTGGGGGCGACTGTGCCACAAGATCGTTAAATTCGCGTATGGTAGCGGTGTGAAATCAGCCTCTCTGCGGGGGGCACCGGCACCAAAAGTCGATAATTTTACTAAAGCGCAGCGACATCCGGAATGGTGTCACAGACTGCAAGTACAGCCACAAAAGTCTGGTGCGGAAAGAGCCGAGGTCAAAACCAGGCTGGCCGAACCTGCGATAGCGGGCTATAGGTGGCGGGAATCGGTGCCTATACATGGCGCCATGAAAGGCCTATACGCGGCCAATTGCTGCCTGGGCCCTGCCCTTTGTGCGGCAGCCCTGGTTTGGCCTCCGCCACAATAGAAAAGCAGATCATCTCTTGAAACAGACATTAGCGCTGGCGCTCGAGCGCCGTGGATATTCCTCTTTGACCCCGGTACAGGAGGCGGTTTCTGATCCGGCCCTGTCCGGTGTCGACCTTCTGGTGTCCGCCCAGACCGGGTCGGGCAAGACGGTGGGCTTTGGCCTGGCCATTGCCGATACGATTTTGGGTGCGGATGAAAAATTCACCTCCGCTGCCACGCCACTGGCGCTGGTGATTGCGCCCACCCGAGAGCTGGCGATGCAGGTCAAGCGCGAGCTGGCCTGGCTGTACGGCGAAGCAGGTGCGGTGATGGCTTCCTGTGTGGGCGGCATGGATATGCGCGATGAACGTCGCGCCCTGGATCGTGGTGCCCATATCGTCGTGGCGACACCGGGCCGTCTGCGCGACCATATCATGCGCGGCTCTATTGATCTGTCTGATTTGCGCGCCGTGGTGCTGGATGAAGCGGACGAAATGCTGGATCTGGGCTTTCGCGAAGATCTGGAATTCATCCTTGGGGAATCCCCGGCCGAGCGCCAGACCCTGCTGTTTTCCGCGACCGTGCCTCCCGCTATTGCCGGCCTTGCCAAAAGCTATCAGCGCGATGCCAAGCGGATTTCTACCGTGGCCGAGAAAAGCCAGCACAGCGATATCGAATATCAGGCGATGTCGGTGGCGGCCCGCGATGATGAAAACGCCATCATCAATGTGCTGCGCTATTATGAATCGCCCAATGCCATTGTGTTCTGCAACACCCGCGCCATGGTCAACCGGCTGCTGAGCCGCCTGTCCAACCGCGGCTTTTCCGTGGTGGCCCTGTCTGGCGAATTGTCCCAGGCCGAGCGTAGCCATGCGCTGCAGGCGATGCGCGATGGCCGCGCCCGTGTCTGTGTCGCCACCGATGTGGCGGCGCGCGGCATTGACCTGCCGAACCTGGATCTGGTGGTGCATGCCGAACTGCCCAACAGCCACGAAACCCTGCTGCACCGCTCGGGGCGGACAGGTCGGGCCGGTCGCAAGGGCGTCAGCGCCCTGGTGGTGCCGCCCAAATCCATCCGCAAGGCGGAACGCCTGCTGAAGATGGCCAAGCTGACCGCAACCTGGGACAATGCGCCCTCGGCCGAGATGATCAAGGACCGTGACGGCGAACGCATGCTGGCCGATCCCGCCTGGAGCGAGGTGCCTGCCGCCAGCGAAGAGGCGATGGTTGCCAAGCTGGTCGAGGAATTTTCGCCGTCGCAGTTGGCCGCAGCCTATCTGCGGCTGTGGAATGCCGGCCGTTCGGCGCCGGAAGAGCTGTCGGCGGCCAATGCCAAGCCCGAGCCGCGCGCGCCCTTTGGCCCCAGTGTCTGGTTCTCGCTGGATACCGGTCGCGACAAGGGGGCCGATCCGCGCCGTCTGTTGCCGATGCTGTGCCGCGCCGGGGATATTACCAAGGCCGATATCGGTGCGATCCGCATCCAGTCCGAGGAAACCTTTGCCGAGATCCGCGAGACCCATGTGGCTGGCTTTTTGAAATCCATGGGCGCTGATATGGTGCTGGACGATGGCACCAAGGTGACCCGCCTGAACACTCCGCCCAATATTCCGGCTGGCCGTGTTTCGGCACCGCGCAAGCCAGCTGGCGCAGGCAGGAAACCCGGTGGCTATGAGGACAAGCGCCCGCATCGCGGCGCCGAGGCCGGTGGCTACAAAGACAAGAAACCCTATGGCGGGGATAAGCCGCGCGGCGATCGTTCCGAACGCCCACGCCATAAACCCGAGGCACCGCGCGAACCCAATGCGGTGGTGAGCGAAGTCGGCCCCCGCAGTAAGCCAGCTGCCAAGGCTGACAGCAAGCCGAGCTATCGCGCCGGTGCCGGGGATCCCGGTAAGAGCTGGCGTAAGGATGGCGGCAAGCCGGGGGCAAAAAAGCCAGCCGGGAAACCTGCAGGCAAGCCAGCGGGCAAGTTTGGCGGCAAGCCAAGCGAGGAGCGCGGCGGTCCCAAAGGCCCGCCACCGCCCAAGGGTAAATCCAATAGCAAGAAGAACCGCGCCCGCACCGCCGAGGCCAAGGTCACCAAGGGCGGCAGCGCCAAGCCACGTCGGCCCAAGGGGTGATGACGGCGTTCCGCATCAAACGCGAAAGGCTGTAAGAGCCTGGGTCTGATCAGGGCATGTTGCAGCAACCGCCGCCAAGGAGAAATCCTTGGCGGCGGTCTTGTCTGGGTCTCCCCTATTTCGCCCCCTATTGACCCGTCTCATTGGGGGGGCGGAAGAAGGGGGGCGCTGCCCCCGGCCCTCTGGGCCTCCCCCGAGGTATTTCCGGTAAGATGAAATCTGGCAGGCATGGCATGGGCTAGCGGGTTGCGGCTTCTACTGCGGCGGCTACCTCGGCCACGGTGGTGTTCAGCAGTCCTTCGTCTTCGCATTCTGCCATCACCCGGATCAGCGGCTCGGTGCCGGATTTGCGGATCAGCAGGCGGCCCTTGTCCTTGAGCACGGCTTCGGCGTCGCGAATGCTCGCCTGGACCGAGGCCAGTTCCAGCGGGGTTTGACCGGCGGTAAAGCGCACGTTCTGCAGCCGCTGTGGCACCGGATCAAACTGTGACAGCAGATGTGAGGCGCTCTGGCCGGTTTCCACCAGGGCGGCCAGCATATGCAGCCCGGCCATCAGCCCATCGCCCGTGGTGGCGTAATCGCTCATCACGATATGGCCGGATTGTTCGCCGCCCAGGTTAAAGCCGCCGGCCCGCATCCGTTCCACCACGTAGCGGTCGCCAACGGCGGTGCGTTCCAGCTTTAGCCCCTGCCCCTGCAGGTGGCGTTCCAGCCCGAGATTGGACATCACCGTTGCCACCAGGGCATTGCCGGCCAGGGTTCCGGCCTGGGCCCAGCGGCTGGCCAGAAGGGCCATCAGCTGATCGCCATCGGCCACCTTGCCGGTCTGGTCGATCAGGATCACCCGGTCGGCATCGCCATCCAGGCAGATGCCGACATCGGCACCATGGGCCAGCACCGCCGCCGCCGCTGCTGCGGGCTGGGTCGAGCCACAGTCGCGATTGATATTGAGCCCATCGGGGCTGACCCCGAGGGGGACGACTTCAGCGCCCAATTCCCACAGTACTTCGGGGGCGGTGCGATGGGCCGCGCCATTGGCGCAGTCCAGAACCACCTTGAGCCCATCCAGGCGAATGCCACGCGGCAGCGAGGATTTGACCCGCTCGCCATAGCGAAAGCGGGCGTCATCAATGCGTTTGGCCCGGCCGATATTCTGGGCCTGGGCCGGGGTGACGCCGGCGTCTATCAGGGCCTCGATTTCGGTTTCGGCCTGATCGGAGAGTTTGAAGCCATCGGGGCCAAAGAATTTGATGCCATTGTCCTGCGCCGGGTTATGGCTGGCCGAGATCATCACCCCAAGATCGGCGCGCATCGAACGGGTCATCAGCCCCACGGCAGGGGTTGGCACCGGCCCCAGCAGCAGCACGTTCATGCCGGTCGAGGTGAGCCCGGCCGTGAGGGCGCTTTCGAACATATAGCCTGAAAGCCGGGTGTCCTTGCCAATCACCACCCGGTGCACGCCGCCGGCCTCGCGGCGGAAATACCGCCCCACGGCGGCGCCGATGCGCAGAGCCATATCTGCGGTCATCGGGTGGATATTGGCTGTGCCTCGCACCCCGTCAGTGCCAAATAAGTTGCGCATTTTGCATCCCATGAATGTCGTTTCTGCCAGAGTGCAGCCAGGCGTAGAAAGCCCAGGCCTGCGGCGACAGGCTGTTGTGCCAGCATAAAGCCCCGCTTGTACAGGGCCAGAGGCGCAGTTTCGATCCGCCGCTGTGAGCGATATCCTGCTGTGGGGTACAGGGGAACAGCGGCTACAGGAGAGTATTGGGAGCAGGCCGATGCTGTGTGGGCGGCCGACCTGGCACCAAAGGCGGAACCAGCCTTCATATCGGTGCTGCGATAAGGCCAGATCGGGTCATGCGGATTTCAATATCCTGCCCTTAAAGCCTGCATAAAAGGGGCAATGGATGACTGTCCGGGCGAAAGACCCCGCAGTTTACTGGAGATAAAAGCAAATACTGGGACATTGCAGGGGATATTATACCTGATAGGCGCCATATTTGGCCTTAGGGTGCCTGATCCCCATAGTAGCTGCGGTACCAGTCGACAAACTGCGCGACCCCCTCTGCCATGTCGGTTTTTGGCGCATAGCCTGTCAGCCGCTGCAACAGCGCGGCATCTGCCCAGGTTGCGGGCACATCACCGGCCTGGATCGGCATCAGGTTCTGCTGCGCCTTGATCCCCGTTGCTACCTCGATTGCTTTGATAAAGCTGGTGAGCTGCACACTGTCTGAATTGCCGATATTGACCACGCGCCAGGGCGCGACAGGCGATAGGCTGTCGCCGTCTTCAACCACACCGTTTTCAGGCGGTTCCGGCACCACATCGAGCAGCAGATGGATCGCCTCGACCAGATCGGTGACATAGGTGAAATCCCGCTTCATATCGCCATGATTATAGACGTCGATCGGCTTGCCTTCCAAAATGGCCTTGGTGAATTTGAACAGGGCCATATCCGGGCGGCCCCATGGCCCGTAGACTGTAAAGAAGCGAAACATGGTTGTTGGCAGGCCATAGAGGTGAGCATAGGAATGCGCCATGCTCTCGGTCGATTTCTTGGTGGCAGCATAAAAGGACATCTGGTGATCGGCGCGCGCGGTCTCTCGATAGGGCATCGTGGTATTGGCGCCATAGGCAGAGGAGGTCGATGCCAACAGAAGGTGGCGCGGCGGATAGGCCCGGGCCGCTTCCAAGAGCTCAAACGTCCCGATAATATTGCTTTCCAGGTAGGACCGAGGGTTTTCTATCGAATAGCGAACCCCTGCCTGCGCCGCGAGATGGATCACATAGTCCGGCTTGTGACTGGCAAAGAGCTCCATCAAGAGCTGCGGATCTTCGATTTTGCCAATGACGGGAAGGAAGCTATCCTGCCCTTCCTTGGCCAGGATGGCATGGCGGGCTTGCTTGAGCGCGACACTGTAGTAGTCCGTGAGCGCATCAACCCCCACCACCTGATAGCCGTGTTGCAAAAGCAGCCTACACAGGTGAAAGCCGATAAACCCGGCCGATCCGGTGACAAGAACGGTCTGCATTATATCTTTTAATCCTCGCCGAACAAATCGCGGGTAAAGACCTTATCCGACACATCGCGAATGTCATCGGTCAGCCGGTTGGCGACAATAAGATCCGCCGCCGCCTTGAAGGCGTCAAGATCGCGGATCACGCGACTGTGGAAGAAGTGGTCTTCCTCCATTACCGGTTCATAGATAATGACCTCGATGCCCTTGGCTTTCAGCCGCTTCATGATGCCCTGGATCGACGACTGGCGGAAATTATCCGATCCGGCCTTCATCACCAGCCGGTGGATGCCGACGATTTTTGGCCCACGCATCAGGATCTGATCGGCAAGGAAATCTTTGCGGGTGTGGTTGGCGTCAACAATAGCGCGGATCAGGTTCTGTGGCACGTGATTGTAGTTGGCCAGCAGCTGTTTGGTGTCCTTGGGCAGGCAATAGCCACCATAGCCAAATGACGGATTATTGTAATGACCGCCGATCCTTGGGTCGAGGCTGATGCCCTCGATGATCTGACGGCTATCCATGCCGCCGGCCATGGCATAGCTGTCCAGCTCGTTGAAAAAGGCAACCCGCATGGCGAGGTAGGTATTGGCAAAGAGCTTGATTGCCTCGGCCTCATCCGGGTCGGTGAAGAGGATTTCGACATCTTTCTTCTGGGCGCCTTCCAGCAGGAGATTGGCAAAGATCCGGGCGGGCTCGGATCTCTCTCCGACGATGATGCGGCTGGGATGCAGGTTGTCGTAGAGGGCGCGGCCTTCGCGCAGGAATTCCGGTGAAAAGATCAGTTGATCCGTCGCAAGCCGGGCGCGCAGGCCGCGTACATAGCCCACCGGAATGGTCGATTTGATGATGATGGTGGCCTTTGGATTGGCCTGCATGACCTCTGTCACGACAGCTTCGACGGTGGAGGTGTCAAAGGAGTTGGTCTGCGCGTCATAATTGGTTGGTGTTGCGACGATCACATAATCCGCATCCTGGTAAGCGGCGGCTCCGTTGGTTGTGGCGCTGAGCTTGAGATCTCGCGTCGCAAGGAAATCTTCCAGTTCGGGGTCGGCGATGGGGCTCTGGTTGGAATTGACCATCGCGACACGATCCTCGGCGATATCAACAGTAACGACCTCGTGGTTCTGGGCCAGCAGCACCGCGTTGGAAAGTCCTACATAGCCAATTCCGGCAACAGCAATTTTCATAGTTGGCATCCTGTTTTGCGTTGTATCGTATCCGCCCCGAGGGCAGCAGAGGTTCGTCTGTTCTGGGCGCAGCCTTTCCAGGAACTGCCAGTCTGGACCTCGACCAGCACCATCGGTGCGGAAAAATCAACGCCGTTCCCTTGCTTTACCACCCGCAGTGTCCAGGCCTGAAACAAGGCCTCTTCCCCCTCAGAGGGGACAAATTGCTTGGGGTCGCTTTTGCGCGATAGCGGCCACAAACGGATGCCCGAGCCCCCGCACAGAAGAATGGGGATGCTTGGGGTCACAAGAACTACTCTATCAAGCAATAATTACAATGCGATATTGGTAGCGAAGCTTTGAATTTGAGACAAGGCAGCGCGCCATCTTGGCGTTGATATTTGGCCCCAGAACACGAGTTTGTGGCCAAATCCATTGCGGCGCCTGGCTGTGTGAAACCAGCCAAATATCTGGCCGACATGCAAGTTGAATCCCCTGGTAAATCCCCAGGGGACGATACAGCCGGTACGTGATTGCCTTGCAGTCATGGGCTGAAATGGCGCTGGTGCTGTTGAGTTATTGCAATTTCAGCATGATCTGGACACCGCAAGCCAGAAAGGCTTGATCCCGGATCTTTAGCAAACCCAAATGAACGCGACAGGTTCTGGAGGCTGAATGGATTGCACAATTGCAGGTTTGGCCAGAGTGCTGCGACAGAGTCAGAGTGCGCGGGACCAAAGCGGCGGTGACAAAAAGGCGGGCCTTTTCAGACCCGCCTTTTGAATGTTGTGTTGCTGACTCTGTGTGACCTATCCCGCCGAAGCTTCTCCTAAACTGCGCCAGTTTCTGCCAGTTTCAGTTTCTGCCTGTCTCTGGGGGCAAGGTCACCCCAACTGGGATCAGTCTGTTGTTGTCGTTGTTGTTGTGCCTGTGCTCTCATCGTCATTGGTGACCACTGCGATCACAAGGGCAGCAGCAGCAGCAGCAGCTCCGATACCGAGTCCACCACCCAGCCCGCCAAGGCCACCGCCTGCACCAGCACCAGCAGCACCACCGCCGCCTGCACCACCAGCAGCACCACCGCCGCCTGCACCACCACCGCCTGCACCAGTGGCTTGGTTGGTTACGGTGGGGGAGACAGCATCAGGATCGACGGCCTGAGCGTAGCTGGCGGTTGTGGTGGCTGCTGTCAGAAGCAGGGCTGCAATCATCTTGTTCATAATCCAAAAGCTCCTTTGGAGAGTTGTTTGCGACAACCCTAAGCGAGCTGACGGTCAATTTCAACTTAAGGCATAGAGGGGAATAGCTTGCGGAATGGTATTTAAGAGGAAAATTGCTCGAATATTTCGAACCTGTGGCAAAAACGCTCAGCTTGCAAGGTTTCGGATGCGCAGATACCCGGTTTCCGGCCCGGCCCACTGGCGAGATTTCCAAATTTTTTGACTACGGGAATCAACCCAGTACTCATTGATGATTTCTGTCTTGCGTCCATCTGGATCGCGCCCTTCGCAGCGTTCTTGCAGGTGCTGAGTGGTAAAGTGGCGCTCATATATTTCAAGCGTTTCGCGGCCCAGCTGCTGCAATTCGCAGGCCATGGTGATGCGCCGTTCTTCGCTGTTGCCGCCGCGCAGGTAATAGCGGCGCAGCCCGCCCTGGGCCGGGCCGACAATGTTTTCCTGCACCGGGACATCGGCAGAGATCAGGTTTCCGGGCAGGCCACGGGTGCCAATCAGCAGGCCATTGCGGAAAAATAAGGCAATGTCATCATTGGTGCTCCAGGTGGTGATTTCACCGGGCAGATCGTCATGCCGCACCCGCAGCAGCCCGACATAGCCAGTCAGGTCACGGTTTTCGATATAGACTTCAAGATGCGGGTTCCCCAGCTGATCGAGCAAGGCGCGGTTGACCGTGACCGGTGTGGGATCTGGCGCGCGGTAATCGGAAATTACCTCGCGGATGGCCTGGCCCAGCACAACAGAACTCCTGGCCTCTTCCGGGCCCGTGCTGCAGGCTGCGGTGCCAAGCAGCAGCACCAGCCCGGCAAGGGATTTGAACAGGGTTCGGGCCCTTGGCCCCGTGGCGCGGCGCGGCAGATACGTCATTCCCAGAACCTCGCGCGTTGCTCTTGCAGGCTGTTGCGGTGGGCCGTGCGGATGGATCCGTAAAGGCGCCCGGGCACCGATACCCGCTGACCGCCATCGCGCTGGGTGGGGCGAATGGTCAGACCATAGCCGCGGCGGTTGGGCTTGCCCAGCATCCAGGCCAGCGGAATGCGAAAGCGAAAGCCCTTGTCAAAAGAGCCTTCGCCGAAGTCTGCGGCCGAGACATTGGTCAGGGTGAAGAAGGCCCCGACAACCCAGCCATTGCTGAAGATCCGATCCAGGCTGAGGGTGCCGCCATAATCGCCCGCCAGGTAGCGCCCCGCATCCAGTTGCAGATGGTAGTCATGGCCCAGCTGGTAATAAAGAGAGCCATGGCCGGTAAAGGTCTTGTAGTCGCGAAAGCCCAGCCGCTGGTCATAGTCGCGCTGGACCACATAGTTTGCCTCGACCCCCAGGGCCAGTTTGCTGTTCACCGGCTTCCACAGGACTTCGCCTGAGATCCCGCCATACATGGTTTCAAACAGACCGGCGCTGGCGCGGGCATAGAGATTGCGGCCGGGCTTCCAGTGCCGCATCACATAGAGGTTTTCCAGAGTGGTGCCATATTGTGCATATGCTGCCACATCGGTGCGCACATGGGGCAGGACCGAATTGGATTCACGCGAGCGTTTTACATTGCCCGCCAGGCGCTGACGCAGCGCCCCGGCAATGAACCAGCCCGGCGCCGGGGCATAGCTGGCGGCCAGATCGACGCCGATATCTAGGCGGAAGGGGCGGCTCGGATCAAAGTAAGAGGGCTTGGTATAGGGGGAAATGCTGCGGGAGAAAGCAGGATAGAGTTCGTTGGAAAAGACCGCGTCTTCGGCCAGCGGGCGGGCGTCGCTGATGGCGCTGACCGCCAGAATGGCTTCGCTGGCCTGCGGGTTGAATTCCTGGGCCTCTAGATCGGAACGGCGCAGGGTGACGGTCGACAGTCCGACGCCATTGCGCACCGGGGTGATGCGGAAGGTCTCAACCGAGGCTGGCAGGGTGGCGGCCATGGCGCGGGCGACGCGCCCCACTGCCTGCATTTCCGACTGATAGCGCGGGTTGCGATAGCGCAGTTCCACCTCGGTGCCGGTAAAGTGGATTGCCTCGAGGATCAGCCCGTCCTTTTTCAAGGCCGCGGCGGCCTGATCGCGAAACACCGTGGTCTGGCGGCTGCTTTGGGGCCAGTCCTGATTCCAGTCGTTTTCCCCGACGGCCCATTCACTGCGCGGCAGGATTGGCGCGGCGGCGGGCACCAGCATTGGCGTCATCGGCTGGCGCGGGTTCAGCTGGAACTGGGCGGTAAAGCCGACTTCAGAGCCATAGAGATAATAGGCGCCCAGACGGGTGCGGTTGCTGTACTGGTATTCGGCGCCAAAGTTCAGCGAGGATTTGCGCTCAAACACATCCGAGACCTGGGTCTCGGTGGTATAGGCATCGCTGGAATATTCCGCCTTCAGGCTCCAGCGATCGTTGGGCTGCCATTCAATGCCGCCAAAGGGGGCAAAATCGCCGCGAAACCACTGGTCATAAGACAGCTGGCCGCCGGTGCCGCCGCCGACAAAGTTGGGGCGCTGGCCGCCAATATTGCCAATGGCCCCGGAAGAGCCAAGCCGCCCCCAACCAAGGCCTGCGCTGAGCTTCAGCAGGCCGGGGCCGCTGCGCCGCGACAGCGCCGGGGTCTGGAAGCGTTTGGTGGCAACAAAATATTCCGCCGCATAGACGCCTGTACCGGCAAAATCCTGCAGGCCCATGGTCACCTCTGGCAGGTATTTCCCTTCCTTCCAGAGCCGCGCCCGCACATCAAAGCCGCGGTCGTAATAGGTGGAAAAGCCAAACAGGTTCAGGTTGCGGATGCCATTGTAGCGAAAGCTGGTCGAGAGCCAGGGCAGCGCCTGAAAGGTGATGTTGTAGCGGCTTTGGCCGCCAAACCAGGAATAGCTGACCGCATAGGTCGCATCCGGCAGCATCTCGGCCGAGGGCGTGTCCAGCAAACCGGGTGAGCCATAAAAGTTCAGCGCGGGCGGCGGCAGTGGTTTGAACCGGGGCGCGGCCTCGGCGCTGCCCGGCGCGGGGTCATGCGGCGTTCGGGTGATATCCGGGCCCCAGGCCAGGGTCGCCGAGGCACCACAGACCAGAACAGCAGCGCTGCCCAGGGTGGTCCTGAACGTGAAGAAAGAGCGGCGTATCACGGGATTGGGGCTGCCTTATTCGCTGACGTGTTTTATGCAGGTGTTTCAGGGGTTAGACCACGGAACCCGCAAAGGGATCAACGCTGGCGCGGCCACAGGACCTCTGCGGCTCAGGAAGATTTTCGGTTTGTGTCCTGGCTGCCATAGCCTTCAACCCAGCGCTGCAACACCAGGTTTGCGGCATGGTTGTCGCCCGAGGCAACGGCTGTCCGCAGCCCGCGCATGAAAGTGGCCACTTCGATTTCCGATAGCACGGTCTCGCGGGTGCAAAAGATCTTGGGGTGCCGGGTCGTGATCAGCTCATTCGTCAGGGTCAGTTCTTCTTCCATCTTTTCACCGGGGCGCAGCCCGATGATTTCAATGGCAATTTCACCATCCGGATTCTCTGCGTCGCGCAGGCTGTAGCCGGCGCTTTCGATCACCTGGCGCGCCATCTGCAGAATCGACACCGGCTCGCCCATATCCAGCACAAAGACTTCACCGCCCTGGGCCTCTGCCCCGGCCTGCAGCACCAGTTGCACCGCCTCGGAGATGGTCATGAAATAGCGCTTTACGCGGGGGTCGGTCACGGTGACCGGGCCACCCCGGCTGATCTGATCCTGAAACAGCGGCACCACTGAACCGGAAGAGCCCAGCACATTGCCAAAGCGCACCATGGTAAAGACGGTCCGGGGGCTGCGGCTGGCCATATCCTGCAGCAAGAGTTCGGCCATGCGTTTCGAGGCCCCCATCACATTGGTCGGGCGCACCGCCTTGTCAGAGGAAATCAGGATGAAGCGTTCGACTCCGGCTTGTAGCGCGGCCTGCGCCAGATTCTGGGTGCCAAAGACGTTGTTTGCCAGCCCTGCCAAGGGGTTGGCTTCAACCAGGGGAACATGTTTATAGGCGGCGGCATGCAGCACCACCTGTACGTTATGGGCCGCAAGCACCCGGCGCATCTGGCGGTTGTCGGTGACCGATCCCAGCACCGGCACGATCTCGACACCGGCCTCGCGGGCCAGGCTCTCCAGCTCTTGGTGGATGGTGTAAAGCGCCAGCTCGTTCAGCTCGAACAGTACCAGGCGGGTGGGGCGACACCGCAGCACCTGGTGGCAGAGCTCTGATCCGATGGAGCCACCGGCGCCGGAAATCAGCACCACCCGATCCTCATAAGAGCTGCTGGCCGCATTGAGCGGCAGATCGCGGGCTTTGCGGCCAAGAAATTTCTGCGGCGGCACCAGAGTCAGCTTGTCGACCAGGGCCTCTTCGCCAATCAGCTGGGCAAAGGAGGGCAGGGCCTGCACCTCCAGCCCCATGCGCTGCAGCCGCACGATGACCTGGGCCTGTTTCGGCTGGCTTTGCGACGGCATCGCCAGCAGCACCCGGTTGATCTGGCGGGTCTCCACCAGCTCTTGAATGCGGCCAGGGGCAAAGACCTGCAGTCCGACCAGGGTCATCCCCTGCAGCGAGCTGTTGTCATCGACAAAGGCCACCGGATCAATGCCATCATGGGATTTCAGTGCCTGGGCCAGCTGGGTGCCGGTGGTGCCGGCGCCATAGATCAGCACCCGACAGCGCGGCGAAGCACGGCGATAGGCCATCAGGACCACCTGATGCAGGACAGCGCGGATGGCCATCATGAACAGCAGCAGGCTGGTGGCAAAGACCACATAGGTGCCCGGTGACAGCCCCGGCCCAAACAGCTGTGTCAGCAGCGCCAGGGCGGCCGCCGTCACCAGGGCCACCAGGGCGGTCAGCCCCACCGCGTGACGTTCATAGGCATTCAGCTGCACCATCGGCAGCCCCAATCGCAGCTCGGCCAGGGCCATGATTGTCAGGACATAGGGCAAGACCGGCAGCAGCCCCGACAGCGTCAGGAGCGCCGACTGCGGCAGTGGCTGCATGGCGAGGGTGAAGAGCAGCGCCAGCGGCACCAGGGTCAAGTCAATTGCCAAAAAGACATAGGACTTCTGCTTGCGCGATAGCGCGCTGATCAGGTCGAGCATCCCAGTCCGTCCAGTTTCTTTGCCCCCCGTTTCGAGGGTGGTGCTTGTTGGTGAAGAGCTGCAAGAGCGTTTTTTCACGCCCCGCCCTGTCTGGATTCACACCTTTAAGATGTATTTCCGGGCCCGTCTTCGCATTTAGTTGCCTCTAACATGAAACCCCATGACTAGCAAAGAAAAGCGGGGGGTCCAACCAGATCCAGGGCGGATTTTTTCTTATAAATACGTGCATTTTTGCCAATTGGCGGCAGCGCCGGTCATGGCCCGGGTTTGCAACCCTGATCGGTGCTTCGCTTTTTGCCTTTGGGATCTGGGGGATGGCGGCTGGGACGTCAACCGCGTCGGAAGATATTGCCAATGGTTTGAAACACCAGATCAAAATCATAGCACATATTTTGGTTGCGCTGATAAATCAGGTCCAGTCGCGCCTTGGCGGGCACGCAGATGCGGGAATAGACCGCATCGGTTTCCTCTGGCGTCTGGCAGCGCGCCAGCAGGGTGGCTTCGTGTTTGTGATAGCAGATCGATGCCAATCCGGTGACGCCGGGGCGTGATTGCAGCACCTGGGCGTAGATCTCGGGATGGGCTTCGACATATTGGCGCAGCGGCGGGCGGGGCCCGACAAAGGACAGATCCCCCTTAAGGATATTCCACAGCTGGGGGAATTCATCCAGCCGCCTGGCGCGCAGCCAGGCCCCGGTCCTGGTGATGCGCGCCGCCTTGTCGCCGCCCGAAACCCCGGTGTCGTCGCTGGCCAGGGTCATGGTGCGCAGCTTCCACAGGCGAAAGCCGCGGGTCGGTGTGGTCATGCGCTCGGCCAGATAAAACACCGGGCGCCCCTCTTTCCACAACAGCCAGAGCAGCAGGGCCAGCAGGATTGGCCCCAGAATAACAATCAGCAGGGTGACAAAGAACAGATCAAAAAGACGTTTGCGCCAGGTCATGAACCGGGGGTCTCCTTTGTGGGGTGCGGGGCGATGGTGGCCCAGTCTGCGACCAGCTGGTCTACCTGCGCCGGGGTTTGCAGCAGCGACTGCTGCACAGGGGTTCCAGCCAAGAGCCGCGCCAGGCGGCCGACATCCAGCCCGACCTCGGCAATGGCGCTGGCGGCGGCAGGGCGCAGCTGAAACGGCAGATCGGCGGCCCGCAGCAGCGCGCCCATCTCGATCAATCCGGGCTGGGCCAGGTTCAGACAGGGCGGCAGATCGGTCCGGGGCAGCAGCGCCGCCAGGATCCGGGCCAGCGCCTGTGGCCCGACATAGCTGCGCCGGGGGCTGGATCCATCCCCGAACTGATCCAGGCAAAACCCCGGCGTCCAGCCCCCCAGAATGGCGTCCAGCCCGGCGATATTGCTAATGCGCAGCGCCGTGACCGGCACCCCCAGTTGCTGGCCCAATCTGGTGGCGCGCTGCTCCATCTCGGCCTTGGCGATGCCATAGGGCTGCACCGGATGCAGCGGCTGATCTTCCGCTAGCAGGCCGGGCTGATTGCCATAGACCGCTGCCGAGGACGCCAGCAAAACCCGCGGCGGCTGATCGGTTCCGGGCCTGCGGGCCTGGGCCGATGCCCTGATTGTGGCCTCGGCCAGGCGGCTGTTATCGGCCAGATCGCCGCCCCGCCCCGGAATGCTGCCCGCCAGACAGAGCACAACATCCGCCCTGGCCACCAGCGCTGCGAGGCGCGTGGGCTCTGCCAGCGGGTCAAGCACTGGATTGGCCAGGGGTCTGCTGTGGGCGTCCCGCAGCGGCTGGCGACTTTGCCAGTGCAGCTGGGCGGTGGCGGTGGTTCTCGGCGATTGCTCTGGGCACCAGAATTGGCGCAAAAGCGCCCCGATACGCCCTGAAGCGCCAAGAATGACTGTGACCGGAAAACCCATTTGTCGCCTCTGTTTATTCTGGGCGCGCAGCCGTGTTGACGCGCCGCCCAAGCCCAGTATCTTGCACAGAGCAAAAATCAAGACCATTCCCGAAAAGAGTCTCCATGCGCCTTCTGTTCCCCCTGCTTGCTGCTGTCAGCCTTACCTTGTTGCCAGCGGCCTGCGGGCGTCTGCCCGGTGGGGCCCCCGCCAGCGAAGAGATCATCCAGCAATCGGGGCAGGTAGAGGCCGATTTTGCCCTCTATGCGGTCACCCGTGCCTTTTTGCCCTCGGTGGCGCAGTGGCCCGCAACGGGCAAGCAAGAGCGGCTCAACTGGATTGGGGCCAGCACCGGGGCCAAGACCCAGATCATCCAGCCCGGCGACAAGCTGACCCTGCGGATCTGGGATAGCAGCGACAATTCCCTGCTGACCTCTACAGAACAAAAGATGGTGCAGCTGCAGGATGTGCGGGTGGCGGCCAATGGCAGCATCTTCATGCCCTATGTGGGCAATGTGAATGTGCTGGGGCTGACCCCGGATCTGGCCCGCGAGACCCTGCAGGGCGAGCTGGAGGCCATCGTGCCCTCGGCGCAGCTGCAGCTGGACATGGCCGAGGGGCGCAACAATTCGGTTGATCTGGTCTCGGGTGTGGCGCGTCCGGGCACCTATCCGATGCCCGACCGGAATTTTTCCGTCATGGGGCTGATCTCGACCGGGGGCGGCATCAGCGCCAGTCTGAACAACCCGCAGATCCGTCTGGTGCGCGGCCAGAATATCTATGGCACCTCGGTGGATACCCTGCTGAACACCCCGCGGCTTGATACGCTGCTGCGCGGTGGCGACCGGGTCTTTGTCGAAGAAGATGCCCGCTATTTCCTGTCCTTCGGGGCCACCGGCACAGAGGATCTGCATATTTTCACCAAGGACGAGATGTCGGCAATGGATGCGATTTCGGTAGCCGGTGGTTTTCAGGATGGTCGCGCCGATCCCCAGGGGCTCTTGGTGCTGCGTGAATATGGGCCGGATGCAGTGGCCCCCGGTGTGCGGGGGCCGCGCCTGCCCCGGGTGGTCTTTACCCTGGATCTGACCTCGGCGGATGGGCTGTTTTCGGCCCGCAAGTTCCAGATCAACCCCGGAGATCTGGTGATGGCAACAGAATCGCCGATCAATGACGCGCTGACCATTTCCAATATCATCGGCAATTTCTTTGGCGTCTTTAGCCGGGCGGGGGTTCTCTAGGGGCTGACCCGGGACCGCTCGCCTGGCCAAAGAGCCGGGGCACCCCCTGGGGTGTGGCGGGTCTGGGTGCTGCAAAATTGCCCTAGTGTGAAAAATACTTAAAGTTTTTGCCTTTTTCCGCTAATCCTGTGCAGGTTTAGTAGATGATGTGGCAAGGCCCAGCCGGGCGAACGGGCTGGCAGTCAGACGGGCGGTTTGACTGGGCTGAAGCTATTAGGAAAAATGGATTTGAAAATGCGCGTTTCTATCAGATCATTGGCCTTTGGCCTGGCGCTGGGTGGCCTGACGCTGGGGGGGCTGACTGCCGCTTCGGCCCTGACCATCGATCCGGTGCAGCAGCATAATTCCAGCGCGGTCTGGTTTGAAAACTGGTCGGGCCTCAGCAACGCCACACTGGTGGTTGCCGCCCCCAATGGCGCGGTCAGCGAAGTTTTTTCCGCCTCTGGCACCCCGGTCTATGAACTGGACCGCGACGAGGTGCTGGACGGCATCTATCGTTATGAGTTGAAGGCGGCCACCGATGAGACGGTTGAAATCGTCAACCCTACCGACAATGGCCGGGGAGAGGTCGCCAGCTCGAAGGCCAAACCTTTTTACATGAACGGGTCTTTTATGGTATCGCGCGGGGTGATTGTTACCCCGGAAGAGATCCAGGAAGACTAAGTCGATGACGCCAGGCCACGCAGTCAGATCTGCGCAGCACCAAAGAGGATATAGTATGACAGTTTCATTCCAGCGCAGCCTGATCACAGGCATCAGTTCCCTAGGCCTGATGGCGGGGGCTCTGGGTCTGTCAACAGGGGTGGCGCAGGCGGATCAGGTGTTCACTGACGACGTGATCGCGGACGGCAGTATCTGCGTCGGGATGGATTGCGTCAATGGGGAAAGCTTTGGCTTTGAGACCATTCGCCTGAAGGAAAACAATCTGCGTATTCGCGCCATGGATACCTCAACCGCCGGCAGCTTTCCCACCAATGACTGGCAGCTGACCTTCAACGACAGCGCAAACGGCGGGCAGGAAAAGTTCTCCATCGATGACCTTGATAACAATCGCACCCCCTTTACCATCGAGGCCAAGGCGCCATCGAATAGTCTGTATGTGGATGCCAGCGGCCGCATCGGCCTGGGCACCTTCAACCCGGTCGTTGAAGCCCATGTCGTGGATGGCGATACGCCGACGCTGCGGCTTGAGCAGGATGGCTCCTCCGGCTTCACCCCACAGACCTGGGATCTGGCCAGCAACGAGACCAACTTCTTTATCCGCGATGCCACCAATGGCAGCCTCCTGCCTTTCAGGATCCGCCCCTCGGCGCCGACCAATGCGCTGTATATCGATACGGACGGTGATATTGGCCTGGGGACCGCTTCCCCCAATGCCAAGCTGCATCTGGTAAGTGGCAATATTAATGTTGAAAACGGCGATCTTAGTGTCGCTGGCAACGGGACGACGGGCGGCACGATCAATATCTCCAATGCGGGGACCACCTCGTTGATCATGTCTGACAGCAGTGACCCCGGTCCCGATTTGAAAATGGTCCTGGCTGGCGGCACCTTCCGCCTGTCTTTTGACGGCACCGGCGATGCCGAGCTGGAGCTGGATGAAGCCGGCAATGTGACTATTCCCGGCAGTCTGATCACCACCGGCGGCGGTGGCGCCTGTACGGCGGCTGATCCCTGTGATGCTGTCTTTGACCCCGAAGCCTATCAGGTGCCTTCGATCGAAGAGCACGCGGCGCAGATGTGGGCAGACAAGCACCTGCCAGCGGTGGGGCCAACCGGTCCGGATGCGCCGATCAATGTTTCACTGAAGATGCTGCGGATGCTGAACGAGCTGGAAACCGCACATATCTACATCGAACAGTTGAACACCCGGAT
The DNA here is from genome assembly GCF_021228235.1 of Pseudophaeobacter flagellatus. GTDB lineage: Bacteria > Pseudomonadota > Alphaproteobacteria > Rhodobacterales > Rhodobacteraceae > Pseudophaeobacter > Pseudophaeobacter flagellatus. The sequence goes on from NZ_JAJQRG010000012.1 coordinate 32,799, forward strand.
TTCAGAACTGGAAACCCACCTGCAAGGGGGCTGATCCCGGCGGCCGCCCCAGGCTCTGGTCCGATTGTGGTTGAGTCTCGGGTGGCCCGTGTTTTGGCCAGAAGTCTGGCCGGATCGGCTGCGCCTTTCCAACCCTGCGCTTTGCCGTTTGCCCCCCCCCTTGCCCTCTTGCCTCCAGGTCCCCGGCTCCCGCCTGCCCGGCAGAAGTCTCAGCCACCTGTATTTTCTACAAAAGATGAGATCCCCCATGCCAGCCAGCCCCCAGTCTCAGCCCCAGTCCCAATCTGCTTCGTCTTTTGGCCCTGGTCTAACGGCGGTGGCGCCCTCTGGTCTGCGGCTGGGGCTGGCGCTGTTGCTTCTGGTGGTGATCACCCTGCTGTTCTGGACCGGATCACGCTATCCGGCGCTGAATGAAAAGCTGATGATGTCTGGCGCGATCCAGCTCGAAGATCCGCTGAGCTTTGAGGCAAAATACCAGCTGACCGAGACCATGGGGATCGCGGAGCGGGTGTTCTACACCACCCTGAACTGGATCAATACCAACAAGAAGGGCATGACCTTCGGCATTCTCTTTGCCGCCAGCTTCATGACCGCGCTTGGCTATCTGCGCCGCCGTGCCTTTCAAAGCGGGCTGGCCAATGCGCTGTTGGGGCTGTTCATCGGCGTGCCCTTGGGGGTCTGCGCCAATTGTGCCGCGCCGATTGGCCGGGGGCTACATGCCTCGGGGATGCGGGTCGAGACGGTTTTGGCCACGATGGTGGCCTCGCCCACCCTCAACTTTGTGGTGCTGACCATGCTGCTGGCACTGGTGCCCTTTTATATGGTGGTGGTGAAGGTCGCGATCAGCCTGCTGGTGATCCTGGTGGTGGTGCCGCTGATCTGCCGGGCCCTGCCCCAAGCTGCGGTCGATCAGGCGGCAGCGGAACAGGGGCCGCCCAATGCACCCGCGCAGCAGCCCTGGAGCGCCGCCGAACTGGCCCCCGCAGCAACAGCGGCGGCCAAGCCCGAGGGGCTGCTGCGCGCGGTGCTTGGCGTTGCCTGGGCCTATCTGGGCAACCTGTGGTATATTGTGCGCCTCACTGTGCCCTTGATGCTGGCGGCGGGATTTCTGGGGGCGCTGGTCGCGACCCTGCTGCCGTCAAGCCTGATCACTGGCCTGCCCTTCGGGCTGGGGGCCTTGCTGCTGATTGCTGCGGTGGGGCTGTTCCTGCCGGTGCCCATTGGATTTGACGTGGTGCTCTGCGGGGTGCTGATCGCCAGCGGGTTGGCGCAGGGCTATGTCATGGCGCTCTTGATCACCCTGGGCAGTTTTTCGATCTATTCCTTCTTTATCATCCGCCAGATGCTGGGGCTGCGGGTTGCGGCGCAGATGGCCGGGGTGCTGGCGCTGCTGGGTATTCTGGCCGGGGCCGGGGCGCAGAGCTATCACAACTGGCAAAGCCAGCGGGCGCTGGAGATGCTGTTGCAGGGCGCGGCCGAGCCCCTCGCACCTGCCGCAGAGATCGCAGGCGGCGGGCTGTTCTGGGGCGCGGCCCAGGCGGCGACGCTGGATCCACAGGTCACCACGCCGGATGCCGCTGACATCAGCCTCACCGCCAGCGCCCTGGCGCCGCCCTCGCCTGCGGCCGACACCCTGTTCACCCGCGCCGAGGCCCGCAGCTTTGGCATCGACAAGCCGCTGGAATTTTCCATGCGCGATATGTGGCCCCCCTTCTGGGAGGGCCGCAGCCTGTCTTCGGGTGATCTGGACGGGGACGGCGATATAGACCTGGTGCTGGCCTCGACCGAAGCCGGGCTTTATCTTTATGAAAACGATGGCAGCGGCCAGTTTTCCCGCCTTGCCCTGGACCCGGCGGCGCAGGCCGAGCTGGCAGCGCTGACGGATCTGTCGATTTTCAACGCGGTCCTGGTGGATATCGACAATGACGGCTGGCTGGATCTGTTCCTTGCCAGCTATCTCAAGGGCAACTTCTGGTGGCGCAACCATCAGGGCCGGTTTGGCGACAGCCCGCTGCAGGTGGTGCAGGGCAGCGAAGAGACCCCGCTTGCCATGGCGCTGAGCTTTGCCGATCTGGACCGCGACGGCTATCTGGATCTCGGCCTCGGCAACTGGGCGGCGGGCTGGTATCGCCGCATTCCGGGCGAGGAATCCCGCAACCGGCTGGTCTTTAACCCCGATGGCCGCCTGGATGGCAAGACCGCCCAGGACCTGCCCGGCATTCCCGGCGAAACCCTGTCGCTGCTGTTCAGCGATTTTGACGGCGATGGGATGCAGGATCTGATTGTCGGCAATGATTTTGATATCCCCGATTATTTCTATCGCGGCGATGGCGCAGGGGGGATGCGTATGTTGACCCAGCCCGAGGGGCTGATCCCGCATACGCCAACCACCACCATGTCGGTGGCGGTGGCAGATCTGTTCAACGATGGCACCCCCGATATCTACATGGCGCAGATCGCCGGGCGCTCTTCCGGGGTGTCTGATCGGCTGAACATGCAGCCGCTGGCGCAGTACTGCGATGCGATCGAGCACCCGGCCAGCAAGGCCACCTGCGAGCAGAATATGGCGATCAAGGCCTGGTATAAATCGGGCAACCGTTTTGATCCTTCTTATGCCAGCCGCTGTCAGCAATTGCAGGGGCGCAACCAAGAGGCGTGCAAAGCCATGCTGATCAAGGATCTGGCGATCCAGAAACGCGATCCCGCGCTCTGTGCCCTGATCCCAGAGCATCAGCCGGTGCCGCGGGCCTATTGCGACCTGCATTTCAAACCGGCGCGCGCGCCCCTGGCGGCAGAAATTGCCCTGACCCATCCGCAGATCCTGCGGGCCAATGTGCTGCTGGAATGGCAGGCGGCCAGCGCCGGGACCGCCGGGCGCTACGCTGATACCGCAGCCACACGCGGGCTGGAGGTCGGCGGCTGGAGCTGGGACACCAAGGTGGCGGATTTTGATCTGGATGGCTGGCAGGATCTCTATATCGTCAATGGCACCTGGGTGCCCAATGAGGTCTCGCCCTCCAACCTCTATTTCAAGAATGACGGCCAGGGCGGTTTTGCCGAAGCCTCGCGGGCAGCGGGGCTGGAGGATCACCTGATGACAGCCGCAGCCAGCCAGTTTGACATCGACGGGGATGGCGATCTTGATCTGGTGACCCATCCGGTGAACGGGCCGGTGGCGCTGTTTCGCAACAGCGCCCAGGCCCCACGACTGGCGATGCAGCTAGAGGATCTGAGGGGCAACCGCGCCGCAATCGGCGCCCGGGTCACCCTGGAAATGGCGGATGGCAGCCAGCAGATGCGCGAGATCCAGCTTGGCGGTGGTTTCATGAGCTACGATGCGCCCCGACTGCATTTTGGCCTGGGAGAAAACGGCGCGGCCAGCGCTGTCAGCATCCGCTGGCCTGATGGCAGCGAGACCCGTATCGAAGGCCCCCTGCGCGCCGGTAACCTCTATCAGATCAGCCGCCAGCGCTAGGGGCTGATCTGGGCTGCAACTGGCTGGCAACCGGGCTGCACCTGGGCCCCTCTGGCTGGCGGCTTGTCCTGAAAAACCACCGTCTGTGCCCCCCCCCCCGCGGTGCGGCTGTTGCCTGCCATTTGCGGCTGACGGCTGGCAACACCCTGGGTTGTGTCGGCGGAAAATGGCCAATCTGCGACACTCGCCTAAAAATTCGCCTTTCTGAAAATGCACCATTGCTGCCCATTGCTGCCCCGCCGTAGGCTTGCGGCACCCCTGCAGGTTGTCGCAGGCGGGGCATTGCAGACCATCACTTCTGATATTTCGGGATATTCTATGACCAGCCTTTTGCGCCGTTTTTCATGCCTCTGCTTTGTATTGTGCCTTGGGCTTGTACCGGCGATGATCCTGAGTTCGGGTGTCGCCAGGGCTGCTCCGGTGGGGCCTGATTTCTCGTTGCAGTTCAGCCCCAATAGTATCTCCTCCGGCGGGCAGTCGGTGCTGACCTTTACCATCGACAACACCAGCGGAACGGCGGCGCAGGATCTGGCCTTTAACGGCACCCTGCCCGCAGGGGTCACCATTGCCAGCGGCAGTCAGAGCAACAGCTGCAACAGCAGCAGCCTCAGCGCCACGGCGGGCGGCGACACCATCAGCCTGAGCGGCGGACGTCTCGGCAATGGCGAATCCTGCACAGTATCCCTGCCCGTCAATTCCAGCACAGCGGGGACCCATACCTTCACCACGGGGGATCTGACCTCTGATCTGGGCAATAGCGGCCCCGCCAGTGATGATCTGACGGTCACCGCCAGCACCACCAACTTTATCACCTCTATCAGCCCCACAGCGGTAGATCCCGGCAGCTCTGCCACCTTGAGCCTGTCTTTTGACATTGTGGTCCCCACGGGTGGGACCTCCAGTGAATGGCGCTCTTCCTATCTGACCCTGGACCTGCCCACAGGGGTGGAGTTTGCCACGCCGCTGAATAACACATCAAGCGGCTGTAGTGGCACCTTCGCGGCAGATCGCGATGCTGGTACCTTAAGCTTTACCGGCGATCAGCTGCAAACGGCGGGCACCTATAGCTGTACGGTCAGTTCAGTGCTGACAGGGGGTGCTTCGGATGACTACCAGCTGAGCAGCAATCTCATCATCCGCAATGCGTTTGGGAGCCCGCTCAGTACAGAGACCAAAACCACCGCCTTCACCGTGAATAGCCTGCCGACAGATGGCATTGGCTTGTTCAAGAGCTTTGATGTCGCACAGGCGGGGGCGGGCGAGACCGTGACCCTCAGCTTTGTGCTGCAGAACACCAGCCGCAGCGGCAGCGCCACCAATATCAGCTTTAGCGATGACCTGGATGCGATGTTGTCGGGGCTGACCGCCACTGCCCTGCCCCCAGATGAGTTCTGCGGGGCCGAATCCAGCCTGACCGGCAGCAGCAACCTGACCCTGAGTGGCGCCACGCTGGCCTCGGGCGACAGTTGTACCTTTGATGTTTCGGTGCTGATCCCGGCCGGGGCTACCAGTGGCAGCTATCTCAATGTCACCAGCGCGGTGACCGCCACGCTGGATGGCGCTCCCTATACCGGCGGCACCGCCTCTACCACGCTGTCGGTGCTGGGCGATGGCGGCCAGGGCGCCAGCCTGAGCAAACAGGTGGTCAATAATCCGGTTGCCCCCGGTGGCAGCGCCACCCTGCGCTATACGCTGAGCAATCCCAATTCGGCGCAGGCCTTGACGGATATCGCCTTTCAGGAGGTCATCACCGATATCACCGGGGCCAATTCCATCTCGATTGCGACCCTGCCAGCAGACGGCAGCTGCGGCGGGGGCAGCACCTTTAACCTAAGCTTCCCGGCGTTTGATACCTTTGGAATGCAGGTGAGTGGCGCTGACCTCGCGGTTGGCGAGACCTGCAGCTTTGATCTGATCCTGGACGTGGATGCAAGCGTGCCGCCAAGCAGCTATCCCTTCAGCACCGGAGAGGTCAGCGCAACGGTCAATGGCAATTCAGTCACGACGGCAGCGGCCAGCGCGACACTGGATGTCGAAGGCGGCGCCAATCTCAACTTTTCCAAGACTTTTGCCGCCGATATTCTGGGGGCAGGTCAAAGCACAACCCTGACCTTTACCATGTCCAGCGCGGCGGAATCGCCCAATACGGCCACCGGGCTTAGCTTTACCGATGATCTGGCGGCTTTTGCCAGCGGCACCACGCTGACCATTGACAGCAGCACCTGTACCGGCAGCACCAGCCTGTCTGCGGGCAATTCCATGCTCACCTATAGCGGGGGCAGCCTGGATCCCGGCGGCAGTTGCACCATCGAGACCACGGTGACGCTGGATGCGGGGGTGGTGGCCAATACCTATACCAATACCACCAGCCCCCTGACCGGCAGTGCCGGTGGCAAGACGACAACGGCGGCGGCGGCCACGGATTCGATCGAAATCCTGGTGGCCCAGGCGCTGAACCTCAGCGCCTCCTTTGACATCACCGATCCCCTGCCCAGCGAAGAGATCACCCTGACCTATCGGCTGAGCAACCCGGACAGCACCTATACCTATTCCGCCATCAACTTTACTGACAACTACTCTCAGGCCCTGTCCGGTCTGGCGGTCGCCGCGCTGCCCACCGCAGGGTTCTGCGGCGGCGGCTCTGCCAGCGGCACCACAACCGGGGTCTTCACCGGCATGTCGCTGGCACCAGGGGCAAACTGCGATATCGCTGTCACCCTGACCGTGCCCTCAGGGGCCGCCGATGGCAGCTATATGACGGCCACCACCGCCGTCCGCGCAACCCTGAACGGCGGCACTGTCACTCTTGACAATATGCTGGCCAACTTTGCAGTCGACAGCACCCTGGTCAGCCTGAGCAAATCCTACGCCAGCACCCCAACCGCCCCCGGGGACAGCGTCGTGGTGAATTACACGCTGAGCAATGACAGCAGCCGGGCGCTGACCTCCATCGCCTTTAGCGATGATCTGGACGCGCAGCTCAGCGGGCTTGCCTCTACCTCCGGGAGCCAGTCCAATATCTGTGGCTCGGGATCATCGCTCAGCGGCACCGGAATGCTGAGCTTTGCAAACGGCACTCTGGTCGCAGGCGCCAGCTGCAGCTTCAGCGTCACGCAGGTGGTGCCCGGCGGCAGCAGTGCCAATGTCTATGCCGGCACCACCACCAGCGTGACGGCCGAGGCCAGCGGGCTGGCAGTGACCGGGCCAGCGGCCGCAGCGGATCTGACCGTCAGCGCCTTTGCGCTGCCCAGTTTCGTCAAGAGCTTTGCCGATCCGGTTTTGGGCGCCGGTGGCAGCACCACCGTGACATATCAGATCACCAATAATGATGGCAGTGCCAGCCTTTCGGGGCTGCGCTTTACCGATGATCTGGATGTCGCCCTCACCGGGCTGGTCGTCAGTGCCGGTACCGGCAGCAATCTCTGCGGCAGCGGCTCTGTGGTTTCCGGCACCAGCGAGGTCATCCTGACCTCTGGCAGCCTGGCACCGGGTGACAGTTGCAGCATCGCGCTGACCCTCTCGATTCCAGGCACGGCCAGTGCCGGCAGCTATCCCGGCAGCAGCAGCCCCCTGACGGAAAACGGTGTATTTGCCGCCAATGCCGCCAGTGCCAGCTTCACCATTGATCCGGCACCGCTGTACAGCAAGGGCTTCGCCGCATCCCCCATTGTGCAGGGCGATACCACAACCCTGACCTTCAGCATCGACAACAGCGCCGCGACGCTTCTGGCCAGCGGGCTGAATTTCACCGATAACCTGCCGACAGGTCTGGTCATCGCCCCAAGTGCCAATGCCAGCACCACCTGCACCGGAGGCACCATCACCGCGCCGGCCGGGGCCTCGACCATCAGCTATACTGGCGGCACGGTCGCTGCGGGTGCCAGCTGCAACCTTTCAGTGGAGGTGCGAGCGACCACGGTGGGGGGGCTGCTCAATACCACAGGCAATCTAACCTCTTCGCTGGGCAATTCCGGCACAGCCAGCGCCACGCTGAATGTCAGCGCCGCGCCGCTGCCCGGCTTTAGCAAGAGTTTTGCCAATAGCAGTGTCACCCTTGGGTCCGGCACCAGCTTGACCTTTACCATCGACAACAGCAGTGCCCTGATAGAAGCCAGCGGGCTGGATTTCACCGATAACCTGCCCGCCGGGCTTGCCCTGGCCAGCCCGACCAATGCCAGCACCACCTGCGCCGGGGGCACTCTGACCGCCACTGCCGGGGCCTCGACCATCAGCTATACTGGCGGCACGGTCGCCGCCGGCGCCAGCTGCGACCTCAGCGTTGATGTTCTCAGCTCTGCCAGCGGCAGCCTGGTCAATACCACGGGCGATCTGACCTCTTCGCTGGGCAATTCCGGCACAGCCAGCGCCACGCTGAAGGTGCCCAGCCTGGCCTTTGACAGCCCGCTGGCCGGGGATGATGTCGTCAATTCCGCCGAGGCCGCAACCGTCACCCTGTCCGGCAGCAGTACCCTGATCGAAGACGGCCAGAGCGTCAGCCTGGTGGTCACCGACAGCAGCAGCGCCACGGTGAGCGGCAGCGCCACGGTGACCGGCGGCAGCTGGAGCACGGATTTGGACCTCAGCCCTCTGAGCGATGGCAGCCTCAGCCTGACTGCGGATGTTACGGATGCAGCAGGCACGCCGACACCGCAGGCAACCGCCAGCCTCAGCCTGGATACCGATGCGCCCGCGCTGGGATTTGACAGCCCACTGGCCGGGGATGACATCGTGTCAGCAGCCGAAGCCAGCGCGGTCACCCTGTCCGGCAGCTCTGCCGGCGTGGAAGACGCCCAGAGCGTGACCCTCTTGGTCACCGACAGCGCCAGCGCCACCGTCACTGGCAGCGCCACAGTGACCAGCAATGCCTGGAGCGTGAACCTCGATCTCAGCCCGCTGGCCGATGGCCCCCTGACCCTGACCGCAGATGCCATGGATGTGGCGGGCAATCCGGTCGATCAGGCCAGCACCACGCTGAGTCTGGATCAGAATGCGCCCTCTGGCTACAGCGTCAGTCTTGATCAGGATCCGGTCAATGTCAGCGCCCAGACCGCGCTCAGCTTTACCTTTGCCGGGGCCGAAACCGGCATCCAGTACAGCTATAGCATCACGTCGGATGGTGGCGGCACGGCGGTCACCGGCAACGGGACCCTGGCCAGCGCCAGCGATCAGATCACTGGGCTGGATGTATCGGGGCTTGCGGATGGCACCCTGACGCTTTCGGTTGTGCTGACCGATGCCGCGGGGCAAAGCGGCCCTGCCGCCAGCGATACCACCCGCAAGGATACCAGCCAGCCGCTTGTCACCCTGAGCGCGCCGACACCGGCCCAGAGCGGCGCCTTTACCCTTGATCTGGACTTTAGCGAGAGCGTCACCGGCCTGGTGGCCAGCGCCCTGGTGGTGGACGGCGGCAGCGCCGCAAGCCTGACCGGCAGCGGCACCAGCTACAGTCTTACCGTGACCCCCGACCATGATGGCACCATGACCCTGACCCTGCCGCAGGACAGTGCCGTCAATGCTGATGGCAATGGCAACCTGGTCAGCGATCCGGTGACCGTCGAGGCGCATTTGACCGGCACGCCCGATCCAAATCCCCCCGCCGATGCCGATGGCGATGGCATCCCTGACCACCTGGAAAGCAGCAGCGCCGACCGCGATGGCGATGGTATTGTCGACAGCGCCGATTATGACCCGCAGGGCTATTTCTACTGCGAAGATGATGGCCGCATCCTGTCAGGTGGCGGCATTACGGTGACCGGCCCCAGCGGCTCCAACAGTTCGGTCGGGATTTCCAATGGCATCAATATCGTGCGCGATGGCTCTAGCGGAGAGTTTCAGTGGTTTGCCCTCTCTCCCGGCAGCTATAGCATCGCCTACAGCTATCCTGCCAGCGGCAGCGCCAGCACCACGCGCCTGTCGTCGGGCACGCTGGACGTGACCTCGCTGCTGCCGGCCAATCCGGCGGTGCTGGGCTCGACCGAGGTGGGATCAACCGGCTTCCTGGCGGATGCATCCCTGGCGGCCAACCCGGTATTTTACGATAACTTCACGATTGAAGCAGGCGATCCGGATGTACTGGCCAACAATATCCCGATGACCAACTGCGAGATCATCGAGGTAACAGCCAGCGCCAGCGATACCGGTGCCGAGGCCAATGGCGCAGCCACCGACAGCGTCAGCTTTACCGTCAGCCTGAGCAAGGCCGCCGCTCAGGACAGCACCATCAGCTACAGCCTGGGCGGCACCGCAACCTCCGGGGTGGATTACACCGCCCCCAGCGGCAGCGTTACCATCGCGGCGGGCGATACCTCGGCGCTGGTGGATCTGACCGTATTGGAAGACGGGCTGATCGAGGGCAGTGAAACCGTGATCTTCACCCTGACCTCTGTCACCTCGACGGATACGGCGGTGATGTTGTCGACCACCACGGCGGATCTGACCCAAAGCACCAGCATCACCGATGATGACCTTGCCACCATTGCGGTGACCAATGATGATCTCACCGCATCCGAAAATGGCCGCGACACTGCGGCGATGTCCTTTGTTTTGATGGGGCAGCCGGGCCAGGATGTGGTGCTGAATTTCACCGGCGATTCCCAGTGTAGCGTCTCGCCTGCGGTGTTGACCTTTACCAGCGCCACTTATGCCAGTGCCCAGACCCTGACCATTGCCGCGCTGGATGACGATGTGGTGGAAGGCGCGCATAGCTGCCAGCCCAGCGTCAGCGTCAGCTCGGCCGATAGCGCCTTTGACGGCTTTGGCCTGGCCCTGGCGCAGGTCACCGTCAGTGACGACCTGATCGACCAGATCCGGGAACCGCTGACCGAGATCCTGAAAAATGATGTCGAAGAAACCGTGCAGACCCAGCAGCGCTATTTCAATGGCATCGCCAAGGGCGCCCTGGCGCGGTTGCAGGCCGGCGAGGCCGGGCTGGGCTGTGGCTCTCTGGCCGGGTTTGACATTGATGGCAGCATCAATACCCAAGGGGGCAATGGCCAGAGCGACGGGACCTTTGGCTATGATGTCTACAATTGCAGCAGCGGCAGCCGCAGCATTCTGGCCGGCAGCTTCAGCCTGACCCGGACGGAAAACATCGGCACCCAGGCGTTGGTGCAGTTCTCCAGCCAGCGGGAACGCTTCCTGTCTGAAACCGACCTGCGCGGCAAGTTCTGGGGCGGCTATCTCAGCCGGACCAATGTCACCGGGCTGGCGGATGGCTCGATCAACGGGGTCGGTGTCAATGCCGGGATCTATGGCGCGCGCCAGCTGGGCGATGGATTGTTCCTTGATTATTACGCGGCGGGCGGCTTTGGCCATCACCGCTTTGACCTCAGCTTTGCGGCCATCGGCGGCGCGATCCAGGCTGATGGCAGCTATGACTATGCCGCGGCCTTTGCCGGGGTGGCCCTGTCAGGACAGCACCAGCTGGACAAGATGCTGATTACCCCGCGCGTCGGGCTGGATCTGGCCTATGCGCTGACTGGCGATGCCGATGTCACTGCCACTCAGCTGTCCCAGACCGATACCGGCAGTATTGATATCCCCGATTACAACGGCGGGCGTCTGTTTGCCGAGGTGGCGTTTTCCGGCTTTGGCCCTGCAACAAGCGATGCTGATCCACGCGCCAGCCAGGCCGAGATGGCGCTGACGCCACGGGTGATCTGCGAGGTTTCTTCCTATGACAGCAGCCTGGGCTGTGGTCTGGGACTGGGCTTCCGCCGTGAGGTGTTCAATCCGGTAACCGGGCTGATCTATAGCTTTGAGATCGACTATGAAAATATCGATGATACTGACCGGTTGAGCATTGATTTCCACCGGGAACGCCGTTTTCTCAATGATCAGGGCGCGGTCGTGACCCGCCTGTCGATGCCCGGCGTCGACAGCCTGAAGATCGAGCACGGGGTCCGGTTGGACTTCTGATCCTGCGCGGCCGCCCCTGGGGGGCGGCCGATCTTTGCACCGGGTAGGCACCGGATAGGAAATGGGCAGGCACCAGGTTAACACTGGGCGATAGGACCGGCTTAGCGGCTCCGGTTCTGGGCCAGATTTTGCGCCCGGCTCTGGGCTTGCAGGATCTGCGCCGCCGGGATCTGTCTGGCCAGGCTTGCGGCCAGATCGCTGGCCTGGGCCGCCAGACCTGGCTCACCGGCGGCAATGGCCAGCACCAGCCACATATAGGCCAGCATGTGATCCTGCGGCAGCAGGCGTCCCTCGACATAGAGCAGCGCCAGATTGACCATCGCCGCTGCCTGCCCGGCCTGGGCCGCCGCCTGCAACAGCTGTACCGCCAGCAGTTCCTCCCGGCGCGAGGCTGCGGTTTCCGGTTGCAGGATCAGCCAGCCCAGCTGGAACTGCGCCACCGGATCGCCCGCCTTGGCCTGCTGCTGCAGCTGCTGCAGATCGGCAGCAGCACGCGCGGGCCGCTCCAGGCTGGGATCATAGATCGCCCCGGCTGCCGTGGTCTGGATCAGGTCCGCCCCACCCCGCGCCAGATCCGCGGCCTGTCGATAAAGCGCCTGTGCGCGCGCCTCGTCCAGCGCCACGCCAAAGCCATTTTCATAAAGGGTGCCCAGATTGTTCAAGGCAACCGCCAGCCCCTGATCAGCCGCTGCCTGAAACAGCAGTGCGGCGCGGCCATAGTCCTGCTCTGGCCCGGTCTCGCGCACATAGAGCAGGCCCAGATTGTTCAGCGCCCGGGGATGGCCGGCCGCCGCTGGTGCCTGATAGAGTTGGTGCGCCCGCTCCAGATCCTGCACCACCCCGGTGCCATTCTGATAGAGCACCCCCAGGCTGACCGCCGCATCCATATGGCCCAGCTTTGCCGCCTGCTGATAAAGCCGGGCGGCGCGGGCCGGATCGGCCAGCGGTGCGGCGGCCTGTTCCAGCAGACTGGCCAGATAGAACAGCGGCTCGGCTGCGCCACTTTCAGCGGCCTGTTCCAGAAACTGCAGGGCGCGGGCCGGATCTGCCGCGACGCCCAGCCCCTGTAGATAGATCTGTCCCAGGCGCGTCTGCGCGCCACTGTGGCCCTGTTCGGATGCGCGCAAGAACCAGGCAACCGCCGCCGCGTGGTCCTGCACCAGCAGGCGGCCGCGCTGCAATTCATCCCCCAGCTGATACTGCGCCTGCGCCTCGCCTGCCTGGGCCTTGGCACGCAGATCCGCCAGGGGATCCACCAAGGGATCTACCAGAGACCCCACCAGGGCAGCCGGGGGGGCGCCCTGCTCCTGTGTCTCTCCCAGGGCCATCCCGCCGGACAGCCACAGCGCCGAGGTCAGCCCCAAGAGCGCCAGCGCCTGCTGTTGGCGCCTGTCTGGTCTGATGTCTCGGCTCATTCTGTGCCCCGCTCTGGCTGGGATGCGGCAAAGAAAGTGCGCACCTGGGTCTGGGCCTCGGCCACCTGCTCGGGGGTCATCAGATCGGCAACGGTGGCGCGCATTTCCAGCGCTGCGCTGCTGCCGCCTGCGGCGGCGATATTGAGCCATTTATGCGCCTGCACATAGTCCTGCGAGACGCCTTCGCCCTGAATATACAGCCGCCCCAGCTGATGCTGGGCCTGCGTCGCGCCCCGCTGGGCCGCCTGCAGCAGCCAGGGGGCCGCCGCTGCCGGATCCTCTGCCAGCAGCCACTGGCCCCAGGCCAGCTGAGCCGGGCGCAGCCCCGCCTCGGCCTGGCCACGCAGCCAATCGGCGGCGGCGGCGCTGTCCTGCGGTGCTGCGTTCCGCAAGGCGGCAACCCAGGGCACCATGCGGTGCGGTGCCATGCTGCCGTCCAGCTGCCCGCTCAGGGTCATTGTTCCCAGATGCAACAGGGCCTCCTGGCTGCCCTGCTCCACCGCCTGGCGATACATCTGGACCGCCTGATCCAGTGCGGTGCCTTGCTCGGCGGCCTCTGCCAGCCCCTGTTCCAGCATCTGCCCCAGAGCGTAACTGGCGCGGGGCGAGCCTGCCGCGGCGGCCTGGCTCAGCAGGCTCCAGGCCTGTTGCGGATTGCGGGCAATCCCGCTGCCGCCCAGCAGGGCCAGCCCCAGCGCTTCCGTCGCTGCCAGATCCCCCGCCCCAACCCCGAGCGCCAGCCAGCGCAGCGCCTCATCCGGGTTGGCCGTGACCCCGTCGCCCTTGAGATATTTTTGGCCCAAAGCCACCTGTGCGCGCAGAAAGCCGCCTTCGGCGGCGCGGCGCAGCCAGTTGAGCGCATCCGCCGGGTTGCGCGCGACCCCCTGGCCACGATCCAGCGCATAGGCCAGATAATACTGGGCCTCGCCATGGCCCGCCCGGGCCGCCGCCTGCAGCCAGCGCAGCGCCGCTGCCGGATCTTTGGCCAGCCCCAGCCCTTTGTGCGGGGCCAGCGCGCCCGATTCTGATGTGCCCGCCTTTGATGTACCTGCCTCTGGCGAGGACCCCGCGCCGCTGGCATAGGCCTGGCTCAGCAGAAACTGGGCCTCGGCTTCGCCGTTTTCTGCCGCGACCTGCATCCAGGTCTGCGCCTCTATCGGATCCGCGGTGACCCCCTGCCCGGTACTATAGAGCAGGCCCAGGTAATACTGCGCCGCCGGGTCGCCGCGTACCGCAGCCCGGCGCAGCAGCACTGCCGCGCGCCCGGGGTCTGCTGCGGGGAAGCCCGGCGGTGGCTGCAGGTAAAGCCGCGCCAGCAGCACCGCGGCGGGCAGCTGGTTCTGCGCCGCAGCGCGTTCCAGCCAGTCTTGTGCGGCCGCCAGATCCTGTGGCCCGCCGCGGCCCTCCAGCAGCACCCGACCATAGCGATACTGCACCAGTGGCCCGCCGCCTTCGCTGGCCAGCTGTTTCAGCCCCTGGCGCACCCTGGCAAAATCACCCGCCGCCCAGGCCGCTTCGACGGCCACCATGTCCAGGGCAGGGTCTTTGTTCAGGGCGGGTTCTTCTGGCCCTGTTTCCGTCGCGGTCACGGTCAGGGGCGCGCTCGGCACCGGAACAGCAGCCGGAGCAGGGTCAGCCTCTTGCGCACCAAGCACCAGAGGTGGCAGCACGAAACACAGGCTCAGGGGCAGGAGCTTGCGGGAAAAGTACCAAAAGGTCTTGAAAATCGCCATCTGTCTCACGTTTCAAAAGGTTTGAAGGAAAGCTGCCAATAGGCTCCGGGCAGGCTGCAGCCGGAGCCTAAGGCCAGGGCGCGGCAAGATCAAACAATCCGGTCCTGTTGCCCGGTTAGCCGGGCAGGACACCTGTTGCGCGCAGCAGCCAGATCACAAACCCCGCGCCACAAAGGGCGGTGCCAAAGGGCAGCGCCTGTTGGCCCAGGGCGGGCGGGGCTTCTGCGCCCCGCCCCGCCTTTACCCTGCCCCTTCGCCAGCCGGTCACCCCGGCCCCCAGCCCCAGCAGCGCCGCGATCAGGACCAGCAGCGGCAGATCAAACGGCCCGGCAAAGGCCCCCAGCCCCAGCATCAGCTTGACATCGCCCAACCCCAGTCCCTCGCGCTGGCGCAGCCAGCGATAGCCCCGCCGCAGGGCCCAGAAACTGCCGCTGCCCAGCACTGCCCCCAGCACCGCCTGCCCCAGATCCTGCGCCCCGCCCTGCCCGCCGCCACCAAAGGCGGAAAAGGCCAGCACCCCCAGGGCCAGGCCGACCGTCAGCAGATCCGGCAGGCGCAGCCACAAAAGATCACTCACCGCCAGGGCCAGTAGCCCCCAGAGGAAGAGGCAGGAAAACAGCACCGCCGCGCTGCCGCCCGCCGCCGCCAGCGCCAGCACTGCCGCCCCGGTGGCCGCAATCTCCAGGTAGAGCTGCCAGGCGGGGATCGGC
The DNA here is from genome assembly GCF_021228235.1 of Pseudophaeobacter flagellatus. Taxonomy (GTDB): domain Bacteria; phylum Pseudomonadota; class Alphaproteobacteria; order Rhodobacterales; family Rhodobacteraceae; genus Pseudophaeobacter; species Pseudophaeobacter flagellatus. The sequence continues at coordinate 48,049 of NZ_JAJQRG010000012.1, forward strand.
GCGCCACAGGATCGGCACAGCCCCCGCGACCAGACAAAAGACAGGATCGGCACCAGATCCCGGAGCGCCAGCCGCCCACCGCAGCTGCGACAGCATGAGGGCGCGCGCACCACATCTTCGCCCCGCGGCAGGCGATCAACCAGGACGCCCAGAAAGGATCCTAAGGCCGGCGCCAGAAGCAACAGGAACAGCGTCAGCCCCAAGGGCCATATATCCTGATCCGGGGTCATGCCGCGTGTCTTTCCTTTTGTCTGCGCTGTCGCAGCCGACCTGGCCCTGGCTGTTCTTGCCATCAGAGGCAGGTTTTCACGGCACGCGACCGGCGGATGATGGACAAGTCTTCCCGCCCTCCCTTATCATGCGGGCAAGCAAATGAAAGTCACCCATGGTCTCTGTTTTTCCTGTCTGTTTTGCGCGCCGCCGCTGCGATCAGGCTGCGCCTCGCCCCGCTCATACGCCAGCCCATAGGCCTGACCGCCGACCTGACCGCCAAGCAGGCGACGCCGGGTTTTCCCTGCTAGAGCTGATGGTGGTGGTGGTGATTCTGTCGATCCTGGCGCTGGTGGTGGTGCCGCGGGTGATTGACCGCCCCGATCAGGCCCGCGCCGCCCGCGCCCGCGCCGATATCGCCTCGGTGGTCAGCGCCGTCAAACTCTACCGGTTGGACAATTTCCGCTATCCAACCACCGAACAGGGGCTGCAGGCGCTGGTCAGCCGCCCCAGCAGCGATCCCCTCCCCGCCAACTGGGCCGAGGGCGGCTATATGGATCGGCTGCCGATGGATCCCTGGGGCCAGCCCTATCAGTATCTCTCGCCCGGGGTGCATGAGGAGTTCGACATCTTCAGCTATGGTGCCAATGGTCAGGCCGGGGGCACGGGGGCAGATCAGGATATCGGCTCATGGACCCTGCAATAGAGCCTGATTTCCAGACTGAAACCGCCGGTTTTACCCTGATAGAGCTACTTGTCTGTATTGCCATTCTGTCGGTACTGGCCTTTGGTGCCAGCCTGGCCCTGCCCCGTGGCAGTGCGGCGGCAGACCGCGACATGACATTGTTTCAACGGCAATACACAGCGCTGCGCCAGCGGGCCATCACCGGGCAGGTCACAGCCGGGCTGGCAGTGGATGCCCGCGGGATGCGCCAGGCCAGACGGGAGCTCAACGATCAGCAGCAGCCCGACTGGCAGCTCTCGCCGCAGCAGCTGCGCTGGCAGGGGCGGGTGGTCTTTGCCAGCTTGGGCCGCGCTGCCAGCCGCGCGACGGATAGCCCGCAGATCCAGTTTCTTGCCGATGGGCGCAGCTCGGCCTTTGTGATCCGGTTTTCCCAGCGGGGGGGCGGGCGACAGGCCAGCTGTCGCAGCGATGGCTGGACGGGGCTGACATGCAGCACTTTTTGAAACGCTCCAGCCGGGGGTTCACCCTGATCGAGCTGGCCCTGGCCATTCTGGTGCTGGCGCTTGGTACCCTGGCGGCGCTGCGGGCCAGCGATCAATCGCGCCTTGCCATTGGCGGCGAGACCCCACGCCTTCTGGCCCGCATTGCCGCCCGCAACCGCGCCGAAGAGCTGCAGCTCTATGCCGGTGCAGGCCCGGCTCTGCCCGCCGAGGTCAGCCAGGGGGGGCAGCAATTCCTTCTGACAACCCGGCAAGAGATCACCGCCGGTGGCTTGATCAAGACCGAGATCATCGCCCGCAGTACCCAGGGCGCGGGGGCGCAGCTGTTTCTCTATCTGTCGCCAGAGCCGCGCCAATGACGCGCCGCGCCGCGACAGCCCCCCGGCCGCAGAGGCCACCGCCCGGTGTTGCAGTCAGGGATCAAACCGATGATCAGGGGCTCAGCCTGATCGAGCTGGTCCTGGCTATGGGGCTCTTTGCGCTGGTGGCGGTGATGGGGGCTCAGGCGCTCACCGGGATGATGCGCATGCGCGCCGATCTAACCGCGCGCGCCGACCAGAGCGCCGCCCTGAGTGAGCTGACCAGCCTGCTGCGCGCCGATCTGGCGGCGCTGGTGCCAATGCTGTTTTACCCGCCCGACCGCGGCGCGCCCCGCAGCGCCCTTGGATTTTCCCGCCAGGAAAATGCGGTGCGGCTGACCCTGTCCCGAGGCGGAATGGCGCAGTTCGACAGCCCCCTGCCCCCGAGCGGACAGCAGAGCAGACAGCCCGCCAGCGGGCTGGCCACCGGTCGGGTGGAATGGCAGCTGCAAAATGGCCAGCTGAGCCGGGCAGTCTGGTTCAGCCTGATGCCCGCCGACCGCAGCTCCTATCATCAGGTTGCAACCGGGCTGGAGACCCGGCTTGGCGGGGTGCAGGATCTGCGCCTGCGCAGCTATTGGCCGCAGATCGGCTGGGTCGCCGGGGCGCAGGCGCATGGGCTTCAGGCCGGTGCTGTCAGCGATGACGACCGGGCCGGAATCGTCAGAGAGGTCTATTCCAGCACCCTGCCCCTGGCGGTAGAACTAACCCTGGTCACCGGGGATTTTGGCGAAATATCCCTTATAGAGAGCCTGAAATGAGCCCGGTGCGCCACACTGGGGGCAGGTCCGGCGATCACGGGTTTGTGCTGGTCAATGCCCTGGTCCTGGTCGCGGCGCTGGCGGCCTTGGCGACCCTGCTACTGGCCCGGGCCGAACAGGGGCGCAGTCGGCTAGAGGCGGGGCTAGAGGCGGATCAGCTAATGCTGGCGCTGGATGCCTATGATACGCTGGCACTGACACAGCTGGCCCGGGATGGCGGCAGCACCGATCACCTGGGCGAAGCCTGGGCGCGGCCCAGGCCGCCACTGGCGCTGGAGCGCGGTGAGGTCTCTGGCCAGATCCGGGATCTGCAGGGCCGGTTCAATATCAACTGGCTCAGCAACCCGGACAATCCCTTGGCGCAGGCTGCCTTTGGGCGATTGCTGGCGCGGCTTGGCCTGGCACCGCAGATTGCCACCGAGATCCGCAGCTTTGTCACCCCCGGTGCCCGGTCCAAGGGCCAGAGCCGCTGGCGGCAGATGGATCCGCCGCAGGATCCGGTGGGCGGCCCGCTGCTCAGCGCCGATCAGCTAACGGATCTTCCGGGGCTGTCGCCGCGCGCCTATGCCCGGCTGCGGCCCTGGATCACGGCCCTGCCCGGTGACAGCCGCCTGAATGTCAACACCGCCCCCCCCGAGGTGCTGGCCAGCTTTCTGCCTGACCTGCCGCCCGCCGCCCTGGCCCGGCTGCTGCGCCTGCGCGATCGCAGTGGCTTTGCCTCGGTCGACAGTTTCCTGATCGCCGCCCGGCTGCCGCAAGAGGACCGCTCTGACAACGATGCCGGGACAGAGGATCCCCCCGAAGAAACTCCTGCGTCGCTGGGCGCTGATCAGCTGGCGGTCCAATCCCAGTGGTTTCGCGTCGACAGCCAGGCCCGGCTGAATCACTCTGATGCCCGCCGCATCAGCCTGCTGCAACGCAGCACCCGGGGCGCGCGCCCCAGACTGGCCTGGCAGGTGACCTATCGCCCCTGACAGATCCCAGATCCGCGGCAGAAAAACGCGACATTGCGCGGGCGGGATGCTATCGACAGATGCAGCCCGTAATGAAAGCCGAATGACCCAAATGACCACCGTCAGGAGCCCCGATTGATGCCCGCCGCCCAGAGTGCCCAACTGGCCAGGCCTGGCTCTGCTTCTGGTTCCGCCTTGGGCCCGGACCTTGCCCAGGGTGCCGGCCAGGGTGCGGGCCAGGTGGATGGGCAGGTGGGGGGCCAGATCATCCGCCAGGATCAACTCTCTGCAGCGATGGTGGCGCAGATCTCGCCGGAAACGGTGATCACGGTGCCGGGCAGCCAGATCCCGCTGCTGCGTCTTGCCCTGCCGCCTGGGCTACGGGGGCAGGCCCGCGAACAGGTGGCCAAGCGGCAATTGGCCGACCAGACCGGGCTGGGGCAAAACAGCCTGAGCCTGCGCCCCTTTATGCCGCAACAGACAGATCCAATCCGGTCGCGCCAGACGCGCGGTCTTGACAGCTGGACGCGGGTCTTGGCCGGGGACAGCGACTGGCTGCACAGCCTGCAAGAGCTCCCCGGTCGGGCGGTCCTGCCGGATTACCTGACCCTGCCCACGGCGGCCGGGGTCTGGAGCCTGACGCTGGAGCAGATCGTCGCGCCCGGCCCGGCCGTGCCCCCCGCCGCCCAGCCTGGCCCGCACCCTGTGCTGCAGTCTGGGGCAGGGTCGGCCGCCACTCTGCCGCTGCTGGTGGCACGGCTGGGGCCCGGTGATGGTTTCAGCGCCCGCCCCGCCCTGGGGCTGGCCATGCTGCATCAGGCCCTGCAGGCCGCCCCCAGCACACCACCGCAGGCCATTCTGTGGCTGGGGCCGCCAGAGGCACCCGAACTGGCCGAAATCACCGCAGTGGCCCGCGCCCATGACATTGCCCTCATCCACAGCCCCGAAGAGGCCAAAGCCCTGGACCTGCCCCGGCCGGAACGCTTTGCCCATGGTGAACTGGCCTGCGATCTGCGCCATAATCCGATGGCGGCCCGGGCCCGGCTGGCCGCAGCTGTTCTGCCCTGGCGCTGGCCTCTGCTGGCCGCCTGCCTCGCCGCCGGGCTCTGGGCGGCAGGGCAGTGGATCGAGCTGACCCGGATCAGCGCTGAAATCGCCGCCCAGACCGCCCGCAATCAGGCCCTGGTCAGGGCGCATTTTGTCCCAAGTGGCCCGGTTCTGGATGCCCGCCTTCAGGTCAGCCGCGCCCTTGCCGACCTGCAGCGCAACAGCGCTGCTGCCGGGGCGCATTTCGATCCACTAGACCTGACCGGGCGGCTGGCTCAGAAGGTCGCGGCGGCGGGGCTGCGGCCTGATCTGCTCAGCTATCGTGCCGGAGAGGGGCTGCTCTTGGCCCTGCGCCTGCCGGATTTTGCGGCCGCCGACCAGCTGGCCGCGACCCTGCGCGCGGCCCAGCTCAGCCCCAGTTTGACCAAGTCACGGGTGGATGAGGCGCGGCGCGGCGTCTATGTCGAATTTGTCATCACAGATCGAGAGCCTTCCCCCAAGGCAATACAGGAGCCACAGCCATGAGCGCGAAGCTGATCGACCTGCTTCTGCGTCTTACCCGGCGCGAACGGCGGCTGCTGGGTGGCGCAGGCCTGATGATCCTGTTGGCGGTTGGTTTTGGCCTGCTCCTGCCGCTGCAGGAACGCCACCAGCAGGCCAAAACCCAGCTGGCCGAACTGCGCGCATTGGAACAGTGGATCATGGCGCGTATTGCCGAAAAACAGGGCCTAAATCAGGGGAATATTGCAATTTCGCAAACGCCGATTGGCACCAGCGGCATAGAGGCCGGCCTGATAGAGGCGCATCTGCGTCAGCCGCTCAGCGCGCTTTCGGTCCAGGAGGGCGGCGCCATTGATCTACGCTTTGATCGGGTCGATTTTATCCAGCTGGGCCAGTGGCTCCGCACGGCGCATCCGGCCTGGGGCTATCGCATCGACAGTTTCCGGCTCGAGGCGCTGGAGGGCGAGGCGGCAGCCGGTCGGGTCGCCGCCTGGATCAGCCTGAGCCCGACAACACAGACCCGCTGACCCGCTGTTTTGCCCGGCCGCCCTGCAACCGGTGCCCGCGCCTGATTGGAAGGAACTGGATGGGATGAGGCTGGGCCGGGGTTACAGCTTTTGCAACCGCGCCTCGATGCTGGCGCGCCGTCCCGCCATGGATCCCAATGGATCCAGATCATCGCGCGCTTTCAGTACCTCTGCCAGAGCGGCGCTGGCCTGGGTCAGCTGGGCCTTGCCGGGCGCGATCTCGCCCTTGGCCAAAAGCGCCAGCCCCAATTCATGCTGGGCCGTGCCCTGCACCGCCAGGGCCGCGCCCCGGGCAGCCCCGCTTTGCCCCTGGGCCAAGGTGCCGGCAATCCGGGCCGCTTCGCCGTAGTTTCCGGCCCGCAGTTCGGCATGGGCATATTCCAGTTGCAGGCGTGGTGCCAGCGGGCCGGCCTGGGTGATCAGGCGCTGATAGCTGCGGCTGGCGCGGGCGTAATCGCCGCCTTCCAGCGCGTTGCGCGCCACCGCATATTTGGCATGAAACCCGCCATTGCCCGCGGCCTGGGGCCCCAGGCTGTCACCACAGCTGCCCAGGATTACAAAGCTCAGGCTGATGATCGCGAATTTGGTCATGGATATCACCTGCATTGCCTGCTCTTTTTCTGTTTAACTTTGGCTGAAAATTTACCATGTTCAGCACAGCCCGTCTATCTGGGCCGGCCCGCAGGCACGACTGCGGCCAGATCTGTGACCCATATGCGCCTCTTGTTGTCAGGGGCTGACTCCGGCCCCCGCCCAAAACGCCAGCAAGGAAGCCCATGCGCCTGATTGCCCGCCTCTTGACCTTTGCCTGCCTGTTGCTGGCGCTGCTGGCCAGCTATCAGCTGTGGCAGCTGTTCAATGGGCCGCAAGACGGGCCTCTGGATCTGGCAGCGGCGCCCGCTGTCGGGCAAGATCTGATGCGCCCTCACCCTGCCAATCAGGCCCCCAACCTGGCCCCCGATCAGGCCACCAGCGCCCCACCGCCCCGCTGGCCAGCGCTGTTTGGTGAAAAGCAACCGCCCCGCCCGGCGACCACCCCGGCAGAACCGCAGCCGCTCTCCGCCTCCGCCGATCTGCCCCCGATCGAGAGCCTGGGCTATGTGCTGAAAGGCCGGGTGCAGGCAGGTGATGCCACCTGGGCCATCGTTGACCATCCCAGCGGCGAACAGCTGCTGCGCCAAGGTGATGCGCTGCGCGCCGATATCAAGGTGATGCGGATTGATGGCCAGGGGCTCTGGGTCTCGCGCCAGGGTGGGGCGCCAGAATTGCTGGGCTTTGTCGACTGAGCCTATGCACCGCTGCCGCCCCGACAGGATCGGCCAGGCCCAATCCATTCGCCCCGGTCAATTCGATCATATCACCCTGTCACCACCGCCTGCAGATCAAAGATCGGCAGCAGCACCGCCAGGACAATTACCAGTACCATCCCGCCCACCAACATCATCAAGGCAGGCTCTAACAAGGCGGCAATGCGCTTTCGTTCGCTCGATAAGCGATGTTCCACCAGGGCAGCGGCGCGGGCGCTCATCGGGGCCAATCTAACCGAGACCTCGCCCGCCGCAATCAGCTGGCGCGCCACCGGCGGCAGACAGGACAGCTGCGCCAGCGCCGAGGACAGGCTTTCGCCCTGCTGCACCCGACGAGTGACGGCGCGGCCCTCAGCGTGGAACAGCGCCACCGAGAGCACCTCGGTGGCGCTGTCGGTGGCGCTGAGAACCGCATGGCGCGCGCCCAACACCAGGGCCAGGGTGCGCAGATATTGCACCGCTGCCGACAGCCGCATCAGCCGGCCCACCAGCGGCACCCGCAGCAGCAGCCGGTCGCGCCGCTGGCGCAGCCCAGGCATCCGTGGCACCAAGGCCAGAAACAGCAAGACTGCCAAGACCCCCAGGCCAATCAGCTCCGCCTGATCGCGGATGAAATCCGAAACCGCCAGCACCGCCTGGGTCAGCGGTGGCAGATCCCGCCCCGAGAGCTCAAACAGAGCCACGATCTCGGGCGCGACATTGACCATCAGAATGGCACAGACCAGCAAGGACACAGCGGCGACAAATCCGGGATAAACCAGCGCGGTGGCAATCTGCGCCTTGTCGCTGCCCAATTGTTCCAGATGATCGGCCAGGGCGGTAAAGACCGAGGCCAGCTCTCCGGCGCTTTCCCCGGCGCGCAGGGCCGCCAGATAATAGGGGGCAAAGCCGGCCCCGGTCTGATCCAGCGCCTGACACAGGCTGGCCCCATCCAGCAGGGCAGCACGGGCATCAGCGGCCATGGCATCCAGACTGGAGTGGCCCGCACTGCGCACCGCCTCCAGGGCAGCATCGACCGGCAGCTCGGCCTCCAGCATCACCGCCATCTGGCGGGTAAAGACCAGCTGCAATTCCGGGTTCAGCCGCTGGCGCCATGGGGCCCAAAGCATGGTCTTGCCCGCCTCTTGCCGGGCGGCGATAGGCCCGCCTGCCGGATCTGACGGTTGATCGGCGCCTGTCTCTTGCGGGGCGGGCTGGAATGCAGGCTGGCGGCGGGCCTCTGCCAGCTCTGCGACAAACAGATCCAGCGCCGCCAGCTGACGACTGGCATCGCTTTCGGTTTCGGCCACAACCGTACCGCTGCGCCGTCGCCCGGTATCGGTATAGGCGATGTAGCGATAGGCCTTCACATCACATCCCCGACCACCCGCAGGGCCTCTTGCAGGCTGACCTCGCCCAGAGCCACCGCCTGCAGCGCCTGGCCTGTCAGCGTCTCTGTGACCTCCAGCGCCAGCGCCTTCAGCTCGCTCTCGGGGGCACCGCGATCAATCGCAGCGGTGATTTCAGCGGTGATTTCAGCCATTTCAAAAATACCGATACGCCCGGCATGACCAGAGCCACCACAGGCGGCACAGCCCACCGGGGCCTGAATCTGGCCCGGCAGCGCCACCGCATGCCGCTGGAACAGCGCAGCAATGCGGGCCTGTTCGGCGTCATCGATGCGTTGCGGCGCACGACACTGGCGACACAGGCGACGCAGCAGACGCTGGGCAATCACCCCGCGCAGGCTGGCGGCGATCAGGAAATTGTCCAGCCCAAGATCCCGCAGCCGCACAATCGCCCCGATAGAGCTATTGGCATGTAGCGAGGAAAACACCAGATGTCCGGTCAGCGCCGCCTGGGCCGCCGTCTGGGCTGTTTCCTGATCGCGAATTTCCCCCACCAGAATGACATCCGGATCCTGCCGCAGCGTGGCGCGCAGCCCGGCGGCAAAGCTCATGCCGATCTCGGCGTTGATCTGGCTCTGGCTGATGCCGGGCAGGTCATATTCGATCGGATCTTCCACCGTGACGATATTGCGCTCGGCGCGATCCGCCAGTTGCAACAGCGAATAGAGCGTCGTGGTCTTGCCCGCCCCGGTGGGGCCAGTGGCCAGGATTATTCCGTTGGGAAAGCCAGAAAGTCGCTGTAACAGAGCCTGTTGTTGATCCGACAGCCCCAGATCCTGCAGCGGGCGCAGCCCGGTTGAGCGGTCAAGAATCCGCAGCACGATGCGTTCACCGTAGTGACCGGGCAGCGCAGAAACCCGGGTGTCGATCTGCCGCCCCGCCAGCGCCAGCGGGATGCGCCCATCCTGCGGCAGCCGGGTTTCCGCGATATCCAGCCCCGCCATGACCTTCAACCGCGACACGATCCGGCGCACCGGTACATCGGCGCGATCCATCACCTCTTGCAAGACCCCGTCGATGCGCATGCGCACCCTGAGACCGGCTTCATGCGGTTCAATATGCAGGTCCGACGCCCCGCTTTGCACTGCCCGCGCCAAGAGCTGATTGACCAGGGTGATCACTGGCGCATCGCCCGGCTCATCCAGCAGATCCCGCTGCCGGCGGGCAAAGGCCTGCTCTTCCAGATCAAAGCTCAGCGCGGTTTCGGCGGGCAGGCTGGCTTCACGGTAGACCCGTGCCAGGGCGGCATCAAAATCAGCCTGCTCCAGCAGCTGAAAGCGCAGATCAAGCGCCAGGCCAACCCGGCGCTGCGCCTCGCGCAGGCCCAGCTGTGTCCCCCCCGGCCCCGCCAGCAGGGTCGTCCCGTCCAGCACCACCTGCTGGTCACGGGCAAAGGCAAAGGGCAGCCTAGTTGCCACTGCCAAACCGCAGCCTGCTGGGCAGCGGCGGAAAGTTCCGCTGCTGCGCCACATCATCAATAAAGCCGGCATCAAAAGGCTGGTTCAAATCGGCCCCGTCAAAGGGCAGCGCTCCCTGGCCATTATAGGGAAAGCGGCCATCCTCAATCGGGGCAATGCTGGCGCTCACCTCCTGCGCCTTGCGACTGATCTGACGGCTGATCCGCTGGGCTTCCGCCTCGTTTGACACCACCTGGGGACGCAGCAGCACCAAGAGCACCCGCTGATTGCTGTTGCTGTTCTTGCCGCGAAACAGCCCGCCCACCAATGGCAGCTCGGCCAGGCCGGGCACCTTCTGGTTGCTGCCGCCCGAGCCATTTTCAAGCAGGCCGCCCAGCATGATCACATTGCCATCGCGCACCAGCGCCGTGGTCGATAGCGAGCGCCGCGCGGTGATTTCCCCCCCCGAAGAGGCGGTGGAATTGGTCAGGTTAGAGACTTCCTGCTTGATCACCATGCGCACGGTGCGATCAGCATTGATCTGCGGCGTCACATTCAGGGTCAGGCCCACATCCTGGCGTTCGATGGTCTGAAACGGGTTATCCACCGAACTGCCATCGCTGACGGTGGAATAACTGCCGGTGACAAAGGGCACGTTCTGCGCCACCACGATTTCGGCTTCTTGATTGTTCAGGGTCAGGATCGAGGGCGTCGAGAGCAACCGGGTGGAATTCACCGTGGCAATGGCAGTGATCAGCCCCACGATGCCATCACCACTGCTGTTGCGCCGCGCCCCGCCAAAGACACCGCCAGCCCCCAGCGCCGGGGCGGCCCCATTGCTGACCGAAGAAATCAAATTGGTCAGGCTGCTGCGGCCCGGCAGGTCAAACTGCGCCCCGCCCACCAGCGCATTGTTCAGCACCGCGCCAAACTGCACCGACAGATCCGACAGGCCTTCGACCGACATTTCAAAAATCACCGCTTCCACCAGCACCTGGGTTGGCCGCTGATCGAGATAGCGCACCATCTGCACGATCTCGGCGATGCGTTCCTGCGGGGCGGATACAAGCAGGGTATTGGTCTGCAATTCCGGCACGATGCGCACCGGCGCCCGATTGGCAGCATTGTCGCTGCCGGAATTCAGCGTGCGCATCACCACATCGGCAATCGCCGCCGCATCGGCATAGTTCAGCGGGACGGTGCGCGACACCACGGTATTGCGCTGGGTATCCAGCTCATCCACCAATGTGCGCACCCGGTGGCGCAGTGCTTCGGATCCTGAAATCAGCAGCGCGTTGGACCGCCGGTCAACACTCACCGAAGAGCCCTCGGGGATCAGATCCATCGATTGCACCACCTGCAGCACCTCTGCGGCATTGGCATTTTTCAGCCGGATGATTTCAATCGGCGCCGCAGCGCGGGGCTGGTCCAGCCGGTCGATCAGCCGGGAAATCCGGTTCAGGTTGGCGCCGCGATCCGAAATGATCAGCCGTTTGGCACCGGGCACCGCGGTCATCACCGCCTCGGGCGGCAGAAGCGGTCGCACCACTTCGATCACTTCTTGCAGCGGCACCTCGCGCACTGCGATCACCCGGGTTTCAAACCCGCTGGGCAACCCAGCACTGCCACCGGAAGACAGCTCGCGCGCCACATTCATTGGCACAATACGATCCGCCCCGGCGCCCTCAACCAGGGTCAGCCGGTTCAGTTCCAGCACCGAAAGGAACACCTCGAACAGATCCTGCGGCGACATCTGATCCGGTGCCAGTACCGTCACGGTGCCGCGCACGTCCGGGTCCAGCACAAAGCTGCGCCCGGTGGCCTCAGAGACAATTTCGACAAAATTGCGCAGATCCGCATCCCGCAGATCCAGCGTCACCTGGGCGCGCAGCGGCTGCAGCCCCAACAGCAACAGCACCAGAACCCCGATCCAGAGGCGAAGCCCGCTGGCAAAACCAGTCAGGGTCGGCGGTGTCTGTGCGCGCTGTTGCATGGGCTGCTCTTTATACTGCTGCGCCGGGGCACGGGATTGGTCACAGAATCTGCCCCCCAGCTGTCTTGATTACCTGTCAGGCACCATAGCGGTATTGCGCCCAAAAACCATGGGGCTTGGGCGCAATACCGCAAGATATGTGGCGCGCGGGTGGCTCTGCCACAATCGGTGCCACTGACCACAAGCCCCTAGCCCAGCAGTTTCTCCAGATATCGGCCATAGTCGTTCTTGGCAAAGAGCTGGGCGCGGGCCTGCAGCTGGGCCTGATCGATCCAGCCCTGTTCATAGGCGATCTCTTCCGGGCAGCCGGTCTGCAGCCCCTGGCGATCCTGCAGGGTGCGGACAAAATTTCCCGCCTCCAGCAGGGATCCATGGGTGCCCGTGTCAAGCCAGGCATAGCCGCGCCCCATGGTTTCAACCCGCAGGGCGCCCTCATCCAGGTACATCTGCAACAGATCGGTGATTTCCAGCTCCCCACGGGGGCTGGGCGTCACGGCCCGCGCCCGCGCAGGCGCGGATCCATCCAGGAAATACAGCCCGGTCACCGCGTAATTCGACGGCGCCACCTCGGGCTTTTCAATGATCTGACGGGCCCGGCCCGCAGCGTCAAAATCTACCACCCCGTAGCGTTCCGGATCAGCCACGTGATAGCCAAAGACACTGCCGCCTGCAGGCTGCTGATCCGCCGCCGCCAGCAGCTTTGGCAGGCCATGGCCAAAGAAGATATTATCCCCCAGCACCAGGGCTGAGGGTGCGCCCGCCAGAAACTCTTCTGCCAGAATAAAGGCCTGCGCCAGACCATCGGGGCTGGGCTGCACCACATAGGTCAGTTCAACCCCCCACTGGCTGCCATCGCCCAGGGTGCGTTTGAACTGCTCCTGATCCTGCGGCGTGGTGATCACGCAGATCTCGCGGATACCGGCCAGCATCAGCACCGACAGCGGATAATAGATCATCGGCTTGTCATAGATCGGCAACAGCTGCTTGGAGACGCCCATGGTAATGGGATACAGCCGGGTACCCGAGCCTCCCGCCAGAATAATACCTTTTCGTGCCGTCATGGCCTCGCTCCCAAATCGTGCAAAATATCTGCCAGCCCAACCCGCCAATCGGGCTGCGCAATGTTAAAAACAGTCTCTAACGTGGTGCAATCCAGCCTTGAATTCAGCGGCCGCGGCGCCGGGGTTGGATAGTCAGAGGTCGGGATCGCTGCAACCTCGCAGGCAATATTGCCCTGGGCAAAGATCTCAGCCGCAAAACCGGCCCAGCTGACCTCGGGCCTGGCCTGCAGATGATAGATGCCGGATTTGCCCGGATCCGCCCGCAGCTGGCGTGCGATCTCCAGACAGGCTGCGGCAATGTCGCGCGCCGGAGTTGGCGCGCCAATCTGATCCGCCACAATACTCAGATGATCGCGCTCCGCCCCCAGACGCAGCATGGTTTTGACAAAATTATTGCCATGGGCCGACACCACCCAGGAGGTACGCAAAATGGCAGTGGCTCCCCCCGCCGCCCGCACCGCCGATTCGCCGGCCAGCTTAGAGCGGCCATAGGCATTGATCGGCGCGGTCGCATCACCGGGCTGCCAGGGGGTATCACCGCTGCCGTCAAAAACATAATCGGTTGAGATATAGACCAGCGGCAGCCCACGGGCCGCGCAGGCCTGCGCGATGGCCCCCGGTGTTTCGGCATTGATGGTTGTGGCCAGGCTCTCTTCCGCTTCGGCCTTGTCGACCGCCGTATAGGCGGCGGCAATGATCACCGCATCAATGCCAGCGCTTGCGACCTGCGCCGCTGCTGCTGCCGGGTCGCTGAACTCTGCCTGATCCCGCCCCAAACAGGTCACACCGTCCAGCCGCGCCAGCTCCTGTGCGAGCTGACCGGTTTTTCCAAACACCAAAATATTCATGTCCTGCGCCCTGTTTTCATCTTTCTTCAAATACCTCCGCCGGAGGCCGGCTTTCCAGCAGGAAAGCCACTATTGTCCCGTCCCCAAGCGCTGGCCGACGCCGTCACGGGTCTGCAAGGCGCGCCACCAGACCTCATTCTCCAGATACCATTGCACGGTTTTTGCCAGGCCTTCTTCGACCGTCACACTTGGCCGCCAGCCCAACTCGGCGCGGATCCGCGAGGGATCAATCGCATAGCGCGCGTCATGGCCGGGGCGATCCGTCACAAAGGTGATTTGCGCGGCGTAGGACTGCCCATCGCCGCGCGGGCGTTTCTCATCCAGAATGGTGCAGAGATGCTGCACCAGTTCAAGGTTGGAACATTCATTCTCGCCGCCGATATTATAGCTGCGCCCCAGCACGCCTTGTTGCAGCACCAAAAGCAGCGCATCGGCGTGGTCTTCCACATACAGCCAGTCGCGCACGTTTGAACCATCGCCATAGATCGGCAGCGGTTTGCCCGCCAGCGCGTTCAGGATCACCACCGGCACCAGCTTTTCCGGGAAATGGAACGGGCCATAGTTGTTGGAACAATTGGTCAGCACCACCGGCAGCCCATAGGTCTCGGCCCAGGCGCGCACCAAATGGTCGCTGGCCGCCTTGCTGGCAGAATAGGGCGAGCGCGGATCGTAAGCCGTCTCTTCGGTGAATTGCACATCCGGGTCACTGGGCAGCGAGCCATAGACCTCATCGGTCGAGATGTGATGAAAGCGGAACCCCTCTGGGCGGCCTGCCTCAATCCAGTATTTGCGCGCCGCCTCCAGCATATTGAAGGTGCCGGTGATATTGGTCTCGATGAAATCGCCGGGGCCGTCGATCGAGCGATCCACATGGCTCTCGGCGGCCAGATGCATCACCGCATCGGGGGCATGGGCGGCAAAGATCCGATCCAGCCCGGCGCGGTCGCGAATGTCGGCCTGTTCAAAGGCGTAATTGGCATGATCCGCCACCGAGGCCACATTCTCCAGGCAGGCGGCATAGGTCAGCGCATCCAGATTGACCACATGGTGGCCATCGGCAATAGCCCGACGCACCACAGCAGATCCGATAAAGCCGGCCCCGCCGGTCACCAGAAGCTTCATGCCGACTCTCCTTGCCAGGTGAAGGGGGTGTCAAACTCTGCCAGCGCCGGGGCGGTGGCGTCCTTGTCAGACAGCAGGGGCGCGCCATCAAATCCCCAATCAACGCCACAGCTGTCCCAGGCCACGGCACCATCGCAGTCGGGCGCGTAATAGTCGCTGCACTTATAAAGAATTTCGGTCTCGGGCGCGCGGGTGATGAACCCATGCAGAAAGCCCGCAGGCACCAGCAATTGCTTGCCGTTCTCGGCGGTCAGCTCGATGCCGAACCAGTTGCCATATGTCGGCGATCCCCGGCGGATATCCACCGCCACATCAAACAGGGCACCGCGGCCACAGCGCACCAGCTTGGCCTGGGCATGCGGCGGCGCCTGATAATGCAGCCCCCGCAGGGTGCCCACCTGCTGCGACAGCGAATGATTATCCTGCACAAAATCCACATCAATCCCCTGCTCGGACAGCCGCTGCCTGTTCCAGCACTCGCTGAAAAAACCACGTGCATCCCCAAAGCGCTGCGGCGTCAAAACCAGAAGACCCGGCACCCCCGTCTCTTCAACCTGCATCATGTATCCCCTCTTGTTATCCGGCACCCAGATTTGATGGTCTATTCCTTGCCGCAGCCTTGCGCCATGGGCAAGAGAGAGCTGGCGCAAAACCAAAAGCAAGCGCCAGATGCGGCTGTCTTGCCAGCCCCCTTGCCCTGCGCCAGCCCCAAGGCCACCCCAGGCACCATCTTGCGCCCCCGGACATTCCCCGGCAAGCATGGGGCAACCCAGCGGCCAAGATCCAGAACCCCAAATGACAGAGCCCCGTTTATGAAACTTCTTTTTGTCCATCAGAACATGCCCGGCCAATACCGAGAGCTGATCGCCTGGCTGGTCCAGCAGGGCGGCCATGAGATCAGCTTTCTCACCCAGCGCACCGGGCTGAAACTGCCCGGGGTCCGCACCATCACCTACCGCTCCCATCACCAGCCAGGGCCGCAGGCCTATGGGCTGTCGAAAGACTGGGAGGCCGCCGCAGGCACCGGGCTGGGCGTGGCCATGGCGGCGCGCAAGCTGCAGCGCAATGAGGGCTACAGGCCCGACATCATCATTGGCCATACCGGTTGGGGGGAATTGCTGTTCCTGAAAGAGGTCTGGGCAGATGTGCCAGTGATCGGCTTCTTTGAATATTTCTACCGCACCAGTGGCGGGCTGGTGGGCTTTGACCCGGAAGCCCCGGTGAATGATCAGGCGGGTTTCTTTGCCCAGGCCCGCAATACCGTGCCCTATGCCAGCATCGAATGTGTGGATCAGGGCCATACCCCCACCTTCTGGCAGCGCGACCGGTTTCCAACCTCCTTTCATGACCGCATGTATACCTGCCATGATGGTATTCGCTGCGACCGGCTGCGCCCCGATGCCGACGCCTCAATTGGTCTGGGACGGCTGGACCGCCCCCTCACCCGCGCGGATGAGGTGGTGACCTATGTGGCCCGCAACATGGAACGCGCCCGCGGCTTTCACATCATGATGCGCGCCCTGCCGCGGATTCAGGCGGCACGGCCTCAGGCCCGGATCCTGATGATTGGCGGCAATGACACCTCTTACGGGGCGGAGAGCAGCCACCCCAAGGGCCTGCGCGGCGAGATGGAGGCAGAGCTTGGCGACAGTGTCGACTGGAACCGGGTGCATTTTCTGGGCAAGGTGCCCTATGATGATCTCTGCCGTATCATCCGCATCAGCCGCTGCCATATCTATCTGACCATGCCCTTTGTGCTCAGCTGGTCGCTGCTCGAAGCGATGTCAATGCAGGCCACGGTGGTGGCAGCGGATGTAGCCCCCGTGCGCGAGGCCGTCACCCATGGGAAAACCGGCATGCTGGTAGATTTCTTTGACCCAGCCGCCCTTGCCGACCAGGTTACCGATGTCTTGGAAAATCCGGAAACCTACGCCGCTCTTGGTCCTGCAGCGCGCGCCCATATCCTGCAGCATTACGATTTTCTCAGCCGCTGCCTGCCAGAGCATATCGCCCAGATCAACGCGCTGGTGCCACGCGCCAAACACATAGACATATAAAGCCAAATGTTTCGCGCGCGAAACATTTGGCGGCCTCCGGCGGGGATATTTACGGCCAAATGAAGCAAACGATCACTACAAGCTTTTTCATTTGGCTCTAAATATCCTGGGGGTGAGCGCTTTGGCGCGAGGGGGCAAAGCCCCCTGCCCTTAAAGATGATACCTCACTCTACCCTATGTTTTTTGACCCAACCCAGGAAGGCGGCATCAGCCTGACGCAGGCGCGGTCGGCCTGTACGCTCCCACATGGCGCGCCATTCGGCCTCTAGCGCGTAGACATCCGCGCCGGGCATCAGATCGCGGGCCTTTTCCAGGCTGGCCTGTTTCAATACCGGCGCTTCGGCTGAACCTGGTTCCACCACCCGATGCTTCTGGCGAAAGCGGATCAAATCCCCCGGCAACTCCTCCATGGCATAATCCGGCAGCGGCTGGGCTGTGATCATATCGCGGATCATCTTACGAAAGACCCGGCGCGGGCTGGCTGAGCCAGATTTCTTCAACAACGTCTCGACCGAAATGGTCCAATCCCGCTGGCGGCCGCAATGTTTACGCGTCAGCTCGTAAATGCGCCGTTCCAGTGGTTTGCGCAGGCGGAAATAATCACGGCTTAGCGTCAGCACCGATTTTGACAGCACCGCGCGAAACAGCCAATCCGACAGGGTGACAGCCACATTCACCATGCGCCCGCCCCGCGCCTTGCGGACAATTTCCCAGCGTTCAATCAGGCCAAACCCCGAGGTCACCTCCTCGCCGCCGGTCGTGATATTGGTGGTGATCCGGGTGCCGGCCAGGCGTTCAAAACTTTCCCGCAGCCGCCGATAGGCATCGCCCGAGGTTTCTCGGTTGGTGGCCACCAACAAATCATGCGCCTTGAGATGCAGGGTGCGCGACACCTGGCGACCGGCATTCTGCGCCGCCATCAGCTGGCTGATGCAGAAGATCAGAATATCCTTGTCATGGATCGTCGCCAGTCCCTTGACCGATGGCACCACAGTGATTTCTGCACCGTTATGTTCATAGTTCAAGATCCGCCGATCCGGACGGGTCCCTAGAGAAAACAGCGGATGTTCCATCGAGACCAGATCATTCTTGGGAATGGCATCAAAGATATCGCAAAGGAAAAAACTGCCGGGGCCTGCGGACCCCCCTGTTAATGCTGTACTCATCGTGCCCTGCCCGTTTTGCCTATGGCCACCCGCCCCCCAGGTATGCGCCCGATTTCACAGGCTCCCGAGGTGACTCGCTTTCGTGGTTTTGATTACGCCCACCCTAGAGTTATCCACATGAGTTCTCAACGGGGTTCCGGAATCGTTTCTTCGGGGGTTCAGAGTCATCTCAACGGGGTTTCAGAGTCACTGCCTGCAGAAATATGACCCAGAAACCCAATGAAAAAAGGGCTTTGCTTCGCAAGCCCCAGTCCTGTAACTATTATATAACCATAAATAACAGTACAAAAAAATGCAGCAGGCCAAGATCACAGCCAAAACCCTGCTATCAATACCCCCAGATTTCCCTGGCAGAGGTATGATTTTCTTAGAAAAAGAAAAAGGTGTGCGCGCATTCTTTCCATGTACCGCCTTTTCTGATATCAGGCTATAAAGGTGATACATCAGCCGCTAGGCACCGCGATCCACAGGTGATCCAGACCAGCGGTCTTACAAATGGGCAGCGCATCATGGCACGAGATATCCACAAGGCAGGCAACAGCCTTCCGCCCTATTTCAACATTGATCCAGATGCCGCATTGGCCGAGCTCGACACCCCCACCAGCACCGAAGGCTTTGCCAATATCGCGGCAGGCTGTGCGCGAGGGCGCGCCGATCTGTCCAGCCGGGGAATGAATGAAGAGGGGCGCAAAGAGCTGCGGCTGTTTTCCACCTGGGAAATCACCCGTTATCTGATCCCGGTGGCCCAGGCCCATTTTCGCCGGGTGCTGAAGGCCAATCCCGATTTGCCCCAGGGGCGGTCGGAAACCGAAGGGGGGGCCAAATGGTTCACCCTGGATGAGGTTCTGGTGCTGCGTGCCTTCTTTGGTGCCCAGGGCTCCAAGGCCAAGGATTACACCCCCTATCGCCCCAAAGGCCTGCCGGCCAAACTGGTCTCGGTAGCCAATTTCAAAGGCGGCGTTGGCAAGACCTCAACCGCGGCGCATCTGGCGATGTCGGCCGCGCTGGATGGCTACAAGGTGCTGGTGATTGATCTGGACAGCCAGGGGTCGATGACCTCGATCTTTGGTGGCCGGGTCGAAGATGAATGGCAGACGGCCTTTCCGCTGCTGGCGCGTCATTACGGCGAACATCTGCGTACCGAAAACCAGCGTCGCCTGGATCGTGGCGACGCGCCCCAGCCGCTGGAAGAGGCGCTTTCGGCGGCGATGGAGATGACGGCGCAGGATGTCATTCAAGGCACCCATTGGCCCAATATCGATCTGATCGGGGCGCAGCTGAACCTCTATTGGGCGGAATTCCAGATCCCGGTCTGGCGCATGGCGGCGCGCAGCTGGAAGCTCTGGGATGCGCTGACCGACCGGCTGGCCGCAGATGGTGTGCTGGATGACTATGACATCGTCTTTATCGATACCCCGCCGGCCCTGGGATATCTGACCATCAATGGTCTGGCGGCTTCTGATATCCTCTTGGTACCGATGGGGGCGTCCTTTCTGGAATTCGACAGCACCGGGCGTTTCTTTGACATGCTGCATTCGACCTTTGCCTCTATTGAGGAGGGCGAAAACCTGGCGGCCCGGGCGCTGGGGCGGCCCGAGATGGGGTTTGAATGGGATGCGGTGCGGGCGGTGATCACCCGCTATGACAGCGCCCAGCAAGGCGAACTGGCTGGGGTGATGCAGGCCTATATGGGGCCGGTGCTTAGCCCGCATAAACAGGATTTCACCGCGCTGATTGGCCAGGCCGGCGAGCAGGTCTCGGGGATCTACGAGGCCGATTACCGCGATTTCAACCGCGAAACCTATGCGCGTGGCCGCGAAACATTTGATGCCACCTATGCCGCCTTCAAGCGGCTGCTCTTGGGGGTCTGGCGGCGCGCGGAACTGGAACAAGAGGCAGAAATGCAGGACCAGCGCACGCCGGCCTAAGGCTCTAACAAGGTCAGCGGCGCAAGATTGGCGCGATGAGGAGATCAGCAAATGGCAAAACGCAAACGGCTTTCCCCGGCGCAAGACACCTATCTTGCCACCCCGCCCGAGGGGAAATCAGCCCTGTCGGGGCCGCTGGCCGCCGCGCCGCAAAGCGCCGCTCCCATTGCCCAGGTCGCGGCTGAGGTTTCAACCCAGGCCGCCCTGCAAGAGGTCACCGAGGTGCTGCACCGCGCGCGCAGTCGTGGCCTGATGGTGGAAGAAATTCCCCTGGAGATGATCGACGAGACCCATCTGGTACGTGATCGCATCACCCAGGATGCGGATGAGATGGAGGCCCTGATGAGCTCTTTGCGGGCCCGTGGTCAACAGAGCCCGATTGAGGTGGTGCCGCTGGAGGGGCGAATTGATGGAAAATCCTGGGGGCTGATTTCCGGCTGGCGCCGGCTTTCAGCGATGCGCAGGCTCTATGCCCAGGGATCAGAGCCTGAATTTGCCAAGATCAAAGCGCTGGTGATCCACCCGGAAAGCGCCGAAGCCGCCTATGTGGCGATGGTGGAAGAGAATGAAATTCGGGTCAATCTGTCCCATTACGAACGTGCCCGTATCGCGGTGCGCGCTTTGAAAGAGGGGGTCTTTCCCAGCCAGAAGAAAGCGCTGCAGGGGCTGTTTGCCAATGCGCCACGGGCGAAACGGTCCAAGATCGGCAGTTTTGTCACCCTGGTCGAGGCGCTGGATGCGGTGCTGTATTTCCCTACTGCGATCAGTGAAAAGCTGGGGCTGTCCCTGGTGCGTCAGCTGAATGAGGATGCAGGCTTTGCCGAGGTTTTGAAGACGGCATTGCAGGCTGGTGAACGGGGCGATGCGGCCAAGGAAACCGCCCTGCTCAGCGCCTGTCTCGCGGCGCGGCAGGCGGCAGAGAAAGCCACAGCTGATGCGGCTCTAAACTCACCTGTAGAGCCGCATCGGGCGCAGGAGGCCCGACCGCAGATCCGGCGCACAGGGGAAGAGATCAATCCCCAGGAACGGGTGACCACCCAGGTCGCGGAGGGGCTGCGCATTGGCTTTCAGCCGGGGGCGCAGCGGATCGAGCTGAGCGGAACGGCGGTTGATGCCGCATTTCTGGAGGAGTTGAAGGTCTGGTTGCAACAGCGCTGAGGCGGGCACACCAATCAGAACGGCGGCAGGGGCACAGCAGGCTGTGCCCCTTTTTAGAGCCTAATACTATATTTTGGCTCTGATAGGGGTGGGCAAATGTTTCGCGCGCGAAACATTTGCGGCAAAGAGAGCGGCAAATTGGATGCGCCTGAGGCGGTGCATCCGGGAGGCATCCGGGGGCAAAGGGTTTGACTCGCGCGCGCATTTATGAGTTTTGCGCCTCTGAACGATGGCGATCTGTTCCCCCTTATCCTTCTTCAAGGGGGCGTTTTGAGGAGAAGCACTGCGTGTGCCCTGATACCGGTCTTGAGATAGAAACGATACCGCCTGCTCAGATATCTTCTGCGCCGGTTGCCGCCGCTGGTCGGCTGGTGGCGGTGGTGGTGACATATAACCGGCTGGATAAATTGCAGGCCACCCTGGCGCGGCTGCTGGAAAGCCCAGAGGCCGAGCTGGCCGCAGTGGTGGTGGTGGACAATGCCTCCAGCGATGGCACCGGCGCCTGGCTGGCCAGCCAGACTGCGGTGCGGCTGGATATTGTCAGCAGCGCCAGCAACCGTGGGGGGGCTGGCGGATTTGAGAGGGGCATGCGCCGCGCAATGGAGGCGCATCGCCCCGACTGGCTGGTGGTGATGGATGATGATGGCCGCCCGGCCAAAGGCGGGCTGGCAGGGTTTCATGACCTGGCGATGTTTCGCAGCGGTGCCGGCGACAAAAAGCAGACAGGAGATTGGGCCAGTGAAGGGGCCTGGGATGCGGTGGCCGCAGCGGTCTATTTTCCCGAAGGTGGCATCTGCGAGATGAACCGCCCCTCACGCAATCCCTTTTGGCACGGGCGCGAATTCCTACGCACGCTGTTTGGGGGCGGCCGTTCTGGTTTTCACGTGCAGCCCAGCGATTACGCCGGTCCGGGCTTGCAGATCGATGTGACCTCTTTTGTTGGCTTCTTCATTTCCGCCCGGGCGGTGCAGCGCATCGGTTACCCGGATCCGGATCTGTTCATCTATGGCGACGATGGGCTTTATACCCTGGGGCTGAGCAAGGCTGGCGGGCGGATCGGCTTTGAACCTTCGGTGCGGTTTGAACATGACCTTACCACCTTTGTGGCCCGCGACGGCAGTGGCGGCGCCCAGCGAGGCCGCTTTATTCCGCTGTGGAAGGTCTACTATTACCATCGCAACCTGTTGTTGCTGTACCAGATGGCGGCGGGCTGGTTGTTCTGGCCGGTGCTCTTGGTGATTGTGCCCAAATGGCTGTCCAAGGTGCGGCTGCACCGCGGAGAGCGGCGGGCGTTCCTGCGACTGATCCGGCGCGCCATCTGGGATGGGCTGCGCCAGCGTCGGGTGATGTCGCATGCACGGGTTCTGGATCTTGCCAGAACCCGGAAAAAGGGCTGAAAGCACGCCTGTGCAAGCTGTCTGGGCTTGTCAGGCCCAGGCGGGCCTAATTGTTCATGATGTCGCGATGATAGCGCCCCAGCAGCAAAAGCCCCAGAGCCATGAGAATGAGGCTGACAAAGATCACATAGGGGATGTTGACGTAGGTTGCCGCATAGGTCGGATAAAAGGCGGACCGGGACAGGCCGATGATGTGGATCAGCGGATTGTACCACAGGATATCGCGGGCAAATCCGGGCAGGGAATCATAGAGAAAAAAGATGCCCGAGGCCAGAAACAGGGGGCGGGTTATGATGGACCAGACCACCTCCCAGATTGGGAACAACCCGATCAGCGCGCAGTTCAAGACGCCAATGCCAAGGCCCAGAACCATGGTCATCGAAAGGGCGGTAACAACTGCGGGCATATCAATCACGGCGCGGTTCTCGGTCACCATCAGAATGCCGCTGACCAGGATCACCCCAACCAGAATAGAGGTCAGGCTATTGACCAGAAACCGGGCCAGCACGGCATCGACCCAGGTCACCGAGGGAAAGCGCAACAGCGGCCCGGAAAAGGCAATCGCCCGGGCCACGGTATTGGAAACCTTGTTGTAAAGTTCAAAGGGAACATAGCCAGTGGCGTAGAACAGCAGGAATGTTGTGCCCAGGGCGGGGGTCCGCATCACCAGGGAAAAGCCAAAAGACAACACTATAATCGCGGCCAGGGGTTCCATGATGGCCCAAAGATAGCCCCCCGGCGTGCGGGCATAGCGGGTGGCCATCTCGCGCAACATCAGCGCCACGATGGTGCGCAGCGATGAAAAACTGCGATTGGCACCAGAGGCGGGCAGCTGTGCTGCGGGAACCTGGGGCGAGGTCTCAGAGAGGCCGTCAGAGGCGGCGGCAGCGGGGCGACTTTGCATAGGGCTCCCTGCGGGAATCTGTGGTTGTGAAGGACGGGCGGGCAGGCGATACTATGGGCCAGGATGCGGGCAATTACAAATGGCTCTGGCTGCTTATCATCGCAGAAGAGACAGGGCAGATCGCCAGTGATTTTCAGACCAGTGGTTTTTCAGGCAGAGGCCTGATGGATTCGAGAAGACAGAAAATGGGGTCAGCATGGATGGGAGCAATGTGGATGCGGGTAAACAAGACCCCATGACAGCAACCGGAGCGAAAGCGGCCCCGGAGGCCAGATCCGGGGCCAGGCCTGGGGGGAAACCTGCGGCCAAATCCGGCGCTGGCCCCAAAGGCACCCAAAATACGGGCCTCAAGGCCGGGCAGGGGGGGGGGCAGAAGGCTGTCCCCAAGGCCCAACAGAAGTTGCAGAATCTGCGTCTGCGTCTGCAGGAGGCCGAGGCCAAGCTGCAGGAACAAAGCTTTCCACTGGCCGGCCCTGCCAAGATGCGCAGACGCCACTGGGGGCTGATCCTCAGCTTTGTGCTGCTGGTGGTGCTGCCGATTGCAGCGGTGATCTTCTATCTGACTGCCGTGGCAGAGGACCAATACCAGTCGACGACGGGCTTTACCGTGCGCAGTCAGGAAAGCAGCGGCTCGGCGACAGATCTGTTGGGCGGGCTGGCCAGCTTTGCCTCCAGCTCCTCTGCCTCGGACAGTGATATCCTGTATGAATTCATCCAAAGCCAGGAGATGATCGCGGTGGTGGACGAGGTGGTGGACCTGCGGGCCCATTACAGTCAGCACTGGCCGCGTGACTGGGCCTTTTCGATCTGGCCGGATGCGACGCAAGAAGAAATGGTCTGGTACTGGCAGCGCATCGTGAGCATTTCCTATGACAGCGGTTCAGGGTTGATCGAGGTCCAGGCGCTGGCCTTTGATCCTGAAACCGCCCAAGCCATCACCCAGGCCATTGTCAAGGAAAGCCAGATCCGCATCAATGCACTGAACGAACAGGCGAGGGCTGATGCGATTGGCTATGCCCAGGCGGATCTTGACGAGGCGGTCGAGAAGTTGAAGATGGCGCGCGAGGCGCTGACCCAGTTCCGCACCCGCACCCGCATTGTCGACCCGGAGGCGGATATTCAGGGGCGCATGGGGGTGATGAACAATCTGCAACAGCAGCTGGCCACCGCATTGATCGATTATGACCTGTTGCGCGGCACTGTGGCCGATGGCGATCCCCGGTTGAAAAAGGGGCAACAGCTGATTGATGTGATCCGCCAGCGGATCGACAGCGAGCGCCAGACCTTTACCTCTACCAATACCGACACCGGGGCCGTTGGCGAGGATTATCCCTCGCTGATTTCCGAGTTCGAGCGGCTTACGGTGGATCGTGAATATACCGAAGAGTCCTATCGCGCCGCGCTTACCGGGTTGGCGCTGGCCCGCGACGAAGCGATCCGGCAGAGCCGCTATCTGGCGACCTATATCAACCCGACCCGGCCGCAGCAGGCGGAATATCCCCAACGGCTCTTGCTGATCGGGCTGGCGACGTTGTTCCTGCTGTTGCTCTGGTCGATCCTGGCGCTGATTTATTATTCCATCCGTGATCGCAGCTGAAGCGGCCCTATGACAAAACAGATGACAGAGCAGGCACGGCATGATCCGGCTTGAAAACCTGACCAAGAGCTTCTGGCTGAAGGGCGAGCGCAAGATTGTCATCGACAATCTGAACCTCACCCTGCCCACCGGACGATCGCTGGCGTTGCTGGGGCGCAATGGCGCGGGGAAATCCACCCTGTTGCAGATCATTTCCGGCACCATGCGCCCGGACCAGGGCC
This sequence comes from Pseudophaeobacter flagellatus, assembly GCF_021228235.1. Classification (GTDB taxonomy): domain Bacteria; phylum Pseudomonadota; class Alphaproteobacteria; order Rhodobacterales; family Rhodobacteraceae; genus Pseudophaeobacter; species Pseudophaeobacter flagellatus. Next base: position 73,136 of record NZ_JAJQRG010000012.1, read on the forward strand.
GGGTGGTCTCTGATGGGACCATCTCTTGGCAGGTGGGGCTGGGGGGCTCTTTTCATGCCCAGCTGACCGGGGCGGAAAACGTGCGGTTTGTCGCCCGTGTCTACGGGGTCGATACCAAAGAGCTGGTGGATTTTGTCGAAGATTTTTCTGAGCTGGGGAAATTCTACCACATGCCGGTGCGCAGCTATTCTTCGGGCATGCGGGCGCGTCTGACCTTTGGCGCCTCGATGGGGATTCGGTTTGACACCTATCTGGTGGATGAGGTCACCGCCGTGGGCGATGCCAGTTTTCGCCGCAAGAGCCGGGCGGTCTTTGCTGAACGCATGCGCCAGTCGGGGGCGATCATGGTCAACCATGGCATGCCCGAGCTGCGCCAATACTGCGATTCCGGCCTGGTACTGGAAGATGGCAAGGTGCATTACTTTGACGATCTGGAAGAGGCGATTGCCCTGCATGAGGAACTGATGAAATAAGGGCCCCATTCCAGAGGGCCCCGGCAGAACGGTGGGCCCGCAAAGGCAGAGCAGACACAGGAGAGCCCAGAGATGGCAGCAGGCAAGTTCTTGATGGTGGGGGCCGGGCTCTCGGGGGCGGTGATCGGTCGCCAGCTGGCCGAGGCGGGCCATCAGGTCCAGGTGGTCGACGCCCGCGATCATATCGGCGGCAATTGTCATACCGCGCGTGATCCCGAAACCGGGGTGCTGCTGCATGTTTACGGGCCGCATATCTTTCACACCGATGATGGCGAGGTCTGGGACTATGTGAACCGCTTTGCCGCGTTCAAACCCTATAAGAACCGGGTGAAGACCACCGCCCGGGGCCAGGTGTTTTCCCTGCCGGTGAACCTGCACACCATCAACCAGTTCTTTGGCAAGACCCTGCGCCCGGCAGAGGCCCGCGCCTTTATTACCGAGACCCAGGCCGATACCACGATAGAGGATCCGCAAAGCTTTGAGGAACAGGCGCTGCGCTTTGTCGGGCGGGACCTGTATGAGGCGTTTTTCAAGGGCTACACCCTGAAGCAATGGGGCGTTTCGCCAAGGGAATTGCCCGCCTCCATCCTGAAGCGCCTGCCGCTGCGCTTCACCTATGACGATAACTATTTCTTTCACAAACATCAGGGAATGCCAGAGCAGGGGTATAGCGAGATGATCGCGGCCATTCTGGATCATCCGGGCATAAGCGTCAGGTTAGAGACTGTTTTCAACCGGGCCGAGACGCAGGAGTATGACCATGTCTTTTATTCGGGGCCGCTGGATGGTTATTTCGACTATGAGCTGGGTCGCCTGGGCTATCGCACCCTGGATTTTGAAAAATTCACCTATGACGGGGATTATCAGGGCTGCGCGGTGATGAACTATGGCGATGTCGATGTTCCCTATACACGGATCACCGAACACAAGCATTTTGCCCCCTGGGAGAACCATGAAAAATCGGTCTGCTACCGGGAATATTCGCGCAGTGCTACGCCGCAGGACATCCCCTATTACCCCATTCGCCAGCTCAAGGAAAAGGCGCTGCTGGCGGAATATGTGGCCCTGGCAGAGCGCAGCACAGGGGTGAGCTTTGTTGGCCGTCTGGGCACCTATCGCTATCTCGACATGGATGTGACCATTCGCGAAGCCCTGGATGTGGCAGCTGGATTTCTGCAACAGAGGGCGGCCGCGAAAGCTGTTCCCGCCTTTTGGACTGCGCCGCTTTAGCGGGCCGTTTCTGCGGTGGCGCAGAGGTTTTGATAATATCCCGGCGGCAGTTTCCCCCAGCGGTCCAGCTGTTTGATACAGTCATATTCGGGCTGTAAAAAGCGGCGCAGGTTGGCCGCCCCCTGCGGGCTGAGGCGGCGCTCTTCGGGCTTGGTGCCCTGGCGATTGTCATTGACCCGGCCTGGGGTCTTGATGCCAAACAGCCGGGCAAGATCCGTATCCAGGGTTTCCTGCAGCAAAACCCCCAGGATCTGATCAGGGGAAATCCCGGCCAGAAGATCCTGCAGATAGAATGCGATGTTTTCGCTCAGGTGATGGATTGACAGGAAATGCCCCTGGGCCAGGGCATTTTTTCTGCCATCGGGACGATAGAGCGCCCGGGCCAAGGCATCCAGGCTGCCATAGTGGCGCAGGATCTGCGCTTCGCCGGGGAAACGGTCCGGTTGGCTGGCCTCGGTGAGCACCAGTTTGCGGCGCCAGTAAAAGGCTGAAATGGCGCGGCTGATGGGGCACCGCAGAGTGATATAATAGCGATAGTGCGGTGCCACCGGGGGCTGGCGGACATGGGCGATGATATCCATCGGGGAGCCGCTGTTTTCCAGGGCGTCGCGCAGGGTAGAGCCGCCGCATTTGCCGATATGAACAAGGACGGTTTGCGGGGCTTGGGCCGCGGCGGCGCTCTGAGGCATTGGTGGGCTTTCTGTTGTCACGACGGCTCTTGCGGGGCTGACCCTAGCCGAGATCGCAGCCCCTGACGAGAGCGGGCGCCGCAAAATCAGGCTGATCAGGCGGGCCGGGGCGCTTGCACTCTGTTCGCCTGCCTCGTACTTCTCGGTGGCGGGGGCTGCTGCCGTGTCAGCTGCGGCCCGGCAGGCTGCAGATGGCAGGCCGACAAAAGAGGGAAGAGGCATGAAACGAGCGCTTATCACCGGTGTGACCGGCCAGGATGGCTCCTATCTGGCAGAGTTCCTGCTGGAAAAAGGCTATGAGGTGCATGGTATCAAGCGCCGGGCCTCGTCGTTCAATACCCAGCGGGTGGATCACATCTATCAGGATCCCCATACCGATCACGCCCGTTTCAAACTGCATTACGGCGATCTGAGCGATACCTCGAACCTGACCCGGATCCTGCAGGAAGTGCAGCCCGACGAGGTCTATAACCTGGGCGCGCAAAGCCATGTTGCCGTGTCTTTTGAAAGCCCGGAATACACCGCGGATGTCGATGCCATGGGCACCCTGCGCCTGCTAGAGGCGATCCGCTTTCTCGGGCTGGAGAAAAAGACCCGGTTTTACCAGGCCTCTACCTCGGAACTTTATGGTCTGGTGCAGGAAACACCGCAGCGCGAGACCACGCCGTTTCACCCGCGCAGCCCCTATGCGGTGGCCAAGATGTATGCCTATTGGATCACCGTGAACTACCGCGAGGCCTATGGCATGTATGCCTGCAACGGCATCCTGTTCAACCACGAGAGCCCGCGCCGCGGCGAGACCTTTGTCACCCGCAAGATCACCCGCGGGCTGGCCAATATCGGGCAGGGGCTGGAAGATTGTCTTTATATGGGCAATATCGACGCGCTGCGCGACTGGGGTCATGCCAAGGATTACGTGCGCATGCAGTGGATGATGCTGCAGCAGGACAGCCCGGATGATTTTGTCATCGCCACCGGCAAGCAATATTCGGTGCGCCAGTTCATCATCTGGTCGGCGGCCGAGCTGGGCATCACCCTGGACTTCACCGGCACCGGCCTTGATGAGATCGCCACTGTCACAGCAATCGAAGGCGACGCGGCCCCGGCGCTGAAGGTGGGCGATGTGCTGCTGCGGATTGATCCGCGCTACTTCCGCCCCGCCGAGGTGGAAACCCTGTTGGGTGATCCCACCAAGGCCCGCGAGACACTTGGCTGGGTGCCGGAAATCACCGTCCAGGACATGTGCTCGGAAATGGTGCGCGAGGATCTGAAGCTGGCCCGCCGCCATGCGCTGCTGAAAGAACACGGCATGGACCTGCCGGTAAGCCTGGAAGTCTAGGGCGATGAAGATTTATCTGGCAGGCCATCGCGGCATGGTGGGCGGCGCGATTCTGCGCCAGTTGCAGGCGCGGCGTGCGGCAGGCGAAGATCTGACGCTGCTGACCCGGACCAGCGCCGAGCTGGACCTGACCAATCAGGCCATGGTGCAGGATTTTTTCCAGGCAGAACAACCCGATCAGGTCATTCTGGCTGCGGCCAAGGTGGGCGGCATCATTGCCAACAACAGCTACCCTGCCCAGTTCATCTATGAAAACCTGATGATCGAATGCAACGTGATCCATCAGGCCTATGCCGCAGGTGTCAAAAAGCTTTTGCAGCTTGGCTCTTCCTGCATCTACCCCAAGGCGGCCGCACAGCCGATGGCGGAAAATGCCCTGCTGACCGGCACGCTGGAGCCGACAAATGAACCCTATGCGGTGGCCAAGATCGCGGGCATCAAACTGTGTGAGAGTTATAACCGGCAATATGGCACCGATTATCGCTCGGTGATGCCCACCAACCTCTATGGGCCGGGCGACAATTTCCACCCGGAAAACAGCCATGTGCTGCCGGCCCTCATTCGCCGCTTTCACGAGGCGGCGCAGGCGGGGCTGCAAGAGGTCACGATCTGGGGGTCTGGCAAGCCGAGGCGCGAGTTCCTGCATGTGGACGATATGGCGGCGGCCTCGCTGTTTGTGATGGATCTGGAGCCCGGGCGCTATGCCCGCGAGACCGCGCCGATGCTGAGCCATATCAACGTGGGTTCGGGCGTGGATGTCAGCATTCTGGAACTGGCGCAGATGGTGGCGCGGGTCACCGGCTTTACCGGCCAGATCCTGACGGATCCCAGCAAACCCGATGGCACCCTGCGCAAGCTGATGGATGTCACCCGGCTGGATCGGCTGGGCTGGCGCGCCACGATCCCGTTGGAAGTGGGCATTCGGACCACTTATGACTGGTTCCTGAAGCAGGGGCTGGATAACCTGCGGGCCAAATAGGCCAAAAGATGTGATTGCAAAAGGGGTAGCCATGATCACTCCCATTCTTCTTTGTGGCGGGTCGGGCACCCGGCTCTGGCCGCTGTCGCGCAAAAGCTACCCCAAGCAATTTGTGCCGCTGGTGGGCGATACGACCCTGTTTCAGGCCTCGGCGCAGCGGCTGTCGGGGGCGGAATATGCCGCGCCGATGGTGCTGACCAATTCCGATTTCCGCTTTATTGTCACCGAACAGCTGGCAGAGGTGGGCATTGATCCTGGGGCCATCCTGATCGAGCCTGCCGGGCGCAACACCGCCCCTGCGGTGCTGGCCTCGGCGCTTTATCTGGAGCAAAGTGATCCCGATGGGCTGATGCTGGTGGCGCCTTCCGATCATGTGGTGCCCGATGCTGCGGCCTTTCGCGCCGCAGTTGCGGCCGGCGAGGAAGCCGCGCGCGCCGGTCAGATCGTCACCTTTGGCATCAAGCCGACCCATGCGGAAACCGGCTATGGCTATCTTGAGCTGGCGGGCGCGCCCATTGAGTTTTCCCCGGATTTCACCCCGCGCGCCATTGACCTGCACCGCTTTGTTGAAAAACCCGATGCCCAAACCGCCGAGGCGATGCTCTCTTCGGGCAGGTTCCTGTGGAATGCCGGCATCTTTTTATTCTCGGTCAAGGCGATCCTTGCGGCGTTTCGCGCCCATGCTCCAGGTCTGATGGCCCCGGTGGAGACGGCGATTGCCGCAGCAGAGAGCGACCTTGGCTTCTTCCGCCTCGACCCTGCGGCCTGGCAGGCCCTGGAGGATATCTCGATCGATTACGCGGTGATGGAAAAGGTTGATAACCTGACCGTGGTGCCCTTTGCGGCCGGCTGGTCCGATCTTGGCGGCTGGGATGCGGTCTGGCGCGAAAGCGCGGCGGATGGTCAGGGGGTGGTGACCAGTGGCAATGCCACCGCAATTGACTGTCACGACAGCCTGCTGCGTTCTGAGGAGGAGGGCCTTGCCGTTGTGGGCATCGGCCTGCGCGATGTGATTGCGGTGGCGATGTCCGACGCGGTGCTGGTGGCCGATGCCTCGCGGGCGCAGGATGTGAAACTTGCGGTGGCGGCGCTGAAATCCAAAGGGGCCAAACAGGCCACGGAATTCCCCAAGGATCACCGTCCCTGGGGCTGGTTCGAAAGCCTGGCCCAGGGCAGCCGCTTTCAGGTGAAACGCATCCATGTCCATCCCGGCGCGGCCCTGTCGCTGCAAAGCCATCATCACCGTTCGGAACATTGGATCGTGGTCGAGGGCACTGCCAAGGTGACGGTTGATGGTGAGGTCAGGCTGGTGAGCGAAAACCAGTCGGTCTATATCCCGCTGGGGGCGGTACACCGGATGGAAAACCCCGGCAAATTGCCCATGGTGCTGATCGAAGTGCAGACCGGCAGCTATCTCGGCGAGGATGACATCCTGCGCTATGAAGACCTTTATGCCCGTGGTCAGGGGGCCAAGGGCTAGGCGCGCGGGCGGCTGCGGGCGGCAGACTGGGGGCATCAGCGCAGCAGCCATTCCTCTATCTCTCCAGAGATCCGGCGCATTGGCAGCCAGCAGGCGCTATGGGGCTGGCCCGCGCGCAGGCGCAGCTTGCCCAAAAGCCCCACCAGCCCCCATTCCGGGCGCTGGCTGCGCGGCTGATAGGGGCGGTTGGGATCATAGGCGGGGTTTTCCCGGCGGGTCCCATCCGGCCCCAGGAGCGGCGCGCCAAAGTCATCGCGCAGCCAGCGCTGTTTCCATTCATCCATGTCGCCATCGCCAATCACCGCCGGGGCGGCACTGATCACGCCGATGGGATCCTCGCCCGCACGGGCCGGGCGGATGCAGGCCCCGTCCAGCACCACCGAGACCCCGCGCCGGTCCTCGTTTGCCGGGTTGCCATCCAGCCATTCAAACCATTCCGCATAATCGGCGCCGCCGCCTGACCAGGCGCCATCACAGCTGCCATTGCCATCAGCGGCCAGCCGGAAGCCGGTGCCGCCACCATCCCCTGCGAGCAGATAATCCGACCCGGTGCCGGCAATCTCCAGATGGGCGCTGGGGCTGGCGGTGCCCAGGCCGGCATGGCCATTGGCTTTCAGCGCCAGGGCGGTGTTCCAGCTGCTGCCATTGCTGGAGGTCTTGATGGCCAGATCGTCATTGCCGAGCAGACCGATCTCGGCGCGGCCCGACCAATTGGATTGCAGCAGCAGGGCGGCGGTATCCGCAGGGCCGGATTTGTTCAGCTTCATCTGATGGCCGCTGCCGTCATGGCTGAACAGGCTGGCATCAGAGGCAAGGGCAAGCCGATTGGTGGTATCGGCGCTGGTGTTGACGCCGATCTGATCCAGATTCTGGGTCTGTGCCTGCACCAGCCCCCAGCTGCCGCCCTGCCAGATGCGCAGCTCGGCCGGGGTCAGCCCCCAGGCGCGCCAGCCGGGCTGCGGCGCAATGAACAGCCAGGCCTCTCCCTGCCAGATGGCCAGCTGGTTGGCCTGTCCGGCCCAGGCCCCGCTGGGGGCGGCACCCAGGGCATAGGCCTCACCGAGGCTGGGCGTCAGCGGGGGGAGGGTGGCGTCAAATGCAGTGACCCGCAGCTGCACCAGCGCATCCAGCAGCTGCAGGGCTTCATTATGGGTCACGTGTTTTTGCGCCTGCGAGGCCAGCAGATAGGGCAGGGCAAGAATGGCAGAGGTCTCGGACATGGGGCGGGCTCCTAGGGGGCAGGTGTGGGGCAGGCGGGGCGGGGAAGATGGGGCGGGGCAGGTGGCAAAACCTGCGCGCCAGCATCGCCCGGCAAGGTCAAGGCCCGGCTAACGCGGCGCGCGCCCCGGTTGCCGCTTTGGCAACGGTTGCCGCAGGCGGGGGCGCGGCGGGCAAAGCGGCGGTGAAAGTGCTGCATAAACGGTGCTATCCTCGGAAACAAAGTACCATTTTTTCGCGGATCGTTGCCAAATCAGCGATGGGGTCGGGAAATTTCCCACGCAGGGAGAGGCCTTAGGGATTGTCTTCAATCTGTAAACAATCATCGTTGTTTTGCCGCATTTCGACCCCGCTGTCGGCCCCTGTGGCATGGCAGTTTCTTCTGGTTTCAAAAGGTGGGACCTGGGGTGGCAAAGATGGAATTCGAGTTTCAGCAGCGTTTTCAGACGGGCAGTGATCGCTTTGATGTGGATCTGCGCGATCTGGAGGTGGTGCAGACGGATCACGGCAGCTGGCTCTATGCCAACACCGGCGTCAATGGCGGGCTGAGCCTGTTTCGCCTGGATGGCAGCGGTGCCGCCCCGGTGCTGCTGCAACGCTACTGGCATGAAAATGCCAGCCTGGGCACTGGCCAGATCACCTGTGCCGAGATCGGCGGCGAGATGCGCCTGTTGCAGCAGTACAGCAGCGCCGGGGCCCTGTTGTCCTATAACATTCACAGCAATGGCAATCTGGCCGGGCAACAGGCGGCAAGCCTGGCCCCGACAGAGGGGCTGGAGACCCTGGCGGTGCTGAGCCTCGGCCAGGGGGACAGCCTGGTCTACGGGGTCACCGCAGAAGGAGAGCTGCAGGGCTGGCGGCTGGACGCCGAGGGCCAGGCAACGGCAGAGCTGGCCACCTATGGGACCGGTGCGGCCTATCAAGTGCCAGGTGGCAGTCGACTGGCAATCAGCAGTGCAGCGGGGCAGGGGGGGGGCTATCTCTTTGCCCTGGATCCCACCGGCGAGGGGGTTCAGAGCTATCGTATCAATAGCCAGTCGGGGGCGCTGCAGGCGGCAGACAGCTTTGGCACCGTCGAGGGGCTGCCGGTGGCCGATCCCAGCGCGCTGCACAGTCTTCAGGCCTATGGCGCGACCTGGCTGATCCTGGCGGCGGCGGGCACCGGGTCCCTGTCCGTGCTGCGGGTGGCCGAGGATGGCAGTCTCAGCCTGGCGGATCAGCTGAACGATACGCTGGCCACGCGCTTTGGCGGTGCCTCGGTGCTGAAGGTGGTTGAGCTGGGCGATCATGTGCTGGTGCTGGCCGCCGGGGCGGATGATGGGCTCAGCCTGCTGCGGCTGCTGCCATCGGGGCAGTTGCTGCATATCACCAGCCTGGCCGATGCCACCGGGTTGGGGCTCGGGAATGTCACGGCGCTAGAGACTGCTTTGCTGGGGGATCAGCTGGAAATCTACGTGACCTCTGGCAGCTGGGGCGGGATTTCCCGCTTTGCGCTGGATCTCTCGGATCTTGGCGCGGTGCGCAGCCTGGAGCAGGGGCAGCTGAATGGTGGTCGGGGCGATGATCTGCTGCAAGGCGGCACCGGGGCGGCGCAGCTGCTGGGCTGGGGCGGTGATGATATCCTGGTGGCCAGTGGCGCTGACAGCCAGCTGACCGGTGGCAGCGGGGCAGACCGGTTTGTGCTGGGCCTGTCAGAGGCCGGACAGATCACGGTCATGGATTTTCGCCCCGGTGAAGACAGCCTGGACCTGTCGTTGATCCCTGGATTGTACAGCCCGGCCCAGTTGCAGCATCAGGGCCTGGCCGATGGCATCCTGTTGCAGTTTGGCAGCTTCTGGTTTGAAATCAAAAGCGCCAATGGCGCGCGCCTGACCCTGGAAGACATCTGGCCGACTGGCCGCTTTGACAGCCCCGACCGGGTGCCCCTGGGCGAGACCTGGGAAGAAGACATCCACTATGGCAGCGGCCTGGCCGATACCCTGGCGGGATCCTGGGCTGTTGATCAGATCCAGGGGCTGGGTGGTGATGATCTGATTCTGGGCAGGGGTGGTTCAGACATGCTGATGGGCGGCGATGGCAATGACACCCAGTGCGGGGGCTGGGGGGCTGATACCCTGGAGGGAGAGCTGGGCGATGATGTCTTGCAGGGCGGCAAGGGGCGGGATCGGATGTATGGCGGCGCGGGCAATGACATCCTGAAGGGGCAGCAGGACAATGACATGCTCTGGGGCGATCTGGGGGCGGATGTGCTCATCGGCAATGCGGGCAATGATTCCCTCTATGGTGGCAGCGGCAATGACGAGCTGCGCGGCGGGACTGGCCATGACCGGATCTGGGGCGGTGCCGGCGCCAATCTGCTGCTGGGGCAACGCGGCGCCGACCGGCTGGTGGGCGGAGCGGCCAATGATACCTTGTTGGGCGGCGGTGGTACGGACTGGGCCTATGGCGATGCGGGCGATGATGATCTGCGTGGCGGTTACGGGCACGATACCCTGTCGGGTGGTGACGGCAATGACAGGCTGTCGGGGGATGCCGGTGGCGATCTGCTGATTGGCGGCGCTGGCGCAGATACCTTTGCCTTTGGGCGCCAACACGGGTGGGACACGATCCGCGATTTCACCCCCGGCGAAGACATGATCGATCTGAGCGGCATGAAAATCTGGGGCGATGGCTTCGGCGATCTGGAGCTCAGCCAGCAAAGCAATGGCCTGCGGCTGAGCACCGGGCAGGGTGAGATCCTGCTGCAGGGGCTGCATCCCGGAGAGATCACGGCGGATGATTTCCTGTTCTAATGCCGGAGGGACCGGCTGCCAGAATACAAGACGCCAAAATATCAACGGGTCCAGACGTCAATATTGTGAAAAATATACCATAACATGGATTATCACAGAATGATTTGCTATGCGGGCACATTCTATACTGGGTTGCGAAATTTCCCCTATCTTGCTGGAAAGAAAGGAGAATGAAAGATGGCGCAAGCACCGTGGCAAAAGGGTTCTGTCGAGAACCTGAACAAGTGCGCTCGCCGGTATCTGCCAAGGGACGTGCCTGTCGCCACGCTCACAAATCGAGATATGAAATCGATTTGCGACCGCTTGAACGGCACGCCACGCAAGTGTCTGGGATGGCGCACACCAACCGAAGCCTTCAGGGAAGAACTGATGAAACTGAGATAGCGGAAACCGTCGCACCGACCCTTGAGCCATCAGCGTCGTCGCAGATACGTTTAGCGGAGACGGCTTAGGTTTCCGCTTTGTAGCGCCTCATAAATTTCGAAATCCAGGGCGTTTGCCCTGTGCAGTTCTGCGGTTAACTCTGGTGACAGGGACAT
>NZ_JAJQRG010000012.1:83974-88694 GCF_021228235.1 Pseudophaeobacter flagellatus
ATCCTGGCTGGCCTTTTGGGGGGATTTATTGACCAACGGCAGAGTGATTGTCTGCTGCAGACGCTTTTCTAGAAATTGAAGTGCAGCAGGCAGGTCAGAATAGGAATACAGGTGATCGACCAGAAGCGCCCCGTTTTTATCCGTGATGAAATCTGCCTGCTGAGCGATATTGGCATAGGCGGGGCGACCCTCGGTAAGATAGGCCGCCACAAAGTCGTTAAAACTGACACCGGCAGTGCTCTTGGGGTGGCCCTGTAAGGATGGGCGTTGACGATAGCGAAACCAGCTGCCCAGCCATTGGATCGGCTCGCGCATGACAGCCATGGTTTCGATTGGTGGCAGACCCTTCTTTTCAAACAGGGATCGAAAATTGGTCTCAAACTCGCGTGCACGGGTATGTTTGAGCTGCGGCGGACCACGGAAAGTGGCTGAAGCCTTGGGATCCAGTGCTTTTTCCAAGCTGGATGTCCCGGTCTTTGGGACAGCGAGAACGGCTAAGCGCTCTCGAAAGAAAATCATCATTTGAGCGCCGCTTGCCTGTTTGTTTATCTTATCGCCGGTATAGCGGCGGATTGCTGCGCCATTAAACAGGGATTGTTCTTTGTGATCAAGCGACTTTTCTCTGTTTTGCGCTGTTGACCAGGGCGCAGCGAATGCTTTGCTGCAAGCGCGAAGAAGGTTCCCGAGAGCGGACCTTCGCACTGTTGAACCGCCCCAGGCGATGCTGCGCCTCGCATCAAGGTCAGCGAAGTGCAGATAGTAACCTTTGCAAAGTTCGGCGAGCGGCCCGGAGCCGACGTTCTTGCCCGTCGCACTTCAATGACCGCTGTCAGCGGTTTCAGGAAAATTCGCGAAACGCAGCGCTAAGCGAGGCGTCGGCAAAAATAGCTTCCGTACGTCCTCGACATTGTTGGTGGGCATGCACGCTAAACTTATGCGTACTACATCAAGTCGGGTACTACAGCCAAAGGTTATTTTCTGCCGATACTCGGTCCCAAATCATACCTGAATAACTCCACCCCTCTAGGAGATAGGTTTGCTCGAATTGCGTAAAGGTCAGCCCCTGGCGCATTTTCGTTTACATACTGTAACGCATTTTCCATTGCGGTCTTGGCTAAATTCGGCGTGTCATCCACGGTCGGGATGTTCATATCGAGATGAATGTCGTGCGGCAACGCCGAAGCCAAATCCTTTATAGTGATGGTCACATTGATTTTCGTCATATGTTTTTTCTCTTGTGCAAGGCGCAGAAACTCGTCTGCATACTCAGGTTCAAATGTCGTGGAAAAAATCGGGGAGGCTAGAGACTGACAAACGCCAGACAAGAAAACGGCGTCTTGCCTGTGCTTATCTTGGTTGTGTGGGTCCCATCGGTTGGGATTTGACAATGTGTTATGGCGCAAATGCCCCCTCAGTTTGATGATGCTCTTTGTGAGCTTTTCGGCGTCATATTCTGGGGCGGAAATCCCCTCCAATGTCAGAGTTACATCGGACCGGTGCCAAGTTTTATCCTTCGCCTGCTGCTTAAGAGCCCGTTGGAACTCCGGATTCCCCATAAGGGATTTCTTCGCAGCGGCCATTTTGAATGGGAGGTTGAAATTCGCCTCTAGATATAAGTAAAATAAATTGTAGGCATCTATACAGTGGCCGGATTTTAGATGGTGAACCCCTTCGATGTAAAAAGCGGTTTTCGCAATTGTGTCATAGTGTTTGGGGATTGCTAGGAAGGCTCTTCCATACAAAGAAAAATCCTCGGATGATGGTCCTTTGTACTCACCTGTCTCAATCTTGAAAGTCTTGAGTTTGATAGCCTCTTGCTCTTCAGTGGTTTCAGCATGGTAAGCGGTTTCTTTTGTGGAAAAATCTATATCGAGGCACTGGTAGGGCGCCAAAATTGACTGCCAAGACCGAATATCTCTCTCCGCCAACAAAGAATAGTTATCCTTGACAGAGATTTTCGGTATTTTATTTCCACCGTCACCGGATGTGAACGTTGGTGCGTTTCCAACGTCCTGCCCGGTGAAAATGACAGATACTTCTGAAATTTCCCCCTCATCCCTTGCTAAATGATAGGCTCTTGTTTCGTGCTGCACTACGAAGGGCGTATCAATTGTGATTTTGTTTTTTATTTTATACGAGACAACTACTCTCAATTTTCTTCGCCGCCCATTGTTTTAAAGATGCGATTTGCTCGACTATGTAACTCATAGCCAAATCAGATCGGCGGAGGCAAGAGAATCGGCCTAGATGGACAGAAGGGGTTGGTAACTGTCGCCATCGCACAACTCTAAGAATATGATCGACGCCTTGCGCGGGGTAGCGCCGGAGTGACCAGCAGCCCATGCAGTTACCATTAGGCATAGCGGTCATCGGTACATGGCGCAGCGAATGTCCGAAAACCGCCCTGGCCAGTAGGCAGAGCCATCTGATGCAGGTGCAGAACGAATGTCGTGAAAGGGCTGGCACCGGGCATCCGGTGTGGCCGACCAGGGCGGGTGACAGTGAAAATCACGCGCCGCACTGCCGCAAGGCGGCTCTGAGCCCAAAGCGGAACTTTCCTACGCGTTCGAACGGCGCGACGACACCTGCGTGATAGGGGCGAGATTGAGCCATTTCGTGAACGCGCGGCGCGCCCAGCCGTCGCCGTGAAACTCCAGAATCTGTTTGTCCATTGCCGAGGCCGGAGAAATATCCCCTCTTATGACATAAATGGCATCGGCAAGGGTGCATGCCACATAAAGGCTCACCTCCCCGCCCGGATCATCGACGCAAAGTTCACATCGCCCTTTCTGGTTCAAAAACCACCAGAACCGTTTCGAGTCTATTTGGTCCGTCAGCTCAAGCCGAATGAGGCAGCGCTTCGCGCCGAACGCATTCGGGTTGGTGGAACTTTCCAGGCTCCAAACAAGAAGCCCGATGTCCATTTCGTGCTCCCTCAGTTTGCGCCTCGTCCATCTCTGTCCCCAGACACCAAGGGCCTCGACGAGGGGGACGAACTCACGCCCGGCTTCGGTCAATGCATAGCCCGGCCGCTTCTCACCAATATCGTGACGCACGACTACGCCCTCATCGATCAACCACTTCAAGCGGGCCGACAGAAGCGATGGCGACATCAGCGGAACGCCGCGCTTTAGCTCGGTGAACCGACGCGGTCCCGCCGCAAGGTCTCGAACGATGAGCGCGTTCCAGCGTTCGCAAAAAAGCTCCGCCGCCTTGGCGACCGGGCAAAACTGGCCATAGGATTTCATCCGACCCGCCTTCCACGTTGCTACATATTTTGAACTATATTGCAGAGGGTAGCATACGTCATCATTGGTCCGACCGCAATCGAACCGCGAGGTGAAATCATGACCACAAACGCCGCCAGTGCTGGGCAGGTATCCAGGTCCGCAGCCGAAATCTATGACGAATTCTTCGTGCCTGCGCTCTTTGGCGAATGGGCGAGCCCGCTTTGCGACGCAGCAGCAATTGAGGTAACCCACAATGTGCTCGACGTGGCTTGTGGAACAGGCGCGACAACACGCGAGGCCGCCTCGCGTATCGGGTCGGGCGGCCGCATTGTCGGACTCGACCGAAATGCCGGCATGCTCTCCGTCGCGCAAAAGCATGCTCCAGGCATCAAGTGGGTTGAAGGCTTGGCCGAAGCGCTTCCGTTTGACAATCATTCTTTCGATGTCGTCCTATGCCAATTCGGGTTGATGTTCTTCGACGACAGATCGAAGGCCCTTCATGAAATGCGCCGCGTGCTTCGCCCGGGCAGCAGGATCGCCCTTTCTGTCTGGGATGCTGCTGCTAACTCACCCGGCTATGCGTGCATGATACAGCTCATCGACGAGATGTTCGGACAAAGCGCTTCAGACGCCCTCGGCGCTCCTTTTGTCCTTGGCGACAGGCAGGCGTTCCAGAACGTGCTCAAGGCAGGCGGGCTTGACGGCGCGGCCGTGACCACCATTTCTGGAGTCGCACGATTTGCGTCCATCCGGGAATGGGTCCGAATGGATGTTCGTGGATGGACGCTGTCTGACTTTATCGATGACGACGGGTTTGAAGCGCTGGTTGCGGCGGCGGAGACGCGGTTGGACACGTTTGCGGCAGCAGATGGCACAGTCGAATTCCCTGCGCCTGCACATGTTGCAGTGTGGACGCGCGAGTAGTGCCTTGGGTCGGAAGAGACGGCGCAGACAAACCTCGGCTGACCGCGAAAGTGATTACATCTTAACGTCAGCTTTGTCGCGCAAAGCGTGAGTTGACCGGGCCTGTGGCTTCGCAACCGCAGCGAACGGCGAACGGCGAACGGCGAATTTGCTGTACTGCATCGCAGCAGTGTAAATCTGGTTTCGCCCGAAAATGGCAGCGCATTCGTGACTTTGCAAAGGTCACAACCTGCGCTTCGCTGACTTCTGCACTGATTGCAGCGTCGCCCTGGTTGGTTGAGCAGACCCGAATGTCCGCTCTTGGGAAACCTCTCGCGCCTGCAGCAGAGCCTGCGCTGCGCCCTGCTGGAAGGTCGTCTTTGGGCTGGCTGCCGTCATTAGCTCACGGCAGTCAGGTAGGGTCTCACTGTGATCTTGCTGCTGCACCGCCGCAAGGCAGCTTGGAGCCCACCTTGCAGATTTTCTGCAACGCAGCCAAAGTCTGCTACCGCGTCAAGGCCATAGTAAAGATACGGTTACAGGTCGTGTTTTCGACCAGATATCTTCAAGCGGGCTGACCATCAGGA
>NZ_JAJQRG010000013.1 GCF_021228235.1 Pseudophaeobacter flagellatus
ACAACCTGAAGTTCGACGTTGAACTGATCGCGCCCATCGCGATGGAAAACGGCCTGCGTTTCGCCATCCGTGAAGGCGGCCGTACCGTTGGTGCCGGCGTTGTGTCCAAAATCACCGATTAAGACGCGCTTGCGCGTCTGGTTGTGGCAGGTGGTTTTTTCCATCGGGAAAAATCGCCGGGACCAACTCGGCTAAGTTCTACAAAAGGGCGCCCAAAGGGGCGCCCTTTTCCGTTGGCTGCATATTATTTGAAAGCTGGCGTCTGTTTGGTTGAAAATCGCAAACTTGCAAAATTTAATGGCGATATCGGGCTGGCTACAATGCACGTAAATCAATTGTAGAAAGAGATGCCGGATAAGCGTGCAAATAGCGCCCAACCCGCCGCCTCCTTCGAGCGCAACTGTTTCGTGCGCGAAACCTCTTGCTCCATGCGTCGTTCGGGCGTATAGGGCGCTAGTTCCCTGGTGGAACAGTAAGGCGGGGTGATTCCCGCCTTTTGGGTTCGATGAGGGTAAGCGGTGGTCGCTGCCCCTCCTCTCAACCTCAACGCCTAGATAAAGGCTGACTAATGCAAAGCCAAAATATCCGTATTCGGCTGAAGGCATTTGACTATCGTGTACTGGATTCCAGCACACAAGAGATCGTCAACACTGCCAAGCGGACCGGCGCGACTGTTCGCGGCCCGATCCCACTGCCAAACAAGATCGAGAAATTCACTGTTCTGCGTGGCCCCCACGTTGACAAGAAATCTCGTGACCAGTTCGAGATCCGTACGCACAAGCGTATGCTCGACATCGTTGATCCGACCCCCCAGACCGTGGACGCGCTGATGAAGCTCGACCTGGCCGCTGGTGTGGACGTCGAGATCAAACTGCAATCTTAAGAACGGAGGGTATAAATAATGCGCTCTGGTATTATTGCAAAAAAAGTCGGCATGACGCGCCTGTTCCTGGAAGATGGTCAGCAGATCCCTGTGACCGTTCTTCACCTGGACGGGCTGCAGGTTGTGTCTCAGCGTACCGAAGATAAAGACGGCTACACAGCTGTTCAGCTCGGTGCGGGTTCCGCCAAGGTGAAGCGCGTCTCCAAGGCGATGCGTGGTCACTTTGCGGCCTCCAAGGTAGAGCCCAAGCGTAAGCTCGTGGAATTCCGCGTGCCTGCTGATGCTCTCATCGAAGTTGGTGCCGAAATCTCGGCCGAGCACTTCCTGGAAGGTCAAAAAGTTGACGTGACCGGCACATCGATCGGTAAAGGTTTTGCCGGTGCGATGAAGCGCTGGAACTTTGGTGGTCTGCGCGCGACACACGGTGTTTCTATTTCGCACCGTTCGCACGGTTCCACCGGCCAGTGTCAGGATCCCGGTAAGGTTTTCAAAGGCAAGAAGATGGCTGGTCACATGGGTGCTGCCCGCGTTACCACACAGAACCTGGAAGTCGTCAAAACTGACGCTGACCGCGGTCTGGTCTTCATCAAAGGCGCCGTACCTGGTCCAAAGTCTGGCTGGGTCACCGTCAAGGATGCCGTGAAGAAGAAAGCTCCTGAAGGTCTTCCCTTCCCAGCCGGTATCAAAGCCGCTGCGAGCGAAGCCCCTGCGGAAGGTGGTGAAGCATGAAACTTGATGTGATGAATCTCGACGGCAGCAAAGCTGGCGACATCGAGCTGAACGCTGACCTCTTTGGTCTGGAGCCACGTGCAGACATCCTGCACCGTGTGGTTCGCTGGCAGCGTAACAACGCACAGGCCGGTACCCACAAGGTAAAGACCCGTTCGGAAGTCAAATACTCGACCAAGAAGATCTATCGCCAAAAAGGCACCGGTGGCGCACGCCACGGCGCTCGCTCGGCACCGATCTTCCGCGGTGGTGGTATCTACAAAGGCCCCGTTGTGCGTTCGCACGGCCACGAGCTGACCAAAAAGTTCCGCAAGCTGGGTCTGCGTCACGCGCTGTCCGCCAAGGCGAAAGCCGGTGAACTGGTTGTGATCTCTGACGCTGCTGCCGAAGGCAAGACCGGTGCTCTGGCCAAACAGGTTGCAAACCTGGGCTGGAAACGCGCGCTGGTCATCGACGGGTCTGCTGTGAACGAAGGCTTCCTGAAAGCGTCGCGCAACATTGAAGGTCTGGATATCCTGCCGACAATGGGTGCGAACGTCTATGACATCCTGAAGCGGGACACCCTGGTTATCACCAAGGCCGGTCTCGAAGCACTGGAGGCTCGTTTGAAATGAACGCCAAGGCAGAACACTACGACGTGATCCGCAAGCCGATCATCACCGAGAAAACCACCATGGCATCCGAAAACGGTGCGGTTGTTTTTGAAGTTGCGATCGACAGCAATAAACCCCAGATCAAAGAAGCTGTTGAAAGCCTCTTTGGTGTGAAGGTGAAGGCGGTGAACACCTCCATCACCAAGGGTAAAGCCAAGCGGTTCCGCGGCCAGATTGGCCGTCGCAAGGACGTGAAAAAGGCTTATGTGACGCTCGAAGAGGGCAACACAATCGACGTGTCCACCGGACTCTGAGATTAGGTTTTTGACCTGACTAGAAAGGCCCTCGCTGCGAAGCGAGGGCCTTTTTTCGTTGGGACGCTACGCCATCTAGGGGGGAGCGCCTGACCTTAGGTGGGGGGCAAAGCGCACTCCTGTTTTGGCGGCGCAAACTTTCGGTTTGAGGGGGTGGTGCGCAGAAAGAGGCCAGCACGGAATCAAGGCCGCAGGCCGCCGCGCCAGCGCCGTCTCGTCTTTTTCAGTGTTGCTCTGTAGTTGTGAGTGTAACAGGGGCGAACGAAAGAGTTGCAATTGGATATGGATGGTTTTTTTGGCTGGGCTTCGAAGTTGAGCGGAGACGTTTCATTTTTTGTCGCCCCGATTGTGCAACCTCCATCGGGGACATTTCTTGGTAACCTTCTCTCGGATGCTGCTCCTTCGTTACTAGGAGCTGTTGTCGGGGGTGGGATCGCCTTTTGTGTGGCTCGCTGGTCGTTTAACAGGGCTGCCGATACCGATGCCAGGCGTCGCGAAGATGATCGGCTAGGTGTTGGGGCTGAGTCTGCATATTCTGGATATGTGAAATTGTGGCACTGGGTGAACCTTCTTGCTAACCAAAAAGCATTGATCGACGGTGCCTATGAATATGCGGAGAAATCAGGTCATCCATTGCAAGAACCGTGTGATGTGGTGCCCGCATTTGCAGGTCGTTCGATTGAGCCGGATTTTCTGAAGCCCTGTGAGTATTCTTTTCTGGTAAAAGGGGGCGAGACGGACCTTATCGCGGACCTTCATCTGCTGGAGCAACGCGCAGCAAATATCGCATCGCTTATACTTCAGTATAGCCAACTCGCGATTGAATTCGAGCGTTGGCGCGAGAGCGTCACCATGCAAAGGGCCGTCTTTGCAAATCGTGTTGTAGATGCCATTCCGCCGAACTTGGAGGGGGTTGAGCAGGGGAAGCGTGCCAATATGAATGGGGTTATGGGAGCCATTCGGAGCAACTTGGAGGTTGATCTGCCTTTCGGGGATAAGACTGTTCAGCAATTCATTAATGCCGCGCATCACCATTATGGGGAGCGATTTCCCGACATGAAGTTTGGCGAACCCGATGGGTGATCGCGGCCTGCGGCTATTGCCCATTGCCACACCCCCGCAACCCTGCTACATCCGCCCAATCCTACTGGCCTCAGATTCGTTCTGGGGCCGTATTCTTTGTGGGATTATTTGAGCTGGGGACCTTAGGGGCCCTAAAGACTGGCCACCTTAGTAGTCATTGTTCCATAGGGGCAGGCGGACGGGGGGCTTACACATAGCGGATCCAAAGACAACAACCTAAGGATCTGCAACGATGGGGCAACCCATCGTAGCTAAACGGAAGACAGAAAGCATGGCACTCAAGTCGTATAAGCCGACGACGCCGGGCCAGCGTGGGCTGGTTCTGATCGACCGTTCGGAGCTTTGGAAAGGGCGTCCGGTTAAATCTCTCACTGAGGGTTTGACCAAATCGGGCGGCCGGAACAACACCGGACGGATCACTTCACGCCGCCGCGGCGGTGGCGCAAAGCGTCTCTACCGGATCGTTGACTTCAAACGGAACAAATTTGATGTTGCGGCAACCGTTGAACGGATCGAATATGACCCGAACCGGACCGCATTCATCGCACTGATCAAATACGAAGACGGTGAGCAGGCCTATATCCTGGCGCCTCAGCGTTTGGCGGTTGGTGACAAGGTTATTGCCTCGGCAAAAGCTGACATCAAACCCGGTAACGCAATGCCCTTCTCGGGTATGCCCATCGGTACCATCATCCACAACATCGAGATGAAGCCAGGCAAAGGCGGCCAGATCGCCCGTGCTGCCGGGACTTATGCTCAGTTCGTTGGTCGTGATGGTGGCTACGCTCAGATCCGCCTGTCCTCGGGTGAACTGCGCATGGTCCGTCAGGAATGCCTGGCAACCATTGGTGCCGTGTCGAACCCAGACAACTCGAACCAGAACTACGGTAAAGCTGGCCGTATGCGTCACAAGGGCAAGCGTCCTTCGGTTCGTGGTGTTGTTATGAACCCGATCGATCACCCACACGGTGGTGGTGAAGGTCGTACCTCTGGTGGTCGTCACCCGGTAACCCCATGGGGTAAGCCGACCAAAGGTAAGCGTACCCGCAACAAAAACAAAGCGTCGCAAAAGCTGATTATCCGCTCGCGTCACGCCAAGAAGAAGGGACGTTAATTTATGTCTCGCTCTGTATGGAAAGGTCCCTTTGTCGACAGCTACGTGCTTAAGAAAGCCGAAGCTGCGCGCGAGTCGGGCCGCAACGAAGTCATCAAGATTTGGTCTCGTCGTTCCACCATTCTGCCCCAGTTCGTGGGTCTGACATTTGGTGTGTACAACGGTCACAAACACATTCCTGTCAACGTCTCGGAAGACATGATCGGTCAGAAGTTCGGTGAGTATTCGCCAACTCGTACCTATTATGGTCACGCCGCAGACAAAAAAGCGAAGCGGAAGTAAGTCATGGGTAAGGTACAAAACCCCCGCCGCGTGGCAGACAACGAAGCAATGGCGAAAACGCGCATGCTCCGTACCAGCCCGCAAAAGCTGAACTTGGTTGCCCAGATGATCCGTGGCAAAAAGGTTGACAAGGCGCTGACCGATCTGACCTTCTCGAATAAGCGTATTGCGCAGGATGTGAAGAAATGCCTTCAGTCCGCTATCGCCAATGCCGAGAACAACCACAACCTGGACGTCGACGAGCTGATCGTTGCCGAGGCCTGGGTCGGTAAGAACATGACCCTGAAGCGTGGTCGTCCACGTGCGCGCGGTCGGTTCGGCAAGATCTTGAAACCGTTCGCTGAGATCACCATCAAGGTGCGTCAAGTTGAGGAGCAAGCCTAATGGGACATAAAGTCAATCCGGTTGGCATGCGCCTGCAGATCAACCGCACCTGGGACAGCCGCTGGTACGCCGACACCAAAGATTTTGGTGATCTGCTGCTGGAAGACATCAAGCTGCGCGATTTCATCAAGGAAGAGTGCAAGCAGGCTGGTATCGCCCGCGTGATCATTGAACGCCCTCACAAGAAATGCCGTGTGACCATTCACACTGCACGTCCTGGCGTGATCATCGGCAAAAAAGGCGCTGACATCGAAGTGCTTCGCAAGAAGCTGGCCTCGATGACTGCCTCGGAACTGCACCTCAACATCGTTGAAGTTCGCAAGCCCGAGCTGGACGCGCAGCTGGTTGGTGAGTCCATCGCTCAGCAGCTGGAACGTCGTGTATCTTTCCGTCGCGCGATGAAGCGTGCCGTACAGTCTGCCATGCGCATGGGTGCCCTGGGTATCCGGGTGAACGTCGCTGGCCGTCTGGGTGGCGCTGAAATCGCCCGTACCGAATGGTACCGCGAAGGTCGTGTGCCGCTGCACACTCTGCGCGCCGACATCGATTACGCTCACAACGAGGCCATGACACCTTACGGTATCATCGGGATCAAAACCTGGATCTTCAAAGGCGAGATCATGGAACACGATCCTCAGGCACGTGACCGTAAAGCACAGGAACTCCAGGACGGCCCTGCACCTCGTGGTGCTGGTGGCGGTCGTCGCTAAGGAGAGAATAGATGCTTCAACCAAAGCGTACTAAATTTCGCAAGATGCACAAAGGCCGGATCAAAGGCGACGCCAAAGGCGGCTCCGATCTGAACTTTGGCACCTACGGCCTCAAGGCAACCACACCTGAGCGCGTTACTGCGCGTCAGATCGAAGCTGCCCGTCGTGCCATGACCCGTCACATGAAACGTCAGGGTCGTGTCTGGATCCGTATCTTCCCAGACACGCCTGTGACCTCCAAGCCCGTCGAAGTTCGTATGGGTAAGGGTAAAGGTTCCGTGGATTATTGGGCATGCAAGGTCAAACCTGGCCGCGTGATGTTCGAAATCGACGGCGTCAACGACGACGTTGCACGCGAGGCCCTGCGCCTGGCCGCGATGAAACTGCCGGTGAAAACCCGCGTTGTGGTTCGCGAAGACTGGTAAGCCCAGTCTGAGCACACAAAGAATTTGGGGCGTACCTTCGGGTACGCCCCTTTTTCGTTTGGCTGGGGCAGGGCTGCGTGCTTGAGCCTTCGCATTGCCGGGCCTCGCCCGATCGCCTATTGCTTTGGCTAAGCTGAGTGTAGGAGACCGCCATGGCCCAGATTGAATCCCTTTTTGTGACCCGCTTGTACCACGCCGCCCTGTCCGAATGCGGACCCAGGATTGACGCGCAGGAAATGGAAACCTCTTGCATTGTCATCGCCGAAGATGACGAGGCCGGCCAGGATTGGTGCGAGGAGAACGGCTATCCGGGCTATACCTCCTATGCCTCCTTGACCGATCTGCCCTGGCGATTCCCGGTGTTTGCCGATCTGGTGAAATCGCTGGATGAACATGTGGTGAATTTTGCCAAGGATCTGGAGTTTGATCTGGATGGCCGCAAGTTGGTGCTCGAAGATCTGTGGATCAATATCCTGCCCGAGGGTGGCATGCACTCATCCCACCTGCATCCCCATTCGGTGATTTCCGGTACCACCTATGTGGCGATGCCCGAAGGCACCTCTGCACTGAAACTGGAAGACCCGCGTTCCGGCCGGATGATGGCCGCACCCACCCGGACCAAAGAGGCACGGCGCGAGCTAAAGCCTTTTATCTACATGAAGCCCGAGGTGGGCGATGTGCTGCTCTGGGAAAGCTGGCTGCGCCATGAGGTGCCAATGAACATGGCCGAGGATGAACGCATTTCCGTCAGCTTCAACTATCGCTGGGAGTGAGCAGGCTCGCTGGAAACGCTCCGGGGGAGCGTTTCGCCTGCGAACGGGCGGAGTCCAAAGCGATACTCTGGAGCTCTGACACTGCCAAGCAGAAGGGCAGCGCCTGCCCCAAGGTGGGTGCGAAAGCGCCCTCCCATTTTGCCGAAGGCAAATTTGCGATTTGACGGGAGGGGCGGGTGTTACCCGGGCTTTCAGCCGACGCACTTTTCTGAGAATGTTGGAAACGGTCTTGAGAGTAAAGCTAGCGTGCCCTGCTTCGTGAGCCTTCAAGCTTTCCCTTGCCCCCACCCCCTATCTCCCCTATAGGAGCACATCGCTTGGGCTAAATTTGTCTTGGATTTGGTGCCGGTGATTCTTTTCTGCACTTCGTTAAGTGCGGGTTTTACATAACCCACCAGATAACAAGGTGACCCTCGCGGGGCCTTCTGGTGCTTTGGACAAGGAACAAAGGCGATGAACGCCAATGATCTGCGTGACAAGACCGTGGATGAACTCCGCGATGTGCTTGCCAACATGAAAAAAGAGAGCTTCAATCTCCGCTTTCAACAAGCTACCGGTCAGCTGGAAAACACTGCAGGCATCAAAGCGGCACGCCGCAACGCTGCCCGCGTGAAAACCATCCTGAACGAAAAAGCTGCAGCCGCAGCAGCAGAATAAGGAGCCTGACAGATGCCCAAACGTATTCTCGCAGGCACCGTGACCAGCGACGCCAATGCCCAGACCGTAACAGTTTCGGTTGAACGCCGCTTCACGCACCCTGTTCTGAAAAAGACCATTCGTAAGTCCAAGAAGTATCGGGCGCACGATGAACAGAACGCTTTCAAGGTCGGCGATCAAGTTCGCATCATCGAATGCGCGCCGAAATCGAAAACGAAACGCTGGGAAGTGCTGACCGCTTAAGAGACCGTAAGGTCCCATAAGCGGCAAGCTGACCAGTTTGTCGAAACCCTGGGGGATATCAGCACGCATCGCTGCCCCATAGGTCGGGAGAAACCACATGATCCAGATGCAAACAAACCTGGATGTTGCTGACAACTCCGGCGCTCGCCGAGTTCAGTGCATCAAGGTTCTGGGTGGTTCCAAGCGTAAGTACGCATCCGTAGGCGACATCATTGTTGTCTCGGTTAAGGAAGCCATCCCCCGCGGTCGCGTTAAGAAAGGTGATGTCCGTAAGGCTGTCGTCGTTCGCACCGCGAAAGAAGTCCGTCGTGCTGACGGTACTGCGATCCGTTTTGATCGCAATGCTGCCGTCATCCTGAACACCAACAACGAGCCCGTAGGTACACGTATCTTTGGCCCAGTTGTTCGTGAACTGCGCGCCAAAAACTTCATGAAAATCATCTCACTTGCTCCGGAGGTGCTGTAACAATGGCTGCTAAACTCCGTAAAGGTGACAAGGTTGTCATGCTGTCCGGCAAGGATAAGGGCAAAGAAGGCGTTATCGCCTCTGTTGACCCCCAGGCTGGCAAGGCTGTTGTTGATGGGCTGAACATGGCGATCCGCCATACCCGTCAATCGCAAAACGAACAGGGCGGCCGTCTGCCCAAAGCGCTGCCAGTCGACCTGTCGAACTTGGCGCTGCTGGACTCCAATGGTAAAGCAACCCGCGTTGGCTTCCGCATGGAAGACGACAAGAAAGTGCGCTTCGCCAAAACGACTGGGGAGACTGTCTGATGCTTGATAACGCAACCTACACTCCGCGTCTGAAAACTCTCTACAAGGACACCATCTGTGGTGCCCTGAAAGAAGAGTTCGGCTACAAGAACGATATGCAGCTGCCAAAGCTGGAAAAAATCGTTCTGAACATCGGCTGTGGTCGTGCTGCTGTCCGTGACAGCAAAAAGGCTAAATCGGCTCAGGCTGATCTCTCTACCATCGCTGGCCAGAAAGCTCTGACCACCGTGGCAAAGAACTCCATCGCTGGCTTCCGCGTTCGCGAAGGCATGCCGATGGGCGCAAAGGTAACTCTGCGCGGCGACCGGATGTTTGAATTCCTGGATCGTCTGATCACCATCGCGATGCCCCGTATCCGTGACTTCCGCGGCGTATCGGGTACCTCCTTTGACGGCCGTGGCAACTATGCCATGGGTCTGAAAGAGCATCTCGTGTTCCCAGAAATCGATTTTGATAAAATCGACGAAAACTGGGGCATGGATATCGTGATTGCCACCACCGCGAAAACCGACGCGGAAGCAAAGGCGCTGTTGAAAGCTTTCAACATGCCCTTCAATAGCTGAGCGCGGGAAGGATAGTAGAGACATGGCTAAGAAAAGCATGATCGAACGCGAGAAGAAGCGCGAGCGTCTGGTGGCAAAATATGCCGCGAAACGCGCCGAGCTGAAAGAAATCGCGAATGACGAATCCAAGTCGATGGAAGAGCGTTTCAAAGCGCGTCTGACACTGGCTAAACTGCCGCGGAATTCTTCGGCAACTCGTCTTCACAACCGTTGCCAGCTGACTGGTCGTCCTCACGCTTACTATCGTAAGTTGAAGGTCAGCCGGATCGCGCTGCGGGAACTGGGCTCGAATGGCCAGATCCCCGGTATGGTGAAATCGAGCTGGTAAGGGAGAGACAGATATGAACGATCCTATCGGCGATATGCTCACCCGTATTCGTAACTCGCAAATGCGTGGCAAATCCACCGTAACCTCCCCAGCGTCAAAGCTGCGGGCCTGGGTTCTGGATGTGCTGGCAGACGAGGGTTACATCCGCGGCTACGAGAAATCCACTGATGAACGCGGCCATCCGGCGCTGGAAATCAGTCTCAAGTACTACGACGGCGATCCTGTCATTCGTGAAGTGAAGCGGGTTTCCAAACCTGGCCGTCGCGTTTACATGGGCGTCAATGACATCCCGTCGGTCCGTCAGGGCCTGGGTGTGTCGATTGTCTCCACCCCCAAGGGTGTGATGTCGGACGCAAACGCACGCGCAGCCAACGTCGGCGGCGAAGTGCTCTGCACCGTCTTCTAAGGAGGCCTAATCGATGTCCCGTATTGGTAAAAAATCGGTCGAACTGCCCAGCGGTGTTACCGCGAGCGTTTCTGGCCAAAGCGTTGAAGTCAAAGGTCCCAAAGGGACCCGCAGCTTCACTGCAACCGACGATGTCACAATCACTGTTGAAGAAAACGCAGTCTCGGTCACGCCTCGCGGCATGTCCAAGCGCGCGCGTCAGCAGTGGGGCATGTCCCGCACCATGGTTGCCAATCTGGTAACCGGCGTGACCACCGGCTTTAAGAAAGAGCTGGAGATCCAGGGTGTGGGTTACCGGGCTCAGATGCAGGGTACGACCCTGAAGCTGAACCTGGGCTACAGCCATGACGTCGAATTTGTTGCTCCGGAAGGTGTTACCATCACCGCGCCGAAGCAGACTGAAATCGTTGTGGAAGGTAACGACCAGCAGCAGGTGGGCGAAGTAGCGGCGAAAATCCGCGACTGGCGCCGTCCCGAGCCCTATAAAGGCAAAGGCATCCGCTACAAGGGCGAATTTATCTTCCGCAAGGAAGGCAAGAAGAAGTAAGGACCAGCACAATGGCAAACAGCAAACGTACCCTGTTTCTGAAGCGTCGCCTGCGCGTCCGGAACAAACTTCGCAAGGTCAACGCCGGCCGTCTGCGTCTTTCTGTCCATCGTTCCAACAAGAACCTTTCGGTTCAGTTGATCGACGATCTGGCAGGCAAGACCCTGGCGTCCGCCTCGACCCTGGAAAAAGATCTTGGCTTTGTAGGCAAGAGCAACATCGAAGCAGCAACCAAAGTGGGTTCGGTTATCGCCGAGCGTGCCAAGGCTGCAGGCGTCACCGAAGCATACTTCGACCGTGGCGGCTTCCTGTTTCATGGCAAGGTGAAGGCTCTGGCCGACGCTGCGCGTGAAGGTGGCTTGAAGATCTAAATATTGCGGGCGGCGCAACCGCCGCCCCGATGATCCGGGAGGCGCGTCCTAGGGCGCGCCTCACCTGGATTGGAACAATTGGCGCCAGGCGCCACACACAAAGGAATGCTTTATGGCAGAACGTGATAACCGCCGGGGTAACCGTCGTGACCGCGATGAGACACCGGAATTTGCGGATCGTTTGGTTGCGATCAACCGTGTATCCAAAACCGTAAAAGGCGGTAAGCGCTTTGGTTTTGCAGCACTGGTTGTTGTTGGTGACCAAAAGGGCCGTGTCGGCTTTGGCAAAGGTAAAGCCAAAGAAGTACCTGAGGCCATCCGCAAGGCCACCGAACAGGCCAAGCGCCAGATGGTGCGCGTGCCTCTGAAAGAGGGTCGTACCCTGCACCACGACATCGCGGGTCGCCACGGCGCCGGCAAAGTTGTGATGCGGACCGCGCCTGAAGGTACCGGTATTATTGCTGGTGGTCCTATGCGTGCCGTTTTCGAGATGCTCGGCGTCAAAGACGTTGTCTCGAAGTCGATCGGGTCGCAGAACCCCTACAACATGATCCGTGCAACCATCAACGGCCTGACAAAAGAGCAGAGCCCTCGTTCGGTTGCCCAGCGTCGTGGTAAAAAGGTCGCCGACATCCTGCCCAAGCGGGACGAAGCACCTGTTGCTGAAGCAGCAGAAGCGTAAGGAAACGGACAGATGGCTAAAACAATCGTTGTTAAGCAGATTGGTTCCCCGATCCGCCGCCCCGCCGACCAGCGCGCAACGCTGATCGGTCTGGGTCTGAACAAGATGCACAAGACACGTGAACTTGAAGATACCCCTTCGGTTCGCGGCATGGTTCGCAAGGTCTCTCACATGGTCGAGATCATCGAAGAGCGCGACTAAGCTTCTTTGACAGCTTGATTAATGACGCCTCGCAGCTTGGCTGCGGGGCGTTTTATATTTAGGGCTATGGGCGTATCATTGATTACGGGGCTTGCTCTTCACTACGCTTCGAGCAGGGGACTTATGTCCGAGCCAAATGCGACGGAAAGCAGAGATTTGGTCGCGCGGCGTAGATCCTGAGCTTTACAACCAAGGCTGGGGCCGCGACTGATCGGTGTTCACGATTGCACCGCTTATGCGCTGGATGCATAGCGGGTTGACCAAGGGCGGCGTTGTTTTTCCTAAAATCAATCCTTTATTTCAAACTCACCTAACAAGGTTTGAAAAAAAAGATCGGAAAATGGGTTCCGGTCGCTACAAGGATAAATACCATGGCACATGTCTATAACACTGCCTCCAGCCAGACCAATTTCTTTGCCCGCCTGCGTGGGCTGCTGCGCGATATTGGTGCCCACTGGGCCCTGGCCCGTGACTACAAGCGCACCTTTGCCCAGCTTGACCGGCTGACCAACCGTGAGCTTGCCGATATTGGCGTGCGCCGTTGCGACATCGCCGATATTGCCCGCCGCCACGTCTACGAGGCCTAGGGCCAAACATCTATGGCCTGATGCCTTCCCCGACTGGGGGATTGCAATCGCCTCTGCAAAGCGCAGGGGCGTTTTGCGTTTTGCCATACCATGGCTATCGCGCTAAGGTGATTGGGTGAGGCCAACAGCCTGCCCTCTGGCGCATTGACGTATTGGCGCATTGGCACGCTTGGGGCTTGATCCGGTGGGGCAGGGCAGCTATACGCCTGCGGTGGCCTATCGAGGCCATGGAATCACATTAATAACATGCCGTGGTTGTCCCTGTTTTCCGCTTCTGGGGGCACATCCGGCGATAGGAGAAGCGAAATGAAACTTCACGAACTCAGCGACAACCCAGGTGCCTCCAAGAAACGCATGCGTGTTGCCCGTGGCCCCGGCTCTGGCAAGGGCAAAATGGGTGGCCGTGGTATCAAGGGTCAGAAATCCCGTTCGGGTGTGTCGATCAACGGCTATGAAGGCGGTCAGATGCCTTTGTACCAACGTCTGCCTAAGCGTGGCTTTACCAAGCCAAACCGCAAGGCCTTTGCCGTGGTGAACCTGGGCCTGATCCAGAAATTCATCGACCTGGGCAAATTGGACGCTGCGTCGATCACCGAAGACAGCCTGGTTGCTTCGGGTCTGCTGCGTCGCAAAAAAGACGGTGTTCGTGTTCTGGCCAAGGGTGAATTCACCGCTAAGGCCACCATCACCGTGACAGGCGCATCTGCCGCTGCTGTTGACGCAGTTGCAAAGGCCGGTGGCGCATTGACCGTGGCAGAAGCAGCCGCAGCTGAGTAACGGCTTGTGAGCGGCGATAATGCCGCTTACACATGTCATCAGTTTTCCAGTACGCCGTCCGAGCCGGAAAAGGGTTCCGGGCGGCGTTTTCGCAAAAAGAGACCCATTTCATGGTATCAGCAGCAGAACAAATGGCAGCGAACACCAGCTGGTCCGCACTTGGCAAAGCCACGGATCTGCGCAATCGCATCTTGTTTACGCTTGGCCTTCTGATCGTTTATCGCCTTGGCACCTTTATTCCGGTTCCAGGCATCGATTCAGGCGCCCTGCGTGACTTTATGGAAGCGGCGGGGCAGGGCATTGGCGGCATGGTGTCGATGTTCACCGGTGGCGCCCTTGGCCGTATGGGCATCTTTGCCCTGGGCATTATGCCCTATATTTCGGCCTCGATCATTGTCCAGTTGCTGACCTCGATGGTCCCGGCGCTTGAGCAGCTCAAAAAAGAGGGCGCGCAGGGCCAGAAGAAAATCAGCCAATACACCCGCTACGGCACCGTGCTTCTGGCCACGGCCCAGTCCTACGGGCTGGCGGTTTCGCTGGAAGCGGGGGATCTGGCGACCGATCCGGGCATGTATTTCCGCATGGCCTGCATGATTACCCTGGTCGGGGGCACCATGTTCCTGATGTGGCTGGGCGAGCAAATCACTCAGCGCGGCCTGGGCAATGGTATTTCGCTGATCATCTTTGTCGGCATCATTGCCGAGGTTCCGGCCTCTATCGCGCAGTTCTTTGCCTCTGGCCGTTCCGGTGCGATCAGCCCAGCGGTGATTATCGGTGTGATCCTGATGGTGATTGCGGTGATCATGTTTGTGGTGTTCATGGAACGCGCCCTGCGTAAGATCCACATTCAGTACCCCCGCCGCCAGGTTGGCATGAAGGTCTATGATGGCGGGTCTTCGCATCTGCCGGTCAAGGTGAACCCTGCAGGTGTGATCCCGGCGATCTTTGCCAGCTCTCTGCTGCTGTTGCCAACCACGATTTCGGCCTTCTCGTCTGGCGCGACCAATGGGCCGGTGATGTCCTGGATGCTGGCCAACTTTGGCCCCGGTCAGCCGTTGTACCTGTTGTTCTTTGTCTCGATGATCGTGTTCTTTGCCTATTTTTACACCTTCAACGTGGCGTTTAAGCCCGAGGACGTGGCGAATAATCTGAAGAACCAGAACGGCTTTGTGCCTGGCATTCGCCCCGGCAAAAAGACTGCTGAATACATCGAATATGTTGTGAACCGTATCCTGGTTCTTGGCTCGATGTATCTGGCGCTGGTCTGCCTGCTGCCCGAAGTGCTGCGCGGACAGTTTGCCTTCCCGGTCTATTTTGGCGGGACATCGGTGCTGATTGTTGTCTCTGTGACCATGGATACCATCCAGCAGGCGCAAAGCCATCTTCTGGCGCATCAGTATGAAGGCCTTATCGAGAAGAGCCAGCTGCGCGGGCGCAACAAGAAGCGTGCAAAACGGGGGCCGTCTCGTCGATGAGCAATATCATTCTTTTGGGACCACCCGGCGCGGGTAAAGGGACGCAGGCGCGTCAGCTTGTCGAAAGCCGGGGCATGGTTCAGCTCTCGACCGGGGATATGCTGCGCGAGGCGCAGGCCTCCGGGTCCGAGATGGGCAAGAAAGTCGCAGAGGTCATCGCCCGCGGCGAGCTGGTGACGGACGATATCGTCATTGGTCTGATCCGCGAGAAAATTGCCGAAGGCGCAGAGGGGGGCTTCATCTTTGACGGCTTCCCCCGCACCCTGGGCCAGGCGGATGCCTTGGGTGATTTGCTGGCAGAAATGGGTCTGAGCCTGGACGGTGTGATCGAGATGGCGGTGGATGACGGCGCTCTGGTCGCGCGCATTACCGGTCGCTCTACCTGCGGCGGCTGCGGAGAGGTCTACCACGATCAGACCAAGCCCTGGCCGGCCGATGGAAAGTGCAGCAACTGCGGTAGCTCGGATGTAAAGCGCCGTGCGGACGACAATGAGGAGAGCCTCAAGACACGTCTGATGGAGTATTACAAAAAGACTTCGCCATTGCTGGGTTACTACTATGCCAAGGGCGATCTGCACTCTGTTGATGGGCTGCAGGCCATGGAGGCCGTCGCCGCGGATATCGCAGCGGCGCTGGAGGCCTGAGATCGCACCGCGACCGTATCGAGGAACGTGATGGAGGAGCCTGCGGGCTCCTTTTTCTTTCGCCAGGATGCTTCGCCAACCCTGCCGCTGGCAAGATACCCTGGAGTTGGGTGGGAGGAGCGCTTTACAGCAGGGGGGGGGAAAGGGTTATATCCGTGCTTAACCCATCCATTTGCTAAAAAGGTTTCTGCCGTGAAGCTCATCTGTTCGATACTCTGCTTTACCACCCTTGCGGTTTCTGCCCAGGCGCAGGACCTTTATGTCGATAGCCCCGAGGGCTGCGATATTGTCATGTCCAACCCAGACGGGATGCTGGACTATGCGGGCGAAGGCGGAATGATCCTTGAAGAAACGGGCTTTAGCTCGTTGGAGTATTTCTGCAGCTTTACCCCAAAAGCGCTGTACCAGTGGCAGGTCTATGATGTGACGACGCATGTGGGCCATTGTGAGATGCCGGGACCGGAATATGTGCCGCAGATGTTCACCATTGTGCGCAACCCGGATGAGCCGGGCATCATTTCTATTTTCACCGGTGACTCAGAGCCTATCCGCTTTTACGGCTGCTCATCTTGAGGCCAATTTGCTGAAAAGCCCGCATTTTGAGGAAAAGAAGCCTGATGCCCCCTTGACGGGTTGACGCTCTGTCTGATTCCTCATACGCAAACCCATCCCTTTGCGGGATGATTCCATGTGGGCGGATTCTTTTGCCTGCATGACCACCTCAAAATGCTGGACTGCGCGGCCCCGTCGCCCTGGTCAAGCGTTGTGAAAAAAGGTTCTGGGACTACGGAACCGCAACGAAAAGGAAAGTGACACGTGGCACGTATTGCCGGCGTAAACATTCCCGCTGCTAAGCGGGTACCTATCGCCCTCACATATATCACCGGAATCGGAAACACCTCGGCCGCGACTATCTGCGAAGCCGTTGGCATTGACACGGCCCGCCGTGTGAATGAACTGTCCGACTCTGAAGTTCTGTCCATCCGTGAATATATCGATGCAAACTTCACCGTTGAAGGTGACCTGCGTCGTGAAGTTCAGATGAACGTCAAGCGTTTGATGGACCTGGGTTGCTACCGCGGCCTGCGTCATCGTCGTAATCTGCCCGTTCGCGGCCAGCGTACCCACACTAACGCTCGTACTCGCAAAGGTCCTGCAAAGGCCATTGCTGGTAAGAAGAAGTAAAGGGAGGGTTTGATCAATGGCACGCGATAAGACTCGTACTAAGAAAAAAGAGCGCAAGAACATCGCCACAGGCGTTGCTCACGTGAACTCTTCGTTCAACAACACCAAAATCCTGATCTCTGATGTTCAGGGTAATGCGATTGCATGGTCCTCTGCTGGTTCCATGGGCTTCAAAGGGTCGCGTAAATCGACACCTTATGCTGCTCAGATGGCTGCAGAAGATGCAGGCAAAAAAGCGCAGGATCACGGTGTTAAGACCCTCGAAGTCGAAGTTCAGGGCCCCGGTGGCGGTCGTGAATCGGCGCTGCGCGCTCTGGCCGCAGTTGGGTTCAACATCACCTCGATCCGCGACGTTACACCTATGGCGCACAACGGCTGCCGTCCGCCAAAGCGCCGTCGCGTTTAATCTTCGAGCATTACGCTGGGGCTCTGCTTGTTTGCTGAGCCCCAGTACGTCATTTTAAACCTCGGGCGTCTGCACCTTCGGACATGAGGTACAGACAGGAATGGAGGGACTGCATGATCCATAAAAATTGGGCAGAGCTGATCAAGCCTACGCAGCTTGAAGCTAAGCCGGGTAACGATCCCGCTCGTCAGGCAACAATTATTGCCGAACCACTGGAGCGCGGTTTTGGCCTGACGCTTGGTAACGCACTGCGCCGTGTTCTGATGAGCTCGCTGCAGGGTGCTGCAATCACATCCGTACAGATCGACAATGTTCTGCACGAATTTTCCAGCGTCGCAGGTGTACGTGAAGACGTCACCGATATCATCCTCAACCTGAAGGGTGTTTCGCTGCGCATGGAAGTCGAAGGCCCCAAGCGCCTGTCGATCAACGCCAAAGGCCCAGCTGTTGTTACCGCCGGTGACATCTCTGAGTCCGCAGGCATCGAGGTTCTGAACCGCGAGCATGTTATCTGCCACCTTGATGATGGCGCTGACCTGTTCATGGAACTGACCGTGAATACCGGCAAGGGCTATGTCTCTGCCGACAAGAACAAGCCGGAAGATGCACCCATTGGTCTGATCCCAATCGATGCAATCTATTCGCCGGTGAAGAAGGTGTCTTATGATGTTCAGCCCACCCGTGAGGGCCAGGTGCTGGATTATGATAAGCTGACCTTGAAAATCGAAACAGACGGTTCTGTTACGCCTGATGACGCGCTGGCCTATGCTGCCCGCATCTTGCAGGACCAGCTGTCGATCTTCGTCAACTTCGAAGAACCCGAATCGGCGAACCGTCAGGACGAAGACGACGGTCTTGAGTTCAACCCGCTTCTGCTCAAGAAAGTGGATGAGCTGGAATTGTCGGTACGGTCTGCAAACTGCCTCAAGAACGACAACATTGTCTACATCGGCGATCTGATCCAGAAGACCGAAGCAGAAATGCTGCGCACGCCAAACTTTGGCCGCAAGTCGCTCAACGAGATCAAAGAAGTGCTGTCCGGCATGGGTCTGCACCTCGGCATGGACGTCGAGGACTGGCCACCAGACAACATCGAAGATCTGGCCAAGAAATTCGAAGACACGTTCTAAGAATTTCCCGGCGCTACGAGTTTAAGGGCAGGCTGCGGTCTGCCCTTAACCAATGCCCGCACTGGCGGGGAAAGATGGGCAGATGCCCCAAGGAGAGCAGCTGACACGCATCGGCTGACAGACAAAGCAAAACGCGAAAGAAGGAATTAGACAATGCGTCACGCACGTGGTTACCGCCGCCTCAACCGTACTCATGAGCACCGTAAGGCCCTGTTCTCCAACATGGCTGGCTCGCTGATCGAGCACGAGCAGATCAAAACGACTCTGCCCAAGGCAAAAGAATTGCGCCCAATCATCGAAAAGATGATCACCCTGGCAAAACGTGGCGATCTGCACGCCCGTCGTCAGGCCAACGCGCGCCTGAAAGAAGACCAGTATGTCGCCAAACTGTTTGACGTGCTTGGCCCTCGCTACAAAGACCGTCAGGGCGGCTATGTTCGTATCCTGAAAGCCGGCTTCCGCTATGGTGACATGGCGCCGATGGCGATCATCGAATTTGTCGACCGTGACGTTTCCGCCAAGGGTGCTGCCGACAAGGCACGTCTTGCGGCTGAAATCGAAGCTGACGACGCAGAATAAGATTTCTGGCCCCAACAGTGGGTTTGGAATTGGCCCCCGTCTGGTTTCAGGCGGGGGTTTTTCGTTGTCTGGCGTTTCTGTCGACAATGTACCGTCGTCGGCATGTTCTCAGTGCTTGCAATCCGGGGTGTGGCTCCGCATATCCTGAGGGAGCACAATTCTCGGAGGTCCCATGGTCCGCGCAGTCCTTTCGTTTTCCAAGGTTCTGACCCTTGCGTTCATATCCGCTGTGGTGCTGCTGCCTTTGGCTTCGGTCAGGGCAGAAACGCGTGTGCCCCAATCCCAGGCGGAAATCTCGCTGGGCTTTGCGCCGTTGGTGAAACAGGCGGCCCCGGCGGTGGTGAATATCTATGCAAAGGTGGTGCGCCAGACCCAACAGCGTTCGCCCTTCATGAATGATCCGTTTTTTGACGATTTTTTTCGCGACTTCACCAACCCACGCCCCCGGGTTGAGAGCTCGCTTGGCTCTGGTGTGATCCTGTCGGCGGATGGCATTGTGGTGTCGAATTACCATGTCGTGGGCATGGCCACCGAAATCCGGGTCGTGACCACGGATAAACGCGAATATGATGCGCAGGTAGTTCTTGCGGATCAGGCCAGCGATCTGGCGATCCTGCAACTGGACGGTGCGGCGGATCTGCCGTTTCTGGCGCTGCGCGATAGTGACAAGGTTGAGGTCGGCGAACTGGCCCTGGCGATAGGTAATCCCTTTGGGGTGGGCCAGACCGTCAGCAGCGGTATTGTCTCGGGCCTGGCGCGCAGTGGCACGGCCTCTGGTGAAGGCTTTGGCTATTACATTCAGACTGATGCGCCGATCAATCCGGGCAATTCTGGCGGGGCGCTGATTGATGTGAATGGCGATCTCATTGGCATCAACACACGTATTCTCAGCCGCTCTGGCGGGTCCAACGGTATTGGCTTTGCTATTCCGGCCAATCTGGTGCGCGAATTTGTCAAACAGGCGCATGATGGAGCCGAGGCCTTTCAGCGGCCCTGGGCCGGGATGACAGGCCAGCCGGTGGATGCGGATCTGGCAGGATCGCTGGGGATGAACCTGCCAGAAGGCATGGTGATTTCCGAACTCCACCCCAAGAGCCCCTTTGCCAAGGCCGGGTTTGAGGTTGGCGATGTGATCACCGAAGTGGATGGCGAGGTGGTGAATTCCCCCTCTGAGATGGTGTTTCGCATGTCTGTGGCCGGATTGGACGGCATCTCCGAAGTCACCCGACTGCGCGGTGACAGGCGCGAGACGCTCAAGGTCGAAATGTATGCCGCCCCGAATGATCCGCCCGGTGAATCGCTGGTGATGAATGAAAACAGTGCTCTGCCGGGCTTTACCGTTGGGCTGATCAACCCGGTTGCCATCGTTCGACTGCAACTGCCGCTCTCGGCCAGCGGCGTTGCGGTGCTGGATCCGGGCCCCTTTGCCGGGCGCGCCGGGGTCAAGGCGGGCGATATTTTGCTGGCAATCAACGGCTCTTTGGTCGCGGCTCCGCAGGATGTGCCACGCCTGCTGGAAGAGGCCGGGCGCCGGGTGCGATTTGATTTGAACAGGCGGGGCCAGCGGGTCAGCCTGCATATGCGGCGCTGATCCGTGGCTGATCTGTTTGGCAGCGCACCCGACAGCGGGGCAAACCCCGCAGGCGATGTAAACCGGCCTCTGGCAGACCGGCTGCGCCCGCAGAGCTTGGGAGAGGTGATCGGTCAGGCACAAATCCTGGGAGAGGAGGGCCCTCTGGGGGTGATGCTGTCGTCCGGGTCGCTCTCTTCGCTGGTGTTCTGGGGGCCGCCGGGGGTGGGCAAAACCACCATTGCCCGGCTGTTGGCCCGCGAAACAGATCTGCACTTTGTTCAAATTTCGGCGATTTTCACGGGTGTGCCAGAACTGCGCAAGGTGTTCGAGGCGGCCAAGATCCGTCGCCAGAACGGCCAGGGCACCCTGCTGTTCGTTGACGAAATCCATCGCTTCAACAAGGCGCAGCAGGATGGTTTTCTGCCCTATATGGAGGATGGCACCATCCTTCTGGTTGGGGCCACCACCGAAAATCCCTCGTTTGAGCTGAACGCGGCGGTGCTGTCGCGGGCGCAGGTACTGGTGCTGGAGCGTCTGTCGCTGGCCGATCTCGAACGGCTGACCCAGCGCGCCGAACAGGAACTGGGCCGCGCCCTACCATTGAGCGCTGAGGCGCGCGACGCCCTGCAAGAGATGGCAGATGGCGATGGTCGGGCCTTGTTGAACCTGATTGAACAGGTCGCGGCCTGGCAGGTGAAGGCCCCTTTGGGGCGCGAGGCCTTGGCGACCCGGCTGATGCGTCGCGCCACCAAATACGATAAATCCGGTGATGAGCACTACAATCTGATCTCGGCCCTGCATAAATCCATTCGCGGATCGGACCCGGATGCCGCCCTTTACTGGCTGGCGCGGATGCTGGAGGGCGGGGAAGACCCCCGGTTTCTGGCCCGCCGTTTGACCATGATGTCGACCGAGGATATCGGCCTGGCGGATCCACAGGCGAATACGGTGTGCCTGAACGCCTGGAACACCTATGAACGGCTTGGCAGCCCCGAGGGCGAACTGGCGCTGGCAAATGCCGCAGTCTATCTGGCGCTCGCGCCCAAATCCAATGCGGTCTATGTCGGCATCAAGGCGGCCCGCCGCCTGGCCAAGGATACCGGCAGTACCCCACCGCCCAAGCATATCATGAATGCGCCAACCAAACTGATGGCCGAGCAAGGCTATGGCGATGGCTATGCCTATGACCATGACGCCGAGGATGGGTTTTCGGGGCAGAACTACTTTCCCGATGGGGTCAAACGACCGGTACTTTATCAACCGGTCGAGCGCGGATTTGAACGGGAATTGAAACGGCGCAGTGCCTATTTTGCCAAATTGCGCCTGCAGCGAAACTCCTAGGCGCTGGCCCGATCAAGCCTGCGTCATCAATTTGACGGATAGGCGTGCAAAACTTGCGGCGATCAAGCCTGCATAGCGGCTAAAACTTGACATCCACCCGCGTGCGCGCCACAGACCCTTGATGATTTCAACTCTCTCTCTGGTCGCCCTGGGCGGCGCTACGGGTGCGGTGCTCCGCTATCTGACAGGTCTGGGCGTCATACGCTTGATCGGCCATCAGGAGTTTCCGCTGGCGATTATCACTGTGAATGTGATCGGCTCTTGTTTGATGGGGGGCTTTGTGGTTCTGGCGGCGCATAGGGGGCTGACCCACCTAAGCCCGCTGGTCATGACCGGGTTTCTGGGCGGGTTCACCACGTTTTCGGCCTTCTCTTTGGAGAGTGCCAATATGATTGAGCGTGGTGCCTTTGGGCAGGCTGCGGTCTATGTTTTGCTTTCGGTGGGCCTATCGGTCGGCGGATTGTTTTTGGGCCTATGGCTCGCAAGAGGAGTGTTCGCATGAGCGGCGTACAGATGATCACGGTGACCGAAGAGGATGACGACCAGCGGATCGACCGCTGGCTGCGGCGTCTGTTCCCGCATGTGAACCAGGGCCGCATTGAGAAGATGTGCCGCAAGGGAGAACTGCGTCTGGACGGCGGTCGGGTCAAGGCCAACACGCGGGTGACTGCGGGCCAAGTGGTGCGAGTGCCGCCGCTGGCGGCCTCGGATTTGAAACCGGCAGAGCCGCGTGTGGCCCGAGTTTCCGAGGCGGACGCCAAGATGATCCGCGACTGCGTGATCTACAAGGATGACGATGTCATTGTACTGAACAAGCCCGCGGGGCTGGCGGTGCAGGGCGGCAGCGGCACCACAAAACATGTTGATGGCTTGTCAGAGGCGCTGCGCTTTGATTCCGAAGAAAAGCCACGCCTGGTGCATCGTCTGGACAAGGATACCTCGGGCATTCTGGTGCTGGCCCGGACCCGACTGGCGGCCAAGGCGCTGACTGCGGCCTTCCGCCATCGCAACACGCGCAAGATCTACTGGGCGCTGGTGGCCGGCGTGCCAACCCCCTATCTGGGGGAAATCAAGGCTGGCCTGGTCAAGGCCTCGGGCCATGGCCGCAGCGGCGAGGGCGAAAAGATGATTGCGGTGCACCCGTCCGAGATTGATCGCACCCCTGGGGCGAAGCGGGCGCATACATTTTACGCGACACTCTATCGGGTGGCTGGTCGGGCCGCTTGGGTGGCGATGGAACCAGTGACCGGGCGTACCCACCAGCTGCGGGTGCATATGGCAGAAATTGGTCATCCCATCATTGGCGACGGCAAATACGGTGGTTCGGGCCAGGAAAACCTTGGCGATGGCTGGGGCGCACAGCTGGGCGGTGACATAAGCAAAAAGCTGCACCTGCACGCGCGGCGCATGGTGTTTGAACATCCGACCACCCGCAAGGACATCGTGGTCACCGCGGACCTGCCGGATCACATGAAAGACAGCTGGGACACCTTCGGCTGGAGCGAAGACCTGGCGGCAGATGATCCCTTTGAGGCGCTGCTGTGAGCGCAGATCTGCGGTTGATCCTGTTTGATGTGGACGGCACCCTGGCAGATAGCCAGAGTGCCATTGCCGACGCGATGCGGCTGGCCTTTGATGGGGCTGGGCTGACACCGCCCAGCCATGGCGATATCCTGTCGATTGTGGGCTTGTCGCTGCCGCTGGCCATGGCCCGGCTGGCACCGCAGGCCTCGGTGGATCAGCAGGCACAGTTGGTGGCGGGCTATAAATCCGCTTATATGGGCCAGCGCCTGGCGCAGGGGGCAGCCCATTCGCCGTTGTTTCCCGGTGCGGCCGAAACCCTGGCGGCGCTGCATGCGGTCCCCGAGTATCTGCTTGGGGTCGCAACCGGCAAGTCGCAACGCGGCCTGGATGCGCTGATAGAGGCGCATGGGCTGACCTGTTTTGTCACCCGGCAGGTGGCGGATCACCATCCCTCTAAACCACATCCGTCGATGGTGCTGACGGCGCTGGCGGAAACCGGGGTTGCGCCAGAGCAGGCGGTGATGATTGGGGATACAAGTTTTGACATCGACATGGGCCGCGCCGCTGGCGTTTGCACCATTGCCGTGGACTGGGGATATCACCCGGCAGCCGGGCTGGGTGCGGATCATGTCATCAGCAGCTTTGCGCAATTGGCACCGCTGCTGCAGCAGATTTGGAAGGCATAAAGGCATGAGCAACTGGGCGCAGAAACGGTTCTGGAAACAGGCTGACGTGACCGAGGCGGAAGATGGGTTTGGCGTGGCGCTTGATGGCCGCGTGGTCAAGACCCCGGCGAAGGCCGCACTGATGGTGCCTAGTCGTGTCATGGCCGAGGCTATCGCCGCTGAATGGGATGCCCAGTCCGAGGCGATCAACCCAGAATCCATGCCCTTTACCCGTTCTGCCAATGCCGCGATCGACAAGGTTGCGAATCAACACGGCGAAGTCGCGGATATGTTGGCGGAATACGGCGATTCGGATCTGCTGTGCTATCGCGCCGATTCGCCTCAGGAATTGGTGCAACGTCAGGCGGCAGAATGGGATCCGGCGCTGGACTGGGCGGAACAGGCCCTTGGCGTCCGACTAGAGACGCGCATCGGATTGCTGCATCGCCGCCAGGATACGGCGGCGATGCGCAGCCTGCGTCATGCTGTACACGGGTTGAGCCCCTTTCAGCTGGCAGCATTTCACGACCTGGTGTCGATGTCCGGTTCCTTGGTGCTGGGATTTGCTGCGGCGCAAGATTGGCGCACGGCGGATGATATTTGGCGGATCTCGCGTTTGGATGAAGCCTGGCAGGCAGAGCAGTGGGGGCGCGATGAAGAGGCCGAAACAACTGCTGAATTGAAACGTACCGCCTTTTTACACGCTAAAGCATTTTACGACTTTAGTTGAAAAGACAGCAAGTTGCGGCAGGAGTCGTGATTGTGAAATTTTGTATCGAATAGCAAAAGTACGCTATGCGGACATCGAATTTCATGATCGCACACTTGACGTTTGTTGATGAATGCGCCCAAACTCCCTGTACGAAAGGGGCTCTGCCCCATTTCAAACCATATCCGGCGGCCTGCCTGCCGGGCAAAAAAACCACCGAAATAGGTGGGACATCAGGAAGAGGTAAATATGAAAAATACCGTTATTTTGGGCGCGCTGACCATTGCCGGTCTGTCTGCTGGTGCAGCAGCTGCTGGCACGCTGGACGACGTGAAGGCCCGCGGCAAACTGAACTGCGGCGTCACCACCGGTCTGGTCGGCTTTGCAGCCCCAAATGCGAGTGGCGAATGGGAAGGCTTTGACGTTGCCGTCTGTCGCGCTGTTGCTGCGGCTGTACTGGGCGATGCGACCGCTGTTGAATTTGTGCCAACCACCGGCAAGACGCGCTTCACCGCGCTGGCCTCTGGCGAAATTGACGTGCTGGCCCGGAACACCACCTGGACTTTCTCGCGCGATGTTGACCTGAAGTTTGAATTCACCGGCGTGAACTACTACGACGGTCAGGGCTTTATGGTCCCGAAAGAGCTGGGCGTTTCCTCGGCCAAAGAACTTGATGGTGCCACAGTCTGCATCCAGACCGGCACCACCACCGAACTGAACCTGGCGGATTTCTTCCGGTCCAACAACATCAGCTACGAGCCGGTTCCAATCGAAACCAATGCAGAAGCGCAGCAGCAGTACCTGGCTGGTGCCTGTGACGTTTACACCACCGATGCATCCGGCCTTGCGGCCACTCGTGCCACCTTTGAGGCACCTGATGAGCATGCGCTGCTGCCCGAAATCATCTCTAAAGAGCCTCTTGGCCCACTGGTCCGTCACGGCGACCACGAATGGGGTGATGTTGTCCGCTGGACTCTGAATGCACTGATCTCTGCTGAAGAGCTGGGTGTGACCTCTGCTAATCTTGCCGAGATGGCCGCTGGCACCAACAACCCTGAAATCAACCGTCTGCTGGGCACCGAAGGTAACCTGGGTGAGATGCTTGGTCTTTCGGCTGACTGGGGCAAGAACGCAATCGCCGCTGGTGGTAACTACGGTGAAGTCTTTGCCAACAACATCGGTGAAGCCACCCCCATCGGTCTCGCGCGTGGGTTGAACGCACAGTGGACCAAAGGCGGCCTGCTGTACTCGCCTCCTTTCCGCTAAGATCCAATTAGGAAAGGGCGCGGGACTTCCTGCGCCCTTTTTCCTACAGTCACTATCCACTCAAAGAACGCTTTAGATCTGACACGAGCAGGGATTCAACCCTGCCGAAGGATAGATCTATGAGCCACGGGGATCTCTCATTCATGTCAACTCTCACTGACCCACCAAAGGAACAGTTTCGACTGTCCATGTTGGTCAACGATACCCGCTATCGATCGCTGACCTTCCAGGCGATAGCCGCCTTGGTTCTTGCCCTGGCCATCTGGTATCTGGGAAACAATCTTATTCAGAACCTGCGGGCTGCTGGCCTGAATATCTCTTACGATTTCCTTGGAGATCGCTCGGGCTATGATATCAATCAGCGTCTAATCGAATATGATAGCCAGTCAAGCCATGCAAGCGCGGCCCTTGTCGGGATTCTAAACACCCTGCTGGTTGCCGTCCTGGCCTGTATTACCGCCACGATCTTTGGTGTGATCGCCGGGGTGCTGCGGTTGTCCAACAACTGGTTGGTGTCCAAACTGATGGCCGTTTATGTTGAGATCTTTCGCAACATTCCGGTGCTGATCTGGATCATCATCATTTTCACCATCATGACGGCCGTGATGCCAGGTGCGAAGGCGTATCTGGGTGAGAATCCAGAGCGGGAACTGCTATTTGGTCTCTTCGCCTTTACCAACCGGGGCATTTATGCACCTGCGCCAGTGTGGAATGACGGTTCGATGATTGTCGTTGCTGTTTTCTTCGTCTCGATTTTTGCGATGTTCGCCTATCGTCGCTATGCGAAGAAACTGCTGTTTGATACCGGTAAGCTGTTACCGATGGGCTGGCCAAGTCTGGCAATCCTCATTTTGCCCACGGTGCTCATCTTTTTCCTTCTCGGGCAACCAATCGGCCTGGATGCACCAGATCCGCTCGCCAACAGGTTCAACCTGCGCGGCGGCATTCAAATCGGTGCACCTTTGATTGCGCTGTGGTTCGCTCTGTCAATCTACACAGGCGCTTTCATTGCTGAAAACGTGCGTGCGGGTATTCAGGCGATTTCCAAAGGCCAGTTCGAGGCCGCCGCCGCCTTGGGACTGCGTCCTGGTCGGGTCATGAACCTGGTGGTGCTGCCGCAGGCGCTGCGGGTGATCATCCCGCCGCTGATTTCGAACTTCCTGAACATCACCAAGAACTCTTCGCT
The DNA here is from genome assembly GCF_021228235.1 of Pseudophaeobacter flagellatus. Taxonomy (GTDB): domain Bacteria; phylum Pseudomonadota; class Alphaproteobacteria; order Rhodobacterales; family Rhodobacteraceae; genus Pseudophaeobacter; species Pseudophaeobacter flagellatus. The sequence continues at coordinate 27,110 of NZ_JAJQRG010000013.1, forward strand.
GGCGATTGCGGTGGGATATGCAGATATCACCGCGACACTGGGCGGGGTCACTCTGAACCAGACGGGGCGCGCGATTGAATGCGTGCTGCTGCTGATGCTGTTCTACCTCACGGCCTCGTTGCTGATCTCGATGGGAATGAACTTCTATAATGCCTCCGTTAAGCTGAAGGAGCGCTGAACCATGAGTGACAAGAAAAACAACAATCCGATTGCTTTTGTCGCGACCAGCGTTATCCCTGAATCGCCGCCACCTGCGCGGGAAGCCGGGGTCTATAAATGGGTGCGCGAGAACCTGTTCTCGAATATCCCGAATAGCATCCTGACCCTTGTCGCAATTGCTGTGGTCTATAACGTACTCAGCAATACCCTGCCTTGGATCCTGAACGGTATCTGGACGACCTCGTCGCTGACGGAATGCCGCGAGGTGCTGCAGGGCAAAACAGGGGCCTGTTTCTCTGTCTTGGCGGAACGCTGGGCGCAGCTGCTTTATGGCTTCAAATACCCGGAAGAAGAATACTGGCGCCCGAATCTGGCGCTGATCTTGTTGTTCTTTGCCTTGGCGCCAGTCTTGTTCTTTGACCTGCCGCGCAAGCTGCTGGGCTTTACCGTGATTTACCCCTTCCTTGCCTTTTGGCTGATTTGGGGCGGTTCCATCCTGGTGCCGATTGTCGCGCTGCTTGGATTTGCTGTCGCTGCCGTGGTGTTTCAGAAGCTGGGTAAAGGCAGCTTTGCCGCCAGTTTTTTTGGCGCCATTGTCGCGGCGCTGGTGGTCTGGAAGGTCGGTGGGATGCTGATCCCAGACAACGCCTCTGAGACGGCGATGCTGGCTGCTGTGCCCTCGCGGGATCTGGGCGGCTTCATGCTTAACATGATGCTTGGCGTGACCTGCGTGTCGTTGTCGGTGCCGCTGGGTATTGCCCTGGCACTGGGGCGTCAGTCCTCTATGCCGCTGATCAAATGGATCTGCGTTGTATTTATCGAATTCGTGCGCGGTGTACCGCTGATCACTCTGCTGTTCGTGGCCTCGGTGATGCTGTCCTACTTCTTCCCGCCGGATGCGACGGTGGATCTGTTCCTGCGGGTGGTCATCATGATCACGCTCTTCTCGGCGGCCTATATCGCCGAGGTGATCCGCGGCGGGCTCGCGGCGCTTCCCAAGGGCCAGTATGAGGCGGCCGACAGTCTGGGGTTGGATTACCCACAGGCGATGCGCCTGATCATCCTGCCACAGGCGCTGAAGATCTCTATTCCGGGTATCGTCAACGTTGCTGTTGGCCTGTTCAAGGATACCACGCTGGTTTCGGTCATTTCGATGTTCGATCTGGTCGGCATGATCCGCGGTCCCGTTCTGGCCTCGACGGAATGGAATGGGGTCTACTGGGAACTTCTGGGTTTTGCAGCCGCTCTCTTCTTCGTCGTGTGTTACGGCATTTCTCAATACTCTCAGTGGCTTGAGCGTCGTCTCGCCACTGGTCATCGATAAGGAGGCCGGACAATGGCTGACACTTCTCAAATGCAAGTATCCGATGAAATCGCGATCACCATTAATCAGATGAACAAGTGGTACGGGTCGTTTCACGTGCTGCGCGACATCAACCTGACGGTCAACCAGGGGGAGCGGATCGTGATCTGTGGCCCTTCGGGTTCGGGCAAGTCCACCTTGATCCGCTGCATCAATGCGCTGGAGGAACACCAGCAGGGATCCATCGAAGTGGATGGGACACTGCTATCGAATGACTTGAAGAACATCGACAAAATCCGTTCGGAGGTGGGGATGTGTTTCCAGCACTTCAACCTGTTCCCACATCTGACTATTTTGGAAAACTGCACGCTTGCTCCGATTTGGGTGCGTAAGACCCCCAAAAAAGAAGCCGAAGAACGGGCAATGCATTTTCTGGAAAAGGTCAAGATTCCCGATCAGGCCAACAAATATCCCGGCCAGCTTTCGGGCGGGCAGCAGCAGCGGGTGGCGATCGCGCGTAGCCTGTGCATGATGCCCCGGATCATGCTGTTTGATGAACCCACATCGGCGCTGGACCCTGAGATGATCAAAGAGGTGCTCGATACCATGATCGAGCTGGCCGAAGAGGGGATGACCATGCTCTGCGTGACGCACGAGATGGGCTTTGCCCGTCAGGTGGCGAACCGAGTGATCTTTATGGATGAGGGCCAGATTGTGGAACAGAATGAACCGGAAGAGTTCTTCAACAATCCAAGAAGCGAACGCACGCAGCTGTTCCTGAGCCAGATCCTGGGTCATTAAAGCGTTCTGTCTTTAACCTGAAGCAGGGGAAAAGGCGCGCCGCTTTAAGGTTTTGACGGATAGGAAACAGAAAGGCCGGGCATTTTGCCCGGCCTTTTCCATTTTGCCCGAACCTGTGTCCAGTCAGGTATGTGTCGCATAGACAGAGGTGGTGCCATCCGCATGGATCAGCAGGGTGTCATAGGTTTCTTTCTGATCCTGCATTTCCATACCCGGCGATCCAATTGGCATGCCCGGAACCGTCAGCCCCAGCGCCTCTGGCTGGTCTTGCATCAGGCGGCGAATATCGCTGGCAGGGACATGACCTTCGATCACATAGCGACCCAGCAGCAGCGCCGTGTGGCAAGAGGCGAGTGCTTCGGTGATCCCCAGCCGCGCCTTCATCGCCCAGAGCTGTTCGTCCGCGAGATTGCGGCTTTCGATCCGGCCCAGGTCCGCGGCATCCAGATGGGTCACCCAGGCGCTGCAGCAGCCGCAGGTGGGGGATTTCATCACCAGTATATCCGGCTCGACAGCAGCCATGGCCGGCAGCTTGGCGAGGGGCAGGGACAAAGCTGCGAGCAAAACGGAACGGCGGTGTATCATGGGCTGGCTCCTGTAAGGGACGTGCGGTTTGGCGGCGGCGAACCAAAGTTCGCCCCGAGGCTTGATCCTAGGCAGTGCAGATCTGCCTCGCCACAGGCCTCCCGCGCTGGAGCGGCGCTATGTCGCGCTATGCTTCGACCGCTTCACTGAGCAATTCGCGGGGCACGACAAAATCCATCACGCGGCCCGTACCCCAGTTCAGATCTGCCCAGCTGTCGATGTCAAAGCGCGCCACCATGGTGGCCCCGGTTGGATAGTCGCCAAAGCGATTGTGATCCGGTGGCGTGGCGACGATGGCATGGGCAAAGGCGGCGATGCCGGGGTTGTGGCTGATCAGCATGACACGGCTGTGTTCGGCTTCGCGCAACGCCTGAAAAATGATGTCCGGGCTGGCATGATAGAGCCGCTCGATGAACATGGTTGGGACGTCGAGTTGTAGCTGAGCCTGGGTTTCGCGGCTCCGCTGCGCCGAAGAGCACAGGATTTGATCGGGGCCTTGCCCCGTGAGACGCAGCCAGTCGCCCAAGGCGGCGGCCGATCTGTAGCCCCGGTTGTTCAGAGGGCGGGCATGGTCGCTGGGGGATTTTGTATCCCAGGCGGATTTTGCGTGGCGGGTCAGAATTAGGGTTCGGGTCATGACGGGTTAAAATACCTCATGTGATGGGCGGTTTGGTCAGAGCATCTACCGGCCCGCTGGCTAAGAGGGCACGCACAACGCGCAAGGCATCCCTGGGTCATGCAGGGCGTACCAGCCGGGGTATCTAGGTGGTGGTGACAGGCCGCCAGATCATAGGGCCCGCCGTCAACCAGCGCCTGCGCGGGGCAGGACGTGAGACACGTTTTGGATGTACAGGTCGCGCAGGGAGACTGTGCCAAAACAGGGGGGGGTATGTCAAAGGATTGATCAAAGTGCAAAGCCCCGCGATAGGATATCAGCATACCATAGTGATCATGCACCAGCATTTGTGACGGCGATGTGAAGGCGCGGCCCGAGGCCAGTGCCCAGGCGACAAAGGGCTGATAGGGGGGCGTACCAAATGGAAAATATGCCGTTGCCCCCAGATCCTTGGCGATCGCGGTGACAACGCGGCTGGACCAGCGATCAATCGGATCAGGCTGACCATCTGCATATTCGCGCGACTTGGTAAAAAGCGGCCAGAATCGCCCACCAGTCCCCAAGAGAACCAGTGTACCCCGTGACAGCCCCGCAGCGGGCCTGTCTGCATCCGCAGACCGAAAGGCGCCATAGATCTCTAGTCCCTGTCCCTGCACGGCCTCTTTCACACGAGAATATCGCGCGGCCTGCGAGGGCGCGCAGGCGCGGGGTTGAGCCGCGATCACAGTGACCTCGGCGGGATTTTGTGCTGTCATGGTCCCCCCAAAAGCGTGGCTTTCCTGGGGATGATACCAGATCGGAGGAAAAGCTGGGGCGAAAAATGACGGGATCCGGCCAAGGCCTAGGCGCGGATCATCGACCCTGCGCCGTGATCGGTGAAGAGTTCCAGCAGAACCGCGTTTTTCACCCGACCATCCACGATGGTACAGGCGCGTACACCCGCGCGCACGGCCTCCAGCGCGGTCTCTGTCTTGGGGATCATGCCACCCGCAATCACGCCTTCCTCGATCATGCGCTCGACGTCAGCGGCCTTCAACTCGGTCACCACCTCGCCAGAGGCCGATTTGACGCCAGAAACATCGGTGAGCAGTAGCAGCCGGTCAGCGTTGAGCGATGTGGCAATTGCCCCGGCGGCGGTGTCGCCATTGATATTGAATGTCTCACCCGCGCGGCCAGCCCCGATGGGGGCAATCACTGGGATGATGTCCTTTTCAAACAGGTCGTGCAGCACCTGCGGGTCCATGTCCGCTGGGGCACCAACAAAGCCAAGGTTGGCATCTGCCTGCTCACAGGTGATCAGGTTGGCGTCCTTGCCAGAGAGTCCCACGGCCCGGCCGCCCTGCGCGTTGATCGCCTGCACGATACGCTTGTTGACCACACCCGAGAGCACCATTTCCACCACTTCCATGGTGGCCTGATCGGTGACCCGCTTGCCGTTGACAAAATCGGACTTGATTTGCAGCTTGTCCAGCATGGCGTTGATCATTGGCCCGCCGCCATGCACGATGACGGGATTGACCCCAACCTGGCGCATCAGCACGATATCGCGGGCAAATGTTTCCATCGCCTCGTCGCTGCCCATGGCATGGCCACCCAGCTTGATGACAACAATGGCACCATCATAGCGCTGCAAATAGGGCAGGGCGCTTGACAGTGTTTCGGCAGTGGCAATCCAGTCGCGGTTCATGTCTTGTTTCTTCATGGCTCGGGGTCCCTTTGGCATCTGGTGTTACGCGCTTCCGGCGTCGCTGCCAAGTGCCACATAGCGATTGCAGTGCCGCCTCGCGCTGTTAGGGTCTGCAGAGACGTCAAATAGATGGATAGTGTGTGATGGGCCAAAAGACTTTGCTTCTGACCGGTGCGAGCCGCGGTATCGGCCATGCCACAGTACGCCGGTTCAATGCCGAAGGCTGGCGCGTGATCACCTGTTCGCGCCACCCCTTCCCCGAGGAATGCCCCTGGGGCGGTGGCCGCGAAGACCATGTCCAGCTGGACCTATCTGACCCAAGCGATACCATCAACGCGGTGGGCATCATTCAAGAGCGTCTGGGTGGCCGTCTGGATGCGCTTGTCAACAACGCGGGCATTTCCCCCAAGGGCCCCGACGGCGGGCGTCTGAATACCCTGGACACCGACCTGATGACCTGGGGCAAGGTCTTTCACGTCAATTTCTTTTCGTCGGTGGTGCTGGCGCGCGGGCTCAAGGATGAATTGGCGGCGGCCAAGGGATCGGTGGTCAATGTGACCTCTATCGCGGGCAGTCGGGTGCATCCCTTTGCCGGCGCGGCCTATGCCACATCCAAGGCTGCGCTGGCGGCGTTGACCCGCGAGATGGCGCATGACTTTGGCCCTCTCGGGGTACGGGTCAACGCTATTGCACCGGGTGAGGTCGAGACGGCGATTCTGTCGCCGGGCACAGACAAAATCGTTGAAAAACTGCCGATGCAGCGTCTGGGTCAACCCGAAGAAGTGGCGGCGGCCATTTTCTTTCTCTGCTCGCAGGAAAGCTCTTACATCTCGGGGGCCGAGATCGAGGTGAATGGCGCGCAGCATGTTTAACGGGGGCAGGAAAGCTGCCCCAAAAACAGCCCCCGCAGAGATGTCTAGGCTCTGCGGGGGCTGTGGGTCAATGGGGCCTCAAGTGACGCAAAAGGCGCCCATGACCTTAGGCTTCGCCCCCTGTTGAAGGTGGAGGGCGAAGCCAGCTTGGTCAGCTGAAGGCGCGTTTCATCGCTGGGATATTGCTGAGGATCAGCAGATCAAAGGCCAGCACCGCCAAAAGCGTTGCCCCGACTAGCGGGAAAGCCATTGCAGTGAAAAGACCAATCAAAACAGCGCCTTTCCAGAAGGGCATTTCAGCAGGCACCGGCGGTGCGGCCAGACGCCCCGCCCCGGAAGGGCGGCGCTTGACCCAGAGCACCACACCGGACAGTGAGACAAAGATCACCGACAGGCAGACGACCACGTTGAGAACAAAGCTCCAGGTGCCCATCAGACCCATGTGAAATGGAATGCCCACGGCCATGGCCTTGCCGGCCCAGGAATAGTCTTCATATTTCACATCCGCGAGGATCTTGCCGGTGTATTGGTCGATATGGATTGTGCGGTCGACAAAGGGATCATCCGAATCGCTGCTCATGCTGTCGCGGTTGATGGTCCAGACGCCACCGTCACCGCCGGGATATGCCACGCGAAAGCGCCCCTCCATGCCCAGCATGCGGCCCAGCGTTACCAAACTGTCGATATTAATCGCGGTGCCATCGGGAATGCCGGTGATGCCTGCCTGCGATCCTGATGCGGGCATCGGGGTCTGCTCCAGTGCCCAGGGCACGTCATTGGTGGCACCGTGGTTCATATCGGCGTGGATCGAATCGGACAGGGGAACATTGTCCCATTTTTCGGCGGGAAAGGTGCTCCATGCCTGCATCATCTTCTCCCCCCAGATCCCGGTCCAGGACAGGCCCGAGATGAGAAAAATCACCAGCATGGCCGAAATCCAGAAACCGGTGACCGCATGCAGGCTTTTCCATAGGGCGCGGCCTCGGGCACGCAGATCCGGCACAAAGGCGGATATGGCGTCGCCGCGGGGCCACCAGATGTAAAGCCCGGTGAAGATCAGCACCAGGCCGAGCCCGGCTGCGATTTCGATCATCCGGTCACCAGCGGTGCCGATCAACAGGTCCGAATGGATGTTGTCGGCGAAATCATACCAGCCAGCGCGGCGGTCCCAGATCTCGATCACTTCTCCGGTGTACTGGTTCAGGGCTACCAGACGTTGACCTTCTTCGGTCTTGACCCGGAACACCGTGGCAAGATCAGGGGCCTTGGGGCCGATCCATTCGGCGATGGTGCCGGGCTGGGCGGCGAGAACCCGTTGCGATTGCTCGGTAAGGCTGAGGGCTGTTTCACCCTGGGTGACCTGGATGGTTTCGCCATCCCGCCCGTCAAACTGGGTGATGAACATCATCATCAGGCCGGTGATGGCAAGGGTCACAAAGAAGGGGATGACATAAAGTGCGGCGTAAAAATGCCAGCGCCAGGCGGCAAAGTAGAATTTTTCAGTGAGCGAGCGCGATTGGCCCGCAGTATGCGGTTGGCTGGTCGCCATGGGATTTCTCCATATCTGAACTGCGCCATCGCCGGGGGTAGCCCGGATTGGCTGCGATAAAACGTTGGTGTTTTGAAGGTTCAGGAGAGGGCAGGCGGCCCACGTGCATCATAGCGCCAGTGGAACCCGGCAGAATAGTGGGTAAAGCTCTCATGCACCCAGCGGGCACCAAGAGAGGGTGTCAGATCCAGCACAAAGGGCGTGTTCTGGGTCAGGTTGATATGGGGTGATAGGGCTGTAAATGGACAGCTACGGTCATCCATTTGGTCAGCGGGGGGCGGCTGTGGTGCGTCGTCGCCCAGATCAACCCAGCGTTCTTCTGCGCCATCGGTGGTACAGATGATCAGAAGGATCTTGCCATTACTTGCATGCGCAGGCATCCACCCCGCCGGGATCAACCCGGCAGCGGTGATTGCCAGCAGCATTACATAGGGCAACAGGCGTGACAGCACCTACTCAAGGCCGGTGATGATAGAGCGCAGCGTGGCAATGCCATCGCCTTTTTCCGACGAGGTCAGCACGATTTCAGGATAGGCTGCCGGGTGGCGGGACAGGGCGGTGCGCACCTGTTCGATCACCTTCTCGCGGTCCTTGGCCTTGACCTTGTCGGCCTTGGTCATCACGCATTGAAAGGTCACAGCAGAGCTGTCTAGCAGGCTCATGATCTCTTCATCGACATCCTTGACGCCATGGCGGCTGTCAATCAGTACAAAGGCCCGGCGTAGGGTCTGGCGGCCGCTGAGATAGCGTTTCAGCAGTTTCTGCCACTTTTCCACCACCGCCAGTGGCGCATTGGCGTAGCCATAGCCGGGCAGATCCACGAGGTAGAGGTCCGGTCCCTGAGTGAAGAAGTTGATTTCCTGGGTGCGGCCCGGTGTATTGGAGGCCCGTGCCAGCCCCTTGGTGCCGGTCAGCGCGTTGATCAGGCTGGATTTGCCTACATTGGAACGCCCGGCAAAGCAGACCTCCATGCGGTCGGCCTCGGGCAGGCCCGACATGGCAACGACGCCTTTGACAAATTCCGATTCTCCCGCAAATAGTTTGCGGCCCTTTTCAGCGGTGATTTGGTCAGGCTCTTCGGCGAGGGAGAATGGGATCTGCATCAGAGAACCTCCAGGGTATCGGTGAGGGCGATTTTACCATCGCACAGCACTTTGGCACGAATGCCAAAATCGGTGTGGCCCCAGTGTTCGCGCAGGGCCTTTAGCGTGTTGGCGTCGCGCTGGCCTGTGTCCGGGTTGGTTTCGGTCGCGCGACAACGGGTAATGCGGTCGACCACTTCCAGACGCACCTCACCTATCCGCAACTCGCGCCCAACCCAGTCAAACTCCTCAAAGGGTGCAGGGCCGTCAATCCACAGGTTGCCACGGAATCGGCGTGGGTCCAGTGCCTGCCCCAGGGTTTCCCCCAGCGCCCGCAGAGAGCCCAGAGACAGGATAGAGAGTGCCGAAAAACTGGCATCGGCCATGCCGCCCGACGGGGCCGCAATCAGGCTGTGTGGCTGTGGCCGATCAGCCGGGTAGATCGGTTGCAGCCAATCGACCAGTTTTGCGCCATCTGTTGCAGGGTTCAGGGTTATCTCACCCTGTTTTGGGTGGCGCAGCGTAATCTGGTTCCCCTGTGTTTCGGCCGAAACCGCCATTAGTTCGGGGCCGAAACAGCCGCGGGCAAAATTGCGGCAGTGCTGCCATGCGCCGGTATCCTCGGCCGTGCCGGTCAGCACAGCCCAAGCCCGGTCCAACGGCATAGGCCCGCCTGTCTCCAGGCGGACCTCTGTCAATGGTTCGGCTCCGATACCTTTGATCGGGTGCCGCCACATTTGTTTTACAGTTGCCGTCATTCGTTCTCAGCCTTTGGCTTTCGCTTGACGCTGGCCTTGATGTTACCAAACACATCCGGTGTGTAACCATGGCTGCGCATGATCAGATACTGCTGGGTAAAGGTGATGGTGTTGTTGGCAATCCAATATACCACCAGCCCCGAGGCAAAGCCCCCCAGCATGAACATGAAGACCCAAGGCATCCAGGCAAAGATCATTTGCTGTGTCGGATCCGTAGGTGCCGGGTTCAGCTTTTGCTGCAAGAACATCGAGATACCCAAGAGCAGCGGCAGAATGCCGATGAAGACAGTCGCCATCAGGGTGCCTGGTTCCGGCCCGGCCCATGGCAGCAAGCCATAGAAGTTCATGATCGAGGTCGGATCCGGTGCGCTCAGATCCTGGAAAGGACCAAAGAAGGGCGCGTGACGCAGTTCCAGCGTGACAAAGATCACCTTGTAGAGCGAGAAGAAGATCGGGATCTGGATCAGAATCGGCAGGCAGCCGGCAGCGGGGTTCACTTTTTCCCGCTTGTAAAGCTCCATGATCTCTTTCTGCTGCTTCTGGCGGTCATCGCCAGAGCGCTCTTTCAGTTTCTCCATTTCTGGCTGCAGCTCTTTCATCTTCGCCATGGAGGCATAGGATTTATAAGCCAGCGGGAAGACGAGGATCTTGATCAGCACGGTCAGCGCGATAATCGACCAGCCCATGTTGCCAATCATCCCGTGCAGCCAGTGCAGCACCGCAAAGATCGGTTTGGTCAGGAAGAAGAACCAGCCCCAGTCGATACTGTCGAGGAAGCCGGCGATGCCGCCCTTTTCATAGGCGCGAATGGTGGCCCATTCCTTGGCACCGGAAAACAGCTGGGTGGTGACCTCGCTGCTGGCGCCATCGGCCAGGGTGACGGTGGGCAGCACGATATCGGTTTGATAGATATCGCGACGCTCGTCATATTTGGCAATAGAGCGGAAGGACTGGCCCGGTTCCGGGATCAGCGTTGACATCCAGTAGTGATCGGTAAAGCCGATCCAACCGTTGCCTTCCACCTGCTTGACCTCAGAGCGCGACCCATCGCGCGGGTCAATGTCAAAATCGGCGACATCGGAATAGTCCAGCTCTGACAGCTCGCCATCGGCCATGCCAACAAGGCCTTCGTGCAGGATGAAGAAGTTCTTCATATCTTCCGGCTCACCATGGCGGGCCAAGGTGCCGTAGGGCGCAAGCGAGACGCTGTTGCCAGAGGCATTGCTGACCGACTGGCTGACAGAGAACATATAGTTATCGTCCACCGCGATGGTGCGGCTGAAGGTCAGGCCCTTGCCGTTGTCCCAGGTCAGGGTCACCGGCGTGTCTGGCGTCAGCTGGGCGCCTTCAGGGGCGCGCCACAGGGTATTGGCACCGGGGACATCGTCAGCGGCAAGACCGCTGCCTGGGGCCCAGCCATAGAGGGCGTAATAGGCCCCCTGTTCGCCGACGGGCGACAGAAACTGGACGATTTCCGGGGCATCATTGGTGACGCGGTAATCTTTCAGTGCCAGATCGTCGATACGACCACCCTGCAGCGAGATGCTGCCGGTGATGCGATCAGATTCGATCTTGATCCGTGGTGCATCAGAGGCGCTGGCCTCTTCGCTGGTCTGGCTGGTGACAGCCTCGGTCGCATCAGCGCCAGGGCTGCTTGCGGTGTCACCTGCGGACGCGGGCACAGTTTCTGTTGCCAGCGCCTCCGGTGTCGGTTCGACCTCTGGGGGTGGGAAAAAAAACATCCACCCAAGAAGCACGAGGCTGCTGAGTGCGATTGCGAGAATAAGATTCTTGTTCTGGTCGTCCATTTGGGACTGCCACCTCGTGTAGGGAATGACACGGTGGGTTCAACAGAGATGACCCCCAAAGGTCAAGTGGAATCGGGGAAAACAGGGGTGGCAATACGCCCCGACGCTGGAAAAAGCAGGGATCAGCGGGTGCGGCGGCCGATTTCCGGGGCCTCTTGCAGTTTGGCTTCGTGTGCGGTGATCCAGTCAAGCGTCTGGTCGAAGGGCATTGGACGACCAATGCCAAAGCCCTGCACATGGCCACAGCCGAGCTGCGACAAGAGTGCGTGTTCGCCGGCGGTTTCCACCCCCTCGGCCAGGGTTTCCAGGTCCAGGCGCTCGGCCATGGTTAGGATCGCGGCAATCAGTTTTTGCTGTTCTGGGTCGCGGTCGGCACGCAGCACAAAGGAGCGGTCGATCTTGATCCGGGAGATATTGAACCGACGCACCGCCGAGATAGAGGCATGTCCGGTGCCAAAGTCATCCAGCTCAATATGGCAGCCCAGATCGCTGAGCGCCGCAATATTGCGGGTTACCACATCATCAGGCCGATCCGTCATCACGGTTTCCAGAATTTCGATCGACAGACGCGCCGGGGGCAGATCAAAGCGCTCCAGCTCCCACTTGATGTTTTCCGCCAGGTTAGGGTTGCGCAGCTCTTGGGTGGCAAAGTTGACGCCAACGGCCGGCACCTTCAGTCCTGCGGCATCCCAGGCATTCAGCGCGGTCAGAGAATGATAGAGCATGACCTGGCTAAGCCGTTCCATCAGGCCGGTTTCTTCCAGTAGGGGCAGAAACTTGCCGGGTGGGATCAGGCCGCGCACAGGGTGCATCCAACGGGCCAGGGCCTCAAAGCCTGAAACGCGGCCGGTGTCGGTGCAGAGCTGAGGCTGGAACCAGGGCTGGATATGGCCGGCTTCCAGCGCATCGGCGGCTTCCTCGCGCAGGTTGCCATGGGCTTTGCTGCGTTGATGCATATCGTTGGAAAAGACCCGGATCCCAGAGGGCCCGTTTTGCTGTGCGTCGGACAGGGCCGCCGCTGCGGCGCCTGACCAGTCGCCATAGGATTTGCTTGGCGCGCGGGTGTTCAGGCAAAACCCGATAGAGCAAGAGACATAGACCGTGGTGCCATCCAGTGAGATCGGCTCTTCCACGGCGGATTGAATGCGCCCTGCCATCTGCACGCAGGTTTCCAGATCGAGTTGCAGCACCGGGGTCAGGCAGACGGCAAATTTGCTGTCGCCGATTCGGGCAACTGTATCGCCGTTGCGCAGGGTGCTGGCGATACGTTCGCCGCAGCTTTGAATAACCCGGTCGCAGGCCTCTTGGCCCTCGCGGTTGCTCAGTTCTTTGAATTCGTCAATTTCGATGTAGTACAGTGCCGACCGCAGCTCGGTTCTGGCGCAATCTTCAACGATTCGCTCCATGTCCAGCTCAAACCCTTCGCGCAGCATCAGCCCGGTCACGCTGTCGCGCGGCGCAAGATTCCGGCCATAGGCGGAAAACCCGCCAAAAAAAGCAAAGATGACAGGCATGCCCAGAGCAACCCAAAGTAGAGCAGCTTCGCCACCGATCCAGAAGGTTGCAAGGGTAAGCGCAGGCAAGAACGCAAGAATCGGCGGCGCAAGCAGCGCCGGAGCCAATCTTGTTCGAATTCGGTAAAGGAGACCTGAATTCGCTTTTGTCATGTTCAGACCTTTCGCCTAAAGCAGGGTGCATCGGCAGAATAGAGGGCTGGTTCTGACTCGCGGGTTAACGCAACAAGGGTATTTCTGCTGAATCTGCAGAATCTTCGCCAGAATTGCGCTCCAACCCGATAAAATCAAAAAGCTTAGGATCAAGTAGATGTGATGGACGTGCATTCGTCAAGGCGCGGAACATCACCTGGCGGCGACCGGGACTGTTTGCTTCCCATTGGTCGAGAATCTGCTTCACCTGTTGGCGCTGCAGCCCATCCTGGCTACCGCATAGGTCGCAAGGAATGATCGGATAGTCCATCGCTCGGGCAAATTTCTCGCAGTCGGCTTCGGCCACATGGGCGAGCGGGCGATAGACAAATAGGTCGCCTTCCTCGTTCAGCAGCTTGGGCGGCATGGTGGCCAGGCGCCCGCCGTGGAACAGATTCATGAAGAAGGTCTCAAGAATATCATCCCGGTGATGGCCCAAAATGACCGCAGAGCATCCTTCTTCCCGCGCGACCCTGTACAAATTCCCCCGCCGCAGACGCGAGCACAACGCGCAGAAGGTGCGCCCCTCGGGGATCTTGTCGACCACGATGCTATAGGTGTCCTGATATTCAATCCGATGCGGCACGCCCATCTTTTCCAGAAATGCGGGCAGCACAGTAGCTGGAAAGCCCGGTTGCCCCTGATCCAGATTGCAGGCCAAAAGATCCACGGGCAGCAGGCCGCGCCACTTCAGCTCATGGAGCACGGCCAAGAGGGTATAGCTGTCCTTGCCCCCCGAGAGGCAGACCAGCCAGCGCGGGGTGCTGCCATCGGCGGGGCGTTCCACCATACCGTATTGTTCAATTGCTTCACGCGCCTGGCGCACAATGCGTTTGCGCAGCTTCTTGAACTCGGTGGTCGAGGGGGCGCCGGCAAACAGCGCATGGATTTCGGTTTGATCATCATCAAGCATATCGGCCCCCTAGCCCCTGGCGCAGCTTTTGCCAAGGAAAAAGGGTGCGCGAGTCGCAATAGCCCAGCGATAGGCCAGTGACAGGGGGCCTATCCGGCAGGGGGTGCTGGACTGTCTGGCGATTACTTCTTTGGTGGCGCGGTGGGCTTTTGATCTGGCACCGGATCATAACCGTCGCCCCCAAGCGGATGGCAGCGGCCAATGCGGCGCAGCGTCAGCCAGGTCCCCTTGATGCCGCCATGCTTTTCATAGGCTTCCAGCGCGTAGGCCGAACAGGTCGGTTGATAGCGGCAGTTGAAACCCACCCAGGGTGAAAACAGCAGCCGATAGGCGCGGACCGGCAGGGCAAGGATATGGGCAAGCGGCGTCATGGGGGCAAGATAGGGGTAAGAGCCAGCCGGTAACAGATCACCCGTGGATTTTTTTCAGCGCATAAGCCAGATCGCGCTGCAGATCCTGAAAATCTCGGCTGGCGGTCACCTCGGCACGGCCAATCAGGACATAGTCCCAGCCGTCGCGACCCTGTTGCGGAAGCACCAGGCGGGCGGCTTCGCGCAGGCGTCGTTTGGCGCGGTTGCGTGCCACGGCATTGCCAACCTTTTTAGAACAGGTGAAGCCAACACGAAAGCCGGGCTCGGGGGTCTCGCCGTCGCGGCGCTTGCGCCCCTGAACCATCATGCTTTGGGTGCCCTGCCGACGGGCGCGGGCTGCGGCCAGAAAGGCGCTGCGCTTGGCCAGAACGGTCAAGGGGGGGGCTTTTTCGGTGGCCTGTTTGGGGGCTGGGCAAACAGAAACCGCCGAAGGCTGGTTCCCGTGGCCAGCTGTGCTGTCCTTTGGGGCCTTCGGCGGTGTCATATCTGTCAATCCTTGGGGCCTCGCGCTTATGCGCTCAGCTCCTTGCGGCCACGGGCGCGGCGTGCGTTAAGGATCTTGCGGCCTGCCTTGGTGGCCATGCGCGCACGAAAACCGTGGCGACGTTTACGAACCAGGTTCGAGGGCTGAAAGGTGCGTTTCATCGCTCCGGTCTCCAATTTCTACAGGGGGCAGCGGAATCGCTCCCCGTGGTGTTTATCTCGAAGCCCGGTCTTTAGAAGGGATTCTCGGGCAAGTCAAACGCTGAGCCCTGACTTTTGTCGCGCCCGGGCAAGATTTCTGCCAAAAAGGCCTGAATTTACCGAGGCAGGCCGCAAAATGCTGCAAATCGGCGGGGCAGGGTGCGAATCTTCACAAAAACACATCTAACAGATCAAGGCCGCGTGATAAGCCCGTGCCAGACCTCGTCTCGGGTTGCATTTGGCGCTAGCAGGTATTGGCAGCTAGACTTGTGGTCCAGGACAGACGACCAAGAGAGATGAGACATATGACCAAGACGCCAAAACAAGGGCTTGCCCGCCACCTGCCGCTGATCGCAGTGGTTGCGGTCGCGCTGATCGGTGCGGTGACCCTGAAGGATCACCTTAGCTTTGATACGCTGCGCGATAACCGCGAGGCGCTGATGGCTTTTCGCGATCAGAACTACCTGGGACTGGTGGCGCTTTTTGTCGGGCTGTACGTCCTGATTGTGACCTTTTCCCTGCCGGGTGCGGCGGTAGCCTCGGTCACGGGGGGCTTTCTGTTTGGTTTGGGTGCGGGCACTGCGCTGAACGTTATATCGGCGACCATTGGGGCGTCGGGGATCTTTCTTGCGGCCCGCCTGGGATTGGGCGAGATGCTCACGGCGAAGCTCGAAGCGAGTGAAGGCCGGGTTCAGATGTTGAAGAATGCGCTGCGCCAGAACGAGGTGGAAGTGCTGCTGCTGTTGCGCCTGGTGCCCGCGGTGCCGTTCTTTGTTGCCAACCTGTTGCCCGCGCTTGTGGGGGTGCGGTTTGGTAACTTCCTGTGGACCACGGCGATTGGCATCATTCCGGGGGCAATTGTCTTTACCTGGATCGGGGTCGGCGTCGGAGAGGTCTTTGATCGCGGTGAAGATCCGGACCTGTCTCTGCTGTGGGAGCCGCATGTGATTGGCCCGCTTCTGGGGCTGTGTGTCTTGGCGGTGATGCCGATCATCGTGAAGACCCTGCGCCCCAAAAGCGCCAAGCCCACCCCCAAGCCCCCAACAAAGGCGCGCTGAACCATGACATCTGCCCCGGCAACCGATACCGCAGCCGCATCCCAAACCCCGCTGAAATGTGACCTGCTGGTGATCGGCGCCGGATCGGGCGGGTTGTCGGTGGCGGCAGGTGCCAGCCAGATGGGGGCTTCGGTGGTGCTTCTTGAGGGGCACAAGATGGGCGGCGACTGTTTGAACTATGGCTGTGTGCCTTCCAAGGCGCTGCTGGCCAGCGCCAAGGCGGCCTATGGCCAAAGCACCAGCGCAGCCTTTGGTGTGGCCGAGGTGACGCCCGCCGTGGATTACGCCGCAGCCAATACCCATGTGCAGAACACCATCGATGCGATCACCCCGATGGATAGCCAAGAGCGGTTCGAGGGGTTCGGCGTGCGGGTGATCCGCGAATTTGGCCGCTTTATTTCCCCAGCCGAGGTGCAGGCCGGCAATCATGTGATCCGCGCCCGCCGGGTGGTGATCGCCACCGGATCCTTGCCGCTGGTGCCACCGGTGCCGGGGCTGGAGACTGTGCCCTATGAAACCAATGAAACCCTGTTTGATCTGCGCAGCTGCCCAGAGCATCTGCTGATCATCGGCGGTGGTCCGATTGGCATTGAAATGGCGCAGGCGCATATTCGGCTGGGCAGCAGGGTCACGGTGATCGAAGGCGAACGCGCGTTGGGCGGTGATGACCCAGAGGCCGCCGCCGTTGTACTGGACTCGCTGCGCAATGAGGGCGTGATGATTGCCGAGAACGCCATGGCAGCCCAGATCAGCGGTGAGGCTGGTGCCATCGAGGTGAAAACCAGGGATGGGCGCCGCTTTACCGGCTCGCATCTCTTGGTGGCGGTGGGCCGCAAGAGCAATACGGACAGGCTGGATCTTGCGGCCGGCGGGATCACGCCGAGCAAAACCGGCATCAAGGTGGACGCTGCGCTGCGCACCAGCAACCGTCGCGTCTATGCTATTGGCGATGTCGCGGGGGGGATGCAGTTTACCCATGTGGCGGGCTATCACGCCGGGGTGATCATCCGCTCGGCGCTGTTTGGCCTGCCGTCCAAGGCGCAGGAACTGCACCTGCCGCGCGCCACCTATAGTGACCCGGAACTGGCCCAGGTCGGCCTGACAGAGGCTAAGGCTCGCGCCCGGTATGGCGATGAGGTGGAATTGGCGCGGTTTGATTTTGCCCATAATGACCGCGCCCTGGCAGAGCTGAAAACCAAGGGTTTCATCAAGGTGATGGTGGTTAAAGGACGCCCGGTGGGGGCGACGATTGTCGGGCACCAAGCGGGGGAATTGATTTCATTGTGGTCGCTTGCTTTGGCAAATAGGTTGAAGATGAGCCAGGTTGCCGCAATGGTGGCGCCATATCCGTCAATCGGGGAGATCAATAAACGTGTCGCTGGCGCCTACTTCTCACCACGGTTGTTTGACAGTGCGCTGGTTAAGCGCGCGGTGCGCTTTGTGCAGCGTTGGATCCCTTAACCCGGAAAGAGCGCCATGCTGAATTCGCTTTCAGGCCGGTTTTTGGTTCTGACCATTGTCTTTGTCATGCTGGCCGAGGTGCTGATCTTCGTGCCCTCGATTTCTCGCTTTCGTCTTGATTACCTGGCAGATCGGCTGGAGCGGGCGCAGATTGCCTCTCTGGCGCTGCTGGCGGATGATATGCTGGATACCGAGCTGGAGGCGGAGCTGCTGGAAAACGCCGGGGTCTATAACGTGGTGCTGCGCCGCGATGAGATCCGCCAGCTGATGCTGTCGTCGCCCATTCCGCAAGAGATCGCAGGCACCTATGATTTGCGTATGGCCTCGGCTTTTACCCTGATCGGGGATGCCTTCTTGCAGTTGTTCAGCGCGGAAAACCGGATCATCCGGGTGATTGGCGCGCCGGTGCGTGATGCGGGGCTGCTGATCGAGATCACGATTGAAACCGCGCCGCTGCGCAGCGCCATGATCGATTATGGCATTCGGGTGCTGCTGCTTTCGGCGGTGATTTCCATTTTTACCGCTCTGCTGCTGTTTGCGGCCGTCCGTGCCTTTCTGGTGCGCCCGATCAAGGGGGTTGTGGGCTATATGCAGCGCTACGCTGCCGCGCCGGAAGATGCCCGGGGTATCATCCACCCCAGTGCCGGCGTGCGCGAGCTGCGCGAGGCTGAAGAGGCGCTGTTGCAATTGCAGACCGAGCTGACCCAGGCGCTGCGCCAACGCGAACGGCTGGCACAACTGGGCGGCGCCGTGGCCAAGATCAGCCATGATCTGCGAAATATCCTGACCTCTGCGCAGCTGTTCACCGACCGTATCGAGGCAAGCGAGGACCCCTTGGTGCGGCGGCTGGCCCCCAAGCTGGTGAATTCGATTACCCGGGCGGTGTCGCTCTGTGAGGGCACGCTGGCCTTTGGGCGTGCCGAAGAGCCGGCGCCAACCTTTGCCCGCATTGCCCTGTGCGAGCTGGTCGAGGATATCGTTGAAAGTGAACTGCTGGTGTCCGATGAAACAGGGGTTGAGATCCTCAATGAGGTGCCAAAGGGCATGATGCTGCGCGGCGATAGCGAACAGCTGTTTCGGGTGGTGATGAACCTGGTGCGCAACGCCCGTCAGGCGATTGTCGCTACTGGCATCGCGGGCCGCGTCACCATCGCCGCCGGCGAGGATGACGCGGCCTGGTGGATCACGGTTTCTGACACCGGCCCAGGCCTGCCGCAACGCGCCCAGGATAATCTGTTCACCCCGTTTCAGGGCAGTGCGCGCAAGGGGGGCAGCGGTTTGGGGCTGACCATCGCCGCTGAACTGATCAAGGGGCATGGCGGCTCTTTGGTGCTGCGTGAAACCGGTGCTGAGGGCAGTCTTTTTGAAATCCACCTGCCCAAGGGCGACGGAACCTTGTGAAGGCGCGAAGAGCCAACTGATGGGGGGGCAAGACTGGTAGCAAGATTGGCGGAATTCAAAAAGACTGGCAGGATTTTGTTTTTGGGGTTGCGCGCTTCAGTCCCGAGGACTAAACCCCGCCGCAGTGGACCGATAGCTCAGCTGGATAGAGTACCTGACTACGAATCAGGGGGTCGGGGGTTCGAATCCTCCTCGGTCCGCCACGCTTTCAAATCTTCCCGATGTGGTTGGTTTGAAAAGGTTTTTGGAAGGGGCCAAATTGGCTTGCTTCTTCTTCGCAGGGGCCTTAAATCCTGCAGCAGTGGACCGATAGCTCAGCTGGATAGAGTACCTGACTACGAATCAGGGGGTCGGGGGTTCGAATCCTCCTCGGTCCGCCACTGCCTTTTTGTCAGATGCCAAGCAAAACCGACTTTTGTGACAGATAGCTGACCCAGTCGGCGGAATTTCCTGAAATCATAGCAGCGTTGCTCAGTTGAGCGGGTGATCGTAAGATACGGCCAATCCAGCCTTTGTCTGATCTCGGAAGCCTCGCTTGGTCAAAAGCCTACCTGCCACTCCCGGAACGAACTTCCCGCAGTTGCCGCTGACGGTGGCACATGCCGCGTGCGAGCCCGCTACTTCCTTGCTGTCGCGGCTTGCGGCCAGGAACGGCGCTATATCGATGCAGAGGTTCTGCGGCGACATTGCCTTTCCGATCGACCCGCTGTTTCGTGGTGAGAAGGTGGCTATTGATCAATTGGCACAGCTGGCAGGGTGTGACGTGGGCGCATTGGTGCGGGTATCTATCCGCCACCTCGGTAAGGGCCATTTTCGCCTGAGAGAAGAATTTGCCTCCCTTCAGAGCTTTCAGCGCACGCGCATCCGCGTCTGCCCAGAGTGCATACGGTCCGAGATGCCGTCATCCGATTGTTCGGATCGGTTTTGAAGCGGGCACGATGAGCCAACATCTTTTCTATGGATTGACCAATGACGGTTTCGACGTTGTCTGCATGGAAGCCCGACAGGTCAGCGCGGCACTGTCGGCAATGCGCAACAAAACAGACAAGAACGATGTGGCATGACGTAACCACACACCGCCCAACCTGAACGGGGTCGTCCCTCACCGGACGAGGTCTGTGGAAGAAGCCGAAAAGGGCTGCTGCGCAAAGAGAAGCGCGTCCCAAAGCAAGGCTCTCCACTGCCAATCCGACACATGCGTGCAGCGATGATATCAGGTCATCAGTCAGACTGCGAAGAGAAGCGTGACCCGGATGAGTGACAATGGCCCATGAAAAAAGGAAAACGAGCTTGACCCAAACACCCAATTAGAGAAGCCGACCTTGGCCAGGATCACCCTTGCCGCAGCGCAGCTTCCCCATACCGCCGTCCAGACATGCCTGACGATGAAAGTGCTGTTCGGCATGGCATTGCGCCAGACGACTGGTTTCGTCGATAGCCTACTGAGACTGGTCGGTCTGGTGGGCATGAATGGTAAAGCGTGATTACGTTCTCGCACTTGACGATGAGTTTGGTGCCCCGCAGACGTTCGATTTGCTGGATTTCGTGCCGACGCCTCTCGATCTCGCGGGCTGCGTCCTTGTCGCTGAGAAAGAACGCATCGTCGGCTACACGCGTCGCAACACTGAGAACCAGACTGACGTCGGCGTTTCGAAATCCGCGCTGGCGCATCCGTGTTTCGGCGTGTTTAGTGAAGCGAAGGTCATGCATCGTCGTACTCCTTCACCTCATTGGGTTTTTCCGCTGAACCAGGGATATCGAGGTCGAGGTCGCCGAGAAGTGCCGAAAGCTTCTCGTGCTGCGTCTTTCGGTCGGCGATCTCGTCCGCAGGTATTCGTGATATGAGCCACTCCACACGGCGCTCAGTGTTTTGCGCGCCGAACAGTTCCTCCGGGATGTCAGGGATACGTACATGGCCGCAGGCCAGCGCATACTCGGCATCGGAGTTGCCCGCAGTTAGTTCGTGAAGTAGACCTGCGCCAATCCGGTATTCAGGAAACCCAAACGGCCCAATCTCAAAGACTTCTGGATCAAGAATGACTTCAGTCTTTCCGAGATCTCGTGCCAGTTCCCTGAGGTAGTCTGCAAGGGGATTGTTGATATTGGGATCATAGCCCAGACTATAGGTGTCTTCGGCGACGTCCTTCCCGAACACATCCTGCTTTCTGATGGACGCCTCTTCTTCGAAGACCGCATCTTGTGTGCGATACACAGCTTGGGCGAAGGAGAAGTTTCCACCGCCCAAAGACATGAGCTCTTCAGCCTTTTCGTCAATTTCGGCCAGTCGCTTCTTGCGCCAGGCAAGGCTACCCTCGGCAAGCAGCGCCATGCAAAGCGGCGCCATTTCGATCTGCGTCCGAACAGGAATATCGTAGAGGTGTTCGACCATCCGAAAGCCGAGGGAGGTGTTCTCGTGCGTTCATCGCTAATCCTCCCGCTCAATACAGGAATTGAATCAGCCACTTGCCTACGGATCAAGGAATAGTTTTTCAACAAAATCGGCGTAGAGCGAAAGTTCGCTGCACGCGCGAAGGCACACTGTCAAACAAATGAAAGCGGCCATTCAGGGCTCAGGCTCAACGCCCCACCATGCTGCACCAGGCACCAAGGTCAGCAATGCGCAGGGTTGCGACCTTTGCAAAGGCTGCGCGAAGATGCATTTCTCGTTCCAATGCTTCCAACAGCAGTAGAGCGTTTCCGGGGCTTGCCGCACGACTTCGGGAAGAACAGATCAGTCATGTTACCCTCAATCTTGCCAAGCCGCGAAACACGTAGCGCGCTGAAAATAAATGCATTCTGATCTTAAGTGAAACCCACTCATCGCTGTGCGCAACATTCTCCTCCCATATCAGCCCTCCTGCAGCAAACTATTCCTTTGAGGACAGCTGCTCCGCGCCTAGGCTGAGTACATTCATTTCCATTTGTTGGAGGCACCATTATGCTGCAAACGAACGAGCTTAAAGATTTCAATAAATACATTGCAGAATTGAAATCTAAGGTCATCAAATCAAAGACGAAGATCGTGCCTTTCCGGTTTTTTTTCGACTTTCCCTTCGCGGGTAGCAAGGGTGACATCTTGCTGGTGGGAAAAACCCCACCTGCGGTTTTGAAAGATGTAAAAAAACTGGCCAGCACGATTAAACTGGAAGGTGATTGTCAGGTGGCTGACAATCAGTTGCGCATGAAAGTCGATAGTGGCGAGGCGAAGGTAGAGCGGGTACAGAAGCTGCTCAAGGCCGCCAAGATCAAGTTTCAGGCCAAATTTGTCGATGACTTTGAAGAGGGCGCGCAAGAGGCTCAAAATGACTTTGACAAAAAGGCGGCGGCCCGGCGTTTGGCTTCGATCGCCGAGCGCATCAAAAAAATAAACGAGCATATTGCCAATAAGTCAGAATTGTCGCCGGTGCTCGCCATGCTCAAAGAGGTTCAGAAAATTATCAAGGAAGGTGCTCTGACCAGCGGCACGCGGCCGGATGAGCTGTTGGACCGGGCGGAACGGGCCTTTATTCCCGTGGAACGGGAAGCGCAGATCGCGCGCAAGGTTGCAGGAGACACGCCGGAGGCGGATGCGAAATTTGTCGATAGGGAGGCCGGAACCCAACGTGAGCTAAAGGCACTTGAGGGTTCACTTGAGCGTGCAGAAGCCGTCAGTAAGACGGCACTGGAGGAAGGCCAAACAGCATTGACCAAGATCCTGGCAGCGCGCGATATTGCGATCAAATGGCAGAAACTGGAAATGGAAAAGATGCTGGCCAACAAGGACCGGTTCCACCAGTTGCAGGACAAATTCCGTACTGATGAACGGCAGATGGAGGCCGATCTCAAGAACGCCAAGGATGCACTTGAACTGGCACAGGCGGCTACCGCCGAACTTGGTGCGTTGGTTGCTTCGAATAAGCTGGGCACAAATGAGAAGAAACGCCAACAAAAGGAGTTCCACAAGCAGGCCGCGCAAAATCAAAAGACCGAAAAGGCCATTGGCACAATGGAAACAGCACTGCGCAAATTGCGAAGTGACTTTTCCGCAGCGCGTGCCAAGGTTTCCGATGGGGACAAACACGGTACAGCACGCCACGGAACGCACACTGGTATGGAACAACAGGCGTTGCGCGCGGCTGCCGGCGGCACATCTGCCGATCAGGATGACAACGAGTGGGGGGACAGCCGTGACAAGCCGCAACCAGAACTCTCTACCACGCCCGCGTCGGGCGCAAACAAAGTACGTTGGACTATGGGCGGTCAAGACGTGGAACTGGAGTACGAGGACCTGCCCAATGGAAAGAGACAACTCAAGAACGAGGAAGCCGTGCTCAGGACCTTCAACGATATTGCGGTTGAGTTGGAAGGGCGCGGGGCCAAAACCTCGACCTCGTCCAACTTCTTGTCCCCGGAGCTAGAAAAGGAAGCGGTCGACCGCGGCCTTAAAGTCGCCAAACAATGTGTCTGGGACGAAATTTGGGATGAACAGAAACAAGACTGGGTGCCAATTGACCGTTTCTTTGTATATGTAGGCCCACCGAAAACCGTCCGCTCCAAAGGTTGGGGACACTCAGTGAGCCGCAATAAGGATGACGGTGGCAACAATGCTCCCAAGATGAAGCTGGTAGAGGCCAATAAGATTTTCAATGCCTTTCGTAACGGCAAGGTCGACCTTAATCAGATGATGAAGCTGATGAATGTCTCGTTGGAAAAATCCGATGATGGGGGAGCCATCTTGCAGCCCGTTGCCCGGATCATGATCGACAAGTCAGGCAGCGGCTGGACGAACACCTCACAATACCCGACCACCGACACACCCGGATGGAGCCTCAAGGGCGAAAGAGTTCGCAAAAGCCGCGATGGCGGAGATGGGATAACGGCGCCTGATGCGACCGGTGTGTAAGGCGAGGTAATCCGGTTCCGCTTCAAGGTACGTGAAGAGGATCCGCTGGGCGTTTTGCCGTTGCTGGGCATCCAGATCCATTGGGCAACCCCGGCGCATGGACAGGCCAAACCTATCGAGCGGGCCTTTCGTGACCTGGCGAGCGACGTGGCAAAAGATCCGTGCTTTGCCGGGGCCTATGTCGGCAACCGCCCTGACGCCAAACCCGAAAACTACGGCAAGCGCTTGGTTCGGTACAAGTTGGTCGTTGCCGATTATAAACTTCCTCGTGAAGGTCGAAGTATTATTTCACTGATCTCAACAACACGGACAGGGCTGCGCCTGTGCTGGGAGCAGACATCCTCTGCGCTGGGTTTTAACGTCTGATTCCGGGCCGACAATGGTCATGTGCTGCGGCTCTCACGAAGGTTCGCTCCGGGCTGCAGAGCTGACCTCCACCGCTTTGATGTCGATCACCAAACCCGGGAGTTTCGCCCACGACTGACTTCGAGGGCAGCTTTGCGCAGATAGCGGGCTTTGCAAAGTCCGCGGATCTGGAGGCGTGGCGAGCGATCCATGCCGCAGGCGCACCAGGGAGAGCTGACCTTCGCCACAACCGCCGACCACCTTCTAACGGCGGGGATGCGGGACGAAGCGCCCATTCTCTGCGGCTGCGCCAATGTCTGATGTTCTTTAGACTAGCTACCCTCAGAGTATCTCTCGAAAAGCACACGACTGTTGGCAACGATCGCGCTCTCTTCCGTCTGTCCATCCCATCCCGTTGAGAAGGTAATCTGTTGGCCATCAATGGTGAAGCTATAGGTCAATTGGCGTTGTGAACATCGCGTGGACACCCAATCGAAACGGGTATTTTTGGCAACCCAGCGCGCATCAGAGCGCACCCGTTCCGTCAGAATACGTTCAACACGACGCCCGATATCCTCCCATGTATGGTCAGATGCAAAACCTTCGAGTATCGATTTGTAGGCATCAATTGCGAAGCGGTAGGTTTTGCCTAACAGCAGCCATGTGACCTCATGGTCGCCAAATGTCACTTGGGCGGCAACATCGTCACACCCGACGCAACCGCATTGACATCGCCCAACCAAGACGCTGTCCGATGTCTCCGGTCCGACGGAACGCCTAAAGTCTACTGGATCTAATCCCAGATAAGCGTCACCAAGCACATCGGCCCCATCAACAAGTAGCCGAACTTCATGATCATTCGAGGATTCAGAAGGTTTGACCTTGTACGTAAGTGTATTCAAAAGTTGCTCCTACCGTCCGAGAAGGACAAGGCGATCGACTTGCGCCAATTCAACAATAGCGGACTTTTGAGCGGGGCGCAGCATCCGGTAAAATGGGCTCAAACCTGTCGTTAGCTACGAATGCCGTGAAAGTCCGCTTTGAGACGGCTATTACGTTTTGCCGAGCTGCTTGATATCGCGGCGGATCGCACGATAGACCTTGCGGCCCCACTGTGAATAGATTTTGGGACCAGGATGAAAGCCGTCAGGGCTCATTTGTGAGACGTTAGGTTCAAAATCCATTTCAATAAACCGACATCCAGTACGATTGGTGACAAGTTTGCGAAGCGCCCGATCAAATCGTGCTGCCTGTGCACCCAATACCCACCGGAGCGGTTGTGGGAGCAGCGGGAAATGGTGGATTGGGGGAATACCCGATATGCAAATGACATCGGCCTGAAATTTCAGTTCTACCAGCTGAAGCAATATTGCAAAACGCTGCAACCATTCTGATAGAGGCACGCGTGCAGTGATATCGTTTACGCCAAGCGAAACGGACACGATATCAAATTTCTGTGGTGTGCGCTCCTGCAGACGGGCGATCGTATCGGCAGTGGTGGCGCCGGTCTTCGCATCTACAGACCAGTAGACTGTATTCGTCTGCGAAAGCCTTTTGCGCATATGCCCCAAGAGCGCTTCTTCTTGATGCGAGGTGCCGACCCCGACAGCAGAACTGTCTCCGATGATCAATAGACGGAGGTCAGGGCCCTGCCCGCTGACACCATCGCGGCGACCGGAAGGATCAGCCAGGTGCAACGCTGAACGGCGCACAAATGCGCCTTGAGCGACCAGAACTGGAAATAACAGTATTCGTACTGCATGGTCTAACATGTCAGGCTCCAATACGAGACGCGTTACGGCGAGAGTGACACGGAGAGAGATCATACCGAGCTTCCGTATCGTCCAGAAACTCGTCCGCAAAGCTCGAGAAAATATTTGTTGGTTCTATTGTATATGCTATCGCGTCATGCGGAATTGACGGTAGTCAATCGCATGCGCTCGTACCCAGAATTAGCAGTCGTCTGTACAGGTTGCAGCACCGATAAGTTCAGGCTCCTGACCAGCCATTCGCTGCGGTCTGATCGAATGTCGGCTCAGGGCCGATTGCGTCGCTCGCAGGTGAACTGATATTGAACCTCGTGCTGCGGTGCTGACGTAACACTTCCTTACTTGCGAGCACTTTCACTCTTCGTTTCAGTATTTATTCTTGAGGCAATTGGGTCAAATAACCGACCCAGATCAGATAGCCACCCAGCGCCAGCATCAGCACGCTAGGGACCATGATCAGCGCGCGGTGTCGCAGCATGTTGTCACCCATTTTCTGCATCAGGCCCGGCAACAAAATTCGCGAGGTGCCTGCGACAAGCATGATCCAACCCAGCACCGTAATAACCGCGCGCCAGTCAGCTACCCAGATGTTATGGCTAAGTACGATGGCCAACCCTGGCACCAGCGCCAATAGACCGGCCAACAGCAAGAGAGTGGGACTCTCCAGCACTTCGCGGCCCATTGCCTCGACCCGCGTAGGGTGTATCGCCACAAACAGCCCCATCAGCGCCAGAACCGGCCCGACCAGCTGAGCCAGGAAAATTGATGTCTGCATATCGACCACCTTTATAGGAGAAACTTTTCAATCCTAGCACAAATGAGGAGAAGTTGCGCGGTCCCAACGGTAGTCTACCCAAGCGCTGCTTTCGCTGGTCAAAATCTGTTTTGTGGACGCTGCGGTGCAGCAGCATTGGTGAAGGTGGACGTCGGTTTTGGGCCGTCACCCATCATCTTTGATCCACACAGGGCGACGAGCCCCAATTGCTTGTGGTGCTTTAAGTTCTCCGTCACCGACGCGCGCACAGAATCCTGATTTGCGAGTATGGGTTTTGAGCTTGGCAAGATAGGCTGCGTGGTCGACCATTCCGCCTGGTCGGATTGGGTCCGCTTCGCCCGCCAGCAGGCCGAGCTTCCCGAGGTATTTTGCTCCATGCCCATAGGCCTTGGAGCGTGCACGGTCGAGAATGCTGTCCAGAAGTGCCCGGTAGAGGATCGTCGCTGCCGGCGGATGATCGTGTTCCAGTAGGCCCGCGATTTTTGGCAAGATGTGCCAATCACCCCCGTCCCAGCGGTGCGGGTGCGTGGCAATCAGTTTTGCTGCCAAATCAAGTCGTGGCCAATCAAGGAAGAATTGCAGCGCCTCCTCGGCTTTTGCCTTTTCCAGCGCAAAGGTATGGGCGCGGTCTTCGGCCTCGATATCCTCAAAATCCGGCAGCAGTTTCAAATACTCCCGCAGGATGTCGGCGGACAGGCGTGCCTCGAAACAGCGCCAACGCAGGGCCTGTGCGGCCGACCTGTCGCCGGTGGCGTCCAGGATGCGCGCCTCCAGGCTGACCCGTTCTGGCGACAGGCCATCATCGGTTTCGCCAAAAATGCGCCGCCCAGGTTTGCGCACCCATTCCAGCGCCTCTGCACTGCGCCCGGCCTCCAGAAGCTGCGCCGCGATCGCCAGTGTATCCTGCATATGCGGCTTCTTCTTGACCTCCAGCGCGATGAGCAGATCCAGATCCCCCCGCGCCGAGGCGAGGATCTGGCGCATCCCGGCCCATTGCGAGGTTATGGAGTAAAACCAGCCATCCGATTTGCGCGCTGCTTCTTCGGTCTGCCGCTCGGCGATGGCGTCTTTCAGATCGCCGTCCCAGCGCGACAGGCTGTCTTGCGGCAGATGTGGCGCCACAGCGTCGGTCACGTCAGCGAGGTAGCCATGCGTGCTTTCGCCAAGGGCGGTCATGATCTTATCGGGGAGCGCGTCGGCCTCAGGCACGGGCAGACTGGGGGTCAAAACGCCGGTCGCTTGGATCGCCTGATAATAGACGTCCTGAACGCGGCCAGAAGAATCGTCGACACGTTCGAACACCAGTTCATGTGTTGCGATGAAGCGCAGCAACCGGTCTATGGCCAGCGCCAGGGGGGGCAGGGCCAAGCTCGGATGTGATCGTATCGGTCAGGCTGTGCAGATCGTCGGCAAAAGCGCGGGCCTTGTCCCATTCGCTGAAGCTCTTTGCCCGCACCAGCCCGGACAGCCGCCGGTCGATCAGCTTCGCAATGGCTTCGGGGCCAGATTTCCCGGCCAACGCAGCCTTGACCTGCCGCCGGAACCCGGCATTGCGCTCAGCTTCCTCGAACACCAGCTGCGCAAGCTTGTCGGCTCCGAGGTCTTTCAACTTGTCAGCGGACAGGGCGGGTTGGCGGGCCATTGGCAGGTCTCAGTTGTGAACTGTTGCCCCAATACGTGCCACCGTCAGACCGTGGGGGCAAGTATCAGGTGTCCGGTCGACAAAATGCTGCGGTAGGAGCTGGAGGGTCACCGGATTTTCTCGAGCACCTGCTCTTGGCCCTCAGGAGCGCTGCCCCCTCGATGCAATAGCATGGCCTTGTGCAGAAGGCGTATGGACATGCCAACGACTGAAAAGCCACAACGCGTGCCGAGTTTAGGCGCATCCTCCTCAGCGCCCGCTCGGAGAATAGTCCCCCATTTTGACCCGCGGATTTTGGAGAGTTTCGAGAAAAACTTAACATTATTGGCAATAGTGTTAAGCAGCCGTTGCGCAAAGCCAGTGGAACGAGAGGGTAGGGCAATGATTTCTGCTTCGCCGTTCAACAGTCTTCGGGTATAAAGTTAATATGAGCGAAATGCGCCTCTACGACACCTCCGGCAATCGGCTCTACCTGAACGCCGAAGAACGCGCCGACTTTCTGGCCGTGGCGCGTCGCAAGCCTGCACGGGATCGCACACTTTGCGAGACGTTGCTCTTTACCGGCTGTCGGCCGTCGGAGCTCCTGGAGATCACCCCAGCGCGTATCGACCTCTCTGGTGGCAGCTCACAATTCGCAGCCTGAAGAAACGCAAGGATGTCTCAGTCCGCGCGAAGGCAGTCTACAGAAGTGTTCCGGTGCCCCGGACTATCTCGACACCCTTAACACCGCCCACGGCATTCGTGAGGCGCAGAAATCGCGCAAGCAGGCCAATGCGCCGATATGGCCGATCAGCCGTGTGCGGGTCTGGCAGATCGTGAAGGGAATCATGATCGAGGCTGGGATACCCGATGCACCCCATCGCAGCCCGAAAGGTCTGCGCCACGGTTTTGGGATCAACGACACGGTGAACGGCATTCCGCTGCACATGCTGCAAAAGTGGATGGGGCACGCCCAACTCAGCACGACGGCGATCTACGCCGATGCCGTGGGCAAGGAAGAACAGGATATTGCTGCGAAGATGTGGAACTGAGGGGGCTCCACAGGAGCAAGACCCATTGGCACTATCGGCTGGAGATCGTTAGTGGGCGCTTTGATGATTTCAACTTTGTTCGGGCAAGGCTATGGATCAGTTTTTCTGGGCGAGGTGAATGGAGGAGGCGTTTTGAAAATAAATGGAAAATCCCCCACTTATTTTTGAGATGGTTTGTAAACAGGCAGATCCTCGGGCTTCGTTATGGCACTCTTTTTCCAATTTTGGTTGTCTGCGCCTGCGTTGACTGAGCGCGCACGCGCAGACACACTGTTCGTAAATTGCCGGACATATGGTCCGACGTGATGGACCCCGACGGGATCGCCGCCATTCCCACCACCACACTTGATCCGCCCCACAGTGCGGCGTCTCCTGTGGTCCCCGCGCTTCATGGGTCCGGGTCCCCAAATACCTTCTTTTCAATCAAGCAGGTTAGGGCGCGAATGCCTGCCGTTCGGTGATCTTTTCAAATTCGGGCAAAAACTCTTCGTGGTGCAAAGCGAGATATTTCGTGATCCGTTCGTTGCTGACCAATCTGGCGACGTAGCCGCGTGCTAGAACGAGGTCGAGATGATCGATCCCATAGCTATCCTCAACCAATCGCACTTGCCGTTCGAGGTTCGCAGACTCGTTTTCCATAAGATCAAGTTGTTCGCGCGAAATCCCTATGATTTTCTTTGGCTTGGCTCCGGCTATAAGCTGGCCTTCGGGTGTCGCTGCCAGCAGAGAACGGGCATAGTTAATGGTAAATTTGTTCATGGCGACCATCAGCTGCGCAGCCTCGATCTGGCGCATCGGTTTCATTTTCTTGAGAACCCGAAAGCCGGTTAAAGCCACTTGCTTGTCTTTGAGTAGCTCTGCGGCCTCACCGCAAATGCCATCTAAGAGGCGCCGTTTTTCCTGCAATGTCTTGATGTTGACGTTGAGGGCGCTGGCAAGGCGTTCTTCGGGAACGCCAAGAGTCAGCGCACGCAAGATCATCTTATGCTCCTGAATTGTCGCCAAACGGTTTATGCGTTTGTTGTAGGTGTAGGCTTCATCATCTGTTGAAACGATACACTGGGCCGCTGTCTCACCATTGTATTTCAAGGCCTCTAAGCGGAGGTGGCCATCAAGTAATGTATACATTTGGCGGTCGTGTCGGTCGCGGGCAACGACCATGGGTTCAACGAGACCAATTTCCCGAATGGACGCGATTATCTGGCCGTATTTGACCGTCGCCTTTGTTTGCGGCGTGACCAAATAAAGGGGTGCGATGTTTTCAAACGATATGTGTACCAGCTCACGTTCGAAGGCGGCAACGATGGTCTGTTCTGAAGCCGAAGGTGTCATACTGTCTCTCCTTCAATACGGGACAAACGATCTGCAACGGTTCTGGGAATGTTAGCCAAGCCTTCGGCACGCAACAGCGTCACGAAGTTTTCGTCCGATAAGAGCGTTTTTAAGGATTGTGTAAGAAAAAGCATCTCACTGCGTGTTGCACCAGCTTTGCGCAGCAGGATTTTCTTTCGCTCAACATCATCTTGGTAGGTCTTCATCAGCGTTTCGACGGAAAGGTTTTTCTTTGAGCGTCCAATAGAAGTCGCCTGACCTTTGCCATGTTTTAGTCTTGCCTCGACGAGCCGTTTTGCTGTCAAAAGGCGCCCGCCGCGCAAAAGCTTGCCCTCGTAGGCTTTGCGCAGAACGGTTTGAACATTGACGTCTTCCGCATCTGCAATGTCGACCGCGACGCTGACTGGAATTTTACCACTTTCGACAGCGCGCAGGAGCCGGTGTTCATGGCTTTCCAATAGTCGAATGACGCCGTGCACATATTTCTTCGAAAGCTGGGTCTTCTTGGCAATTTCATGTTCGGAGTAACCGCTGTCTTGAAGGCGCTTGATGTCCCTCAGCAGCTCAAGTGAGTGATGGTGCCTGCGTGCGAGGTTTTCTACCAAGCTCATTACAAGGCAATCTTCACTACTGGCTGTGATGATGACAGCGGGTATTTTCTTTTGCTTTAAGGCCTTGAAAGCCTCCAATCGGCCTTGGCCACAAACAAGCTCGTATGTCAGGTCACCGCTGACGTCATCTTTGCGGGCTGCAACAGTGATGGGACGTTTGAGGCCAAGTTCCGCGATATTCGCAACAATCTCGTCAAAGACCTTTTGATTGCGGACACGGGGATTGACCACTGTGATCGCATCAACCGCAATGAGTTCGGTGTGGCCGAGTGGAGCATCAGGCATCATGCGACCTCCAAGATTGAAGTGCGTTCACACAGGGCGAAGAAATGTGCGAGGTCATCAAATCGGTACGCGTCGAGCGAGAGGCCGTTGCTTTCAGAAAATCGCAATTTAGGAAGTGTCATGTCAGCTGTCGGTAACAGATAGTAATCTAGGGGTGTTTCATTTGCCTGATCCATGCGCACAACAACCGTGATGTCAGGTAAAAGACCTGTATCCAGCCGTATGTTCCACCGGTACGCGCCGGCACCGGTTTGCGTACATCTGGCAATGACGACAGATGCGGAAAATTCATGATTGATGGTCAGAAGGCCCGTCTTCGCATCATGCTGGACCTGCCCGCCCACCTGTTCGATCCCGCCAAGGGTGCTCTCGACAATCTCCGTGTGTGCTTTTCGCAGGCGTTTGTTAATTTCAATGTAGCGATAGTCTCGATCCGGGATGAAACCGACCAGTTTGTAGGCTCTGAGTAGACTGCCAAACCTGCTTTGATATTGCCCACTGGACGGTAAGGAGCTCGTTTCATTGATAACGATTCCAGACAGAAAACCATGTGTTTCGAGTGCGTTCCGTAAACCATCTAGCATTTCGTCGTCAGAAAATCGATGTGCTTTGGCATCAAAAATGGCCTTGGCTGCGGCAAACAGCGCAGCGTCGACAATCGCTTCGAACGCGCCTTCGGATCGAACCCAGCTATTGGGCTCATTTTGAACATGCCGCTTCTTCAGCTTGAAGGAATGGCGGTTCCAGATGTTGTTGCCGATATACTTTTCGTTTGAGAGTAATTGGCGCACAACGGGCGGTGTCCAGTCTCGGTCCAGATCGGTTTTGATGCCCTTCTTGTTCAGATCGGCGGCGATCATGGCCTCGGATTGCTGGTCATCTACAAAGCTATGGAAGATTTGGTTCACAATCGCGATTTCGTTCTCAGGTCCCGGAACAAGTGTCACGCGGTCTGTTTGAATGCTCTTGTGTTCACCTCGGGCGAGAACACCTTTCTGATTGCCGACCTCGTCAATTAGCATCCGCCGCAGGCCAAAGCCGGGCGGACCACCCTGACGATACCCCATCTCGATAAGTCTGGATTGACCGGCAAAGACCTTTTGCGACAGCTCTCGACTATACTCGCCTGCCATTGCACGCTTGACGCCTTTCACGATGGTGGAGACAGGACTGCCGTCGTTCTCAAACTGCTCGGCGCAATACTCGACAGCTATGCCAGCACGCTTACAGATGTATTCGTAGTAGGCGCTTTCGTCGGCATCCTGAAACCGGCCCCAGCGGCTGATGTCATACACAAGAACTGTGTTGAATTCGGTTTTTCGAATCTGGATGTCATCGAGCAGTTGCGTCAAGCCATCGCGACCTTCAATTCTGAGGCCACTTTTGCCCGCATCTGTGTATGTTTTGATGATTTTGTAGCCGCGTTCCTCCGCATAGCGTGCGATTGCATCGGCTTGGTTTTCGGTTGAGTAGCGCTGATGCTCGGTTGACATGCGAACATATTGCGCAGCGTCGCGACGAACCTTGCGCTCATATTTGTCGTCAGGCCAACTCAATGCACATCTCTCCCTCGTTCAAGTTTGCAAACCTGTATTGAAGCCTTGCGATTCTTCCTTCGATGTTAGCGAAGGAGGGGTGGAAACATGTTGCATAAAAAGGGCAACTCGTTTCATCGAGACTGCCATGGGCGCGTTTCTGCGTCAGAATATCGGCAAGCCATCAGCGCAGCGCTCACACAAGAACTCGGCGGTGCAGGCAGTGCGGCGAAAGTCGCGATCGGCTGGACTGGAGCGAGTGAACGAACAGCCAAGAACTGGATTTCAGGTTCGTATGGTCCGACAGCGGAGCATCTGATCGAGTTAATGAGAAATTCAGATACGGTGCTTGCGGTCGTATTGGGATTGGCGGGGCGAGAAGAAGCCATGACGACCGAACGCCTTAAACGTGTTCGTGCAGAGCTGGCGGCGGTTTTGAGCAACTTGGATGCGATCTGCGAGGCAGATGACAACGACACAGCGTCTTGAGAGCAAGTTTTGGACCCCACAAGTTACCCGTGATACTGGGAAGAACCGCGCCTACTGGTTGGAGGCGAGGGCATACGACAAGCCAGAAGTTCGCGAGGCTTCTCGGTTTGGGTCAGAAATGCTTGACGTTTGGGTCAGAATTGAATGACGCGATTTGCCCATTTCTTGAGGTTTTGGCTGCCGATTGAGTCAAAGGTTCGTGGCGTTCCACACTTTTTTTCTGAGACGACACATGGTTCTGCCTTTTGCGACAGAATATTACCTTTGCGCCGCATAGCTTTGCCTTCGGCCACATGGTGACGTTGACCATGTTTCCCTTTTCAAAACGGGTTTTGAGCGAAGCCCTTCAGGGCGCGCGTCTCTAAAACCTGCTCCCGGCGAGGGTTGGAGGTAGCAACCGCAATACAATTGATGGGGTTGGTGCACCGTCATCGGCTTCCTCGTGCCCTGGGCGCGCTTCCGGCCTTGCAGCCTTTCCTCGCGGTAGATGCGCCTGAGCTTCTTGTGGTTTACCTCAAAGCCTTCGCGTCGGACCATCACGAGGATGCGACGGTACGCACCACAAAATCCTCGTTCAATAGTTTCTCAAAAACCTGAACTGAAAGCATATCCACCTTTTTGCGGCTCTTTTGCCTTTTGCCCAGCCTAGCACAGTCCTGCCTAAACAAGAATATAGAGAAACATGTAACACATTGATTTTACTATTAGATAATAGATGCAAGCCACCCTCGAACCGGGGTGTTGCATA
Source organism: Pseudophaeobacter flagellatus (assembly GCF_021228235.1). Classification (GTDB taxonomy): domain Bacteria; phylum Pseudomonadota; class Alphaproteobacteria; order Rhodobacterales; family Rhodobacteraceae; genus Pseudophaeobacter; species Pseudophaeobacter flagellatus. The sequence goes on from NZ_JAJQRG010000013.1 coordinate 61,368, forward strand.
TGGGAGCGAGGCGGATACCCTGATGGAAACCTGAAGCCTATACTTGGCGTATGCCGACACAGGTGATATTGGCGCGGTCGTATTTACCTCTAGTTGACAGGGCCCCTTTCGGGACAGTGCTGCGCAAACCACTGTCGGCCAGTGGATGAACCGCCTGAAATCCCCCGGCGTGCGGGTCATGTCACGTGATCCCGAGCGTCAGATTGCCGAAATCCACATCCGTATCGCCATCATGAACCGCGCCTCGGCCATTGGACGGGCCGAGATCGAAGCGCCGGCCTGACGCAACGGGGGGGGGGAAGGAGTAGATCAGCCTGCGCGCTGAATGGTGTAACATCGCCGGTCAGATGACTGCCCCCGCAGGCGGACGTTCCCTCAGACGAAACGTCGCTCCACAACGCGCCAGTAGAAAAGAAAAAAGGTCAACGACGCAAAGATTACAGAAAAATAGACCGGTGAGACAAACCCCGGAAATAGAATAAACGCGACCAGAGATATCAAAGCCATAGAGGTCACGAACGCAACCTTCGGACCCAGGATGCAAAACAGGAAAATCAAGCTCAAACCAACAAGGCTCAGGGATATCCAGACATAATGCATGGTTATTCCCAGACCCACTCCGCGTGGTTTACCCCATATCGTAAGCGATACATCATTGATCACCGCCAGAAAAAGACAGTGGAAGAGTGGCAGCGCGGTAATCTTGAGCATGAAATTTGGCAATAGCGGGCCTCTATCCGGTTCCCCAATGATGCGCATTTTGCATCTAGGGCTGTCAACCTTTTCGATCAAAATGGAACGGCGGGAAAGACCGCATCCCGTTGATACGGAAGCAGTTTCATGCTGCAGCCAACATGATCGCCAGCTTTTGGTCGCGGCCGCGCGGTGAAATTAAAGGCGTTGATTAGGGGCCAGGGGGGCAAAGGGGGCCTAGTTTGCGGCGCGGGTCTTTTGCTGAATACGCTGGTGGATCTATCTAGCCCCCGCAGGCCATGGGATGTGACGCGCGGGGGCTAGGGGCCTTTGGCCTATCGGGTGCGGGCTGGCACCGGTTTGGCGCCAACATCCCAGAACACCCCTGCCATAACCTTTAGCGCATCCCGGCACAGTGGCTTTAGTACGTGTTCGTTTGGCGCATGTTGTGAACAGCCCCGGTAGGAATGCGGCACCCAGATGGTTGGCAGCTCCAGGATATCGGTAAAGCTGTCGTTGGGCAGCGATCCTGCGAGGTTCGGAAGCACGTGCAGCGCGCCAGCGGTTTCGCGGATTGAATCGCCTACGAACTGCGCCCAGGGGTGCGCTGGATCCAGCCGGGTGGCGGAAAAAAAGCCGCGATCATGGGCGCAGATTTGCACCCGTTCAAAGCCGTTTGCATCCAGATGGCGGCGCAGGGCAGGGATCACCTCTTCTGGGTCAGTGCCCACGACAAAGCGCAGCTGGCAGGTGGCGCGGGCCCAGCCGGAAATCGCATTGACCGGGGCCTCTGGCACGCCCGAGACCATGGCCAGAACGGTAAAGCTGTTCCAGCCAAAGACACGTTCCGCCGGGGTCAGGTCCTGCTCGCCCCAGTTTGGGTCCACCTGCGGGCCATCGCCGCCTGCGACGGGCAGGTCGCGCAGTGCAGCGCGCACGCTGTCTGTCAGGCTGTCGGGCCGCCACTCGGGGACCTTGATCTGGCCCCGCACATCGGTGATGCAGGCCAGCGCATGAGACAGGATCATCGCCGGGTCGGCCAGCAACCCGCCCCAGTTACCAGAATGATGCGCGCCTTCGTGGGTTTCCACCAGCAGATCAAAGGTGGTGCCGCCGCGCGACCCCATGAACATTGTCGGCACCTCGGGCTGCAGGCGCGGCCCGTCCGAGGCGATCAACACATCCGCCGTGAGCCGGTCCTTGTAGCTGTGGAACACCTCGGGCAGGCCGACAGAGCCGACTTCTTCGCTCATCTCCAGCACAATACGGGTGTTGAACCCAAGGCTGCCGCGCGTGGCGATCACCGCTTCGAGCGCAGCGATATTGATCAGGTGCTGGCCTTTGTTATCAGCGGTGCCGCGTCCATAGAGACGGTCGCCTTCCTCGACGATTTCCCAGGGCTCCAGCCCCTCGCGCCACATGCCTTCCTGGCCGCGCACAGTGTCGCCATGGCCGTAGGTCAGGATGGTCGGCAGGTCCTCGCCCTCCACCCGTTCTCCCAGCAGCAGCGGGCCTCCCTTTGGGTCCGGGTTGTTGATGATCTCGCAGGTAAAGCCGAGGGCTTGCAGGCGCGGCAGCATGGCCTCTTGCAGGTAGCTCAGCGATTCGGCGCGCGCCTCGTCAGCGGGGTTCTGGCTCTCGCTGCGGTAGGAAACCAGCTTGGCCAGGTCGGACTGGAAGGTGCCGGCCTCAAAATAGTCAGTCACATGAGAGATGGCGGCGTCACGGGTCATTGTTGGTCCTCGAGAACTGCGTCACCCCAGGGTGACATGATTTCAGTGCATCCACTGTTGGTTTCGCCATCGCGCATGACCCCGGCGGGGCAGGCAAAGGCATAGGGAAGAACGGTGCGCCGGGTGGTCTGCACTGGCATGACATCCGACAGGGCATTCAGTACTTCTGGCGGCAGGGTTTCATCTGCAACGGCGGTGGCGCCGCCCGATACGTCGATGCGCGGGGCGTGAAAGGCGGTTGCTATATCCATTTCCCGATCCGTCAGGAAAGAGGCCAGCTGGGACACGGCCGAAACGATCTTGCGCCCACCAGAGGCCCCAAGCGCAAAGCGGCGCGTGCCGGATTGGCCAAGCGTCGGGCAGACATTCATCAGGCAGGCCTTGTTGGGCGCCAGCGAGTTGGGCTTGCCCTGTTCCGGGTCGAACCACATGATGCCATTGTTCATCAACAACCCGGTAGAAGGCGACACCACGCGGCTGCCAAAAATGGACAGCAGGGTCTGGGTATTGGCGACCATATTACCGGCCCGGTCGACAATAGAAAAATGCGTGGTACAGCCGGGCGCTTTGGCTACCTCGCCGCTGTCGCCCATGCTGGAAACCCGCTCTGCATAGGCCGTTTTCAGGGCGCGGGCATAGGCGGGAAAGGCCTGAGCCGGGGAGCTGAGGTCGCTTTCGGCCAGCTGCTGCATGACGCGGGCAAAGGTCGGGCCGGCGGTCAGCCCCGGCATCACATGGAACAGCGCATCGCGGTAGGGCACTGGCTGCGCCGCCCCCGTCCAGGCGCGGTATTCGGCCAGGTCCTGCGCCGAGAGGCTGCCGCCCTTGGCCTGCACATCCTGGGCCAGGGCCTGGGCCAGATCGCCTTCGTAAAAGGCGCGCGCACCGCCCCGGGCCAGAGCCTCTAGCGTGTCGGCCATGGCCGATTGGTCCAGCCGGTTGTCGGGAATGGCGGTCCAGCCAGAGCCCTTGGGCCAGGTGCCATCATCCAGAAACATTGCGGCGGCATCCGGGTCTTTCGCCAGATTGCGCGCTGACGAGGCAATCAGCAAGGCGGCGTACCAATCCACCAGCAGACCTTCGCGGGCATGGGCAATCGCCGGGGCCAGCAGTTCTGCCCAGGGCATCTTGCCCCAGCGCATATGGGCCTGACCAATCCCATCAACGGTGCCCGGCACCGCAATGGCTGCCGCGCCCTCGACATTGCGATCCTCGACCACCCGCTCCCAGGGGAAGAGATCGCTTGCCTTGCCTTCACCTGACAGGGGATAGTCGTCTACCTTAAGCGCCTTGGGGGAGCGCATGCCAAAGTTGATGGCCACCGCTTCGCCGGTATCGGCGCGCCAGTGCACCGCTGCACCACCGCCAGCCGGGCCGCTCATCCAGGGTTCCAGCACGCCGATCGCAAAAGAGGTTGCCACGGCTGCATCTACCGCATCGCCACCGGCGCGCAGCACCTCGGCACCGGCCTCGGCGGCCTGGCGGTGCTGGGCCGCGACCACGCCGCCTGCGGTTTCAATGACATGTTTGCGGGTCTCTTGGGTCTGTGACAGCGCGCTCATGCCGCATCCTTTTCATACATCGGGCTGTCCGGATCATGCAGGTGGCACTCGACCCGGCCTGTCTCGTTCTCCAGTGGCCGGGGGGCGGTTGTTTTGCAATGCGCGGTGGCAAGCGGGCAGCGCGGGTGAAAGGCGCAGCCCGACGGCGGGTCGATCGGATTGGGATAGGCCGTGCCTAGCGCGGTTTCCGGCACGCCCTGGCTTGGGTCCGGGGTCAGCACAGAATTCAGCAGCGCCTTGGTGTAGGGGTGGCGTGGGCGCTCAAACAGCTCGGCCACCGGGGCTTCCTCGACGATCCGGCCCAGGTACATCACCGCCACGCGCGTTGCCAGATGTTCCACCACCGCCAAGTCATGCGAGATAAAGAGATAGGTCAGGCCGAATTCGCGCCGCAGGTCGCCCAGCAGGTTGAGGATCTGGCTCTGTACCGAGACATCAAGCGCCGAGGTCGGTTCGTCGCAGATGACGATTTCCGGTTTCATCACCAAGGCGCGGGCGATGGCAACGCGCTGGCGCTGACCGCCGGACATCTGGCTGGGGTAGGTGTTTATCACCCGTTGCGGCAGACCAACCACGTCAAGCATATCCTTCACCGCCTTGCGCTGGCTGGTGCTGTCACCGATGCCATGCACCCGCAACGGCAGCGAGATCAGATCGTAGATCGATTTGCGCGGGTTGAGCGAGGAATAGGGATCCTGAAAGATCGGCTGCAGCCGTCCGGCCAGAGCACGCCGATCCAGATCCTGCATGGCGGTACCTTCGAACAGCACATTCCCGTCGGTTGGCTGTTCAAGCCCCAGCAACAGCTTGGCCAGGGTGGACTTGCCACAACCGGATTCGCCGACCAGGCCCAGCACTTCGCCCTTGCGTAGGGTCAGATTGACATCGTTCACGGCTGTCAGCGGTTTGCGCTTGCCAAACAGGCCCTGCTTGACGGTATAGGTCTTTTTCACCCCGTTGAGGGTCAGGATCGCGCTCATGCGAATTCTCCTTCTTCGGACAGGGCGCCATCATCATAGACGCAGCGAAAGCCATGGCTGGGGGTGCCATACTGCGGGATCTCGGCCCGGCATTCGGCGCGCGCATGCGGGCAGCGGGTACGAAAGACACAGCCCGAGACTTCGCCGATCAGCGAGGGCACAACGCCGGGAATGGTCCCCAGAGGCGCGCCGCGTTCGGTCTTGCCCGGTTGCGGAATGCAGCGCAGCAGGCCGCGGGTATAGGGATGGCTGGGGGTGGCAAAGACCTCTTGGGCCGGGCCGGTTTCCACCAACTCGCCGGCATACATCACGGCGACCTTGTCAGCGACCCGTGCGACCACGCCCAGATCATGGGTGATCAGGATCATCGCCATGTTCATCTCGCGGGTCAGATCAACCAAAAGCCGCAGGATCTGCGCTTGAATGGTGACATCCAGTGCGGTGGTGGGTTCATCCGCAATCAGCAGATCTGGTTCGCACATCAGCGCCAGCGCGATCATCACCCGTTGCCGCAGACCACCCGAAAGCTGATGCGGATATTGCGACAGGCGGCTTTCGGCAGCGGTGATGCCGACCTTTTCCAGCAGCTCGACAGCGCGGGCACGAGCCACCGATTTGCTGACCTTGCGGTGCAGAAGTAGCGTTTCGGTCAGCTGATCGCCGATCGTATAGGCCGGGTTGAGCGAGGTCATCGGTTCCTGAAAGATCATCGCAATGCGGTTGCCGCGCAGATCGCGCATCACCCGGCGATTGGCCGCCAGCAGGTCGATGCCATCAAAGCGCATCTCGTCGGCCGAGCGGGCAATGGATTTGCCCAACAGCCCCATCAGCGCCAGAGAGGTCAGCGATTTGCCTGATCCGCTCTCGCCGACGATGGACAGGGTTTCCCCCCGGTGCAGGTCAAAATCAATGCCGCGCACCGCATGCAGCGTACCGCTGCCGGTTGGAATGGTCAGGTTCAGGTTCTTTACGGATAGCAATGGGGTGGTCATCAGCTTCTCCCTTCCGGCGAGGTGACATCACGCAGCCCGTCGCCCATCAGATTGATCGCCAGCACCAGCACAAACAGCACAGCGCCAGGGATCAGGACCAGCCAGGGTTCAAACAGCATCATGTTCTTGCCCTCAGAGACCATAAGCCCCCAGGACGGCGTGGGGGGCTGGACGCCGAGGCCAAGGAAGCTGAGCGCCGCCTCAAGCAGAATGGCATGGGCCATTTCCAGGGTGATCACCACGATCAGGTTGTTGAAAATATTCGGCATGATTTCGGTCAGCAGGATGCGCGGCGTCGAGGCACCAATCACCTGGGCTGCAGCCACGTAATCACGGCGACTGACCTGCAGTGTCGAGGCGCGCATCACCACGGCAAAGCGATCCCAGAGCAGCAGCCCCAGAACGCAGATTACAACCGTCAGGGATCCGCCAAGGATCGCCACCACCGCCAAGGCCACCAGCACAACCGGCATGGCCAGGCGCACATTGATGAGGAAGGTCACAACCGCATCGACCTTGCCGCCGAAATAGCCGGCGGCAACGCCCATCGCGGTGCCGATCACGCCAGAGATCAGCGCGGCCACCGCGCCGATCAGCAGCGAGACGCGGGCGCCATAAATCAGCCGCGACAGGTAGTCCCGGCCAAGGTGGTCGGTGCCCAGCGGATGTTCCCAGGTGCCGCCCATAAAGACCGGTGGGACCATTCGGTTCATCAAGCTCTGGGCATAGGGATCATGCGGCGCCAGCACTGGCGCGAGGATCGCAACCAGTACCAAGAGGCCAACCACGGCCATGCCAAACAACAGCCCCTTGTGGCCCAGGGCGCGGGTTTTCAGCATTTGACGGGGCGATGGTCCCTGGATTTCTTGCAAGAGTGGATCTGGGGCGTTGCTCATATCAGGCGCTCCGCATTCTTGGGTCCAGCCAGGCGTTCAGCACGTCGGCAAGGAAGGTGAAGATGATATAGAACATCGAAAAGACCAGGATCAGTGCCTGCACCGTAGGCAGATCGTTGCGGGCAATGCTTTCCCAGGCCAGGAAACCGGCGCCATGCAGGGCAAAGACGCTTTCTACAACGATAGAGCCGCCCAGCATGAAGCCCATCTGAACCGCAGCCAGGCTAACCACTGGAATGATGGCATTGCGCAGTGCGTGCTTGAACAAGACGCGCGTTTCGCCGGCACCCTTGGCCCGCGCCGTGCGGATGAAATCGGACTCAAGCACATCCAGCATACCGGCGCGCGTCAGGCGCATGATGGCAGGCATGGCATAGTAGCCCAGCACAATGGTTGGCATTACGAAATGGCGCCAGGTTGACGCGCCAGAGGGGGGCAGCCAGCCAAGTTGAATGGCCAGAACCACGATCAGGATCAGGCCAAACCAGAAAGAAGGCATCGCCTGGCCCGCAACCGACAGAAACAGCGCCAGCCGGTCGATGATAGAGTTGGGCCGAATGGCGGCCGCAACCCCCAGTGGCACCGCTGTCAGCAGCGCAAACAGGATGCCACAAAGCCCCAGAAGCATGGTTACCTGCAGCCGATCTGCAATCAGGCTCGCCACTGGCAGCTTGAAATAGTAGCTCTCGCCAAAATCTCCACGCAGGGCCGAAAACAGCCATTCGCCATATTGCACCAGCATCGGGCGATCAAAGCCGTAAAGCCGCCGGATGGCCTCAATGTCTTCGCCGCTGGCGGTTTCACCTGCAAGCGCGGCTGCCGGATCACCGGACAGAAAGAGAAGGGAGAAGCTGATAAAGCTGACGGTGATGGCAACCAGCACCGCCAGGCCCAGACGTTTCAGAATAAAGGTGAGCATGAATGTCCTTTCGCACCGGGCGCGGGACCCAGGCGTTGCGGGGGTAGACTGTCGGGAAGGGTGGGTGAGAGGCGGGGCCTCTCACCCTGATAGGATTAGTTCCAGGTCATATCCACGAAGCGCAGCACTTCGTCTGGGGTCGGCGTGTAGGCGACCTGATCTGTGAACACATAGTTGGTGTTATAGGTGAACATCGGGGCCCAGAAGGCCTCGTCGGTGATTTTTTCCAGCGCTTTAGAATAGTATTCTATGCGCTCATCCGGGTTCGTCGAGCTGTCCGCTACATCCAGCCAATCGCGTACTTCGTCGTCGCGGGTGCTGTCCAGAGAACCATGCTTGAAGAACTGGCTGACCATGGCAGAGGCATCGTTGATCGAGTAGCTGCCCCAGGTCTGGAACGACAGTGGCACCTTACCGTCCATGTTCAGTTCACGCAGGGCGGAATACTGCAGCATCTTGAAGTCGGTCTTGATGCCGACGTTGTTCAGATAGGAGGAAATCGCCTCGGCGTACTGACGGTCACGATAGGCATAAAACGCGGTCTCAAACCCATCAGGATAACCTGCTTCTGCCAGCAGTTCCTTGGCTTTTTCCGGGTTGAATTCATACTCGGTCACGTCCTGAACACAGCCGAATTGGCTGGGGAAACAGGGCGTGTAGACCACCTTGGAGGAACCCTGAAGTAGCGCGTCGACCAGCTCTTGCCGGTTGATGGCGTGGTTCACCGCTTGGCGCACCAGCTTATTGGTGAAAGGGTTGTCGCCAGAGCGACCGGCGCTGTCCATCTGCAGATAACCGACGCGCATCGTCGATTCATTGGCGACGGTGAACTGCCCCATCTGGCCCAGTTTTGCGGCCTGGTCGGCAGGTACCTGCCAGATCAGATCCAGCGAGCCAGAGAAGAGTTCCGCCATCTGGGTGTTCACATCGGGAATGGTGCGAATGTCGATATTGGCGATTTCGGGCTGGCCCTTGGGGCTGTCGTGATAAGCGCTGTTGGCCTCCAGCTTGAAATGCTGCCCAGGGACAACTTCGGTCACCCGGTAGGGACCGGTGCCAACAGGTTTCAGCCCCATGCCGGATGCGCCGACTTCGGCGTAGTATTCGTTGGGATACATGGAAACAGGGCCAGACAGAAATTCGATCGCCGCCGGGAATTTCTTCTTCAACTTGATGCGTACGGTGTAGTCATCAACCTTTTCGGCGGATTCCATCCAGTTGACATTGCGCTGTGTCTTTACGCCGTTTTCTTCCTTGGCGACAAAGTTGACGGTGAAGACGACGTCATCGGCATTGAAAGGCTCGCCGTTGTGAAAGGTGACGCCTTCGCGCAGTTTGAATTCCAGCGTGGTGTCGTCAATCCATTCCCAGCTGGTGGCCAGGTTGCCGACATATTCGTTGGTTTCTGGGTTGCGATAGATCAGCCCATCCCAGACCGCGCGCTGCATCACAACGCCTTCGCGCGAAGAATTGAAATAGCTGTCGATGTTCTCCAGCTCTTTGGTGAAGGCCACGTTCAGCGTGCCCGAGGCTTCGTCAGCTACGGCAGGCATGGCGACACTCGCCAGCAGCGTGGCGGCGATCAAAGCAGCACGAGGAGATGTCTTTCTAAGCATGGTATTTCCCTGTTGCATAATTTTAAGTATCACTATTTGATACTAAGAGTTGTTATTTAATCATCATAACCAAATGATACGGATACAGGTCAAGCCCGTAGGTGCCAAAAAAATGACCGGTGGCGATATCAGTGGAGGCATCGCATGGAAAAAAAGCAGGATAGCTTATACGTTAGTACCCTCGCACGGGGGTTACAGATTTTGCGCGCCTTCGACGAATCGCACATATCGCTGTCGCTTGCGGAACTTGTGGCGCGCACCGGGCTAGAGCGCAGCGCAGTGCAGCGCATGGCGCATACGCTACATCTGGAAGGCATGCTTGACCGGGATGAAAAGACCCGTCGCTTTCGCCCGAGCCACGCTTGGCTAGAGCTTGCCTATGCCTACTATTGGTCTGATCCGCTGATCGCGCGGGCGTTGCCCAAGCTGATCGAGTTTAGCCGTGCCATGGGCGAGACGGTCAATCTGGCGCAGATCTCGGGGGATCACATTCTGTATTCCCTGCGGCTTCCCAATCAGCGGACCCATTTCGAGGCAAGCATCGTTGGTCGGCGGGTTCCGGCGCTGAACACTGCCTCTGGCCGGGTGATCATGGCAACCTGGCCAGAGCATGAGATGCGCGAAGCCTGCGCCACCTGGCCGCTGAGGCAAGGCACACCAAAGACGCTATTGGACCGCGACAAGATCCTGCAGGGCATAGAAACAGCGCGGGAGGATGGCTATTGCCTGACCCGTGATCAGATGTTGCTGAATGAAATCAGCCTGGCGGTGCCGGTGATTGGCAAGGACGGGCCTGCGCAGGCCGCCGTTCAGGTGTCGCTCTCTGGGGTGTCGTTTGACGAGGAGCAGGTCATCCGCAAGGTCCTGCCGGTTTTGCTCGACAGTGCGGCGGGTATTCTCGGCTGATACGGCCGCCTGCTAAAATTCTCCAGGGGCACATTGCAGGCAGATTAGTCCCTCTTGGCGCCAGGTCTCGACCACGCAGCTTCGGTCATCGACGACAATCCAGGGCTCAAACCCATCTGCCCGCATTCTCTTCAGCAGTGCGCGTTTCACCTCTGGGTCGCTGGCGCTATCTTGTGCCTGTGGACGCAGGTAGATCGCATCAAAGCCAAGCCCGTTTTGGTGCAGCCAGGCCTCGGTATAGGTCGACCAACCCTCTGGTCGACCAGAGCAGATCACGATGGTTTCGCCGCCCTCTTTGAGGCGACGCAATAGCTGCGCCACCGGTGCGATGACCTCGGCGCTGGCCATAGCGTCATGAAAGGCATCCCAGTTTTTGACCGGCCCATGCACGAGGTGCCCCAGGCGATCCGCATCAAAATGCGCAAGGGTTCCGTCGACGTCAAAGACGACGCAGGGTTGGGTGGTATCATCGGTCATGTGTCATCTCTGTATGAAGTGTTTCGTGATGCTGGCGGTCGCGCCAGACAAAATGCACCGGCGCGGCATTGGCCGGGCGCGTGCCCACAGAGGGCTGACCTGCAAGCAGGCGGGCGGCGCGGATGGTGCCCGAATGGCAGATCATCACCGGCAGATGATCCCCTGCGCGTTCGCAGCACTCGGTTATGGCGGCGCCGACACGGGCGATCATCGCCGCCCAGTCTTCGCCCGCCAGGGGCTGGCCGTCCCGCGGTGGCAGCAGGTGCAGCGGCTGGCCCTCAAACAGGCCCCAATCCCGTTCGCGCAGGCCCGCATGGATATGATAGGCGCGACCGGGAAAGCCGAGGGAGCAGGTCTCGCGGGCGCGCTGCATCGGGCTGGCGAACAGTGCAGAGGGCAGGGGCCAGGCGCTGCGTTGTAGCGATTTTGCCTGATCGCGCCCCTTGTCTGTTAGGGAAACCTCTAGCCGTCCGGCGATAATGCCATCGCGGTTGGCCGTGGTCTCGCCGTGACGAATGAGGCAAAAGGATTTTCGCGGTAGCGGGTAGGTCACAGGGGAATACTCTCGTGCATGAAGACCTCGGCCCCCAGCGCCTCTTCGACCAGATAGTCCTCTGGGAAGGGGCAAAAGGCCGGCGCAAAGCGTTTTGCCTGCAACCGCTGCAGCATCTTGATCTGGTCACCCAGGGGGGGGTGCACATTCCAGCGTTGGAAATAGCCGCCGGGTACGGCGCAGATACCGCGGGCATGGGCTGTCATATGGCCGGTGAAAACAACATGCGCATCGCGCCCCAGTCGCCCGCCTTCGCGCCAGGCACGGGCATAGGCCCAGGCGGCGCCACCATCGGCATTAGGGGTGTCACAGATCAAAAAGCGCGCCTCGGCGCTGTCGGCGCGATCAAGCAGCGGAGCGATCTCTTGCGCCAGGGGGCTAAGCCCGGCATGTGTCAGTGCGCTGCGCAGTGCGCTGCGGCATTCCGGATCAAGGATCACGGCCTGCAGGCCAAAGCGGCGCACCAGATGCAGGGCCATTTCGCCGGCGCGGCCAGAGGGCGGCACTGGCAGCAGGATCTGACCGGGCAGCTGATCCAGCAGCGCGTCCAGCGCCACAAAACGATCACGCTGGCTGATACTGTCCAGATGATAGGAACAATCCAGGATGGCGGTCGCCGCAGGGGGCGGCGTATCAAAGGCAAACCAGTCGGATTCTTCTGACCAGTCGCCGGAATAGAACAGCCCCTCGCCAATGTCGAAATGCATCCAGACGCCGCCCAGGGCATGGCCATTGCGCCCGGTGGTCAGGCGGATGCCATCAATCTCGCAGCTGCCCTGTTCCGGCAGGTAGTGTACCTGGGCGGCCGGCGGCAGAGCCAATGCTGTCTGCTTGGTTGCATAGATTGGCAATCCGGCCTCAACCGCATAGGCGGCCCCACCGATATGGTCGATGTGGTCATGGGTGATAAACACGGCATCGGCCCCCACCAGCCAGGCGGGATCAAAATGCGCGTTTGCTTCGGGGCCATGGCCGCAATCCAGCAGCCAGCGCTTGCCCATCACGTCCAATTGCATGCAGGCTGGGCCTTTGTCCCCGATGCCAGACAAAACTCTGATAGTATTCATTTATGCCTCTGAAAATGCCCAGGGAGCACTCAGGGTGAGCCCCAGTTGCGCGCCTTCGGTGAAACGTTCACGGGTTTCGGCCAGCAGCAGATCGCCGTTTGGTGTTTGCAGGTTCAGGCGGTAGCGACCGCCAAGATAGGTGCTGCGCGCGACCCGTGCGCGCAGATCGCCGCTTTCGCAGATGGTGATGTTTTCCGGCCGCAGGCAGAGCAGATTTGGTGCCTCTGCATCCGTGTGCACCGCGACCTGGGTGCCGCCAAAATGGGCCTTGGTTTCCTCGGGTCCATGCGACAGCGCGTCAATTGGCAATACGGTGCCATCGCCAACAAACCCGGCGACAAAGCGGCTGCGTGGACGGTTGTAAAGGGCTTCCGGGGTGTCGAACTGGGCAATTTTCCCCTCTGACATCACCGCAATCCGGTCTGCCATGGCCATGGCCTCTGCTTGGTCGTGGGTCACATAGATCATGGTGGCCCGGGTTCGGGCGTGGAAATCGGAAAACACCGTCTGCATAGAGGCGCGCAGGGCCACATCAAGGTTGGCGAGGGGTTCATCCAGCAGCACGGCATCGGGGTCAGAGACCAGACAGCGCGCCAGGGCCACACGCTGGCGCTGTCCGCCGGACAGCTCGGAAGGCATGCGCTCGCCATATTGGGTCAGACCGGTTGTCGCCAGCGCTGCCTCGGTTTGCTGTGCCTGGGCGGCTTTGGACAGGCCGCGCACCTCTAGCGGGTAGGACACATTGCGGCGCACGGTCATATGCGGCCAGAGCGCATAGGACTGAAACACAAAGCCGATGTTGCGCGCCTCGGGCGGCACCGCGCGGCCCGTGGCGGCATTTGAGACCTCGCGATTGCCAATAGAGATGGCACCCTGGGTGGGGGTTTCGAATCCGGCCAGCAGGCGTAGCAGGGTGGATTTTCCGCAGCCCGACGGCCCCAGAAGCGCGACGAATTCACCGTCCCTTACGCTCGCGGTGACGGAAGACAGGGCCACGGCCCCGTCAAAGTGTTTGGCAACGCCGGACAGATTTATGTCTGCCATGGGACAACTCCTTTTGGTAGGTGGCGCGCAGCAAGCTGGATCGCGCCCATGAGCGCCATCACCACCACAACAATGGTCATGGCCAGAGCAGAGGCCATGACGGTTTCTCCGCTGTCATCAAGATTGAAGATCATCACGCCGAGAGTTTCCGTGCCGGAGGACCACAGCAGCGCCGAGACGGTCAGCTCGTTAAACGCGGTCAGGAACACCAGGATCGCACCCGCCGCCGCCGCCGGAGCCGTGAGCGGTAGGATGATTGTGCGCAGGCGTTGAAAAAAGGATGCGCCAACAGATTGCGCCGCCTCGTTCATTGCTGGGTCCAGCTGGCGAATGCTGGCTTGAATAGGGCGGAACATGATGGTCATGAACCGGGCAAGATAGGCCAGAAAGATGATCCAGATGGTGCCATAGGGGGTCGCATCAGTGAAGGGCAGGTTGATCAGTAAAAGGATCATGGCGATCGCCAGCACCACGCCGGGTAGGGCATAGGGCAGATCAATCAGACCGTCGAACAGCCGCCCCAATCGGGTTGGGCTGCGTTCCATTAGCCAGGCCAGGGGCAGGCAGATCACGATCAGCACCAGTGCCGCGCCAATAGAGAGCGAAAAGGAATTCACAAAGGCCCGCGTGGTTGCGGGTTGGCGAAACAGGGCCTCGTGCCAGGACGCGAGGGTGATCGTGTCGGGGCGCAGCGCGACGCCATAGGCTGGCACAAGCGACGTCGCCAGCAGCCCCAGCATCGGCAGAACCAGGATGGCACCGACGATCAGCCACAGCGAAATCTCGACCGGCAGGCGGGCCCGCCCCAGCGGTATTGCCAATGGTCGCGCGGTAGAGCCAACCAGATGCACCTTTTGGCGGGACTGGAAAAACCGCTGCAACAGGATGCCACAGATCGCCACACAGCCTATCAGCATCGCCAGCACCGCGACCTCTGCCAGGACGGTCGTGCCAAGCCCTGCGAGCTTTTGATAGATCAATGTGGGCAGGGTCACATAGCCCGCCGGAATGCCCAGCATGGCGGGAATGCCAAAGTTCCCCAGCGCCGTGACAAAGGTGATTGCGATACCGGCTGCCAGGCTTGGCAGGCACAGGGGCAGGATGATTTGCCACCAGACGCGCAGCCCCTTGGCACCGCTGATCCGGGCCGCCTCTACCGCTTCTTGGGGCAGGGAGCGCAGGCCGGCGCGCAGGGTCAGAAAAATGATCGAGCTATGCTGGACACCCAGCAACAGAATGATGCCCTGCGCCGAATAGAGCGGTTGCGGCGCGCCCAGCGGCGGTGCCAGACCCAGGGTTTGCAGCAAGACCGAAGAAGGCCCCATGATCTGGGTCCAGGACAGGGCGGTGATCTGCGGCGGGATCATCATCGGGATCATCAGGCAAAACACCAAGGTCGCCTTGGCGCGCAGATCGGTCAGCGCCACCAAAAAGGCAAAGGCGCTGCCAATCAGCACCGACACCAGGGTCCCCAGCCCGGCGGTGATCAGCGAATGCATCAAGGCCTGCTGGGTCGAGGGCTGCGCCATGATGTCGGTGATCAGGCCCAGGCTGGGCTGCCCCTCTATCAGAACACCTTCGGCAAACAGCCGCAGCACTGGCGTCAGGGTCAGGGCAATCGCAAGCAATAGAATGAGTGAAAGCAGCTGATCCTCGGACCGGCTGCCTCCGTTTGTTTTGCGCAATAGCATTAGTCGGCGCCAAAGACATCGGCGAATTTCGCCTTGTTTGCCGCTGCGTTTGCCAGGGCCACAGCCGGGTCAAAATCCATCAGCTTGATATCTGCGCGGGCCGGAAAGCCTGCTGGGACACCCATATCGTTTCGGGCCGGAATATAGCCCATGTCCAGCACCAGATCCTGGCCTTGCTGACTAAGGACGAAATCGACAAATTTCTGCGCGCCTTCCAGGTTCTTGGCGGTGGACAGGATCGCAACCGGTTCGGTCACATAGGACACCCCTTCTTCGGGGAAGACGAACTCTACCGGAGAGCCCTTGGCCTTGTTGCGGATGGCCAGGAAATCAACAACCATGCCATAGGGTTTTTCGCCGGCAGCGACCGCTTTGAAGGTGCCGCCATTGCCGCCTTTGGCGCGGGCGTCATTTGCGGCCAGATCTGAATAGTACTCCCAGCCGAGGCTTGCATCATTGGTCAGCGTAGCAAGGTGGATCAGCGCGGCACCAGAGTAGAGCGGTGATGGCATGGCAACCTGGCCCTTCAACCCGGCCTCTTTCAGATCCGCCCATGAGGTTGGCGCAGTTGCAGCGCCAGTGTTGTAGACGATGCCGGTGGTGATCAGTTTGGTCGAGTGGTAAAACCCTTCGCTGCTATAAAGCGCGGGATCAAAGGCAGAAGCTTCGGGGGAGTGATAGGCGGTCAGCAGCCCCTCTTGCGCCATGCCTTCCAGGGTCACGGTATCGGCAATCATCAGGACATCCGGCTGCGGCTTGCCGGCCTCGATTTCTGCTCGCAGCCGCGCCATCAGCTTGGTCGTGCCATCACGCACCCACTCGACCTCGGTGCCGGGATTTGCGACCATAAAGGCATCCACGGTCTTTTGCGCATCCGCATTGGGCTGCGATGTGTAAATGGTCAGGGTTTCTGCAAAACTGGCCGAGGCAAGGCAGGCAAGGGCGGTGGCGGTCAGGATGGATTTCATCACGGGTCTCCTGGGTTCAGTCTTTCGAACGAAAGCTTTCGATGGCTGCCTTATTTCCCGGTAATGCAACGGTTGTGTGACAGTTTTATGTAATAATTATATATGTTTGCAGGAAAAGCTCCGGGCGGTATAGCCTGCGCTGAACTGGTCGAGTTTCGAAAGAAAACACATGACGCGTGAGGATCTGAACAGGCGACGTGACCGCATTATCGCGCTGCTGTTGCAGGCCGGGGAAATGTCTGCTGGCGCCCTGTCTGCCCGGCTGGGGGTTTCGGTGCAGACCATCCGCACCGATCTGCGCGCACTGGATCGGGCGGCCCTGGTACAGCGACGCAACGGGGCAGTGCATCTGCGTCAGCAATCAGAGAATATCGCCTATTCGCCCCGCGTAAGCATATCCCGCGTGGAAAAGCAGCAGATCGCTCTCGCGGTTAAGAACCTGGTGCGCGACGGTGCCCGTGTCGCGCTGGGCACGGGCACTACGGTTGAACACTGCGCACGCCTGCTGGCAACGCGCGAAAACCTATGCGTTGCGACCAACAGTATCCATGCGGTGATGGCCCTGCAGAATGCGCCAGGCGCGGTTGTGGAATTGGCAGGCGGCACAGTGCGCCTGCGTGATCTGGATCTGTTGGGCAGTGCCAGCACCGCGTTCTTCGCGCGCTTTCGCATGGATCAGGCGATCTTCAGTTGCGGCGGCCTGTCCGCCACGGGCGAGGTGCTGGACTACAACTCTGATGAACTCTTGACGCGGCGCGCGATTGCGGGTTGCGCAAAAGAGAAAATCCTGGTGGTCGACAGTGCCAAATTCGGGCGCGATCTGCCCTGCCAGATGCACCACGTCTGGGAGTATGACATTGTTGTACTGGGCGCTGATCCAGGGCCGTACATCCTGGAAAAATGCGCCCGGTATGGCTGTCGCGTTATCCATGCCGAAATGGGCTGCACGCTGTAAATCGATTGCCCCCTGGTCGAGCGCCCCCCCCCAACACACACAGTCAGCCTGGCGTCGCCCAGAGTTGCAATCTGCCAAAGTGCCGACCTGCGAGAACATGCCGAGATTGGGTGTTTCGCCCGGGATTAAGGGAAACGTAGGAGTCGCCCGGCTATCCAGCAGGCAGGTATTCAATAGAAAATTGCGGAGTTTGGCATTGTTTTTCAAGAGAAAGTCTCAAAATGAAAGTTCCAAAATCGAGACAGACAAGGTCATTTCTGATCTGATTGATCGCACTCAGGCCACCATTCAATTTGATCCCAAGGGGCATATATTGACCGCCAACAGTAACTTTCTTGCGGCGTTGGGATATCGTCTAGAGGAGATCAAGGGGCAAAATCACACGATGTTTGTTGATCCAGACCATGCCAAAAGTGCGGATTATGCCGCGTTCTGGAAAAGGTTGCTCAGTGGCGATGATATCACCGACCAGTTCCCTCGGGTGGCCAAAGATGGCTCTATCATCTGGATCCAGGCGACCTATGCCCCAATCTTTGATAGCGAGAACAATGTTGTCCGGGTGATTACGGTTGCCTCTGATGTGACAGCTCGGCGGCGCGGGCTGGCAGAAATTTCCGAGGGTTTGGAAGCCCTGCAACAGGGCGATCTGGTCTACCGTGTTGCCCTGTCGGAAATTCCAGACATCGGCGATTTGGGTCGCAGTTTCAATCAATCGGTGGAGCAGCTAAAGGCCACGGTTAGCAACGCCAAGGCGGTATGTACCGGGGTGGGGCGCACCGCAACCGATATCAGCCAGGCCTCTGGCGATCTGTCGCGCCGCACAGAAAGCCAGGCCGCGACACTGGAAGAAACCGCTGCCGCCCTGGATGAGCTGACAACCACGGTGCAATCATCGGCCAGCGGGGCGAAAAAGGTCGAAGATATCGTTGCCGAGGCGCAGAAAGTGGCCACTCACAGTGGCGTTGTCGTCAGTGAGGCAATCACCGCCATGTCCAAGATCGAAGGCTCTTCTGATGAGATTGCCAAGATCATCACGGTGATTGACGACATTGCCTTTCAGACCAACCTATTGGCCCTGAACGCTGGGGTCGAGGCCGCAAGGGCCGGCGAGGCAGGGCGCGGTTTTGCCGTTGTCGCCTCAGAGGTGCGCGGTCTGGCGCAACGCTCTGCCAGTGCCGCTGGAGAGATCAAGGATCTGATCACACAGAGTCAGCACCATGTGGGCTCTGGCGTGGATCTGGTTGGAAAAACCGGTCAGGAGTTGGAACAGATCATCAAAAGCGTTGGTACGATTTCTGTGCATATCGGTGATATTGCGCGCGGCGCAGCCGAGCAATCGGCCGCATTGGGTGAAATCAACACCGGGATGGTGCAGCTGGACGAAGTGACCCAGAAAAACGCTGCCATGGTCGAGGAAACAGCCGCCGTCAGCCAGACCCTGTCCAATGATGCCGGTCAGTTAACCCAGCAACTCGGGGCCTTCAGAACTAAGGGAGACGGCGCTGATATCGCCGGGGCGGGCGGTAACGTGATCCGGATGTCTGCCGCCTCTGCACGGGGCAAGCAGCCGAGGGCAGCGCAGGCGCCTGTGTCTGTTGGTGCTCCCACCGGGCAGAGCGACGGTTCCGGCTGGGAGGATTTCTGACCTGGTGACAGATCCTGCCTAGTCACTCTTTTCAACCTGACGCCCCTGGCCTGTTTCTATTGGGGGCGAGATGTCGCTTGCCGCTTCTGCTGAGATGCCATTTCCACATCAACCACCAAGCCCCATCGCGGTGGTTTGTATCGCTTTGGCAAAAGGCATATTGACAGCAGGCAGGCGCGCCGCAACCTTGGCGCCAAACAGGGTGGGAACAATAAGGTGAAACAGAGCGCGATGAAATTTCCGATCATTCGCACCGCCGGATTGGATGGGATGCTGGTGACATTTTCCGATGCGCTGAGCGAGGCTTCCAACCGTGCGACTCTGGCCTTTTGCGAGGCGTTGAAAGCCCGCGCCTGGCCCGGTGTGCAGGAGGTTTCGACCTCGCTGGCTTCGGTGTTTTTACGATTTGATGTCAATGCTCTGCGCCATGAGGCCCTGCAAGAGAAGCTTTGGGATCTGCTGAGCCAGCAGGACTGGCTGCAGGCACCGCTGCCGGGCGGGCGTCGGTTGTGGCAGGTGCCAACTGTCTTTGGCACTGAACTGGCGCCGCAATTGGGTGAGGCCGCCGATGCGGCAGGCCTAAGCGAAGCCCAGGCAATCGAGAGCCTGGGTACGGCGCGGGTGCGGGTCCTGACCATTGGCTTTGCTCCGGGGCAGCCCTATCTTGGCCCGCTTGGCGTGGAATGGAACCTGCCGCGCCAGACGGAACTGACGCCGCAGGTGCCCGTTGGCGCGCTGGTGCTGGCGATCAGCCAGTTGGTGCTCTTTGCCACAACGGCCCCGACGGGCTGGCGGCATGTGGGGCAGACCGGATTTCGCAGCTTTCAGCTGGAATCGCAGGATCCGATTGCGCTGCGCGCGGGGGATGAGATGATTTTCACCCCGGTTTCCAGATCTGACTATGATAGGTTCTGCGCAGAAGACAGCCGCTTTGGCGGGGCCAGCCGGGAGGAGATCCCAGCATGAGTGCTCTTAAGGTTCTTCGCATTGGTCCGCTTGTCTCGATCCAGGATCAGGGGCGACCGGGTCAATTGCAACAGGGGGTGTCGCGTGGTGGTGCGGCGGATCTCCTGGCTTTGGCAGAGGGCGCGGCGCTGCTGCGCCAATCTGCCGATTTGGCGGCGCTGGAAATGGCGGGCATGGGCGGGCTGTTCGAAGCTACCGGCCCATTGCGGATTGCCCTGACTGGCGCGCCGATGCAGGTCTGTCTGGATGGCGAGTTCCTGGCCTGGAACGCGTCGCATCAGATGCAGGCCGGGCAGCGGCTGGAGATTGGCGCGGCGCGGCGCGGGGTCTACGGCTATCTGCATCTTGGCGGTGGCATCGACAGCGCAGTGATGCTGGGCGCGCGGGCGGCACATCTGATGTCGGGCTTGGGGCGTACCGTTGCGGTGGACGACCTTTTGCCCTGTGGGCAGGACCAAGGCGGTGAGACTGGGCTGGGGCTGAGCGCAGAAGACCGCTTTCAGGGTGGGGATCTGCGTATCGTTGCGGGCTTTCAGTCCGATCTCTTTGCCAAAAAGGTGCGGGAGCGCTTTGCTGAAAGGGATTTCAGACGCGGATCCCGTGCCAATCGCATGGGGGTGGAACTGGTCTCTGACGGGGCGGGCTTTGCCGCCGAAGGACAGTTGAATATCCTGTCGGAAATCATTGTGCCGGGCGACGTGCAGATGACTGGCGATGGCAAGCCCTTTGTACTGCTACGTGAGGCGCAGACCACCGGCGGCTATCCCCGGATCGGCACCGTGCTGCCCTGCGATCTGCCGCGGGTCGCCCAGGCCCAGGCCGGCACAGAGCTGCGGTTCGACTGGGTGACGCTGGAAGAGGGGCTTGCGCTGCAGGCCAGGTACGATGCCCAGGTGAAATCCATTCCCGGTCGGTGCATGCCCCTGCTGCGGGATCCGGCGCTCATGCAGGATCTGCTTGCCTATCAACTGATCAGCGGTGCGGTTTCGGCCGATACCGACCCCTTTGCCTGAACGGAGACACCTGATGAACAAGACCGTCGATCTGAACGCTGATATGGGCGAAAGCTTTGGCCCCTGGAACATGGGCGATGACAGCGCACTGCTAGATATTGTGACCTCGGCCAATATTGCCTGCGGGTTCCATGCCGGCGACCCGGACGTGATGGCAGTGACCATGGCGCGGGCGCGGGACAATGGTGTTGGTATCGGCGCCCATCCCGGCTTTCCCGATCTGCAGGGCTTTGGGCGCCGCAAGATGCAGATGTCGCCTGTCAGCCTGGGCAATATGGTGCGCTACCAGCTGGGGGCGGCGCGTGGCATGGCGGCTGCGCTGGGCACGCAGGTGCGGCATCTGAAACTGCACGGCGCCCTGTCCAATATGGCCTGTGTGGATCACGCCATGGCCCGGGCCTGCTATGAGGCGGCGCTGGAGGTCGACCCGGATATCATCATCATGGTGCTGGCGGCCACCGCGATGGAGGATGTGGTGCGCGATCTTGGCTGCAACTGGTGTGGTGAGATCTTTGCCGACCGTGCCTATAACGACGATGGTACCCTGGTGGACCGCAGCCTGCCGGGCGCGGTGATCCATGACGTCGATCTGGCCGGACCGCGCATTCTGCAGATGGTGCAAGAAGGCGCAATCATCACCCAAAGCGGCAAGCGGATCGAGACATCGATTGACACCATCTGCCTGCATGGCGACACCGCCGAGGCGGTGGCGCTGGCGCAATCGGTGCGCAACAGCCTAGAGGCGGGCGGGGTCGGTTTGCAGCAGTTTGCCGGGCGCAAAGGCTAGGCGCTGCTATTTTTCTGCGGGCCTGATGGTGGTTCGTCAATTGTATTGAGGATCAGCGTGGCGATCTGCGTGACCGAGCTGACGCCCAGCCGCCTATAGGCACGCCGCCTGAGGGTGCGGATGGTGTTTTCCGAAACCCCCAGCTCTAGCGCGCTGCCGGCCACGCTCATCCCGCGTACGGCCAGATCGCAGACCTCGGCTTCGCGCCGGGTCAGCGCGCCAAAGAGCCCGGCATCTTGATCTCGTAGGGTCACGGTGCGCCCTGCTGCTGCCCGCCCCGATGCGGCCCGGCCAAAGGCGGTGCCGCCGGCGATCCGGTGGCGCAATCCTATCAGCTCATGTACCAGCGGCAGCACCTCTTGCAGCCGCTGCATCTCTGCCGGGCTAATCCAGCCTGCGGCCTTGCCGCGCAGGAAAAATGACTGAAAGCCCACCCGCTCGCTATAGGATGAAACGGTGACCCGCTCGATCACCTGATCGCGGACATAGATCGGGCTGATCGGATCCTGGGGGCCGGGACGCCAGCGTTCGATTACCTGCCCACCGCCCTGGGCGGCGCGGATCCGCTGCAGAATGCTTTGCATCAGCTGGTCATTTTTCAGGATCACGCTGGCATTGCGGTTGAACCAATAGCTGCTCATCTCGCCCGCCCAAATCGACAGGACGGGGGCGGGGCGGGACATGTCGGCCACATAGAAGGTGCCAAAATTTGCGATCTCGGCGGCGCTGCGAATATAGGCCAGCACCTGGCGGGCAAAATCGGGCTGCACCACGGCCGCAGCCAGCGCGGCGACGTCACCCCGAGGGAGCGGTCGTGGAGGGAATATGTCACTCATTCGGGTGACAGACTGGGGCGTCTGTTGTGAAATAGTCAAGCAGGTTCCAGCGATCCCAGCGGCGAGGCCCGGCAGATGACCCAGATATTTTCTAATCGCAAGCGCGCGATCCACTTGGGTCCTTACCCGATGGAACGGCTGATGCGCGGGCCAATGCCGGATTTGGCGGCGGTGCCGCCGACCCAGCCGTTGGATTTCCGCCGCCCCACTGCGCCGGCCTCTATTGTCAATGCCATGGGGGAATACCAGGCGATGATGGATGCGATCCGTGACGGGCTGGTGAACAGGGCGCAGGCCACCTGTCCCGGTGATCTTCAGGAACGCGCCAACCATATCAAGGCTTTTGGCTATTTTGCCGATGCCGCCATGGTGGGAATTGGCCCGGTGCCGGACAGTGCGCGGCTGACCCGGCCGTTTCGCAACCCGGATATTGACCGCCTGTCGCAGGATTTGAAGACCCGCCAGACCAAGACGCTGGCGGCGGGGATCGACCATATCATGGCCGATCTGAAAGAGGCGATGCAGGCACCGCCCACCACTATTGGCGATCATAAACACGCCATCGTCTTTCTCTATGACATGCCACGCGATCCCCGCTCCGATGAAGAGGGGGCGGATTGGATCCAGGGTGCCGAGCAGCATCGCGCCTGTCTGCGGGCCAGTGAAACTGCTGTGGTGCTGGCCAATTACATCCGCCTGTTGGGATGGGATGCCAAGGCCCATACCGGCACCTCTTCGGATGTGGACCTGAACAAGCTGGCGGTGGCAGCGGGGCTGGTGGCGGTGCAGGATGGGCGGTTGCTCAACCCCTATCTGGGAGAGCGCTTTGGCATTGCGGTGGTCACTACCGATTTTGAACTGGCGCAGGACCAGCCACTGTTGCCGCTGGATCAGCAACCGATGATGCGGGTCAAGGGGCCAAAATGGTGGCTGGGGCTTGGCTCGCAGCGCTCAGCCTTTCACACGGATCCCTTTAAGTCCCGTGAGTTCAAAGATGGGCCGCACCCGTTTGAGACCCTGAATCGGGTGGATGACCCCACCACCTACATTGACGAGCCAAATGTCGCGCGCGTGCCCAAGCGCGCCGATATGTTTGCCCGCAGCCAGTTTGGCGACATGGGCAAGGCCAATCAGGCGGCAGCCACTGGTGGGTTCTATGTGCGCAAGGCGGCACCGTCGATGGCGCAGCGGCGCATGCTGGGCGCGTTTGTGCTGTTGCAGGATGGCGCGCCATCACAGGGACCGCGCCCTGCGGATGCCGCGCGCAATGCCGCAAATGTCAAAGCGGCCAGCTATTGGCTGGGCATCGATGCGGTGGGTATCAGCCGCTGCCCGGACTGGACCTGGTACAGCCATGATGCCACAGGGGCTGAAATCCATCCCGAGCATGATCAGGCCATCAGCATGATTGTCGATCAGGGCTTTGACACCACCGAGGGCACTTCGGGGGATGACTGGATTGCGGTGGCCCAATCCATGCGGGCCTATCTGCGCTTTTCGCTGCTGGGCGGCGTCATTGCCCGGCAGATCCGCAATCTTGGCTTCAAGGCCAAGGCCCATACGGTAATGGATGGCGAGGTGCTGCAGCCGCCGCTGTTGTTGTTGTCCGGCCTGGGAGAGGTCAGCCGCATTGGCGAGGTGATCCTAAATCCCTTCCTTGGCCCGCGCCTGAAATCCGGGGTTGTAACCACCGATATGCCACTGGCGCATGACAAGCCAATCGACTTTGGCCTGCAGGCCTTTTGTGAGGCCTGCAACAAATGTGCCCGTGAATGCCCATCGGGGGCGATCACCGCTGGGCCGAAGCTGATGTTCAACGGCTATGAGATCTGGAAAAGCGACAGCCAGAAATGCACCACTTACCGGATCACCACGCCGGGGGGCGCCATGTGTGGCCGCTGTATGAAGACCTGCCCCTGGAACCTGGAGGGCATCTTTGCCGAGCGCCCCTTTCGCTGGGCCGCGATGAAGATACCAAAGGCGGCGCCTGTCTTGGCGAAACTGGATGATGCGCTGGGCAATGGCGAGATGAACCCGGCCAAGAAATGGTGGTGGGATCTGGAGATGGAGGAAGACGGTGGTTACCACCCGACTCGCCATCCGGTGAACGCCCGCGCGTTGCAAAAGGATCTGAACCTGAAATACGAGGACCAGACCCTGGCCGTTTATCCGGCCCCGCTGGCCCCACATCCCTGGCCCTATCCCTTTCCGATGGACCGTGAAGCCGGGATTGAGGCCTACCAGCAGATGATCACCGCCAAGGACTACAAATCCCGCCGTGCCAAGGGCGAGACCGGCCCCTGGCAGCATCGCTATAGCAGTGATGTTGACAGCCCGGTGCTGGCGGTGCGGGTGGCGCGGGCTGAGAAGATGAGCCTGGGTGTCACCAAGTATGAGTTCGAGAGCCTGGATGGTGCAGAGCTGCCGCAATGGACTGCCGGAGCGCATCTCGACATCGTGGTGGCGCCGGAATACCTGCGGCAATATTCCATGTCCGGTGATCCTGCCGATCGCAGCCGCTACCAGATCGGGGTACTGTGCGAAGACGCCGGGCGCGGCGGATCGCAACTTTTGCACCGGATATTTGCCGAGGGACGGCGGGTCTTTGTCTCTCAACCGATCAACCATTTCCCGTTGGAAGAGGGCGCGGTGAAAAGCTATCTCATGGGCGGCGGCATCGGGATTACGCCAATGATTGCCATGGCGCATCGCTTGCACGCGCTGGGCCGGGAGTTTGAGCTGCATTATTCGATCTCGGATCGCGCCGGTGCGGGCTATCTGGCAGACTTGGCCGCCATGGCCTGGGCTGATCGGGTGCAAATACATGTTTCGGCCGAGGGGACGCGCGCCGATCTGGATCAGCTGCTGGCGGGCTACGCGTCGGGGCAGCATGTCTATACCTGTGGTCCGACCCGCTACATGGAGGGGGTAATGCAGGCGGCGGAGCGCCAGGGCTTCCCCGAGGAGGCGCGCCATCTGGAATATTTCACGGTCCCTGACCTACCAGAGTATGAAAATCACGCGTTCAAGCTGGTGCTGGCGCGGTCCGGCAAAACACTTGAGGTGCCCGCTGACCGGGTCGCCACAGATGTGCTGATCGAAAATGGTGTGCATATCGACGTTAAATGCGCCGATGGTATCTGCGGGATCTGCAAATGCGGGCTTGTGTCAGGGGAGGTGGAGCATCGCGACTTTGTCCTGTCCAAGGCGCAACGCGAGGCGGCTGTGATCCTGTGTCAATCCCGCGCGGCCCAGCCGGACGGGGTGATTGAAGTCGATCTCTAGCGGAAGGAGGGGGAGCGCGGAGCAAGGGGGGGGGCTCCCGCGCAGCGCCAGAGACATCAAAGATGCCTCGCGCCCCTTGGGCCGGGCGCCGCAGCCAAGCTGCGGCGCGTTTGGCTCTCTTGGCAGAGCGCCAAACAGGACGGCGTGCAACTGGACACTGGGCGTGCTTACAGCGAAGCAAACCAATCCGGCAGCTGCGTGCGATTGTCAAAGCGCAGGCTTTTGCTGCGCAATACAGAGGTTGCACTGTCGCGAACCGGAGATTGTAGTTCTGTCCAGGCCTGCTCTTCGGCTGTCTCCCAGTTCAGAAATGGCAGGGCCTTGGCTTCGGCGACCTTCTCTCTGGCTTCGGCGCTGGCCTGCTGCCAGGCCTTGCCGGGTGTGCCTGGCCCTTTGCTATTTCCGACTTCGTGGCGCACCGTGGTCATTTCAGTCAGGGCCATGGCATCCGCAAATTTCAGATGTGCCAGATAGACACCTCTTGGCATCACATACGGAAACTCGGCTAATCGGCCAGGGCGCAGCTGAAGGCCGTGCCGCCGTAGCCCAATGGGGCGCCGTACCGCCCAGGCCTTGCTGTAGTGCCCAGTAAAGACAGCATCCCGGCGCTGGGCAAAAACCGACTGCCCCCTGGCCGCCGGATCTGCTGGGGTGAAATCAAACATATTGAAGCCAAGCGCAAAAAGGGCAGGGGCCTCCTGTGCCTGCATCATCTGCCCCAGCGACCCCCAGCGCCTAGGGTCGACGCAGATCACCTCATCCGCATCGGTGCGAATAACCCAGTCGTACAGTTCCAGCAGACCCTGTTGAAAGCTGTTCAACATGCGGCCGCGCCAATGATCGAACCCCTGCAAGCGATTGCGCGGGATCGTCAGAACAGAGACCCCGGGGCAGATCTCTTGCACCTGCGGGTCCGCACCATGGGAAACGACATAGAGGTTCTCAGCCCCGAGCTGGCGGCTGTAGTGGCGATACCATTGGGACAGCGCCCAGTGGTCCTTATGCGCCATGGTAAGTGCACAGATATTCATGCCGCTCACTATGTCGGCCTGGTTCCGTCTCGCCAAGAGGCTTTGACGGGTCGGGCGGCTCAACCCTCCGGACAATCTGGTTTCATCGTGCAAAGTAAGAAAAGTCTGGCGCGGTTCATGGCGTGAGTCGCAGTCGCTCTTGTGGTCGGCGGGGTTGGTTCATCTATATGTTGATGTCGCGGCGACCTGGGGGTCTTGGCTGCACAAACCTAAGCCCGCGAAACCGCAGACCAAGTGCCAGTTGGGGCAGCAGTAGCTCAAGGTAACCAGCTAATATTGCTGTATAAAACAGAAATATTTGAAAAAGATGTGATTTTGTGAAATTATGGGTTGCGGGATGTTTGAGTTAACACTAGAACCCCCTCTACCGGCAGCGGCGACGCGGTCTGGTGGGTTGCTTCGGCGGCCGGACGGGCCGGAGAGA
>NZ_JAJQRG010000014.1 GCF_021228235.1 Pseudophaeobacter flagellatus
TTTCAAGGTTTGATCTTGAATGGGGAGAAGTGACTGGAAGGTGATGGGGAAGCGCACCCGTTGGTTTGATTTCAATGATAGCCGACTTCCTGCGTGAGGCAAAACACCTCCGCTTTGGGCTGGGAACAGCCATTGAGGCTGCGGAGCACTGGTCAGTGTGCTTCCAGTTTTTGTGAGCGATTTCCCCGTCTCGTTCTTTGGTGGGACCGACCCGAACAGGAAATTTACCATGCGCGGTAAAATCACCAACCCTAAAGCCAGAGGTTACCAAATTTATCCTGTGTGATAAATTGATGCTGTGATAGTGATCAGACCTGCGTTCTTCCTCTGCATGATAAGGAGTTTCCGTGCCGGACCGTACTCACACCCTCCACTGGGCTGAAATCATAGGCCGGAAACTGAGAGAGCACCGCAAGAGCTGCGGGCTGAGCCTCGAAGAACTATCACGAATTTCAGGCTCTACAGTACCAACCCTGTCACACCTTGAGAGAGGAACAAGAGATGTGAAACTGTCCACGCTTGTCTCTCTGGCCGGGGCCCTCAGGATCGAGCTTCCTGAGCTTTTCAATGAAGTCAGTAAGCCAAATGACGATCTACAATCGGAAGGCACCCCAGTTGGCTATGATTTGGATGACGCTTGATGGCCTATATAGACGAAACTCCTGTCTACTATGAGGGGTTCCTTGTCGGCCGTATCACACTTGATGCCAAGCTTACCTACGACCCTCGATGGTTGGCGACAAACGGCAGTTTTCCATTATCGGTGACCCTTCCTCTTGCATCGAGAACCTATGAGGGATCCGCTCTGCTCACTTGGCTGGCAAACCTGCTACCTGAGGGGCCAAACCTGATCGGGATATCTCGGGCCCTTGGCCTCTCCACCTCGGATGTCTTGGCGATTTTGAAGGCAATTGGAGGGGATACCGCCGGCGCCTTTTCAATCGGGCTTCCGAGCATCAGAGATGATTGGCGTTACTCATCTGCCGCCAGGAGAAGCCCTACAGTTGCTGGATCAAGTGATTTTCAATATTCTCATTGCCAATACAGACGCGCATGCAAAGAACTATTCGATGATCCTGAGTTCTGGGCGCAGGATCGCTCCGCTGTATGATGCCTCCTCCACATTGCTCTGGAAGCATGTGAACCAATACCACGCCCAGAAGATCGCCAATTTGACGCTTAAACCAACCTGCGATTGTGAACTGAGAAGGTATAGCGCCACGCATCACTCAGTAGAGTCGCCACCTTCTCGTGCGCCTACCAAAATTGACCGAAAGGCCCTTCATAGCAGTCGCACTCAAAGACGGCACGCCCTGACAATCCTTTTGTGGCCTTCATGGGAGAGCCTTGCCAAAATCGTGCAGGGCTTCGGCAATCCTCTGTGGCACAGCGTAGAGAACGGCGCCAATCCTAATTGGGCTGGCGTCGCCTATTCTCCTGTAAAACAAGGGCCTTTGAAACTTTGGGCGTCAATGTCCGTGTATTTGGGCCCAAAACCAGCTCAATTGGGCCTCAATTGCATGGTTTCACAAAACAACCAACAGTCTAAGCGACTAGCCACATTTGGAATGGCCACAGCTGCGGCAGGTCATGCAGCCTTCCACCATTTGAAGGTCGAACTGGCCACAGCTTGGGCAAGGCTTGCCGCGTGGGGCGTTCAGGCTCACCACCTCTGCCTGTGGGTCGGATTTCAGCCCCATTCCTTCGCCTTCCAGGAAACCCGTCTTGACCAGATGGGTCTCGATCACGCCCCCGATGGCCGCCAAGATCGAGGGGATGTATTTCCCCTGCACCCAAGCCCCGCCACGCGGATCAAAGACCGCCTTCAGCTCTTCCACCACAAAGGAGACATCACCGCCACGGCGGAACACAGCCGAAATCATTCGGGTCAGCGCCAGCGTCCAGGCGTAGTGCTCCATGTTCTTGGAATTAATGAAGACTTCAAAGGGACGCCGGTGATCGCTGATGATAATGTCATTAATGGTCAGATAGATCGCATGTTCCGAATCCGGCCATTTCAACTTGTAGGTGTGCCCCTCCAGGCTTTGCGGACGGTCCAGCGGCTCGGACATGTAGACCACTTCCGCGCCATTGGCATCCACATCGCTCCCCTGCGGCGCATCGGCACTCTCACCGGGCGCGGTATCGGCGCTCTCAGAGACCGACAGAACCGAGCCCGTCACATCGTTGGGACGGTAGGTGGTACAGCCTTTGCACCCCTGATCCCAGGCCTGCATGTAGACGTCCTTGAAATCATCAAAGCTAATGTCTTCCGGGCAATTGATGGTCTTGGAGATGGAGCTGTCGATCCATTTCTGCGCCGCCGCCTGCATTTTGACATGGGCCGAAGGCGACAGGGTCTGCGCGTTGACAAAATAGCTGGGCAGTTTGGCATCGGTGCCAAATTTATCGCGGTACATCTGCACCGCATAATCAACCACCTCTTCCTCAGTCCGGCTGCCGTCTTTCTGCAACACCTTGCGGGTATAGGCATAGGCAAAGACCGGCTCGATCCCCGACGAGACATTGCCCGCATAAAGGCTGATGGTGCCAGTGGGTGCAATAGAGGTCAGCAGAGCGTTGCGGATCCCATGTTCGCGGATGGCATCGCGCACGTCATCATCCATGTTCATCATATTGCCCGAAGCCAGGTAGGCGTCAGCGTCGAACAGCGGGAAGGCGCCCTTCTCCTTGGCCAAATCCACCGAGGCCAGATAGGCGGCGCGGGCAATCGCGTGCAGCCAGCGATCGGTCTGACGCGCCGCTTCGTCGGTGCCATATTCCAGACCCAGCATCAGCAGCGCGTCGGCCAGACCGGTCACACCAAGGCCAATACGGCGCTTCGCCTGCGCTTCGGCCGCCTGGGCTTCCAGCGGGAACTTGGACACATCCACCACATTGTCCATCATGCGCACCGCAGTGGCGACCAGTTCCTGCATCGCCGCCTGGTTCAGCTCTGCATTGGTTTCAAACGGGTTGGACACCAGCCGTGCCATATTGATTGACCCCAAAAGGCAAGCACCATAGGGCGGCAGCGGCTGCTCGCCACAGGGGTTCGTGGCGCAGATCTCTTCCACGTAAGACAGGTTGTTGGCCTTGTTGATCCGATCGATGAAAATCACGCCTGGTTCAGCATACTCATAGGTGGCCTGCATGATCTTGTTCCACAGATCGCGCGCCTGCACCGTGTGGTAGATCTTGCCATCGAACTGCAGCTCCCAGGGGCCATCGGCCTTCACCGCTTCCATGAAGTCATCGCTGATCAGCACCGACATATTGAACATGCGCAGCCGCGCGGAATCAGATTTTGCGGTGATGAAGGCCTCAATATCCGGGTGATCGCAGCGCATGGTCGCCATCATCGCGCCACGCCGCGACCCGGCAGACATGATGGTGCGGCACATGGCATCCCAAACATCCATGAAGGACAGCGGCCCTGAGGCATCTGCCGCCACGCCTTTCACATCGGCGCCGCGGGGCCGAATGGTCGAGAAATCATAGCCGATACCGCCGCCCTGCTGCATGGTCAGCGCCGCTTCTTTCAGCATATCAAAGATCCCCGACATGCTATCCGGCACCGTGCCCATCACAAAACAGTTGAACAGGGTCACCTGACGCGCCGTACCGGCCCCTGCTGTGATGCGGCCTGCGGGCAGATATTTGAAATCTTCCAGCGCCTCATAGAATTTCGCTTCCCAGACATCCGGCTTGTCTTCGGCACGGGCGAGATCGCGGGCAATACGGCGCCAGCTGTCCTCGACAGTCACGTCAATAGGGGTCCCATCCGCTTCCTTGAAACGGTACTTCATATCCCAGATTTGTGCGGCGATGGGGGCAGCAAAGCGGCTCATATAGTGATTCCCTATTGATCAGCATCGGAAGGTAAGTGGCGGCTTCGATACTACAGGCAGGCGCCGATCCTCAACGTCGAAAACACGGAACCTTGATAAATAATTACCGAGTGTACCACAATATCTTGCTAGCATAAAGCGGCTACGCACTATATAAAGGTTCCGCTCTGGACGACTCTGTGGGGAAACTGTGGATAACTACATCAATCTGGTGAAACTCTCGGTTGGCACTGAAAGCGTTGAGGGCCTGCAAGACTGGCAAGACGCAACCCGCCATACCCTGCCCGAAGGCCTGCCCCGCCATGTCACCCGGATGTGGCCCAAACGTGCGGCCGAAATTCTGGCTGGCGGATCAATATATTGGGTCATCAAGGGCCAAATTCAATGCCGCCAACGCATCCTGCGCCTGGATGAACTCATCGGTGACGACGGTGTGCGCCGCTGCGCCATTGTGCTGGATCCAGATCTTATGCGCACCCATACCGCAACCAAACGCCCCTTCCAGGGCTGGCGCTACCTGCCCCCGCAGGACAGCCCGGCGGATCTGCAAACAGAACGCACAGCAGAAGAACCCCTGCCCCTGGAACTCTCGCAGGCGCTGGCGGAAATCGGCGTCATCTGAACCAGCAGCCCCCTACGCCAATACCGCCTTTTCTCCGCCCCCATTTGCTCTGGGGGCAGGATCAGGACCAGTGCATCATCAGGGAGTGCATCAGGCGCCCAAGGGCGCTTCTCCCTCAGGCGGGTCAAGGGCCGCATCGCGGCCCTGCGCAGCAGGGTTTACCCTTGAGGCGGCAGAGGGTCCAATCACACTTGATCTGGCGCCTTTGGGGCAGAACTGGCCCAAAGTGCTTCTCAGCAATGGAAAGCGCCGCGCGTAAGCGCGGCGCCGGGCCCAACGGGAGCCCCTGCCATTCATTGCAGGGGCGACGGGCGGGAGCCTTCCCCTTTTGGTGCAGCACGCTGATCACGCGTCCAGCACAGGCCCCCTCTAACAGGCACACCCTAGCCGAGGATCAAATCGTTGAGGGCCTTCAGCGCCTGCCGTTCCTGAGGCTCATAAACCGCTGTGCGGCTGCGCCATAGGGTTGCCTGACTTTGCAGCACCAGACCATCCGACAATAGCTTCAGGTGATTGGCGCGCAGGGTTTCCCCGGTAGAGGTGATATCGGCCACCATTTCAGCGGTCTCGTTCTTTACCGTACCTTCGGTAGCGCCCTGGCTATCCACCAGTTGGTAATCGGCCACGCCAGCTTCGGTCAGGAATTCCCGCACCAGCCGATGGTATTTGGTGGCAATCCGCAACCGATGCCCATGCAGGCGCCGGAACGACGCCGCAACCGCATCCAGATCCCCCAGCGTATCCACATCGATCCAGCATTGCGGCACCGCCAGGATCAGATCCGCATGGCCAAAGCCCAGCGGCTGCAACTCTTGCAGTTGCTGTTCCCATAGCGGCAGCTTTTCCTGCACCAGATCGGTGCCCGTGACCCCCAGATGGATCCGCCCCGCCGCCAGCTCGCGCGGGATTTCACCAGCGGACAGCAAAACCAGTTCCATGCCCGGCACACCTTCGATGGCGCCGGCATATTCGCGCTCTGACCCGGTGCGCGACAGGGTCAGGCCCCGCTTGGCAAACCAATCAAAGGTCTTTTCCATCAGCCGCCCCTTGGACGGCACTCCCAATTTCAGGCTCATGACTGACCCTCCTCGAGCATCAGCATCAGATCCGGGCGCAAAACGCCCCCTACGGCGGGAATATCACTGCCCTGCCCCAGCTGCCGAGTCAGCGCATCATAGCGTCCGCCACTGGCAATCGGCGGCAGATCAGGGCGCGCAGCGGCATAAAAGCCAAAGACAAACCCATCGTAATATTCCATCGAGGTTCTCCCGTAGGAGGCTTCGAAATCCAGGCTATCAATATCAATGCCGCGCGCCTTGAGCGCCGCCACGCGAGTATCCAGACGATCCAGCGCCGGGGTGATGGCAGGCAGATCCACCGCGATATCGCGCATCTGTTCCAGGGCAAAGGGCACGGTTTCACGCACCGCCATCAGCGCTTCCAGCGCCAGCAGCTCATTTTCGGCCAGCGGCGGCGCAGCAGCATCCGCCCGCAACAGCTCGATCCGCGCATCCACCTCTGCCTCGCTGCGTTTGCCAAGCGCCGGGGCGGATCCAGTCAGCACCCCCTCAGAAGACAGCAGCTTCAGGCGCGCCTCGGGCACCGGGCTGCGCCCGGCATAGCGATCCAGCAAGGCGCGAAACCGCCGGGGTCGCCAGATATGGCGCATCAGGGCCGCCTTGCGCACCTCGGTGGTCTCCAGCCCCTGAACCGCAGCCATCAGGATGCCAATATCACCGGTCGCCGCCCGCAGGGGCAGACCACGCAGTTGCAGTGCTATCAGCGCAAAGACCTCGGCATCGGCACCGGCCGGGTCATCGCGTTCAAAGACCTCATAGCCGACCTGCAGATATTCGCTAGCGCGATCCGGGTCCTGTTCCTGGCGGCGAAAGACCTCGCCAGAATAGGTATAGCGGGCCGGTTCCGCCCCCTCGCGCATGTGCATCTGCACCACAGGCAGGGTGAAATCTGGGCGCAGCATCTGCTCGCCGCGCACCGCATCCGAGGTCACATAGGCCCGCGCCCGGATATCTTCACCGTAAAGATCCAGCAGGGTGCCGGCAGGCTGCAGCAGCGGCGGGTCCACCACCTGGGCCCCTGCAGCCTCAAAGGTCATGCGCAGCCGTGCGGCCAACGCCAATGTAGAAGAGCGATCCGGCATGGCTTAGCCCTGACTTTCAAGAATTTCACGTACCTTGGCGATCAGATCGCCGCGCGGGACTTCAAACTGGCTGGGACGTTCTTTCCACTCTTCCAGAGTGGCGCTTTCAGCGATCTTGGCGCCTAGGATCAGATCTTTGATCTGAATGACCCCTTTGGCCTTTTCATCGCCGCCCTCGATCACGGCCACCGGTGAATTGCGTTTATCCGCATATTTCAGCTGGTTGCCAAAGTTCTTTGGGTTGCCCAGGTAGACCTCGGCGCGAATGCCTGCATTGCGCAGCTCTGCCACCATGGCCTGATAGTCGGCCATACGGGCGCGATCCATCACCGTGACCACGACCGGCCCCTTTGGCGTGGCGGTCAAACGACCCTTCTCGCGCAGGGCAGCAAGCAGGCGATCAACACCGATGGACACGCCCGTCGCCGGTACCTCCTGACCGGTAAAGCGCTTGACCAGATCATCATAGCGCCCGCCCCCCGCTACAGAACCGAACTGCCGCTTGCGGCCCTTTTCGTCCAGAATGTCAAAGGTCAGCTCGGCCTCAAATACCGGGCCGGTGTAATAGCCAAGGCCGCGCACGATAGAGGGATCAATTTCGATGCGATCACTGCCATACCCGCCGGCGGCCAGCAAATCGCCGATCTGCTCCAACTCACCAATACCCTCCAGCCCCACCTGAGAGCCGCCAACAGCGGCGCGCAGGTTTTCAAAGGTCTTGGCCACATCAGCGGCCTTGGAGGTCAAAAACGCCAGCACCGGCTCTGCCTGATCCTCGCTGAGACCAACGCCATCGATATAGGCACCGGACGCATCCAGCCGCCCCTTGGTCAGCAGTTCACGCACGCCGGCTTCACCGACCTTGTCGAACTTGTCGATGGTGCGTAGGACGTTGTCGCGGGCCAGCTGATCATCGCCCAGCCCCATGACTTCCAGCACGCCATTCATAACCTTGCGGTTGTTGACCCGCACCAGGTAATCCCCGCGCGGAATGCCGACGGTTTCCAGCGTATCCGACAGCATGGCGCAGATTTCCGCATCCGCCGCCATCGAGGCGGTGCCAACAGTATCGGCGTCACATTGGTAGAACTGACGATAGCGCCCTGGTCCAGGCTTTTCATTGCGCCAGACCGGCCCCATCGCATAGCGCCGATAGGGGGCGGGCAGGTCGTTGCGGTGCTGGGCATAGACCCGCGCCAGCGGCGCAGTGAGGTCATAACGCAGCGCCATCCAGTCGCCCTTGTTGCTGTCGGGATCGTTCTCGTCGACCTCTTGCCAGGCAAAGACGCCAGCGTTGGGGCGATCAACATCGGGCAGGAACTTGCCCAGCGCTTCGACGGTTTCCACCGCCGCGCTCTCCAGCGCTTCAAACCCGTAATGATGGTACACACCCGCGATGGTGCGCAGCATTTCAGAACGCTGTGTCACCTCTTCGCCGAAATAGTCACGAAATCCCTTGGGCGTTGCCGCCTTGGGACGGGGCTGTTTCTTGATCTTGGCCATGAAAAGGCCTCCTCACGGGTGGGTTTAGGTCATTTACTCGCCGCGCGGTCTAGCCCAAGCCGCCCCTGTGAGCAAGGCAACAGAGTCAAACCGCCCGTATATCCAACGGGGGAAATCCGGCGCTGCCTAGCAATCAACCATGACATCCCTGCGACAAATGCAAAGGCCAGGCGGCGTCAAATCTCGGTGAAATCCCCGCCGCGTCCCAGCCCCGCCGCAAACCGCTGCGCCCCGGCCCGCCCTTCGGCCAGAAAGGCCGCAGCAGAGCGCCATTCCCGACGCAACCCCGCAGCCAGCACCGCCGGATCCTGGCGGGCCGACAGATGGTCTGCCTGCATACAGGCCTGCGGATAGCCCGCAAGGTCACGCGCCAGATCCTGCGCCGCAGCCAGCGCCGCACCCGGAGCACAGAGCCGATTGGCGAACCCAGCCTGATAGGCCTCTGGCGCGTCAAAGGGGCGGCCGGTGAGGATCAGATCATTGGCCCGGCCCTGGCCCAGAATCTGCGGCAGGCGCAGGGTGCCGCCATCGATCAACGGCACCCCCCAGCGGCGGCAGTAGACCCCGGCAACCGCATCTTGGGCCATCACCCGCAGATCGCACCAGGCGGCCAGTTCCATGCCGCCCGCCACGGCCGGGCCTTCGATTGCGGCGATCACCGGCTTTGTCAGCATCAAGCGGCTGGGCCCCATGGGACCGGGGCGCGGATCGGCCATCGGATCGCGCCAGTCTTCAGGAATATCCAGGCTGGCGAGCCAGGCATCGGCCTCTCCGGCGCCAGCAGATTTCAGGTC
This sequence comes from Pseudophaeobacter flagellatus, assembly GCF_021228235.1. Classification (GTDB taxonomy): domain Bacteria; phylum Pseudomonadota; class Alphaproteobacteria; order Rhodobacterales; family Rhodobacteraceae; genus Pseudophaeobacter; species Pseudophaeobacter flagellatus. Next base: position 8,932 of record NZ_JAJQRG010000014.1, read on the forward strand.
GAACCCGGCACAAAAAGCGCCCCCAGCCCCGGTCAACACCGCAACCTGCGCCGCCGAATCCGCCGCAAAATCCATAAATGCGGCATAAAGCGCGCGTGCCGTGGCTGGGTCCACCGCGTTGCGCAGCGCGGGTCGGCACAGGGTGATGGTGGTAATACCCGCCTCGGTATGACTGGCAACCGAGGGGGGGGCAGGTCTCTCTCTGGGGCATTGCGACGCTCTTTTCTGGAATAATTCGCTTTGACCCGGCCAGCCTGCGTGTCTTGGGCATGGACCGGCAAGGGGAACCGCCCTATGACGTTGCGCAGCCCCGCTCAACAGATCAGTACAGGAGGACATGATGCAGGCATTAGAAGAACAGATTGCCCATCTCACCCGCACCGTCGAAGAGATGAGCGACGTGGTGGCCGCGCAACAGAACGAGATCGACCGCCTGTCGAAACGGGTGCGGATGCTGATGCAACGCGAAGCCACCCGCGAACAGGGCAGCGGCGGCGCGCATGTGTTTGGTGACGAACGCCCGCCCCATTACTAGGGGCGCGGCGCAGAGGTCACACCATCGGCAGAAAAATCAACCAGGCGCAAGCCCGCGCCTTAAATCTCTTCAACCTCCATCACGCCTTCCAGAGATTTGATCGCGCCTTTGATCTGCGGGTTGATCGGGAAGGGCTGGCCCAGATCCATTTCAACATCCCCCGGCAGGCCGGGATCCTGCAGATATAGGTAAATGGCACCGGGGTTGGCGTTGCGGGCGGCCGTCTTGGCATCTTCCAGCACCTTGGCCACTGTGCCAATCGCCGCCACATCATCCAGATAGATCCGTAGCGAAGACCGCCCGGCATCGGCAATTGCCGCATCCACCGGCCCGGCAGAACGCATGAGCAGTTTCAGCTGGTCGCTTTCCATCGTGGCCTCGGCGGTGATCACCACCTTGGCTCCGGTTTCAAGAAACTCCCGCGTTTTTTCCAGCACATCGGAGAAGATCGTCACCTCAAAGCCACCGGTGGTATCCGAGAGCTGCGCAAAGGCAAAGCGATTGCCGCGCGCCGATTTACGTTCCTGCCGCCCGGCGACAACCCCCGCCATCTTTGCCATGAAGGGACCGCGCTCGGCCTTGGCCATGACCTCATCCAAGGTCATCACATCCTTGCGTTTCAAGGCAGGCATATAGTCGTCCAGCGGATGGCCCGACAGGTAGAAGCCGATTGCCTTGAATTCCTCAGACAGCCGCTCTGCCGGCAGCCAATCCGGGGTGCCCGCCAGACGCGGTTCGGGCAGGTCATCGCCGGCCTCGCCAAACAGCGACACCTGGTTGGAATTCTTTTGTTCATGGATCGCGGTAGAATAGCCCACCAGCCCTTCCAGGCTGTCAAAGACGCGGCGGCGGTTGCGGTCCAGCTGATCAAAGGCACCGGCGCGGGTCAGCATCTCAAGCGGGCGCTTGCCGATCTTCTTGAGGTTCACCCGGCGGGCGAAATCAAACAAATTGACAAAGGGGCGTTCATGGCCATCTTCGCGGCGCGCATCCGCCACCAGCCGCATCACATCCATGCCAACGTTTTTCAGCGCGCCCAGCGCATAGACCAGCTCTCCGTTCACCACATTGAACGTCGCCAGCGAGCGGTTCACACAGGGCGGCACATAGGGCAGCCCAAGGCCCTTCTTGACCTCCTCAAAGTAGATGGCGAGCTTATCCGTCAGATGGATATCGCAGTTCATCACCCCGGCCATGAATTCAACCGGGTGGTTCGCTTTCAGCCAGCCCGTCTGATACGAGACCACCGCATAGGCCGCCGCGTGGGATTTGTTGAAGCCGTAGTTGGCGAATTTCTCCAGAAGGTCAAAGACCTCCGACGCCTTTTTGGCAGGCACGCCATTCTCTGCCGCGCCCTTTTCGAATTTGGGACGCTCGGCATCCATCGCCTCTTTGATCTTTTTACCCATGGCCCGGCGCAGCAGGTCGGCACCGCCCAGCGTGTAATTCGCCATCACCTGGGCAATCTGCATCACCTGTTCCTGATAAACGATGATGCCTTGGGTTTCCTCAAGGATATAGTCAATCAGCGGATGCACCGACTCGATTTTCTTCAGGCCGTTCTTGACTTCGCAATAGGTGGGGATGTTTTCCATCGGCCCCGGACGATACAGCGCCACCAGGGCGACGATATCCTCGATGCAGGTGGGTTTCATCCGCTTCAGCGCATCCATCATGCCAGTGGATTCCACCTGGAACACCGCCACGGTTTTCGCCGCCGAGTAGAGTTTATAGGTTGGCTCGTCATCCAGCGGGATGGCGTTGATCTCATTCACCGCACCAGCGGGTGGTTCATAAAGCTGAGTGCCATCGGCCGCAGTGTGCAGATCGCGCCCCGACTGCTTGATCAGATCGACCGCGTTTTGGATAACCGTCAGGGTTTTCAGGCCCAAAAAGTCAAACTTGACCAACCCAGCCTGTTCCACCCATTTCATGTTGAACTGAGTGGCTGGCATATCCGAACGCGGATCACGGTAAAGCGGCACCAGCGCATCCAAGGGGCGATCCCCGATCACCACCCCGGCAGCATGTGTCCCAGCCGAACGCAGCAGCCCCTCAACCTGCATGCCATATTTCAAGAGCCGGTCCACCACCGGTTCATTCTTGGCTTCTTCCTGCAGGCGCGGTTCTTCTTTCAAGCTATCCACAATGGACATCGGCTTGACGCCTTCAACCGGGATCAGCTTGGACAGTCGGTCAACCTGGCCATAGGGCATCTGCAAGACCCGGCCCATGTCGCGCACCGCCGCCTTGGACAGGAGCGCGCCAAAGGTGATGATCTGGCCAACCTTGTCGCGGCCATATTTTTCTTGCACGTATTTGATCACCTCTTCGCGGCGATCCATGCAAAAGTCGATGTCGAAGTCGGGCATCGACACCCGTTCCGGGTTCAAGAACCGCTCAAACAGCAGCGAATAGCGCAGCGGGTCAAGGTCGGTAATTGTCAGCGCATAGGCCACCAAGGAGCCCGCACCAGAGCCCCGCCCCGGTCCGACCGGAATATTGTTGTCCTTGGCCCATTGGATGAAATCGGCAACAATCAAAAAATAGCCGGGAAAGCCCATGCCTTCGATGATGCCCAGTTCAAAATCAAGACGTTCCTGATATTTTTCAACGGTATCCGCGTGGGGGATCACCGCAAGGCGCTGCTGCAGCCCCTCATTGGCGATGCGGCGCAGCTCCGCCACCTCGTCATCGGCAAACTTTGGCAGGATGGGGTCACGCAGATATGCCTTGAACGCACAGCGTTTTGCAATTTCAACTGTATTTTCAATTGCCTCTGGAAGGTCCGCAAATAGCGTGACCATTTCCTGCTGGCTTTTGAAATAGTGCTGCGCGGTCAGACGGCGGCGCGGCTCGGATTGGTCAACATAGGCACCCTCGGCGATACAGATCATCGCATCATGTGCCTCATACATTTCCGTCTTGGGGAAATAGACATCATTGGTCGCCACCAGCGGCAGCTCCATCGCATAGGCCATTTCAACATGGCCGCGTTCGGTCAGCTTTTCCGCTTCGGGCTGGCCATCTTCGCCGGGGTGGCGCTGCAGTTCCACATAAAGCCGGTTGGGAAAAATCGCCTTCAGCCGCTGCATCAGTTCTTCGGCGGCGGGGCGTTGCCCCTGACGCAAGAGCCGCCCAACTGGCCCGTCTGGGCCACCGGTCAGGCAGATCACATCTGTTGAATTCTGCGCCAGATCCTCCAGCGTCACATAGGGCAGTTCGCTCCCCTGGCGCAGATAGAGACAAGAGTTCAGCTTCATCAGGCATTCATAGCCGGTCTCGCTCTGAGCGAGCAGAACCAGCGGTGCCGGTGGCTGGGGCCGCTCGCCCGGCGCGGGCTCGACAAAGCGCAGATCCATCTGGCAGCCAATGATCGGCTGGACCCCCGCCCCACTGGCCGAAACAGAGAACTCCAGCGCAGAAAACAGGTTATTACTGTCGGTCACAGCAATGGCGGGCATATCGTTAGCTTTGCACAGATCCGGCAGCTTTTTCAGGCGCAGGGCGCCTTCCAGCAACGAATATTCGGTATGGGTGCGCAGGTGGATGAATCGCGGAGAATTTGTCATGCTCACAAGCTATCCCATCCCCCGCGCAAGGATAAGTGCCGATCTTGCCTGTCAGCACAGCATTTACCGGGTGCGCGATCTCTGCACCCTGCCCCAAAAAGCAGCAACAACACGCCCCAAGGCTGCCGTTTTCAGCGAATTGAGGCAGAAAACCTCTCGTCATTATCAAATATGGTTTGAAAGTCCTGCGGGCTGATATAGGTTTTTCTAAGGGCGCCACAAAGGAAGTGCTTTAAAAATAACGGCATGCCCCTGTATACGGCAATAAAATTTCGTCATGGAATGCTGCAGGGCAGAGTCACTTTTTCTTGCCAGAACAAGAGACTGCTTCGTAGGCTATGTCCAGCAAGCATATGCAAGGCCCGCCAATCTTTCTACGTCGCATCGAAAGCATGGCATCAAGGGTGGTTCACGTAAGGCGACGGGTTTCACACGATGACAATCACCTTTCATCTGAACGGTGAAGAGGTAGTGCTCAAGGATTTTGATCCTGCGGCAACACTGCTTGATTTTCTGCGCGAAGAGCGCGAGCTGACGGGAACAAAAGAAGGCTGTAATGAGGGCGATTGCGGTGCCTGCACCGTGATGGTGACCGATAAGACCGGTTCCAAGCCTTTGAATTCCTGCATTCTGTTTCTGCCACAGCTAAACGGGAAATCCATCCGCACGGTTGAAGGCGCAAGTGACGCCGACGGCACGCTGCACCCCGTTCAAGAGGCGATGATCAGCCACCACGGCAGCCAGTGCGGATTTTGCACCCCCGGTTTTGTGATGTCGATGGTCACGGCCCATAAGAACGGTGCCAGTGACCATGATGTGCAATTGGCAGGCAACCTGTGTCGCTGCACCGGCTATGCGCCGATCATTCGCGCCGCCGAGGCCGCCGCCACCGCCCCCGTACCACAATGGATCGCGTCAGATCCCCTGCCCGCCGCAGAGGCTGCTGCCGCCCCCACCGATTTGCTGCCGCACAGCGCGGATGCGCTGGCCGCGCTGTATCTCGCCAATCCCGATGCGCGACTGGTGGCAGGTGCCACCGATCTTGGGCTTTGGGTCACCAAGGGGCTGCGCGAACTGGGGCAGATGATCTTTCTGGACGGCTGCGATGATCTGAAACAGATCGAGATAAGTGACAGCGAAATTCGCTTTGGTGCCATGGTCGATATGAACCGGGTCCGCGACACCCTGACGCCGCTGCACCCCTCTTATGGTGAAATGATCCGTCGCTTTGCCAGCCAGCAGGTGCGGGCTGCGGCGACGATTGGCGGCAATATCGCCAATGGCTCTCCGATTGGGGATAACCCGCCGGCGCTGATCGCGCTGGGGGCACAGCTGCATCTGCGCCAGGGCGACAGCCGCCGCACCATGGCAATCGAGGATTTTTTCATCGACTACGGCAAGCAGGATCGCCGCCCCGGCGAATTTGTCGAAGCCGTCAGCCTGCCGCGCCAACCAGACCGCCTGCGCGTCTACAAGCTGTCCAAACGCTTTGATCAGGATATTTCCGCCGTGCTTGGGGCCTTTAACATCACGGTCGAGGATGGCCAAGTAACAGCGGCCCGCATCGCCTTTGGCGGGTTGGCGGGCACGCCCAAACGCGCTGCCCATCTGGAAGCCACCTTGATGGGCCAGAGCTGGAGCACCGCGACCATTGCCGCAGCAGCCCCGGCGCTGGATCGCGATTTCACCCCACTCAGCGATATGCGGGCCTCGGCCGAATACCGGCTGGAAACTGCACGCACCATGCTAAGCCGCTATTTCACCGATCTGTCTGATGCCTCAGGCGTCAGCCAATCGGTTCTGGAGGTACAGCTATGAGCCTTGAAAACGCCCAACCCGTCGGCAAGCCCCTGCCGCATGACGCCGCCAAGCTGCATGTGACCGGCAAAGCGCGCTATGTCGATGACACGCCCCTGCCGCGCAACGCGCTGCACCTGGCTTTTGGTCTGTCCAGCATCGCCAAGGGCCGGATCACCGCCATGGACCTGGCCCAGGTCCAATCCAGCCCAGATGTGGTGGCAGTGCTAACCGCTGCGGACCTGCCCTTCAGCAATGATGTCTCGCCCTCGATCCATGACGAACCGCTACTATCCGATGGCAGCGTGCATTACTTTGGTCAGCCGCTGTTTCTGGTGGTGGCCAAAACCCACCGCGCCGCGCGGATCGCCGCGCGCAGGGGAGACGTCAGCTATAGAAAGGAACCCGCCCTGCTGACGTTGGAAGATGCCCTGGCCGCCAACAGCCGCTTCGAAGACGGCCCCCGCATCTATCAAAAAGGCGATGCCGAGGCCGCGATCGGGGCCGCCGCGCATCAGGTCGCCGGAGAATTTGAACTGGGCGGGCAAGAGCATTTCTACCTGGAAGGCCAGGCCGCACTGGCCCTGCCCCAGGAGGATGGCGGCATGTTGGTGAATTCATCGACCCAGCACCCAACCGAGATCCAGCACAAGGTGGCCGAGGCCATCGGCCTGCCGATGCATGCCGTCCGGGTTGAAACCCGGCGCATGGGCGGCGGCTTTGGTGGCAAGGAAAGCCAGGGCAACGCCCTTGCCGTGGCCTGTGCCGTCGCGGCCGCCAAAACCGGCAGACCCTGCAAGATGCGGTATGACCGCGATGATGACATGGTGATCACCGGTAAAAGACATGCCTTTCGGATTGCATACCGGGCGGGCTTTGACAGAGACGGGCGGCTGGAGGGCGTTTCCTTCACCCATCTGGTCAATTGTGGTTGGGCCCAGGACCTATCGCTGCCGGTGGCTGATCGCGCCATGCTGCACAGCGACAATGCCTATGCCATCCCCGCCATCCGCATCGAGAGCCACCGTCTGAAGACCAATCTGCAAAGCGCCACCGCCTATCGCGGATTTGGCGGCCCGCAGGGCATGGTTGGCATTGAACGGGTGATGGACCACATCGCCCATGAGCTTGGGCTAGATCCGGTCGAGCTGCGGCAACGCAATTATTATGACGCCCCTGATGTTGCGTCAGAGGGGGGCGCTGCCCCCCGGTCTGCGACCTCCCCCCGAGGTATTTCAGGCAAGATGAAGCTGCGGGACAACACCACGCCCTATGGCATGGAGGTACGCGATTTTGAGCTGCATGCGCTGACAGACCAGCTGCTGAAGAGCGCCGATTATGCGGCCCGCAAGGCCGAGATCGCCGTCTGGAACGCGGATCAGCCGGATTTGAAGCGCGGGCTGGCCTTTTCGCCGGTGAAATTTGGTATTTCCTTCACCCTGACGCATTTGAACCAGGCCGGGGCATTGGTGCATGTGTATCAGGATGGGTCGGTGCATCTGAACCATGGCGGCACGGAAATGGGCCAGGGGTTGTTTCAGAAGGTAGCGCAGGTGGCAGCCAGCCGCTTTGGCATTTCGCTGGACAGGGTGAAGATCACTGCCACCGATACCGCCAAAGTACCCAATACATCGGCCACCGCGGCCTCTTCCGGATCTGATCTGAACGGGATGGCGGTCAAGGCCGCCTGTGATACCCTGCGCGACCGCATGGCCGCCCATCTGGCAGAGCGATATCAGACGCAAGCCGCTGCTGTCGTCTTTGCGGGCGACCGGGTGCGTATTGGCGGGGATGAGATCTCTTTCAAGGAGGCCGCCAAGCAGTGTTACGAGGGACGTGTGAGCCTGTCGGCAACCGGATTTTACAAGACGCCGCACCTGCAATGGGACCGCATCAAAGGACAGGGGCGGCCGTTTTTCTACTTTGCCTATGGCGCCGCGATTACCGAGGTTGTGCTGGATCGCCGGTCTGGTGAGAACCGTATCCTGCGCGCCGATATTCTGCATGACGCCGGGGTCTCGTTGAATCCTGATCTCGATATCGGCCAGGTGGAAGGCGGCTATGTGCAGGGCGCTGGCTGGCTGACCACGGAAGAGTTGATCTGGGATGACAGCGGGGCGCTGCGCACCCATGCGCCGTCAACCTATAAAATCCCGGCCTGCTCTGATCGGCCCGATGTGTTCAATGTGGCGCTGTTTACCGAGGAAAACCGCGAAGACAGTATTTACCGCTCGAAGGCGGTTGGCGAGCCGCCCTTCATGTTGGGCATTTCCGCCTGGCTGGCGCTGAGCGATGCCGTGGCGCAGTTTGGCACGGGGTATCCGGCCCTGAATGCCCCGGCTACAGCCGAAGAGATCTGGCGCTGTGTGCGGAGGCAGGCAGATGGGGTTTGATCTGAACGATCTACGCCAACACCTGACCCGGCATGGCCGGGTGGTGCGTGTCGTTATTGCCTCTATTCGGGGGTCTTCGCCCCGCGAGGTGGGCGCGGCGATGCTGGTTTGGGACAGCGGTCAAAGCGGGACGATCGGCGGCGGCGCGCTGGAATATGAAGCGGCGGCGGCGGCCCGCAGGCAGGAGGTATCTTCGCGTCTGAGCACCCATGCGCTTGGACCGGATCTTGGCCAGTGCTGTGGCGGCTCTGTCACTTTGGTGAGCGAGGTCTACACCAAGGCGGATCTGGCACAGCTGGAGCAGGCGGGTGATGTCATTGCCCGCCCGGTGCCCCCCACATCACAGGCCGAGGTGCCTTTGGCGGTGAAACGTCTTGTGGCGCAGGGACGCGGCCAGGGGCAACGCCCGGCGCCGCAGCTGATCGAGGGCTGGATGCTGGAGCCGGTGCACAAACCGCAGACCGATCTGTGGATCTGGGGCGCGGGCCATGTCGGGCGCGCCCTGGTCGATGTGCTCTCGCCGCTGCCTGATCTGGCAATCACCTGGATCGACACCAGTACCGCACGCTATCCGGCACATATCCCACCCGGAGTGACCCAACTGCCCGCCGCGACACCGCCGCTCTTGCTGCGTCATGCGCCGGTAAATGCACAACATCTGGTTCTCACCTATTCCCATGAGCTGGATCTGGCGCTATGCCACGGGTTGTTATCGCATGGGTTTTCCTTTGCGGGGCTTATTGGATCGGCCACCAAATGGGCGCGGTTTCGCAGCCGATTGGCAGGCCTGGGCCATAGCCCGGCCGAGATTTCCCGCATCACCTGCCCAATCGGCGCCCCTGCCCTGGGCAAACACCCGCAGATGATTGCGGTTGGCGTGGCAGCTGAACTGTTGGCCTTGTCCAGCAGCAATGAGAAGAAGTTAGAGAAGGAACGGCGCGCGTGACAGAGGTACTATTGAGCCTGAAGGGCCTGACCAAGGCCTACCCCGGTGTTGTGGCCAATGATTCCGTTTCCTTTGATATTGGCATCGGTGAGGTGCATGCGCTCTTGGGGGAGAATGGAGCGGGCAAATCCACCCTGGTCAAGATGATCTACGGGTTGGTGAAACCGGACAGCGGCGAAATGGTGCTGCGCGGCACCCCCTTTGCACCGGGCGAACCGCGCCAGGCCCGTGCCGATGGCATTGCCATGGTGTTTCAGCATTTTTCCCTGTTTGATGCGCTGAATGTGGCGGAAAACATTGCCCTTGGTATGGAAAACCCACCCAAGATGCGCGATCTGGCCTCGCGCATTCGCGATGTTTCGGAAACCTACGGCCTGCCGCTGGATCCCTATCGTACCGTTGGCGATCTCTCGGCTGGCGAACGCCAGCGGGTCGAGATCATTCGCTGCCTGTTGCAGGATCCCAAGCTGCTGATCATGGATGAACCCACCTCGGTGCTGACCCCGCAGGAGGTCGAAATCCTGTTCCAGACCCTGGAAAAACTGCGCGCCGAGGGGACCTCTATTCTTTATATCAGTCACAAGCTGGAAGAGATCCGAACGCTCTGTGATCACGCAACTATTCTGCGGCTTGGCAAAAATGTCGGCGAATGCATTCCCTCCGAGACCTCGGCCAGTGAAATGGCAGAACTGATGGTGGGAACGGCGCTGACCCCGCCAGAGCGCGGAAATCGCGATTTTGGTGCTTTGGCGCTGGACATCTCCGGGCTCTCGGTGCCATCGCCTACGGCCTTTGGCACCGCACTGCGCAATGTCCATCTGACGGTGCGCCGTGGTGAGATCCTTGGCATTGGTGGCGTGGCTGGCAATGGCCAGGATGAGCTGCTGTCAGTGCTCTCTGGCGAGGTCCAGACTGAGGCGGATGCGGTCAAACTGGGCACCGCCCCCATTGGGCAGCTTGGGCCGGTTGCGCGGCGCGCGCTTGGCCTGTTGACCGCCCCCGAAGAACGTCTGGGCCATGCCGCAGCGCCGGATATGAGCCTGACTGAAAATGCCATGCTCACCGGGGCCACCCGCGAAGGGTTGGTGAAGAACGGTTTTCTCAAATGGGCCGCCGCAAAAGAATTTGCCGAGCGGGTGATCAAGGACTTTGACGTGCGCACACCGGGGCCGGAAAACGCCGCGCGCTCGCTGTCTGGCGGTAATCTGCAAAAATTTGTCATTGGCCGCGAGGTGTTGCAACGCCCCGAGGTTCTGGTGGTGAACCAGCCAACCTGGGGGGTTGATGCCTCGGCGGCGGCTGCCATTCGCCAATCGCTGCTGGATCTGGCTGCGGGCGGTGCGGCGGTGATCTGCATCAGCCAGGATCTGGATGAACTGATGGAGATCTCTGACAGCTTTGCCGCCCTGAATGAGGGCCGCCTGTCAGCGCCGCGCCCTGCGGTCGGCCTGACAGTAGAAGAGATCGGCCTGATGATGGGTGGTGCGCACGGCATGGAGGTTGCCCATGTCTGACGCCGCACGCAGTGATTTCGCCTTTGGCGAGAAGATTTGGGGAAAGATGAAACAGGGAGCCGCTCAATGATCCGGCTAGAGAAACGACCGCAGCCGTCGCGCGCCTGGTCATTGGCCACGCCACTATTGGCGGTGCTGGCCACCATGATTGCAGGGGGGCTGCTCTTTGCCGCACTTGGCAAAGACCCGGTTGAAGCCATTCGCACCATTTTCTGGGAGCCGCTGTTTGGCGAGTTTTCCTTTTATTACCGCCCGCAGCTTTTGGTCAAAGGCGCGCCTTTGGTACTGATCGCCATTGGCCTGTCGCTGGGCTTTAAGGCGGGGATCTGGAACATCGGCGCCGAGGGGCAGTATATCATGGGCGCGCTGTTTGGCGCAGGGGTTGGTCTTGCCTTTTACCCGTTTGAGGCCTGGTATATTTTTCCGCTGATGGTCATCGCAGGTGGTTTTGGCGGCTGGATCTGGGCGATGATCCCCGCCTTTCTGAAGGTGCGTTTTGGCACCAATGAAATTCTTGTATCCCTTATGCTGGTCTATGTGGCCGAACAGTTTCTAGCCTCTATGTCACTGGGTTTACTAAAAAATCCAGAAGGCCGCGGCTTTCCCGGATCGCGCAACCTGCAGCAATATGACAGCGCCCATAACGCTGAGCTGATTGCGGGCAGTGGCATGCACTGGGGCGTAGTTGCGGCCCTGATCGCGGTGATCTTTGCCTATGTGCTACTGAACCGTCATATGGTCGGCTACCACATCCGGCTGACCGGTGAGGCGCCGCGCGCGGCGCGGTTTGCCGGCGTCAATCCAACCCGGCTGATCCTGTTCTGCCTTGGTACCTCTGGCATGCTGGCAGGTCTTGCCGGGATGTTTGAGGTTTCCGGGCCATCAGGTCAGGTCAGCATTGATTTTAACGTCGGCTACGGGTTCACCGCCATTATCGTCGCCTTTCTTGGCCGGTTGCATCCGGTTGGCATCCTGCTGGCAGGCGGTTTGATGGCGCTGACCTACATTGGCGGCGATATTGCCCAGTCGAACCTACAACTGCCCTCGGCGGCGATTCAGGTCTTCCAGGGGATGCTCTTGTTCTTCCTCTTAGCCTTTGACCTTCTGACCAATTTCCGCATCTCGCTTGGCAAACCGGAGGTCTCCTGATGGATCTTTCTGCAATCAATCCCGTCCTGCTCATTGCCTCGCTGATGGTCGCGGCCACGCCGCTGTTGTTTGCCGCCATTGGGGAACTGGTCGTGGAAAAATCCGGGGTGCTGAACCTCGGCGTTGAGGGGATGATGATCATTGGCGCTGTGGCTGGTTTTGCCACGGCAGTGGAAACCGGCTCGCCAATGTTGGGCTTTGTGGCGGCTGCGGGGGCTGGTGCTGCTCTCTCGGTACTCTTTGCGATCCTAACGCAATATGCCCAGGCCAATCAGGTGGCCTCGGGTCTGTCGCTAACGCTGTTTGGCCTTGGGATGTCGGCGCTGTTGGGGCAGTCTTATGTGGGGATAAAACCGCCTCAGATGCTGAAAATCGACCTGCCTCTCCTGAGCGACCTGCCCGTCGTCGGCCCGATCCTGTTTGGCCATGATCTGATGCTTTATGTGGCAATCGCAGTGATCGCAGCGGTCTGGGCGGTGATCAAGTTTACCCGCATTGGTCTGGTGCTGCGGGCGGTGGGCGAAAACCACGACGCGGCCCATGCGCTGGGATATAAGGTGGTGCGCATTCGCATCATGGCGATCCTGTTTGGCGGTGCCTGCGCAGGGCTTGGTGGCGCCTACATCAGTCTGATCCGGGTGCCACAATGGACCGAAGGCATGACAGCGGGAATCGGCTGGATCGCCCTTGCGCTAGTGGTCTTTGCCAGCTGGAAACCCTGGCGCGTGCTGCTGGGCGCCTATCTTTTTGGCGGTGTGACCGTTGTTCAGCTTAATCTTCAGGCAGCTGGCGTTGCCATCCCGGTAGAGTATCTGGCAATGTCGCCCTATCTGATCACCATTCTGGTGCTCGTCATTCTATCGGCTGATAAAAGCAGCGCGCCTGCTGCCCTAGGCCGCAACTTCCACGCTGCCCGCTAAATTACGGCAGATGGCACAAAACTTGTTCGGGGGCCCTAGCCCTCGGCACAACCAAAATCAAAACGGGGGATCCCTTTGATGAAACTGACAAACCTCATGACCAGCGCCGCTGTGGCCCTGGGCCTTGCAACCGCTGCTCTGGCTGACGACCCAACCAAGGTTGGCTTTGTCTACGTTGGCCCCGTAGGCGATGGCGGCTGGACCTATGAACACGACCAGGCCCGCAAGGCCGTTGTGGAAGAATTTGGCGACAAGGTTGAAACCGTCTATGTCGAAAGCGTTGCAGAAGGCCCCGATGCCGAGCGTGTAATCACCCAGATGGCACTGCAGGGTGCGGACCTGATCTTCACCACCTCTTTTGGTTATATGGACCCAACCATCAACGTTGCGGCCAAATTCCCCGATGTGAAATTCGAACATGCCACTGGCTATAAAAACGCCGACAACGTCTCGACCTATTCAGCACGTTTCTATGAAGGCCGCGCCGTTCAGGGCACCATCGCTGGCCACATGACCAAGAGCAACGTGGTGGGCTACATCGGTTCCTATCCAATCCCCGAAGTGATCCGCGGCATCAATTCTGCCTATATTCACGCCAAGAAAGTAAACCCCGACGTCGAATTCAAAATCGTCTGGGCCTTCACCTGGTTTGACCCCGCCAAGGAAGCAGACGCGGCCAAGGTTCTGATCGAACAGGGTGCTGACGTCATTCTGCAGCACACCGATTCCACCGCGCCACAGGCAGCAGCCCAGGCGGCAGGCAACGTGATCACCTTTGGTCAGGCTTCGGATATGGCGGAATACGCCCCTGCACCGCGTGTATCCTCGATCATCGACAACTGGGCGCCCTATTATATCGCCCGCACCCAGGCGGTTATGGACGGCACCTGGGAAAGCAAAAGCACCTGGGATGGTATCGGCGCAGGCATGGTTGGCATCGGCGAAATCTCTGATGCGGTTCCAGCCGACGTAAAAGAAGCCGCCCTGGCGATCAAGGCCGCGCTGGCGGATGGCTCCTACCACGCCTTCACTGGTCCGCTCAACAAGCAGGACGGCTCTGCCTGGTTGGCCGAAGGCGAAACCGCCGATGATGGCACCCTGGCTGGCATGAACTTCTATGTTGAAGGCATTGAAGGCGATATCCCACAGTAAGCATCCCCTGCAGCACCGGTACCAAGGCACCGGGCAGATCGGATAGAAAAGGCCCGCCAGATGGCGGGCCTTTTCACGTTAGATCACATGCGGCGACTGGCCTGATGCTTTAGTGCCCCGTAAAGACCAGGGTCTGCACTGGCATCAGCAACATCTGCAAACGCAGCAACAGCGCATGCACCAAGCCAACCGTATCCACCACATGCAGCGCAATCCAGGTGCCAAGGCCCAGATCGGGATCAGACAGACGGTCGTGGTTGTTGGTATAGGCATTGGCAAGGCAACTGCTGCCCGGCGGGATGTCATCGGCCTGCCCTTCATACAGCGGTTCCAGAAATACGGTCAGGGTCCCAGGGCGGGCGTTGTCCTGCGGATCACGCAGCACGTCGGTGGGACGGATCTGCCCCGCGGGGATGACATCCTGCACTTCAACGACAATCATCGGAATGATAGTGAAGGGTTTGCTGAGGCAGCCAATCTCGGCATACATACCCGGCTTGATGACATTGGCGGTGATCTGGCCAAACCCCGCGACAAAGCGTTCTTGATCAACAAAGGTATCAGGCACCAAAATGCCCGCAGGGCGCAGAATCGGATTGACGATATCCCCCACCTGCAGGCCGAACTGTTCAACCCGCCCAGAGACACCTGCCACCACTGTGCTTTTGGCAAGCTCCACCTTTGCCTGATGTAAGGCAGCTTCGGCACTGGCGCGCTGCGCCGGGATATAAACAGCGATGTTTTCACGAACCGAACTTTCGCGTGCCTGGGCTGCTTCCAGCTCTCCCTGGCGACGAGCCACCAGATTTTCCAGCCGCTCAATTTCGGTTTCACGCACCGCAGAAGAACCGCGCCGCCGCAATTCCAGATTGCGATCCAGATCTTCAGTCGCCTGGGTCAAAACAGCCTGAGCCTGAACAATGCCTGCCTCGGCGGCCTTAAGGTCTGCGGCTGCCAATCTGAGCGAGGCTTCGATTTCGGCCACCTTGGTCCGGGCGGTTTCAACCGCCGCTTTCTGACTGCTGTCATCCAACCGGAACAAGATATCCCCGGCTTCAACGTGTTGGTTGTTTTTCACATGCACCTCGGCCACCCTGCCGCCTCTTTCAGAGAGAATGGTCATGGTACGAAAATAGGATCCAACCTGGCGGGTTGCCGGGTGAAAATAAAAGATCACCGTAATGAGAGAGACCGTCAGCACGATGCACATCGTGATCCCCCAGCGCAGTTCATACCAGACAGAAAAGAAATTGATTTCCTGGCCCAGCCTTTTCCCTTGAACAAAGCGGCGATAAAGAAAGTCGGGAAAGACCGTCAACAAAGAACAGATAAACAGTTCCAGCACAGGCTTACTCCTTATTCTTACGTTGGCTCAGCTCGACCAAAGAGTTGGCGATTGACTGCAGCGGCGACAGGAAATCAGGCATCCGAAAGGCCGCAAGCATCAGGGCGGCCACCCAAAAGATGTTGTTATGCGTAAAAAGCGCCAGAACAGCCAGAATGCTAATCAGCTGAAACTGCGCGTGATTATCTGAATGCGCCATCTTTTCCGGCAAGGCATGCAGCGTGAAATACAGCCCACCAATGGCAATGATCAAAACGATGGTGAAGATGGCCATGCCCGTGAACAAGGGATCACTGCCATCAGGGCCAGTAATATAGCCCGGCACATGACCGTTTGAGAGTGCATGAATGTTTGGGGTGGTCACTATTTTTCCTCCAAAGATATTATAACAAAACTGTTGCGCAACCATAGCATGGGCCCGCCAAACGCAGGAAGCGTTTCGAAGCGCTGCACCTGCACAGGTCTGCAACCGCGCCTGCCTGCGCCTTGCAAAAAACACGCTTTTCCCCAGCCAACACCCGTGCAACTCTCTGCCCATGACACAGCCCCTCAAAAGCCCCGATGGAACCCCTGCCAGCCGCTTTGCCTTTGGCACCATGCAGTTTGGCGGCCGTGCTGATGCAGCACAATCTGCCGAGATCTATGCCGCCTGCCGCGCGGTCGGCGTCAATCATTTTGATACGGCCTGGGTTTATACCAATGGCCAGAGCGAAGAGATCCTAGGTGACCTCATCAAGGATGAGCGCGAACAGCTGATCATTGCCAGCAAGGTTGGCTATTCGGGCGGCGCCGGGGCTGCCAATATGCAAGCACAGTTTGACACCAGCCGCCGCCGTCTTGGGCTCGACAGTCTTGATATCCTCTACCTGCATCGCTTTGATGAACAGACAGATCTGCGCGAAACCCTGGCGTGGCTTGCCGCGCGCAAAGCCGCGGGCGAGATTTCCTATATGGGTCTGTCCAATTTTGCCGCATGGCAGGTGATGAAGGCACAGATGCTGGGTGCCGAGTTTGGTCTTGCCACGGATATTCTGCAACCAATGTATTCGCTGGTGAAACGCCAGGCCGAGGTTGAAATCCTGCCCATGTGCAGCGACCAAAACATCGCCATTGCGCCCTACTCCCCCCTGGGTGGTGGGCTGCTGACCGGCAAATACACCACGACCAATGTCGCTGGGCGATTGAACGAAGATGCCCGCTACAACAGCCGCTATGGCCAGGACTGGATGCATGAGACCGCCCGCCAGCTAAGCCTTCTGGCCGCAGAGCGGGGCGTGGAACCGGCCACCCTCGCCGTGGCCTGGGTAGCGGCCCATGCTGCCGCACCGATGCCCATCATTTCCGGCCGCACCGCCGCACAGGTGGCCCCCTCGCTTGCAGCGCTGGATTTCCAGATGGATGCGGCGCTCTATAATCAGATTACAGCGCTCAGCCCGCGCCCGGCCCCCGCGACGGACCGCCTTGAAGAGCAGGAGGCGGGCGGATGACTTTTGATTTCATCATTATCGGCGGCGGTATTGCCGGTGCCAGTGCTGCCGCCCACCTGTCAGAGCTGGGAACCGTGGTGCTGCTGGAGATGGAACAGGCCCTTGGCTACCATGCCTCGGGCAGATCTGCAGCGATGTTCGAAGAAAACTATGGCCCACCCTCTGTAGTTGCCTTGAACCGTGCTAGTGCAGATCACCATCACAGCGCCAATGGCGGCTATCTGACACCGCGCGGGCTGATGCTGGTTTCAGGACCCGGTCAGGAACAGCATTTTGTCACCCACCTCAAGGAACTGCAGCTGGATGAGATCACTTTTCGCGAAGCCCAGGACCTGGTGCCGATCCTGAACCCCAAAACCGTGACCCATGCAGGACTGCATATGCTGGCGCAGGATCTGGATACCGATCGGATGATTCAGGATTTTGCCAAGGTCGCGCGCGCCGCCGGTGGCAGCATTGTGACCCGCGCCCGCGTCACTGCCATCCACCACACGGATCACGGCTGGCGGGTCGAGGCGGGCGGCCAAACCTATCAGGGGGCGCAGCTGGTCAATGCGGCAGGTGCCTGGGTGGATGAAATCGCCGCCCTGGCCGGGGTTGCCCCGATCGGCATCCAGCCGCGCCGCCGTTCCATGGCGCAACTGCCGGCGCCGGGTGGCCATGACGTGACCCAGTGGCCGATGTTGATGGGGGTTGGCGAAACCTGGTATGCCAAACCCGACGCTGGCAAGCTGCTGGTTTCTCCGGCGGATGAAGATCTGGTGCAGCCACATGATGCCTATGCCGACGACATGATTCTGGCCGAGGGGCTGGCGCGCTATGAAGAACGGGTCACCACCCCGGTCACCCGGGTCGAAAGCAACTGGGCTGGGCTGCGCAGCTTTGCCCCAGACGGGTCGCTGGTGCTGGGACCAGACCCGGCGAAGGCCGATTTCATCTGGTGTGCCGCCCAGGGGGGCTATGGTTTTCAGACCGCCCCTGCCGCCGCGCGCCTGTTGGCCGATCTGGTTGGCGGACGCCCCTCCGAGCTCGACGCGCCGATACGCGCCGCACTCTCGCCCGAAAGGCTGCGCTGATGGCTGTGCGCTCTGTTCCCAGCCTCGCATCGGTTGCCAGCCCCAAAGACGGCAAGCTTTTTGCCGAATCCGCAGCCCGCAACCTCGCCCCACTGTGTGATCTCCTGCAACAGGTCGCCCCACCGCTGGGGCACCGCGCGCTAGAACTGGCAAGTGGCACCGGCCAGCATGTGATTGGCTATGCCAGCCGCCTGCCCGATTTCAGCTGGCAACCCAGCGAGGCAGACCCGGCGCGGCTGGACAGCATCAACGCCTATATTGCCGCGACAGACCTGACCAACATCCGCCCCGCCATGCCGCTGGATGCCACCGCAACCGGCTGGGGCGCAGCACAGCACCCTCAGGATCTGATTGTCCTGTCAAACCTGTTGCACCTGATCAGCAGCGCCGAAGCACAGTGCCTGATCCAAGAGGCGGCGGTGGCGCTCGCCCCCCAGGGGCGTCTGGTGATCTATGGACCATTCTCGCGCGGTGGAGAATTGACCAGCCCCGGCGACAGGTCATTTCACAGCGCACTGACCGCGCATGACCCCGAAACCGGTTACAAGGATGACTTTGACGTCCTAGACTGGGGCGAGGCAGCCGGGTTGCGCACCACCCAGGTTGTAGAGATGCCCGCCAATAATCTAGCGCTGGTCTTTTGCAAGGAGGGATCGCAGCCTGACGGCTAGACCGTTTAGGACATGACCTAGATCAAGGTTCACAGTCTCGGCACAGAATACACCTTCAATAAATGGAATATCAATTGAAGGACATCCAATGGACTGGAACACAAAGGTGGAAACAACCCGTCAGGGGCTGCGCAATCTGAACAGGGCTATTCCCGACACGGCACAGGCCTTTGGTGCGCTTGGGAAATCCGTCAAACAGGGCGGTGTGCTGGACTTCAAACAAAAAGAGTTTGTCGCCCTCGGGATCGCGGTTGCTGTCCGCTGTGAGGATTGCATCGGACTGCATGTGGAAACCCTTGTCCGGGCAGGCGCAAGCCGCGAAGAAGTCTCTGACGTCTTGGCGATGTCGATCCAGATGGGCGGTGGTCCTGCCATGATGTATGCCGCCAAGGCGCTCACCTGCTTTGACGAATTGACCAGCAGCTGACCGTTGAAATTCGGCCCAGAAATGCCAAAAGCTCCGGTCCTATGACCGGAGCTTTTGTGTCTTAATACCCTACAAGAACCTAGCCGTTCTGGCGAATGGTGGCGTTTGTCGGATCGTAGGGGCTGTCACAAGTGACAGTTGCATCCCAAAGCTTATCCTGCAGTTTCACCTTCAGCTTGGTGCCTTCCACCGCCAGTTCCGGTGGCACATAGCCCATGCCGATGCTCTTCTCGAATGCCACTGAATAGCCGCCCGAAGTCAGACGCCCGACACGGGTTCCTCCATCTTCGGTATACAGCGCCTCACGGCCCCAGGGATCGGCATCTTCTGGTCCGTCAATCAGCAGGGTGCAACACTTGAACCGCACGCCTGTCTCAATCATGGCCTCTTTACCGTGGAACTCTTTCTCCAGGTCGATAAAGCGCGGCAGATCGGCCTCGGCTGGGGTGGCATCGCGGCCTAGCTCGGTGCCAAAGGCGCGATAGCTTTTCTCCATCCGCAGCCAGTTCTGGGCGCGCGCACCGACCAGCTTCATACCGTGCTTTTCACCCGCCTTTTCCAGCAGATCGAACAGATAGTTTTGCATCTCGATCGGGTGATGCAATTCCCAGCCCAGCTCTCCGGTGTAGGCCACACGGATCGCATTGACAGGGCACATGCCCAGTTCGATCTGACGCGCCGACAGCCAAGGGAAGCGCTTG
This sequence comes from Pseudophaeobacter flagellatus, assembly GCF_021228235.1. Taxonomy (GTDB): domain Bacteria; phylum Pseudomonadota; class Alphaproteobacteria; order Rhodobacterales; family Rhodobacteraceae; genus Pseudophaeobacter; species Pseudophaeobacter flagellatus. The sequence continues at coordinate 28,617 of NZ_JAJQRG010000014.1, forward strand.
TTCGACAGGGCAGTGTCAGGATCACCGTCGACAATGATCTCTTTCAGCACATCGCGCGACTTGGGGCCGGCGATGGCAAAGACGCCCCACTGGGTGGTGACATCCTGGATCTCGATATAGCCGAACTCTTCCATCTTGTCTTCGGCCGCCTTGCGCAGGAAGTCGGCGTCATATTCGGTCAACGCACCGGCGGAGACCAGATAGTAACTGTTCTCGCCATTGCGCACGATGGTGTATTCGGTCCGGGTGGTTCCGGCCGAGGTCAGCGCATAGGTCAGGTTGATGCGGCCAATTTTTGGCAGTTTATTGCAGGTGAACCAATCCAGGAACTGGGTGGCACCTGGGCCCTTGACGACATGCTTGGTAAAGGCGGTGGCATCGACCAGACCGACGCCTTCGCGGATCGCCTTGGCTTCGTCCACGGCATATTGCCACCAGCCGCCACGGCGGAAAGAGCGTGCGTCGTGGTCAAAATTCTCGGGCGCATCTTTGGGGCCATAGTAGTTGGGCCGTTCCCAGCCATTGACCCAGCCAAACTGCGCGCCTCGTTCTTTCTGGCGCTCAAACGCCGGAGAGGTGCGCAAGGGACGCGCGGCGGGGCGTTCCTCATCAGGGTGGTGCAGGATGTAGACATGCTCGTAGCATTCTTCGTTTTTGCGCGCGGCAAATTCGGTGGTCATCCAGTTCTGGCTATAGCGCTTGGGGTCCAGGCTTGCCATGTCGATTTCGGCTTCGCCATCGACCATCATCTGAGCCAGATAGTAGCCGGTGCCGCCCGCGGCGGTGATCCCGAAGGAGAAACCTTCGGCCAGCCACATGTTGCGCAGGCCAGGGGCCGGGCCAACCAGCGGGTTGCCATCGGGAGTATAGCAGATCGGGCCGTTGAAATCATCCTTGAGACCGGATTCAGCGCAGGAAGGCACACGTTCCGTCATCGCCATATACTGTTCGGCGATCCGATCCAGATCCAGCGGGAACAGATCGGCGCGGAAGCTGTCGGGCACACCGTGTTCAAAACGCGCTGGTGCACCGTGCTCATAGATCCCCAGGATCCAGCCACCGCGTTCCTCGCGAGCGTAGGATTCAGAATCGGCGTCCCGCACAACGGGGTGTTCAGGGTTGCCCGCTTCGCGCCATTTGACCAGCTCTGGGTCTTTGTCCATGACGATGAAGGTATGTTCCACGGGCACGGCAGGCATCTTGATGCCCAGCATCTTGGCGGTGCGCTGTGCGTGGTTGCCCGATGCGGTCACAACATGTTCAGCGGTGATGACGACCTGCTCATCCGAGGGCACCAGATTGCCGCCCTGTTCAACCATTTTGGTGCAGGTGACTTCCCAGTGGGTGCCAGTCCAGTGGAAGGAATCGGCCTGCATCTTGCGCACGATCTCAACCCCACGCTGGCGCGCGCCCTTGGCCATCGCCTGGGTCACATCGGCGGGGTTAATATAGCCGTCTTCGGTGTGGTAGATCGCGCCTTTCAGATCATCGGTACGGATCAGCGGCCAGCGTTCCTTGATCTGGTCAGGGGTGAGCCACTCATAGTCCACATCACAGGTTTCCGCGGTCGAGGCATAGAGCTTATATTCATCCATGCGCTCTTCGGTCTGCGCCATACGCAAATTGCCAACCACGGCAAAGCCCGCGTTCAGGCCGGTTTCGGCCTCAAGCGACTTATAAAAATCGACCGAGTATTTGTGGATATGGGTTGTCGCATAGGACATGTTGAACAGCGGCAGAAGCCCGGCAGCATGCCAGGTCGACCCCGAGGTCAGTTCGTCACGCTCTACCAGCATAACATCGTCCCAGCCAGCTTTGGCGAGGTGATAGGCAATTGAGGTGCCAACAGCGCCGCCGCCGACGACCAATGCTTTGACTTGAGTTTTCATGAGGCCGTTCTCCGGAACAAGTGACTCGGGGGTTGTGCATTGCTTATGCCCAACGCGCATCAAACCAGGCTAAATCCATCCGACCCAAAAAAAGTCAAAACCGACCTTTTCATCCTCCGGCACTGCTTTGCCGAGCGCAGATTGCCAAGGCGCGCCTCAATGCGGCGTCACAACAGGATTATTGGCAGCTTACAGTGGTGCCGCGCCGAATGCAGACAGCGGCTGGCGCGTCAGCCTGGGCAGAGGTCTCCTGCCTGTCCGCCGCAAGCTCTGCCAGTTGCGCATCACCTGGCGCGCGGTCTGCATCGTGGCTGATCGCGGGCCTGCCAGCCCCACCAGCAACGGCCTGCGCCGGGACCTTGTCGTATCGCTTTTGCACGATGGCCGCATAGTCTTTCATGCTCAGCTCCCCTGGGGCGAGCCCGGCAGCCTGGCTTTGCATGTTATAGTCCACAACAACAACGGCCTGGGTGCAAAACACAAGTATCCCAAGACTTTTCTTGATGCTCATCCTACCTCCTGCACGCGGCCCCCATGGCCACAAGACAGGGGTACAGGGCAATCCGTACAAAATTATGGCAGGGCTGACCCCGGATCAGTGTCACCAATTCGCCCTGCCCCACCCGTCAGTCCTTATCGCTAAGCACCTTGCCAGGGTTGAGGATATTGTCAGGATCCAGCGCCATTTTGATCGCCGCCATATAGCGGGTGGCAGCCCCCAGCTCCTTGAGCAGATATGGCCGCTTGCCCTGGCCGATGCCATGTTCACCGGTGCAGGTGCCATCCATCGAGATCGCCATATCGTTGAGCCAGCCGATATAGTCATCCGCCTTTTGCCGTTCTTCGCTGCTCTCCATATCAATCAGCAGCAGCGCATGGAAATTCCCGTCGCCCACATGGCCCACGATAGGCGCGATCAGCCCCATGTCCTCGGCTTTTTGCCGGGCAGCACCGACGCAGGCAGCCAGCTGCGAGATCGGCACGCAGACATCGGTAGAGATCCCCTTGGCACCGGGGCGGATCTGCAGGCTGGCCCAATACATATCATGCCGTGCCTGCCACAGTTTGTTGCGCTCTTCTGCGGTTGAAGTGGCCTCATAATCAAAGCCACCAAACTCTTCTGCAATGGCGGCAAAGGTCTCGCTCTGCTCCAGCACGCTGGCGTCAGAGCCGTGGAATTCCAGCAGCAGCAGTGGCGTCTGGGGCAACGACAGCTTGGAATAGGCATTGGCGGCGCCGACGCTCATCTCGTCCAGCAGCTCCATCCGGGCGACAGGCACACCGTATTGGATGGTCATCATCACCGCGCGGCAGGCATCATCCACCGAACGGAACGAACAGCGCGCCGAGCGGATGGCCTCGGGGATGCCCTGCAGACGCAGGGTGAGTTCGGTCATCAGACCCAACGTCCCCTCAGAGCCGACCATAAGGCGGGTCAGGTCATAACCCGCCGAGGATTTTTTGGCCCGCTGCGCGGTTCGGATCACCTCTCCATCGGCCATCACCACCTCAAGCGCCATCACGTTGTCTTTCATGGTGCCATAGCGCACCGCATTGGTGCCCGAGGCGCGCGTTGCCGCCATCCCACCCAGCGAAGCATTGGCACCGGGGTCAATGGGAAAGAACAGCCCCTGATCGCGCAGGAAGGTATTCAGCTGTTCACGGGTGACGCCAGGCTGTACCACAACGTCCAGATCTTCGGCATGCACCGCAAGGATCTTGTCCATCCGCATCATATCGATGCAAACGCCACCCGCCGGCGCATTCACATGCCCCTCAAGTGAGGTGCCGGTGCCAAAGGGGATCACCGGCACGCCATATTCGGCGCAGGTTTTGACAATGCTTGCGACCTCTTCGGTCGAAGTCGGGAAGACCACCGCATCGGGGGCCTGATTGGTGATCCAGGTGGTGGTATGGCCATGTTGCTCGCGGATCGCTTGGCCGGTTTGCAGCTGCTCGCCGAACTGCTGTTTCAAGACGCTGATGGCAGCCTCGATCCCGGCTTCATTACGTGGCAATGCTGTTGCTTGCACCATGGTGTGACCCTCTTCCTATCCCCGGCGGTGTGATGCCGCCACTGTCCTCGCCCTCGTGTTGTCATGACAACACACGCACCTCTTATGATGTAAAAAAGGGGTACAGACAAGACATTGCCGCACCCCTTATTCTCTGCATATTGGCCCAGCCCTTGGGGTAGGTTACATCCCACTATTGGCCCAGCGCAATGCCCTCACGGCGCGGATCCGCCCCGCCTTTCAGGGTCTCGCCAATCTCAATCGCGTGCAGCCCCGAATTGAGATCGCGGATATTGACCTTATAGCCCATTTCGACCAGCGGCGCTTCCAGCTCTGTGGCGGCGGTGTCGGCCTCAAGATCATAGGTGCCAAAGCGGTTCACCGCATGGGGCAAGGCCAGCGCCTGTTGTACATCCAGCCCCCAGTCTGCCCAGGCCACAATCGCCGTGGCCACATAGCCGATGATCCGGCTACCGCCAGGCGAGCCAATGGCCAGAACCGGTGCCCCGTCACGCAGCACAATAGTTGGCGCCATAGAGGAACGCGGCCGTTTGCCCGGCTCTATCCGGTTGGCAATCGGCACCCCATCGCGATGGCTGCGAAAGGAAAAATCGGTCAGCTCATTATTGAGCAGAAAGCCATTGCTCATCACCCGCGAGCCAAAGCCGTTTTCAATGGTCGTCGTCATCGACAGGACGTTGCCATATTGGTCGACAATCGTCAGATGCGAGGTCGACGGAAATTCAATCGAAACATCATCGGCCCAGAGCGGTGCCAGAGCGGCGTGATCAAACTCGGGCTGACCCGGTGCCACCTCGGCCAGGGCTTCCGGCCCCGCCAGCAACTGGCCACGCTGGGCCAGATAATCAGGATCGACCAGCCCCTTGGCCGGGACCGGCACAAAATCGCTATCGGCCATATAGCGGCCCCGGTCGGCAAAGGCGAGCCGGGAGGCATCGCCAATCAAGCGCCAGGATTCGGGATTTTCCGCGCCCAGGGCCGCCAGATCGTAGCCCCCCAGCATGCCCAGGATCTGTCCCACCGTCAGCGCCCCGGAAGAAGGCGGCCCCATGCCGCAGACCTCAAAGGCGCGATAGCTGGCGCAGCTCGCATCGCGCTCTTTCACCCGATAAAGCGCGAGATCCATCATCGACAGCACACCGGGGTTGCCCTCGGCCTGCTGCACATTGTGCACGATGTCTGCGGCGATCGGCCCGGTGTAAAACCCTTCGGCGCCCTGTTCGGCCAGCACCTGCAGGACATCGGCATAGGCCACATTGGTCAGACGATCGCCTGCGGCCAGCGGCGTGCCACCCGGCAGAAAATAGCGGGCAGTTGCCGGGAAGCGGCCCAGACGATCTGCATCGCGCGCAATCGCACCGGCCATCCGCGGCGAGACCTCAAAACCATCCTGTGCCAGGGAAATCCCGGTCTCAAACAACGAGGCCCAGTTGGCCTGCCCCCATTTGCGATGCGCCATCTCCAGCAAGGCAGGCGTGCCAGGGGTGCCGACAGAGCGCCCGCCAACAACGGCGTCAAAGAACTTTAGCGGCGCGCCACTTTCGTCCTGAAACAACTGCGGCGTCGCCGCCAGGGGCGCGGTTTCACGGGCATCCAGGGTGGTGACAGCCCCTGTCTTGGCGTCATACCAAACCAGAAAGGCACCCCCCCCCAGGCCCGAAGACTGTGGCTCTACCAGCCCCAGCACCACCTGGGCCGCAATCATCGCGTCTGCCGCCGTGCCGCCTTGGCGCAGAACCGCCGCGCCAGCCTCAACCGCATGTGGGTTCGCGGCAGCGATCATCCAGTCCTGCGCCTCTACCGGCTGCCCGGCCTGCTTGGCTGCCAGTGCCGCCGCAGAGGCATCGGAGACTGCCGCAATGCCGCCCAGGCTAGCGCCTTCGGGCGCAACCGCATCAGCGGCCTCCTTTGCCTGCAGGCCACCTCCAGACAGAACCAGGATTGGCAAGGTCAAGACAGACAGCGAAAAGACCGGCTGCATCAGCGACGGAATCGCCCGTGCAGATACAGTCAAACAGGTCAGAAAAACAGATTTCATGGAATGCCCTCACATACGCAAAAGATGCTGGCAGGGCGCTACAACATGGCTGGGACCACCTGATCAGGCGGCCGATGCCCATCCTCGAAGGTCTTGATGTTCAACAGGACTTTTTCACCCATCTCGATCCGGCCCTCAAGGGTTGCAGACCCCATATGAGGAAGAAGTACCACATTCGGCAATTGGCGCAACCTTGGATTGATATCGGTGCCCTTTTCATAGACATCCAGGCCGGCCCCCGCAATTTCATCGCTGCGCAGCATCCGCGTCAGGGCCAGTTCGTCGATCACCTCGCCGCGTGAGGTATTGACCACCACTGCCGAGGGTTTCATCAGCTTCAGCCGCCGGGCATTCAGCAGATGAAAGGTCGAGGGCGTCGAGGGACAATTGACCGAGATCACATCCATGCGCGCCACCATCTGATCCAGGCTTTCCCAGTAGGTGGCCTCCAGTGTGGCCTCTATTTCGGGGCGCAGGCGGCGTCGGTTGTGATAGTGGATCTGCATGCCAAAGGCGCTAGCCCGGCGGGCCACAGCCTGGCCAATCTGACCCATGCCAAGGATCCCAAGGCGACGCCCGGCCAATCGCCCGCCCAGCATCGCAGTGGGTGCCCAGCCCTGCCAGTCACCTTTCTGCATCACGGCCAGCCCCTCGGGGATACGGCGCACCACCGCCATGATCAACGCCATCGCCATATCGGCGGTATCATCGGTCAGAACCCCTGGCGTATTGGACACCAGAATGCCGCGTTGCCGGGCGGTTGCCACATCAATGTGATCGACCCCGGCGCCATAGTTTGCGATCAGTTTCAGCTTTTCCCCGGCCTGCCCCAAAAGCGCCGCATCAATGGTATCGGTTACCGTCGGCACCAGCACATCGGCCTCTTTCATTGCGGCAGCCAGTTCCTGGCGGCTCATCGGTGCGTCTTCGCTGCGCAGACGCACATCGAACAGCTCGCTCAACCGTGTCTCGACTGGCTCTGGCAACCGTCGCGTAACAACAACACTCAGACGTTCTCTGGCCACTTTTGCTCTCCCCTGGCTTTGCAAGTCACTTGCCTTCATGACATGGTGGCGCAGGACGGAACCGGGCACAAGAACCGATCCACCAGAACCAAAGCAGTTGGCGCGGCTTTTTGCCTCTTTTCCAGGTCAGATTGCCCGCAGGATTTTGCGACACATATTGGGTAGGCTGAACCCTAAGCAAAAGTGAGCAGGCAGTGATTAAATTTCCCACAGGATGGCGCGGTCTGATGCTGGCGCTCTGCGTTGGTTTTGGCGTCACGCCTGCAGGGTCCATCGCCGCAGCCCAGGACAGCAGCCAACCAGCCAGCCAAGAGCGCGGGCCAGTGACCAACCTGCCTCTGCCGCGCTATGTCTCGATGAAGGCCTCTGAAGGCAATGTTCGGCGCGGCCCCTCTCTGACGCATCGCATCGACTGGGTGTTCAAACGACGTGGCATGCCACTGCAGATCACCGCCGAGTTTGGCCACTGGCGCCGGGTGCGCGATCAGGATGGAGCAGGCGGCTGGGTGCATTATGCCCTGCTGTCAGGGGTGCGCACAGTGCTGGTACAAGAAGACATGCTGACCCTGCACGCACAACCAGATGAACGCACCGCGGTGACAGCCGCGCTTGAATACGGGGTGGTGGCGCGCCTGGGCAACTGTTCCCTGACCTGGTGCAATATCTCTGCCGGCGGCTTTGACGGCTGGGCCCCCAAGGAAAAACTCTGGGGAGTGATGCCGGACGAAATCCGCGAGTGACACCACCCCGCACTGCCTGAGGGCCTAACGCGTCACCCGGCGAATGCTCAGCTGGGTGCCACCAAGGGCGCGAAAGCTCTTTTGGCGGCAGGTGAACACCAGGATCTGCATCTCATTCGCCTGCAGCGTCAGCGCATCAAATATTTTCTCGATACGAGCGTCATCGGTATAGACGATGGCATCATCCAGAATGATCGGCGCAGGCTGTCCCCGCCGCGCCAATAGCCGAGCAAAGGCCAAACGCACCAGCAGGGCAACCTGTTCCCGGGTGCCACCAGACAGACTGTCGAAGGCTTCCTCTTGCCCGGCACGCTGCAATTGATCCGGCAGCACCTGCCCCGCATCCAGCGCCAGGCGCGCTTCAGGCCAGAGCAGCCGCAGCAATGGCTGCAGTTCTTTCAGCACCGGCCCGATATAGGCCTCTTGTGCGGCACTGCGGGCGCGCTCCAGCGCCAGTTCAAGGCGGCGCAGAACCGCAACTTCGAACTCGATCCCCTCCAGCCGTTTGCGTGCCCCAATCACCTGGTCACGCAGCTCTGCCAGATCTTCCTCCACCGCTGCCCCGGCGCTGGTGGCAATGCGGCTGTCCAATACTGCCAGATCTCGCAGATGGCTCTGCACCGCTTCGCGGGTTGAAGCCTGCTCGGATTTGGCGCGGGCGGCGCGGGCCTGCGCCTGCTCCAGATTCGGAGCTTGCTGTTTCAGCAGCTGATACTGCACCTTGCGGGTCGCCAGCCCCTGCTCCAGCTCTGCCTGGTGTTGCTGCAGACTGACCAGCCGCAGGGCCATATCGCCCTGTCCTGCCAGGGCTGCCTCGGCGCGCTGCAACCGTTGCTGCGCGGCCTGATGATGCGCCTGGGCACCTTCCAGCGCACGGCGCAGCTCACCCTCTTGGCTGCGCGCCGCCTCACGCTCGGCCGCGCTGCGCTCCAACGCGCCGCGACAGGAGAGCAGATCCGCCTCTGCCGTATCAATCTCTTGCGCAGAGCCTTGGACAGGCGGTGTTTCGCCAGCCTCCGGTTCTGCCACCGTCGGCAATGCATCCAGCTGCTGCATCAGGGCCAGAATGCCATCCGGGGCCAGCGCGGCAAGCTGCTGCTTGGCCTCTTGCAGGCGAATGGCGGCCTCTTGACGGGCACGATGGGCCTGGCGCGCCTGTTCGACATCCGAGCAGCCTGCCTGTTCCAGTGCCGCGCGCAGGGCGCGCTCTGCCTGATCCAGTTGCACCTGCCCGCCGTCCGCGCCGGGGTGCAGATCAATCTGCGCCAAACCGGGCACCGTAAGACGCCCGCCTGTCGGCAGCGACAGGCGCTGCCCGCCAACCAGTGGCGCGCCCTCCAGCAACAGCAAACCATCCAGCCCCTGTTCATAGGTTACCGTAATGGCCGGGGCCGCCAATTGCTGCGCCTGTTGCGCCAGCGCCAAGGCCTCGCGGGTGGTCTCTATCTCGGCCAGAGCATCGGCATCCGGGCCTGTCGTCGCCAGATGATTTTGCCGGGTAATCTGCTGCATGGCGCTACGCGCCTGGGCCAGGGTCTGTTGCAGCGCCCGGCGCTGGCCTGCGGCCTGGGCGTGCCTCTCGGCCCGTTGTAGCGCTGCCAGCCGGGTTTCGGCCACGCGGGACGCCTGCTCGGCCTCACGATGCGCCGCCTCTGCCTGCGCCAGCCGCTGCCGGACCGGATCCAGATCTGCGGCAATGCGGGCGCGTGTCTCGGCCGCGGTCTGACAGGCTGTTTCGGCCTCGCTGCAATCCTGTTGCTGGGCCTGAAACTGCGCCAGCGCGCGCAGGTGACTGTCCAGCAGCAATTCAGCATTTTGCATCCCCTGTCGCGCCACCTGCAACTTTTCCTGATGCTGCTGCGCTGCGGCAAGATCCTTCTGGCTTTGTCGCAGGCGGGTCTCCTGCTCTTGCTGCATCTGCGGGTCTTGCAGATCAGCCAGCGCACGGCGCAGGTCCTGACGCTGATCCAACTGGTGGCGCAGTTCTTGCACCTGGGCAGCCAAGGCCTGCTCGCGGGTTTCATAATCGGCCAGAGCGGTCATCGCCTGTTCCAGCGCGCCGCCCTTTTTCGCCCCGCGCAGGGTCACCAGCCGATCCAGGGACTGGCGCACATCGCGGCGGATCGCATCCATGCGCTGCCCACCAGTGATACTGTCCACCTCGCCCGCGACAGAGGACATCAAGTCCTGCCGCGCCGCCAGGGTTTCTTTGGCATCGGCAAAATCAGTCAACCCCTGACGCACCCAGAGCAGCCCGGCCGGCCCCCCATCCTTGGGCGATTTGATCAGCGCCTGCAGCCAGGCCTCACCCGCGTCCGATTGCAGGTACAGGCTATCGCCCTGCCAGATCCGCAGCGCGCCCTTGCCCGAGGCCTTGCGGAACTGTTTGGCCAGCCGAAACACCTGGTCCTCCAGTTCAATTTCCACCTCGATCCAGGGTTCGCCACCAACACGCGGCGCAAGGGCACGAATATCTTTGTCCCAGGATTTTGCATCCTTGAAGAACACCGCATGCAGGGCGTCAAAGATGGTCGACTTCCCCCGCTCATTCGGCGCAGCAAGGACATTCAGCCCCGGCCCCATACCGGTAATTTCGACCGGATCGGTGAAACGGCGTACGTTTTCCAGCCGGATGGCACGAATTATCATCGGGGGTCCTCCGCCGTGGCCGCGTCCTGCGTATAGGCAAACAACCGGTTCAGCGCCGCCGAGGCAGTGTCTCGCTCGGCCTGTGCCAGGGTTCCGTCCTGGGCCGCCTGCATCAGCTCTTCGGCGGCAGCGCGCAGAGCCCCATTGCTGGCAATCAGGTCCAGATCAGAAACCTGGTGCTGACTGCGCAGCCCGGCCTCGTCCAGCTGGAAATAGCAGAACTCCGGCGCCACCTCTGCCACCGCTCGGCGCAGCGCCAAGAGTTGCGGCGGCGTCACCCAGCCTTCGGCCCGCAGCCGCAGCAGGTGGTGGTGCCAGTCTGCGCGTGGCTCTGGCAGCAGCGCGCGCATCTCTGCCGCGATATCCGCCGCCGGGGTCAGCACCAGCGGCTGTTCTTGCCAGTGGTAGGTCCCGGTTTCAATGAACGTGACCTTTGGTTCAGCGCCCGGCGTCGTCAGCTCTACCAGCAGGCACTGCCCGGCCCCTGCATGTTTGAAGCGATCCGCTTCGGGGGTGCCGCTGTACCGGCTGCGGGCGTTCAGGGTAAAGGTACCGTGCCAATCCCCCAGCGCCAGGTAGTCCAACCGGGCACTGCTGGCCCGCTGCGCCGAGATCACCTCGCCGCCCGCCTCTTCGCTGCCAAATTCAAGCACCCCACCATGGGCCAGACCGATCCGCAAATCGCCTTCTGGCGTGGCCTGCCCATCCATCCAGGCGGTCAGGTCCTGACCGGCAAAGCGATGGCGGCAGGGCGCCGGCAGCAGCTGCACCCCCGGCGCCATCTGCACAGGGTCAGGCTGCATCAAAAGATGGGTATTCTCCCCCGCATGCTCTGCCATCGCCGTCCAAAGCGTTTCGGCAGCGGCACTGTCATGATTGCCGGGAATGATCCACCACTGCAAATCGGTTGCTGCCGCCATGCCGGCAAGCGCCTGACGCAGCACCCGGTCTGATGGGGTTTCACTATCAAACAAATCGCCCGCGATCAGCACATGTCCGGCCCTCTGCGCCTGCGCCACCCTGGCCAGCCCGACAACGCTTTGCTGGCGGGCCTGCTGCAGATCGGCCCGCGTCTCTTCCGGCATTTGACCAAAGCGTTTACCTAGGTGCAGATCCGAGGTGTGGAGAAAGCGAAATGGGGTCATCAAGGCTCCGACAAATGATCACAGCGGCACGGCGCGCGCCTTGGGTGGTATGAGTGGCAGAGGCGTCGGCAGGGGTCAACGTGACTTTGCCCAGAGCGGTAAAACCGCAGGGATGATTGACAGCGGACAGGCTCTACGCCAAAAATGTCCAACATTTTGCAAAATCGGGTTCAAATGCTCTTTGGTTCAAAACAGGATGAGGATGAAACGGTGGTGGCCATGCTGGCCTCCGCGCTGCGTCGCGACATCTCGTTCGGCCTGCTCCGACCAGATGAAAAGCTAAAGCTGAACGCCCTGCGGCAGCGCTATGGCGGCTCGAACCATTCGATGCGCGAAACTCTGCGGCTGCTTAGCGCTGAAGGCCTGGTGGCTGCGACCGCCCAGCGCGGCTTTCGCGTCACCTCGGCCACACCGCAAGACCAGCAGGACATCCTGTTCATGCGGGTGCAGATCGAAAAGATGGCACTGGAGAGGGCGCTGAGACTGGGCGATGTCGCCTGGGAGGGGCGCATTCTGGCCGCGCATCATGCCATGCGTCACCGCGAAACCCTGGTGCAAGAGGATCTGAGCGATCTGGCTGCCCTGGAATGGGACAATGCCTGCCGCGGCTTTTTCTACAGCCTGTGCGACGCCTCGGCCTCGCCGCGCCTGCTGGACACCCAGCAGAAATACTACGACCAGTCCCGCCGCTTTCGCCTGGCTGCACTACGCGAAGGACGGCTGGATTTTGCCCAACGTGCGGCCCAGCACCATGCCCTGCTAGAGGCGGCTTTGGCGCGCGACACAGGCACCGCGCTTGGCCTACTGGAGGCCGTGATAACAACGGAGTTGAAGGCCTGAGCCAGCAACGCCACACAGACGACATACACTAGGGAGGAAGACCATGACTGAATTTACCCGCCGCAAGGCATTGGCCCTACTGGGCAGCAGCGCCGCCGCCGTTGGACTGGCAAGCCCAGCCCTGGCATCGGGGCGCAAAATCACCGTGGGCGCGCTGCGTTTCACCAGCCACTCCGGCAGCTTCATCGGGTTTGAACGCGGCTATTTTGCCGATGCGGGTCTGGATGTCGAGTTCAAGTTCTTCCAGGCAGCAACACCGATGGCGGTTGCGATTGCGTCGGGCGATGTCGATTATGCCGTGACCGCCATGTCCGGCGGACTGGTCTCGCTGGCCGACAAAGGCGCGGTCAAGATAATCGGCGGCGCATTGTCAGAGGAGGCAGGCATCGACGGCCAGAAATATCTGGTCTCGGACGCAGCCTATCAGGCAGGCATCACCACCCCGGCACAGCTGGCAGGCAAAAGCTATGGCATCACCACGGCCGGGTCCTCTTTCCATTACATGGGGTCAAAGATGGCCGCCGCCGAAGGGATTGACCTGAAATTCAAGCCCTTGCAAAAAGTTGGGGCCATCATCGGCGCGCTGAAATCCGGCCAGATCGATGCCTGGTCCATCGTTCCACATCTGGCCAAGCCGCTGGCGGGATCGGGCAAGGTGCATATCATCGGCAATGTGTCTGACTACCTGCCCGACTATCAGGTCACCACTGTCTTTACCTCGGCCAAGAATGCCAGCGCAGAGCAGCAGATGACCCGCGATTTCCTGGCCGGCTATTCCGAAGGTGTCGCCGAATACAACGCCACCATGATCGACAAGGCCCAGGGCGACGAAGGCGTGCAGGCGCTGGTCGATTTGATCCACAAGTATGTCTATGCGGATCGCCCACGCGAAAAGGCCGCCAAATCCATCATCAATGGCACCATGCGCCTGAACGAGGGCGCAGCGATGAACACCGCCTCGCTGCAGGATCAGCTAAACTGGTTCCAGGCAGAGGGCCTGGTGGACAAGAGCATCAGCCTGGAAACCGTAATTGACCCAAGCTACGTGCAGACCCTGGGCTAAGCCAGCCACCATCACACCATCGGGGGCGGGGCTTTGGCCGCGCCCCCTCTCCACACCTGAACCCAACATTCATTGGAGCCCCACATGGATATTCGCCTCTCTGGCGTCAGCCATTCCTACGATAACTTTGAGGTGCTCCGCGATATCTCGCTCGAGATCCCCTCGGGACGGATCGTCTGCATCGTCGGCCCTTCAGGCTGTGGCAAATCCACCCTGCTGCGGTTTCTTGGCGGGTTGGAAAAACCCAGCCGTGGCGAGGTGCTGCAGATCGGTGCGCCGCCCAGCGATTGCCTGAACCCACTGACTTATATCTTTCAGGACTTTGCCCTGCTGCCTTGGCGATCTGTGCGAGGCAATATTTCACTCGTGCTGGAAGACCACGGTATTCGCGGCGCCCGCGCAGATGGTATCATTGCCGATGTCCTGGCCCGCACCAAGCTGAGCGATTTTGCCAAGGCCCTGCCCAAGCAGCTGTCGGGCGGGATGAAGCAGCGGGTGGCCATTGCCCGCGCCTTGGCGGTGAACCCGGCAGTGATGCTGATGGATGAACCCCTGTCGGCGCTGGACAGCCAGACCCGCGAATTGCTTATGGATGATCTGGTCAACCTCTGGACCCGCACGCCCTTTACCGCCGTCTATGTCACCCACAACCTGGCAGAGGCCGTGCGCCTGGGACATTCCATAGTGGTAATGTCACGCCGCCCCGGAGAGATCCGCGAAGTGGTGCATCTGGATAAGCCGCTGGATCAGCGCCAGCATGGCGACCCTGATCTGGAAGAAAAACAAAAATACCTATGGCAGCTGATGCGCGAAGAAGCCCGCGCCGCAGATGCGGAGCTGGTCCATGTCTGATTTACACTCTCCCTCCACCGCCGCCCGGCAGGTCACCTTTCGCGGCGGCGGCTTTGCCCCGTCCAGCCCGCGCTGGATTGGCGTCGCAGTTTTTGTCGTGCTGCTGAGCCTGGCCGAGCTGGGCACCCGTCAGGGCTGGATTTCACCGCTGACCCTGCCCCGCCCCAGCGATGTGCTGCTCACCTTCCAGGAACTCTATGCCTCTGGTCTGTTGTGGGCACATCTCAGCGTGTCGCTGACCCGCCTTTTGGTTGGTGCTGCCCTCGGGGCCAGTCTGGGCGTGGCCACCGGCGTTTTGATTGGGCTGTTCTCCTATGTGCGCGCAGGATTGGTGCCGCTGACAGCGGCGCTGTTTCCGATCCCCAAGATCGCCCTGCTGCCGCTGTTTGTCATCTGGTTTGGCATTGACGAAGGCTCCAAATACGCGCTGATCGCCTTTGGCACCTTTACCCCAACGGTGGTGGCCACCTATGGCGCGGTGGATAATGTCGACCGCAGCCTGATCCGCATGGGCCAGAGCTTTAACCTGTCGTGGTTTTCCATCGTGCGCAAAATCGTGCTGCCCGGTGCGATGCCCGGCATCCTGTCCGGCCTGCGTATCAGCCTCGCGATTGCCATCATCCTGCTGGTCGCCGCCGAAATGCTGGGCGCGGAATATGGCATCGGTGCCTATATCCTTGAGGCCGGGTCGCTTTATGATCTGGAGCGGCTGTTTGCAGGGGTGACCATCCTATCACTGCTGGGCATCACCATGAGCACAATCATCGGCCAGATTGAACGCCGGGTGCTGAGCTGGCGCCAGTAGCACGGCACATAAATCCAAAGGCACAGGCTACTGGCGCGCGAGGGTGACGCGCCAGTAGCCAACGTCCGTGCCTCCGCATCCTTGCCTTGTCTGCGCGTCAGCACCGCGACCGGGAAAAATGCCGTTGCCTCGCTGCGCAGCCCCCGGCAAGCAGTAAAAACTGCTGCGCCGCGTCAATCTGCCAGCGCAAATCCGCATCCTAGTGATTGCACCGACCGCTTTCCTGCTCTACATGGGGCCTTAAATGGCCTCTGCCCAAACACCAGATCGGCGCCGGGTCCGTTCTCTCTTATGCAAGAGACGTAGCGCTGCTACGCTAAGTCAACAAAGCTTCCGCTATCGCTGAAAGGTTGAGAAACATGACAGAAAATTCAAACCCCGACATTCTGTATACCATCGTAGACGAAGCCCCCGAGCTGGCCTCGGCGTCCTTTTTGCCGATCATCCGCAAGTTTGCGGCCGCCGCAGATGTCAGTGTTGGCACCAAGGATATTTCGCTGGCGGGTCGTATCATTGCCACCTTCCCCGAAGGCTTGACCGCCGAGCAGCGCCAGACCGATGACCTAGCCGAGCTGGGCGAACTGGTCAAAACCCCCGGTGCAAATGTCATCAAGCTGCCCAATATCTCGGCCTCTGTGCCGCAGCTGCTTGCCGCGATCGAAGAACTGCAATCGCAAGGCTATGACATCCCCAACTACCCCGAAGACCCCAAGAGCGACGCCGAAAAAGAAACCCGCGTCCGCTATGATGGGCTGAAAGGTTCTGCTGTAAACCCGGTTCTGCGCGAGGGCAATTCCGACCGTCGCGCCGCCCGCGCCGTCAAGAACTACGCTCAAAACAATCCGCATTCGATGGGGACCTGGTCCACAGACAGCAAGACCAAGGTGTCGTCGATGCCAGGCAATGATTTCTATGCCAATGAAAAAGCGGCCACCATCACCGCAGCCCAGGCTGGCAATGCCAAGATCAAGTTTGTCGCCAAGGATGGCGCGGTCACCGTGCTGAAAGACGGCTGGGCGCTGGAGGCAGGCACCATTGCCGATGCCACCTTTATGTCTGCCGCTGCGCTAGGGTCCTTCCTGGCGGATGCCATTGCCGACACCAAGGCAGACGGCACCATGTTTTCGCTGCACCTGAAGGCCACCATGATGAAGGTCTCTGACCCGATCATCTTTGGCCACGCGGTCAAGGCCTGGCTGGCGCCCGTGTTTGACAAATTCGGCGCTGAACTGGACGCGCTGGGGGTGAATGCCAATTCCGGCCTCGGTGATCTGTTGGATCGCGTGTCCGGCAACGCCGACATCATGGCCGCAATCGAGACCGCAACTGCCGATCGCCCTGCCATGTATATGGTCGATAGCGACAAAGGCATCACCAACCTGCATGTGCCATCGGATGTGATCATCGATGCCTCGATGCCCGCAGTGATCCGCGCTGGCGGCAAAGGCTGGGACGCGGCGGGCAACAAGGGCGACACCAACTGCGTCATCCCCGATCGCTGCTATGCCACCGTCTATGACGAGGCGATCAATTTCTTCAAAGCCAATGGCGCGCTTGACGTCACCACCGCAGGTTCTGTCGCCAACGTCGGCCTAATGGCGCAAAAGGCCGAGGAATACGGCAGCCACCCAACCACATTCGAGGCGCCTGCGGATGGCACCATCCGGGTGGTTCTGGCCAATGGTGAGACACTGCACAGTCACGACGTAGAGGCTGGCGATATCTGGCGCGCCTGCACCGCCAAACAGGCGCCTATTGAAAACTGGATCGAACTGGCGCTGGATCGCCAGCGTCTGACCGGATCCGAGTCGATCTTCTGGCTGGATGAAAACCGCGCCCATGACGCCGAGCTGATCAAATACGTCAAGCCCGCGCTGGAAGCGGCCGGCGTGGCGGATAAGTTCCAGATCATGGCCCCGCGCGAGGCAACCCGCCAGTCGCTGGAAACCATCACCGCAGGCAAGGACAGCATCGCCATCACCGGCAACGTGCTGCGCGACTACCTGACCGATCTGTTCCCGATCCTGGAACTGGGCACCTCGGCCAAGATGCTGTCGATTGTGAAACTGATGAAAGGTGGCGGATTGTTTGAAACCGGTGCCGGTGGTTCTGCGCCCAAACACGTGCAACAGCTGGTTGAACAAAACCACCTACGCTGGGACTCGATGGGCGAATTCTGCGCCCTGGGTGAAAGCCTGAACTTCCTGGCGGATAGCAAAGGCAATGCCAAGGCCGGTGTGCTGGGCGCGGCCGCCGAAGTAGCGACCCAAGGCATTCTGGACAACAATAAGTCGCCATCGCGCAAGGTTGGTGAACCCGACAACCGCGATAGTCACTATTGGTTTGCCCGCTACTGGGCCGAAGCCCTGGCAGCCCAGAGTGACGATGCCGAAATCGCCGAACATTTCGCCTTGATCGCGACCGCCCTGCAAGAGGGTGAAACCCAGATCCTGACCGAACTGGCCGCCGCCCAGGGCCCTGCTGCCGATATCGGCGGCTACTACCATCCGAATGCGGCTCAAAAGGCTGCCGTGATGCGCCCAAGCGCAACGCTGAACGCCATCATCGGCTGACCCCCCGGCGCCCCGGCGCGTAATCCGCCGGGGCAGAGACCAGCCTATTGATGCTGAGACAGACAAAACAAAAAACGCCCGGCGGTTTCGCCGGGCGTTTTTATCATTCAACGACAGGTCTGTGACCGAAGGGTCAGAAATCCTGCCACATATCCCTGGCCGCATTACCATCTGTACTGACGTTGACAATGCTTGGGGCGGGGGCAGCCTCCAGATCCCAGTCATCATCGCCATGGGCCGATGGTGTCACAGGGGCTGCTGGCGCAACCGCGGCAGCCGGACGCGGCATGGCGGTAACGGATGCACTGCCATCCACTTTGAAGATCGCGATCAGCTCAGCCAGTTTGGAAGAATCTGTATTCAAAAGATGCCCGGCGGCGGTTGCCTGTTCCACCATGGCGGCGTTTTGCTGGGTCACCTGATCCAGCTGGGTCACCCCGGTGTTGATCTCGTTCAGGCCCGTGGATTGCTCCACCGCGCCCTCGGCGATGCCGGACACCAGTTTCGAAATATGGCTGACCTGGCCAACGATGCTTTCCAGCGCTTCGCCCGCCTTGCCCACCAGATCAACGCCACGCGCCACCTGTTTCGAGCTGTCACCGATCAACGTCTTGATTTCCATCGCCGCATCCGAAGACCGCTGCGCCAGGGCGCGCACTTCGGAGGCCACAACCGCAAAGCCTTTGCCAGCCTCGCCAGCCCGGGCCGCCTCGACCCCGGCGTTCAGTGCCAAGAGGTTGGTTTGGAAAGCAATATCGTCAATCACCGAGATGATCTGACCGATGTGGTTCGAGCTTTGCTCAATCTCGGTCATCGCCGAAACCGCGCTCTGCACCACCTCGCCGCTGATCTCGGCCTCTTTCTTGGCCGCTTCCATCGTCGCCTCGACGCTGCGCGCCCCCTCGGCGGCGGATTTGACGCTTGCGGTCAGCTCGTCCATCGCGGCGGCGGTCTCTTCCAGCGTGGCCGCCTGGCTTTCGGTACGATGCGACAGATCATCCGAAGCCTGGCTAATTTCAGTCGCGCCATTGCGAATGGAATTGGTCGCCTCGACCATTTTGGCCATTGTGCCGCTCAGGGTTTCGATTGTCTGGTTGAAGTCGGTGCGCAGCTGGGCATAATCCGCTGGGAAGGCCTGACCGATTTTCACCGTCAGATCGCCCTGCGACAACGCAGCCAGGCTACGGCTCAGAGTTGAGACAACATCTGACTGCTCTGCTTCGCGGTCTGTTCGTTCCTGCTCCAGCTCTTTTTGACGGATCAGAGACTGCCGGAACACTTCCAGGCGGCGCGCCATATCGCCAATTTCGCTCTTGTTGCCAGTTCCAGGAATATCGGTGTCCGTGTCGCCATCCGCCATGCTATGCATCCGCTCTTTCAGGGCGTTCACCGGCTTTGTCACACTGCGGGTGATCACGGTGGCACCAATCGCCAGGATCGCAAGGCTGATCGCCAACGCGGTCATCGCCGCCCAGCGCATGGCACTCAGTTCGGCTTCGATATCAGATACGTAGGCGCCGGTTCCGATGATCCAACCCCAGGGACTAAAGAGCTTCACATAGCCCATTTTTGCTTCTGGGATTTCGGAATTCGGTTTGTTGAAATGGTAAATGACCGACCCTGCACCATCGGCTTCGACAACCTTGGCGAACTCTTGAAAAATCAAAAGCCCATTCACATCTTCGAAATTGCTCTGGTCTTCACCGATCAGCTGTTTTGCCACCGCATGGGCACGCATCACGTTGCTATCGTCAAAGGCGAAAAAATATCCGGCCGTGCCAAACCGCAACAGTTCAACCTGAGCCTTACCCCGTTCCTGGGCTTCGTCAAGCGTCAGCTCACCCGCCTGAACCTGCGCATCCAGATCCGCAAGAATGCTGATCATCGCATCAGTCACGCTGGCAAGCTCGTTTTCGCGCATATCGTAGGCTTGCTCTACCGAGCGAGCCAGCAATACAAAGGTCAAAACAGCGGCCAAGCTAACGGCTAGGGCCGCCAAGGCGTATATCCGTGTCGGCAGTCGGAACAGGATCTGTGGCATTTTGGAACGTCCTCTAAATCTTTTACTTCTGTCCTGCTTATGCCCGGATTCCTAAGATTTCATTATTTCCACTTTCTGAAAGACCATCTCGGCGACACGAATAGATTAAATTATACCAAGCACACCTTCACCCACGCTGGAGGGCCCTCTGCATTGGGCTGTGAACGGCTGCTGGCAAAGCGCGCCTCCCCGCTAACCCCGATCAAACAACTGTTGCAGGATCAGCAGCCCCTGCTCAAGCTCAGCTTCGTTGTACCCGCAAAACCCCAATAAAAGCCCGTTATGGGCCTTCGATGCCTCGGTCTGACGCTGCGCAAATCCCGAGAGCGCCTCAAGTGTCAGCCCCTGTGCGGCGGCGGCGGCACAGATGTCCTGATCGCGCCGGTTGCAGGTTAGATGGAACACCACCTGCATGCCCGCCTGGTGATCATGGCAAAACCCATAGGCACCAAAATCCTGCGCCAGCCGAGACAACAGATAGCGACGGCGCTCTGCATAGACCCGGCGCACCCGGCGCAGGTGGCGGTAGAACTCTCCGTTGGCGATAAAATCTGCCAGCGGCTGCTGCGGCATACTGCTGGCCAAGGGGCCAAAGCGCTGAATGCTGTGTTGAAACATCTGCACCAGCGATTCCGGCAGGATCAGATAGCCAAGGCGCAGCGCATTGGAAAATATCTTGGAAAAGCTGCCGATGTAGAGGCTGCGCTGCAACCGATCAAACCCCGCCATCGCGGGGATGGGACGGCCCGCATAGCGAAACTCGCTGTCGTAGTCATCCTCTATGATCCAGGCATCCGTTTCGCGGGCCCATTGAAGGAACTCCACCCGGCGCGCAGGCGACATCGCGCCGCCCAGCGGAAATTGATGCGAGGGAGTCAGAATGGCCAGGCGCGCGGCAACAGATCGACTGGGCAAAACCGCACCGCTATCGTCCACCCGCAGATAGTCTGCCTGCAGATTCTGGGCCGTGACAAAATGCGACAACGGCGGATAGCCGGGATCCTCCAACGCCACCCTGTCGCCCGCCGCCGCCAGCGCATGCAGGCAGATCGACAAGGCATCGGTGGCGCCGGCGGTGACAATCACCTGTTCCGGTCGGGCGGAAATCCCGCGCCATTCCGCAACATGGTCGCAAATCGCTTGCCGCAGCGGCCAGGCACCAAAGCCACCGGTGCCATGAAACATCGCCTGCGGATCTGCGCGGCAAATCCGCGCCACCGTCTTGCCCCATTGCCGATAGGGAAACAGCCGCATATCCGGTGTGCCCGCACGAAACGGGCGCGGCGTCGACATCTCTTGCGGGGGGGCAAGGTCCTGGCCACCGCTGACGCTGTTTTGCTGGGGCAGTTCCACCTCGCCCACCGCACACAGACGATAGCCCGACCCTTGCTGGCTGCTCAAATAGCCCTCGGCCACCAGCTGTTCATAGGCGGTGACAATGGTAGAGCGCGACACCCCAAGCTCTGTTGCGAAGACCCGCGTTGGAGGTAATTTGCTACCCAACCCCATGGCACCAGAGGCCGCGCGCGCGCGAATGGCACTGCAGATCTGTTCAAACACCGGCGTGCCCGATGACCGATCAATGGAGAACCCCAGCCAGGGTGTTTGCGTCATCAGCAGGCTGCCTTCAGGATTGGTAGGTTTAAATCAGGTCATTTCTGCCAACATGCCCCGCCCAAAACAAGGGTAATCGGCACGGATGCCGCCGAGACCGGCTCAGTCGGTTTCAGGACTGCCCCAGCCAGAGACGGGGCATCACCAGCCCCTCTCCACCTGTTTTGCCCGGACTTTGCGGCCAAAGACACCGCTCGGCAATGACGCTGCGTTTTTGCCGCAGCTACGCCCGCGAACTCTTGACCCAAACCCTTGCTGGCTCGTCATCTACCATGGCTGTCATACGTCGCCCCAATGGTGAACCTGTTACATTGCGGCCCTACTGCTGACGCCTGTCCCCCTCGGGTCCGTGAGCTGGAGCGCATTGGGGTGTTCGACTAAAAACAAAATTGGGAGAAAAACATGTCTAACAAAAACCGCGCCGCAGGAATTGGCCTGGCCCTGGCCACGGGTGCACTGGCCGCAACTTGCCTGCCATCCCTGGCACTGGCGGAAAACCGCATTGACCGTATTCGCCCCGATGCACCTGAACTGGCCGCCTTTGGCGCCTATCCCATCGGGGTGCAGACCCTGGAATTCACCAATCCGGGGCAGCATGACATCCTAAATACCACCGACGAGGCGCAGCCGCTGTATGACCGCGACCTCACCGTTGAAGTCTGGTACCCTGCCGCAGCCGGTACCGAGGCAGGCGGCAGCTATCAGGCCATTCTGCGGGATGGAAAAACCGAAGTGACGCTAAAAGGCCGTGCCTCCCGAGATGCCACCCCGGCAAGCGGAGAGAGCTTTCCCATGGTGGTGATTTCGCATGGCTATCCTGGCAATCGCTATCTGCTGTCCCATCTGGGGGAAAACCTTGCCACCAAGGGCTATGTCACCGTCTCGATTGATCACCGCGACAGCACCTATTCGGATAAAGCTGCCTTTGGCTCTACCCTGCTGAACCGTCCACTGGACCAACGGTTTGTCATTGATCAGATGGCAGCACTGGAGGGGCCGCTGGGTGCCATTATCAATACCGACCAGACCGGGGTGATCGGCTATTCCATGGGCGGCTATGGCGCCCTGGTCTTTGCAGGGGCTGGTGTGACCGAAGCCTCAACCCAGTATAGCTGGGGCACCCCCGCCGGATTGCTGGCCCGCCACGAGGCTGGGTCTGACAGCCATGCGGCGCTGATTGATCCGCGGGTGAAAGCCGTGATTGCGATTGGCCCCTGGGGCATGAACACCGGATTTTGGGATGCCACTGGCCTAGCTGGCATCAACAAGCCGCTATTGATGATGGCCGGCAGTGTCGACGATGTTTCGGTCTATGCGGCCATGCGCCAGATCTTTAAAGGCGCGGTCAATACCAGCCGCCATCTGCTGACCTTTGAAAATGCAAACCACAACGCCGCCGCCCCCATGCCTGCCCCGATCGAAAGCTGGGAACCGGTGGACCATCTGGATTTTATCCCCTTCGAACACTACGCCGATGCTGTGTGGGATACCAACCGGATGAACAATATCACCCAGCATTTTGCCACCGCCTTCATGGGGCTGCACCTCAAGGCAGAGGACGACAAGGCCAGCTATCTGGAGCTGGTATCAAATGCCGCTGACGGAGTTGTCTCCAAGGATGACACCGGCAAGGAGCAGGAGGATCACACCTATTGGAAGGGCTTTGCCCCGCGCACGGCAGCTGGTCTTCGCTTTGAAACACTGACAGCCAGCGAATAACTGGCAGGGACCCTGCGCCCCGCGCAATGCTTGCGGTCTGGCTCTGCGCGCGTTTGTCAGGGGCAAGTGCGCGCAGACAAATGGGGCTGGCACATTCACCGTCGCAGGGGATGTGCCAGTGCCCAGGCTTCATGGCTGTTGCTGATGGCCGCGTGTCTTAACCCTGGATGTGCGCCTATGGGTCGATTTATGCATTCCTGGCGGGCAGAAGTCTGGACCAAGCCATAATCTTGCCGAAATTTCCCTGTATTCCTGCCCAATGATTGAACTATCTGATAAGCACTTTGTAATGTAACGAAGACCGAATGGGGACAAGGCTTGGGTGAATTCACATGTTCCAATTGAAACCTGTTCTGCGCCCCCTCACCATTGCCTTTTTCCTTACCGCGGGGTTCCAAGTGTCCAGCCAAAATCCCTCTTCCATCCTGTTTCAGTGTGACACCTCAGACCAACCGGTGATCTGCGCCGCATTGGCAGATGCCCTGCGGGAAAAATCACCAAACCTTGCGTTGATGCACGTCGAAGCCACAGCCCCCTTTGCGGCACCGACCAAAGGACAGGTGACCATTCGCTATCTCGAAAAGACCCGCGATGACGCCCGGCTGTCCGGGCATCTCGTCTGGCAAGACCAGACAGGACAGCAAACGCAAGGGCCTGTCCTGGAATTTACCGTGATGGACCGCAACCTTGAGACCGCCAATCTGGCCCCCTATGCACATGCCCTGATAAAAGCCTCCGATCTGCCATTGTAGCGGCAGACGGCCTGCCCCTCACCTAGTTCTAAGTACACAAGGATTTTTTTCATGCCTGCCAGCATTCAGCCCCATGACCATTCAGCTTCAGATGACGGGTCCGCGGCAGAGGGTGTTCAATACGCCGCCAAGCCAACCTATTCCGTAGACCAGATCGCAGACTTTTTGACGGCCGGATACTGGGGCGGTTCAACCCGATCTTTCATCACCGGTGTCGGGCGGGAAATCAGCGTCAATCTGACCGGGCTGACCGCAAGCGCCCGCGAGGTGGCCCGCACCGCGCTGGACAGCTGGGAGGCCGTAAGCGGGCTCGACATTGTCGAAACCAACCTTAGCGCCGATATCACCTTTGACGACGCCGATACCCGCGGAGCCTATGCCAGTTCATCTGTCTCGGGCACGACCATCTTAAGCTCAGATATCAATATTCCCACATCCTGGGCTGTCTATGGCGAGTACTACCTGCAGACCTTCATTCACGAAATTGGCCATGCGCTGGGGCTGGGCCATTCCGGAAATTACAATGGCAACGCCACCTATGAGTACGACGCCGCCTTTGCCAATGACAGCTGGCAGATGAGCATCATGTCCTATTTTGCCCAGGACGAAGCCACGGCGGTCAATGCAGATTTTGCCTATGTCGCCACGCCGCAGATCGCGGATATTGCCGCCATTCAGGATCTCTACGGCGTGCCCACCACAGTCGAAACCGGCAATACCACCTATGGCGATGGCAATACCACTGGCCGCAGCATCATGGATCTGGACCACGCCTATGCCTCGACCATTGTTGACAGCGGCGGCATCGACACCATTGATCTGGGCTCGCGCGGGTACAACCAGAACCTTAGCCTGGTGGTCGACAGCTTTTCCGATCTGAACGGCAAGGTCGGAAACTTTGCCATTGGCCGCGGCACGGTGATTGAAAACGCCATCACCGGGTCTGGGAATGATACCATCACCGGCAATGCGGCAGACAACTATCTGCAAAGCGGTAGCGGCAACGATACGCTGATCGGCGGCGCTGGCAGTGATACCCTGGTGGGCGGCAGCGGCGATGACCTCTACTATGTCGATGCCAGCACGGACCGGATTGTAGAAAACAGTGGCGAAGGCCAGGATCACGTCGAAGCCTCTGCCAGCTTTGCGCTTCGCAACAGCAGCAACAACATCGAAACGCTGACCCTGACCGGGACGGGTGATTTTTCGGGCATCGGGAATGGGCGCAAGAACACCATTACCGGCAATAGCGGCGACAACCTGCTGAACGGCGCCTGGGGCAATGACACGCTGATTGGCGGCGCTGGCAACGACACCTTCAAAGATGGCGCGGGCAAAGACCGGATGATCGGCGGCAGCGGCAATGACACCTATTATGTTGATCATGCCTTGGATCAGGTGCGCGAACAGCAAGGCGAAGGCACCGATCTGATAAAGGCGGGTATGTCAGTTGCACTGCGCGACCTTAGCAATCATGTAGAGAACCTGACCCTGACTGGCACCAACAACATCGACGGCACCGGCAATGGCCGCAATAACGTGATCGCGGGCAACAGCGGCAACAACCTGCTGAACGGTGCCTGGGGCAACGACAGGCTGCTTGGCGGCGCAGGCAACGATACCTTCCAGGATGACCACGGGCAGGACCGTATGGTTGGCGGCAGCGGCAACGATACCTACTATGTCGACAGCCTTGGTGACCAGATTGTCGAAACGAAGGGCAATGGCAGCGATCATGTGATTTCGTCGGTCAGCATTGAACTGCGTGACCTTAGCCAAAACCTGGAAAGCCTGACCCTTTCCGGCAGTGCAGACATTGATGGCACCGGCAATGGCGGCGCAAACCTGATCACCGGCAACAGCGGCAACAACCTGCTGAACGGCGCCTGGGGCGATGACACGCTGATTGGCGGCGCGGGCAACGACACCCTGAATGACGATGGTGGCAATGAGGTGCTGACCGGCGGCAGTGGGGCCGATGTCTTTGTCTTTTCCGGAGGGTTTGGCACCGATACCATCACCGATTTTGACACCACCGAAACCGGCGAGATCATTTCATTGGCGGGCGTCAACAGCATCAGCACCTACGATGACCTGGTGAACAATCACCTCAGTGAAGTGGGCGGCGATGCGGTCATCAGCGATGGAGCAGGCAATAGCGTGACGCTCACTGGTGTCGGAATGGCCGACCTCTCGGCCGATGACTTCCTGTTCTAGCCCCTAGTGGGCTCTTCCCCACCCAAGGCGTCACCATCGGCGGACATTTTTTACACCGAACACACAAAAGGCGGGCCAATATGGCCCGCCTTTTGCAAGGAATACCCCAGCCTAATCGTCAGGGTCTGCGCTGCCTTTCATTCCCTTTTGCCACTGGGCGTTCATCACCCGGTTCAACCAGGCAAGCCCCACCAATGCCAGCCCAAGCCCCATGAAGGAAAACACTCGCGTCAGCCCGGACAGCCCGCTCATATCCACCAGGAACACCTTGGCGATGGTCAGCACCACACCTGCCATGGCCAGCTTGCGCAGCAGATCAGAGCGCCGCCAGAAAGCCAGGATCAGCCCGTCGGCCGAGGCCAGCAACAGCGCGACGGTGTAAGAATACAGCTCTGGATCGCTGACACCCGGCAGGCTCAGGTCGTCGCCCTGCCAGAACCGACGGATCTCTAGGCTGATATAATAGGCACCCAGGCCACTGGCCAGAACCGCGCAGGCCCGGCGCAGCCAGCTCCACCTCGTCGGCAACCGCAGGGCAGCACCGGCGAAGACGGCAGCCAGCGGCAAATAAGCCGCTGCAAGGCTGTCAAAGATCAAGGGGCCTGAGGTGATCTCTGCATAAGAGAACAGCGGATTGGCAAAGACAAACAGCGCCAGAATGCTGCCCAGGGCAGCCAGTCCGTAGCCTAGCGCCAATAGTCCGCGCAGCACTGCCGACACCCGACTGCTCAAGGAGATCCGGTAGATCTGGTTCATCAGGCAGGCAGTCCAGACCGTCGCCAAGAGCCCCACGCCAGCATGGCCATGTCGCATCTCTTCCGGCAGCAGACGCAGGATCAGCACGCTCAGGAAAACTGCGGCAAGGGTCACAGCAGCGCTTTCCAGCACCAGCGCGGTCTTTTCCCGGCGTCCCCCCGCCAGCCGCCAGCCAAGGCCCAATAGGCCAAGGCTGCCCAGATAGGCCAGCAAGATCTGCCACAGAGGCGTTACATAGCGCCAGTCCTGGTCGATATAGTCGCGGTCAAGCGCCCAGAACACGCCGGGGTCCAGCACCAGCCGATAGGTGATCACCGCGACCCCCAACTGCACAAAGACCGCCAGGGTCGGCAGGTCGTATTTTCGATCGATCACAACCACCAGCACCACCATGACCGCCAGCGCCAATGTCAGCGCCGATTTTGACAGGATAAGGAACAGGGCAAAGGCGATAAGGGTAAGCGCGGCGATAGCAAACAGCGCCACCCGCAGTGCAGGCTTTGCCACCTGCGGCCCCCGTGCGCAACGCTCTGCGCCAAAGGTCATTCCCGCCGCAAGCAGCAGCGCCGCAAGCGCCCAGGTATAGGTGCCATGGATCAGTACCGGGGCCCAGGTGAATTCCACCACCAACATCAGGGCCGGCGCAAAAACCGCCGCGCAAACGGCCCAATAGATCGCCCGGTCGACCTCTGCCTCCCCCTCGGGTCGCAGGCTCCACTGCATCCGCAGATAGGCCAGGGCAGAGCCCAGCGCGCCAATTGCAATCAATACCCAGATGGTTTGCGGTGGCGCTGTTTCCGGCGGGCGCTGCAGGGCGGCGTGAAACTCTTGCAGCAACGGGCCTGCATTGAGGCCCTCATTCAGGATCAACGCCAGAATGGCCAGGCCCGGCAGCAGAGCATGATCAAATAGCGCCACCGCCTGGCGCATCCAGATCAGTGTTGCCAGCAGCAGCAGCACCAAGATACCCAGCGCAAAAACCACCTCTGCCGCTTGACCCGCCTGAACCGCCACCAAAAGCGCCGCGCCGCTCACCGCGCCAGTCACACAGGCCGAAATCCGGGTGGGAAATTCAGGATAAATCCGCGCACCCGCACCGGGTTGGAAAATCTGCACCACAGCCCGCCCCGCATGACGCGGAAATAGGCTGCGCTCTGGCACAATGACCCCGGCGGCGGCAATCACCATCAGCCCCGCCAGGAAATGCGGCGCCTCGCCACCCGCCAGATACAGTAGGCAAGCGGCGCTGAGCGGGGCAAGCAGGGCAAGCCCGGAAATCCAGGCCCATCGCTTAATGGTATCCACCCCAAGCCCGACCACGGAAATCAGCGCAAAATAATAGTAGAGCATCCAGGGGGCCTCGGATTGCCCCCCCACCAGAAACGGTGCCAGACAGGCCCCAAGGATCCCCAGCGCGGTCAAAAACGCGCCGTAGAACCAGCCCAACACCAGCGCCAGCACCGACACCAGGCACAGGGCGGCAAAGCCCATTCCCGGCTCAACCAACCCGTATAGAATGCGGGCCGACAGCACCCCGGCAAACAGAGTGACTAGGCCCGCGCCAGCCAAGGCCGAGGCCAGATGCTGCGCTGCCCCTTCGGTTTCGTCCCCGACGCGACGCCGGATGACTTCACCGCCGACCACCAGCGCCACACCAAAGCCCAGCGCCGCCATTACCCGCCAGAACGGCGTCAACAGACCGTTCTCGACACCGTATTGCACCATAAAGACACCCGCCAGCGCAAGCGAGGTGGCCCCCGCCACCAGCACCCAATTGTCACGCACCCATTGCACCAACAGCGCCAGACGATCCTGCCGCAACACAAAGGCCCGCGGCGGCACCGCCTGCTGCACTGTTTCGTCTGGGGTCTGCCCATCCGGTTGTCGTATCTCTGACTTTGATGTGTCAAACGGTTTCTCTGGCGCGTCCGCCTCTGGCATGGACTTTCGCTCACCCCAGGGCAGTCCCGCTTTGATGGCGGCCTGATCGCCCGGCTCAGCCTGTGGGACAGCAGGCTGAGCAACAGGCCGGGAATCCGGTGCGGTATTTACAGCCCCCGGCGGTGCGATTTGCGCTGCGACCCTGGCCTCCAGGGCGCGCACCTGCGCCTTTAGCCGCATATGCGAAATTAACAGATAAGGCACACCAAGCAGAAAAATAAGGCTTAGCAACCCCAAAAGAACCAGACCAAAATCTAACATCTAAGGATCATTTCAATGAGACAGAATTGCACGCAAGCTAGGCGAAAGGCCACGAACAGGCAAGCAAGCCCATCGCTCTCTGCGGCCCAACCGGCCGCCCCCTGTCGCTGCACAGGCGATCCCCCAGACGCAAGAGCCCCCCGCGGGGCACCTTCTTGCAATTCCTGTGAGATCGCATTCCCTCCAAGGCCTTGCCGCGCCCAGAAAACAGCCGAGTGAGGCCCTCCAGAAACAAGAAAGGCCTCACCGCTTGCGCCGTGAGACCTGGTATTTAACCGCCAACGACCGCTGGACTTCAAAGCCGGCAGGGCGAATCCATCGGCTAGCCAAAGACATAAAAAGTCATCTTGTTGCCATCCGGATCACGCACATAGGCACCATAAAACCGATCGGGGATACGTTGCCCTGGCGCACCATCACAGGTAGCCCCCAGCGAAATTGCCTTGGCATAAAGCGCATCCGCTTCTTCTTTGCTCTGCGCTGCAAAGGCCAGCATATTGCCATTGCCAGGCTGCGGATCCTTGCCATCATAGGGCAGGCAGACCGAAATCATCGGTTCTTTTGGGGTGGCACCAATCATCGCAATGCGCCCAGCATCAATGATCACCTTTGCCCCGCGTTCGGCAAAAAGATCGCAATAAAACGCCTTGGCTTTTTCCATATCGGTGACGCCGATGGTTACATATCCAATCATCTGTTTTCCTCTTGATTTTCAACCAGTAGGAAAACAGGTTTTGACGCAGGTCAAGCCATCAAAAGAGTAACGCCCCGTCCCCCAGGCTGGGAACGAGGCGTTGCCGATGCCCCCGAGGGGGGAGCGCCAAGGATTTGTAGGTTCTTAACCCACCAACCGGTTCGAATCAAAATTATCGATACCAAAATCATCCGCGCCATATGCGCCAAAGCTCTCATCCGCGTTCTGGCCAGCCCTGGCAGTGCCCGGTGCCGAAGGCTTCAGCCCCGCCACCAGATCGGCCAGTTCCGAGGCCGCCTGTTGCAGGCTTTTGCCCTGATCACTGGATTTCAGCACCATGCTGGCATTTTGCTGGGTCACCCGGTCCAGTTCGATCATCCCGGCGTTGATTTCGGAGATGGTCGAGGCCTGTTCGCCAGAAGAGGCTGCGATTTGGGTGATCAGCTTCGACACCGACTGAATTTTTGCGATGATATGTTCCAGGGACCGGCCCGCCTCATCCACGAGTTCAACCCCAACTTTGACTTTTTCAGAGCTGGCATGAATGAGATCACGGATCTCATTTGCAGAGGTGGCGGATTTCAGCGCCAAAGAGCGCACTTCGGAAGCAACAACCGCAAAGCCACGGCCAACTTCGCCAGCCCTGGCGGCTTCGACCCCCGCGTTCAGCGCCAAGAGGTTGGTCTGAAACGAGATATCATCAATCACGCTGTTGATAGCCGAAATCTTTTCTGAGGATTCATCGATTTCCTTCATCGCCTGCACCGTCCGCTTAACGATGTCGCCACTGCGCAGCGCTTCTTCAGAGGTCTCGGAAATGGTGCCTTCGACCTCTTTTGTCTGAGTTGTCGCATTG
This sequence comes from Pseudophaeobacter flagellatus, assembly GCF_021228235.1. Classification (GTDB taxonomy): domain Bacteria; phylum Pseudomonadota; class Alphaproteobacteria; order Rhodobacterales; family Rhodobacteraceae; genus Pseudophaeobacter; species Pseudophaeobacter flagellatus. The sequence continues at coordinate 59,123 of NZ_JAJQRG010000014.1, forward strand.
CGCACGTTCGAGGTGATGCTGTCTAGGGCTGCAGCCGTCTCTTCCAGAGTGGCTGCCTGGTTTTCCGTCCGCCGGGAGAGATCGTCCGTCCCAGAAGCCATTTCACCGATCTGCTGATCCATCTGCGAAATTGTAACCAGAACCCGACCGATCAGATCATCCAGCGTTTCGGCCGTTTGGTTGAAATCAGAGCGCAGCGCCGTGTATTCCGGGCTCATCTCCTTTTCGATGCGATAGGACAGATTGCCCTTGGACAGGTTGTTCAACCCGTTTGCCAGCTCTTCCACAACCCCGGCCTGCTCGGCGGCGGCTGCCTTGGAGGTTGCCTCCATCTCGGCATTGGCGCGCATGGCTTCGACAAATTCCACCACCGCTGCGGCCAGGCGGCCCAGCTCGTCCCGGCGACGTTTTTCTGGTACGGGACTATCAGTATCCCCACCGCGCAGCGTATCAATCCGGTCGACAATTCGGTCCAGCGGGCGCGTCACAGAGGCCGCCGACAGATAGACGATCACGCCGATCAACAGACACACCGCCAGGCCGATGATAGCCGATTGTAGATACAGCGAAGATACCGTTTCGCTAATGGTGCCATTGTTAAATCCCATAACCATTTGGCCAACCGCAGTTCCGTCGGTTAGCACCACGGGAAACTTGACATAGACCACCTGATTGATCTCGGTCATGCTTTCAGGGCTTTCATCTGCCAAAAGCGTGGCGATTTGCTCTTTCAGCTCTTCGCGGCGCGCCTCGTCGACAAAGACTTCGGCAAAACTGCCGCCATCGACAACCACCTGGGCAAAGAGCGCGTTATCCATTTCTGCCACGCCCTGAATGGCGCCCATTGCCGCATCACTGTTGAAATCCCACACCGCTGCAGCAACGGGGGGCACAACAAATCTCTGCGCCAATTGTATTTCTTCATCAAAGGCATCAATCAAGGCATTGCTGTGCTTGGATGCCCAGAAAACCGTATAGGCAAAATTCGACAGAACAATGCATGCCAAGATTGGCAACAACAATTTCTTCTTGATGGACATACTCAAGAATCGTTTTAGATGTCCCGACATGTTTTGCTCCAGTTGATTAAACGGCTTGTCGTGTTTTCGAGGCCTCCTGGTAGAAGGCAATTGCCCCCTGCCAGGTCCGCCTAGCCGGATTCGGCAGAAAACCAGGGGATCACAGGTGACCTGGCGAGAGCGCCGCCGTTTATTGGCCCGCCTTTGGCGACCAGCAAACGGCGGCATTCAGTTAGTAGGACATGTAGTTGCCCTCGAGGGAATCGCGGTATTTGTCTGTCCATTTGGTATTGATATCGGCAATGGTGCCTGCCGCTTCCAGTTCGGCAAAGCAGCGATCAAACTCTGCTGCCATGGCCGGATCACGAAAGCTCATCGCGTAGGGGCTAGGTTCGAAAATCGCCCGGAATTCGATCGGCTGGCTTGCATCTACACCGGCAGATGCGCCCGCTTCCTGCAGCTGACGGGCGAATTCGGCAAAGAGCATACCATCGCCCAGGATGCCATCAACACGCTTGCCATAGAGCAGCTTGCTTTGGGTTTTCTGGTCCGCCATTTCACGGTAGGTTTTGAACGCCTCGGTACTGCCCGACAGGCCTGGAATGATATTGCTGGCGCCTTCAAAGGCCACGATATTCCAGCCATCCAGATCCGACAGGGTCGCGGCTTCACGCTCGGAAGAGGTCAGGTATGACACACCATTTTGATAGGACACGTAGGATTGTGTCTGGGTGCCAGAGGTTGGCATGCCAACCGGGACGGTCGAAACCGCGTCGCCGGTGCCGCTTTCAAAAGACTGCCAATGACGGGTGAAAGGCTGCACAACAAAGACTGCGGTATGCCCGCATTGCCCAAGAACGGCCGAGATGATTTCAGCTTCGCGCCCGGTTCCGTCCTGGTTGACCATCGGAGGCAAATCACCCGCCAATACGGTCACCTCATCCGCCATTGCGGGGCTGGACAGAAAGACAAGTGACGCCGAGACGGTCGCTGCAATTCCAAACTTCATATCTTGCTCCTGAAAGAATTTCTTCTGTACAAGAGCATTTGTTTCTTAATACCCGATTACCTCTGCCCCCCTCGCCTTGGTCATTGCCAGTAGTCCGCGATTTTGGCGCCCGCCTATTTTTGCAACCTCAAAAAAGCAAACGGCTGGTGCCAAGACCATAAAAAAGACCGCGCAATGCGCCGACTGACAAGGCCTCGCCAAAGTATAGTTAAGTGACTGAAAAATATTACTTCAATCATTTTTCGACTACACGTTTCAGACCGAAACACGATAGTTGGCACCGAAATATTCGTCTTCTGGTGGCTGTCTTTTGTGCTGCTGGGGCTCTGCTGGACCGCTCAATCGCGGCCTTTACGTGGTTGCAACCGGTGGAAAAATCGCCCTGTTTGGAGATGGTCCCTAAAATGCCAAGTATATTTGGGCTGATTGTCCGCCTGCGAGACAGGTCAGATCAGGCTGGCCAGCCAGTATCCTGCCCTATCGTGCCACCGTCAGGGTGCGGACCATGCCCCAGCAGAAACCGGCTGCTCTCGCCCGTTGCGCCGCTATCCCGGCAGGTATCTGTCCGCAACCTTTTTCACCGCAGACTTGTCGGGTTGATTCACCGGCCAACGAAAGCTGAAGGTGCTGCCCGCCCCTTCCGCCGACCTAAGGGTGAGGTCTTCACCAAATTGCTGCGTCAGTTTTTCAATGATCGCCAGTCCTAGGCCGCTGCCTTCAATCCGGTCGCGTGGCTTTAGCCTTTTGAACATTTCAAACACCTCTCCATGAAAGCGCGCATCAATCCCCGGCCCGTCATCGCAAACAGAAAAGAGGTATCTGCCCTCTTCTTCCTGTACCGACACGGTCACAGTGCCATCTTCGCGGTCGTGATGCTTGACCGCATTGTTCAGCAGGTTTGAAAAGATCTGCATCAGCGGCATGCGATGCAGTTCAATATCTGCAAATTTGGGGTCCACATTGACCACAAAACTCTCGGGGACATCGGTCAGCAGCAAGGCCTCTTCGATCAACTTGTTCCCGACGATCTTCTGGTCATACCGCGCGTCTTCCCCCTGGCCGATGCGCGCATAGGCCAGCAGATCATCCAGCAGCCGCTCCATCCGGGCGACCCGGTTGCGCATCAGTTGTAGGTTTTCGGCGCTTTCAGGATCCATCACATCAGCCAGGTCTTCCTCTAGCCAGCCTGACGCATTGTCGATCACCCGAAGTGGCGCCTTCAGGTCATGCGAGGCCATATAGGCAAATTGATCCAGATCTCGATTGGAGCGCGACAGTTTTTGGATCATTTCCTCTCGCTCTTGCTCTGCCTCTTTGCGCTTTGAAATGTCGCGCACGACCCCGCAAAACAATCGTTGACCGCTGGTCGACACCTCGGTCACCGACAGGTCGATCGGAAAGGTGGATCCATCCCGACGCTGGCCCCTGACCTCGCGCCCGATGCCAATGATTTTACGGATGCCAGTGCGGCGGTAGTTGCTCAGATATGTGTCATGTTCGCGCTGATAAGGTTCGGGCATCAGCATCTTGATATTTTGGCCGATCACCTCTTCGGCGGCAAAGCCAAACATCTTGCCACAGGCCGCATTGTAGCTCTCGACTATGCCGTCATCGCGGATCGTGATAATGCCATCCAAGGCACTGGCCAGCACCGCCTGCAGGTTGCCTTCGCTCACTTCCCGCGACAGGGCCATCCTCTTTTGCGCGTAGATGATAAAGGCGGCGGCCCAGACCACAAAGATCGACAGCGCACGGTTCAACTGCACGATAGCCAGATCGACCCGGACATCGTCAATATACCAATAGCCGGCTCCGATCAGGCAGGTCGCCACACCCGCAAAAACAAAAGATGTTTTGGTGTGTTGCCACCAGATCGCCGTTAGCACAAACAGCGCATAGAGAACACCGGCAGCCACCCCCAATGGCGTCAGGAAATCAAAGGCCATGCCGACGATGATGCTCAGACAAGAGGCCAGCAGCATTTTGCCATCCCTAGGCATCAAATTACTCAACGCGCTGCTCTTTCTACTCACTGGCCCCATCGAAAACCTCCGCCCCTCCCCCTGAGAGTGCGCCTGTGCGCCACTTTAACCTACAAAGATTTCTCTTTCTGACAATGCCGGGACGACACCGCATCCCTTGCGGTTTCAGGATAAGCGCAGCAGAGCAGGCCAAGGCCGCACTCGCTGGTGCCCCGTGTTTTTTGCAATGGCTCGTGAACAAGGCTTGGTCAGACACCTGGCGCAAGCGGCGGTTCGCACACACGCCAAAAGCTTTGCAGGGTTTCCAGAATATGCCTGAGGTTATCCTGATTGCAGGGCTTCAAGATATAGCCATTTGCGCGGCTGCTATAGGCGCGTTCAATGTCACTTGGGTTGTCGGAGGTCGTAAACATATAGACCACACTATCGGCATGCCCAGTATCGAGGCGGCGCAGCTCGGCCAGGAACTCATGTCCGTTCATCCGGGGCATATTGATATCCAGCAGGATAAAATAGGGATGCGGAATGGCGCTTTCTTCGGTGCCGTTCTTCAGCAGTTCCAGGGCTTCAATCCCGTCCTGCACATGCACAACAACAGCATCCGGCGCGACCTTCTTCAACGCGCGCCGGGCGATCATCGCATCCACGTCATCGTCTTCGACCAGTAAGACATTCATCTGTCGGGTCATGTCAGGCAACCTCTTCAAGGGAGCTGGCAAACTCCGTTTTTGGCCAATGAAACGAAAACGTAGCGCCACTTCCAAGCGTCGAGTCCAGGTAAATATCGTATCCGTGACGTTTGACCGCCTTTTTCACGATAGCTAACCCAATACCTGTGCTGTCAGGGTCGGTGCCTTTGCGCAGGGTTTGGAATACATCAAAGATCTTTTGCTGATGCTCCGGCGCGATACCGGGGCCGTTATCGCTGATCGACACAAATAGCCTGTCGCCTTCATCTTCTATGTCAATGTCGACTTTGGCGGCCTCGCGATCCGGGTGGTATTTAAAGGCATTGCCAATCAGATTTTCCATCACACGGCGAAAGCGCGTACTGTCGCAAGACAGCGTTTCGACAGCAGACTCTAGCTGGATCTGATCGGGGCGCAGCTTGAAATCAGCAATGCAATCGTCAACCATGCGGCTGATCTGCAGCGAAGCGGTCAAATCTGCCGATACGTAGTTGATACGCGAAAATTCCATAATGCCGCTGGTCAGATTTTCCATACGCTCCAGCCGCTCGCGGATAAGCTGAAGGTGCTCCTTGATTTCACTGTGGGTCTCAAGCGGGCCAATCACGTCTTCCAGGTCTTCTTCCAGAACGTCCGTCAGAAACCCAATGCCGCGCGTCGGCGTTTTCAGATCATGTGAGGCAATATAGACAAATTGCTCGATTTCCTCATTTGCCTGTTCCAGGCTGTCGGTCTTGGCCCGCAACTCTTCGGTGATCTCATTTGCGTAGGCCTGGGCGCGGCTATTGGCGCGGGCCATCATTGCGATCAAGGCAATCACCAGCAGCTCAATCACCAGACCCGCAATCAGGATTATGGTTGGCTGGGTCGAAAGGTTTTGCGTCCGAAAGGCTTTGGTCGTGCGGATATCAACCGTCCAGGTCCGCCCATAGATATTCAACTCGACCATCTCGCGAAACATCGGGTTGGGGTCATATTCCGGCTCGTAGGTCTGACTGTGTTCATCATAGAGCAGCGTGCCACCATCATGGATACTGAAGTGAATTTCGCGCAGATCCTTGGCAAGCAGCCCCGCAACCAGTTTACGCATGATGAAGGGGGCATAGACGACCCCGGCAAAGCGCGCCTGGCGCTCTTCTACCGTGTCGGGTTGGCCACCTTCGTAAAATGGGGTGTAAAACAGGAACCCAGGTGTATTGCCGCTGTCCTGTACCAAAATAATCGGCTCGGTAATCTGCGCCTTCCCGCTGTCGCGACTGGCCAATAAACCTGTGCGCCGATTGATCTCATGGGCCACGTCCAGCCCGACAGCCGCCGCATTAAGCGCCTCTGGTTCGACAAAGGTGATCGGCAGCAGGACATCCTCATCATGTGCGGGAAAGATCTTGAAATTTCGCCTCTCCTCGCGCGCCCGCTCTGCCATGAAGGCCGCGCGCTCTGCACGCGCGACCTGGTAGATCACGCCGATACCGTTGACCCCAGGGTATTTTTCTTCCAGATTCAGTGAATGAGCAAAGGTGCGCCATTCCTGATGCGACAGCTCCCCCTCTAGCGCGGCAATATTTGCCACCCCCGACCAAAGCGCATCTTCGTAGCGCGACATCCGGTCGATTATCAGGCCAATGGTGCGTTCTTTGGAGGCGGTGAACCGGTTTTCAATCTGAATATTCAATTGATGTTTGGAATAAAGCCAAGCGCCAATGGTCATCGCCAGCGACATCGCAATGATGGTGAAATGCAACGCAGAGATACGAAACCCTGCAGCCCCAATGACCTTCATCGCATATCTCCTTCTCCGGCCAGAAACACAAAAACAGCCCACTGTGATAGGGCCACACCGTCAAAAATAACCCAGTCAAAACTGGCGCTGAAAGGCATTCAGTGGAGCATGAGGCCTGCAACAGTCAAATCAGGCTACTACAACCTATGGCTTTGGCCAAGTGGCAGCTATATCCGCTTGGTTGGGTCGCGACGCATCTATGGGGGGGCCTGTGGGGGGGGCCATAGACCGGGGCCCACCGGCCCTGACGTCTTGCGCCCAACAGCCGCAGCCCGGTCAAAGTGAAATAAATTTCACTATAAGATAGTTTTCCCATTTCCAGTTGACGAAACCTGGGTTGGTGCGGATCAGTAAGCGCACTGAATGTAATTTCGGCCTTCGGTATTTCTTGCGAAATCGGGGGAGCCGGGCACATTTTTAAGGCCAAAGAGCCTTTACCCAGGGAGGAAGACATGAAGAACGTGACTACAAAAAGGCTGATCGCATCTGCAGTTTTGGCTGTTTCGGCAGTGACGACGACACCCGCCATAGCCGAAGGAACACTCGCCTGCGAACCAGGTGAAACCTATATCATGAACGTGATGGTCTCGAGCCACCCCTATTGGGTGCCTGTCTATCAGGGCTTTAAACAAGCGGCCGAAGCCTTTGGCTGTAACACCGTATTTTCAGGCACACCTGACTATGACATCACCAAGCAGATTGCCTCTTTTGAACAGGATCTGGTCAAGGCCCCTGCGGGTATTTTGCTGCATCCGATGCAGTCGGATCCCTTTATCGAACCGATCAACCGGGCGATTGAAACCGGCACCGAGGTCGCGACCTTTGCCGCTGATTCTCCAAATTCGAACCGCACCGCCTATATTACATCGGACAATCACGCCGAGGCCAAATTCGCCGCGGAAGAGATCGTCAGCCAGATCGGCGACAGCGCCGAATATGCGGTGTTGGAAAACCCCGGCCAATCCAACCACGACCTGCGGGTGACAGCCCTGATTTCCTATATGGAAAACCACTACCCAGACATGAAGCTGGTGGGTCGTCAGGCCACCAATCAGGATAGTAACGCCGCCTATCGCGCCACGGCCTCAATCGTGCAGGCCAACCCGGATCTTGGTGCCATCTGGATCCCAGAGGCGGGCTCTGCCGAAGGGGCAGTTGCCGCAATCCTCGAGGCCAAATCCGATGTGCTGATCATGCATGCCGATGTGACACCCGCAACGCTGGAACATATCAAGGCCGGAAACATCCACATGGCCCTGAACCCAAACCAGGGCATGCAGGGCTTCATGGGGTTCTTGTCGGTATTCTTTGCCGCCCACAGCAATGTGTTTGACCCCTTCAACGATTACAAGGTCTCGGGCTTCAACCCGATGCAGATCCCCTATGTTGACAATGGTTTTGCGGTGATCACCCAGGACAATGCCGATAGCTTTGATCTGAACACCTATATGGCAGATCGCGACCCAAGCTAATTGGCCTGCGCCCTCAGGGGGCGGCGATGCAGCACGCGCATTGCCGCCCCAACCACCCCTTGCCCAAAACCGATGGCGACAAACCCATGACCGATGATCTTCTTTTGAAAATTACCGATGTGTCCAAATCCTTTGGTTCTGTCCGCGCCCTGCGCGGGGTGAATTTTGATCTGCGCAGAGGTGAAATCCATGCCTTGGCCGGGGAAAACGGGGCGGGGAAATCAACCCTGATGAATATCATCGATGGGATCCTGCGCCCGGACAGCGGTGAAATCCTGATAGATGGTCAGGCCGTCACCATCGCGTCGCCGACACAGGCGCAACAACTGGGCATTGGCTTTGTCCATCAAGAAATCGCCCTGTGCCCGGATGTCAGCGTCGCGGAAAACGTCTTTATGGCCGCCACCAATGTCAGCCGCGCCCTGGTGATGGACTACGGCGGGCTGTGTGCCAAAGCCGCGACAACCCTTGGCCAGCTATGCGATATTTCGCCCGCGACCCTGGTGCGCGACCTGTCCATTTCCAACCAGCAGTTGGTGGAAATCGCCAAGGCGCTGACGCTGGAGTGCCGAGTCCTGATCCTGGATGAACCCACCGCCGCACTGACCGAGAAAGAGGCGCAAATCCTGTTTGGGATCATGCGGAAACTGGCGGATCAGGGCATTTCCATCATCTATATTTCGCATCGCATGGTCGAAATCTTCGACAATTGTGATCGGGTCACCGTGTTTCGCGACGGGCAGCATATCACCACCCAAGAAGTTGCAGATATTGGCCCGGACGATGTGGTCAACGCCATGGTAGGCCGCGTCATAGACGATCTGTACCCGCCCAAGCTGGACGCCGCTGATCGCAGCGACGACATGATCCTTGAGGTCCGCAACCTGACAGATGATAATCGCTTTCACAATGTCAATTTCCACCTGAAGCGCGGCGAGATCCTTGGCTTTGCTGGCTTGATCGGCTCTGGCCGCAGCGAGATAGCCAAAGGCGTATGCCGCCTTGAATGCAGCGTGCGCGGTGAGACCTTTTTGAATGGTGCCCTCCTGACTCCCCGAGACTATCAAGACAGCATCCAGGCCGGTGTGGTCTACCTGTCGGAAGATCGCAAAGGCGATGGCATCTTTTTGGACATGGCGATTTCGGCCAATGTATCTGCACTGGATTTGCAGCGGGTATCATCGCCGCTCGGGGTGCTGAACAGCGCGCAGGAAACCCAGCAGGCCGCAGATCTGGGGCGCATGCTCAACCTGAAATGTGGCTGCCTCAGCGACCCGGTATCGTCGCTGTCCGGTGGCAATCAACAGAAGGTAGCGATTGCCAAGATGCTGAGCATCAATCCGAAACTCATCATTCTGGATGAACCCACACGCGGCGTGGATGTCGGCGCCAAATGCGAAATCCACCGCATCCTGCGCGCGCTCGCCGCCCAGGGCGTCGGAATTGTCGTCATCTCCTCAGAACTGCCGGAATTGATTGGGCTGTGCGACCGGGTGGCAGTGGTGCGCGAAGGCCGCATAAGCGGTGAAGTCAGCGGCGCCAAGATGACAGAAGAAAACATCATGCAACTGGCATCGGTGACCGATGCCACGGCGGCGTGAAAGACAAAGGACCAAGGCGGTGAGGAACTCTACTTTGACAGACACTGGCACAACACAGGCCGGAAGAACGGGGGCCGGCCAAACGGGGGCCACCCCAAAACAGGCCAGCGCGGCAGCGGCGCAGAACATTGTGCTCCGGCTGTTGCGCATGCGGGAAACAGGGCTGATTGCGATCATTCTGGCCTTGTTTATCGTGATGTCATTTGCATCGCCCTATTTTCTGACCTGGGTGAACATGCGGGCAATGGTCATGGCCTTCGCGGTCGAAGGCATTGTGGTCATCGGCATGACAATCCTGCTGATTTCAGGTGGCATCGATCTCTCTGTCGGTTCGGTCACCGCTCTGGCAATGGTGGTTGCGGGCTGGTTGTTCCTGGCCGGGGTTGATCCCTGGCTTGCCTCGGCGATTGCCATTCTGGTTTGTACTGGCGTCGGGGCCATCATGGGCTTCTTTGTCACCCGCGTCGGGCTGCACCATTTTATTGTATCGCTGGCGGTCATGGTGATTGCCCGCGGGATCTGCCTGCTGGCGACTGGCGGGCGCCCGCTGGGCCTGTTCACCCTCCCCCCTGAGTTCAAGTTCATCGGCCAGGGCTCTATCGGGCCGGTGCCACTGGTGATCATCATCTTTCTTGTGACCGTAGTTGCCTTTGATTTCCTGCTGCGCAAGACAACCGTGTTTCGCAAGGTCTTTTACACCGGCAGTAATGAACGCGCCGCCGCCTATTCTGGCATCCGCACCAAGAAGGTTGTCTTTCTCACCACCACGCTGTGTTCGGCGCTCTGCGGATTTGCCGGGATCATCTATATGGCCCGCTTTGGATCGGCACAGCCAACATTTGGCATCGGCATGGAGCTGAACGTGATTGCCGCTGCGGTGATCGGCGGCGCCAGCCTGTCGGGCGGCACTGGCACGATCTTTGGCGCCATCCTCGGCGTAGTCCTTTTATCGGTAGTTTCCAGTTCGCTGGCGCTGCTGGATGTATCGGTCTACTGGCAAGACATCATTCGCGGCTCTATCCTGCTGGCGGCGGTATCGATTGATCACTACCTGCAAAAACGGCGGGGGCGCAAATGACCGAGGCAAGCCCGAACTATGAAACCGCCCGTCAAATTCACGCGGTTCTTGTGCTCCACTTTGTTGAGGGCCTGAAACAATCCGAGATCGCAACCAAGCTCAACCTGTCAACCTCCAAGGTGAACCGGCTGATTGCCCAGGGGCGGCGGATGGGCATGGTCAAGATCGACATCAAAAGCCGGTTTCAGCATCTGATCGACTGTGAAGAGCAAATGGTCCGGACCACCGGGTTGAACAGCGCGGTAATTACCCCCACAGCGTCGGGCAACCCCGATACAACCCTGCAACAGGTGGGCCGGGCGGCAGCCAATTTCCTGCTGGAAACCCTGCGTGATGGCGATGTCATTGCCATCACCGGTGGCAAGGCCATCAGCGCGGTGGTCGAAAACCTGACGGCCGATATAGCGCGCGATGTCACCGTTGTACCGCTGACAGGCGGGGTACAGGGCAAGTATTTCACCGATGTCAACCACCTGGCCACCCAGCTGGCAGAACGCTTGGGCGGGCGCGCCATGCTGGTACATGCGCCACTCTTTGCCGAAACCCGCGCCCAGCGCGACATGCTGATGGAGGTCGGATCGGTGCGCGATGTCTTTGATATTGCGCGCAAGGCAAATGTTGCCCTGCTGGGGATCGGCTCGATACAGGCGGCGGACTCCAGCTATTACGACCTGAACCCGGTCCCCGAAGCAGATCGCAAGATGCTGGCAAACTCTGGCGTTGTTGCCGAATTGCTGGCGCATCTGATCGGCGATGATGGTCGGGTTGCGGATTACCCCCTGAACCACCGCCTGGTTGCCCTTGATCCCGGAGATCTGGCCGAATGTGGCCGGGTGATTGGCATTGCCTCGGGACTGGAAAAAGCCCGCCCTATCCGGGCCACGCTGAACGGCGGCTATCTGGACGCCCTGGTGCTGGACGAAGAAACCGCGCTCAACCTATTGAACCCAAAAGAGAGTAAACCCAATGTCGCATGAAATGCTATCGCGCCCGATTGGCAAAAGTGGAATAGAGGCCTCGGCCATTGGTCTGGGCACCTGGGCCATTGGCGGCTGGATGTGGGGGGGCACCGACGAGGCCACTTCGATCAAGGCAATCCAGGCCTCAATTGAGGCGGGCATCAGCCTGATCGACACCGCCCCGGCCTATGGGCAGGGCACTGCCGAGAAAATCGTCGGCAAGGCCCTGAAGGGGCGGCGCGACAAGGTTGTTCTTGCCACCAAATGCGGGCTTGTCTGGCATTGCCAGAACGGCAACCATTTCTTCGACCTTGAGAGCGGGCCAGTGCATCGCTACCTGGGGCGCGATGCGATCGTCTACGAGGTCGAACAAAGCCTCACCCGGCTGGGCACCGATTACATCGACCACTACATCACCCATTGGCAGGACCCGACCACCCCGGTTGAAGAAACGATGGAGGCACTGGAGCTGCTGAAAAAGCAGGGCAAAATCCGCTCTATCGGTGCCAGCAATACCAGTGCTGCAGATATCAGCGCCTATCTGGCGGCCGGGCAGCTGGATGCCATCCAGGAAGAATACAGCATGGTGAAGCGCGACATCGAGCAAACCCTGCTGCCGCTTGCGCAGGAAAACGGCGTCTCTGTGCTCAGCTATTCCTCGCTGGCGCTGGGGTTATTGTCGGGCAAAATGACCGTCGAGCGCAAATTCGAAGGCGATGACCAGCGCCGGGATAACCCGCGCTTTTCAGCGCCAAACCGGCAAAAGGTGCAACAGCTGATGGAGGAAATCATCCCGATCGCCGCCACCCATTCTGCCAGCCTGGCGCAGATCGTCATTGCCTGGACGCTACAACAGCCCGGTATCACCTTTTCCCTGTGCGGTGCGCGCAATGCAGATCAAGCCCAGGAAAATGCCAAGGCCGGGCGTATCCGGCTCTCTGCGGCAGATATCCAAGGCATCAACAGTGCCGCGCGGCAACATCTGCAAGACCTAGACGGCTAATCACCTGACCCTGGTTGATTTAAATTCTGCCGCCCTCTCGGGTCGGCAAACGGAGAAGTTATGTCCAAACAACGCCAAGACAACCTTGCTGCGCTTTCACACGATGACAGCTTTGATGTTGTTGTGCTGGGCGGTGGGATCAATGGGATCGGGGTTTACCGCGACCTCGCCCTGCAGGGGCTACGCGTTCTGCTGGTGGAACGAAACGATTTTTGTTCCGGCTGCAGTGCCGCCCCCTCTCGGATGATCCATGGTGGCCTGCGCTATCTGGAAAACGGCGAGTTTGATCTGGTCAAGGAATCCCTCGCCGAACGCGATGCTTTGCTGCGCAACGCGCCCCACTATGTGCAGCCCCTGCCCACCACCATCCCGATCACCTCTTTGCTGTCCGGCACCCTGAATGCGGCGGCCTCTTTCCTGGGGTGGTCTGGCAAACCCTCGCGGCGCGGCGCCCTGCCGATCAAACTGGGGCTGGGGCTGTATGATTGGGTGACACGGTGTAACCGTGTTCTGCCCAGGCACCAGTTCCACAGCGCAGGCAGCACCCGCAGGGCCCGCCCGGCGCTAACGCCGGATCTGCTCTGCTCTGCCACCTATTATGACGCCTGGATCAGCCATCCGGAACGGCTGGGCCTGGAAATGATCCTGGATGTTGAACAGCACAGCCCGGAATCGCGGGCGCTAAGCTATGCAGAGCTAACCCCCGATGGTGACAATTGGCATGTCACCGACAGCGTGACCGGCAGCCGCAAGCCCATCAAAACCAAGGTCATTGTCAACGCGACGGGGGCCTGGCTGGACAGCGCCATCAGCGCGCTCAACCCCGGTGCGACCCGGACCGCGCCGCTGGTGTCGGGCACCAAGGGATCACATCTGATCCTTGACAATGCCAGCCTGATGCAGGCGCTGGATGGCCATATGATCTACTTTGAAAATGATGATGGCCGGGTTTGCATTGTCTTTCCCTATCTCGGCAAAGTGCTGGCTGGATCTACCGATATCCGGGTCGAGGCGGCGCAGCGGGTACGCTGCGAGGCGGCAGAACGCGACTATATCCTGGCCTCGCTGGGGCGGGTCTTTCCCGATATCGACCTATCGGCAGATCAAATCGTCTTTAGCTATAGCGGCATACGCCCCCTCCCCAAAAGCGACCACGACTATACCGGGCGCATCTCACGCGGGCATGATGTGCGCAGGATCAATGGCACTGTGCCGCAGTTCTGCATGATCGGCGGCAAATGGACCACTTTTCGCGCCTTTGCCGAACAGACAAGCAACGCTGTGCTGCAAGAGCTGAAACACCCGCGCCAGACCAGCACCCGCACGCTGGCAATTGGCGGCGGCGTGGGCTTTGCCAGCGCGCAGGCCGATGCCACCGCCACGGGCGACTCCCGCAGGGACCATCTGCTTGCGACCTACGGCAGCCGCGCCAGCGAGGTCGCCGCCTTTTGCGCCGCCTTTACCGATGATCGCCCGCTGACAGATGCCAGCGCCACCACCACCGGGGAAATCGCCTTTCTGGCCCTCCACGAACATGTGGTGACCCTGTCGGATATCGTGCTGCGACGCAGCCCACTGGCGATTACCGGCCAGATTTCAACCCGGATGATTGACCAGATCTGCGCCGTTCTGCGCCCCCTTATGGCCTGGTCACAGGCCGAAACAACCCAGCAAAAGCAGGCCCTGCTTGCTGAACTCAACAGCTATTACGGCGTATCGCAAGATATGCTCGACAGCCGCAATTGAACGAAGGACACCCCAATGAAAATCAGTACCAAAGCCCGCATGAACCGGATGTTCAGCAATGGTGGCTGCCTGGATGTGGCGATCGACCACGGCGTCTGTAACGAGACGAGCTTTCTGGTTGGGCTGGAGAATATGCCAGCGGTCATGGACACACTGATCAAGGCGCGCCCGGATGCCATCCAATGCGCCTATGGCCAGGCGGATTTGCTGCAATCACGACCCGAAAAGGATAAACCGGCGCTGGTGATGCGGATCGACATGGGCAACCCCTACAATGACCAGCGCCACCGGGTGATGTGGTCGATGCTGCAAAACGCCGACGAACCGCTGATTGGCGCCCTGGAAATGGATGCCGCAGCAGTGGTGGTCAATTTGTTCATGTTGCCGGATGAACCAGAGCTGTTTCGCCAATGCGTTGAAAACATCAGCCGGGTGCGGGCCGCCTGTGACAAATACGGCATGCCGCTGATGATTGAACCGCTGGTGATGCTGCCCAACGATGTACGCGGTGGCTATCAGGTGGATGGCGATGCCCAAAAGATTGTGACCCTGACCCGATTGGCAAGCGAAATGGGCGCCGATATCATCAAGGCAGACCCGACCGAAAACCCCGAAGACTTCCACCGTGTTGTCGCAGCCGCACGGGTGCCGGTTCTGGTACGCGGAGGCGGCAAGGAAGATCTGAAAACCGTCTTGATGAAATCCGCCGCGATTATGGCGCAGGGGGCCAAGGGCATGGTTTATGGGCGTAATATCTATCAGCACGACAATCCCAAAGCGGTTGTCGCCGCCCTTATGGCGATGATCCACACCGGTGCCAGCGGCGAAGAAGCCTGGGATGTATACAATCGTGGCTGATCAGGAAAAATATCTGCTGGGGCTGGATGCCGGCAATACGGTGATCAAGGCGGTTCTGTTTGATCTGCACGGCAAACAGATCGCGCTTTGCGCCCTGGATGGCCAGTCCTCCACCCCCCAGCCAGGTCACGTAGAACGTGACCTGAACGAGCTGTGGGACAATGCCCAAAGCGCCATTCGCGGCTGCATTGATCGTGCGGGCATTGATGCCGCGCAGATCATCGCCATTGGCTGTGCCGGTCATGGCAACGGGCTGTATCTGCTGGACCAGGACCAGGCACCGCTGCTGGGTATTCAGTCGCTGGATACCCGCGCCGCAGAGCTGGCGCAGGCGCTGGATGCACAGGTAGGGCGGGAATTGCATGACATCTGCCTGCAACGCCCCTGGCCCGCGCAGACGCCAAGCCTGCTGGCCTGGGTGAAACAGCACCAACCCGATCTTTATGCCCGCGCCGGAACGGTGCTGCTGTGCAAGGATTTCCTCAGCTACCAGCTGACAGGCCGCCGCGTCAGCGACCTATCCGATATGAGCGGCTGCGGATTGGCCCGGCTGCCCGAGGGATGCTATGACGATGGCCTTCTGGCACTCTATGGGCTGGCGGATGCGCGCGACAAGCTGCCAGAACTGCTTGACCCGGCTGCGACAGTCGGCGGTGTAACTGCCACCGCCGCCCAGGCAACCGGGCTTGCCCCCGGCACCCCGGTGATTGCGGGCTATTTTGACGTCATTGCCAGCGCCCTGGGGTCAGGTGTTGTTTCGGCTGGCGAGGCCTCGATCATCGTGGGCACCTGGAGCATCAACCAGGTATTCTCAACCACTCCGGTGCAGGATGACAGTGTCTTTATGGTGGCCCGGTTTGGCCCTGAGCGCTTTGTGAATATCGACTCCAGTGCCACATCGGCTGCCAACCTGGAATGGTATGTCCGCACCTTTGTCGAACGTGGTGGCCATCATGATGATCCCTTTGGCTATTGCAACGCCTGCCTGGACCAGACCCCACCGGGGCTGGACGATCCGTTTTTCCACCCCTTCCTCTATGGCTCGCGGCTGGCGGCACAGGAACGTGCTGGTTTCTTTGGGCTGGCGGGATGGCATGGCGAAGGCCACATGCTGCGCGCCCTGTTTGAAGGCGTGATGTTCGAACATAAACGCCATATCGCGGTCCTAGAGGCCGCCGGGGTCAGTTTTGAGCGCGCAACCCTGTCCGGAGGCGGAGCCCGCAGCCCGCATTGGCCGCAGATGTTTGCCAATTGTCTTGGCGTGCCGATAACCGTGGCCGAGGCGCAGGAAACAGGCGCGCTTGGGGCTGCCATCGGCGCCGCTGTTGGTCTGGGCCAGTTTGCAAATTACGAACAAGCCCTTGCCGCCATGACCCGATCCGCCAAGGGGTTTTCGCCGGATCCGCAGATGCAGGATTTCTACGCGAGGCGCTATGCTGCCTGGTTGGATCTGCGCCATCGCATGCAGGGCTTTGCGGGCGCGCGTGATGATGTAGAGTGAACAGCTGGACGGCCACTCTGACGATATCATCATCAGCGCGGGCCCAGCGGGCTGTGTACTGGCCAATCGGTTGACCCAGAACCCAAAGGTCCGGCTGCTGACGCAGGCCCATGTCAAAGTGCTGTGCTGGAGGGGAAAGCGATTACCGGCCTGCGCCTGCGCGTCAAGGGCAAGCCCTTGTTTACCTCTGTTCCCCGCCGCGACACGCCAAACAAGCAGCAGCCTAAGCTGCGCCCAAAAATGACAGATCACGGCGCTTCAAGCTTCGGCGGGCAAGTTCCCCATAGATCTGACGGACCTGCCCGCGACCCGGTTCCCCGGCCAGTCCATAGACCGGTGCCAGGTCGGGGAAGAGTTCAAACAGCTCTCGCATATTGTCAGCCGATAGCCCGCGAATAGCCTCGGGGCCGGGCCAGAAGGTTTCCGTGGCAATGCCCTCGGCAAAAACCACCTCGTGTTGCTCGGTCATCAGATGAACATAGGTGACGCCCTGATCGCCATAGAGCTGCTGGCCGCAATTCTCGTCTATCCCGGCCAGCAACTTTGCTGACACAAAGCTTTCGCCAAAGGGGTTATCTTCCCCAAGAGTCCGACGATGGACCAGCAGGCGGTGCTGTGGCGACAGCAGCATTGGCCGTTCAGGCGACAGGAGACCGCCCGGGCTAAGACAGTAGGGCCGCAGATGAGGCCGCCGCAGCAGCTCGGCGTGGTCCAGCCTGCGCTGTCCAACCCAAATCACCGGTTGAAATCCGTTATCGGCAGTTTGCAGCATGTCCCCCACCTGGATTTGGCCGGCTGGCACGGTGCCGCGCTGGGTCGCCAAAAGAACCTCGGGGGTGAAGCAGGGTATCCCGGCAGCATGCAGCTGCGACGGGCTGGTGATTTGCGCCGGGGACACCCCTTCAAGCACCAGGGTCTCTCCGCCAGGAAAGCTGAGGAGCGCATTGCCAAAGCCATCATCCGACACCGAAACATCCTGACTGCGGACGCTGCCATCCAGTCCGGTGCCACCGGTCAGATCTGAAACATCAAGCTGATCGTTGTAAAATCCGTCCTCATCATCATCGAAGACATTAAAATCACTGAGGGTATCGGCACCACCGCTTGCAGTCAGGATAATCTGGTCATAGCCAGCGCCACTGGTGATGGAATCGCTGCCGCCGCCAAGCGTGATCGTGTCATCGCCGGCGCCCGCGTCGATGATAATGCCAGCACTGTCAGCTGAAGCGTCCACCACGTCGTCCTGCCCGGTCAGCGTCATCGCTTCGATTTCGGAAAAGCCGATCGTATCAGCGCCGTCGGTGACGGTGCCCGCCTCATCCCCTGTATAGGTGACCGTTACGCCACTGGCGGTAACACCCGAAAGATCCACGGTGTCATAGTCAACTCCGGCCTCGCCGCCGACCACGGTGTCATTGCCAAAACCATCAGAGATCTCAAAGGTATCGGAATCCGCTTCACCATACATCAGATCTGCGCCAGCGCCGCCGACGAGGAGGTCGTTGTCATTGCCCCCATACATGGTGTCGTTGCCGTCACCACCTTCCAGGGTGTCATTGCCGTCGGTTGCCACGATACTGTCGTTGCCGACACCGCCAACAAGGCTGTCGTCCCCGGCCGAGTTATGCAGCGTATCATCGCCTTCGCCGCCCATCAGCGTGTCATTGCCAAGGCCGGTGGTCAGATAGTCATTGCCAAGACCGCCTTCGATATAATCGTCACCGTCACCACCCGAGATGGTATCGCCGCCGTCACCACCAATCAGAGTGTCATTGCCAGCACCGCCGGACATGACATCATCACCGGCACCGCCATCTAGGCTGTCACTGCCCATTTCGCCGTACATCAGATCGGCGTCATTGCCACCACGCAGAACGTCGTTGTCATTGCCCCCGTACATGGTGTCGTTGCCGTCGCCGCCTTCCAGAGTGTCATTGCCGTCGGTTGCCACGATGCTGTCGTTGCCGACACCCCCAACAAGGCTGTCGTCCCCGGCCGAGTTGTGCAGCGTATCATCGCCCTGCCCGCCCATCAGCGTATCGTTCCCGATGCCGGTGGACAGAAAGTCATTTCCTTCACCACCTTCGATATAATCGTCGCCCTCGCCACCCGAGATGGTATCGCCGCCGGCGCCACCGAGCAGGGTGTCAGAACCGATCCCGCCGTCCATTACGTCGTCGCCGTCACCGCCATCCAGACTGTCGTTGCCATCCTCACCAAAAAGCGAGTCATTCCCCCCCTGGCCATAGACCACATCATCACCATCCCCCGCCAAAACGGTATCGGCGCCTTGTTCGATGATGGAAACAACGGGATCATCAATGATATCCCCAGAGAGAGTGAAACCGGAATCTCCCTCTCGCGTCTGCAGGGTGAATTCAATTGAAGACCTGTCCTCGAACTGGGCAGAGAACCAGGCGTCCTGATCAAAATAGTCGTTTAGTTCAGACCCGGTGGCCGTCACCATATGGCCGTCAGTTGTTGTCGTCAGCGAAGAATCCTGCGACACGCCAAAGGAGGTGAAGCTGTTGCCATCAACAATGACCGCTTCGGCATCGCCAATATAACTGTTGTCATCGACATCATTAAAGGTCGCGGTCGAGTTGAGGAAAATAGGTTCGCCAGTATTCGGGTCGTAGAATTCCAAACGGAAGGTGGCCTGATCCCCCCATTCATCCCCGCTCAGAAAGACTTCTGCCCCCTCGGCGTAGCCAAACGTTACCAACATATCCGGGTTGGATTTTTCCACCAGAACCAGCCGACCCCAGACCTTGCTGCCGTCCTCAAGCGTTGCAATATCGCTAAAGATGGCAGAATCGCCCGCAGTCCCCAGGTAGCCATCGTGGGAAACATATTGCATATTGGCGAGTTCCAGCGACAGGGGAGAGGCATTCACCCCCTGCGCAAAGCCATCTCCCATGTCACCATAGATGACATCATCGCCCTCGCCCCCATCGATAAGATCACTGCCTTCTTCACCCGCAACGGTATCGTTACCCGCGTCTGCATCGATTGTATCGTCGCCGGTAGTGCCATCCATCTTGTTGTTACCAATGTCTCCTATCTGGGTCGTTTTACCGGCAACAAGGTCTTCTAGCCAATCTGGTCGTGTCATGAATTCTACCCGGCTTTCGTTGGGGGACTTTGGGGAACCCACAAAAGGTAGCGGAAGGTTCGTAAGATTAGGTAAACCGGATTGTTTTTCCAAATAACCCGCGATGCGCCGCACCTGTCAGGCGACGAGCAGCAACCGAAACGGAAGTTGACCAGACCAGAGGCCTGAGGTGCCCCTAGATTTGTAGACGCTTTGCTTGGTAATTTTGGAAGCAAAGGACGATGCACATGTCAGGGCAAATTCGCTATTCAGATGAGTTCAAGATCGACGCGGTAGCTCAGGTCACG
>NZ_JAJQRG010000015.1 GCF_021228235.1 Pseudophaeobacter flagellatus
AGGATATGTCCCTGTCACCAGAGTTAACCGCAGAACTGCACAGGGCAAACGCCCTGGATTTCGAAATTTATGAGGCGCTACAAAGCGGAAACCTAAGCCGTCTCCGCTAAACGTATCTGCGACGACGCATAGCAAACCCTTCTGTGATCATCTGGATTATGTTATGTTGTTACGCATAGCAGTCATTGATGCAGGCTGCTGCAACCACATCTAGGGCGTGGCTCTTTGAGCGACCGCTTTCGCCCGGACATAGCTCGATCCATGCACGTGCAGCGAATTCACACTTTCCCGCCCTTTTACAACTGGCGAGACCACTATGCCCCGCCAGCCAATTCCTCCTTCCCTAGATCAACCCGATCCGCGGCTCAAAGTTGGATATGATCAGCTCTGCCGCCTCCGTCGCGCCGCCTGCAGTAACGGTATATTTCAACCGCACCTCTTCAAACTAAAATCCGGCGAACAGCTCGCGGATCTCAGGGCGATCATTGATCGACAGGATGAACTTGCCACGGATTTCGGCCAGCTGCTCGCCCATTGCCTGTAAGGCGCTGCGCTCAAACAGACCTTTGCCATAGTCGCTTTCGCCGCCCCAATAAGGCGGATCCAGGTAGAAAAGCGTCTTGCTGCCATCATAGCGGCGGATCAAATCCGACTAGTCGAGGTTCTCAAAGATCACGCTTTCCAGCCGTTCATGGGCTGCTTCAAGAATTGGCTCCAAGCGCGACAGGCTGAACCTAGACGGGCGATCGGTGGCAACGCCAAAGACACCACCGAGCTTGCCACCAAAGTCCTAGCGCTGCAGATACAAAAACCGGGCCGCGCGTTGCAGGTCCGTCAGGGTGGCTGGGTCCGTTTTGCGCAGCTGCTCGAACTCACGACGCGAGGCAATCTGATGCCCAGCAGGTCAGGCGCCCCAAAAGATGCTCAACTGGCCGCTCGGGTCAGCCCCATCATGGCCAGCGCCGTCAGACCGTCAGCACCACCGACAGCCGTCAGGGCCGATGTCACGGCCTGCGGTGCTTCGGGCTCTATTCCCTGATGCTAGAATACCAAATTGGCCTGCGCTCAGTTCGCTCCTGCTATATTGATGGCCTAGGTTTCAAATACTTTTGGGGCTTAGTATGTCATATTCTAGGCTTTGGGGCAGGTCACTTGCACGATCGAAACAGGACTGCACTACATTATCCAATACGCCCATTTCTTTAAGTCTTTTAGAAACATTATGAGCAATACTAGGAAAAGAGTAGTGACGGATGTTGCTCTTTACTGGAAATAGATGTGCATGTCTTCGGTCCGGGCCATTTCCACCAGAAAATATGAAGTAGTCTGTTGTATTACTCATATATTCTCGCACGCTATCAAAACGGAATTTTTTGATATTTGAGGTGTGTTCTTTCCATCTGCCTTCCCAAGGAACGATAGATGGATTGACGCTATACTGAGGGACAAACGCGACGCATACTTCTGTTGGCACATAATGTGTTGATATAATAGAATTAAAACCCCCCATACTGTTGCCAATAGAGTAAATCTTTCGTTTCCCAACAAGCGGCGCTATAGCGTCTTTGACAATGTCAAAATCCAACTTATTTGCCCAAGACCTTGTCTTATCGATTATGAATATGATGTTGTCAAAAGAGCGTCCTGCCCCAAAGAACTCTGGCTTTTGAACGTTCAAATCACCCATTGCGTGGCCGATTCCAGTGAAGGACAGGAGGATAGAGTTGCTTTCGTGGTCGCTTTTATTTTGGCGCGATTTGATCTTCAAGAAATCATCTTCAAAAATAGACATCATATATAATATATCATCCTGTTGGAGGACTAGTTGAAACCGCCTACCCCCAACAGAGGACAGGCCATCATTCTATTCGCGACCATCGGCTTCCTAGCCTGTTCCGCATGGAAATTCTACTTGAAAACTCTGTTTTACAAATATCCTCGGAGGTTTGGAGCAGAGCCCCACTGGCGGCACAAGCGGTCCTTAGACTCAAGAGCCATTGATTTCCGGCACTTATTGTGATGACCGCGAAGGAATGCGGCCCGGACAAAAGCATAAGAAATCGCTGGAAACGGTGGAGCCATAGAGGCGTCTTCGCCGAGATGATGGTGGCTTAGTCCGCAGGTTATGGCTAGAAACAGACCGTGATGATCGCTCTGGTGAGCCGCTTGCCAAACACCGAATGGCTGCTAGGAGATCCTGGCTACAACGCGGAGGAATCAGTCTTCAAGAATTGGCAGGGCCAATACCTCGGCCACAGCTGCCAGCCTGCCATTGGCGCAGGTCCGCCCGCGCGCCTCGGCGATCAGAGCATCCGAGATCTGGCCTTCGGATTGCGGCACTGGCCCGGTGTATCCAGCGCAGGGCTGCAGCAGATCGGCCGGCACTTGGGGCGGCGGCATAACCGCCTCACTGGCCGATTGAGAACAGGCGCTGAGCAGTAGCGGCAAGCAAAGGTGATAAAGACGCATCGCGGCCCTCCATGTTTTGCAGATCATTTGATAGCGCCCCCCAGGCGCGGGCCTGATCGGCGGCGCGGTCCAGGTGGGCGCGGTGGATGCGGGCGGTCTCGGCGGCCTGCTGCAGGGTGGCCTGCGCTGTGGCCAGCTCCGATCGGGTAGCGGCCAGATCGGCGCGCAACCGGCTGCGGTCCTGGAAGGCATCCGCCACAGTCCAGACGCCCCCGGCCAGCACCGCAACCAGGGCAATGCCCGGTAGATTGCGCAAGATAACAGCCCGGATCATGCCGCCGCTTTCAGGGCCTGATGGCACATGGACCGTTCAGCGCCGCGTCGATTGACCAGCCCGGCCCAGACGCGCCCGCCCGCCTTGTTCCAGCGTGGCAGCTCATCGCAGGCCCCGGCGAGATCCCCGGCATTGGCTTTGCGCACCAGGGTCGATGTGCAGGCGGCCCCTGCCCCGACATTATAGGTCCAGCTGACCAGGGCGATCTTCATACCGATGGGCACCGGGTGTTTCAGGCATCGATCCAGCGCCGCCTCATAAGCGAGGATCTCGCGCGCCAGCATCGCGTCGCACGCGGCCTTGCTGTAGCGATCACCGGGCTGCACGCCCTTGGTTTCGCCATAACAGACGGTCCAGACGCCCACGACATCGCGGTAAGCCTCGGTCCGCAACCCTTTGGACTGGCCCCGCGTCAGCTGCACCAGGGCGCGCTCGATATCCCCAGACCCTTCAATGCGCAGTTTCGCAACCATATCAGCCCCCTGCTTTCTTGACCCGCCATGCGCTGATTTCCAACATGCGCCGCCGACCAATTTCTTTGATCCCGGTAATGTGCCAATCAGCACCGTCAAAACGCAGCCTATTTTCACCAGTAATCACGGCTAGAGCTTTAGACCAACGCATGACAAAGCGCGCCTCGACCTTCTGCTCAACAGCCGCCGCCCGAAGGCGCTCACCATCAGACACTGGCGCATAGTTGGCTCTAGCCTTTGCAATCTCGTCCCAACCAGTCGCAACATTTTCACCCGCTTCGTTCTCCTCATACTGGGTGCCCAAAAGAGAAACACGCCGATCGAGAGGCGGAAGTGCTTGCCGTTTCATAGCGCAAATGCCCGATAGCGACGGGTCAACCGATCTACACCGCGCTGCACCTGCTCAGGAATCCCGGTGGCGGCGTCGGCAAGCGGATGATCATAGTAGAACTTGACCAACTCCCTTGCCGCCGCCTTCAAATCCTCCGGTACCGCCTCCAGGCTTTCAAAACCTGCAGTAAATGTAAGTGTGACAGCATCAGGCCGATCAGCAACAGCGGGCCACGACACGCCGGACACCCGCACCACCTGGCGCATCCGCCCACGCCCCACCAGGGCGTAACTCTCGGCGGGAGCAACCACCTCCGCTCCCGTCGCATCCAGATAGCGGATCTCGTCAACCGACAAGATCCGCGCAAAGGGAAGCTGCAGAAACCGCTCATCAAACGCGGCACCGCGACGACACCATTGTTGCGAGACCAGGGGGAACCCCAACCCGCCAAAGCCGTCCTGATCCACATCCAAAGCAGCCGATGCAGAGGCAATCACACGGGCAATCTCCGCGTCCAGCTCTGGGTCGTCACCCTCAGGAGATATGATGCGCAACTTGTCCTTGGCATCCGCCAAAGTGATCAGGTCAGTTGCCCCGCCTGTAAGCCTCTCCAGCCACATTGCCTATGCTCCTGCTAGGTTTTGGAGTTGGTTTTTTCAACCGTGCCAGGGCCTGTGGTCGCTGCATTCTGCGGCGGCTCGTCGGCCTTGTTTTCCAGCGCGGTCAGCAGACCCGCCGCGTTGCCACTGTTTTCGGCCACGGCTTTCTGACCATCTTCAGAAGATGGTTCTTCCTGCGTCACAAGGGCCAGCACACCTTTCGCCACCAGATGCGATACCGAGGCGGCCTTTGCCGATCGCACATCGCCCGGCAGATAGGCCTTATCGCCCAGATGCGGGCGCAACACTTTATAATCCATGTGATATTACTCCAGTTGGCAGTACGAGAAGGCAGCTTGCCCGCCTCCCCGATTGGTCAGAGAGGGGGTCAGACGGCCTGACGGCCAAAATCGCCATAGATGAAAGATTCATCGCGGTAGACGGCCAACGCCAAACGCTCTTCAGCCAGGACAGTCACCTTGTTGCGGGTGAAGTCATCATTCTGGAAGCCCGTCTCGATGCGCGAGGTCCACTGATCAAAGATCTGCGCCCCCATATCAAAGGCCCCAACCAGAACCTTATCCAGCGCCATAGCCGGGGTCGCGACCACCGGCAGCCCCCAAAGCGTGGGCGACAGAGTGCCCTGCGGGTTGCCGATAATATAGCGACCCTCGCCATCTTTCAGGGTTTCGATCCAGGCCCAATCCGCCGGGTGCATCACAATGCCGGTGGCAGGGTATTCCGCCAGAACCGCCTGCAGCGCCATATACCGCACCTGGTCGATCGAGGTGCCAACCGGGAAGCCGACAGGCTGCGCAAAGGCCGTGGCCTGCGGAATGATACCATGCAGATTTTCGCCGGTGCCATCGCCAAACAAGAGCTGCTGTTCTTCTTTGAAAGACAGGCCATAAAGCAAGCGATTGTCGATAATGGAGCGAATTTGCGCCACATCGGACAGGGTCTGTTTGGACGCCCGGATCCAATGCGCGATCACCTTGGTGCGGGTCTGGATTTCTTCGATCTGGAAATCAGATTGCGGTTTCAACCCACCCTCGGCAACCACATCCGCATTATTGGCGAACCCGGTCTCGCGGTCATAATCGATGTTGGGCTGATCCGTCTGCCCAGGCATCAACAGGCCACGAACAGTCATCCGACGCTGGGGCATCGGCGCAATGCCGGGCAGGTGGTTGGAATGCACCGCCGCTCCCATGCCACCCGCACCGCCGGTGGTGGTGGTCAGATCAGCCTTGACCGTAAGCTCGGCGCTGTCACTTTTGCGCGGGTTGTCCTTGAAGCGCAGAAAATCATCGCTCTCGGTGAACTGACTGCCAATAGATTTGACTTCTGCCCCGCCGTCACCGCCGGTGCGATCAAGCTTTTGCTCCAGCTCTTCCAGGCTGCCCTTGAGACCGCCAAGCTCGGTCAGGGCCTCATCGGCCTTTTCCTTCATGGACTGGCTCAGGGTCTCCCCCGCCTTGGCTTTGCCCAAGGCATCTTCAGCAATTGCTTTCACCGCATCGAACTTTGTTTCAAACGCAGCTTTCATTTCCACTGCAAGCTCTGCAGCGGATTTGGTTTCTCCCGACATGGGGAACCTCCTATAAATTATGGATTGATTGTTGGGTCAGGAACCCATGAGAGTTGTCAGAAACACTCTCGCGTCAGTCTCCGCTGCAGCAGGATCCCCCTGCCCCTTCAGGTGGATGCGCGCGGCACGCTCCGCCTGTGAATTCGAGAGGCCAAGTCCCTTGACCGCTGTCTCGAATTCCCGCTCTGTCAGCCGGTCCCCGGCCTTGAGCTTTTCAATGAGTTCTGAAGGCACATCGCCTTTGGTCGCCACGCGCGCCGTTGGCAGCATCGGGAACGTCACCAGTGACACCTCCCAAAGATCAACCTCTTGCAGCACCCGATTGCCGCCATCGTCTTTCTGCGCATTGATCGTCCGATAGCCAATCGACAGACCATCGATCGAACCCGCCTTGATCAAGGCAATCGCCTCGCGGCCCTTTTCAACTTCGGTCAGGATCCGGCCCTTGACCCAAAGACCCCGATCATCTTCGCGCAGCTCTTCCCAAACCCCGATCGGCTGCGCCGGATCATGCTGCCACAGCATTTTCACCTTGCGATCCTGTGCCGCCAGCTTGGAAAGGCTGGCCCCATAGGCACCAGCGGCAACGATATCACCGCCCTGATCCACCTCACCAAACAGACTGGCATAGCCCTCGATGGCACCATCTGCCGCTGCGGCCTTGAGGTCAAAGACCACATCTTTTGTCTCAATCGACATCAGCTTTCTCCTGTTTCCGAAAGTGGGATATTCTGCATCTGCATCCGAACGACATCCCCGCCCGGTACTGGCGGATTGCCTTCCAGCTTGCGGATTTCGTTGATGGTCATCCCACCGATCTGGGCCATGGTCTGATAGAAGCTGGCACGGCTGGCGCTATCGCCCCGCAGCAACCCATCCATATTGATCCGCACTGCAATCCCCGCCGCCCGGTCAGCTGGCGTCAGCAGCTGTTTGTGCACCGCCTGCTCGATCCGCTTCACCCGACGGCGCAGATAGAACTTGGTGAACATCAGCACCTGCTGATCAACGCTTGTTGGCCAGGCGGTCGACGCACCGGCATGGCCGATCAAGGCAGGCGGCACCTGAAAGAACCGGCAGATCTCTTCCACAGAGAATTGGCGGGTTTCCAGCATCTGTGCGTCTTCCGGCGAGATGGTGATCTGCTCATACTCCAGGCCACCCTCCGCGATGAAGGGTTTACCCGAATTCACCGCGCCCTGATATTTTTCAATAATAGCCTCCGCTGTGATCCGCTCTTCCGCGTTCAGCCACTCCTTGAACTTGATCAACCCAGAGGGGCGCAGCCCGTTCTTGAACATGCTGGAAGCCGCCCGCTCTGCCGCCAGCGCCGAGGAAAAAGTCTGCAGCCCAAAGCGCAACGTCGACATGCCACCCAGCGGATTACCTCCAGGGCCACGGACATGGAACACATCCCGATCGAGCTTGACGAAGGGCCTGCCATTATCGCTCCACCGATATTCGATCCGGCCATTTTCGAGACGCCGCACTACCATGGCCTCCGGGTGAACCGGGTAAAGCGCCGTCACTTTTCCATCTTTGCGCACCACCGAGGCATAGGCATTCCCCCAAAGCTCCAGCGATAGATTCATGAAGTCCCAGAAATCCAACGCCGTTTGGTCAAAGTTCGGGCTTTCATAAATCACCCGGTGCAGCGGGTGGCTTGTGGCCACCTCGGCAATACCGCCCTCCGTGCGCCGGATCGCCTCGAAGGGGAGTGAGGAAAGGGTGCCGCTGATCAAGTTGGCACAGCCCCAGACCGCCGAAAGCCCCAGGCTGGACTGTGCACTGACCAGCTCTCCAGCATTGCCAGCCTCGCCACCTTGGCCACGGCCATCCGTCCATTTAACCGCACTGGCGGATTTGAGCTGCAACCCAACGGCTGACAGCGCCTTGTCGATCAGGCTCATGATGAGGCTCCAAGTGCTGCAAAAAAGCTGCCGCGTCGCTCTGCGTCGCTTGTATCTTCGGGCACCTGGCATAGTGGCCAGATGGCATTCATGGTGGCGATCATTCCATCAATGGAATCCTCAGGCACCTGTTTGGTCGGATAGATGTAGTCGCCGCCCTGCACCTGTTTTTGCAGAGTGTTGCCTGCCATCCAGGTCAGAACCTCATTGCCGTCATTGATCACCCGGTGATCTTCAACGCTGGCAATCAGCTTGTTGAAAGGCTCATTCAGGTTGGCCGCCCGCGACCGCAACTCGACTGCGGTAATGCCGGCGTTTTCCCAATTGGCCGCCATCTGCGCGGCAAAAGCTGCATCATAGACCACCATCTCAACATCAAGCGCCGGAAGATCTGACCAGCCCCAAGTATCATCGCCCAGCCCCGCAAGCTGAAGAACCAACGCCTCTACCATGTTGAGATCCAGTTCCGCCCCTGGCGTGGTGTAGATCAGGCCCTTTTTCTTCCAGCCCCAGAGATGCTCATTGCCTGGCGCATCCACGATTTTCTCCGGCAAAAAATGCCAGCTGAACAGGCGATAGAATTTGCCATCAGGGATCAGCGCCACAACGCTGGCCGGATCTTTCCGGGTGGCAAGATCCACGCCAATATAGGCTTTGTGCCCGCGATACTGCACCAACTTCATGCTGGCATCCTCGCTGGCCCGCCAGGCCTCCATATCAATTGCTGCAGCACCAACGCTGGTCCAGATATCCAGGTGCTTGCGCAGGAACTCCCCCAGCGCCGCCGGGCTGGCCTCTGCCTTCTCCCACTCATCCTGCATGTAATCCAATGACTTGGCGTCATGCAGGCTAGGGTTGGCCTTGGCCCAGGTCTTGGGGTCTCCCGGCTCATCCCCTTCATCGGCCTCAAAGATCAGGCCGAAATAGCGCTCATTCTTGCGGTCCCCGTCCAGCAGGCTCTGCAGATACTTGCGCTGCTCGAAACAGATCCCCCCGGTGTTGTAACCGGCTGTGGTGATGGCGATCAGCAACGGCTGTTCCCGCGCACCAAGAGCCGAGGCCATCGAGTCCCAGACATCGCGCTTGTCATGCTCGTGCAGCTCATCGACGATCGCACAATGCGGGTTCTTGCCGTCCTTTGATTTGGTCTGGCTGGCAATTGGCTGAAACACCGCCGCCGGATCCTGGGTTTTGATCTTATGCTCTTCGACCGTCAGCCCCAGCACCTCATCCAGGCCCATGCTGAAACTCGATTTGCTACGAGCCCAGAACCAACAAAACTCGCGAGCCTCAACACCTTTTGCCGTCTCAGAACAGAGGAGACCCCAATGAAAAAGCTAACGCCACTTTTCGCTTCTGAGCAAAACTCAGCCCGGCTCCTCGACATGCCCAGAATTCTGTTTTCCTCACTGGTTGAGGCCGGGGCTCTACCTGGGCCCTGCCGAATTATGGGTGAAGAGCGCTGGGATGTTGACGAGCTGGCAGCTGCGATGCGGGGCAAAAAGCCCGCAGGAAATGAGGATCTTGAACTATGAGGCGCCAGCGCAAACCAAACGTGGCCATGAAAAACGGCCGCCTGTATTACAGAATTAGATGGGCTGAGGGCGCAAAGCGAAGGGAGCGCTACATTCCACTTCCGCCTGACGAAGACAGCGCTGAATTCGATCGAGCTTACTGGGCCATCAGATCAGGAAGATCTCCCGCAGTCGCAAAACCCGCCGCGCATTCTTGGCAACGCCTCATCGTTTCCTACCGGGGTAGCAGCAAGTTTCAAAAGCTCGCCGATGGAACAAAGCGAAAATATCATCCGGTTCTCGATGCGCTGCTGGAAAAAAACTCGTCAAAATGCATCACCAAGACATCCAGGGCAGCGGTTAGGGCCATCCATGAAAAGATGGGCGATACCCCAAGAAAGGCAGATCTGTACGTCCAACTGATCAGGCGGCTATACAACTTTGCGAGTAATGATCTGGACTGGGACGTTAAAAATCCCGCAGAAGGTATTGAATTATATGGACCAAAACGGGAGTTTGAACCCTGGCCGGAGGATGCTCAACTCGCGTATATCGAAGCTGCCAATGATCTTGACGATGAGACGGCTCTAACCGCCTTCTTCCTCGGTACGGGAACTGGGCAAAGACCCGGCGATCTGTGCTCGATGAAATGGGAGCACTTTGACGGAGAATCGATTTCTGTAATCCAGGACAAAACGGATGTCCGCATCTGGATCTACTGTCCGCAACGCCTGCGCAAACACCTGTCTGAGATCCCCAGGCGTGGCGCCTACATTCTTGCAAAGAACCTAACTATGCCGGTTGGTTACGACGCGATTGAAAAGCGGTTTCGTAAAGTCAGAACGGCAGCAGGAGCAATATGCAATGGCCTAGTCATGCATGGCTGGAGATACACAGCTGCGGTGGAGCTGGCGGAGGCAGGTTGTTCTGATGCGGAAATTCAATCTGTGACAGGCCACAAAACTCTAGCCATGGTTCAAAAGTATCGCCAGCGTGCATCGCAGAGAAGGCTTTCAAAACAGGCCCAAAGCCGACGCGACAGAACGTGAACGAAAAGAGAATGGGGGAACTGCTGGGGGAACTTGTGAAGAGGTTCTCAAGGGCTTGCATTAACTCAGCAACGCAAGCCCTTGAAGAATATGGTACCCAAGGCCGGACTCGAACCGGCACGCTGTCACCAGCGGGGGATTTTGAATCCCCTGCGTCTACCATTCCGCCACTTGGGCAACGGTTTGTTCCTAACTAAGCCTGCCCCCGAGGTCCAGAGGAAAATGTCAGCAGAATGCAAGAAAATCGGCAGAAAATATGCGCTTGTAGCACGGTGATATTGACCTCTGCGCAGCCGCATGTAACCCCCTTACCAAAGATTAACGGGAAAGGTATCTTGGATGCTGCGCAGGCTGTATGATCGAACTATGGCCCTTGCGGATCACCCACATGCCCTGTGGTGGTTGGCGGCGGTCGCCTTTGTTGAAAGCTCGGTCTTTCCGATACCGCCGGATGTCTTGATGATTCCGATGATTCTGGCGCGGCCCTCACGGGCCTGGCTGATCGCCTCGGTGGCGCTGGTGGCCTCTGTTGCGGGGGGACTGCTGGGCTATGCAATCGGTGCGCTGTTCTATGAAACGATTGGCCAACCCATTCTGCAAGCCATGGGCAAAGGCGATGCGATGGAGGCCTTTAATACCAAATTCAATGACTTTGGCTTTTGGGCGGTCCTGGGGGCTGGGGTGACGCCGTTTCCCTATAAGGTCATTACCATCATGTCCGGCTGGACCGGCATGCCGCTTGCAACCTTTATGGCGACCTCTGTGTTGGCGCGCGCACTACGGTTCTTTGTTGTTGCGGCGCTGTTGCGGGTCTTTGGCGCCCCCATTCGCAGCTTCATCGAGCACCGTTTAGGGCTTGTGTTCTGCGTCTTTATCGTGCTCCTTTTTGGTGGATTTTTTGCCCTGAGGTATCTGTGAATGCAACGTTTTTTTCTGCTGGCCGCAACTGTAGGTTCTGCGCTTATGATGTTGGGCGCGCTGGGTTTTCAGTATATCGGAGAGATGGCGCCCTGTAAGCTGTGTTATTGGCAGCGCTACCCGCATCTGGCGGCAATTGGCATTGGCATTCTGGCACTGATCCTGCCGGTGAACGCACTGCTTTATCTAGGGGCTGCAGCGGCGCTGACCACCGCGGGCATCGGGATCTATCACACCGGGGTGGAACGCGGATTCTGGCAAGGTCCGACGACCTGTACATCGGGGCCGATTGGCGGGCTGACGCCGGAACAGTTGATGGAGCAGATCCTGGGCGCGCCGCTGGTGCGCTGTGATGATATCCCGTGGGAACTGTTGAGCCTATCGATGGCCAGCTGGAATGCAATTGCCTCTATCGGTTTGGCCTGTCTGTGGATCGCAGCCGCGCGCAGCAAGTCTTGACGGCCGCCTAGGAATCCTTCTTTGTCGCAAGCAAAAGATTGGTTTCACTGCTGACCACCCCGTCAAAGGTGCGGATCTTGGCCAGCGCAGCATCCAGCGTTTCCAAGGTTTCGGTCCCCAGTTCGACGATCAAATCCCAGCGCCCGTTGGTGGTATGAATTGCGCGCACCTCCGGCAGCCCCTGAAGCTGGCGGATAATCCTACTGGCACCGCGTCCTTCGATGCCGATCATCATCAAGCCGCGCACCGGGTCGCGCAGGACGTCTTCCTTTAGAACAACGGTAAAGCCAAGAACATCGCCGCGCAGCTGCAACCGTTCAATGCGGGCGCGCACCGTCGTGCGCGACAGATCCAGTTGCAATGCCAAGTCCGACAGGCTGGCCCGTGCATTATGCCGCAGCGCAGCGATAAGGCGTTCGTCCGTTTTATCCAATTTTCGCTCCGATATGGCAGTTACCCTTTCATAAAGGTCAAAATGATCGGTTTCAACCACCCCAATTCGGAGGCTTTAACAAGGCAAGCACTCTAGAGGAGAGATCTGCCATGAGCCAAAAGACCTGTATCTTGATTGGTGCCCCTGTGGACAGCGGCAAACGCAGACCCGGTTGCCTGATGGGACCAGATGCCTACCGCACCGCAGGCCTGGCAGAGGCGCTTTCGGGGTTGGGCCATCAGGTCAAGGACCTGGGCAACCTCGCCCCTGCGCCCTACCCGCCTGAAACGGACGAGAGCGGCATCTTTGCCCGCAACGAAACGATCGGCTGGACCCAGTCGCTGGCGGCGATCGCGCAGGAAACCATGTCGCAGGGGCTGCCGGTGTTCTTGGGGGGGGATCACTCGTTATCCCTGGGGTCTGTTGTTGGGGTTGCGGATTATGCCGCCTCCGTCAATCGGCCGCTCTTTGTGCTTTGGCTGGATGCGCATACGGATTTTCACACGCCCCAGAGCACTGACAGCGGCAATCTGCACGGCACCCCGGTTGGCTATTTCACTGGCCGCGATGGATTTGATGGCTTTCCTACCGTGGCGAACCCGGTGCCAGAGGAAAATGTCTGCATGATCGGGCTACGGTCGGTTGATACGCCGGAACGCCTGGCGCTGGAGGCCAGCGCGATCCACCGCCATGACATGCGTGATATCGATGAAAACGGCATTGCCGGACCAATGGCGCAGTTTCTTGCCAAGGTTGCGGCGGCAAATGGCTTGCTGCATGTCTCTTTGGATGTGGATTTTCTGGACCCGGCCGTTGCGCCTGCGGTTGGCACCACGGTGCCAGGTGGCGCAACAGTCCGCGAGGGCCATCTGGTCTGCGAAATGCTGCATGATTCCGGGTTGATGACCTCTTTGGATCTGGTCGAGTTGAACCCCTTTCTGGACGAACGGGGCCGCACGGCGCATCTGATGGTGGATCTTTGCGCCTCTGCCCTTGGTCGCCGTGTCTTTGACCGCCCAACCCGGAGCTTCAATTGAACAGCCTGCAAGCCCCCGGCGCGGTTGTGATGATCCGCCCGCATCACTTTTGCTCGAACCCGGAAACCAAGGGCGACAATGCATTTCAGATCTCTCTGGGGGATCCAGAAACGATCAAGCGCCAGGCCTTGCAAGAGTTTGACAGCGCGGTGGAAACCCTGCGAGAGGCCGGGGTTCGCGTGCATGTCTTTGACGACACCAGTACCAAGACCCCAGATAGTGTCTTTCCCAACAACTGGTTTTCGACCCATGCGGGCGGGCATATCGCGGTCTACC
The DNA here is from genome assembly GCF_021228235.1 of Pseudophaeobacter flagellatus. Lineage (GTDB taxonomy): Bacteria > Pseudomonadota > Alphaproteobacteria > Rhodobacterales > Rhodobacteraceae > Pseudophaeobacter > Pseudophaeobacter flagellatus. The sequence continues at coordinate 13,334 of NZ_JAJQRG010000015.1, forward strand.
CGATGTATGCCGCCAATCGACGACTAGAGCGCCGCTGGGACGTGATTGAAGAGTTAAAGCGCCTCTACCGGGTGCAGGATGTGATCGACTATTCTGGCCTTGAGCAAGACGATCTGGCGCTTGAGGGCACCGGCGCCATGGTTCTCGATCACATGGGCCGCATTGCCTATACGGTGAAATCCAACCGCGCCGATCCCGTTTTGCTGGAACGGTTCTGCACCCATTTCAACTATGAGCCCATGGCCTTTGAGGCACGCGATGCCCAGGGGCGCGATGTCTACCACAGCAATGTGTTGATGGGGCTTGGCACCGACTTTGCGCTGATCTGCCTCTCCATGATCCCTGATAGGATCCGCCGCCACGAAATCGCCAATCGCCTGGCGGAAACGGGTCGTGAGGTCATTGATCTAACTGCGGATCAGATCGCAAACTTTGCGGGCAATGCCTTTGAACTTAAAGGAAAAACCAGGCTTCTTGCTCTGTCCAGCCGCGCCGTGGATGCGCTGCGTCCTGAGCAGATCAACATCATAGAGCGGTCAGCCCAGCTGCTGCCGCTTTCCATTCCCACTCTCGAAACCGCCGGGGGATCGGTTCGCTGCATGTTGGCCGGCGTCCACCTCAGCCCCCGTGAAAGGACCACATCATGACCACACCTTCGCATAAAGCACTTGTTCCCTTTGTCAGCGTCGACAACATGATGCGCCTGGTGCACAGCATCGGCCTCGAAACCATGTTGAAAGATCTGGCAGACTATGTCGAAGCCGATTTCAAACGCTGGGAGCTGTTTGACAAAACGCCTCGCGTGGCCAGCCATTCCGATGTGGGCGTGATCGAGTTGATGCCGACCTCGGATGGCGAGGCCTATGGCTTCAAATACGTCAACGGCCACCCCAAAAACACCAGCGAAGGCCTGCAAACGGTCACCGCCTTTGGTCTGTTGGCAGATGTCTACACCGGCTATCCCGTGCTGCTGACCGAGATGACCATGCTGACCGCACTTCGCACGGCTGCCACATCCGCTATGGTAGCTAAGCACTTGGCACCAAAGGGTGCAGATACCATGGCTATGATCGGCAATGGCGCCCAATCCGAATTCCAGACCCTGGCGATGAAGGCGATCTGCGGGCTGAAATCGGTGCGTCTGTTTGACAAGGATCCAGCGGCAACGGCAAAATGTGCCCGAAATCTTGCAGCGGCTGGTCTTGAGGTCGTGCAATGCGGCACGCCAGAAGAGGCCATCGAGGGCGCGCAGATCCTGACCACCTGCACCGCCGACAAACAGAATGCCACCATCCTGACAGACAACATGGTTGGCGCTGGGGTGCACATCAATGCGATCGGCGGCGATTGCCCCGGCAAGACCGAACTGGCCGCTGGGATCCTGCATCGATCGGATGTTTTTGTCGAATTCCCCCCCCAGACCCGCATCGAAGGTGAAATCCAGCAGATGCCCGAAGATTTTCCCGTTACGGAGTTGTGGCAGGTCATCACCGGCCAGAAACAGGGCCGCCGGGACAACAAGCAGATCACCCTGTTTGACAGTGTCGGCTTTGCCATCGAGGATTTCAGCGCCCTGCGTTATATCCGCGACCATATCAAGGGAACCGATTTCTTCCTTGATCTGGACATGTTGGCCGACCCGGATGACCCACGCGATCTGTTTGGCATGTTGCAACGCTCAAAAGGGTAACGCCGCTTGGCAGGCCTGCACCGTCTTGGGCAGGCCTGAAACTGGGAAACTAGTTATGAAACAGCAGCTTCAGGCGTCAAGCTCGGTATCCCAATAGAGAAAATCCATCCAACTGTCGTGCAGATGGTTGGGTGGGAATTTCCGGCCAGTGTTGCGCAGCTCTTCCGCACCGGGCCGTCTGGGTGGTTTGCGCAGGGACATGCCCAGATAGTGCAGCGATTTGGAGCCCTTCTTCAGATTACAGGGCGAACAGGCCGCCACGACATTTTCCCAGCTGGTGATCCCGCCTGCGGCCCGTGGCACCACGTGGTCAAAGGTCAGATCCCCGCGCGCGCCGCAGTATTGGCAGCAAAACTCATCTCTCAGAAATAAATTAAAGCGCGTGAAGGCCACACGCTTTTGAGGTTTGACATAGTCTTTCAGCACCACAACAGAAGGAATTCTGATCACCGTACTGGGACTGTGCACAACCTCGTTATATTCGGCCAGAATATCCACCCGGTCCAGCCAGGCGGCCTTGACGGCTTCCTGCCAGCTCCAGAGAGAGAGCGGGTAATAGGACAATGGCCGGTAATCGGCATTCAACACCAAGGCCGGATGCTGGCGCAAGGCACTGGGGTTCCTTACAAAATCAGTTCTGAAATCGCCATCCATGATGCTACGTCTTCCTCGCCCTGTCTGCCATTCTGGCACCAGAGCGGGGAACCCGCCCCGGCATATATATAACTATATATCGTGGTCTGCATCTGACAAGCCCTGGCTGACCACAAGATTTCGCCCGTCGGTGCCCTGACGTCTATCTGTGCCACGTGACGGAACCGTGACACAGCCCACTGGCAGGTGCAGGGACAAGCCTAGGGGCGCGGGCTTGCCAGAGCCGCCGCCACTGCCTATTGCAGCGCCATGACCCGTCTTATTCGCTTCAATAAACCCTTTGATGTCTTGCCGCAGTTCACCGATGCTGGCAGCACAGACAGCCCACGCACCACCTTGAGCGCCTTTATTGATTGCCCCGGTGTCTATGCCGCCGGGCGGTTAGATCGCGACAGCGAAGGCTTGATGCTGTTGACCGATAGCGGCCCGCTGCAGGCCTGGATCAGCGACCCACAGCACAAGATGCCCAAGACCTATTGGGTGCAGGTCGAAGGTGAGATAGGCGATGCCGCGCTTGCCGCCCTGGCGCAGGGGGTGGCGCTGAAAGATGGCGTGACCCGCCCGGCCAAGGCGCAGCGGATGGCAGAGCCTGCCCAGCTATGGGCCCGCACACCGCCGATCCGAGAGCGTAAATCAATCCCCACCAGCTGGCTATCGTTGACCCTGCAAGAGGGGAAAAACCGTCAGGTGCGACGGATGACAGCGGCGGTTGGATTCCCCACGCTGCGGCTCATCCGCTATAGTATCGGTGCCTGGAGCCTGGATGGATTGGCGCAGGCAGAGTGGCAAGATCTGGAAGTCCCCAAGATCCCGCCCCGTGCCAAGCCTTCGCAATTGCCCAAGCGCCGGGCCAAAGGCAACACAGAAAAAAGCAGCAAAACACCAGGTGCGCAGCGGCATCCGGACAAAGCCCCCCGCAAGAGAGCCGCCAGACCTGTGCACAAACGCAAACCCTAGCAGGCGGCGTACGGTGCAGGATACCCGCTGCAGGAAACCCAGTACCGCCCGGCACCTTGTCTCCTGCAGGGGGGCTTTAAAGACCCAGCTTGTCGCGCATAAAGGCGAGCGCGACGCTCAATCCATCGGGGGCAATGCCATGCGCTGTGCCCTTCATGATATGGGCAAAGACATCTTTGAAACCCGCCTCATCCAGGGCTTGTGCCGCCTCGGGCAGCGATTGCGGCGGCACCACATCATCGGCATCCCCATGCACCAGCATGACAGGCATCCGACTGATGACCTCATCCTTCAATGTTTCTGGGTTAAGCAGACGCCCCGAAAAGGCAACGATGCCCGCGACCGCGTCTTCGCGGCGAGGGGCCACATGCAGGCTCATCATTGTACCCTGCGAGAAACCAAACAGCACCACCTGCTCTGGCAGCACGTCTTCATCCACCATCAGCGCATCGAGAAAGGCATTGAGATCCTCGACAGAGGCATTCATGCCGCGCATGGCCTCCTCTTCGGAAGAGCCGTCAATCCAGGGGATCGGGAACCACTGATACCCCATTGGCGCGCCGGGGCAGTTCTCCGGCGCATCCGGTGCCACAAACAATGTATCGGGCAGATGTTCGCCCAAGGGATCTGCCAGCCCCAGCAGATCGGCGCCATTGGCGCCGTAGCCGTGCAAAAACACCACAATCGACCGGGTCACCCCGGAGAGCGGCTCTTTGCGCTCAGCTTTCAGTACACGAGTCATCGGATCCCTTCCCTGTCCTTTGCCACATGGTAATAGGCCCACAAGATGCGCGCCGCAACCGACCGCCAGGGAGACCAGGCTTCGGCCAGAAGTTTTAGCTGCCGCTCTTTGGGGCGTTCGGGCAGATCAAACAGAATCCTTGCAGATTCCTGCAGGGCCAGATCGCCAGGCGCAAAGACATCCGCCCGTCCCAGGGAAAACATGGCGTAGATCTCGGCGGTCCAGACCCCGATGCCCGTCACTCGGGTCAGGGTCGTGACAACCTGATCTGTCGGCAAATCGCGCAACGCGTGATAGTCAATCGCTTCCTCGGCCAAAGCTTTGGCATAGCGTATTTTTTGGCGGCTGAGCCCCGCGCAGCGCAGCGCATCTTCCAGGGTCAAGAGGATCGCGGCCTCGGTGGTCAGATGGGCGTCAACAAGCCGTTGCCAAATGGCCTTTGCCGAGGCAACGCTGACCTGTTGGCTGATAATGGCGCTGAGCAGTTCGCCAAAGCCATCGGGCCTGCGCCGCAGCGGCAACGCTCCGCAACTGGCCAGTGCCCGCGCAAAGCGCGGATCGTGATCTGCAAGCCAGGCGGCCCCCTCGGCCACACAGGTATCACCGCAAATGATCCGGCCCGCAGCGGGTGCGCAGTCAACAACAATGGATGTCACGTCGATACCCCTCTCTGGTGGTACAACCACGACATTGTACCAATGCACAGCTTGCCGCTTGTTCCGCCCAATTATGAAGGCTAGGCATTTCACATGACAATGAACATCACCACCCCCACAAGCGACCAGATCGCCAAGAAAAACGTTGCCATCCTGGTACTGGCCCAGGCTATCCTCGGTTCTCAAATGCCGATGATCTTTATTATTGGCGGGCTGGCTGGCCAATCTCTGGCCTCGAACCCCTGTTTCGCCACCCTGCCGATTTCACTCATTGTGGCCGGGTCGATGATGGCAGCAACCCCGATTTCAGCCATTATGCAGCGCTGGGGTCGGCGTGCCGGATTTTTCACTGGGGCCGCCTTTGGCGCCTTGGGGGGCGTGATCGGGGCCTACGGGCTTTATCTTGGGTCATTCCCGGTGTTCCTTCTGGGCAGCCTGCTGACCGGCGTCTACATGAGCGCGCATGGGTTCTACCGCTTTGCTGCTGCGGACACCGCCTCAGAGGCCTTTCGCCCAAAGGCGATTTCCTATGTCATGGCCGGCGGTTTGCTCTCAGCGATTATTGGGCCGCAAATTGTAAAAGCCACCAGCCAAGTCTTTGTTATTCCATTCCTTGGTACCTATATGGCGGTAATCGCAGTGAATGTGATCGGCTCTGGCCTGTTCTTGTTCCTGGACATTCCGAAACCTCCTGCACCGCGCGCCGATGTGCCAAGAGGGCGCAGTCGACTGGAACTGTTGAAAACCCCAACTATTGCTGTCGCTGTGATCTGCGCCATGGTCTCTTATGCGCTGATGAACCTGGTGATGACCTCGACGCCGCTGGCGGTGGTTGGCTGCGGCTTCACCGAGAATACCGCAGCGGATGTGGTCACCTCGCATGTATTGGCGATGTATGTGCCGTCGTTCTTCACTGGCCACCTGATTGCGCGATTTGGCGTTCACAAGGTTGTTGCTGCAGGTCTGCTGACCCTGACAGCTGCGGGGGTTGTTGCCTTGCAAGGAGTTGACTTAGAAAACTTCTTTGTTGCACTCGTGCTTTTGGGTCTGGGATGGAACTTTGGCTTTATCGGCGCCACAACCATGTTGGCTGGTGCCCATGACGCATCAGAGCGCGGCCGCATGCAGGGGCTGAATGACCTTTTGGTCTTTGGCGGTGTCACCATGGCTTCGCTGGCCTCGGGCGGCTTGATGAATTGCTCGGGGGGCAATCCGGTTGAGGGCTGGAATGCCGTCAATATGGCAATGGTGCCCTTCCTGGTGCTGGCGGGTGGCGCTTTGCTCTGGTTGGCGCTGCGTCCCAAATCAGTCGAGTGTTAGGATGTGTCACCCTAAGAAAAAGGCGCCCAATGTGGCGCCTTTTTTTAAATTATATCAGCTCCCTACAGGGGAATGATGATCTACCAGCGCTGCCGACTGCTGCGCCAGATCAGGCCTGCACGACGGCGAAATTCGCTTTGTCCCAGGCTGCCCTCGGCCACCCGTTCCGGCGACTTCAGGGCCTGCCGCAAAAGCGCCTGCGCCTGCCAACCTGACAAGAGCGCGCTGCCGGCCTCGCGAGAGATTTTTTTGCGATCCCGTTGCGCCTGTTCAATCTGATCCAAGGCTTTTTGCGCCAGGTGGCGCAGCCCATCAGGGGTGCCATCCAGCAGCGGAATGCGCTTGTGCTGCACCAGTTCAGGGATGGCGCGCAGCCAGTTGGACACGCCAACACCATAGGCAAATTTGCGCACCGTTGCCTCATCCGCCGGGCCAAGAGACGCCGCAGCCATCCACATCAACCCGCCCGTGGTTGCATAGATATAGCGATCAAATTCGCCCTCATCCTCAAAGGGTTCGCGGTAGATATCCCAGCGGCGAGCCTCGGCCATCTCCTCGATATGCCGGGCAAGATCACCCGGCAGCAGCCGCCCCAGCGGGGTTGCAACAAAGTGCCGCCGCACCGGCCCGCCCTGGGCAATTTCGCTGCCGATATCGCGCCACCACTGCACCCGCATTTCCGCAATCATGCTTTCCTGGCTGGCCCAGGGGGCACGCGCCAGTTCTATGTTGAAAGCATAGAGCGCAAAAAGCACCGGCCGCGCCGCAACCGGAGCCGCCATGGTCGCCAGAAAGCGATCAGGATCCCCCTGTTGCACCAGCTCGGCGCAACGGGTGACATCATCATCAAAGGCTGCTTTATCGCTCACCTGAAAATCCTTCAATTGCGACCATGCTGCCCGGCGCGCCGCCCAAACGGGGCCAAGGTCAGCTGTCGGCCTATGCAGTATCGCCGGTATCGCGGATCAGTTTCCAGCGCATCGCATCGAGCAGCGCGTCAAATGAGGCGTCAATTATATTGGCGCTGACGCCCACAGTGGACCAGCGCCGTCCCTTGCCATCTTCGCTGTCGATGATAACGCGGGTGACGGCCTCTGTGCCGCCCTGGGTGATGCGCACTTTGAAATCCACCAGCCGCATGTCATTGATAATGCTGGAATAGCGCCCAAGGTCCTTGGCCAACGCCTTGGCCAAGGCGTTCACCGGGCCGCGATCATTGCCAGTTTCATCCATAGATTCGCTGACCGAGAGACGCTTTTCGCCATCCACCTTGATCACCACAACCGCCTCAGAGAGGCTGATCATGCGGTTGTACTTGTTCTTACGCCGCTCCACCGTGACTTTGTAGCGCTTTACCTCAAAGAAATCTGGCGCTTGCCCAAGTTCTGCCCGTGCCAGCATTTCAAAAGAGGCCTGCGCCGTATCATAAGAATAGCCCTCGGCCTCGCGCTCTTTGATCCGTTCCAGAATGCGGGCCAGGGCCGGATCGCCCTTTTCGACCTGCAACCCGGCATCCTGCAGGCGTTTGCGCAGGTTTGACTGGCCGGCCTGGTTGGACATCGGAATAATGCGGGCATTGCCGACCAGCGCGGGTTCGATATGTTCATAGGTACTGGGATCCTTCAGGATCGCACTGGCATGCAGCCCGGCCTTATGCGCAAAGGCAGAGGCCCCGACATAGGGCGACTGCTTGGTGGGCACCCGGTTCAGAATATCGTCCAGCATCCGGCTTAGCTTGGTCAGGCCTGCCAGCGCATCACGGCTGACACCTATGTCCAACTGACTGGCATAGGGCTCTTTCAACAGCAGAGTTGGGATCAAGCTGGTCAGGTTTGCATTGCCGCAGCGCTCTCCCAGCCCATTGAGAGTGCCCTGCACCTGCCGCGCGCCAGCCTCCACCGCGGCCAGCGAACAGGCCACCGCATTTTCGGTGTCGTTATGGGTGTGGATCCCCAGCCGATCCCCCGGAATGCCAGCGGCGATCACCTCGGCGACGATGCGGTGCACCTCGCTGGGCATGGCGCCGCCGTTGGTATCACACAGCACCACCCAGCGAGCCCCCGCCTCTAGCGCGGCGCGGCAGGCTGACAGGGCATAGGTCGGGTTCGCCTTGTAACCATCAAAGAAGTGTTCCGCATCATACAGCGCTTCCCGGCCCTGGGCCACAATATGCGCAACCGAGGCCCGGATATTTTCCAGGTTTTCATCTAGGGTAATGCCAAGCGCCGCCGTCACATGATAATCATGCGCCTTGCCCACCAGACAGACGGCCGGGGTGTCGGCATTCATCACCGCCGCCAACACATCATCATTTTCGGCCGAACGCCCTGCCCGCTTGGTCATGCCAAAGGCGGTCATGGTGGCGCGGGTTTTTGGGGCCTCGTCAAAAAAGGCGCTATCCGTGGGGTTGGCCCCGGGCCAGCCGCCTTCGATGTAATCAATCCCAAGGTCATCAAGCGCCTGGGTGATTTGCTTTTTTTCAGCGGTTGAGAACTGCACACCCTGGGTTTGCTGACCGTCCCGCAGGGTGGTGTCGTAGAGGTAAAGCCGGGGGTTTGTCATTGCAGCGCCTCCAGCTTGGCAGGGTCAAACCCAGCCCCCGGCACCAGTTCGACGCCCGCCTTGCTCATACGGACCTCTACCCCGGCTGCGACAAGGGCGGTTTTTAGCCGGTCTACCTCAGCAAAATTATTGGTGTCCATGGCAGCCTGACGCGCCGCAACCAGCTGCGCCTCAAAGCGTGACAGGTCAACTGCTGGCTGGTTGGCCCAGCCGCCCAGATCATCCGTGAGAAGCCCCAGCAGATGTGCCGAGGCCAGCAGCCCCGCCGCATCGCCAGCCGCTGCCAGTTTGTGCATTTCAGCAATTGCCCCGGCGGTGTTGATATCATCAGCCAGTGCGTCAACGACTGCGGCAGCAGCGCTGGCGGCGGGTTCGATGCCCGCTGTCAGCGCCCGCCACTTACGCAGGGTTGTTTCTGCTTCCTTTGCTTTCTTCTCGGTCCAGTCCATAGGCTTGCGATAATGGGTCGACAAAAACACAAAGCGGATCACCTCCCCCGGAATGCCCTGCTCTAACAGGTCATGCACGGTGAAGAAGTTGCCCAAGCTCTTGGACATCTTCTTGCCCTCGACCTGCAACATCTCGTTATGCAGCCAATAGCGCGCAAAGCTGTCATCGCCATTGACGCAGCAGCTTTGTGCGATTTCATTCTCATGGTGCGGAAACATCAGGTCATTGCCGCCGCCGTGAATGTCAAAGCTGGGCCCCAGCAGATCCTGTGCCATGGCAGAGCATTCAATATGCCAGCCGGGCCGCCCGCGTCCCCAGGGGCTGTCCCAGCCGGGCAACTCCTCCGTTGATGGCTTCCACAGGACAAAATCCATCGGGTTTTTCTTATAGGGGGCGACTTCGACCCGCGCGCCAGCGATCATATCATCAACCGATCGGCCCGACAGTGCGCCATAGTGCTCTTTCCAGCTGTCTACGGCAAAGAGCACATGGCCTTCGGCCGCATAGGCATGATCTTTGGCAATCAGATCCTCGATCATGGCAACCATCTGTGGGATGAACTGCGTCGCACGGGGCATATGATCAGGCTCTAACGCGCCCAAACTGCCCATATCAGCCAGATACCAGCCAATGGTTTCTTCGGTCCGTTGCTGCACCAGATCTTCTAGGCTGCCGGGGGCGCCTGCCTCTTTGCGGGCTAGGGCGGTGGCGTTGATCTTGTCATCGACATCGGTGAAATTGCGCACATAGGTCACATGCGCCGCGCCGTAGACCTGGCGCAACATCCGATAGAGCACATCAAACACCACCACCGGGCGGGCATTGCCCAGATGCGCCCGGTCGTAGACGGTGGGGCCACAGAGATACAGCCGCACATTGGTGTCATCAATCGGGGTGAATTCCGATTTTTTGCGGGTCTTGGTGTTGTGCAGATTGATCGTCGTCATGACAGCTCCTTGGCGGGTGCGGATATGCAGGCACGCAATGCGGGCTTAGCAACTTGTCAAGGTGAAGAAAACGACAGAAACCAGCCCGCTGAAGATTTCAGCAGGGAATGCAACAAATAATGCGGATGCAGGTCTGGTTCATGGTCAAGCACTTAGCATGGCTAACGCGCGCCGCCAAGGCTGATGTCGGCCGACAAGATGACAAATCGACGGGTTTCAAAACCGAAACGCAGCACCGATAGAAATCCGCGTCGGGGCTTGGCGGCTGGTCTGGGCGCTGCTCTGCGCCGTATTGTTCCCACCATGATGCAACAGTTCGCCGGTCAATTGCAGCGCCCGGTTCAGCGACACCCGCACCCCGATCCCTAAGGTTTCGTTCTCGGCCTGCGCATGGCCTTGCGTCTGTTCATGGCCAAGCGTGACATAGCCCAGGCTGCCGCCAAAATCATATCCGGCCCGCAGGTGGACGCTGTCGCTTTGCGATGGAGTCGCAAGGCCGGGGTAATGCCCCGGATAGGCACCGCTGCTGCCCCGCCGATAGGTCCCGCCCAGCACCACGGCGCCGTAATCCCTGTCGGTCGAGAAGGTCAGCCGCGTCTCGCTGTCCTGCGATGCGCCATAGGGATCTCTGGATGCGGCTGCTGCATTGGAAACAAAGGAGGTCTGGCTCCAATCTGCCGCTGCCAGCGGGCAGGCATGCGCCAGAGTGGCAATCGCACCGGACAAAAGCCAAGGGGCGACAGCATTTTGGAACTTCTTAGCAGCTGGCATGATTTCTTGCCCTATTTCAGCGCCATTCAAAACGCGACGTTATCTCCCCCGCTATTTTGGCTGAAATTCCTTAAAGAGCGGTTCAATTTTACGAGGTAATTCGCGCGAAACCGCCTTGAAATATACATGAGTATACAGGCTCAACTACATTGTAAGTATTGATAAAAAATGTTGTCGCTACGCGCACCGAAGATCTGTGCCGCCCCTAATGTGGGTGAAAATATTTCATCAAATTTCACATGGGTCGCAAACGCGCTAGAATCAGCGGGCAAAAATACCAAGGCTAAAGAAGTGACAAAAAGGATCAGAGATGTCGGCGGAACGCAGTCAAATTAGCCTAGTGGGGCGCACGATTGGTGCCGCCAGAGGCCTTGCCGCACGCGGTCGGCCCGGGGCGGTGAAGTCGATACCACCCCAAAAATGCATATGCTTTTGCCGCAAGGATCCGCCCCATGATCGACCCGTCCGCCGACTCCGCCGCCGTTCCCCCCATTAAAGCCGCCCGCAGTGGTGGCCGCACGGCCCGTCGCACCGCCCGTGCCAGCGCCCTGCCCGACCATCTGCGCTCTATCCGGCCGGGTCTGGAAGGCGGCGTGCTGAAGCCCCTGACCACAGAGGGCGTAGAACGTATCCACCGCGCCGCCCTAGATGCGCTGGAACAGATCGGCCTTGCCGATGCGCCGCCCAGTGGTGTGAAATACCTGACAGAGGCTGGCTGCGTTCAGGGCGCAGATGGCAGGATCCGTTTTCCCCGCGCGCTGGTCGAGGACATGCTAGCGGCGGCCAACCGGTCGCTCACCCTGTTTAGCCGCGATGGCATGCATGATCTCGAACTTTCGGGCAATCGGGTGCATTATGGCACCGCCGGGGCGGCAGTGCATATGGTGGATGTTGCGGGCCGCCACTACCGCGATTCCACGGTTCAGGACCTGCATGATGCCTCTCGCATCTGCAACGTATTGGATAATATCCATTTTGTTCAACGTCCTATGGTTTGTCGTGATATCCCTGACAACCTTGAGATGGACCTGAATTCGATCTATGCTACCACCTCCGGCACCACGAAACATATCGGTACATCCTTCAGCGAACCCGGCTTTGTCGCCCCGGCGATAGAGCTATTGCATATGATTGCCGGCGGCGAAGAAAACTGGCGCGCGCGGCCTTTTGTGTCCAACTCCAACTGCTTTGTGGTGCCGCCGATGAAATTTGCCACCGAAAGCTGCCAGGTGATGGAGGAATGCATCAAGCATGGCATGCCGGTGCTGCTCTTGTCAGCGGGCATGGCGGGGGCGACGGCCCCGTCCACAATTGCCGGCGCGATCACTCAGGCGGTGGCCGAATGCCTGGCGGGGCTGGTCTATGTCAACGCCATCAAACCCGGTGCGCCCGCCATCTTTGGCACCTGGCCCTTTGGTCTGGATCTGCGCAGCGGAGCGATGATCGGGGGCTCTGGTGAGCAGGCTTTGCTGACCGCTGGCTGTGCACAGATGCATAAGTTCTATGGTCTTCCCGGTGGCGCGGCGGCAGGAATTTCCGATTCAAAACTGCCAGATATGCAGGCCGGATGGGAACAGATGTGTTCCAATCTGATGGCCGGTCTATCAGGGTTGAACATGGTCTATGAGGCCGCCGGAATGCATGCCTCATTGTTGGGTTTTTGCCATGAATCCCTGATATTGGGCGATGATCTTATTGGTCAGGCGCTACGCTGTGTCCGCGGAATAGAGGTCACGGACGAAACCCTTGCCCTGGATCAGATGGCCGAGGTCTGCCTGAATGGCCCGGGGCATTATCTGGGCACCAGCCAGACACTGGGGCGCATGCAGACCGATTTTGTCTACCCCGCCCTGGGCGACCGCAGCTCTCCCAAGGAATGGGCGGAACTGGGAAAGCCAGATCTGCTGCATAAGGCAACGGCGCGCAAAGAGCAGATCCTGTCAGAGCGATCCAGCGCTTGTTTTGATGCAGAGTTGGATCAAAAGATCCGAGCCCGGTTCAAAATACATTTGCCAAGCTAAGGTCAGCAGCCGGGCGGCTAGCGGGCTTTCAACAGCTGGCGCCAGTATTCCAGCCACTGTGAAAACGACAGCCCCCCGGCCTGCTTGGCCCGCATATAGCGCAATTCATGCCGCCGCAATTCTGGCGAGACGCTGGCGCTCACCTGGCCGGCATGTACACGGTTCACCACCAATGTGTCTGGTGAAATCACCGGATCGCCCAGCAGGTCCCAAAGCCGCTGATACAGATCGACATCCATCAGCCAGATCAGCTCTTCGTCGAAATAGGCCAGATCCACGCGCCGCATCGCCAACACCGAGGGGCTGGAAACCGTGTTTTTGCCAAACATCAGCTTTGGCGTCAGTCGCGGCACCATCGGGCATTCAACCGCACCGCCATCGCGGCTGACCCCCGATCCACAAAGCTGCCATTTCGCCCCCTTTTCAAAGGATTGCGCGATGGTTCTTAATGCATCAACACCGTTCAAATAGTCATCCTGAAACAGGATCTTAACGATCTCACCGCTGGCATGGCGCATGGCGTTGTTCACATTGGCCGAGGCCTGGCGCTTGTCATCTCGGTTCCAGATATGACGAATGGACAGCCGATCAGAGAACTCCGCGCAGATCTCGGCCACGGCTTGATCATCCGATTGATCCGAGACCACCACCTCAAAATCAGAAAAGGTCTGCGTGGTGAGAATATCAAAGCTTTGCGCCAGGAACCCTGCACCCATTCCGCCCATGGCATAGGCCGGAATGCAAAGGCTGATGTGGGGCATCTGTTAGTCTTTCCTCGGCGAGAGCAGCCGCGCGGTGCTATCAGGCAAACAGTTCATGTGCCAGTTCCAGCGCTTCAATCAGGGTATCGACCTCAGCCTTGGTGTTATACAGGCCAAAAGAGGCCCGGCAGGTCGCCGATAGACCAAGATGTTCCATTAGCGGCCCGGCGCAGTGGTGACCGGCGCGCACTGCGACGCCCTTCTTGTCCAGAATGGTCGAGATATCATGCGCATGGGCGGCACCTTCTAGCGTAAAGCTGAAGATGGCAGCCTTATCAGCGGCTTGCCCCTGAACATTCAGCCAGTTCAACCCGGTCAGCCGGGCCATGGCATAGTCACGCAGTGCGGCTTCATGGGCGGCGATGTTTTCCATCCCCAGACCCATCATATACTCCAGCGCAACGCCCAACCCGATGGTCTGCACGATGCCGGGGGTGCCGGCTTCAAACATCATCGGCGGATCATTATAGATCACTTGGCTCTTGGACACCTCACGGATCATATCGCCGCCGCCCATGAAGGGGCGCATTTCTGCCATCCGGTCCGGGTGCACATAGATGGCGCCCGACCCCGAAGGCCCATAGAGTTTATGCCCGGTGATGGCAAAAAAATCGCAGCCAAGATCCTGCACATCCACCGGCATATGCACCGCGCTTTGTGATCCATCCACCAAGACGGCAACGCCCTTTTCATGGGCGGCAGATGTGATGGATTTCACATCAACAACCGTGCCCAGCACGTTGGAACATTGGGTAATTGCAATTAGCTTGGTCTTTGGGGTGATCGCATCAATCATGGCCTGTGGGTCCAGGCTGCCGTCTGGCGCGGTGTCGACCCATTTCAGCACCACCCCCTGACGTTCACGCAGGAAATGCCAGGGAACGATATTGGCGTGATGTTCCATAACTGACAGCAGGATTTCATCGCCCGGCTGCAGCCGGGGCATCGCCCAGCCATAGGCCACCATATTGATGCCCTCGGTGGTGCCCGAGTTCAGGACAATGCTGTCTTCGCTGGCTGCATTCAGAAAGGTGGCAATCCGACCACGCACCCCTTCGTATTTTTCAGTGGCAAGATTTGAAAGGTAATGCAAACCCCTGTGAACATTTGAATATTCATGAGAGTAGGCCTGATTGATCGCGTCAATCACCACCTGCGGTTTCTGCGCCGAGGCACCATTATCCAGATAGGTCAGCGGTTTACCGTTCACCTGACGGGACAGGATCGGAAAGTCGCTACGGATTTTTTCAACATCATACATTTTCGGGCAACCCCAGAATGGCAGGGCCTAGCAGCCCGGCAAGAAAGATCATGGCAAAGAACAACAGGATCGTCGCCATCAAAACCACGGCAAAAGCGCGCCAAAGAGAGGCAAACCCATGCGCTTCATTGACAAAGTTCAACAGCACGTAAAACATCACAAGGCCAACCACCAAGACAGCCACCGTGCCCAGCATCGCCGAAAGCTGCAGCGCCAGCAGGGCCAGCCCTAGAACCACCAGCTGCGCAAGTTGGTACCAGACTAAAAGCGCCAGGATCGGCATGAAACGCCCGCTCCCGCCGATCATCCGGCCACCAAAGGTGACAAGTGCGGCAAAACCAAGACTGCGCAGCGCGGCCGTGAACAGCGACAGCCCGGAAATACCCGGCACCATTTTCACCCCGGCCAACTCTGCCGAGGCGGGCACAAGCATCGCCAGCACACCAAAGAACAGCGCATTAAGGGTGATGGCAAGGAAGAGCCCGGTCCAGATGGCCTCATCCGGCCATTGCCGCAACAAAATGCTGCGCGCCGCTGTCCCCGGCTGGCGCAGGGTCAGCATCAAGAAAGACCAGACAAACATCATGCCTGCACCTTTGGACACGCCCAATAGCCCTGATACATCCCCGAGATCACAAACCACAGGAAGGCGGAAAACCACAGCCCGCCAATCAGGTTCAGCTCGGTCCCCGGCCCGATCATACCAGCCACCAGACCATTCAGCAGCATCAGCGGACTGGTAGCAAGGAAGCTCCAGAACAGGGCCAGACGGGCGGCATAGCTCTCGCCCTCGCCGCGCAAGATACGGGCGATCCAGTGCAGGATCAGCGCCAGGGTATAGAGCGCCAGAGGAGCCACAAAAATGATGCCAAACAAGGCGTTTGACAGTAACATTGTCTGTTCCTGCCCGGTGAGATGCGCCTCGCGCGCGAGGCTGGGCATACGCCCAATAAACATCAGCGCACAGCCTGCCATCAAAAACGCCAGCACGCGGTCCTCCCGCGGACCCATCGCCAGGAGCCGCGCAAAAACGCGACGCGGCCCCCGATAGGTCGCCAGGATATCTCCGGTAACGGCCATTCAGCGACGCCGCGACAGCCAGCCTTCGAGCCGGGCAACAATGTCAGCGGCGATATCTGCGTCTTCGACTTCGCCAACTGCTTCGGCCAGAAAGGCCAGGGTCAAAAGATCGGTGGCATCGGCTGTCGGAATCCCGCGCGAGCGCAGGTAGAACAGCGCCTCTTCGTCGATTGCCCCAGTGGTGGAACCATGTGAACAGATCACATCATCAGCGTAGATTTCCAGCTCTGGCTTGGCAAGGAACTGACTGTCACCATCCAGCAAGAGCGACTGGCTGATCTGGTAACCATCGGTCTTTTGTGCGCCCTCCTTGACCAGGATTTTGCCCTGGAACACCCCGGTAGCCCCGTTGCGCAGCACCTTTTTGAAAACCTGGCGGCTCTCGCAGTTGACGGCATCATGGGTGATGAACACGGTGTCATCGTGGTGGAAATCGCCATCCCCGACGCAGGCACCAGCAATATGGGCGATGGCATCATCACCCAACAGCTCGATCACCGATTCATTGCGGGTCAGCACACCATTTACGGTGAGGGTAAAGCTCTTGAACACGGATTCTTTGCCGAGACGGGCAAACATATGGTTTGCAGCGCGGCGTTCATGGTCACGCCCCTGCGCCCGCACCAGATGCAACTTGCCGCTGTCGGCAATGTCGATCTCCAGGCAGGTGTTAAAGCGCGATGCGCCTGGGCCGTTTTCCAGCAGGGTTGCCTCGGCACCTGCCTCGACCCGGACCAGATGGTGCACCATGGCATCGGACATCTCATCCGAATGCAGGTAAACCAGATTGATCGGCTTGCTCGGTGTGCCGGTCACGTGAATGGCAATGCCATCCGTCGCAAAGGCCGTATTCAGCGCAGCCAGCGGCCGTGCCACAGGGGCCTGGCCACGGGCTTCCAACACGCCATAGAGATCCTTGGCCCAGTGGATGTCCTGGCCGCAAATATCGGCGATCCGATCGATGGTAACGCCTTCCAGGCTCAGATCATCAGAGGCATCAGCATCATACACACCGTCAACAAAAATGATCTTCAAGCGATCGAAATCATCGAACATCGGCACCTCGTCCGAGACAAAGACAGAGGCCTTGGTTACGTCAGCTTCCGTCAGCGTGTCGGGGCAGGTGAATTTCCAGTATTCATCCCGACGTTTCGGCAGCCCGAGGGTTTGCACCCGCGCCAGGGCCGCCTGACGGGCCGCCGCCAAGCAGCCGCCTTCGGGCAGGCGCAGCGCGGCCAGCCGGGCCTCGGTGGCGCTTTGTTTCACATCAGCAAGACCCATTTCAGGACACCTCCGCCAGGATATCGGTATAGCCGTTGTTTTCGACTTCCAGCGCCAGTTCGGGGCCACCTGTTTTTACGATTTTGCCATCGGCAAGAATGTGTACAACATCGGGTTTGATGTGATCCAGCAAGCGCTGATAGTGGGTGATAACCAGGAAACCACGGCCCTCGTCGCGTAGGGCGTTCACCCCCTCGGCCACCAGTTTCATTGCATCCACATCCAGGCCGGAATCGGTTTCATCCAGAATGCACATCTTGGGTTCCAGCATGGCCATCTGCAGGATTTCGTTGCGCTTTTTCTCACCGCCAGAGAAACCGACATTGACCGGACGCTTAAGCATGTCAGCGTCGATCTTCAGATCCTTGGCCTTGGCGCGGATGGATTTCAGGAACTCAGCCGCCGAAAGTTCTTCTTCACCGCGCGCTTTGCGCTGTGCATTCACTGCGGTGCGCAGGAAGGTCATGTTGCCAACACCGGGGATTTCAACCGGGTATTGGAAAGCCAGGAACACCCCAAGCGCCGCGCGCTCTTCGGGTTCCAGCGCCAGCAGGTCTTCGCCCGCCATGGTGGCGCTGCCCTCGGTGACCTCATAGCCATCGCGCCCGGACAGCACATAAGACAGCGTCGATTTGCCAGAGCCATTCGGCCCCATGATCGCATGCACCTTGCCAGCCTCAACAGTCAGGTTCAGACCTTTCAAGATCTGCTTGTCCTCATCTTCAAGTTTGACGTGCAGGTTTTTGATTTCGAGCATTTTTTCCTCGTCTCTTTTCTTAGGGCCGTGCCGGTTCAGGCACGGCCAATGTTTGTTGTGCGCGCAAGCACGCAGGAAAGCTGTGGCGCAGATCTGCCTGGGCGCGACGGATGCCCGCAGCGTAGGGTAGATCTGCCGGTTGTTGCGTTGCCCGCGCATGATCCGGGATCTGGTCCCAGGACAGCGGGGAAATCAGCACCCGCCCGATAGAGGCGGCGTAGTCGTAGTATTTCAGATGCCCCTGATCCCCGGGCGATACCCAGGTTGAGGCCACGCCGTAAGCGTCTGCGGTGATCAACCCATGCAGCGAGGCAGCATAGATATGTCCACAGGCGCTGATCTGGCGACAGACAGTGGCAGGGGCCTGACTTGGATCAATCAGCAAGATCTCCTCACTGCTGTCCGCAAGGCTTTGAATCTCTGGGTCTGCCATCTGGCTATGATGAGGAACCAGGCCGATCCGATGGGTTTTAGATGGCGCGGGCGCAAAGATCTCTGCAACCAGCAGACCAGGGTCGCCAAACTTTTCCGTTTTGATCCCCAGCAAAGACGCCGATACAGGACCGCGCAACAAGGCAATGTTTACATTGGATAAAAACCCAAGTGACGAAACCGCATGCAGCAGCCCAGACCCCCAAATCACCGGCTTCTGGGCATAGGTCTTTACCTCGGAATACTTGCGCCGGGCAATTTGCAGGATCGAACCGGTGGCAAAAATATCCGCCTTACCCGGGCCAGTATGCACCACGTCACGGCCACTCAGATGCGCCACCACGCTGGATGAAAGCGCGTCGCCAAAGTTTGGCACCGCTTTCCACCAAAACAGGCGCAAGGGACCGCTCCCAGCCGTGATATGAGAGGCCACGAGGGTCATCCTTAACCAATCACCACTGCTGTGCCGCTGGCCGAAACCATCAACATCGAATTGCCAACGACCTCGTAATCAAGATCAACGCCCACAACCGCATTGGCGCCCTTTTCACGGGCCCGGTCCTCAAGTTCAGCCAGCGCGGTTTCACGCGCGTCCTGCAACTTGCTCTCATAGGCACCAGAGCGACCTCCAACGATATCGGTGATCGAGGCAAAGACATCACGCACCACATTGGCGCCCATGATGGCCTCGCCCACGACGATGCCTTTGTATTCAGCGATCTGATAGCCCTCAACAGAGGGAGTGGTGGTGACGATCATTCTTCAATCCTCTCTTTGAGTACATTGGCTATTTCAGACTGAGCCATGCGGTTTTCTTTCTTGGTTCTTTCAAGTGGCCTGACCCCAAACCACCAGCCGAAGAGGAGGGCCGGAAATAGGCACATAAACCAGTACCAAGGATCAATGATCTCGATACCAGCCAACGCAAATATGGCAGCGGACATTAGAATTAGGAACGGTGCCATGAACAGCAGCCCACGGAATGCTTTGGAATGCATCTCACGTTGGCCACTTCTATGAAGCTGCCAATACGTATCGACAAGTTCGTCAGTGCTCCGTTCCTTCTCCACCTTTTAGCCCACCGAACCTTCCAGCGAGATGGCGACTAACTGCTGCGCTTCCATGGCAAACTCCATCGGCAGGGCCTGCAATACGTCCTTGCAGAAGCCGTTGACCACCAGGGCCACCGCCTCTTCTTCGTCCATGCCGCGCTGACGGCAATAGAACAGCTGGTCATCGTCCACTTTGGAGGTTGTCGCCTCATGCTCTACCCGAGATGAGTTATTCTTGACCTCGATATAGGGCACCGTGTGGGCACCGCATTTATCGCCGATCAGCAGGCTGTCACACTGGGTGTAATTGCGACTGTTCTTGGCCTTGGGGTGCATTGACACCAGACCGCGATAGGTGTTCTGCGCCTTGCCGGCAGAGATGCCTTTGGACACGATGCGCGATTTGGTGTTCTTGCCCAGATGGATCATCTTGGTGCCTGTGTCAGCCTGCTGCATGTTGTTGGCGATGGCAATCGAGTAGAATTCGCCCTGGCTCTCGGCGCCGCGCAGAATGCAGGAGGGGTATTTCCAGGTCACGGCAGAGCCGGTTTCAACCTGGGTCCACATGACCTTGGCGCGATCACCGCGGCAATCGGCGCGTTTGGTGACAAAGTTATAGATACCGCCCTTGCCATTTTCGTCGCCCGGATACCAGTTCTGCACGGTGGAATACTTCACCTCAGCGTCTTCTTCGATGATGATCTCAACCACAGCCGCGTGCAGCTGGGCGATATCACGGGCCGGCGCGGTACAGCCTTCCAGGTAGCTCACGTATGAGCCCTTGTCGGCGATGATCAGGGTACGTTCAAACTGGCCGGTGTTTTCCGCGTTGATGCGGAAGTAGGTGCTCAGCTCCATCGGGCAGCGCACACCCGGCGGGATATAGACAAAGGAGCCATCCGAAAACACGGCCGAGTTCAGCGTCGCATAGAAGTTATCAGAGACCGGAACCACAGTGCCGAGGTATTTCTTCACCAGCTCGGGGTGTTCGCGGATCGCCTCAGAGATCGAGCAGAAGATCACCCCGGACTTTTTCAGCTCAGCCTGGAAGGTGGTGCCAACAGAAACGGAGTCAAACACCGCGTCCACGGCAACCTTGCGGCCTTCGGCGGGGGCATCCTCAGCGCCCTCGACTCCGGCCAGAATCATCTGCTCTTTCAGCGGGATACCCAGCTTTTTGTAGGTGTCCAGCAGCTTGGGATCGACCTCATCCAGGGATTTTGGCTTCACTTCCATCGATTTGGGACGGGCGTAATAATACTGGTCCTGAAAATCGATTTCAGGGTAGTCGACCATGGCCCAGGTTGGCTCTTCCTTTTGCAGCCAGCGATCATAGGCCTCCAGGCGCCAGTTCAGCATCCACTCGGGCTCTTCGTTCTTTTCCGAGATCAGGCGAACAATGTCGGTGGTCAGGCCCTTGGGGGCATATTCCATCTCGATATCGGTTTCCCAGCCGTATTTATACGTGCTGACCTCGGCCACCGCATCCACGGTTTCCTGATCAACACCTTCCTTGACTTGGGTCTGGTCCAAAACGGCCATGATTTTCTCCTAAACTCACGCCACGCGGGCGCGATGTTTCTTGTGTTTCTGGAGCCACGCATCAGCAAAACGCAGCACCTCTTCTTTTGTTGTTGTCGGCCCAAGTGAGACGCGCACGGCGCCCTGAGCGATCTCTTCGTCAAATCCCATTGCGCGCAACACCGCACTGGCGCGCACCTTGCCACTGGAACAGGCAGACCCGGCACTGATGGCAAAGCCCGCAAGGTCCATCTGCATGACCTGGGTTTCGCCCTTCCAGCCGGGGACGGCAAAGCAAGAGGTATTGGGCAGGCGCGCACTGTCTTTGCCAATACAGATAAGCTCTGGAGCGCCAGCCACAAGGGCCTCTTCCATCAGGTCGCGCAGCTCTGTCACGCGTTCCCAGGTGCCATCAGCCAATTGCCGGGCTGCCGCTTCGGCAGCCGCGCCAAAGCCTGCAATGCCAATGGTGTTTTCGGTGCCCGAGCGGCGACCCATTTCCTGACCGCCGCCGCGAATTTGCGCGGCAAGATCGGTGCCGCGCGGCATCACCACGGCACCAACGCCCTTTGGCCCGCCCAGTTTATGGGCGGAGATCAGGGCCATCTGAACCCCCATCCAATTAAAGGCGATTGGCAGCTTGCCAAAGCCCTGGGTCATGTCGCTCACCGCGAGCCCCTGCGGCAAATCCTGCACAACACCGGTTTCGGAATTGGCAAGCTGCAGGGCAGCATTCTCCACCGCATCTGGCGCGACATGCCCTGAGGGCAAAGTCGACAATTCTTCGCTTGTCCAGGCTCTTACAGCATCATGCTCAATCGCAGCTGCGCTTAGTTTCCGCCCCGCCAGCGCCAGAGAGGCCCCTTCGGTAGAGCCAGAAGTAAAGACAATATCGGCACCATCCGCCCCAAAGGCCGCCGCAATCTGCGCCCGCGCACGTTCCACCACGGCCTTGGCGGCCCGCCCTTCGGCATGTACCGAAGATGGATTGCCGCAATGCTCCATCGCCGCAATCATGGCGGCGCGTGCATCCGGGTGCAACGGGGTCGTTGCATTATGATCCAGGTAAACCCGTGTCATAGAAACATCTTTTCTTGTTCCAAAGGAGCGGGAATTTGCAGCAGTCCCATTGTGCTATTCCGCGTCTACGACAGAAAACAAGCCGGGAACCGCAGGACAGGGGGCCAGATCGTTCTGAATGACATCCGACAGCCTTGTTTGGTGCAGGAAGACATAGACATGGGCGCTGAGACTTTGCCATAAACGGTTGGACAGTGATTGCGCCCGACTACCGCTAGTCCCACCCGATACCCCTGCCCCTACGTGCATCGCATCAACCGTTTCATCCACCGCGCTCAAGATATCGACGACGCGAATTTCCGATGCCGGACGCGCCAGACGATAGCCGCCGCCGGGGCCGCGCACCGATGTCACCAGCTCGGCCCGGCGCAATTTCACGAAGAGCTGTTCCAGATAGGGCAGCGATACATTCTGACGCTTGGAAATATCGCCAAGCACCACCAAAGCATCGCCCGGTTGCAGCGCAATATCTGCCAACGCGACCATGGCATAGCGACCTTTGGTAGAAAGCTTCATCTTTCCATCTCTCCAAACATTGGTTTCAGCGCGAAAACATTGACCTTTTCCGCCTGAGTGCGTATCTCAGCGTCACGGTGCAATGCAATGGCCTGCGCCAGCAATTAGAATTGTTCTAAGATGACTGATGGAATTCGTCAAGTATTCCTGAACAGCATCTGCAGAAAATGAGAGTAGGATTAACCCACCCATGCCTGAGGTCATTTTCCCCGGACCCGAAGGCCGCCTGGAAGGCCGCTATCACCCGCAAAAAGAAAAAGACGCGCCTATCGCCATTGTTCTGCATCCGCACCCCCAGTTTGGCGGCACCATGAACAACAAGGTCGTCTACAATCTGCATTATGCATTTTACAACATGGGATTCACCGTTTTACGGTTTAATTTCCGTGGCGTAGGTCGTTCGCAAGGCGAATACGATCAGGGCATCGGAGAGCTGTCAGACGCAGCATCTGCGCTGGATTACCTGCAATCGATGAACAACAACTCCAAGCATTGCTGGGTTGCTGGGTTCTCCTTTGGAGCCTGGATCGGAATGCAGCTGCTGATGCGCCGCCCTGAAATCACCGGCTTCATCTCAGTGGCACCGCCCGCCAACATGTATGATTTCTCATTCCTGGCGCCCTGCCCCTCCTCTGGGTTGATCATCAACGGCAGCGCCGACCGCGTGGCACCGCCTGCGGATACGGTCAACCTGGTGAGCAAACTGCATGAGCAAAAAGGTATTACCGTCACCCACACCGAGGTGGAGGGCGCCGATCATTTCTTCCAGGGCGAACACATGGATACATTGATGGGTCACACCACCGATTATGTGAAACGCCGCCTGACCGAGAATTCGCGCTGATGAGCACGATCGAAAAGCTGGGCGAAAAACTGGCGGTCGATACACTCAAGGTACAGGATGCGATCGGTGAGGATCGTTTCTATATGGAGGTTGCCCAGGTTCTTGGGGCAGCCTCTCAATCCTTGGAAGAGGCCTTCTTGACAGAAATCCGCGTCCGCCTTGCCGAACGCAAAGCCCGTGATTTCATCAGCGCCAAACTGGCGCGGGTTCAAAATGCGCTGGAAGAGAAAGCCCGCCAATGAGCGACCGTCTGCGGGCGCAGTTTTCCTTTCTGCTCGAAGCAGACAGGCTGCGCGGGGTTGAGCGTCAGAACCTGATCCTTGATTGCTCTCGCCGTGAAAATTCAGCCGAACACAGCTGGCATCTGGCGCTATACGCGCTTGTCCTGACCCCCTTTGCCGGGCCGCAGGTGATGGTGTCGCGGGTCATTCAAATGCTTTTACTGCATGATCTGGTCGAAATCGACGTCGGCGATCACCCCATTGGCGACGAGGTTGACTGGCAGGCCGTGGCCACAGCCGAAGCCAAGGCGGCAGAGCGGTTATTTGGCCTGCTTCCCGCAGATCAAGGCAAGGCGTTGCACGCGCTTTGGCTTGAATTTGAACAGGCCGAGAGCCCAGATGCAAAATTCGCCAAACGCCTGGATCATTGCCAGCCCATTTTTCAAACCCTATATGGCAGCGATCCGCTGCCCGATCATGTTGAAGTGGTCCGGGGCAACCTGTTTGGCGGCCGCGCGACTGCACTTGAAGAAGGTCTTCCAGAGGCTTATTTTCACGCGCTTTACTTGCTAGGGTACGAAAGCGATCACGACACAGGTGCACTGCGCGCGCGCCTGCCATTCCTGAATGCGGCGGACGGGCTGAAGTCCGTTTTGCGCGCTACCTGGATTGGCGATGGGTCACGGGAGGAAAACTCAGCCGAGCACAGCTGGCACATCATGCTCTATGGCTGGATCTTGGGGGAATACGCCTCCACTGACATCGACATTTTCCGCGTTATCAACATGTTGCTGCTGCATGATATTGTTGAAATAGACGCTGGGGATACCCCCATTCACGGCGCGGTCTCTGCACAGGCTCTGGCAGCACAGGAAGCTGAGGAACAGCAGGCCGCTGATCGTCTATTTGGCCTGCTGCCCGCGCCACAGGCAACAGAGTTTCGGGCGCTCTGGGATGAGTTTGAAGCAGCAACAAGCGCCGATGCGGTCTATGCCAAGGCCATTGACCGGGTGCAGCCAGTTTTGCTGAACCTTCACAACGGTGGCGGAAGCTGGCTGGAGTATGATGTCAGCCTGCAACAGGTCGAGACCCGCGTTGGCGTCAAAGTCACCCGTGGCGCCCCCGAGGTTTGGACCTATGTACGCGACAAAATCTCCCCATGGTTTGAAGAAAACAAACGGTTATAGATGGTTAATCAGGGCAGCTCAGGTCAATATTATGCCCGCCTGGGGCAAAATCCGTAACCTCACTCCCTCTGTCTGACAGGGTCAGAAAACCACCCGGGGGCAATTGATGCCAGCCGTCCTGCTCTTGTTCCAGCGGTTCCGACACCACGGCCCAACCCTGCCGCGTGTCGCTCCACCGGTAGTAAAGCGAAGGCGCGATATGATCGGAGGAGTAGCGCGCCGCATAAAGCCTTTCCCCATCCGACAAAGCCACCGACAATCGCATATGAGGCGTGGTGCCCCGATTGCGGGACAGAGCCTCCAATTTTGCGACAGCCCGCTCCAGGGCGAACAAGGGATTCTGATCCAGCCCTTCCTTCAGGGCCAGCAGAAACAACACCTCGCTATCGGTGGCGCCTTTGCGATGGGAGTACAACTCATCGGGGATACACATATCGGCGTAGCGGCGAAACCGTTCAAATCCGCCGACCTGGCCATTGTGCATAAAGGACCAGCGGCCAACGGCAAAGGGGTGGCAGTTATTGCGGCTAATGGCAGACCCGGTTGAGGCCCGTACATGCGATAGGAACAGCCCGGACTGCACCGGATGGGCCAGTGCGCGCAGGTTGGTATCGGACCAGGCCGGATAGACATCGCGGTACAGCCCTGGCTCGGCCTTTCGGTCGTACCAGGCGACACCAAAGCCATCCCCATTGGTGCTGGTTTTGCACTCGGTCGCCTCCTGACTTTGCGCCACAAGAGAGTGACCGGGGCGGGAGATAATGTCTTCTAAAAAGATTGGTGATCCAAGATAAGCGGCCCAACGGCACATTGGTCTGATTTCCTAGCGGCTTGTGGTGGGGGGACCAGTCGATTTTGGTCTGTAAGGTTTGGCGGCCTGATACAGCGCCACATGGCCGACGTCGATTATCTCGATTGCACAGGTACCTGTTCAAAGATGCGGGTTTTTGGTTCCAGAGTTTCCCGACCGATCTGACAATCTAACCTCGCAATATACCATCTTGGGCAAACCACCTGCGAAAATTTCGCGCCGTGCCGTTTCCGGACTGTCGGAGATTAAAACCTTCGGGTATGGCCAAGGAAGAGCCCCAAAGTTCAGAGCTGCAGAGGATCCTGACATGCCCATCCACTACCTCTATCTTGTCCTTGCGATCTTGGCAGAGACCATTGGCACCACCGCGCTGCAGGCAAGCCAACAGTTCACTCGCCTTGGGCCTTCTCTGGTGGTCATTGTTGCCTATGGTTTTTCGTTTTTCATGTTGGGGCTGGCTTTGAAATACATGCCGGTTGGTCTGGTCTATGCCATCTGGGCTGGGCTGGGCATTGTGCTCATTGCCTTTATCGGGTTGGTTATGTTTGGGCAACGCCTGGACCTGCCCGCAATCTTTGGCATTGGCTTGATCCTCGCCGGCGTGTTGGTCATTCACCTGTTTTCCACCTCTTCCGGTCATTAGCGCCCCTGCCTCAAAGACGCCAAGTGACAGTGCCCGGTCTTTACCGCTCTTGCGCGCCAGCCTTGCCTCAGCTTAGCCCCAGCCCTGACCCGGTGTTGAACTGGAAAAATTTGCAATCAAATACGCAGTATTGTTGCAGGTTTTACTTCACAGGGCCCAGGAGACGTATTTCTGCTGGCCTTTGGTGCGGGTTCGGGCTATGCGCGGCGCAACTTCCTTACAAAGGCTGACGTCATGGACATGCGCAACATTGCGATCATTGCTCACGTGGACCACGGTAAAACGACCCTGGTTGATGAGCTTCTGAAACAATCCGGCGCCTTCCGCGAAAACCAGGCTGTGGCAGAACGTGCCATGGATAGCAACGACCTGGAGCGCGAGCGGGGCATTACCATCTTTGCCAAACCCACCTCGGTGGAATGGAACGGCACACGGATTAACATCGTTGATACCCCCGGCCACGCCGATTTTGGCGGCGAGGTTGAGCGGATCCTGTCGATGGTCGACGGTGTAGTGCTGCTGGTGGATGCCGCTGAAGGCCCGATGCCACAGACCAAGTTTGTCACCTCCAAGGCGCTGGCCCTGGGCCTGCGCCCCATTGTGGTGCTGAACAAGGTCGACAAACCCGACGCCGAGCCGGATCGCGCGCTGGATGAATGCTTTGATCTCTTCGCCTCTCTGGATGCGACCGAAGATCAGCTGGATTTCCCACATATGTATGCCTCTGGTCGCAATGGCTGGGCTGATGCTGAACTCGACGGTCCCCGCAAGGATCTGCACGCGCTGTACAACTTGATCGTCAACCACGTGCCCGAGCCAAAGCAAATCAAACGCCAGGGCGAAGATTTCCGCATGCTGGCCACCACCCTGGGTTCTGACCCTTTTGTTGGCCGCCTGCTGACAGGTCGTGTGGAAAGTGGTTCGCTGAAAGTGGGCGCCACCGTGCAGGCCCTGTCGCGCATTGGCCAAAAGATCGAACAGTTCCGCGTGACCCGCATCCAGGCCTTCCGCGGTCTGGCACAACAGGACATCGAGGAAGCCCAAGCTGGCGACATCGTTTCTCTGGCAGGCATGACCAAGGCCACCGTGGCCGATACCATCTGTGCCCTCGCCGTAGACGAGGCGCTGGACGCTCAGCCGATCGATCCCCCCACCATCACCGTGACCTTTGGCATCAACGACAGCCCGCTTGCTGGTCGTGACGGCAAAAAGGTTCAGTCGCGGGTTATCCGTGACCGCCTGATGAAAGAAGCCGAGGGCAATGTCGCGATCAAGATCACCGATACACCCGGCGGTGACGCCTTTGAAGTTGCCGGCCGTGGCGAACTTCAGATGGGTGTTCTGATCGAAAACATGCGCCGCGAAGGGTTCGAACTGTCGATCTCGCGTCCGCAGGTTCTGATGAAAGAAGTCGACGGCGTCCGCATGGAGCCAATCGAAGAAGCAACCATCGACGTTGATGACGAATACTCCGGTGCGGTGATTGAAAAGATCACTGGCGCCCGCAAAGGTGAGCTGGTCGAGATGCGCCCCGCAGGCGCTGGCAAAACCCGTATCATCGCGCATGTGCCCTCGCGTGGGCTCATTGGCTATCACGGCGAATTCCTGACCGACACGCGCGGTACTGGCGTGTTGAACCGCGTGTTCCACGGCTGGGCCCCGCACAAGGGCTCTATCCCTGGGCGTCGCGCCGGCGTTCTCTTGTCGATGGAAAGCGGTCAGTCCGTGGCCTATGCACTGTGGAACCTGGAAGATCGTGGCAAGATGTTCATCGGCTCGCAGGTGGATATCTACACCGGTATGATCATCGGCGAGCACTCGCGAGAAAATGATCTGGAAGTGAACCCGCTGAAGGGTAAGAAGCTGACCAACGTTCGGGCCTCTGGGACTGACGAAGCGGTACGCTTGACCACGCCGATCACCCTGTCGCTGGAAGAGGCAATCGCCTATATCAATGATGACGAACTGGTTGAAGTTACGCCAAATTCGATCCGTCTGCGCAAGCGCTATCTTGACCCGCATGAACGCAAGCGGATGGCACGCGAAAACGGCTAAGCCACAGATCGATATGACATTTAAAGGGACGCCTTCGGGCGTCCTTTTCTGTTTCGGGTCCCTGATTGTTACAAACTGGACCAATTCGCATTGGGGCTGTCCAAAACAAACAGGGCACCCAAATCGGGTGCCCTGTTTATAAATTCATTGAATTTAAGCACTTACGCCGAGGTTTCCACCACCATCAACTCGCGTTCAGAGGCGTCGCGTGCATGGCTCAGGGCCTCTTGGTATTCCGGGCTGTGGTAGCAGTCGACTGCAGCCTCGACACTGGGAAAGGTCGCAACCACATTGCGCGGGCGTTCTTTGCCTTCCAGCTGAACAAACCGGCCGCCACGGGCGATAAATTCACCGCCGGCCTTGGCGATGGCGGGACCGGCCAGTTTGGCGTATTTGCCATAGGCCTCTTCATCGGTGACGGTGACATGTGCAATCCAAAGTGCGGGCATGGGGATCCTCCGGTATCGTGCCTAGCTTTTGCGCAGCATAGGTCATTACGGGCAGAGGTCGATCATTTTTTTGACCATTCGGTCCAAGTCTGACCCGAGACAAAAAAAGCGCCCTCCAGTCAAATGACTGCGGGCGCTTTTGTACTGCTTGTCAGGGCAATCAGCCGACCAGGAAGGCCTCTGCTGCGGCGATCGCTGCCTCAGCGCCAGAGAAATCCTTGCCGCCGCCCTGCGCCATATCAGGACGGCCACCGCCGCCCTTGCCGCCGACCGCGGGCACCGCTGCGCGCAACACCTCAACCGCCGAAACCTCGGATGTCAGATCATCGGTGACACCCGCTGCAACAGCGACCTTGCCGTCCTCTTCCGCGATCAGCAGGATCACGCCAGAGCCAATGTTTTGCTTATGAGCATCAATCAAGCCGCGCAGATCCTTGCCCGAGACCCCCTGCAGCGCCTGCGCCAGAAAGGCCTTGCCGCCGATCTCCTTGGCCTCAGCCCCACCGCTGGCTCCGCCGCCCATGGCAACCTGCTGTTTCAGATTGGAAATCTCATTCTGCAGAAACTTGCGTTCCTCCATCATCGCCTTCAGGCGATCCATCACATCCGCAGGCTGCGCCTTGAGAGTGGCGGAGATTTCAGCCATCTGGCTCGCTGCGCCTTCCAAATAGGCAATGGCTTCCGCCCCGGTCAGGGCCTCAATCCGACGCACCCCAGCCGACGAGGCACTATCGCCCAGAATGACAAAGGTTCCGATATCGCCGGTCTGGCGCACATGCGTACCGCCGCAAAGCTCGATCGAATAGGTTTCGCCATCCTGACCCTTGCCTGTCGCCGCGCGCCCCATCGAGACAACCCGGACTTCATCGCCGTATTTCTCGCCGAACAGCGCCTGCGCTCCAAGCGCGCGGGCGTCATCCGGGGTCATGATGCGGGTTTCAACCGGTGTGTTCTGGCGAATGTAGCGATTCACATCGGCCGACACCTGGCTCAGTTCTGCCAGGCTCAGGGCCTTGGTATGGCTGAAGTCAAACCGCAGCCGATCATCCGCATTCAAGGACCCACGCTGAGCCACATGATCGCCAAGCGCCTCGCGCAACGCCTCGTGCAGCAGATGTGTAGCCGAGTGATTGGCACGAATGGAGGCGCGCCGGGCGTGGTCGACGGCCAACTGTGCAGGCGCGCCAGTCGTCACCAGCCCCTTGGTAACCTCGCCCATATGGATGAACACGCCGGCGGATTTTTTGGTATCGCTGATGCGGATCGTGCCCCCTTCGACACGGACCTCGCCGCTGTCACCGACCTGGCCACCGGATTCGGCATAAAACGGTGTCTGGTTCAGAACCAGTTGTACCTTATCGCCCTGGCCGGCCTCTTTGACCTCGCCGCCCTCTTTGACCAGAGCCAGGATCTGGCCCTCGGCGCTTTCGGTTTCATAGCCCAGGAATTCGGTGGCGCCATGCTGGTCTGCGAT
Source organism: Pseudophaeobacter flagellatus (assembly GCF_021228235.1). Classification (GTDB taxonomy): domain Bacteria; phylum Pseudomonadota; class Alphaproteobacteria; order Rhodobacterales; family Rhodobacteraceae; genus Pseudophaeobacter; species Pseudophaeobacter flagellatus. Next base: position 43,529 of record NZ_JAJQRG010000015.1, read on the forward strand.
GTCGAACCAGATGGTGCTATCGGCACTTTCACCAGATCCCGCCCAAGCGGCACGCGCCTTGGCTTTCTGCTCGGCCATGGCGGTATCAAAGCCATCGGTGTCGACCTCCCGGCCCTGCTCCCGTAGCGCGTCCTGGGTCAGATCAAGCGGGAAGCCAAAGGTATCATAGAGTTTGAACGCAGCCGCCCCAGGCAGCGGAGCGCCTTCTGCCAACGAGGAAACCTCATCGTCCAACAGCTTCAACCCGCGGTCCAGCGTTTGTTTGAAGCGCGTTTCTTCCAGCTTCAATGTCTCTTCGATCATCGATTGCGCCTGGCCCAGCTCTGGGTAGGCCGCACCCATCTGTTGCACCAGCGCGGGCACCAGACGGTGCATGACCGGATCTTTCGCCCCCAACAGATGCGCATGGCGCATGGCACGGCGCATGATCCGGCGCAGCACATAGCCGCGGCCATCATTCGAGGGCATCACGCCATCGGCCAGCAGAAAGGAGGTAGAGCGCAGGTGATCCGCAATCACCCGGTGATGCACGTTCTGATCACCGTAGGGATCGGAACTGGTGATATCAGCCGAAGCTTCGATCAGTGATTTGAACAGGTCGGTATCATAGTTGTCATGGCTGCCCTGCAACAAGGCGCCAATGCGTTCCAGCCCCATGCCGGTGTCGATCGACTGCATGTCCAGCGGCACCATAGTGCCGTCTTCGAACTTCTCGTTCTGCATGAAGACCACATTCCAGATCTCGATAAAGCGGTCGCCGTCTTCCTCGGCAGAGCCGGGAGGACCGCCCCAGATGTGATCACCGTGATCGTAGAAAATCTCGGTGCAGGGACCACACGGCCCTGTGGGGCCCATCTGCCAGAAATTATCGGCAGTATCGATGCGGATGATGCGGTCCTCGGGAACCCCCAGCTTTTTCCAGATCGCAAAGGCTTCGTCATCAGTGTGGAACACCGTGGTCAGCAAGCGGTTTTTGTCGATACCAAATTCTTTGGTTATCAGTTCCCAGGCAAAGGTGATCGCCTCTTCCTTGAAATAGTCGCCAAAAGAGAAGTTCCCAAGCATTTCAAAGAAGGTATGGTGGCGCGCCGTGTAGCCGACATTATCAAGGTCGTTGTGTTTGCCGCCGGCGCGTACGCATTTCTGCGCCGTAGTCGCGCGTTTGTAATCGCGGTGTTCAACCCCGGTAAACAGGTTCTTGAACTGCACCATGCCCGAGTTGACAAACATCAAGGTCGGGTCATTGCGCGGCACCAGCGGGCTGGAGTCGACCACTTCGTGGCCCTGCTTGGCAAAATAGTTCAAAAAGGTAGAGCGGATATCGTTCAGCGTCGCCATAGAAGGGATCCCTTTGCGGGCAGAGTTCAAGGTTGGAACGAGGTTTATCCCCCCAACCCCCCCCTGTCCACCGCCTGCGCCCCGGCATCTTATGCAAAAAGGACGCAGCCGTGGCCGCGTCCCCGTAAAAGACCAATTTGATCAAAAATCCCGTGACTTAGCCTTCCAGGATATCGTCCTCATCCCCAGCATCGGGGCGGTTGAAATCCAGCCCATGCGCGGCGCGGATCTTGTCTTCGATGTCATAGGCGATGGCCGAATGGCCGCGCAGGAATTGCTTGGCGTTCTCACGTCCCTGGCCGATACGTTCATCCCCGTATGAAAACCAGGACCCGGACTTGTTCACCACGCCCGCCGCAACACCAAGATCCAGCAACTCACCCATCTTGGAGATACCTTCGCCATACATGATGTCGAATTCGACCTGCTTGAAGGGGGGAGCCACCTTGTTCTTCACCACTTTGACACGGGTGGCGTTGCCGACGATCTCGTCACGATCCTTGACCGAGCCAATGCGACGAATATCCAGACGCACAGAGGAATAGAACTTTAGCGCGTTACCGCCGGTTGTAGTTTCGGGCGAGCCGAACATAACGCCAATTTTCATCCTAATCTGGTTGATAAAGATCACCATGCATTTGGAGCGGCTGATAGAGCCGGTCAGCTTACGCATAGCCTGGCTCATCAAGCGGGCCTGCACACCAACGCTAGAATCCCCCATATCGCCTTCGAGTTCAGATTTGGGCGTCAGGGCCGCCACGGAATCGACGATCACCATATTCACAGCACCAGAGCGCACCAGCGTGTCGGTGATTTCCAGCGCCTGCTCGCCAGTGTCAGGCTGCGAGATCAGCAGCTCATCCAGATCGACGCCCAGCTTGGCCGCATATTGCGGATCAAGCGCATGTTCCGCATCAACAAAGGCTACAACGCCGCCGTTGCGCTGCTGCTCTGCTGCGCAATGCAGGGTCAGCGTGGTTTTCCCGGAACTTTCCGGTCCGTAGATTTCAACGATGCGCCCCATCGGCAAACCGCCAATACCCAGTGCAATATCCAGCCCAAGCGACCCGGTCGAGCTCGCCTCGATTTCCTGAATGGCACCGTCGCTCATCTTCATGATGGAGCCCTTGCCAAATTGCCGCTCGATCTGTGCAAGCGCGCTGTCGAGCGCCTTTTGCTTGTCACCGCTTACTTTGTTTTTCATGGTCAACAGATCCGCCATAGTCCCTTGTCCCCTTCTATGTGTCATAGAGCTGCGCTTGCGGCAATCACTGCTTTGTTCGCCTCTTGTTCTTTATGGGACCAAAAAGAGAACAAAGCAAACGCAAACTTAACCTATTCAGCCAAACGGCGGGGTGCTAAACAGGGCCGCAACGGTTTAAACAACTTATTTTACAGGGTTTGACGATAAAAATGCTGGTATTTTATGACGCAAGACTGGTTTTGCTTTCGGTGCCAAAAACCGGAACATCCGCCTACCAAGAGGCACTGCAAAGCCGTGCAGATCTAGCCATTACCAACCCACCGGAGCTAAAGCATGCGCCGCTCTATCGCTATAACCGATGGATTCGGCCCATGTTCGCGCGGGTCTGCAACGCAGAGCTGGATGTGGCAGCGGTGATGCGCGAACCCGTCAGCTGGCTTGGCAGCTGGTATCGCTTTCGCCAGCGCCCCTTTCTGGACGGCAAGACCACCTCTACCCGCGGGCTGAACTTTGATGATTTTGTGCGCGATTACTGCAAGGGGCAGCAGCCTGAACATGCCAAGGTTGGCAGCCAGGCAAAGTTTCTGGAGGCGCAGAAAAACGGCTGCCGGGTGACGCATTTGTTCCGCTACGAAGATCAGCCCCGCCTACAACAGTTCCTGCAAGATCGGCTGGGGGGCGAATTGGCCCTGCGACAGCGCAACGTTAGCCCTGCGATGGATTTGACCCTAAGCCCTGAAATCGATGCCCTGTATCGGCGCAAGAAACCGGATGAATTTGCGCTCTATGACAGCATCACCTGATCGCAAAACCGGGTAGATTCAGCGGCCCGCCGGGCCTGGCGTCACTGGAATTGCGCGTGCACCGTTTCTGTCAACTGGTTGAGCGAGAAAGGTTTTGGCAGGAATACCGAATTGGGGACGACCGCGTCAGATTCCCCAAAGGCGCCCTCGGCATAGCCCGAGACAAAGACAACACGGGTGTCGGGCCGGGTTTTGCGCGCCTCACGCACCCAAGTCGGCCCATCCATCCCCGGCATCACAACATCGGTAACAAAGACATCCACCTCAAGGCTGGGGTCTTCCAGGGTGCGCAGCGCATCTTCTGCCGATTCCGCCTCTAGCACGGTATAGCCACGCATCCGCAGCGCCCGCGAGGCAAAGGCCCGCACGGGGGCTTCGTCTTCAACCAGCAAGACCACGCCTTCGCCGTGCTGCGGTGCCGCAACCGCCTTGGGCTTCTCGACGGCGACCTTCTCTGCCTCGGCCTCGGCGTCAATCTCCAGCCCTTCTTGATAGACTGGAAAGAAGAGGGTGAACTGCGTACCCTTGTCAAGAACGGAGTCAACAAAGATATAGCCGCCAGTCTGCTTGACGATGCCATAGGCCGTAGACAGGCCCAGGCCGGTGCCTTCGCCGGTGCGTTTGGTGGTATAAAAAGGCTCAAAGACCTTTTGCAGCTTATCCGCTGAAATGCCGACACCTTCATCGCTGACCTTGACCGTGACCCAATTGCCTCCGGGCACAGTAACACGGTTTCGGGTCAGCGGCTTATCCAGGGTCACCGCCTCTGTGCGAACGCGAATTTCACCGCCATTGGGCATCGCATCACGGGCATTCACCACCAGGTTCATCAAGACCTGTTCCAACTGCCGCTTATCCGCGCGGATAGACCGCATCACCGGATCATGACTAAGCGTCAGCGTGACCTTTTCCCCCACCAGGCGGTTCAACAAATGGGTCAGATCCGCCAGGGTATCGCGCACGTCCAGAATCTCTGGCAGCAGCGTTTGCTTGCGCGAAAAGGCCAACAACTGGCTTACCAGTGACGCGGCGCGGTTGGCGTTTTCATGGATCTGGATCAAATCTCCGTAGTCCTGATCACCCTGATCATGACGCAGAAGAAGTAGATCGCAATGCCCTGAAATCGCAGTCAGAAGATTGTTGAAATCATGCGCGACACCGCCGGCAAGCTGACCAATCGCCTGCATTTTCTGGCTCTGTACAAACTGGGCCTCAAGGGTTTTCAGCTCTGTCGCGTCATTGAGCACAGCAATCAGAATGGTTTTGCCGTCTTCTACCGCCCGGGTCAGCGTCACCTGAACAAAGACCTCTTTGTCAGGACGCGACAGGCGCAGGAATTCCGATTTGTTAGAGGCCAGCCCCGCTGCCGTATCGTGCAGCCAATCGGTCATCGGCCGCCCCAACCCTTCCATCAGCTGGGCCATTTTCAGAGTCTCGCGCCCATCGACGCCCAACATGGACATCGCCATCTTGTTCAGCGATAGCACATCGCCGTTCGGCGCCACTTTGATAAAGGGCACTGGCATATGTTCAAAGCTGGACTGCTGGCTCTGCAGTTCAGCGCTGTTGACCTCCATCAGGAACAGCTCGCTGCGGCCCTGGGTGCGGTTCAACTCGGTGACCAGCACCTCGACCGGGCCACCTTTTGTCGTGATGGTGTTGATCTCACCACTGCAGACTGGCAGCGACAAGAACAGGCGATCGGTGGATTTCACCCGTTCACCCACCAGTTTGCGTGCCGCCTCGTTCATGAACAGGACAGCCCCAGTGCGCCCAACGGTAATCATTGGGATCGGAACCACCTCTGATCCCCGCCCACTGGGGCGTTCAGCGACATCTTCGACACGCCACAAAAAATTGCCGCCCTGCATTTGATGTACCGCAAGCCGCACATGGCCCCGGCGCGTTACGATGTCCTCGCGCGCCGCGCCTTCAAACCGCGCCCGGCTTTGCAGCCGGAACAAGACCGCCGAAGGATTGGCCAGCACAGAGCGCAGCGCCCCGGCAAGGGTATCGCCACTATTGTCCTTAAAGCGATTCTGGGCCGCGTGATTACAGGCATGAATGCTACCATCATCGTCGGTGACAAAACTGGGGGTTGCATCTTTTTCGATAAACCCGGTCAGCAGCTCTATCGCCATAGCCCGCGCATTCATCCGCAACCGCGCCTGAATCAGCATCAGCAAAGCAACCACCAGCAGCGTCAGGCCAACAGCCGTCAAGCCGCGCATAATCCAATCCGGCCAAGTAAAGAACATCGGCACCACCAGCAAAACACAGGAGAGCGCCAGAGTCGCACCAAGGCGCAGATGTTCCGGATGGAATATTCTGAGGGCGGGCACGGATGAATTTTGGCTTCCGGGCATCTCGGCTCCATCTTCTGGATTGTTCAACGCAATAACGCCGCTAAAGCCTTAAAACCACGTTAAGAGTGATGTAGCTTTCGTACCGAATTACCTAACAACCTGCGGGAAGCCGCGTCAACACAGAGACAAAAAACCCGTCGGTGCCATCCTGCACCTGCCAGGCGGCTTGCACCTGCAGCGACCAGCCCTCAACCTCGTCCAGAAACGCTTGAACTTGTTCAGAGTTTTCCTCATCCAACATAGAGCAGGTCGCATATGCAAGCAGGCCGTCTTCGCCGACAAGCGCGGCCGCGTCGTGCAAAATTTGACGCTGCGCATAGCGAATTTCATCGAGCTGCGCACGGGTAAGGCGCCATTTACCTTCTGGGGCCCGTCGCCAGGATCCTGAACCAGAACAGGGCACATCACAGAGCACCAAATCAAAGGGGGCCTGCTTTGGCAGTTCTTCTTCGGACAGGCAGGTCACATCCACCCCACCCCGCTGCGCCCGCAAAGGCAGATCAATCATCCGGCTGGGATTTGCATCATGGGCATAGAGGTCCAGCTTAGCCTGCGCGGCCATGGCCAGGCTCTTGCCGCCGCCACCTGCACAGTAATCGAGCACCCGCATGCCGTCTTTCAGCGGCAGCTGATCGACAACCGCCTGGCTGGCGGCATCCTGCAGCTCCACCAGGCCATCAGCAAAACAGGTGCTGTTGCGGATTTTACGCGCCCCGGTGGTCACATCCAGCGCGGTTTCACTGACGGGATGTGGTTCGCAGAGGATCCCCTCTTCCGCCAGTGCTTCGATTGCATTGGCGCGATTGCCGCGCAGCAGATTGACCCGCAGATGCACGGGCGCCCGCGTTTGCAGCGCAGTCGCGGCGGCCTCGGTCTGATCTCCCAAGCTGCTGCTAAAGGATGGCCACACCCAGTCCGGAATATCCAGCCGCTCTGCCTCAGAGGCAAAGTCACGCGGTGCGGTCCGTTCTGCATCATCCAACGGTCTGGGGCCATAGCCCTGGCCACTAAACACGGCCTCAGGCGCGCTGCCCTCGGCGCGCAGCGCCCCCAGAGTGAGGCCACGGCCGGTTTCCGCACCACCAAGCACCGCAAAGGAGCGGCGGCAACGCAGGGCGGAAAACACGTGGTCCCGCACCGCCGCGCGGTCCTTGGACCCCGCATAGCGATTGCGCCGCCCCCAGGTGGTCAGCGCCTTTTCTGCCGCTTCCCCTTCAAGGATCAGATCAAGAATTTCGATGGCCGCCTGATGACGGGCTGCCGGGGTCATGCCACGGCTCCAAGGCTACAAGAGGTCATCGTCATCCTTTCAACTGATTTACCCGATACGGTAGTTCGGGCTTTCGCGGGTGATTTGCACGTCATGGACGTGGCTTTCTTTCAGCCCAGCGCCGGTGATCCGCACGAAGGAGCAATCCTTGCGCATGGCCTCAACCGTGGCGCTGCCGGTATAGCCCATGGCGGCCCGCAGCCCGCCAACCAATTGGTGGACCACCGCATTTGCGCTGCCTTTATAAGGCACCTGACCTTCGATGCCTTCGGGCACCAGTTTATCGCTAGCGGCATCCTTTTGGAAATAGCGATCCGCAGAGCCCCGAGCCATCGCCCCCAAAGACCCCATGCCACGGTAGGATTTGAACGACCGCCCCTGGTAAAGGATGACCTCACCGGGGGATTCATCCGTACCTGCAATCATCGACCCCACCATGGCACAGGACGCACCGGCGGCAATCGCCTTGGCAAAATCGCCAGAGAACTTGATACCACCATCGGCAATTACCGGAGTATCTCCGGCGGCGGCAGCGCAGTCCATGACAGCGGTCAGCTGCGGCACGCCAACACCGGCCACCATGCGGGTGGTACAGATGGAACCAGGTCCGATCCCGACCTTGATGGCATCGGCGCCCGCCCCAATCAGGGCTTTGGTTGCGGCAGCAGTGGCCACATTGCCGGCAATGACCTGCACATTGGGGTATTGCGTCTTGATGCGTTTCACCGCGTCAATCACCCCGGCGGAATGGCCATGGGCGGTATCAACAACAACGATATCAACACCAGCATCAATCAGCGCTTCGGAGCGGGCAAAGCCGCTATCCCCAACCGAGCTGGCAGCCGCAACCCGCAGGCGGCCCAGATCATCCTTGCAGGCGGTCGGGTTCAACACGGCCTGTTCAGTATCTTTCAGCGTCAACAACCCGGTAAGCTTTCCCTCGCCATCGGTGACCAGCAGCTTTTCGATGCGGCGCGCCCGCATCATCGACTTGGCTTCGTCCAGATCGGCCGGTTCCTGCAGCATCGCCAGATTGTCGGATGTCATCATCACCGAAACCGGCGTTGCATCATCATGGGCAAAGCGCATATCGCGGTTGGTCACGATGCCGAGCACTCGCCCGAGTTCATCCACCACAGGGAAACCGGTCACCCGGTAGCGTTCTTGCAGCGCCTTGGCATCTGCCAGTGTCTGATTGGCCAAAAGGGTGATGGGATTGTAAACGATGCCGCTCTCGAAACGTTTGACCCGGCGCACCTGCATCGCCTGTTCTTCGGTATCGAGATTCTTGTGAATAACCCCCATGCCGCCCGCCTGCGCCATCGCAATAGCCATGCGGGCTTCGGTCACTGTGTCCATCGCCGAGCTCATCAGCGGAATATTGAGATCAATTGTCCGCGTTACGCGCGTCCGCGTATCAGCAGTGCTGGGCAGGACGTCGGACGCGCCTGGAACCAGTAGAACATCATCAAAGGTGAGTGCCTCACGAATCTGCATTTGCAACCCCTATGCAAAACCCCGTTTGACGGTGACCCTATTGCACAGTCCCCCCGGATAGAAAAGACCCCACCGAAAATTCCTGCGCTACAGCAATGAATTCCCTGCCTACCACCACCCCGGCTGGCCGCAGCGCAGACGGCAAAGCCATGGCACCGACCAAGGCACCGGGCTTGGGGCCCGCGCCCGGCAAGGTACTGGCGGCAGGCAGAGCAGAAAAAGACGCGGCTGAACCAAATTGTGGCGTTCCGCGACTTTTGATTACAGCGGCTTGCGCCTATGGTCTGGTCAGAAATTCGGAATTCACAGGGTGCCCTACATGAGCAGCGATCCTCTCGTCATCTTTACCCCATCTGGCAAGCGCGGACATTTTCCTATCGGCACACCGGTTCTGACCGCTGCCCGCCAGCTTGGCGTTGACCTGGATTCGGTCTGCGGCGGCCGGGGAATTTGCTCCAAATGCCAGATCACACCCTCCTATGGTGAATTCTCCAAACACGGGGTGAGTGTCGCTGATGATGCCCTGACCGAATGGAACAAGGTTGAACAACGCTACAAGGACAAGCGCGGACTGATCGACGGTCGGCGTCTGGGCTGCCAGGCCCAGGTGCAGGGCGATGTGGTGATCGACGTCCCCCCCGAAAGCCAGGTGCACCGTCAGGTGGTGCGCAAACGGGCCGAAGCCCGCGACATCATCATGAGCCCCTCGACCCGGCTGTTTTATGTCGAGGTGGAAGAACCCGACATGCACAATCCCTCGGGTGATATGGAACGGCTGATCGCAGCGCTTGCCGACCAGTGGCAACTGCAAAACGTACAAAGCGACCTGCACATTCTGCAGTGCCTGCAACCGATCCTGCGTAAGGGCAACTGGAAGGTCACCGTTGCGGTACATCTGGGCGATGAGACCCAGCCGCCAAAGATCATGCATATCTGGCCCGGCTACTATGCGGGCACGCTTTATGGCCTCGCGGTTGATCTTGGCTCAACCACCATCGCGGCGCATCTGTGCGATCTGAAATCAGGCGAGGTCATCGCCTCGTCTGGCATCATGAACCCGCAGATCCGATTTGGCGAAGATCTGATGAGCCGGGTGTCCTACGGGATGATGAACAAAGGCGGTGATCAGGAAATGACCCGCGCGGTGCGCGAAGGCATGAATGCCCTTTTCACCCAGATTGCCAGCGAAGCCGAGATCGACCAGAGCCTTATCGTTGATGCGGTCTTTGTCTGTAATCCCGTGATGCACCACCTGTTTCTGGGGATCGACCCGTTTGAGCTGGGACAGGCGCCTTTTGCGCTTGCCAGCTCTGGTGCGCTATCGCTGCGCGCGACGGATCTGGACCTGAACATTCACCCCGCTGCCCGCGTCTATCTACTGCCCTGTATCGCGGGCCATGTTGGCGCCGATGCCGCAGCGGTGGCCCTGTCCGAGGCGCCCGACAAATCAGAAGACCTGGTGCTGGTGGTTGATGTGGGCACCAATGCTGAAATCCTGCTGGGCGACAAGACCAGGGTGTTGGCCTGTTCCTCCCCCACCGGCCCCGCCTTTGAGGGCGCGCAGATTTCCAGCGGCCAGCGCGCTGCCCCCGGTGCCATTGAACGGCTTGAAATCAACCCGGAAACAAAAGAGCCCCGCTTTCGGGTCATCGGCTCTGACATCTGGTCCGACGAAGACGGGTTTGACGCAGCCATCGCCACCACCGGCATCACCGGCATCTGTGGCTCGGGCATTATCGAAGCCATCGCCGAGATGCGTCTGGCCGGGGTGCTGGATGCGTCCGGCCTGATCGGATCTGCAGAGCAAACCGGAACGCAGCGGTGCATCGTCGATGGGCGCACCAATGCCTACCTGGTCTGGGACGGATCCGCCGACGGCGGCCCCAGGATCACCATCACCAACCCCGATATTCGCGCCATCCAGATGGCCAAAGCGGCGCTCTATTCAGGGGCGCGCCTGTTGATGGATAAACTTGGTGTCGAAACTGTCGATCGCGTGGTGCTGGCCGGCGCCTTCGGGGCGCATATCTCGGCCAAGCACGCGATGGTCCTGGGCATGATCCCCGACTGCCCGCTAGAGAAGGTCACCAGCGCGGGCAATGCTGCGGGCACTGGCGCCCGCATTGCCCTGCTCAACACCGATGCGCGGCGCGAAATCGAAGAAACCGTGCGCCGCATCGAAAAAATCGAAACAGCCGTAGAGCCGCGTTTCCAAGAGCATTTTGTCAATGCTTCGGCGATTCCCAACTCCGCCGAGCCTTTTCCGATTCTGTCGACGGTGGTCACCCTGCCGGAGGTGAATTTCAACACTGGCGGTGGCGACGGTTCAACAGGCGGCCGTAGGCGTCGCCGCCGCGGATAACCCGGCACAACCCGCACATGAGACGGCCATCACACGCGGGGCCAAGCCAATTCGCATTGCCCAAACAAAGGCTTGCCAAGAGACTTCCCTTGGCAAGCCTTTTCCCGCTGTCAGCGTATTGACCTCATCCCCGCCATTAGATACCAAAGCCCCAGCGGCGGGTATGGTGAAAAGGTATCACGGCAGCTTCCCAAGCTTTAGTTACGAGTTCGATTCTCGTTACCCGCTCCAAAATCTCCCATAGCGCCGCATGGACCAGGGAAAATCTCCCTATCCCCGACTGAATATTCTGCACATAAGTCTCCCGTCTTGCGATCTCTGGCCGCAGGGCCTGAGTCAGGATTGTTCCGCTCCGTTCCGGGACTGCGCTCTCCCTTGCTTTTTGCGGCGCCGCGCGGCAAACCATCGCTATGGAATTACGCTATCTCACACCGCTGACGGCGGAAGAACAACTGGCGCAGGGGCTGGATCAGCCAAAGCCCATGGCATTGGCGGACCGGGTTCGGTTCTCAGAGTTGGACATCCTGCGTCATGTCAACAACAAGGCCTATCTGGGCTGGTTTGAAACCGCACGGGTGTCTTACTTTGACCAGCTTTGCGCCCAGCATTTTGCCGGGATGCCGCCACCGCGCTCGGTGCTTCGCAATGCCAATGTGCATTATATTCGCGAAATGGTGCTGGATGAGCCCTATATCACCACAGCGCGGGTGATCTCTTTTCGCAACACCTCTTATGTGATGGAACAGCAGATCTGGTCTGGCGGGCTGCGGGCGGCGCTGGAGGCGGTGATGGTGTTGCGCAGCCCCGATGGCAGCGCAGGTTACCCCTTGCCCGAGGCGCTAAAGCGGCAGTTCACCACCAAAGACGGGGCAAAGCCCGCGCAGGGCTGATGCACCCAGCCCCAACCGGTGCAGCCTTGTACTATATGCGCCAAGCCTAGATGGCCCAATCTGCAGCTGCCAGTCTACCCCCCGCCGGTCCACGTTTTGTTCGCCACCACCGCGCGCCCCGCCAAGGCCCCCAGTTGCGTCGTTATGGGGCCCAGTGCACTGTCATTTCTGACAAGACCGCCTGGATCGGGGCCTCTTCTGGCGGCAATGAAAGCGCCCGCTTCAAGGCGTCTTTCTTGGCCTCGCCAAAGATCACCAGATGTTTTGACAGCGCCCCGTTCAACACCGGGGCCGACAAGCTGATGCGTGCTTCCGGCTGGCTGTCAGGGCGCAATATGGCCAAGGCCGGGGCCTGCGCTGAAAGCGCCTCTTTTACGCCCGCAACGCCGGGAAACAATGAGGCGGTATGCATGTCCTCGCCCATGCCCAGCAAGACCACCGAGAGTGGTAGATCGGGTTGAATCCGGGACACGATGGCTTCCAGCGCCTCTTCCGGGGTATGATCCAGCATATGAAAGGGCAGGAATTGGGCCGCAGCGGCACGGTCGGTCAACAGCCGCTCTTGGATCAGTCGCGCATTGGAGCGCGCATGCTGCACCGGCACCCAGCGCTCATCCGTTGCCATCACATGCACCCGGTGCCAGTCGATGTTGGCGGCGCAGAGATCGTCAAATATTGGCGCAGGCGTGGTGCCGCCTGCCACCGCGATTGAGGCCCATTCATTATGCGACAGATGCATTCTCAGATTGCCTGCAATCTCGCTCGCGACCTCGATCGTCAGGATTTCCCTGTCAGGGTATTCATTCATATTCACGGGTTTATACCTCTCCATTCTCGCTGATCCCTGCGCAACAACAGATCTGCATCACCTGGACCAGTGCTGCCGCTTTCATAGGGTTTTGGCACATCGCCACGCGCCTGCCAGTCCGCAATAATCGGGTCAATCCAGCCCCAGGCGGCCTCAACCTCATCGCCGCGCATGAACAGGGTCTGGTTGCCCCGCACCACATCCATGATCAGCCTCTCATAGGCATCGGCAGGATTGCCCCCCGTCTTCCCCAATGCGTCAGCAAAGCTCATATCCAGGGGAACATCCATCAACCGCATTCCACCGGGGCCTGGTTCCTTGATGGTCACGCTCAGAGTTATACCCTCATTGGGCTGCAGGCGAATTTTCAGGTGGTTGGCATGACGCCCGGCCTCTTCGCCAAAGATCGAATGCGGCGCATCCTTAAACAATACATTGATGACCGACGAGCGCGCCGCCAGCCGTTTGCCCGTACGCAGATAAAACGGCGTCCCCGCCCATCGCCAATTGCTGATATGCGCCTTGAGCGCAACATAGCTTTCTGTGCTGGTGCGCTGGTCGCCGACGGTTTGGCGATAATCATCGTCACTGCCCGCCCCAGAGTGCGTCGGCGCGTATTGGCCGCGTACGATATGATATGGTTCTACCGGGTCCAGTGCACGGATCACCTTGAGCTTTTCATCGCGCACTGCATCCGGGTCAAACTTGGCCGGCGGTTCCATGGCGATCAGGCACAACAGTTGCATCAAGTGATTCTGCATCATATCACGCATCGCACCCGACCGTTCATAATAGGCCTCGCGGCCCTGCACCCCGACGGTTTCGGCCACGGTGATTTGAATGTGATCGACATACTGGCTGTTCCACAGCGGCTCAAACAGCATATTGCCAAAGCGCACTGCCATCAGGTTTTGCACCGTCTCTTTGCCCAGGTAGTGATCAATCCGATAGATCTGCCCCTCGTCAAAATGGCTGGCCAGGGTGCGATTCAGCGCCCGCGCCGAGGCCAGATCATGGCCAAAGGGTTTTTCCACCACGATGCGGGTGGCGGCATTGGTCAGCCCATAGCTGTGTAACCGTTCTGCCAGTGGACCAAACAGCGCGGGACCAACCGAGAAATAGTAAACCTGCACCCGACCGGAATCGTCTAGCGACAACTTATCGCGCAGATCCATCCAGCCCTTTTCGCCGCTGCCATCCAGCGGCACATAAGAAACAAGCTGCAAGAACTGCGCCAGGGCGTCAGCGTCCGCACTGTTGAGCGGTATGTCCCGATCCAGCTGTTGCGCCAACTGGCTGCGGTATGCTGCGGTGCTGACCCCCGACCGGGCCGCCCCAATAATCCGGGTGCCATGCGGAATCTGCCCGGCGCAAAACCGGCGAAACAGCGCAGGCAAGATCTTTCGCTGCGCCAGATCGCCGGTTGCGCCAAAGACCACCAGATCAAAAGGCTCCACTGGAATGACTTTTGATACCATATTGTTTACCCAACCTTTTGCTCGGCAAAGACCCAGCTTCGGCCTGTGCTATCACGTCCCTGTCACATCTGCCTGTAGCGGCTTTTCATTTTCCACCTTTATACGCTAGCCTCTGACGAAAGAAACTGTCCGAGAGTGCATAAGCGTGAAAGATCTATCTGTTCCAAAAGCCAATATCGGAAAATTCAAAGACAGCTATGTGACGGCCGATGGCGCAATGCGGGCTTCTGTTGCACTAAGCCATCCTGAAACGCTTTGGTTCAACACGGGCACCCTGTGCAATATCGAGTGTGAGAACTGCTATATTCTCAGCTCCCCGACCAATGATGCGCTTGTCTATATCACTGCGGCAGAGGTCTGCGCCTATCTGGATCAAATAGAGGCGCGGCAGTGGCCGATCCACGAGATCGCCTTTACCGGCGGCGAACCCTTCATGAATCCCGAAATGATCACCATGACCGAAGCCGCCCTGGCGCGTGGTTTTGACGTGTTGATCCTGACCAATGCCATGCGGCCGATGATGCGCACATCCATGCGCGCCGGCCTAAAACGGCTAGAGACCGCCTACCCTGGCAAGATGACGCTGCGGGTATCGCTTGATCATTATACCCCTGCACAGCACGACCGCGAGCGCGGCGCGGACAGCTTTGACAAAACCCTTGAGGGTATGCGCTGGCTGCGTGATACGGGGCTGCGGATGGCGGTAGCAGGGCGAACGTTCTGGAATGAAACAGAGGCCGAGGCGCGCCTCGGGTTCGCCGGGCTGTTTCAGGACAACGGTTTTGCGATTGACGCGCAGGATCCAGGCGAAACCGTGCTGTTTCCGGAGATGGATGAAACAGTTGAGGTGCCGGAAATCACCACCGAATGCTGGGGGATTTTGGATAAATCCCCAAAGGATGTGATGTGCGCTTCCTCCCGGATGGTGGTCAAACGCAAGGGGGCGGCAACGCCTGCGGTTCTGGCCTGCACCCTGCTGCCCTATGCGCCGGAGTTCGAACTGGGCAAGACCCTGGCCGAGGCCGAAGCTTCGGTCCAGTTGAACCATCCTCACTGCGCCAAGTTCTGCGTCTTGGGGGGCGCCAGCTGTTCGAGCTGACGCCCCCCCCCCCACCGCATCTGCTGCGTGCATTAGATGAACCAGCTGGGGGTGCGATCAGTGCAGGGTCAAGATCCCTTTGACATTGCGCCACTGCCCCGGGCCGATCATCTTGCGGTGAGTAAAGCGCACTGAATGCAGCGGCCCATCCAGCTCTCGCTGCCAGAATTCGATGAATTCAAACAGCTTTGCGTGATCCGGCGCCAAATCGTAGTCTTGCCAGACATATGTATTCAAAACATGGGTGTAGTCGGGCATGTGGTAGGTGAACTCGGCGGTGGTCAGCCCGTAGCCCTTTAGCATTAATTCCGTACTGCTCTGCTCCATCTTGGCCTCCTCTGGAAAGCCCCCCTAGGTAAAAGCCTAGCCAGAAATAGTTAACGGCATCCAAACCGCATAAAACGACAGGAAAACCCGGCAAAACCGGCAGCTTACTTGCGCCCTATATATGCACTCTGATAGGGTGGCCCAACAATATATAGACCCATAGAAAAGAACGGGCAGTAAACGTGACAGATACGCCGGAAACTCCTGATAACGCAGAAGAAAAACTTCCTCAGCGTTCCGCTTATGATGGCCCTTCCATCTCCATCGAAGCGGAAATGAAGACCTCCTATCTGGACTATGCAATGTCCGTCATCGTCAGCCGGGCTATCCCGGACCTGCGCGATGGTCTGAAACCAGTGCATCGACGCATTCTCTATGCCATGCATGAAACCGGAAATACCCACGATAAATCCTATCGTAAGTCGGCCCGACCGGTTGGTGATGTCATGGGTAAATACCACCCACACGGTGACAGCGCGATCTATGATGCCCTGGTTCGGATGGCACAGGATTTCTCCATGTCGCTGCCGTTGCTGGACGGTCAGGGCAACTTTGGTTCGATGGATGGCGATAACGCCGCCGCAATGCGCTATACCGAAGTGCGCATGGACAAGCCTGCGGCCTTTATGCTGGCAGACATCGAAAAAGAGACGGTCGATTTCCAGGATAACTACGACGGCAAAGACAAAGAACCCACAGTTTTGCCAGCACGTTTTCCGAACATGCTGGTCAATGGTGCCGGCGGTATTGCGGTTGGCATGGCCACCAATATCCCCCCCCATAACCTGGGCGAAGTAATCGACGCCACGCTGGCCCTGATTGATGATCCCGATCTCACCAGTGAACAGCTGATTGACTATGTGCCCGGCCCCGACTTCCCAACTGGCGCCATCATGCTGGGCCGCTCGGGCGCGCGCAAAGCCTACCTTGAGGGGCGCGGCAGCGTTATCATCCGCTCCAAGACCCGAGTCGAGGAGATCCGCAAGGACCGCTATGCCATCGTGGTGGATGAAATCCCCTATCAGGTCAACAAGGCCGCGATGATCGAAAAGATTGCCGAGCAGGTGCGCGAGAAGAAGATCGAGGGAGTCGCCCACGTTCAGGATGAATCCGACCGGAACGGCGTACGTGTCGTGGTTGAGCTGAAACGCGATGCCACACCAGAGGTGGTGCTGAACCAGCTGTTCCGTTTCACCCCGATGCAGACCTATTTTGGCTGTAACATGCTGGCGCTGAATGGCGGCCGCCCCGAGCAGCTGACCCTGCGCCGTTTCCTGACATCCTTTATTGATTTCCGCGAAGACGTGGTGGCGCGCCGCACCGCCTACCTGCTGCGCAAGGCCCGCGAGCGCAGCCATGTGCTCTGTGGTCTGGCCGTGGCCGTCACCAATATCGACGAGATCGTCGCCACCATTCGCCAATCCGCCGATGCCGCTGAGGCGCGTCTGAAACTGATGACGCGACGCTGGCCAGCCCAGCCTATCCTGGAATACATCGCGCTGATTGATGATCCGACCCATACTGCCAATGAAGATGGCACCTATAACCTGTCAGAAACCCAGGCCCGCGCCATTCTGGAACTGCGTCTGCAACGGCTGACTCAGATCGGCGTCAAAGAAGTCACCGACGAGTTGGAAGAGCTGGCTAGCAAGATCAAGGAATACCTTGAAATCCTGTCCTCGCGGGAACGGATCATGGGGATCATCTGCGATGAGCTGCGGGAAGTGCGCGAGCAGTTTGCCGTGCCCCGCCGCACCGAGATCGTCGATTGGTCCGGTGATATGGATGACGAAGACCTGATCGAGCGTGAAGACATGGTCGTTACCGTGACCTCTGGCGGCTACATCAAGCGAACGCCACTGGGGGATTTCCGCGCCCAAAAGCGTGGCGGCAAGGGTATTTCGGGAATGCAGACCAAGGAAGAGGATGTTGTCACTAACCTCTTTGTGGCCAATACCCATACCCAGCTGTTGTTCTTCACCACCGATGGCATGGTTTACAAGCTGAAAACCTGGCGCCTACCCCAGGGCGGACGAACCGCCAAAGGCAAGGCCATCGTCAATATTCTGCCAATCCCGCCTGGCGTCTCTATTGCCGCCATCATGCCAGTGGATCGTCCCGATGATGAATGGGCAGATCTGCAGATTGTTTTTGCCACCTCTGCGGGAACTGTGCGGCGTAACCGCTTGTCAGATTTCACAAATGTGAAATCCAACGGCAAAATCGCGATGAAGTTCGAAGACGAAAATGCCGAAACCAAGCTGATCAATGCCCGCATCTGTTCCGAAGACGACGATGTGATGCTGGTCACCAGCACCGGTCGCGCCATCCGCTTCCCCACCACCGATGTTCGGGTCTTTAACAGCCGCAATTCCGTTGGGGTGCGCGGGATCAAACTCAGCGAAGGGGCTGAAGTTGTATCCATGTCGGTGATCCGCCACTTTGACGCCGAACCCTGGGAACGCAGCGCCTTTATCAAGCGCTTCCGCTCTGAGCTCGGCAGTGACATTTCTGAGGATGATGTCACAGCTGAAGTCACCGAGGAGGTTGAAGACGGTGCGCTGAGTGAGGATCGCTATCAGGAAATGCTGGCAGCCAATGATCTACTTGTCACCATCAACAAACCAGGCGCGGGCAATCTGACCTCGGCCCATGATTACCGAGTGAGTGGCCGTGGCGGTCAGGGTGTTGGCGCCATGAAGGGCGGCGAGATTGTCGCAACCTTCCCTGTTGAGCTGGGCGACCAGATCATGCTGGCCACCTCCAAAGGCCAGTCGATCCGGGTGCCGGTCGAGGGCATTTCCTTCCGCTCGCGTTCTGCTGGTGGGGTGCGGGTCTTTAACACCGGTAAGGGCGAAGAGGTGGTTTCTGTCGCCTGGATTGCAGAAAACGGTGAGGCGGACGCGGCAGCCGAAGAGTAATTTTTTCTTTAGCAGCAAGCATTTAAGATCGGACCTATGGCCAGCTTCAGCCGATAGCTGGCCATAGGTCTTTTGCCTTCAGGCCAGATCAGTCACTGCGGGATGAATGACCTCCGTGCCCATAGGAATCAAGCGCGGGGCGCGTAAAAAATACCCAAGGGTAGGTAGCGTTTTCCGCCCCCATATAGAACGGAACAATTTTCAGGCAGGGAAATATTAACGTAAACGAAGGTTTTTGCCGCTATCAAAAGGTCTGAAAATCCACAATTTTGGCAGGGCCTTTTTATGAATCTCTATCACTGCTCTATTGATCTCCACAACGAAGCCAAAGCGCTGGCCTTTGCCGGAGCCGTGGACCAATGGATGGCCTATCTGAAAGAGCGCGGTGTCGTGCAGGGGCATCGACTGCTACGGCGCAAGCTGAACCTTGCAAGCGACAATTGCCGGGATTTCCTGCTGGAAATTGAGTTCGACAACCTCAGCCAGCTGGATGATGCCTTTCGCGTATTAGGCGAAAGCAACGAAGAAGTTGACCGGCTGTATCGCAATGTGAACGACTTGATTGCCCATGCAGAATTTGGCCTCTTCCGCCCCTTCCCCGATCCGGAACGCGCCGAGCGCATGGCGCTGATCTGACCATAGCCCGCTCAGTTCCCTGCAAGAAACGTAAAAGGCCAGGCATTTGCCCGGCCTTTCTTATGCGGTCTGTACTGCCCTGTCAGAGCGCATAGAGCGTGGTGAATTTATCTGTCAGGTACTGCATCAGCGGCTCTGGGCTTGGTGCCACGCCAGCGGCATGGGCAATGGTGTCACGCGGGCTTCGCAGGCCGCCGTATTGTTGCAGGTTTTCACGCAGCCAACCGGTGGCAGAGGCGGTATTGCCCGCCGCAAGCTCGGCGTCGAGATCCGGCAAGTCGGCGCGCAGTTTCTGGTTCAGACAGCCCGCATAGACATTGCCAAGAGCATAGGTGGGGAAATAGCCAAACAGACCAACAGACCAATGTACATCCTGCAGGCAGCCGTTCGACGGCTTATCCACAGAATAGCCAAAATCAGCGGCAAAACGGTCATTCCAGGCGGTTTCCAGATCGGCGACTTCCAGATCCCCTGCCATCAAAGCGCGCTCTAGATCAAAGCGCAGCATCACATGCAGGTTGTATTGCAGCTCATCTGCCTCGGTGCGGATAAAGCCGGGATGAACCCGGTTCACCGCGCGATAAAAGGCCTGTGCATCCGGGATGCCAAAGTCACCGAACTCTGCCCGCATTTCGCCATACAGCCAGCTGGTAAAGGCCGCGCCACGCCCGATCTGGTTTTCATAAATCCGGCTTTGGCTTTCATGCACGCCCATAGAAACACCGCTTCCCAATGGCGTCAGCAGGAAATCCCGGCTGATACCCTGTTCATAGGCCGCATGGCCGACCTCATGGATGGTGGAATAAAAACAATTGAACGGGTCCTCTTCGCTGGTGCGGGTGGTGATCCGCACATCCAGGCCGCTGCCCGAACTGAAAGGATGCACCGCCTTGTCGACACGCCCATGGCGCATGTCATAGCCAAAGGTCTTGGCCAGCTTACGCGTCAGCTGCATCTGCGCCTGCTCGGAAAAGCGCCCCTCAACCGCCTTGGGCGCGGGACGTTCCAACACCTGGGCGCGCAGATCAACCAGACCGGGGCGCATGGCGTCAAAGATCGCCGCGATTTCAGCGGCGGTTGTGCCATGCTCATAGTCTGCGACCATGGCGTCATAGACATCGCCCCCCGCGGCCAGGGCCTGGCCTTCCTCACGCTTGAGGGCAACAACCTCTTGCAGCACGGGCAAAAAGGCTGCCACGTCTTCTGCAGCGCGGGCTGCGGCCCATTTGCCCTGCGCTTCAGAGGTCACCCGAGCAAGTCGTTTTGCCAGATCGCTAGGCACCTTAACGGCACGATCATAGCTGCGCTTGATCTCGCGCAGCTGGGCGCGGCCGGCTTCATCCGGTGCCACAGCCGTTTCCAGCCAATCACCCACCGCAGCAGAGGACCGACGTCCATGGATCACCGCCTCGATGGCAGCCATTTCTTCGCCGCGCTGTGGCGCAGCGCCACGCGGCATCACGGTTTCCTGATCCCAACCAAGCCGCCCGGCAATCTGCGCCAGCGCCTGGGTGTCCCGTTCATAGGCTATCAGGCTGTCAAATGTGTTTGTCATAGCTCAGTGGTCCTTGATCGAAGTTGCAACAGGATAGGCAGCCAGGAACCGCCCGCGCAGGATCACCACCCAAAGGCCAACCGCCACGAGCTGGTGCAGAATTGCTGCCTGCCAGGGCGCTGCGTAGAGGACGGTGATCACGCCCAGCAGGATTTGCAGCGACAAAACTGCAAAGATCAGGTTAAAGGCACTGCGGGTTGCCGGGTGGGCAGAGCCACGCCCCCGCAGCCAAACAACAACCGCGAAGGCAAACAGAAGATACCCGCTCACCCGATGGATAAACTGAACCAATCCGGGGTTTTCAAAGAAGTTCTTCCATAGCGGCTCGATCATCAGGGGGTTTGGTGGCAGCAGCTGCCCGCCCATCAAGGGCCAGTCCGTATAAGAGCGCCCGGCATCGATGCCCGCGACCAGCGCGCCCAGCAGGATTTGCAAAAAGGCAAAATGCAAAAGCCCGGTAGACAAGCCGAAAATCTTCGCCTCTTTGGCACGGCGCGCCTGCATCAGGTCACGTTCAGACCGCCCCAACAAGAAGACATACCAGGCAATGACCCCAAGGATGACAAAGGCCAGCCCAAGATGCGTTGCAAGCCGATAAGAGGCAACGGCGGTCATGCCTTCCCCCTGGGTGACCCCAGAGGAGACCATCCACCAGCCAATGGCACCCTGCATGCCGCCAAGCAGCCCCGGCAGCGCCAGACGTCCCGCCCAGCCAGTGGGGATGCTACGGGTCACAAAAAAGCAGATGAACCCAATGGCCCAGACCAAGCCCATGACCCGGCCCAGCTGGCGATGGCCCCATTCCCACCAGTAAATGGATTTAAAATCTGCCAGCTGCATCCACTTGTTTTCGATCTGCCACTGATCAATCTGTTTGTACTTGGCAAATTCTGCCTGCCAATCGGCCTCGCTTAGCGGGGGGATCGCGCCGGTGACCGGACGCCATTCGGTGATCGACAGGCCAGAATCGGTCAGCCGGGTAAGCCCGCCCACCACAATCATCGCCACCACCAGTGCAAAGAGCGCCATCAACCAGCCCCGGATCGCCCCGCGGGCGCCGCGGTGCCCGCGATCAATCATCCCCGGTGCGGCCTGTGGAGCCGCGTCGGACTTGCTGCCCTCGACCTCTTCAAAAATATTGCGCTTGCTCATGCTTGCCTCTTTCAGATCCGCCGCCACGCTAGGCAGGCTTTTCAGGAAGGTCCAGTGCCAGACGGCCTGGAAATCGGGGACGTGTTACAGACGCCATTTTTCTGGCGGCCTGCTGTCACCCTGCCTCTTGGTTTCGCCATTCTCGGTATCACTCTGCTTCCAGCGCACCATCTGGCGCATGATGCCATGCAGCATCTGCACATCGGCCCGTGTCAGCCGCATCCGGCTGAACATATTGCGGAAGACCACCTTCATGCCTTCGGATTTTGTGGGCGGAAAGAAATAGCCCGCCTCATCCAGACGATCCTCATAGTGGCTGACCAGGGCTTCGACGTCGCGCCCGGTCGCCCAGTCTGTTTTCCCCAGCTCAGTAACCTCATCGGCTACCTCTTGCGATTGGCGCTGCCATTCATAGGCGGTCAACAAAACGCATTGCCCCAGGTTCAATGAGGCAAAGTCAGGGTTCACCGGCACCGAGATAATGGCATTGGCGCGGGCGATATCGTCGTTTTCCAGCCCAGCGCGTTCGGGGCCAAACAGCACCGCAACCTTTTCCCCTGCCTGAATTTTCTGCTGCGCCAGCTTCATCGCCGCCTCAGGGCTATAGACGGGTTTGACCAATTCACGCGGGCGGGCGGTGGTGGCAAACACGAAAGAGCAATCCTGCAGCGCGGCGGGCAGATCCTCTGCCAGGCAGGCCTCGTCCAAGAGCCGCCCAGCGCCAGAGGCCATGGCAACCGCCTTGGGGTTTGGCCAACCATCGCGCGGCGCGACGATGCGCATCCGGTCTAGCCCAAAGTTCCACATGGCACGGGCGGCGGCCCCGATGTTTTCGCCCATCTGCGGGCGGACCAGAACAAAGGCGGGTTGTGGGGTGTCGCTTGGCATCATTCTCTCCGCAAAATACCGCTCTGCTGTAGTCTTCACATCACCGATGAGCAAGCCATTAGCCAGCCCAGTGGTGTTCAAACACCGCGAGCCCCCAGGCCAGCTGCACCTTTCCAACCAGCCGACGGATTTGCCCCATCAAGCCCCAGCAATACCAGCCAAAACCTTGCAGAAGCTTGCGTTCACCCATAGATCCGCTACAACCCATTGTTCAAAGCGAACAGGAGTGACCTGCATGGAAGATGCCGCACAAGCCCCCGAAGCCCCGCAGATCTACCTGATCTCCCCCCCCAGTTTTGAGCTTGGCCGGTTCCCTGATGTGCTAGCCCGCGTGCTGGACAGCACAGAAATCGCCTGCCTGCGCTTGAATATGGCCAGCCGCGATGAAGACACCCTGAGCCGGGCCGGTGACGCCCTGCGCGAGGTTTGTCACGCCCGCGAGGTCGCCATTGTGATCAGCGATCACCAGATCCTGGCAGAGCGTCTGGGGCTGGACGGGGTGCATTTGAACGATGCCTCCAAATCGGTACGCACCGCGCGCAAGGCCCTGGGCCCCGACGCAGTGGTTGGCAGCTTTTGCGGTGCCTCGCGTCATGATGGCATCAGCGCAGCTGAAGCCGGCGCCGATTACGTCAGCTTTGGCCCCGTTGGCACCTCTGGTCTGGGTGATGGCGCCGTGGCCGAGCAGGATCTGTTTGACTGGTGGTCGCAGATGATCGAGGTGCCTGTGGTGGCAGAAGGCGGCCTGACCGAAGATCTGATCCGCAGCACCTCTCCCTTTACTGATTTCTTTGGCCTGGGCGAAGAAATCTGGAATACCGAAGATCCGGCTGCCACCCTGAACCGCTTTATGGTGGCGATGCGCTAACGCGGGCAGCCCGGCGCATCCCCACCAGCATCAAAAGGCGCTTGCAACACTGCAGGCGCCTTTTGCATAAGCCTGTGTGCCTATCAAAGAGGCCTATAGAAAAACCCGTTCCGCAAACCAATAGCCGCCAATCAGGGCAATGGTCAGCGAGGCCGGAATGGCCACCCTGCCGCGATATTTGGGATAACCGGCAAACCAGTAGCCCAGACAGCCGTAGGCTAGGGCGATCACCGTCAGCTGGCCCAGCTCAACCCCGACATTGAACCCCAAGAGCGCCGGCACCACCTGACCCGGTGGCAGGCCAAACTCCCCCAGCACAGAGGCAAAGCCAAGACCGTGCAACAGGCCAAAGCCGAATATCACCAGGCTGCGCCAACTATGCACCCGGCGGACAAAGATGTTTTCCACCGCGACAAAGACAATCGAGGCGGCGATCAGCGGCTCGACTATGGCGGGGTTGACATGAACCACCCCTAGGGCGCCCAGCGCCAGGGTGATACTATGGGCCAGGGTAAACAGGCTTACCTGCCAGAGCAGCGGTTTCAGGCGCAGCGTCAGGAAGAACACCCCCAGCACAAACAGGATATGATCCAGCCCTTTTGGCAGGATATGGTCAAAGCCAACCGGCAGATAGCTTTGGAACACCTGCCAGCCATTTTGCACCGCGCCCCCCTTCAGCGCGATCAAGCCAGAGCGGTCCCCCCCCATGATATAGCCGGTATAGGGATCAGGCACGCCATTCTGCCGCAAGACAACCGCGCCGGATCGGTCAGGCCAGGTAATACTCAGGTAGGGTGCCGCGCCCGAAATCTCTCCTTTCAGAACCAGTTCAGAGCTGCGCGGCAGGCTGGCATTGCCGACCTCCGGAATATGCAGGCTATACAGTTGCAGGGGCACGGGAACGCCTGCTGTGATCTCCAGCTCTGGCAGCCAATCTTCCAGGAAAAGCCGCAGCATTGGTTCCAGCTCTGCCTCGGGCATAGTGCGCAGCAAGTCATAATCGCCCGACTTGTCACTGCTATTCGTATCGGCGCGCCCGTCCAGATCAATACCGGCCACAAATGCCTCTATGTTCATGCGCAACGTCAGCGTCAGCTGCCCCTCGCTGACCTCAAAATCCGCGATGGTGGGTGAAACCTCATGGGCACGCCCGACGCTTGGGGGATACATCAGCAGGCTTGACAGGATCACGATGATTGCCACCCTGAGGCAACCCAATTGCAAAGTCTTGAAAATGTTCAAACCTGTGTTCCGCTCTGTTCCTAAATCAATCACTCAACGCTATGGCCCGCCCCGCCCTGGCCTACTCCGCATAAACCTGCCCGCCCTTGGTCTCGCGGCGCTGGGCTGGTTGGCGGGAACAGTGGCACCGGCGCTCTCGCATGAGTTTTGGATTGAGCCAGAGAAATATCAAGTGAATTCGGGGGCCACCCTGAAAGCAGGGCTGCGCAATGGGCAAATGTACAAGGGCGCCCGCCTGCCCTATTTTGACCATCGCATCCAACGGTTCGAGACGGTGCATCAGGGCCAGGTCACCCCCTATCGCGGCCGCATGGGGGATATGCCTGCTCTGGTGCTAGAGGATCTGCCCCCCGGCCTGCTGATTGCTCTCCATGAAACCACCCCCGATCTGGTTACTTATGACAGCTGGCAGGAATTTGCAGAGTTCGCCGCCCATCAGGGTCTGGGCGACCCAGGCCCAATGCATCGACAGCGCGGCCTGCCCGCATTCGGGTTTGGTGAAAGCTACAGCCGCCATACAAAGATGCTGGTGGCCGTGGGTCATGGTGAAGGCGCGGATCGCGCCTTTGGGTTGGAGACCGAGTTTGTCGCCCTGCAAAACCCCTATACCGAGGCCGGACTACAGGCCCAGACCAACAGCACTGCCCCTGCCACCGCGTCCGGCTCTGATAGCGCTCTGGTACCGCTGTCTTTGCTGCTGCTCTATCGTGGGGTGCCACGGGTCGCGGCCCAGGTCGAAATCTTTGCCCGCGCACCCGATGGCGCGGTCAGCCGCAGCCTGGCGCAGACAGATGACGCCGGCCTGGTTCACCTGCGCCTGCACCGCCAGCACAGCTATCTTGCCAATGCCGTGGTTCTGCGCCCGCTTGAAGGCGACCCAAAGGCGGTCTGGCAAACGCTCTGGGCATCGATCACCTTTGCACTACCCGAATAAATCAGCCCCCAGCCGTGCAGGCCCTAAATTTTCCTGCAAGCGCCCAAGGCCGCTCGCTTGTCGCTTGCGAGGGGCGAAAAAAGGCGCAATAGAGAGCACATGACACAGGACATGCCGCCCCCCGCCCCCCCACAAGAGACTGCCGCGCCGGTGCTTTGCATCGGCTCTGTGCTTTGGGACATCATCGGGCGCTGCCCGGCGGAAATGCGCAGCGGCTCTGACATGCCTGGGCGGATCACCCGTCTGCCCGGTGGTGTGGCGATGAATATTGCCATGACGCTGGCCCATTTTGGCTTGGTACCCATTCTGCTTAGCTCTGTTGGCCGTGACCCCGAAGGCGATGAGTTGATCGCCGCCTGTCGCCAGCTGGGCTGCCGGACAGAACATCTCTATCGTTCGGACCATCTGCCAACCGATCGATACATGGCGGTGGAAGGCGGCAATGGGTTGATCGCTGCCATTGCTGATGCCCATTCGCTAGAGGCGGCCGGAGAGAAAATTCTGCGTCCGCTGATGGATGGCACGCTGGGGTCGCCGACCGTGCCCTATACCGGGGCGATTGCGCTGGATGGCAATCTGACGCTCTCGCTGCTGGGGGATATTGCCGTCCATCCGGCCTTTACCCATGCAGATTTGCGGGTGGCGCCGGCCTCTCCGGGCAAGGCCGAGAGGCTGCGCCCCTTTCTGGCGGCCACCCGTGGCACGCTCTATGTGAACCTGGAAGAGGCCGGGATCCTGTGTCAGGACAGATTCAGCGATAGCGCAGCCGCCGCGCTGGCGCTGATTGGCCACGGCGCGGCCCGGGTGCTGGTCACCGATGGTGGATCCTCTGCCAGCGAGGCCTGCGCACCCAGCCACAGGGCCGAAGGGGAAAGCCCAGTGATCACTCAAACACCGCCGCCTGTCACCGTTGCCCGTGTAACGGGGGCCGGTGACACTTTTATGGCCGCCCATATCGCCGCCGAAGCGCGCGGCGACACTCGACATAACGCCCTGGCCGCGGCTCTTGAGGCCGCCGCCACCTATGTTTCAGGAGACCCACCGCTGTGATCGACATCCAGTATTCATCCGAAGTCCGCGCCGCCAAAGCCGCCGGAACCGCAATTGTGGCGCTGGAAAGCACCATCATCACCCATGGCATGCCCTTTCCACAAAATGTGGAAGTGGCCGCCCAGGTGGAGCAAGATATTCGCGACGCAGGCGCCACCCCTGCCACCATCGCCGTGATCAAAGGCGTCTTGCATGTGGGCCTGGAGGCCGATCAACTGCAGGCCTTGGGTCAGGCGAAAAACGTCGCCAAGGTCTCGCGCGCGGATATGCCCGTCTGTATCGCCATGGGCCAAACCGGTGCGACCACGGTTGCCGCCACCATGATTGCCGCAGATCTGGCAGGGATTGCGGTTTTTGCCACCGGCGGCATCGGCGGCGTGCACAAGGGCGCGGAAACCAGCTTTGATATCTCGGCGGACCTGCTGGAACTGACCCAGACCCCCGTCACCGTTGTTGCAGCCGGCGCCAAGGCGATATTGGACATCCCCAAAACCCTGGAGATTCTGGAAACACAAGGGGTTCCGGTGATTTCCTACGGTCAGGACAGCTTCCCCGCATTTTGGTCCGCGCAATCGGATCTGATGGCGCCGCTGTGTCTGAACAGCGCTGCGGACATCGCCCGCGCCCAAGACACGCGCCGCGCCATGGGCCTGCCTGGTGGGCAGCTGATCGCCAACCCAATCCCGCTGGATGCAGAAATCCCCGCCGCCGATCTGGCGCCAGTGATTGCCCAGGCACAAAGCGAAGCCGATGCCAAAGGCGTCAGCGGCAAGGCAGTAACTCCGTTTTTGCTGCAACGGATCTTTGAGCTGACCGAGGGGCGCTCTCTCACTGCCAATATCGCCTTGGTGCGGAATAATGCACGGCTGGCGGCAGAAATTGCCAAAGAACTGGTCGCTCTCAACAGCTAAATGACTTTCCTTTGACTATAGCATTGCTCATGGGCGGATCAGTACCTAGGTTCGCCCTACACAACACGAGATTTTCCTGATGCTTGATCACCAGATATGACCTCTCCCTTCGACGAAGAGCCAATCCGCCACCGCCCTGGCCTGTTTGCCCGGCTGCGGTCGTCGTTTTTCACCGGCATCGTGGTTATTGCCCCGGTCGGTCTGACCATCTGGCTGTTGTGGACCGTGGTTGGCTGGGTGGATTCGGTGATCCTGCCGCTGGTACCGCACACCATTTCGCCGGAAAAATACATCGGCATCAATCTGCGTGGTATTGGGCTGATCATCTTTTTGATCTTTACCATTGTCATTGGCTGGGTCGCCAAGGGCATCATCGGCCGTTCGCTGATTGGTTTTGCGGAAAACCTAGTCAATCGCATGCCCGTGGTGCGCACGATCTATTCCGGCATCAAGCAAATATCCGAAACGGTTTTTGCTCAGTCTGAACGCAGCTTTGAAAAGGCCTGCCTGATCCAATACCCCCGTCGCGGCATCTGGGCGATTGGCTTTATCTCTACCACAGCCAAGGGCGAGGTTTCTGACAGCACCAAGACAGGCGATGCCTTGATGAGCATCTTCCTGCCCACCACCCCCAACCCGACCTCGGGTTTTTTACTCTTTGTCCCCAAGGATGACGTGATTGAACTGGAAATGAGCGTTGAGGATGCCGCGAAACTGGTGATCTCGGCCGGGTTGGTCTATCCCAACCCAAAGGATCCAGTCACACCGCCACCAAGCACCCCGCCGCAATAGCACCGCAGAACTGCGGCAAGCGGGGCTGGAGCATCGGTTGCCCCTTGCCTGCAATTTCGTCAAAGCGATTTTATGGTAGGAAAAGGGCGGCCCAGAGCATGCGTAATTGGGCTGACCCTGATTTGAGGTCGAGCTCCCGTTAGGATCGCAGGATATCTGTGAGCAAGGGAGATAGACGATGGAGTATTTTGCCGGACTGGATGTGTCGCTGCGGTCAT
>NZ_JAJQRG010000016.1 GCF_021228235.1 Pseudophaeobacter flagellatus
CATCAATGGCTTCTACAATCCGCGTCGCCGGCATTCAGCACTGGGGTGGAAAAGCCCTGTCGCTTTCGAACGGAAGGTGGCTTAAACGAGCACTTGGGGCGGCACTAAAGCGCGACAGGTCCAGTCTTGAGATCGCTATTTTCTGCGCCAGTTGCAGGTTGGTTTTCAACAGAAAAGACTGCTTGCAGACATTCTCTGCATCCAAGACCAACGTCGCGAAACATGTTTCAGCTGATTTTGCGGGCCGTGTCAGGTTCCGTTTCCCCGTCTCGTCAGAGAGAAAACCGCGGCCGCGTGCGATTGGCAAATGCTACCAGGGTCAGCATAACCGGAACTTCCACAAGAACTCCAACAACAGTTGCCAGCGCAGCCCCAGAATGCAACCCAAACAAGCTGATGGCGACAGCAACAGCCAGTTCAAAGAAATTTGACGTCCCGATCAAGGCGCAGGGCGCGGCGATCCGGTGGGGTACTTTCAGGGCAAATGCAGCGGCATAGGCAATCGCAAAGATACCATAGCTTTGCAGGATAATTGGCATTGCGATCAATATGATGATGAAGGGCTTCGAGACAATTACCTGCCCCTGCAGGCCAAAGAGGATCACTACAGTGACAATCAATCCGACGACAGAGTAGGGCTTCACCCGCGCCTGAAACTGTTCTATGGCCGCGTCAGACCGAAGGCGGCGGCGTGTTGCCAACCCTGCGGCAAGTGGCAGTGCGATGAAGAGCAGTACCGACAAAACCAAGGTCGACCAGGGCACGATTATATCCGTCACCCCCAGCAGAAAGGCCACAATAGGCGCAAAAGCGATGACCATGATCAGGTCATTTACCGACACTTGCAAAAGCGTATAGGTTGGGTCTCCGCGTGTCAGTTGCGACCAGACAAACACCATAGCCGTACAGGGCGCAGCGCCAAGCAGGATCAGCCCGGCGATGTATTGCATCGCGTCTTCCTGCGGGATCCAGGGCGCAAAAATATAACGGAAAAACAATACCGCCAGTGCTGCCATTGTGAAAGGTTTGACGAGCCAGTTCACAATAAGGGTGATAAGCAATCCGCGCGGTTGCTTTGCCACATCGCGCAGAGATTTGGGATCAACTCCCACCATCATCGGGTACACCATTGCCCAGATCAGCACGGCAACAACCAGATTGACGCTGGCCACTTCGGCCGCAGCGATGGCATTCACTAATCCGGGGGCCGTGTTTCCCAAAAGGATGCCGCCCCCCATCGCCAATGCAATCCAAAGCGACAAATACCTTTCAAAAATGCTCACATCGCACTCCTTTGACGTTTGCATCGCCCATTGGTTGCCGCCCCGATTGGGGCCGCGCATGATGGCCTCGTTGTGCAAGGCTGGGCGTGGGCGGCAAAAATCACATAGCCGCCCGCAATTACACTCTTATTTCTGGCACATTTCTGTTGCACCGATGATCAAACCGGTCTGGTGCCTAAAGAAGGTTCAAGACTGTGTCTATTACGTAATCTGTCTGCTCGTCGGTTTGGGCTGGACACATAGGCAGGCTGATGACTTCTTTGGCCAGTGTTTCTGACAACGGGAAACGCCCCGGTTCATAGCCCATATCAGAATAGGCTTTTTGTAGGTGCGGCGGGATTGGGTAGTGGATGGCCGTGGCAACGCCTGCGGCAGTCAGCCGGTTTTGAAACTGGTCTCTGTCGGCATGGCGCAGCACGTAGAGGTGCCACACCGGATCGGCCCAGTCCGGGACAAAGGGAATAGTCGCCCCAGCCTTGGCGAAAGCATCACTATAGCGCCGGGCGATGGCCTGTCTTTTGGCGTTCCAATCGTCCAGCACCCTTAGCTTGTGCGACAGCACCGCAGCCTGCAGCGGATCCAGGCGACTGTTCTGCCCTTTCAGCTCGTGAACATATTTCTCTTCGGAACCGTAATTTCGCAGCAGCTTCAAATGATGGGCGACGCTGGCATCATTGGTGACCAGGGCTCCACCATCGCCCAAAGCCCCAAGGTTCTTTGACGGGTAGAAGCTGAATGTGGCGGTGCCCATGGTGCCCAGCGGTTTCGATTTGTACCGGGCACCGTGGGCCTGCGCTGCATCCTGCAGCAGGGGGAGATTGTGGCGGTCGGCAACAGCCTGCAGCGCATCGAGATCCGCAGGCTGGCCATAGAGATGTACGGCCAAAATCGCCTTTGTTTTTGGTGTGATCGCGTCCGCGACGGCATCAGGATCAATGTTATGCGTGGCTTCAATGGGTTCGACCGGCACTGGAACAGCGCCGCATTGACTGACCGCAAGCCAGGTCGCGATGAAAGTGTTGGCAGGCACTATGACTTCGTCCCCGGCACCGATCCCCATGGCCTGAAGGCCAAGACGCAGCGCGTCCAACCCATTGGCCACGCCGAGACAATGCGCGGCGCCGGTATAGCAGGCAAACTCGGCCTCGAACTGCTCCAGAATGGGGCCCATGATGTATTGTCCTGACCGCGCGGCCTGCACCAATGCAGCCTCTATCTCAGGAGCGATATCAGACGCCGCCGCCTGAAGATCGAGAAAAGGAACCTTCATCGTGCGCCCACCGCCTGCAAGAATTCCTGTCGATCGCGTATATAATCGGCCTCGTCATAGGGGGCCGACGCCATCACCATGCAGACCGACCCGGATGAAAAATTATCGAGATACCGCCACATCATCGGACAGACATAGATACCATAATAAGACCGGTTCAGATGAAAGCGCTTCTTGTCATAACCGTCATCCAAAACGAGATCAAAGCTGCCCGACATGCAGATGATGAATTGGTGCAGATCCTTATGAGCATGTGCGCCGCGATCTGCGCCTCCGGGAACGTCATAAAGATAGTAGACACGCTTGATATCAAACGGGATATGGTTTTGCCCTTCAACGAAGGTCAGGTTGCCCCTCGCATCCGCGATTTTGGGCAGGTCAACGACACGGCAATCTTTCAGGGGCATGGGTTTGGGCTCACTTTTGCTCTGCTACGATTATATAAGACTATGAACTTGGAAACGAAACCCTGGACATTTTGATCCAGCGGAAACCAAAGCACATGTGGCAATCCCCTGCAGCAAGCTAAATCGGGTGGTGTCGCGCGACAGCCTGTGATTGCAGCGAATGGCTGGAATGGCTGGAATGGCTGCAATTGCGGGAGAAAAGTCACCTAAAGGTGCCAGGTGTTGATTGTTTTGGTAAAACCACTCAGAGTTGAGGGGGGGCGTGATCCGCGACACGCGCCGGAGATAAACAGGATCCTTGCAACAAGGCATGGCATAAATGAATGGATTGAAGTGGTCTCGGTTATTCCTGCCTCTCGGGGGGATTATTGCTCTCGTGTTTTTGGGTGCCGTTGGTATGCGGTTTGTGCAGTTTGAACAGGCCTCCTATACCTTGCCACGATTGTTCATTCAGCTAGAGCGATCCATTGGCTATGACGGCTTCATCCATAATTTCAAAAATTTGGTATTGCGCCCGCAGGAAGAGGGCTATCTAGACGCTGCGCTGCAAGACTATGCCGTGGCTGAAAGCACGCTGAAAGAAATCGCGGTCAGGATCAGAGCTATTGGGGTCAAGGCAGACCTGGCACCCATTCAGAACACGCTGCGGGCCTATCGAGATATGCTGAAAATCGTCGATGGAGCACAGCAACAACAACTGACAATTTCGCAGGTTGATCGCCGGGTGCGTATCTCTGACGAGGAGGCGGCGGCGCAGATCCGCGATTTTGAAAGCCATATTATGGCTGTGATGGCGCGCCGACGGATCGTCCTGTATTCCGTCGTTACCCTATGTCTGGTTGCGGTGATCGCGGGAACCCTGCTTGTCACTTATGTGCAGTCAAGACGGCTGCGCCAGGCCGAAGAGGACAAGCAAAAGCTGGAAGAGCAGGAGAGGTATCTTCTGCAGGCGGAACGCATTGCCGGGCTTGGTCGCTGGAAAACAGATCGGCATGGCGGGATGATCTGGTCCGAAGCCATGGGCAAGATATGTGGCATCCCACCGGAAGAATTTCCCACCACGCTGGAAGGCATCTGGCCCCTTGTCCCTGTGGAAGACCAACCCAAACTACGGCTTGCTTCTGAACAGGCGGTACAGTCGGGGGGGCAGTTTTCTTGCCTGCACCGGATGCTGCGCCCGGATGGCAGTATGGTGAATGTCGTTGATAGCGGCGAGGCGGTGCTGGATGCCGATGGTCGGGTGACAGGTTTTGTTGGTACGCTGCAAGATGTGTCGCGCCTGGTTGATATGGAAAACGAACTGCGCCAATCGCAAAAGATGGAGGCAATCGGCAATCTCGCAGGGGGGATGGCGCATGACTTCAACAATATTCTGGCGGTCGTTCTGGGCAATCTTGACCTGCTGGAGGAGACAGAGCTGCGCCCCGAGCAAGCCGACTATATCGCCAATGCAATCGACGCGACCCAACGCGGCGGTGACCTGACCCGCAACATTTTGGGCTTTGCACGGCGCTCTCAACTGGCGCCAAACCAGCTCAAGGGGAATGATGTGGTGCGCGATGTGATGACCTGGTCCTCGCGCCTGTTGCCTGCGACCATTGATATCGAGACATCGCTCTTGGCTAATCTCTGGGCCTTCACGGCGGATGAAGGGCTGGCCAAAAACGCGCTGCTCAACCTGA
Source organism: Pseudophaeobacter flagellatus (assembly GCF_021228235.1). GTDB lineage: Bacteria > Pseudomonadota > Alphaproteobacteria > Rhodobacterales > Rhodobacteraceae > Pseudophaeobacter > Pseudophaeobacter flagellatus. Next base: position 4,643 of record NZ_JAJQRG010000016.1, read on the forward strand.
TCCTGAACGCCCGTGATGCGATGCCAGACGGGGGGCAGCTGACTATTGAAACCGCAAATATCCGCATTGATGATGAATACATTACTGAGCGCGGCGAAGAGCTGCTTCCGGGGCGCTATGTCATGATAGCGGTCAGCGATACCGGAACCGGGATCGAAAAGGACAAGTTGGCGCAGGTGTTCGAGCCCTTCTTTTCTACCAAGCCGATAGGGCAGGGCACGGGACTTGGCCTTTCTATGGTGTTGGGTTTCATGAAGCAGTCCGGCGGCACCGTGCGCATCTATTCCGAAGTCGGGGTTGGGACCTCTGTAAAGCTGTATTTCAAGGCAGAGTCCGGCCGGGCCGCGCGCCCCAGATCGGAACGGGCTGGGCAGGATCTTTCGCATATTCACGGCAAGCGAATTTTGCTGGTCGAAGACAATGCCAAGCTTTTGACCGCCCAGGAAGACATGCTAACGGGAGTTGGTTTCGACGTGACCATTGCGACATCAGGTGATGAGGCGATGGCGACTTGGTTGCAGAACAGGGACTTTGACGTTGTCGCCACGGATATCGTCATGCCGGGTAAACTGCAGGGTACTCATTTGGCCAAGGCGATCCGGGCAAAGGATCCAAGCGTGCCGTTCATCTTTATGTCGGGATATGCAAATGAGGCGACAGTTCACGGCAACGGGTTATTGCCGGAGGACATCCGCTTGATGAAACCGGTGGGGCGCACCACGCTGCTTACCGCGATTACCAAGTCTTTGGCTGACCGTGCCTAGGCGGCTCGCGTGTCGGTAGGCCTGCTGAACCGCGCGGCTTTGGATAGGGGCAGGTCATGCTGTCTTTTGAAAATGTAAAAGTCCCGCCTTGCGGGGGGGCACCGATGGGCCGTTGTTGGTCCATCGGTGCCCTTTGCATACGGCGGCAGGGGCGGGCCGCCTTTGCAGATCTCATCGCGATAATAACTCTTAACGGGTAGCGCAGGTTAAGGGGCGAAATCGGCGAAGGTCGCCATTCTCTCACGGGGGGGATGCGCTGATTCTTGCCCCATTTCGCGTTTGTGGGGCACAAACACACGTATTTCTTACTGAAGTCTTGCGCTCAGGCGGGCGGTCTCTGTTCTTTTTAGGGGTGAAAAACCCAAGCTTTTACAGAGTTTTATGTAAAAGATTAATAAGAGTCTTAACGCCGGGTGGCCTTTTTGACGATTTTCGCGTCAACTGAGGCACCAATAACCGGGGGGTTAAGGTTTTGTTTACTGCGTCACATTCTGCCCACTATTTCGTCCACTATACGCCCAAACAGGCCCCATTCCAGCCGCATGACTGAACGACGATGTTGATGTGGGAATTTGGAGTGGAACATGAAACGATTATCTACAGTTATTGTAGCATGCCTAATGGCCAGCTTGCCGGGCCTTGCCAAAGCAGAGGGTCCTCAGGCTGGTGCGGGCTCGTTCCCTGGCTGGGAAGCTGTTGGGCGCCTTAATATTTCTGGGCGCAACATGTGCACCGGATCTTTGATTGCGCCAAATCTGGTGCTGACCGCAGCGCATTGCCTGTATGATCCGGTTTCTGGGCGGGCAATTGATCCAACGACGATTAGGTTTGAGGCCGGCCTGGTCGGGCGTCGTGCAAAAGCCGCCCGCAATATTACCAAGGCGGTGATGCATCCTGGCTATGATCATTTCCGCAGCAACACGTCTTTGATGGGGAATGACATCGCGGTATTGCGCCTGTCTCATCCGATCAGCTCGGCTGAGATCCGCCCGCTGGTGATGTCATGGGAAGCCGCCCGTGGAGACGCTGTTGGGGTCTTGTCTTACAATTTCGCCCATGCAACAAGACCAAGCTTGGAACGCAGCTGTGAAGTGTTGGCAAAGCAGCGTACCACCCTGGTGATGTCATGCCGAGTTGAATTCGGTGCCTCGGGGGCCCCTGTCTTGCAGGTGGTGCCTGGACATCTGCCAAGGTTGGTGTCGGTGATTTCTGCCAAGGCTGCGATGGGAAGCCAGCCGGTGTCGATTGGCACTGCCCTGGATTCCTCCCTGTGGCGCTTGATGCGACAGGCAGGCTAACTTCGACGTTGTTCTTTTGCGACGTTCCCAGGTGACCCACTTGCTAGAATGGCAGTGGGAAACATCGGAACCAGATACCGGATCGCTGCATTCCAGTTCCCAGATCAGCGCCGCTTTAAGGCTCGCGAAAAGCTTCTTGGGATTTATACAACGGCTTCAACAGATAGTTTAGAACGGTCTTGGACCCGGTCTGCAATTCAGCTGTGGCCCGCATACCTGGGCGAATTTCGATGGTTTTCTGCCGCTCGGTCAGCTTTGAACGATCGACCCGAACCGTCACCCGATAAAAGGGCTCTGCGCGGGGGTTGCGTTCATCTTCAAAGGTATCAGCCGAGACAAAATCCACTTCGCCGTTCAGGGCACCATAGATGGTGTAATCATAGGCTGACAGTTTGATGGTGGCAGTCTGGCCTGTCTGCACACTGGCGATGTCTTTTGGTTTGACCCGCGCTTCGACAAACAGCTCTTCCCCCATCGGGATGATTTCAAAGATCTCTTCTCCGGGACGCACGACGCCGCCAATTGTGGTCACACCCAGGCTGTTTACGATCCCTGACATCGGTGATGTAATGACGGTGCGGTCCAGCTGATCCTGCGCCAGCCGCTGGTCTTGTCGCAAAGAGGTCAACTCGCGCAGGACTTCGGAATATTCCTCTGCCCGCTTCAGCTCATTCTGGGTGCCGATCTCATTGAACTTGGCCTGCGCATCGGTCGCCGCCTTTTGGGCGCGGTTAACTTCGATCAGGGCCACGATATTTTGCTCGTAGAGCCGGTGCATATTGGCCAGTTCGTCATTCAGTTGATCAAGGATCTTGCGCGCGCTGGTGCGGCGGCTGTCAAAATCCCCCTGCCGTGCCTTGAGCAGGGCGCGTTCCGAGGCCAGAATTTCGCCAGACCGTTGGGTCAGCTCATCCGGGACGGAAAATTCATATGCGCCGTCCATTTCCGCCTCTAGCCGGAACTGTTTGATTTCCAGCGTATCGATCTGATCCTGCAGTTCATCCGCGATGGTGCGGAATTTGGTGTCTTGCAGTTTGGCCAGCACCTGTCCGGCCTTTACCTCATCGCCTTGTCGCGCATGCAGTTCGGCCAGGATGCCGCCTTCGAGGTTCTGCACGATCTGCGCTCGTGAAGAAGAGACTACTTCGCCTTCGCCGCGCACGATTTCATCTACCGAGGCAAAGGCGGCCCAGGCCAGAAACAGCACCAGGGCGGCCCCGACCAGATAGACGATGCGGCTGGCGCCGCGGGCGCTCTGGTCCAGATCATAGGGGGTGGGGCTGTTCATTTGCCTTCTCCGGCAGCGAGATGCGCCAGAACTTTGTCGCGCGGACCATCCACAACCATGCGCCCATCCTGCAGGATCAGGGTGCGGTTGGTCAGCGTGAGGATCGGCATCCGGTGGGTGGCGATCACGGCGGTACGGCCCTGCAGCCAGGTTTCCAGGCGGCTGACTAGGGTGCGTTCCAGCGTCTGGTCCAGCGCCGCAGTGGGTTCATCCAGCAGCACGATCGAAGGGTTCTGCAGCCAGAGCCGGGCCCAGCCGATGGATTGGCGTTGACCGATGGACAGGCCACCGCCGCTATCGCCGATATCCAGGTCCAGCCCCTTGTGGTGGCCGCGCACATAGGTGCCCAGCCCGGAAAAATCCAGGGCCTCCATCAGGCGGGTATCGTCGCGTTCCAGCTGGTTCAGGTTCAGGTTATCACGCAGCGATCCCGAAAAGAGCCGCACATCCTGGCTGAGATAGCCAATATTGCGGCGCAGGTCGCGCGGGTCGATCTGGCCCATATCGGTGCCGTCGATCATGATCCGGCCGGCATCGGGGGAATACAGCCCGGACAACAGCTTGATCAAAGTGGATTTGCCCGAGCCATTGACGCCCAGTATCGCAACCCTTTGGCCGGGGGTGATGGCAACACCCGGCACATCCAGGGTGGGGGCGGCGTCTTCATCGTAGCGGAACACCACTTCGCGCAGTTCAAAGCGGCCTTCAAGCTGTTCACGGCGCAGGTAGCTGCGTTCGGCTTCCATTTCCTGTGGTGCCTTGGCGATGGCCTCCAGCCCTTCCAGGGCACCCTTGACGTTACTCCAGCGGGCCATGGTGGCAGCAAACTGTGTCAGCGGGGCCAGGGTGCGGCTGGTCAGGATGCCGGTGGCAATGATTGTGCCGACGGTGAATTCCCCGGCAAAAACCAGAAGCGTGCCCATCACAACGGCGGTGATATAGGTGGCCTGCTGGATCCCTTGCGACCAGAAGGTCAGCGCGCTGGCCAGGCGGCGTTGCTCGGTTGAGGAATGCGACGACAGTATGTTCAGCTCATCCCACATCCGCATCACCCGGTCTTCGCCACGCTGGGTTTTTACGGTATCCAGCTCGGTGATCACCTCGTGCAGCAACCGGCCGGCCTTGGCATTGGCGCCCTGGGTCTGCCGTGTGAGGGCAATCATTTTGCGCTGCATGAAATAGGCCGGCAGCAGCATCATCACGCCGCCCACCACGATCACCCAGACGATGGGGCCGGCGATGGAGGCAACCAGCAGCAAAAACACTGCGATAAAGGGAATATCGGCCAGGGTCGAGATGGTCGACGAGGTGAAGAATTCACGTACGGCGCCAAAATCGCGCATCGCCGCAAACAGCCCCGAGGGCGGCAGCGGTTTCTTGTCTGAGCGCATGCCAATGAGGCGGCGCATCAGGTTGTGCTGTACCGAGAGTTCGATCTGACGCCCGGCGGCATCGGTCAGCCGGGCGCGGGCGACCTTCAACAGCGCCTCTAGCATAATGGCCAGAAAGGCCCCAAGGGCCAGAACCCAAAGCGTGGCATGGGACTGGTGCGGCACCACCCGGTCATAGACCTGCAGTGAGAACAGCGCCACCGAGACCGCAAGGATATTTGCAACCAGCGACCCCAGCATGATTTCGCCAACCTGGCGGCGGTATTTTGGGAATTCGCCCCAGAACCAGTGATCGCTGTCCAGTTGTGGCGTGTGCCGCGCTGCCATCTGTTTCAAAGAGGGGCGGGCGATCAACAGGGTACCGGTGAAAAATGGGGTAAATTCGCTTAGCGCGACCTTGGTGCGATTGTCGGGGCAGGTGGTGTCGAAAATGATCAGCTGGTCCATATCCTGGCTCAGCACCAGCACGCATTGACCGCCTTTCATCATGGCGAGGGCTGGCCAGTCGGCTTGGCTCAGCTCCTGCTGCTGTTGCAGTTTCACCTGCAACCCGGTTGCCCCCAGCGCCTGGGCCAGGCTCTCGGCCGAGGTATCGCCAGAGCGGTTGCCCCACATGAAATTGGCGATATCGCCAGCCTGGGCCTCGGTCCCTTTCAAAGAGGCGAGGGTGGCAATCAGGGTGGCGCGGTGTTGGATGCGAGCAGAGGCACCTTCGATCAGGCTGCCGACCTCGCGCCGCCCCTGGGGCGCGGCCTTTGGTGCGGCGGGGGCAGCCGCTACCGGTGTGGCCGGGCGAATAGCCGCCGGGTTGAGCGGAACCGCCCGCAGCTTTGTCTTGCCGGGTTTGCGCGGCTGATTGCTGGCCTTGGGCGCTGCGTCCGGCGGGGTGCGTGAGGTCGTATCGGTCAAATCTTGTCCCCATCCGCCAAAAGGCCCATGTCCCGCGCCAGCGCCAGCTGGATCAGCACAACTTCGTATTTTGCTTCGATATGATCTTGTTCGCGTTTTACCAACTCTTCGTAGATGTTGACGACATCCATCACCGGTCGCTGACCAGCCTCGAACTGGGCCTTGAACAGTCTATAGGTTTCACGGCTGGCGCGGGCAAGGGTCGCGGCCTCGGTGGTCTGGCGCTGATAAGAGCCGAGCCGTTGGACCTGGCGGGCGTAGCTGCGGCGCGCATCTTCTTCGGCCTCGCCAATCTGGCGCCGGGCGGCTTCTTTCGAGGCTTCTATGGCCTGTAGCGCCGCAGGGGTGCCAAGCCCCAGAGGTTCGGCGAGATCCAGGGTCAGCCCCGCGCCAGAGCCATCCGAGGTGATATTTCCGGCCGCCGCAATCTGCGGCAGCAGACCGGCGCGGTTCACTACCGCCTGGGCCACGTTGCGATTGGCCTGTGCCTGCGATTTCAGCACGGCCAGATATTGCGCATCTGCTGGCGGCGTGCCCAGATCCAGTTTGCCAGGCTTTTCAGAAAAGGTTTCACCGGTCATGGCGGTCAGCTCGGCGCGGGCCGTTTTGGCAGCATCCTGTGCAGTGGTGCGGGCGTTGCGCATGCCGCTGATTTTACTGTCGACCACATTGAGGTCGGCGCGGTTGGAAAGCCCGCCGTCGACGCGACCTGCGACAATGCGGCGAAATTCCTGCATCTGGGTCAGGGCGCGGCTGCTATAGGCAGATTTTTCATCGCCGCGCAGCCCCGCAATATATAGCCCAACAGCGTCTTCCACCCGTTCGTTCATATCGACCGACAGATTGACCGCCGCGACTTCGACATCGGCGGCGGCAAAGTCGCGTTCCGCCTTGCGGCGGCCATTGTCAAACAGCACTTGCTGGATCAGCATTCCGGCGACCAGCTCTCCCAGGTCTGTCAGGCTGACTGAGGGGCCGATGGTGGGCAGCCAGTTCTTGGCCTCGGCCTCGGCGCGCAGTTTGGCGCTGATCAGTTCTGCCTCAGAGGCGCGGGCCGAGGCTGCCACCGCCGCTTCGGCGACGCTGTTGTAGATGGTGCCTTCGGCCAGCAAGGAACGCCGTTCAAGCAGGGTGGAGATGACCTCAGAGCGGGTCTCGCCCTCGGGTTGGGCGAAATTACCGCCGTGCTGTGATAGATCGGTCTGGTTGTCGGACCTACCCAAGAGGGACGGCATGCCATCTGCGCAGCCTGACAGGCTGCACAACAGTGCCAATGCGCCAATGGGTCGTGCCAATTGCATAGTGCCCCCGCCCGTTCATAGGCCCTGTGGTGGTCTATAGGTGGGACCGGCCGCTGTGGCTCTGGCCGGTCCGCGTGATTAGATGATGACAGAGACGTCTTGATCAATGACCAGCGTCGTGCCGTCGTCGCCAATGGTATAGACGTTGTAGGTCTCACCATCGACGTTGCGGGTGCCTGCAAGGGTTGCTCCGGTCACGGTCACGCTGTCGTCACCGGGGGTAGATCCACTGTGGATCGTCAGGGTATCCGAGTTCTCGGACAGCGCCTTGATATCCGCTTCGGTCAGGACAAGAGACACATTTGCAGCCGCGCCGAGGTCCAGTTCGTCGATGTTGAACTGGCCGAGACCCGCATGGGTCAGGGTGCTGGCGGTCGTGGCATTGTCTTCCAGCACCAGCAGGGTAGAGGAGCCATTGCCAAGCGTATCGACATTGGTGACCACCAGATCGGTGCCATCGGGGACGGCACTGTTGAAGTCGAAGGCAGTGCTGCCGCCGCTTTCAGTGATCACCGCCCCGGGAGTGGAGACAGAACCATCGCCTTCGAGCGCGTTGACGGTAACGGATTGTCCTGCGGGGGCAGTGCCTTCGACGCTGAATGCGCTGATATCGCTGCTGCCAATCTCATAGGTGATGGAATCCAGCACTGGCGCTTCGAAGACGGTATCCACCTCAAAGGTTTCAGTCAGAGTGCTGGTGTTGCCCGCCGCATCTGTCGCCACGATCGTCGCGTCGGTGCTATATTCCCCAGACGGCAGATCGGCGCCCGAGAATTCTGCGCTCCAGTTGCCGGCTGCATCCACGGTGGCGCTTTTGGCTTTGCCCTGGATGGTCACCACAACGCTTGAGCCTGGCTCGACGGTGCCCTGGAGGGCAAAGCCAGCGTTCAGCTCATCCTGATTGACCACATCATTGGCTGTCTGGTTGGGATCAGCGGTAAAGGGCGTGACCTCGGTGTCAATGGCCACGCTATGAACAACGCTGCCAGTATTGCCCGCCGCATCAGTTGCCTGCACCACTACATCCACATCCGTGGTGCCGGTGGGGATGGCGCTGGTGGGGACGGTGACGCTCCAGTTGCCGGCGGCATCCGCGATGGCGTTCTGCATTGCGCCGGTGCCGATTGTAACCTGCACCGAAGAGCCGGGTTCAACGGTGCCGGTCAGGGTGACCCCATCGGCGCGTTCGGTCGCGTTGATGGTATTGTCGCCTGCAATGCTATTGGTGTTCAAGGTCAGCGGGGTGACCAGCGTATCGAGGGCAACAGTGTCTGACGCGCTGGCTGTATTGCCTAGATCATCGGTGATCGACGCGGTAATATCCAAGGTCTCGGTGCCCTGGGGGATACTGCCGGCCGGGAAGGTTGTGCTCCAGTTGCCGCCGGCATCTGACATCACCTGGGTGGTCGCAGAGCCAAGACCGACAGTGACGGTCATGCCCGGTGTGGCGGTGCCGCTGATTTCGACGCCATCGGCGCGTTCGACCGCATTGATCACATCGTCGATTTCGATCGGATCCGGCGACAGGGCGACGGTGCCCGCTACGGTATCAATCTGCAGCGGCGAAGAGGTGGTCGCGGTATTGCCTGCCAGATCAGTCGAGGTGACATTGACAACAGTGTTATATTCCCCTCCCAGCAGAGCCCCGGGTGCAAAGGTTGCTTCCCAGTTGCCAGCGGCATCGGCCGTCACCACGCGGGAGACGCCTGCAATCTCGATGACAACGGTGGCACCTGCTTCGGCGAGACCGGTCAGGGTGACACCTGCCTGTGCTTCGGCACCGGAAATCGCGTTGTCGCCGCCGGCATGGCTGCTGTTCAGGGTGACCGAGGTTTCGGTATCGACATGTAGGCTGTGATCGCTGGTGGAGCTGTTGCCTGCCAGATCGGTAGAGGTCACGGTGGCGGTGCTATCATAGGTGCCGGTGGCAATCTGTGACGCGTCATAGCTCACCGACCAGGTGCCATCGGCGGCCACGGTGGTTGTTTGGGTTACACCCTCGAACAGCACTTCGATCGCGGCCCCGGCTTCGCCAGTGCCGGACAGGATCACCCCATCTGAGGCTTCGGCCTGGTTGATGATATCGTCTGTTTCCACCGTGTTGACGGCGATGGGCGGGGCAATGGTGTCGACAATCAGCGTGTCGCTGAAGGTGGCGCTATTGCCAAAGCTGTCGGTGGTGGTGATGGAAATCGGGGTGTCATATTCCCCCGTGGAGATTTCACCAGGGGCAAAGGTGACAGACCAAGTGCCATCGCTGCCAACTGTTGTGGTCTGGGTGGCCCCATTCACAAGCACGTTGACAGTGGCGCCTGCTTCACCGGTTCCGGCGATCACGGTGCCGCTGGCGTGGGTCTCGGCATTGACCAGATCGCCGGTGGAATCCGTGCCGCTGGTGACCTCAAGATCAGGCGGCGTGGTGTCGATCACCACAGCGGGCCCGTCCAGATCATGTTCTGTGCCATCCGGATCAGAGACCTGAACAGTGGTGTCATAGGAGCCATCAACTGGCAGATCCCCAACAGGGAAGGTGACTTCCCAAGTGCCGTCATCTTGAACGGTGCCGGTTTGGGTGACGCCGCCAAGATCGACCTCGACCAAGGCACCGGGGGTGCCGGTGCCGGTGATCACGATAGGGGCTGTGGTGGATCCGGCCACCGGATGTGTAGCATCAGGATTGTCGACGGTCGGCAGGATCGGACCTCCGCCCCCACCACCTCCGCCGCCATTATCGCCACCGCCACCGCCACCGGCGAGAACTGCAACGCCAGCCGCACCGGCGGCCGCGCCCGCAGCGCCAAACCCGCCAAAGAGCGGCGCGGCCAGGGGGGCAATCACGGGTTCGATACGATCGACGTTCAGAAAGACCATGTCGTCATAGGCGGACCACTTACCGGAAAGATCCAGCGGTTCGTAGCTCGCAAAGAGCGCGCCTTCGGCTTTGTCTTCCAGGACCACCTCGACGAAATTGCCTTCCTCGCTGAGGAACAGGTTCTTGCCGCCTGGGGTATTCTGGCTGTAATAGTTCTGCAAAACAAGGATTTGCCCATCCGCCAGCACCAGGTGCAGATCCGGCCCCCGACGCATATAGCTGTCGACGTCCGAAGCACTGAGGTTCAGCGAAATATCCTTGGAGTGGGTAACATTCAGGAGAGAGGGAGACCCCTCTGAGAAAGTACTTTGACGGGTGGTCCCCGAGAGATCCCGGGTGATAAATCCAACAGTTTTCATTTTTCGCCACTCGCTTATAGACCGTGCGACGCCCAAATTGAGGGACTCGTAACGGTCTTGTTCCTGTAAAATTCTGCCTCGGGCCGTTCTTTGCGGCCATATTGTGGACATATTGCGTCTAATTTTAATCAACTGTCTAGTCGATGCGTGCCGCGAGAGGCCACAAGCGCCCGGTAAGCGTGACTTGTTTGCCGCATGTTTGGCCTTGGGCCGCCCGTCAGGGGAGCTTTGTTAACAGCTGGTTATCGTTAATGTAGCGATGAATTGGTGGATGATGCCGCAGCAGAGCTTTGTGCGCTGTTCTTGGCGACAGGCTTTGCCGAATGTGGCGGCTGTAGGGCACGCTGATGCAATTGGTTTTGGCCGCACAGAGGCGGGCCTTGGCGGGGGTGGCACTGTGGCAGAAAAATTCATCCAGGGACTGGTCTGGCGGTGGGTTGCGTCGGGGGGCGCACTTGTACTGGCAAAGTTGTGAAGGAATTTGTTAATTTTCCTCTGGATATTAACTGAAAGTACACCAGTTCTTATTAGTATGAACCATGAACCTAATGTCCCCGCGCGCAAGATTACGCGGATGACGAACCGGCGCCCGAGCCCCGTCCACACCCGAGCAAGCCCTCTGACCGAAGCGGGCAGCCAGTGCATTGGGCTTCGCCGGGCAAGAGCAGAGATCATACAACCAAAGACACTCGCGGACATCCCTCGGCCAGGCTTGGCCTGTCTCGTGTCCGTGGGTTTCCCACCGCCAGGAGGACAGGCGCAGCGTAACCCCAGGAGGCTAGATCCCGATGAATGATATTGCCGAGATTTTTGCAGAGCACTACGGCCAGACCCGTGAAGAGGAAATGTCCCTCAATGCCTATCTTGAGGGGTGCCGAACGGATCCGAGCCTCTATGCCAATGTGGCTGAACGGATGCTCAAGGCGATTGGCGAGGAAGAGAAGATTGATACCTCACGCGATGCGCGACTTGGGCCGATCTTTCAGAACCGCACCATCAAATGCTATCGCGCCTTCAAAGATTTCTATGGGATGGAAGACACCATTGAACGGATCGTCGGCTATTTCCGCCATGCTGCCCAGGGCTTGGAAGAGCGCAAGCAGATCCTCTATCTCTTGGGGCCGGTGGGCGGTGGCAAGTCCTCTTTGGCAGAGCAGCTCAAACGGCTGGTCGAAGATCAACCGATCTATGTGCTGAAGGCGGGCGATCAGCTGTCGCCAATCTATGAAAGCCCGCTGGGCCTGTTTGACCCGGTGCGCATGGGTGAGGTGATGGAAGAGAAATACGGCATTGCCCGCCATCGCCTGCCTGGTCTGCTCTCGCCCTGGGCGGTGCAGAGGCTGGATGAATATGGCGGCGATATCAACAAATTTACCGTGGCGCGGGTCTACCCTTCGGGGCTGCGGCGCGTCGGGGTGGCCAAGGTCGAACCCGGTGATGAAAACAACCAGGACATTTCGACCCTGGTGGGGAAGGTCGACATTCGCCAGCTGGAGCATTTCAGCCAGGACAACCCGGATGCCTACAGTTTTTCTGGCGGTCTGAACCGCGCCAATCAGGGCATTCTGGAATTTGTCGAGATGTTCAAGGCGCCCATCAAAATGTTGCACCCCCTGCTGACCGCCACCCAGGAAGGCAACTATATGGGCACCGAAAGCTTTGGGGCCATTCCCTTTACCGGCCTGGTGCTGGCCCATTCCAATGAGAGCGAATGGCAGGCCTTTAAGAACAACAAGAACAACGAGGCCTTTATTGACCGGGTGTCGATCGTCAAGGTGCCCTATTGCCTGCGGGTTACTGATGAGGCGCTTATCTATGACAAGCTGATCCAGCACAGTGAGCTGGCCGCCGCGCCCTGTGCGCCAGAAACACTCAAGATCCTCAGCCGGTTTTCAGTGTTGACCCGGTTGAAGCCGCACGAGAATTCGAACCTCTATTCCAAGATGCGGGTCTATGACGGTGAGAGCCTGAAAGACACGGATCCCAAGGCCAAGACCGTGCAGGAATATCAGGATCGGGCCGGGGTGGATGAGGGCATGACCGGGATCTCTACTCGCTTTGCCTTTAAGGTGCTGTCGTCGACCTTCAATTTCGACACCAATGAAATCGCCGCCGATCCGGTGCATCTGATGTATGTGTTGGAACAGACGATCAAGCGGGAACAGTTCCCGCGCGAGGTAGAGGCAAAATATCTGGAGTTCATCAAATCCGATCTGGCGCCGCGCTATGAGGAATTCATCGGCAATGAAATACAAAAGGCCTATCTGGAGAGCTATAGTGAATATGGCCAGAATGTCTTTGACCGCTATATTGCCTATGCCGACGCTTGGATAGAAGAGCAGGATTACAAGGATCCCGACACAGGCCAGCTCTATGATCGCGACATCCTGGATGCTGAGCTGAGCAAGATTGAAAAGCCGGTGGGGATAGCCAATCCCAAGGATTTTCGCAACGAGGTGGTCAAATTTGCTCTGCGCCATCGGGCCAATACCGGCGCGAACCCGGCCTGGAACTCTTATGAGAAACTGCGTGATGTGATTGAAAAGCACATGTTCAGCCAGGTCGAAGAACTGCTGCCGGTGATCAGCTTTGGCAGCAAGAAGGACAGCAAAACGGAAAGCAAACACCAGGAATTCGTCGAACGCATGCGCAGCCATGGCTACACTGATCGTCAGGTGCGCCGCTTGGTGGAATGGTACATGCGGGTCAATAAGGCCGGGTAAAAGGGGGCGGCAGGACAGTGCATCACTTTATCGACAGACGTGCCAATCCAAAGGGCAAAAGCCATGGCAACCGGCAGCGGTTCTTGCGTCGGGCCCGTGAAAATATCAAGGACCGGGTGGACAGATCGGTGCGCGATAAATCCATCCAGGATGGCGAGGCCGTGCCGGTGGATGGCGAACAGGTGACAATCCCGGCGCGTGGCCTGCAAGAGCCGCGTTTCTTCCATGGCTCTAAGGGGGGTAACCGGCGGCATGTGCTGCCGGGCAATAAGGAATTTGTTGTTGGCGATACCCTGCCCAAGCCAAAGGGCGGTGCGGGGCAGAACGGGCGCGAGGCCTCCGAAGATGGCGAGGGCGAGGATGAGTTCTCCTTTACCCTGACACAGGATGAATATCTGGAAATCCTGTTTGATGGGTTGGAACTGCCCGACCTGGTTGAAAAATCATCGGTCGAGACAGAGACAATCGGCACTCGCCGGGCCGGGCTGACCACGGTCGGGACGCCCAATAACCTCAACCTGGTGCGCACCATGCGCAATGCGCTGGGCCGCCGCATCGCCCTGCACCGCCCGTCACGTCGCGCCGAGGAAGAGCTGCAGAGCGAGATTGAAATGCTCGAAGCGCTGCCCAATCGCTCTGACGCGCAGGAAGAGTTGCTGGCAGAGATGTGCGCCCGGCTGGAGAGGCTGCAGCGCAAGCGCAAGATGGTGGGCTATATCGACCCGATTGATCTGCGGTTTGACACCCATGTACCTGAAAAGGTCCGCAAGTCTCGGGCGGTTGTCTTTTGCCTGATGGATGTCTCTGGTTCTATGCAGGACCGTGAAAAAGACCTGGGCAAGCGGTTCTTCCTGCTTTTGCACCTGTTTCTGGCGCGCTGTTATGAACAGACAGAGCTAGTTTTTATCCGCCATACACATCACGCCCAGGAGGTGGACGAAGAGACCTTCTTTTATGCCCGCGAGACCGGCGGCACCATTGTGTCTACTGCGCTGGACAAGATGCGCGAAATCATCACCGATCGCTATCCGCCGCAAGAGTGGAACATCTATGGCGCACAGGTCTCGGATGGAGAGAATTTTGGCAATGATTCCGTGCGCTGCAAAAAACTGTTGCTCGAGGATCTGCTGCCCGTCTGCCAGTATTACGCCTATATCGAGGTGGTTGAAGAAGACGCCGAGGATCTGCTGCAAGATCTGTCCGTCGGGGATGACCTATGGCAGAATTACCGGGCGGTAAAAGACCAGACCGAGCATTTTGCAATGCAGCGGGTCGCCCATGCGGCACATATCTACCCAATTTTCAGAGAGTTCTTTTTACCCCGGCTGAAAGGAGGCCAGAATGCCTGAAGCAAAGTCAGGCTCCAAACTACTGTTTGAGGGGCCAGAATGGAGCTTTGCGCTGCTGGAAAAGGCCCGCGATGCCATTGAGGAAATCGCGCTGAATGACCTGGGACTGAACCTCTATCAAAACCAGATCGAAATCATCTCGTCGGAACAGATGCTGGATGCCTATTCCTGCGTCGGGCTGCCGCTGATGTATCAGCATTGGTCTTTTGGCAAGCATTTTGCCCGCGATGAGGCGCTGTATCGCTCTGGTCGTCAGGGGCTTGCCTATGAGATTGTGATCAACTCCAACCCCTGCATCAGCTATAATATGGAAGAAAACACCATGGCGATGCAGGTGCTGGTCATGGCGCATGCAGCTTTTGGGCATAACCATTTTTTCAAGAACAACTATCTGTTTCTGCAATGGACAGATGCCGATGGCATTCAGGATTACCTGGCCTTTGCCAAGAATTATATCGCCGCCTGTGAAGAGCGCTATGGGATTGATGCTGTTGAGGAAATTCTTGATGCTGGGCATGCTTTGCAAACCCAGGGGGTGTTTCGCTATGGCCGCCCGCCCAAGCCGACGTCGCAAGAGCTAGCGGCGATGCAACGCGTGCGCGATGGCTATGCGGGCAGTCGCAGTTTGCTCGATATCTGGACGGATGCCACCCTAGGGCACGACAGTGCAGAGACACCTAAGGATGCGCCCCTGGCGGCGCGCCGCAAGAGCATGAACCTGCCGCAGGAGAACATCCTGTATTTTCTGGAAAAGCACAGTCCCGTCCTGGAACCCTGGCAGCGTGAATTGCTGCGGATCGTGCGAATGCTGGCGCAGTATTTCTATCCGCAAAAGCAAACCAAGGTGATGAATGAGGGCTGCGCCACCTTTGTACACTATCACATCATCAACGAGCTCTTTAGCCAGGGACGCCTGTCGGAAGCTGCCTATCTGGAGATGATGCACAGCCATACCAATGTGGTGTTGCAGCCCGACTTTGACGATCCGCGTTATAGTGGCATCAACCCCTATGCTCTGGGCTTTGCCATGATGATGGATATCCGGCGCATCTGCGAAGAGCCAACAGAAGAAGACCGCGACTGGTTTCCCGATATCGCAGGTCATGACGATTGGCGCCATGTACTGCGCCAC
Organism: Pseudophaeobacter flagellatus; assembly: GCF_021228235.1. Classification (GTDB taxonomy): domain Bacteria; phylum Pseudomonadota; class Alphaproteobacteria; order Rhodobacterales; family Rhodobacteraceae; genus Pseudophaeobacter; species Pseudophaeobacter flagellatus. The sequence continues at coordinate 20,029 of NZ_JAJQRG010000016.1, forward strand.
GCCTGGGCCAACTACCGCGATGAGAGCTTTATCCAGCAGTTTCTATCGCCGCATTTGATGCGCAAATTCAAGCTGTTTACCCTGGTGGATGACGCCTCTCAAAAAGATCTGGTGGTCAGCCAGATCCATAATCGTGCCGGTTACAAGGCGATCCGCCAGGACCTGGCGCAGCAATATAATCTGGCCTATCTGGAACCCGACATTCAGGTCACCGATGCGGATCTGAGTGGCGACCGGTGCTTGATTTTGACCCATACGGTACGCGATGGCATTCATCTGGATGAGGCCAACAAAGAAGAAGTGTTGAAACACCTGCGCCGTCTCTGGGGTTATGAGGTCACGCTGGACGCGGTCGAAACCGTGGTTGAGAGTTAAAGCAGGACATACATCATCCCGGCGGGTAGGTTTTGTGCAGCTCATCAATCACATAGGGGTGCTGGTGCGGCTGCGATCCCGATGCGCTATCGGTGCGCCGGGCGGTCTCTGTTAGATGTGGATGATCCGGCGCCAGATCCGGATGCCGATGGGGCAGGTTGGTTGGATCATTGGCAGGCCACTGTCGCCGTGCATAGAACAGCCCGAGAACTGCCAACCCGTTCAGAAGGAGCAGCGAAGGCCCCATTCCAAGGTGGCTCATGCTCCAGCCGGACAGGGGATAGGTGACCAGCCAGCAGCAATGCGACAGGGTGAACTGGGCGGCAAAGACTGCAGGTCTGTCCTCGGGGTGGGCTGAACGTTTCAGCAATCGCCCCGATGGCGTCAGGATCGTGGCATAGCCAAGCCCCGAGGCAAACCAGCTGATCAGCACAAGCGGCAGTGCGGTTTCAAGCATCAGGGTGTAGAACCCCAACCCGCCTTGGGCGGCAATCGCGATCACTGCGCCGGCGCTCATCACGCTGCGGTCGTGCCACTTGGTCAGCACTCTGGGAAGTATCAGTGCGGCCAGCATCGACCCGGCGCCAAAGCAGGCTAGCGCCAGCGCCACTATTTGCTGGGAGAGGCCCAACTCGGCGCGGATGATCACCACGGTATTGATGATCACAACGGCGCTGACTGCGGCGGCGGCGGTGGAGAACCCCAGCAACCCGCGCAGCCGGGGTGTTTTTAAATAGATCCCGATGCCTAGGGTGGTGCGCTGGTAAAACCCCTTGGCTGCGCTGGGCTTGGGGCTGGGCAGGGTGACTGAGATGACAAAAAGCGTCGAGGCAAAAAAGCCAAGCGCGGTGCCGATAAACAGCGAGGGGGCGGCCACCAACGTCAGCAAGGCCGCGGCCAGGGCCGGGGACAGCAGGCTTTCAATATCATAGGCCAGACGCGACAGCGACAGCGCCTGGGTGTAATCCTCTTCACGTGGCAGAATGTCGGGGATGGTGGCCTGAAAGGCCGGTGTAAACCCGGCCGAGGCCGCCTGCATGGCAAAAATCAGCACATAGATCTGCCAGATCTCGGTGACAAAGGGCAGGGCCAGCGCCACCATGGCCCGCAGGATATCCAGGCTGACCAGCCAGGTCCGGCGGGGATACTGTGTCGCCAGCGCCGCCGCGATGGGGGCCAGGGTGACATAGCTGATCATCTTGATGGTCAGCGCGATGCCCAGAACCATCGCGGCATCTGCTCCGGCCAGATCATAGGCAATCAGCCCCAGGGCCACGGTGGCCAGCCCGGTGCCAATAAGGGCAATCACCTGGGCGGCAAACATGTGGCGAAAGGTGCGGTTTCGTAAAATCGCAAGCATGACGTGGTCTTCCCTTGCTGCCAGTTGGGTAGGGGCGCGCCCCTATCATCATGCTGCGGCGGCGAATTGCAATCGCTGAGGCCGCTGACGGGCGCTGCATGCGGGCGGGGCGGCGGCGCTTGATGGACAAGAGTGTTTCCAAATTGGATAAAATATTCTAATTGGTCTTTGCAGGCCCTCCCGCTGGCGTTCCTGCCAGTCCGGGGCACCCGATCCTGTGTCCTGCTTATCTTATTCAACATCCGGAGACCCCTTGATGACCGCTTCTCTTGCCGAGTACCGCCAGTTGGCCAAATCCATGTCGGTTGATGCACTGGCCCTGGTGCCAGGGCCGAACTTCACCCGCGCGCTTGGGCAAGATTTCATGAGCCACGAACGCCCATTCGTGCTGGTGATCCCCGCAGAAGGCAGGCCTGCGGCCCTGCTGCCCAATCTGGAGCTGGGCTCTTGGGGGCAGCTGGGTTTTGACGGTGCGGTTTTCGATTGGCGCGACCAGACCGGGTATCAGACGGCCTTTGCTGATCTTGCGGCGCATCTGCCGATCAAGCGGCTTGCGGTTGAGGGCCAGGTGATGCGGGTTTTTGTCCACCACGCTTTGATGCAGGCCACTCCGGGGCTGGATATCATCGACGCCGAGCGCGAGATTTCCGGGCTGCGGATGGTCAAGACAGAGACGGATATCGCAGCGCTGCAACGGGCGATTGATCTTTCAGAACGTGCTCTGGCGCAGGTGCTGGAAACCGTTCAGGTCGGGCAGAGCGAAAAGCAGATCGAAAGCCGCCTGATCCAGGCCCTGTTTGCCGAAGGTGCCGACGCGCTGGCCTTTCCGCCTATTGTGGTGGCCGGTGATAATGCGGCGCGGCCCCACGGCCATGCCCGCGAGGATTACAAAATCCAGCCCGGCGATGCGCTGTTGTTTGATTTTGGCGGCCGCAAGGACGGATTCTGCGCCGATATCACCCGCACGGTTTTTGTTGCAGAGGTCAGCGAGACAGGCCGTGCGGTCTATGACACCGTGCTGGCGGCCAATATGGCCGGGCTGGCGGCAACCCGCGCCGGGGTCACTGCGCATCAGATTGACGATGTGGTGACAGGGGTGCTGGAGGCCTCTGATTTTGCGGAACATATCCGCACCAAGACCGGGCACGGATTGGGCCGTGACGTGCATGAGGCTCCCTATATCATGCGGGGCAACCACCAGACGCTGCCCGCCGGAACCGTCTATACCAACGAGCCGGGGCTTTACCTGTCGGGGCAGTTTGGAGTGCGCATCGAAGATGACGTCTTGGTTACGGAAGCAGGCTGCCAGGTCCTGACCCAGTTCCCCAAAGAGCTGTTGGTGGTCGGCGGCTAACGCCCCTGCGCCAAGACTGACGCAACAAAAAGGCGCAGTCCCGATATGGGCTGCGCCTTTCTGGTTTCTCTTTAGGTCTGCGCTACGATCAGAATTCAACAACCGCGCGGATGGATTTGCCTGCGTGCATCAGCTCAAAGCCTTCGTTGATTTGATCCAGCGTCAGCTTGTGGGTGATCATCGGGTCGATCTCGATCTTGCCATCCATGTACCAATCGACAATTTTTGGCACATCGGTACGTCCCGAGGCGCCGCCAAAAGCGGTGCCGCGCCAGCTGCGCCCGGTGACCAGCTGGAAAGGACGGGTAGAGATCTCGGCGCCAGCCGGGGCCACCCCGATGATGATGCTTTCGCCCCAGCCCTTGTGCGCGGCTTCCAGCGCGGTGCGCATCACGTTCACATTGCCGGTGGCGTCAAAGGTGTAATCCGCGCCACCGCCGGTCAGTTCGACCAGATGCGCCACCAGATCGCCGCTCACCTCTGCCGGGTTGACAAAATCGGTCATGCCAAAATGCGTTGCCATCTCGACCTTGCCGGGGTTGAGGTCAACACCGACGATCTGGTCGGCGCCGGCTAGCCGCAGCCCCTGAATCACATTAAGGCCAATGCCGCCCAGGCCAAAGACGATGGCGGTCGAGCCGATTTCGACCTTGGCGGTGTTGATCACCGCACCGATGCCGGTGGTGACGCCACAGCCGATGTAGCAGATCTTGTCAAAGGGCGCGTCCTTGCGCACCTTGGCCAGCGCGATTTCGGGGACCACAGTGTGGTTGGCGAAGGTCGAACAGCCCATGTAGTGATGAATAGGCGTGCCATCCAGCATCGAAAACCGGGTAGAGCCATCTGGCAGCAGGCCTGCGCCCTGGGTGGTGCGGATCGACTGGCAGAGGTTGGTCTTGGGGTTCAGGCAGTACTCGCATTCGCGGCATTCGGGCGTGTAGAGCGGGATCACGTGATCACCGACTTCCAGGCTGGTGACGCCTTCCCCCACTTCGATCACAATGCCGGCACCCTCATGGCCCAGAATGGCAGGGAAAATCCCCTCGGGGTCATCTCCAGAGCGGGTGAATTCATCGGTGTGACACAGGCCGGTGGCCTTGATTTCCACCAGCACTTCACCCGCCTTGGGGCCTTCCAAGTTCACTTCCATCACTTCGAGCGGTTTGCCCGGAGCTACGGCAACGGCGGCACGCGTGCGCATCATGTATTTGATCCTTCGTTTGTATTGTCTGACCCTGCCCCCATCGGGGGTAGGATCATTGGAAGCCGTGTTCACCCTGGTTCGAGGCAGCGCGCTGCTGCACCTGAAAGGATGCTGTGCCTAGCGTTACATTCGCGAAACTCAACAGGCAAGGGTGGGGCGATCCTAACTTTCTTGTACAGGCAGGCAGATCTCAAATGCGACCAAAAATGCAGAATTTTGGTCAAGAAGGCCTTGACCTTCCCTTGACTGGAAGCCCCATGTGAGGGGCAGATGATCAAAACTTCTGGATTGACGAGAATGGCATATCAGCAAATTTCGATGCAAATTTCGGGGCTTACCTGTGGGGGTTGCGTTGGCCGAGCCGAGGCAGCCCTGCGCGGGGTAGAGGGCATCAAAGCGGCCTCGGTCAACTTGGCGACGGGAAAGGCGCAGGTTGAGGCCGCCGCAGACCTGCCGATGGCGGATATTGCCGCGGCTCTGGAGCGGGCTGGCTACCCGGCAGAGGTCTCGCATCTGAGCCTTGATATCGCCGGGCTTAGCTGTGCTTCTTGTGTTAGCCGTGCCGAGGCCGCCTTGCAGGCGGTGCCGGGGGTGGTCCTGGCGCAGGTCAATCTGGCAAACGAACGGGCTGAGGTCGATTATCTGTCGGGCATGGTCTCCGCAGCCCAGCTCAGCGAGGCCAGCACCAATGCCGGCTATCCGGCGCATCGGCGGACTGATGCAGAGATCCAAGATCGAGAGGCCGAGCTGCAGCAGCGCAAGGCGGATGAACAACTGCGGCTGCAACGCCAGTTGCTGATTGCTGGGATCCTGACCCTGCCGGTCTTTGTGATCGAGATGGGCGGCCATATGGTGCCGGGCCTGCATCACTGGGTGATGGCCAATATCGGCCAGTTCAACAGCTATCTGCTGCAGTTCGTGCTGGCCACGGCAGTATTGGCGGGGCCGGGGCGACAGTTCTACAGCCAGGGCATTCCGGCCCTGCTGCGCGGTGCGCCAGATATGAACGCACTGGTGGCGCTGGGCACGGCGGCGGCCTATGGGTTTTCGGTGATTTCCACCTTTACCCCCGGCTTGCTGCCAGTGGGGACAGCGCATGTCTACTATGAAGCGGCCTGTGTGATCGTGGTGCTGATCCTCACTGGTCGTCTGTTGGAGGCGCGCGCCAAGGGGCGCACCGGGGCGGCCATTCGCAAACTGGTCAGCCTGCAGCCCAAAACCGCCGAGGTCATGCGCGGTGATCAACTGGTGGAAACCCCGGTTGACGATATCGTCGCGGGGGATGTGATCCGGGTGCGGCCCGGCGGGCGTATCGCGGTGGATGGAGAAGTCATATCCGGCCAGTCCTATGTCGATGAAAGCATGCTCAGTGGTGAACCTGTGCCCGTTGAAAAAACTGTAGGGGCTGTTGTCTCGGCCGGGACGGTGAACGGTGCTGCGGCGCTAGACTATCGCGCCACCCATATCGGCCGGGATACCGCCCTGGCGCAGATCATCCAGATGGTAGAGCAGGCACAGGGCGCAAAGCTGCCGGTGCAGGGGCTGGTGGATCGCATCACCCTGTGGTTTGTGCCCGCCGTGATACTGGTGGCTGCGCTGACAGTGCTGGCTTGGATGTTGCTGGGACCGGCCCCAGCCTTGCCGCTGGCGCTGGTTGCTGGGGTTTCGGTGCTGATCATTGCCTGCCCCTGTGCCATGGGGCTGGCAACGCCAACCTCCATCATGGTTGGCATCGGCCGTGCAGCGCAGCTTGGGGTGCTGTTTCGCAAAGGCGATGCGTTGCAACGGCTGCAATCGGTGCAGGTGGTGGCGCTGGACAAGACGGGCACCCTGACCAAAGGCCATCCCGCGCTGACACAGTTTGCTGCCAGCGACGGCTTTGCGCGTGATGCGGTGATGCGCCTTGTCGGTGCCGCCGAGGCGCAGTCGGAACATCCCATCGCCCGTGCCCTGGTGGCCGCTGCCGGCAGTGACCTGCCCAAGGCCGAAGCGGTCGAGGCCATTCCGGGTTATGGCCTGCGTGCCAAGGTCGAAGGGCGGCAGGTTTTGGTTGGCACCGCCCGTCTGATGCAGCGCGAAGGCATTGAGGCAGAGGCGCTTGTGGCGCAGGCGGCACCCTGGGCCAAAGCTGGCGAGACACCTTTCTATGTTGCGATCGACGGCACCGCCGCCGCCGCGCTGGCGGTTGCCGACCCAATCAAGCCCGGCAGCCCCGAGGCAATCCTGGCGTTGCAGGCGCAGGGGGTTAAGGTGGCGATGATCACCGGCGATGCCGATGCCACGGCCCAGGCCATTGCGGCCCGCCTGAACATTGATCTGGTGCGGAGCGAATGCCTGCCCGGTGACAAGGTCGCCGCCCTGGAGGCCTTGCAGGCAGAATATGGCACCCTGGCCTTTGTCGGGGATGGGCTGAACGATGCCCCCGCGTTGGCCGCAGCAGATGTGGGGCTTGCCATCGGCACCGGCACCGATGTGGCGATCGAGGCGGCGGATGTGGTGCTGGTCTCGGGTGATCTCCGCGGTGTGGTGAATGCCATGACGGTGAGCCGAGCCACCCTGCGCAATATCCGGCAGAACCTGATCTGGGCTTTTGGTTACAATATCTTGCTGGTGCCAGTGGCGGCCGGGGCGCTCTATCCCTTTGGTGGCTGGCTGCTGTCACCTGGCCTTGCGGCGGGAGCCATGGCGCTGTCCAGTGTCTTTGTCCTGACCAACGCGCTACGCTTGCATCGGCTGAAATCCAGCTTAGATGAAGAGGCAGGGCGGCCCCGCGTGGACGCCGCGTCGTCTCGCCCGGCGCTATAGGCTGCGACAATAGGAGGTCAGTATGAATATCGGTGACGTTTCAACCCGTTCGGGCCTGCCGGCCAAGACCATTCGCTATTATGAAGACATCGGCCTGATCAAGCCGCACCGCAGTAACAATGGCTATAGATGCTTTGTCGAGGCGGACCTGCACAAGCTGGCCTTTCTGGGGCGGGCCCGCGCGCTGGGCTTCACCATCGAAGAATGCCGCCTGTTGATGGCGCTCTATGAGGATGAAAGCCGTGCCAGCGGTGACGTCAAGCAGTTGGCGCTGGAACATCTGCGCAAGATCGAAGCCAAGATCGCGGATCTGCAGGCGATGCGGGAAACCCTGACCGAACTGGTTCAGTGCTGCGCTGGGGACAGCCGCCCGGACTGTCCGATCCTGAAAGATCTGGCAGGCCAGACAGAGCTGCCCAAGCAGGGGGTAAAGGCCTAGGCGCGCTCATTCGTGCTGAGGTGCGTGTAGAGGTGGCACATGAAGAAACAGGCAGGCCCGTTTGGGACCTGCCTGTTTTATTCCGAGGGGGCGGAATTAGGCGGGGCGCAGCCCCAGAATGTCACGCGCTTGCTGCCAGCTGGCGACAGGGCGTTCGTATTTATCGCAAAGCTCCGCCGCGCGCTGCACCAGCGCGGCATTTGACGGCGCCAGGGTTTCGCGGTTCAGGCGCAGGTTGTCTTCCAGCCCGGTGCGGGTATGACCACCCGCCGCGATGGCCCATTCGTTTATCTGGATCTGGCCGGGACCAATGCCAGCGCCGCACCATTCGGCATCTGGTGCCAGGCGTTCTACTGTTTTGATATAGAAACCAAAGGTTTCTTTATCAACGGGCATGGCGTTCTTAACCCCCATGACAAACTGCACATAGAGCTTGCCATTGATCCGCCCGTCGGTGTTCATCTTCACGGCCTGGTGAATGTGGGACAGATCAAAGGCTTCGATCTCGGGCTTGACGTCGTAGGTGCGCATTTCGCTGGCCAGCCAATCCACCAGCTCTGGCGGGTTTTCATAGACGCGGGTGGGGAAGTTGTTGGACCCCACCGAGAGCGAGGCCATATCGGGGCGCAGCGACAGCATGCCACCGCGTTCTTGGCCCGCGCCCGAGCGCCCACCGGTTGAAAGTTGCACGATCATGCCGGGACAATGTTTGTTCAGCCCCTCAAGCAGCAGGCCAAATTTCTCGGGGTCCGAGGTTGGGCTTTGGTCGTCGTTCCGCACATGGCAGTGGGCAATGGCGGCTCCAGCCTCAAAGGCTGCTTGGGTGCTTTCGATCTGTTCCGCAATGGTCACGGGCACTGCCGGGTTGTGTTCCTTGCGCGGAACGGACCCGGTGATGGCAACGCAGATGATACAGGGCTTGCCCAGGGGGGAGGTGATCATGCTTGCTCTCTCCGTTAGATATCAAAAAAGACGGTTTCGTCATCGCCCTGCAGGCAGATGTCAAAACGGTATACGATCTGGCCGTTGCGCTCGCTGCGTTTTGCGACCAGCGTTTTGCGTCGCTTTTCCCATTCGATCAGATTGATCACCGGGTCGGCGGCGTTTGCCTCGGCCTCGTCGTCAAAATATAGCCGGGTGTTGAGCCCGACATTGATGCCGCGCGCCACGATCCACAGGTTGATATGCGGTGCCATCTTCTGGCCATTGCGTCCTGTCAGGGCACCGGGTTTCACGGTGTCAAACGCCCATTCGCCAGTTTCGAAATCGGTGATGACACGCCCCCAGCCGCGAAAGCCTGTCTCGACAGTTTCATGCCCGGCATGTTCCGGGTGCGGGTAGATGCCATCGGCATTGGCCTGCCAGACCTCTAGCAGCACATCCTTGACGGGCGAGCCTATGCCATCAATGACCAGACCTTCCACCCGGATGCGTTCGCCCTTGGCATTGGGGCCGACGATGTCCTGGCCCAATTCCTGGTCGTAGATTTCAAACCCGGCGGCACCAGGGGCAAGGCCGATATGCACATAGGGACCGGCGGTTTGCGATGGGGTCTCTTTTAGGTAATTGCTTTGCTGTGGCATCAGTTCCCCTCCAGGCGGTTTTCAAACAGGGTCGAGCGGCGGCCGCGTAGCACGATGTCGAATTTATAGGCGATGGTATCCAGCGGAATGGTGGCATTCATGTCCAGCCGCGCAATCAGCTGATCAATGGCCGCCGGATCGGGGATGGTGGCCACAATCGGGCAGGTCTTGATCAGCGGATCGCCTTCAAAATAGAGCTGGGTAATCAGGCGCTGGGCAAAGCCAGAGCCAAAGACCGAGACGTGGATATGCGCCGGGCGCCAGTCATTGACCCAGTTGCGCCAGGGGTAGGCGCCGGGTTTCACCGTGCGAAAGTAATAGTAGCCGTTCTCATCCGTCATGGTACGGCCACAGCCGCCAAAATTGGGATCAATCGCGCCCAGATAGGCGTCCTTTTTGTGGCGATAGCGGCCACTGGCATTGGCCTGCCAGATCTCGACCAGGGTGTTAGGGACCGGGCGAGCGTTTTCATCCAACACCCGGCCATGCATGATGATGCGTTCGCCAATCGGGCTCTGGTCGGGCTGGGCATAGTTGGATAGCAGATCATTATCGATCGGCGTGATATCGGAGTGGCCAAAGCGTGGGCCGGTGATTTCGCTGGGGGTGTTTTCCAGGCTGATCAGCGCCAGCTTGGGCGAACGCGCTACTGAGGTTTTATAATCCGTGGCATAGGCGGGCGGGTGCCAGCGCCGGTCGCGTTGGTAGAATTCACCCTGCTTTGGGGGGGCTTTGGTCATCTTTGGGTCTCCTCCTCAGGGCTTTGGGCGGCGGCTTCAGCCTCCATTTCCGCATAGGTCTGTTTGGCCAGTTTCAGGGCATGGTTGGCGCGGGGCACACCTGCATAGATCGCCACATGCTGAAAGGCCTCGATCACATCGGTGCGGCTGGCCCCGGTACGGGCGGTGGCGCGGATGTGCATGGGGATTTCATCAAAATTTCCCAGTGCCGCCAAGAGCGCCAAGGTCAGCATGGAACGTTCGCGTTGGGCAATGCCTTCCGAGGCCCAGACCGTGCCCCAGGCCCCCTCGGTGATGAGTGCCTGAAAGGCGGTGTCCATCTCCGTTTTGGCGGCCTCGGCGCGATCCACATGAGCCGTGCCCAGAACCGCGCGGCGGGTTGCCATGCCCTGATCATATCTTGTGCTGCTCATTTGCGATCTCATCTGCTGTTGCGGGGTTTCAGCAGTATCGCATATCAAAAATGAACGGTATAATGCGAAAATCAGCATGGTTGCATTCCGAGGTTGATATGCGTCTTTCTTCTCAGCTTAAACTTCGTCACCTGGAAGTCTTTGTCGAAGTGGCCCGCCAGACCAGCGTGACCCAGGCGGCAGAGGCCCTGGGCCTGACCCAGCCTGCGGTGACCCGTGCCCTGCGTGAACTAGAGGTGGTCTGCGGTAAACCACTGGTGGAGCGGCACGGGCGCGGCATTCGCCTGTCGCCCTATGGCGAAATGTTTCGCCATCACGCTGGGCGCAGCTTGGCACTGGCACGCGACGGCGTCGCCATGTTGCAGGGATTAGAGGCGGCAGAGGGGGCGCGGCTGTCCATCGGGGCGCTGCCTACGGTCTGTGCCAGCCTGGTGCCGGATGCCCTGGCAAAGCTGGGGGCGGGCAGCGGTCGCAGCCGATTTTCGGTTGCCACCGGTGATAATCACACGCTGCTGGATCAGCTGCGCCGGGGCGATCTGGATCTGGTGGTGGGCCGCCTGCCGGCGCCTGACCGTATGATGGGCATTGATTTTGAACCGCTGTTTCACGAACCGGTGGCGGTGGTGGTGGCCGCAGGTCATCCGCTGGCGGGCCGGGCGCAGCTGCCGCCGGGGGCCTTGCAGGCGCATCCGGTTCTGATGCCGCCGCCGGGGGCGATCATTCGCTCGCTGGTGGACCATATGTTTCTGGAACAGGGGCTGCTGATGCCGCAAGCCCCCATCGAGACGGTCTCGCCCAGCTTTGGCCGCCGCTTTGTGCTGGAACACGGGGCCATCTGGATCATCAGCCAGGGGGTGGTGCGTGATGATCTGGCCGCCGGGGTGATGCAAGAGCTGCCGATTGATACCGCCAGCACCCAGGGGCCGGTGGGCCTGTGTATTCGCAGCGAGCATCAGCTGTCGGGTCTGGGCGCGCAGTTTTGCGCCAGTTTGCGGCGGTTGTGTTCTGGGTTGGCGCAGCCACAGACCGAGATCTGACCCTAGGCGCGTAGGCTGGCCAGGGCCATGCTGCTGACATCGCGGGCAATGGTGTCAATGAATTGCTGTGAGGCACCACGTTCGGGGCGGAACCAAAACACCGGAGAATTGAGGATCAGCAATAATCCGGCCACCGCCACCGTCAGGTTGCGCGGCTCAAAGCTGCCCTCGCGGATCCCACGGGCCAGCTCGTTGCGAAACAGCATCTCGTATTGGCGTTGCCCGCAGCGCAGCTTTTCTTGCAGGTCGCGCTCTACCTCGCTCGCGGCTTTGGGGCTTGTCCCGGCATAGGTCTGCAGAATGACCTTGTGATAGGGCAGCGAGTTCAACACCTCATAGACGTGACATTGGGCCATCTGTTCCAACAGGGTTGCGGCAGGCAGGTTTGGGTCGATCACCTGTGCCACCGCATGATGGGTGAAGCGCGCCGCCCGCAGCTGCACCGCCGCAAGCAGGGCACCTTTTGACGGGAAATGGTGATAGATCCGCCCCTTGGTCGATCCCAGCTGGGCAGCAATATCATCCACCGAGGCCCGGTCGGTGCCTAGCGTCATAAAACATTGGGCGGCTGCATCCAGAATCTCGCTCTTGGAGGTGCTGATCTGTTCTAACATGGCTTCTGCCTGCCGTTCGGGGTGGGGCTCTGCTGGAGTGGAGCTCTGCCTAGTCGGGGCTTTATCAGACCCGCTTGGCGAGAGGCAATCCCAGCAGTGCTGCCAAAATACCACAGCCCAGGCGGGTGAGCCAGGGGGGCGCGGATATGCGCAGCGGCAAGAAACGCCTGGGCTCAGGCGAAACGGTGCCAAAGGCATGGTCGAAACGATCACCTTTAGGCGCGGCCAGAGGGTGCTTGGCAGGCCAGTTTGAGAATCAGCCTAAGGGGGGTCTGGCATCAAAAATAGGAGGTTTTTAAGCATTTGACGCAGGGTCTCGCCGATTGACAGGTGAAAAACATACTCAGTAGTCTGTTTTTAGACGCTTGGGATTCCGCGGCTTGAGGAGGCAGCGCGCAAACCCAAAAAAAGGCGCTAAGGCCCGGATATGATCGGGCGAGGAACCGTTCTTTAGGAGCGGGGGGAGGAAAATTTGGAAGTATTGCAGCTCTTGGTCAGTGGGCTTGCGAATGGCTGTGTCTACGGCCTGATCGCGCTTGGATTTGTGCTGATCTACAAAGCCACCGAAGCGGTGAATTTCGCCCAAGGTGATTTCATGATGATCGGGGCCTTTGTCAGCCTTGGTCTGACCAATGCGGAATATATGGATCTGCCGTTCTGGATTGCCGCGCCGCTGGCGATTTCGATCATGGCGGTATTTGGCTACCTTCTGGACCTGTTTGTCCTGCGCCATCTCTTTGGCCAAAGTCAGACGGCGGTGGTGATCCTGACAATTGCGATGGGCTTCGTGCTGCGTTTTGTCGCCGGGTTGATCTGGGGCCATGAGCCGCAGACGCTGGAAAGCCCGCTGGCGCTGGGGGATCTGCATCTTGGCAGCGTGGTGCTGGGCATGGCGGATGTGGCTATTATTATCGTCACCTTCCTGATGACCTTTTTCCTGTATCAGTTCTTTCAACGCACCAAGCTGGGCTTGGCGATGCAGGCCGCAAGTCAGAACCAGATGGCGGCCTATTTCATGGGCATCCCGGTGAAACGGGTGCAGGGGCTGGTCTGGGGGCTGTCCGGCGCTACGGCTGCGGTAGCGGGCATTCTCTTCGCCTCCAAGGGGGCGATTGATCCCAATGCGGGGCTTTTGGGGATCAAGGCCTTTGCTGCGGCAGTGATTGGCGGCTTTGGCTCGCTTCCCGGTGCCCTGGCCGGCGGTCTTATTGTCGGGGTAATTGAACCCTTTGCTGCACGCTATCTTGCTGCAGGATATTCACAAATTGCGCCCTATGCGCTGTTGCTGGCCGTGCTGGTCTTCAGGCCTCATGGTCTGTTCAGCCAGGTCCGCGTGAAGAAGGTGTAACCCGATGCGGATTCATTTCAAAACATCCTATGCGCACGACATCCGACTGTTTCCTGATCGCTGGACCCTATCGATTTACGGAACGCTCTTGCTGCTGGCCTTTGCGCTGCCCTACCTGCTGGACGAGTTCTTTCTGGGCGAGGTCACCAATGTGTTGATCTGGGCCATTGCAGGCCTGGGGCTGATGCTGCTTACGGGCCAGACCGGACAGGCCAGCCTGGGTCACGCGGCCTTTCTGGCGATTGGCTGCTACGCCAATACCATCCTGATCGAGCAAGGCGTGCCCTTCATTATCGCCTTTCCGTTGGCGGGGGTTCTTACCGGGGTGATCGGCGTGATTATCGCCATTCCGGTGCTGCGGCTGCACGGGATCTATCTGGCGATTGCCACCATTGCACTGTCAGTTCTGGCTGATGACATCATCGTGCTGACCGAACCTTGGAGCGGCGGTGTTTCTGGCAAGTTTCCGGAAATGATCACCATCTTTGGCTTTGAGATCGAGCGCTGGTCGATGCCATCGCGGTTCTACTACCTTGTTCTGGTCGTCACCATCATCTGCACCCTGTTTTACCGTAACCTTCTGCGCTCCCCTTTGGGGCGGGCCTTTGCGGCGGTGCGCGACAGCGAAGTCTCGGCCACGGCCATGGGGGTGCATATCGCCCGTACCAAGGGCAAGGCCTTTGGCCTGTCTTGCATGATCACGGGTTGGGCGGGGGCCTTGATGGGCTATTATGCCGGCACTTTCAACAACGAGACCTTTTCGCTGGTGATTTCGATTACCCTGCTGATGATGATCGTGATTGGTGGGCTTGGCTCTATCCACGGGGCCTTTTTTGGCGCGGTTGTGGTGGCCTTTTTGCCGCAGGCCCTGTCCATCCTTAAGGACAATGTTGTGGGCAGTGGCGTCGCCATTCCAGGGCTGGAAACCGGCGTCTTTGGTATGATCCTGATCTTGTTCATCCTGTTTGAACCGATGGGAATTTACGGGCGATGGCTGAAAATCCGCACCTGGTTTGAGCTGTTCCCATTTGCGCGTAAGGACATGTTCCGCCGCCAGAAATCCTACCTGAAGACGGAGCGCCTGAGATGAGCTTATTGGAAATCAAAAATGCCACGCTCAAGTTTGGCGGTGTGGTTGCGGTCAATGATCTTAGCTTCTCTGTTGAAGAGGGGGAGGTCTACGCCATCGTCGGGCCAAACGGGGCAGGGAAATCCACAGCCTTTAACCTGATCTCGCGGTTTTACGAACCCTTCGCAGGCAGCTTTATCTTTGATGGCACCAACCTGTTGGACTGCGAGGCCGATCAGGTGGCTGATCTGGGGATTGCCCGGACCTTTCAGAATATTGAGCTGTTTGAACATGCCACCGTGTTGCAAAACCTGCTGGTCGGGCGGCACCGCCATCGCAAGACCACGCTGCTGGAAGAGATGTTCTTTACCCCCCGCGTGCGGCGTGAAGAAGAGCGCCACCGCGAGGCGGTGGAAGAGGTGATCGATTTTCTTGATCTGCAACCCTATCGCAACAAGATGATCGCCGGGCTGCCCTATGGGGTTCGCAAGGTGGTTGAACTCGGCCGCGCCCTGGCGTCAAAGCCGCGCTTGCTGCTGCTGGATGAGCCCGCTTCGGGCCTGTCGGTCGAGGAAACCCAGGACATGCGCTGGTGGATTGATGACATCCGCAAGCAGATGGGGATTACCGTTTTGATGGTGGAACATGACATGGGGCTGGTTTCGGGGGTGTCTGACAGGGTGCTGGCCCTGGCGGATGGCGCCAAACTGGCCGAGGGCACACCGGCAGAGGTCCAGGCCAATCCGGCGGTCATCGAGGCCTATCTGGGTGCGGGGGCTGTGTGATGAGTGAACCTTTGCTGGAAATCAAAAACCTAGAGAGCTTTTACGGCCCGATCATGGCCATTCGCGGCGTTTCGCTAAAAGTGGACAAGGGCCAGATCGTCACTGTTTTAGGGGCCAATGGCGCGGGAAAGTCGACACTGTTGAAAACCATCTCGGGCATCATGGACCCCGAAAAGGGGCAGGTGCTGTTCAACGGCAAACCCATTCAGGGCCAAGAGCCGCATCGCATCGTCGAACATGGCATCGTGCATGTGCCCGAAGGGCGTGAGGTTTTTCCGCTGCTCACCGTGGATGAAAACCTGAGCCTGGGCGCCTATACCCGCTCTGATAAGGCCGAGATAGAGCGCGATCGCCAGATGGTCTTTGAGTATTTCCCCATCCTGGCGGAACGGCGCAGCCAGGAGGCAGGCACGTTGTCGGGCGGTCAGCAGCAGATGCTGGCCATCGGACGCGGGCTGATGCTGCGGCCGCAGATCATGCTGCTGGATGAGCCAAGCCTGGGGCTGTCGCCGCTGTTGGTGCAGGAAATCTTTGCCATCCTGCGCCGTCTGAATGCCGAAGCACATGTGACCATGATGCTGGTGGAACAAAACGCGCGCATTGCGCTGGATCTGGCGGATGTGGGCTATGTGATGGAAATCGGCCGGATCGTGATGGATGGATCGGCGGATCGGCTGATGGAAAGCGAGGACATCAAATCCTTCTATCTTGGCCACCAAGAAGAGGGCCAGCGTGGTGAAAAGCGCTGGAAACGCAAGAAGACATGGCGCTAGGAGGCGGAGAGATGAATATGCAAGTCGTCAAACAGACCGGACCTGCCCAGATTGAAATCAATGGCGTCTCTTACAACGCAGAACCGGGGCAACGCCCGGTTCTGGTCGATGGCTGCGATACGGTGCCAAAACTGTTCCAGGCCCGCTGCATGGCGCTGCAAGAGCGCACGGCCCACCGCGAAAAAGACATGGGTATCTGGAAATCCTATTCCTGGTCCACCTATTGGCAGCAGGCGAAATGGATTGGCCTTGGGCTGGTCTCTCTGGGTCTGAAACGCGGCGAAGTGGTGTCGATCCTCAGCGAAGATCGCCGCGAATGGCTTTATACGGATATGGGGGTGCAGGGGGTCGGCGGCATTGCCTCGGGCGTCTATACCACCGATTCTGCATCGCAGCTGTCCTATCTGGTCAATGACAGCGAAAGCCGGTTCCTGTTTGTTGAAAACGACGAACAGTTGGATAAATACCTTGAAGTCGCTGCAGAGATGCCCAGCCTGTTGAAGGTGATCATTTATGATCGTGACGGGCTGCATGATCTGGACCGGGACAAATGCCTGTTTCTCGACGATCTCTGCGCATTGGGGCAGGCCTATGAGGCCCAGAACCCTGGTGCCTTTGAGGCTGGGATTGCCGAATCCAAACCCGAAGACACCGCCATGCTGATCTACACCTCTGGCACCACGGGCATGCCCAAGGGCGCGATGCTGGGGCATGAAAACGTGCTGGCCTCGATGGAATCGGGGGCGCGCGGCCTGGCGGTGAGCCCGGATGATGAACAGCTGTGCTTTTTGCCGCTGTGCCATATTCTAGAGCGCAATGTCTCGGTCTATTTTCCGCTTGCTGCCTCTAGCACGGTGAATTTTGCCGAAAGCCCAGAGACGGTTTTTGACAATATGCAAGAGGTCTCTCCCGCCACGTTTTTTGCGGTGCCGCGGGTCTGGGAAAAGATCTATTCCCGGGTTCTGGTCATGGCACAAGAGGCAACGCCAATGGGGCGCTGGGCATTCCAGCGTGCGATCAAGGCGGGGCAGGCGCGGGCCAACTATGTGATGTATGGTAAACAGCCTCCAGCTGGGGTGGCGGCACGCTATGCCTTTTGGGATTTCATGGTGCTGCGCAACCTGCGCCGGATGCTGGGCATGGACCGGATGCGGCGGGGCGGCACAGGCGCGGCACCGATCTCGCCCGAGTTGCTGAAGTGGTACTGGTCGATCGGAGTTCCGCTGATCGAAGGCTACGGCATGACCGAAAACGCCGGCATTGCCACCATCAACACGCTGGAGCAAAACCTGCCCGGCACCGTTGGCTGTGCCCTGCCGGGGATTGAGCTGCGGATCGCCGAGGACGGTGAAATTCAGACCCTGGGGCTGAACAATTTTCAGGGCTACTGGCGCAATAATGAAAAGACTGCCGAAACCTTCACCTCCGATGGCTGGTTGCGCACAGGAGATGTGGGCCGGATTGATGATGCGGGCTATCTGACCATTACCGGCCGGATCAAGGATATCATCATCACGGCGGGCGGCAAGAACATCACCCCGGCCGAAATCGAGAGCCGGTTGAAGTTCAGCCACTATATTTCGGATGCCGTTGTGATCGGGGACAAGCGCAAATACCTGACCTGTCTGATCATGATTGATCAGGAAAACGTTGAAAAATTTGCCCAAGACCGGAAGATACCCTTTAGTGACTTTGCGTCGCTCTGTGCCGCCACTGATGTGCTGCAGCAGATCAGCCAAGAGGTGGAGGCGGTCAATCGCGATTTTGCCCGGGTGGAACAGATCAAGGACTTCCGCCTGATCAATGTTCTGCTGACCGCAGAGGATGACGAACTGACGGCGACAATGAAATTGAAACGCAGTTTTGTGGAGAAGAAGCATAAGGCACTGATCGACGACATGTATTGACGGTGCAACGTAAACGCATCGCGAACCAATCCAGGGAGGAAATGAAGATGAAGACACTAACATCCAAAGTGATGGCGGGTACATTGGTGGCGGGCGCTATGGCGCTTGGCGCGGGCTCTGCTGTGCAGGCCGAAAGCCAGGGCGTCAGCGATAGCGAGGTCGTGTTTGGCTCGGTCAATGACCTTAGCGGCATCTTTGCGGCGGTCGGCGTTCCGGCAACCAACGGCGCCAATATGCGCTTTGCCGAAGCCAATGCCGCAGGCGGTGTGCATGGGCGTCAGATCCGCTTTGTGGTTGAAGACAACGGCTATCAGATCCCGCGTGCAATGCAGGGCTATAATAAGCTTTTGAACCGCGACAAGGTCTTTGGCATGTTGCTGTCGTTGGGTACGCCAATGAACATCGCCGGCTTTAAGCTGCTGGACCCTAAGGGTATTCCCAACATCGGCCCCCTGTCTTCTGCGCGTCAGATGTTGCAGGATCCGGTTGAGAACAAGTTCATCGGCTTTTCCAGCTATTACGATCAGGTGGATGCAGGGGTGACTTATCTGGCTGGCGAGTTCGACGCCAAGGAAGTCTGCTCGATGTATATCCCGTCGGATTTTGGCAAGGAAATCCAGGAAAGCGCCAAGGCCACCGCTGAAAAGCTGGGCCTGAGCTATGCGGCTGAAACCAGCCATAAACCGGATGAGCTGGATTTTGTCGGCTCTCTGACCAAGCTGAAGGCAGCGGGCTGCGACGTGATTGCCATGGCGCTGGGTGTGCGTCAGGGCATCACCGTTGTTGGCACCGCCAAAAAGCTGGGCTGGACCGATGTCAAATTCCTCAACACCTCTGCGGGTTTCCTGGATGTGGTTGCCGCAGTTCCTGGTGGCGTGACCGAGGGGCTATATGCTGCGGCGGGCTGGGTTGACCTGATTGCGCGCGCAGAAGACGAGACCCCTGCCAAGTTCATCGCGGACTATGATGCGATGTTTGGCCAGCCAGCAAGCGGCTTTGCCATGCTTGGCTATTCGGCAGCGGATACCGTGGTGCGCGCGCTGGAAGCGGCAGGTCCCGATCTGACGCAGGAAGCCTTTATCAAGGGCATGGAAACGCTCGCCTATTTTGACGCCCTGACCGATACTGAGATCTCCTACAGTGCCGATGATCACCGCGGCGCAGATGACATCGTGATTTCGGTTGTCGAAGGCGGCAAATGGAAAGAGCTGAGCCGCCAGTAAGGCGCGTGTCAGCCAGCCTTTCCCGGCGCTAGATCGGGGGGGCTGACGAAAAGACAGGGCCCGGTTTGCCACAGGCACGCCGGGCTTTTTTGTGTGCCATTGCGCAGCAGGTTCGGGGGGGGCGTGTTGTTGTTGCGTTGAATTAAGATGCAACCCCATATAAATTCGCATGTAAGAATATATTTCAACTTTGGAAGGCGCGGAAAACCAAATGGGAAAAGATATGACAGTGAACCGGCGAGACGTCATGACTGGTCTGGCGGCGGGTTTGGCCACGGGGCTGCTGTTGCCCGGGCAGGGCTGGGCAACAGCAGGGGCGGCGGGGCTTACCATCGGCGACATGCAGTTGCAGACCCTGTCGGACGGCCACCTGGTGCTGCCGCGTGCCATGCTCTTTGCTGGGCTGGAACCCGCAGCGGTTGACCAGATCCTGCAGGCCAAGGGGATCGGGGCGGGTCCCATAGAGCCGCCGATCAATGTCACCCTGCTGCGGCACGGCAACCGGGTTGTGCTGTTCGATACCGGGGCTGGCCCCAGTTTCCAGGCTTCTGCCGGGCGGTTGCTCTCGGTGCTTGAAACCGCAGGCCTGTCCCCCGAAGAGGTGACCCATGTTGTCTTTACCCATTGCCACCCAGATCATCTTTGGGGGGTGCTGGATGATTTTGACGACCCATTGTTTTCCAATGCTGACTATTTGATGGGCAGGGTTGAATGGGACTATTGGTTTGACCCCAATACTGCGTCGACCATTTCTAATGAGCGGGCCTCTATGGCGGTAGGGGCACGCCGACGGATGCAGATCGTGGCAGAGCGCACCACCCGGTTTGAAGATGGCCAAGAGATCTTGCCAGGTATCGAAGCCCAGGCCAGCTATGGTCACACACCTGGGCACATGTGCTTCGCTCTGCGCTCATCAGGAGAGAGCCTGTTGATTGGAGGGGATGCCATCGGCAACCACCACGTCAGCTTTGCCGAGCCGGACTGGCCCATCGGCACCGACCAAGACGCTGCGCAGGCGGCAAAGTCGCGTTTACGTCTGTTGGATATGCTGGTACATGACCAAATGCGCTTGATTGGGACCCATCTGCCGCAGGGCGGTATTGGCCGGGTCGAACAGCTGGGCGGCGGCTTTCAATTCATTCCAGATTCGGTGAATTGATTGGTGTTGTCAGTGGATATTCCTGGGGTGTCTGTCATCTATGATATGTAGATCTAAATGGATTAATTGATTTAATATTCTGATCCTATTCTTGGCCTTTTATCTTTAATTTATCGGTGAATTGGATCAATACCTTGGTCTCAGAAAAGGGGATGTAGCAGCAGGCAGCGGCAGTATTTTTGGCAATCGATCTGCCAAAGGCGGGCGCGGGAACAGCGGCGTTAACAGGCCTTTGGCCGAAAATTGCACCGCTGTGTCTCGCAGGCTGCACCTGTCTGTATGCAGAAAAGGTCAACCATAGCGCCATATTTCATGAGAGAATCACACAGTTTCGCATGGGGTTGCGGATTCGCAGTGATGTCATTTTCCCCACTTGATCGTCATACGAACGTGCTGTTCTTTGATTGGAAGCACTATTTGAAGAAGAAATTTTCTCACCAAAGTTAATTTATATTAACGTCGGGGGTGACTGACCTAGGCCATTGAATATGCGTATTTTAGTGCCATAGGTTGTTAAAAATTTTGTTCCCGTTTTGACCCTACGAGGGCGTTCGCCAATTACCTTAGTGGAATTCATTGTTTACAATTTATAGGAGAATTGCTGTACTTTGATTATGCTGTAATTTTGGGGGTCTGTGTCATGAGTGTTTTACTGCGTGTCGGTCAGTTTGGTGCCTTTAGCGTCGCTCGGGGTGATGGAACACCGATCCCTTTGGGGGCTAAACATCAGGCACTTTTGGCTTTGCTCTGCACTGCGGAATCTGGGGTGCGTACACGGGCCTTTCTGGAGCAAAGCTTGTGGAGCCTGGCGCAGCCAGAGCAGGCCAAGGCCAGCCTGCGCACTGCTCTGTCGACGCTGCGCCGTCACCTCGGCGCAGAGGCCGCAGCCTTGCTCAGCGCGAACCGCGAAAGGGTCATCCTGGACCTGAATAGTATCACCTTTGAGGATCGCGTCGGCGACGCCGAATTCATGGAGGGGTTTGAGCTGCCACATGAGGCGAATTTTGCCCGCTGGTTGCAGCAGACACGGCATGAGGTTCTGCGCCGCTCGGTGCGCCGGGGCCGGGCACTGCTGCAGGAACGACGCCTGCGGCCCGAGCCGCTATTGCCGCTGATCGCTGTCTTGCCCTTTGTGCAATTGGCCCCCGGAGAGGACACCTCGCCGCTGGGCTCTTTGATATCAGAGGAATTATCGCGGAGCCTGGCACGCAGCCAGGCCTTTACCGTGACCTCTTATCTGGCCTCGCGGCAGTTCGATGCGACCCGGGTGCGCCCCTCTGAGGTCTCTGCCGTTGCCGGAGTGAAATATTTGGTGTCGGGGTCGGTGCGGGCCAATGGCCAGGTCGTGGCTGCCGAGATAGAGTTGCATGACGCAGAACTCGAGCAGGTGATCTGGTCGCGCCATTTTGAGGGCCCCTTGCCGGATTTGATGACTGGTCGGAGCAAGGCACTCTGCGAAGCGACCCGGCAGATTGGCCAGACCCTGATCGGGGAAGCGGTGCGCATTGCCGGGTTCAAACCGCTTCCCAGTCTGGAAGGGCACATGCTTCTGATGGCGGCAATCTCGATGATGCAAGAAATGACCCCGGATCGCTTTAGCCGCGCGCGTGAGGTGCTGAAGGTGCTGCTGGAGCGTGAGCCAAAACATCCACTGGTTCTGACCTGGATTGGGTTCTGGCATGTGTTGCGGGTGCAAAAAGGCTTCTCCAGCGACCGTCAAATGGATGCGGGACTTGCCAACCAATTTGCCAGTGCTGCCCTGGATGCCGACCCGTGTTTTTCCCTCGCCCATACCTTGCAAGGCGCGATTTCCAGCCATCTTCTGTTTGATTTTGACCGGGCACAAGGATCCTACGACCTGGCCCTGAAGGATAACCCGAACGAGGCATTAGCGATTTTGCTAAAAGGCGTCACCTGGGCCTATCAGGGCCACCCGATTGAGGCGGTGGAACTGACCGATGCGGCGCGCCGCCTGTCGCCACTTGGGCCGCAGAAGTACTATTTCGACTCAGTGTCGGCCTTTGCCAATCTTTCGGCGCATAACTACGAACGCGCGCTGGTCTTGGCTGATCGTTCATTGCAGGCCAATGCCGCCTATCCCGTCAGCCTGCGCACCAAGGTCATTGCCCTGCAGCTGGCCGGTCGATCTGGTGAGGCGCGCGCCGCAGCGCAAAACCTCTTGGCGGCCTCTCCCAGTTTTAACCTGACGCAGTATAGCCGCGAACACCCGGGCGCAGCCGCGCAGGGGGGGGACGCCTGGGCAGATGCTCTCAAGCAAGCGGGCGTTCCGGCCTGACCTTTCAAGACCCTGTGTGATAGCCGTCGCGGCGCAGTCTGGGCGCGGGGCAGGGGGATGCTGTGTGAAGGGACTGTGTGAAATCCTCATCTCGGCCCTGTCTTTCCCGCTGTCGCCCTGTATTCTGCGCCTAATCCTGCAAATAGCGGATCGCCTGTCACTGCGGCCTGCGGTCCGCTTTTGCATGGGGCAGAAAAGACAAACACAAGGAAATTGCCACCATGAAAGCTATCACCTACCGCGCCTTTGGGCCCGCCGCTGAGGTTTTGCAGCTGGAAGAGCTGCCCGCTCCGAGCCCTGATCACGGCGAGGTTCTGGTTGAGGTTTCCTTTACCGGGGTGAACCCTTCGGATGTGAAAACCCGCACGCGTGGCCAGCCCGGGCTTACTGGCTTTCCCTGGGACTATATCATCCCACATAGTGACGGTTCCGGGGTGATCTCGGCTGTGGGTGAAGGTGTGCCCAGCAGCCGTATCGGAGAGCGGGTCTGGATCTGGAACGGCCAGTTTCGCCGCGCCTGTGGCACTGCGGCGCAACAGATCACCCTGCCAGCGGCACAGGCAGTGCCCCTGCCCGATGAGGTCAGCCTGGAAACTGGCGCGGTGCTTGGCATTCCGGGGCTGACCGCCTGTCACGCAGTTTTTGGTCAAGGTGAGGTCTCAGGCAAAACAGTGTTGGTGCAGGGCGGGGCAGGGACCGTTGGTATTCTGGCGGTCCAGCTTGCCAAATGGGGCGGCGCACGGGTCATTGCGACCTGTGGTGCCCAAGGCAGCGACCGGGCGCGGCGGGCCGGTGCCGATACAGTGCTGGACTACCGCGCCGAGGATCTTGCGGATCAGGTTCTGACTGCAAATGGTGGCAACCCCGTCGATTTGATTGTCGAAGTCGAGTTCGGCAGTAACATCGACACGGATGCCCAGGTGATCGCAGAAAACGGCCGCATTGCCGCCTATGGATCGGCCCGTGAGATGTCGCCCAAACTGCCCTTCATGCCGCTGCTCTTTAAGGCCGTGACGGTTGAAATCATTTTGGTGTACCTGCTGAGCACAGCTGAGCGAGACAGGGCGATCCGACGTCTCAATGATGCGCTAGAGGCCCAGGTGCTGAAGTTTGATATCCAAAAGGTCTACAATATTTCAGAGGCTTGCGCTGCACATCAGGCGGTAGAGGCTGGCGCGCGCGAGGGTGCTGTCCTCATCCGCCTCAACGGCAGCTAGGGCGTTTACGCCTGTTTTCGGGGGGCGAATGAGGGGGGGGAGAAAAAGTTTTGTTTTTTTCATCAAATCCCCTTGCGCCCCCCCCAAACTCGCACTAGAACGCCGCTCACTGATGGGGTGTGGCCAAGTGGTAAGGCAACAGTTTTTGGTACTGAAGATCGTAGGTTCGAATCCTACCACCCCAGCCAGTACTTTCCAGCCATAGACGTAAGAGCGACGTAGCCCGAACCGGCGCCAATCGCCCCAGATTTCGGCCCCAGTGGTTTCGGGTCGTCTGAGTGGCGCTGGTGAGGCTCTGAAGCCCCCTTGGTGATGTACTTGGATGTGCCTTTTTCGCCTGGTTGAGTTGCCCCCCCCGCTGTGGGAGAGGCTTTCGACGTTATGCCTGAGTATAGTGGGGCAGAGGGATAAGTAATGGAAGAGAAGGGAAGGAACGGGAAGAAGATCCCATGAGACTACCCGGTTCCCCATCATGTTCCCCCACCCCCAGATCCTAGATACGCTAACCTCTCGTTGAAGAGGCGCTGACGCACCTCGTAGGCGGGGCAACGGGGGCAGTGCCGCATCTCGACGTAATCATCGACTAAGCCCGGGGAAGCTGCTTCTACCTCATCCAGCCCCTGATAGTTGTTCGTAATAGCAACTTGATGCCCGAGAGTTCCGATGGCGGCGGCCTGCATGGCTAACTTGAGGCGACGGGCCATTGAGTAGTCGATGATAAAACTATCGTGGACGCTCAGAACCGGGATCTGGTGACGCGTAAAAACCCGAAGAATATGGGCTGCGATCTTACTGTCCTTGTTCATCAGCGCAATGCCACGATCAGCGCAAAGATCATTTGCTAGAAACGGGTGCTTCTCTACGAAAGCATCCATCACTCGAAACAACTCCTTGTTCTTCATCGACTTGGCCTGAGAGCCCACCGAAGCGGTTTCTCGGAAAGCACTGCAAGCAGCATTCTTGGTCTTTGCATTCAAGGACATCAGCACGAGCAGCTTGACCAGCTTGCGCTGACGAGCGGCATCCAGCCCTTCTACTAGCCCGCTCTGCCTCGCTATTGATGAAATGCGGCAGGCTGATCCGCGAGCACACCGGCACCAAACGCTATGCACTGTTCGGGCAAGAGGCGATCGGCTCCACCTGGGCGCTGGTCAAGATGAACCTGTTTCTGCACGGCGAGGAAAACCATCAGATCGAATGGGGCGATACCATTCGCAATCCCAAGCTGCGCACCAGTGACGATATGCTGCGCCACTTTGACGTGGTGGTGGCCAACCCACCCTTCAGTCTGGACAAATGGGGCACCGAGGCGGCCGAAACGGATAAGTTCGCCCGTTTCCTCCATAGACGCCGGGTTTCTTCTTGTAGCCGATCTGCGCCTGAATGCCTGCAAGGCGGGCCAAACGGGCAACGCGGTTCTCTGACGCTGCCTCGCCCATGTTGATCAGGTCGTCGTGGATTTTACGGTATCCATAAACCTTGCCGCTGTCGTCCCACGCCTTCTTCACCAGCTTGGTCTGACGCTGATCTTCAAGCGCACCTTGGCTTAGCGGTTCCTTAACCCATGCATAAAAACCACTTGGATGAACGCTCAGAATTTTGCACAGAACTCGGACAGGATGCTGCTCGCGATGCGCGTCAATAAACGCGTACCTCACTTTGCATCCCTGGCGAAGTACGCGGTGGCCTTTTTTAAGATGTCACGCTCCTCGGTCACGCGGGCCAGTTCTTTCTTAAGACGCCTGGTAATCCCCCCATTTTTAATGGGGTCCAGCCGTAGAATTCATGCGGCTGTTTTCAGTTTCATAGCGGGGGTCATCCCACCGATGCCCATGTTGGGTCGCTCGTTGTTGTAAGTCCAGAGCCA
>NZ_JAJQRG010000017.1 GCF_021228235.1 Pseudophaeobacter flagellatus
TGACCGCAGCGACACATCCAGTCCGGCAAAATACTCCATCGTCTATCTCCCTTGCTCACAGATATCCTGCGATCCTAACGGGAGCTCGACCTCAAATCAGGGTCAGCCCAATTACGCATGCTTTGGGGAAATATTTCGCGAATGCGTGGCCACAGTCGAGCTTGACATAAGGCCGGCTTTAGATACACGATATCGCTATGAGATTTATTTTATCGCAGAGCGATATGGAGTGCCGATGACGAAACCCGATGTGCAAGACAGGATGTTCGTGGATGCGATCGATCGTGGCTTGAACGTGCTGCGCGCGTTTCGCGGGCATGAAAGCCTTAGCCTGACCGAGATCAGTCGCATTTCCGGCCTCACCATGGGGGCAGCACAACGCTATGTGCATACCTTCGAAGTGTTGGGATATCTGGTGAAGGATGAGGGCAAGCGCTTGAGGCTGGCGCCCGGCGCGCTTGAAATTGGCTCGATCTACCTGACATCAGACCCGCTGATCGAAAGGGCCAATCCCCATTTGGCCGCCCTGAACCACTCCAGCAAGGAAAGCGTGAACCTGTCCCGCCGGGTTGGTGATGACATGGTTTTCCTGGCCCGGTTCACCAGCCATGAATCGTCCTTCATTCATATGCCAATTGGTACGCGTATTCCGATGGCAGCCTCGGCAACCGGGCGCGCCTTTCTTGCCCGAATAGACCCCGCCGAAGCAGAAGAGATCGTGCATCGCACCGCTGGGCGTGCCTTTACTTCCCGCACCTTGACCGACCCGGGGGAGATCCTTGACCGCCTTGCCGAGACCCGGGAACGCGGGTTCTCCTCCTCCTCTGAGGAATTCTACCTTGGCGATCTGAACATCGCGGCGGCGGTCACCGGTGTCGATGGTCATCCGGTTGGCTGCATCAACATCTCTGGCCCAACAAGCCGTTGGTCGCTGCAAACCCTTGAGGACCGTTGGGCGCCCTCGCTGATCCATACCGCGCGGGCGATTTCATCGCTGGCGGTCTGATATCCAAATTCAAAAAAACAACCAACAGGAGACTACAATGAATAAATTCCAAAAACTTGTCAGCTTTACGGCCGCTGCCATCTTTATCGCGACTGCCCCATCCGCAGAATCCTATAAAGTCGGCTCCACCGCGACGGGTGTGCCGTTTACCTTCCTTGATGCCAAAAGCGGCCAGATCGAGGGCATGATGGTCGACCTGATCCATGCGGTCGGTGAGGAAGCAGGTTTTGAAGCGGATGTGAATGCCGTCGATTTCTCGTCGCTGATTCCGTCGTTGAATTCCGATCGCATCGACCTGATTTCCGCAGCGATGCTGATTACCCCCGCCCGTGAAGCGGTCATCAGCTTTTCAGACCCGGTAATGCCCTATGGTGAGGGGCTCATCGTGAACAAGGACTTCACCGGAACAATCGGCAGTGGTTTCAGTGGCCTTGAAGGAAAGGTCATCGGGGTGCAGCAAGGCACGGTCTACCTTGAAAACCTGCAGAAAATCGACGGTATCGGAGAGGTCCGCGCCTATGACTCGCTCGCCGACATCCTGTCGGAAGTGAACCGTGGCCGCATTGACGTTGGCGTCGGCGATAAGCCGATCGTATCCTATCAGATGTCCCAGGGCACCTACCAGAACATCAAGTTCGTGGAAGGCTATGAAAGCCAGTTCGAAGGCTCGATCGCGATTGGGGTCCGCAAGGACGACACCGAGCTTCTGGAGCGTGTCAACGCTGCTCTGCAGGTGCTGAAAGACAACGGAACCGTTGGCGAGATCGCAGTGAAATGGGGCCTGCAGTAAGGCCAGGTCTTCGGGAGAACGTTTCCATATGAATGATTTCATCGAAAAATCAGGTGACTACCTGCCAATCCTGTTGAATGGGGTTGGCATCACGGTGTCCCTCACCATCACAGCACTTGTCATCGCAACCCTCTTGGGACTGGTCTGGGCATTGATGCGCTACTCTGGAATTGGGCCGCTTGTCTTCATTTCCAAGACAGTGGTGAACACTGTGCGCGGGATTCCGATCCTGGTTCAACTATTCTACATATATTTCGTTCTCCCGGAATTCGGTATCGATCTGTCCGCTTTTCAAGCTGGCGCTTTCGGTTTGGGGCTCGCTTACTCCTGCTACATGGCAGAAAACTTCCGCGCCGGACTGGAAGCGATCGACAAGGGGCAGATCGAGGCGGCGCATTCCATCGGCATGGGCTGGCCACTGATGATGCGGCGGGTGATCCTGCCGCAGGCCGTGCGCACGGTGCTGCCCCCCTACGGCAACACCATGATCATGCTGCTGAAAGACACCTCTCAGGCCTCGGTCATCACGGTCGCCGAACTGACTATGAAGGGCAAGCTTCTGGCCGCCTCAACATTTGACAACATGACCGTCTATACGCTCGTCGCCGTGATGTATCTGGTTCTGAGCGTCCCGTTGCTCGTTCTTTCGGGCTATCTCGAACGGAGGTTCGGAAAGAAATGATCCGGCTTGAAAATATTCATAAACGTTTTGGTGAACTTGAAGTCCTCAAGGGTATCGATTGCGAAGTGCAACAGGGTGAGGTGGTCTGCCTGATTGGCGCCTCCGGCTCGGGAAAGTCCACGCTTTTGCGCTGCGTGAACGGTCTGGAAACCTACGAGGAAGGGCGTCTCACCATTGATGGCAATCTGGTGGATGCACGCTCGAAAGACATCCGGAGCCTGCGGACCTCAGTCACAATGGTGTTTCAGCGGTTCAACCTTTTCCCGCACCGCACGGCGCTGGAAAATGTGACCGAAGGACCAATCCACGTGAAGGGCATGGCCCGCAGCGAAGCCATCGAGATGGGGCATGAACTGCTTGCGCGAATGGGGCTAGATGCCAAGGCACATACCTATCCCGATTCCCTTTCCGGGGGACAGCAGCAGCGGGTTGCCATTGCGCGTGCCCTTGCCATGCAGCCACGGGCGATCCTGTTTGATGAGCCAACTTCCGCACTGGATCCCGAACTGGTCGGTGAGGTGCTTGAGGCGATGCGGGGCCTCGCGGACGAGGGGATGACCATGCTTGTGGTGACGCATGAGATGGGATTCGCCCGTGAAGTCAGCGACCGGGTTCTATTCATGGATCAGGGGCGCATCGTGGAAAATGGGTCAGCCGAACAGGTGCTGACCAATCCCCAACATGAACGGACACAGGATTTCCTGCGCCGTGTTCTGGAGCGATGACACCGATGGACATGACACCAATGTCAACGAGCCTTTGGGCTCATACTGCAACAGCCGCCCCCCAGACCTCGGCGCTGGATAGAAACGACGAGGTCGGCACGGTCGTTGTTGGCGGTGGCTTTGCCGGTCTCTCCACTGCACTGCACTTGGCAGAACTCGGCGAAAGCGTCCACGTTCTGGAAGCGGGAGAGATCGGTCAGGGCGCCTCTGGGCGAAATGGCGGTCAGGTGATCCCGGGGATTAAGTACGACCCTCAAAAACTGCGCAAGATGTTCGGCCCCGAGGCCGGTGCCCGTGCCGTGGCCGATTTTGGCAACACGGCAGCCAAGGTGTTCGAACTGATCGACCGCTACAAGATTGACTGCGACGACACGCGTGTCGGCTGGATACAACCTGCCCATACCAAGGCCGGGCTAAGCGAGGCCCATGAGCGTTGCCGCCAATGGGCCGAAGAAGGTGCCGATGTGGCCCCTCTGACCGGCGAGGAAGTGGTCGAGCGCCTTGGCGCTCAGGGCTACCATGGCGGCTGGATTGACCGTCGCGCAGGCAGTGTGCAGCCGCTGTCCTACGTCCGTGGATTGGCCGCAGCCATGCTGTCACAAGGGGGCGCGATTTCGACCGGAACCAAGGTCACACGTGTCGAGCCTGACGGCGCGGGCTGGCGCACCGTGACCGAAGGCGGTCACGTCCTGCGTTCGCGCAAGGTCGTGCTCTGCGGTAACGCCTATACGGGGGGGCTGATCCCAAGAATTGCGCGCAGCTATATTGCCGCCAACAGTTTCCAAGTTGCAACTGCGCCGTTGGCGCCAGGGCAGGCCGAAGAGGTGATGCCTGGTGGTATCGTTGCCTCGGACACGCGTCGGCTGCTGGCCTATTTTCGGCGCGACCGCGAAAATCGTATGCTGATGGGGGGGCGTGGAAGCTTCAAGAATCCTGTCTCGGATCAAGGCTTTGCCCATCTGGTGCGCATGCTGCACAAGACCTTTCCGCAGTTGGCAGGCCAGCCAATCGAGTTCCGGTGGGCGGGGCGTGTCGCAATTACACAAGACTTCCTGCCGCATTTTCACGAGCCGCAGCAGGGCCTGATTTCATTGGTCGGCTGCCAGGGGCGCGGGGTGGCCCTGCAAAGCCGCATGGGCGAATGGCTAGCTGATTACGTGGCCACCGGAGACCGCAACGCTTTGCCGCTGCCAGTCACGCCGGTTCGCACCATTCCGCTTCATGAACTGCGGGAACTATATGTGGCTGCGACTGTGGCTTATTATAAGCTAAGGGACCTGATCTGACTTTGGGCGGCAATCTGGCGGACGGGCTGCACACCCTTTCCGTCTAAGACCAGCGCAGAACTGTCGTCGTCCCGCACGATCTCAGCGCCGCCGCCCATTACGCCAACCTCATTATCCCCGCAAGGATGGCAGACTTGTCGCCTCCAATCCTGCGAAAGATTTCGCCGAGCAGTTCTTGCCGAAAGATGCCATCGATCTGCCTGAGCAAGGAAGGTTCGATTTATATCCCCGCCATCTACACTGGGTCCAGTACGAACCCAACGAGGCAGACAGAATATGTTCAGACGAACTACTGTCGAGGATGCGGCTAACTGAAAAGAACGGCATGGCAAATGCCGATATTGGCCCAATCATGCTTTGGGAGCAACGGGGGCTCTTGCCCGAGGATGCGGCCTGTGCTTCAGAGCCCGCGCCGATCACGAATTGCAGGAAGCTTTGGAAGAGGCATGACAGCTCCTGAGAACCTCTATATCCTGTCGCACCCACCACATCTTCGATAATCTTCCGATATTGAGGCACAAGGGGTATGGACTCAGATTGGACCCAAGCTGAAGTGTTATGAATGACTACTTTTAACAGGGGGATCGCTTGGACTGCCCCACGCCTCAGCTGATTTATGGCGACTTTGCAAAGGCCGCTTCCTGCACAGAGCTGCCGTTGCGAGCAGTCTGCCAGGGTAGCGCGGATCCATCTCGCTTGCGGACGACTGCTACCGGCCCATTTCGGACATTCATCGACACACAGTGATGCTGCGGCGCGGCCCGTCGAACCGGATGGGGTGGATGGCTCCTCCCCCCCCCCCGGCGTCGCAATGCGCCATAATGCAGTTGTCTATCACTGCTAGGAAAGGGGGGCATGGACGTCTGATCAGGCGAACCAAAGGCGGGATGAACACCAAGCTCCATGCCATCTGCGACAGCCAGGGGCGACCGCTCAACCTGTTCGTGACCGCCGGACAGGTGAGCGATTACATCGGCGAACGAGCATTGCTCAGCAGCCTGCCGAACGTCGATTGATTACTCGGGTATCGCGGTTATGATGCCGATTGTGTCCGAGAAGCGTTGAAAGACAAAGGGATACGGGCCTGTATCCCCGGTCGAAAGCAGCGAAAGACACTCCTGGCGGGGCGGAAAAGCCGTGCAGCAGTCGTAATTTTGCACCTTAAGCATTGATCTGCCCCCCGCCACCGTCGACAGATAGTATCAGTTCGCTGCGATCTGGCGCAACAAGGGTGTGATCCGGCGCACCGTCGCGCGGCGGTTTCGTTCTTCGGTTGTCTCCGTCTGCACCTTGAGAAATGACTCTCCATATCCCTGAACGATCAGGTTTTCTGGTGGGATGCGGAAAGACTCGGTTAGGGCCAATGCCACCGATTCCGCGCGCCGGTCCGACAGGGTTAGGTTGTAACTCTTACTTCCCACAGCGTCGGTATGACCTTCGATCAGGAAAACCTCACGCGGGTTTTCGAGCAGCAATTCCTCGATCAGGATGCCCAGTCTCACAAGGCTACGCGCCTGCGTCGCCGAGATCGCGGCAGAGCCGGTCGCGAAGGTCACCGTATCGAGATCAATCGCCGGAACAAGGCTGCGCACCTGCTCGATCTCGCGGATCTGGCGCAGGCTGTATGTCCGGCCCGCGTCAAAGGCCATTTCCTCACGCAACGCCGCACGCAAGGCCGCGAGATCGTTTTCCGCCACTGAGAGGCTGCGGGGAATCGGGCGCGTCGCCTGCAGTTGGCGCACATCGACTGCCGGCTCCGGTTGCAGATCGTCAAACAGTTCGTATTGCGTGCCATCGGGATAGATGGCTGCACGGCGCAGCACCCGTCCGTGCGAATCGCTGATCGTAATGACCTGCGATCCGTCAACCCGGTCAAGCGTGGTGCGCGAAGACCCGTCGGCAAAGGTTTCAGTGCGCATTACCGCACCGGGCTCACGCAGCAACGCATCATCATCCTTGTACACCGAAAGTCCTTGCGGGCCTTCGACGACAACACGGTCGCCCGTGTTCGCGACAACACGGTCGCCATTACGCAGGACGGATCCGACGACGACCGCCCCGAGACCCAGCAAGAGAGCCTTTTCGAAATTGCTCAACCCGCTGCGCCCGCTGTCCTCAGCAGCGCTCGCAGCCGCACCATCGATGGCGGTTGCAAAATCCTGGTCACTTGATCGAACCGACGCCGCGTCGAGCGTTTCTTCAACCACCTCCTGAGGTTCTGCGGCACTCTCCGGCGTTGCAGCCGCTTGCGTTTCATTCGCTTCGGGAATGGTCGGATCGATCAGAACGATGGTCTCAGGGTCCGCAGCGTCTTCCGCAGCTTGCGTCTCGGCCTCTGCCGCCGCAGCTTCTTCCGCCGCTTTTATCACTGCGAATTCTGCCCGTTCCACGGGGGTCGAGCCGACTTCCGGCTCTCCCTCGGGGCAGGGTGGTTCACTTTCGTCAAGGCACAGCAACCCGGCCTCCTGCGCCCATGCGGTGGAGACAAGCGTGGGGTGCGGCAGCAGCATGGACAGGGTGGCAACAAGCGCCGTCGTGGTCTTGAGTGGTGCGATAGACATCGGTTCTTCCTTTGTTTTCGCGGCTGACGCGACGATGGGCGACCTGCTGAAGGTCGAACAACCGGCCAGAACGCAGATGCGTTCGTGGTGATGAAATTTTTAGTACGTGAATGACAATCGGTAATGACAAACCCACTATACCCCTTACCTCACGACACGTTGTTATCCCAAAGCAGTGCCTGCTGCGATTGTTTGGACCCGCACAGCTTGCATCATCGCAATCGGGGACGACGAGCGTCGCTCAGAAATACTTCCGGCAATCCTCGGGCTGCAGATAGCCCCTCTGGAACAGATTGCCGTTGCGATCTTCAAAACTGTTGCGAAGGGTCGCGCCCATCTCGAACATCCCCCGACCCTCAAGGCAGATCGTCTCGGCACGGGATTCGATCAGGCCCTGCATATCACGGGCGGCAGCGCGGGCATCCGCGGCAGTCGTCACGTAGTTGTATTCCATGATCCGAATCCACACAGGTCATTCGAGGATCACGCAGCATTTTCTTGGTCCAAATAGCCGCTAGGCGGGACTAAGCCACGAATTTGAACAGCCCACGGGAACCTCTGTGCCAAGATCATGAAAGATGAAGCTTCTTGCGCTAGGCGTAACCTGACAAAAAGCGGCAAAGATCTACTTCGCTGAGATTTAGGGATTCGGCTGGAGTGATCTACATGAAGTGTCGGCACCGCACAAAAAACGCGTCTGCCCGGGCGTCAAATATGTGCCTGGGCCATGAGGAAATACCAGATTTCAGAAGTGTCAGCGAATGACTCGGACGATCTTGTTCGTCTCTGCATCAATGACCACCGTTTGTCCGTTGACGGCCACATAGCGTAGCTCGGGTTGTGGTAACTTATAGGTCGTCACTACTTCGGGCAATCCGGCGCCAACAACGACTTCACCTTCCAGATAGACCGTTTCCACCGGATTTTGGCTGATATAGGTAACGGTCGTTTCGCTGGGTTCAACAACAGCAACCCCTGCCCCTGCACCGAGTATGCCGCCGACGATAATCCCGCCGATCGGCCCACCAAGGGCGTAAGCTGCAAGAGCACCGATCGTTGCACCAGCGGCTGCGCCGGTGTTTTGGTCACTCTGCGTTTGCACAGTGTCTTCGTAAGTTACGGTATTAACGGTCACCGTGTCTGGGCGCGTTGAAAGTGCTACGGCGACATCTTCGACCCCGACGGCAAGATAGTCTGAATATGACCAACCGGCCAGATCATCGAATGCGACCTTGCACCAAGAAGCGGTATCAAGACAGCCATCAATAGCGACCTCGGTTCCGCCCGGGATGACGCCGATAACGTCAAAGAAAGGACTGGGGCCGGACCGGATATTCAGATCAGTGGCGGCAACGGCTTTTGCTGTCTGGGCAAGTGCGGGCGCAGCAATAGACATAGCTATCGCTGACACCATCCCAAGGGTGCGTACATTCATTTTAATGTCCTTAAGTTTCAGCGGCCCGGTCCCATATAGGGTCCGTCTAAGTCGCTTGCTTAGAGAGTTTTGTCTCCAGCGTCGGATTTTTTCCGCGTAGCTTTTAGTATCATATCTGAGGGCCGTGCAACTGATCTGCGTAAGTATGCAGGTGAGGTTTGTCGATTAAGATGAATTTATCTACCTTATGTTTGGTGGGTGATTTTATCAGTATATTTTTTGATGCGCACGAGAGTACCGGTCCCCAAACTCCCCTTAGCTCTCGTGCGTTTTCATATCTCGGACGGTCCCGCAAAAGAGGAACCCACGACAACCAGAAACTAATCTGACGATTAGAATCGGTAAGCGAACGTGGGACAAGACGTCTGCTGACCACAGAAGGTCGCGGCACTTGAGGCACTATCAACCCGCAGGCTTCCATGCCGATGAGGCACGGTTCCAGCTTCTCGAAAAACGCCAAAAGTTGTGGTCGTCGCAGCGCGCGATTGAACGCAACCGTCCCGTCTGATGTAATCCCATGCACCTGAAAGATGTTTTGGGCCAGATCAAGGCCTACCGTTGTAAATAGACATCTAAGCTATCCTATGCTGATGTCTCTTATGTCTGAATGCCTTCTTCCGGATTGATCTGTTCGTGCTGACCAAAGCCGGTGCGGCGCATACGCCCTGTGTGGCAAACGTCAGTGGTGGTCGCATTGATGCAGGTTAGTGCCCACCGTCGCGCGGCGTTCTATGCTTCTTTCAAGTGTTCCCCGCAGGCTGTTTTTTCTGGCTGGCTGTTGGCGACAGACACGCAAAGAGGCCCCATTTGACACCCAACATCACAGATCCGACACCGAACATGGACGCCACCCGCGTCGGGACCGGCGCAATGGTGGATGATTGCGGCTTACCTCTCGATGGTGTTGTGCATGCCGTCCGGGGCGCGGTTGTAGATGTGGTCTTTGCTGGTTCCGACCTGCCACCGATCAATTCTGCCCTGATCGTGAAATGGGACCGCCCGACCGTCCTCACTCTCGAGGTCCACAGCCACCTCGATCAAAAGACAGTCCGCGCGGTGGCGTTCCAATCCACCGCAGGCCTTGCCCGTGGCGTTTTGGTTCAGTCCAGCGGCGGGCCGGTTACCGTGCCCGTGGGCAAATCCGTCCTTGGGCGGCTTCTGGATGTGGTGGGCAATCCGCAGGATGACGGGCCTGCCCTGCCTGACGATACGCCGCGCCAGTCGATCCATGCCCTGCCACCGCTTCTGAAATCCCAGACTGGCGCCACCGACGTGTTCGAGACGGGGATCAAGGTGATCGACCTGCTGACGCCGATGGCTCAGGGCGGCAAGGCCGCGATGTTCGGCGGCGCAGGCGTGGGCAAAACCGTTCTGGTGATGGAATTGATCCGCGCCATGGTCGAGAAATATGAAGGTACCTCGGTCTTCGCGGGCGTTGGTGAGAGATCACGCGAGGGGCATGAGCTGCTGACCGAAATGCAGGACTCGGGCGTGCTGGAGCGCACCGTGCTGGTCTACGGCCAGATGAACGAGCCACCCGGAGCGCGCTGGCGGGCTCCGCTGACAGCCTTGACGATTTCGGAATACTTCCGCGACCAGAAACACAAGAACGTCCTTCTTCTGATGGACAACGTGTTCCGCTTCGTCCAGGCCGGGGCCGAGGTCTCGAGCTTGCTGGGCCGCCTGCCCTCGCGCGTGGGCTACCAGCCAACGCTGGCGACCGAGGTAGCTGGCCTGCAAGAGCGTATTGCCTCTGTGGCGGGCTCCGCCGTGACCGCCATTCAGGCGGTCTATGTGCCTGCCGATGATTTTACCGATCCCGCAGTGACCACGATTTCCGGGCACATGGATTGCGTCATCATGCTGTCCCGCGCCCAGGCCTCCGAGGGGTTTTATCCGGCGATTGACCCGCTGGGCTCGTCATCGATGCTGCTCGATCCGCTGGTTGTTGGCGACGCGCATTACCAGACTGCCGAGGCGGTCCGGCAGGCACTGGCAAGGTTCCGCGACTTGACTGACATCATTTCGCTGCTGGGAGTCGAGGAACTGGGCACCGCCGACCGATTGATCGTCAAACGCGCAAGGCGGTTGCAGCGGTTTCTGACCCAGCCGTTCATGGTGACCGAGGCCTTTACCGGTACGCCGGGCGCCAGCGTGCCCCTCACCGAGACCCTCTCGGGGTGCCGCGCCATTCTGGACGGCGAAGCCGACGCGTGGTCCGAAAGCTCGCTCTACATGGTCGGCACGCTGGATGACGCAAGAAAGAAAGAGGCCGCCGCAAATGCCTCGGAGGCCGCCGACGCCGGGGAAGCGGCATGAGATTGCGCATCGTGACCCCCCTGTCCATCGTTGTGGACCAAGATGCCGACAGCTTGCGGGCGCAGGACGCCAGCGGCAGCTTCGGCATTTGGCCCGGCCACGCCCCATTCCTGACCGCGCTTTCGGTTTCCATCCTCAGCTGGACCTCTGCCGGGGTCGAACGGTTCTGCGCCCTGCGCGGCGGGGTGCTGACCGTGACCGGCGGTAACACCGTCGCGATCGCCACCCGTGAGGCCGTGGCGGGCGACGATCTGGCCACGCTGGATACGGAGGTTCTGGCGCGCTTCCAGTCCGACGCCGACGAGGAACGGGTCGAACATGTCGAGACAATGCGCCTCCAGATGAACGCGGTCCGCCAGATGATTAGCCGACTGCGCCAGGGCGCGGATGCGGGGCAATTCCGATGACCAGCGCACCCCCGGACAAGGACAAGGACAAGACCGATCCTCTGGTCGAGGAAATCCGCAAGCATCGCAGCCGCCGCGCACAGTGGCTGCGCGAAGGCGACATGTCCGTCGGTCGACGTTTGGCGCAGATCGGCGTGCTGGGCTGGATCTTCGTGGTGCCGACCCTGGCAGGCCTGTTCTTCGGACGCTGGCTCGATGCGCGATTTGAGACAGGCATCTTCTGGAGCGCCCCGATGATGCTGCTCGGGCTTTGCATAGGCGGCTGGACCGCTTGGAAATGGATGAACGCACGATGACCGATCTCTCCGCTCTCCCGCTAATCGCCCTCCTTCCGGTCTGCTTTCTGGGTGGGCTATTCATCGGATATGGTTATTTTCGCGCACTCCGTGAGACTGCCAACCTGATCGTGGGCGGAGGCAAACCCCTTCGCGCTATCGTTCTGACCCTCGCGCGCATCTCGCTTCTGGCAACCGGGTTCTTCATCGCCGTGCTGGCAGGCGGCCTTGCCTTGTTGGCAGCCCTTGCGGGCGTTCTTTGCGCCCGGTGGATCATGCTGCGCAACCTACAGGTAATCCAACCATGAATTCGCCACTAGACTCCACCATCCTGTTCCAGATCGGGCCGGTTCCAATCACGCAAGCCATTGTCACGACATGGGCGATCATGGCCATCCTTGTGATCGGGGCTTTTGCCCTGACCCGCCGGCTTGAACTGCGGCCCTCGCGGCGGCAGGCCACGCTGGAACTGATGGTCACCACACTCGACACCCAGATTACCGAGACGACAGGCGCGGCGCCCACAGCCTATCGCGGGTTCATCGGCACGCTCTTTCTGTTCATCCTCGTGGCGAATTGGTCCTCGCTTGTGCCGGGCATCGACCCTCCAACCACAAAGCTTGAAACCGATGCCGCCCTCGCCGTTCTGGTGTTCCTGTCGGTGATCTGGTTCGGCATACGCGCGGGCGGTGTGGGCGGCTGGCTGAAATCCTTCGCCGCGCCCAATCCGGTGATGATCCCGCTGAACATCCTGCAAAGCCTGACGCGGGTCTTTTCCATGTTCGTCCGCCTGTTCGGCAACGTAATGAGCGGGGTCTTTGTCATCGGCATCGTCGCCTCGCTGGCGGGCCTGCTGGTACCGATCCCGCTGATGGCGCTCGATCTGCTGACCGGGCTGGTTCAGGCCTACATCTTCGCGGTGCTGGCGATGGTGTTCATTACCTCTGCGGTCGAGGACGGCACACCCAACTCCGCAAAAATTGATCTTACCCCAAAGAAAAAGGATACATGATGGACTACGCTGCCATTGCCAGCATTTTCTGCGCGGCCTTTGCCGTGGCCTTTGGCGCTATCGGCCCCGCCCTTGCCGAGGGTCGCGCGGTCGCCGCCGCGATGGAAGCCATCGCCCGTCAGCCCGATGCGGCAAACACGATCTCACGCACGCTGTTTGTTGGGCTTGCGATGATCGAGACGACAGCTATCTACTGTCTGGTGATCGCGCTCCTGCTGCTCTTCGCCAACCCGCTACTGGCATGAGCGCATGACCCTCGATTGGTGGGGACTGGGCCTTCAGGCCATCAACGTCCTGATCCTCGTCTGGCTGCTCAGCCGCGTGTTCTGGCGTCCGGTTGCCGCGGCCATCACCCGGCGGCAGGACGCGGCGCAGGTCATGCTGGAGGAAGGCAAGACAGCACAAGCGAAGGCCGATGCTGCGCTTGCAGAGGTCGCTGAGACCCGCGCCGGCCTCGCGGCCGAACGCGAGGCCATACTTGCCGAGGCCAAAGCGACAGCAGACACAGCTGGGAAGGCCGCGCTGAAGGATGCTCAAACCAAGGCAGATGCCCTGATCGCTGCCGCGCGCACCGCCATTGACCGCGACAGAAACACCGCGCGGAAAGAGAACGCAACGAGGGCCGCCGAATTGTCGGTCGAGATTGCAGCCCGGCTTCTGGGCCGGTTCAATACGCCTGCGGTTCAGGCGACCTTCCTTGCGCAACTTGTCGAGGCGATCGCGGAGATGTCTGCATCCGATCGCGCGGCGCTGATAGCCTCGGCAGATGGCACCGAGATCGTCACCGCGACAGACCCCGAAGACGCGGAAAGGGCCAAAATCGAAAAAGCGGTAAAGGATGCGTTGGGCGGCACGCCCAGTGTGCGTCTTGTCACCGATCCCGACCTGATCGCCGGACTGGAACTCCGCAGCGGGCATTTCGTGCTGCACAACAGCTGGCGGGCCGATCTGGAGAATATCCTGAAGGAGGTCGAGAATGCCGCCTGACGCGCCAGACTGGTTCACCTCAGCGCAAGGCGCCGTGCGTCGCGCGGCACTGGGTCCGAGACCCGAACACAGGGGCCGTGTCGAGGAGATCGGAGACGGTGTCGCAATGATCTCGGGCTTGCGCGACGTGCGGTTGGACGAGGTTCTGCGGTTCGAGGGCGGCCAATTCGGGTTCGCTCGGGTTCTGGACCCCGATCTGATTGGCTGCGTATTCATTGACGCCGCGACCAAGGTCGAGGCGGGAGATGCCGTCTTCGGCACCGGCGAAGTGGTGAGCGTGCCTGTCGGCGACGCGCTGCTTGGGCGCATCGTGGACCCACTTGGCCGCCCGCTGGACGGAAAGGGGGCAATTGAG
The DNA here is from genome assembly GCF_021228235.1 of Pseudophaeobacter flagellatus. Taxonomy (GTDB): domain Bacteria; phylum Pseudomonadota; class Alphaproteobacteria; order Rhodobacterales; family Rhodobacteraceae; genus Pseudophaeobacter; species Pseudophaeobacter flagellatus. The sequence continues at coordinate 13,841 of NZ_JAJQRG010000017.1, forward strand.
GCCGAAGAGCGGTGGCCGATCGAGCGCCCGGCGCCGTCGATCATCGAACGCGATCTCGTGACCCAGCCGGTGCAAACCGGAATACTCGTGATGGACACGTTGTTCGCGCTTGGCCGGGGCCAGCGCGAGTTGATCGTCGGGGACCATTCCACCGGCAAGACGACGCTGGCCATCGACACGATGATCGCGCAGCGAGACAGCGACATGATCTGCGTCTATGTCGCCGTGGGGCAAAAGACATCCAGCGTGCGCCGCGCCATCGACGCGCTGCAGGCGCATGGGAATTTCGCGCGTTGCATCGTGATAGTCGCGGGCTCCGCATCCGCGCCGGGGCTGCAATGGATCGCGCCCTATGCGGGCGTCACGATGGCGGAATATTTCCGCGACCAAGGCGGTCACGCCCTCGTGGTGATCGACGATCTGTCCAAACACGCCGCCACCCACCGCGAAATCGCCCTTCTGACCCGGCAATCGCCGGGGCGCGAGGCCTATCCGGGGGATGTGTTCTACATCCACGCCCGCTTGTTAGAACGGGCGGCCAAGCTGTCCAAGGCGCGTGGCGGGGGGTCTTTGACGGCTCTGCCGATTGCGGAAACCGATGCTGGGAACCTGTCGGCCTATATCCCGACCAACCTGATCTCGATCACGGACGGACAGATCGTGCTGGATGCGGCTCTGTTCCATCAGGGGCAGAAACCGGCTGTGGACGTGGGGCTGAGCGTCAGCCGTGTGGGCGGCAAGACCCAGGCGCCTGTGCTGCGCGAGGCGGCTGGCACGTTGCGGCTCGACTATGCGCAGTTTCTGGAACTCGAGGTCTTCACCCGGTTCGGCGGCATGCCAGAAGGTCGCGTGCGCGATCAACTCAGACGCGGGAAAAGGATCCGCGCAATCCTGCGTCAGCCGCAGAATGCGCCGCTGCGCCTCGCCGATGAGGTGGCGCTGCTGCTCGCCGTGCAGGCGGGGCTGCTGGACCCCCTGCCGCTTGATGCGGTGACCGCCTTTCGGAATCAACTGCCGGAAAATCTGAACCGGGACGCCGGCGATGCCCTGCGTGCCATCTCCGAGACCGGGGAAATGGACGATGCGGCACGGGCCGCCCTGATGGCCGCGATGACCCGCCTTGCGACGCAGCTTGGCGATACGGAGCCGACGACATGACCGAACGGCTTGCCGATGTCAGCGCCCGGATCGACGGCATACGCCAGCTGGGGGCCGTGGTGAACGCGATGAAGGGCATCGCCGCCGCGCGCGCCAACACCGCCCGCACAGAGATAGAAGCCGTCGACAGCTATGCCGCAACCATTGCCGCCGCCATTTCCGATGCGCTTGGCCCCGCTAGTCCCGCGCCACCGGCCGCGCCATCCGACGGTCACGTCGACGGCGGCACCGGCCTTCTGGTGTTCTGCGCCGAACAGGGCTTTGCCGGGGCCTTCAGTGAACGCGTTCTGGACAGCATCGACGACGACCTGTCGACCACCAGCCTGTTTCTGATCGGCACCCGTGGTCAGTCGATCGCCGCCGCGCGTGGGCTCGATCCTGTGTGGTCTGCGCCAATGTCCTCGCACACGCCCGGCATCCCGAAACTGGCCGATCAGATTACCAAGGCGATCTACCGCGGCCTGGGCGAGGGTCGTTTTGAGCGTATGGATATGATCCATGCCGGATGGGCGTCCGGGCGACCTCAAGTCCTCCGGCAGGTTCTGTTGCCGGTCGATCTGTCGGCCCTGCCGCCGCCTGGAACGACACGTCCGCTGACCCAGCTACCCACCGACGCCCTGATCAACAGTCTCAGCGGGGACTATCTCCATGCCCTGGTGTGCAAGGCGGCGCTTCATGCTTTTGCCGCAGAGAACGAGGCTAGAATGGAGGCCATGTCCGCCGCAGGCAGCCAGATCACGCGCGAGCTGGGCGCATTCGAGGCGACTCTGCGCCAGGTACGACAGGAAGCGATCACAGCCGAAATCATCGAACTGGGGACCGGCACGGCGTCCGCGCGCGACGCAAGGTGAGCGCTACGGGGCTATCGTAGCCTCCTATTGATCTGCGTCAGCACAGGGGGGCGCGGTTTGCGTCATGTTGGTCGTTGACCAAGGTGTGGCACCCGCCCGCTTTGGTTCGGCCGGCGCCATGACATCGGCCAGTTCGGCTCATGCAAACGGCCCCAGCAAGGATCCCGCAATGGCATACGCCCTGACGCAACTTGGACAAGACCCGCAATTTGAGCCGTTTCTGCACGCACCCTTGGGTGAAGATCGACGCGGAAGCAGCGTCACCGTTCTATCGATGCTCGCCCGGCTCGGCGTCGATCCCTGGAGCGAAGCATCGGAGCTCTCCAGGTTGCCCGTAGAGGCGGCACGGCAAAGGTTGGTGGTGCTGATGACACGTTTCCATGACGTACCGACCCTTGTTTCGGATAGGAGCAGGATCGTCTCGGGTCTTCTTGCCCTGCTGCCAAGGCGGGCGACGACGGCAAGTTCACCCCAGGACGGCACTTCGGCCAAGCTGGCGCTGCCGCCGCAGGGATCCCCATTATACTGGATCATCGCGGCAGCCCTGTTCGTTGGCTGGGCCGCCATGCTCGCACCAGGCCAGTGAGATGCACCCCTGCGCGAAACAGCCATCACCCAGCACAACCGCCAATCTTGAAAGGAGCCTCAAATGACTGCAGATGACACCCTCTGGGATCTGGAAGAACGCTTCTGGACACAAGGCGCCAACAGTGCGCGTCACGCCACGGCAAAAGGCGCCGTTTTCGTCTTGCCCTTTCCTGCCGGTATTCTTCAAGGCAATGCGCTCTGGAGAGAAAAAGACGTCGCCCAGCGATGGCGTTCGGTCGAGATGAGCGAGCGTTACCTCTCACACCAGAACGACATTGCCGTATTGGCCTATCGTGTCTCTGCCGAACGGAGCGACGAACCGATCTATGAGGCGCTCTGCACCTCAACCTACCTGAACGACAACGGCAAGTGGCTGCGCCTTGCGCACCAGCAGACCCCGCTGAGTTGATCGCGAGATTTGTCCGGCGCGGGTTCGGCAAGGTTCGGCTATGCATCGGCGCGGTTCGCGTTCCGATCCACAAGCCTCTGTAATGCGCGCAACCTAACCTCGGTCAGTCCGCGATCTGCTATCCTGGATCAAGATGAGGGTGGCCGCCGGTTCTTTTCAAGAACCGGATAGGGAAAGGACCTCATCATGCCACCAACCAAAGCGACATCTACTGAACGCAGCCCCCGTTTTCACTTCCCTTCAGCCTACACCATTCTTTTCGCGCTGATCGTCATCATCGCCGGGCTGACGTGGGTGATCCCAGCAGGCCAATACGAGCGCGCTGCGTCCGAGGCGCTTGGCAAGGAAGTTCCGGTGGCGGGAACCTACGCGCCTACCGACGCCAATCCGCAAGGCTTTTTCGACGTGATCCTGGCTCCCATCGCAGGCTTCTACGATCCGGGCAGCTACTCTGCAAATGCCATCGACGTTGCGCTGTTCGTCCTGATGATCGGCGGTTTCATCGGTGTGGTGACGGCCACTGGAGCCATCGATGCGGGCATCAAGCGCGCAATGGCGCAGCTGAAGGGACGGGAAAAGTGGATGATCCCAATCCTCATGGCGCTCTTCGCAGCGGGCGGCTCGACCTATGGCATGGCCGAGGAAACGCTGGCCTTTTACGTCATTCTGACGCCGGTGATGATCGCGGCGGGCTATGACGCGCTGACAGCCGTGGCGGTGATCCTGCTGGGCGCCGGGGTTGGCGTGCTCGGCTCGACCGTGAACGCCTTTTCGACCGTGATCGCTTCGGACGCCGCCGGGGTGCCGTTCACCGACGGGCTGACGCTGCGGCTGGTCCTGCTTGCGCTCACCTTCGCTGCGGCCGTTGCTTACGTCATGCGCTATGCCGCACGAGTCAAGGCCGACCCCTCGCAGTCGCTGGTCTTTGACAGGAAGGCCGGGAACGAGGCACATTTCCGCGGCACGACTGAGGCTGCGGCGAGCGACTTTACGGGTTTGCACAAGATCGTGCTGCTGCTCTTTGGTGCGACCTTCGCGGTGATGATCTGGGGAGTCTCGCTGGGCGGCTGGTGGATGGCCGAAATGAGTGGGCTGTTCCTGTTCGCCGGTATCGCCATAGGGATCATAGGACGGTTAGGAGAGAAAGGGCTTGTCGACGCCTTCGTCGGCGGCGCGCGCGACCTTTTGGGCGTGGCGCTGATCATCGGGCTGGCGCGTGGCATTGTCGTGGTGATGGACGCGGGTCACATCACCGACACGATCCTGCATTGGGCCGAAAGCACCGTCGCGGGCCTGAATGAGGTCATTTTCATCAACGTGATGTACTGGATTCAGGTTGTCCTGTCGTTCTTCGTGCCCTCGACCTCCGGCCTTGCCGTCCTATCCATGCCGATCCTTGCCCCCGTCGGCGACTTTGCGGGGGTATCTCGCAGCCTCGTGGTGACAGCATTCCAGTCAGCAGAAGGCGTGGTCAATCTGGTTACCCCCACCTCTGCGGTGGTCATGGGTGGCCTCGCCATCGGGCGGGTGCCCTATGAACGCTGGTTGCGCTTCGTCTGGCCGGTGCTCCTGGGTCTCACGATCATTGTCATGGCTGCCCTCAGTCTTGGCGTTCTTCTGCAAGGAACACTGACATGAGCATCACCTACGGTGTCCATTCCGAGGCGGGCAAACTGCGCCGCGTCCTCGTTCACAAGCCCGGCGCCGCCATGGCGCGGCTGACGCCCGCCAACTGCGCCGAACTGCTGTTTGATGACGTGATCTGGGTCAAGCAGGCGCGGATCGAACACATGACCTTTGTCGATGCCATGCGCAATCGCGGGGTCGAGGTGGTGTTTCTGCGCCAGTTGCTGATGGAAACACTGAAAGACATGGAGGCCCGCAAATGGCTGCTGGAGGCACGGATCAGTGACAACACCGTCGGCGTCGGTCTGGCCGATGACCTCATGGCCCATCTGATGGAGGTCGACGCCGATCTGTTGTCGACCATCCTGATCGGCGGCATGAGCAGGGCCGAACTGCCGATCCCGGAAAAGGGTGTGCTGGCGCCCATGCTGGAACCTGCTGATTTCATCCTGCCGCCGCTGCCCAACCATATCTTCACCCGCGACACGACGGCTTGGATCTATGGCGGCGTTACACTCAACCCGATGCACTGGCCCGCGCGGCGGCTGGAGACGCTGAACCTCGCCGCCATCTATCGCTTTCATCCCGACTTCAAGGACGCGGGCTTTCCCGTCTGGTGGGGCGACCCGATGGCCGATCATGGCCCGGCGACGGTCGAAGGCGGAGATGTCATGCCCATCGGCAATGGATGCGTTCTGATCGGCATGGGGGAGCGCACGACACCACAGGCCGTCGGCCAGATTGCCCGTGGATTGTTTGCCGGTGGCGGTGCCACCCGTGTCATCGCCTGCCAGTTTCCCCGTGCGCGCGGGTCCATGCATCTCGATACCGTCTTTACCTTCTGCGACCGCGATCTGGTCACGGTCTTTGCCGAGGTAACCGATGCCATCCGTTGCTACAGCCTGCGCCCCGGCAAGGGCGAGGACGTCGTCGTGGAGGCCGAAACGAAACCGTTTCTGGCGGTCGTGGCCGCCGCCCTTGGCCTCAAGAAACTGCGCACCGTGCCCACGGGCGGCGATGCCTACGAATCCGCCCGTGAACAATGGGACGATGCCAACAACCTGCTGTGTCTCGAGCCCGGCGTTGTCGTCGGATACGAGCGAAACGTCTACTCCAACACCCTTCTGCGCAAGGCGGGTGTCGAAGTCATCACAATTCCCGGATCAGAGCTTGGGCGCGGGCGCGGTGGATCACACTGCATGACCTGCCCCCTGATCCGCGACCCCATTTAAGGAACATCCAATGCCACAGAACCTATCCGGCCGCAGTTTTATCAAGCTGCTCGACTTCTCTCCCGACGAGATCCGGCATCTCCTGCAATTGGCGGTCAGCTTAAAAATGGCCAAGCAGGGCGGCTATGAGCGGCCGCAACTGGAGGGCAAGAACATCGCCCTGATCTTTGAAAAGGACAGCACCCGTACCCGCAGCGGGTTTGAGGTCGCGGCCTACGATCAAGGCGCGCATGTCACCTATCTGGGGCCATCGGGCAGCCATATCGGCCACAAGGAAACCATGAAGGATACCGCGCGGGTTCTGGGCCGGTTTTATGATGGCATCGAGTATCGCGGCTTCGGCCAGAAGGATGCCGAGGTGCTGGCGGAGTTTTCCGGCGTGCCGGTGTTCAACGGGCTGACGGATGATTTCCACCCGACACAGATCCTTGCCGACCTGATGACCATGCGCGAATTCACTCACAAACACCTGTCTGATATCGCCTTTTGCTTCATGGGGGATGCAGGCAACAACATGGGCTCAAGCCTGATGGTGGGTGCCGCCCTGATCGGCATGGATATCCGTCTGTGTGGCCCACAAAGCTGCTGGCCCGACGCTGACCTTGTCGCGCAATGTCGCACCATCGCCGAGTCCACAGGAGCCCGGATAACCCTGACCGAGAAGCACGCCGAAGGGCTGGAAGGGGCGGATTTTGTCTATACCGATGTCTGGGTCTCCATGGGGGAACCAGACGAGGTCTGGAAAGAGCGGATCGCCCTCCTGTCGCCCTATCAGGTCAACACAAAAGTCATGGAGATGACCGGCAATCCTTACGCCAAGTTCCTGCATTGCCTGCCGGCCTTCCACAACCGCAACACCGAAGTGGGCGAGGACACATTCCAGAAATTCGGCATCGACTGCATGGAAGTGACGGAAGAGGTGTTCGAAAGCGCGGCCTCGGTCGTCTTTGATCAGGCGGAAAACCGGATGCACACGATCAAGGCGGTTCTTGTCGCCACGATGGGGTCCTGAGATGCGCGTGGTGGTGGCCTTGGGTGGCAACGCGCTTTTGCAGCGGGGCGAGCCGATGACGTTTGAGGCACAACACACAAACGTCCGGATCGCGGCAACTGCACTGGCAGACCTGGCCCGCGATCATCAGATCGTCGTGGCGCACGGCAATGGTCCGCAGGTCGGCTTGCTCGCCCTCCAAGGTGCGGCCTACGATCCGGCAAAGCCCTGGCCGCTGGATGTCCTGGGCGCCGAAACCGAGGGCATGATCGGATATCTGATTGAGCAGGAGCTTATGAACGCCCTACCCGAGGGATCGCAATGTGCTACCCTGCTGAGCCGGGTAGAGGTGGACGCGAAGGACCCCGCCTTTGAGACCCCAAGCAAGCCCATTGGCCCCGTCTACACTGAGGCCGAGGCCGAGCAGGCGGCGCAAGATCATGGCTGGGCCATGGTCACCGAAGGCTCCGGCGGCCGTCGGCGCGTCGTCCCCTCGCCGCTGCCCCTCAGAATCGTGGGTCTGGACGCCATTAAGGTCCTTCTGAGCGCCGGGCATACCGTGATCTGCGCCGGGGGCGGTGGCATTCCCGTCGTGCGGAACGCGGATGGAGAGATGACGGGCGTGGAAGCGGTCATCGACAAGGATCGGACGTCGGCATTGCTGGCCTTGGGGCTGGGCGCGGACGCGCTCTTGCTGCTGACGGATGTGCCAGCGGTGTTCCGTCACTATGGCAGCGAGGATCAGAGCGCGATCAGCGAAGCGACACCCGAGGCACTGGGCGACCTCGACCTCGCGCCGGGGTCGATGGGGCCGAAGGTCGGCGCCGCCATCGCCTTTGTCCAGGCCAGCGGCAAGCTTGCCGGCATCGGCCAATTGACAGACGCCCGAGCGATCCTGGAGGGCCGGGCGGGAACGCGTGTCCTGTCGGACAAGGCGCACACCAGCCGGAACGTCAAGTCCGGCCAAAAGACCTCTGGTTTCACGGGCGCAGACCAACCTGTATCAGTGTGGCTTGATGACGGCGGTGCGATAGTCTGAGCGTTCACCGGGTATTGGACGAACAAATTTCCACTCAGAACAGACCAAAGGATTGTCAGATGTACGTCAAAGCCATTCTTCTCTTGCCAGTCTTGTTTGGCCTTGGTGGATGTCTCGGAAACGATACGGAACGCGGTGTTGCCGGTGCTGCAGGCGGCGCGGTGATTTCCGGAGCAACTGGCGGAAGCCCTGTTACCGGCGCTGTTATCGGCGGCGCTGCGGGCTATTTTTGCAGAGACCTAAACGTGCCCTTCTGCCGCAACGAATAGTGGGTCAAAAGCCATCGGAACAAGCGCTTGATACATGTTCCCTTGGACACGCCTAACACCGGAAAGCTGAAAGGAAGACGGCAATGAGTCGCAACTTCTTGATCATCCTGATCGCGATGCTCGCCATTTTCGCCATCGGGGCTGGGTATCTCTACTATCAGGAACGCCAAAGTGGCATCGATATCGAGATCAACGAGCATGGCGTGACCATCGAGGGGAACTGAAACGACCTCTTGCCGACAATATCACCATGGGCGCGTCTCACATGACGAGCGCCCCCAACATAGGAGAAAGCGCCATGTCACTCGGTACGATCCTGATCATTATTATTGTCATTTTTCTGCTCGGTGGGTTCAGCGGGCGCTTCGGCGGCTATGGCTATGGCTTCGGTCATGCCGGGACCGGTGTTCTTGGTACTGTCCTGATCATCGTTGTCATCCTGATGCTGCTGGGTCGCATCTGACGGCAGGCCAATGCGCAGCGACGTCAGGGGAGAAACGGCCCTTTCTGATCCATGTAGGACGGATCGAACTGGGCGAACTTGATCAGTTGGTCATAGTCATCAAACGCGACAAACCCGTCCCGAAACGTGACCATGCCTGCTTCGCGCAACTGCCTCAGAACCCGGTTGACGTGAACGGCGCTCAGCCCAAGCGCATCGGCCAGGTGGTATTGCGTCAGCGGACAGGCATAGCCGTCCGTGTTCCCCAGTCCCACCCAGGCAAGCCTTCCGCCAAGCTCCAGCAGGAAATGCGCCATGCGTTCGGCCGCATCGCGGCGTCCTACACCAACCAGATGCTCAACCACCATCGCCTCATCGCGGGACGCGGCCCACAAAACCGCGGTGGCCAGCCGGGGCGTTTGCGCAAACGCTTTCAGAAGGTCGGCTGCCAGGACTTCCGTCACCTCGATGTCCGTCACCGGCTCGATGCTGTGATCCGACACATGCAGAAGGACACTGCGCAGCCCCAGAAAATCGCCTGGGATCTGGAAATCCACGATCTGCCGCTGACCATCTTCAAGAAGCTTGTAGGAACAGGCCCAGCCAGAGGCGAGGATATAGGCAGCCTGATCTGATTGCCCCTGATGGACAAGATCCCGCCCCGCCACGAAGGTGCGGCGGCGCTTGTGCAACGAAGCAAGCACCGAGAGTTCAGGGTCCAACAGGGCGACGAATGCGCCAAGCTTGCGGACAAGCGGAGTGTTTTCGATCATTTGTCCCTCTTCGACACGCATCGAATTTCTAACAAAAGAAATCGCCCTAAGGACTGATGTCGATCAGCCCAGCATAGCAGAGTTTTTGCAAGTCTGTTCATTAAGCAGCAGGCGCACCCCCCGCGTCGCAGGCGTCGGAAAGGTCAATACTTTATGACAGACGATCATACGTATTCAGGCATGGCAGCCCTCGCGGTTTGTGAGGCCCTGCTCCTCGCACTGAACGACGCCGGGATCTTGCCCGAGAAAGAGATCATGGGCGTTCTGACGGATGCCGCTGCCACCCATGAGAACGCCACTGGATCCGAGGCCGATGTCGAAAGGCACCAGGCTGCAGCCGCACTGATCCGACGGATCATCGCCGGAGGAAATTCTGTCCGCAGGGCGTGACTCTGCAGATGGCGCGCTTGGTTCGGGCCAAAATGGTGCGCTCCTCCGGGTCAGAGAGCAGGCGCCAATTTCGACAAAAGGAGGAAGATCATGAAACATCACAAAAAACCTTCCACTTTACCTAAGTCCCGGTCCCCGGAGGTCCCGGACGAAACCGGCGAACACAAGCGCGGGACGGCCATAAAGGACGAACCGCACGCACCAGACAAAAGCGCTCAAAAGATCGACCGACCCGGTTTTGATTTAAGTGGCTCACAGGCGGCAAAACGGTTACATGCCTCATAGGTCACACCGAAATGACGCGTCAAACTGATCCATGTTGTAATCCTCAACCTCGTATTTGGGATAGTCTCGACGAAGACTGGCCAACATAAGAGCCACGCAACGGATGGGATGCCGATGACTAGAATTATATATCTTGTAGGGCTGGTTGTGATTGTCCTTTTCGTTCTGGGCATCCTCGGCCTGCGCTGAGTCACGTCATAACCTTCCCTTCACGGACTTAACTTTGCCCCGTTTATCAAACGTGGTGACACCTAAACCCTGTATCGGAGATACCCATGGCCACTGCCTAATCGACTGCCAAAGATGCACTGTCCTCTGATGATCTTAGCCAACAGATCGATGTGCTGCGCGACGACTTGAAAAAACTCGTGAACACAATCTCCGGCGATGTGTCAGACGGGATTGGACAGACGGGCCAGCAGATCAACCAGACCGGCCGCGATATCCACAAATCTGCGACGAACACCGTGCTTGAACATCCTCTGGCGGCTGTCGGGATCGCTGCGGCGGTTGGTCTGCTGCTTGGGTTGATTTCCCGGAAGGGCTGATATGGCACTTCCTCTTCTGGACCCGCTGCGTGATTTGACCCGTGTCGCCTTGAGTGGCGCGGGTTCGCGTGCGACCTTCACCTGCTTGACGGCGCTACTTGGCTTCATCGCGGTTTTTTTCTGGCCACCGCTGGCTTTGCTAGTCTTTTGCGGCTCATCGGCTTGCCTCTGACCGCCCTTGTCTTCGCCCTCCTTTTTGCAGCTTTTGCCCTGACCGTGTATCTGGTCGGTCGTGGTGCGTCGGCGCGTTATACAGCAAAGATTCTGGTGGCCAAGAACCGCGCCACCGCCGATATCGCCTTGACAGCGGCTCTTTCCAGTTAAGCCCAGCCACTGCTACCGATTGCTGCATTTCTGGCCGCCTTTGTCTTGGCGCGACGCCCGTGAAGGATGTGCTGCGGCGTTAAGCCGACTGACGATTGCCACCATGACAATCAACGCAGGCGTGGCGATCAATGCGCCCCCCGCGCCCCAAAGCCATGCACCAAAAGCAATCGCCCCAAAGACCGCGATCGGCGGGATTTGAAGACGTGCTCCAACGACCATAGGTGTGACGATCTAGCTTTCCACGATATTGAGCGTCACCACGACCATGAACCGTGCAAATGCGATAAACGGATCTTCAAATGATACGATCCCGACACCCAGAGTAATCAGTACCAGCAATGCGATCCCGATAAACGGCATAAAGTTCAACAAGGCCGCTGCGACGCCCCAGAAGCTCCCAAAAAATGTTAGCTGGTGCAGCTATATTTGAGTCTCACTGTGTTGATCGACCATCCGTTGAACCATCGGGGCAAAATGCCAAAAGTCGGGTGTTTCCATATCCGGGCGCTTACCAGCATCGTCCAGATAGCGCACCGCGATGATCTGGTCCAGATTTGGGTTCTTCTCGAATTCCGCGGTCTCCTCAGCGCTCATAGGCCCGCCCTGGAGATTAAGTGAGTGGATAGAAGCCTCGGACAGACGCCGGTAATATTCGGGCCGCGTCGCGCAGAGGTACCGTTTGGCGGCAACATGATAACGCACGCAGTGCGTGATCACGCTCGGGAAAAAACGTTCCAGCACCTCGGCACCTGCATCCTCATGGTGGCGATCTTCGGTGTCGCCCATCGTGAATGTGCCAAATTCGCTGGTAAAATGCCCAATATCATGCAGCAGCGCGCCGACGATAATCTCCTCAGGCTGGCCGTTTTGCTCGGCAATTGTTGCACCCTGCAGCATGTGCTGGCCCATGTTCACAGGTTCGCCGAGATATTCCTCGCCACCGCGGCGATCGAAGATGGACCCAATGAAATCTACGATCGTCTCGCGGCTGAGGCTATCGATGTCCGGTCTCATTCCGTATCCCCCAATGGCATATTTCTGCACATGGCATCATAGGTGGATCTCAACCCGTCCTTGTCGGCGTAACACCCCTGAAGCCAGCGGGTTCCTTCGCCGGAATAGCCTTTGCGGGCGTGCAGGACGCGCGTATTGTCAACGACAAAACCTTCACCAGGGTTCAGCCGGAATGTGACTTCCATCGCCTCATCATCGATAATTTCGCCAAGACGGCGATAGGCGGCATAGTAGGTTGCCATCTTATCGAAGGGGACATCAGTGATCGCAGCCATAGATCTGTTGTTGAACCGCACGGCGATCAGCTCACCATCTGGGGCAAGCTCGATCATCGGGCGGCGCGATGTCAGGCAAACGCCCGCCTCGCCCGAAAATTCAAACCGGGCACAATGGTCGGCAAGCACGTCGAAGTAGTTTTCGTTTTCCTCTCTCAGCCGTTTTGCGGCGGCAAATCCGTCCACGACCATGTTTTCGCCTCCCGCCGCAGAGCTTTCGAGGCAATAAAGGACCTGAACGGTCGGAACCGGGTCGCGATACGGATTGTCGGTATGCGCCTGAAGGCCCAGTCCGGTAAAGGCAAGGTTTGTTGGATTGACCTCGGTCCTCACTTCGAAGTGCCGCCCGTAGTTTGTCTCCCGCACATATCCGAACAGATCGACGAACTTGAACAAGGCGCCATCCTCAACCGGTCCGTTCACGACCTTGCCAAAGCCATATTTGTTTACCAGCCCAAGCCATTGGGTCAGGGCCGCGTCATCGCCGGAAAGCACTTCAAAATCGGCGGTGGGGACCGTGCCCATCAGCCGGGCATCCCAGGTTTCGACACCCGGCGCCGTCCAGCCGCGCTGGTGACTGGATTGCTCGTTGTCATAGGCATTCGCTTCAAGCCAACCCAGATCATAGGCCGTCACCTTACCCTCGGGCGCAAAGCAAACCTCCAGCGTATTGCCTTTCAGTTCGGCGCTGGCGATGCGTGTATCAGTCGGGATATCCCGCAATGCGATCAGGCGCTGACCGTTGCCGGGAGCGCGTGTTTCGGCATCGCTTGCATTGTCACGCAGCCAGATCGCATGGAAGCTCCGACGAGAGCTTGTTGTTTTCAGCGTCAGGTGTTCACCTAACGGATCGACGGTTACGGAGATCATGATGCAGTCCTTGGTCAGCAGATTTATGGCGACAGCATTGCAACTGTCAGGCATAAGATCAAATTAGAAATAATCACTCTAAGGTATCGCTTTGCTAATGAATGATCGAAGATTCAAGATGCCGCCGCTGGAGTGGATACGCGCATTTGAAGCTGCGGCCCGCTGCGGTAGTTTTACGGCTGCCGCCGCAGAGGCAGGGTTGACACAATCCGCGATCAGCCAGCGGATCAGCCAGCTTGAGAAAGAGCTTGGCACAACTCTCTTCTACAGGCGCGCGCGGGCCATTGAACTGACTGTTGAGGGCGAAACGTGGCTTCCACACGTGCGCACGGCGCTCAGAAATTTGCGGGACAGTTCCGAAGCCCTGTTCGGCTCTGGCCGGGGGCAGATGACGATCTCGGCCAGCCAATCGATCATCGATCTGTGGTTGCGTCCTCGCCTCCAAGGATTGGGGCGGATCGCGAAGGGGCAACTCACCATCCAATCCATGGTGATCGGCGCGCATGAGGCCGCTTTGGACGATATCATTCGCATCAGATATGGCACGGGCGATTGGCCGCACGATCACAAGTTGCAGCTGTTCGATGAGCAGATTGCCCCGCTTGCATCGCCCGACCTGGCCAAGAGCGTTGGACATTGGACGGACTGGCCCCGCATCGCATGTTCTGGGCCGCGCCCGGGTTGGAACACCTGGGCCACCCGCTTCGGAATTTCGACGACCCCGGTCCCGCAGCTGCGCTTTGACACGTTCCTCTCCGCCCTTGGTGCAGCGCGTGCCGGTCTGGGCGTAGTTTTGGCATCATTGCCGCTTTGTGACGAGGATATCAGGGCCGGACGGCTGGTTAGACTCAGCGACGAGGCTCTGCAACACCACGAAAGCTATTGGGCTATCGCCGGACCGGATGCGATTGCGCGGACCCAATGGAATGAGCTCGCCAAGGCGCTTGCCTGACAATCTGCTTCATCGTCGTATCAAAGCTTGCCGTCATTAAATGACCGGTCCGAAGAAGCTGCAATGCGGCGTTCAAGAACCAAATGAAGGTCCCCCAAAGCGCCGCAATTGACAGACGCATCTATTGGATCAGCGACATGCTGCGTTAGAGAAAGACAACTTCGAGGCCTAAATGATAGATGCAGCACACGTATTGAATGCTCGCGCCGTCGCATCAAGGGAGGACATGCCCCGCTCCTCATTTTACTATTTTTTCATGACAGCCTAAAAATAACACATTGTCTGGCGAGTAACGTCCACCAACCTAAAATGAAGGCGTCCCCATGGCCACCAAATCGAAACTGCACCCCCGCAATCAACACTCAGAAGGTTACGATTTCGCGCGGTTGGTGGCGCAGACGCCCGAGCTTGAGGCCTTTACGATCTGTAACCCAGCGGGTCAAACGACGATTGATTTTCAAGATGTTATGGCCGTCCGCATGCTTAATCGGGCGTTGCTAAAAACGCATTACGATATTAATTTTTGGGACATTCCCGCCGGTTACTTGTGCCCCCCAATTCCCGGCCGTGTTGACTACATCCACTATCTCGCGGATTTGCTTGCCGACAGCAATAATCAAGAAACCCCGCGAGGGCGTCATATCAAGGCCTTGGACATCGGCACTGGTGCGAGCTTGGTGTACCCGCTGACGGGCCAGAGCGAATACGGCTGGCACTTCACTGGCGTCGATATCGACACGGGTGCGATCAACTCGGCCCGAAAAATTTGTAAATACAACAAGTTAAAAACTACCCTTAGGCGACAAAGCAAACCTGAGAATATCTTTCGCGGTGTGATCCAGCCCAACGATGTTTTTCACGTAACCATGTGCAATCCACCTTTCCATGGGTCTATCGAAAAAGCGAATAAGGGTACCGAACGTAAGTGGGCGAACCTTGGCAAAGGGCGTTCAACAAAACTCAACTTTGGTGGTCAAAATGCTGAACTTTGGTGTCCTGGGGGCGAGATAAAGTTTATCGCTCACATGGTTGAACAGAGCACGGAGTTCGCCGACCAGTGCCTGTGGTTTACTTCGTTGGTGTCGAAAAAAGATAACCTCCAGCCCCTCAAGCGAATTCTGGGAAAAGCCAGGGTTGCTGACTGTAAGGTCGTAGAAATGGCGCAGGGACAAAAAACTAGCCGATTTATTGCTTGGACTTACATGAAGAAAAATCAGCGCTCCGCGTTTGTGAAGAATGCTCGGACATAGCCGCCTTTTGTCGAAGGCCTGTAGTGCCGATAAGGTCTGGTTCAGTAAAAACTGCATGCAGTGAATCCGAACACTGCCAACGGCGGCTGCCAGCCCAAAGCGGAGGTGTTTTGCCTCACGCAGGAAGTCGGCTATCATTGAAATCAAACCAACGGGTGCGCTTCCCCATCACCTTCCAGTCACTTCTCCCCATTCAAGATCAAACCTTGAAA
>NZ_JAJQRG010000018.1 GCF_021228235.1 Pseudophaeobacter flagellatus
CCTGCTTCAACACGGCCATGATCTGTGCGTCGCTGTATCGTCCGTTCTTCATCGTAAATCTCCTCAGATATCTTGCCGAGAAAATTCTACTATTGAACACCACTAATTTTAGGGGGGATTACCCGTGCAGCTACTGAATGAAGAAAACCCAATTTAGATTTACAGAGAGGTGCTCCTAGTTTTGAGACCAGTTTACAGCTTTTTCAAGTGAATCAGAGTTTCATTTAGGCTGCTAATCTCATTGGTTATGTTCTGCGGTCATCAGCTTCATCCGGGGGTAAGGTCCGCTCTGATGATTTGGCACACCATCTTTTCGTTTGCAGTGAACGTCTGGAACCCGCCCTCGCTGCTGAGTTTTTTCCTTTATGCAGAAGTCGTGGTCCACGCCCGTCAGGGGCTGGAAGCGGTCCTATGCTGCGAGTTCTCGAACCGGAGTGTCTGTCGGCTGAGGATCCTTGTAATTGAAGATCGCAGGCTAACTCAGATCGGCGGAGCGGCACGTTCAGTGATCAACTGGCGGGCGGTGACTCTTTCTCGGTGGATCATATAAAACCCCGCACCGATGATGATGGCAATGCCGGTCAGGGTCAGCGCGTTGGGGAAATCGCGGAACACCAGGTAGCCCAGCAAGGTTGCCACCGGTAGTTCCAGATATTGCAGTGGCGCCAGCGTGGCCGAGGGCGCCAGCGACAGCGCATAGGTCATCATCATATGGCTCATGGTGGCGAAAAACCCGACCCCCAGAAGCCAGAGCCATACAATCCCCTTGGGCCAGACGGGATCAAGCAGCTCGGACCCCGTGCCTTGGGCCAGCAAGATCACCGGCAGACACAGCAGACTGGCAATCAGACCAGTGTGGAGTTGAAGGGTCACGGGATGAATCCGCCGCGACAGCCCTCGTGTCACAAGTATGTAGAATGCGAAACCCACCGCCGTGCCCAACGGAAACAGCGACACCGCTCCAAAGGCTGCGAAACTGGGCTGGATCACGAACAGAACACCCACAAAGCCCACAATCGCCGCCCCCACGCGGCGCGGGCCGACATCTTCGCCCAGGTAGAACTTGCCCACGAGAAGCACAATGAACGGAGCCACGAAGACGATTGCCAACGCATCAGCCAGCGGCATGACGCGGATCGCCGCGATGAAGCAAAAGGTCGAGCTCAGCAAAAGCACCGCCCGAGACAGCAGCGCCAGCCATTGCCCCCGCGCCACCCGCAGCGACAGCCCCATGATCCAGACAACCGGCGCCATCAGGGCGCATTGAACGACAAAGCGTGCAGCCGTGATCTGTCCCACCGGAACGCTACTCGATGCCAGCTTGGCCGCCACATCAAGCAGGGGGGCCGTCACGCAAAATCCCAGCATCAGGGCGATACCGGCAAGGATACGGTCGGTGGATGGTATGTCGGAAGCAGCATTGGCCATGGCGAAGCGAACCCCGGCGCGTGAAGGCTGTCGCCATGTTCTCTATCGGGGCCCGCTTCCACGTGCCGATCTGGGTTGGATGCAACCCGTATTTCTTGGACAGCTCCGCCAGTGTCATCTCCTCGCGGATCGCCTCAAGCGCAACCTTGGCTTTGAACTCAGGCGAATGGTTCTTGCGTTTCTTCATTCTGGATCACTTCTTTCGTCATGCGATCCACCTTAACAACTGGCACGAATTTCCGCGACCAGCTCTGGTCGGCTGGTGAGGTCAGAAAGCAACTTTAGCCAAGATGTCGACGAAGCCGTTAAGGTTGTCGAACATCTGACCATGTCCGGCACCAGGGATGATGGCGATGCCTACATCTTTCTCGCGCAGCAGGTCCGGTGACGGCGTATCCGGGCCAACGGTGTCGAGTGTGGTGGGAAAGGTTTTCTCGCCATAGACAAAGGTTCGCTTCATGGGCAGAGCCAGAAAATCATCGAGCATGCTGTCCTGAACTCCGCTCAGAGCCCGGGCGTTTCGATAAAGACCCAACGCGCTTGCGTTTTGCCAGACATTGTTGCGGCGGATGCCGATGGCCTCTCCGTCTCGAGCGCTGGTGAAAATTTTGCTTTGCATCTTCGGGAAGGCACTTTCGATGAATTCTGCCTCGTCATGCGCAAGGATCTGCCGGACCAGTCCGCCACCACCGGAGGTTACGTTGCCTTCGCCGACGATCAGGTTGCCAACGAGGTCCGGGCGGGTGATGGCAAGCTGGATGGCGACCGATCCGCCCATGGAGTGCCCCATGATCGTGGCGCCACGACACCCGGCGGCATCCATCAGCGCGGCGATGCAGGCTGCGTGACCTGCAAGCGAATAGTCAAATCTGTCTGGGTGGTCGCTGGCGCCCGAGCCAAGGTAATCTATCAGCAATGCGCGGTGCCGGGGCATATCTGCATGGGTGACCACATCGAAAAACGACGCCGCTGCTGAAAAGCTGATCGCGGGCAGATAGATGATCGCAGGACCGTCTTGCGGTGTTTCCAGATAGCGCATGAACGCATCGTGGTTTTCCAGGTAGAAGCTTTTCATTTTCGGCCCTCGTATCCAAATCGCTGATTGACTGGCCAAGGTTGGCATGCGGCATGGATTGACGACAAACGACAAGAATTCATAGTATCGATAAGTTTTTCTAAAGCGATGCTATGACCAGACGCCTGCCGAATCTCAAACATTTGCGTGCCTTTGAAGCGGCCGCGCGCCACCTGAGCTTCAAGCAGGCTGCCAACGAGCTGTCCGTTACACAGGCCGCGATCAGTCACCAGATCAAGGCGCTTGAGGAACATTTCGGTGCCCGGTTGTTTCACCGGCTGAACCGTCAGGTTGCTTTGACCGAGGAAGCGGCCGTTCTGGCGGCCGAGCTTGAGCTGGCACTTGACCAGGTGGCGTCGGCCTCGGCGCGGTTCAGGGCGCAGGTGATGACCGGAACCATCCGGATATCGGTGACGCCGTTCTATGCCAACAGGATGATACTGCCCCATCTTGAAGAGTTTCACGCCGCTTTCCCCGGCCTGAGTGTGGACCTGGAACTAAGTTATGAGATCGCGGATTTCGCCGAGCGCGATTTGGATGGTGCGTTGCGCTACGGGCTCAGCGACAGACCGGGGGCCTATATGCAGCTGATTCATCTCGACCGGGTGGCGCCAGTGACTTCGCCTGCGCTGATTCACGGAAATGACCTGCCGATGACACCGGCGCAGATCGCTGAATTTCCATTGGCAGCGGTTGCAGGGCAGGAACGTTACTGGAGCCAATGGTTTAAGGCAGCGGGGCGAACTCTCTCCGATGACTGCAAAATGTCCCGGCACGACCAGCGTGCCCTGGCACTTGATTTCGCGCTCGCTGGAAACGCCGTTGCGCTAGCGGACCTGCCGCTGATCCGCAACGAGCTTGCCAATGGCTCGCTTGTCTGCCTCTCCGAGACACAGATCACTCTGGATCGGGGAATACATCTGGCCGTGCCGGAAGGACCATTCCGGGACCCGCGACTGACCGCGTTCGGTGACTGGCTTAGGGGCCGCATTTCAGAGTGGATTTGATTGGTTTCGCAGCCAGTTTGAAAACTGCCGGACCGCGCGGCGTTCATCTCGGGGACGGGTGTGGATGTAGAAGACGCCGGTTTGTTCTTCGGGAAACAACTCTACAAGTTCGCCTGACCGGACCTCATCCTGAACCCATTGCCGAGCGGTATAGGTAATCCCGTCACTCCTCTTGACCGCATCCATGATCAGATTGCCCGGCATTTGTGAAATCATCAGGGGACGGTCCAGCTTGACGCCGTGTCGGTCGAACCAGTCAGGGACCTCGCGTGTGCCAAGTTCCATAAGCCAGGGCAGATGCACAAGGTCGGCGGGGTTGGTTATTTCCGCGCTGCCAACAAGGCCCGGCGTGCCGACGACCACGAGGTCGAGAATCAATAGGATGTCAGCATCCTGCGGTAGGTCCTCCCAGCGGCTGTAGCGAATAGCCACATCCATGCCGTCCCTTTCCAGGTCAACAATTTTTCCGTTGGGATTCAGCAGCAAAGTGACGTTAGGGTGGCTGGCTTGGAAATCGCTCAACCGGGGCATCAGCCACTTGACCGCAAGAACCGGGGACATCGTGACGTGCAAGGGACGTATCTCCTGAAGATTGGTCAGCGCCGCCACTCCGTGGCTGATCTGCCGAAACCCTGCCGCAAGATCGTGGGCCAGCTTCTGACCCTCATCAGTAAGCGCAACGCCGCGCCCTGACCGTGTTGCAAGCTGAATACCAAAGTAGGATTCGAGTGCCTTTGTCTGCTGCATTACGGCAGCGTGGGTGACGTTCAGCGTCTCGCCGGCCCTGGTGTAGGAGCCGGTTTCGGCCAGCGCCGAAAACGCTCTGAGCGCATTGAGCGAGGGCATGGATCGCCAATCCATTGTTAGGTCACCTAATGTTTATGATAAATTCCTGAGTCGCATTTTCCATGGTTTTCGTCAATATTTTAGAGAAAGGTTGGTCATGCCCCTGTGGGCTCGTGCAAGAAATTCTGAATGGGGGATGCGCAATGACGGGGACTGAAATTATTCACGAAGGCGGATGCCGATGCGGTGCGGTGCGCTACAGGATGGTAGGGCGCCACACATATTCCGGGATATGTCATTGCAGCGACTGCCGCCGCGCGACTGGCGGCGCCTATGTCCCCTGGTTCGGGTCCGATCCGAGCAACTTCTCAGTAACCGAGGGAAAGATCAGCGAATATGAGTCCTCTCCGGGCACCTGGCGAGGGTTTTGCAGGACTTGCGGCTCGCCCCTCACATTTCGCGGTGAAGGCTGGAACGATGTGGCGATTACCATCGCGTCGCTTGACGATCAGAATGCCATCACGCCCGAATCAAATGTTTATCTGAAAGAACGTCTTCATTGGGTGACGTTCAACGAGGACATGCGCAACTACGACGGCTTTCCCGAATGACTCCAAGGAGGGTATACAATGACAAAAGCCTATTCTTACGCCTGTCGTGACTGCGAGGGCATGGAAGCCTGCCCCGCCAGCGTCACTGCGGAAACCAAGGACGAAGTCTGGAAGTTGATGGGGCATCACGCCCGGATTGCCCATGGCGAAAACCCCAGCGACTGGGATCAGGAGACCCGCGACTACCTCGATAATCTGATCCGCGAAGTTGATGTGTGAACTGGGGCTATAATCTTGAAAACCCTTGAGGATGTGCTTGGCACCAAGGGCGAAGCCTACGGCGATAAATGGCATTCCATGCGCCTCTTGCACGCCGAGGATGGCATGGGCGTGACCCTGACCGACAGCATCCTTGAAGCCGGGTTCGAAATGACCCTTTGGCAGAAGAACCACCTAGAGGCCTGCTATTGCCTGGAGGGCGGCGGCACTGTGGAAGAGCTGGACACCGGCACCGTGTACCAAATCCGGCCTGGAACGCTTTACGCCATGAACAACCACGACCAGCACCGCATCCGGATTACGGAACGAACGCGCGTCATTTGCACGTTTTCCCCGCCATTATCCGCCTAATCCAAAGCAAAACACAACGCCGTGTGGTCATTTCCGTGGCTTCAACCTTTCGATCTGTTCTGGATGAGGAAGCAAAGAGGCGGCCCGCCAAGACGATCCTGACAACATCAAGGGGCACCTCATGGACATTGCATGGTTTCAGGGCGTCATGGCGCAAAACGCTGGCGAAGGCGAAGATCTCTGCCAGAGGTTCTGATGGCCAATGCGAGGTAAGGCCAGTTTAACTTTGCTAGCAATCCGGACTATCCGGTCTGGATCCAGGCACAGACCTCCTGGTCGTCGAACACAAGCAGCGAGAGCCGGTATATGTTTGGCGCTTTTGGTACACACCGGAAAGTAAGGGACAACCTTCTGATCGGTGCGATGGTGCAGTTTGACCATCTGTCAGAAGACACCGGCGTGGCCTCGGTCGACGGGACAGGTTGGATGGTCGGCCCCTATGTCGTCGCCAAAAGCGCCGAGCAGCCAGTTTTTCGAAGGGCGGCTTCTGTATGGTGAGACCAGCAACACGATCTCTCCTTTCGGAACCTACGAAGACGACTTCGACACCACGCGCGTGTTAGCACAATTCAAGGTGACGGGGGAGTATGCCTACGGGCCGACCACAACATTGTATCCGTTCTTCGATGCCTCCTATGTGACGGACGACCAGCACAGCTATGTCGACAGTCTGGGCAACACGATCCCCGGACAGGGCATCAACCTTGGGCAGATCGAAATCGGGCTGGGTTTCAAACGAGAGATACCTGTTACCTCTGGTGAACTCGAGCTTTTGGGCGGTGTGTCCGGCATATGGTCGCATACCGGAGGGAACGGTTTTGCCTCTACGATATCCCCCGATTACGAAGGGGGTCGCATGCGGGTTGAGTTGGAGGTGAGCTACTCCCGAATGTTTGGACAGGTTTTGGCGTAAATTAAGCTACTCTTTGCACCTGCTGATCGGTGTTGGTTTCTTCATTTCGCTGCCAATAGATCACAGCGGGAGGTCTGCCGCCAAGGGCAGAATGTGGGCGCTTGTGGTTGTAGAACTCCACCCATTATCTGACGCCAGCTTTGGCTTCTGATCCGGTCTCCCAAGCGTGCAGATAATTAATCAGGTTGAGTTTTTTTGCCGCTTGCCGCATTGCCGCAACCGCCCCGAGCAAGGGGTTTGCTGCACATATGGCGGATATTTCATAATAAAACTTGGAACTCTGGAATGTTATTGAAGGAGACAAAGGCGCTGCTAGGTCGGTTTCTTTTATTTCGTTGTCCTCCATGAACCGCCTCATGAGAACAACAATTGGCACTACATCTTCTTGCGGAAGGCCGAGGTCATCATGAAACACACCTGCTCTTCTGAAGTAAGCAATCTCGGCATCGTGATATGCAAAGATGACCTCCTCGTGCCTTGCGCCAAGCTCTTCACAGGTAGCTCCTGCTAGCTCCTCAGCCGTGTAGTGCTTTATTTGAGCGGATCGTGGCCAGACGAAGAACGCCAGCGCGGCAGCAAAAACACAAAAAGACAAGAAAATTATGGCAATCAACTTCATATCTTCACGTACGATACGCCATGCCTCTTGTCAAAACGGCCAGGCCAGAAGCCTCCCCTCATACCCAAACATGTCCGGGCCATCCGGGAGCGCCTGCAAAGGTCACCAGATTGCAGCGATCAGAACAATACAAATGCGAAAGTAGGGAATTTTGTGGGAAACAGTGTGGTGCCGGTCCATTCAACTCGCCCCCAGATCCCGTCATTACGGGCTTGCGTGGCTGTGATCCAGCCACGCGCCGGAGCAGGCAGGCCCTTTGGGGCATGACCTCTTCGGCGGTGCTGGGGATTTTCCTTGTGCCAGTGTGCTACGTTGCGGTTCTGAAACTGCCAGCTGATAGCGCGAAAGGGAAAAACAGCATTAGCTGACCGAACAAACCCATCGCAGCCCTGTCTTTGACCGCGCTTTTTCTGACCGCTGCCAGTGCGGCTGGCGCGCAGTTCTGCCGCACGCAAGAAGACCGCTTCATGCGTGGCGCGGAGGAGTATCGGGTCGCCTGAAGGCTCGCCGAAAAACGGGGAAAGGCCCGGGGCGTTGACGAGCTGAACGAATGAGTAACTACCGCCCCTCATCATGGGGCGGCTCGCCACACCGATCTAATAACGGGTCACGCCGAATGTGCCGTGATCGCGTAGCGGCATCGCACTCACGCAAGAGAACCACAGGGCGGCACCATATCCCAGATACGCATTAGCAGCGTTGAGATAGATCACCCGTCAGGCACGCCGCAATGGCATCAATCTCATATGGCAGCCCGTGTTCAAGCATGGCGCATGTCGTCAATAGGGCAAGGCAGGTCCATGTCAAAGCGCCCTGATGCGCCCGGCAGAAAGATCCGGGCGTACCAAGAAAGGGGAATCTCGGGACCTTCACGAGGATGACATGACCCCGTCACATATCCTTTAAGCGCCGGAGGTACTGCCGGGGTTAACTCTTTTACCAATAGGACAAAAATATGGCTCACGCAAAATATGGTTTGTCGCGCCGCGCGTTCCTGACCACCAGCGCCGCAGGTTTTGCCGCCCTCTCGTCAATCGTCGCCTTTCGGGCCAATGCGCAGGCCTCTGCGGGCGAACTGCTGCTGGTGCCCGCCACGCCGAACCCGAATGGCATGATCGAGCGCCTCTTCCTGCTGCACGGCGATCCGCTTGCCAGGCCGATCCGTCAGATCGTGACAGAGGCCGGGAACCCGGTGCCCTCCCCCACGATGGAGCCGGGCGCGCGCCGGGTGCTGCGGCTGATGCACTTCAACGACATGCACAACCACATCACCGATATGGACGACAAGCGCGGCGACACGCATCGCATGTCTCAGATCGCGCGCCGGATGCAGGACACCCGCGCCGCTGCCGCTGAGAACGAGGTCGTGCTGCTGCTGGGAGGGGGCGACGATCATACCGGCTCGGTCTTTGACGAACTTCTGGGCTGGGCGCCCGAAGAATTCGTCGCTGATGCGGGCTATCGGGTGAACTCGGCCGCCGGTGTCGATGTCGCGGTACTGGGCAACCATGAATTCGACCGTGGCGCCGAGATGCTGCGCATCGGGATCGAACGGGACGCCCGCTTTCCTCTGCTGTCGGCCAATGTCCACAGTTCTGCGCATATCACGCGCGACCGTGACTACACCGCCGCTGCCGTGGCCGAGGTGAAGGGTCTGCGCATTGGCTTCATCGGGCTGACCACCCAGGTTGACACCCGCATCGGCCAGCCCGACGATCCCGACATGGGGGTCGCCAGCCCGGTCGAGGCCGTCCGCAACGTGATGCCGGCGCTTTCGCAGATCTGCGATGTCGTTGTAATTCTGTCCCACTGCGGCTACGGCACCGGCCAAAGCCGGTCGGGCAAGGCCGGCGCGGAGCGCTCGATCGGCGAGGGCGATTTCGACATCGCGGCCGCCGCAGGTCTTCTGACGGACAAACCCGTGGTCCTTATCGGGGGGCATTCTCACACCCGGCTGAACGCCGAAGGCCTGAACCCCGATAACATTATCGAAGGCGTTCTGATGACCCAGGCTGAGGCAAACGGGAAGTACCTGGGTGAGATCACCATGTCGCTGGCGGCGGATCAGGGACGCAAGGGCTGGTTCACACATGTTGGCCTGCATCCGATCAAACCCCGCGATGACCGGGTCGCCGCCGATGATCCGAAGTTCGGGGCCCTTGAAAAGGATGGCGATTTCGATGCCGCCTTTGAAGAGACCCATGTTGCGCCGCTGCGTTTCGCACTGCAAAGCAAGTTGGCTGAGACCATCGGCACCGTCACCGCAGGTGACGCCGTCAGCACCGCGACCGTCGAGGCCGAGCGCTATATCGGGGAAAACGCGCTGCTGAACTTCATGAACGATGCGCTGGTGAAACGCTCTGCTGGCTTTGCCAATGGTGCCGTCGATCTGGCCCTGTTCAACGCCACTGCAATTCTGTCAGGCGTGGCGCAGGGGCCGCTGTCCTTCGGCAGCTGGTACGACGTGATGCCCTATGCCGACCAGGTGCATATCGCCACCATGACCGGTGCGCAGGTTCTTGAGATGGTGCAATCAAACGCAAAGCGCATCGTGCGTCCTGAAGAGGCCGATGCCCTTGATCTCAGCGGCTTCATCTCTCGCGGTTTCCTGCATTTCTCTGAAGGGTTGCGCTATCGGTTGGTGCTGGGTGACAGCGTCGGCGAAGCCCGCGCCGAGGAAATCACCCTGCATGGCCAGCCACTCGCCAGCATGCCCGAACGCCGGTTCCGCGTGGCCTTCAACAGCTACGTTCGGCTTGGCGGTTTCTCTGAAGCTTGGAACGGTAAGGCCATCGGCGCCGGGGTGCCCGGCCAGATCCCGGGCATGGACCTACGCGGTCTGGATTACGAGGAAAGCGGTCTGGTCTATCGAAACGAGATCATTGCCCATATCCGCCAGGATGGCGGCATAAGCGCCGAAGCCGCGCGGCTGGATGGACGTTTGACCATCGTCTAACCGTCACGCTTACCCAGAGGAACCAAGAGCCCCGCCCGGGCGCACCGGCCGGGGCTTTCTCTACGCAGAGCTGCCGTTGATGCACACAGTTCGCCCGAGGTGATAAAACCCTACCTATGCTTAGGGTTGTACCCTTTGCTGCGACCTTTGGCCAAACAGTTGATTGTCGCAGGAGAGGTGGCATGAGTGTGTCTAACACTGGAGAATATTAGCCGTCAGTGGAATGGCGAAGGGGGCGTGCAGGGCGATCAGCCGGACCCTGCAGCAGGGCGGTTCTTGTCGATCCTCGGGCTGTCTGGCCGCGGAAAATCCACCTTGTTGGGACTGGTTTCCGGCCCGCAACAGCCGCAAGAGGGGCGCATTTAAATTGTCGGCAGGGATGTTCAACCCTTGGCGTATTGTGGCGGGTCTATGTTCCGGCGGCAAGGCCTACCTATCTGGCCTATGCGCTGGTTTCAGTTTCGACCCACTGGAGTAATTCCGTATGGCCATTGATTGTCACAAATTCCGAAAGTACACGACTACTGACCGTGGGCTTGTCGCTCATTGGGGCGCCCGAAAACGGAGTTGATATATCCGTCATTTGGGCCGCGACCGTGATCGTTATTGCCCCTTTCTGGTTCTACTCCTGGTCTTCTAGTGGCAACTTTTTCAGGCGCTCCTGACCGTGGGCGTCAAATAGACCAAGGCCATAGGCCCCGTTGAAAAGGATGTAGATAAGGCTAAGATCCTGCAAATTTCAGATCCTCATATCATGCCCAAAGGGCAGCTGTTTCAGGCGCGTATCGACACTGCGTCGGCGTTGCGGAGGCTATTGCAGGGGTTGGGCGATCTGTTGCCCAGGATTGAACCGGTTGCACAGATCGTGGTTTCAGGTGATCTGACTGAAACGGGATGTCCTGCGGCCTATGATCATTTTGTCGAACTGATGCAGGACTGCCCTCTGCCGTGGCGTGCCATTCCAGGCAACCATGACAACCGCGCAGCCATGCGCGCTCGCTTGCCAGCGCAGGACTGGCCGCGCTGCCATATTGTTCCTGCATCACCCGCCGATCAAGGCGGGTATCAAGGCTATGTATGAAATCGGATTGCACGCTCCTGAACGCCTTGCCGCTCTGCTGCACAACCACGAAGGAGCCGTGCTGATCGCTTGCGGGCATTTTCACCGCCTCAGCCATGGGCTGTTTGCAGGACATCCCTTTGCGATTGCGCCGGTGGCCTCTCATAGCATCATGCTGGACCCGGAAGGCCAGGCGCCGCTCAGCTGGATTGAGAGTGGCGCAGGGCTGCTTATGCATAGTTTTGAGGGAGAGCTCCGATCTGATCTTATTGCTGACGCAAGAGTTGGGCGCTGCGACCGCCTTTCGCTAAAGCCTCATAACGAAGGGCTTCGACCGCCAGGTTGCGGAAATTCAGGTCCGCATTGCCATCCTCAATCGCTACACTGCGCTTGGTGTACCTGTTACCGAGCCCATAGGGTGAGACAGTTTGGGGAAAGGGGCCATCATGTCTCAAGAAGCTGTTCTGCAACAATGCCCAACCGTATCGAGATCATGTTTGACAGGTTCAAGAACTGAAGGCACGTTGCACCACGCTACGACAGGTGCGCGAAGGTATTCCGGTCAGAAATCGCCCTCTTGGCTTTAGTCATCTACTGCTAGTGGATCGTGCCCCTAGGCACTAATTTCACTGGCATTCTGTAGCTGTTTCCGGGCAAGGGATAGCGCTGCTTCAATGGGGTCGACGACGGTAAGGTTCAGTTCTTGCGACAGATCCGCAGCCAAACCGCCCATGCCGGCACATCCTAGGACAAGCGTACGGGTCTGCGTATATTCTGCGCAGCGTCGTCTGGCCTGCGCGACCAGCCGTTCTTTGGCGTTTGCTCTGTCGTGTTCGAAATCCAGCACCGGGACACCTGAGGCAAAAACGCCGAGGCAATGACGCCGCAGCTTGTAGCTTGCGATGTTGGCCTCAAGTACCGGCACCGATAAATGGGACGTGGTCATGACGATAAAAGGCTCAGCCCGGTCATGCGCACTGATGAAACTTGCCTCGCCCAGCCCCACAAGCGGCATGGCGCTGCGAGATCGGGCAATCGGCAAGCCGGTGTCGTCGAAACAGCCGATCACCCCCAGGTCGAAGCCGCCATCAGCCAGCAGAGAAAGCGTGCCCAGTTCTGCGGCTTCGCCATCGGCCTGGCCCTGAATTGAGGCCGGCCCGGCGGTGTTGGTGACGCCTGTGATAACAAAGTCGCGGGGCGCGAGACCGCGAGCTTGGTCTACCATGCGCTCGGTCATTTCTACGGTGGAATTCGGGTTTACGAAACAGAGCCTCATCCGCGCAGGCCTTCGCTTTGGCGGCTGGTGAAGGCGGCCCATTCTTCCAGCGACATGGTCGGAAGATCAAAAGTCTGGTTAGAACGGCAGTACCCATGGCCGCCCATGCGTCCGAGCGCATCCAGCGCCGCCGGGTCGACATGGTGGCGGTCGTTCACCAGGCCTGGGTGACTGTGCATGGCCAGCACCTCGCCTAAGATGATCTCGCGCGATTTGCCGATGTTGAGCGTGGTGTGGCGGCGGCATTCGAACCGCACCGGGGCTTCGGCGATCTGCGGGCAGGAGACGAACTCGCCCGGCAGCATGGTCAGCCCGGCTTCCGCGATTTCGTCGATCTCGGGGCCGAAGGGCACCGCAGTTGCGTTCATCGCGTGCAGGTTAGCATGCGCAGCGATGTTGACGGTGAATTCTTCCGTCACCCTGATATTGTGGGCGGTGTCCTTGAAACGCATATCCGCGTGGTTTTCGACACCGATGGCCAGGATGGCCGGGTCGGAGGATAGGCAGTTGAAGAAACTGTAGGGCGCGGCATTGGCAATGCCCGCCTCGTTGACCGTTGTCACCCAAGCGATTGGGCGCGGCACCACCGCCCCGATCAGCAGCTTGTAGCGTTCGCGCGGTGTAAGCTCGGCGAAGTCGAATCGTGTTTGCCCTGTTGCGGGCTGGATGTCGTCAGTCATGGCGGATCTTCCATAGTCTAGGGTTTTGTCTTGGTTGGTCGATAACGTGACAGAATCGCGGCGACGTTGTCGGACTGGGCGTCTTCGGGGTTGAGCAGGGCGCGATCTTGCACCCCGTGCAGATGGCTGTGCATGCAGGCGTTGGCGCGTTCGGCGTCTCCCTCGGCCAGAGCGGCTATCAGTTCGGCGTGTTCCTCGACGCCGCATTCGGCGGAGTGGACTTGTGCAAACCGCGCCAGGATCAGCGAGCAGCGTGAGACGATTTCATTGACGTAGTTGGCAAGTATCTTGGAGCCCGTCAGTTCTGCCAAGAGGATGTGAAACTCGCCGGCCAAACGGATCGAGCGGGTCGAATCCTTGCCCAGGTATTTCTCTTCTTCCTTCAAATGTGCCTTTAGCGTTTTGACGATGGGCTTGGGATCCATCTTACACAGGCGCTGAATCACCTCACGCTCAAGGCACTGACGCATTTCAAAGATGTCATAGGCCTCCTCAATGGTGGGTTCCGCCACCGAAGCACCGCGATTCGGCTGCAGGTCTACCAACCCTTCGGCGTCTAGGCGGACCAGCGCATTGCGTACAGTCGTGCGGCTTACACCAAAAGTTTCGCCAATCGAATCTTCGGGAAGTTTCACGCCGGGCTTTAGCGCCTGCTCAATGATGGCTTGGCGCAGGGAATCGTAAACTGGAAAGCTGCGGGTCGATGATTTGTACATTTACTGTGCTCTCATGCTTGAAATTTAAGCGCTTTCAGGCGGCGGCCTGAGGCTTTTGTGAAACTAGCAGCTTTCAGTTGCTTTGTGTTGGATACAATAATTGAATACAATCTGTAAACATTTTTGTAGACAGAAAGAAATCCAGATCATAACCTCACCTCAACGCCTGGGGGATCCGGGTGCTGCGGATACCGCAACAAAGGCTCAGAGAAAGCCGCATTCAAAATGGATGCAATAATAACGAATTTTGTATTCACAACAGGGAGACCACAAAATGATCTCGAAGACTGGACTGAAGGCCGCGCTTTTGGGCGGTATGGCGGCGGCAACGCTCGCCTCGACCGCAGCGGCGGAGACCCTTCGCTGGGGCGCGCCGCGCGACATTGTCTCGCTCGACCCTTATTCCTACGGCGACAGTTACACGATCAATTTCCTCAACCACATCTACGAAGGGCTGGTGCGCTTTGATCGCGACCTGAAGATCAAGCCGGGGTTGGCAGAAAGCTGGGAAGTCATCTCGCCAACCACCTGGCGCTTCAGCCTGCGTAAGGACGTGACATTCCACAACGGCCACACCTTCACCGCCGAGGATGTGCTCGCTTCGCTGACTCGCGTCAGCCACGAAACCTCGCCGTTGAAGGGGAACCTGCCGGCCTACAAAAGCGCTACAGTAGTCGATGACTACACCATCGACATCGAGCTGACCGGCGCATATCCGCTGTTGCTAAACGACCTGACCAACATTCACATTTTCGACAAGGACTGGCTGGTCGACAACAACGCCGAGATGCCGACGGATGTCAGCGTCGGCGTGGAGGGTTACGCCACCTTCAATACCAATGGCACGGGCCCGTTTGTTTTGGAAAGCCGCACCCCCGAGGCGCAGACGGTGTTGACCGTCAACGAGGGCTGGTGGGACAAGCCAGAGCACAATCTGACCCGGATCGAATTCCAGCCTGTCACTTCTGCGGCTACCCGCGTTGCTGCGCTGCTGTCCGGTGAGGTTGATTTCGTGGATAGCGCCCCGGTTCAGGATCTTCCACGTCTGGCGGCGGCGGCAAATTTGAAGGTGCTGGAACGCACCGATCTGCGCACCGTAATGCTGGGCTTCAACCGCCGCGATGAGCTGGTGGCTGGTGGCGAAAATCCATTGAATGACCTGCGCGTGCGCCAGGCGATGCAATTGGCGGTGGATATGGATCTGATCCAATCTCGCGTAATGCGCGGCAAGTCCCGCAACGCCGGTACGCTGGTTGCTCCCTCAATCCCCGGATACTCCGAAGCGCTGGACACTGTCGTGTCGGCCGCCCCGGAAAAAGCGAAAGCGCTGCTGGCTGAGGCTGGATACGAGGATGGCTTTGAGTTCGAGTTCGTTTGCACCAACGAAAGCTATGTCAACGAAGAGCAATTCTGCCAGGCGATTGCCTCAATGTGGTCGCGGATCGGGCTGAGCCCGCGTCTGGACATCGGCCCAACCGCTAAGCAGACGCCCAAGCGTGCGGGCGGCAAGGCGGATGTCTATACCATCGGCTGGGCGACACTGCCGATGCTGGATACCTATTCGATCCTGGTGCAGATGCTGCACAGCAAGGAGGGCAACTCCGGCGTATTTAACTGGGGCAATTGGTCCTACCCGGAGATCGACAAGCTGACCCAGGCGGCGTCGGTCGAGTTGGATCGCGAAAAGCGCCTGTCGATGGAGACCGAGGCGCTGCGCATCGCCAAGGAGGAAATCGTGATGATGCCACTGCATCAGCAACCGATGGCTTGGGCGGTATCGGCAGATTTTGAGGACTTTCCGCAGTTCCCGGACAACAAGCCGCGGATGTGGTTCGTGACCCGATAATCCCCGACTGGGGCAGCGCCATTAGGGGTTGCCCCGCATTTTTAACACTACAGGGGAGAAGCACCGATGCTGGCTTTTCTGATCAAGCGGACGGCGAACGCAATCTTCGTGATGCTCTCCGTCAGTTTTATCGCCTTCATGATCTTTCGCTTTGTCGGAGATCCGGTTGAGTTGATGCTGAACGAGCAGGCAACCCAAGCTCAGCGGGATGCGTTGCGCGCCAAGCTTGGGTTGGATGATCCGTTCATCGTCCAGTTCACCACCTTTGTCAAAAACGCGGCGCAGGGAGATTTCGGCATTTCCTTCCGCAACCAGCAGGACGTGCTGGCGATGATCGCAGAACGCTTCCCTGCAACTTTTGAGCTGGTGATCGTGGCAACGCTGATCTCGCTGATTGTCGGCATTCCGCTGGGAGTGCTCACCGCCATTCACCGCCAGCGCTGGTATGCGGAAACGCTGCAATTCACGTCGATCATCGGCATTTCGCTACCCAGCTTTGTGGTTGGCATTGGCCTGATCCTGATCTTTTCGGTTTGGCTTGGCTGGTTCCCCGCCTTTGGTCGTGGCGAGACAGTGGACCTGGGATGGTGGTCGACCGGGCTGCTGACAACGTCGGGGCGCATGTCTATCATCCTGCCCGCGCTTTCACTGTCGCTGTTCCAGATCACCCTGGTGATGCGGCTGGTGCGGGCCGAGATGCTGGAGGTGCTGCGCACCGATTTCATCAAGTTCGCCCGAGCCCGCGGCATTCCAGCCCGCGCTATCAATTTCCGCCATGCGTTGCGCAATTGCCTGATGCCGGTGGTCACCATGACCGCCATGCAGATCGGTGGGCTGATCGCCTTCGCGCTGGTGACCGAAACTGTGTTCCAGTGGCCCGGCATGGGGCTGCTGTTCATCCAAGCGGTGACGTTTGTCGATGTACCAATCATGGCGGGTTATCTCTGCATCGTCGCGCTGATCTTCGTCACCCTCAATGCCCTGGTCGACATTACCTATGCAGTGATCGACCCCCGCCTCCGCGGAGCTGACAAATGACTGATACCCGACCCCAAACCGCTCCCGCAACCATTCACGGCCGACTGGCCCGGTTTGCCGACAGTGATCTGTGGTGGAGCTTCAAGAACTCGAAATCCGCGGTCGGCGCGGCGACGGTGCTGGCCTTTGTGATCGTGACCGCATTTTTGGCACCGGTGCTGGCACCGCAGAACCCCTATGATCTGGCGGCGCTGGAGCTTTGGAACGCTGAACTGCCGCCGGTGTGGATGCAGGGCGGGCAGATGCCATTCATCCTGGGCACCGATGTGCAGGGACGCGACATCTTGTCGGGTATTCTCTATGGTACGCGGATTTCGATCTTCATCGGAATTGCCTCCGTCGCGGTATCGCTGGCGATTGGCCTATTGGCCGGGCTGGCCGCCGGTTACTATGGCGGCTGGGTCGACAACGTGCTGATGCGCATTGGCGATGTGCTACTGTCGATCCCAATCATCTTGGCGGCCATTCTGGTTAGCTCTGTTGCGCAGGCGCTGCTGCCGCCAGAACTGCGCGAGGCTGGCATTGCTGCGGTGCTGGTGCTCGCCATCGCATTGTATTCCTGGGTGCAATACGCCCGTGTCGTGCGGGCCCAGACCATGGTGGAGCGGCGCAAGGAATATGTGCAGGCCTCGCGGCTGGTGGGCACGCCAGGACGGCGGCTGATGCTGAAGCATATCCTACCCAATACGCTGACTCCGGTGTTCGTGGCGGCAACGCTGAACTTTGGACTCGCGATCCTGATTGAGGCGACCCTCTCGTTTCTCGGCGTCGGAATGCCGCCGAACCAACCCTCGCTGGGGACGCTGATCCGGGTCGGCAACCAGTATCTGTTCTCAGGATCTTGGTGGATCGTACTCTTCCCCTCGGTCCAGCTGTGTATCCTGGTGGTAGCCGTGAACATGCTGGGCGACTGGCTGCGCGATGCGCTCAACCCGAAACTCCGCTAAAGGACGACTTTGATGACTTCGCTTCTGATAAAAAATGCACACATCGGTGATGGCGAACGCACCGACATCCTGATCCGGGACGGCCGGATTTCCGAAATCGCGCCCGGGCTGGAGGCCCCCGGCGTGGCCACCGAAGACGCTGTGGGGGCGATCGCCATTCCGGGGCTGGTGGATGCCCACACCCATCTCGACAAGTCGTTGATTGGCTGGCTCTGGTACAAGAACGATATCGGCGGCGGCAATCTGATGGCGATGATCGATAACGAACGCGCGATGAAAGCGCGGCTGGGGCTGGATCCGCATGTGCAGTCGATGCGACATGCACTGCAGACCGCCGCCTATGGCGCGACGTTGATCCGCAGCCATGTGGACATCGACACCGACGGCGGCCTGCGCGCGCTGGAAGGCGTGATGCAGACCGCCGACAAGCTGGCCGATGTGGTCGAGATCGAGACCGTGGCCTTTCCGCAATCCGGGCTGACGATCCGCGAGGGCACCGCCGAACTGATGGATCAGGCGCTGGCGATGGGAGCCGACCTGGTAGGAGGGCTGGATCCCTGCGGCGTCGACCGCGACCCTAAAGGGCACCTCGACGTGGTCTTCGATCTGGCCGAGAAGCATGGGAAGGGCGTGGACATCCACCTGCATGAACGTGGCGAAATGGGCATGTTCTCGATGGAGGAAATCCTGACCCGCGCCGAGGCACTGGACATGACCGGGCTGGTCACCATCTCCCATGCGTTCTGCCTGGGGATGAACGATTACCAGCGGGTGGAGGCCATGTTGGCGCGGCTGGCGGCACTGGATGTGCGCATCATGACCACTGCGCCGGCCTCTTCGCCTGCACCGATGGTCAAGCAGTTGATGGCGCATGGCATCCGCATTGGCGCCGGCAATGACGGCATCCAGGACACCTGGGGGCCTTATGGCAATGGCGACATGCTGGAACGCGCCAAGTTCATCGGCCTGCGCAATAACCTGCGCATGGACAGCGAGGTCAAGACTGCGCTTGATATCTGCGCTGGCGGCGGTGCCGAGGCAATGGCCAAGCCGCGCCGCGCACTGGAGGTCGGGGCGCCAGGTGATGTGGTGCTGGTACGTGGTGAAACCGTTGTGCAGGCAGTCGTCAACCACGCGCCGCGCCAGCTGGTGGTCAAAGGCGGTCATGTGACTGCGCGCGACGGCAAGCCCCTGATGGAGGCCCCATGAGCCGCTTTTCCGATCTGCCGCTGGGCGCGCGCCCGCCCGGCCGCTGGGCGCTGCGGGCGGCCTGGGTGATTGCCGACACCCCGTCCGGTCGCCATCTGGTGCCGGATGGCGAGGTGGTGATCGAGGGTGGCCAGGTGATCCACGTGGGTGCCGCATTCGAAGGCGAGGTCGCCGCCCGGTACGACATGGGGCAGGCGCTGATTGCGCCGGGCTTTGTTGATCTCGACGCGCTCTCGGATCTCGACACCACACTGCTGGCGCATGACAACTGGCCCGGCAACAAGAAAGGTCGGGTCTGGCCACGCTCTTATGTCGATCGCGGCCCATATGAGATGTACAGCCCCGAGGAGCTGGCCTTTCAGAAGCGTTTTGCCTTTGGCCAGCTGCTTTTGAACGGGATCACCAGTGCCGCGCCGATTGCCTCGCTGTTCTACCGCGAGTGGGGCGAGACGGTTGCCGAGTTCACTGCTGCCGCCGAGGCGGCAGAGGATCTGGGCCTGCGGGTCTGGCTTGGCCCGGCATACCGCAGCGGTGGTATGCTCGCCGAGGCGGATGGTCGCCTGACGGCCGAGTTCGACAAGGCGCGCGGCATGGCAGGCCTCGACGCTGCTATCGGCTTTGCCGCAAAATGGCAGGGGCATGATCTGATCTCGTCGCTGCTGGCACCCGACCGGGTGGAGACCTGTACAGAAGATCTGCTGCGCCGCACCATGGCTGCGGCTGAGGACCTGAACTGCCCGGTGCGGCTGCATATGGCGCAGGGCCAGATGGAGCGGGACACCGTGCAGCGGCTGTATGGTATGAGCGCACCGCAGTGGCTGGGCAGCCTGGGGCTGCTGAATGACCGGCTGCTGGCGCCGCATGCCACAGTGGCGGATGATTCCGACCTTGATCTTTATGCCAGCCACGGCGTCAGTGTCGTGCATTGTCCGCTGGTCTCGGCGCGGCACGGCGGCGCGCTGCGTTCATTCCGTCGTCTGCGCGACCGGGGGATCGGCATCGCCATGGGCACCGATACCGCGCCGCCGGACATGGTGCTGAACATGGCGGTGGGCATGATGATGTGCCGGATGGTGGAGGGCGATCTGACCACCATCACCTCGGCTGAAATGTTCGATGCTGCCACTTTGGGCGGCGCTGCGGCACTCGCCCGGGATGACATTGGTGTGCTGCGAGCCGGGGGGCGGGCGGACCTCGCTGTGTTTGACCTGCAGGACAGCGCCATGGCACCGGCCATCGACCCGGTTCAGACGTTGATCCTGGGCGCCACCGGCCGGGTGACAAAGGCCACCATCGTCGATGGCCGCCTGTCGATGCGCGATGGCGCGGTTGCCGGTATCGACATGGCGAGCGCCCGCCGCCGCGCTCAGGCGCAGTTCGACGGTCTCTTGGCCAAATACCCTGACCGCACTGTTGGCCACCCGCCGGTGGCCGAGATCTTTCCCCCGACATATCCGCCGCTGATGCGGCCCCAGACGTGAAGGAAGATGAGATGATGCTGAGGCAAGCGCTTGCACCGCAGGATCCTGGCAGCCAGCCCGTGCCCGAGGGGACGCCAGCACTGGAGGTCGACAGCCTGACCGTTGAATTTCCGACCCGGCGCGGGTTGCTGACTGCCATCGATGATGTCTCGATCCAGATCGCACCGGGAGAGATCCTGGGAGTGGTCGGGGAATCCGGTGCAGGCAAGTCCATCACCGGTCTTGCGGTTCTCGGTCTGCTGGAGGCACCGGGGCGGATCGCCAAGGGCGAAATCCGGGTTGGCGGCCGCCGGGTAGACACCCTGACGGAGGACGAACTGACCCGTGTACGCGGTCGGGAGATGGGCGCGATCTTCCAGGACCCGCTGACTGCACTGAACCCGCTGTTCTCTATAGGGGCACAGCTGATCGAAACCATCCGCCTTCACAAGCCGATGCCGCGCGAGGCCGCGCAACAAAAGGCGGTGACGCTGCTGCGCGAGGTCGGCATCCCCGCCCCCGAAGAGCGGTTGAAGCAATACCCGCACCAGTTCTCCGGTGGGATGCGGCAGCGGGTGGTGATTGCGCTTGCGCTGGCAGCCGAGCCGCGGCTGATCATCGCGGATGAGCCGACAACGGCACTGGATGTCTCGATCCAGGCGCAGATCACCACGCTGCTGCGACGGCTGTGCGACGAACACCGTACTGGCATCATGTTGGTCACGCACGACATGGGCGTGATTGCGGAGACCGCCGACCGGGTGGCGGTGATGTATTCGGGTCGGGTGGTGGAAACCGGTCGGGTCGAAGACGTGCTGCATGATCCGCAGCACCCCTATACCCGCGGGCTGATGGCTGCGATACCCAGCCTGCACGCGCGCAGCGGCACCCTAGCGCAGATCGACGGTGCCATGCCGCGGCTGAACGCGCGCCCCTCAGGCTGTGCCTTTCACCCGCGCTGCCCGCAGGCCGGACCGCGCTGCCTGTCCGAACGGCCGCATTTGGTTTCGGCGGCGCGCAGCGAAGCGGCCTGTTTCATTCAGGATGGAGGTACCCAATGATGCAGATGAATGATCCAATCCTAACTGTCGACCGGGTCTCGAAACGCTTTGACGTTTCCGCGCCCTGGCTGAATCGTGTGCTGGAAGGCAAACCGCGATTGCTGGTGAACGCGGTAAATGAGGTCAGCTTCACCATCGCCCGCGGCAGTTGCTTCAGCATCGTCGGTGAATCCGGCTGCGGTAAATCCACAGTGGCGCGGCTGGTGACCGGACTTTATGCCACCAGCGGGGGCGACATCCGTCTTGGCAGCGGCACCGAAGGGCGGCCCGTGCGAGTGCAGATGATCTTTCAGGATCCGCACTCCAGCCTGAATCCGCGCTGGCGTATCGGCGACATCATCGCTGAGCCAATCCGCGAGATGGGACTTCGTAGCAGCGAGGCCGAGACCACGGCCCGCGTCGAGGAACTGCTGCGCACGGTGGGACTGGCGGCGGATGATGCTCGCAAGTTTCCGCATGAGTTTTCCGGTGGCCAGCGGCAGCGCATTTCAATTGCGCGGGCGCTGGCCTGTGAGCCGGAGCTGCTGGTCTGTGATGAGCCGACCTCGGCGCTGGACGTGTCGGTTCAGGCCCAGATCCTGAATCTCATGCGGCGGCTCCAACAGGAGCTGGGGCTGACCTATTTGTTCATTAGCCACGACCTGAGCGTGGTGCGCCATATGTCTGATATGATTGCGGTAATGTATCTAGGGCGCATCGTCGAGATGGCCCCGGTCGAGGCGCTGTTCAGTCAGCCACTGCATCCATATTCGCAACTGTTGCTGAACACGATACCCGACATCCATGCCCCTAAGCGCGACCGCTGTGTCGACAACGGCGAGCCGCCAAGCCCGCTGAACCCGCCCGTGGGCTGCGCCTTTCATCCGCGCTGTGCGCTGGCCACCGAGGCCTGCCGGGAAACGGTGCCACCACTGAGGCATCTTGCAGACGGGCACCAGGCAGCCTGTCTACTGGCAGGCTGAGGCCTGGCGGGCGCGCTGGGGGGCTTTGTTGCACAAATTACGTGAAAGATTCACTGCGTGTATACACCGCTTCCGATGACGGTGGTGCCTGCTGGAGTTTCTTTGCTGATCGCAACAAGCGACGAGCCCGCTTCATGCATACTACCCATGGTGCCGAGCCCATCCTCGGCACTATATTGCGGGGTGCGCCAAGAAAGTGCCAGATTTGCTATCTTCGGATTTGTATCCATTATGGGAGCTGAATATGTTTGGCCGTCGCTTTCGGTGCCTGTCCTCTTCGTGGCACCGCCTGAAAAAAACTCGAAAACGAAAAACTGGTTGGTGTTGGTCTGACCATGAAGGGCCTGCGACACACCATGGCAACGACGCTGCGAGAAGCTGGCCTGGATGAAAGAGACATTTCAGACCTGTTAGTGGTGCAAACTGGCTAGCTTATCATGTGTCGATCTCTCTTGCGCTTCAGCGTTTCTTTTTGAAGACGCCCTCGCATCCTGTTCCTGGCTTCCTGATCTACGACCAACCAAGTCAAGTTTACTTCCCCAAAGGAGTACATGCAGACGAAGTAGAGCCGGAATGGCGGGATGAAGACGTTGAGGGCGTACGAAAGGTCTTTGCCGCAGTGAGCAATGAAACCATACTTGCCAGAGGTAATTTACTGGACCTGTCACGGTTTGATGCCGCTCCTTTGATAGCATTTACTGCAACAAAGGAGACTGACTATGGGACTGAAACGGACGGACGAATCCCGGCAAGATGCGGTGCGGATTGCGCTGACCAG
>NZ_JAJQRG010000019.1 GCF_021228235.1 Pseudophaeobacter flagellatus
GCCGCCGAAGCAACCCACCAGACCGCGTCGCCGCTGCCGGTAGAGGGGGTTCTAAGTATAACCGGCAGCACCCGCAACCCAAAAACCAAGCAAATCGCAACTTTCCGCAACAGAAATGTGAAAATTAAACAATATCAACATATTACACGAAGAAAAAACCCGCAAACCTCTCCTAAACACCGCCCAGAAGCCTTGCCACAAACCACAAACATCCCAAACCAGCACTTACTCACAAACTTACCCACAGACTCACTCCCGAGTCGCGCCAAACACGCGCCAAACCAAACCGCTAGCTGGCGCGTTTTGCGGCGCAAACCCCGCCAAACGCAAAAGGGCCCAGCCAATGGCCGAGCCCTTCTTCCGTGTGATCTCTTCCGGATATCGGAAGGCGCGGTCAGGCCTTGGCCGCAGTAACAATGAATTCCACCAGGAAATCGGGCAGCGCCAGCTTTGCCTCGCCGCAGGCACGGGCGGGACTGTGACCTTCTGGAACCCAGGCGTCCCAGACCGCATTCATCTCGGCGAAGTCGGCCATGTCGGCCAGCCAGATGGTAGTTTGCAGCAGGCGCGTCTTGTCAGACCCGACCTCGGCCAGCAGTGCGTCGATCTTGTCGAGGCAATCCTGGGTCTGCTGCGCCACGCTTGCGCCCTTGGTGCCAACCTGACCGGCAAGATAGATCGTATCGCCATGGGTGACGATCTGGCTCATGCGAGCGCCGGTGTGGAGACGGGTGATTTCTGACATCGTATGGATCCTGGCTTGGGAGAAAAGGGCCGAAGCCCCAAAGGTTGGCCACCACAGAAATGTCGGTGGCCAAATAGATGGAGAGAGTGCGGGACGCGCCCGACCTGGCGATGATTACTCGGTCAGCAACCACTTGCCGCTGGAGGCTTGGCAGAACTTGCGCATAAGCTCTCTGGCCGGGCTGGCACCTTTGGGATGGGCCGTGTGCGTCATCGCCAGACAGTTGCCCTGTTTCCCGATGACCTTGACCATCCCGTAAGACGCGGTCTCGGGGTTCCTCCATTTGACAGAGCTGCCAACCTTGACCCCCGCGTGATCATAAAGCGCGGCCTCAGCCGCCCGCATGGCGTCAAAGTCGCCTGGGGTCATCGGGGATTGCGCCAGCATACGGCTCAGCGGTTTGGCCATAACCGGCGGGGTCACAAGGCCTGCCATCGCAGCCAGAACAAGCGCGGGGAGAAGGGAAGCAGATTTGGGCATGATATCTCAACCTGAAAGAATATTTCCAACACGACCTCTTCAGAGGTCCATCCAGCATGGCTCAAGCCAGCTGACCTGTCCATGCCCCTTTCCTATCCCACAACAACCACCGCTGCCCGGGCCAGGCGGCGGCTTCAAGAGAATTTTCTGAACAGGCGGGTTGTATCAAACAGGGCATCAAGGCGGTCATAGCGCTCCTTGGTTTCATCCCAGCTCTCTTCCTGTGTAGCCGCGATCATCGCTTCAAGCAGCATCATGGTGGAGATATTGGAATCCCAGGCCGAGGGGATTTCCACCCAGCAGCTGAAGGCATGTTCCGCCACCGCGGTGATCGGGCTGGCCCATTGGTCCGTGATCAAAACCACCTTTACGCCGCGCTCTGCTGCCAGTTCGGCCAGCCGCTGCAAATTGGTCTCGTAGCGGCGCACATCAAACATCAGCAGGGTGTCTCCTGCCTCCATGTCCAGCACATAATGCGGCCAGGTCGCCGAGGAAGAGGTCATATGCGTGACCCGCTGCCGGATGGCCTGGAAATGGGTAAATGCGTAATCCGCCAGAGCACGGGTGATCCGGCCACCAACGACATAAAGCCGTCCGTCGGTATCGGCCAACTGACGCACGGCGGCGTCAAACTGGCCTGAATCCACATTGGAGAATGTCTGGCTCAAGTTATTGGTCACCGCCTGAGAAAACCGATTGAGCATATGCCCCTCTGGTGCCTCTGAGGCCCAGTTGGCGCGCCGCTGGGTCGGGCCAGAGACCTTTGCCTCCAGCTCTTTCAGCAGCGCCTGATGGAATTGCGGATAGCCCTTGAAGCCCAGCTTTTGCACCATACGCGCCACCGTTGGCGTTGAAACATCTGCATTGGACGCGACAATGGTAATCGAAGCCAGCCCCGCCGCCGGGTAATTTTCCAGCAGGGAATTGGCAAATTTGCGCTCTGATTGCGTCAGCGTCGCATAGTGATCCCGGATTTTTTCTCGCACGGTGAGTGACGATTTGGTCAAGGCAGGATCCCCCTCGGGTGAATAAAAAACAGGCAACAAGAACAAGACCTCTTTGACAAGACTGCTCCGTTTGTCATTGCGGGAGAAATCTCTTCTGAAATTATATTGACAGAAATAATCCCGCGTGAAAAGATTTTTCCAAAACGAGGGAGACCCGAATGTCACTGAGCGATTCCACCGCTCGCAGCGAGGCATATGAAGTATCCAACGGCGCAGGCCGTGGGGGTGCCGTTATCCTGTGCGAGCATGCCAGTCACCACATTCCACCTCGTTATGGCGATCTGGGATTGGCCGAGGCGGATCGCCAGAGCCACGCCGCCTGGGATCCCGGTGCCTGCGCTGTTGCGCGCCTGCTGTCGGATGCGCTGGATGCGCCGCTGATTGCTTCCAAGGTGTCGCGCCTGGTCTATGACTGCAACCGCCCGCCAGAGGCCGCCTCAGCGATGCCGGAAAAATCAGAAGTGATTGAGGTTCCTGGCAATACCAACCTGACCCAGGACCAGCGCGACGAACGCGTCGCAACTGTTTACACTCCATTCTGCGAGGCCGTCAGCCAGGTGATTGCAACGCGCAAGGCAGCCGGGCTGACAACGGCGCTGATCACCATTCACAGCTTTACGCCGGTCTATTATGGCAGCCCTCGCAGCGTAGAGATCGGAATTTTGCATGATAGCGACAGCCGCCTTGCGGATGCCATGCTGGATCACGCCTCGGCCCTGCCCGATCGCGAGATCAGCCGAAATGATCCCTATGGCCCCGAAGATGGCGTCACCCATTCACTCCAGCTGCATGGGCTGCAAAACGGTTTGGCCAATGTCATGATCGAGGTGCGCAACGACCTGCTACGCACCCCCGAAGAAGAGGCCCAGATAGCAGAGGAGCTGATGACCCTGATACGCCCGGCCCTGGCTGCAACCCAACCCACAGGAGGTGCCGGTGCCTAAACTCATTTTGCGCTACATTCGCGCCGTCGAGGCGATGAACCGGCTGATTGGCCGCTTTGCCATGTACCTGATCTTTGCCCTGATCGGGGTGCTTCTGTGGTCTTCCGTGTCAAAGACCTTCTTCAATCCCTCGCTCTGGACGCTAGAAATGGCCCAGTTCATCATGGTGGCCTATTACATCCTTGGCGGGCCCTATTCGATGCAGATGGGGTCCAACGTGCGGATGGATCTGTTCTATGGCGGCTGGACCACCCGCACCAAGGCGATGGTGGATGCCTTTACCGTGCTATTCCTGATGTTCTATCTCGGCGTGCTGCTCTATGGGGCCGTCAGCTCTATGGCCTATAGCCTGGGCTATTTCGGGATGGAGCCCTTTAGCTTCTTTGGCGATATCCTTGCCACACTATTCACCGAAGGCCCAAGCGCGGCCTGGGCCAAAATCGGCTATATTGAGCGCAGCTCTACCGCCTGGCGGCCCTATCTGTGGCCAGTGAAATCCATCCTCTGTTTTGGCGTCTTCCTGATGCTGTTGCAATGTCTTGCCGAATTGTTCCGCGATATCGGCCGTCTTCGCGGAGTCGAAATCTGATGCCCTATGAATTGATCGCGATTGTCATGTTTGCCGGCATGATGCTGATGTTGATGACCGGCCAGCGCGTCTTTGGCGCCATTGGCTTTGTCGGCGCTGTCGCCGGAATGATGCTCTGGGGTACGGGCGGGGTGGAAATTCCATTTGCCGCCTCGATGAAGCTAATGAAATGGTATCCGCTGCTGACCCTGCCGATGTTCATTTTCATGGGCTATGTGCTGTCGGAATCCAAGATCGCCGATGATCTCTATCGCATGTTCCATGTCTGGATGGGTCCAGTGCAGGGCGGCCTGGCCATTGGCACCATCGGTCTGATGGTGCTGATTTCCGCAATGAACGGCCTGTCAGTGGCCGGCATGGCCATTGGTGCCACCATTGCGCTGCCGGAACTGCTGCGGCGGGGCTATGACAAGATCCTAGTGACCGGCACCATTCAGGCGGGGTCATCCCTGGGTATTCTGGTGCCCCCTTCGGTGGTTCTGGTGCTCTATGCGATGATCGCACGCCAGCCGGTTGGCCAGCTGTGGCTGGCCGGGGTCATCCCCGGTCTGCTGATGGCCACGATGTTCATCATCTACATCTATATCCGCGCCAAGATGCAGCCGGACCTTGGCCCCGCCATGACCCCGGAAGACCTGGCCGAATATGACCAGGTCAGCAGCCACCCGCTACGACTGAACTTTGTCGTGCTGGCGGCCATCGTTATTGTGCCGCTGCTGGTCAAACTGGACATGGTTGCGCCCAAGACCTCTATTGGGGTGGCCTTGGGTGCTGCGGTTCTAGCCTTTACCACCCGCAGCCTGCCGATATTCTACAAGGATGTATTCCTGAAGGAAAAACACCGCCTGCTGTTTTCCGGCGTTCTGCCGCTGGCGATCTTTGCTGCGATGATGTTGCCCTTTGTCAACGGCTGGACCTCGCTGGTGGAAAGCTCTGCCATTGGTGCCATGACTGCCTTTATCGCCGCCATCCTCAAGGGCCGCATGAACAAGCAAGTGTTTGAAACCTCGGTACGCTCGACCCTTGGGATTTCCTGCATGTTCATGTGGATCATCCTAGCGGCCCTGGGCTTTGGTGCTATCTTTGATGGGCTTGGCGCGGTCAAGGCGATCGAAGATCTGTTCACCACCCAGCTGGGTCTGAGCCCCTGGATGATCCTGATCCTGATGCAGCTCAGCTTTATCATCATGGGGACTTTCCTGGATGACACAGCAATGCTGGTGATTGTGGCGCCGCTGTATGTGCCGCTGGTTGGCGCGCTGGGGTTCGATCTGATCTGGTACGGGGTGCTGTATACCATCACAACCCAGATCGCCTATATGACCCCCCCCTTTGGCTATAACCTGTTCCTGATGCGGGCCATGGCGCCGCCAGAAATCGGCCTGAAGGACATCTATATCTCTATCATCCCCTTTGCCGCTGTTATGGTCGTGGCCCTGGCGCTGATCATGGTATTCCCACAGATCGCGCTCTGGCTGCCAGAGCTGGTCTACGGCAAATGACCCGGATGGCAGAACCCTAGAAATAACCCAAGAAGAGCCCCGCTCGGGGGCCCTATTTCACCCCGATACAACATGGAGAAAGAATTATGACAACAAGACGTAAGTTCCTGCAGACCGCAGGTGTTGGTGCGATGGCGGCCCCTCTGGCCACCCCTGCGCTGGCAAGTTCCACCATCAAATGGCGGATGCAGACCTATGCGGGCGCCGCTCTGGCAGAGCATGTGGTGAAACCCGCCGTTGACATGTTCAACAAGATCGCAGGCGACCGCATGCAGATCGAACTGTACTTTGCCGATCAGCTGGTCCCCACGGGCGAACTGTTCCGCGCCATGCAGCGCGGCACTATCGACGCCGTGCAGTCGGACGATGACTCGATGGCCTCGCCCACCGAAGTCACCGTTTTCGGCGGCTACTTCCCCTTTGGCTCACGTTACTCGCTCGACGTACCCGTCCTGTTCAACCAGTACGGCCTGAACGAAATCTGGGACGAGGAATATTCCAAGGTCGGCGTCAAGCATATCTCTGCCGGTGCCTGGGACCCTTGCCACTTTGCCACCAAAGACCCCATCAACAGCCTGGCTGATCTGAAGGGCAAGCGTATCTTTACCTTCCCAACTGCGGGTCGCTTCCTCAGCCAGTTTGGCGTCGTGCCTGTCACCCTGCCCTGGGAAGACATCGAAGTCGCCATGCAGACCGGCGAGCTGGACGGCGTTGCCTGGTCCGGCATCACCGAAGACTACACCGTTGGCTGGGCTGATGTGACCAACTACTTCCTGACCAACAACATCTCTGGTGCCTGGGCTGGGTCTTTCTTTGCCAACCAGGGTCGTTGGAACGAACTGCCCGAAGATCTGCAGACCCTGTTCCGCGTCTGCTGTGACCAGTCACACTACTATCGCCAGTGGTGGTACTGGGGTGGCGAAGCCTCGCTGCGGGTCAATGGCCCCAAGTTGGAGCTGACCTCCATTCCAGACGACGAATGGAAAACCGTCGAAGACGCCGCCGTCAAGTTCTGGGATGAAATCGCTGCCGAAAGCCCCACCAAAGCCAAGGTTGTCGAGATCTTCAAGAAGTATAACTCGGACATGCAAAAGGCC
Organism: Pseudophaeobacter flagellatus; assembly: GCF_021228235.1. GTDB lineage: Bacteria > Pseudomonadota > Alphaproteobacteria > Rhodobacterales > Rhodobacteraceae > Pseudophaeobacter > Pseudophaeobacter flagellatus. The sequence continues at coordinate 6,365 of NZ_JAJQRG010000019.1, forward strand.
GGTCGCCCCTACCGCTACGGCTAAATCAAATCGCCCCGGCGCCACAGTGCCGGGGCACCCTCTGCTATACAGGAAAGTACCCCATGACTGGTGTTCTGAGTTTTGACGATCTGAAAGCCCAAGTTGCAAATGGCGATGTAGATACCGTTTTGGTCTGCCTTGTCGACATGCAGGGACGCCTGATGGGTAAGCGTTTTCATGCGCAGCACTTTATCAATGGCGCCTGGGAAGAAACCCATTGCTGCAACTATCTGCTGGCCACCGACCTGGAGATGGCAACCCCGGATGGCTTTGCCTCGACCAGCTGGGAAAACGGCTACGGCGACTATGTGATGAAACCCGATCTGGCCACCCTGCGCCCCCTCCCCTGGCTTGAGAGCACAGTGATGGTGCTGTGTGATGTGCTGGATCACCATAGCCATGAAGAAGTCCCCCACAGCCCCCGCGCCATTCTGAAAAAACAGATCCGTCGTCTGGCCGCGCTTGGCTTTGATGCCATGACCGCAACCGAGCTGGAGTTTTTCCTTTTTGAGAAAGACTTTGACGCGATCCGCAAATCGGATTTCCGCGACCTGCAGCCGATCTCTGGCTACAACGAAGACTACAACATCCTGCAAACCACCAAGGAAGAACACGTGATGCGCCCGCTGCGCAATCACCTTTGGAATGCTGGCATCCCGGTGGAATGCACCAAGGGCGAGGCCGAGACCGGCCAGGAAGAGCTGAACATCAAATACGGCCAGGCACAGGACACCGCCGATTTCCACACCATCGCCAAACATGCGACAAAGGAAATCGCCTGGCAGCAGGGCCATGCCGTGACCTTCCTGCCCAAATGGCACCGCGACAAGGTCGGCTCTTCCAGCCATGTGCACCAGTCGCTGTGGCAGGATGGAAAACCCGCCTTTTATGACGCGCAAGACAAGCTGGGCATGTCGGCGCTGATGAAGAGCTACATGGCGGGCCTGTTGAAATATGCGCCCGACTACACCTATTTCATGGCGCCCTATATCAACAGCTACAAACGCTTCATGAAGGGCACCTTTGCCCCGACCCGCATCATCTGGTCGGTAGACAACCGCACCGCCGGCTATCGGCTCTGTGGTGTTGGCAGCAAGGCCATCCGCGTCGAATGTCGCATTCCGGGGTCGGACATGAACCCCTACCTGGCGATGGGCGCGATGCTGGCCGCCGGCATTGCCGGGATCGAAGAGGGGCTGGAGCTGCAGGCCCCGGCGACGGGTGATGTCTATCAGGGCGATAGCGGGATGATCCCGGAAACCCTGCGCGAGGCCCGGCTGAGCCTGAAGGGATCAGAGATGCTGCGCGCCGCCATGGGCGACGATGTGGTGGATCACTACACCCGTGCCGCTGAGGTCGAGATTGAAGATTTCGACCGCGTCGTCACCGACTATGAAATCGCCCGCGGGTTTGAGCGCGCCTAAAGGCGCGCGGCCTTCGGCGAAGGTATTTTTGGCAAGATGAAGGGGGCTCCCCTTTCAAACGAGATGAGGATGAACATGGGCCAGACCCTGAAATGTATCTCTCCGATTGACGGATCGGTTTATGCAGAGCGCCAGACCCTGTCCCGCGACGCGGGATTTGCTGTCGCCACTGCAGCGCGTGCAGCGCAAAAGGCATGGGCTGCACGCCCCGTGCAGGAACGCATCGATCTGGTCATGGCCGGTGTTGCCGCCGTTGGCGCGATGAATGATGAAATCGTACCCGAGCTGGCCCATATGATGGGGCGCCCGGTGCGTTATGGCGGCGAATTTGGCGGCTTCAACGAGCGCAGTTCCTACATGGCGGAGATTGCCGAAACCGCGCTGGCGGATATCGAAGTGGGCAATGACTCGAACTTCAAGCGCTATATCAAGCGGGTGCCGCATGGGGTGGTGTTTATCGTCGCGCCCTGGAACTATCCCTATATGACGGCAATCAACACCCTGGCCCCGGCCCTGATTGCCGGCAATACCGTGGTGCTGAAACATGCTACGCAAACCCTGCTCGTCGGCGAACGGATGGCGGCTGCTTTCCAGTCCGCTGGGGTTCCTGCCGAGGTGTTCCAGAACGTATTCCTGGACCATGACACCACCTCGGCCCTGATTGCCGCGCGCGCCTTTGACTTTGTCAATTTCACCGGCTCTGTTGGTGGTGGCCAGGCGATGGAACGCGCCGCGGCGGGCACCTTTACCGGTGTCGGCACCGAGTTGGGCGGCAAAGATCCCGGCTATGTGATGGAAGACGCGGATCTGGATGCAGCCGTGGATACACTGATTGATGGTGCAATGTTCAACGCCGGTCAGTGCTGCTGCGGTATCGAGCGCATCTATGTACACGAAAGCCTTTATGATGATTTTGTCGCCAAGGCGGTCGAGATCGTCAAAGGCTACAAGCTGGGCAATCCGCTGGATGAAGCCACCACCATGGGCCCCATGGCCAATGTGCGCTTTGCCGCAGAGGTCCGCGCCCAGATTGACGAGGCGGTCGCTGCCGGGGCCGTTGCCCATATCGACACAATGGCCGAGGACGATGGGGGCGCCTATCTGACGCCACAGATCCTCACCGAGGTTACCCACGAGATGCGGGTGATGCGCGACGAGAGCTTTGGCCCGGTGGTTGGCATTATGAAGGTTTCATCCGATGCCGAAGCCATCGCGCTAATGAATGACAGCGAATTTGGCCTCACTGCCTCGCTCTGGACCCGTGATCTGGACCGCGCCATCCGTATTGGTGACGAGATCGAGACCGGCACCGTGTTCCTGAACCGCGCCGATTATCTTGATCCCAGCCTGTGCTGGACGGGCTGCAAGAACACCGGTCGCGGTGGTGGGCTGTCGGTCATCGGTTATCAGAATCTCACCCGGCCCAAGAGCTATCACCTGAAGAAGGTGGCGGGGTAACCCTGTCGGCCCGAACTGGAAACAGATCGGGCCACCATGGCCCTGGGCATGCCGCCCGAGGGCAGAGTGTTACGTTGGCCCCTGCGGCCACATATGAAAGGCGAAGATATGTCTCTCGTTGGAAACTGGTCCTACCCGACCGCAATCAAATTCGGCGCTGGCCGGATCAAGGAACTGGGAGAGGCCTGCGCGGCCGCCGGGATCAAAAAGCCCCTGCTGGTCACAGACAAGGGCCTGGCGGATCTGCCGGTCACCAAGGGCACCCTCGACATCATGGAGGCTGCAGGCCTAGGGCGCGGCATCTTCTTTGAAGTGGACCCGAACCCAAATGAGAAAAACCTCGAGGCCGGGGTCGCGGTCTATAATGCAGGTGGCCACGATGGCGTCATTGCCTTTGGTGGCGGCTCTGGCCTGGATCTGGGCAAGATGGTTGCCTTTATGGCGGGCCAAACCCGTCCAATCTGGGACTTTGAAGACATTGGCGATTGGTGGACCCGCGCCGATGCTGATGCCATTGCGCCAATCATCGCAGTGCCCACCACGGCTGGCACCGGCTCTGAAGTGGGGCGCGCCAGCGTCATCACCGATAGCGTCAGCCATGTGAAAAAGATCATCTTCCATCCCAAGGTGCTGCCCGCGGTCGTGATCTGTGATCCCGAGCTGACCGTTGGTATGCCCAAGTTCATCACCGCCGGCACAGGCCTGGATGCCTTTGCCCATTGTGTCGAGGCCTTCTCTTCGCCGCATTACCATCCGATGTCGCAGGGCATCGCGCTGGAAGGCATGCGCCTGGTCAAAGACTATCTGCCACGTGCCTATGCCGATGGCACCGATATCGAAGCTCGCGCGCAGATGATGTCTGCCGCTGCCATGGGAGCCACCGGCTTTCAAAAGGGGCTGGGCGCCATCCACGCCATGAGCCACCCGATTGGCGCGCATTTCAATACCCACCACGGCACCACCAATGCGGTCTGCATGCCCGCCGTGCTGCAGTTCAACGCGTCGGTGATTGCCGATCGCTTTGACAAGGCAGCGGCCTATCTGGGCATCGAGGGGGGCTTTAACGGGTTTTGCGCCTATGTGCAGGAGTTGAACGACAGCATGGGCATCCCGCGCAAGCTGTCGGATCTGGGCGTCACCGAGGCCGCAATCCCCGATCTGGTCAAAGGCGCCATCATCGACCCCTCTTGCGGGGGTAACCCGATTGAGCTGACCGAAGCCAATCTGACAGAGCTGTTCAAGGCCGCCCTGTAAGGCGCTAGGTCTTTGCGACACTAAAGAAAATGAGCCCCTCGGCATATCCTTGACGCATTCCGGGATCTGGGACATAGAGAGGCCCCTGCGAAGTTTTTCGCAGGGGCCTCTTGACGAATACGGACTATTATCGCGTTTCAAACTTTCGCCACAGAGGCGTGCCGTGGAACACCACGGGCGATAGAGCACTCGACGAGGATCGGGTGCCTTGTCCTTTTCATCAGCGGCTCCCAGGCGCATCGCAGGCGTCCGCATCACCGGTGCCGTTGATCGGCGCTTTGGAACTTGAACGACCTCAAGTGAACCCGGAACACGCACTGAGGAGAGCCCCATTTCAACATCTGCGGTTGCCTTGCCCGCAGATCCAGGGCCGACATATTGCCGCGCCTCAAACCAGTTATAATAGACCCGATAGATATTGAGGATTGCGACCAGGACCGCCGGATTGAATACAGCACCGTTTATATAGCTTGGGCCATTTCGCGCGGATTTGCCGCCGGCTCGCTTAGCTGGACTGATGCGTGTTCGCAGCGAGTTCATAAATGAGGAGACCGGCTGGATAGTTGTATGAAGCACGCGCCGCGCGAGCGCATCTCGTAGATCGGCATCCGTGATGTCTTGGTCAAACCCAACCGACCTCAATGCCTTCCGATACTTCTCCCTGATGATGGGAAAACCAACCACCTTCTCGGTTTCTCCAAAGTGTTGCACCGGTGATGCTGCCCAAAACTGTGGGAACTGCGTAGACTTGAAGTTGGCAGTGGCAAAGGAAAGAGCATTTCCTTGTCTATCTCGATTGACGGCAGGCTCCAGGTGATGGGAGCAGTAGCGGCGCAAAAGCTCGTATCTGGGGATTTCCTTACCCGCCGCGATCATCTCCTGATTTGCGAATGCCTCGAATGCCTCCTCAAACTTCTTGATGCGACTCTGGCTCTTCTGGACCTGTCACGGTTTGATGCCGCTCCTTTGATAGCATTTACTGCAACAAAGGAGACTGACTATGGGACTGAAACGGACGGACGAATCCCGGCAAGATGCGGTGCGGATTGCGCTGACCAG
>NZ_JAJQRG010000002.1 GCF_021228235.1 Pseudophaeobacter flagellatus
CCCGCCTCATTCTGCCAATAAGTGCCCCGGTCTCTCCCGAGCGTCTCAACCGTCTCTCCGGCCCGTCCGGCCGCCGAAGCAACCCACCAGACCGCGTCGCCGCTGCCGGTAGAGGGGGTTCTAGTGTTAACTCAAACATCCCGCAACCCATAATTTCACAAAATCACATCTTTTTTCGAAAACCCCTGTTTTTTACTTATAATCAAATAATTACCGAGGCATTCGTTCAAGATATCACCCAAGATCCGCCCAAATTAGCCAGAGCAAGCTCAGAGCCCCGCCGACCGGGATCCTGCCCCGTCCCGCCCGTCAAGCGAGACGGCGTTTTGTCTGCCGGGGCAGCCGCAAGAGGAGCAGGGTCACAATGACTGCCAGATAGATCAATGGCTCCATCTGGAAGCCCTTTGCCAGCATCACGTAGTGCAGCCCCCCCAGCAGGGCGACCGGATAGGTCAGGAGATGCAGCTTGCGCCAGCGCGGGCCAAGCCAGCGCGTGGCGCGATTATTGGAGGTCAGCGCCAGTGGCAGCATCAGTACAAAGCCCGCCATACCGATGGTTATATAGGGGCGCTTTGCGATGTCGCGCAGGATGTGCGACAGGACCTGAACATCCAGAACCAGCCAGACCAAGAGATGCAGCGCAACATAGGAGAAGGCCAAAACCCCGATTGCACGCCGAAACCGCAACAGGTTCAGACCGGTAAAGCGGCGCAACGGTGTCACGAATAGCCCCAGGATCACCAATTGCAGCGCCGCTTCGCCCAGGCCATGTTCCAGCGCCTTGACCGGATCCGGCCCCGATCCGCCAGTCAGCCCCAGATACAACAGCCAGCCCGGATAAAGGGCGCCCAGCAGATAGAGCCCCCAGGGCGGCAGGCGGCGCAACATCTGATTACAACGGTCGATCATTCTGGCAAACCTCTTGTCCTGTGGTCTTGGGCTGCGGTGTCACTGTGGATCAAAAATGTTTGGCCAAATCCATACCCTCATAAAGACTGGCGACCTCGTCCTCGTAGCCGTTGAACATCAGCGTGTCGTCGCGCCCGGCAAACAGCCCGCCCCCAAGGCGGCGCTCGGTCGCCTGGCTCCAGCGGGGATGCGACACCTCTGGGTTCACATTGCTGTAAAAGCCGTATTCGCGGGCATTGGCCATGTTCCAACTGGTCTGCGGCTGCGTATCGGTCAGGCTGATGCGGACGATGGATTTGATCGATTTGAAGCCGTATTTCCATGGCACCACCAAGCGCAGCGGCGCGCCGTTCTGATTGGGCAGCTCCTTCCCAAAGATCCCGGTCGCCATCAGCGTCAGCGGATGCATCGCCTCGTCCAGGCGCAGGCCCTCGCGGTAGGGCCAGTCCAGCACCGGATAAGCGGTGCCGGGCATTTCAGACGGGCGGTACAGGGTTTCAAAGCTGACGTATTTTGCCCCCTCCTGTACCCCGGCCAGCGCCAGAAGATCCGCCAGTTCAAACCCCATCCAGGGCACCACCATCGACCAGGCTTCGACGCAGCGGAACCGATAGATGCGCTCTTCTAGGGTCATTTCCCCCAGGATCTGCTGGAAATCATAGTCGCCGGGGCGATCCACCAAACCGTCGATCTTGACGCTCCAGGGTTTGGTGGTCAGCTGGCCAGCGTTTTTCGCAGGATCCCCCTTGCCGGTTCCAAATTCATAGTAGTTGCAATAGGTGGTCACATCCTCCCAGGAGTTTGGCTCTAGTGTTTCGGCCTGTGCCGCCCCTGGCAGCGCACCAAGCCCTGCCAGCCCAGCCATGCCGCCAAGTCCCGCCATGATCTGGCGGCGATTCAAATAGGCCTGCTTCGGCGTCACATCAGCGGCACTCAGGGTATTGGTCCAGCGGTGGGCCATGGCGGCGTCTCCTCGAAAATTGCTCTCATGGGAGACCTAACGCAGGGCAGAGCCTAGGCCAAAACATATCCTGTCACGTCTGCGCGATGTTACTGTAACTTGGCTGAATTTCGTTCATCGGTCGCGAACCGCCATTGTCCTGCATAATCCGCACATGGCGGCGGCGCAGCCTGCGTGGTTCTGTTACCCCAACTGAATGGGCAATGGTTTCGACCTCGTGGATTAGCTCAGTCGCATAGCGGGCGACACGTTTGTATTTGTCTTCGACCACCAATCCCTTTTGAAATCGCGGGTCATGGGTGGTGATGCCGGTCGGGCAGGTGTTCTTGTTGCACTTCAACGCCTGGATGCAGCCCAGCGAAAACATGAAGCCACGCGCCGAGGTGACAAAATCCGCCCCCGCAGCCAGGGCCCAGGCAACATCGCTTGGGTTGATCAGCTTACCACTGGCGATCAGCCGGATACGGTCGCGAAAGCCGTATTCATCGCGCAAATCACAGACCAGTGGCAGGGCTTCGCGCACCGACATGCCCACCAGATCGATCAAGGGCATCGGCGCCGCGCCGGTCCCCCCCTCGCCGCCGTCAATGGTGATGAAATCTGGCACATCTGCCGGGCGGGCCGCCATATGCAGGAACATCTCGCGCATCACCACCTCAGAGCCAGCCACGGTCTTGATGCCCACCGGTTTGCCTGTCACCTCGCGTAGGTGGGCAACCATATCCAGCAATTCGTCAAAATTGGTCATCTCCGGATGCCGATTGGGGGAAATGCTGGCCTCGCCTTCGGGAATGCCACGAATTTCGGCGATCTCTGCGCTTACTTTGGCGGCAGGCAGGATGCCACCCTTGCCCGGCTTGGCCCCCTGCGCCAGCTTCAGCTCAAACATCCGAACCGTCGGATTTTCCGCCACCGCGCGCAGCCTCTCATCGTTCAGCCCGCCTTCGGCATTGCGTACGCCATATTTGGCGGTGCCGATCTGAAACACCAGATCACAGCCCCCCTCCAGGTGATAGGGGCTCATGCCGCCTTCGCCGGTATTGAGCCAGACCCCAGCTTCACGCGCCCCCCGGCTAAGCGCGCGCACTGCCGGTTTTGACAGCGCGCCATAGCTCATACCCGAGACATTAAAGAAAGAAGGCGCCCGATAAGGCACCCGCGCGCCCGCACCAATCACCATGGGTTCGGTACTGGCATATTGGTCATCCAGCGGTGGGAACGGTGCGTTGACAAAAATCGGCGTGCCCGGCACCTCGGTGTTGCGGGTAGAACCAAAGGCAACTGTATTGCCCTCTCCCTTGGCGGCCCGGTCTACCCAGTCGCGCTGTGCACGGTTAAAAGGCAGCTCTTCACGGTCCATGGCAAAGAAATACTGGCGAAAGAACTCCCCCATGGTGCTGAACAGATGCCGGAAGCGGCCAATCACCGGATAGTTCCGCCGGATCGCATCCCCGGTCTGCATTCGGTCCACCACAAACAGCAGCAGCGTCACAAGCACCAAGGCCCCCAATGCGAAAACAAAGCCAATGGCGAGAAATTCTATAGCCTTTGCCGCGAAACCCATGCAGAAACTCCTATATATCGATGAGACAGGTGGCCAGACGCTGCCTGTTCCTATCCTCCTAACGTGAGGAGGATACCCGCAATGGGCAAGCCACCGTCGTTCACATTGGGAGATGCCAGATGAAATATTTCACCGCAGTCGCCGCCTTTAGCATCAGTGCCACGCTGATGGTGCCCGCCTCGGCGCAGGATATGGTCAGCTATCGCAGCGGGCTGGCCTATGACGATGTCACCTTTGGGTTGGAAAATGCCATCACCAACCATGGGCTGGTGGTTGATCATGTCAGCCATGTCGGTGAAATGCTGGAGCGCACCCGCAGCGCTGTCGGGTCTGATGTCGTGCTGTTCCAGCAGGCAGATGTCTATTCCTTCTGCTCGGCCAAGCTATCGCGTCAGGTGATGGAGGCCAATCCGATGAACATCACCTTCTGTCCCTATGACATCTTTGTCGCCCAGCGCCCCGGCGAGGAAGCCGTCACCATCGGTTTTCGCGCCTTCCCAGAGGGCGAAATGCAGATCATCCAGACCCTGCTGGACGAAATCGTACAGGAAGCCATCGAAGAATAAGCCCCAACTCCGCGGCATGACCAACCGCCGCAACCGGGCGGGGTTGGCCCCATCAACACAAAGCCCGCCAGAACTGGCGGGCTTTGTTTGTTCTGCACTCTGATCAGCTAAAGCGGCCCGTCTTTAACCTGAAGCAGGGGAAAGGCGCGGCGCGGCGCGGCATGACCTCTCAATGTGAGCGCGTTCTGCCACAAACCGTCAGTCAAGTTTATGGCAGAACGCTTTAGATCAGTGCACCACCGCATCATCAGGTTTTGGGCGGTCGGTGGAGCCAAGGCGATCGCCGATGATCAACCCGTCGCCACCTGCCGAAACGGGGATGGTATCACCGTCCTTGACCTCGCCGCTCAACAGCAGCTCCGCCAGGGCGTTCTGCAAGGCACGCTGGATCACCCGCTTGAGCGGACGCGCGCCAAACACCGGATCATAGCCTTCATTCGCCAGCCAGGTCTTGGCACTGTCGTCCAGCGCCAGAGTGATCTTGCGCGCGGCCAGGCGTTTGGCCAAGCGAGCCATTTGAATATCGACGATACCGTCCATATCGGCACGCGCCAGACGGTCAAAGATGATGGTCTCATCCAGACGGTTGAGGAACTCGGGCCGGAAATGCGCCCGTACCGCATCCATGACGTCCCGTTTGGCATCCGAGGCATCCGCCCCTTCGGGCAGCTGGCTCAGCGCCTGGGCACCAAGGTTCGAGGTCAGGATGATCAGCGTCTGCTTGAAATCAACCGTGCGCCCCTGGCCATCGGTGAGCATACCGTCGTCCAGAACCTGCAACAGCACGTTAAAGACATCCGGGTGCGCTTTTTCCACCTCGTCAAACAGCACCACCTGATAGGGCCGACGACGCACCGCTTCGGTCAGCGCCCCGCCTTCGTCATAGCCGACATAGCCGGGAGGCGCGCCAATCAGACGGGCGACGCTGTGTTTCTCCATGTATTCCGACATGTCTATCCGCACCATGGCGTTGTCATCATCGAACAGAAAGTTCGCCACCGCCTTGGTCAGCTCTGTCTTGCCCACCCCGGTTGGTCCAAGGAAGAGGAAAGAGCCCAGCGGCCGGTTTTCATCGTTCAGCCCGGCCCGTGCACGGCGCACCGCATTGGCCACCGCTGTCACCGGCGCATTCTGGCCAATGACACGGGAATGCAGCGCGTCTTCCATGCGCAGCAGCTTGTCGCGCTCGCCCTCCAGCATTTTGGAGGTTGGAATACCGGTCCAGCGCTCCACCACCCCGGCAATCTGTTCAGGACGCACGGCCTCTTCGACCATCACACCCTGCTCTTCGCGGCTTTCCGCCTCGGAGAGTTGCTTCTCCAGGTTTGGAATGACGCCGTAGGACAGCTCACCGGCCCGGGCCAGATTTGCCTCGCGCTTGGCGATTTCCAGATCAGCGCGCGCCCGGTCCAGCTGCTCTTTCAGGTCTCGCGCACCAGCAAGCTTATCCCGCTCTGCCTGCCATTTTGCAGTCATTTCAGCGGATTCTTCCTGCAGATCCGACAGCTCCTTTTGCAAGACCTCAAGACGGTCCTTGGAGGCCATGTCATCCTCAACCTTCAGGGCCTGCTCTTCGATCTGCATCTGCAGGATCTGACGGTCCAGCGCATCCAGCTCTTCTGGTTTGCTGTCCACCTGCATACGCAACCGACTGGCGGCCTCGTCCATCAGGTCGATGGCTTTGTCTGGCAGGAAGCGATCAGTTATATAGCGGTTCGACAGGGTTGCCGCCGCGACCAAGGCCGCATCCGCAATCCGCACCCCGTGATGCAGCTCATACTTTTCCTTAATGCCACGCAGGATCGAAATGGTGTCTTCAACCGTCGGCTCCTGAATCATGACAGGCTGGAAGCGACGGGCCAGGGCCGCGTCTTTTTCCACATATTTGCGGTATTCATTCAAAGTGGTGGCACCGATGCAGTGCAGCTCCCCCCGCGCCAGCGCAGGTTTGATCAGGTTGGCGGCATCCATGGCGCCATCCGACTTACCCGCCCCGACAAGGGTGTGCATCTCATCAATAAACAGAATGATCTCACCCGCGGCCTCGGTGACTTCGGTCAAAACCGCTTTCAGGCGCTCTTCGAATTCACCACGATATTTCGCCCCGGCAATCAGCGAGCCCATATCCAGCGACAAAAGCTGCTTATCCCGCAGGGATTCGGGCACATCACCGTTGACGATGCGCAGGGCCATGCCTTCGGCGATGGCGGTTTTACCCACGCCAGGCTCACCGATGAGCACCGGATTGTTCTTGGTACGGCGCGACAGCACCTGCATGGCGCGACGAATTTCCTCATCCCGGCCGATGATAGGGTCAATCTTGCCTTCACGCGCCGCCTCGGTCAGGTCGCGGGCGTATTTCTTCAGCGCGTCATAGCCCTCTTCGGCAGTGGCACTGTCCGCAGTGCGGCCTTTGCGAATATCGTTGATTGCTTCATTCAGCTTTTGTGCGGTGACGTCGCCAGCTTCCAGCGCGTCCTTGGCTTTGGATTTCACCATGCAAAGCGCCATCAGTACCCGCTCGACAGGCACAAAGCTATCGCCGGCCTTCTCGGCAATCTTGCTTGCCTCATCCAGAACCTTGGCTGTTTGACCATCCAAGTAAACCTGTGCGGCATCACCGCTCACTTTGGGCAGTTTGCCAACGGCGATATTAACAGCCTCAACCACTCGGGCGGCGTTCCCACCGGATTTGCCAATCAAATTGCTGGCAAGCCCCTGATCGTCATCCATCAATGCTTTGAGAAGATGTTCTGGCACCATTCGCTGATGCTCTTCGCGCATAGCAATTGTCTGCGCCGCCTGCACGAAACCCCGTGCCCGCTCGGTGAACTTGTTCAAGTCCATGTCGTTCTCCTTAATACAAGCGCCCGAATACATATGGCAGCGCCCGCTTTGCGGCACGCCCCGGTTCGGGCCTCTCAGATAGATTTGGGAGGTCTTGCCGCCTCTTCAAGATCACAGTGATGCAATATTACTGAAAAATCACTGATACATGTCAAACCCGGGGCCTTGATCGGTGTTTTTTGGGCTTTCCTCGCATTGGGCAGCGCAGTAGGAAAGCGCAATTCCCACAGCCCAAGCCCCGGAGAGCCCCATGTCCCAGACCACAGCCGACGACCGCCTGATTGTTGCCATGGACGTGCCCGATGCCCTTGCCGGGTTGAAGCTGGCCGAACAGCTGGGCGATACTGTGTCCTTTTACAAGATCGGCCTGGGCATGTTGACTGGCGGCGGCCTGGCGCTGGCAAATGAAATGAAGCACGAGCTTGGCAAGAAGATCTTTCTCGACATGAAGCTCTTTGACATCGGCGCCACGGTTGAGAGCGCGGTGCGCGGGCTGGCGCAGTTCGATCTGGATTTCCTCACCGTGCACGGCGACCCCAATGTGGTGCGCGCTGCCAAGGAAGGTGCCGCTGGCAAAGACATGAAAATTCTGGCGGTGACCATTCTGACCTCGCTGGATCGAAGTGATCTGGACGGTGCACTGGTCAAGCCCGGCGATATCCGTGACCTGGTGCAGGAACGTGCGGGCAATGCCTTTGCAGCGGGGGCGGATGGCGTCATCGCCAGCCCGCAAGAAGCCGGCCTGATCCGCGCCCTGCCTGAAGCCGCAGGCAAATTGATCGTCACCCCCGGCGTGCGCCCGGCTGGCGCGGCCCTGGGCGATCAGAAACGCGTCGCCACCCCAGCAACAGCCATTGCCGATGGTGCAGATCACATCGTTGTCGGCCGCCCCATCTGGCAGGCCAGCAACCCGCGCGCCGCCGCTCTTGCCATCCTGGACGAGTTGAAAACCGCCTGAAACGGCCCACCAAAAAAGCGAGACTACCGGTCAGATCCGGCCATCGCCTAAAAAAGCATCAAAAATAAACTTTATCCCGGCGTTGCTGCTGATCGCGCCACCGCCGGGGCCCGACCGCTTTACGTAGGGTCAAGCTGCTGTATTGATGTGGAAATCCTCTCCACCCTGCACTGCTGTGCCAAATTGTCTCGTGACGGGAAAGCCACAGAACCAGATGCCACACCGCTGCAGGCAAACGATGGGATTTGCGAAACCCGACAATATCGGTGATTCTAGAGGTGAGACACTCCCCTGACGAGCTCCTCTTCCTGAGGTTCGTCTGCCTGGCCCCCGCCATCGCGCGGGGGAATTTTTTGCCCGCGCGCAGATCCCCTGACAGATTGACGTGAACTCAACCACCGGTGGCAACCGACCGTCAGCCCGACAGCCGTCCGAGGTAGTCGCGCAACTGCCCGGCAAAATGCGGCACCGCCAGCGGGTGATCACAGTAGGCCTGCGGGCGCATCAGCTGCCAGCATTGCCCCTCATCGCCCAGGCGCACCTGCTGCTGCAATTCGGCGGGCTGATGACTGACAAAGAACCAAACCAGGCCGCGCGGGCGGCGATAGCTATTGGACCAGGTCAGATCGCTGGCGACAAGGGACAGGCGGACTTCCTCATAGGTTTCGCGCAGGGCACAGGCCTGCGGCGTCTCATCGCCTTCGCGGCCACCGCCCGGCAGATCCCAATAGCCCGGATAGGGAATATCCGGGCGATCATCACGCTTGATGACCAGCAGATCCGCCCCAAGAAAAAGCGCCAGTTTGGCACCGGAAAAAGACATATCCACCCTTTGCAAACGCGAAGCCCTACAGACGAATCCCCGAATGGCCGATAAAATGCAGCACAGCCTCTGACACAGATAAAGCCCCCATCCCACCATGCAAGCCCTTTGCCGTGATTGCCTTCACCAGATTGCCCCAGCGCGGCGCTGCCCAGACTGCGGCAGCCCGCGCAGCATCCAGCATGCAGAGCTGTTTTCCCTGACCATCGCGCATATGGACTGCGATGCCTTTTACGCCAGCGTTGAAAAACGCGATAACCCGGCACTGGCTGGCAAACCTGTGATCATCGGCGGCGGCAAACGCGGCGTGGTATCGACCGCCTGCTATGTGGCGCGCATCTCTGGCGTGCGCTCGGCGATGCCGATGTTTCAGGCGCTGAAACTCTGCCCCGATGCCGTGGTGATCAAACCGCGCATGTCCGCCTATGTCGAAGTCAGCCAGATGGTACGCGCGATGATGGACGAGTTAACCCCGGATATTGAGCCCCTGTCCCTGGACGAGGCCTTCATGGATCTCTCTGGCACCCAGAAACTGCATGGGCGCCCGCCGGCGGTCATGCTGGCGCGGCTGGTCAAACGGATGAAGGATGAACTGGGCATCACCGGGTCAATCGGGCTGTCGCATAACAAATTCCTGGCCAAGGTGGCCTCGGATCTGGACAAGCCGCGCGGCTATTCGGTGATTGGCAAGGCGGAAACCGCCAGCTTTCTGCGCGACAAGCCTGTACGACTGATCTGGGGCATTGGTCCGGCCACGCAGGCCGCGTTGGAAAAGGCCGGCATTCGCACCTTTGCCGATCTGCTGCGCTGGGAACGGCAAGACCTGAACGCGCGCTTTGGTGGCACCGGTGATCGGCTCTGGCATCTGGCGCGCGGCCAGGACCGCCGCCGGGTTTCCGCCAATGCGCCGGTCAAGTCGATCTCGAAAGAGACCACATTCATGGAAGACACCGCCAGCCTGGAGGTGCTTGACGGTCATCTGTGGCGGCTGGCGGTACAGGTGGCGGATCGCGCCAAGGCCAAGGCCAAGGCAGGCCGGGTTGTCACCCTGAAGCTGAAGCGCGCCAATCATTCCGCCCTGACCCGGCGCCTGTCCCTGCACAGCCCAACCCAGCTGGCCGATGTGATCTATCGCCAATCGCGGGCCTTGCTGGATCAGGTCGGCAATCAGGGGCCCTATCGCCTGCTCGGCTGTGGCATCTCGGATCTGGTGCCCGAATCGCAGGCCGATACCAGTGGTGACCTTCTGGACCCGCTGGCCGAAAAACGTGCCCAGGCAGAACGTGCCACCGATGCCATTCGCAAACGTTTTGGCGAGGACGCCATCCGCAAGGGCCGTGCCCTGCGCTAGAGCATGTTGCGCAATATGCCAAATCAAACCAGGAGAGCCAGTCGCCTGAATGCAAATGAACGCGACTGGCTCTAGCAACCGCACCACCACAAGCGTCCTGCTGCCGGCTATTCAGCCGCCAGCCGCCGCCTGTCCTGGTCGATACCTATTTTGACGATCTGCCCGGCAACCTGCCCCAGCAGCGCCTTTACCTCGGCGAAACGCGCATTGGGCCGCACCTGTGCCTCGTCCATATATAAAGAGCGGTCGATTTCCACCTGCACTGCATGCTGCCGCCGCGAGGGACGACCATAGGCCTGGGTGATATAGGCACCGGCAAAGGGCGCGTTGCGGGCCACGCGCAGCCCGGCCTGCACAAAGGCCGCCTCAACCAGGTCCATCACCTCGGTTGCAGCTGAAGATCCAAACCGATCCCCCAGAACCACCTCGGGCAGCGCCGCCCGATGGGTCGGGAGGTTTGCCACTGCTTCATGCGGCATGGAGTGGCAATCAATCAGCACCGCCTGGCCGAAACGGTCATGCGCCTGGCGCAGCAACCCCTGCAGGGCCGCGTGATAGGGGTACCAAATCTGGTCGATTCGCTGCAGCGCCTCTTGCCGGGGCATCTTGCCATGGTAGATCGCCCGGCCATTGGCCACCACCCGCGGAATCACCCCTAAGCCCGAGGCCACCCGCGGGTTCTGCCCCCGGCGCGGTACGCCTTCGATCAAGGCCGGGTCCAGTTCTCCCGGGGCGCGATTGAGATCGATATAGGCCCGCGGCTGGGTCGCCAGCAGCAGCGGCGCCCCGAATCCAGGCACATCGGCAAAAAGCTGGTCGACAAAGGCATCCTCTGAGCTGCGAATCTGCTGTTGGTTCAGAATCGTGCCCTGCACGAAGCTCGGCTCATAGTATGACCCGCTATGCGGCGAGGCAAAAACCACCGATGACGTCAGTTCAGTGGGTGAAATAACGGAAAATGCGCGCTTTGACATAGGTGCTTCTGCCCTTGGTTCCTCGAAATCACCATAGAGCGAAAATTCTACGACCAAAAGCTCTTGCGCCCCTGCGCGACTCTGATTATAGACCCCTTCACCGGCGCGGCTACCACGCTCCAATCACTTGGTGTAGGGCAGTCGCAAGGGTTTCATGGGCGCTTAGCTCAGCGGTAGAGCACTTCGTTGACATCGAAGGGGTCACAAGTTCGAACCTTGTAGTGCCCACCATGAATTCATTGTTTTGGCCATTCGGTCGGAACGCCCGCAAACCCAGGCGCTGGTTCGCGCCGCAGAACAGGAGAATGACTATGAAAGTCAAGAACTCGCTCCGCTCGCTCAAGAACCGGCACCGTGATTGCCGCATTGTGCGTCGCAAGGGCCGCGTATATGTGATCAACAAGACACAGCCGCGCTTCAAAGCACGCCAAGGCTGAGACTAAGATCTCGCTTTGTTAAAAAGACCGCATCTTCGGGTGCGGTTTTTTTGCGTTTGTACACCCGTGCCAGTGCAACTGCCCGCTGGGTTTTGGGTGCTCTGGCGCGCCGCTCTGCCCTGAGGGACCCAGCCTCGGGCCCGTCTGGACTGGCGCGGAAATAGGGGTGAAATTTTTCCGATGGTTTTAGTAGGTTTCTATTTCCCTTCAGTGGTTTTTTCTATATTCGACTAAATAAGTCAGAAAATAACGTCACTCTGGAGATCACAATCGCTATGTTGAAAGCCACCACCATCCTCGCAGGGACCCTTGCTGCAACTCTTGCGACCTCGGCTGCTGCCGAAGGCGAAGTAAACCTGTATTCGTCGCGTCACTACGACACCGACGAGCGCCTCTATTCAGATTTCGAAGAGGCCACCGGCATCACCATCAACCGGATCGAAGGCAAGGCAGACGAGCTGATCGCCCGCATGACCGCTGAAGGTGCCAACTCTCCGGCTGATATCCTGCTGACCGTCGATACATCGCGCCTGGCCCGGGCCAAAAACGCAGGCGTTTTGCAAAGCATCGACAGCGATGTTCTGGAAACCAGCGTTCCCGGTTACCTGCAGGACGCCGACAACCAGTGGTTTGGTTTTTCCCAGCGTGCCCGCATCATTTTCTACGACAAGGCAGATGTGGCAAACCCGCCGCGCACCTATCTGGATCTGGCCGACCCTGCCTACAAAGGCCTGGTCTGCATCCGGTCTTCCTCGAACACCTATAACCAGACGCTGCTCGCCTCGATCATCACCCACCACGGTGCCGAGGTTGCCAAGGACTGGGCTGAAGGCATGGTCGCCAATATGGCGCGCGCGCCACAGGGCGGCGATACCGATCAGCTGCGCGGCATTGTCTCGGGCGAGTGCGAAATTTCGGTCGCCAACAGCTACTACTTTGCCCGTTCCATCCGCAAAGAGGTCAAGGGCCTGTCTGCTGACCGCGACATGATCGGCTGGATCTTCCCCTCGCAGGACGCCGAAGGCGCGCATATGAACCTGTCCGGTGGCGGCGTTGCTGCCCATGCGCCAAATCGCGACAACGCGGTCAAATTCCTGGAATATCTCGCCTCTGAAAAGGCGCAGCAGTATTTCTCGGCTGGCAACGATGAATTCCCTGCCGTGCCCGGTATTGGCCTGGCGCCAAGCATCGCCGCACTGGGGCATTTCAAGCCTGATGATGTGAACCTGTCGGAGGTGGCCAAGAACATCCCCGAAGCGCAAAAAATCTTTGATGCGGTGGGCTGGGAATAATCCTGTCACCCCTCTGATCTGCTGAAAAATTAGGCAAAGGCGCGGGGAAACCTGCGCCTTTTCTGTGTCTGGCATTTCCTTGCCAGCATCGGTTTGCCACTCTGTCCGCATCCGCAACCGGAGCTCCAGATGACATCCCACCCCGTGCCGACGATCCGCCAGCTGACCGCGCCCGAGCTGGCGCAACACTGCGCCGCTCTCAGTGATATTCTGGTGACCAGCGTCGAAGCCGGTGCCAGCGTCGGCTTCATCCTGCCCTTTACAACAGAAGATGCGGCTGCCTTTTGGGACGGCCGTGTCTTTCCGGCGGTTCAACGCGGCGACGTCCGGCTGTTTGGTGCCTTTGTGCAAGATGACGTCTTGCTGGGGACCGTGCAGCTCTCGCTGGCGATGCCTGCCAACCAGCCCCATCGCGCCGATGTGGCCAAGCTGCTGGTGCATCCAAGGGCACGCCGCGCCGGATTGGGGCGCAGCCTGATGCTGGCGCTCGAAGCCGAGGCATGCCAGTTGGGCAAGACATTACTGGTGCTTGATACCCGTTCGGGCGATCCGTCACAGCAGCTCTATGAAAGCCTGGGCTACCGCGTGGCCGGTTCGGTGCCAGGATTTTGCCGCCACCCCAACGCCGAGATCTATGAGGCCACGACCTACCTGTACAAAGCGCTCACGTAGCGCCTCGACCGGCACCATGCGCTAGCGGCGTCGACCCACTTGGCGACAGATCAGAATCACTGGCAGCAGCCCCACTGCCATGATCACCAGCGAGGGCACCGCCGCCCCCTCCAGTCGCTCATCCGAGGCGAGCCGGTAGGCCTGCACCGCCAGCGTGTCATAATTGAAAGGTCGCATGATCAAGGTGGCGGGCAGCTCTTTCATCACATCGACAAACACGATCAGCAGCGCTGTCAGCAGGCTCGGGGTGAGCAGCGGCAGATGCACCCGGCGCAACATGCCCAGCGGCCCCTGCCCCAGAGAGCGCGCCGCCGAATCCATATTGGCATGCACAGTGGATTGCCCGCTTTCATAAGCGCCAAGCGCCGCCGCCAGAAAGCGCACCATATAGGCCCCGACCAGCAACCAGATTGACCCCGAAATCAGCAGCCCGGTGCGGATCTCAAAGTTGGCCCGCATCCAGGCGTCCAAAGCATTGTCAAATGCAGCAAAAGGGACCATCAACCCCACCGCGATCACCCCGCCTGGCACCGCATAGCCCAAGCGCGACATATAGGCCGCCAGCGCCGAGCTGCGCCCCGGACGCAGCCGTTGATAAAAACCAAGACAGATTGCCGCCATGACCGTCAACAGCGCCGCCAGCGTCGCCAGCAACAGGGAATTTTGCAGGAAACCGATATAACGGCTGCTGAACAGGTTCTGCTCTGACTGCAGCCCCATGTTGAACAGGATGATCAGCGGCAGCAAAAAGCCAAAACAAACCGGCAGAGCACAGAGGATCCAGGCAAAAAAGGCCTGTCCGCCCTTCAGATCAGCTGGTGGCATCGGCGCATGTTGCCTACCCGCCTGATGATACCGCGCCTTGCCGCGGGTGGACCGTTCGATCACCGCCAGCACCAGGGCAAGACAGAGCAGGCACAGCGCCAGCTGCGCCGCCCCGGCCCGATCCCCCATGGAAAACCAGCTGGTGTAGATCCCGGTGGCAAAGGTCTGGACGCCAAAATAGGATACGGTGCCAAAATCCGCGATGGTCTCCATCACCGTCAGCAAAACCCCCGTGGCAATTGCCGGACGCGCCATCGGCAGACTGACCAGCCAAAAGGCCTGAAAGGCACTTTTACCAAGTGCCCTGGCGGCCAGAAAGGCACCGCCGCTTTGTTGAAGAAATGCGGCCCGCGCCAGCAGATAGACATAGGGGTAAAGCACCAGCACAAGCATCGCTGCCGCCCCGCCAAGGGATCGGATTTCCGGGAACCAGTAATCGCGCGGCCCCCATCCCGTCACCGCGCGCAGCGACGTCTGCACGATGCCGGGATGATCCAGAATGAAAGTATAGGCATAGGCCAGCACATAGGCCGGAAAGGCCAGAGGCAGAATCAGCGCGATCTCAAATATCCGCACGCCGGGAAACCGTGTCATGGTCACCAGCCAGGCCGCCCCCAC
Organism: Pseudophaeobacter flagellatus; assembly: GCF_021228235.1. Taxonomy (GTDB): domain Bacteria; phylum Pseudomonadota; class Alphaproteobacteria; order Rhodobacterales; family Rhodobacteraceae; genus Pseudophaeobacter; species Pseudophaeobacter flagellatus. Next base: position 14,798 of record NZ_JAJQRG010000002.1, read on the forward strand.
CCCGATGGCCAGGGTGCCCACAGAGACCAGAAACACCAACCCGATAGTGGTCAGCGCATAGCGCGGCAGCACCGTGTCTAACAGATGCTGGATGGTCTCTGTGCCACCAGTCAGCGCCGCCAGCGCCACCGCAACCATGGGCAGGATACAGGCCAATGCAACGCACCAGGCCAGAGTAGAGAACACTCTGGTTCCGGCGTGTCGCCCACGGCGATTGCCCTGAGGGGCGTAATCTTTGGTCTCTTTTACGGCAGTCATGCGGTCCGCTCTTGGTCTGTTTTTGCGCGTCCCCTCTTATGCGATTATTTTGGTCAGAAACTCCAGCCGGAAACCAGTGTTCTGCCAGTTGGAACTGGCCTTCAGGCGGCGGGGAACGAAAAAATCCCCCCAAGGGTCGGCAGACCACCTGGAGGGACAAACAGAGCAAGCTGCACGCGCTGCCTAGTCGTAGCTGCGCTGGTCCTCGATCACCACGCCATCCTTGGGCAGGGCACCGGGCGGGACAACTTCGATACGACCCTTGAGTTTCAGAACCTCAATCACCGATTTTCCAAAGCTGATTTCATCGCCAGCGCTGGCCTCAATCTGCACCGTCATGGTGTCCATTTCGCCATCGCGGGCGGCAATGACACGTGCCTTGACGATCTCGTCATGTTTATCCACCAGTGCGGCGACCTGTTCGGGCCGCACAAACATGCCCTTGATCTTGGTGGTCTGATCTGCGCGGCCCATCCAGCCCTTGATCCGCATATTGGTCCGCCCACAGGGAGAGACCCCAGGCATGACAGCGGAAAGATCACCCGTAGCAAAACGGATCAGTGGATAATCCGGGTTCAGCGTTGTCACGACGACTTCGCCCACTTCGCCGGGGGCAACGGGTGTCCCGGTGCCAGGGGTGACGATTTCGACAATGACCATTTCATCGACAATCATGCCCTCCATTGCGGCGCTCTCATAGGCGATATTGCCCAAATCCGCCGTGGCATAGCTTTGTAGGCAGGTGATACCGCGATCAGCGTATTCCTGGCGCAGCGACGGGAACAACGCGCCGCCACCAACAGCGGCTTTGGTAAAGCCAAGCGTCACGCCCATGGCATCAGCCTTATCCAGAATAACCTTCAGATAATCCGGGGTGCCGGCATAGGCCGTCGCCCCCACATCACGTGCGGCAGTCACCTGAAGTTCGGTCTGGCCGGTGCCCGCAGGCAGCACGGTTGCCCCAACGGCGCGGGCACCACTTTCAAAGATCATGCCCGCAGGCGTCAGATGGTAGCCAAAGCAGTTTTGCACCACATCCCCCGGACCAATGCCAACCGCATGCAGGAAACGCCCCATGCGCCACCAGTCGTGATCCACCCCACCCGGTTCATAGATCGGGCCAGGCGACTGAAAGATATGGGCAAACCCCGTGGCTGGTTTCACGGTAAAGCCGCCAAAGGGTGCATTGGCTCCCTGCGCTTTGCTAAGGTCGGATTTGCGCAGCACTGGCAGGGCGGCCAGATCGGCAGCCGAGGTAATGGCGCGCGCGTCAATATCTTTCAGGCTGCCCGCATAGCCAGCTGCCGTTTGGGCCAGGGCAATCTGCCTTGGCAGGGCGGTGGCAAGGTTGCTGGCGCGCTGGTCGTCGGAACGCGTTTCCAAGCTATCATAATTGGTCATAGTCTCACCATCTCTCCCTTAGCTCAGCCACCGCTTGCGGCGGCGGTAAGACCGCACATCACGGAAGCTCTTGCGACCTTCGTCCGACATGCCAAGGTAGAATTCCTTTACATCGGGGTTTTCGCGCAATTCAGCCGCCGGGCCATCCATCACCACCCGACCGGATTCCAGAATATAGCCATAATGGGCATAGCGCAGCGCCACATTGGTGTTCTGTTCAGCCAAGAGGAAGGTCACGCCCTCTTGTTCGTTGATTGTCTTGACGATTTCAAAGATCTGTTCCACCAGCTGCGGTGCCAGCCCCATCGATGGTTCGTCCAGCAGGATAGTTTCAGGGCGGCTCATCAGGGCGCGGCCCATGGCCACCATCTGTTGTTCCCCACCAGAGGTATAGCCCGCCTGGCTTTTGCGGCGCTCTTTCAGACGCGGGAAATAGTTATACACCATCTCAAGGTCTTGCTGAATTGTGGCCCCGCTATCAGAGCGGGTATAGGCGCCGGTCAGCAGGTTTTCTTCGACTGTCAGGTGTTCAAAACAATGGCGCCCTTCCATCACCTGGATCACGCCATTGCGCACCAGATCGGCAGGGTCTGCATTATGAACGGTTTTGCCACGGTATTTCACCGATCCCTTTGTCACCTCGCCGCGCTCCGAGCGCAGCAGGTTGGAGATCGCCTTAAGCGTCGTGGTCTTACCAGCCCCGTTGCCCCCCAAAAGCGCGGTGATACCGCCCTTTGGCACATTGAGGCTGACGCCTTTCAGAACCAGGATCACGTGATTGTAGATCACCTCGACATTGTTGATCTCTAGCAGGGTCTCGGCCTGCACATCAGTGGTGTTGGCTGCATCCAGCATCAAAGTTGTCCTCATGCGGTCCAGGGCGCTGTGTATTTGGCGCATCCGGGTCTGTTCGGGGTGGTGCGGCAGCCCAGCCGCCGCACCGGATTAAGGCCCGACCCCACGGGAATGTGGGATCGGAGATAGGTTTACTGGCACCGAGGCTCGATACCGTTTTCAGACGCATAGGAAGCCGAATCTGCATCGATCAGCGGCTTGATCACATCGCTGTCCGTCTTCTGGAAATCGGCAATCAAGCTCCAGGTTTTGGACTCAGCATCCCACTGGGTCACGCCAACAAGGCCGGGACCGCCGTGGTTTTCGCAGCTCACGTTGAAGGCTGGACCAAAGTAGCGCATGCCAAGCGCAGACATGCGAGCCTCGGGCATTTCCAGGGCTTCCATACCATCGCGCATCATCGCAGGCGTGATGTCGGCAGTACCGTGCATTTCCTGCGCAGTCTTGGCAGCCTCAACCGCCAGCATCGCCGCGTAGAGACCGCGGTTATACAGAACGTTGCCGATCTGATCGCCCGCACCTGCAGCCAGGCCCTTATCGACGACGTATTTCTGAATGTCGTCAAACACCGGGAAATCACGACCAACATTGTGGAAGGTCACAGCCTTGTAGCCATCTGCAGCAGCGCCCGCCGACAGCACGTCATGCTCGGCACCAGACCACCAGACGCCAATGAAATTTTCCATTGGGAAACGGATATTTGCGGCTTCTTGAACGGCAACCTGGTTCATCACGCCCCAGCCCCACATCAAGACAAAGTCAGGACGCTCACGGCGGATCTGCAGCCACTGGGATTTCTGCTCCTGACCGGGGTGGTCAACAGGCAGGGTGGTCAGTTCAAAACCATGCTTGGCCGACAGCTCTTCCAGGGTGCGGATTGGCTCTTTACCGTAGGCAGAGTTGTGGAACACCAGGGCGATCTTCTTGCCTTTGAGGTCACCACCGTTTTCATCCAGCAGGTAGTTGATAATGCCGGATGCACCATCCCAGTAGTTGGCAGGATAGTTGAAGACATTGCCAAAGACTTCGCCATTGGCGGCCGAAGTCCGACCATAGCCCATGGTATGAAGCGGGATGCCGTCAGCGGCGGTTTTGGGAATCAACTGATAGGTGATCCCGGTCGACAAGGGTTGATAGACCAGGGCGCCTTCGCCTTTGGTGGATTCGTAGCATTCCACACCTTTTTCGGTGTTATAGCCGGTCTCACATTCGATCAGCCGTGTTTTCACACCACCAATGCCACCGTCGCGTTCGTTGACAAGGGTAAAATAGTCAGCATAGCCATCTGCAAACGGGATACCGCCCGCAGCATAGGGGCCGGTACGATAGCTCAGCGATGGGAACACCAGGTCCGCCATAGCCGGACCCGCAGCCATCATGGCGCCCAGCGCCAGAGTGGTAAGTTTCATTTTCATCGGTATTCATCCTCCCTTGGTCTCATCCGATAGTCGTCTTGGGTAGGCGGGGCTGTAACATTGATCTTGTCCCCGCCGCTCTTCTCGAACCTTACCGCTTAGTGCGGGAAGGGCCACAGTCTCAATTTTTCCTTGGCAACCCGCCAGAGCTGCGCCAGCCCATGCGGTTCCACGATCAGGAAAAACACGATCAGCGCCCCGACGATCACCAGCTGGAAATGCGCCACGATATCCGTGGGCCAGCCCAGCACATCAACGCCGACCACTTTCAGGATCACCGGCAGCAGGACCAGAAAGGCCGCGCCAGCAAAGGAACCAAAGATCGAGCCAAGACCACCAATGATCACCATGAACAACACCTGAAACGACTTGGTGATGCCAAAGGCCTCACCCACTTCAACCGCGCCGAGGTACAGCGCAAAGAACAGCGCGCCGGAGATCCCGATAAAGAAGCCTGAGACGGCAAAAGCCGTCAGCTTGGCTTTCAGCGGGTTTACCCCGATGATTTCCGCCGCAATATCCATGTCCCGGATTGCCATCCAGCTACGGCCGACCATGCCGCGGGTCAGGTTGCGGGCCACAAGGGCACAGAACGCCAGGAAAATCAGGCAGAACAGATAGGTCGCCCAGGCCGGTGCATTGGGGCCGGTGATCAGGATGCCAAAGGCTTCCCGCTCGGGTGCGTTGATCTGACCAGAAGCAGAGTAGTTGTAGAACCACGGCACCCGGTTGAACAACCAGACCAGGAAAAACTGCGCCGCCAGTGTTGCCACCGCCAGGTAAAAGCCCTTGATCCGCAGACTTGGCAGACCAAACAACACGCAGACCACCCCGGTGACCCCACCCGCCAGCAGCACATGAATGAACATGCTCACCTCGGGAAAGGCAGTCATCAGCTTGTAGCAGGCATAGGCACCCACCGCCATGAACCCACCGGTCCCCAGACTGACCTGACCGCAATAGCCCACCAGAATGTTGAGCCCGATTGCTGCGATCGAATAGATCAGAAATGGCAGCAGAATGGCGCTGGCCCAATAGTCATTGATGGTGAAGGGAATGACCAGAAAGGCAATGAGCAGCACAAAGTAATACCGGTAGCGATCAAACTTGATCGGGAAGGTCTGGCTGTCCTGTTCATAAGAGACTTTGAAGTCTCCGGCTTCGCGATAGAACATGGGTTAGATGCTCCCCTGTTGTTGCGCGCGGTTACGATCCACTGCGCTTATTTGATTGGATTCTTTGGCATATCCGCTCTGCTCGGCTGATTGGGCCAGGCTCAGATAGGCAATGAGGCCGGTAAAGAGCCCAGCAGCCGCCAGTAGCGCCGATGTCACGATCTGGGCTTCGGTAAATCCATCAGCGCTAAGCGCCAGGAAACCAAAGGCCCAGAACCCGGACCAGGATATAACGTTGATGATGGCGATAAGCTTCATCTGTCATCTGTTCCTTTTATAGGCGCCAGATCGGCGCGGGCTGCGGCAGTTTGCGAAGGCTCTTGTCACGCCCCATCCCCTGTTGGGTGGGGCGCGTTATTTGCATCTGGGTCAGACCCGTTCGATAATCTTTTCGCCAAACAGACCCTGCGGACGAAACACCAGGAACAACAGCGCCAGAACATAGGCAAACCAGTTCTCGGTGGCACCGCCCACCATGGGGCCAATGGCAAATTCAAAGAGCTTCTCGCCGACCCCGATGATCAGGCCACCCACGATGGCACCGGGGATCGAGGTAAAGCCGCCCAGCATCAGCACTGGCAAGGCCTTGAGCGCGATCAGCGACAGCGAGAACTGCACGCCCGATTTGGTTCCCCAGACGATCCCGGCCACCAGCGCGACAAACCCCGCAACCGACCAGACCAGGACCCAGATGAAGTTCAGCGATATGCCAACCGACAGGGCCGCCTGGTGATCATCCGCAACAGCCCGCATGGCGCGGCCCTGTTTGGTGTATTGAGCAAACAGCACCAACCCCGCCACCAAGAGCACCGCAATCACGGTGGCCACGATATCCAGCCGGTCGATAAAGAAGCCGTAGAAGTTATCCGAGCCAAGGCCCGCCGTCATATCTTCGATCCAGAATGATCCACCCTGCGGCAGGCCCACGTCCAGTTTCTTGATCTCAGATCCCCACATCAGGTCGGAAAACCCTTCAAGGAAATAGGCTAGGCCAATGGTCGCCATGAACAGGATGATCGGCTCCTGCCCCACCAGATGGCGCATCACGACGCGTTGCACCAGCCAGGCAAAGATCACCATCACCCCAACAGTCAGCAAGATCGCCAGCAGCGCCGGCACATGCCAACCAAAGTGGTGCACATCGGTGCCAAACATCGCATTGATGATATGGCTGAAGGGCACCTGCCCTTCCATGATGCCCACCAGGGTCATCGCCGCAAACAGCGCCATAACACCTTGGGCATAATTGAAAATGCCAGAGGCCTTGTAGATCAGGACAAAGCCCAGCGCCACGAGCGCATACAACACCCCGGCCATCAGCCCGTTAAAGAAGACTTCGGTTGTAAAAAGAAACTGGTCAGACATCAGTCGCTCTCCTCATATCTGTCAGAACTTTAGTCATGTGCCACCCCTAGATAGGCGTCGATCACATCCTGGTTGTTGCGCACTTCATCCGGGGTGCCGTCACCGATCTTTTTTCCGTAATCCATCACCACCACGCGGTCGGACAGATCCATGACCACGCCCATGTCGTGTTCGATCAGGGCGATAGTGGTGCCAAATTCGTCGTTCACATCCAGAATAAAGCGGGACATGTCCTCTTTTTCCTCGACGTTCATGCCCGCCATGGGTTCATCCAACAGCAACAGCTTTGGCTCTGCCGCGAGGGCGCGGGCCAGTTCGACCCGCTTTTTCAAACCATAGGGCAGACGCGCCACCGGGGTTTTGCGGATGTGCTGGATTTCAAGAAAGTCGATGACCTTCTCCACCACTTCGCGGTTGGCAGTTTCTTCCCGCTCGGCCTGACCTTTCCAGAAGGCCTGCCGCAGCAGCCCCGATTTCATATAATTGAGCCGCCCGGTCATCACGTTGTCCAGCACGGTCATGCCCTCAAACAGGGCAATGTTCTGGAAGGTACGCGCAATACCCTGCCGTGCCACCTCATAGGGGCGCATCTGCGGGCGTGGCTTGCCATGGAATTCAACCGTGCCCTCTTGCGGTACATAAAAGCCCGAGATCACGTTCAGCATCGAGGACTTGCCAGCCCCGTTAGGGCCGATGATCGCGCGAATTTCGCCTTCGCGGATATCAAACGAAATATCCTTGATCGCCACCACACCGCCAAAGCGCAGGGTGATGTTTTTCATTTCCATCACCACGCCGCCAATGGTGCGACCATCTTCGGTGACATAGCTATCGGATTGGTCAAGCATGTGCGACGCCTCCAGTGATCTGCCAGCCCAAATTGTTAACCATTTTAGGGGACAGTTGAGAAAGATGAGTAGCAAGGAGATCCCTGCAATGTTTAGCGAGTTCGAGCACACCTGCCTGTTGAAAATGGCGCTTGAGTGTCGACGCGACGGCCTGTCTCAATCTGAAAGCCGCGCCGTGATCAAGTCGCGCACCGGCGATTTCAGTGCAGCCTTCATGATCCGCCAGGTGGTGCATACCGCCTTCCATCCTGAACGTTGTCCCGACTTGGTCTAAGACCCGGTCAAAGGGTTCGAAACAGGCGATGTGCCGGGGTGAATGCACGCGGATCATTCTGCCGCCACCCTGTTATTCTGCGCCGTCGGCGCAAGCGTGGCATCAATGATCGAAAGCGTCGCGCTGATCGCACCTTTGCGTCCATCTTCATAAGTGACTTCTGTGGTGGTCGAAATCTCGCTCGATCCATCATAAAGCGCGGCAATGATATCGTCGAACTTCTCTTCGACGATGCGGCGGCGCACCTTGCGGGTCCGGGTCATTTCCCCATCATCCGCATCCAGTTCCTTATGCAGCACCACAAAGCGGTGCACCTGACAGCCCGACAGCATCGGATCTGCGGCAACCGATTTGTTAACCTCGGCGACATGTTCCTGAATAGAGGCCAGCACCTTGGGGTGGCCTGCCAGTTCCTGATAGGAGGCATAGGCAATATTGTTGCGCTCTGCCCAGTTGCCCACCGCCGAAAGGTCGATGTTGATAAAGGCAACGCAGCGGTCCTTGCCATTGCCAAATAGAACCGCCTCTAGAATATCGGGATAGAACTTGAGCTTGTTCTCGACAAACTTGGGGGCAAACATGCCGCCATCAGCCATCTTACCCACATCCTTGGCCCGGTCGATGATGCGCAAATGGCCGGTTTCGTCTTCAAAAAAGCCCGCATCCCCAGTGGCAACCCAGCCTTCTGGGTCTTTGGTGTCAGCGGTACTTTCGGGGTTTTTGTAGTATTCCACAAAGGTCCCCGGTGAACGGTAAAAAATTTCGCCATTGTCAGCGATTCGGATCTCCACGTCCGGCGCCGGCACCCCAACCGTATCTGCGCGCACTTCGCCATCGGGCTGCACGGTGATGAAAACGGTGGCTTCGGTCTGACCGTACAGCTGTTTGAGGTTGATCCCCAGCGAGCGGTAGAAGTCAAAAATCTCGGGGCCGATTGCCTCGCCCGCCGTATAACCGACGCGCACATTGCCAAAGCCCAGCGTATCTTTCAGCGGGCCATAGACCATCACATTGCCCAGCGCATATTTCAGCCGGTCCATCAAGCCGACAGGCTTGCCATCCAGAATGTTGGGGCCAACCCTTTTGGCATGGGCCATAAAGTAGTGGAACATTTTGCGCTTGAAATTGCCCGCATCTTCCATACGGATCATCACATTGGTCAGCTGGGTTTCAAACACCCGCGGCGGCGCAAAGTAGTAGCTAGGGCCGATCTCGCGCAGATCGGTCATCATTGTTTCCGGGCTTTCCGGGCAATTGACGCAGAAACCTGACCAATAGGCCTGACCAATCGAGAAGATAAAATCCCCAACCCAGGCCATCGGCAGATAGGCGAGGATCTCATCCGTCTGCTTCAGTTTGTCAAATTCGCAAGCGTTTTTGGCGCTTTCGATAATGTTGCGGTTGGACAGAACAACGCCCTTGGGCTTGCCAGTGGTGCCCGAAGTATAAAGCATCACGCAGGTGCTGTCATAGGTCAGCTTGGCGCGGCGCGCCTTCAGCTCGTCGATCCATTCATCATGGGCGGCACGGCCCTGTTCCTGCACATGAGCATATTCATGCAGGGTGCGGTGATCGTATTTGCGCAGGCCACGCGGATCTAGGTAGATCAAGTGTTCAAACTGGTGCAACTGGTCCTGCACCTCAATCACCTTGTCGACCTGTTCCTGATCGGCCGCAATCACAAAGCGGGCACCGCAGTGATCCAGCACATAGGCCATCTCTTCTGCATTGGCGTCCTGATACAGCGGCACCGGAATGGCACCAACAGACTGCGCCGCCACCATGGACCAATACAGATAGGGGCGATTACCCCCGATGATGGCGATGAAATCACCCTCATTCACACCAAGATTGATCAAACCCAGCGCCAGTGACTCGATCTCCTTGGCGGTTTCCGCCCAGGTCCAGCACTGCCAAATGCCAAATTCTTTTTCCCGGTAGGCCGGTTTATCACCGAATTCCGAAACGTTGCGTTCAAGCAGCGCCGGCAGGGAGAGTTTCCCTGCAGCGCCCGACTGCATCTGAGCCAATGTCTTTCTCCTCCCATTCCAGCCTCCCCCGGCCGGCGATCGCTGTCACACGATTCTATTCCCAGTTAGGGACTGGCTCATGCTAGCCGGTCAAGTTTTTCGTGATGTTTTCACAAATCTTACGAATTGTAACAGCCTCCAAGGCGGGCCCGGATCGCAGCCTTTGCCGCCCCCCTTTGCCAATGCCGCCTACAATGATAGCCATAGCGCGGGAGAGTGCCATGAACCGAGCAGACAAGACCTACGCCGCAATGACTAGCGCCGGGCTGAACCTGATTGCCCAAGCGATTTCGATCTATGACAGCGCGTTGTGCCTGGCCGTGTGCAACAGCCGCTTTCAAGAAATGTTCAACCTGCCCGACGCCCTGGTCACCCCCGGTGCCCGTTTTGAAGATACCATTCGTCATATCGCCTCCAGTGGCGAATATGGGCCGGTGGATGACATTGAAGAACTTGTGGCGATACGCGTTAATCAAGCACTTGATTTTGAACCACATTACCTGGAGCGCACCCGCGCCAACGGGCAGGTCATCTCGATCGAGGGGGCGCCGTTGCCGCAGGGGGGCTGGGTGGCGGTCTACACCGATATCAGCCGCGCCAAACGGGTCGAACAGCTGCTGCGCGCCCGATCCGAGGAAATGTCAGACCGGCTGATCGCCCATACAGAGGAACTCTCGGCGACCAACCGCGAACTGGCAGCCACCAATAATGCGCTGGAAGAGGCCAAGCGACAACTGACGGAAATAGAGGGCCGCACCCGGCTGACCACCGAAATGATGCCCGCCCATATCGCCCATGTCGATGCCGATGGCTACTACACCTATACCAACCGGCGACTGAGCTCGGTTTTTCCCAGCCGACCCTCTGATATTCTTGAAATGCACATCTCGGATGCGCTGGGGGCCCAGGCCTTTGCCAAGATAGAACCCCACCTGCGCGCCGCCTATCGGGGCGGCAGCCCGGTGTTTGAATTCACCGAAGCCCATGACAGCCGCCGCATCCGAGTGGCCTTTACCCCCGATCAGGCTGGCGGTGTCTATATCCTGTCGATGGATGTAACCGAAGAAACCCAGGCCCGCGTTGCCCTGCAACAGGCGCGGCGCCGCGAAATGGCGGCGCAGATGACATCAGGGCTGGCGCATGACTTTTCCAACCTCTTGACCATCATTCTGGGGATGCAGGGCAAGCTGGGCAAAATGGATCTGCCACCACAGGCACAAGAGATGGTGCGTGGCACGCTTGCGGCGGCGCGGCGCGGCGGGCGGTTGCTGAACCGGATTGCCGAGATGACCGGCCAGCGCAGCCTGCGCCCGCAGGCGACCAATTTGCACGCGCTCTTGGCCGAGCTGAAGATCCTCGCCACCCCATCGCTGCCGCAGGGCATGGGGTTAAGCGTGCTGGACAATACCCCCGATGTGCTATTCCTGCTGGACGCAGGAAAGCTACAGGATGCCTTGTTGAACCTGATCCTGAACGCCCGCGATGCCTGCGGTGTCAACGGCCAGATCACCGTCAGCGCCCATAGCATTGGGCAGATCTGGCTTGAAATCAGCGTCACCGACACCGGTCCCGGCTTTTCGAATACGGCGTTGAAAGAGGCGCTCAACCCGTTTTTCACCACAAAAGGCAGCGAAGGGTCGGGGCTGGGGCTGCCAATGGTCTATGACATGGCCAAATCCGCCGGCGGCGATATGCGCGTTGGCAATACCGTGTCAGGCGCCAATGTCACCCTGCGCCTGCCCTACCGGCTTGCCCCGGATTGCCGGGGCGGCCTGGCGCTCTTGGTCGAAGACAGCGAAGAGCTGCGCTCTGCCTTTCGCGACATGCTGATTGATCTTGGCTATTCGGTGATCGAAGCCACCAGCGTAGACGAAGCCTGTGCCCTGGCGGCAGACCTGCCCGATATCGCGCTGGTCCTGTCCGACGTCAGACTAGAGGGAGAGGCCACAGGCATTGATCTGGCGCAGCGCCTGAAAGGCACCGGCCTGCCAATTGTGTTGATGACCTCGCTGCCGCCCAGTGATCCGCAGTTCCGTATCGCGCTAAAGACTGGACCCGTGCTGCAAAAACCCTTTACCACACAGCAACTGTCCGCCCTTATCACCCCGGAGACCCCAGCATGACCGCGCCTCTTGTCACGATTCTGGACGATGAGCCCGAGATCCGCCAGATCCTTACCGATTGCCTGCAAGAGGCGGGGTTTCGCACCCAAAGTTTTTCCCGTGCCCGCGAATTTGAAGCCTCGCTGAAGCGGGTGACGCCGGATGTTTGCCTGGTGGATCTGTCGCTGCCCGATGTGGACGGGCTGACGTTGGTGCATCGACTGGCGCTGGAACAGGGGGCGGCGGTGATCATCATCTCAGGCCGGGCACAGGTGCAGGATCGCGTCACCGGGCTGGAACTGGGGGCCGATGACTATATCACCAAACCCTTTGATCCCACAGAAGTGGTGGCCCGCATTCGCGCCCGGCTACGCTCTGGGCCGCGTAGCCAACCGACAAGCGGCAATACCGCCAGCTTTGCGGGCTGGACCGCGCATTTCGACCGCTACATGCTAGAGGATGACGTCGGCACCGAGGTGCCGTTTTCCCATGCCGAAGGCGAGGTACTGCGGCTGTTTCTCGATAGTCCCAAACGGCTGATTTCACGCGCCCAGATGCAAGAGAGCCTGGGTGGTGGCGCTGGGGACAGTTTTGACCGGGCCATGGATGTTCGGGTGTCCCGACTGCGCACCAAACTACGTGAAGATCCGAAAAATCCCCGCCTGATCAAGACGATATATGGCGCGGGCTATATTTTTCTGGGTGATGTCAGCTGGGCCTGATCCCAGCAAACCGAGGATAGATAGCGGGGGCAAAGATACTGCCCGCCCCCTCTTGCCCGCGCGATTCGCTCTGGTATAGAATCGGTGCATGGCCACCTGTCTGCTCTATACTCAAACTCAAAACCGTCGGTCCCGGTTTTACCGGATCGAATTGGCGTTGAATCTGTTTTCAGAAGTTTCGGTACTCAGGGAATGGGGCTTTGCCGGCAGCAATGGCCAATGTACCATCAACAACTATGAAAACCTGCGCGAGGCCTCTCTGGCCGCAGACAGGCACCGCAATCGGATGTTGAAACGCGGCTACGCCCGCAGTTGATCCCCGCGCCACAGCTACCCCGGATCCGTCAGGACCGCGCTACAGCGACAGTGCTGCCTGGTGCAAAACCTCTAGCCCCTTGACCAGATCTTCCTCTTTGGTGTCTTCATCAAAGGCGTGGCTGATGCCGCCGATCGAGGGCACAAACAGCATCGCCGTCGGCATGACCCGCGCGATATTGGCCGCATCATGCAGGGCACCTGAGGGCAGATCGCGCCATTTTCCCGGTGCCTGGGCTTCGGCCGCCTGACGCAGCGCCGCCTTCAGATCGGGGTCCATGGCGGCCGGCTCGATGCCGCCCACCGTGCCCAACTCTACCGTGACGCCGCGATCCTGGGCGATCTCTGCTGCCACCGCGCGCATGATTTCTTCCAGCGCCAGCAGCAGCGCCGGGTTGCCGTCGCGCCACTGCAACGCAAAACGCGCAGCGCCCGGCACCACCGAAGAGGCATTGGGGCTGAGTTCCGCATGACCAAGAGTCCAGACCGTTGTCGATGTGGCCACCTCGGCAAAGCGCTGGTTGATCCGATGGTTGAAATCGCACAGCGCCTGAAAGGCATCCTGACGCAGTGCCATTGGCGTGGTGCCGGCATGGTTCTGCCGCCCATTGATCACGATACGTAACTCGCGGATGCCGACAATGTCGCTGACCACGCCAACCTGATCGCCCGAGACATCCATGCCCGGCCCCTGCTCGATATGCATCTCGATAAAGCCGGTGAACATGTCATGGGGCAGAAAATCCTTGGCGCGCCCAGACATGCGGGCGCGGGCCGTGCTCAACAACACCCCATCGGTATCGGTCAGCTGGTCTGCCTCTGCCAGAGACACGTTTCCGGTCCAAACATCGGACCCGGTCAAAATGCCAAAGCGTCCCTCTTCATCCTGGAAGTTCACGACTGAAATTGGCGGCCCACCCGCTTCCTTGGCGGCACGAGCGATTTCAAGCCCGGCCACCACGCCCAGGGCACCATCCAGCCAGCCGCCTTCCGGTTGGCTATCGCTATGCGATCCGATCAGCAGGGATTTTTCGCCCGCCAGTCCAAAGCAATTGCCAATAGGGTCCAGATGAACCTTTAACCCGGCCTCTTCCATCCGTCCGGCCAACCAGCGCCGGGCCGCAATGTCCACAGCGCTAAAGGCTGGGCGCACAACACCTTTTCCCTGACCCGAGGCACCAAAAGACCGCAGGCGGTGCAGATCATCAAGAAAGCGGTCGCAATTAAGGCTCATAGGATTCTCTCTATCTTGAACTGTTTCCGGAATGGCGCCGGTCTTCGCGCATTCTGCGCTATCCCTTTCACTCTCATGGGCTTTGTCACAGTGCAATGGCCAAGGGCAGGAGAAAAGCCATTTACCCCTAAATGCGACAATATTACTAAATCGAACATTTTTTTGCAAAATCCGGCCAATCGGCCCCTGAAAATTGCCACGGTTTCAAAAAGTTCCGCCCGTGCCAAACCCTCTCTTCCATGTCGCGGCTTGCTCCAATATGAAATTCAGGAACAGAATTGGGACGCGCCGCATGACACATATCACCCTGATCCGCCACGGGCAGGCCAATACCGAGGCCCGCGATGAGGCAAGCTATGACCGGCTGAGCGCGCTAGGCCACCAGCAGGCGGCCTGGCTGGGCGACCACCTTGCCGAAACTGGCAGCCATCATCCAAGGATCTATTGCGGCACCCTAACCCGCCACATTGAAACCGCCACCGCGATGGGCTGCCAAGAGGTCATCCAGGATCCCCGTCTCAACGAGATGGAATACTTCACCATGGCCCAGGCGATGGAGCAGCAATTTGACCTGCCGATCCCGCAGGAGCGCGAAGGCTTTATCGAGCATCTACCAAAGGTGTTCCAAGCCTGGGCCGCCAATAAAATCGACACCCCGCCCGAAAGCTGGCAGGCCTTTGAACAGCGCACCCAACAGGTTCTGAGCGACATTGCCGAGGGCGACGGCCCGGCGCTGGTGGTGACCTCGGGGGGCTTCATCTCGATGGCGATGCGACAGGCCATGGGACTGGATACCACCGGCATGGCCCGTGTCGCGCTGGCAATCATGAATACCTCGATGCACCGGCTGTTTCCCATCGGCGGCCATCTTAGCCCCGTCTTATTCAACGCGGTGCCACATCTGGACAGCACTGAACGCCAATACGCCCAGACCCATCTGTAGCCCCACGCCTGTCCCAACCAAGACCCTGCCAGGAGATCAGACATGCAGCTTTACTACGCCCCAGGCACCATCTCGATCGCCGTCGCCATCGCCCTGGAAGAGGCCCGCCTTGACTATGAGGCGATCAAGATCGACTTTTCCAGCAAAGAACAGCAGACCCCAGGCTATGCCCAGATCAACCCGAAGGCCCGCGTGCCCGCGCTGGCTGTTGAGGGCGGCATCCTGACCGAAACCGGGACGCTGCTGGATTATATCGCCGATCTGGCACCCCAGGCTGGCCTGCGCCCCAGTGACCCGTTGCTGACCGCCCGCATGCGCGAGGTGATGTATTACATTGCCTCTACCATGCATGTGAACCACGCCCACAAACTGCGCGGCAGCCGCTGGGCCAGCAAGACCTCCAGCTACAAGGACATGCAGGCCAAGGTGCCCGAAACCATGGCGGCCTCTTGTGCCTATATCTGCCAGTTTGGCCTGCGCAGCCCCTTTGTGCTGGGCGACACAGTCAGCCTTGCAGATTGCTACCTCTATGTGGTCTGCACTTGGCTTGAAGGCGACGGCGTAGATCTGACAAATTTCGCCAAAATCCAATCCTTCATGTCGGCCATGCAGCAGCGCACCTCGGTACGCGCGGTGCAGGCCAAGGGAATGCTGTAAAGGACACGCAATGACACATCTCTGGGTTCGGGCTGAACAGCGCCCCAATGAAGACCGCACCGGGCTAACCCCGGGAGGCGCCAAGGCGCTGCTAGACGCAGGCATCAAGGTCACCGTCGAAGAAAGCTCGGTACGTGCCATTCCGCTGCAGGGTTATCGTGATGCAGGCTGCGCCATCGCGGCTGAAAATTCCTGGCCCACCGCCCCGGCGGATGCAATCATCTTTGGCCTGAAAGAACTGCCCGAAGACGGCACCCCGCTGCCACATCGCCACATCATGTTTGGCCATGCCTTCAAGGGCCAGCATTCCGGCAAGGCCCTGCTGGACCGTTTTGCGGCGGGCGGTGGCACGCTGTATGATCTGGAATATCTGGTGGACGAAGCCGGTCGCCGGGTGGCTGCCTTTGGATATTGGGCGGGCTATGCCGGCGCCGCGGTGACACTGAAAGCCTGGTGCGCCCAGCAACATGGCGAGATCTGCGGCCCCGTCGGCGTCTACCCCGGCAAGGATGCGCTGCTGGCTGAACTGAAAGCAGAGCTCAAGGCCACGCAGGCAGACATCCCCTCGGCCATTGTCATTGGTGCCATGGGGCGGGTTGGCACCGGGGCTGCCGACCTCTGCGAGGCCATGGGCATCTCGGTCACCAAATGGGACATGGCGGAAACCGCAAGCGGCGGACCTTTCCCCGAAATCCTGAACCATGATCTGTTTCTCAACTGCATTTTTGCGCGCCCCGGCACCCCGGTCTTTGTACCGCAAGAAGCACTGACAGCGGATCGCAAGCTCAGCGCGATTGGTGATGTCGCCTGCGACCCCGACAGCGATTACAACCCGGTCCCTGTTTACAGCCAGGCCACCAGCTGGGACGCCCCGGCGCTGCGGGTGGCCACTGATCCGGTGATGGATGTGATGGCGATCGACAATCTGCCCTCGATGCTGCCGGTTGAAAGCTCGCAGGACTATGCGGCCCAACTGCTGCCCTCGCTGCTGACGCTGGGCGATCTGAAGGCCGGTGTCTGGGGGCGGGCCGAAGCAACCTTCCGCGAATTTGTCCCAGTCTGATGGAACTTTATCTCGGATATACTGCCGCCTTAATGGGCACTGTCTGCTGGCTGCCGCAGGCCTGGAAAGCCTGGGCCAGCCGCGATACCTCTGGCCTGTCGCTATCTGCCAACCTGATGTTTTTGCTCACAGTGGGCCTGTGGTTCTGCTACGG
The DNA here is from genome assembly GCF_021228235.1 of Pseudophaeobacter flagellatus. Classification (GTDB taxonomy): domain Bacteria; phylum Pseudomonadota; class Alphaproteobacteria; order Rhodobacterales; family Rhodobacteraceae; genus Pseudophaeobacter; species Pseudophaeobacter flagellatus. The sequence goes on from NZ_JAJQRG010000002.1 coordinate 31,609, forward strand.
CATCATGGTAGGGGACTGGCCGATCATCATTGCCAATTTCTGCGCCATTCTGATTGTGGTCAGCATCGTTCTGGCCAAACTGCGCTATAAATAACGGAGAACTCACATGACTATTCACTGGTGTGGCACCGGCCTTTCGGCCATTCCCGGCCTGCGTCGCCTGCTGGAAGCGGGCCACGATGTTGCCGTTTGGAACCGAACAACCGACAAAGCCCGCGAAGCTGTGGGCGACCTCACCTCCAATATCCATGCCTTTGACATGGACGCCCTGGGCGCATTGCTCAGCCCGGCGGATGTTGTCATTTCGATGCTGCCCGGCGATTTTCATGTGCCGCTGGCCGAACTGGCGATTTCCAAGGGGGCGCATTTTGTTTCTTCGTCCTATATCGCCCCCGAGATGCGCGCCCTGGATGACAAGGCCCGCGCGGCCGGCGTTGCCCTGGTCAACGAGGTCGGCCTGGACCCAGGCATCGACCATCTGATGGCCCATGCGCTGGTGGATGATTACAAAGCCTCTGCCGCCTTTGACGCCAGCAATGAGATCAGCTTTCTGTCCTATTGCGGCGGGATCCCCAAGATCCCCAACCCCTTCCGCTATAAATTCAGCTGGTCGCCCTTGGGTGTGTTGAAAGCACTGCGCTCACCATCCAAATCCATCCGCGATTTCAAGGAACTGGAGGTCGCGCGCCCCTGGGATGCAATCTCTACCTACCACGCGCCCCTACCAGAGGCCGAGAGCTTCGAAGTCTACCCCAACCGCGACTCGCTGCCCTTTGTTGGTCAGTACCACTTCGGCAGTGATTGGCAGGTCAAGGAATTCGTGCGCGGAACCCTGCGCCTGAACGGCTGGAGCGCAGCCTGGGCAGATGTCTTCAAGGAAGTCGAAACGCTGGAAGGCACAGCAGGCGATGCCCGGCTCAAGGAAATGTCGGATCAATTCTGGGATGAAAACGCCTATGACGAAGGCGAACCTGACCGGGTGGTGATGTGTGTCGAACTCAAGGCCGAACAGGCGGGTAAGACAGTCTGGCACAAGACCTATGTGATGGATGCCTGGGGCGATGCCCGCGGCACCGCCATGGCGCGCCTCGTATCTTTCCCGGTATCCTATGCCATCGAGGCAGTGATGAACGGCAAAATCGCCCCCGGCGTTCACGCCGCTCCCAGCGACCCCGCCTTGGTCGAGGATTGGATGGGCAAGATCGCCCAACTGGCGCAACATCTTGAAGTCAAAAACCGCCTCGCCTGATAGCGGCCGTGGCCATGCCAACACCGAGGGCCCGCACAAGCGGGCCCTTTTTCTTGCCCGATCACCATGATTCCAGCTTGCAAGGCGCCCCATGCGGCCGCGTTCCCCTGTCAGGGCCAGGATATATCGGGGTCAGGTCCATCGGGTAAAGACGCCAGCGCTTGCCCTGTGACAGCAAGCCAAGGCCCCTGGCGAGTTCTATTGCCTTGCTGCAGCGCCTAGATCTTGTCGCCTTCATTTGCAGTCACGCAACTGGCTCTCCCGATTTGATATCGCATGTTTTAGATGCTCAAAACCGGTCACCTCTTTTGCGCACCCTGCTTTAACGTCCGATGACATCGCCTTCGACGTCGCCCACCGCAATCCCCAGCGCGTCCAGGCCCGCTTCCAGATTGTCCGCCAAGTGGGGGGTGCCAATCAGGTATTCCACTGTCGGGGTGGTTGCCTCAATCCGTGCCGTCTCTATGGCCTCTTGTAGCTCTTCGGCTTCAAAGCTCCCTCGGCCAATCCACATGATCGCAGTCAGCTCGGCCTGCTCATCCTCACCAAGTCGCTCAATAAAAGCCCGCAATTCACCTTCTGCACGCCCCAGTTCCCGCGCCATCAGTGCCACCTGTGCCACCTTGCGTGTTGAGATTTCCAGCATCGCCTACCTCCTTCTGTTCGCCGCTTACCCCCATAAAACAGGAGCGCAGGATAAGGGTCTTTGATCTGGGGCAAGAACAAGGCCCCTTGCCCCCTCAATCTGCGCCTGGGCTCACCGACTCCCGTCCGAAGATTTCGAGCCCCTTGCTGCGCCCGCGCAGATGCACCGCAGGCAGGGCAATCCACCCCTCGCGCGCGGGCTCTGCTGCAGCAGCCTCAAGCACCGCAGCCGAGGCAATAACCCCAACACCCGCTGTTTTGGTCAGCTCTTCCAGTCGTGCTGCCGTATTCACTGTATCGCCAAAAACGGAATACTCCAAACGCTCGGCAGAACCGACAACTCCCGAAAAGACATCGCCAAGGTGAAGGCCAATTCCTATCCGCACTTCATTTCGACCACTGGCGCGTCGCTCAGCGCCCCAGTCCCGAAGCTCTCGGAGCAGGGCCTCAACGCAATTCAGCGCTTCGCGCCCGGCATTTTCACCGTCAAACAGGATCATCGCCGCGTCGCCGATAAACTTGTCAATCATCCCGCCGTGATCGCCAACCGCCAGATGCACCCGCCTGCGAAATTCGCTGATATAGGCACCAACCTCTTCCGGAGCGCGCCCTTCAGACCAATGAGTGAAACCGCGAATATCCACAAACATCACCGCCATCTCATGCTGCTTGCCACGGCGCAGCTCGCTCAGCCCGCCATCGGCCAGCCGATCCGCCAACTGCGCGGGCAGATAGCGGGTCAGATTGGCGCGGGCCTGAGCATCTATAATTGAGCTATGCAGCAGCTTGCGCGTCCGGTAGGCCACCGCAATCAGCACAACGCCCCCCAAGGCGATCATGGTGATCCGCACCACATTTGGTGGCAGCATGACAAGATCTTTCACCCGGCTGGCCACATAGGGGGTGATCGCCTCTGGTTGCCACAGAGTCAGATAGGCAAGCCCGGCAACCGTCAAGGTAACGCAATAGGTCTGCAGGTAGGGGTTAAAGCGCAGTACTGAAAAGGCCAGAATAACCGGTACCAGCCAGGTCGGGGGAAGCAGAAAGGTCAGCTCTCCGGGTAGACCGGCATTGATCAACCCGGCCCAGGTGTTCACCAGCATAAAGGCACAGTCCAGCGTGACGGCCGGCCAGACCATCCAACTGCGAAACCGCCCCGAGGTCGCCAGCCAAAAGGCCACTGCGCCCAGCAGGAAATAGAAAATCAGGGTGCAGAAGGCCAAGATCCACTGCATCCGCAGATAGGGCTGCGTGTAGCCTGCATCTCCTTGCACAGCAAAAACAAAGGCAAGCAGCAGACAGAACGCCACGCCGATCCGCAGCAGGGCCACCAACCGTTCGACTTCCACCTCGGCTTTGCGCAGAAGAGCCCCATCAAGTGTTTCGTACGTCACGTCTCTTTTGCCCCCAGGGGTACAACATTGATTGTCGGCTCTGCCGGGATGTCTTCAAAATCGAAATTGTCCAGCCGCTGTGCCCGCCGCCCGGCTTTCTCAGCGCTGATCTTGATCTCGGCAATATCCTTGGCTGCCTGGCCAAAATGGCGGTCCAGATTGCCGACGCGATCCCCCAGCCGTTCGACATCCCGGTGCAGATGCCCCAGCTCGGCACGGATGGCTCCCGCCTGTTCGCGCATGCGGGCATCCTTTAGAATGGCGCGCATGGTATTTAGCGTCGCCATGCAGGTGGTGGGGGACACAATCCAGACCCGCGCGGCAAATCCCTCGCGCACCAGCCCAGAGAAATTTGCGTGCAGTTCGGCATAAACCGCCTCTGAGGGCAGAAACATCAGCGCCCCTTCGGCGGTTTCCCCCTCGATGATATATTTCTGCGAAATCGCCGTGATATGCGCCCGAAACGCTGCCTTCATCTGCCGGATGGCATAGGCTTTTTCATCGCGGCTCTCGGCCCGATACAGCGCTTCATAGGGCTCAAGTGGAAATTTGGAATCGATCACAATCGGGCCTGGGGGATTGGGCAGATGCACAAGACAATCGGCGCGTTTGCCATTCCCCAGGGTGGCCTGCATCGTATAGCTGCCCGCTGGCAGCGCCTTGGATACGATGTCATTGAGCTGGATTTCCCCAAAGGCGCCGCGGGTCTGCTTGTTTGACAGGATATCCTGCAGCGACAGCACATCACCCGACAATTTGGTGATATTGTCCTGCGCCTTGTCGATCACCGCCAGCCGTTCCTGCAGCTGGGTCAGCGAGGTCACGGTGCGCTTGCTGCTGCCATGCAGGCTTTCTTGCATACGCTCTTGCATTTCAGCCATGGCCTGGGCCTGCCGCAGTGCATTTTCGGCCAGTCGGTCGTTCATATGCTGCTGCACATCATTCAGGCGCGCCTCGACGGTTTGCACCATCTGCAGCTGCGCGGTGGCTTGGCTGTCAGACACATGCTGCAACCCGCCGCGCAGCTGCTGCACCGATTGGCCCAACTGGTTCATATGCTGCGCCAGCGGGGCAACGGCCCGCGCCGCCCGCGCAGAACTGCGCAGAGACAGGACCAGCAACAGCAGCAACACCGTGGCAAAGCCCAGCCCCAGCAGGATCAGCAGCCCGACTTCGTTCATCGCCTGAACTGCCTGTTCCATACCCTCCATCAACTGCGCCCGAACAGCCGTTCGATATCGGCCAGCTTCAGCTCGACATAGGTGGGGCGGCCGTGATTGCACTGGCCGGAATGCGGCGTGGCCTCCATCTCGCGCAACAGGGCGTTCATTTCTTCGCCGCGCATCCGCCGCCCCGACCGGATAGAGCCGTGACAAGCAACCCGGCTCAGGATGGCCTCCAGACGCGCCTGCACCAGTTGGCTTTCGCCCTGATCGTCCAGTTCATCCAGGATATCCTTGACCATAGCCTCGGCATTGACCTCACCCAGGATGGCCGGAGTTTCGCGCACCGCAAGCGCCGATCCGCCAAAGGCTTCGATGGTCAGGCCGAACTGTTGCAGCGACTCGGAATGGGCCAGGATGCGAGCGCAGTCATTGCTGCCAAGTTCGACAATTTCCGGGATCAGCAGCGCCTGCACCGCAACCCCGTTTTGCGCCATCTGTTTCTTGAGCTTTTCATAGACCAGCCGCTCATGGGCGGCGTGCTGATCGACGATGACCATACCGTCCTCGGTCTGGGCGATGATGTAGTTCTCATGCACCTGCCCGCGTGCCGCCCCCAGCGGCAGATGCACGGCGCCGGGCGCGCTGCCCTCGGGCGCATCCGACATCGGCCCCGGGGCCTCCTCGGTCACGCGGCCGCTGTAATCTCCCTGCAGCTCGGCAAAGCCCTGGGCGGCGGGCGGCGGTGGCGCCGGGGGAAACGCAGCGCTGAAATCTGGGCTCTGCCCCGCATAGGACGCGCCGCGCGCCCCCATGGAAGGCCGGTCCATCTGATAGATCCGCGCCGCACCTGTGGCGGTTGGCGCTTCTGGGCGCATCGCCCCCAGGGTCGCACCGGCCACAGTGGTCGAGGCCCGATGCCCCGCCTCTGCCAGGGCATGCCGCAGGGCAGATACGATCAACCCGCGCGCCAGACCGGGGTCGCGAAACCGCACCTCGGATTTGGCGGGGTGGACGTTCACATCCACCAGGGTCGGATCGCAATCAATGAACAGGGCCGCCGCCGGGTGGCGATCCCGGCTGAGGAAATCAAAATAGGCCCCCCGCAGCGCGCCCGTCAGCATCTTGTCCTTCACCGGTCGGCTGTTCACAAACAGAAACTGTGCCACCGCAGCACCGCGCGAATAGGTCGGCAGCGCCGCATAGCCAAACAGGCGGATGCCATCACGGGTGGCATCAATACGCAGCGCATTTTCGCCAAATTCACGCCCCAGCACCGAGGTCAGCCGCCCGTGCAGCGCATCAAACAGATCCCCTGTCAGGGGGTCGGCGCGAAAGGTAACGCGGCCTGTACCGCCGCCCGAGACATCGCGCAGGGTAAAGCCCACCGAGGGTTCCGCCATGGCCAGGCGCTTGATCACATCGCTGATCGCCTGAGATTCGGCGCGATCGGTGCGCATGAACTTCAGCCGCGCCGGCGTGGCATAAAACAGATCGGCCAGCTCGACGATGGTGCCCGCGCGCAGCGCCGCCGGGCGCACCGGTTCCATCTTGCCACCAGAGACCTTGATCTGCGCCGCCTCATGCCCTGCCGCCCGGCTGGTGATGGTCAATCGCCCCACCGCGCCCAAACTGGGCAGCGCCTCGCCGCGAAAGCCAAAGGTGTGGATATTCAGTAGATCTGATCCATCGATTTTCGAGGTGGCATGGCGCGACAGCGCCAGCGGCAAATCCTCGGGCGTCATGCCGCAGCCATCATCCGTCACCCGGATCAGGGTCTTGCCGCCATCGGCAATATCTATGGTGATCCGCCGCGCCCCGGCATCAATGGCATTTTCAACCAGTTCCTTCACCGCCGAGGCAGGACGTTCCACCACCTCGCCGGCAGCAATACGGTTGATTGCGCTGTCGTCCAGCTGGCGAATGGTGGGGCGTTGGGGATCGCTGATATGGGGGTTCTGCGTGCTCATACCGCTAAATTTAGCAGCTTCACGCGATTCTGCCACCGCTTGTGTAGTAAATTTCGAACAAGAGGGGAACAAAATTTCCCGCCGCAGGCTGCGGGGATTTTTCCCCTGCCTACGGCATCATTCACACCCCGGCTGGGGCCCCTGCGCGGCTGCGACAGGGGCCACATTTAGCGGCCACTGCAAGGCCCCCCCCCGAGACTGTGGCGATCATTCCGGCGGCGCTGACCGCGTCCTGTCCGCCCAGCCACAGCGGGCCATAGCCCGCCAGAACATAACCGAGCACCGCCGCCAGCACCGCAAACCCCACGCTCCAGCCGATCTGGGCTTCTAGCCGATTGGTCATCATCCGTGCCGAGGCCGCCGGACAGATAAACATGGCAATGACAATGATAGACCCCACCGCATCAAAGGCCGCAACCGCCGCAACTGCTGCGGTGATCACCAGGCCCAGTCCCAACAGATTGGTGCGAATGCCCATGGTACGGGCAAAGCCTTCATCAAAGGTGGAAATCTTCAGCGCCCGCCAGAACAGTGCGATGAACAGGCAGACACCAACCAGGGTAAGCGCCATCCGTGGCAGCTCTATCGGAAGATAGCGCAGCGCCTGCGGATCCAGCAGCGACCCCCAGCCCGTGGCGTCCAGCCAAATCAGGCTTTCCAGGTTGCCATAAAGCGCATGTTCCACATCCAGATGCACCGCCGAGGTATCACTCTGTTCCAGCAACAAAACCCCAAGGGCAAACATGGTGGTAAAGACAACTCCCATGGCGGCACCCGGTTCAATCCGGCCCAGACGGCGAATGGCTTCGATCAGCACCACTGCAACCACCGCAGCACCCGCCGCGCCCAGCATCATCGGCCAGGCAGAGATCATGCCGGTCAGTAGAAAGGCGACCACGATGCCAGGCAGCACCACATGGCTGATGGCATCGCCAATCAGGGCCTGACGGCGCAGCAACAGGAAATTCCCCGGCAGCGCGCAGGCCACGGCGGCAAACACACCAATCAGCATCGGCGTCAGGGACAGGGGGACAAATTCTTCGCCGCTCATGACAGCACCTCGCGTGGGCCACCAATTCGGCGGTCGATTTCTTGAATTTGATCCACGGTCAGCACGGTTTCAATATCGCGCAGCCCATCATAGAGCGCCGCTGCGGCCTCTTGCGTGACGTCACCGCGCACCACTTCCCAGCGTCTCTCGTCGCGCAGCGCCTTGGCCGCGCGGGCCTGGCCCTTGGCCGTGGCCACCCCATCCGCCCGCAGCAGCCCAGCCCGGCGCAGCAACCGCAGGGTCAGGCTCTCGTAAATGGCCTGCCCCTGGGCCAACGCCAGCAGGCCCTGGCGCAGATGCACCCGGCGCTGGAACCGCATATGGCGCAGCACCGCCGCCAGCACGCCGCGGTTGGGTGCCAAAAACAATGAGAGCGCAAAGAGTGCAAAGCTCACCAAAACGATGATCGGGCCAGTTGGCAAATTCGGGGCCGAGGCCGAAAGCGCCGCGCCGATATAGGCCGCAATACCGCCAAACAGCCCCGCCAGCAGCACCACGTGATCGGATCGCTCGGACCAGAACCGCGCGGTGACGGCAGGAATGATCAACAGCGCCACGATCAAGATTAGCCCGACGATCTTTAGCCCGACAACGGTCACCGCCATAACTAGCCCCATCATCAGCAGGTCGATTCGCTCTACCGGCAGGCCACGAGCGGCGGCATATTCCGGGTCAAAAGCCACCAGCGTCATGGGCCGACGGGTCAGCAGCACCAAGAGCAGCGTCACCGCCCCCCCTGCGGCGATCACCAGCGCGTCACTATAAAGCATCCCAGCGGTAGAGCCGAGCAGGAAGCCTTCCAGTCCGGCCTTTTGGCCCACCCCCAGCGTCTGGATCACGGTCAGCAGAACAATGCCAAAACCAAAAAACACCGAGAGAACGGCACCAATGGCCGCATCTTCTGCCAGGCGGGTATTGCGGGTCAGCCAGTTCATGCACCATAGGCCGATACCGGCAGAAACGGCGGACCCCAGCAACAGCCCCGCCAGATTGCGCCCATCGCCGCCCGCCAAGGCCATCAGCAAAAAGGCAATGCAGACTCCGGGCAGGGTGGCATGGCTCACCGCGTCGGAAACCAGCGCCCGTTTGCGCAGAAACAAGAAAGTGCCGGTGATCCCGGCTGCCGTCCCCAAGAGGGCCGCCCCGATGGCCACCAACGTGGCGTTATAGCCAAGCTGCAGGGTAAATGCGTCCAATAGCATGATCTGTTCCTTTAGGCCCGCGCCAGCTGGTCAATCTGCGTCGCCGCCAGACGGCCGCCATAGGCCACCTGCAAGCTTTCTTCGCTGAAGGCCTCAGCAACCGGGCCTTCGGCGACGCGGCGGGTATTGATCAAGAAGACATTGTCAAAATACTCCGCCACCGTGGCTAGATCGTGGTGTACCACAACCACGGTCTTGCCAGCGGCCCGCAGGGATTTCAGCACGGAAATAATAGCCTTTTCCGTTGCTGCATCTACCCCAGCAAAGGGTTCATCCAACAGGTAAAGATCAGCGCCCTGCGCCAGGGCGCGCGCCAGAAACACCCGCTGTTGCTGGCCGCCGGACAGCTGGCCAATCTGGCGGGTTGCAAAATCCGCCATGCCAACACGGGACAGACAATCCAGCGCTCTGGCCCGATGATTGCCCTTTATCCAGCCCAACAGGCCCAGCTCACGATAGAGCCCCATCAGAACCACATCAATCACCCGTGTCGGGAAGTCCCAGTCCACGCTGGCGCGCTGCGGCACATAGGCGATGCGGGCACGCTGTTCGGCCAATGGTCGGCCAAAGATCGTCACACGGCCCGAAATCGGTGCCACAATGCCAAGCGCGGCTTTCAACAGGGTGGATTTCCCCGCCCCATTGGGGCCAATGATGGCGGTCATCTGCCCTGGCTCTACCGTCATATCAACAGAAAACACCGCTGGCTTTTCACCATAGCTGACGGTGAGTCCCCGCACAGCCAGTGGGCTTTGGGCGATTTTGGCGTCCTGGTCCAGCCCGGCAACCACGCGATTTTCAACTGGGCTATTTGCTGCATCCAATGACATATTACAGCCCCGCCGACAGTTTGCCAGCCATGCCGCGCGCCGGGATCTCGGCCCCCAAGGCAGTGGCGATGGTGGTGATATTGTGATCAAGCATTCCTAGATAGGTCCCTTCATAGCTGCCATCTGCCCCCATCGCATCCGAGAACAGCTCGCCGCCAATGCTGACCGCGTGGCCTTGGGCCGCCGCGCCTTCGATCAGGGCGCGCACAGACCGGTCCGAGACCGAACTTTCGACAAAGACCGCCTTGATGTCGCGGGCAACCAGCAGATCAACCAGTTCGCCAATACGGTTCAGCCCGGCCTCTGACTGGGTGGAAATGCCCTGAATGCCCTGAACCTCAAACCCGTAGTCACGGCCAAAATAACCAAAGGCATCATGGGCCGTCAGCAAGATACGCTTGTTTTCCGGCACCCTGGCCAGCGCTTCGGTGCCATAGGCGATCAGGCGATCCAGTTCAGCCAGATGCGCCTGGGCATTGGCGGCAAACAGCTCGGCCGATTGTGGACGGGCCGTTGTCAGGGCCGCGCGCACCTCTTCCACCACCAGCTTCCACAGGGCCGGAGACATCCAGACATGCGGGTCATATTTGTCGGCATAGTCGTCATGGCTGCGCAAAAGATCCTTGGGCAGCCCCTCGGCCACCGCCACCACCGGGCGCTTGCGGGTCAGGTCGTGAAAGAACTCCTGCATCTGCGCCTCAAGATACAGCCCGTGCCAGAGCACCAGATCGGCGCGAGTCATGGCAACAATATCGCTACGGGTCTGGCGATAGGCATGGGGGTCAACACCCGGCCCCATTAGCGCCTTGACCTCCACCTCGGCGCCGCCAATCTGGCGTGCCGCATCGGCAATCATACCGGTCGTCGCCACAACTTTCAGTGGCGCTTCCGCCAGGGCCCGACCAGTCACCAGTGGCAGAGCAAGAAGCATCATCAGGCCCAACAGGGCAAAATTTCTCAAACGCACGGGCTCTCGCCTCCTCTAGATAGATTTGATGTGAATATGCGAATGATTCTCAATACAGTCAACGCAATTGCGACTTATTCTCAAAAAAAGATGTCGATCTTGTTCAAAAGGCCAAAATACCACCAGCCAAATCCCGGTTTGCTTGCCAAGATGCCGCACCCGTGCGACTTTTGCGCGGAACTCTGTTGAGGATCCCCGGAATGGAAAGCCAAACCTTGGAACACACGAACCCGCTGGCCCTGGCCCAGGAACCGCGCAACCCCGGTATGGCGCTTGACCTTGATTGGGTCACCAGCTTGCAGGCCAATACATCTGCAATTGAACGCCGCTGCGCCACGTTGCCCGCACGACGCAGCGTGAAAAAGGACTATCAGGCTGCCTGGTTACTGAAAGCGATCACCTGCATCGACCTGACCACCCTGTCCGGGGATGACACCGACGACCGGGTGCGCCGTCTCTGCGCCAAGGCCCGCCAACCGCTGCGTCCCGATCTGTTGCAGGCGCTGAACATGGGGCCGATCACCACCGGCGCGATCTGCGTCTACCATGACATGATCCCGGCCGCAGTGACCGCGCTGGAGGGCAGTGGCATTCCCGTCGCCGCCGTGTCCACCGGGTTTCCCGCCGGGCTATCGCCCTTTCACTTGCGCCTTGCCGAGATCAGCGAAAGCGTCAAGGCAGGTGCCCGCGAAATCGACATCGTGATTTCACGCCGCCACGTTTTGTCGGGGAACTGGCAGGCGCTCTATGATGAAATGCAGGCCTTTCGCATGGCCTGCGGCGAGGCCCATGTGAAGGCGATCCTGGCCACCGGAGAGCTGGGGTCGCTGCGCAACGTGGCACGGGCCTCGCTGATCTGCATGATGGCGGGGGCCGATTTCATCAAGACCTCGACCGGCAAGGAAAGCGTCAACGCCACCCTGCCCGTCAGCCTGGTGATGATCCGCGCCATCCGCGACTATTACCACCGCACCGGTTTCCGGGTTGGCTATAAGCCGGCCGGCGGTATCTCCAAGGCAAAGGACGCGCTGGTCTATCTGTCCCTGATCAAGGAAGAGCTGGGGAATCACTGGCTGCAGCCAGGGCTGTTCCGCTTTGGCGCGTCATCGCTGTTGAACGACATCGAGCGCCAATTGGAACACCATGTCACCGGTGCCTATTCGGCCGACTACCGCCATGCGCTGGCCTGATCAGATGCTTGAGTTGAGACCAAATTGTGAATGTTGCGATCGCGATCTGCCACCGCACAGCCCAGAGGCCCGAATCTGTACCTTTGAATGCACCTTCTGCGCCGATTGTGCCGACAACACCCTCAAAGGCATCTGCCCCAACTGCGGTGGCAATCTGGTGCCGCGCCCCCTTCGTCCCGCAGCGGCACTGCTGCGCCATCCTGCCTCCACCCAACGGGTGCTGAAACCCCAAGGCTGCACGGCCAAGGAACCGATACAATGAGCATCAAAGAGATTTTTGAGACCATGGATTATGGCCCTGCCCCCGAAAGCGCCGCCGAGGCCTTGGCCTGGCTGGTTGACCAAGGCGACCGCTTTGGCCATTTCATCAATGGCAGCTTTACCGCGCCCGGCGATGGCTTTGACAGCCGCAACCCCGCCACCAGCGAGGTTCTGGCGACCCTCAGCCAGGCCAGCCAGGCCGATGTCGATGCCGCCACCTCTGCGGCGCGCAGCGCCCAGCCCGGTTGGGAAAAACTTGGCGGGCCGGGACGGGCGCGGTTTCTTTATGCCATTGCCCGGCTTTTGCAGAAACACGCGCGCCTGTTTGCGGTGCTGGAAACCATGGACAACGGCAAGCCGATCCGCGAAAGCCGCGATATCGACATCCCGCTGGCGCAGCGCCACTTCTACTATCACGCGGGCATGGCCCAACTGATGGAAGCGGAGCTGCCGGGAGCCCAGGCGCTTGGGGTCTGTGGCCAGATCATCCCCTGGAATTTCCCACTGTTGATGCTGGCCTGGAAGGTCGCGCCGGCGCTCGCTATGGGGAATACCGTGGTGCTGAAACCGGCGGAATATACCTCGCTTACCGCGCTGCTGTTTGCCGATATCTGCCAGCAGGCCGGGCTGCCCAAAGGCGTGGTCAACATCGTCACCGGCGATGGAGCTGTGGGCGAAATGATCGTGGCTGCGGATGTGGACAAGATCGCCTTTACCGGGTCGACCTCGGTTGGGCGGCGCATCCGCGAAGCCACCGCCGGCACTGGCAAGGCGCTGACGCTCGAACTGGGCGGAAAATCACCCTACATCGTGTTTGACGATGCCGATCTGGACTCTGCGGTCGAAGGGCTGGTGGATGCCATCTGGTTCAACCAGGGCCAGGTCTGCTGTGCCGGATCGCGCCTCTTGGTGCAGGAAGGCATTGCCGATCAGTTCTACACCCGGCTCAAGGCACGTATGGACAAGCTACGCCTGGGCAGCCCGCTGGATAAATCCATCGACATCGGTGCTGTGGTTGACCCGGTACAACTGCAAACCATCACCGCCCTGGTCGCGGCCAATCAGGCCGGCGAGACCTATCAACCCGCCCTGCCCCTGCCAAGCGAGGGCTGCTTTTTCCCGCCAACGCTGATCCAGGGGCTCGCGCCATCGGATCCCCTGATGCAGGAAGAAATCTTTGGCCCAGTGCTGGTTTCTTGTACCTTTCGCACCCCGGCCGAGGCAGTAGAACTGGCCAACAACAGCCGCTATGGGCTAGCCGCCACCGTCTGGAGCGAAAACATCAATCTGGCGCTGGATCTTGCCCCCAAGCTGGTCGCCGGGGTGGTCTGGATCAATGGCACCAATATGTTTGACGCCGCCGCCGGCTTTGGCGGGGTCCGCGAAAGCGGCTTTGGCCGGGAAGGCGGCTGGGAAGGTCTGAGCGCCTATACCCGCCCCAAGGACAAACCCAAGGCGCGCAAATCCCTTGCCGCCTTTGAAGGTAAACAGCCAGGCGGCAACACCGATCCGGTGGACCGCACCGCCAAGATGTATATCGGCGGCAAACAGGCCCGTCCTGACAGCGGCTATTCCAAAGCCATCTACGCCCCCAATGGCAAGCTGATCGGCCATGTGGGACAGGCCGGGCGCAAAGACATCCGCAATGCCGTCGAAGCCGCGGCCTCTGCCAAGGCCTGGTCCAAGACCACCGGCCATCTTCGGGCGCAGATCCTGTACTATATCGGCGAAAATCTGTCCGCACGCGCCACCGAATTTGCCAATCGCATTGACGCCATGACCGGCAAGAAGACCGGCGTGAAAGAGGTCGAAACCACGGTCGAACGCCTGTTCACCGCCGCCGCCTGGGCCGACAAGTATGATGGCCAGGTACACGGCGTGCCAATGCGCGCCGTGGCCCTGGCGATGAAAGAACCGGTTGGCGTGATCGGCGCGCTCTGCCCGGATGAGGCACCGCTGCTGGGGCTGGTGTCGCTGATGGCACCGGCGCTGGCCATGGGCAACCGGGTGGTGCTGGCCGCTTCAGCCCCGTTTCCACTGGCTGCGACCGATTTCTTTCAGGTGCTGGAAACCTCCGATGTACCAGCAGGGGTGGTCAATATCCTGACCGGCGACGCCGAAGCGCTGGCCGAACCACTGGCTGCGCATATGAATGTCGATGCGGTCTGGAGCTTTGCCTCGGCAGATCTGGACAGCACGATTGAGCAGGCCTCGGCGCTGAACCTGAAACGGACCTGGATACCGCAAAGCGCGATTGACTGGAGCCAGGACCACAGTCGCACCATGCTGCGGGAATCCACTGAGGTAAAAAACATCTGGGTGCCCTACGGCGAATAAGGCCAGACAGGTCAGGACACAGAAAAAGGCCGGGGGAATTCCCCGGCCTTTCTTGTTGCATCCGCCAGAAAAAATCTGCGCCAGACGGGATCAGTTGATTGTCTCGGCCAACCCCACTGGGCGGCCCACCACGACGAAATGCAGCTCTTGCGGGCGCAGAACCTCTGCGGCAACGCGGTTGATTTCCTCTAGTGTCACCGCGTTGATCTTGTCATTGCGGGTCTGCACGTAGTCGATCGGCAGGTCATCCATTTGCATCCCCACCAGGATCGATGCAATCTGGCCATTGCCATCAAAGCGCAGCGGATAGGCCCCGGTCAGATAGGTCTTGGCGTCTTGCAGCTCTTTCTCGGTGACCCCGTCGCTGGCAAGGCCCTGCCATTCAGCCTGAATCACCTCGACCGCTTCGGCCATCTTGCTGTTGGCCGATCCCAGCTGCCCCATGTAGGTCGCCGCCAGATCCTGCGGCACCAGATAGGAATAGACGCCATAGGTCAGCCCACGTTTTGCCCGCACCTCTTTCATCAGGCGGCTGTCAAACGACCCGCCACCCAGAATTTGGTTCATGATATAGGCGGCAAAGAACCTGGGATCATCGCGTTCAATCCCCTGATGGCCAAACAGCGCCACCGATTGCGGTGTGTCGTAATCAACGATGCTGACACCCCCCGGAATGGTCACCTCTGCTGGCCCCGGCAGCGCCGCCCCGGCGGCGGGCAGATCGCCCAACAGCTGGTCCAGCAGCAGCCCCAGATCCTCTGGGGTGATGTCCCCCACCGCACTGACATAGAGCCGGTCTTTGGCAAAGATCGCATCATGCGCAGCAAAGATATCCTGCCGCGTCAATTCCGAGACGCTCTCGATACTGCCCTTGCCGGAACTGCCATAGGGGTGGTCGCCATAGGCCAGGGCGGCAAAGGCCTGGCTGGCAATCTTATTGGGATCCTTCAGATCCGATCGAAGCCCGGCCAGCACCTGTGCCCGAACCCGGTCCAAGGCATCCTGATCAAAGCGGGGCTGCTGTAGGGTTTGCTGCAGCAGGGTAATTGCCGCATCGCGATTTTCGCTCAGAAAGCGGGCCGAGATCGACAGGCTGTCACGGTCGGCATCATAGCCGAAACTGGCCGCCAGATTTTCAACCGCGCGGGTATAGTCCTGCGCCCGCATCTCACCAGAGCCTTCCTCCAGAAGGCCGGCCATCAGATAGGTCGCCCCCCGTTTGCCCGGTGCATCCAGCGAGGTGCCGCCGCGAAAGCGCAACTCTAGCGCGGTAAAGGGGATCGAATGGTCCTCGACCAGCCAGGCAGTGATGCCACCGGGTGATGTGACTTCTTCGATCTTGATTTCCGCCTGCGCCGGTAGCGCCAGCGCCGCGATCCCGGCCCAGAAAAACAGAGCCGTCTTTATCACTGTAAGGCGCATCACTTGCCCTCCTCCTGCCGCATCATCCACCCCGTCACCGAGGCCTCGGGACGCAGCAAATCCTGCGCAGCGGCGATGATTTCATCCGCGGTTATCGATTGCAAAATCTTCGGCCAATCCTGCACATCCTCAATCGTCAGCCCCGAGGTCAGCGCCCGGCCATAGCGAGTGGCGATGCCATCGACATTGTCGCGCGCATAGATTTCCGAGGCCCGCAGTTGCAGCTTGATCCGCTCTAGCTGTTCCAGGTCCACGCCCTTGGCCATGAATTCAGCCAGGGTGGCATCCAATGCATCCTCGGCCTCTTGCAGGGCGACGCCTTCGGCTGGCACCACCAGAAAATCAAAGCTGGTCGCATCCAGAGAAACGCCTGAGTAAAACGCACCCGTGTAGACAGCAACCTGCTGATCAAACTGCAGCGCATTGGCCAGATATGATGTAGTCCCCCCGCCCAACAGCTCTGCCAGAAGATACAGCGCGGCGGCCTTTTCCTGCGCAGCCGCATCGCGTTCCGGCGCCAGATAAGAGCGCTGGACATAGGGCTGGGCGACGCGTGGGTCACGGTAGATCAGGCGCCGCTCCGCATTTTGCGGCGGCTCTTTGCTGCGCGCCCGAACCTGCGGCAGATCCGGATTTGCCGGGATCACGCCATAATAGGTCTCGGCCAAGGATTTCACCTCTTCCGGGTCCACATCGCCCGACACCACCAGAATGGCATTATTGGGCGCATAATAGGTGCCGTAAAAGGATAGCGCATCGGCCATGTCCAGCTCTTCCATCTCGTGACGCCAGCCGATCACTGGCTGCCCGTAGCGATGGTTCAGATATTGTGCGGCCTTCAGCTGTTCACCAAACAAAGCGCGGGGGCTGTTGTCCGTGCGCTGGTTGCGCTCTTCCAGGATCACTTCGCGTTCGGTGACGATATCCTCTTCGGCAAGGCGCAGATTGACCATCCGGTCGCTTTCCATCTGCATCATCAGCTCCAGCCGATCCGAAGCAACCCGCTGATAATAGGCGGTATAATCATAGCTGGTAAAGGCATTGTCGCGCCCACCATTGGCCGCTACTGTCGCCGAAAGTTCGCCGGCGGCAAGGGTATCTGTGCCCTTGAACAGCAAATGTTCCAGAAAATGCGCAACCCCGGACTGGCCAATAGGTTCATCGGCAGAGCCCGCCCGGTACCAGACCATGTGCTGCACCACCGGCACCCGGTGGTCTTCGACCACGACAACCTGCATGCCATTGTCCAACGTAAAACTTGTGATAGGGTCTTCGACCTCTGTAACCGTCGCGGGCGTTTCAGCCAGAGCGCCGCTGCCGGCCCCGATCATGCTGCCTGTAAGGCTGATGCTCAGCATGGTCACCGCCAAGGTAATCCTTGGGATCATTTGGCATTCTCCTCATTATCGAAGCCAGGGCTGCAGACCGCAGCGCGGGCTTATATCGGGCGTTGATGTAAACAGTGGGGCAAATGGATCGCTGCAACCATGGTGCCAGTCAGATGAACCGGGCAAACTGCCTGTGGTCCCGGATCAGGCTTCGATCTAGCAGAGCTGGATCTGGCCTGCCATCTGACGGGTATCATGGTTGGAATAAAGCAACCCGCTCATCCGCGCTTAACCTACCCCCTTGAGGCGTAAGCGCAAGTATCACTATCGTAAAGGTGATCGCTGGCAGTACAGCCACCGCAACCGATCGTACCAGCCAAAAGCGGCGGCAGGCAGCAAGACCAGCGACCGGGCTGAGGCTGTTATTCTTCACTCACAGGTGGCGCAGAGGGGGTCGCAGCCCCGGCCCGGCGAAAGGCCTCATTGGCGGCAAAGGGATCAAGCGTCTCTTTGGCATAGATCTGTTCGTAGCGATCAACCGGCGCGATCTTGATGCGCCCGCCGCGCCGTCTGCGTTTGAGGAAAGCGGCATCTTCTGCGGCCAGGGCCTGACGCACATTCGGCGACACGCCATACCGGCTAGACGCGGTGACAAGGCCGGCATCGCTGGCTGGAATCCCCGATCCCGGCACCAGCGCCGAGGGCTTGCCTCCCAGGGCCGCCACGGCATCGGCCTGCGGGTTGGTATCCGTGCGATTGGTGCCACCCGGCGTTGGCTGCGGCAACGCAGCATAGTCAGTCGGCGCGCTCAGCGGTTTGGGCGGCAGCACCAGAAATTCATCTGGTCCGGGGCCGGTGCTGCGAATATCGCGCAACGATTTTTGTCCGCAGCCCGTTACAGCCACGGCACAGATCAGACCGATAATTGCCAGAGGAATTCGCATTTCCCCAATACTCCCGCCAGTTTCAACGCGGTTTTAGCCTATTTCCCAGGGGAGGTCACGCAGGCTTTTTGCTGCGCCCCTCAAACAGGATCAAACCAGCCGCCCCGGCAAAAATGAACACGTCTGCCAGATTGAACACATAGGGGTTATTGACCCCACAGCAGGACATATTGAGAAAATCGAGCACATAGCCATAGAGCAGGCGATCCGCGACATTGCCAAGGGCCCCGCCAATCACCAGCCCGGCTGAAACCTGCATCAGCGCGCCCTTGTCGCGGCCCCGCCCAACCCAGAGCACAAGCGCCAGACAAATCACCAGCGACAAGCCAATCAACACCCAGCGGGCCGTATCGACATCGCTATCAAACAGGCCAAAATTGATGCCAGTGTTTTCGCCATAGCGAAAATTCAGCAGCGGCGGCAGCACATCTATGCTCAGACGTCGGGACAGGCCCATCCAGTGGATGACCAGATATTTACTGGCCTGGTCCACCAGAAAGGCCCAAAAGGCGCCCCAAAAAATCAAACGTGCTGCTGCCATTTTTTTCTCGTGTTTTGATTAGTGGCGGAAGTGGCGCATGCCGGTAAAGACCATGGCGATGCCCTGCGCGTTAGCAGCGGCGATCACCTCGTCGTCACGCATGGAACCACCCGGTTGGATCACGCAGGTTGCACCTGCTGCTGCGGCTTCCAGCAGACCATCGGCAAAGGGGAAGAACGCATCAGATGCCACGGCCGATCCCTTGGCCAGGCTCGCATCAAGCCCCAGTTCATCGGCCATGCGCTGCGCCTTGGAGGCCGCCACATTGGCACTATCCAGGCGGCTCATCTGGCCGGCGCCAACACCAACGGTGGCATTGCCTTTGACATAGACAATAGCGTTGGATTTCACGTGTTTGGCAACCTTCCAGGCAAAGAGAAGGTCCTGCATTTGCTCTTCGGTGGGGGCTTTTTCAGTCACCACTTTCAGATCATCCATGCCAACGTAGCCCACGTCTTTGTCCTGCACCAGAACACCGCCGCCAACCTGTTTGTAGGCGGTTTGGGCCGCGCGGGTGTCTGGCAGACCATCGGTCAGCAGCAGGCGCAGGTTTTTCTTGGCGGCAAAGATCGCCTTGGCCTCATCCGAGGCGCCGGGCGCAATCACCACCTCAGTGAAGATCTCGACAATCTTGGTGGCTGTTTCCGCATCCAACGGCTGGTTCAGCGCCACAATACCACCAAAGGCAGAGGTGCGGTCACAATCAAAGGCCTTTTGATAGGCTTCAACCAAGCTCGCCCCCTTGGCAACGCCACAGGGGTTGGCGTGCTTGATGATCGCCACCGCAGCTGTTTCAGCCGGATCGAATTCCGCCACCAGTTCATAGGCGGCATCAGTGTCGTTGATATTGTTGTAGGACAGTTCCTTGCCCTGCAGTTGCTGCGCCGTGGCAACACCGGGGCGATCGGTGCCATCGGTGTAAAAGGCCGCTTTCTGGTGGCTGTTCTCGCCATAGCGCAGGGTCTGCTTCAGCTCGCCGGCAAAGGCGCGGCGGCGCGGCGCTTCCAGCTCCAGCGCGCCAGCCAGCCAGGTGGACACGGCAGCATCATAGGCGGCGGTGCGGGCATAGGCGATCTGGGCCAGCTTGCGGCGGAAATCAGGCGCGGTGGCGCCACCGTTCTGATCCATATTGGCCAACAGCGCCTCATAATCGGCGACATCCACAACCACGGTGACATCACCGTGATTCTTGGCGGCGGCGCGAATCATCGCCGGGCCGCCAATGTCGATGTTTTCGATGCAGGTGTCATAATCGGCACCCTTGGCCACGGTTTCCTCAAACGGGTAAAGGTTCACCACCAAAAGGTCGATTGGGCCAATACCATGCTCTTCCATCGCCTTGATGTGATCGGCATTGTCACGCAGCGCCAAAAGACCGCCGTGTACCATCGGGTGAAGTGTCTTCACCCGACCATCCATCATTTCAGGAAAGCCTGTGATATCAGCCACATCCTTGACCTCTAGCCCGGCCTCACGCAGGGTTTTGGCGGAACCGCCGGTGGACAAAAGCTCAACGCCGCGTGCGCTCAGCGCCTTGCCCAGGTCGATAAGACCCGTCTTATCGGATACGGAAAGCAGGGCGCGGCGAATAGGGGTCTGGTCGGTCATGGCAGGGCGGTCCTTTTCAGGCTCAAGTCTAGGCTCAGTCAAAAATCTCGGGCTCATCCCGATTCAGGTCACGCACAGCAATAGCGGTCTCTTGCGCCTTGCTCAGCGTCCACCGGACGCGTGTCGCATACTCGATTGCGCGGCCAGATAAAACGATCTGCTTGGCTGCACGCGGCTTTAATCGTGTTTTTTCCAGATAAACACTGGGTTCCAGCGTCAATTCACAGTTTCCATCATGGCGGAAGACCCAGATCTCACCGCTTTTCAGCGCCATAGAAACCGCAGCCCCCCCCAGATCAAGCGCCGAATCCACATCTGGGTGCAGGTGTAGGCGCAACTCAAAGCCAATACCCTGGGTGCCAGAGCGATCCAGCATTTTGGAGAAAACCCGTTTGGCAGGCTCTTCGATGGCCACCAAGAGATCTTCGCCCGACAGGCTGCGGCCATCATCCGACAATTCCAGGGTGCGCGCATGGGTCAGGCCAAAGTCACGCAGATAACCGTCATGGCCGCCCTGAAAGCGGTTGGCTGCGGTGTCTTCCTCCAGCGCGATCTGAACCTCGGTTGGCCCCTCGACCAAAAGCTCTTGCCCAGTGGTGCGGTCAGCCGGGGCCAGACGCGCACTGGAATGCCCCGCCAGGCAAAGGGTGGAATGCGACGGGGTGGCCCGCCCGGCGCGACGCCATTCCAGGCCAAAGGTCTCTCCCGAGCCGCAGTTCACCACAAGGGGGCGCCGCCCCGAGGTCAGCTCAAACGCCAGGGTAGAGGCATGGCCATTGCCGGAAGCCGCCCCCTGGGGCGGAACAGCCGCGTCGATCACCACCGATGTGCGCCGAGCCGCAAGCCGGGCATAGCCCATCGCCAGCCCATCAAGGTGCTTACCAGAAACATGGGCGGCAGCCAGCGCGTGATCCAGCCAGCCCTCTATCCCGCGACCGCCGCCGTGAAACCGCGCCAGCCCGCCATCTGCATGGCGCAGGGTACGCAGCGCCGGGGCAATCCGTTCTATCGCCTTGATCTGCGCCGCAGGCACCGTGCGCCCAGCCTCATGCAAGGCGGCGGCAGCCCAGGTCAGCAGGGTGAAGACCTCCAGCAGCTCTTCGGGGTTGCGGGTTGGCACACCGCCTTCCGCGTCGATCTGGCTTTCACATTCCTGCGCCAGGGCACGGATGGCCGGATCGGCCAGCTCTTCGCGCCCCTGCAGCGCCAGCCCGGCATAGATCAGCCCGGTGAGCGCCTCAAATCGGGGCAACCCCGGAGAGGCCCCCTGCCAGCGCCGCGACAGGAACCAGGTCTGCTGTGACAGAGACTGATAAAATGCCTCGCTCTCGGCCCGGTCCTTACTGCTGAGCAAAAATAAAGCGTGGTTGATCCAGCGAATCACCCGCCGCCCGGTCAGATCTGGAGACCAGGACAGGGCCCCGCCTAACCCCGCCGCTGCGCCATGGGTTTCGATCCAGCCCCAGACCCATTTCTGGGCCTTCTGCCGCGCCCGGATATCCCCCACCGCTGCCAGATCATCAAGCCAGGAAAAGCCCTGACGCTCCGCCTCGAAGGCGGCATCGGGGGCCGTCACATCCCAGAGTCCAGTGGTGTCCGATTCGACCAGAAACCCGGCAAAGAGCAGGTTGCCCGCCACCAGCTGCCGCCCGCGGGCAAAGCTGCCAATGGTGCGCGGCTCGGGGTGTGACACAAACCCGCTGGCGGCTGGCTGCTTGCGGGCGCGCCAGGCATATAACCTATTCATGATCCGGGTCCCACGACCCGCCACTCTATCGTATCTGGACATGCTCTCTGCCTCACGCCTTTTGCTTTGAAGTGCTGGCGTTTTGGCAAAAGACTAGCGGTGTTGCTGTCTCAAGTCACCGAAGAATGCGCAGGTGGGGTATCGATCAGGCAGATTTGCGCAAAAGCGCCATGTAAAATCCATCCATGCCACCCTGATCCCGCCAGTAATCCGGGCGCAGACGCAGGCCGCCTTCTTCAGTGATCCAGGCCGGATCAATCCCCAGCGGCGCCAGCACGCTGCTGTCAACGGACATATCCGGAAAGATCTCCAACGCCTCTTCGACCTGACATTCGCCTTCATCCGGCAGCAGCGAACAGGTGCAAAAGACCAGACGCCCACCGGGTTTGACCAGGCTCCAGGCATGGGCGAGCATCTGCGCCTGCAGCTCTATCAGGGCACCAAAGGCCGCGCCATCCTTGGCATGTGGCAGATCGGGGTGGCGGCGAATAGTGCCGGTAGCAGAACAGGGCGCATCCAGCAATACCGCGTCAAACTGCCCCGCCTGTTCCAAGGCGTCGCCAACCACCAGATCGGCAGCCAGCCCGGTACGGGCAAGGTTTTCACGCAGGCGCTCCATCCGCACGGCAGAGCTATCCACCGCCGTCACCTGAGCACCGCTGGCGGCCATCTGCATGGTCTTGCCGCCCGGCGCCGCACAAAGATCAAGCACCCGCTCGCCCTTTTGTGCCTGCAGGATCTGGGCGGGCAACGCGGCAGCGGCATCCTGCACCCACCAATCCCCGGCCTCATACCCCGGCAGCGCCGAAACCCGCCCGGCCTCGGCCAGACGCTGCGACCCCGTCGCCAGACGCTCTCCGCCCAGCGGCGACAGATCCGCACCCGGTTTGCCGGTGATATCCAACGGCGCGCCGGCATAGTGGGCCGCTTCAATTTCAAGCATGGCAGCACTACCCCAGGCCTGCGCCAGCGGGCTGCGCAGCCATTTCGGCAGGCGCGGCACCCGCAGTTTGGCCCATTCTGCCGGGCCCTGATCTGCCACTTTGCGCAGCACCGCATTGACCAGCCCTTTCAGCTGGCCATGGCGGCGGTGCTTGGAGATGATCGCCACCATGTCATTGACCACCCCATGCGCGGCCGCCCCGTGGCACAGTTCAACCGTGCCCAGCCGCAGCGCATTATGCACGGTCAGCGGCGTCGATTTTTTCAAATGCTTTTGCAGCACGCGATCGGCGCGCTCCAGGCTGCGCAGGGTCTGCAGGGTCAGGCGCTGGGTGCGGGCGCGATCTTCCGGCGTCAGCCGCTCCAGCGCGCCAGCGGCATAGCATTCCGCCAACAACCGGCCCTCGCCCAGAACCTGATCCAGAAGGTAGATCACCGTACGGCGGGCCTGGGTTCCATCGGACATTGCTGCTCTCCTTCGCATGGGGGCGCGCACTGCTGGCCATAGCATCAGCACGCCGGGTGGCTTGTCCCCACCAAGGAGGGGCGTATACCATGGCCGCAGCATAAAGGAACCCGCGATGAGCGACGAGACCCAGCCCCCGCAACAAAGCCCTGCCCCACAGGATCCAGCGAGCACACAGCCAACCCTACCCCCTGCCGCCCAGCGCGCCCTGGCCGAAGCCGCACAGCGCCGCAAGGAAGCCGAGGCCAAGGCAAAACCGCCCGTTGAACTGGGCGGACGTGACGGGCTAGACCCCGCCCGCTATGGCGACTGGGAGAAAAAAGGCATCGCTATCGATTTTTAGCGCATGCGGCGCAAATGTCGGGACCGGCTTTGCGCGCCTGGAACTTGTTAAACAGGAAGTGAGAGCCAGTCGCGCCAATGCCAATGATCGCGACAGGCCCTTGGATGGCCGACTGATGCGGCTTACAGCCCAAGCACGGCCAGCATGTCATATTCCCCCGGCGCCTGCCCCTGCCCCCAGAGCGCCGCCTTCAGCGCGCCGCGGGCAAAAATTGCCCGATCCGTCGCCATATGGCGCAGCACGATGCGTTCCCCGGCGGCAGCAAAAAGCACGTCATGCTCCCCCACGATATCGCCGCCGCGAATCGCGCTAAAGCCGATGTCACCACGTTTACGTGCCCCGGTGATGCCATCACGCCCCGAATCAGACACATCCGCCAGCACAACACCGCGCCCCTCGGCGGCGGCTTCACCCAGCATCAGCGCGGTGCCTGAGGGAGCATCCACCTTGTGATGGTGATGCGCCTCGATCACCTCGATATCGAAATCTTCATCCAGCGCGGCGGCAACCTTTTTGGTCAACTGCACCAGCAAGTTGACGCCCAGGCTCATATTGCCGGCCCGAACCAGAACCGTCTCAGCCGCAGCAGTTTTCAACGCCGCGATCTGCGCCTCGGACATGCCCGTGGTGCCAATCACATGCACCACGCCCGCCTTGGCCGCCATTTTGGAAAAGGCCAATGTGGCCTCGGGGGAAGTGAAATCAATCACCGCCTGCGCCTGCGCAAACACCGCCTGCGGATCATCGCTGACCATCACGCCGATTGCACTGCCACCCATCGCCAGGCCAAGATCCTGTCCGACCCAGGGATGACCGCTGCGTTCCACCACGCCGACCAGCCGCGCCTTGTCGCTGTCCAGCACCGTCTTGATCAACATCTGCCCCATGCGGCCAGAGGCCCCCGTGATCACGATCCCCGGTGTTTTGGTCATTGCTGTGGTCCTCATTGCTGAATGGGTCGATGTTTTTGCTGGTTTTCTCCTACCTGCTTGGCGATGACTTGGCAAAGGGCTGGTTTCGGCTTAGATCGAAGATATGGCAAAGAACAAATCTCCTGAGGGGCGCGCCCCCTCCCAACGGCAGCTGCGCGTCGGCGAGCTGATCCGCCGGACCCTGTCCGAAGTGCTGATGCGTGGGGAACTGCACGACCCCGAGCTGAACCGCATGTCCGTGACCGTCGGTGAGGTCCGCGTCACCCCCGATCTGCGCATCGCGACGGCCTATGTGCTGCCGCTGGGCGGCAAGGGGCAAGAGGACCTGCTAAAACTGCTGGCCCGCAACAAGTGGGAGCTACGCACCCTGGCAGGTAAGAAGCTGGGGATGAAATACACCCCCGACCTGCGCTTTCAGCTGGATCTGACCTATGATCAGATGGATGCCACCCGCAAGATGCTGGAACAGGACGCGGTGCGCCGCGATCTCGACGAGTGATCCGCCCGGCCCTTGCAGTGCTGGCCGCCCTATGGGCGGCACCAACACTGGGGGCCGACAGCGGGTCAGATGTGGTGACGACCTCACAGATCACCGAACAGGCAATCGCCGAGACAACGCCCCTGCAGTGCGAAGATATCGCCTATGATGGCAATCGTTATACGCTGTGCGACGTGGATGCCAGCCGGGCGCAGCTTCGGCTGTTTCTGCGTAATGAACAAGGCCAGGTCTATGGCCATTTCTCCCGGATCGAAGAGGCGCTCGCGGCCGAAGGCAAGGCCCTCGCCTTTGCGACCAATGCCGGCATGTATCACGCCAATCGCGCTCCGGTTGGTCTGTATATCGAAGACGGCAAACAAGAGATGCGGCTGATCCCCAACGCCGGTCCCGGCAATTTTGGCCTGCTGCCCAATGGCGTCTTGTGCCTGCGCGAGGGCCGCGCCGATGTGTTTGAAACCCTCGCCTTTCGCGATGCCGGCACAACCTGCACCTCGGCCACCCAATCGGGGCCGATGCTGGTGATTGATGGCGCGCTGCATCCGCGGTTTCTGCCCGACTCTACCTCGTATTATATTCGCAACGGCGTTGGCACCTCGGCGGATGGCCGCCGCGTGGTCTTTGCCATTTCGCGTAATGCTGTGACCTTTCACCAGTTTGGCAGCCTGTTTCGCGACCACCTGAAGCTGCCCAATGCGCTGTATTTTGACGGCAATATATCACGCCTGCATGCGCCACAGATCGGACGATCTGATGCGGGTTTCATGATGGGGCCGGTCATCGGCGTGGTGGAATAACCCGCCGCCGGATGGCATCGAATCTGATCACACCGATCCAGGTCTTTGGACTGTCGAATTGACAGGACATCATCCCTGGGATAGGCCGCGCGCCTCACTTGCATTCGGGGAACCACATGGCACGCAAACGCAAAGGGCGCGATATTTCAGGTTGGCTGGTGGTGGATAAACCCGCCGGGCTGACCTCGACCGCTGTCGTCAACAAGGTCCGCTGGGCGCTGGAGGCCAAGAAGGCCGGCCATGCGGGAACGCTTGACCCCGAAGCAACCGGCGTGTTGGCCATTGCTCTGGGCGAAGCCACCAAGACCGTCCCTTATATCACCGACGCCTTGAAGGCCTATACCTTTACCGTGCGGCTGGGCCAGGCCACCAACACCGACGATGCCGAAGGTGAAGTCATTGCCAGCAGCGATGCACGCCCCACGGATGAAGAGATCAAGCAGGCGCTGGGTGCCTTTATCGGTGATATCCAGCAAGTGCCGCCCAAATTTTCTGCCGTCAAGATCGACGGGCAGCGCGCCTATAAACTGGCCCGCGACGGCGATGATGACTTTGAAATCGCCGCCCGGCCGCTTTGGGTGGAAGAGCTGGTGTTGGTGGATCGCCCCGATCCCGACCACGTGGTCCTGGAAATGACCTGCGGCAAGGGCGGCTATGTGCGCTCTATCGCGCGGGATCTGGGCGCGGCACTGGGCTGTCATGGCCACGTGAAGGAGCTGCGCCGCATCTGGTCCGGCCCCTTCGATGCCAGCGACGGGCTGAAGCTGGACGACATCCTGCGGATGGAACGCACACCAGAGCTGGACAGCTATTTGCGCCCGCTGGAACAGGGGCTGGCCGATCTGCCCGAGCTGAAATGCACCCCGGAAGGTGCGGTGCGTCTGCGCAATGGCAATCCCGGCATGGTGCTGGCGGCAACCGTCGAATACGGCGATGAAGCCTGGGCCTCGTTTGAGGGCAAGGCCGTTGCCGTGGGGATCTACAAGGCAGGCGAATTGCACCCCTCGCGCGTGTTTGTGCAGCCAGAGTGATAAACAGCCCCTGACAAGTCTGTGCTGCGATGGGCTTGCCTCATCGCTGGCAGACTGGCAGGACAGCGCCATGATCAGCCGCAGCCATACCAAGGGCGATGCGCCCTCCACCGCTGTCTATTCCGACTGCGAAACCTATCGCTACAGCCTGACCCGCGTTTGGGAGCCCGCAGGCCAGCGGGTGATGTTTGTGATGCTCAACCCCTCCAAGGCGACAGAGGTGCAAAACGACCCCACGATCGAGCGCTGCGAACGCCGCGCCCGCGCCCTGGGGTTCGGCGGTTTTCAAGCCACCAATATCTTTGCCCTGCGCGCCACCGATCCAAAGGTGATGCGCGCCGCCGCTGACCCGGAAGGCCCCGACAATCGCGCGGCGATCCTTGCAGGCATGCACTGGGCCGATATGGTGATCTGCGCCTGGGGCACCCATGGGGCGCATCGCGGCCAGGGCGCGATCATCGCCGACCTGCTGCGCGCCAGCGGCAAACCGCTGCATCACCTGGGGCTGAGCAAGCACGGCCACCCCAAGCATCCGCTCTACATCGCCTATTCTCAGGCCCCGCAGCTTTGGAATTGACGCATTTTTAACGGCCGGGATTCGCAGAGTTATCTGCCAAGCGTTTGAACTTGCTAGCAAAGCAACCATGCGCAGTGTTCTGCATTTGTTTGGAGACAATTAAGCCAGATATGGCAGACTGACCACGGATCGTCACCCTATCTCCGCGACGATCGCTTTGGTTTTGGAGTAATGCCATGTTGTGGTTTGCAGGCCTTTTGGGGCTTATGGGAATTGGCGG
This sequence comes from Pseudophaeobacter flagellatus, assembly GCF_021228235.1. Taxonomy (GTDB): domain Bacteria; phylum Pseudomonadota; class Alphaproteobacteria; order Rhodobacterales; family Rhodobacteraceae; genus Pseudophaeobacter; species Pseudophaeobacter flagellatus. The sequence goes on from NZ_JAJQRG010000002.1 coordinate 59,262, forward strand.
TGCCGCCCTGCTAGATTTTAGCGACGATCAGACCTCAGAGGATCAGGCCGGGGACGATCAGCCCGCGGATGATGCCCCCGCAGATGGTCCTGTGATTCCTGCCGACGAGTTCCTCGATGGCGCAACAGAGGGCAACAACGACAGCGGCACCGACAGCGGGCTAGAGCTCTGCGATTTTATTGACAGCAGCAGCGACACAGAGACCGAGAGCGACGGCAGTGGCGATCTGCTGCTGTTGGACGGGTCGCAGATGACAGGATCTGACCTGGCTGACACCATTGTCGGCAGCGACACAAACGACCACATCACCGGCTTGGGCGGCAACGACCAATTGAACGGCTATGCGGGCGACGACTCCATCGAGGGCGGCGCAGGCGATGACAGCCTGCATGGTGCAACCGGGGACGATACGCTGACGGGCGGCAGCGGCAATGACACCCTGCACGGAGAATACGGCGATGACGCGCTGCAGGGCGATGCGGGCGACGACGCGCTATTTGGCCACTTTGGTGCAGACACCCTGACAGGCGGCAGCGGCAACGATACCGCCCATGGCGGTGCGGACGATGACAGCCTGGACGGCGGGGCTGGTAATGACGCGCTGCATGGCAATGACGGCAATGACACCCTGGCAGGCGGCGAAGGCCAGGACAGCTTGTTTGGCGGCAGCGGCGATGATTTGGTCTGGGGGGCCGATGATGGTGACGAAACGGATTACCTCAACGGCGGCGCAGGCGACGACACCCTGGTGGCCGGAGCAGGAGATATCGTGACCGCGGGCGAGGGCGCAGATCACATCTGGGCCGAAGATCTGGCAGGCAGCGGTGAAGCTGTTGAACTGATTGATTTTGACAGTTCCGAAGATCAGTTGGTGGTGTTCTGGACCCCGGATAGCGAAGCAGAGCCGCAGATCACAATCGAACCCGACGCAGAGACCCCTGGCCAGCAAATCATCCGGGTCAATGGTGCTGAGGTTCTGCGCCTTTCGGGCGGCAAAGGGCTGAGCATCTCTGACATCGCGCTGATCGACAGCCAATCTGCGATCTCTGCTGGGTTCTTGCCTGGTTGATCGCAATAGAAACATCGGGGCAAAACATCTTTGCCTTTTCCCGAAATACCGCCTATACGCCCGCATCTGGTCCGCATCTGTCATAGATTCGGGACAGCTATACTCCATGGGCCTGCGCTGGACGACATCCCGGCCTGTGCCATCCCTCTAACCTTTTAAAGGAGACCCCGATGTCGATTACAGCTGAAGAAAAAACACGCTTGATGAAAGAATTCGCAACCAAAGAAGGCGACACCGGTTCGCCCGAAGTACAGGTTGCTATCCTCACCTCGCGCATCAACACCCTGACCGAGCACTTCAAAACCCACAAGAAAGACAACCACGGTCGTCGTGGCCTTTTGAAAATGGTTGCCCTGCGTCGTAAGCTGCTAGATTACACCAAAGGCAAAGATGAGGCCCGTTACCAAGACCTGATCAAACGCCTTGGCATCCGCCGCTAAGAACACCGATCCATTTTGGATTATCAGCGCCCGCTCAGATTTGAGCGGGCGTTTTTTGTGACAAATACGCGGCCTGCAGGACTAGCGCGTAAATGGCGGACACAAACCAACCCAGGAGCCTTCTGTGGGTCGGATTATTACCTCAACCGGTCTGGCCTCCCCCGATTGTGGCAACCTTACGGTCTTCCAGGATTGCAATGTCCAGATGCCGAGGTTGGCCGCTCGGATATCCTCAACGGCATAATGTCCGAGGACCTCGTCCCCCCAAAGCAGTTGAAACCCGCCATAGCTTTTTTCTGAAATGCCCAGGGACAGTTCGCGCACCTCGGGTGGCACTGTGACCCTTGCCGTGGAATTGAAATGGACCCCATGAATTGGCACCCCCAGACGATCCCTGTGAATCCGCTTTTGATCCACCCCGGACAGCTCTAGGAAACGCACTCTGGGCAAAGGTTTCGCCGCGGGCGTCTTTGCCAGGATTCCTTCGATCCAATAGCGCCCAAACATCTGGGGGATTGGATGCTCTGACGTGCCAGAGGCCACAAAAAACTCAAAATCTTCCAGATTGCGCGGCTCAAACCAGCGCAGGGGATAGAGGTTCATCATGGCCTCTGACCAATTATCGACGATCAGATGCCGTTCAAATTGATCCATCGGAATCAGTCCGAGATCAAAGTCCTCAAACCCGACATGCTGGCCATTGCGATACAGCCCTAGTTCGGTGGTTTCCTGCGCCCAAACTCTTTGCCGCCATTTCTCATGTCCAGACCGATCAACCAATTTAATGGCCAACTCACGGGGGAGCAGATTGTAGTAAGGCATTTTGGACGAATGGTAGTCGATTGGCGCGATCCGGTTTGGGGCCTCGCCGATATACAATAACCCATGGGGCGGCAGGGCCTCCCAACAGAGTTTCAATGTGTTGAGCCGCTCCTCAATCGTCAAATGTTCAATCACAGCATAGAGGAAAATAACGTCAAAGCTCTCTTGTGCCAAAAGCTGCGGCAGGTCATTGGCCGCCTGCAAACGCAGCTCTGCATTCTGGATACCATGGGCCTCAACATTGGCCTGCCCAATAGCCAGTTCATGGCGGTCCAAATCGATACCAACATAGGTCTGAAACAACGGCGCCAAAGCGCAAACTTTCGCCCCCTCGCCGCACCCGATTTCCAGCGCTCGCATTTTACTGAGGTCCAGCCCGGCCTGGCGCATGGTTGGTGCAATAAAGCGCTGTGCTTGGTTGAATCTGTTTTGGAATGTCGCGCTATTATGGAGATCGGTCATGGAACGCAGCTCACTTTGGAAATCACCTACTTCGCAATAGGTGGTCAAATTTTCAGGTACCCTTCCCTAACTTCCATGGAACAACAAACGCAACCTCGCCCATATTCGTAGGCCCTGTGATGAAGCATTTTCCCTGCAAACTCTCTTGTGATCGGAAGTCGAAATTGCTACCAGTCTAGTAATAATATATCATAACATCAGATAGTATGACACAGATCGCCCACCACAGCCGCCGGATCAGGAACATTGGGGAAACCAAGCTAAAACGCCGCAAACGAAAGGAAGACCCCATGCGGGCCTACGATCAATTGCCGCGCGACCTGCGGCTTTGGATTCAAGGGGCCAAACTGCCTTGGTCGCCTGCCTCCTGCCGCAAAATCTGGCTAAAGACCAAAGCCAGAGGCGACACCTTGGAACAGACCCTGGCCAGCCTGGACCGGGCAGAAGCGGCAACTCTGGCACGCAGCGATCGGCCTGCCCGCCCCTAGGATCGGATATCAAACAGGCCCCATCCCCCGCAGCCGAAACAGCGGGCGCGGAACTGGCAAAATGCGCCGAACCACCTACACCTCTGGATATAAGCGGTATCAATCGCACCCAAAAACTCGCCACTTGCATATCTTAGACAGTGCCGGAAAATCGGATAGAAAGGTCATACAACAACCGCGAGGATACTTACCTTGACCTTTTCACTTCGTCTGCACAGATCCATGGAACGGGGGGACTTCAAGCCTCTGAACCTGAAACGCACCACGGTAAAGCCCAGCACCACGCAGTCCTCAGGCCCTGTCTCTGGCACCGCCACACGCAAAGTGCGACTGCCAATATTTAAACAGCCCAGCGCCTAGGAATTGCCCTTCGGATCGGATCAAGCGGAGATGACGCTGGACTGAATGACGCTGCCCAGTCTGCGTTTTGCCAGTCGGCGCACAGCCGATCAGCCTTCACCTTTGGCGCCGATCCCGACCAGCAGATTGATGAGCTGGTCCACATGCCTGTCCTGGGTGCGAAAGGAGGATAGGCTGATGCGGAATGCCGGGCGGTCTTGCCAGACGGTGCCACCAAACCAAGAGGTACCACTTTGCTGAACTTTCTGCAAAATGACCTCGGTTGCAGCATCGTCCCCGCCGCGCACCAAGACCTGATTGAGCACCACCCGGTTCAACACCTCAAACCCAGCCTCCTCCAGGGCAGCACAAATTCGACGGGCCTGATTGTGGTGGCCTGTGACCAGATCTGCGATCCCCGCCTTGCCCAGGCTGCGCAGCGCTGCCCAGATTGGAATACCGCGCGCCCGACGCGAGAATTCCAGCGTCAGGTTCTTTTGCGCCTCTGCCGAGGCGGTGGAATAGGCGGCATCGCTGTTCATCACCCGGGCCAGAGCCTGGGGATCCCGGCAAATCGCCATGGCGCCGTCATAGGGGGTGTTGAGCCATTTATGGCCATCGGTGGTCCAGCTGTCGGCGCCTTCGATCCCCGTGGTCAAATCGCGCAACCCTGGCGCCGCGCGGGCCCAGAGCCCAAAGGCCCCATCCACATGCACCCAGGCCCCTGCGGCCTTGGCTCGGGGAATGATCGCGGCGAAATCATCAAACTCACCCGTGTTGACCTCGCCCGCCTGCAACACCAGCAGGGTCGTTGCATCCATGTCCGGCAACTGGTCCGGCAGGATCCGCCCCTGGTCATCCACCGGTGCCTTGACCACCCGGTTCCAGCCAAAGCCCAGCACCTGCAGCGCTTTGCGCACAGTGACATGGGTGCTGGCAGGCACCACCACCTTGACCTCGGGCGCGCCATGCAGCCCATCATTTACCACATCCCAGCCCTGCCGCGCCAACAGATCGGCCCGGGCAGCTGCCAGACAGCTGAGCCCACAGGCAGTGGCAGAGGTGCCAAAGGCCACGGCACTGCTGCGCGGCAAGTCCAGGATCTCCAGCATCCACTTGCTGGCCTGCTGTTCAAGAGCATAGGCCGTCGGGCTGCCATCCTCAGTCGAGGCGCATTGATCCCAGGCAAGCGCCAGACGTTCCGCCGCTGCCGCCACCGGCAGGCTGGCGCCAATAACAAAGCCAAAATAGTTCGGCCCGTTAGAGGCCACTGTGGCCGGTGAACCCAGATCATCCATCAAGGCAATGGTTTCCGCTGCGGGGCGCCCCTGGTCGGGCAGAGCCTCATCAAATCCCGAGAGCGCAGCAACATCCTGATCACTGGGAAAAACGCGACGTGTCTCGGCACCCGACACATAGCTGCGGCCGCGCCTGTCGGCTTCCTGTAGCAACTGATCCTCATCCATGGCAGTCTCTCCCCATCCGATTTAATATCGAAAAATATCTATATAGAAGATTCACTATATGAACAAGCCGCTCGTCACCCATCTTGCCGCGCTGCGCGCCCTGGCCAATCCACATCGGGTTCAGATCATGGATTGGCTGCTGGATCCCCAAAGCCATTTCCCGCCGCAGCGCGATGGTGATCTGGTTTTGGATGGTGTTTGTGTTGGCTTTATCACCGACAAAACCGGCCTCAGCCAACCGACAGTGACCAGCCATATGAAAAGCCTGGAGCAGGCCGGGTTGGTGAGCTCAAAAAAGATCAAGAACTGGGTATTCTACAAGGCAAACCAAGCGGCACTGCAACAGATCGCCACCAGCTTTACCAGCGCCAGCGAAGCGCTCTAATCGGTGGTCGGCCGCGCTGGAATCGGAAACACCAGATCATAGGCCCAGTTATAAACAAAGGCATAGACAAGATAAAATCCGGCGAACCCCAGGTCCATCACCAGCGCGGCCCAAATTCCGATTTGCAGGTGCCAGGCGATGAAGGGCAACAGCATCGCCAACAGACCTGCCTCAAACAGCAGCGCATGAAAAACCCGCAGGACCGGCCATTTCCGACTGTGCCCAACCCAGTATATCATGGCGCGGTCAAAGCCGAGATTGAACAGATAGTTCCAGAGTGTTGCCAGGGTCGCCCCGACCAGGGCAATTACGCCAATTGCGTGCATCTCCAGCCCAAAGGCCCAGGCTCCCAGAGGGATGGCCACCAGTAGGCCGATTACTTCAAAACTGATGGCGTGACGAATTCGATCTGCTGTACGGCGCATCTGAGATTCCATATCTCTGCGGCCCCAAAGGGCCCCAAACCGGGCCGTCCCGTGCGCTATCCCGCCGCATGCGGGGAGGTCGTCCTCATCTTTCCGGTACTATATCGCCGATCCTGCGCGTAGCAAGAGCCCCCCCTGTGCTTTTCCTTTCTTTCGGCACCATTCTGCTGTATGGGCGACTTATCTGAGACACGTGCTTGGCTTCGACACGCGAAATAAAGATGGAAGAAGCCGGCGGCAATGCGGCCGCTACATGCAACGGGAGACCCGGGATCCGCCTGGGAGTGCTCCCATATAGGATGCTGACATGTTCAACGTTACGAAAAAATCGATGCAGTGGGGCGAAGAAACGCTGACACTGGAAACGGGCAAAGTTGCCCGTCAGGCTGATGGCTCGGTCATCGCCACCCTAGGTGAAACAAGCGTTATGGCCAATGTGACTTTTGCCCGCCAGCAAAAGCCTGGTCAGGACTTCTTTCCCCTGACCGTCCACTACCAGGAAAAATACTATGCCGCGGGTAAAGTGCCCGGCGGTTTCTTCAAGCGCGAAGCGCGCCCAACCGAAAAAGAAACACTGACTGCGCGCCTGATCGACCGTCCGATCCGCCCGCTGTTTGTGCCTGGCTTCAAAAACGAAGTCCTGGTGATGTGCACCGTGCTAAGCCACGATCTGGTCAATGACCCGGATATGGTTGCGATGATCGCAGCCTCTGCGGCGCTGACCCTGTCTGGCGCGCCTTTCATGGGCCCAATCGCAGCGGCCCGCGTTGGTTTTGAAGGCGGCGAATACGTCCTCAACCCAACCGTCGACGACATGCAGGACCTGCGCCTGAACCCTGATCAGCGCCTGGATCTGGTTGTTGCCGGCACCAAAGACGCGGTGATGATGGTCGAATCCGAAGCCTATGAGCTGTCGGAAGCTGAAATGCTCGGCGCGGTCAAATTTGCCCATGAGGCCATCCAGCCGGTGATCGACCTGATCATCTCGCTGGCAGAAGACGCCGCGAAAGAGCCCTTCGACTTTGTCGCGCCCGACTATGCTGATCTGTTTGAAGCTGTGAAAGCTGCTGGTGAAACAGAAATGCGCGCCGCCTTTGCGATCAGCGACAAGCAAGAGCGCACCGCCGCTGTTGCCGCCGCACGCGCCATCATCAAAGAATCCCTGACCGAAGAGCAGCTGGACGACGCCAACCTTGGTTCCGCCCTGAAAAAGCTGGAAGCAGGCATTCTGCGTGGCGATGTTGTCAAAACCGGCAAGCGTATCGATGGCCGTGCCACCGACGAAATACGCGATATCGTGTCCGAAACCGGCCTGCTGCCACGGACCCACGGTTCCGCCCTGTTCACCCGTGGTGAAACCCAGGGTCTGGTTGTGACCACGCTGGGCACCGGAGATGACGAACAGTTCATCGACGCGCTGCATGGCAACTTCAAGTCGAACTTCCTGCTGCACTATAACTTCCCTCCCTATTCGGTTGGTGAAGTTGGTCGTGTGGGCGGCCCCGGCCGTCGTGAAATTGGTCACGGCAAGCTGGCATGGCGTGCGCTTCAGGCGGTTCTGCCTGCGGCAACCGACTTCCCCTACACCATCCGCGTGGTGTCCGAGATCACCGAATCGAACGGCTCCTCCTCGATGGCCTCCGTTTGCGGTGGTTCCTTGTCGATGATGGATGCAGGTGTGCCGCTGAAAGCGCCGGTTGCCGGTGTGGCCATGGGTCTGATCCTGGAAGACGACGGTTCCTACGCGATCCTGTCCGACATCCTGGGTGACGAAGATCACCTCGGCGACATGGACTTCAAAGTGGCCGGTACCGAAGCAGGCATCACCTCTTTGCAGATGGACATCAAGATCGCAGGCATCACGCCCGAGATCATGGAAAAAGCCCTGGAGCAGGCCAAAGCTGGCCGTATCCACATCCTCGGCGAGATGAACAAAGCGCTGTCCGGTGCTGCCGACTTCTCGATCCACGCGCCCCGCATCGAGACCATGCAGGTGCCCACCGACAAGATCCGTGAAGTGATCGGTTCTGGCGGTAAAGTCATCCGCGAGATCGTCGAGGTTTCCGGCGCCAAGGTTGATATCAATGACGAAGGCATCATCAAGATCGCATCGCCAAACGGCGACTCGATCAAGAAAGCCTACGACATGATCTATTCCATCGTGGCCGAGCCAGAAGAAGGCAAAGTCTACACCGGGAAAGTTGTCAAAATCGTCGACTTCGGTGCCTTCGTGAACTTCTTTGGCAAGCGCGACGGCCTGGTACATGTCAGCCAGATCGAAAATCGCCGCCTGAACCACCCTTCGGATGTTCTGAAGGAAGGCCAGGAAGTGAAAGTGAAGCTCTTGGGCTTTGACGATCGTGGCAAGGTGCGCCTGTCGATGAAAATGATCAATCAGGAAACCGGCGAAGAGATGGCTCCTGAGCAAAAAGAAGACTGATCCAGCCTTCTGATCTGACGAATGAAAAGGCCCCGGCGTGTTGCGCCGGGGCCTTTTTTCACGCCCGTTGCGGCACCAGATCACCCCTGTTTCCAACAGGCACAGATCATCAATGGCAGGCAGGCACCGGGTCTGTGCAGATAGCTTTCCCCGGCGCCGGATCTGCGCTAGGTGAAGATATGCATTCACTGATCATCCATATGCCCGGCAGCAGCAACCGCGCCGCCAATGTCGAACACCTGCTGTTCTCGCTCCCCGACGCCGAGGTGATCGAGGCCGTGAACGGGCGCAAGGTCGCCGCAGATCACGCAGAGATACTGCGCCCCGGCGACCTGCATCAGCCGCCCTACCCCTTTGCGCTCGGCCCCGGCGAAATTGGCTGCTTCCTGTCGCATCGGCGCTGCTGGCAGCGCATTATCGATACCGGCTGGGACTACGCACTGATTGTCGAAGATGACCTGGCCCTTGACGCAATCGGCTGGGGCCAAGCCTGCGCCCTGATCGACCGCTTTGCCACCCCGGATTGCTTTATCCGCCTGCCGGCCAAACGCCGCGAGGCCCCCGCCACCCAGCTCGGCCAGGAAGGCGATAGCAAACTGTTCCTGCCCAAAGTGATCGGGCTACAGACCGTGGCGCAGGTGGTTGGCCGCACCGCTGCCCAGCGCCTGTTGGCCGCAACCGAGATGTTGGACCGTCCGGTGGACACCTTTCTGCAGATGCATTGGATCCACCAACAGCCGATTCACACCATCCTGCCCAACGGCGTTTCCGAACAGACCGAGGCACTGGGGGGATCCACCATCCAGAAACAAAAATCCGGCAGCAAACTCACCCGAGAATTCAAACGCACCCTCTATCGCGCCCAGATCTCATCACGGCCGCAAACAGCGAAATAGAACAGCGCCCCGGCAGCCGGTTCCAGGCTGACCAGAGAGTCCTTTCTGTGCAAATCATCAGGCATGACCACCTTGCTTCAGAAAATAGCCCCCCAGTGCCAAGCGCGAATTACCACCCCGGTCTGACAGCTGGATGGGCCGGGTAGCCTTCGTTTTTCTGAATGACCGGCGCGCGACATGCGCCAACACAGCTGTTTTCCATGTCTCACACATCCCCAACGCTGCATCTGGCACCAGGCTCAGCTGTGCGGGACATTGCCGAGCATGCGATATCGTTAGTCTATGACTGCAAGTGGCTCTATGCTGTCACTTAAGACAGGTCAAAGACATCATCGGTGCTTGAAATGCCGCAAACCATTCTGGAACAAGAAACAGTCATCCGCCTCACGGTCTTTCTTGGCGTATTGATTGGCATGGCGGTCTGGGAGGTAGCAGTGCCACGTAGGAGAGTGGAAATTCCTCGTCTCCTGCGTTGGTCGAACAATCTTGCCCTGGTCGTGCTGGACACGCTGCTTGTCAGGCTTGCATTCCCAGTTGTCGCTGTCGGGCTCGCCGTGACCGCCCAGGAAAATGGCTGGGGCCTGCTCAATCAGATACGCATTCCGGGCTGGATGGTGTTCCCCGTTGCTGTTCTAGCACTGGATCTCGCCATCTACTTGCAACATGTCCTGTTTCATGCGGTCCCAGTACTTTGGCGTTTGCACCGGATGCACCATGCTGATCTCGAGTTTGACGTCACGACGGGCCTGCGATTTCACCCTCTGGAAATCCTTCTTTCCATGGTGATCAAGCTTGGCGTTGTGCTGGCTCTTGGGCCGCCCGCATTTGCGGTTTTGATTTTCGAAGTGCTGTTGAATGCAAGCTCTCTGTTCAACCACTCCAACATTCGTCTTCCGCTCAGGATTGATTCGGTGTTGCGGCTGTTCATCGTCACGCCAGACATGCACCGCGTCCATCACTCGATTCACCCGTCAGAGACCAACAGCAACTTTGGCTTCAACCTGCCGTGGTGGGATCGAATTTTAGGAACCTACCTGGCACAACCCAAGTCCGGGCATGAAAACATGACAATTGGAATTGAGCAGTTTCGAAACCTGCGCAGTCTCTGGCTTGATCGAATGCTCATTCAACCTCTTCTTGGTCGGGCCAGCAGGTATCCTATCAATCGAGCAGAAGAACCTTCGCAAGGTGATCAAGAGCTTTAACTGACCGCTCAATACACCCAGCGGACGCTGGTAAACACTGCAGCATTGGGCCGCATGTCTCGTCCTTGCTGAACACCCCAGATGAGATCTGCCTAGGGCACCGCAACACAGAGGGGATCATCCCTTTGCCACAACGGAGGCAGAGTTTCAGCTGTATTCCCGGCATTTTGTGCCGCCAGCCCCGAAAAAGGGCTTCACCCTCGTGGTGTATGCCTCAATCGCGAAATGGCTCAAAAAAGCAAAGGGGCCATTGGCCCCTTTGCAGAACGTCACAGCTGTCTTCCAGCTTCAGCTGGGCGCTTTGGTTTTGCGCAGATAGGGGAAGACGGTCTCGAATTCGCCAAACTTGGCCTTGGCATCTTCGTTCGATACGGTCGGCGGAATGATCACATCTTCACCCGGAACCCAGTTGGCCGGGGTGGCGACACCGTTGCCAGTGGACATTTGCAGCCCATCCAAGGCGCGCAGGATCTCGGCAAAGTTGCGGCCAACCGACATCGGGTAGGTCATCGACAACTTCAGCTGTTTGTCGGGACCAATGATAAAGACAGACCGCACCGTGGCACTGTCAGCAGGGGTGCGCCCATCGGGCATGTAGGCCTCGGCGGGCAGCATGTCAAAAGCTTTGGAAACGGCCAGACCTTCATCGGCGATGATCGGGAAACCAGCGGCGGCATTGCCGTATTTCTCGATATCATCTTTCCATTTCTTATGGTCCTCGACACCATCAACAGAGACGCCGATGACCTTGGTGCCGCGCTTCGCCCACTCATCACTCAACTGCGCCACTGCCGAAAACTCGGTGGTGCAGACCGGGGTGAAATCCTTGGGGTGAGAAAACAAAATGGCCCAGCTGTCGCCGATCCAATCGTGGAAGCTGATCTCTCCCTGGTCGGTTTCGGCGGTGAAGTTTGGAACGACATCATTAATACGCAAACCCATAACGGTCTCCTCTTTGGTCATCATCGGGCCAGTCTACAGCCCGGTTTCATGATGCCGCAACGTTACAGCCCAACAGGAAATTCACCACCCCAAAACACCAGAGCCATGGCTGATTGGGCCAATCCCTGCCAAACTTTGCCGTCAATCCGACTGGCACGAATAATTTGATCAAATTATTCCGCATGAGAGCTTGCCCCTCCGTAACCGGGATGACAGAGTACCGCTTGACCTCTGGCCAGCCAGCCAGAACCTGCATCGAAATGGGAGACCCGGACATGATTGAGAAACGCGACTTTTACATCAACGGTGCGTGGGTGGCCCCCGCACAAGCACATGATTTCGAAGTGATCGACCCCTCTACCGAAGAGGCCTGCGCGGTAATCTCGCTGGGCGATCAGGCCGATACCGACGCCGCCGTCGCCGCCGCCAAGGCCGCGCTGCCCGGTTGGATGGCCACCCCGGTGGCAGAGCGGATTGCCCTGGTGGAAAAACTGCTCGAGATCTATGCCAAACGCGGCGATGAAATGGCCGAAGCGATGTCTCTGGAGATGGGTGCCCCCATTTCAATGGCACGTAGCCAGCAGGTTGGCGCCGGCAGCTACCACCTGGACAACTTCATCAAAGAGGCCAAGGCCTTTGCCTTTGAAGAGCCTCTGGGCGATCACGCCCCCAATGACCGCATCATCCACGAAGCAGTTGGCGTTGCAGCGCTGATCACCCCTTGGAACTGGCCGATGAATCAGGTCACCCTGAAGGTGGGAGCGGCGGCAGTTGCCGGCTGTACCATGGTGCTGAAGCCGTCTGAGCAAAGCCCGCTGAACGCGATCCTGTTTGCCGAAATGATGGACGAGGCCGGCTTCCCCAAAGGTGTCTTCAACCTGGTCAATGGTGATGGCGTTGGCGTTGGCTCACAGCTGAGCGCCCATCCCGATGTGGATATGGTGTCTTTCACCGGCTCCACCCGCGCGGGCACCGCGATTTCCAAAGCCGCCGCAGATACCCTGAAAAAGGTACATCTGGAGCTGGGCGGCAAAGGGGCTAACCTGGTGTTTGACGATGCCGATGAAAAGGCGGTCAAACGCGGCGTGTTGAGCATGATGAACAACACCGGCCAAAGCTGCAACGCGCCAAGCCGGATGTTGGTGCAAAAGGGCGTCTATGACCAGGCCGTCGCCACCGCCGCCGAAGTGGCCGCCAAGGTATCCGTTGGTCCGTCCTCAAACGAAGGCCGCCACATCGGCCCAGTGGTCAACGAGGTGCAGTGGAACAAGATTCAGGACCTGATCCAAAAGGGCATTGATGAAGGTGCCAAGCTGGTCGCCGGCGGCACCGGACGCCCCGAAGGGCTGAACAAGGGCTTTTACGTCAAGCCCACGGTCTTTGCCGATGTGAACAACCAGATGGTTGTCGCACGCGAAGAAATCTTTGGCCCGGTCCTGAGCATCATCCCCTTTGAAACCGAAGAGGAAGCCATCGAGATCGCCAATGATACCCCCTATGGGCTGACCAACTATGTGCAGACCCAGGACAGCGCCCGCGCCAATCGCCTGGCCCGCGTTTTGCGGTCTGGCATGGTTGAAATCAACGGCAAGTCCCGCAGCGCCGGCGCGCCCTTTGGTGGTATGAAACAGTCCGGCAATGGCCGCGAAGGTGGTCGCTGGGGTATCGAAGACTTTCTTGAGGTCAAATCGGTGGGCGGCTGGACGCCAGAATAAGGTCAGCGCCGCCGCCAAACTGCGGCTGGCGCAGCGATAAACCCATGCAAAGGCCGCCCATCTTGGACGGCCTTTGCTGTGTTCGCGCCAACGGTGATCCTGCCGCTGCGCCCGGATATCGTCATGCCTTGGCGGCCCCTTCGACCACCAGCTGCGGCACCCCATCCGACGTCTTGAGCGTCGAACAGCCATCCCAGCCGATCACCCCCCGAACCCGTTGCCGCAACGAGGAAAAGCTTTCAAAGCGCACCACATCCACGGGGGTATCGAAATGCAGGACAACTTGGCGGCTTTCGCCGTCTCCCATCAGGGTCAGGCTGCGCACCTCGCCGGTAAAGGCCTGCCCCAGATAGCGCCCGCGCACATGATCGCCAACGCGCAGCTGCAACCGGTTCCCGGCCCGCGCCTGCAGGGTGTTCCAATCGCGGGCGCCATATTGCTGCGCCACCAGTTCCAGAGATTGCGAATGGGCCACGGCAACGCCGCTAGACTTAAGCTGCTGTCGCAGTCGCTTTGCCTGGAGCTTCAACGCATCCACAGGCGGTATGTTAGAAAAATCAGTCATCTGTATATCGTCCCAAAAGGCACGCAGGTCATGATGGGGGCCGCATTGCCATCCAGCGCGCCAGAGATATGAGCGATAGATGTGATCTTGGTCTCTAGGGTTTCACCATGGCCCCGACAGGGCTGCGGCAGGCAGGGAACCCAAACCTTGCGCCCCCTTACGGCACTCGCCCGCTTTGCGTCAAGCCTCATGCCGCCGCCCTCGCGCAGGCCAGAACTGGTCAAACCGGAATATTCGCTCTATTCACAAAGGCGCACAAGCCGGGAAGGACCCTGTCATGATCACCGCTCGCCTGCATGGCCGTCTTGGCAACCAGATGTTTCAATACGCAGCCGCCCGCGCCCTGGCGCACCGCCTGCACTGCCCTGTGGCGCTGGACAGCCGCGGTGCCGAACGGCGCGGAGAGGGAGTGCTGACACGGGTCTTTGATCTGCCCCTCACCCCGCCCGCCCCCCTGCCGCCACTGAAAGACGAAGCGCTGCTGCGCTATGCCCTGTGGCGCGGATTGGGGCTGGCACCAAAGTTTCGCCGCGAGCGCGGGCTGGGCTATAACCCCGCATTTGAAAACTGGGGCGATGACAGCTATCTGCATGGCTATTGGCAGAGCGAGCGCTACTTCGCCGGTATCGCGAACCAGATTCGCGCCGATTTCACCTTTCCCGAAGTCTCAAATACCCAGAACGCCGAGATGGCGGCGCAGATCACCGGCGATAACGCCATCTCACTGCATGTGCGGCGCGGCGATTATGTGGCCCTCTCGGCCCATGTGCTCTGCGATCAGGCCTATTACGAAGCGGCACTGGCGCGCCTTCTGGACGGGCTGGCCGGTGGGGATCCCACAGTCTATGTGTTTTCGGATGATCCCGACTGGGCCAAGGCCAATCTGCCGCTGCCCTGTCGCAAGGTCGTTGTCGATTTCAACGGGCCGGAGACCGATTTTGAAGACATGCGCCTGATGAGCCTGTGCCAGCATAATATCATCGGCAACAGCTCTTTTTCCTGGTGGGCCGCCTGGCTGAACCAGAATCCGCAGAAACGGGTGGCTGGGCCGGCCAACTGGTTTGGCGACCCCAAATTGCACAACCCTGATATTTTGCCGCCAGACTGGCTGAAGATCAGCCCCTGATGCCCTGTCGCTGATCTGGCGCTGATTCGGCTAGAAATCCGCCTTGGCGCGGAACTTCATCGACAGGCTACTGTCCGGGTGCTTGATCCGGAGCTCTTCGGAATGCAGCATCATCCGATCATAATCCAACCCCGCGCCACTGGCATAGAGCGGATCGCCCAGAATCGCATGGCCCAGCGCCAGCATATGCACCCGCAGCTGATGGGTCCGCCCGGTCTTGGGCGTCAGGCGGACACGGGTTTCACCCTCGCCAAATTTCACCACCCGGTACTCGGTCAAGGCGGGTTTCCCCGTGTCATGGCAGACCATCTGGCGCGGCCGATTGGGCCAATCCACGATCATCGGCAGATCGACCTCTCCGGCCCTTGGCTCTAGCCGCCCGGCAAGACGCGCCACATAGACCTTGCGCGCAGTACGTTTTTCAAACTGCATCGACAGATGTCGCTGCGCATGCGGCGTGACGCCAAAAACCAGAACCCCCGAGGTATCGCGGTCCAGCCGATGCACCAGCAGGGCCTCGGGGAAAACCGCTTGCACCCGTGTGAGCAGGCAATCCGCAAGATGCGCACCACGTCCGGGAACGCTGAGCAAACCTGCGGGCTTGTTGACCACCAGAATCTGGGCGTCATGATGCAGGATCTCCAGTGGGTCCTGCGGCGGGGTATAGTCACTTGAAACTGCCATGAGCGCCTGCCTACTGCGCCTTGCTGTCCAGGGCAAGTTCCCGCAACGTCGCGCTTGCCCCGCAGGCCGCTAAACGCAAGCATCACAGCAAGCAATCCAAGGGAGAGAAGACAATGCACCCAACCATCACCCGCATGCAGGAGGTCGTCGCCAAGGGCGAGGAAACCGCCATCGCCGAGCTGCTGGCCGAAGACGTGCGTTTTCTGCCGCCTACCTATTGGAAAACCTGGACTGGACGCGCACCTGTTGCCGCTGTTCTGGGCCATGTCGGGCAGATCTTCTTGGATTTCCGCTATCGCCGGATCATGGGCGAAGGTGCCGATTGGGCCCTTGAGTTCCAGTGCAAGGTCGGTGATCTGGACTGCGTCGGCGTTGACCTGATCACGCTGAATGATGCCGGGTTGATCCAGACCTTCGAGGTGGTAATGCGCCCCCATAAAACGATTGGGGCGCTACGCGACGCGATCAATGCACGGGTCCAGACAGATGCCCGCTTTCTAGACTTCCGCAAGGCGCTCAGCTAGAAAGATCCGCCCCCGCGGCCAGGCGCAAAGCGCGCTTGGCCAGGGTGGCCTCAGGCGAGGGTCTTTGCCGGGCTGCGCCAGTTGCGGATCAATGGGATCGAATAGATCACCAAGGCCGCCCAGATCATCGGGAAGGCAATCATCCGGGCGCGGCCGAATTCTTCTCCGAAAACAAAAACCGCGATCAAGAAGATCATTGTTGGCGCGATATATTGTAAAATCCCGATGGTCGAAAGCCGCAGCAATTTCGCCCCATTGGCATAAACGATCAGCGGCACCGCCGTCACCAAGCCACAGCCCATCAGCAGCCAGACATCAACGCCCTGAAAATTCGTTGTCCCAGTGACAGAGGCATAGACCAGATAGCCCAGCGCAGGCGGTGTCAGGATCAGCACCTCCAGCATAAAGCCCTGATTGGGGCCAACCGGCAGCCGCTTTTTGAAAAAGGCATAAAACCCCCAGCTGAGCGTGAGCCCAATGGCTGCCAGCGGCACGCGCCCGGCCTCAAGCGTCAACACCAGAACCCCGGCCGCCGCCAGGGCAATGGCCGCCAGCTGGGTGCGGCTCAGCTTTTCGCGCAGCAAGACTGCCCCCAGGGCGATACTGAACAGCGGGTTGATGTAATAGCCCAATGCGGCATCCAGCGCATGTCCAGCCGAAATGGACCAGACATAGATCCCCCAGTTGATGGAAATCAGCGCCGCCGTCACGCAGGCCATCCCAAGAGTATGCGGATTGGTCAGCGCCGTGCGCAGATCACGAGTACGCCCCAGAAAAACCAGCAAGACACCGGCCACCGGCACCGACCACAGCACCCGATGTGCCACCACCTCGGCTGCGGGCACGTGATCCAAGAGCTTCATATAAAGCGGCAAAAAACCCCAGAGCAGATAGGCCGTGATGGCAAAGGCCAGCCCCTGGGGGGTATCAACATTCTCGCGCGCATTCTGGGTCATCTGTGCCTCCTGTGACGCACCTTTATCGCAGGTCATCCAGAAAGAAGAAGCACAGATTATGTGATCCTGACATCACAGATCGTGATGGTGGGATCATTCGGGATTTTCCGCAAGAATGGCATCGAAACGGTCTTTCGCCCGGTGCGGAAGATCGGCGGGAAATATGGTTTCAGGGCTGTCGCCGACTTCGATCAGCATCACCATGCCCATGGCAAAATGCGGCGAGCATTTGATCCCGTAGCCTCCCGGAATCGTCAACGTCACCGTAAATTCTTCGTTGATCTGACTCTTGAACGGCACGGCACCTTTGGGCGTCATGCCGTCGATGGTCGCGGCATTATGGCCCGGTTGCACGGGGATGAAACGCACCTTGTCGCCGGGGGCAATCCGCAGAAAATCCGGTTCATAGACCATCGGACCGCGCGCGTTGCGCGTATACATCTGCACCTCGTGCGTCTCGGCCCAGACAGGCTGCGCGGTTAGGAAGATCAGGGAGGTCAGCAGCAAAATGGGTTTCATCTGTTCACTCCTCGAGACATTGAAAACGAAAGACGGTTGCGTCATCGGCAGGGTCGCGCAGCCGGGTGGCCCTTACGCGAAAGATAGAGGCAAGCCGCGCAGTGGTCAGCACATCCTCGGGGGGGCCGCACGCGACCAACCGCCCCGCTTCCATCACGCCAAGGCGATCGCATCTCATCGCCTGATTGAGATCATGCAGCGCCATAACAACCGTCACCGGCAAATCACCCACCAACCGCAATAGCGACAGCTGGTGGTGGATATCCAGGTGATTGGTCGGCTCGTCCAGCATCATAAGGCGCGGTCGCTGCGCCAGGGCCCGCGCGATCTGGACGCGCTGGCGTTCACCACCCGAAAGCGTTGCCCAGCTGTGCCCTGCCATATCGGCCATGTCCACGGCCGCCAACGATTCCGCCACGATGACCCGATCCTGTGCACCAAAGGGCGCCAGCGCCGAGAGCCAGGGCGTGCGGCCAAGCTCGACCACATCGCGCACCGAAAGCGCCTCGGAGGTTTCGGCAATCTGTTCCACAACTGCAATCTGCTGGGCAATGTCACGCCTGCTAAGGCTGGTCAGAGGATCACCGTCCAGCAAAACGGCGCCAAAGGGCCGCGCCAGAAGCCCCGCCAAAAGACGCAAGAGTGTAGACTTGCCAGAGCCGTTTGGACCAATCAGGCCGAATGTCTCGCCCGGGGCGATCTCAAGCGAGACCTCCTGAACGATGCGCCGTGATCCTGCCGCCCAACCGACGGATTTCGCTGCCAATCTCACAGCCGCCTCCGGCTGTGCACAAGGATCATCGCAAAGCCCGGCGCACCGACCAGCGCTGTGACCACGCCGATCGGGACAACCTGACCGGGGATCAGCATCCGCGAGGCGATATCCGCCGCGATCAGAAAAACAGCCCCCGCCAGCGCCGAGGCGGGCACCAGCCGCGCGTGCCGCGGACCGACGATGAAGCGCATGGCATGCGGGATTACAAGGCCGACAAATCCGATGGATCCAACCAGGCTGACCATGGTCGCGGTCATCAGCGTCACGGCACCGATCAGCACAATCTGAACCTGGCGAACCGGCACGCCCAGCGATGCCGCCGAAGAAACGCCGAAGGAAAACGCATCCATCGCGCGCGCGAACCACAGGCAGATCAGAAAGCCGATTATCGCGACGGGCGCCGCCAGCATGACATCCGGCCAGCGCACGCCAGACAGATTGCCCAGCAGCCAGAACATGATGCCACGCGCCTGTTCCGCGTTCGCCGACTTGGCGATAAGAAAGGAGGTCAACGCGTTGAAAAGCTGCGAACCGGCGATGCCCGCAAGCACAAGCTGCGCCGAACCGCCCCCCGCAGCCCGCGCCAGCGCCGCCACCACGACAAACGACAAGGTAGCGCCGATAAAGGCCCCGCCCGAGATCCCGAGCAACCCGCCACCGACGCCAAGGATAGTCACGGCCACCGCACCTGCACCGGCCCCCGCAGATACGCCCAAAAGATAGGGATCCGCCAAGGCATTGCGTACCAAAGCCTGTAAAACAACGCCCGACAGGGCAAGGCCCGCGCCACAGCCCGCAGCGACCAGGGTGCGCGGCAGCCGGTAGCTCCAGATTATACCTGCGTCGATGGGATCAAGGATTAAACCGGCATCCCAAAGACGGTTTGCAAAGACCGCCGCCACCGTCGAAAGCGGCAGCGGCGTTTCACCGATGACAACCCCAGCCAGGATTGCCAGGATCAATACGGCTGGCCCCTGTGTAACCCACAGCCCAAACGAGCGCCGAAAACCGCTGGGAGCAGCCGCATCCGTCATTGCAGATCAAATTTCGGCAGGGCCTCGGCCAGCGTTTCAAGCGCCGTGATATTGCGGATCGATGGATCCATCGAATGCGCATTCAGAATCACGATGCGGTCATTCTTTACCGCATCCATCTGGCTGGTCACCGGATCAGTCCTGAGGAATTCCAGCTTTTTCTCGACATCATCCGCCTCAAAGCGGCGCCTGTCCATCTCGGCCACCACGATGACGGAAGGATTCGCGCGGGCGATGGTTTCCCAGCCGACAACCGGCCATTCCTCGTCGCTTTCCACGACATTGCGCAGCCCAAGCTTGTCCATCATGTAGCCCGGAGGGCCCTTGCGACCGGCAACGTAGGGATCAATGTCCATCTCGGCCGACGAGAACCAGAAAACGGCCGAGGCGTCTTGCAGATCCAACTCAGCCGCCTTTGCAATGGCCGCAGCTTCGCGGGCCTTCAGATCCGCCAGCAAGACGTCGCCTTGGTCAGACACATCGAAGATCTGCGCAAGCTGGCTGACGCCTGCATAAATGCTGGCCATCTCAAACATGGCAGAGCGGGTTCCGTCCGATCCGGTGCTGTTGTCCTTGGCCCAGCAATCGGCGGGCAGAACAAAGGTCGGGATGCCAAGATCCGAGAATTGTTCGCGGGTGGCAACGATGCCTTGCGGGCCGATATGCCATTCATATTGCACCACAACGATATCCGGGCGCTTGTCGACCACTGATTCGAAGCTGGGATCATTGTCCGCCAGTCGTTCGACACCCGCATTCAATTCGGAAAATTCGGACAACACCTCGGTAAACCAGACCGATGTTCCCGCGACCTTGTCGCCAAGTCCAAGCGAATACAAAAGCTCGGTTCCGGCCTGACCGACCGTCACCGCAGTCTTGGGGGCTGCATCGAAGGTGACCTCGACACCGCAATTTTCAATCGTCAAAGGATAGGTCGTCTGGGCCTGCGCCATCGGCGCAAAACTGGCCACGCACAGCAGGGCCGCCGTCAGGAATCGGTAATACATTGTTTGTCTCCAGAGGGTGATGCGACCAGAAACAAAGAAGGAATGGCGAACCCGTGGCTGACCAATACGGCACCCGAAAGGGGCGACGCATAGGCACTGGCGATGGCAGGTACCGGGGGGCACCGCAGGATTAATCTCATTCGACACCTCCCCGGACTCCCCGCCCGGGCCGCGTTGCATTCAGTGTCGGCAGGTCTCCTGACTTGCGAGTCATCACAGCAGCGGCCTTCCCATGGCACGGTGGCCACAGTGGCATTATCGCTGCACGTTCATCGCCTACAGTTGCGGGGGCAGTTCCGGTTCACCGGCGAGCCGGTGGCGGATTCCCTTTTGATTCCTCACGGAAACCGACAGGTTGTGTCTAGTCAGCAATTCCCCCTGTTGCAATGACTATTCTGCAACGGAATCCTGCCACCTTTACCCGCCGTCCTGCGGATGTAAAAGGCGCAACCTGAAGGGGTTTATTCAGCCCGCTGACCGTGGCATTTTCCAGATCTGACAGCGCCACTACAGCTGAAAACCCGCGAAATTCTGGTTCCGCGAGAGCCCCGCAAAAAAGGCGGAAAATCTACATATTGACAAATTATAACCAAATAACACAATATAAGGGTGCTTTGGTTCTGGCACTTCATATGCCGGTGAAAAGGGAAGTCGGTGAAAATCCGGCACTGCCCCCGCAACTGTAAGCGGCAAGTCGCGATCCAATACCACTGATGCAACCTGTATTGGGAAGGGGATCAAGACGTCCGAGCCGCAAAGTCAGGAGACCTGCCAAGGCGAGATAGATGACGATCACGGCGGAGGGCCGGGACGCGTGCTCAGATGCCTGTCTGGCGTTCGGTCCCGTGTTCCTCCTTGCCTTGGCTAAACCTGAAGGGGACAGAGAAAATGACCATTACCGTCTATTCCAAACCTGCTTGTGTGCAATGCACCGCCACCACCCGCGCGCTTGAACTGCGCGGCGTCGATTTTGAACTGATCGACCTGACAGAAGATCTGGCTGCCATGGAACTGGTGCAGCGTCTTGGCTATCGGCAAGCACCGGTCGTGATCGCGGGGGATGACCACTGGGCCGGTTTTCGCCCCGACAAGATCAGCGCGATGATCTGAGGGACAGGGGTGATGGGCGGGCTGATCTACTTTTCATCCCGGTCGCTGAATACACACCGCTTTGTGGGCCGCCTGGGCCTTGGCGCGGCACGTATTCCGATCGCATCCGAGACCGCGATGCCATTGGCACAGGCCCCCTTTGTCCTTGTCACGCCAACCTTCGCGGATGGGCAGGGCCGCCACGCGGTTCCACGACAAGTGATCGCGTTTCTCAATATCGCCCGCAATCGCGGGTTGCTGCGCGGGGTCATTGCTTCGGGCAATCGCAATTTTGGCACCACATTCGCGCTGGCTGGTGACGTGATCGCCACAAAATGCGGTGTGCCGGTGCTGCATCGGTTTGAACTGGCGGGGACCAACACGGATGTCGCCCGCGTATTGGATGGATTGGACAGGTTTTGGAAAACGCAACTCTCGACCGCGCAGTAATGGAGGGCACGCCTACACGGGCCATGCCTGCTGAATGGCAGGGGCTGGATTATCACGCGCTGAATGCGATGCTGAATCTATATGATGACGAGGGACGTATTCGCTTTGATGCCGACCGCATGGCGGCACGGCAATATTTCCTGCAGCATGTGAACCAGAACACCGTGTTCTTTCATTCGCTAGATGAAAAGCTGGATTATCTGGTCGCCGAGGGCTTCTATGAAGGGACCGTTCTGGCGCAATATGCCCGCACCTTTCTGCACCGGATCTGGGCCGCAGCCTTTGCCGTAAAATTCCGGTTTCAGACCTTTCTGGGCGCGTTCAAATACTACACCAGCTACACACTGAAGACCCTGGACGGGAAACGCTATCTGGAGCGGTTCGAGGACCGTGTGGTGATGGTGGCACTGACGCTGGCGCGCGGCAGCGAAGCGGATGCCATGCGCCTGATGCAGGAAATCATCGGCGGCCGGTTCCAGCCCGCGACACCCACCTTCCTGAACGCCGGCAAGGCGCAGCGCGGCGAGTTGATATCATGTTTTCTGCTGCGGCTGGAAGACAACATGGAAAGCATCGGACGCGGGATCAATTCGGCGCTGCAACTGTCGAAGCGCGGCGGCGGTGTGGCGTTGATGCTGACAAATATTCGCGAACATGGCGCGCCGATCAAGGGCATCGAAAACCAGTCCTCTGGCATCATTCCGGTGATGAAACTATTGGAAGACAGCTTTTCCTATGCCAACCAGCTGGGCGCGCGTCAGGGGGCCGGGGCGGTTTATCTGAACGCACACCATCCCGATATATTGAGATTTCTAGACACCAAGCGCGAGAACGCGGACGAAAAAATCCGCATCAAGACGCTGTCGCTGGGGGTGGTCGTTCCGGATATCACCTTTGAGTTGGCCAAAAAGAACGAGGATATGTACCTCTTTTCGCCGCATGACGTGCAAAAGGTCTATGGGGTGCCGCTGTCTGATATCTCGGTAACGGAAAAATATCACGAGATGGTGGACAACCCCAAGATCCGCAAGAAGAAGATCAACGCCCGCGCGTTCTTTCAGACCCTGGCGGAAATTCAGTTTGAATCCGGCTATCCCTATATCATGTTCGAGGACACGGTGAACCGCGCAAATCCCATCGCGGGGCGCATCGCCATGTCGAACCTGTGTTCCGAGATTTTGCAGGTAAACGAGGCCTCTCAGTTCAATGACGATCTAAGCTACAGGCACCTGGGCGCGGATATTTCCTGCAATCTGGGGTCGCTCAATATCGCCCGTGCGATGGATGGCGGCGATTTGGCCGGGACGGTCGAAGTGGCGATCCGCGCCCTGAATGCCGTATCGGAACTGTCAGCAATCAACTCTGTCCCCTCGGTGCGGCGCGGCAATGATGAAAGCCACGCGATCGGGCTGGGCCAGATGAACCTGCACGGATTTCTGGCGCGTGAACGTATCCACTACGGCAGTGTTGAAGGGGTGGATTTCACCAATATCTATTTCGCCACGGTACTGTTTCACTGCCTGCGCGCCTCCAATGCCTTGGCGCGCGAAAAGGGGCGCAGCTTCAAGGGGTTCGAGGCTTCAACCTATGCGGATGGCAGTTTCTTCGACAAATATGTCGATCGCGACTGGCTGCCCAACACCGCCACCGTAACCGCATTGTTTGCACGCTTCGCCATTACGCCGCCTACCCGCGCACAATGGGCCGAACTGCGCGACGACGTCATCCGGGACGGGCTTTTCAACCGGAACCTTCAGGCAGTGCCGCCAACCGGATCAATCAGCTATATCAACAACTCGACCTCATCAATCCATCCGATCACATCCAAGGTCGAAATCCGCAAGGAAGGGAAGATCGGTCGCGTGTATTATCCGGCGGCATTCATGACCAATGACAACCTTGAATACTACAAGGATGCCTATGAAATCGGCCCCGAGGCAATCATCGACACCTATGCGGCTGCCACCCAGCACGTGGATCAGGGCCTGTCGCTGACCCTGTTCTTCAAGGATGCCGCCAGCACCCGCGACATCAACCGTGCACAGATCTATGCTTGGAAGAAGGGCATCAAGACCATCTATTACATCCGCCTTCGTCAGATGGCGCTGGAAGGAACCGAGGTGCAGGGTTGCGTCTCGTGTTCGTTGTGAGGACCTCATGAAAGATTTACCCCCTAGCCGCCCCGTACCCCGCGCGATCAACTGGAACCGCCTGCAAGACGATAAGGATCTGGAGATCTGGAACCGCCTGACGGTGAATTTCTGGCTGCCCGAAAAGATGCCTCTGTCAAATGACATCCAAAGCTGGTCGCAACTGACCGAGGAAGAACAGCGCCTGACGATCCGGGTGTTTACCGGTCTAACATTGCTCGACACGATCCAGAACACCCTGGGTGCGCCTGCGCTGATAGCTGATGCGATCACCCCCCATGAAGAGGCGGTGTTGACCAACATCGCCTTTATGGAGGCGGTGCATGCACGCAGCTATTCGTCGATCTTTTCAACGCTGTGTTCGACCGCCGAGGTGGACGAGGCGTTTCGCTGGTCGGAAGAAAACGCACAGCTGCAACAGAAATCGCGGCTTATTCTTGAAGAATACGACGCCACCGCGAACCCGCTGCGCAAGAAGGTGGCCAGCGTGTTTTTGGAAAGTTTTCTGTTCTATTCCGGCTTCTACCTGCCGATGCACTGGTCCAGCCGTGCCCGCCTGACCAACACCGCCGATCTGATCCGGCTGATCATCCGCGACGAGGCGGTGCATGGCTATTACATCGGCTACAAATTCCAGCGCGCGATGGAACGTCTGACCAAGGCAGAGCAGGCCGAGATGAAGGATTTTGCCTTTTCTCTGATGTTCGAACTCTACGAGATCGAAACCCGCTATACAGAGACCCTATATGATCCGCTTGGTCTGACAGAGGATGTGAAGAACTTCCTGCACTACAACGCCAATAAAGCCTTACAGAACCTCGGGTTCGAGGCCCTGTTCCCCGACGATCTTTGCAAGGTCAACCCGGCGATCATGGCGGCGCTTAGTCCGAATGCCGGCGAAAACCACGATTTCTTTTCGGGATCAGGGTCGTCCTATGTCATCGGCAAGGCCGAGGCGACAGAAGATGAGGATTGGGATTTCTGACCCCGCCCCCCTATTCTGCCGCCACCACCGAAATGCTGGCGGGTGTATAGTTCAGCACCGGTGCCAACCAGCGTTCGGTCTCCTCCAGCGTCATGCCCTTGCGAGTCGCATAATCCTGCACCTGATCCCGCTCGACCTTGGCGACGCCAAAGTAATAGCTGTCTGGATGGGCGATATAGAGGCCCGATACCGATGATCCGGGCCACATCGCCATGCTTTCGGTCAGTTCCACCCCGGTCGCGGCCTCGGCATCCAGTAGGCTGAAAAGCGTCTGCTTTTCGGTATGGTCGGGCTGGGCCGGATAGCCGGGCGCAGGGCGGATGCCGCGATAGGGCTCTCCCACCAGGTCAGCAGGGGCAAAGGTTTCGTCGGGGGCATAGGGCCAGAGTTCGCGGCGCACACGCTGGTGCAGCATCTCGGCCATTGCCTCGGCGTAGCGATCGGCCAGCGCCTTAACCAGGATCGCGGAATAGTTGTCATTCTCCTTGTCGAACCGCTCGGCAATCGTCTTTTCCTCGGGGCCGGCGGTAACGACAAAGCCGCCGATATAATCGTCAACGCCCTTGGGCGCGACAAAATCGGCCAGTGCGACATTGGGCCGCCCCGGCCGTTTGGCATGTTGCTGGCGCAACGTGTGTAGCGTGGCAAGCGGGGCCTGTCGGCCACCATCCTTGAAGAGTTGGATATCATCGCCCTCTGCATTTGCGGGCCAGAATCCGACAACAGCGCGCGGGCCAAACCAGCCTTCGTCAATGATCCGTTTCAGCATCGCCTGCGCATCCTCGAACAGCGCACGGGCGGCTGCGCCCTGTTTGTCGTCCTCCAGAATCTTGGGGTAAACACCCTTCAGCTCCCATGTGCGAAAGAATGGCGTCCAGTCGATATACTCGGCGATTTCCGCCAGATCCCAATCGTCGATCACCCGCGTACCCAGATATTCGGGGCGGGCGACACTGTAGCCCTGCCAGTCGATCTTCATCGCATTGGCCCGCGCCTCGGGCAGCGGAACCCGTTTCTTGGCGCGCTCGGCGCGTTCGTGGCGCTCGGTCACCTCGATATATTCTGCTTTGATCCCGTCGACATAGGCCGCTTTGCGATCTTCGCTCAGCAATTTGCTGACCACCCCCACCGCGCGGCTGGCGTCCAGCACATAGACCGCCTGACTGCCCGTGTAGCGCGGCGCGATCTTGACGGCGGTATGTACCTTAGAGGTGGTCGCGCCGCCAATCAGCAGCGGGATATCGAAACCCTCGCGCTCCATCTCGGCGGCCAGATGGGTCATTTCGTCTAGACTCGGGGTGATCAGACCCGACAGGCCGATCACATCAACATTTTCAGCACGTGCAGTTTCAAGAATTTTCTGTGGCGGCACCATCACGCCCAGATCAATGATCTCATAATTGTTGCAGGCCAGAACCACGCCGACGATGTTCTTGCCGATGTCATGCACATCGCCCTTTACGGTCGCCATTAGAATCTTGCCCGCACTCTCGCGCCCTTCGCCGCCTGACAGGCGCTTTTCCTCTTCCATGTAGGGTAACAGGATCGCCACCGCCTGTTTCATCACACGCGCCGATTTCACCACCTGTGGCAGGAACATTTTGCCCGCACCGAAAAGATCGCCCACCACATTCATCCCCGCCATAAGCGGGCCTTCGATCACGTGCAGCGGGCGTTCGGCGGATTGGCGCGCCTCTTCGGTATCGGCCTCGATGAATTCGGTGATGCCGTTGACCAGCGCATGCTCCATGCGCTTTGCCACGCTCCAGTCGCGCCACGCCAGATCGCGGGTCTTTTCCTCGCGCAGGCCGCCGCGAAACCGCTCGGCAATATCCAGCATCCGCTCGGTTGCGCTGCCCCCGATTTTTGGGCGGCGGTTCAACACCACATCCTCGCAGGCCTCGCGCAGTTCCGGGTCGATCTGGTCATAGACCGCCAATTGCCCGGCATTGACAATCCCCATATCCATCCCCGCCTGAATGGCGTGATAGAGAAACACGGCATGCATCGCTTCGCGCACGGGTTCGTTCCCGCGAAAGCTGAACGACAGGTTCGACACCCCCCCCGAGATATGGGCATGTGGCAGGTTCGCCCGAATCCAGCGGGTCGCCTCGATGAAATCGACGCCGTAATTGTCATGCTCTTCAATCCCCGTCGCCACCGCGAATACGTTGGGATCAAAGATGATGTCCTCGGGCGGAAAGCCAACCTCATCCACGAGGATGCGATAGGCACGCGCGCAAATCTCGGTCTTGCGGGCGCAGGTATCGGCCTGTCCATGCTCGTCAAAGGCCATGACCACAACCGCCGCGCCATAGGCAAGGCAGAGCTGCGCCTGATGGCGGAACTGCTCTTCGCCCTCTTTCATGGAGATGGAATTAACAATGGATTTACCCTGTACACATTGCAGCCCCGCCTCGATTACCTCCCATTTCGAGCTGTCGATCATCACCGGCACACGGGCGATATCGGGTTCAGAGGCGACGAGGTTCAGAAAGTCCACCATCGTCTGCTTGCTGTCGATCAGCCCCTCATCCATGTTGATGTCGATGATCTGCGCGCCGTTTTCCACCTGATCACGTGCCACATCCAATGCGGCGGCATAGTCATGGTTGGTGATCAGCTTGCGAAAACGGGCAGAGCCGGTGACATTGGTGCGCTCGCCCACGTTGACGAAGGGGATATCGGGCGTCAGAACAAATGGCTCCAGCCCGGAAAGGCGCAAATACCGGCTCATGCTGCCACCTCGGCTGGCAAGCGGCGCGGCGCAAAAGGCGCCACCGCCTCGGCAATGGCCGCAATATGGTCGGGCGTGGTGCCGCAGCAGCCGCCAACCACGTTCACCAGCGCTTCGGCCGCGAACAGCGCCACTTGGCGCGCGGTATCGTCGGGGCCTTCGTCGTATTGGCCAAAGGCATTGGGCAGGCCCGCATTGGGATAGGCGCAGATCAGCGTGTCGGCGACGCCCGCAAGCTCGGCCAGATGCGGGCGCATCGCGGCGGCGCCCAGAGCGCAGTTCAGCCCCACGCTAAAGGGGCGCGCATGGGCCACCGAATGCCAAAAGGCTGTAGGCGTCTGCCCAGACAGCGTGCGCCCAGAGGCATCGGTGATCGTGCCCGAGATCATCAGCGGCAATTGTGCGCCATGTTTTTCAAACGCCTCATAACATGCAAAAATTGCGGCCTTGGCGTTCAGCGTGTCAAAGATCGTCTCGATCAGGATAAGGTCAGCGCCACCGGCGATCAGCCCGTTCACCTGCTGGCCATAGGCAATGCGCAGGTCATCAAAGGTCACGGCGCGATAGCCGGGATCGTTCACATCAGGGCTAAGCGAGGCGGTGCGGTTCGTCGGCCCAACTGCCCCGGCAACGAACCGCGGCTTGCCGTCGATCGCCGTGGCCCGGTCCATCGCGCGGCGGGCGATGCGCGCGCCCTGGGCGTTCAGGTCATGCACTGCTTCCTCCATCCCGTAATCCGCCTGCGCGATCGTCGTAGCGGAAAAGGTGTTGGTCTCGACAATATCGGCACCTGCAATGGCAAAATCGAAATGGATGTCCTCGACCGCCTTGGGCTGGGTCAGGATCAACAGATCGTTGTTGCCCTTTTGCGGATGATCCGAATGGTGGCGGCAGACCTGGCCAGACCCTTGGCCGACGTAGTCTTCCTCGCTCAGGCCAAGAGCCTGGATCTGGGTGCCCATGGCCCCATCAAGAATTAGGATTTTCTCACGGGTTAAGGCCGCAAGCTGGTGAAATGTGTCGGTTTTGTTCTGTGCTGGCATCCTGCACTTATGGCGTATAGTTCCGTTAGATAAAAATTCATAATTTGACGGAAGATTATGAGCTTTGCACATGTTCACCGGATGCGGCGGCGATGCAACCCTCTTGCCTCTGCCTGCCCGCAAACCTGCGGTATTAGGGGTGAAGAGGCGGCGCAATATGCGATAGATCCAGTCACTTACAGCCCACCTTTTGCCTCCCGCTCTCTCCAGTGCCACCCGGTCGCAAAATATGCGCCGCTTGATTGCTGCCGATCTCGCGCAGGCTTTGGGTCTTTGGCAATGGAAGATGCCGCCACTCTTGGATCACACCCCTGGCCCAGGCGCGGGGCGGGCCAGGGACAGCCCAGCCCCCGGCCCTTAGCAGATTTTGCGATAGCGCCCCTGCCCGCCTCAGTTTGCGATAAGGCCGGGCAACCAGGTACCAATGCCGGGCTGCCAGACGATCAACGCCAGCACGGCCAGCTTTATCACCAGAAATGGCGTCACGGCCGCATAGATATGCTTCATGCCGATGCCCTCAGGTGCGACACCCCGCATGACAAACAACAACAGGCCAAAGGGCGGAGTCAGAAGCCCGATCTCCATGGTCAAAAGATAGACCACGCCCAGAACCAGCTCATTTATGCCCAGATGCGCCGCCAGCGGTACAAACACCGGCACGGTGACCATCAGCATCGAAACCTGATCCACGAAACATCCCAGAAACAGCAGGATCAGGATCATACCCACCAGAACCATTGTAGGGGTCGGGTCCACAGCGTTGATTGCTGTAATCAGCCCATTGGTGGCACCGCTGAAAGACAACACCTGGGCAAATGTCTGGCTGGCCGCCATTATGAAGAGGATCATCACCGACAGCTTGACCGTCTCCATCAGCGCCTTAGCAATCTTTGTCGGCGACAGGGCGCGGTAGGCGGCCCCGATCACAAGCGCTGCAAGACACCCCAGCGCGGCGGATTCTGTCGGTGTGGCAAAACCCATCAGCAGGCTTCCGATCACCACCGCAAACAGGACCGACAGCGGCGCGACATAGATCATGAAGGGACGCCAGCGCTCTGCCAATGTCATCTCTGGCAGGTCATCGGGCGGGGCCACGCTGGGGTCCAGAATGCTGCGACCAATGATGTAGACGACAAAGGCACCCGCCAGCATCAGCGCAGGGATCACGCCCGCGATCAGCAAGCCCGAGATGGAGATGCCGGCAAGGCTGCCGACCAGAACCGCCAGGGCGGACGGGGGGATCAGCATCGCGATCGCCCCCGAAGCCATGATTGGCCCCATGGCCATGGTCGGGTGATATCCGCGCTGCAACATACCCGGCATCAAAGTTGAGCCCAGCATAGCGGTATTGGCGATGGTGGACCCGGACAGAGCGGCAAAGATGGTGCCACCAAAAACAGTGACCACCGACAGACGGCCGGGAACCCGTGTCACCACGCGCTCGATCGCGTCAATGGCCCGGTGGGCCACGCCAGTCTGGAACAGGATTTCCCCCATCAAGATGAACAGAGGTATCGGTGCCATTTGGAAATTGGCCACCGACTGGGTGGCATTTCGCGCCAGTTGCAGCAGGCCACGATCCCCGCCCAGAACCTCGAAAGCACCGATCATGGTGACGGTGATAAAGGCAAAGGCGACCGGAAGGCCGATCAGCAACAGGATCGCCAGACCGCCCAGCATCAGCGTGAGCGTGAGAATCCAATCCATGGAAATTCCTTTCAGAGGCCAGTCAGCGGCGCGGATTGCGGCGAGGGGCGGAAAATCTTGCGCAGGAACTCGATCATGCACAAAAGCATCGACAGTGGCAGGACAGTCAGCGCCCACCATTCGGGAAAGGTGAAGGCCGTGCGCACCATTGACCCGCGCGCATAGGACTGGATCAAGGCTTGCAACCCGGCCCAACCCAGCACCGCACAGGTGATGGCACCCAACAGGCAGGTCAGCACGGCAGCAACACGTGCGCCGCGCGGTGGCAATCCGCGGGTCACCAAATCCACCTGCACATGGGCGTCCAGATGCAACACCCAGGGCGCGCCAAGAAAGGCAACCGCCATCAGACCGTATTCGATGACATCAAGCGCCCCATAGATGACGGGCAGACCAAGGTTGCGCAGAAAGACATTTAGCGGGATCACCAGCGTGATCGCCGCAAGGATGGCAGCGGCGAACACGGCAAGGCCAGTGGTCAGCGCGCCGAAGTAGCGATTGAAGTTCAACATGGGAACAACGGTGGAGCGGCACCAGGCCGCCCCAGCCACCTTACTTTGTCAGACAGGATTGCAGTTTCTCACCAAGTGCGGCGTCGATTTCCATCACTTCGCCCCAGCCTTCGGATTGCGCGGTTGTGGCCCACAGATCCTTATCGGCCCCGTCGAAGGTGACAGTTTCAATCCCGGCTTCCGCCTGTGCTTCCGCTTCGGCCTGATTGCGTGCGATGTTCTCGGCGTTTTGCGCCTCGATCCAGGCGGCACCCTGTTGCAGCAGCGCCTGCTGATCTGCGCTCAGGTCGTTCCAGCGGTCCATATTCACCAGAAAATTCACATCCACCTGGTAAAAGCCAGGGTCGATCCGGTAGGCCGTCTGCTCGTGCCAACCGAGATCGAGAACCCCCTGGCTGGGCCAGCCATAGCCATCAATGGCACCGCGTTCGAGGGCGGTATAGACCTCGCCCGGGGCGGTGCGGACAAGGGTTGCACCCAGCTTTTCAAACATGGCGCGATAGACTGGTGTGGTGCGAATGGTCAGACCGGTCAGGTCCGGGCCCTCCAGCGGTTTTGCCAGATACAGATGGTAGTTCATGTTGTCGCCCACCCGGGCGAGGTATTTCACGTTCATCTGTTGCTGGTGAATGCCATCGATCAACTCATAGCACCCATTGACGCGTTGCTCCTGAATGGTGTTCTGCGCCAGATGCAATGCGTCACCGGTTGGCAACAGGTTTGGATAATAGGCCGTGGTGTTGTTTGCGATATCCACGATGCCAGCCTGAACTGCGTTGCCCAGTTCAAACGGCGGAACGGCCTCGGGACCACCCAGAAGGTCAATCTGAACCAGACCCTCTCCGTTTTCATTGACCCAGTCAACGAAGGCTTCGAAGTCACGGGAAAACGTTGTGCCGGTGGCAAAGGCCGTGACGGCCTTCAGCGTAACTTCCTCAGCCTGAACCGAGACGGCGGTGAGGGCTGAAGCGCCAAAAATTGCGGCTGTGGCGAATGATCGGATGGTCATATTCGGTCTCCCTGGATGTGTGTTCTGGGGCGGATGGGGGCGGTTTTCTGCCTCTTGTTGATCCGTTTCCATTGTGAAAGCCTAGAGGCAAGATCGGCAATCTTCAAGCATGAAGTTTTATGCATGAAGTAAAATACTTCTGTTCATTTACAACAGGATAGATATTTCTATCTCCAGATTCCTATAATCTCGCGCATGCAGGCATCCAGCCCGCGCAGAGGTACTGGCGAGGTGTTGTTTTCAGTCTGGCAATCAGGTCCAACCCAAAGGCCGGATCTGATCTATGCCGCTCGTCGGTCTGGTCGGATCAGTCGAACCATTTATCGTCCAGCTCTGGCAGTGGAATCGCATCAAGCAGCAGGCGCGTGATGTCGGATTGGGGGGCGGAGAAGACCTGTTCCACTGACCCATTTTCCAGGATCTCTCCGCGGTTCAACACGATGACATTGTCGCATAGGTGCCGGATCACGCTCAGGTCATGGCTGATGAAGGCGATGGTCAGGTTCATTTCCTGCGCCAGCGATTTGAGCAGCGACAGCACCTGCGCCTGGCTGGAGACATCGAGGCCGGAAACGATCTCGTCGGCCAGAATGAACTCCGGCTCCAATGCGATCGCGCGGGCAATGCCGACGCGCTGGCGCTGCCCGCCTGAAAGCTCATGCGGATAGCGTTCGCCAAAGCCGGGATCGAGGCCGACACGTTCCAGCGCCCGCAGGGCCTGATCCCGGCGCTCGGCCAGCCCGATCTGCGGCGCAGAACCGCACTCGTATCGCGCCAGTGGGGCGGCAACGATGCGCCAGACCTTGTGACGCGGATTGAGGGACGACATCGGATCCTGAAAGATCATTTGCAGATTGCGCCGCAGGGGACGCAAAGCTGCTTCGTTCAGCGTGGAGATATCCTGTCCATTGAGCAGAACCTGTCCGGCATCCGGGCGCATCAAACGTACGAGAACGCGCCCCAAGGTCGATTTTCCGGAGCCACTCTCGCCGACGATACCTGTGATCTGCCCCTTCGGCAGATCAAGATCGAGACCTTTCAGAACCTCGATCCGTGGGGCCGGGGCAAACAGGGGCTTATGGGCGGAGTCGGGAAAGGACAAACGCAGGCCTCGCACCGAAAACAACGCCGGAGCGGGGTCGGTCTGAGGGCAGGTCAAGGGAACGGCCATCACCAGACCTCCTCTTTTGCAATCTCGGATTTCATCTGTGCAATCAGTTCGGCGGGCACCGGAGAGAAGCTGCGCGAGGGATCGGCATAGCTGGGCGTGGCGGCAATCAGCGCGCGCGTATAGGGATGCGTCGGATTGGTGAAAATCGCCTCGGTGGTTGCGTCCTCCATGACGCGGCCCTGAAACAATACCGATACCTTCTGGCTGATTTTGGCCACGACGCCCATGTCGTGGGTGACAAACAGCACTGCGGTTCCAACTTCCTTTTGCAGTTCTCTGATAAGTTTCAGGATTTGCTTCTGTACGGTCACGTCCAGTGCGGTGGTCGGCTCGTCCGCCACAATCAGCGGCGGCGAGGGTGCAAAGGCTGCGGCGATAAGAATGCGCTGACGCATGCCACCGGACAGCTCATGCGGATAGCTGCGCATGACGCGCGCCGGATCACGAATTTCGACCCGCTCCAGCAAATCCAGGGCCCGCGCCTGCGCACGTTCCGTAGACCAGCCATGGATGCGGGTCAGCGGATCGGTGATCTGTGGCGCGATCCGCCGTACCGGGTTCAGGGCGGTGAGTGGATCTTGGGGGATCAGGGCCGCACTCTGGGCCACGCAGTGGCGCCTCTGGGCTGCATTGAGGCGATCCAGCGCCTGCCCCCTGAGAAAGATCTGACCGCCGGACACCCTGGCTGCCGGGGGCAGGGTGCCAAGCACGGCCTTGCCGATCATCGACTTGCCGGCGCCGCTTTCGCCAACAAGCGCGCGCACCTCGCCGGGCTCTAGTGTCAGGTTGACCTGTCCCAGAAGCGGCAAGCCGCTGCGCAGGGAAACGGTCAGATTCTGGATGTTCAGCGTCGAGGACATGGTCATTGCAGCACCGGATCAAAGCGTTGTTTCAGCCCTTCGCCCAGCTGCGAGAAACTCAGCACCGTGAGGAACAGGGCGATCAGCGGGAACAGCAGCACCCACCAGGCAAAATGGATGGCGTTGCGCCCCTCGGCAATCATGCTGCCCCAGGTCGCCACATCCGAGGAC
This sequence comes from Pseudophaeobacter flagellatus, assembly GCF_021228235.1. Classification (GTDB taxonomy): domain Bacteria; phylum Pseudomonadota; class Alphaproteobacteria; order Rhodobacterales; family Rhodobacteraceae; genus Pseudophaeobacter; species Pseudophaeobacter flagellatus. Next base: position 93,430 of record NZ_JAJQRG010000002.1, read on the forward strand.
AGAGACAGGTTCACGAAGCTGAGGATCGCCTCGACGATCACCGCGATGCCCATCTCCAGCATCAGCAGGGCGACAATCGAGGGCAGCACATTTGGCAGGATCTCCGAGACCAGTGTGGTCAGACGCCGGGCACCGCCGATCTGGGCGCTGTCCACATAGTCCATCTGGGCCTGCACCATGGTCTCGGCACGGATTACCCGCGCGAAACGGGTCCAGTCGATCAAGGCGATCGCCACGATGACCGAGGTCAGACCGGTGCCCATGACAGCCACCAGCAAAACTGCGAACAGCACCGGGGGAAAGGCCATCCAGATCTCGATCAGGCGAGAGATCACCCGATCCCACCAACCGCCAAAGAACCCCGCCAGCAAACCCAGCGTCGAGCCCACAAGACAGGTCGCAGTGGCTGCGATCAGGCTGACACAAAGCGCGATGCGGGTGCCGTAGATGACCCGCGACAAAACATCTCGTCCCAGACTGTCGGTGCCCAGCCAATAGCCGGGTTCCGTTCCCGCCATGAAGAATGGCGGCAGGCGTTCGAGAAACAGATCCTGATAGAGCGGATCGTGAGGCGCGATCAGCGGTGCAAGAACGGCCGCCAGAACCAGCGTGGAGATCCACGCCAACGGCAACCACAGACGCAGGTTGCGGCGACCCGAGCGGGCACGGGGCGTGGTTTGCAGGGAAACATCAGCCATGACGCAGCCTCGGGTTCAGAAGGGTGTAGGACAGATCCACCAGCATGTTGATGGCGACAAACAGGGCGGCAAACAGCAGCACGATCCCCTGGATCAGCGGCAGATCACGATTGATGACCGCATCTATGGCCATGTTGCCAAGGCCGCCGTAAGCAAAAAGGCGCTCCACGATCACCGTGCCACCAATGAGAAAGGTGAACTGCACCCCAACCAGCGTCAGCGTCGGCAGGGCGGCATTGCGCATGGCGTCGCGCAGGATCACCTGCGTTTCGGAGAACCCGCGCACCCGCGACAATGTTGTGTAGTCTTGGATCAGAACCTCCTTGAGATTCTGCTTCAGCAGCTGTGCAATCAATGCGGCCAAGGGCAGAGCGAGCGAGAGCGCAGGCATCAGCATGTGCGAAAAGGCGCTGCCAGCAACGTCGAAACGTCCCCGTAGGAGCCCTTCGAGTGCCACGAAGTTGGTGAGGAAATCGAATTCCAGTCTCGGATCCAGCCGCCCCGAAATCGAAAGGACGGGCCAGAGCACGCCAAACAGCAGGACAAACAGCAATCCCCAGAGGAAGTCGGGGATCGAAAGCACCGCACCGCTGGTCAGATCGACAGCGGCCTCGGTCGGGCTGCCCCGTCGGCGCGCCCCGATCACGGCAGCCACACCACCAATGGCCACCGCGATCAGCAAGGCAAAGAAAGACAGCTCAAGCGTCGCCGGAAGGCGGGCCAAAACCAGATCGGACACTGGCTGGCGCAGGGTGATCGAGGTGCCAAAGTCCCCCTGGACCACCCCGCCGATCCAGATGAAAAATTGTTCGACCAGGCTTTTGTCGAACCCATAAAGGGCCGTCAGCTGGGCGATGTCGTCCTCGCTCGCACCCGGCGGCAGCATCATGGCGATCGGGTTGCCCGGTGCCACACGCACCAGAACAAAGACAACAACGGCAACACCGAACAGCGTGACCAGGGTCGTCAGCAAACGGGACAGCACTGTCCTGAGAAACATCGAGAGTACTCCGCATCAATGCCGCCGACCACATCTGGCCGACGGCAGGAAATTGACAGATCAGACGGATGTCACGGCCTGGGGCAGCAAGTCGCCCGATGTATAGGCCGTGACGTTCAGATCCGAGCGGTAGACGATGGGCATCACATATTGCAGAAGCGGGATCACATAGCCCTCTTCTGCAATGTAACGCGACACGTCCTTATAGCCTTGGATGCGCTTCTCTTCGTCGGCTTCCACGAACAGCGGGCCGATCTTTTCCACCAGATCCGGCGTGTCCCAAACCGCATGGGGCGAGGGGCCGAACATGGAAAATCCTGTCGATGTCGACGGATCACCGATCGAGTTGCCCCAGTTGTAGAAAGCCGCTGGTGCCAGTTGGTCCGTGGCGCGCAACTCGTAATGCTTGGCGATCTCGTAGACTTCGATTTCGGCTTCGATACCGACGCGGCGCCACAGTCCCACAATGGCCTGCACCATTTCATAATCCTTGGGTTTGAAGCCCTTGGTGGTCTGGATGGTGAATTTGACCGGATTGTCCGTGGAATACCCTGACTCCGCCAGCAGCGCCTTGGCACGCTCCGGATCGTAAGGCACCGTGATGCTGTCGTCGAAGGCGGCATAGCCAGGCACTTCGAGGGTGGAGAGCGGCACGCCGTAGCCTTTCAGGAGCCGGTCGATGATCAGCTCCTTGTCGATGGCATGATGGGCCGCGAGGCGGACGTTCTTGTCCAGCATCGGCCCGACGTCATTCAGGAAGATCATGCCGATATCGGTGATCGGCACCGCCTGACCGGACAGGCCGTCCTTGGCGATCAGGCGATCGTAGTCTTCGTAGGGCATATTGGTGGTGATATCCGCGTTGCCGGATTCCACCTCGGCCACGCGCGAGGTCGCATCGGTCACAAACTTGATCGTCACCGTGGAGAACTCCGGGGCCGCGCCCCAATAGCCGTCGTAGGCTTTCAGGCGGACGTAGGCGCCCGGCTCGAATGTATCCACCATATAGGGGCCAGATCCGATCGGTGCCTTTTCAAACCCTTCGGAGCCGACGCTTTCGTAATAGTCCTTGGGCAGAACAAAGGCGGTCAGGAAGGCCATCCATTTGAACAAGGCCGGTTCGAACTCGATCACATCTGCGGTGATGGTCTGTCCTTCGGTCCGGAAGTTTCCAATCTTGGACCAGACAAACTGCATCGGGTTTCCGGTCTCGGCCTGGGCGGCACGGGTCAGCGACCAGACGATGTCATCCGGGGTCAGCGGATCCCCGTTCTGCCAGGTCACCCCGTCACGGACGGTCATGTGGATCTGGGATTTGTCCTCGCTGAACCCCCAGTCGGTCAGCAGACCAGCGTCAAAGCTCAGATCCGGGTTCTGGCCGACAAAGCGGTCGAAAATCGCCAGGTAGATGGATTGCAGCACCGGGTTGACCGCAGCCGGGCCGGTGGTCGGGTCCCAGCTTTGCACAGGCACGTTATAGGCAATGGTCAGATCGCCTCCGTTCTGGGCGATCACCGGCAGCCCAGAGGCCGCAAGAGCGGTGGCAAAGGCTGAGGTGCCTAGAAAACCGCGACGGTTCATATTCTTCATGTCTTCTCTCCTGTTGGCGGGCCTGTTTCGACCCAATTTATTTCTTATTTTTTGCCCATGCGGGCAGGGGCGACCGCAGGGCGGTCAAAGGTCTTGTGCCTTGAAAAACCCTGAACCGGCGCCGGTGCCGGCGCCTGGCCAGACAGCTGCTCCGATCATGTGCAACCCCTTGATAGGGGTCGTGCCGTCGGCGAACCCACGCACTGGGCGGAACAGGAAATTCTGCCGCAGATGGTGCGAGCCGCACAGCTGGTCGCCGCCCACGAGGTTGGGGTTGCCGGCTTCCAGATCTCTCGGCGACACCACGGTCTGGGCGAGAATTCGGCTCCGCAATCCCGGTGCCTGCGCTTCCAGTTGATCCATCACGCGGGCCGCAAATGGCGCTTTGGCCTGATCCCAGTCCCGTGCGGAGATCTTGCCCTTGGCATCCCCTGCGATATCCGCAGGCAGGACGCGAACCTGCACCCAGAGCGTCTGTTTGCCCTCCGGCGCGCGTGTCGGGTCAAAGACCGAAGGTTGCCCAATCACCAACACCGGACTGTCCGGCAGCAAACCGGCCATGGCCTGCTGATAGGTCTGCGCCGTGGCGTCGATGGACTGGCCGACATGTACATAGGCATAGCGACCCAATTCGGGGGCGACCCATGGCACTGGCCCATCCAGAGCAAGGTGGATCATCATGGTTCCGGGAGCATGGCGGAAGGATTTCAGACCTTCGTCAAAGCGATCCTGGCCGCTGTCGCCCATCAGGGTGGACAGATGACGCGGAGCCAGTCCGGCCAGTACCGTATCCGTTGCGATCTGATCACCGTTGACGGTCAGGCCCGTGACGGCGCCGCGGTCGTGCGCAATGCTGCTCACGTCGGCATTGCAGGTGACGCTGCCGCCATGGGCCTCGATCATCCGCACGAGGGCATCGGTGACCGTTGCCGCTCCGCCCTTGCCGATCACCATGCCCTGCGCCTGCCCGCCGAGGGCCTCGAGGAACGGGAATATGGCCCCGCCTGCAACATCCGGCGCAAAATCCAGATGCAATCCCCAGGTGGAAAAGGAGCAATGCAATCGGGGATCTTCGAACGTATCCTGCAGCCAGTCGCGCGGCGAGGTCATCAGCAGGCGGGCGATATCAGTCATCTTGCCCAGCCCCAGGCTGCGCCACTGCCGCCAAGCGAACTTCAACAGGGCCGCCCGCGTCATCGGCGTCCCCAGAAGCCCACCGATCACCGCGGCCTTCTCGGGGAATTCGCGCATCAATGACTGCCAGGTTTCTTTGTCCTGCTCACTGTGAAAACTCGCCAGCGTTTCTTCGATATCTGTCGACACGCCGACAAAATCGCCCGGCGTCATCGCCTGGGCAAAGGGGCGATCAACCGACACCAGTTCCAGCCCATGACGGGCCATCTCCTCGCCATGGCGCGCCATGAAGCCGGAGCCCGCAAACATCGAGAGGTTCATGGCGGCCACGTCATGGTGAAAGCCGGGCAGTGTCAGTTCCTTGGTCTGCACGGCTCCGCCGGGGGTGGGGCCGCGCTCCCAGACCTGAACCTTGCGCCCGCGCGCTGCCAGATCCGCGGCGGCCACCAGCCCGTTGATCCCGGCACCAATGATGTGAATGGGGCCGGTCATGCAGCTTCGCCGGCGAAACTGTGGACCGTGGCCAACGCACCCTCCAGCTGCGCCCCGGACTCATCCGCCAAGGCGGCGGTGCGCAGACGCCGCATCCAGTCCGCCGCATCGGGGCGCCCCTGCAGAAGGGGCAGCGCCTGCATGATCCGGGCGAATTTCGAATGCCCGCGCACATGTGTGTCGGAATATCCCTTAATCAGCCGATAGTTGGCCAAAAGTTCCGTCGCCAGAGCACGGTCACGCCCCGCCACATCCGTCACCGTGGCGAACCACTGATCAATATGGGCCATCTCTGTCTCATGCCGCAGCAGGGCCCGGCGCCAGGGGCGCAGGGCGGACACCGCCCAAAGCATCAGGAACCCGCCCAACCGGTCGGTTCTGATCCGGCGTCCCTTGTCGAGATAGCGCGAGTAGAAAGCTTCGAGACGGGATGAATTGCGCAGCCGTTTGCCAAGCCAGCCGGGCAGTGTCGTGGTGAATTCTTCAAACCGCGGATGGAAATACTCGGTCACCATCAACACCTGGTCGTCACCAACCACAACCTCGTCGCGCACGCGGGTCATCCGGCTGGCGCGGGTCTTGATGTCGGCGACCCGCAGAATGTCATCATAGCACAGAGCGCGGGCGCAGTATTTTGCCCCGGCAATGGTCATCTCGAACGGCGCGCTGTCTGTCACGGCCAGAGCTTCGACCATGTCCATATACTGTTCGCCGTAGGCAAGATCCTGATAATCCACCACTTTGGTCAACCCCAATCCCGCCATGTCCTTGGCCGCGGCGGGCAAGGCGGCAAGGCGCGATTGCAGTTGCGCCCATTTGGCCTGATGGCGGGACGGCACATGCAGCGTTTCGATCTGCTTCGTCACCGCTTCGGGCTGGGGTGGTTGCTGCTTGCCGGTGGCGCAGTCAAAGGCATCATTGAAGGCCCGAAGCGAGGCCTCCACGCCCCGGCCAGAGGCGCGTATCACCTCTTCATAGCTCTCCTTGGGAAAGGACAGGGCACCAGATCCGGCCAGCCCGCCCAGCAGCGAGGACGAGATCATCGAGCCGGCGGATTTTGCCAGCGCCTCCATGTCGAAGGCCACCGTATGATCGGCGGCGATGCCCATGGCTTCGATCACCTTGTGACCATCGGCGCGCCCGTCCCCGGGGACTGTTTTTTCCGCAACCGCAGGAATGCGATGGGTCGAGGCGATCAAGGTGGTACGTCCCGGGGTCACAAAACCGCGCATGATGGCGCGACCGCCTTCCATCAACTCGGATGCGATCAGGATGTCCACATCCCCCTCGGCGGGCGACAGGGCAAAGACCGGCATACGGCCGGTGTCACGACACATTTCAACGTAATAGATCGTGGCCCCAGTTCGCTGCGCCACACCCGCCACCGAGGTAGATTGAGCGCGATAGCCATTGGCCTCGGCCACGGCGGTGATCCAATTGGTGAGGACGCCACCGCCCTGGCCGCCAACGGCAAGCGCCGCCAGTGTGATGATTTTTTCACCGTCTGCACTGGGCGAACGGCGGGCGGCAATCGAGGTGTCTTGAATGTTCATGTCGTCAAATCCTTCAGGCAAAGACCACGCGTTTCGCGTCACGCCTGCGTTGCAGCCAATCGATGATCTTCTGGCTCCTGCGCGCCTTGCGGCCTTCGCGCAGGGTGGGGTTCGATACGATTTCGGCCTGATAGAAACTCGGGCAGAGCACGGCGGCATCGGCGACTTCGCCGCAGTTGCCGCATCCCACACAGGTCTGATCGATCGCTGCGACCGGATCATCGCGCAGCGGATCTCCGGTATCCTTGACCGACAGGGACGGGCAGCCCGAAAGCCGCATGCAGGCGTGATCGCCGGTGCAGATGTCCTCGTCGACGCCAAAGCGTGGCCGCACGGTGCGCTTGCCTTCCTTGGTGGCCTTGGCCAGCAGCGGCTTCTCCCGGCGCTGCCGGTTCAGCATGCATTCAGAGGAGGCGACGATGACCTTTGGGCCTGCAACCTGCGTTGTCAGGGCCTCTTTCAGCGTGTCGCGGACCTTGGTGACATCATAGGTTCTGTCGATCTGTCGGATCCATTTGACGCCCATGCCCTGGCAGGCCTCGACGATGGAATTCTGCGTCTGCTTGGTCTTGTTGTCTGCGCGAGATGACAGAATGTCCTGCCCGCCGGTCGCCGCAGCATAGAAATTATCAACGATCACGATCACATTGTCGGACTTGTTGAAGACCGCATTGCCCACAGAAGACGTCAGGCCATTGTGCCAGAACCCACCATCCCCGACGAAGGAGATGGAGCGACGGCCATGCGGGTCTTCATTGTGAAACGCCGAAGCCGAGGCCGGGCCGAGCCCATATCCCATGGTCGTCGCGCCGAGGTCGAAGGGCGGCATGATCGAAAACAGATGGCAGCCGATGTCCGATGAAATGTGGTGCTCACCCAGTTCCTGCTCGACCAGTTTTGTTGCCGCAAAGATGGGCCGTTCTGGGCAGCCGGTGCAGAACCCCGGGGGACGTGCGGGCAGAACCTCTGAGAGATCCGGAATCGCGACTGGTTCTTCGTTCGTGGTCACCGCAGCGACAGGCATCAGCTCTGGCGCATGGGCCGTGAGAAAGGCTCCAAGACCCTCCAGCATCACCTGCCCGGTGTATTCGCCGCCCATCGGCAACATGCCCTTGCCTTCAAGCGTGACCCGCTTGCCTGCCTTGTAAAGCATGTGACCGATCTGCTGTTCGATGTAGTTGGGATGGCCTTCTTCGACGATCAGGACGGCCTCCTTGCCTTCGCAGAAGTCAAGGATCTGGCTGTCGACCAGCGGGTAAACGCAGTTGAGGCAAAGAATATCCAGATCGGTATCGCCATAGAGATCGGCAAGGCCAAGACGGTTCAGCGCGCGGATCACCGTGTTGTAGGTCCCGCCCTGAATGATCAGACCGACCTTCCCCGATGGCTGTCCGAAACGCTCGTTCAGGCCGCGTTCCAGAATGAAGCGCTCAGCCGCGGGTTTGCGTTTGGTCAGCTTCTCCGCTTCATGCAGATAGGTGGCGGGGGGCAGGACGATCCGCTCAAGATCCCGGCGCGGGCTTTCCAGAGCCTGGCTCACCGTCATATCGGGGCGGCGATTGTCAGAGGCAGCGAAGGAGCCGTGCACATGGCAGGAGCGAATGCCCATTTGCAGCATCACTGGTGTGTTGCTGGCCTCCGAAAGCTCAAAGCCATCCCCAACTGCCGCAACGATCGAGGGCAGGTTGGGGCGCGGGTCAAGCATCCAGACCTGGCTTTTCATGGCAAAGGCGTAGGTGCGCTCCTGCATGATCGAAGAGCCTTCGCCGTAGTCTTCGCCGACGATGATGAGGGCACCGCCGGTTACGCCTCCCGAGGCCAGATTGGACAGCGCATCGGAGGCAACATTGGTCCCCACCACGGACTTATAGGTGACCGCACCACGAATGGGATAATGCACCGATGCCGCCAGCATCGCGGTTGCCGTGGCCTCGCTGGCAGAGGCTTCAAAACGGACGCCCAGCTCCCCGAGGATCTCCTGTGCATCTGCAAGAACATCCATCAGATGCGAAATCGGCGAGCCCTGATAGCCCCCGACATATCCAACGCCGTTTTCCAGCAGCGCCTTGGTAATGGCGAGGATCCCTTCGCCTGAGAAGGTCTCTCCGTCTCCCTGTTTCAGTTTTTGGACTTCCTTGGCAAAGGAACGTTCAGCCATCGGTGGTCTCCTTGGGTCGTAACGACCGACATCTGGAGGGGGACAACGCTATGTCGTCGTGCCTCCATGTCGGAAAACTTGGCCACGCGCGCGGTGCGGATGACATCAATTTGCCCCTGGTTGGGGCTGGGCCGTTGAGGCCTTTCAAAAATCGTGCTGGCGGATGCTGTAGAAAACGCGCAGCAGCAGATCGTTCATCATCTTTCTGTCGTCTGTAGAAAGCGCCGACAGCATGACCTCCCGCATCTGAAGCATGGCGGGCCAGGCAGTCTCGTGGACCTGACGCCCGGTCTCGGTCAGTTGGATGTGGCGGATGCGGCTGTCTTTGCTGTCTGCTTCGCGCCGGATCAACCCGGCGGTTTCCATCGTGTCCAGCGTACGCGACAGCGTTGGTTGCTTAATAACCGTCAACACCGACAGGGTATTGATGGTGCAGGGGCCGCTCTCGGTCAGCACGGCCAGCGCGCGCATCTGCGCCACCGTTATTCCAACCTCCTTCAGGGCCTCTTCAACACCCTTGTTGTATCGCGCCATGATGCGGTTCATCAGATAGGGGGTGAACTCCTCCAGATGATCGGGGCCGGTTGTCATGCGCCAAGTTCCTTCGCCACGAGATAGCCTGAGCCACCGGACAGGCCGGGCCCCGGATGGGTCGATGCCCCGATGTGATAAAGGCCCTTCACCCCGGTGGTGTGCCGTTTGCTGTCCGCAAAGGGGCGCCAGAGAAAGAACTGTTCCAGCGAGCACGCCCCGCCATAGGGATCGCCGCCCACGAGGTTCGCATTCATGCCCGCCAGATCTGCAGGTGAAATGGCCCGCCGTGTCACGACCTTTGAGGCAAAGCCGTCGATGTGGTTCGCCAGGATCTGCTCGACACGATCTGCAAATGCCTCGCGCAGCTCTGGCGTCCAGGTGCCGTCGTCAGGCACCGAAATCTCGCCCTTGGCATCGCCTTTGACGTGACGCGGGGCTTCGGGCATCTGCAGCCAGAGCACGGATTTCCCCTCTGGCGCGCGTGTCGGGTCGGCGGCGCAGGGTTGGCCGACGCAGATTGTCGGCACCTCCGGCAGCAGACCGCGTTCGGCCTCGTTTCCGGCCTTGGAGACCCCGTCCAATCCGGGTGTGAGATGCAAAAGCTGCACCTTGTCCAGTTCCGGTGTGCGCCAGTTCACCGGCCCCTCCAGTACATAGTGCAGTTGGAAGTTCCCCTTGCCATAACGATAGCGGCGCAGGTCGTCTGCTTTGCTCTCTCCCTCGAGCAGCGTGCCGTAGAGCTGATGGGGCGTGACCGAGGCCAGTACGGATGGCGCCGCGATGTACTCCGCGTTGGCGAGGGTGACGCCAGTGACCGCCCCGCGGGTCTGCTCAATCCGGCTGACGTCGGCGTTGGTGCGCACGGTGCCGCCGTTTTCCTCGATGATCGCGCACAGGCCCTGCACCATAGACGCGATGCCGCCCTTGGCGATCGGCGCACCGGCGGCTTCGAGGGCAAAGCCGATGATCTGTCCCATCTGTCCGGAAAAGGCAGCTTCCGGTCCAAGGCCCGCATGCAGGCACCACGGCGCCCAGAGCGCCTGTGCAAGTTCGGACTGGAACGAGGTTTCCAGCCAGCCCCGCATCGACGTCAGCGATTCACCCATGGTTGCGGCAAGCCCGTGGGGGCCACGTTTCCAGGCCTCCTTGCCGAGCAGCTTGGCAGTTGCGCGGGACCATGGATCGCCGCCCATCAGGCCGAACAGCAGCTCAGCCTTGCCGCCGAAAGCGTCCAAATCGGCAGAAAGCTGGTCGCCGTCGCCCGCTGCTGCCGCGTTGAAGGCCGCAACATTGGCGGCACGATCCATCTGGTAGACCAGCGCCTGACCGTCGGGGAGGAGCACGCCAGTGGGCGTTTTGGTGGCGCAGAATTCGACGCCGTGGCGCATGAGATCGTCGCCCAGGGCCGCATGCGCAGCTCCGGTCACCCATAGGACCAATGTGGTCGCCAAAGGGTCATGGATCACGCCGTCGCCCAGAGGTTCAGTTCGCATGCAGCCACCTGCCACGGATTCACGTTCCAGCAACACCACGCGCTTTCCCGCCTTGGCCAGCAGGGCGCCAGAGGTCAGCGCATTGATGCCCGTACCTATGATGGCAACGTCAAATTCAGTGGCAGGTGACATATTTTCAGGCCCCCGGAACCAGCGCCAGAACGCGCACCGGAGACCCTGTTCCGTTGACGATCTTCAGCGGCGCTGTGACCACAATGGCGCCTTTGGCGGGCAGCTCCTTGAGATTGGTCAGCGAGGCCAGACCATAGCGGTTGGCCTTATGCAGCAGGTTGTGGGCCGGGAAGGGCAGTTCAAAACTTGCCGCGAGTCCGGCGTCGGTCCCGATGCACTGAGACCCCCAGCCAAGCGCGTTCTTTTCCATCAGGTATTCGATGCAGTCTGCCGAGGGGCCGGGGGTGTGGGGGCCGTTCTCATCGGTGTTGAGAAACTTGTCCTCGTCGTGGTTGTACTGATCCCAGTCGGTGCGCATCAGAACCCATTCGCCCGCCTTGATCTCTCCGTGCTCGGCTTCCCAGTCCTGCACGCCCTGTTTGGTCAGCAGGAAATCATTGTCTTCGGCGGCCTGTGCCGAACAGTCGATGACATTTGCAGGGGCCATGAATTTTTGCGGATCGATCGTGTCGACGGACCCATCGGGATAGTCCTTGCCGGTGACCCAGTGGTGCGGCGCGTCGTAATGCGTTCCCGAATGTTCACCAAGCTTGAGCCAGTTCCAGGCCCAGAACGGCCCACGGTCGCCGTATCTCGAAATCTGATGAATTTCGATCTTGGGCGTGTCATCGGCAAGCTCGGGCGGCAGTTTCAACAGCGGGGTGTCCGGCCCCAGCGGGGCGGAGCAATCGACAACCCTGATCCCCCCATCCAGAAGTCCGGAGGCAAGTGCGGCAAGCGTGTCCGTCTGATTCATGCGAAGTCATCCCTGTTGGTGTTATTGATTACTATATATGCAGATGCATATTTCGATTTGTTTCAAGCATAAAATTTATTTTCAGGTCGAATTTTTCGCTGGACGCTGGTTTTGAGACGAATTTTCACCGCTTTGGGCCACGGAACGGCTGCTTTCTCTGCGTTGCAGCAATATTTACGGCCACCGCGCCCCTGCGAATCCGGTTGTTTCCGGTTCATCCTGACCGGCATCGACCATGATGCGACCGGCAATTGCGCCAGCCGGGGACAAGCGACAGCCGCCCCTCCCTACTCTGCCATATCATCAGTTTAATCATCGCCAGCGCGGTCCAGCAGTTGAGTTCGCGCGCCATTCCTCCTATTTCAAGCAGGCGTGCAGACACGCGGGACGCCTGTCGCGCCCTTCAGACCCACACCAGGACCCCAGATCAGGTCCAGCGCAGCCCCTATCGGCAAAGGATTTCCTCCGTGACCAACCATCTTTACCAAAACGATTTGCCTGATGATCTCAAACTTGGCCCTGTAGTGGCGATCGACTGCGAAACCATGGGGCTGAACCCGCACCGCGACCGGCTCTGCGTCATTCAGCTGTCGGATGGCGATGGCAATGCCCATATCGTGCAGGTGGCCAAGGGCCAGACCGAGGCGCCCAATCTCTGCGCCATGCTGCAAGACCCCGATACGCTGAAGCTGTTCCACTTTGGCCGCTTTGATATTGCCGCCATGTATCATGCCTTTGGTGCGCTGACGGCACCGGTCTATTGCACCAAGATCGCCAGCCGACTGGTGCGCACCTATACGGATCGCCACGGGCTCAAGAACCTGACGCAAGAACTGATCGGAGTAGACATTTCCAAACAGCAACAGATGAGCGACTGGGGTGCCAAGACCCTGACTGATGCGCAACTGGACTATGCTGCATCGGATGTCTTGTACCTGCACCGCCTGCGTGAGGCGCTGAACAAGCGGCTAGAGCGCGAAGGCCGCATGGAAATGGCCCAGGCCTGTTTTGATTTTCTGCCAATGCGTGCCAAACTGGATCTCGCTGGATGGCCCGAAACGGATATTTTTGCACACTCATGACCTCCTCAGATAAATTCCTCGCCACGGCCCGTCAGGTTGCTACCGACGAAGCCCGCGCGCTCGACGCCCTGGCCGAGAGCTTTGACCACCGCTTTGTAGCGGCGGCGGAGCTGATCCTGGCGGCCACTGGTCGGGTGATCATCAGCGGCATCGGCAAATCCGGCCATATCGGCCACAAGATTGCCGCCACCCTGGCCAGCACCGGCACCCCGGCCTATTTTGTTCACCCCGCCGAGGCCAGCCATGGTGATCTGGGCATGCTCTCCAAGGGCGATGTGGTGCTGGCAATTTCCAACTCTGGCGAAGCGCCGGAGCTGGCCAATCTGCTGGCCTTTACCCGGCGCTTCAACATTCCGCTGATTGGCCTGTCCAGCAAACCCGAAAGCACCCTGATGACCCAGGCGGATGTGCAGCTGCAAATCCCCGCCATGGGCGAGGCCTGCGGCTACGGTATTGTGCCGTCCAATTCCACCACGCTGACCCTCGCCATGGGCGATGCGCTGGCAATTGCCATCATGAAACACCGCGATTTCAGACCCGAAAATTTCCGCGACTTTCACCCGGGCGGTAAGCTGGGTGCCCAGCTCAGCAAGGTGCGCGATCTGATGCATGGCGGCGATGCCCTGCCCTTGGTCCGCCAGGATACCCCAATGACCGAAGCCCTGATCGAGATCAGCCAAAAGGGATTTGGCGTCGTCGGCGTCACCGATAACACGGGCCAGATCTTGGGCATCATCACCGATGGCGACCTGCGCCGCCACATGGATGGGCTGCTGCAAAAACAGGCTGCCGAGGTCATGACCACGCAGCCAACCACCATCGCCCCCGATGCCCTGGCCGAAGAAGCCGTGGCCATCATGAACCAGCACAAGATCACCTGTCTGTTTGCCATTGACCCCAATAAGGGCCAGCGCGCCGAGGGGCTGTTGCATATTCACGACTGCCTGCGCGCCGGGCTTGGATAGTCGCAGGGGAACCCGATCATGGATCCATATTCGCGCACCGTAAGCTATCTCAAAGTGCTGCTGCCCCTGACGGCACTGGCCTTGTTATCGACGCTGTTCATGATCTCGCGCGGTGCCGAAACCGAGGCGGTCATCCCCTTTGCCGACCGCGAGATAGAGGAACGCCTGCGCGGCCAGCAGGTAACGGCGCCGTTCTTTTCCGGTTCTACCGCGCAGGGCGATGAAATTGAGGTCATCGCAACCGTGGCCCGCGCCAAGGCGGACGAACCGGTGATCGCCAGCGGCCTTGAGGCCGAGATTCGCATGGTGGCCGGAGGTCGGCTGACGCTGAGTTCCGATCGCGGCACAGTGCATCCCGATCAGGATCTGGCCCGCTTTATCGGCAATGTCGAACTGACCACCGCCGATGGCATGGTGGTCACGACAGAGGCGCTCAAGACGCAGCTGAGCCGGGTGCAGGCCGAAAGCCCCGGTGCCATTCGGGCGACCAGCGCGCTTGGTGATCTGACGGCTGGCCATATGGAGATCACCTCAGAAACTATTGGCGGGCCCGTGCATCTACTCTTCACCAAAGGCGTCAAGCTGGTATACGCTCCTTAAAAATTGGAAAGATAGATCCTTGACCCATTTGTGCCGTTTATTGATTGCCCTGATGACCAGCCTGTTTCTTGCACTGCCGGTGGCGGCGCAAACCGCGTCTGTTGCCTTTGGCTCGGTCAAGGCAGATCCATCGCAGCCGGTTGAGGTCACTTCGGATACGCTGGCAGTCAACCAGGTGGATGGCTCGGCGGAATTTATTGGCAATGTGTTGATCATACAGGGCGTTATGCGGCTTTCAGCTGCTCGGGTTCTGGTGATCTACAAAACCGACGACACCGGCAAGCGCGGCATTGAACGACTGGAAGCCACGGGCGATGTGCTGCTGGTCAGCGGCCCGGATGCCGCCGAGGCCGAGAAGGCGGAATATAGCATCGACCAGGGTACCATCGTGATGACAGGCAATGTCCTTTTGAACCAGGGGGCAGGCTCGCTTACCTCGCAGCGGATGGTGGTCAACCTGACCACCGGCACCGCTAGCATGGCAGGGCGTGTCAAAACCATTTTGAACCCCAGCTCCGAATCGGACGACAGTAACTAATGCCCCGCACCCCTGACCTGCACCTCACCGAAGGCTCCTCTGGCCTGCGCATCGAAAGACTCCGCAAAAGCTATCGCAAAAAAGTGGTGATCCGAGATGTGTCGATGTCGCTGAATCGCGGCGAGGTCGTGGCGCTGCTGGGGCCAAATGGCTCGGGCAAAACTACCAGTTTTTACGCCATCGCCGGGCTGGTCTTTCCCGAGGCCGGCACCGTGACCATTGATGGTCAGAACGTCACCAGCCTGCCGATGTATCGTCGCGCGCGGTTGGGGATTGGCTATCTGCCGCAGGAAATGTCGATTTTTCGCGGCCTCTCGGTCGAGGACAATATCATGGCAGTGCTGGATATTGCCGTCAAACACGACCACAAACGCCGCGAACGTCTAGAAGAGCTGCTGTCGGATTTTTCCATCGAGCACCTGCGCCGGGCGCCGGCCCTGGCGCTTTCAGGGGGCGAACGTCGCCGGGTGGAAATTGCCCGCTGCCTGGCCGCCGATCCAAAATACCTGCTTCTGGATGAACCCTTTGCCGGGGTTGACCCAATTTCGGTTGGCGATATCCGCCATCTGGTGGCCGATCTCAAGAAGCGCGGGATCGGAGTCTTGATCACCGATCACAACGTACGCGAAACCCTAGAGATCGTGGATCGCGCCTATATCCTGCATGACGGCCAGGTACTGATGTCCGGCAGCCCCGCGGAAGTGGTTGAAAATGAAAACGTCCGCCGGGTCTATCTGGGTGACAATTTCCGCATCTCTTAGCCCGCAGAAAACCGGGGCGGAACGCACGACAAGCACCGGAAAAGAGAGCCCTTTTTACGATACTCAACAATAGCGATTTTCCGCCAATCCGACACAAATGGCGGGATCAAATTGGCGGAATACCATTGACTCTTATGCTGGTTTGTCATCGAATTGAAACATGGCAAACGTGCAGTATCAGGCAGACCTAGACGTGGTCTTGGCAACAAGACCTGAAGGCCTGTCTCGCACTTCCCTGCCAAATCCCCTGACCCAAAACTGACGACACCCCTTCGGGCCCGGCCCGGATGGTGTTTTGGGTGAAAATTTGTGAAGGAGATCACATGCATTACAAAATCACCGGTAAACAGATCGACATTGGCGAAGCGTTGCAGACCCATGTTCAAACCGAGCTAGGGGCCGTCGTCTCGAAATATGCTGAGCGTCCGACTGACGCGAATATTGTATTTTCCAAGTCCGCACATGAATTTGTCTGCGAAGCCACCGTGCATCTTTCCACTGGGCTAACCGCACAGGCCAAGGCGCATGCCACTGAAATCTATTCCGCTTTTGAAGCCTGCTGTGAAAAGATGGAAAAACAGCTGCGCCGCTACAAACGTCGGCTGAAAGATCACCATCGCGATCGCAGCGAACCGGTTGAAATCCTCGGCGCAAACTCTTATATCCTCGCCTCTGACGACGCGGATTCCAGTGCCGAACCCGACACACTGCAGCCGATCATTGTTGCCGAAATGGAGGCCAGGATTCAGTCCCTCTCTGTTGGTGAAGCCGTGATGCAAATGGAGCTTGCAGGTGCGCCGGTATTGGTGTTCCGCAATGAAAGCAAAAACGGTGTGAACGTGGTATACCGCCGGGAAGATGGCAACATTGGTTGGATCGACCCACAACAGGTATAGGCCAGACATAGAGCTGGGCCACAGCATCTGAACAGAGCAGGTGACCTATGCAGATTTCGAGTATTCTGAAACCCGGCGCCGTCCGGGTAATTGGGGCCGCATCCAGCAAGAAGCGCCTGTTTCAGGAAATTTCTGAGGTCGCACATACCTGTTATGGCCTTGATGCCCAGTCCACTGTCGAGGCTCTGCTGGATCGCGAGAGCCTTGGTCCTACCGGCGTGGGGCACGGCGTTGCCCTGCCCCATGCCCGCCTTGATGGCCTGAACGAGGTACGCGGCGTCTTTGTGATTCTGGAAAAACCGCTGGATTTTGACTCGGTGGATCGCCAGCCGGTGGATATCGCCTTTTCGCTTTTTGCGCCCGAAGATGCGGGGGTGGAACACCTGAAGGCCCTGGCGCTGGTGTCGCGCACCCTGCGCGAACAGAGCTTTTGCACCAAACTGCGTGCCAACCACGACCCCGCGACGCTGTTCGCCATCCTGACAGAGAATCAGCCCGTCCAGGCCGCCTGATCGCGCACCGCTGCGGGTCTAGAGCGTGTCGCTCGAAAGTGGGTTCCGGTTTCGGCTATTCGAGATGCGAAATCCGTAAACGAGAGCGTGCCGCCTGACTGCGCATGAAGCCCATACGCTCTAGCCCTCTGGTCCTGCCACCCAGGGGGCAAAGCCAAACATCATGTAATCGCGCTGATAGAGAGATGAAACCTGCTTTTCCAGCGCCGCATCCCAGATCGCGGCCAAGGGGTAGGGCTGATCCGCCGCCGCCCGCTGTGGTCGCCCTGGGCTGGCGCTGCCCAGCCGCTGCGCCAGAGCAGGCAGCGCCTCGCCCAGTTCTTCTTCGCGCAGGACCAGATCCGGTGCCCCCAGTTCAGCCAGCCCCAATAGGGCCTGCGACTGGCTGGCCCAGTCCGCATCCACCCGAATCGAGGTCTGCCCGGCTAGATTAGCCTGCAAAAAGGTCAGAAACTGCGAAAAGGCCGCCCGGTGATCTGCGACGCTATAGCTGACATCGGGGCCGCCTTTGGGGAGCGGTAGTTTGAATTGGCGGCGCAGCGTCTCACGGATATTGCCATAGCTCTCGCCACCTTTGGCGAGCACCCGACGGCAAAAGGCGGCATGCACCCGCGCAGCCGGATGGCGCAACACCGTAAAGCTGCGAAATCCCGGATGATGGCGTTTCCAATGGCGCAACTGCTTTTGGTTCATCCGGCTTTGCAGTTCTTCCCCTGCCCCCTGATCCAGCTGGGCCATCCAGGCTGTTACCTCGGCCTCGGGTCCGCCCTTGATCGGCAAATAGAGCAGCGGCGTCACCGCGCCGGCAACATAACTGGGGACTGCCGGCCCGCGGCGGGGTTCAAAATTGGGGCTGCGGCCTAGGTTGAAATGATCCATCTCTGCCAAGGCTGCCGCCATCTCGGTGGGGTTCTCGACCTTGGACCTTAGCGGTGCCGGGTTTTGCGGCTTCAGGCTCGCGTCCAGCGCCTCTAGCCGCCCGGACATCCCTAGCCACTGCGCAAGGCCATTCATTACCTCCAGGCTCTGCAGGTCTTCATAGGCCAGGTAAAAGGCGCTTTGACCGCTTTTTTGCAACCTGTTCAACAGGGTGACCTGAAACGCCTGCAAATCGGCCACATGTTGGGAAAACTCAGCGCTGTCAAAGCGGGCCTGCGCCTCTTTGCGGCGCTTTACATCGGTCAGTTTCCACTGCCCGGTGGCCCGCGCAATCTTCCAGGAAACATAGCTCTCCAACGGGTTTCTGGTCAGGATGATCTTGGCACAGCGCGGATCCTCTAGCGCCAGATCCAGAATGCGCGGGTCATGATCATGGAAATAGCGAAATCCAGCAAGCCCGCCAGCCGTCGCAGATCCCTTGATGCGCGAGAGCAGCGCGCCCGGATCCTGTTCGCGCATCTCCTGGGTCACCCCCAAAAGATCATCACGGTTGGGGTAGCCAATGAAGTGCGGATTGAAGGCCTCACCATGGCAGGAGACCCCTGTGATCGCATTGAGGTTGGTTTCCAGAAAATTGGACCCCGTCCGCATTTCGGCAAAAACAACGAAGTAGTCAAACAAATCTGTCATTGGTTACCTTCGTACCAGATAGGGTTTCCGAGGGGGTTTGGCACGGTCCAGCCCCCCCTGTTCGACCGGGAAATCCCCCATCAGATGGGGGTGCATGCCCTGGTTCTTGAGGTTTTGCAGAAACTGGCCAAACCCATCAAGATTGACCAAGGCAGGCGGTGTGCTCAGCGGGTGCAAATGTCCCAGTTCGTCCAGAATGCTCTGCAGCGGCTCCATGGGGGCCTCGACAAATTCTGCCATGCTCCAGATCCGTACCCGCGCCTTGGTCTCTCGGTGGCGCAGGGTATGCAGATAGCTGGCCTCTATCTGTTGCAGCCTGGCGGCCTCGCGGCGCACATCGCCAAAATCCCGATCAGATCGAAACAGCGGCACCGCCCAGGCGCCGCTGATCACCGAGATCTGCGCATTGGGATCACTGGCAAGCACCGCGCGGATCTCTTGCCGGTCGCCAGGACCAAACTGAAAGCACTGGTGCTCGCCTCGGGTGTTCCAGATCAGATTGGTCAGAAAGCTCTGGGAGTTGTAATCGCGCAGCTTGGCGCAATCGGTCAGCGCCCCATTGATCATCGTGCTGCCCTGGGCCAGCTCTGCGCGTTTTGGCGCAAACAGATGCCCATGCACCCTGGCCCCGGTGATCTGCGCCAGCCAGGTTTCAAAATCCTCAAACAGTTCGGAAAAGCCCTGAAACACCGAATAGCGGTTCGACGTTACGCTTTTGACCGACCAGCGACTGGGAAACCGGCTTTGCATGTACAGGCCGGGGCGACTGCGCGTGCGGCGCTCTACCGCCTTGGCAAAAATGCGGTCGATCTTGCCGGGGTTGGGTTCGGTGCGCGTCAGCGCCCTGGCACCATCGGTCAAAAACGCCTGATAGAGCCGATCCGCCCGTGGCCAGATCTTGCGCGCGACAAAACAGTCAGAGCGCCGCAGCAGTTGCAGGTGGTCATCGTAAAACACATGCGGCTTGCCCTGAAAATCGAATTTCGACAGGGTCAGAGAGCGGCTCTCGATCCGGCTGGAATGTTTCCGCGCCAGGGTCTGGAAATAACTTTCGTCCGGGATCCAGACCTTTTGAAAGTAGCGATCATAGCGCGCGCGTTCGCGATCCTGCAGGATCGCCGTCAGGGTCTGCCGGGTCAGGCACCACCACTGGCTGCCCATATGCGGCACCAGGCCCGCCGGGATGCGCCGACGCATCCCCAGCCTGCGCTGCAGATCGACATAGCGGTCAAACAGATACCGATGTCTTTTCCAAGAAAACGGAAACCGCAGGGTAAAGCGTTCCACATCCAGACCGCCGACGATCCAGGGCACATCGGCAGTGGTGGCGCTTTCGATGAAATCGGTCTGCGGCCGCGCCTCTAGATAGGCAGCCAATTCTTCCGCCGGGCGCAGCGGCAGGCAAGACCCCGAAGACAGGTAGACATGGCGGACCTCTGCAAAGTCCTGCAACAGCAGGGTCGCGGCCGATTGCGACGCCGCAACAATGCCCCAGGTGCCCCATTCACAGCGATGCCGCGTGCAAAACCGGACCAGAGGATCTGACGCCAAACTTTGACGAAACCTTTGAAAGACGGCCTCATCAACATTCTTGTCCACATGCAGCACCACGGGGCAGTCCGCCGCCGTCCAGTGCCGCGCCACCTGTTCGGCGCGCTCTAGCGCCGTATGCACCAGCATGACAATGCCAACCGAAGCGGCGCTCATGCCCAGTTCCCCTTGGACATCAGGCCTAGGATTTCTAGCTGGCGCCAGTTGATGTATTTCTCGCTCCATTTGCACCACAGCTCTGGCTGCTGTTCCAGCGCCTTGGCATAGGCCTTGTATTCGCGCGAATTGGCATAGTGCTCGCTGCGCGCCAGCTCTTCCTGGGCCTTGATCCCCAGCGTATCGAGAAACTTGGTATGCAGCAGCGCGCCGCTGGCTTTTTCCCCGCCGTCGGTTTCGTAAACCTGGTTCAACCCACGTGGCAACAGGGCATGTGTCGAGCTGACATAGGCATAGCGGCGGTCCCATTTCACCAGCGGGATCTTGTTAAGGGCAGGAGCATTGCGCGGCGCATCGGCAAAGAACACCCGCGCACGTGGCCCGCCCTGTATCCACAGATTGCCATACATCGGATTCTTGCTGATGGTGTAATTTCCGCTGTCGAACCAATTGGCAATTTCCAGCGGGTTTTGCCCGGCGTGATAAGGGGTCTCGCTCAGACGCCCCTTGGGGTAGGTATCGATCAACATGGCAGAAAAACTGCGGATGGCCGAACTATCAAGCCAATCGGTCAGCGCCTGAATAGGCCGGGTATCACAGAAGGGATAGATAAACAGCTCATCCGGGTCGACCACCAGAACCCAATGCCCATGGGCATATTTGCGTTTCAGGTAGTTCATCCAATCGACGCCATAATGCGCCCGCCGATAGCTCGCCTTGGCTTGCCACAGCGACACATCGTCCATGCCCTGCAGATAGGCCACCGTATCATCGTCAGAGTCGTTGTCGACAAACAGAAAGTGGTTGATCCCAAGCTTGCGGTAATACTCCAGAAAATAGGGCAGCCGGATCTGTTCGTTGCGCATGGTGCAGACCAGCAGAACATCACTGGGCTGGATCGCGCGCGTATTGTCCTGCAGGCAGCTCAGCTCAGCCGATTTGCGCAGCGCCCGCACCAGCCTGCGCTTGCGCCGAACCCGCATACGGTAAGAATCCCAAAGCCCCACAGTCCCTCCACGCCTGTTCTATGCCCCGTACCAGACGCAATGGCACATGCTGCGACATATTCTGTAGCAGGGCCAAACCGGCATGGGCCCATGGGTAATTCCAGGGCCGCGCAAATGCCTGCCACAGGCCGCAATATGTCATGGAAAACTTCTATAAACAACGGATTTAGAAGCGGTTAGGCGGTCTCTTTACCGCTGATTATTGTCTGCCTGCCCCCATGCACCCGGTTCAGGCAGCCTTACCACTGCAACCGTGGCATCAACCCAGCCGCACAGAGCTGCGCCGGGCCGCGATAGGGCTGCGCCTTTTCATGCCATAGGTCCGGCGCGCCCATCAGCCTGTCATAGTAGCCGTCAAAATCTTGCGGTGTGTGAAAATGCTGCTGACGCTGCTTTTCACTTGCCGATTTGGCAACAACCTCGGGCAGGAACTTGCTGTGCAGCAAAACACCAGCAGGCTGCGGCCCGCCCGGCCCCTCATATATCTCGTTCAGGCGGGGCGGCAGCAGGGAATGGGTTGAATTCACATAGGCATACCGTCGGTTCCAATGAACCAGTGGAATCTTGTTCAAAGTCGGAGAGCGCTCTGGACAGTCTGCGAAAAACGCCCGCTCCCGCGCCCCCCCCTGCAGCCAGAGACTGCCCATCGGATTCTGGCGGGTGGCGCGGTAGGGGCCAGGGTCGAACCAGTTCAGCACCGCGCAGGGATCCTGCCCCGGCATATACAGGTGGCTGTCCAGAGGACCCTTGGGAAACAGGTCCAGCATCATCGCGCCAAAGCCGCTGCGCCCCTGCGCCGCCAGATGAGCCGTCAACGCCTGCAGATCATGGCTGTCAATGCCATCATAGGTCAGCAGCTCGTCCGCATCCACGGTCAGACACCAATGCCCATGACCATAGCGCATCTGCAGCCAGGCGCTCCAGTCCAGACCAAATCGCGCCGCCCGATAACCATCCGCAACTTGCCATAGCGAGACATCCGGTTGATCGGCCAAATAGGCAGCGCTGCCATCCGTGCTGGCATTGTCGACCACCAGAAACTGCGCCACGCCAAGGCGGCGATAATAATCCAGAAAATAGGGCAAACGCGCCGCTTCGTTGCGCAGCACCACAAAGGCCAGAATATCCTGCTCCGCAATCTCGCTGGTGCGGTCCACCAGAGACATCAGGCGGTGCCGTGCCCGCAGGGCACGCCACAGAAGTTTGCGGCGCTTCAGGCGCAGCCTATAACGCACAGCCCAACCCGGCAGGGCAGATGCGGCGACACGGGGCTGGGCCACCGCATCAGGCCTCGTAATGGCCTGTCTGGTGCCAGGCCCAGGCGTCGGCAATCATGGTGTCCAGGGTTGAACGGCGCGGCTCCCAGCCCAAATCGGTGACCGCGCGGATCGAGCCCGACACCAATTTAGTACAGTCACCAGCCCGGCGCGGGCCGGTATTGCAGGGCACCGGGCGGCCTGTAACCGCAGCGCCACGGTCCATGACTTCGCGCACCGAAAAGCCGCTGCCGGTGCCCAGGTTGAACACCTGGCTGCCCTTGCCATCCTCTAGCCATTTCAGGCCCAGAACATGCGCGTCGACCAGATCGCAGACATGCACATAATCGCGGATGCAGGTGCCGTCAGGCGTGTCGTAATCAGTGCCAAAGATGGTCAGCGCGTCGCGTTTTCCGTCGATCGCATCCAGCACCAGCGGCACCAGGTGGGTCTCGGGACGGTGAAATTCACCCACCTCGGCCTCGGGGTCGGCACCCGCAACGTTGAAATAGCGGAAAATCACCGAATTCAACCCGGCAGAGGCGCCAAAATCCTGCAAGATATCTTCGACCGCGCGTTTAGAGGCACCATAGGCATTCAGCGGCAGTTGTGGCGTGTTTTCATCCAATACGACATTGTCGTGTTCACCATAGGTGGCGCAGGTGGAAGAAAAGACAAAATTCAGACAGCCCGCCGCCACGGCGGCCTCGATCAGGTTAAGCGAGCCACCGGTGTTATTGGCCCAGTATCGGCCCGGTTCGCTCATGGCTTCGCCAACTTGGCTAAGAGCCGCAAAATGCATCACTGCCACGGGCTTGTGCTTGGCAAAAACCTCGTCCAGCCGGGCGCGATCCTTCAGATCCCCCTGTTCAAAGGGGCCGAATTTAACCGCATCTTTCCAACCAGTTACCAAGTTATCATAGGTGACAGGTGTATATCCCGCCGCCTTTAGCGCCTTGCAGGCATGAGATCCGATATAGCCGGCACCGCCGGTCACAAGAACAGTCGTCACGTTGATTTACGCCTTTCACAGCCCTGATATGTGTTGACCGCGGCGGGCCATGCGATCAACAGAACTTTCGCCTAAAGCCTTCCGCTACCTTGATTATTCAGCGGCCTTGTCGATCTGGGTTACCTTGTTCAGATGCGCCATCAGATCGTCGCGCAGATCGGGGCGGGACAGGGCAAAGGATACCGTGGCCTGCAGGAACCCAGCCTTGGAGCCGCAGTCAAACCGCTCACCCTGGAAACGGAAGCCAGAAACCGGCACATCAGAGCCAATGTCCTGGGCAATCGCATCAGTCAGCTGGATTTCACCACCGGCCCCAGATTTCATCTGCCGCAGGTTGCGCAGCACCGATGGCCCAAGGATATAGCGCCCGATCACCGCCAGGTTCGACGGCGCCTCAGAGGCTTTGGGCTTTTCCACCATCCCCTTGACCGACACGACAGAACCGTGATCTTCGGCAACATCCAGCACCCCGTAAGAGCTGGTCTGTTCAGGTGCGACTTCCATAGCCGCAACCATATTGCCGCCGGTTTCTTCGTAGGCTTCGACCATCTGCTGCAAGCAGGGTTTTTCGGCGGCGATGACGTCATCCGGCAGAACCACCGCAAAGGGTTCATTGGCAATCAGGCGGTGGGCGCACCAGACAGCATGGCCCAGCCCCATGGCACGGTGCTGGCGGATATAGGCGATGGCGCCGCTATCCATGTAGGTGTCTTTCAACACCTCCAGCAGTTCGTTCTTGCCCTTTTTGCGCAGTTCCTGCTCCAGCACGGGAGAGTGATCAAAATAATCCTCCAACGCGCCCTTGCCGCGCGAGGTTACAAAGATGAATTCCTTAATACCGGCCGCGCGGGCCTCGTCGATGGCATATTGCACCAAAGGACGGTCAACCAATGTCATGATCTCTTTTGGGACCGATTTAGTAGCAGGCAAAAAACGCGTGCCCAGACCCGCCACCGGGAAAATTGCTTTTGTTACTTTTTTACGCATTGAGTTCTCACTCTTTCACATCAAGAATTTGGTCAAATATCACAGGACATCTATCGATTAGTCTGCAATACAAGCGCTCCACATTCATTGTTCGCCATCAGCCGCGCCTATCATTTGTGCAGGGAAAGCCTAGCGCCCCCCTATCATTATTGTGACCCAAATCCATGACCGATCACAACTCTAGCCCGGCAAAACGAGACAAAATCTGCTCATTGCAGATAGTATTTACGCTAATTTTCACCCATTTTCGCCATCATCGCCTCTAGACGCTCTACATCTTCGGGATTGTTCAGCTCCCAGAATTCTCGCCCGCGAGCGGCAACCTCAACACAGAGTATCTTGCGGCCATTTTCCAGGAAGCGCAGCTGCTCCAGTCCTTCCAGCTGTTCCAGTGGGCCAACGGGCCAGTTGGGATAATCCGCCAGGGCATCCGGCCGATAGGCATAGACCCCGACATGATGGAAGACCGGCGTCAGGTCAGCGGGGGCAAACTGTTCAGCGCAAAAAGGCACCACCTCTTTAGAGAAATACAGCCCGCTGCGATCGCGGCCAAAAACCGCAGTGGTACCGCCAACGCGCCCCGCCGCCCGATCAGCCAGCAGACTGTTCAGCGTTGCGCCGTCACATTGCAGCACTGGCGTTGCCAGGCCCATTTCAGGCGCAGCGCGCAGCCCCTTGACCAGGTCTTCGATAAACCAATGCGGGGTCAGCGGCGCATCGCCCTGTAGGTTGACCACCACCTCATAGCCGCCGCCCAACGTGGCATGAGCCTCGGCGCAGCGTTCGGTGCCATTGCCACAACTTTCGGCGGTCATCACCACCTCAGCACCAAAGCCTTCGGCAGCCTGGCGGATGCGATCATCATCCGTTGCCACCACCACCCGATCGACCCCCTGCACTGCACAGGCAGCTCGCCAGGATCGTTCAATCAAGCTGCGCTTTTCACCGCTCGCCCCGGTCAATGCGACCAGCGGTTTACCGGGGTAGCGCGTCGAGGCATAGCGGGCAGGGATGACGATCAGGACAGACATCAGGCTTCTTTCAGTTCAACATCAGGGGCATAGGCAATGAAGAAGGGGTTGGCATAATCCTCTTTGCCGTAGAGCAGCGGCGAATGATCGTCAAAGCGCACCACTTTGCCGCCCGCACCCGACAAGACCGCGTGGCCCGCAGCAGTGTCCCATTCCATGGTGCGGCCAACGCGGGGATAGATATCCGCTTCGCCTGTGGCCACCAGGCAGAACTTTAGAGAAGATCCCGCGCTCTTGCTGTCTTTGACGTTATATTTGCCAATGTAGTCCTCTGTCGCCTGATCGCGGTGCGATTTCGACGCCACCACCATCAGCGCGGCATTGTCGCTTTGCGCGACACTCAGGGCGCGGGTCTCGCCGATCACCTGCGGATCAAAGACGCCGGCTGCGCTGACTTCTTCCACGGTAGAGCCATCCGCCAGGGTAAAGAACATCCGCTGTTTTGCCGGCGCATAAACCACACCACGGGTGGGCACACCTTTTTCAACCAAGGCGATATTCACGGTGAAATCACCACGGCGATGGATGAATTCTTTGGTGCCATCCAGCGGATCCACGATCAGAAAGGTATCGCCACGCGTCTTGTGCGATTCGGATTGTTCCTCGGTCACCAACATCATGTCGGGGAAGGCGCTGCGCAGACCGGCCGAGATCAAGGCATCAGCTGCCTCGTCCGCAGCGGTCACCGGGCTGTCGTCAGACTTTACCTTCACGTCAAAATCGTCAGAATTGTAGATTTCCATGATCTTGTCGCCAGCTTCGATTGCCAGGCGACGGATCACCGGAATTAGCGCTTCATAGGTCATGCACGGCTCCCCACGTTGAAAGGGTTAATTGAAAATTTTTCTCTGCCCCCTTATGCTGATTACAAGATGGATCAGCAAGAAGTCCGTTCGGTTATCAGCAGGCTCATGTGGCCACAGCACAGATCGCAGGCAAAATGTTTCAGGTTCGCCCCGAAGAGACGAGGTTTTACAGCGCCATTTCGCTGCTGGAAGTGGTGTTCCACTCTATCGTGCGCAGCGTCCGTTCCAAGCATAACAATGCGCTGATCGCCCTGGCGATGAATATCATGCAGGCGGTAATCTTTGTTGCCCTGTTCTACGTGATGTTTGCGGTGATCGGGCTGCGTGGCTCTGCGATCCGGGGGGATTTCCTGCTCTATGTGATGTCGGGCATCTTTTTGTTTCTGACCCATACGAAAACCGTTGGGGCCGTGGCCGGTGCCGAAGGCCCTGCAAGCCCAATGATGCAGCATGCGCCGATGAATACCATGGTGGCGATTCTCTCGGCGGCAGTTGGCTCGCTTTATATTCAGACGGTTTCGCTGTTTCTCATCCTCTTTGTCTATCATGTGGCCTTTACCCCACTAGAAATCGAACAGCCCATCCAGGCCTATGGCATGGTGCTGCTGGCCTGGTTCACCGGTGCAGCGGTCGGGCTGGTGTTTCTGGTGCTCAAACCCTGGTCCCCCGGAACCGTTGGCATTTTGACAACGGTCTACCAGCGGGCCAATATGATTGCCTCGGGCAAGATGTTTTTGGCCAATACCCTACCCAGCTCTATGCTGGCGATGTTTGATTGGAACCCCCTGTTTCACTGCATCGATCAGGCGCGGGGCTATACTTTTATCAACTACAACCCGCATTTCAGCAGCTGGCAATATGCCGCCTGGGTGGCGCTGGCGCTGGTCATGGTTGGCTTGATGGGTGAATTCTACACCCGCCGCCATGCCTCTATCAGCTGGAACGCACGGCGCTAAGCTCTCCCCGGTCTCTCTATAGGCTTAGCGGGGGCTCAGGTCACCACCCGCAGCGTCAGATTGATTCGCCCGCCCTTGGGCAGCAACCGGGAAGAGCCAAAGCGGATCCGGTCCACCCCATGATAATTCAGCCGCGCCGCGCCGCCCATCACCACCACATCGCCTGAATTCAACCAGAGCCGATCCGTCGCCCCACCCCGGCGGGTGCCGCCCATGCGAAACAACCCGTCATCGCCCAAGCTGATCGACACCACGGGATAGGAAAAATCCGCCTCGTCCTTGTCCTGATGCACCCCCATCCTGGCATCCTTGCCATAATAATTCAGCAGACAGGATTCTGGCTGCCGCTCCAACCCGGTGAGATCGTGCCAGATATCCAGCACCGGCTGCGGGATCGAAGGCCAGTCGTGGCCCTTGGGGTGGCAATCAACATAGCGGTATCCAGCCGCGTCGGCATACCAGCCAAAGGCCCCAGCCGAGGTCATCCGCACCGACATCTTGCCGCCGCCTGGTACCGCAGGCGAAAACAGCGGTGCCGCCCGCAGAATCGGGCGCAACACCTCGATCAGGGCGCGCTGCGCCGCAGGATCCAGATACCCTTTGTGAATTTCAAACCCACGCAATCGCAGCATGCTCATGGTGATTAGCCCGTTCTTAACCCTCTCCCGTGCAAAAAAGCGCACTGAATCGCAATTCTCGATGCGTTCAGGCGGTTGCAGGGGCAATTTCCGCTCCCTATATACGCCGTGACGCAGTGAGGTGCAGACCCCACTGCAACAAAATCGGGGCCTGGATGCCACAACGGGTTCAGGCCGCGGGTAATCGCCTTAGTAAGTAAAGGGATCAAAATGAGCAAAGTTATCGGGATCGACCTCGGGACCACCAACTCTTGTATTGCCATCATGGATGGGTCGCAGCCGCGCGTTATCGAAAACGCCGAAGGCGCACGCACCACACCATCGATTGTTGCCTTCACCGACGATGAGCGTCTGGTCGGCCAGGCTGCCAAGCGTCAAGCAGTAACCAACCCTGAAAACACCGTCTTTGGCGTCAAGCGTCTGATCGGTCGTCGCTTCAACGACGAAGACCTGGCCAAAGACAAAAAGAACCTGCCCTTTTCCCTGGTGAACGGCGGCAATGGCGATGCATGGGTTGAATCCAAGGGTGAGACATACTCCCCCTCGCAGATTTCTGCCTTCATCCTCGGCAAGATGAAAGAAACCGCCGAGTCCTATCTCGGCGAAGAAGTGACACAGGCCGTGATCACCGTACCTGCCTATTTCAACGACGCCCAGCGTCAGGCCACCAAAGATGCCGGCAAGATTGCTGGCCTCGAAGTGCTGCGCATCATCAACGAGCCAACAGCCGCTGCGCTGGCCTATGGTCTCGACAAGGAAGAAACCCAGACCATCGCGGTTTATGACCTTGGTGGTGGTACCTTCGACGTGACCATCCTGGAAATCGACGACGGCCTGTTCGAAGTCAAATCGACCAACGGCGACACCTTCCTTGGCGGTGAAGATTTTGACATGCGCATCGTCAATTACCTGGCGGGCGAGTTCAAAAAGGAACACGGCGTTGATCTGACCAAAGACAAGATGGCCCTGCAGCGTCTGAAAGAGGCCGCTGAGAAAGCCAAGATCGAGCTGTCCTCTTCCAGCCAGACCGAAATCAACCAGCCCTTCATCTCGATGGATCCTTCCTCGGGCCAGCCACTGCACATGGTCATCAAACTGACCCGTGCCAAGCTGGAAAGCCTGGTCAACGACCTGATCAAAGCCTCGATGAAGCCCTGCGCCGCCGCTCTGAAAGACGCCGGCCTGTCGGCCTCTGACATCGACGAAGTCGTTCTGGTCGGCGGTATGACCCGGATGCCAAAGGTCTTTGAAGAGGTGACCAAATTCTTCGGCAAGGAACCACACAAAGGTGTGAACCCTGACGAAGTGGTTGCCATGGGTGCTGCCATTCAGGCCGGCGTTCTGCAAGGCGACGTCAAAGATGTTGTTCTGCTCGACGTGACGCCTCTGTCGCTGGGTATCGAAACTCTGGGCGGTGTCTTCACCCGCCTGATCGACCGCAACACCACCATCCCGACCAAAAAGTCTCAGGTTTTCTCGACCGCCGAAGACAACCAGTCGGCCGTGACCATCCGGGTTTTCCAGGGTGAGCGCGAAATGGCGGCAGACAACAAGATGCTGGGCCAGTTCAACCTGGAAGAAATCCCACCTGCGCCCCGCGGCCTGCCCCAGATCGAAGTCACCTTTGACATCGACGCCAACGGCATTGTGTCGGTTTCGGCCAAGGACAAAGGCACCGGCAAAGAGCAGGTCATCACCATCCAGGCTTCTGGTGGTCTGTCCGATGCCGACATCGATCAGATGGTCAAAGACGCCGAAGAGAATGCCGAGGCCGATAAGGAACGTCGCGAGCTGATCGAAGCCCGCAACCAGGCCGAAAGCCTGATCCACTCGACCGAAAAGCACGTCGAAGAGCATGGCGACAAAGTGGACCCCTCCACTGTCGAAGCCATCGAGCTGGCTCTGGCCGCGCTGCGTGATGATCTGGAAGGTGACGCCGCCAGCGCCGAAAAGATCAAGGCAGGCATCCAGAACGTCACCGAGGCCTCCATGCGTCTTGGCGAAGCCATCTACAAGGCTGCTCAGGATGAGACCGGCGACGAGCCTTCCGCTGCTGACGAAGGCGCAGCTCCCGGTGATGACGACATCGTCGACGCCGAATTCGAAGATCTGGACGGCGACAAGCGCTAAGGTCTGAACACTTGGCCGCAACGGGCCGGTCCGACCACGGGCCGGCTCGTTGTCGTTGAGGCAGCAGGGGTAAACCGATGTCGAAACGCGATTATTACGAGATTCTAGGCGTAGCCAAAGGCGCCAGCGCTGATGAAATCAAGAAGGGCTTTCGTAAGAAGGCCAAAGAGCTGCATCCGGACAGCAACAGCGATAATCCGGATGCAGAAGCACAGTTCAAAGAGGCCAACGAGGCCTATGACGTCCTGAAAAATGCCGAGAAAAAGGCCGCATATGACCGCTTTGGTCATGCCGCCTTTGAAAACGGCATGGGCGGCGGTGGCCGTGGTCCCGGCGGCCAAGGCGGCGGCAACGGCGACTTCTCCTCCGCTTTCTCTGATGTCTTTGACGACCTATTTGGCGATTTCATGGGGGGCCGTGGCGGCGCGCCGGGCGGTGGGCGTCAACGCGCCTCTCGCGGGGCCGATCTGCGCTACAACCTGCGGGTCTCTCTGGAAGAGGCCTTTTCCGGGCTGCACAAGACCATCAAGGTGCCCACCTCGGTGGCCTGTAGCGCCTGCGACGGATCCGGTGCCGAAGGCGGTGTAGAGCCCACCACCTGCCCGACCTGTTCGGGCATGGGTAAAGTGCGCGCCCAGCAGGGATTTTTCACGGTAGAACGCAGCTGCCCGACCTGTTCGGGGCTGGGCCAAATCATCAAGAACCCCTGTAAATCATGCCATGGCCATGGTCGCACCGAAAAGGATCGCTCCCTCTCGGTGAACATCCCGGCGGGCGTGGAAACCGGCACCCGCATTCGCCTGGCTGGCGAAGGCGAAGCTGGCCTGCGCGGTGGCCCCCCAGGTGATCTCTACATTTTTGTCGAGGTCGCACCACATGGTCTGTTTGAACGGGACGGCAACAATCTGTATTGCCGGGTGCCCGTCTCGATGGCCAAAGCGGCCCTGGGCGGTGCCATAGAGGTGCCCACCATCGACGGTGGCCGTGGACGGGTCCAGATCCCCGAAGGCAGCCAGTCCGGGCGCCAGATGCGCCTGCGCAGCAAGGGCATGCCCGCCCTGCGTGGCGGCGGTGTCGGCGATATGTTCATAGAACTGGCGGTGGAAACCCCAGTGAACCTGACCGGTCGGCAAAAAGACATCCTGCGCGAATTCGAAGACCTCTCGGAGGACAATACCAACCCCGAATCCCGCAGCTTCTTTTCCTCGGTCAAGGGCTTTTGGGACGGCATGAAGGGGTAGGCGGGCATACCTGAAACGCCCCCGTCTGGCGTTTCAGCGCTCAATCAAAATGCTACCAATAAAAACGCCCCCTCTGGGGCGTTTTTCTTTTGCCTCTCCCTCTGTCCGCCTAAGTTGAAAGCCTCTGCACTCGCAAAGGAAAGGGATCATGGCACAGGGTAAAACACGCGATGCAGCCACCCTGCCACTGTTTCCGAATGCCCCCCTGTCCGGGGACTGCCCCACCCCAGCCGATGCAGCCCTCCCCACTGGTCGGCTGCCCTCCTACATCAAAGATCACCGCAGTCGGCTGCGGGATCGGTTTCGCGACGGCGGTGCTGCCGCCATGCCCGACTACGAACTGCTGGAACTGGTGCTGTTTCGATCGCTACCGCGGCAGGACGTCAAACCGCTGGCGCATCAGTTGCTGAAACAGTTTGGCGATTTCAGCCGGGTTGTCAGCGCCCGCCCGGAACGGCTGGCCCAGGTCAAAGGTGTCGGCGAGGCCTTGATCACCGATCTCAAGGTGCTGGAGGCTGCCGCCCAACGCATGGCCCGCGCCAAGGTGATGCAGCGGCAGGTGATTTCCAGCTGGGACGCGCTGCTGGATTACTGCCACACGGTCATGGCACATCGCAGCATCGAGCATTTTCGGGTGCTGTTTCTAGACCGCAAGAACTGCCTGGTTGCCGACGAAGAACAGGCTCGCGGCACCGTCGATCACGTGCCCGTCTACCCGCGCGAAGTGGCTAAACGGGCGCTTGATCTCAATGCCAGTGCGGTGATTCTGGTGCATAATCACCCCTCGGGCGACCCTTCGCCCTCGGCCAGTGACATTGACATGACCGAACGGGTCAATCAGGCGCTCTCTCCCTTGGGGATTGTCTTGCACGACCACCTGATCATCGGCAGCGCGGCTGAGCTCAGCTTTCGCACCGAAGGCCTACTATAATGCCCCCCACAGCAGGGCGCGCCAAATGGCACTAGCGCACCCAGACTTCAACCCGGCGGTTAACCTGTCGGCCCCAGTCGCTGTCATCGCAGGCCATGGGAAGGGCCTCGCCAAAGCCATCGACCTCTAGATCTACGCGTTCAACCCCGATGGTTTCTGCCGCTTCCAGAACCGCTCGTTGCACCCCTTTTGCCCGTTTGATTGCAATCGCACGATTGCCAGAGGCTGGGCCTTCGCCATCAGAAAAACCAATGAATTTCAATGTTTTCCCATCATACAACCCGGTTTCCAACGCCCGGGCCATTTGGGCGATATTGCTGCGTGACTGGGCGTCTGGCCGGGTCGATCCGGCTTCAAAGCGAAACGAAATACTAAGTCGCTGAAACCCGGAAAGCACCTGCACCAGCCGTTGCAGCTCTGCCAGATCCACCTCTGGGCCTGCGGCAAGGATGGCATTGCTCAGCCGGTCGCCTTGGGCATTCAGCGAAATCATCTCGGGTGCCTGATCGACAAACCCGGCGCGGCGAATAACGATCTGCGCCCCCGGACCGCGCACATAGCCCAGGAAATCACGCGCAACCTTGGGCAGGCGGCGCTGTGGCAGATACAAAAACATCGGCGCGGTCAATGGGTAGTCTTCTGTCTTGATCCCCCGGCGATTGGCCCGCAGGGAAAAGCCACAAGGCCCCGTCAGCGTCAGCATGCGTGCGGTGCCTGTGTCAGAAAAACTTGCCATTCCAATAGCAAAAGGATCGGTGGAAACCCGCCGTACCAAGTTCTTTTCCCGTTCGTGATAGCGCAGATCCGCCGCCAACTGCCGATCTGCGGCGGCCAAAACCCGGTCTTGAAAGGCCTGGGTCATGCCCGATCCCGCCACTGGCAAATGCAGCGAAATCGGCGCATCCGGTCCGCCCAGGACCTGCCAGTTATCGATCTCGCCGGAAAACACCGCCGCCAGTTGCGGAAGGGAAATCCGCGTCACCGGGTTTTCCCGCGAAACCACCGGCACCATGGCATCCAGCGCAACAATCCTGCTGCGGCTGGCCGTGGTCATATCACCAAGCCCCACCGCACGGGCCCGGGTCTGCTCTCCCGGTCGCATCTCGCGCAGGGCCATGACGATATCGGCCTCCTGCGCAATCAGATCACGAAAGCCATCATCCGTAGTGCCCACCAGAAAAGAAAATCGCGCCGCTGGGGCACCATTCGAGCGCAGCAAAATATAATCGAAATTACCGCCGGGCAGCGTCTCGCGGCGGGTTTGATAGCCATTGCGCAAGGCAAAGCCTTCGATCAATGCCGGCAGCAGAACCTCTGCCATGTTTGCTGAACCCGACAGGGTCACTTCGGCGACAAAATCAGACAGGCTGGGGCAGCCGGGCCCGTCACAGCTGACACCAGATCCATCCAGGGTCAGCTCTCCAAACTTTGTCTCTACCCGGTAGAATTCACCGTCGAATCCCAACAGGTTACCGGTGATTTCAACCACCCCATCCGGCGACGACAGGGTCACATCCTGCGCCTGCGCGAATTTCGGAGAGACAAAGAGGAGCAGTGCGGCGCAAACCGCCGCACGAAAATCGAGCATGTGAAATCCTGAAGTAGCCGAGAATTACCTAGAGGCGATTTTCAGGTTTTCTACCAGATTATTCAACACCAGAAAGTCACCCGTGGCACTGCAATCTGGCACGGCGAGGGTTAAATCGCGGCTTTGCACCCGCCCATCCGACATGCGCAGGCTTTGGGCGGCAATTTCGCGGCCACAGTTGATCTCGGTAATTTCGGTCTCGATGCTGATTTCGATATTGCCCGCCGCCTTGGTCTCTTCGCGATCCGCATCTCGGCGAAAGCTGTAGATCTCGGCCAGGTGCGGCACCAGTTGCGCCGGGTCCCCCAGTTGCAGCAACAGCCCGGCGCCCTGCGCCGGGTCCGCACCATGCCAGACATGGCCCGCTTCGCCATATTGGGCGCCAAATTCGCGCGCATGGATTTCAAAGCCGCTGTTGCCACGCCATTGCAGTACAACCCGGTCAACGCTGGCCATATCGGGCACCGCCACCTGGACAACCCGGCCCGCCGAAGCCAGAGCGGCAGCCGGATCAGAAGCTGACGAGGGCACAACGATAAAGGTTGCGGTGCTGGCCAGCGCAGGGATCACCAGATCCAATGCGCCGTCTTCATCCAGCGTTTCTGTAACCATCATGCCTTGGTGGTGCAGCGTAATACGTTCCCCCGGCCGACAGGGAGCAGAAAGCTGTAGCTGCACCAGCGCGCCGGGCAGCGCCTTACCCTCGGCCTGGAGCGCACAACCGGCAACCGGAACCGCCCGGGCAGCCCTCTCTGAGGCGGAGATCTGCGGCTTGGCCGAGGTGAGTGTAATTTTTTCAATTGCAACGGGTTGAGCCAAGGCCGAGTCCTGCGGCAGCTGCGGTTGCGCGGCCTCTGCCTGTTGCATCCGCGGTTGGTGATCTGCAGAAGGCTGCATCATGAAACCGATTCCCAAAGCACAGGCGACAGTCGCGGCGCTTATCAGAATGACATGTTTATTCAGCATCTTACCCTCCAGAACCAAGCATCAACATTTACCTTCGGCGCCTTGATTTAAGGCTTCAAAAGAGGCCGGTTTATGACCACTACCTGAAGAGATTCAGGCATTCGCCCGTCATTTCCGCCTATAATGCCCCATCGCAAGGGGTGCAGGCGCGGTGACGCCATTGGAAATATGGGTAGCCAAAAAGAATTAACCCCAGCCAAGGGCCGGGGTCATTCACGCAGATTTTACGGTTTCCCCAGGCCGCAGCTGCGGTCAGGGCAGGATCATTGCTGGCTGGGGCTTAGGCGATGCGCCCGTGGCAGTGTTTGAACTTTTTACCGGACCCGCAGGGGCATTTGTCATTGCGCGAAGGGTTGCCCCAGGTCTGCGGGTCATCTTCGACAAAACCGGGTGCCGCATCCTCTGGGTTGCCCGCCGGGGTAGGCGCACCACCCTGCGCCATCTGCTGCATGGCCGCCTGACGCGCCGCCATTTCCGCCAGCATTTTCTTCTGCTCTTCCTCGGTCATCGGGCGCACCCGGCTCAGCTGTTGGGTCACATCCAGACGCAGCGAATCGAGCATGGTTTCAAACAGCTGAAAGCTTTCGTTCTTGTATTCGTTCAGCGGATCGCGCTGCGCATAACCTCGGAACCCCACAACAGAGCGCAGATGCTCTAGTGTCAGCAGATGTTCGCGCCATTTGGCATCAATGGTCTGCAACAGCACCTGCTTTTCGATGTTGCGCATGCTTTCCGGGCCAAAGGCTTCGGTTTTTTCCGCCATCATCTGATTGGCGGCAGCATTCAAGCGTTCGGCCATCTGTTCATCATCGACGCCTTCTTCGGCAGCCCAATCGGCAACCGGGGCATCCATGCTCAGCTTTTCCAGAACGGCGGCGTGAAGCCCATCGACATCCCACTGTTCGGCATAGGTTTTTGGCGGCATATAGGTGTCGATCAGCTCTTCGATCACCTCTTCACGCATATCACCAACAATCTCTGACAGATCTTCGGCGGCCATGATTTCACGGCGCTGACCAAAGATCACCCTCCGCTGATCGTTCATCACATCGTCAAACTTCAGCACGTTTTTACGCATGTCGAAGTTGCGGCCTTCGACCTTGGCCTGGGCGCGTTCCAGCGATTTGTTCACCCAGGGATGAATGATCGCCTCGCCTTCCTTCATGCCCAGGCTGGACAGCACTTTATCCAGACGTTCCGAGCCAAAGATCCGCATCAGGTCGTCTTCCAGGCTCAGGTAGAAACAGGTGCGCCCTGGATCACCCTGACGGCCAGAACGGCCGCGCAGCTGGTTGTCGATACGACGACTTTCGTGGCGCTCAGAGGCCATCACACAGAGACCGCCGGCCTCAAGGACCTTTTTCTTTTCTTCCGCGTGCTTGGCTTCTTCTTCGGCGCGCAGGGCGACAGGATCGGCATCCGGATTGGCCTCTAGCGCTGCCATCACCATCATATCGACGTTACCGCCAAGCTGAATATCTGTGCCGCGCCCCGCCATGTTGGTGGCGATTGTCACCGCGCCAAACCGACCTGCATCCGCCACAATCTGCGCTTCCTGCTCGTGATGGCGGGCGTTCAGCACGTTGTGTTTGATGCCTTCATGCTCCAGCATCTGGCTCAGCAGTTCTGATTTTTCAATCGAGGTGGTCCCCAATAGAACCGGCTGGCCCTTGGCATGGGCGATCTTCGTCTCCTCCACCATGGCCTGGAATTTTTCAACCGCAGTGCGATAGACGCGATCGTCTTCGTCAACGCGGGCGATAGGCTTGTTGGTGGGCACTTCGACCACGCCCAGATTATAGATTTCGGAAAATTCCTCGGCCTCGGTCAGGGCGGTGCCTGTCATGCCGGACAGCTTGTCATAGAGACGGAAGTAGTTCTGGAAGGTCACCGAGGCCAGCGTGGTGTTTTCCGGCTGGATCGAGACCTCTTCCTTGGCTTCGATCGCCTGATGCAGCCCTTCGGACAGGCGGCGCCCGGCCATCATCCTGCCGGTGAATTCATCGATCAAGACCACTTCGCCGTCGCGCACGATGTAATCCTTGTCGCGCTGGAACAGCTTATGCGCCCGCAAAGCCGAGTTGACGTGGTGCACCACTGTGGTGCTCTCGGGATCATAAAGCGACGCGTCCTCGTCCAGCAGCCCATGCTCGCGCAAGGTTTTCTCAAGAAAGTCGTTACCCTCTTCGGTGAAGGTCACACCGCGGGTTTTTTCATCAATCTCAAAATGCTCTTCCGTCAGGAAGGGGATCATTTTGTCGATGGAAATATACAGATCCGAACGATCCTCGGCCGGGCCAGAGATAATCAGCGGCGTGCGGGCCTCATCGATCAGGATCGAGTCGACCTCATCCACGATGGCAAAATTATGCTGTAGCTGGAACACCTGATCGAGGCTGGGCTTCATGTTGTCGCGCAGATAGTCAAAGCCAAGTTCGTTATTGGTGGCGTAGGTGACGTCGCATTTGTAGGCGGTCATCTTTTCATCATCGGGCTGGCCCGACCAGATCACGCCGGTTGTCATGCCAAGGGCGTCAAAGACCTTGCTCATCCATTCCGAGTCACGCTTGGCCAGGTATTCGTTCACCGTCACCACATGCACACCGCGCCCAGTCAGCGCGTTCAGATAGGCCGGGAAGGTCGCCACAAGGGTTTTACCCTCGCCGGTTTTCATCTCGGAAATGTTACCCTGATGCAGAAAGATGCCGCCCATCAGCTGGGTGTCAAAGGCCCGTAGCCCCAGCGCCCGGCGCGCGGCTTCGCGGACATTGGCAAAGGCCTCTGGCAGCAGGTCGTCCAGATTATCACCTTCCAGCGCCCGCTTGCGCAGCTCTGCGGTCTTCGCTTTCAGCCCCTCATCGCTAAGCTTTTCGAACGTCTCTTCCAGCGCATTGATCTGTGCAACCAGCGGCCGTGTCGCCTTTATTTTGCGGTCATTCGGTGTTCCGAAAACCTTTTTGGCGAGTGTTCCGATACCCAGCATGTGTTCTCCAACGATCCTCTTATCGGCCTCTGTATCAGGCAGGCTTGCCCGTCGCGGTCTCAACCCATAAACAACGGGGGAAACGACGGTCCTGCCCTAGGCCTCTTTGGGATGTAAGGGGCAGGAAAATAAGTGTCAACGCCGCGCCCCGTTGCGGCCCGGGAATAGGAAGAATTCAATGCGTAAAGGCCTCACTTTTCTGCGTGGTACAGCACTGGGCATATTTTTGGCCCTGCCCCTGCCTGCATTGGCTGCGCCCCATGCCAATACCGTGATCGCAACCGTCAACGGCGAAGCGATCACCCTGGGTCACATGATCATGGCCCGCGACAGCCTGCCCGAGCAGTACAAACAGCTGCCCGATGATGTGTTATACAATGCGATCCTTGATCAGCTGGTACAGCAAACCGCGCTAAAACAGGAACTGCACGGAGGCATGCCCCAGTATGTGAAACTGGCCATCGACAACGAAGAGCGCGCCCTGCTGGCCGCCAATGTCATAGACTCCGTGATGGAAACCGCCAGCCAAGAGGATGACCTGCGCCAGGCCTACGAGGACAAATATTCCGATGGCGATGGCGGCGATGAATTCAACGCCGCGCATATCCTGGTCGAAACCCAGGAAGATGCGCTGGAAATCAAGACAGAGCTGGACAGCGGCGCCGACTTTTCCACCATGGCCAAGGAACGCTCTATCGGGCCATCCGGGCCAAATGGCGGCGATCTGGGCTGGTTCACCCGTGGCCGCATGGTCCCCGAATTCGAAGAGGCGGTGCTGGACCTGCGGGCCGGCCAGGTCTCTGCCCCGGTTGAAACCCAGTTCGGCTGGCACCTGATCCTGCTGAAAGAGCGCCGCAAGACCGCCGCCCCAGCTTTTGAAGAGGTCCGCGAGGCGCTGAGCCAGGAGCTGAAAGATGCCGCCGTCGAGGCCCGCGTCAG
This sequence comes from Pseudophaeobacter flagellatus, assembly GCF_021228235.1. Lineage (GTDB taxonomy): Bacteria > Pseudomonadota > Alphaproteobacteria > Rhodobacterales > Rhodobacteraceae > Pseudophaeobacter > Pseudophaeobacter flagellatus. The sequence continues at coordinate 132,111 of NZ_JAJQRG010000002.1, forward strand.
CGATCTGACGGCCGCAGCCGTGATTGAGCGCCCGGAGATCGAAGATTTCGACCCCGAAATCCTGCGCGACCTTAGCCTGGTGAGGAACTGATCATGGGCGACAGCCTACCCCGCTCTCCACTGGCCCCAGCGGCCTTTCCGGATTTGCCGGTGATCAAGGGCCTGCGCCTCTGCGCGGGCTCTGCTGGCGTCAAATACCAGAACCGCAACGATGTCATGCTGGCCGTGATGGATCCCGGCACCACCGTCGCCGGCACCTTCACCCGGTCCAAGACCCGATCGGCACCGGTGCGCGACTGCCAGGGCAAGCTGGGGGGCGACAGCAGTGCCGGCGCTGCCATTCTGGTGAACTCTGGCAATTCCAACGCCTTTACCGGCCATTATGGCCAGACCTCGGTGGCGGAAATCACCGCTGCGGTGGCGCAGATTACCGGGCTGCCGTCTGCGCGGGTCTTTACCGCCTCGACCGGGGTGATTGGCGAGCCACTGCCGCATGACCGCATCATTGCCCAGATTGCGACGTTGAACGATGGGCTGCAGGACACAGCGCTTGAGGCCGCCGCCGAGGCGATCATGACCACCGATACCTTTGCCAAGGGCGCGTCGGCCAAGGTTACCGTTGAGGGCAAGACCGTCTCTATCGCCGGTATCGCCAAGGGGTCAGGCATGATCGCACCCGATATGGCCACCATGCTGGTCTATATCTTTACCGACGCCAAAATCCCGCAAGAACCGCTGCAGGCAGAGCTGAGCCGCCTCTGCGACCGCAGCTTCAACTGCATCACCGTCGACAGCGACACCTCTACCTCGGACAGTCTGATGCTCTGTGCGACTGGGGCCTCTGGCGTTGACGTCACCAATCAACCTGAATTTTCCCAAGCACTAGAAGCTGTTATGCTGGATTTGGCGCATCAGGTTGTGCGCGATGGTGAAGGCGCCTCCAAATTTGTCGAAATCCAGGTCACCGGCGCCATTTCAGACGCAGAGGCCAAGACCCATGGGCTAGCCATTGCCAATTCACCGCTGGTGAAAACCGCCATCGCCGGCGAAGATCCCAACTGGGGCCGCGTCGTCATGGCCATTGGCAAATCTGGTGCAGCAGCGGATCGCGACCTGCTCTCCATCTCTTTTGGCGATGTTCTGGTGGCGGAAAAGGGCTGGGTCAGCCCCAGCTACCGCGAAGAAGACGGTGCCGCACAGATGCGCCGTGATGAGATCACCATCAAGGTGGATCTTGGACTTGGCGAGGGGCACTGCACCGTCTGGACCTGCGACCTGACCCACCAATATATCACCATCAATGCGGACTATCGCTCATGAAGGTGGTTCTGGTATCGGCGGTTGCCTTAATTGATGTAGAGGGGCGTGTTCTGCTGGCACAGCGACCAGAGGGCAAAGCCATGGCCGGGCTGTGGGAGTTTCCCGGTGGCAAGATCGAACCCGGCGAAACCCCAGAGGCGGCCCTGGTCCGGGAGCTGCAAGAGGAGCTGGGCATCGACACCTGGTCGTCCTGTCTGGCACCGCTGACCTTTGCCAGCCATAGCTACGATAGCTTCCATCTGTTGATGCCGCTGTTTGCCTGTCGCAAATGGAACGGTATTCCCCAGGCCCGCGAAGGGCAGACGCTGAAATGGGTGCGCCCGCAAGAGCTGCGAAACTATCCAATGCCAGCGGCAGATATTCCGCTGATCCCCATTCTGCGGGACTGGCTCTGAACGAGGGGTTGCAGCCGACTGGTTGCGGCCCCCCTACCCCTTTGCCCTGTTCTGACAGATCTGCCTCAGGGCTTGCCTTGCTTTGTCTGCCCCCCGCGCCACCCCTCAACCCTTCGTGAAAATACCAGGATCGGCAAAAAAAACGGGCAGCGCAAATCGCCGGAAACCTTTTTTAACCAATTTGGCAAAATATCGGCATACTCTTAACATGCCCACCAAGACCCAACAGCTTTCCTGGGCAGACCGTAGACAGACAGATGCCCCTCTCCGGGGTTTTTACAGGGGATCTGCGGTGCAGCCATACAGGCAAAACCTTTCGATGCAGCCCGCTGCGGAGCGCATATAAGGTCCCCAAGGTTCGCCCGCGCTCTACCATATTTCAAGACCACCACTCACTCGCAGAACCGGGGCAGCCAATAATGGCTGCCCCAAGCTTGCTCACCGCTCAACACGGCCGCTGGAGTGGGCAAAAACCTATACACGCCAATGCGCCGCAGCAGCGTTTCCCCCAGCATTAGTAAAAGCCAAACACACCTGCCGCGGCGGTGCACATGCAAAAGCCCCGGCATTTCTGCCGGGGCTTTTGATTTAGATCCAGATACTTAGCCCAAACTGGGTTAATCGTAGATCGACATTTCAGGATCAGTTTAATCCAGGCTACGTTCAACTTCCTGGCGTTCAAAGATCTCGATGACGTCGCCTGCGCGCACATCTTCGTAATTTTCAAAGGCCATGCCGCATTCCTGACCAGACTGCACTTCGGCAACCTCGTCCTTGAACCGCTTCAGGGTCTTCAGCGTGCCTTCGTGGATAACCACGTTGTCACGCAGCAGGCGCACACCAGCAGACCGGCGAGCAACACCTTCAGTAACCAAACACCCGGCAACCTTGCCAACGTTGGACACCTTGAAGACATCCTTGATCTGCGCGTAGCCGATAAAGGTTTCTTTGATCTCGGCGCTGAGCAGGCCGGAAGCAGCCTTTTTCACATCGTCGACCAGATCGTAGATCACCGAATAATACCGGATCTCAACGCCCTTTTGGTTGGCCGTGTTCCGGGCCGAGGTATTGGCCCGCACGTTAAAGCCCATGACCGGCGCGCCGGAAGCTTCGGCCAAGCCGATATCGGTTTCGGTGATGGCGCCTACACCAGAGTGCAGCACCCGGACGCGGACTTCGTCGTTGCCGATTTTTTCCATCGCCTGAACGATGGCTTCGGCAGAGCCCTGCACGTCAGCTTTGACCAAGATCGGCAGCTCAGAGACGGTTTCGTCATCTTTCGCTTTCTGCATCAGCTGTTCCAGGGTTGTCGCAGCGCCGGCAGCGGCGCGCTTATCCTTGGCAGCCTGAGCACGATATTCAGCAATCTCGCGCGCTTGGGCTTCGGTTTCGGTCACGTTCAACACGTCGCCTGCTTCAGGTGTGCCGTTCAGGCCAAGGACCTCAACAGGGACCGAAGGGCCGGCTTCTTGCACGCGCTCGCCCTTGTCGTTGATCAGCGCACGGACCTTACCGTATTGCTCACCGACAACAAAGATATCGCCCTGACGCAGGGTGCCGTTCTGAACCAGAACAGTGGCAACGGGGCCACGGCCCACATCCAGCTGCGCTTCGATCACGGCGCCCTGGGCGGCACGATCCGGGTTGGCCTTCAGTTCCAGGATTTCAGACTGCAGCGCAATGGCTTCCAGCAGTTGGTCCAGACCCTGGCCAGTATGGGCCGAAACCTCGACGTCCTGCACGTCGCCAGACATCGCTTCGACGATGACTTCGTGCTGCAGCAGATCGGTGCGAACCTTCATGGGGTCAGCAGCCGGTTTGTCGCATTTGTTGATCGCAACGATCATCGGAACCTCGGCCGCCTTGGCATGCGCGATGGCTTCGACGGTCTGCGGCATCACCGCGTCATCCGCCGCCACAACCAGAACCACGATATCCGTGACCTGTGCACCGCGCGAACGCATCGAAGTAAAGGCCGCGTGGCCAGGGGTGTCGAGGAAGCTCAGCACCGCGCCACTTTCGGTAGTGACCTGATAGGCCCCGATGTGCTGGGTAATACCGCCGGCTTCACCGGCCACAACGCGGGCGTTGCGGATGGCATCCAAGATCGAGGTCTTGCCGTGGTCAACATGGCCCATGATGGTGATCACAGGTGGACGTGACTGCAGGTCTTCGACCTTGTCTTGTACTTCGTTGATCACGTCTTCGACGTCAGACGCCGAGACACGCACCACTTTGTGGCCGAATTCTTCGATGATCAGTTCCGCAGTATCAGCATCGATGGTCTGATTCTGTGTCACCATCATGCCCATGTTCATCAGCGATTTAACAACCGCGCCAACACGTTCGGACATCCGGTTTGCCAGCTCGGAAACCATAATGGCTTCGGGCAGCTGCACTTCGCGCAGAACCTTTTCGCGCTCGACCGTGCCCATGGCTTTTTGCCGGGCGCGCTCTTGTTTGCGCTTCATCGAGGCCATGGAGCGGTGACGGTTGCCCGCGCCGCCGGTGGCCTGACCCAGTGTCAGCTTGCCGGAACGACGGCTATCATCGCCGGTCCGTCCCTTGTTGCTGCGACCACGCTCTTCGCGTTCACGATCAGATTTGCGCGGGGTCTGGGCAGGTGCCGGTTTAGAGGCGGCTGCACGAGGGGCAGCAGCTTCGGACGGTGCAGCAGCCTTGCTAGCGGCAGCGGGCTCGGCAGAGCGCTTGGCTGCCTCTGCGGCTTCACGCTTCTTGCGCTCTTCATCTTCGGCCTTTTGACGGGCGCGATCTTCGGCTTCGCGCTGCTCGCGTTCCTTGGCCTCGGCCTCGGCCCGGCGGCGGGCGCGGTCTTCTTCGCGGGCCTTCTCTTCAGCGGCACGATTGGCCGCGTCTTCGACTTCGCGCGCCTTGGCAGCCTGCAACGCCTTCAGGCGGCGGCTCATCTCTGCATCGGTAATACCAGCTGGCCGACGGGATCCGTCGGTTGCAGGCGCGGCATTGCCGCCCTTGTTGCCACCCGGCTTTGGCACCACAACGCGTTTGCGCTTGGTTTCCACCACGACATTCTTGGTCCGCCCGTGGCTAAAGCTCTGTTTTACATTCCCAGGCCGGGAACCGCCGCCACGCAGACCCAAGGTCTTTTTGCCGTCACTATCGCTCATAAAGCTCTTTATCCTTCTGTGCGGCCGTTGCCGCCCACCATTTCGCGCAAACCCTGCAATCGTTGCGCCTCGTCTACAACACGTTTGCTGAGTCCACCAGAGGCGAGCGCCGCATGTATCACAGTTTGACGCCCAAATGCCATCCCCAGCTCGTCAGCCGTTAGGCACCCGATGAATTTTCCCCGATGCGGGGTACTCAATTTTGATTTGCCACGCCCTGATCCATCACTTGCTTGAATCAGGACCGTGGCTTGTTCTTTACCCAGCCAATCCTTGACTTTTTCATAGCCACCAACGGCCTGGCCCGATTTGCGTGCCAGGCTCAGCAGCTCCACCAGGCGGCGCAGCGTCTGCCGCTCCACCTCATCGGGCAAATCCTCTGGCAATGTCACCGGCGCTTTGAAACCACGGGCAAAGAGTTTTTTCTTTACCGCCAGCTCCAGCGCTTCGCGGCTGGCTGTCACATAAACCCCACGCCCCGGCAATTTGCCAAAGACATCGGGCACAACCTGCGACTCAGGCCCCATCACAAAGCGGAGCAGGCCCTGCTTGGGCTCTGACTCGCCGGTCGCAATACATTTGCGTTCCGGCCCATCTTCGTGATTTTTACTGGCGCCTGCGCGACCCATACCGTTCTCTCCTGTTCGAAACCCGAGGCTTAAGCCTCAGCTTCCTCTTCAATGCTGTCTTCTGCATTATCGCTATTGCCAAGCAGATCATCAGGATCCACCCAGCCCAGCATGACCCGTGCGGTCATCACCAGGTTCTGTGCCTCTTCCAGGCTCATGCCAAAGGGCTCCAGAATACCGTCGTCCTTGATCCGCTCGCCGTTGTCATTGGTCCAGCCACCGGCCAGTTCCCAATCTGCACAGGTTGCAAAATCTTCCAGTGTCTTGATATCGTCCTTGGCCAGGGCTTCGATCATCGGAGGGGTCAGACCCTCAAACAGGATCAGGCTGTCCTCGGCGCCCAACTCGCGGGCAGCATCAATCGCGGCCTTTGCCTTGGCTTCCAGGTGGTCGCGGGCACGGGCCTGCAATTCAGAGGCCGTGGCCTCGTCCACACCGTCAATCACCAAGAGCTCTTCCTGCTCGACATAGGCAACCTCTTCAAGGTTGGTAAAACCTTCCGAAACCAGCAGCTGGGCAAAGAATTCGTCCAGATCCAGAGTTTCCATAAAGAGACCGGTGCGCGCTTCGAATTCCTTCTGGCGGCGGGCCGATTCTTCTTCTTCGGTCATAATGTCGATATCAAGCCCAGTCAGCTGCGAGGCCAGGCGCACGTTCTGACCACGGCGACCAATCGCCAGGCTCAGCTGCTCTTCCGGCACGACAACTTCGATCTTGCCGGCTTCTTCGTCCAGAACCACCTTAGACACTTCGGCGGGCTGCAGCGCGTTCACCAGGAAGGTAGGCTGATCATCGTTCCATGGAATGATGTCGATCTTTTCGCCCTGCAATTCATTCACAACAGCCTGAACCCGGCTGCCGCGCATACCCACGCAGGCACCAACCGGATCAATCGAGCCGTCGTTGGAAATCACGGCAATCTTGGCGCGCGAACCGGGGTCGCGGGCAACCGCCTTGATCTGGATGATACCGTCATAGATTTCGGGCACTTCCATCTTGAACAGTTCGGCCATGAATTCTGGCGCAGTCCGCGACAGGAAGATCTGCGGGCCACGGGGTTCGCGGCGCACGTCCTTGATGTAGCAGCGGATACGATCATTGGGGCGATAGCTTTCGCGGCCAATTTTTTCATTGCGACGCAGGATACCTTCGCCCGCGCCCACATCAACGATGACATTGCCATATTCTTCGCGTTTGACCAGCGCGTTGATGATGGTGCCTGCGCGATCCTTGAACTCTTCGAACTGGCGATCACGTTCTGCTTCGCGCACCCGTTGCAGGATAACCTGCTTGGCCGATTGCGCCGCGATTCGGCCCATTTCGACCGGGGGCACTTCTTCGACGAAGGTATCACCGACTTTGGGGTCAGCCATATATTGCTTGGCCTGCTCGACGGTGAATTCCGCCTGGTAATTTTCCAGCGCGTCATCCTCGACAACCGAACGCACGCGCGTAAAGGTCGCCTTGCCGGTCTTGCGGTCAATCGACACGCGGATGTCCATCTCGCTGCCATAGCGGCTCTTGGCCGCCCGGGCGAGACTTTCTTCCATCGCATCAACCACCAGGCCGGGGTCGATCATCTTTTCGCGCGCCACAGCTTCGGCAGTTTGCAACAGCTCAAGCTGGTTTGCAGAGGTGATAGCCATTACTTATTCTCCCCTTCGGGCTCTTCGGCCTCGATCTCGTCAAATGCGTCTTCGTTCAAGGTGCCGGCCGCTTTGCGCTGACGCAGCATTTCCGTGATCAGATCATCGGTCAAAACCAGCTTGGCATCAGACAGCCAGTCAAATTTCAGACCAATGGTAACAGTTTCGCCCTGATCATCGATATTGATCAGAACTTCATTATCTTCGGTGCCGGCCAGTTCGCCCTTGAAGCGACGACGGCCCCCGACCAGCTCATCTGTTTCCAGCTTCGCCTCGTAGCCTTCGAACATGTCAAAGTCCTTCAGCCGGGTCAGCGGTCTGTCGATACCGGGGCTTGATACTTCCAAAGTATAAGCATCCAGAATCGGGTCTTCAACATCCAGCGAGGCACTGACTGCGGTGGAAATTGCCGCGCAATCATCCACCTCGATGCCGCCGTCTGGCTTGTCGGCCATGATCTGCAGCGTGGTGGTTTTGCCGGACATCAGGCGAATGCGAACCAGCTCATAACCAAGATCCTCGATCACAGGGATGAGGATTTCGGCCAATCGGCGGTCAATCGCAGCTTTGGCAATAAGGTCGTTGGTCATTTGACTTCCCACAATCGGGTTGGCCACAATCAGGTTGGGCGGTGGATTCGGCATCCCGAAGGACACAAAAAAACGGGCGCGCGGCCCGTTGACTAATCCGGTGGTGTCTTGAACCAGAGCTCAACACGCCGCTGTTGAATTGCCATATACGCCTCTTGTTTCGAATCTGCAAGCCTTCAGTTGCGCGCGGCCCGTTACCGGCCAATCTTCACCAAAGTCATAGCCGCCACCAGCGTTCACCAATCCGCCCGTCGTCCAGGGCGTTATGCTGGGCCACCACCCGCGGAATGCCAACATCAGAGCGGGTGGCCAAGGCCATGTCCTCGGCCGAGGGGTGATACAGAAAACCGCCCCGCGCCAACAATGCCTCTGGCTGCGGCAGGGCCGCCACATCAACGAAACCATCACGCAGGGCCTCGGCCCGCACTGCCGGGTCAGAGATAACAATCACCTCCAGGCTGTCGACCCAGCCGGCCTGCCCCTCTTTGTAATGGGTTGCCACTTTGGTGGCCCGAAAATGCCGCCCCTCCTGGGCGCGGTCCACCTGATAGCAGCCTGTGCCGATCAGCTGTGCCAACGGCAGATCGACTGCACCCTGCGGCGCAATTGCATAGCCCGCCCCCGCCAGCAGATAGGGCAGGTGCGGATTGGGATGGGACAGATGGAATTCAACCTGATGCGCCCCCAGTGCAACCACCGACAGCTGTTCAACACCCGGCACGACCAGACCCGCCAGCGAGGCCACAACATCTGCCGCCTGCAAGAGGCTGCCATCATGGAAGACAACATCCTGGCGCAGATCAAACTGCCAGATCCGGGCGTCAGACCGGCTGTGCCAGCTGTTTGCCAGTTCAGCCCGCAACAGCCCATCCGGGGCAATTTCGGTCAGACAGTCCAGCACCGCGCCACGCGCCACCAGATCCAGCAGCCCACCATCGCGCGGCAGCGCTAGACGCAAGACCCCACCCGACCGCGGCGAAGCAGCCAAAGAGGTTCCGGTCGCAGCCAACAGGGCTGCGGCAGCACCAGAGGTAAACAGCGCGCGGCGGTCGATACGGGTCAAGGCAACAGTTCCTTGGCAATACGGTTCATGGCCAGCACCAGCTCTGCGCTGATTCCCGGCTCTGACAAAGCATGCCCCGCATTGCGCACCATGATCAATTCGGCATTTGGCCACAGCTCTGATAGTTTCCAGGCCGAGGCAGGCGGGCAGATCATGTCATAGCGCCCCTGCACGATGACGCCCGGAATATGTGAAATCCGGCCGATATTGGCCAGGATCTGCCCATCAAAATCGAGAAAGCCGCCATGGGTGAAATAGTGATTCTCCAGCCGGGCAAAGGCACGGGCGTAATCGCCGGGACCCTCGACCGAGGTGCCATTGGAATGGATCGAGGCCAGGGCATTTTCCCAGGCGGACCAGCTGCGGCCCAGGCGGGTTTCTTCCGCCTTGTCGCCCGAAAACAGCCGGGCATTATAGGCGGCGATCATATCGTCGCGCTCTGACTGCGGGATCGGAGCAACAAATTTGGCCCAGGGTTCCGGCCAAAACCGCCCAGCACCGCCACCGTAAAACCAGTTCAGCTCGCTCTTGGTCATCAAAAAGACGCCACGCAGCACGATCTGCATCACCCGCTCTGGATGGGTCTGGGCATAGATCAGCGACAGCGTCGCCCCCCAGCTGCCGCCAAAGACCACCCAGTGTTCTATCTCTAGCTGGCGGCGGATGATTTCCATGTCGGCAACCAGATGCCAGGTGGTATTATCTTCACAAGAAGCATGCGGCTGCGAGCGGCCACAGCCGCGTTGGTCAAACAGGATGATGCGATAGATTTTGGGGTCAAAATAGCGCCGCATTGCCGGGCTGCTGCCGCCCCCCGGCCCACCGTGACAAACCACCACAGGGATGCCACGTGGATTACCAGATTGCTCAACATATATCTTGTGTCCCTGCCCCACCTCGATCATCCGCTGATCGAAACTGTCGAGCGGGGGGTAAAGATAGTGCACAGCGCGCTTTTGATCCGTGTGTTTGTCCATTACTGACCTAGATGACATCATAGCCTACAAAAGAACATACGGAGACAGGAATGCAAGCGCCTCAATCCACGGTCGACCCGGCAGAAATCGCAAAATTCGAGGCCATGGCCGCTGAATGGTGGGATCCCAATGGCAAATTCAAGCCGTTGCACATGCTCAATCCCTGCCGTCTGGACTATATCACCGGTCAGATCGCCGCCGAGTTTGATCGGGATCTGACCCAACCAGAGCCCTTCGCAGGGCTGCACTTGCTGGATATCGGCTGCGGTGGCGGACTGTTGTGTGAACCCATGGCGCGGCTTGGCGCCGAAGTCACCGGCGCCGATGCCGCAGCTGGCAACCTGCCGGTGGCGCGGCTTCATGCCGAACAGACCGGGCTGCAGATTGATTACCGCCATACCACCGCCGAAGACATGGCTGCGGCTGGCGAACAGTTCGACGTGGTGCTGAACATGGAGGTGGTGGAACATGTCGCCGATCCGCTCAGCTATCTGACCGCAACGCAACAACTGTTGAAACCCGGCGGGTTGGAAATCTGCTCCACAATCAATCGCAACCCCAAAAGCTATGCCATGGCAATCTTTGGCGCCGAGGTGGTGATGCGCTGGCTGCCGCGCGGCACCCATGAATGGCATAAATTCATCACCCCCGATGAATTGGTCGATCTGTTGCAGCAGGCCGGACTGACCCCGGTAGATCGCAAGGGGTTTGTCTTTAACCCGCTCAGCTGGAACTGGTCGATTTCCGACCGTGATCTTTCGGTCAACTACGTTACCGCCAGCATCAAAAAGGCATAGCCTGCACTGGGTTTCGCCCAGCGCTTATGATGCGATGCAACTCGAGGTGTGCCCCTCCTATCCTTTTGGATAGGAGGGTTGCACTTTTGCGGCCTTGGGCTTGGGGCTCAAAGCCTATAGGCCACTTCAAATACAGCTTTTGCGCCTGTTTTTGCGCCTGTGTCCACAGGCCGCGACACACCCGTTTGACCCTCCAGGGCTTGGCCCTGATTCTGCCACCACTCACACCTCGACAGAGGATTCAAACGGAGCAAGGGATGCCCAATTACGGGCATCCCTTACATTTCACCTACAGAATTATCACAGAGCAATATCAGAAGGCCCAAGGTCATTTGGGCTGCAATCTGGGGCTGCGTCAGGCGGTGGTTTCCAGCTTTGCGCGCAGTTCACGTAGAATTGGCAGGGTTGCCCGGACGCGTTCACCGCCCAGATCGCTAACCACTTCAGAAATCAGCGGCACGATGCTGGCCAGCGCAGCATCACGGGCCTGTCGCCCCGCCGGGCTGATCGCCACCATCTTGCGCCGGGCATCGTCCCAGTCCGGGCGGATATGCACATAGCCGGCAACTTCCAGCTTGTTCAGCGTGTTGGTCATCGCGCCGCGCGTCACATGAAAGGCCTTGGCCAGTTGCGCAGGAGAACGCTCAACCCCTGTCCGTGCCAGGTGATTGAGCACAGAAAAATGTGACAGTTCCATCCCCTTAGGCAGGGCTTTGCCCAGACGGGCCCGCGCCAGTTGGTCCGCCATCAGGATCTCGCTGAACAGCGACACCGCCAAGGAGTGGGTTTCTTCCATCAAGGACTGTCAAACTCTCGGTCATGGGTCAGGGCGGGGATGCGCCTGCGTGCTTGTGCCACTTTTTCGCGGTCAAGATCAACGTAGCTTATCCCCGGTTCGCGCCCCGCATCCGACAGGATTGCACCCCAGGGATCCACCACCAGCGAATGGCCATAAGTCTTGCGCTGCGCGCCCCGGCTGGTTTTGTGCAAGCCAGTCTGGGCGGCGGCCAGAACGTAGCAGCCGGTTTCGATGGCGCGGGCCTGTAGCAGGGCGTGCCAATGGGCTGCACCGGTCACGGGCGAAAAAGCTGCTGGCGCAATCAGGATCTCGGCCCCCGCCTTGGCCAGCGCCCGGTGCAGATGGGGAAAGCGCAGATCATAACAGATGGTCAGCCCCAGCGTGCCAAAAGGCGTCTTGGCGATTACCGCGCGATTGCCCGGCCGGTAGCCATCTGATTCGCGAAAAGTTTCTTCCGGGGTGACCGCCACATCAAACATATGGATCTTGTCATAGCGTGCCACCACCTCGCCCTGCGGCGAGATCAGGAACTGGCGATTGGCAAAACGGCCATCCGCATCGTCATTGGTCTTGACCCCGAAAGAACCCAGCGACAGCCAGATCCCATGCTTGGCGGCGCAGTCGCGCAGGGTGGCAAGGCTGGGGTCTTCGTCTTCCAGACAGAGCACCGACTGCTGATGCGCGCGGCTTAGCGAAACACAGTTGGAGACCTCTGGCGTCAACACGAACCCTGCCCCATTGGCCGCTGCCTCGCCAATCAAGCGCTGCAACAGGGCCAGGTTTTCTGCCGGGCTATCGCTGGAGGTGATCTGCAACAGGGCGGCGCGCATCAAATATCCCTTCTGCTGCTTGGGTTTGCCTCAGGCAGCAAGCAGGGCGTCCAGCTTGCCAGCCTGCTCCAGCGCGTAAAGATCATCACAGCCACCCACATGGGTGTCACCAACAAAGATCTGCGGCACGGTATAGCCGCCATTGGCCCGCTCGATCATCTCGGACTTGCGCTCCGGGTTGGTCAGCACATTGACCTCGGAAAATTCCACGCCTTTCTTGTTCAACAGGCGTTTGGCCGCGTGGCAAAATCCACAAAGCGGCGAGGTATAAATTTCAACCATAGTTATCCTAGGCTCCATATCCAGTTGCTGAGATTCTGAGGTATATGGGGGGATATTGCAATCTTTGCCAGTAGCAGCCCGGCAAATCACGCCCGTGTGACCCGCGCCAAAACCGCAACCCGCACCTCTGCGGCGCCCGCAGCCAGGCAGGCTTCGGCGCAGGCCGACAGCGTCGCCCCCGAGGTCATCACATCATCAACCAGCAAAACCACCCGCCCCCGCAGGGCTTCGACCTGGCGCGGATGCACCGCTATGGCATCCTGCAGCACTGCAAATCGCTGCGCCCGCGTCTTGCCCTCTAGGCTCGGGGTTTGTTTTATCCGCTTCAACAGGTCGGGCTGATAGGTCAGCTGCGCCTGTCGCGCCAGGTTTTCTGCCAAAAGGGCCGATTGATTGTAGCGTCGTTTCAGAAAACGCGACCAATGCAGTGGCACCGGACAGATCAACGGATCACCGCGCAACAGCGGCGCTGCCGCCCGTTGCAGCCAGATTGCCGCAGGCGCGGCCAGCTCGGTGCGGTCGCCATGCTTCAGCGCCATCACCAGGCTGCGTGCCCTTTCCTTGTAGATCATGGCTGCCCGGCCCCGGCTCCAAGGGCGCGGTTGTTCCATGCAATCGTCACACTCCAACTGGTGGTCATCTGCCTCACCTGGCAGCGGCAGACCGCAGCCGTCGCAGATGGTGCCACTGATGAAATGCGCGCCGACCCAGCAGGCACCACACAGGCCAAAATCCTGTTCCACCAAATCACCGCAGCCCAGGCATTTGGCGGGATAAACAAGTGAAACAGCGGTTTGAAACTGCGCGCGCAACATTTACATAGCTCCTATGACGCAAGCACCCAAATCACAGCCCGACCTGTTTGACCGCCGGACCCTGGCGGCGCATCGCCGCCGCCACCAGCCTGCGGCGCTGTTTCTGCATGACCTTGCCCGCGACGAGGTCGAAGATCGCCTGAAACTGGTAAACAGAGTCTTTTCAAGTCCTTCGATTGTGACTCCTTTTTCGCAGGTTTGGCAGGATTCGTTTCCCAAGGCCAAAATCATCCCCGACACGGATGTGTTGGATCTGCAGCCCGGCAGCCATGATCTGATCATTCACGCCATGGGACTGCACTGGGCCAATGACCCCGTTGGCCAGCTCATCCAATGCCGCCGCGCCCTGACAGAGGACGGCTTGCTGCTGGCGATCATGCTGGGCGGGCGCACCCTGCACCAGCTACGCAGCGCCCTGGCCGAGGCCGAGACGCGGGTTTGTGGCGGGCTGTCGCCGCGTATTGCCCCCATGGGAGAGGTCCGCGATCTGGGCGGGCTGCTGCAACGGGCGGGATTTGCCCTGCCGGTGGCCGATGTGGTGCCACTGACGGTCGAATACCGTGACAGCCTGCATCTGATGCGGGATCTGCGCGCCATGGGCGAAGGGAATGCGCTGAGCCAGCGGCTGAAACAAGCCAGCCCCAGGGCGCTCTTTGCCCAGACCGAAGCGGTCTACCGAGAGCACTTTGCCACCAAGGACGACCGCCTGCCTGCCACCTTTGAACTGGTCTGCCTGACCGGCTGGTCGCCCTCGGACAGCCAGCAGCAGCCCCTGCGCCCTGGATCCGCCAAGATGCGACTTGCCGAAGCCCTGAAGGTGCCGGAAACCAAATTGCCCGAATAAGACTGCAGCGTGACACCGCAGCCCCATCGCGCCCTCGACCCATAGTAAAAACAAAACACTGCGCCAATGTGATCCGATTGGCCTTTGGCCTCGTAACACTCTATCTTATGGCGGATTGTGACTTTCGCCATGGTTTCCATACGCAAAGCTTTGCCGCAGATACAGGAACACCGCCCCTATGTTGGATTCTTCCACCCCCGCCACCTGCCCCGCCCACGCGCCAGCAGATCATCCAAAGATCAAAGGCGAAAAGGTCGGCGTTCTGCTGGCAAACCTCGGAACGCCGGATGACTACAGCTATTGGCCGATGCGCCGCTATCTGAGCGAATTCCTGTCGGACAAACGGGTGATCGACTACCCGGCCTGGAAATGGCAGCCGCTGCTACAGCTGATCATCCTCAGCAAGCGGCCATTTTCATCTGGCGCCGCCTATAAATCGATCTGGAACCACGACAAGGGCGAAAGCCCGCTGATGACTATCACCAAGGATCAGACCGCCAAAATGAAATCGGTCATGTCCAAACGCTATGGCGATCAGGTCATGGTGGATTTCTGCATGCGCTATGGCAATCCGTCGACGCAGGAAAAGGTCCGCGCCATGGTTGCGGCAGGCTGCACCAAGATCCTGTTTATGCCGCTCTACCCGCAGTATGCCGGTGCCACATCAGGCACCGCCAACGATCAGTTCTTTCGCGCCCTGATGCAGGAGACCTGGCAACCCGCCGCCCGCACCATCCCGGCCTATTTTGACGATCCCGCCTATATCGACGCGCTGGCCCGTTCGGTTGAAGAGGCCTACGCAAAGGCCGACAAACGCCCCGATATTCTGGTGGTATCCTACCACGGCATGCCAAAACGCTATCTGATGCAGGGCGATCCCTATCATTGTCAGTGTCAGAAAACCACGCGGCTGCTGCGTGAACGGCTGGGCTGGGACGGGACTGAAATCACCACCACCTTTCAGTCAGTATTTGGCCCCGAAGAATGGCTCAAACCCTATACCGTCGATCACGTTGCCACCCTGGCCAAGGAGGGCAAGAAAAGCATCGCGGTGATGGCACCGGCCTTTGCCGCCGATTGCATCGAAACCCTGGAAGAGATCAACGAAGAAATCAAAGAAAGCTTTGAAGAGGCCGGCGGCGAAGACTTCCTGTATATTCCCTGCCTGAACGACGACGACGACCACATCGCCGCCCTTGCCGGCGTTATCGAGAATAATCTCAAAGGTTGGCTGGACTAATCCGTCTTCCCCGGTCCAAATAGGATCCAATATTGGATTGTCGCGACAGCGACAAACGGGGAGAAAATTAAATGAGTCTTGCGCATTGGGTCGATGCCCTAAAATCCCATTGGGGCATCACCGCCGAGCTAAGTCGGCTTGACGGGGAATATGACCTGAACTTCAAGGCCCAGGCCAGCGATGGCCGGGGCTATATCCTCAAGGCCATGCGCCCTGGCTGTGACAGCTGGCTGGTTGAAATGCAGGTGCAGGCCTTCCAGCATATTGCCAGCCGCGCCCCCGATCTGCCTTGCCCCAGGGTGATTGCCGCCAGAGACGGCACGACCATGTGCCTGATCACCGATGAGGCGGGCGCTGACCGACTGTGCTGGATGCTCGAATGCCTGCCGGGCAAATGCTACGCGAGGACCAACCCCAAGCTGCCCCCCCTGATCCATGAGATCGGCGCCACACTTGGTGGTGCGGGCAAGGCGCTGGCCGATTTTCAGCACCCTGGACTGGCACGTGACTTCAAGTGGGATCTGATGCAGGCCAGCTGGATAGGCTCTGAAATCGCAGCCATAACAGAGCCTGCACGACAGAGCCTGATCCGCGACATAGGCACTGAATTTGCCAAATTAGAGCCTGTTTTGGCGCAGCTACCCAGGCAGGCCATCCACAATGACGCCAATGACTATAACATCATGGTCACGGGTGAGCTGACAGAACCGCGCCAGGTCTCGGGCCTGATTGATCTCGGCGATATGTGCGCCGCGCCGCGCATCTGTGATCTGGCCATTGCCGCCGCCTATATCGTGCTGGACCAGGCCGACCCCGAAGCCGCATTGACAGCATTGGTGGCCGGGTATCACGCGGCCTATCCGCTGACCCCGCAAGAGGTTGATCTGGTTTATCCGCTGCTGCGGGCGCGGCTGGCAGTTTCGGTGGTGAATTCCACCCTGATGGCCCACGAAAATCCCGATGATCCCTATGTGACCATCTCGCAGGCACCCGCCTGGCGTTTTCTTGAAAGGCATGATCTGAACCCCGCATTGGTTGCCGCCCGCCTGCGCGCGGCCTGTGGCCTGCCAGTTGTTGACGGTGCCGATCGGGTCATGGAATGGATCGCATCCGAGCGCGGCAATTTTGCCCCGCTGATGGGCGAAGATCTTGGCGCAGCTCCTATGGGCGCGCTCTCGGTTGAACATTCGACCTGGCCGCAAAACCCCTTTGACATGCCCTTGAGCGAGGCCGCCCGTGTCGGCGAAGAATTTGAAGACGGCGGGCGCATCTGGCTGGGCTATTACCACGAACCCCGGCTGATCTATGCCGAACCGGCCTTTCGCAAAGGCTCCTACAAGGCCAGCAATCGGCGCACCGTGCACTTGGCGGTGGATGCCTTTGCCCCGGCTGGCACGCCGATGTTTGCGCCGCTGGCAGGCGAGGTCTTTGTGGTGGAAAACCGCACCGGGCATCTGGATTATGGCGGCGTCATCATCCTGCGCCACCAGACCCCGGCAGGGGATGCCTTTTATACGCTCTATGGCCACCTGGACCCGGAATGTTGCGATAGGCTGCAGCCCGGCGACAAGATCGACAAAGGCGCAGAATTCTGCCGCTTGGGCGATGCGACCCAGAATGGCGGCTGGGCACCGCATGTGCATTTCCAACTGGCGCTCACCACCAAGGGCATCGAGGCCGACTGGCCCGGTGTTGGTGATCCGGATGAAATGTACATGTGGCGAGCGATCTGCCCCAACCCGGCGGCGCTTTTGAACCTGCCGGATGGAAAATGCTGCTTTACCCCGACCAGCAAGGAAGACATCCGCCAGGGGCGGCGGGATCACTTTGGCGGCAATCTCAGCCTGACCTATAGCGATCCGGTGATGCTGCTGCGCGGCTGGAAGCACCACCTGTTTGATGAATGGGGACGCCCCTATCTGGATGCCTATAACAACGTGCCCCACGTCGGCCATGCCCATCCGCGTATTCAGGCCGTCGCGGCAGATCAGCTCAAGCGGATGAATTCCAACACCCGCTATTTGCACCCGGCCCAAACCGCCTTTGCCGACAAGATCCTGTCAAAGATGCCCGATCACCTGGATGTCTGCTTCTTTGTCAATTCCGGCACCGAAGCAAACGAGCTGGCGCTGCGTCTGGCCCGCGCCCATACCGGCGCCAAGGGTATGGTGACACCGGATCACGGCTATCATGGCAATACCACCGGGGTGATTGATGTCTCGGCCTATAAATTCAACGCGCCAGGCGGGGTTGGCCCCTCTGACTGGGTTGAACTGGTCGCGGTAGCTGATGACTATCGTGGAGCGTTCGGCCGCGATGATCCGCAGCGGGCACAGAAGTTTGCCGATCTGGTAGATCCCGCCATTGCCGCACTGCAAGCGCGGGGTCAGGGCATTGCCGGCTTCATCGCGGAAACCTTCCCTTCGGTTGGCGGCCAAATCATCCCGCCAAGGGGCTACCTGCCGGCGGTATATGAAAAGATCCGCGCCGCTGGCGGGATCTGCATCGCCGATGAGGTCCAGACCGGACTGGGCCGTCTTGGCGACTATTACTTTGGCTTTGAACACCAAGGCGCCAGCCCAGATATCGTGGTGCTTGGCAAACCCATCGGCAATGGGCATCCCCTTGGTGTGCTGGTGACAACCCGCGCCATCGCTGACAGTTTTGCTAATGGGCCAGAGTTCTTTTCCACCTTTGGGGGATCGACCCTGTCGTGCCGCATGGGCAAGGAAGTGCTGGATATTGTCGATGACGAGGCCCTGCAGGACAATGCCCGCCAGCGCGGTGCGGCATTGATTGCAGGCCTAAGGGCGCTTGAACAGAGATACCAATCTGTCGGCGATATCCGCGGCATGGGGCTGTTTCTGGGGGTAGAGCTGATCAACCCGGACGGATCCGAGGCCACGGCGCTGTGTTCCTACGTCAAGAACCGCATGCGCGACCACCGTATTCTAATCGGCAGCGAAGGACCCAAAGACAATATCCTGAAAATCCGCCCTCCGCTGACCATCGACGCCGAAGGGGTCGAGATGATCCTGGAGGTTCTGGACAGGGTTCTGGCCGAAGCAGAGCCGGGCTAAAACGGCGCTTTGGCACCCTGCTGCCTTATCAGACCTGCCCAGGCAGGTTTGATAAGCTGGCCCAGGTCAATTTACACGCAGTCAAATTACCGGCAGCTGAAAATAAAAAAGGCGATGGAAAACCACCGCCTTTTTACAAATCATGTGCAGGGCAATTAGCTGCTTGCAACAGCTGCGCCAACCAGGACGAGCAGCAGCAGGGGCAGAATGATGCCGCTGGAAGAGCTGGTTGCAGCTTCTTCGATTACGACTGGCTCTACGATAGGCTCTGCCAAGTTGCCAGCAGTAGCGGTGGATGCAGCAGCGGTCAGAGCGGCTGCGAGTACAAGTTTGTTCATGTTAACCTCCAGAATTAGCGCAGACCTAAATAGATCTACGCAACCAAGACTTACCTCGTAATTTTTTCTAACCAGTAAACCCTCAGAATTGCAATTGCTTGTTGCGATTTTTCGCCCTGCAGACAGTGCGATGTGGTCAAATAAGCAACACTTGTGTGCCCACCTGTGTCAGGGAAAATAGCTCTGCGATATGCTCGTTATACAGCCCGATACAGCCGTTCGAAGATTTGCGGCCGATCTTGCGTGTGTCATGGGTTCCGTGGATGCGGTAGAACTTCCAACTTAGGTATAAAGCGTGCGTTCCCAATGGGTTATTAGGACCAGGCGGAATATAGGACGGCCATTCTGGATTGCGCTTTCGCATATTGGGCGTTGGCGCCCAGCCCGGACCGTCCACTTTACGGATGACTGATGTCCGGCCTCTGCGGGTCAAATCATCGGACAATGGCACGGAAGAGGGGAAAAGTCGGTAGTTATTCCCATCTTCAGACCAGTAGTGCAAAGCGCGGCTGTCGATATCGACAAGAATCGCCCCTTTGCGCAGGTGATCGAAGTAGGGCTGCCAGCGTTTTGCCCGAAAGGCAGAGATATTGCGCTTTACCGGCGGCTCTGGCTCGGGCGGCGGGCGCAGCGGGTCAAGGGCTTGATCATCTTCAGGTTCTGGCGCCACCTGAGACAGGGCAGGCGTGGCAATCATGGCAGCAGAGCCAGCAAGAAACTGCCGACGGGTGCCTCCAGCTAATAGTGTACGTTTCATCTGAAATATATCCTGCGCGTATTCATTCGGGCTAAGGCATAGTATGGCCGGAATGCCTCAGTCGCAAATCAAACCATGTAATTTCTCTGCAGTTTTCTGCCGGCCTGTTTGCGCAACCGCTACAGGAAGGCTAAGTGCAGAAGCGAATGATAAAGTGAGAAGCAAGATGAAGCG
Source organism: Pseudophaeobacter flagellatus (assembly GCF_021228235.1). Lineage (GTDB taxonomy): Bacteria > Pseudomonadota > Alphaproteobacteria > Rhodobacterales > Rhodobacteraceae > Pseudophaeobacter > Pseudophaeobacter flagellatus. Next base: position 151,833 of record NZ_JAJQRG010000002.1, read on the forward strand.
CGTTATTCTGATCTTGATGGCTGCCACCCTGACGCTGGCAGCGGCCTGTACGCCCACATCTGAAACCGGCAGCGGTGGCAAGGCCTACCGCATTCGCAACGCCGATAAGGTGCAGCTGCGGATGCTTGATTCCATCAATGCCCTGCGCCAGGCCTCGGGCGCGACACAGGTACAACTGAACGCGCAGCTCAATGCTGCGGCGGCCACCCATTCACGCGATATGTCGGTACAAAACCGCCCCTGGCATTTTGGCTCTGACGGCTCCTCGCCTTTGGATCGGGTTGCACGCACCGGCTATACTGGCACGGTACAGGGGGAAAATATCTCTGAAACCTATGAGAACGAGCTACAAACCCTGACCGCCTGGATGGAAGACCCAAGCACCCGTTCGGTGCTTCTGGACCCCAAGGCAATCAACATGGGGTTTTCCTGGTTCCAGGAAAGCAACGGCAAGATCTGGTGGACCCTGGTGATGGCCAGCTAGGCCAGTCGCGTTCATTTACATTCACGAGACTGACGTTCCTTGCTTGATTTCGCATGTTTCAGATGCGCAAGAGCCGTACCAACTTTTGCGCCACATGCTCTAGGCTTCGCCTGAACAGCTGCTCATCCGCCAGCCAGATCGATCAACGACGACCCGCAGACTCTTCATGATCGATGTCCGCCGCAGGCTGTCGGGGCCGCAGAGGAAACCACCTTTCGTGCTTGGCTTTGAAACTGCACGGTGGCCGGGCAAGGAACACCCTGCCCGCCCCGGTGCTAGCCCTTCATCTGCAAAGCAGCGTTTGGGAACGGATAGCCAAAATCATCCACATCACGCCGAGAAACCTCTTGGAAACCGAGCGAGATGTAGAAGTCAAAGGCCTGTCGGTTCGCAGTATAGACCTCAAGGGATAGCTCCAGCGCATGTGCAATGAGCCTGCGCCCAACGCCCATGCCTTGCCGGTCTGGCGCAATGAATATCCCGCCAATAAAACTGCCCAGCAAGCTGATAAAACCAAGGGCCTCGCCGTTATGGCAGGCAACCCAAGTCTCGGCTGTTGGAAAGTAGTCTTTCTCGATCAGGCTACGTTGCTCGACAAGCCTTGGCTCACCGATGAACGGAGGTGCCCTCAGCGATGCGTCAAACCAGATGCCCAACAGGTTTTCGACATCCGTCACCCTATCGAAGGGACGGATCAATATGTTTTGAGTTTTCATGGAAACTCCGAAGAAGTCATACACAATGGTTCGGCTACGAAATGTGCCGAGCGATACCGCCTAATGCGGTGCAATCGAAACCTCTGTGCATAAATCTCCTTGCTGTGATTGCCCCGAAGTAAATCGCAGGACCGATATTTGCAACAGCAACTGCAGGCTCAGCGCCGACAGTCTGCTTTGCGGTCCCTTCGTTTTTCTCCGGATGTTCCACCCCGACTATACCCAGGCCAGCGCGGAAGCGGATAACTATGCCCGCAGCGCGATCGGGGTGCCATCGCGCACCATGGCGTAGATTTCCTCGATCTCTTCGTTGCGTACGGCAATACAGCCTGCCGTCCAGTCCGGCACCCGCCCAGCGCGTTTGCGGGCCTTCTTATCGTTTGGCTCACCATGGATGAAGATTTCCCCGCCCGGCATTTTCCCAAGAGCGGCAGCGCGGGCGAGATCTTCGGCATTGGGATAGGAAATACCCAGCGACAGATGAAAGGCGCTGTTCGGGTTGCGCCGATCAATATGGTACACCCCTTCTGGCGTTTTGCCATCGCCTTCGACCCGTTTAGGGCCCTGCGGCGCAAAGCCGAGGTCCATCTTGTAGTCGCGCAGAATCTCCTGCCCATGCAGAAGATAGATTTTGCGCGCGCCCTTGTTGATCACAAGGCTGGTCACCTCTGGTCCGGTGTAGGTCTTGAACCGGCTGACCTGATTGGGACCGCCGCACCCTGCCACTGCCACACTCGCAACTGCGCTTAATCCGAATGCCCGTCTATCCATGTGTCTTCCTGTCTGACCTGCCACCATCTGGGCTGTATCGCCCTTGTCAGCGCCATACCGCAAATTGAAGCAAAATCACAATCACAACTTGTTATCTTTTGCCCGATCGGGTGCGGGGGCCGAAACAGCGCCTGAACCCGGCAGCGCGGTTCTATCCGCATTGACCATGATCTCGATGGCTTTCAGCCGCTCCAGCACCTCGTCACGATAGGCATCGGTGCGCTCGCCTTCTTCGGCGGAATGTGCATCCTGCATCGAGTTGACGATCAGACCCACCAACAGGTTCACGACCGCAAAGGTGGTCACCATGATAAAGGGCACAAAGAAGGCCCAGGCGTAGGGGTAGACCTCCATCACTGGCCGCACGATTCCCATCGACCAGCTTTCCAGCGTCATGATCTGAAATAGCGAATAGGCGGATTGTCCAAGACCGCCGAACCATTGCGGAAAGCTCGCGCCAAACAGCTTTGTCGCCATCACCGAGCCGATGTAGAAAATGATCGCCATCAGCAGAAACACCGACCCCATGCCCGGCAGCGCGGTGACAAAGCCTTCGACCACCCGACGCAGGCTGGGCGCAACGGAGACGACCCGCAAAACACGCAGGATACGCAGCGCCCGCAAGACCGAAAACCCCTGCGCGCCAGGCACCAGGGCAATGCCCACGATGACAAAATCAAACAGGCTCCACCCGCTAAGGAAAAACCGCAAGCGGCGCACAAACAGTTTGATCAGGATCTCGACGATAAATATGCCAAGGCAGATCTTGTCGATCAAATGGACCAGCTCGCCCATCCGCGCCATCACTGGCTCAGAGGTTTCCAGCCCAAGCGTCACCGCATTGACCAGGATCACCGCCATGATGAAACGGGTAAATCGCGTGTCTTGCAAAAGCCCATCAAGGCGTTCTGTCACTGTCATCAGGTTCTATCCAAGTTCGGTCTTGTAGGCGGCCGGGCACGGGCTACAGCTGCGCGGTCAATCATTCAGGGTGAAACTGGCGGCCAGTTCGGTATGAGCGGACCATCTGAACTGATCCACAACCTGCACCCAATTCAGCCGATAGCCACCAGCCACCAGGGTTTTGGCATCACGGGCAAAGGTCACAGGGTTGCAGGACACATAGGCAATCACGGGCAGGCGCGCGGCCACCAGCTGCGCCACCTGGGCCTCGGCACCGGCACGCGGGGGATCAATTACCGCCGCCTCATAATAGGTGCCAAAGGGTTTCAGATCTTCCGGCAGCAGCGGATTGCGGAACAGATCACGCACCTCGGCCTGTAACCTCTTCAGCCCTTTGCCCTGACGCCAGCCAGCCTGCAGCGCGGCGATCATATCGGCCTCGCCCTCCAGCGCGTAGACTTCGGCATTGGCAGCAAGTGGCAGTGAAAACGTCCCGCAGCCGGCAAAAAAGTCGACGATACGCTTGGCGCCCATGGTGATGTCTTGCACGGCTGCCAGCAGCGCCGCTTCGCCATCACGGGTGGCCTGCAAAAAGGCACCGGGCGGCGGGCAGACACGGGCCGAGCCAAAGCTATGCAACGGCGGCTGTTCCATCGCCACCTGCTCGTCCTGCCAGGTGAGGCGGGCAACCCCATGCTGCCCCCCAAGCCCGGCCAATTCGGCCCGCAGATCACTGTCCAGTGGCTTGCCGTCGCGCACCAGCACATCCAGCCCGGTTTCAGACTGGGTCAACGTCACCGATAGCGGCGTTTTGCGGCTGGCCCCCGCCATTGCCAGGGCCTCGGCCAGGGGGATTGCCGCAATCAGCGCTGGGTCCAGCAACAGGCAATCGGGAATCGGCGTGATCACCCCAGAGGCGCGGCCGTGAAACCCTGCCATGGCACCCTTTTTGGTACGTCGGACCGCCAGCGTGGCGCGGCGGCGTGACTGCGGCAGAGAAGTATGAATCGGGCGGAATGTCGCCTCCAGCCCCTGTGCCTCCAGCGCATTTTTCACGACATCCAGCTTCCAGGAGGCCACAAAATCATCGCTGGCGTGCTGCAACTGGCAGCCACCGCAGGATTTATAGTGGCGACAGGGCGCCTGAATGCGATGCTCGGATGGCGTCTCAATCCGAATATCGGTCAGCTGCGTGCCCTGCTGCACGCCGCTGACCCGTTCATCTGGCAGGGTACGGGGCGCAAAAAGCGGGCCGAGGGCGACACCATCGCCTTGGTGTCCAAGGCGGGTGATGGTTGCTGTGGTTCTGGCTACATCTGTCATCTGGGCTAGATAGCGACTGTCGGCCAGCTAAAAAAGGTGAAAACCCGGCCAAGACAGCAGAAAGCCGGTTTTAGTGCAAATACACTGCCCCCGACGGTTTCCCAGCAACGCACTCTGCCAAATCACTCGGCGGCTGTGCTCTCGTCCTCATCCGTGCAGATGAAACCGCCGGACTGGCGAGACCAGAACTGCGCATAGAGCCCACCCAGGGCCAAAAGCTCGGCATGGCTGCCAACCTCGACGATTTGGCCCTGTTCCATCACGATGATGCGGTCCATTTCGCTCAGCGTGGACAGACGGTGGGCGATGGCCAGAACCGTCTTACCATGCATCACCCGCTCCAAGGCCGACTGGATCAGTGCCTCGACTTCGGAATCCAGCGCAGAGGTTGCCTCATCCATGATCAGGATCGGCGCATCCTTCAGGATTGCCCGCGCCAGCGCGATCCGCTGCCGCTGCCCGCCCGACAGTTTCACGCCTCGTTCGCCCAGATAGGCGTCATAGCCCTGCCGCCCCTGCCCGTCTTGCAGATCCAGAATGAAGTCATGCGCCTCGGCCTGTTTCGCCGCCGCGATCAGCTCTGCTTCGCTGGCATCAGGTCGACCGTAAAGAATGTTTTCACGGGCAGAGCGATTGAACATCGCGGTTTCCTGCGTGACCATGCCGATCTGGCTGCGCAGACTGTCCTGCGAGACCGTCGCGATATCCTGGCCATCAATCAGGATCCGGCCCTCTTCCCCGTCATAGAGCCGCAGTAAGAGCGACACGAGGGTAGATTTCCCCGCGCCGGAGGCCCCGACAATACCCAGCTTTTCCCCCGCTTTGATCTGCAGGGATACATTGCGCACCCCGCCCACATCACGCCCATAGGCAAAGCCCACATCGTCAAAGGTGATCTGCCCTGCGGTTGCCGACAAGGGCGCCGCTTCGGGGCGGTCTTCGACCCGATCAGGACGGCTGAGGGTCTTCATGCCGTTTTCAATCTCGCCAACGTTTGAATAGATCGCCATCAGGGTAAAGCTGACCCAGCCTGTCATCTGCGCAATCCGAATGGAAACCGCACCAGCCGCCACGATATCGCCCTCGCTGGCGGATCCGTCGCGCCACAACAGCAACGTCGCGCCAATCAGCAGGACCGGCAGAAGCCCCGCCAGCGCCATCAGGCAAAATCGGAAGGTTGCCGCCAGATAGCCGAACTCCAGTGCGGTCTCGCGGAATTGCACCATCGCATCCTGGGCGCTGCGTTCCTCATGGGCGGCATGAGCAAACAGCTTGACGGTTTTGATATTGGTGATGGTATCCACCACCTGCCCCGAAACCATGGCCCGTGCCCCGGCCCGTTTGCCCGACCGCTGCCGCACCCGCGGCAAGAACCAGCTGATCATGGCAAAATAGCCCAGAAGCCAAAGTGTAAACAGCAGCGTGATGCGCAGATCTATTGCCCCCAGCAGCGCCATCGACCCCACAAGAGAAGCCAGCGCAAAGGCCACCACGTTGATCACTTCGGTCGCCACCGAGGTCACCGCCGAGGCCGTCTGCATCTGTTTCTGGGCAATGCGACCCGCAAAATCATCGTCAAAGAAGCGCACCGACTGACCCAGGGTCCAACGGTTGAGCCGCGACAGCACCAGCGGATTCACATTGGGCTGCACCACAATCGCATTGGACGCCGCTGACAGGCCGAACAGCAGCGGCCGCAGAATTAGGAAAAAACCCAATGCGCCCAAAATGACCACAATATTGCCCATGGTGAAAAACTGCTCTGGCCCGCTTGCCAGAGAGGTGTCAATCACCAGCCCCAGGATATAGGCGGTGCCGGCCTCCATCGCGCCGGCCAGGGCCGAAAACCCCGCCGCCAGGATCAGCATCGGCCAGGCTCCCGACAGGCACCACATCATAAAGGCGCCCAATCTTCTAGGGGGCGCGCCCTTGGCGGGTTGAAACGCGTCGATCAGATTGCCTATCTTCATTCTGCTGCCTCGATATTCAAAAAACCACCCGATTGCCGGGCCCAGAACTGGGCGTAGAGCCCTTGAGCCCGCAGCAGATCCGCATGGCGACCCTGTTCTGCAATTCGGCCCTGATCCAGTACCAAAATGCGGTCCATCTGTGCGATGGTGGACAGCCGATGTGCAATTGCGATCACCGTCTTGCCCTGCATCATGCCATAGAGCGTCTGCTGAATTTCTGCCTCGACCTCGGAATCCAGCGCCGAGGTGGCCTCGTCCAGCAACAGGATCGGCGCATCCTTTAGAATCACCCGCGCCAAGGTCACCCGCTGGCGTTGCCCGCCCGATAGCTTCACGCCACGCTCCCCCACATGGGCATCATAGCCGCGCCGACCTTGGGGATCTTCAAGATCCAGAATGAAATCATGCGCCTGCGCCTGTTTGGCGGCAGCGATGATATCCGCCTCGCTGGCGTCGGGGCGTCCATAGAGCAGGTTATCGCGCACGGATCGGTGCAAGAGGGCGCTGTCCTGCTGCACCATGCCGATGGCGCTGCGCAGCGAATCCTGCGTAACATGGCGAATATCCTGATTATCAATCAGGATTTGCCCGGCATCGGGGTCGTAGAACCGCAAAAGCAGCTTGACCAGCGTTGATTTGCCCGCACCAGAGCGCCCTACAAGGCCAATCTTTTCCCCCGGCTGGATCACCAGATCAAGGTGATCCAGACCGCCCGCCTCGCGGCCATAGTGATGCGACAGATCCTTTAGCACAACCGCGCCCTGGGTCAGCTGCAGCGGCTTGGCCCCCTTGGCATCCACCAGATCAATCGGCTGCGCGATGGTCTGCATGCCCTCGGCCACCACGCCAAGCTGGCGGAAAAACGATGTCAGCGCCCACATGATCCAACCGGTCATCGCATTCAACCGCAGGGTCAGCGCCGTCGCCGCCGCCACCACCCCGGCGGAGGCCGCGCCAATCATCCACAGATGCAGCGCCCAGCCCACCACACCCACAATCAACAGCCCGTTCAGGGTAACGAGAACCGCATCCATCACGGTGAAAATCCGCATCTCCTGCTGAAAGGTCTCGCGGGTGTTTTCAATTGCCTCTTTTGCATAGGATAGCTCGCGGCCGTCATGGGCAAACATCTTGACCGAATGAATATTGGAATAGCTATCCACCACCCGGCCCGTCACGGTTGAACGCGCATCGGAAGCCGCCTGGCTAGCCGGTCCCACGCGCCGAATTGTCCAGCGCACCAGCAGCGCATAGAGGCCAAACCAGACCAAAAGCGGCAGCATCAGCCGCGCGTCGGCCACCATCAGCATGATCGCTGCGCCGATCAGATAGGCCAGCGAAAAGGTGATCGCATCAAAGACCTGAAACACCACCTCGCCCGCCGCTGGCGGCGTTTGCATGATCCGGTTGGCAATGCGGCCGGCAAAGTCGTTTTCAAACCAAGACACAGACTGGCGCAGCACATGTTTATGGGCGCGCCAGCGGATCAATGTGCCGAAATTCGGCAGGATCGCATTGTTCAGCAACAAGACATCAGCCAATTGCAGGATTGGCCGCAGCAGCAGAATGAACAGCCCCACCAGGATCAGCTCTGCCCCATGCTGCTGCCAGACCTGCTCGGGCGTCTTGCTCAGCAGATCCACCACCCGGCCCATATAATAGATCAGGCCGACCTCGATTGCCGCAACCACCACCGACATGCAGGCCGTCAGGATGAAAACCGCGCGAAACGGCACAGTATAGCCCTTTAAAAAGGGCCAAAGCCGGGTCGGCGGCTGGTCCGTTTCGGGATAGTCGCAATATGGATCAACAAGGTTTTCAAAAAAGCGAAACATCAGAAGTGCGCTCCAATGGGGGTGATCAAATGAGACGTGTGATACTGCAGATAAGGCGTGATGCCATGCCCGCCAAGGCGTGGGCGCGATGACCGTAGCTGGACCAGATCCCGTGGTGCATATGCATCCCACCCGGCATAAGTGTCTTGGCTCTGCTCCGGATACTGAAAATATCTCTGACTGTCACCCCCGGCTGGGCCCCGCAGGTGCCACCCGAAGGTTTAGGTCTGGGGGTGCAGCGCGTTATTTCAACTGCTGCAACAGGTCTTCGCGGGTCAGATCAAAGCCGGAATCAATCCATGCCTGCTGCAACTTCTTCAGCGCGGCGCCAAGCGCAGGGCCAGATAGATCTGGCATCAGATCCGCCGCTACAACCGGAAAGACAGCTGCAGCACCGCGCGCCAAATCAGGCTCTAAATCAGGCGAAACGGGCTGTTCCAGCAGGGCTGCACGCAACAGACAGGCAGATCGCGCCATGTCAGGTCCCAACTGGTAGCTCAGCTTGCTGGTCCTGTCGGAACCCATCGCAGAGCCGCGCAGCTGTTGCAGTCGGCGCGCCTGTGCTTTGCTGAGGCGCAGATAGGGCAGCAGCTCTTCGCCGCCCAGCGCCGCAAGTCTGCAGATCGGATCGGGTGTTATGGCGGCCTTGGGATAGCCCTGGTGCACATCCTGAAGATGAACAAGCGGCGCCAGGGCGCGATCATGGCTACCGGGCAGCACCTGCCCCAACACCCCCAACTGACGCATCACCGCAATCGCCGGGGCGGGATCAGCGGCAGCAAGCAGTTTCAGCATTTCGGCGCTGACACGTTCAAGTGAGAGCTGCGACAGCCCCTCCAGATTGTCCGCAATCGCCGCCAGGGCATCAGGATCAAAGCCCACCTGCGCGTCGCCATACCAAGCGTGAAAGCGAAAGTACCGCAGGATACGCAGGTAATCTTCGCGGATGCGATTCCGTGCCGTACCGATAAAACGCACCCGCCGGGCCTGCAGATCGGCCAGCCCCTGCAGCGGGTCAACCAGGCGGCCATCTGGACGGGCATAAAGCGCATTCATGGTGAAATCGCGCCGGGCGGCATCCTCGGCGATGTCTTTGGAAAAGGCCACGACAGCGCGGCGGCCATCGGTGGTCACATCTTTGCGAAAGGTGGTCACCTCATGCGGAATATGATTGGCCACCAGCGTTACGGTGCCATGATCGATCCCGGTTGGGATCGCCTTGATCCCCGCCGCCTGCGCCAGGGCCAGTACCTCTTGCGGCGTGGCATTAGTGGCAATATCGATATCCGAGACCGCCACCCCCATCAGCGCATTGCGCACACAACCGCCGACAAAATAGGCCGCCGCACCCTGTGCCGTCAGCGCCGCGCAGACCTGCTGCGTTGCCGGATTATGTAACCAGGGCTGCGCCGCAAGAGAGGTCATTACTGCATCACTTTTGCAAGGTTGAACAACATCCGCGCGGTGGCACCCCAGATGTAATAGGGCCCAAAGGGCACGGTATAATAATGCCGCCGGGTGCCGCGCCAACTGCGCGCCGCGACGGTATATTTTGTCGGATCCAGCAGATGCGACAGTGGCACGGAAAAGACTTCGGCCACCTCGCCGACCTCTGGGCGGATCTCAAAATCCTCATGCAGCAGCGCCACCACCGGGGTCACCTGAAAGCTGGTCACGGTTTCATGGCTGGGCAGCTGGCCGATGACATCGGGCAGGTCTTGCGGCAGGCCAATTTCTTCCCAGGCTTCGCGCAGGGCCGCGGCGATCACATCGGCATCGTCTGCATCAACCTTGCCACCGGGAAAAGCGATCTGGCCGGGGTGGTGCTTCAACGCCGAAGACCGTTTGGTCAAGATCACCCGAGGCTGTTCTGGCTGGGCCAATGAAATCGCCACCAAGACCCCGGCCGGGCGCAGCCTGCGCGGGCGAGGCACCACAAGATCGGGGTTGAGGTCAAAATCCGAAGACCCTGCCTCGCCCGTAGCCTGGCCAGTACCCGCCTGCCCCTGTGTCTGTGGCTTGGACAGGGCAGCCTGCAATGCCTGCCGCAGATCAGTCACCTGTTGCGGTTTCCGCTTCAAAGCCAACGGTTGCCGGGTCCAGATCGTAGTGGGCGCTACAGAACTGGCAATCCGCCGTGACCCGCCCGTCGTCGGTGGTCATGGTTGCGATGTCCTTGGCCGAATAGATCGACAGGCTTTGGCGCACACGTTCTTCGGAACAGGTACAGCCAAAATGCACCGACTGGGCCTCATAGACCCGTGGCTGTTCTTCGTGGAACAGGCGCAGCAGCAATTCAGTTGGGGTGACCGAGGGGCCAATCAGCTCCAGCTCTTCAACCGTGGCCATCAAGGTATTGACCCGGTGCCAGTTCTCGGCGGCTTCGCCTTCGACCAGATCCTTTGGCTGAAGCGTGGTGCCCGTGCCCTCGGTTCCACCTGCCACAAACGGAGAGGCCTTGGGCATATGCTGCAGCATCATGCCGCCGGCACGCCAGTGTTCCGCCACACCGGGGCTAGACGATTTGCCAAAGCTTAGGCTGAACACCGTCGGCAACTGTTCTGACTGGGCAAAATAGGCGCCGGCACAGGCCGCCAGCGATGGCCCGTCCAGGGCGGCAATGCCCTGATAGGGCGTGGTATCTTCGCCCTGGTTAATCATCACCGCAAAATAGCCCTCGCCCACCTGATCAAAGGGGGCTGCATCGGTCAGCCGATCCGCATCATAGCTAGCATAGGCGCGAATGCGTGCGGGATCGCCCTCTTTTTGCGGCGCATAATAGTCAGTGGCGATCATCCGCACCGCGCCTTTGGACTGAACCTGCAGCGACAGTTTCCAGCGCAGCTTCACCGTCTGCCCAATCAAGGCAGTCAGCAGGGCCATCTCGGCCACCAGCGCTTCGACCTGAGGCGGGTAATTGTGCTGTTTCAGGATACCATCCAGCGCAGAATCCAATCGCACCACGCGGCCGCGCATATCCGATGCATCAAGCTGAAAGGGCAGGACGGTATCGTCCCATGCGATTTTTGATCCAAGCGTCATTTTTGATCCAAGAGCCATGGGGGTTTCCTTACGCGCCGAGGGTTGGCATATCGAGCCTATATAGGGTTTTACACAATAGAGTGAAGGGGGCGATATGATCAGACGATTCGGAGAGCGGCCACGGCTGGGTCAAAACTATCGCATGCGCCCCGGTGTCTATGCGATTTTGCCCCGTGATGGCCAGGTCTTACTGACTCGCCAGCTAGAGCCCGGCCCGGAGATTCAACTGCCCGGAGGCGGCATTGATCCGGGCGAATCGCCCCTTCCGGCGCTGCACCGCGAAGTGTTTGAGGAAACCGGCTGGTCCATTGCTGCGCCCCGGCGGCTAGGCGCGTTTCGCCGCTATACCTTCATGCCGGAATATGACCTCTGGGCCGAGAAGATCTGCCAGATCTATGTCGCCCGCCCCCTGCGCCGGTTGGGTCCACCCGCCGAAAGCCAGCATCAGGCGGTCTGGTTGGCACCACAGGATGTCATATCCTGCCTTGGGAATCCGGGGGATCGGCATTTTGCGCAGCAGTATTTCTGCAAGCGCTAGCGCGGCGCGATTGTCGTGCCGTTTGGGCCCCTGAATCAGGGACCTTCGAATTCAAACAGGGTAGCCGAGACGTCATCTTCCAGCCCATGTTCCGACGACATGATCTGCGTCAGGTTCCAGTATAGATCATCCAGGAACTCTTTGCCGCTCTGGCCCCGATCACATTTGCCGATCAGTTCCAGCAGGCCCTCTGTCTCCAGCATCTCGCCGTTTTCCAGCCGCGCCTCGGTGAACCCGTCAGAATACAGCAGCAGGCGATCGCCTTTTTCCAGGTATATTTCTTCTTGGCTGTGGCTGATATCGGGAACCAAACCGATCGGCACACCCCCCTTACCAAGGAATTCGGTGGTGCCATCACGGCGCAGCAACAGCGGGTGCGGATGTCCGGCCTGCACCATTTTCAACAGCCCATTGCGCAGATCGACGATGCAATAGGCCATGGTGAAATATTCTTCGATCCCGGTATCCGCAATCAGGCGCGCGTTCAGCAGCCGCGCCACCTCATCCGGTTGCCGCAGGGCATAGAACCGCTTGAATCGCTGCTCCATCCCGACGTTCTGATCATAATAAGTCGAAGACAGATAGCCGCCCAGACGGGCAGTCATCATCGCCGAGGTAATGCCATGCCCCGACACATCAATCGAATAGAAGCCGATCTGGTTCACACTGGGGCAGAACATGCCAACCAGGTCACCGCCGATATGGCCACAGGGTTTCAGCAGCAGGCTCACCGTGGAAGAGCCAAACTCTTTCGACAGTTCCGGCACCAGTGATTCCTGAATTTTGCGGGCCTGGATAAGATCCTTGTCGATGGCGTCATAAACGCGCTGCAATTCGCCCAGCGTGTCGGAAACGATTCGATTCTTTTCCGACAGCTCGCGCTGCATCCGCAGGATACGTTCGCCTGCGGATATCCGCGCCCGCAGCTCATCCGAACTGACCGGCTTGGTCAAAAAATCATCGGCGCCGGCATCCAGACCTTCGGCCACCTCGTTCTTTTCGCTCTTGGAGGTCAGCAGAATGAAATAGCCGTAATTATCTTTGGATTGTTCGCGAAAGGCCTGGCAGAATTCCAGCCCATTCATCCCCGGCATCATCCAATCGCTGAGAATCAGGTCCGGCGGCTCTTGGCGGCAAATCTCCATCGCCGCCTCGCCGCTGTCTGCCTCAACGACATCGAACCCCCACTTTTGCAAGGAGGCAACAAGAATACGGCGCTGCAAGCGGCTATCATCGACGACCAGCACACGACTAATCGACCCGCTCATGGCGTGTTCCTCGTTGTCCGATGAACCTTCTTGCAGCACCCTTGGTACCTCTTAAAAAATGATCGCGGCCTTATCACTGCTGTTACTATCCGTGCAGACCTTTAATACGATATGAACGTGAAAATTTGTCTTGTTGTCGATTTTTCATCATAAGTTTACTATATATAGCCAGTCTAACCCCCGCAAACTGAAGGCAAACAGGAACACGATAATGATAAATTGGCCTCGGGTAAAAGAGTTGAAAGACGAAATTGGGTCCGATGGATTTGACGAAGTAGTGGAACTTTTTTTAGAGGAAGTCGACGAAATTATTGAAAAGCTGCGTGGTGATGATCGCGGCCAGCTGGAACAAGACCTGCATTTCCTCAAGGGATGTGCCTTGAATCTTGGCTTTGACCAGTTCTCGGACCTTTGCCTCAAAGGCGAACGCCAAGCAGCCGGGGGTGCAGCAGATACCGTCGACCTGCCAGAAATTCTGGCAAACTTCGATCAGTCAAAACAGGTCTTCCTGGCAGAGGTTTCCAACCATTAACTGACCGTAAAATACTGTTTTAAATTAAGAATTGCGCCAGTGTCTCATCACTGGTGATATCCGTATAGGACATACCCGCCGCATCCAGCCGCGCAAAAAAGTCCGAAAAATTCTCTGGCCGCTTAGTCTCTATCCCGATCAGGACCGAACCAAAATTTCGGGCCGATTTCTTCAGATATTCAAACCGCGCGATATCATCCTCTGGCCCCAGCATGCCAAGGAACTCTTTCAAAGCGCCGGGCCGCTGCGGCAGACGCAAGAGAAAGTATTTTTTGACGCCGCTGTAACGCAGCGCCCGTTCCTTGACCTCTGGCAAGCGTTCAAAATCAAAATTCCCGCCCGAGGTGACACAGACAACCGTCTTGCCGCGAATCCAGGACCGCAGATCGCCCAGCGCCTCAATCGCCAAAGCGCCCGCCGGTTCCAGCACAATCCCCTCGACATTCAGCATCTCGATGATGGTGGCGCAGACCCGGTCTTCTGTCAGGGCAATGACATCCGGTAGCAGCACATGTTTCAGCGCCTCATAGGGGCGCGCGCCAAGGCGGCCCACCGCTGCGCCATCGACAAATGTATCCACATGGTCCAGCGCCACCGGTCGCCCGGCAGCAAGTGCGGCACGCAGACAGGCCCCGCCAGCCGGTTCGACATAAAGACTGTGCACCCGATCGCCAAACCAGGTGGTGACACCGGCAGACATGCCACCGCCGCCCACTGGCAGAACCACATGGTCCGGCACCCGCCCCAACTGCGCCTCGATCTCAACCGCGATAGAGCTTTGCCCCTCAATCACATCCGCATCGTCAAAAGGCGACAGGAAATGCCCACCTTCGCGGGCGCACCAGTCCTGAGCCGCGGCCAGCGTGACGTCAAAATAGTCGCCAACCAGATGGATCTCGACATTGTCACCGCCAAACATCCGGGTTTTCTGGATTTTCTGCTGCGGTGTCGTCACCGGCATAAAAATCACACCCTTGACGCCCAGATGTTTGCACATGAAGGCCACGCCCTGCGCGTGATTGCCCGCCGAGGCGCAAACAAACAACTGCTGATCAGGCTGTTTGCGCATGGCGTTAAAGGCACCACGGATCTTGTAGGATCGCACCGGGCTCAGATCTTCGCGCTTGAGGTAGATATCAGCCTCAAACCGTTCAGACAGATGCACATTGCGCTGCAATGGCGTTGCGGGAAAAACGTCGCGCATCGCCGCTTCGGCGGCACGGGCGGCGGTATGAAAAGGGGTGTCTGGATTGCTCATGTGCTATTGAGTGGCCCAAGCCAGCCCCCAAGGCAAGGGGGCTGGGCCAATGTCAGGCGCAAAGGTGCCCGGGTTACAGCGACCGCCCCTGGATACTGATGCCATAGATGGTAGTCAAAATGCTGATCCCAACCATGCTATAGGCCCATTGCAACGCCGCAATCACCGCCAACCCCAACGGGATGCTTAGGGGCAGCAGCACAAAGGCCGCAATCGCGCCAATGGCAACGGCAGAAACGGCCAGGAACAGTACCGCCATCAAAACAGCGCCTGAAATCTGCGCGGTGGCCTCCCAGGCCTCTTTCACGCCCAGATTTTCACCCAGCGCCGCAGCTGGCAACAAGGGCGACAGACGGTAAAACATCCAGATAGCCACAACAACCAGCGCAAACATCAGCACGAAAAACACTGGCATCAGGTTATAGGTCACCATCCCGATCACAGCCCCAGCAATGCCAACAAACAGCCCAATGCCAAGGCCCAGCAAAACTGCGGTGAAGAAATAGGAAAGCATGCGCATGCCATGAAACGGCGGGATGGGACCGGGTACCTCCTCTAGCAGTACATAGCGATGCCAGGCGACGGCCACCCAGACACCGGCAACGGCCATGGCCAACTGCAACAAAATATCCGCGCCTTTTACCTGTTGTGCTGCGCCATAATCTCCGCTGACCTCAGCCGAGCTGCCAAAAATGAACCCCAAAACGGTGATCAAGATCAGCGGCCAGGAAATTTTGACCGCATCACTAAAATTATGTTTCAGTAAGAAAACTGAATGTGAAAAAATCTTCCAACCTGTCACGGCCAATACCCCACGAAAGAACTGCATATATTTTGTCACGTTATGCGAGTGCATAAGAAAGGAAAACCCCGCCAAACCTTGCCCTCGCGCGTGAAACCCGGTATCGGCCAATCGATCTGACTGAGAGGAAATTCCATGTCCGCGCCCAAGAAAGTTGTGCTGGCCTATTCCGGTGGCCTTGATACCTCCATCATCCTGAAGTGGCTGCAGACCGAATACGGCTGCGAAGTTGTCACCTTCACCGCCGATCTTGGCCAGGGTGAAGAGTTGGAGCCCGCCCGCAAAAAGGCTGAGATGCTCGGCATCAAGCCTGAAAACATCTATATCGAAGACGTCCGCGAAGAATTCGTGCGCGACTTTGTCTTCCCAATGTTCCGCGCCAATGCCGTCTATGAAGGGCTCTACCTGCTGGGCACCTCAATCGCGCGGCCGCTGATCTCCAAACGTCTGGTGGAAATCGCCGAAGCCACCGGTGCCGACGCCGTCGCCCATGGGGCCACCGGCAAGGGCAACGACCAGGTGCGCTTTGAACTGGCCGCCTATGCGTTGAACCCCGATATCAAGGTCATCGCCCCCTGGCGCGAATGGGATCTGACCTCGCGCACCCGCCTGTTGGAATTTGCCGAAGCAAACCAAATCCCCGTGGCCAAGGACAAGCGCGGCGAAGCCCCCTTCTCGGTGGATGCCAACCTCTTGCACACCTCTTCCGAGGGCAAGGTGCTGGAAGACCCCGCCGAAATGGCGCCCGACTATGTCTATCAGCGCACGGTTAATCCCGAAGATGCACCAGACACACCCGAATTCATCGAAATCGGTTTTGAAAAAGGCGATCCCGTCTCCATAAACGGTGAGACCATGTCGCCCGCCACCGTGCTGACAGCGCTGAACGAATATGGCCGCAAGCACGGTATTGGCCGCCTCGATCTGGTCGAAGGCCGCTTTGTCGGCATGAAATCGCGTGGCATCTACGAAACCCCTGGTGGCACCATCCTGCTCGAGGCCCATCGCGGTATTGAATCCATCACCATGGACCGGGGTGCGATGCATCTCAAAGATGAGCTGATGCCAAAATATGCAGAACTCATCTACAATGGATTCTGGTACAGCCCCGAACGCGAAATGCTGCAGGCCGCAATCGATGCCAGCCAGGGCCATGTCACCGGCACCGTACGTCTCAAGCTCTACAAAGGCATGGCCTCGACCGTTGGCCGCTGGTCCGATCATTCGCTCTATTCCGAGGCCCATGTGACCTTTGAAGAAGATGCCGGCGCCTATGACCAGACCGATGCCGCGGGCTTTATCCAGCTCAACGCGCTGCGCCTGAAACTTCTGGCAGCCCGTGATCGTCGGTTGAAAAAATGAGCGACTTTGACGACATAAACGGTGATTTCGAGGATGATTTCGAAGAAGAGCTGGAGATGTTTGTCGAGGCCCAGGATACCGTTTGGTCGGATGTCCTGGCAGAGCTGAGTGCGGGTAAGAAGACGGGCCACTGGATGTGGTTCGTCTTTCCCCAGCTGGCCGAACTGGGCCAGTCACACATGGCGCAGCTCTACGGTATCGAAGACCTGGCAGAGGCCACCGCCTATCTGGGTCACGACACTCTGCGCGCCCGCCTGGTTGAGGTCAGCCAACTGATGCTGTCCCATCAGGGGCAAGAGGCCGCCAGCATCCTTGGGGCAACAGATGCCAAGAAGCTGCGCTCTTCGATGACATTGTTTGCCGCGGTTCCCGGCGCACCTGATGTCTTTGCCGAAGTTCTGGCAACCTTCTTTGCCGCCAGCCCCTGCGACATGACCCTTCAAGCGATCGCCTAAACGGCGAAACAGGCTCTAATCCTGGGAATTTTTCCTTTTGTCCTACCCTTGCCGCCTCGTCAGGCTTGCCAGCTATCGGGGGCAGGCCTATCCCTTTGCGTGACAGTCCAAGGGGGCAATCCGATGGTGCTACAAGACATTGCAGATGGCATATCTGACGGGCTTCACGGGAAGACCGTTGAGGGATCGCTGAAATTTGACTGTGGCAAGGATGGCGTCATCATTCTGGCCGATGGCAGCGCTACAACAACTGATCGCGACACCGATTGCACCATCAAACTCACCCGAGAGAATCTGATAAAGCTGCTCTCAGGCAAGCTGAACCCGATGACCGGGGTGATGATGGGCAAGCTGAAAATTTCAGGCGATATGTCCATCGCGATGAAGCTGGGGAAACTGATCGGCTGACGCGCTTCATCTTACCATAAATACCTTGGGGGCTTTGCCCCCAGGCGCGGGGGGCAAAGCCCCCGCAAATACCTTTCAGATCTTTTGCGCCTTCATCGCCTCATAATAAGGCAAAGCAGCATCCAATACTGGACGCAGGTCATCAGGCACGTGCGGCAACGGGCCTTCGGCACCGGCAAAACCCGTTGAATTCCACACAGCACCGTACCAGACGGGGGCCCAGACACCATCATCCGGGTGGCCGCCCTTGGGCCAACTCAGCATCTTTGGCGAAGGCGGCAAGCCAATCGCATCACAGAGCTGCGCCAGCTTGGCGCCAGGGTCTTCGCGAATGTCGTGACTATCCACCACCACCGGCACCTGTCCCCAACTTTGACACAGCTCAAACAGCTCTGCCTGTTGGCGAAAGCCGATGTCATCCAGCGTCGGGTTCTCCCGTTTCGCCGCATAAGAGGCGATGACCCGTGCCGGATGGCGGATCAGAAATACGTTAGTGACCTCACGCATCCAATCCCGCGGCACCCCGGCGATCATGTGCTGGGTCATATGCTTTTGATAGAAATAGGGCCTGGCCGCAGGCACTGGTCCCAACAGGGTCTTTGCCACGGCCTTGGCATCCTGTGGCTGGCTTTCCAGGATTTCTGCCTGCATCGGATGTGTCAGGCCCGTCATGGCCAGATAGGCCGCATAGAAGGGTTCATCCACCACCGCGCAGTCACCACGGTTGCCAAAGGCATACATCATCGCCGTCGACAGGTTGCGCGGGCCGGACCACATGGCGATCCGCATCAGGCGCACTCCGCTTCAATCATGTCCTTGTACAGCGCACGAATACGCTTGGTCACGGGTCCCATTTCACCGCTGCCGATCTGGCGGCCATCAATATCCCCCACAGGGGTCTGCGCGCCAAAGGTCCCGGTCAAAAAGGCCTCATCGGCGCCATAGGTATCCACCAGCGAGTAGTTGCGTTCAAACACGGGAATATCATTGGCGCGGCATAGGTCGATGACCTTTTGCCGAGTAATTCCATTCATGCAGTAGTCCCCAGTCGATGTCCAAACGGCACCGCCACGCACGATGAAAAAGTTGCAGGCATTGGTGGTGTTCACAAAGCCGTTCACATCCAGCATCAACCCCTCATCCGCACCAGCCTTTTCCGCCGCAATGCAGGCCAGAATACAGTTCAGTTTGGAATGGGAATTCAGCTTTGGATCCTGGGTCATCGGCAGTCCACGCAGATGCGGCACCGTTGCCAGCCGGATGGGGCGCGGCAGGTTGGGTTTGGAATGTTCCATGATGATCACCATGGTCGGCCCCTGCTGCGACAAGGACGGATGCTGGAACGGCCGCGTCTTTACCCCCCGCGTCAGCATCAACCGTGCGTGGGCATCTGTGGTCATGCCATTGGCCTTTTGTGTCTCTAATATGGCATTTTTCACGCCATCTCGGTCCAAACCAATGTCCAGATCAATCGCTTTTGCGGCCTCGAACAGGCGATCAAGATGGGCGTCAATAAAGGCCCATGTGCCATTATACAGCCGCAGCCCTTCCCAAACCCCATCGCCCAGCATGAAGCCGCTGTCATAAACGCTGACCGTGGCCTCGGCCTTGGGCACGATTTTACCATTCAGATAGATCAGGATCTCTTCGTTGCGCTTATCTTCTGCAGCCTGATGGGTGCTCATCTTTTCTGACATGGTATCCTCCGTTTGACGGCACGCTAGAAGGATTGGATCCAATTTCCAAGCGGTAACTTGCTCTCACCTCTGCGTGAGATTCGATGTCACCGGGTTGCAGCAATACCGCTGCCGCCGCAGAGTGCAGAAATACTGCAAGATGGAGGGCGCAATGCCCCAGTTGAATACTCTGAAACCCATCGCGCTGGCCCTCTTTATGGTATTGGCTCTGGTGCTGCGCAGCCATGAGGCTAAGCCCCAGACAACAGAGGCATGGACCGTCGTAGGTAGCTGTTTCTGGTGCGTTGAGAGCCTTTTTTCATCGGTGCCCAGCGTCATTTAGAGCCTGTCGCGTGCATGATCAGTCACGCAACACGCTATACCCATTCTATTTTACGCACCATGTTCTAGGGTCGGGCCACCACCAAAGGCTATTACCAAGCCTATGAGGCCGCCCATGGGGCCAGCCCCCTCTTGCGCCCAGGCGCAATTCACCCCCGGGATATTTCAGGCCAAATGAAGACGCGGCAGATCTGCGTCAAAAGCGAGCGTTCTGCACCTCTTTCAGATTGGGAATCACATCAGCTGTGCCGTGGCGCATCACCATCAGAGCACCTGCCCGAGCCGCCAGCGCCAGAGCCTGCGGCATGGGCAAGCCGCGATCCAATGCGGACAGAACATAACCCGTGAAGGTATCGCCGGCCCCGGTGGTATCGACAGCTGTGACTGGCAGGGCGGGCACATCCTGCACCTGGGACGTCGTGCTGCTATAATGACGCGCCCCACGGGCCCCCAGCGTGACAATCACATCCGCAATGCCAAACCCATCGGGCGCCTTGCCGGTGGCCTGCTGCAACTGCTGTGACTCGACCTCGTTCAGGAACAACAGATCGAGAAAGGGGAGCAGGGCCTGCACCGCCTTTGCGTCGAACGGGGCGGCAGCATAGGCCACCTTCAGACCTAGATCTTGTGCCATCTGCGCCGCCTCGGCCTGCATGTTTGTTTCATTTTGTAGCACCAGCATGTCGCCAGCATTTGCAGCGCTCAGCGCTTGACCGATCTGATCCTGGCTGATGGCCCGGTTGGCACCGGGAAACAGGATGATCTGGTTTTCACCAGACGGCTCCACAGCGATTATGGCATGGCCGGTGGGTTGGCCGAGACTGGCGATATGGCGGGTATCGACGCCATATTCCATCAGCCGTGCCACCGCCCAGCCGCCTTCGGGGCCGACCGCGCCGATGTGATGTACCACCGATCCGGCACGGGCGGCAGCGACCGACATATTGGCCCCCTTGCCGCCCAGAAACTGGTCTAGCCCGGTTGCCGCGAGAGTTTCACCTGCGCCGGGTAGGTGCGGCAGGGTATAGACCATATCTGCATTGATGGATCCGAGGTTCCATATTGCCATGTGATCTACCCGATATTGCAGGCCGCCAGAACGGCCATGTTCAGCACATCATTGGCGGTAGAGGTGGTAGAACAAATCTGGATTGGTTTATCCACGCCAGAAAGAATGGGGCCAACAACGGTGGCGCCGCCCATTTCCTGCATCAGTTTCACCGAGATAGAGGCCGAGTGCCGAGCCGGCACGATCAGAATATTGGCCGGACCAGTCAGGCGCTGGAAGGGATAGGCTTCTTGGGCGGCGGCGTTGAGCGCCACATCGACGGTCATCTCGCCTTCATATTCAAAATCCACCCTGCGGCGGTCCAGCTCGGCTGGGGCCAGGTGCATTTTTTCAGCCCGCTCCGAAACCGGGTAGCCAAAGGTTGAAAAGCTGACAAAGGCCACCCGAGGATCAAGCCCCATATGGCGCGCCACACCGGCAGCACGTTCGGCAATATTAGCCAGGTCGTTTTCATTGGGCCATTCATGCACCAAGGTATCGCCGATCAGCACGATCCTCCCCTTGTGCAAGAGCGCCGTTACCCCGGCGGCGCCATGGCTACTGTCAGCGTCAAACACATGGTTGATCTGATCCAGAATATGCGCCGATTTGCGTGTCGCACCTGTCACAAGACCATCACCATGACCATGGGCCAGCATCAGGGCTGAAAACACATGCCGGTCACGCCCGACCAGGCGGTGCACATCCTTGCGATCAAAGCCTTTGCGCTGCAAGCGCTTGTAAAGAAAGTCTTTGTAGACATCAAAATGCGCAGTGTTGGCAGCATTGACAATCTCAAGCTCGCGGACGGCATCGCCGAGACCGGCGGCTTCCAGCTTTTGCTTTACGTCGTCATTGCGCCCCACCACCAGCGCCTTGCCAAAACCAGACCGCTGGTAGTTGACGGCGGCGCGCAGCACCCTTGGATCATCCCCTTCGGCAAAGATCATCCGGCTTTGCGCAGAACGCGCCCGTGCATTGAGACCACGCAGGATAGAGGCAGTCGGATCCATCCGACCCTTCAGGCCAACCTCGTAGGCCTCCATATCGATAATGGGGCGGCGCGCAGCACCGGTATCCATCCCTGCCTTGGCCACGGCAGGTGGAATGCGGTGGATCAGACGCGGATCAAAGGGTGTGGGGATGATATAGTCGCGGCCAAAGGTCAGAGATTTGCCATAGGCCAGCGCCACCTCATCCGGCACGTCTTCGCGCGCCAGTGCGGCAAGTGCATGGGCGCAGGCGATCTTCATTTCGTCATTGATGGCGCGGGCGTGGATATCCAGCGCGCCCCGGAACAGATAGGGAAAGCCCAGCACGTTGTTGACCTGATTGGGATAATCAGACCGTCCGGTGGCCACAATGGCATCAACGCGCACCTCGTGAGCCTCTTCCGGGGTGATTTCCGGGTCGGGGTTGGCCATGGCAAAAATGACCGGATTGTCAGCCATGGATTTGACCATATCCTGGGTCACCGCACCCTTGACCGATACGCCAAGGAAAACATCGGCACCCTCCATCGCCTGTTCCAGGCTCCGCAGGTCTGTGGTCACGGCATGGGCCGATTTCCACTGATTCATGCCCTCGGTCCGGCCCTGATAGATCACACCCTTGGTGTCACATACGATGCAGTTTTCGTGCCGCGCGCCCATGCGTTTCAGCAGTTCGATGCAGGCAATACCAGCCGCCCCTGCCCCATTCAGAACGATGCGCACGTCTTCGATCTTTTTACCCGAAATATGCAGCGCATTGATCAGCCCCGCCGCACAGATCACCGCTGTGCCGTGCTGGTCATCGTGGAACACCGGAATATCCATCTCTTCCTTGAGCTTCTGCTCAATGATGAAACATTCAGGTGCCTTGATATCTTCGAGGTTGATGCCGCCAAAAGTTGGCCCCATCAGACGCACGGCTTCGATGAATTTATCCGGGTCTTCGGTGTCCAGCTCGATATCAATCGAATTCACATCGGCAAAGCGTTTGAAGAGAACAGATTTGCCCTCCATCACCGGTTTCGACCCTAGCGCGCCAAGATTACCAAGACCCAGAACCGCCGTGCCGTTTGAAATTACCGCCACAAGGTTGCCCTTGTTGGTATAATCATAGGCGGTTTCAGGGTTGGCCGCGATCGCCTCGCAGGGGACCGCAACACCGGGCGAATAGGCCAGCGACAGATCGCGCTGCGTCGTCATCGGAACGGTGGCATTGATCTCCCATTTCCCTGGCGTTGGATCCAGGTGAAAGGCGAGGGCTTCTTCATCGGTGATCTTTGCTTTGGGCATCGTATCCGTCGTTCTTTTTCCAAGGGGGCTGGAACTTCATAGCCCAGCCGGTGGGTTGCCACAACGACTATACGTTTTCACCTTTCGTCGCAGGTCGGCGGTTTGTATGGTCACCCCGACAAACCCCACCCCGATACGCGGAGATCTCTCTTGGCCACAGTCACGCCGATGATGGCGCAATACCTCGACATCAAGGCACAATATCCGGATGCGCTGCTGTTTTACCGGATGGGCGATTTCTACGAGATGTTTTTTGACGACGCGGTCAATGCCGCTGAAGCGCTGGATATCGCCCTGACAAAACGCGGCAAGCACAACGATGAGGATATCCCGATGTGTGGTGTGCCGTTTCATGCCGCCGAAGGCTATCTCTTGACGCTGATCCGCAAGGGCTTTCGCGTGGCGGTGGGTGAACAGCTGGAAACCCCGGCCGAAGCCAAGAAACGCGGCGGCAAATCGGTGGTCAAACGCGATGTGGTCCGGCTGGTCACCCCCGGCACCCTGACCGAAGATTCCCTGCTGGAAGCGCGGCGCCATAACTTTCTGGTGTCCTACTGCGTGTTGCGCGACGAGGCAGCCCTGGCCTGGGCCGATATCTCCACCGGGGATTTTCACGTCATGCCGATCAGCCAGCTGCGGCTGTCCCCAGAACTCGCCCGCCTTGCACCATCAGAACTGATCGTCGCCGAGGGTCCCTCCTATGACTCAGCAGCCCCCCTGGCCAGTGAATACAAGATCCCCCTGACCCCGCTGGGCAAGGCCAGTTTTGACAGCACCGCCGCAGAAAAGCGCATCTGCAATCTGTTCTCCGTCAGCGCACTGGATGGTTTCGGCACTTTTTCCCGCGCCGAAATTTCCGCCATGGGGGCGCTGATCGACTATCTGGAAATCACCCAAAAGGGCAAGTTGCCACTGCTGCAACCGCCGCAGCAGGAAGTCCAGGATCGTGTGGTGCAGATTGATGCCTCTACCCGCGCTAGCCTTGAACTCACTCGCTCTCTTTCAGGTGGGCGGGCGGGATCGCTGCTCGCCGTGATCGACCGCACCGTCACCCCCGGCGGCGCCCGCTTGCTGGAACAGCGGCTCTCCAGCCCTTCGCGCAGCCTTGATGTAATCAATGCCCGCCTGGCAGCACTGGATTTCATGGTGGACCGCGACCAGCTCTGCGATGAGCTGCGCACCGCCCTGCGCAAAACCCCAGATCTGGACCGCGCCCTGTCGCGCCTGGCACTGGATCGTGGTGGGCCCCGTGATCTGGCCGCAATCCGCAACGGATTGGCCCAGGCAAGCGCCATAGCCGCGTCCAATCATAGCCAAGAGCTACCGCCGCTTATTGCCAGTGCAACCCAGGATCTGACTGGCTTTGACGCCCTGCTCGATCTGCTTGACAGCGCCCTGATTGCGGAACCACCCCTCCTGGCCCGCGATGGTGGTTTCATTGCAGTCGGCTATGACGACGGTCTGGATGAGGCCCGCACCCTCCGCGATGAAGGCCGCTCTGTCATTGCCACCATGCAACAGACCTACGCCAGTGAAACGGGCATTGCCTCGCTCAAGATCAAGCACAACAATGTGCTGGGCTATTTCATCGAAACCACCGCAACCCATGCGGACAAGATGCTGTCGCCGCCGCTCACTGACAAATTCATCCACCGTCAAACCACCGCAAATCAGGTGCGCTTCACCACGGTAGAACTCAGCGAGATCGAAACCCGCATCCTCAACTCTGGCGGCCGCGCGCTAGAGATCGAAAAACGGCTCTATTCCAGGCTATCTGCGGCAGTTATGGATCAGGCAGCCCGGCTTAACACCGCAGCGCGGGGCCTGGCGGAACTGGATCTTGTCTGCGCCCTTGCCGATCTGGCACGGGGCGAAAACTGGACCCGCCCCAAGGTCGACACCTCGCGCGCCTTTGACATTACCGGTGGGCGTCACCCAGTTGTGGAACGTGCTCTGCGGCAACAGGGCGGCGATGCATTTGTCGCCAATGACTGCAATCTCAGCGCCACAGATGGCGCCGCTGTCTGGCTGCTGACCGGCCCCAACATGGCCGGTAAATCAACCTTTCTGCGCCAAAATGCCTTAATTGCCCTCCTGGCCCAGATGGGCAGCTATGTGCCATGTGAAACGGCCCATATCGGGTTGATCAGCCAGCTCTTCAGCCGCGTCGGGGCCTCTGACGATCTGGCCCGTGGCCGCTCCACCTTCATGGTCGAAATGGTCGAAACTGCCGCCATACTCAACCAGGCTGACGACCGCGCCCTGGTCATTCTCGACGAAATCGGCCGTGGCACCGCCACCTATGACGGGCTTTCCATCGCCTGGGCCACCCTCGAACACCTGCACGAGGTGAACCAATCGCGCGCCCTCTTTGCCACCCACTACCACGAATTGACCCAGCTCTCGAACACGCTCAGTGGTGTCGAAAATGCAACCGTTGCGGTCAAGGAATGGGAAGGCGAAGTGATTTTCCTGCACGAGGTCACCAAAGGCGCCGCCGACCGGTCTTATGGTGTTCAGGTCGCACAATTGGCTGGCCTGCCTGCCAGCGTTGTCGCCCGGGCCCGCGATGTGTTGAATATGCTGGAAAAGGGCAGCCGCGAAGGTGCCGGGGCCAAAATCCAAATCGACGACCTGCCGCTTTTTGCCGCCGCCCCAGCCCCACAAAAATCAGCCCCAGCGGGCCCTTCTCCAGTGGAACAGCTGCTGTCAGAAATTCACCCGGACGAGCTCACACCACGTGAAGCCCTGGACCTGCTGTACCATCTGAAAGACACAGGAAAATAGCCAAAGGCGGCCCCACAGAGCCGCCTTTGCCTTCATCTTACAAAAAATACCTGCGCCGCAGGCCGGCCCCAGCGGGGCCGTAAATTTCGAATTCTGCGATCAACTCGCCGGTGTCGAAGACACCCCAACCTGCGCGGGGCGCAACAACCGGTCATGCAACATGAAACCCTCGGCCGAGACCTGAATGATATCGCCAGCTTTGGTGCCTGGCACCGGCGCTTCGAACATTGCCTCATGCAGCTGCGGATCAAATCGATCGCCGATCTGTGGCGATACAATCCGCACACCGTGTTTCTCAAACACGCCAACCAGTGCCCGCAAGGTCAGCTCAACACCTTCGATCAAGGCAGAGGCAACTTCCTTCTGCTCATCAGTGGTGGATTCTACCGCACGTTTTAGATTGTCAAAAACCGGCAACATGTCCCGTGACAGTTTTGACCCCCCGTACTGTTCGGCCTCCCGGCGTGCCTTGTCACCGCGTTTACGGGCATTTTCCGCATCGGCCAGCGCCCGTATAAAGCGGTTCTTGTATTCGTCACGCTCCGCTCGCAGCTCATCCAGCTCAATCGCAGCATCGTCCAATTCAGCCATCTCCGATGCCAGCTCTTCCGCTTCGACATTTTCGATGTCGTCCAAAAAATCGTCGTTTCTGGGCTCTGCCATTTTTTCACCTCTAGCTCCGGTCAGATAGTAACCGTCCAACCAGTTGCGCCGTGTAATCCACAATCGGCACAATCCGTCCGTAATTCAGGCGGGTCGGGCCAATCACGCCAACCGCGCCAATGATCTTTCGATCCGAGTTCATATAGGGAGACACCACCAAAGAGGAACCCGAAAGTGAGAAAAGTTTGTTCTCAGAACCGATAAAAATGCGAACGCCCTCGCCATCTTCGGTCAGCTCCAGGAATTCGGCAATATCTTGCTTGCGCTCCAGGTCATCAAACAGGCTGCGGATCAGATCCAGTTCCGCCGGCACGCCCCCCTCCCCCAAGAGATTCGCGCGTCCGCGCACGATCAGCCGCGCCTTATCCGCATCATCTGCTTCCCAAGCCGCCAGACCGCTTTCGATCATTTCCTGCGCCAATACGTCAATCTCTTGGCGGCGGGCGTCGATTTCCTTTTGCATATCGCGCCGCAATCCGCCCAGGGTACGCCCCTCGATCAGTGAATTCAGAAAATTTGCTGCCTCGCGCATAGAACTGGGCGTCTGCCCAGGCGGCGGGGAAAACAAACGATTTTCCACATGTCCATCGGAAAACACCAGAACCACCAGCGCCCGATCCTGCGCCAGGGACACAAACTCGATATGGCGCAGCTCGCTTTCCTGCTTTGGCGTCAACACCAGGGATGCGCCCTGCGTCACCCCCGACAGCGCCGATCCAACCCGATCCAGCATACCGCCGACATCGCCACCGTTCTTGCCCAGGGTCGCATCGATCTTTGCACGGTCGCGGGCTTGTAGATCTTCGACCTCCAGCAACCCGTCAACAAACATCCGCAGCCCCATCTGGGTTGGAATACGCCCGGCGCTGACATGCGGGCTGTTAAGCAACCCAAGGAATTCCAGATCCTGCATCACATTGCGCACCGTCGCGGCGCTGACCTTTTCGTTCAAAGATCGCGTCAAGGTGCGGCTGCCCACAGGCTCACCGCTTTCAAGATAGCTTTCAACAACCGTCCGGAACACCTCGCGGGAACGATCGTTCATATCACTTAGTATTTCTTTGGCATTTGTCATCAGCGGTTTTACGGTCACATTCTGCGGTTACGGGATCCCCTACCCAATTTGCATTAAAGAGCGATAGGGGAAAAGGTCAATCATGCTTGCATCCCCGCGCCCCCGGCGGCTATCCGAAGGGCAGCAATAAAAGGATAGCCCATGCGACCTTCTAACAGAGACCTGAACGAAATGCGCCCCGTGTCGATCGAGACCGGTTTCACCAAACACGCCGAAGGCTCTTGCCTGATCAAGATGGGGGAAACCCATGTTCTGTGCACCGCCACCCTGGAAGAGCGCGTGCCGTCCTTTATCAAGGGGTCCGGGCTGGGCTGGGTGACGGCGGAATATGGCATGCTGCCCCGCGCCACCAATACCCGGATGCGCCGCGAAGCTGCTGCCGGCAAACAGGGTGGCCGCACCGTGGAAATCCAGCGCCTGATTGGCCGGGCTCTGCGCGCCGGGGTTGATCGCGTTGCCTTGGGAGAACGCCAGATCACCATCGACTGTGACGTGCTGCAGGCCGATGGCGGCACCCGCTGCGCCGCAATTACCGGCGGCTGGGTCGCCCTGCGCCTTGCCGTCAACAAACTGATGAAGGTCGGCGACGTCAAAATCGACCCGCTGATGGATCCTGTTTCCGCCATCTCTTGCGGCATCTACGCTGGCCAGCCAGTGCTTGATCTGGATTATCCGGAAGATTCCGAAGCCGGCGTTGACGGTAACTTCATCATGACCGGATCGGGCAAACTGATCGAAGTTCAGATGTCGGCAGAGGGATCGATCTTTTCCCGTGACCAGATGAACCACCTGATGGATCTGGCAGAAAAGGGTACGTCAGAGCTGGCCGAAATGCAAAAGGCAGCCTGCGCATGACCCGTAAATTTGAGGGCGACCAGATTCTGGTCGCCACCCACAACGCCGGTAAACTGCAGGAAATCACCGAGATCCTGGCGCCCTTTGGCGTCAAGGTCATCGGCGCCGCCGCGATGAACCTGCCCGAACCGGACGAAACCGAAGACAGCTTTGTCGGCAACGCCCGGATCAAGGCCCATGCCGCCGCCAAGGCCACCGGCCTGCCCGCCCTGTCAGATGACAGCGGCATCACCATCGACGCGTTGGATGGCGCCCCTGGTGTCTATACCGCCGATTGGGCTGAAACAGGCAACGGTCGCGATTTCATGCGGGCCATGGCCCGCGCCAATGATGAAATTACCGCAAAAGGGCCGGATGCCCCCCGCAGCGCCCAGTTCCGCTGCACCCTGGTTCTCGCCTGGCCTGATGGCCATGACGAAGTGTTTGAGGGTGTGATGCCCGGAACACTGGTTTGGCCCATTCGCGGCGAAGGCGGCTTTGGTTATGATCCGATGTTCATGCCAGACGGCTATGACGTGACCTGCGCCCAGATGGCCAAGGAAGAAAAGAACCAGATCAGCCACCGAGGCCGTGCCGTCAGCGCCTTTGTCAAAGGCTGTTTCAGTGGATGATTGGCGCCAGGGGGGGTTTGGCCTCTATGTGCATTGGCCCTTTTGCCAGGCCAAATGCCCCTATTGCGATTTCAACAGTCATGTCACCGCAAATGTTGATCAAAAACGGTGGGTTAGCGCCTATCTGAGCGAGCTGAAGCGCTGCGCGCCACCATTGTCAGGGCGGGTGCTGAATTCTATCTTTTTCGGTGGTGGCACGCCGTCTTTGATGATGCCGGAAACCGTCGCCGCCGTAATCGAAGGCGCACGTGAAATCTGGCCTTTTGCCAATGACATAGAGATCACCCTGGAAGCAAACCCAGGCTCGGTCGAGGCCGGGCGCTTTGTCGGCTACCGTGATGCCGGGGTAAACCGGGTCTCTATGGGCATTCAGGCCCTGAACAACGAAGACCTGCGCCGCCTTGGTCGGCTTCACTCTGTTGCCGAGGCCCGCGCCGCGTTTGACATTGCCCGCAAATGTTTTGACCGGGTCAGCTTTGATCTGATCTATGCCCGCCAGGGTCAGGATCTTGCCCATTGGCAGGCAGAGCTAACCGAGGCCCTGTCGATGGCGATTGATCACCTGTCGCTGTACCAGCTGACGATCGAGGAAGGCACCGCCTTTGGTGATCGCTACGCCCGAGGCAAACTGCGCAATCTGCCCAGCGATGACAGCGCCGCCGATATGTATCAGGCCACCCAGGACATCTGCGGAACCCACGGTATGCCTGCCTATGAAATATCAAACCATGCCCGTCCCGGCGAAGAATCACGCCACAACCAGATCTATTGGCGCTATGGTGACTACCTTGGCATCGGTCCCGGCGCCCATGGTCGGCTGACGCTGGATGGCCAACGCTACGCGACAGAGACCCACCGCGCACCGGGGGCCTGGCTCCAGGCTGTCGCGGCAGGATCCGGGGAAAGCCTGTGCCAGCCCCTGCCCCGTGAAGATACCGCAATCGAATACATGATGATGTCGATGCGCCTGCGCGAAGGCATGAATATTCCACGCTATAGCGCCCTGGCCGGAAAGGATTTGCCCCTGGCGCAGGTTGCGCATCTGGTAGATTTAGGCATGGTAATCAGGACAGATCAGATACTATGCGCCACCGATCAGGGCCGCGCGGTTCTGAATGCGGTGCTCAGAGAGCTCTTGGTTGACTAAGCTTGCAAGGATCGGACAGATTGATGCGCCTTCTCTATGCCACTCTTGCGTGCCTGTCTTTGATGCTGGCCTTGATCGGGGCTATCTTACCGCTGCTCCCGACGGTGCCCTTCCTACTGTTGGCCACCTTCTTTTCGGCAAAATCATCGGAACGGCTGCACAATTGGCTTCTTACCCATAGGGCCTTTGGTCCGATGATCCAGGATTGGCAAAGCAGCGGCGCCATTCGACCCGCCGCAAAAAAAGCGGCAACCCTATCGATTGCCGCCGTCTTTCTTGTGTCTCTGTTCTTTGGTGCGCCGGTCCATGTTCTGGGCATTCAAGCCGTCGTTCTGACAGCAGTGTTGACCTTTATCTGGACCCGCCCAACAGCCTGATTACTTGCTCAGGATGTTGCAAATCTCATCCAGCTGATCAAGCGTCTCATAGCTAATGGTCACCGAACCGGATTCGCCCCCCGATCTGTGATCAATAGAGACCTTCATCCTCAGGATTGCCGAAAGATCGCCCTCCAAGGCCTTGGTATCAGCGTCTTTTTCACCTGACTTTGCCGACCGTTTCGGCGCAGAGGTTTGCAGCCCCGCCGCATCCTTTTTCACCAGTGCCTCGGTTGCGCGCACTGACAGGCCACCCTTGACGATTTTAGCTGCAAGATCAGAGGCATTATCCGACGTAATCAAAGCCCGCGCATGACCCGCCGATAGCTTTCTTTCGTGCACCAGGGTCCGCACATCCTCTGGCAGATGCAACAGGCGTACAAGGTTGGCGATATGGCTACGGCTCTTGCCAAGGGCCTCGGCCATTTTTTCCTGCGTATGGCCAAAACGTTCCATCAGCTGCTTATAGCTATACGCCTCTTCCATCGCGTTCAAATCAGAGCGCTGGATGTTTTCGATGATCGCAACTTCCATCATCTCTACATCAGAATAGTCCCGGATCAGTACCGGAACTTCGTGCAGCTGGGCTGCCTGGGCGGCACGCCAGCGTCGCTCCCCCGCGACGATTTCATAGATATCTCCATCGCGGGGTCGCACGATCAAGGGCTGCAAAACGCCCTTTTCCTTAATCGAGGCGGTCAGATCATCCAGATCTTCCTGCAAAAACTGCCGACGTGGCTGATCTGGGTTCGCAATCACCTTTTCGATTGGAACCAGGACTTCTGCATTGCGCGGCGTCTGCGGCCGGGATTCGGTGCTGACCGGATCAGGATTTACATCCGCCATCAAGGCGGACAGCCCACGGCCCAGCCCACGGGGTTTGTTTCTCTTATCTGACATGTCTTACTCCGTGCTCAGGCCGCAATTTGTTGGTTTTTAGAGATCAACTCAGCTGCCAGGGCACGATAGGCCTTGGCCCCAAGCGAGTTGCTATCATAGTTCAGCACCGGCAAAGCATAAGATGGCGCCTCGCTGACCCTGACATTACGCGGGATCTTGGTTTCAAAAACCAGCTCTCCCAGGTTTTCGCGCGCGTCCTGCTCAACTTGTTGAGACAGGTTATTGCGGCGGTCGAACATGGTGAGAACCACACCTTCGATCCGCAACCCGGGATTCGCCGACTGCCGGACCTCTCGAATCGTCAACAACAGCTGCGACACCCCTTCCAAAGCAAAGAATTCACTTTGCAAAGGAATCAGCACAGAGTGCGAGGCGACCATCGCATTCACGGTCAAAAGGTTAAGAGAAGGTGGACAATCGATCAGAATGTAATCCCAATCATAATCATCCATGGCTGTCTGCCGCAGGGCATCATGCAAAAGAAAACTGCGCTTTTCATTGGCAAACAGTTCAATATCAGCCGAGCTAAGATCAACAGTTGCGGGGATAACGCAAAGATCTTCAATCTCTGTTGTGCGAATGACCTCACTCAGTGGGGCATCATCTACCAACAAATCATAGGTTGTAGAATCACGATCAGCACTGTCGATGCCCAATCCGGTAGAAGCATTCCCCTGCGGATCCAAATCAACGACCAAAACGCGCAAACCTGTCTCGACCAAGGCTGCAGCCAGGTTGATTGCCGTTGTTGTTTTACCTACTCCACCCTTCTGGTTTGCAACCGCGATGATTCGTGGCCCCTCCGGGCGGGATAAATCAGGCACGAGTGACTCCCTTGATTTTCAGAATAACTGCTTCACTTTCAGTCAAACTTGTAATCGGTTCAACATCAAATCGCCACCGTAAGGCTGCGTTATCCACTTCTTTTTTCCAGCTTGCGCCTTTTGGAAACAGGGCTGTGCCCTGCTCTGCCAGATGTCGTTCAGCAAATTCCAATAGAATATCAAGATCGGCGACAGCGCGAGCAGATAGGATATCAGCCTTTTGCGCCGGAACTTTTTCAATGCGTTCATTCAAAATCGTTATGTCGATACCACACTCTCGCGCTGCACTGCGCAAAAAGGCCGTTTTCCTCTGATCGCTTTCAATCAAGGTGACCTTTGTTTTCGAATCGCGCTCAGCCGAGAGAATCCCAACGATAATACCGGGAAATCCGCCACCACTGCCAATATCCAACCAGGTTTTGACTGATTCTTCGGCGCAGTCAAAGACCTGTATTGAATCAGCAATATGTCGTTCCCAAAGAAAAGGCAGGCTATTTTTTGAAACCAGGTTGATGCGAGGGTTCCACTTTAGAAGGATCGTCTCAAAGATCTCGAGCCGTTCCAATGTTTCACGTGAAACATTGAACTGATCTAGTATCGCCTTCTGGTTCATCCTGCCTTCTCCTGCAGTTTTTTTTCGCGCCGCAACCGCGCCAAGACAAGAGCAAGCCCAGCGGGTGTCATCCCATTGATTCTACTGGCTTTTGCTAGAGTTTCAGGTCGCGCAAGCGTAAGCTTTTGCTGCAGTTCAGATGACAGGCCATCAATCACGCTATAGTCAAAATCAGGCGGAATTCGATATCCTTCGTCGCGTTTCACTGCGGCAATTTCCTTTTCCTGGCGGGCGATATAGTGGACGTAGAGCGCATCACGCTCCAGTTGGCGCCGGGTAACGTCATCCGCGTCAGCACATACCGGCAACAGGGGAATAAGGTCACTAAAACTCACATCCGGGAAGGCCAAGACTTCATAGGCAGTTCGCTTGTTTCCATCTTGATTGACGTAAATTCCTGATTCTGCGATTTGTTTTGGTGTAAAGACATTCTCTTCCAAAATCTGCCGCGTGGCTTCAAGATGCTCCATCTTCTTACCAAATCGCGCCGCCCTCTCATCTGAAATGCAGCCCAACGAGACAGCCAGAGGCGTAAGACGTTGATCAGCGTTATCCGCCCGTAATGACAGGCGGAACTCTGCCCGCGAGGTGAACATCCTATAGGGTTCTGTCACGCCATGAGTTGTCAGGTCATCAACCATCACGCCGATATAGCTGTTGGCGCGTCCAAATAGGACCGGATCCTTGCCAAGGCACTGCGCGGCGGCATTCAAACCTGCAACGAGGCCCTGCGCAGCGGCCTCTTCATAGCCAGTGGTACCATTGATCTGGCCGGCCAGGTAAAGACCGGGAACATCTTTCAACGATAGATCAAGCGACAGCGCGCGCGGATCGATATAATCGTATTCAATTGCGTATCCTGGTTGCAGAATTTCTGCCTGTTCCAAGCCAACAATAGATCGGACATAATCTTGCTGCACATCTACCGGTAGGCTAGTCGAAATTCCGTTGGGGTAAACCGTGTGGTCTGTCGCGCCTTCGGGCTCCAGAAAGATTTGATGTGAGGTCTTATCCGCAAAGCGAATAATCTTGTCTTCGATAGAAGGGCAATAGCGCGGCCCAACCCCATCTATGTGACCGCCATACATGGCAGATCGAGAGAGATTCTTGCGAATAATCTCATGCGTGTTTTCATTGGTATGGGTGATACCACAGACGACCTGCTTGGCTGACAACCCTTTGGTCATAAAAGAAAAAAATGTCGGATCATCATCTCCTGGCTGACCTTCCAGGATATCCCAGTTGATCGTCCTGCCATCCAGGCGCGGCGGGGTACCAGTTTTCAACCGCCCCATAGGGAGAGATAAACTGTCTAGACGTTCCGCCAGTTTGACCGAGGGGCGATCCCCCATGCGACCACCGGGTTTGGACACGTCACCAATATGAATAACGCCGCGTAGAAAGGTACCTGTGGTCAGGATAACCGCCTCGCAGTGAATTTCGCAGCCATCCGCCAAGCACACCCCGGCAACGCGAGAACCCGACATAATAAAGTCAGTCGCTTCACCTTCGATGATGGTCAACCTATCCTGAGATTCTGTCGCTTTCAGCATCTCTCGCCGATAGATACCACGGTCTGATTGAGCCCGCGGCCCCTGCACTGCTGGGCCCTTTCTCCGATTGAGCAATCTGAACTGAATACCGGCCAGATCCGCGACCCGCCCCATCACGCCATCCATGGCGTCAATTTCTCGGACCAGATGCCCTTTACCTAATCCGCCGATCGCGGGGTTACAGGACATTACGCCGATTCCATCTTTGGTCAATGTCACCAAGGCTGTGTGCGCCCCCATGCGGGCGGCGGCATGGGCGGCCTCGGCGCCGGCATGTCCACCACCAATGACAACAACATCAAAATCTGAATGTTTCACGTGAAACACTCCCTATTTTCCAAGACAGAAACTTGAGAAAATCTCATCAAGGAGATCCTCCACACCAACGCGACCAACCAACATTTCAAGCGAACGAATCGCAGAACGCATATCTTCGGCGGCCAGATCATAAAATTCAGAGCCCCGTTCCAATACGGTCTGCGCCTCGGTCAAGCTGCTGAGGGCTGAGAGCATCATATCGCGATGGCGAGCGCGCGTCGCCACCCCGACCTGAGTCGAGCGAGTTTTTAGCACATCGGAAATATGGCTGACCAGCTGGTCGACCCCTGCCCCGGTCTTGCCGGAAATTGCGCCGGCGAGATCCTGCCGCATATCCGCCTTTGGAGAAAGGCGAATATCGCCATCACGAAGTTCCATATCCAGGGATTCGTCCGGTTCAGCCAGAAAAACCCGCAGATCAGCCTGATCGGCCCGTTTACGCGCCAATTCGATGCCAATGCCTTCGACATGGTCATCGGTTTCGCGCAGGCCCGCGGTATCCAACAGCGTCACCGGCAGGCCGGAAAGTTCCATTCGGACCTCGATCACATCACGCGTTGTGCCGGCATATTCCGAGGTGATCGCTGCTTCTCGACCGGATAAGGTATTGAGAAGAGTTGATTTTCCAACGTTCGGGGCACCAATGATGGCAACTTCAAATCCGGCACGAATACGTTCGGCGATTTTCACACCTTGGGTTTCGCGGCGCAGATCACTGGCAACGCCGACCAGCAATGCCGTCACCTCTGGGGTGACATCGACAGGTACATCCTCATCGGCAAAATCAATGGTCACTTCTATAAGAGACGCCGCGCGGATCAGATCAAGTCGCCATTGTTCAGCCAATTTCCCCAGACCGCCGGCCAGAACAACCTGTGCCTGGCGGCGCTGTGCCTCTGTTTCCGCATCAATCAGATCTGCCAGGCCTTCAACCTGCGCCAAATCCAGCTTGCCATTTTCAAGCGCACGCCGGGTAAATTCCCCTGGCTCTGCCAAGCGAAGACCCTCTAGCTGCGACAGGGTATCAAGGAGGGAAGACACAACTGCCGTGCTGCCATGCACCTGAAATTCAATGACATTTTCGCCGGTAAAGCTGGCCGGTGCCGCAAAACTGAGCACCAGCCCTTCGTCCAAATGGCGGCCATCAAGGTCGGTCAGCACACGCAGACCACGTCCTTTTGCCGCCATTGGGCGATCACAAAGCTGGTTGGCAGCCACCAGGGCCAAAGGGCCAGACACACGTATTACCGAAACCCCAGCCTTCCCCTGCGCGGAAGCCAGTGCAAAGATCGTATCCATCTTGGCCTTCCTCTTTCGCCGGCCGGGTAGTTCTAGGTATTCATCGAATCAAAGAAATCCGCATTGGATTTGGTTTGCTTCAACTTGCCTAGCAAGAATTCTACCGCGTCTGTGGTGCCCATGGGGTTGAGAATCCGGCGCAGAACAAAGGTTTTGGCCAGATCACCCTTATCGACCAGGAGTTCCTCTTTCCGGGTACCGGATTTAAGGATGTCGATGGCAGGATATACCCGTTTGTCAGCGATTTTACGATCCAGAACCAGTTCAGAGTTACCTGTACCTTTGAATTCTTCGAAGATCACCTCATCCATACGGCTGCCGGTGTCGATCAGCGCGGTGGCGATAATGGTGAGCGAACCGCCCTCTTCGATGTTGCGCGCTGCACCAAAGAACCGTTTTGGACGCTGCAGGGCGTTGGCATCGACACCACCGGTCAGAACTTTACCGGAGGAAGGAACTACTGTGTTGAAAGCCCTACCAAGTCTTGTGATAGAATCGAGAAGAATCACTACATCTCGCTTATGTTCGACCAGGCGCTTGGCCTTTTCAATCACCATTTCAGACACCGCAACGTGCCGGGTGGCGGGTTCGTCAAAGGTGGAAGAAACCACCTCACCCTTGACCGAACGCTGCATATCGGTGACTTCCTCAGGGCGTTCATCAATCAGCAGAACGATCAGATAACACTCTGGGTGGTTTTTCTCGATCGAGTTTGCAATATTCTGCAAAATCATTGTCTTACCGGTACGTGGCGGCGCCACGATCAGCGAACGCTGGCCTTTGCCGATGGGCGCAACCAGATCAATCACCCGCGCCGATCGGTCCTTCAGCGTTGGGTCTTCAACTTCCATCGTCAGCCGCTCATCCGGGTAGAGCGGCGTGAGGTTGTCAAAAGCAATCTTGTGGCGGGCTTTTTCCGGGTCTTCAAAGTTGATCTTGGTGACGCTGGTCATGGCAAAATAGCGCTCTGCCTCCAGCGGAGCCTTAATCTGGCCTTCAATGGTGTCACCAGTGCGCAGCGAATGTTTGCGGATCATTTCAGGCGAGACATAAATATCATCCGGGCCGGGCAGATAGTTGGCTTCGGGCGAGCGCAGGAAACCGAATCCATCCTGCAACACTTCGAGCACACCATCGCCACCGATTTCCCAGCCTTCATCCGCGCGTTCACGCAGGATTTGGA
Organism: Pseudophaeobacter flagellatus; assembly: GCF_021228235.1. Taxonomy (GTDB): domain Bacteria; phylum Pseudomonadota; class Alphaproteobacteria; order Rhodobacterales; family Rhodobacteraceae; genus Pseudophaeobacter; species Pseudophaeobacter flagellatus. The sequence continues at coordinate 189,053 of NZ_JAJQRG010000002.1, forward strand.
ACATCATCTCGCCTTTGCGCATGGTCGAGGCGTTCTCGATCTCCAGCTCTTCGGCCATAGACAGAAGGTTTTTAGGGCTTTGCGCTTTGAGATCAGACAGATTTAGGGATTCGACGGTCATCAATATATGGCCTTTATGCCCCGGCTATTGGGGGAGAAGTGTTTTATCAAGTTCGGAGAACACGAGTGCCCGGACGGGCCTGTTGGGCGCCATACATAGGGGTTACCCCCCCGCAAGTCAATCTGCTTGCAATAGCCCCCCAATGGCGCTGTAGCCCCCCTTACAGAGGGGGATGGTGGCCTACCGAATGGCCAAGTCTAAAATTTGAAGATCACCGAAACAACAATCACCACCATCAGTAGCGTCGGAACCTCGTTCATCAGCCGATAGCGCCGCCCTGACAGCGCGTTCTTCCCCTCTGCAAAGGCGCGCTGACGGCGCGATAGCCAGATGTGGAACCAGGTCATGCCAATCACTGCCAGTGCCTTGCTCCAGGGCCAGAGCATGCCCCAATCGACAATGCCGGGGGTCGCCACCAGAAACAGCCCTGCCCCCCATGTGACCATCATTGCAGGCCGCATGATGAAACGCAGAAGTTTGTATTCCATGGTGACAAAGATCGCCAAGCTTTCAGGCACCTTCTCTGCCTGCTCCACGTGGTACACGAACAGACGTGGCAGATAGAACAAACCTGCCATCCAGCTGAGCACAGCCATGATGTGTAGCGATTTCGCATAGGGGTAGAGGGAAAACATCCAGTTTGTCAGGTCCATGGCTCTGTCCTTTGGCACGTATGGCCCACCCTTATAATAATAAAGAAAGATTAAAAGGATGATGTTTTTGTAGGGACAGCGATTTCGGTGGATTATTCAGTTTCTCACCAGCTTATCCCCAGTGGGGGCAAATTCTTGGTTCTGGTCGGCCATATTGGTGACACATTGGTTAACCGGCTTGCAAACAAGGGGTATTAACGATCCGTTAACAGGGTTGAGCGTGGGGATAACTGTGGGAGGAATCGTGGAGATCAGAGATATCCCGGTTTTCAAAGTTATCCCAATCCCCGGCGGAGGAATCAGCGCGCAGTTTCGTGGAATTTCACCTTTGCCTGTGCACTTGCGAAAATCGCGGAAAACCATACAAACCATCCTACAAACTTGCGTATCTTTTCCATGGGGTTTTCCACATGTCTGCCCACATCCTTCTGGCCTCTGGCTCAGAGATCCGTGCTCAGTTGCTGCGACAGGCGGCGGTGCCTTTTGAAGCAGAGGTCGCCCGTGTAGATGAGGCTGCAATCAAGGCGGCACTATTGGCTGAACAGGCCAGCCCGCGTGATATTGCTGATGCTCTGGCCGAGGCAAAGGCACGTAAAATCAGCGTAAAAAGACCCGGCCGACTGGTTCTTGGCTGTGATCAGGTGCTGGATTTCGATGGCGAACTGCTGTCAAAACCCAAAACCCCGGAAGAGGCACTGAGCCAACTTGGCGCTATGCGTGGCAAACGCCATATCCTGCTGTCGGCTGCAGTGATCTATCGCGATGGTGAACCTATCTGGCGCCATGTTGGCCAGGTGCGACTGCGGATGCATGATTGCTCGGATGACTATCTGTCCTCTTATGTGACGCGCAACTGGCATAGCATTCAACATGCGGTTGGCGCATATAAGCTGGAAGAAGAAGGCGTGCGCTTGTTTTCCAACATCGAAGGCAGTTACTTTAACGTTTTGGGACTACCTCTGGTAGAACTGCTTAACTACTTGGCTCTGCAGGGGGTAATTGATCAATGAGCGATAAGAAAATCCCGCTGGCCGGGGTGATTGGCAGCCCTGTGGCGCATTCTAAATCGCCACAGTTGCAGCATCACTGGCTGGCAGCTCATAATATTGCCGGGCACTATGTTCCCATGCATGTGGAGGCGGAAGACCTTGAGCACGTGATCAGAACCCTGCCCAAAGCCGGGTTTGTTGGGGTCAATGTCACCATCCCGCACAAAGAAGCAGTGATGCAGATCGCCGATAAGGTCACAGATCGGGCCAAGCTGATGGGTGCGGCCAATACTCTGATCTTTCGCAGTGACGGCAGTATTCTTGCCGATAATACAGATGGGTATGGTTTTATTACCAATCTGCATCAGGGTGCGCCCGATTGGGTGCCTGATAGCGGCCCGGCTGTTGTGCTGGGTGCAGGCGGTGCCTGTCGTGCGGTGGTGGCCTCTTTGCTAGAGGCAGGTACGCCCGAGATTTTGCTGACCAACCGTACCCGGGCCCGCGCAGAGCAGCTTCAGAAAGATTTTGGCAACCATATCAAGGTGATTGATTGGGTGCAGGCAGGCAATATCATTGAACAGGCAGCGTTGGTTGTGAACACAACCTCGCTGGGCATGCAGGGCAAACCCCGATTGCGCGTGCCGCTTGATGGGCTGCGGCCACATATGGTTGTAACCGATTTGATCTACACGCCGTTGAAAACCGACCTGCTGCAAGCTGCCGAACAGGTCGGCTGCACTGTAGTAGATGGGCTTGGCATGTTGCTGCATCAGGCGGTGCCGGGGTTTGAACGCTGGTTTGGCCAACGCCCCGAAGTGGATGAGGCGGCGCGGGCGGCTGCGCTGAAATGACAGTCTCTCTGGGTTTGACCGGCTCTATCGGGATGGGCAAAAGCACCACGGCAGAGATATTTGCCGAAAATGGCTGCGAGATCTGGGATGCAGATGCGGCGGTGCACCGGCTTTATGCCAAGGGCGGCGCAGCAGTGGTGCCGATGAAAACGGCTTTTCCGGATGCGGTAATTGATGGCGCGGTCAGCCGCGATGCGCTCAAGCAGATCCTGGCGGCGACACCTGCGGAATTTGCCCGGCTGGAGGCCATTGTTCACCCGTTGCTGGCGGCAGATCGTCAGGCCTTTCGCGATAAGGCCCGCAGCGATATTCTAGTGTTTGATATCCCGCTGTTGTTTGAAACTGGCGGTGACGCGGCCATGGATGTGGTGGTCTGTGTGCGTGCGGATGCGCAAACCCAGCGGGACAGGGTTCTGGCGCGCGGCACCATGACAGAGGCGCAGTTTGAACAGATCCTGGCAAAACAGATGCCGATTGACGAAAAATGCGCCCGTGCCGATTTTGTCATAGAAACAGATACGCTGGACCATGCGCGCCAGCAGGTGAGCGCGGTGCTGGAACAGATCAGAAAGATGCAGGCAGATGCGTGAAATTGTGCTCGATACCGAAACTACGGGTTTTGATCCGTTTTCCGGTGACCGGATTGTCGAAATCGGTGCGGTTGAACTGCTGAACCACATGCCCACCGGCGAAACCTATCATGTCTACATCAACCCCGAGCGGGGCATGCCGCAAGAGGCCTTTGGCGTGCATGGCATTGGCCCCGATCTGCTGGAACCGCCGCAAAGGCCGGAACCAGGCCAGGTCACCCTGCGTGACAAACCCGTCTTTGCCAAGGTCGGCCAGAGCTTTCTGGATTTTGTTGGCGATTCAAGGATGGTGATTCACAACGCCAGCTTTGATATGAAGTTTCTCAACGCTGAACTGGATCGGATGGGGCTGCGGCAATTGCCGATGGATCAGGCGCTGGATACGCTGGCCATTGCGCGTAAACGCTATCCCGGTTCACCCGCCACGCTGGATGCGCTGTGCCGTCGGTTCCACATCGATAACAGCAACCGAACGCTTCACGGCGCCCTGCTCGATTCCGAAATCCTGGCCGAGGTATATCTGGAACTGATCGGCGGGCGGCAACCTGATTTTGGTCTATCGACCAGCGCATCTGGCAGCGACGAAACCAGGGATGATTGGCGCCCTACCCCGCGCGCAACCCCGTTGCCAGCGCGCCTCACCCCGGAAGAACGCGCCAATCACGAGGCCTTTGTTGCCAAACTGGGCGAGAATGCGCTTTGGCTGCAGGATCGATCCTGAGCGATAAAGGCTTTTCCAAGTCTTTGCTTACAAAAAACGCCGCTGAATAATCAGCGGCGTTTTGCATTCAGGCAGATGCAGATCGTTTACTGCTGCGGTGCGGCTTCGGCCTGACGGCGGGCCAGTTCGTTGCGGTAAATTGCAACAAAATCAATGTTATCAAGGTTCAGTGGCGGGAAACCACCGTCACGGGTGACATCGGACACGATGCGGCGCAGGAAGGGGAAGGTCATACGCGGGCATTCGATCAGCAGGAAGGGGTGCAGTTGATCTTCTGGCACGCCAGTGATGTTGAAAACGCCGACATATTCCAGTTCCAGCACAAACAGAACGTCGCCGCCCTCTTTGTTTTTGGATTCGATGTTCAGCTTGGTCATCACCTCATACTGGTTTTCGACCGACCGCTTCTTGGCATCGAGGTTAACCGCAACGTTGACGTCAGGCTGAACTTCGCCACCAGCGCCATTTTGCGCCATGACGTTTTCAAAAGACATGTCACGGATATATTGACCCAAGATATTCATCTGGACCTGAGGCTGCTGTGTGCCTTCGGTTGCGCCATTTTCGGCCATTGAGATACTCCTAAAAATACGTTTGGCTTGTGCTTATCAGCTTGGCTCGGGTAGCTCAACGGGTAGGGATAACGGTAGGGGTAAAGGCCTATTTTGGTCCTTCAACCCAGCCGGATGGCTTATGATTGGCATTCTTGGGATCCTTTGGCGTCACCTCTTGGTAATCGCCATCAATGATATCGCCCTGCCCGGCGGGATGCGATCGACGGCCAGTGGGGGATTGTTGCCCCTGCATGGGGTCTGGACCCATCTGAAACTGCGCCACGGTGATCCGCTTGCTAATATAGCGATAAACCGCCATGCGCACTGGCGGCATCAACAGGGCAAAGCCGACAGCATCGGTGAAAAATCCCGGTGTCAGCAACAGCGCGCCGGAAAACAGGATCATCGCCCCATGGGCCAAGGGTTCAGTCGGATTGCCAAGTGTTTGAAAAGAGCTGCGCACCTGCCCCAGCGCCAACCGGCCCTGCGCCCGCACCAGCGCGGTACCAAGGATCGCGGTGAGCACCACAATCGCCAGCGTTGGCCATAGGCCAATTGCGCCACCGACCTGAATGAACAGACCAATCTCAATAAGTGGCACCATCAGAAAGGCGATAAAAAGATACATTGGTGGTTTCCTGTGATCATGCGCTGGACGGTAGACTTGCCCCCCCCAAGCACCTACATAAGGAGAGATCGGCCAGGTTTCAAATCGGGCCTGTAATATCCAGCGAGAGGTTCTTATGGAGTCGCCCTTGATTAGTCTTTTGGTTCTGGCCGGTATCGCGGTGTTTTTGATCCTGCGCCTAAGAAGCGTTTTGGGCACCCGCGACGGTTTTGAAAAACCTCCGGTGGCCCCGAAACAGAAGAGCCGCCGCCCCGATCTGGAAGTGATCGAAGGTGGTCCTGACCGCGACATCACCGATTATGTTGCAGAGGGCAGCGCCCAGGCCACCGCCCTGGCCGCGATGAAACGTGCCGAACCCTCGTTCCAGGTGGGTGAATTTGTGCAGGGGGCCCGCAGCGCTTATGAAATGATCCTGATGGGTTTTGAGCGTGGCGAACTGGACAGCCTGCAGGGCTTTCTGGCCGAAGATGTGTTCGACAGCTTTGTAGAGGCCGTGGCGCATCGTGAAGATCAGGGCCTGACCATTGAGGCCGAATTCATTGGCGTGCGTGAAACCGCCGTGCTGAATGCCCATTTTGATGAATCCACCCGGATGGCGGAAATCACCATGCGGTTTGTCGGCGAACTGACATCAGTGGTGCGCAACAGCGCGGGCGAGATCATCGAAGGCGATGCCAATGCGGTCAAGCGGCAGAAAGACTCCTGGGTCTTTGCCCGCAGAATGGGTGTAGATGATCCAAACTGGCAGCTGATCGCCACGGACGGGTGAGTGCAGTGCTCCGGGATTTTTTCCGGGCAAAGGCACAGGCCGCCGCGCAGGCCGCCATTATGGCGGCCTCAATCCTGGGGGCTGTGGTGACAGCATCGGGCGCGGCTGCCGAGGTCAGCTATACGATGTTGGATTTCTCTCAGCTCGACGGCTGGGAGAAAGATAATCACGCTTCCGCGCTAAAGGTATTTCTGGAAACCTGCCCCGATCTGAAAGATCAGGACTGGCATAATCTCTGCGCCCTAGCTCAGTCGCAGGCCCCAATATTGGCGCAGCCAGAGGGCATCTTGGCTGCCCGCAGGTTTTTTGAACTCTTCTTTCGTCCGGTGCTGATCGCAGACGGCGCCCCTGCCCTGTTTACCGGCTATTTCGAACCAGAGCTGGAGGGATCGCGCTATCGCACCGCCCGCTATCGCTATCCGGTTTATAAGATGCCGCCAGAGGCCGGTCTCAACAGTCCCTGGCTGTCGCGTCGCGATATCTTGACCGGTGATGCAATGCAGGGGCGCGGGCTTGAAATTGCCTGGGTGGATGACCCGGTAGAACTGTTTTTTCTGCAAATTCAAGGCTCTGGCCGCATCAAGCTCAACGGTGGTGGCATCCTTCGGGTTGGCTATGGCGGCGCCAATGGTCATCCATATCGCTCTATCGGTATGGAAATGGTACGGCGCGGCATCTACAAGGCGCATCAGGTCAGCGCCCAAGTGATCAAATCCTGGGTGCGGCGTAATCCGGTTGATGGCGCCGAGCTCCTGTTGCACAACCCGTCTTATGTGTTCTTTCGTGAAATCCGCAAAATCCGCCCGTCAAAAGGGCCGCTTGGTGCTATGAACAGGTCGATTACGACGCTGCGCAGCCTGGCGGTGGATCCCAAATATACGCCACTTGGGGCGCCGGTCTGGCTTGAAAAGGACGGCGAAACCCAGATGCGCCGCCTGATGATCGCACAGGATACTGGCTCTGCCATCAAGGGTGCCCAGCGTGGAGATATCTTTTATGGCACCGGCGACAGCGCCGGACAGGCAGCCGGGCGTCTGCGGGACCCTGGACGCATGGTGGTTCTTCTGCCTATTCAACGTGGCTTTGCGCTTGTGCCGGATGGTTTCTGATGAGCCGCCGCAAATTGACATCCGAAGAGATCACGCTTTGGCATCAGGTGGTTGAACATACCGAACGGCTGCATCCCGGCAGCCATTCGACGCCGCCTGCCCTGCCGCTGCCCAAGCCAAAGCCGACAAAGCAGCCAGAGCCCCGGTCGGAAAACCTGCTGGAGGCCTTTGAACTGGGCAGCCGCGCCAAACCCAAAGCGGCGCGCCATGATCTGAAGCCCAGCCCGGCAAAGGCCCTGTCCGCGCAGTCAGTGCAGATGGATGAAAAGGCCTTTCGTCGAATGAAACGGGGCAAGCTGCGCCCCGAAGGCAAGCTAGACCTGCATGGCATGCGGGTTGACAGCGCCCATCCCGCGCTTACCCGGTTTATCCTATCGGCGCAGGCCTCGGGGAAGCGGCTGGTGCTGGTAGTGACGGGCAAGGGCAAAGACCGGGATGAGCCAGGCCCAATCCCGGTGCCACGCGGGGTACTGCGCCATCACGTGCCACAATGGCTGGCGCTGCCACCCTTGGCGCAGGCGGTGCTGCAGGTTAGCCAATCTCATATCAGCCATGGCGGCTCCGGTGCCTATTACGTCTATCTGCGGCGCAACCGCTAATGTTGTCGCGTTCATTTTCAGGCAGGCGACAAGCGCAACCCATTTGATTTCGCAAGTTTTAGAGGTTGAGAACCCGTAGCTGCCTTTGCGCAACATGCGCTAGCGGGTTCCCCCTGTCAGCGTTAGCACCGCAGCTTGACCTTCCCGGCGGGTTATCAGGGCAGTTTGCGGCAGTGCGGCCCCGATGCCGATAACGCGCGGATTGACCGAAAAGGCATCATGCGTTGCCTTTGCCTGATTGAGAAGCGACAGCAACGCCGGAGAGGTCGCAGTCACAAAATGGCTGGAGTCGGCATTCTTGTCAAAGGCTGTTGTATCGATGACTTCGATGGGCAAGTCAGCCACCTGATCGGTTGAACTCAGATTGCCCAAACGTTCACGGCTATAGGTGCCACGCAGCCGCTGAGACAGGCTGAGGATGGTATCTTTGCGCGACACAAAGACCAAAAACGGCTGCGGTACCCGCTCCATACGACGCATCTGGCTGTGAAATACATCAAGATCCAGGTCCGGCGACATCAGCACCACGCCGGCCAGGTTTTCGTCAGACCAGTTTGGCGTCTTGATCTCGATCTGCCGCAAGACCTCCATCGTGAGCACCGTGCCCATGGAATGGGCCGCCAGAACGATGCGCCCGGCCCCGGCCTTTCTAAGGTGGCGCAGCAGGTCTTCCAATCCGTCACGGGCAAACATGACGCTGTCGCCATCATAGGCATAGCCCAGCGGACTGCCGAGGCTGGGCCAGGAATAGATTACCGTCGCGCCCGGCGTGTTCAGATCATGGGTGAGCTGGGCCGCACGAAAGGCTGTTTCGGTCTGGGTGGAATTGAAACCATGCACAAAGACCAGAACATCGCGTTCATTGGGGGAATAGCGGTTCAGCTGCTCATTCAGCCGACGATCAAAGGCCGCTCTGTTTTCAAACTGATGACGTGCTGCCAGGGTAAATTTATTCTGGGGGTCCGGGTCGCCATAGCCAAATTCCAGCTGTCCTGGCGTATGGTTTGGCGGAATAGACACAGTGAGTTCGAGCAGGCTGTTTTTGTCACTACGCTCTGGCCCAAAAGAGCCATCGGGTAATTCTGTCCGGTTGGTGGCAACAAAGATTGTCTTTGGTGTGCCCACCTGCAGGGCCTGTGGGGTCACCGGAGACAGGCTGCGGTCGGTGCAGCCAATCAGTACCAGAGACAGGCCAAAAGCAGCCGCCAAACGAAGAAAGACCATGCTGAACCCTTATTGAACCCGACCTGGCCAATCTGACCTAGGCTATTGCCTGACCATAGGTTAGCAAGCCTATGGTCAGATTTGAACCTACGCTATTGGTGCTGAAACTGCCTAGAGCACATAGCGGCTAAGATCGCTTTTGCTCGCCAGCTCGCCCAGGTGTTTGCTGACAAACTGTGCGTCGACGGTGATCTGCTCGCCGCCGCGATCCGGCGCGCTGAAAGAGAGTTCCTCGAACACCCGTTCAATTACCGTATAGAGCCGCCGCGCACCGATGTTTTCCACCGCGTGGTTGACCTCTGCGGCGATCTTGGCCAGCGCGGCAATACCGTCATCGGTAAAGGTGACCTCGACCTCTTCAGTGCTCATCAGGGCAGTGTATTGCAGCGTCAGCGCATTGTCGGTTTCGGTCAGGATGCGGATGAAATCATTCTCGCTCAGGGCGCGCAGATTAACACGGATCGGCAGGCGGCCCTGCAATTCGGGCAACAGATCCGACGGTTTCGCGATATGAAAGGCACCAGAGGCAATGAACAGGATATGGTCGGTTTTGATTGGCCCATATTTGGTGCTGACGGTGGTGCCTTCGATCAGCGGCAACAGATCGCGCTGCACCCCTTCGCGGCTGACATCGCCGCCGCGCGCATCAGAGCGGGCGCAGACCTTGTCGATTTCATCCAGAAAGACGATGCCGTTCTGCTCAACAGACTCAACCGCGGTACGGGTGACAATTTCGTCATCCAGCAATTTGTCGGCCTCGTCACTGATCAGCACCTCGTAGCTTTCGGCGACAGTCATCTTTTTGCGTATCGTGCGCCCACCCATGGCCTTGCCAAAGATATCGCCGAGGTTGAGCATCCCCATATTGCCGCCGCCGGGCTGGCCGGGGACATCAAACATGTTACCCATGGGGTTGGATGTATCTGCCACGTCCAATTCGATCAGCGCATCGTCCAGCAGACCGGATTTCAGCTTTTTGCGGAAAACTTCGCGGGTGGTTTCGCGGGCGTCTTCGCCGGCCAGGGCGGTGATCACCCGGTCTTCTGCGGCTTGATTGGCCTTGGCCTTGACGTCTTCGCGCATGAATTCACGGGTCTGCACAATTGCGCTGTCAACCAGATCGCGGATGATTTGTTCCACATCGCGCCCGACATAGCCGACCTCGGTGAATTTGGTGGCTTCGACCTTGATAAAGGGCGCACGCGCCAGTTTGGCCAACCGCCGCGAGATTTCGGTTTTGCCAACGCCAGTGGGCCCGATCATCAGAATATTCTTGGGGTAGACCTCGTCGCGCAGATCATCGGACAGCTGCTTGCGGCGCCAGCGGTTGCGCAGGGCAACGGCGACGGCGCGCTTTGCATCGTTCTGGCCGATGATAAAGCGGTCGAGTTCAGAAACGATTTCACGGGGGGTCAGATCAGTCATGGCAGGTCTCGTTTCAGTGTGATGGAGGAAGCCGGTGCAGCGGCAGCACACCAGCCAATGGAGAGAGCAGGACAGCCCGGATCGGCGCCCAGAAGGCACCCAGGATCACCAGGACAAGGCCAAGCAACAGGATGGTTACCGCAGCACCTTCGCCGTCAAAGACAGTGCTGGCCAGTGTGACGCTATAGCCGATGGCGGCAATCAGAAAGGACCGGCGGTCAATGATGATGGCCACCAGGGCAAACCCAAAGAGCACCGCCATCAGTGTTAGCTGCCCCTGGGTTGTGCCGTCCTGCAACAGGTTGAGAGCAATGGTATTCACCAGGGCCGGCGCGGCCACCACATGCAGCCAAAATCCCTGCGCCGAGCGGCGGGTCACCCGATGCGGATCGCTAAGGTCAAACATCATGGCGACGCCAAACACCGCAAGCCCCACCAAAAGTGTCACCCAGGCAAAGGGGCCAGAGGCGGAAAACAGGAAGAAATCACTGATGCCAGCCGGGCTGCCGGCCTGTTCGGCGGCGACCATCAGGGCAAAGGCAAAAATCCCCAGCGCGATCAGTGCCATGGCAAAGGGCACGCGAAAGCGCAGCCAGAACAGCGTCATGGCCAGGGTGGTCAGCGCCATGGGCAGCGGCAGGCTGGAATAATCGTTCTGCGCCACCATGAAGGGTTCCGAAAAAAAGGCAGTGATGCCGACACCGGCATTGCCAGCCCATAGCAGCGACAGCGCAACTGCTGGGGCGACCATGCGGCGGCGGCGAATGAAGTATTCGGCAAATCCCCACAGGACCACTGCGCCCAGAGCCGAGGAGTAGATGGTCTTGTCAACATAGCCACCCAGGCTGCCTGCGATATAGGCAGCTGTCACCGCCGCCCAGCCCGAGGCCAGGATCAGCATGCCAATGACGATGAAGATCTCGTTGAAGCCTCTGAACAGTTCAAAGGGTTCATCGCCGGGGGCCAGGTTTTCGCGCGCGCCACGGCGGCTCTGGGCCATGGCCATCAAAGAGGTCGCCTGAGCTTCACTGATCAGGCCAGAGCCAACGGCTGCGCGAATGTCATTCTGGTCGATCAGGCTCACTTCAGTGCTCCGACTTGCTGTTTGGATCGCTACCATCGGCAGCGATGGCTTCGACCGTCAGGCGCCCATTGGTATAGACGCAAATATCGGCGGCAATTGCCATCGACTCGCGCGCCACTTCCTCGGCAGTGCGATCACTGTCAATCATGCCACGCGCCGCTGCGAGCGCAAAGTTGCCGCCCGATCCGATCGCCGCCACGTTATGTTCCGGTTCCAGCACATCACCGGCACCGGTGATCACCAAAAGCTCGGTTCCGTCGGTGACGATCAGCATCGCCTCTAGTTTTTGCAGATATTTGTCGGTGCGCCAGTCCTTGGCCAGTTCAACACTGGCGCGGGCCAGTTGGCCGGGGGTGGCTTCCAGCTTGGCTTCCAGGCGTTCCAGCAGGGTAAAGGCATCGGCGGTTGAACCAGCAAAGCCGACAACCACGTCAAACCCGCCGGGGGACAGGCGGCGCACCTTGCGGGCGGTGCCCTTGATCACGGTTTGCCCCAGTGAAACCTGTCCATCGCCGGCGATGACGACCTGGCCGCCCTTCTTGACCCCGATGATGGTGGTTCCGTGCCAGCCGGGGAATTGATCCTCTGCCATTTATGCCTCCAGTTTTGTTGCCCCCTATATGGAAGCATCGCCAGCGCTGTACAAGGCTCGGCTGCTGCTGCGGAATTGAGGGGCGTTAATATGCTGCTTACTTGCTATGCATCCAGCGCATTTCAGGACTGTTTAATAGGCAATTGTGAGACTCACATTGCTCTCCTACATGGAGGTCACAGACATACACTGTGCTCAACACTCTTCACTTTAAGGACTCGTGCAATGACGACCGCAAACCTCCATGCGCCGCTGGGCGCAGTCTCCGTTCTTCGCCTGGTAGACTTCATCTTCAACGCCAAAGAAAACCTGGTTGAGTGGAACGAATCCCGCCAGACCCGCAAGGCGCTGTCGCAGCTTTCCGCTGCTCAGCTGGAAGATATTGGCCTCACCGCCGAAGAGATCGCCAAACTGTAACAACAGTCTGGTCTGGGCGCTGCCGCGCCAGAGATAGGATGAGCCGCTCCCATTTCGGGGCGGCTTTGTCTTTTGGCTCACCCACTTCAGGAACTGAGCTTGTAATGCGGTGCCAGATCCGGCATCCAGGCTTCGATTGCGGCAGTGGCGATGACATGCGGGCTGCCAGATCCGGCATCGGCCACATCCAATCCGCCTTTGACCGCCCGCACCGATGCACAGCCGCGCGGCAGATCCCGCGCCACCAGATCGCAATCGACCAGTTCTGGCTGTTGTACCGCGATGGTGACAGCGACCCGCATCTTGCTGTGATCGACACCCAGCTTGGCAAACAACGTGATCGAGGAATGATGCAGGGCGTCCTGCACCGCGCGCCGCGCCGCCTTGGTATAATCCTGACCGTAGAGATCGTTGCCAGTGCCCATTTCCAGGATGATGCGTTTTTCGCCCATTTTTTGTTCCATCAGATGGATTCCATATCAAAAGAGACACTTACCGCAGCATTGGCAATCACCGTGCGCCCTGCCCCATCGGGTTTTTCCACATCCAACCCGCCCTGGGTGACTGTGATTTCCGGCTGGCCATAGGGAAAGATCGCCTTCAGCGCGGCCAGATCGACCCGTTCAGGCCGGGCCACGCCCACCTCGGCATCAATAATCATCGCCTCTTTCGGAAAACCAAACAGCTCTGCGACACTCACAGAATTATGCCACAGCGCATCCTTGATCGCGCGTTTTGCCGCCTCGGTGTAGTCCTCGCGGCGCAGCGATGTGCCCATGCCGAATTCCACCAATACCCGTGTTTTGGCCATCTCTGCCTCCCCGTTTCTGTCCTGGCCACTCTCCGCAGCAGGCCGCAAAAGAAAACCCCATATTTTCATTTGGCCAAAAATATCCCGGGGGGTGAGGCCCGTTAGGGCCGAATGGGGCAGCGCCCCATAGGATAGACATCTCCCCGACAAAGCAGCTTCGGGTCCGGGTCAGACAGGCTATGCGCCGGTTTCCAGCATGTTGCGGATTTTCACGGCCTTTACAAAATGGTCCAATTGATGCGTTTCAATCCACCAGCGGGCCACCTGCATCAGCAGCAGGGGATCATCATTGCGGTTTTTGAAAAAGGCATAAAACGACAGGCCAACGCCTTCGCCCTTTTTGGCGATCTTGTCGGTGCAGATGGAAATGGCTTTTTGGCGAAAATCGGGTGTCATAAACTGTCCCTTGAAATGAAAAGACGCCCCCAGCGAGGGCGCCTTTGAAATCCAGAGGATGGCTTGGATCAGATGGAATCGTTGATCCAGCTTTGCAGCGCGGCCTTGGGGGCGGCGCCGGCGCGGTTGGATACAACCTCACCGTCCTTGAAGATGAACAGTGCCGGAATGCCACGCACGCCCATGGCGGCGGCGGCATTTGGGTTGCTGTCGACATCAACCTTGGCAATCTTCAGCTTGTCGCCATATTCTGCAGCCAGTTCTTCCAGCGCGGGGCCGATCTGTTTGCAGGGACCGCACCATTCGGCCCAAAAATCGACCACAACGGGGACAGAGGAGTTCTTGACTTCGGCGTCAAATGTTTCGTCGGTGACGGCTACGGTGGACATTGAAATGTCTCCTGAGATCTATGGCAACTGAAATTGGAACCTAGGTAGGGCTTAACGGATCGTCAAGGTCCAGCACCGGCTTCAGCGCATCTGTCACAAGATCGTGCGGCAGCGGCATGAGGCTGGCACTACGGGTCCACAATAGCGCGGTGTCGATCTTGCGATCCGGGTAGATCTGTTTCAACGCATGGGCATAGGCCCCCATTTGGCGCAGCAGCCCCTTGGGGCAAGTTTCAGCCCGGTCCGGCACCTGGGCATTCGATTTGAAATCCACCGCCAGCACTCGTTCTGGCGTCACCACCAGCCGGTCAATGATGCCAAAAAGGCGGTTGTCGCCCAGCTGCGCCGTGACTGCTACCTCGGCCAGGGCATCGGTTGCAAAGATATGCGCCAGGGCCGGGGTCTGCAGCACCGCGCTCGCTTCGGCCAGCAGCTCTTCGCAGTCTTCGGCCTCGGGCAGCAGCCGCGCTGCCAGCATGGGCCAATCGGTGCTTGATTGTGCGGGCAGATGTTCCAGCAGCAGATGCAACCGGCTGCCGCGCGCCTTGGCGTCTTCTTCCTCCAACCCCTGATCCCCCGGCAGCGCTTTTGCCCCGCCCAGATCCGATGGGGTCAGCGCGGCGGCAGGGGCTTGATAGATAGGGGCAGGATGGCCAAAGACCGCAGGCAGGCTGGCGCGGTCCCGTATGGCGACCTCATGCGGGACAAATTCCAGCCCCTCCCAATCGCCATGCGACAGGCGCAGGCCTTCGCCACCGGGCAGATTACAGGCGGTGGCACCGGCTTCGCGCAGGGCGGCTTCCACCCGTTGATACCAGCTGTCGCCCTCTTTCGAGAGCGTGCCGGCTGTGGCGACGATCAGCCATTTTTCCGCTCGGGTAAGGGCAACATAGAGTAGGCGCAGCCGTTCGTTCTGCTGCTTTTCCTGTGCCAGTTCACGGGCTGAAAACAACAGATCCGGCATCTGGTCTTTGGGCAGTCTCCACAGCGGAGTGCCCTCGGCCAGCATGATTTCGGCGTCACTAGGGGCATTGCGCTTGGCGGTGTCCGGCAGGATGACGATGGGGGCTTCCAACCCTTTTGATCCATGCACCGACATCACCCGGATCATATCGCCCGCAGCGCCCATCTGGCGTTTTATTTCAAGATTATCTGTCTTCATCCAGACCAGAAATCCGGTCAGGCTGGGAATGTCTGATCGTTCATAGGCCAGCGCCTGCGACAGCAGTGCATTGATGCCATCTTCGGCCTCTATTCCCAAACGGCCCAACAGTTTTTGCCGCCCTTGATGCCGGGTCAGGATGCGTTCGATCAGATCAAAGGGGCGCAGGAAATCGGTCTGGCTGCGCAGGTCGTTCAGCACCGCCATGGTGTTGGCAAACTCTGTGCTGCGCGCCCGCAGGGCGGCCCAAAGATGCTGCCCCCCGTCGCGGCGATGCGCCAGGTCAAACAGCATTTGTTCTGACCAGCCAAACAGTGGAGATTTCAGCGCCTCGGCCAATGATAGCGAATCCTCTGGCGTGGCAAGAAAGGACAAGAGCGCAGCGATGTCCTTTACCGCCAGTTCCGCCCCCACCTTCAGCCGGTCGGCGCCGGCGATGGGCAGGTCGGCGGATTTGCAGGCGCGGATGATTTCGGAAAACAACTCGGATCGGCGCTGCACCAGAATGAGAAAATCGCCGGCATGCACGGGTCGGCGATTGAATGTGCCGCGTGCGGTTCCATCCTCGGGGATGGTGACCTGGGTGACGATCATTTCCTTGATCTGTGCCGCGATGCGTTCGGCCAGTACCACGGTGTGATGGCGGCTGCCGGGACGATCAACCGGATCAGTCCAGTCGCTGTCATCCTCGTCTTCGCTCTTCTCTACCGCAGGCCAGAGATCAACCCGGCCGGGCAGGTCGGATTTGAAGGCACGGTGCAGCGCTTCTGCGTGAAACCCGGCGCGCGGGCTATCTTTGAACACCAGATCAACCAGCCGCAGGATCGCGGCGGAAGAGCGAAAGGAAAATTCCAGCGCCGCGTTCTGCAGTCCCTCGCCGGATTCGGCCAGACGATTGGCAAATTCTTCCTGCATCCGGTCAAAGGCATCCGGGTCGGCACCCTGAAACGAGTAGATCGACTGCTTTTTGTCGCCAACTACAAAGATCGTGCGCTCTACATCAGAGCGCGCGCCTTCCCCGGCGGTGAATTCCTGCGCCAGGGTTTCGATCACATCCCATTGCACCGGGCTGGTATCCTGGGCCTCATCCACCAGAATGTGATCAATGCCGCCATCCAGCCGGTACAGCACCCAGGCGGCCACTGCCGGGTCATTCAACAGCTGGCGGGCGTTGAGGATCAGATCGTCGAAATCCAGCCAGCCGCGCAGCCGTTTGCGGGCCTCGTATTCCGGCAGGAAGGCGGCGGCAAAGCGGTGTAAATCGTGCGATTTCTGCGCTGCCACCAGCGCCAGCCGCTTGGCACGGACATCTTCCACCCGCAGCATCAGCGGCTCTAGCTGGTTCATGAGGCCAAGATTGGCCTCGCGCAGCTTTTTGGTGGGGAATTTGCCGATCTTTGCGGTAAAGGGCGCTGCCGCGGCGGCACCGGTCAGGAACAGGCTTTCCAGAACTGGCAGATCGGCAAGGCGGGGCTGGTCAATCCCGGCGAGTTTGGCGGCGGCGCGCTGATCCGTGGTGCCGCCCGTGGCCAGCATTGCGCGGCTGGCTTGCAACAGTTCTGTTTCGCCGCCGAGGAAGACCCGCTGTTCCAGTGCTGCACGGTCAAATCCGGGCGGCAGATCAAACCGCGCCAGCAGCTCGGACCAGTCTAGCGGCGCTTCAAAAGCGGCGCGGCGTTGACACAGGGCTGCGGTGAGGTCTTCAAAATCGCTGCCACCCACATGGCGCGCCAGGGGTTCAACCAGATGGGCGTGATCGCCCTTGGCAAAATCCTCGACGATCTCGGCCCGCAGCAGCGCGGCGGCGCGGTCTTCCATTTCGGCGAATTGCGGGCTGACGCCGGCCTCTAGCGGGAAACGCCGCAACAGGGACGAACAGAAGGAATGGATGGTTTGGATTTTCAAGCCGCCGGGGGTTTCAATCGCGCGGGCAAACAGGGTGCGCGCCTGGGACAGACCCTCTGCAGATATCGCATCATCTGCCCCCAGATCGTTCAGCGCGGCGGTAAGCTGATCATCGCGCAGCATCGCCCATTCGCCAAGGCGCTTGAACAGCCGGTTCTGCATCTCGCTGGCAGCGGCTTTGGTATAGGTAAGGCACAGAATATGTTGCGGTTGCACCCCCTTGAGCAGTAGCCGCGCCACTCGGTCGGTCAGCACCTTGGTCTTGCCAGAGCCGGCATTGGCCGCCAGCCAGGTAGAGGCATCGGGGCGGGCCGCGCGAAATTGCGCCTCAGAGGCGGCATCGCGGGGCTTGGCGGTTGGGCTGCTCATGTCAGATCCTCGGGGCTGGGCATGGCGCTGCGATCCCATTCGCCAAAACGGGCCAGGTGATCGTAGTCGCCGGCAAAATCATCGCGGTGCACCATACGGCGGCTGGAATAGCCCTGTTCCTGTTCAAAATAAGCACCGATCAAGGTTTTCAATTCCTCCCAGATCTTGGCGGGGGGCTGATCCTGCAGCGGCGCGGGCACCTCTTTCAGGCTGCTGCCCAACCCGATAAAGGCGGCGCTGGCCACCTCGGCGGGGCCAATCTCCTGAAAGGCACCTTCCTCGGCCATGGCGGCCTCGATCAGCAGCTGTTTTTCGAACTTCTTTTGTTGCGATTCCGAAGGGGGAATGCCGGTTTTGTAGTCATAGAGATGCAGAAAACCGCGATCATCCTGATCAATCCGGTCAGCCCGGCAGGCGATAGAGAAATCCAAAGGTTCCAGCCGTGCTTCGCCCTTGGCTTCCAGTTTCAGCGGTTTGCCACGGCTTTGGCGGGCCTGTTCGGACAGAATGAAATCTCCGGCGATCCGTTCAATCCGCGACAGCCAGAGCATCCGGGCCACAGGCCAGGGGACATCGCGTTCCAGCAGGGCGCGGGCCGTTTCAATCAGGTGATCCGGGCTGAGCAGGCTGGGATCCTGCAGCGTATCGCGAATAAAATCTTCAAAGATTTCATGCACAACCGTACCGCGCAGCAGGGCGTCAGGTTCCTGCACCAGCGGGTTCAGCTTGCGCAGGCGCAGCACATGTTTGGCATAGATCGCATAGGGGTCGCGGATCAGCCGCGGGATTTCGGTGATGGTTAGCCTGCGCGGTCGGCTAGCCAGGGGCGGGCGCGGGGCAGGGCGATGAGCGGCGGGCAGCTCTATCGGCTCTTCCAGCGCTTCGGCCCAGTCCAGCCAAGTTTGGCCACGGGCCTTCATTGCATCCAAAGCCGCTTTGCCGCCTTGATCTGGCAGGCCTTTTAGCAGATTTGTCAGGCGGTTGAGCCAGCGCGAGGCAACGGTATCGGCCTCATCCGTGCGAGCGGCGCGGGTCAGCCAGACCTCGGGTGCGGCGACGGCCTGTTGGAAATCATGCGCTGACAACCCGATGCGGCGTTCCGGCAGCAGCAGCCCGGCCTGATGGCGCAATTGTCGGTTCAACCAGGGATCGGGCTTGGCGGCTTCGGGCCAGCTGCCTTCGTTCAGCCCGCCGAGGATGACCAGATCGGCACCCTGTACGCGGGCCTCGAGCGTGCCCCAGATCATGATCGATCCATAGGGGGTGTCGCGGTCGCGTACCTCTGCCTGCGACAACAGCGCCGAGAGCAGATCGGCAAAATCGCGCGCTGACATTTCGCCACCATATGCGGCTTCCGCTTCCAGGTTGGCAAAGACCTCATGCGCTATTTGCCCGGCCTTTTTGTCCCATAGCGTACCGCTTGCACCGGGCAAGGTGATCTGGCTGCCGGCTGAGATGGCTTCGGCCCGGCTGCGCAGCAGCGCGGCCCAATCGCTCAGATGGAGGGGGGCCTGGACCTGCTGGTTGGCAAAGTTCTGCGCCAGCCAGTTGGTCCAGCCCGGCGTTAGATCCTGTTTGATGCCAAAGGCTGCAAAGCTGTCAGCATCGGGGAAGGGCGGGCCATTGCGGCGCAGGTCCAGTTCAAAATCGCGGGTATGGCGCAGGTGTTCACCGCGCGCAGCGTCTGGGCTGGTGCCATCATGGGTCAGCGGGTGTTTCAACAGGGTCAGCAGTGCATCGGCTGTCAGCGGGCGGCAGAACAATTCGGCCACATGCCGCAGGAAACGTCCCGGAGGCGTCAGCTGCAGCGGGAGGCCGGCGGAATCATCGGGCAGGATGTCCCAACGGTCCAGTGCCACCGAAACCAACCGGGTGAGCATCCGATCTGGCGAGATCAGCGCCGCAGTCTTGCCGTCTTCGGCAGCCTGGCGCAGACGCAGGGCAATGGCCAGCGCCTCGGCGCGCGGAGTGGGGGCCTCGACCAGGGTGACATCGGCACAGGCCTTGTCCAGATCGGTCAGATCCGGGCCTTCGCTCATCCAGGCGTCAGTGACCGGAGCCGGGCGCAGAGCAAGGGAAATCAAGCGGTTGCGCGGCACCGAGGTGGGCTCGGCTGTGTTCCAGCGGCGCACCATATCCGGTGTCATATCAAGATCGGCGATCAGCTTGGCAAAGCGATACTGCGGGTGGTCTTCGCTGGTCAGCGCATCATGCAGGTGCTGCCAGACAGAGGCAGGCTGTTCAAAATCATAGCCGGGAAGCACCACGGCCCCCTGCGGCAGCCGGGCAATGGCCTGCATCAGCAGCAGGGTGGTGCCGCGCGACCCGGTAGAGCCTGCAAGGATGACCGGATGCTGCGGCGGGGTGTCTTGCCAGGTTTCGATCAGGTTCAGAACCACCTGGCGCTGGCGGGCCTCGGCATCCATAGCACCATCATGGCCCTCGATGAAATCATCTGCGATGCCGATGAAAGACTGCGCCCGCGCCCAGTGACCCGACATATCGGAAATATCGAGATTGCGGATCACGTCGGTGCTGACGCCTTCGCCCTGCATTTCGTCAATCAGCGCCGCCAGACTGTCCGACAGATCATAGAGCGAAGACCGGGCGGCCAGATCGGGCTGCGCATCCAGAAGTTTGGCGATCAGCTGTGACAGTTCCAGCCGCCGTCGCAGCGGTGGCAGTGCGGGGGGCAGGCCCTGCAGGCTGGCCTCATGGGCAAGATCGGTCAACAGGCGCATGCGTGGCAGCAGCAGGGCCGGGCCTTCTTCAAACAGCGCGCGACAGCGGCGCATCATCCGAGAGGTGTTGAGGATCACTTCGACCTGCGCCAGGCCTTCGGGAGGCAGCGCATGTGCCCGGTGCAGCAACCCCTGGGCCAGCGCACGGGGAAAATCGACGCCAATGGGAACAGCAAAGATGCGTGGCGTATCCTGAGGTTCAAACAACATCATTGGCAATCAGATCCTCGGCAATGGCAATTCCTTCGGGGTGGCCCACATCGCACCAGTGGCCAGGGTATTCCACCGAAAAAAGCCGCCCATCGCGCACCATATCGTTCCACAACAGGTTGAGCGAAAAAACATCTTCTTCAATCAGCGCAAGTCCGGCGGTTTTGACAATTTGCACCCCGCCATAAACCAGATCGCCGCCTCGGCTGAGCCGCCCGTCGGAATCGCGGGTGAAATCGCCGACCCCGCTGCGGCCATGGCAGCGGGGGATCGGAATGCAGACCAACAGCGCGTCCATGCGGGCCGGGTCCCAGGCGTCCAGGGCAACCTTAAATGGGTTTGGCCCCTTCCAGATCACATCGGTATTGGCGGTAAAGACCGGCGCCGCCCCCAAGAGGGGCAGCGCATGACGCAGCCCGCCTCCGGTATCCAGCACCTCTGGGCTTTCCTGGCTGAGCAGCACGCCTTTGGGGGAGAGATGCGCCGCGAGGATATGCGGCAGATAGTGTAGATTGGCCACAATATGCCGTGGTTGCATGGCCTGGGCCAGGGTCAGCGTATGGTCAATCAGCGGCTGGCCGGCCACGGCGATCATCGGCTTGGGGCAGTTCTGTGTCAGTGCCTTCATCCGGGTGCCAAAGCCGGCGGCAAACAGCAGGATGCTTTCGGGGCTGTCTTGCGGGTGGACGGCGTTGGTCATCGGCGCAGCTTTGCCAGGTTTTCCGGGCTGGGCGGGGGCAGGTCCTGTTGCAGCCAATTGGCTAGCGGTGCCATCGCCGGGTGTTCCAGGCCGTTGATCACATGGTTCCAGACCCGTGGGATCAGTTCCAGATATTGGGGCTTTCCGTGCTCTAGCGAGAGCCGGGCAAAAACGCCAAGGATGCGCAGATTGCGCTGCACTCCGATCACCGCATAGGCGCTGCGAAAGCTGGAGTCGTCGATTGGGCTGGTCGCAAGGTAGCGGTTGATCATCTGCGCCTCGATTGCGGCGGGTACATCGCGGCGGGCGTCCTGCAAGAGCGAAACCAGATCATAGGCGGGATGGCCCGCGCGGGCGTCCTGAAAATCAATCACGCCGACTTGGGCAAGCCCGGTGCGATCCGGCAGGTGCATCAGGTTTTGCACGTGAAAATCCCGATGCACAAAAACCATTTCGCCGCGCAGGGTCTGGCGCAGGATGTCTTCAAACTGATTTTCAAAGCGGTGCTGCAGGTCGGTGTCGGCGCCTCCGCGCAGCGGGCCGCAATAGTGGCTGATTACCAGACTGGACAATTCCGCCATGGCGCGCGGTCCAAGTGGCTCTAGCGCCAATGGGATACTGGTGGCAGGCTGCTGATGCAGATGCAGCAACAGGTCGGTCGCCAGGCCATAAAGCGGCTTTTCCTGGCTGGGATCCGCCTGCAGGACTTCATAAAACCGCTGGTCGCCCAGGTCTTCGATCAGCAAAAAGCCGGCCTCGGGGTCTTGGGCAAGGATGCCAGGCGCGCTGAGCCCCTGGTTGCGCAGGAAATTGGCGATGCGCACAAAGGGAAGGATGGTTTCGCCGCTGTCAGGCGGGGCATCCATCAACACGAGGCTGCGCCCATCCGGGTTGGTCAGTCGGTCATAGCGTCGCGCCGAGGCATCGCCCGCCAGTGTTGCGCGCTGCCAATCGCCGTGGCCGCTGCGCTGTAAGAATGCGGTGATCTGGGTGTCACGACTGGTCATATTGGCTCTCACTTGGGGTGGGCTGTGCAGGGGGGGAGCTGGCCCGGTTGAGGCTGGCGATCTGATCCAGCCGGTGCTGCCATTTTGGATCCGTCCATGTCAGGGTCAGATGGCGGCTGTCTTCCAGTGCCGGGTCAAGCGAGAGCGACAGCTGCAGCGCATGGGCCGGGGTCAGTTCGGCCAGGCGATCCGGCCATTCAATCAGGCAAATGGCTTCTTCAAAGGCCTCAACCAGGCCCAGCTCCTCTATCTCTTCCAGGGCGGACAGACGATAAAGATCTGCGTGCCACAGGTCGCAGCCCGGCAGGTCATATGTTTGCACCAGGGTGAAGGTGGGCGAGGGAACGTCTTCGGGCACCGGCATCAGGGATTGGATCAGGCTGCGGGCAAAATGCGTTTTACCTGCCCCGATTGGCCCCGCCAAAAGCAGGCAATCGCCGGGCTGCAACTGTTCAGCGATCAGCCGCGCCAGTTCTGCGGTTGCCTCGGCAGAGGCAAGGTCGCAGGAAAACGGGCTGCTGGGGGGCGTTGTGGTGCCGCTGTCAGTGGCGGCAGGATCAGGGCTTTCAATCATGGCGCCACAATGCCTCTGGCTGGGCTGTGCTGCAAGCGAGAAGGGCGCGATCAGCCCCCGCTGATCGCGCCCTTTTGGCAGGTATGATTGGCCAGACGCGGCGCTAGGCCTCAGGCCTGCCCAGTCTGATCGGTGATGGCGAATTTTTGCTGCTCCAGCGGTGGCAGCCCGGGGTCTGGTGCCTGAAAGCTGACCATGGTTGCGCCGTTCTGGATTGCGGTGACCTTGCAGAGCAGCGGCGTGCCGTCGCGCAGTTGCACCTGGGTCCACCACGGCGTGCGCCCATCGCTGCCGGCAACAAAATCGCGGATCTCACCCCAGGCGGGGTTGGGTCTGCAGGTGTCTTGCCAGATGCGGGCTGCATCCATGATAGAGACCTTGGCAAAGCTGGCCTCGGGATCCATTTTCCACAGCGAATGATAGGTTTCATTCGAAAAGGTCATGGTGCCATCATTGGCAAAGACCGCAATGGCTTCGTCCATCTGATCCATGATCGACTGTCCCAGTTCCAATTCGGAACGGAACTGCCGGGTGAGCGTGACCTCAGCGGTGATATCTTCGAACAGAAAGGCGATGGCCCCATCGGGGTGGGGACGGCCAGAGACCGAATAGACAGAACCCGAGGGCAGCGACCAGGTATCCTGGTACCGGCCTTCTGCGGCGGCTTCCAACAGGTCTTCGATCTGGTGGCGCCAGCTGGAATAGTTCTTTGGTTCAGGCATCAGCCGCTGGTCGCGCAGCCGATCAAAGAAGGTCATCAGGCTGGGCCGCGAGCTGAGGAAATCGGCCGGCAGGGCGGTCAGGTCGATCAGCACCGGATTGAACAGTACCAGCTGGCGGTTGCGGTCAAAAATGGCAAGCCCAATGGACAGCTGTGCAAAGGTTTTTGCCAGCGTCTGTACAAAGTTGCGCTGTGCGATCTCGGCATCAACCACGGCGTTGACATCAACTGCATGGCACAGCCAGCCGGCCTCAGTTTCGGTGGTCGAGATATTGTACCACAGGCGCTTGGTGCTTTCGGGCATCGGGATGGACAGCCGCTCTGCCTTGCCGCTGGCTTTTGGTTCTTCGAGATTGTCGAACAGCGGGATGGAAAAATCGGCATCGCGTCCGCGCAGTTTATGGCTGAGATCATCATAGGCCAGATTCGACCAGGTGACGGCACCCTCGTCCGATTGCAGCCAGACCGGATAGGGGGCCTGATGCACCGCAGCGCGCAGGGTGGTCAGTTCCTGGTCGAGCGATTTGTTTTGCTCTTCCAGGGTGCTGCGGCGCAATTGTACGCGGGTGATCCCATCAATCCATTCGCAATGGGCTTCGCGGCTTTCGGCAGAGGCGGTTCCGGTCAGCACAAGCGGGCCAATATCTTTCAGAAAACCGGGGCTTTGCGGCAGGCCTGGATAGTTGCGGGCCAGTTGGTCGCGAAGCATGTTCCAGCTGAAATGTTCGGCATGTTCGCCGATAAATTTCCGCGCGCCCGAGGACCACCCGATCAAGCTGGTATCATCAAAGAGAAAAACGGCGTCGGTACGGCCATCGCCAACCAAAAGATCCTGCTCCATACTCTTGGAGCGCTGTTCTGGTGACAGCCACCAGACGGCTGCTGCTGCAGTTGCACAGCAAAGTGTGGCCAGCATCAACCACTCGATCGAGATGAGGTTCTGCATATTGTCCTGCCTATTTCAGTGCTCGTTTTTTCCCATGGTGGCTCACAAATGGTTAACTGCAGTTTAATTAATTATCCAAAAGTGAACAGTTAAACTTCTATCCACTTATTTTTTCCCTTCGGAACGGCATTTTCCCCGAACTGGGCGTCAATTTTGCCGCGCGGCCAGGATACCACAACAATGGCACCGGGGCGATCAGATGGGTGTGGTGGCGGTTCACTGGCCCCATTGGCGAATTTCAACTCGGCTCCGGTGCGCTCTAGCAGAGTTTTGGCGATGAACAATCCCAAACCCATGCCCTGATATTCTGGGCGCTGTTTGCGGTCGGTTTCGCTGCGGCGGCGTCGCATGAAGGGGTCGCCAATGCGGCCCAGCAGATGTGGAGAAAACCCGCGCCCGTCGTCATGAATATGCAGAGAGATCTTTTCGTCGTTCCAGGTTGATTTTATCCAGACGGTCGTGCGCGAGAAATCAACGGCGTTCTGCACCAGATTGCGCAGCCCATGGATGATTTCCGGTTTGCGTAGAATGGTGGGTTGCTGGAAACTGCCATCTTCCAGTGGGGCCTCGTCAAAATGGATTTCCTTGCCGCGGTTGAGATGCGGTTCGGCGGCTTCGTGAATGACGGTAGACAGCGGTGCCTGGCGCAGGTGCAAATCGTCTTTGCCGGCCCGGCCCATGTCGCGCAGGATATCGCGGCAGCGCTCGGCTTGTTCGCGGATCAGCACCGCGTCTTCACGCAGGTCAGGCTGCGCGTCCAATTCGTCGATCAATTCGCCACTGGCCAGCTTGATGGTGGCCAGTGGCGTGCCCAGCTCATGCGCGGCGGCGGCCACGACCCCGCCCAGATCAGTAAGCTTTTGTTCCCGCGACAGCGCCAGCTGGGTGGCGGCAACCGCATCGGACATGCGCCGCATTTCGGTGCTGATGCGAAAGGAGTTGGCGCCGATAAACAGAATGGCGATGACAATGGCGGTCCAATTGCCAAAGATAAAGACATCCGGAATACGCAGGATAAATCCCTGTGCGGTGCGCAGCGGAATGTGGAATTCCGCCAGCAGCGTCACCAGAATGATTGCGGTTCCCCCCACCACCAGGGTAGAGCGCAGCCCCATCATTGCGGCGGAAATGGTCACCGGGGCCAGTACCAGCAGGGTAAAGGGATTGTTCAGCCCCCCTGTCAGAAAGAGCAAGAACCCCAGTTGCAGCAGATCGAACAGAACCATCAGTAGGTTTTCAAACTCTGACAGGCGCTTGTTGACCGGAAAGACAAAGATCGCCAGCATGTTGCTAATCACCGAGATCCCGACCGCAAGCAGGCAGAGGACCAGATCCAGCTGTAGATTATAGAGCTGCTGCGCCACGGTGATGGCAATCAGCTGGCCGGTAATGGCAACCCAGCGCAGCACAATCAGGGTGCGCAGCCTAATCCAATGGCTGCGTTCTTGCCCCTGCATCAGGTCAATTTGCCTATCACTCATGCTATCGCTCCTGCAGCCTGCGCAAACCGGGGTCGGCCTCGCACAGCTGTGATGTTTTGGCGTAGTTGCATTGCCTGTGTTTCTTGATAGGTCTGGCGGCAGAAACGATCAACTCTCCTCCTGCAACATAAAGTGTGATCACATGACCCGTCTCTATTCGCTTCTTGCCGTCCTTTTTATCGCTGTCCTGGCCGGCGGCACATGGTTCTTCACCCGCAGCAGCGGGGAAGATAAATTCGCCCAGTGCGGCGGCAGTACCATTGCCAGCGGTGGCGATACGATTGGCGGCCCCTTCGAGTTGATCAATGCAAAGGGAGAGCTGGTAACTGACCGCGATGTCTTTACTGAACCGTCGATCCTGTACTTTGGTTATACCTTCTGCCCTGATGTCTGCCCGTTGGACGTGACTCGCAACGCCGATGCCGTCGATCTGCTGGCGGAACGTGGCATCAGCACCACTCCGGTTTTTGTCTCGATTGATCCTGAGCGCGACACCCCCGAAGTGATGGGAGACTACGCCGAAAATATGCATGAAAAGATGATTGCACTGACCGGATCCCTTGAACAGGTAAAAGCGGCCAGCCGGGCCTATAAGACCTATTTCAAACGCCAGCCCGGCGATGAAGATTATTACCTGGTCGATCATTCGACCTTTGCCTATCTGGTGCTGCCCGAGATCGGTTTTGTGGATTTCTTCCGCCGCGATGAAACGCCCGAGCAGGTCGCCGACAAGGTTAGCTGCTACGTCGAGAATATGTAAAATAGTCCAGGCGCTGGACCCGGTCATCCGGCATCTCTGGCGAAAAATCCAAAAAAACATCAGGGGTTTCCTGGGCGCAGAGAAGAGCAGGTCACTTTTCAAGCGCAGAAAATCCCTGAGATGAGGCGGATTCTACGTCCTGTGGAATTGGCGGATAAACGGCCTGACTGCTGTGTAATGCATAGAAATATAACCATTTTTCCTATCGCGTTATATGTTGTCAGGCCAGATATCTTTCAAACCAGCAATGCCAGACTGACCGGGTTCCGCACCTAGGCTGTTTGACCTTGCTGGCGGGGTCGCTAGTATCGCCTTCAATAATCTGCGTAGCCTTTGCGCAGAATTGGCGGAGAACCGGGCATGACCGAAAACGCACTGCAGGAAATTGGGCCAGACAAGACGCTTTTGCTGGTTGATGATGATGAACCCTTCCTGCGGCGTCTTGCCAAGGCCATGGAAAAACGCGGCTTTGAAGTGGAAACTGCCGATTCGGTTGCCGGTGGATGTGCCATCGCAACCGCCCGCCCGCCGGCCTTTGCGGTGGTGGATCTCCGCCTCGAAGATGGCAATGGCCTGGATGTGGTCGAAGTCCTGCGCGAAAAGCGCCCCGACAGCCGGGTGGTGGTGCTGACTGGCTATGGCGCCATTGCCACTGCGGTTGCAGCGGTCAAGATCGGCGCAACGGATTATCTGTCAAAACCGGCAGATGCGGCAGATATCATGAATGCGCTGCTCAGCGGTGATGACGAAATGCCGCCGCCACCTGAAAACCCGATGAGCGCAGATCGCGTGCGCTGGGAACATATCCAGCGTATCTATGAGCTCTGTGATCGCAATGTATCCGAGACCGCGCGCCGGTTGAACATGCATCGCCGGACGCTGCAGCGCATCTTGGCCAAACGCAGCCCGCGTTAGGGGCTGCGGGATGTCACAAACGTCATCTCAGCCAGAAATCACCGACCCGGCCTTGCAGCCCCTGCCAAGTGGCGGCTGGTCCGAAGACATGCATATCTTGGCCGATGCCTGTGTGGTGCCGCCGAAGATCAGCGCCTTGGTACAGCCCGCCGGGGTACTGTACAGCGATGGCAGCTATTGCCCCGAGGCGGCGCTCTGGCGCAAATACCGCCCCATCACTATCGCACCAGAACGCCCTAGGAAGGTTCGCAAATCCCTGCAGGGCCGCTGGCTTTGGGGTGGGGTGCTTTGGGCACATTTTGGCCATTTCTTGGTCGAAAGCTCTTCGCGGCTCTGGGCTTTGTCGCGGGTGGAAGAGGATATTCGTGGCATTTTGTTCATCCCCAAACGGCCCAAGGTCGGCGATGTGGTGCGTGGTTACCAGCGGGAATACCTGTCGCTGTTTGGCAGCAATCTGCCTATCCACGTTGCGACTCGCCCGACCTATGTGGAAGAACTGGTGGTGCCGGGGCAGGGGTTTGGCCTGGGGAAAATTACACGAGGTACGGGAAAATTCCGCCAGGCGGTCCACAGCCGCTTTGCCTGCGATGTCGCGGCCGAGGGTGCGGAAAAACTCTATATCTCGCGTTCCAAACTGGGCCTGGGCAAGGGCGGTCTGCTGGGCGAAGAACGGCTGGAAACCCTGCTAGAGGCCGAAGGCTATGAAATTTTTCACCCGCAGGAGCACAGCCTGGCGGTACAGGTTGCGCGCTACAAGGCAGCGCGTAAAGTGATCGCTGCCGATGGATCGGCGCTGCATCTGTTTGCCATGGTGGGTCGGGCCGACCAAGAGGTGGCGATGATCCTGCGGCGTAGCTCTGGCGCCAATAACTTGCTGGCGCAGCATGTCGAAAGCTTTTGCAACCGCGCCCCGGTGGTGATTGGCGGTCTGCGGGCGGAATGGGTGCCCCAGGCCAAGCAAAAATCCAGTCGGCTGAGCTTTGGTGAACTGGATCACCAGGTCATTGGCGAAACCTTGGCGCGGCTTGGCTTTATCTCGAAGACCACGGGCTGGACCATTCTGACAGAGGCAGAGCGCAACCAGATCCTGCAGGACAAAGGTCTGGGCGGGCAGGCGGGCTTTGTCGAGGCGAAGCCCCAGAAAAAGCGCGGTGAGGCAGCCTAGGCCTAAAGGCGGGCCAGCAAATCTGCATGGCGGGCGATAAAGGACTGGCGCACCTGTAGCGGTGGGCGCAGGTCAATGGCCAGTCCGGCGATCACCTCGGTTCTGGGGCGGCCAAACAGCTTGTTGGCCTCGGTCTCGGAAAAGCCGGCAATCTGCACCGCCTCCATCCAGGCGCTGATTTTGTCGGCCCGTTTGATCTGCGCCTTGATGGTTTTGGGCAGCTGGGCCGGTAGGCCAAATTTGATGTGAATGGCCGAGGTCAGCCGCTGGTCCAATTCGCCATAGCCTGACCCTACCGCTGCCTTCACCGGCGAGATCATATCGCCGATGACATATTCCGGCGCATCATGCAGCAGCGCCGCCAGCTGCCATTTCACCAGCGCGTTGGGATGCATGCGCGAAAACAGTTCTTCCACCAGCAGCGAATGTTCGGCGACGGAATAGGCAAAATCCCCCTGCGTCTGACCGTTCCAGCGCGCCACAAAGGCCAGGCCATGCGCGATATCGCTTATCTCGATATCCATCGGCGTGGGGTCCAGCAGGTCCAGACGACGACCAGAGAGCATACGTTGCCAGGCGCGGGCGGGTTTAGGGGGCATCGGGCGAAATTCCGGTGGTTAGCAGACCTTCTCTGCCTATCTGTTTGGTGGCCCAAAGGTAAACCGCGAAGCGCAGCAAAGCCGGATTTTTGCCGACAATTGTGCGGGTGTTTGACAGGTCAGCGGCAGGGGCTACGACGCGAAGGTGATCCGCCGTGAGATTGAAAATTCCAGTTTAACACCTAAATTGTATACCATGACAGGGGCGTTATCCGCCCGGATAATGCGCCCCTAGTGCTGAGAGAAACCTCAACAAAATAGGAGCTTATCATGTTTAAACGTCTCTTCTCATCCGCGCTGGTCTTTGGCATGTCTGCAATGGCACCGCCTGCCTTGGCCGCAAGCTGTGCGCCGCGCGAAGGACTGGTGCAACAATTGCAAGCCTCCTTTTCCGAAAGCCTATCATCGGCCGGTCTGCAGAATTCCCAGCCTTTTGATACGATGATCGAGATCTGGAGTTCCGCCGATAGCGGGACCTTTACCGTGCTGGTGACCTATCCTTCGGGTATCAGTTGTATCGTCGCCTCCGGTCAGAATTATTTCAAAGTGACAAAGTCGGGTTCCGAGCCCGGAGTGCCAAGCTGATGGTGGGTTTTCCGGTAATGGATCCGGCATTGCATCACCGCTGCTATCTTCGTTGCTTGTAAACCATTGCGGTGTTACCTCCTGCTGCCAAGAGAACTCGTAACCAGAACGGAGCGGACCATGGCCGAGGATTATATTGTAAAAGACATTGCGTTGGCTGAATTTGGCCGCAAGGAATTGGATATCGCCGAGACCGAAATGCCAGGCCTGATGGCGCTGCGCGCTGAATATGGTGATAGCAAACCGCTGGCAGGGTCTCGCATCGTTGGCTCGCTGCATATGACCATTCAGACTGCGGTGCTTATCGAAACGCTGGTGGCGCTGGGCGCAGATGTGCGCTGGGCCTCTTGCAACATTTTTTCAACCCAGGATCACGCGGCTGCGGCCATCGCTGCAGGTGGTACACCCGTCTTTGCCATCAAAGGCCAGACGCTGGTTGAACATTGGGATTATCTCGACCGTTCCTTCATGTTCCCCGAGGGTGCCAATCTGATCCTTGATGATGGCGGCGATGCTACGCTTTATGTGCTGCTTGGCGCCCGCGTTGAGGCCGGCGAAACCGATCTGATCGAGGTGCCAACTTCGGAAGAAGAAGAAGCCATCTTTGCCCAGATCAAAAAGCGTATGGCGGCAAGCCCCGGCTGGTTCACCAAAACCCGCGAGGCGATCCTGGGGGTTTCGGAAGAAACCACCACTGGCGTGCACCGCCTGTATGAGCTGCAGAAAAACGGCCAGCTGCCTTTCCCTGCGATCAACGTGAACGATTCGGTCACCAAGTCGAAGTTCGACAACAAATACGGCTGCAAGGAATCTCTGGTCGACGGGATTCGCCGCGCCACTGACACCATGATGGCTGGCAAGGTTGCCGTTGTCTGTGGCTATGGTGATGTGGGCAAAGGCTCTGCTGCGTCCCTGTCCGGTGCTGGTGCCCGCGTCAAAGTTACCGAAGTTGACCCGATCTGCGCCCTGCAGGCCGCGATGGATGGCTTTGAAGTGGTGCGTCTGGAGGATGTCGTCGATAGCGCCGATATCTTTATCACCACCACTGGCAACAAGGATGTGATCCGCATCGAGCACATGCGCGAGATGAAGGATATGGCGATCGTTGGCAACATCGGTCACTTTGACAATGAAATTCAGGTGGCAAGCCTGAAGAACCACAAGTGGACCAACATCAAAGAACAGGTCGACATGATCGAGATGCCCTCGGGTAACCGTCTGATCCTGCTGTCTGAAGGACGTCTCTTGAACCTTGGCAATGCCACCGGGCATCCGTCTTTTGTGATGTCGGCCTCCTTTACCAACCAGGTTCTGGCTCAGATCGAGCTGTGGCTGCGCGGCGATGAGTACAAGAACGAAGTCTACATCCTGCCCAAGCATCTGGATGAAAAAGTCGCCCGTCTGCACCTTGATCGGATTGGCGTCAAACTGTCGAGCCTAAGCCTAGAGCAGGCCGCCTATATCGGTGTGACCCCGGAAGGCCCCTTCAAGCCAGAGCACTATCGCTACTAACTGCGTAACCTACAGGTTGTGATACCCTTAAATCCTCCGCAAGATAGTATCTTGCGGAGGATTTTTTGTTGGCGGGATCGGCGCGCCTTATGCTGACCTAGCTTTCCAAAGGGGGGCATTGGTCTTGTAGCGGCGAATGGCCGAAGCGTGAGCTCTGAACGCCAAAATTCCCAGTTGCTCTGTGTGTATCTGCCTCTAAACTATAGGTGGCAACGATACAGCCGGAAGGATCCTGAATAAGATCCAACCCAGAAGGGAGAAAAGATTTTGGGAAAACGTGATGATTTGATCGCGCAATATGCTGATGATCTGAAAAACAAATGCGGCATGGAACCAGATATGGATCTGCTGACCAAGGTGACCATTGGCTGCGGTCCGGCGATCTATAATGCCGATTCCTCTACCGTGGCGGCCACCCAGGACAGTGAACTGGAAACCGTCAAGGAAAACTTCCTGGTCAAGAAACTTGGCCTGGCGGATGGTCCAGAACTGATGGAGGCAATCACTAAGGTTGTAGATATCTACGGAAAATCCGAGCGCAACAAGTATCGCGCAGTTGTCTATTACATGCTGACCAAGCATTTCGGCAAAGAAGCCGTCTACGGCTAAGCCCCACTCTTTGTGGATTTGTGGCTCTGCGCCAGCCATGTAGGGCGCGACACAAGACCAGAAACACTCGGCAGGCGTGCCGGGTGTTTTTCATTTGAATGGAATTGTCTGTGCATAGAGTTTGCCAGCACAACCCAAAGTAAGCTATAAAGATTATACCAGCCAGGATGGCTAGGACGGAATTTTCATACGCGTGTGGTGGACTGTGGAGCACGCGGGGTGAAAGGGAAGATCCTACTATCCTGTAGGGTCTTCCCTTTTTTTATGTCTGATCCCTCCTTTGGCCTGTAGCACCGTCAGCAGGATCGTCTCCGGGGCTGGGCGCGGCGCTTCAGAATAACGTTAGCACCAGGCCAATGGTGGCGCAGGCCAGGCTGGCATAGCCACCATCAATCAGCGTGAGTTTGGCAGGACGTCCGCCAAAGAGATTGTTCAGTGCAATCCAGGGGCTGATAAAGAATAAGCCAACACCCAGACCAGCCACCAGACCAGCGCCTGCGCCAGAGATGCCTGACAGGGTGAAAACATGGCGCATCATGCCTGCCACAACCAGTTGCAGGCAGAAGCTCAGCACATAGATCAGTGGTTTTGGGCCGCCTTCGGGTTTGCCGTCGGTGCCACGTCGTATCCCGGCGGCCACCATCCAGGGCTCTGCCAGGATCCCGTAATAGACAGCCCCCAGCGCAAAGCCGGCAAGGGCTGCGATGATTACATTCAAAAGTTCCAAGACGTTCCTCCCATTTCAGCACGCTACAGCAGATCTGAATCAGGCCTGGATGGGGCCTGGATTAGACCCTGGACAACGCGCCCCCGGATCACTCTGGATCGGTTTGTCCCATTGCGCAGATCACCTGCCATTGTTCTGCACTGACCGGCTGCACCGACAGGCGCGGGCTTTTGACCAGCGGCATCTCTGCCAGCAGCGGATCGGATTTGATCTGCTGCAGCGTCACCGGCCGTTCAAAGCGGCGCACGGCCTTGATATCAACACAGTCCCAGCGTTCATCATCTGTGGTGCTGTCAGGATGTGCTTCGGCGCAGATTTCGACAATGCCGACCACCGCCCGTTCCTTTTGCGAATGATAGAAAAACCCCCGGTCCCCCAGGGTCATCTCTCGCATGTAATTGCGCGCCTGATAGTTGCGCACGCCGTCCCATTCTTCGCCCGCATCACCCTTGGCGACTTGATCCGGCCAGCCCCAGGTTGAAGGTTCCGATTTGAACAGCCAATACCGCATCAGCCGATGACTTTCTTCCAGGTGATCAGCTCTACCGATTCAAACAGGCCAGCCAGTTTATAGGGGTCTGCTGCAGCCCAGGCTTCGGCTGTCGCCATGTCTTCTACATCCAGAATGACCAGCGATCCGGCCATATCGCCGTTCTGATCCAGCAGCGGCCCGGCCTGAGCAACAGCGCCAGTTTCTTCGATATAGGTCAGATGGGCGGCGCGGTTGTCGACGCGGGTCTGTAGGTGATCCGGTTTGTCGCGGGCGATCAGGGCAATCAGCATGTTATTCCTCTTTCAAAGGGCGTGCCAGCAGTTGAGCGCTGGCGCTGGCAATCGTCAAGTCACCATTCAGTAGCCCGACTACGGTTTCTGTCAGGGGCATATCCAGCCCCATGGTGGTGGCCTTGGCTGCGGTGGCGCGGGCGGTGGCGGCACCTTCGACGGTGATATTGGGGTCAAACCCCTCGCCCCGGCCAATCGCCAGCCCAAGCTGATAATTGCGTGACAGGGCAGAGCTGCAGGTCAGGGTCAGGTCGCCAAACCCGGACAGGCCAGCCAGGGTTTCAGGCCGGGCACCACAGGCCAGGGCCATGCGCTGCATCTCGGCATAGCCGCGCGTCATCAGCGCCGCGCGGGCGCTATCGCCAAGGCCAGCCCCAATCACTGCACCGCAGGCGATGGCGATAACATTTTTCAGGGCCCCGCCCAGTTCGGCCCCGCTGGTGTCGGTGGTGCGGTAGAGCCGCAGGTTGGCGGTGGTCAGCTGTTCCTGCAAGCGATGGCAAAGTGCAGCATCGGCGCAGGCCAAGGTCAGCGCCGTAGGCAATCCGCGGGCAATATCGGCGGCAAAACTGGGGCCAGTCAGCAGCGCAGGCCGGGCCTTGGGCAGGGTCTCGGCGATCACCTTCACGGGGCCAAGGCCGGTTTTCAGCTCAACCCCTTTGCAGCAGGCCACCAGCACCTTATCAGCCAACTCGGCCTGATAGGTGGTCAGAACGGCGCGCAGTTTTTGCATGGGCACCGCCAGCAGAAGCACCTCTGATTTTGCGGCGCTGGCAATATCATCCGTCAGGATCAGCCCCGCTGGCAGCGGCACATCGGGCAGGCGCGCCGCGTTGCAGCGTTCAGCCTGCATCTGCGCCACATGCGCCGGATCGCGCGCCCAGAGGGTGACGGGTGTTTCCTTGGCCAGTGAAATGGCCAGCGCGGTGCCAAAGGCCCCGGCACCCAGAACAGAAATGCTCATGCCTTTGCCCCTTTGCGGCCCGATCCCAGCATGGCGGGGCTGGTCTGATCCAGTGGCCAGCGGGGGCGGGCAGTCAGATCCATGCCGTCGCGCGCGCCTGCGCGAAACCGCTCTAGGCCGGCATAGGCGATCATCGCCGCATTATCGGTGCACAGGGCTAGCGGCGGTGCTATGAAACGGGTGTTGTTCGAGGCACAAACCGTCTCTAATGCGGCGCGAATGGCGGTATTTGCTGCGACACCACCAGCAACGGCCAGGGCTGGGGAACTGGGGGCGTCCTGCATGTAAATCGCCAGTGCGCGGCGCGTTTTAGAGGCCAGCACATCGGCAACTGCAGCCTGAAACCCGGCACAAAGATCGGCCCGGTCCTGCTGTGTCAGACCTGATTTTTCGGCGACGATCTGGTCGCGCATCCGCATCAGGGCGGTCTTCAATCCCGAAAAGGAAAGGTCGCAATCATCTCGGTTGATCAGTGGGCGGGGAAAGCGAAACCGCTTGGGATCGCCGGTTTCCGCCTCTTTCTGCACCGAGGGACCGCCGGGTTGCGGCAGGCCCAGCAGGCGCGCGGTCTTGTCAAAGGCTTCGCCGGGGGCATCGTCAATGGTACCGCCGAGCCGGGTGAAATCTTCCGGGCCCCGCGCGATCAGATATTGGCAATGCCCGCCAGAGACCAGGAGCATCAGATAGGGATAGGCCAGATCATCGGTCAGCCGTGGGGTCAGCGCATGACCGGCCAGGTGGTTGACGCCAACCAGCGGCAGGCCAGTGGCAGCGGCAATGCCCTTGGCGCACATCACCCCCGACATCACCCCGCCAATCAGCCCCGGCCCGGCGGTGACCGCAATCGCGTCCAGATCGCGTAGGGTGACATTGGCAGCCTGCAGCGCATCGCGGACGCAGTGGTCCAGCTTTTCCGCATGGGCGCGGGCGGCAATTTCCGGCACCACCCCACCAAAGGCGCTGTGCAGCTCGGTTTGGCCAAAGACAATAGAGGACAGAACCTCGGCCCGCTGGCCCGGTTCCTGCCGCACCACGGCGGCGGCGGTATCGTCACAGCTGCTTTCCAGCCCCAAGAGTGTCAGGCTTTGTGTCATGCTCTACCCGTTGCATCGAATTGCTGGTGGAGCTAGCACCTATGCGACATGCAAACAATCCCAGGAGCAACAGGCATGGACACTGCCAGCGACCCATCGCCGCGCCAGGTGGCCTTGTTGATGACCCGCCCCAAAGCGGCGGCGGCCCGGTTTGTCGCAGAGCTGCCAGCGCCGCTGCGCGCAGAGTTGGCGCTGATCAATGCGCCGCTGATGCAGGTGCAGTGGCTGGAGGGTGAGGTTTCATGTGCCGATTATGGCGGGGTGATCTTCACCTCTGCCAATGGGGTCGCAGCAGTCACCGCCGCGGGTGAGATTCCCGCCTATTGCGTAGGGCAGCGCACCACCCAGGCGGCGCAGGCGGCGGGCTGGCAGGCGCAGTGCTGCGGCACCAACGGCGCAGAACTGGTGGCGCAATTGATCAAGATGCGGCCCGCCAGCCCGCTGCTGCATCTGCATGGCCGCCATACCCGCGGTGATATCGCGGCCCGGCTAAGCGCAGCTGGCCTGCCCTGCCGGGGCCAGGTGGTCTATGAACAGCAGCTTTTGCCGCTGGGGGACGCGGCCCGGCAACAGATCGGGGCGCAAAGCGATGTAATCGTGCCGCTTTTTTCACCACGTACTGCGCGGCATTTCGCCAGCCTGGGTCTTGACGCAGCGAATTTGTCTTTGATTGCAATAAGCCAGGCCGTTGCCGCAGAGTTGCAGGGCTTGAAATACAAGGGCTTGCAGGTCAGTAAGAAACCAGATGCGGCCAGTATGGCTGATATGGTCCGTGATGCCGCAGTTCGCCTGACGCGGCTTGAGGGTGGGGATTCTGCGCAGTAGGATCGCAGAAATCCCGGTGCGTTTGGGTGATTTTAGAATCGAGGGAGGCCGGCGTGGCTAACAAAAAGACTGCCGACAATGTGACCAAGCCGGAGGTTGAAACGCCGGACTCTGATCCGCAGAAGGCCAGCGAACAAGCGACGGATAAACCGGAGCCTGCGGCGCCCGAAGTTCGGAATGACGATCAGCCCCCCGCCGAAACGGTTGATCTTGAGGCTGCGGAAGAGGTGATCTCTTCTGAGACTGAGACTGAGACTGAGACTGAGACTGAGACTGAGACTGAGACTGAGACTGAGACTGAGACTGAGACTGAGACTGAGACTGAGACTGAGACTGAGACTGAGACTGAGACTGAGACTGAAGCACCGGATGCGGTTGCATTGGCGGATGAGATACCGACACCCGCGTCAGATCCGCAGTCGGTGCCTGCACAGATTATCGAAAAACGCGGTGGTTTTGGTGCCGCGCTGCTGGGCGGTGCAGTTGCCTCTGTTTTGGGCTTTGTGGTTGGCCAGGGCGGGCTGCTGAACGAGGTGCTGCCACCCAGCCTGCAGGGCGGCAGCGCCGCTGATGTGATGGCGGTGCAGGCCGTACAGGCCAAGTTGCAAGATCAGATTGCCGCTCTTCAGGCAGAGCAAAGCGATCAAAACCAGCCTGAAGTTGCTGATTTGGCGCAGCGCCTGACGGATGTTGAGGCCAGCCTTCGCGCCGCCGAGTCCGAGATAGAGGCGGCGGGTTCCGGCGCGGGTTCCCAGGGTGATCTGGACGCGGCGCTTGCAAGCATGGCGACCCGGATTGAGACGCTGGAGATGCGCCCGCTGTCTGATGCGGCCTCGCCCGAGGCGGTTGCCGCCTTTGAGGCAGAGCTGGGCAAACTGCAGGACAGTCTGGCGGCTCAGCGCTCTGAGGTTGAAGAGATGCTGGCTGAGGCCCGCATGAAGGAAGAAGCGGGGATAGAGGCCGCCCGAATAGCTGCGGCGCAGACCGCGCTAGCCCGGATAAACGGCGCCTTGCAGGCCGGCACGGCCTATGGCGCGGCGGTGGCAGATCTGCAGGCGCAGCAGGTCGAGGTTCCGGCAGAGCTGCTGGCCAGTGCCGAAACGGGCGTGACGTCGCTTCAGGGATTGCAGGCCAGCTTTGCCCCGCTTGCTCGTGAGGCCCTTGCCCTGGCGCGGCAAGAAACCAAAGGCAGCGGCGGGATGATGGCCTATATCAACCGCCACCTTGGCGCCCGTTCCGTTACTCCGCGTGATGGCGATGACGCGGATGCCATTCTGTCGCGGGCCGAAGCTGCGGTGCAGTCTGGCCAGATCGCGGCGGCACGAGAGGAGCTTGCAACCCTGCCCGAAGCCGCCCAGGCTGCCTTTGACGATTGGCAGGCCGCAGCGCAAACCCGTCTGGCAGCCCTGGCTGCTGTGGATCAAATGGCCCAAAGCCTGAACGCCAAATAAGGAAGCTGACATGCTCTGGTCATTGTTGAAAATTCTCGTTTTTGTTGCCCTTGTCGCCTTGCTTGCCTTTGGCGCCGGGATCCTGATGGAAACCGCAGGCGGCGTGCAGATTACCGTCGCCGGGGTGGAATATACCCTTGGGGCGCTGCAATCTGTCATGGCGCTGGGTGTTTTGTTTGTTGGGGTATGGCTTTTCCTGAAACTGCTGCGGCTGCTGATCGCAACGCTGAAATTCCTCAACGGCGATGAAACGGCGATTTCGCGGTATTTCGACAAGAGCCGTGAAGAAAAGGGCTTTCAGGCGCTGTCCGATGGTATGATGGCGCTGGCCTCTGGCGAGGGACGCCTGGCGATGACCAAGGCAGCAAAGGCCTCGCGCTATCTGCAGAAACCGGAACTCACCGATCTGCTAAGCGCCCAGGCGGCCGAGATGGCGGGCGAGACCAAGATCGCCGGCGAGGCCTATAAGCGGCTGCTTGCCAATCAGTCCACCCGCTTTGTCGGGGTACGTGGCATCATGAAACAAAAACTGTCAGAGGGTGATAAGGATACCGCCCGGCAGCTGGCCGAAAAGGCACTGGCGCTGCGTCCCAAACATGTCGAGGTGCAGGATGTATTGCTGCAGTTGCAGGCACAGGCCGAAGACTGGGCCGGGGCACGCAAGACCCTGTCGACCAAGCTGAAAACCGGTACTCTGCCGCGCGATGTCTTCAAGCGCCGCGATGCGGTGCTGGCCCTCTCGGCCTCGCGGGCTATTGTGGATGAAACCGCAAGTCTGGAACAGCGCGAACAGGCGATCGAGGCAAACCGGCTCTCGCCGGATCTGGTGCCGGCCGCAGCCATGGCGGCCCGTGCCTATCTGGATCAGGGTAAAAAGCGCAATGCCATCAAGGTATTGAAAAAAGCTTGGGAGGCGCAACCGCATCCCGATTTGGCCCATGTCTTTGCCCAGATCGAACCGGATGAAACTGCACAGCAGCGGGTAAAACGGTTCGAGCAGCTGGCGCGGATGAAACCGCAGGATGATGAAACCCGGCTGGTAATGGCAGAATTGCATATCGTCGCCGAGGACTACCCCGAAGCCCGCCGGGTGCTGGGTGATCTGGTTGAACGCAGCCCCGATGCCCGTGCGCTGACCTTGATGGCAGCAATTGAAAAGGGCGAAGGCGCTGACAATGCGGTGACCCAGGCCTGGCTGGCGCGGGCGTTGAATGCGCCGCGTGGTCCGCAGTGGCTGTGCAGCAATTGCAACCATATCCATGCCGATTGGGCCCCTGTGTGCGAGCATTGCACCAGCTTTGATACCCTCAGCTGGCAGCGGCCGGAAACGCCGGAATTGGTCAGTGTTTCTGGGGCGCAGATGCTGCCGCTGATCACCGGCACTTTCCCCTCTGATGCGGTGGTGGTGCAGGATCTGGACCCGGTAGACGATATCGAAACACCTAGGGCAGAGGCAGAAGAAGA
The DNA here is from genome assembly GCF_021228235.1 of Pseudophaeobacter flagellatus. Taxonomy (GTDB): domain Bacteria; phylum Pseudomonadota; class Alphaproteobacteria; order Rhodobacterales; family Rhodobacteraceae; genus Pseudophaeobacter; species Pseudophaeobacter flagellatus. The sequence goes on from NZ_JAJQRG010000002.1 coordinate 228,244, forward strand.
TGCCAATATTGCGGGCGATTCTGAACAGCTGCCTGCAGATGATGCAGAGACGCGGGCCGCCCTGCGCTAGCATTCCCAGGCTACGCCGTTTGGCGGTCTTCCCTCTGTGTGACGCGGTGTAAACCTGTACAGTTTCGGGCCTGCGGGCTTGTGTTGTGTAGGCCAGCTAGCCAGAGGGAGGACAGGCCATGCAATTTGACTATGTCATCGTCGGAGGTGGATCTGCGGGATCGACCTTGGCGGCACGACTGAGCGAAGACAGCGATATATCGGTTTGCCTGATCGAGGCAGGCGGCAAGGGCGATGGCATTCTGGTGCGCGCTCCGGCAGCGGTGGTCGCTATGTTGCCAGGCAAGCCCAAAATCAACAATTGGGCCTTTGAAACCGTACCGCAACCGGGGCTGAACGGGCGCAGGGGCTATCAGCCGCGCGGCAAGGCCCTGGGCGGATCCAGCGCCATCAATGCTATGCTCTATGTGCGCGGCCACGCCAAGGACTATGACGAATGGGCCGATCTAGGCTGTCAGGGCTGGAACTGGAATGCGGTGCTGCCCTATTTCAAGCGCTCTGAAAACAACGCCCGTGGTGGCGATGCCATGCATGGCGAAGCGGGTCCGCTACAGGTCAGCGATCAGCTCTCTCCGCGGCCCATCACCCGCGCCTTTGTTGCGGCGGGGCAGGCGCGGCAAATCCGAGAGGTGGCGGATTTCAACACTGGCGACAATACCGGTATCGGCGAATATCAGGTTACCCAGTTTCACAGCGCCGATAAGGCGGGAGAGCGCTGCTCGGCGGCCGCGGCCTATTTGCATCCGGTGATGGATCGCAGCAATCTAACAGTGCTGACCAAGGCGCAGGCGACCAAGGTTCTGTTTGATGGCAAGCGCGCCACTGGCGTGGCTTACCGACAGGGCGGGCAGGACAAACAGGTCACAGCGCGGCGCGAGGTTGTGCTTTGTGGTGGCGCGTTCAACTCGCCACAGCTGTTGCAGTTGTCGGGCGTGGGACGGCCCGAAGACATCGAACCCCATGGCATCAAACTGCTGCACGAGTTGCCGGGCGTTGGGCAAAACCTGCAGGACCATCTTGATTTCACCCTGGCTTATAAATCCAAGGATCGCGACAATTTTGGCATCTCGCTTCCTGGTAGCCTGTCGCTGCTGAAACATATTGCCAACTGGCGCAAAACCGGGCGCGGGATGATTGCCACTCCCTTTGCTGAAGGGGCGGCCTTTCTGAAGACCGAAGAAGATCTGGAGCGGCCTGATATCCAGCTGCATTTTGTCATCTCTATTGTCGATGATCATGCCAGAAAACTTCATATGGGGCATGGCTTTAGCTGCCATGTCTGTGTGCTGCGGCCAAAATCGCGTGGCGCGGTTGGGCTGACTTCAGGTGATCCGCTGGCACCGCCACGGATTGATCCGCAGTTTCTGTCGGATCCTGATGATCTGGCAACCCTGATCAAGGGGGTCCAGATGACCCGCGAGATCATGCAGACCCCGCCGCTGGCCGGTTATATCCATAAAGAGCTTTTTATCAAAGAAGAGCCGGATGACGCAGCGTTGGAGCAGCATATCCGGGCGCGCTCGGATACTATTTACCATCCGGTGGGGACCTGCAAAATGGGCCAGGACGACATGGCCGTGGTGGATCCGGAATTGAAGGTGCGCGGCATGGAGGGGCTGCGCGTGGTGGATGCTTCGGTCATGCCTCGGCTGATTGGCGGCAATACCAACGCGCCCACTATCATGATTGCGGAAAAGGCTGCGGATTTGATCCGCGGCAGCGCAGCTTTGGCTGCAGGGAATATTTGAGGAGGCAGGCAAGATGCTTGGCAAGATGATGCACAAACCGCTGACGATCAGCTCTTTGGTTGAACATGCGGGCCGTTACCACAGCGATACCACGGTGACCTCGGTCGAGACCACGGGCGAGGTGGTGCATTCCAATTGGGGCGAAGTGGAAAGCAATGCCCGCAAACTGGCGGCGGTGCTGGCGCGTCTGGGTGTGGCGCAGGGCGAACGCTGTGGCACTATTGCATGGAACAACCGCCGCCATCTGGAAATCTATTTTGGCGTCTCCGGGGCTGGCATGATCTGCCACACGATCAACCCACGGCTCAAGCCAGAGCAGCTGATCTATATCATCAATCACGCGGCCGATCAGGTCCTGTTCATTGATGCGACCTTTGTCGCGGCTGTTGGCCAGCTGAAAGAGCATCTGACAACGCTGAAACATATCGTTCTGATGGGCCCCCGCGACGAGGCCGCAGCAAAGACCGTGCCGGGTATCCTGTTTTATGACGAACTGATTGCTGCTGAAGGGGATGATTACAGCTGGCCCGAGCTGGACGAAAACATGCCGTCCAGTCTGTGCTATACTTCTGGTACCACGGGCAATCCCAAGGGTGTGCAATATACGCATCGTACCACGGTGCTGCACTCGCTTGGTGGCAACCAGCCCGATGGGCTGGCGATTTCGGCCCGCGATACCGTCATGGCGGTGGTGCCGATGTTCCACGTCAATGCCTGGGGCGTGCCCTATATCGCGGCAGCTGTTGGTGCCAAACTGGTGCTGCCAGGGCCAAAGTTGGATGGCGAAAGCCTGGTGCGGCTGATCGATGGCGAAAAGGTTACCCTGGCGCTGGGCGTGCCAACCATCTGGATGGGGCTTTTGCAGGCCCTGGAAAAGACCGGCAGCAAGGCCGAAAGCCTGACCCGGACCGTTGTCGGCGGATCAGCCCTGCCGACCGTGATGATCCCGGCCTTCCGTGACAAATATGGGGTAGAGCTGATTCACGCCTGGGGCATGACCGAAACCAGCCCTCTGGGAACGCTGAACAACCTGCTGCAAAAACATCAGGATCTGTCCGAAACCGAAAAGGGCGCGATCCGCGAAGGCCAGGGCCGTCCGCCCTATGGGGTTGAACTGCGCATCGTCGATGAGGCAGGCAACCTGCTGCCCACTGATGGGACAACCCAGGGCGAGCTGCAGATTCGCGGTCATTGGATCGTCGACACCTACTTTGGCCAGGACAGCAGCGCCCTGACAATGGATGGCTGGTTTGACACCGGCGATGTCGCCACCATCGATTCGGATGGCTATATGATCATCCGCGACCGCTCTAAGGATATCATCAAATCCGGCGGCGAATGGATCTCGACCGTGGAACTGGAAGACATCGCCATGTCGCACCCCAAGGTGGCCCAGGCCGCCGCAATTGCGGCCCAGCACCCCAAATGGGATGAACGTCCGGTGTTGGTTGCCATAAAGGCGGAAGAGGATCTGACCGAAGCCGAGCTTCTGGCCTATTACGAGGGCCGCGTTGCCAGCTGGCAAATCCCGGATCGGGTGGTCTTTGTGGGGGAACTGCCGTTGGGCGGTACTGGCAAGGTGCTGAAGAACAAGCTGCGCGAGACCTATGGCACCCTGCTGCTTGACAGCTAGATGATCAGACACTGTGCCTCTGCCTGTCTCAGGTAGGGGCGCAGGTCCACTGAGGCTGCAACCTTCCATTGATAAAGCTTAACTGCCGGCAAGTTTAATTGTTAGGGACCAGTTAACGCCCCTGCTGCTATCCCTGTGATGGGTGAAAATTAGTGGTGGTGGATATGAGCGCAAAAGATGGAATGGCGCCTATTATCATCAAGAGGAAAAAAGTCAGCGGTGGCGGTGGCCACCATGGGGGCGCCTGGAAGGTGGCCTATGCCGACTTTGTAACAGCCATGATGGCGTTCTTCTTGTTGATGTGGCTGTTGAACGCAACAACTGAAAAACAACGTAAAGGGTTGGCGGATTACTTTTCGCCCTCTGTCCCGCTAAGCCGAATTTCGGGCGGCGGCAATGGGGCCTTCCAGGGCGATAGTATGTTCACCGAAGACATCCAGCCGCAGTCCGGCACTGGCGCGACAGACATCAATCCGATGGATGCGCAAAAGGCGCAGGGCGAAACCGGCGTCAACGATGCCGAAAAGGCCGAGGAAGACAGCAAGTACCGTGCCATCGAAGAGCAGCTTCAGGGCCGCGGCGGCGAGAGCATGGTTTCGGTCGAGATGTCGCGCCACATTATCACGCAGGTCACCGACGAAGGCTTGATAATCGAGCTGTTTGAAACCGAAGATGTTCCGCTTTTTGTCGGAGATGGAGCAGAGCCGACGCCGCTGTTTAGGGATCTGGTGCGCATGGTCGCGCGGATCAGCGGCAGTGTGACCAATAATATCGCGATCAGTGGCCATGTGCAGTCGCATCCGGTTGTCCTAGCACAGAACCCTGTCTGGGAAATGTCCTATGCCCGTGCCAATGCCGCCCGCACGCTGCTCGATTCGGGGGGGCTGAAATCGAGCCGAATCCACCGAGTTACCGGGCATGCAGATCGCACGCTGGCGGTCAGGAATCCGATGTCGGTGCGCAATAACCGGGTGGAAATCATCCTTTTGCGCGACTAATACCCCAACAAACACTACCCTAGGGCGGCGGCGGATAAATTGCATTTTATCTGTTAGCCGCCCGTTAAGTGCTGATGCGCTAGCTGTTGCTGCAAGAACGATCGACTTATTGCAGCAGAAAGGCGCAACATGACCATTTCTTCCGCCCTGAATGCCGGTGTATCCGGATTGAGCGCAAACGCGAGTTCCTTGGCCGCAATTTCGGACAATATCGCAAACTCTTCTACCAGTGGCTACAAACGGGTGCAGACCGATTTCCAATCCATGGTGATTGGTACCTCCGGTGGGCGCTATACTGCGGGCGGTGTTTCTGCCAGCAATATGCGTCTGATTGACCAGCGTGGCCCTCTGGTGGGGACCAATAACGCAACCGATCTGGCGGTCAGTGGCCGTGGCATGTTGCCGGTTGCCTCTTTGACAGAGGTGCAGGGTAACAACGGTTCGCCGACCATGATGATGACTACAACCGGGTCGTTTCGCACCAATGAGGAAGGCTACCTGACCACCAATTCAGGTCTGGTTCTTCTGGGCTGGCCTGCCAACCCGGATGGCACCGTGTCTGATGGGCCGCGTGATACCGCCGAAGGCCTTGAGCCCGTGCAGTACAACATGAACCAGCTGACAGGTGAGCCGACAACAGCAGTTGGCCTTGGCGTCAATCTGCCTGCCACCGACACCGAAGCTGGCAGCGCCGGAACCGTGCGCAATATGACGGTTGAATATTATGACAACCTGGGCAGCTCGCAGACGTTGGGGATTTCATACACGCCAACCGTGCCTGCCACGGGGTCGTCGAATGAATGGACCATGCAGATTACCGACAGCGCCTCTGGCGGTGCGGTGATCGGGGAATATACCGTGACCTTCAATGACAGCCGGACCGCAGGCGGTTCGCTTGCCTCGGTGACAGCGATCTCTGGCGGGGCTTATGACCCGACCACAGGCAGCGTCGTGGTCAGCGTTGATGGCGGACCGGTGGAAATCTCGGTTGGTATGATTGGTGAAAGCGAAGGCCTGACCCAGTTGTCCGATACATTTGCCCCGGCGACAGTGACCAAGGATGGCTCTGAAGTGGGCACCATGGTTGGCGTCGAGGTTGATCCGCAGGGCTATGTGCGCGCCAACTACGATTCCGGTGCCAGCCGCGTGATCTACAAGATTCCGCTGGTGGATGTGCCCAACCTGAACGGGCTGAAGTCGATGGACAATCAGACCTATCTGCCCTCGTCGGATAGCGGATCCTACTTCCTGTGGGATGCGGGGGATGGTCCAACCGGCGATATCGCATCCAACGCCCGTGAAGAATCGGCAACCGATGTGGCCACTGAACTGACAGATATGATCAAGACGCAGCGGGCCTATTCGTCCAACGCCAAAGTGATCCAGACCGTCGATGAGATGCTTCAGGAAACCACCAACATCAAGCGGTAAACACCGCTGATATCTTGATCCCGACTTAGAAAGAGTGGCCGGAAATGTCTATCACAAGTGCGCTTAACTCCGCGATGACCGGGCTGACCGCCAATGCGCGGCTGTCCCAAGTGACCTCAGAGAACCTGGCAAATGCGCTGACGCCCGGCTACTCTTCTCAGAAACTGAACCTCTCCTCTGGCCAGTATACGGGAGGGGTGAGGATTGGCGATGTTGAGCGCAATATCGACCCTGCATTGCAATCTTCAGCCCGCAAAGCCGAGGCGGAATATGGAAAGTCTGAGGTCTATGCCAATTTTTATGCACGCATGTCGGATTATGTTGGCATCGTTGATGATGGCACCTCGATTGCGGCACAGATGTCGAATTTTGACTCGGCTCTGGTACAGGCAACGTCGCGGCCAGATTCGGTGGAACGTCTGCATGACCTGTCGGTAAAAGCGGATCTGGTGATCCAGTCGATTACCACTGCCGCGCAGGGGTTGAACAAACAACGGGTTGCCGCCGAAACATCCATTGATGTGCAGGTCGATAATCTCAACAATCAGTTGAAAGAGCTTGAAAAGCTGAACGCCCGCATCGTGGTCTCGCAGGCTGCGGGCGCGACAACCTCTGCCATGGAAGATCAGCGTGATCTGTTGATCGACAAGGTGAATCAGGCGATTCCCGTCAATGTCGTACAGCGGGGGCAGGGTCGGGTTGCGCTCTATTCCGTTGGTGGTGTTGCCCTGCTGGATGGCAAGGCAGCCGAGCTGAGCTTTGACGCCAAACGCAATATCGAACCGCACATGACCCAGGATAATGGGTTGCTGTCAGGGCTAGAAATCAATGGCCGGGCGATGGATACCTCTGCCAGTGGAGAACTGCGCGGCGGCACCTTGATTGCGCAGTTTGAAATCCGCGATAATGCTGCTGTTGAGGCCCAGAATGATCTGGACGCGGTGGCCCGCGATCTGATTGAACGGTTTCAGGATCCGGCGTTGGATGCCACAATCGGCCTGACCGATGCGGGGATTTTCACGGATGGTGGTGGCGCCTTTGATGCCGCCGATACCGTTGGTATCGCGGCCCGGCTTGAACTGAATGATCTGGTGGCGATGGATGGCCAGGCAGAAACCTGGCGCTTTCGCGATGGCCTATATGCCGCAACGCAGGGTGATCCGGGCGATGCTAGCCAGTTGATCGGATATTCCGATGCCCTGGCTGAAAACCGCACCATCTCTACCACCAAGCTGGGCAATATCTCGGCAGATATGAACACGCTTACCGCCTCTCTTATGTCGCGATTTGCCCGTGATACGGACGGTGCCAACAACATCATGAGCTATGCCGCGACCAGCTATACCGAGATGGCCAAGGCCGAGTTGGCCCTCGGGGTGGATTCGGACGCCGAACTGCAAAATATGATGCTTATCGAAAACGCCTATGCGGCGAACGCCAAGATGCTTTCGGCGATCGATGAGATGATGCAATCTCTTTTGAGGATCTAATTCATGATCTATAAATCTTATGGCGACCTGACCACACATAGTTTTCTGCGCAATCGTAACGCAGAGCTGAAGCTGGATCTTGCAACCCTGTCGCGTGAAGTCTCGACGGGTAAGAAAACCAACCTGACCGCAGAGCTGGGTGGCGATTTTTCTTACCTGGCAGATATTGAGAACAACCTGAACCGGATCTCCAGTCAGATGGTTGCGACGGATGAAACCAAGCTGTTTGCATTGAGTATTCAGGACAACCTGTCGCGGGTTCAGGAAAGTACTCAGAAAATGCGTGATGACGTGTTTTCTGTCTCGGCCACCATGACGGGTAACGATGCGGCGCGTTTTGCCCTAGAGGCAGAGCGGCAGCTGGAAGTTGCGATCAGTTCCTTTAATGGCTGGGCCGGTGGGCGCAGCCTGTTTGCCGGCACGGCGACCGGGACCTCGCCGCTTAACAGCAAAGATACCCTGATGACGGCACTGGTAGGCGAAGTTGCCGGCCTGACAAATGCGGATGACATCATCCTGGCGGTGAAAGATTGGTTTGCTGATTCAGCCGGGTTTGACGCCGCCATGTACAATGGCTCTACCACCTCTCTCTCTCCGGTAGAGGTGGGCGACGGAGAAAAGGTCTCGCTTAATTTGCGCGCCGACGATCCTGAGCTCAAAAGCACCTTGCAGAGCTTTGCCATCATTGCCCTGCTGGATGAACCGGCGCTTGGCCTGTCGGTGGGTGCCCAGAAGGATCTGGCACGCAAAGGCGGGGGCGAGCTGTCCGACAGTACTGATCGCCTGATCAACGTGCAGGCTGATATCGGCTTTATGGAAGCGCAGCTTGAGCGGGTTAGTACCCGAAATCAAGCCAGCAAAACCGCGCTGAGCCTGGCCTTCAACGAGATCGTCCTGGTGGATCAATATGAGACCTCCGCCAAGTTGAAGTCGACCGAAACGCAGCTGGAAGTTCTTTATACTGTGACCGCGCGCAGTGCCCAGCTCAGCCTTGTGAAGCATATGTAATGATGAAATTCCTTCGCCTTTTGATCGCCTGCCTGCTGTTGCCGACCCTGGCCCAGGCCAATGCAATTCGCCTGAAGGACCTTGTCGAATTTGACGGGGTGCGCGGCAATGACCTGGTGGGCTATGGCCTGGTGGTCGGTCTGAACGGCACCGGGGACGGGTTGCGGAACTCGCCCTTCACCGAGGAAATCATGAGCAATATCCTGGAACGTCTTGGGGTAAATGTGACCGGCGAGCAGTTCCGGCCGAAGAATGTGGCGGCGGTCTTTGTCACCGCAACCCTGCCGCCGTTTGCGCGGGTGGGTGGCACCGTGGATGTCACGGTTTCCGCCATTGGCGATTCCAAGAGCCTGCTGGGCGGTACCCTGATCATGACGCCGCTGAATGCTGCGGATGGGCAGATCTATGCGGTGGCTCAGGGGAATATCCTGGCCGGTGGTGCCGTCGCCGAAGGTGATGGTGCCACCGTGACCCAGGGCGTGCCTACCTCGGGTGGTATTCCATCGGGGGCGCGGGTTGAGCGCGAAATCGGCTTTGATCTGTCTTCGCTGTCGACCATGCGTCTGGCCCTGCGGGAACCCGATTTCACCACCGCCGGGCGGATCGAACAGGTGGTGAACGACGAATTTGGGCGCGGCGTTGCGCTGATGCGCGATTCCGGCACGGTTGAGATTGACATCAAACGCACCAATGCGCGCTCTACCGCCCATGCGTTGGGTCGGCTGGAGAACCTGCTGGTGGAACCCCAGCGCAAGGCGCGCGTGGTGGTGGATCAACGCTCCGGTACCATTGTGATGGGCAGCGATGTGCGGATCTCGCGGGTGGCCGTGGCCCAGGGCAATCTGACCCTGCGGATCGAAGAGGCCCCCCTGGTGTCGCAGCCAAGCCCCTTCTCTGATGGCGAAACCGTTGTGGTACCGCGCACCAATGCCACCATTGACGAGGAAGAAGGCATACAACTGGCTGAGGTGCGCGAAACCACCTCGCTGTCAGAGGTGGTGGCTGGCCTGAATGCGCTGGGCGTATCGCCTCGCGATATGATCGACATCCTCAAGAGCCTGAAGGCCGCCGGTGCGCTGCACGCGGAATTTGTGGTGCGCTAGGCGGGACTACGGGCCGCTATCGTCAACGCGTCAAAAGCACAGTTCAAAGAGAAAGCCTCCGAACCGCCACTGGCCGTTCGGAGGCTTTTACGGTTGAGATCGGCGTCGGGGAGTGAAGCGAGATCAAGCAGACCTTGCCTGATATGGCGCTTTGGTGTCTCCTATTTGAGAAATTGTTTCCAAAGGAGCTGGCATGCCCACTAAGGAATACGCCCTCACCATGGCCAGATATAACCTCTGGCAAAACGAAAACCTGCTTTCAACTGCTGATGATCTCCCAGGTGCTGAGCGTGAGAAGGATCGCGGCGCTTTCTTTAGCTCAATCCAGAAGACCCTCTCCCACCTATTTTGGGGCGACATGATATGGATGAGCCGATTTGCGGGTACATCAGCTCCGAAAGGAGGAATTACCGAAACAACCGATTTGATAACAAGTTGGGAGAGCTACCGGGCGGACAGGAAAGCCTTTGATGAACGAATTTTAAAATGGGCGCATGAGGTTGCTCCGGAATGGTTCGAGGGGGAGTTAACATGGTTTTCTGGAGCCATTGATCGCGAGATCACAAAACCCAAAAGCCTGCTGGTGATTCAGTTTTTCAATCACCAAACACATCATCGCGGGCAGGTTCATGCAATGCTGACATCTGCCGGAGCTAAACCCGGTGACACCGACGTCCCGTTTATGCCAGAACAATTCCTCGACATGTGAACCTCCCTTTGGGCGGTGTCTTAAAGGTTGGTTGCCTCGCGGTTCAAAATTTCCATTTGGGTAAGCTATTCATGGCCAGGATTCTGGTCGCTCTCCACAGCAGAAAGCCCCCCGACTGATTGGATCGAGGGGCTTTTGCGTGGCTGTATTCCGCCCGGTTGATTGCGGAATTTATGTCTTATTTTAGCGGCTAGGGATAATAGCTGCGTACCAGGGCGGTTGCGATCAGGCTCCAGCCGTCGGCGACAACAAAGAAGGCCAGCTTGAACGGTAGCGAGACCACGGCCGGCGGCACCATCATCATCCCCATCGACATCAGAACTGCGGCGACAACCAGGTCGATGACTAGGAAGGGCAGAAAGACCAAGAAACCGATCTGAAAGGCTCGCGAAATCTCGGACAGCAGAAAACTGGGCACCAAAACCGAGAGCGGTGCCTCGGGGGTTGGGTCGATTTTTTCCAAGCCAGGGCGCAGATCGGCAATGGCGTAAAAGGTATCGGGATCAAGCCGATTGGCCATAAAGCCGCGAAAAGGCTCCAGGCTGCGCATCATGCCGGTTTCCACATCGATCTGTTCTTCGATCAGCGGGCTGATGCCGGTTTGCCAGGCCTCGGTAAAGACCGGTTCCATCACAAAATAGGTGAGAAACAGCGCTAGGCTGATCATCATCATGTTGGGCGGGGCCTGCTGCAGACCAATGCCCTGACGCAGAATCGACAATACGGTGACGAGAAAGGGAAAACAGGTGATCATGATCAACAGGCCGGGGGCCAGGCTGAGCACGGTAATCAGCAGGATCAGCTGGATCGAGCGGGCCGAGATCGACTGCCCGTCGCCCATCGACAAGTTCAGCTCCTGTGCCAGTGCCGCCTGCGGCAGCATCAACACTGCGCAGGCGATCAGGACAGTAAAGGCTATGGTGGCTGTACGTGTCATCCCAGGCCGTTTTGCAAATCGGCAATCTCGGTCAGGCGCACCGCCAGTTGACCGGCTTGATCGCCTTCCATTTCTTCAAGCTGACCACGGGCGACTAGGCGGTCCCCAACATAGAGATCAACGGGATCATCGACGCGCTTGTCCAGCGCCAGAATGGCATTTTCGCCCAGGCTGACCAGTTCACGCACCAGGGGACGGGCCTTGCCAACCGAGACAACCACCTCGACGGGAACCGACACAAAGGGGTTGGAGGCATCGGTGGCTTTCTTCTTGAGATCGTCGGCGTCATCCATAATTTCTGTCCTCTTTAACGTGATAGGTGAAGGCGTCGATTGAATCCTTGATGGATTCAACCAGCCCTGAACTGTCTATTTCGCGTTCGGTACTACCAACCCGCAGATAGGCTTGACCCGGCGCGAGCTGCTCGTCTTCCTGAACCTGAACCGGGGTTGAAAATGCATCGGGCAACAGGGCGCGCACGGCGGCGCTTTCGCCCGGTGAGGCAAAGATGCTCATCGGTTGGTCGGTGTGGAATTTTGCCATATCAACCATCTGATCGACGATGTGGTGACCAAAGGTCGCCGCCATGGTGTCGGGCAAGACTGCACTGGTCAGAACTTTGAACATCGGATCCAGCGATTCGATCAGCTGCGATTGCGCCTCTTTGAAGGTGAAGTTCAGATCCTCTAGCGAGCTTGCCAAAGTGGCGGAAACCTTGGTGTTTTCCTTGTCTTTTGCGGTCACGGCATCTTCCCAGCCGGCGCTATAGCCCTTTTCAAAAGACACCAAGCGTTCCTCTTCGATCACCTCTTCCGAGACCTCGGAAACAGCTGTGGGAACGATGACTGCGGTGCCAAAATCTTCTAGTAGGTGAGTAATGCCCATTATGCGCGCTCCTCATTTTCTTCAAGCCAGCCCCGAAGGATCTGGACAGTTTCTTCTTGGCGTTCGCCGATCATGTCGCGCAGGCGGTCAACCGGGTTTTCGCTGCCGCCGCCAAGTGCGGGCAGGCCACCCATATCGCCTATGCCGCCGAACTGGCCGTTGCCATCCTGAATTTCACCATCCAGGGCCATGTTGGAGCCAAGATCCGGGTTCATCATGAAATCGCCCATGCCGGGAGCGGTGCCCATAGCTGGCAGTTCCGGAAGCCCACCCATGTCGGGTGCATCCGGGGCGCCAAGAGCGGGCAGACCTTCGTTTTTGCCGGCCAGAATCGGGCGTACTACAAAGAGGCCAAGCACCAGGGTAACAAGCGCAAGCGCCGCGATCTGGATGATTCCCATGGCATCAAAGTAGATATTGTCCATGAAGGAGGAGGTCACTTCGGTGCCCTTCGGCTCAATGCTGGGCAGGTCCATGGATTTCAGGGTGATGACGTCACCGCGCGATTCGTCAAACCCGATAGCAGAGGAGATCAGCTCGCGCATGGCGCTCAGTTCTTCCTCGGGGCGGGGTTCAAAGATCATTTCACCAGCTTCATTAGTGACCGTAGTGCCATTAATCAGCACGGCAATTGTCAGCCGTTTGATGGCACCAGGGCCGCGGATGATTTCTTTCTCGGTTTCCGATATCTCATAGTTCACCCGCTCGCGTGTGGCGGTGGTGTTGTTCTTGGACCCCTGGCCAGAGGCCGCATCCCCATCGGGAATATTGGAGGCAACGGTGACTTCACCGGATTGGTTGCTTGAGACATCGGCGCGTTCTTCAACATCTGTACTGATGGCGACACGACTGGAGGGATCCACCAGCTTTTCGCGGATCGATTCTGTGTCGGTGACGGTATCAACGCTGACTTCTACTACGGCATTGCCATGTCCGACGCGGGCTTCAATCAGGCGCAGCACCCGTTCTCGAATCGACTGCGAGCGGTCATCCGTCCCAGCGCCTGCAGCAGCGGCCGCTTCGGGAGAACCGATGAGCGATCCATTGGCGTCGATCACGGCGACATTATCCACCGCAAGACCGGTGACAGCAGAAGCAACCAGAAAGCGAATCGCATTGGCCTGGGCCGGTGTGATTGGCGATCCCAAAGGCACCACAGATACGGAGGCTGTTGGATCTACGGTGCGTTGAAAGGGATTGGCGCCGGTATTGGCAATATGGACGCGGGCCTGGCTGATGTGGGGGCTGGCAACAATGGTTCGGGCCAGCTCTCCTTCTTTGGCGCGCCAGTAGGCAGCGTCAAACATCTGCGATGTGGTGCCAAACCCGGTGAGTGAATCGAGCAGCTCATAGCCACGGCCGCCATTCGCGGGCAGACCTTCGCTGGCGAGAGTCATGCGCAGCTCATCCCGGCGATCGGACGGCACAAATATAGAGCCGCCGCGTACTTCATATGGTGTGCCAGTCTGTTCCAAAGACCGCACAACGTCCCCTGCCGAGCCACTTTCCAGCCCAGCATAGAGCAATCTCATGGTGGGCTTGCTTGCCACATGGGACATAGCAAACACGCTTGCAATGACTGCTGCTGTGGCGCCTGCCACAATCAACCGCTTGCGCGTATCCAAACCAGTCCAGACATTCTTGATCTGCTGCAATGTAACCTCCGTCGCACCGGCATTCTGTCCGGCGTGACCCCTTTTTGACCGAGGGGCCTTAACATTCGGTTAGTCCCTCAGGGGTTATGAAGGCTTTGCACGACGTTTTAGGAAAAGCCATGACAGACGCTGTAGTGAATGCGGAAGAAGACGCAACAAAGCCCAAAAGCAAACTGCCCCTTATCATTGGGGTCGTCCTTGCAATTGCAGGTGGCGGTGGCGGTTTTTTTGCGGTCTCGTCAGGGCTGCTTCCTTTTGGTCAATCCGCGGAACACGCTGAGGTTTCCGCGGCTGTAGCAGCGCCAGAAGGCGTAGATAGTGGTGAGTCGGCGGCAGATATTGCCCAGCTCGCCTTCATCGAGATGGAACCCATTGTGATTACGCTGCGCAAAGCAAGCGGCATTAAACACTTGCGGTTCAGCGCACAACTAGAGGTGGATAAGATCCACCAGGCCGAGGTCGAAAAAGTCCTCCCCCGTGTAGTCGATGTACTGAATAGCTATCTTCGTGCCTTGGAGCTTGAGGATCTGTCGGATCCGATGGCGCTGCCAAGACTGCGCGCGCAGATGCTGCGGCGAATCAACATAGCCACCGGACAGGGGCGTGTGCGTGATTTGCTGATCATGGAATTCGTACTGAACTAGGAGTAACGGGATGGACCTTATTGCTGATATCCTGCTTGCAGCAGGGGCCCTTGGGGCCGGATTTTATTGTCTGGTGCTCTCGCGCCGACTCAAGCGGTTCAATGACCTGGAAAAAGGTGTCGGCGGTGCCGTTGCTGTTCTTTCCTCACAAGTAGATGACTTAAATAAGTCTTTTGTAACGGCCCGCAAGGTGACCGAGGGCTCTAGCCAGGCGCTGGATCAGCTGACAGGGCGCGCCGAACAGGTGGCGCAGCGGCTAGAGCTGATGATGGCTTCTATGCATGACATGCCCGAGGCGGGTGCCGCAGCCCCACAGCGCAACCGCGAGATGGCTGCTGCAGAGGCGGAAGAGCGTGATGCCTTGGCCGTGGCCTATGAGACCAGCCGAGCGGCGGAAGCTGCGCCAGAACCTGTGGCGGAAGAGTCCGGAAAATCGGCAGGCGTGATGTTCGTACGTCACAACCGTGACAAGAATCGGGTAGCGTGATGAGCACGAAGAAAGCAAAATCCAAAAATCCGGTACGCAGCCGCAGCAGTGCGCTGATGATGCTGTCCTTTCTATTGATCGGCTCGGCGTTGGTCCGCCTTGGCATGGAAGCAGGCCCTGCGATCGCACGGGAAGTTTCCAGCATGGATAAAGATGGGGCCGAATCGCAGAATGATGGCGGCGCGTTGCACCGCGATGGCATGCCGTCTTCGGCGGAACTGCAGGCGATGCTGGCAGCCTTTCGGGAACGCGAAGCCGTATTGGAAGCGCGTGAAGCGGAGATTGAAGACCGCCAGAAGGCCCTGGGAATCGCCGATGCCGCGATTGATCGCAAATTGGCAGCTCTGGAGCAGGCCGAGGAAGCGTTGCGCTCTACCCTGGCGCTGGCGGATGGCGCCACCGAGGCAGATGTCGGCCGACTGACCACCGTTTACGAACAGATGAAGCCAAAAGAATCGGCAGCCCTGTTTGAAGAGATGGATCCCAATTTCGCCGCTGGTTTCCTGGCCCGTATGCGACCCGAAGCAGCAGCTGGCATCATGGCCGGTCTGAGCCCAGAAGCTGCCTATACCATCAGTGTTGTGATGGCAGGCCGCAACAGCGGTGTTCCCAAGGAATAACTTGTCTCTAGCGCTCAGGCTTTCTTAATCAGACTCGCCTAGGCTTGGGTAAAGCAATTAGATTTGGAGTGACCCTATGGTCGGAATTGTAGGTATCCTGATTATCTTTGTCATGGTGTTCGGCGGGTATCTGCTGGCGGGTGGCAAAATGGGGATTATTCTTAAATCCCTACCCTTTGAGTTGATGATGATTGGCGGTGCTGCAGTTGGGGCATTCTTGATCAGCAACGATATGAGCAGCGTCAAGCATACCCTCAAAGATCTGGGTAAGGTGTTCAAGGGGCCCAAGTGGAAGTCGGATGACTATCGCGATTTGCTCTGCCTGTTGTTTTCCTTGATCCGTATTGCCCGTGCTAACCCGGTCGAGGTTGAACAGCACATCGAGGACCCCGAAAATTCATCCGTTTTCAACAAATACCCGAAAATTCTGGCCGATGGCGAGGCGGTGAACCTGATCTGCGACACCATGCGCTCGGCTTCGATGAACTATGATGATCCGCATCAGGTTGAAGAGGTGCTGGAAAAACGCATGGACGCTAACCACCACCACGCACTGCACTCCAGCCACGCGTTGCAGACCATGGCCGATGGCCTGCCTGCTTTGGGAATTGTGGCTGCGGTTCTGGGCGTGATCAAGACGATGGCCGCGATCGACCAGCCACCTGAGGTGCTGGGCAAGATGATTGGTGGCGCGCTTGTCGGGACATTCCTTGGGGTTTTCCTGGCCTATGGCCTGGTCGGTCCTTTTGCCGACAAGGTGAAAACCATTACTGAAGAAGACTCGCACTTTTACAAATTGATCCGCGAAGTTTTGGTTGCAAACCTGCACAATCACGCGGCTGCCATCTGTATCGAAGTTGGTCGCCAGAACACACCTTCGCATATCCGCCCCGGCTTCTCTGAACTGGAAGAGGCCCTTAGATCGGTGAAACAGGACGCAGCATGATTTGGCGCGCATTTGCGATAGCCGCCCTTGGCGTGGCGGCGGGCTCAGCCCAGGCACAGACCATTGTCACCCGTTCCGGGGAACATGATGGCTTCTCTCGCTTGGTCATGCGCCTGCCCGATGGTGCCACATGGTCGTTGAACCAGTCTGGGCGGTCGGCAAGCCTTAGACTGAATGCGCCTTCGGCCGTCTTTGATACGTCGCGGGTGTTTGATCTGATCCCGCGCAAGCGGTTGCAGCAGATCAGCCAGAGCGGTGCAGGGCAACCCCTGCAGATGGCTTTGGGATGTGATTGCAAGATCCGCTCTTACCTGCAAAGCAATGGGTATCTGGTTGTCGATATTGCTGATGGGGATGGCAGTCCGGTGGGTAATATGCAGGTGGCCAGAAATCTGGGTGCCGCGCCGGTGCCATCCGTCTTTGGCAACCTCTCTCTTGGTGCGCCTGTGGACATGCCAGCACAACAGCCGATGAATTCTGCGCCCGCGGCTGCGGGCTATCGTTTCAATCTGACACAGGGTGCGGTTGCCGATGCGCGCATGGCTTTGCGCCAAAATTCGAACCTGCGCCCTAATCCCGCTGGCGGTGCTGCTGCGCAGCTACGCGCGGCAGAAACAGAGACAGCGCCAGCCAAGACCAGCGCAGAACTGGCCGCCGAATCGGCTCGTTTTGCCGAGCCTGAGCCGATTGGATCTCGTGGTGCTGCGGTTCTGGCGGCTGGCCTGGAGGCCGAATTGGGGTTGAACCAGCCGCAGGTTGCCGCGCCAGAGAAACCTGCGCCAGAAGACAAGAACCGGGAATTGCCCGAGGTTAATCTGTTGCTTAATATGGATGAAACCGCGCGGGCTGCCATTGTCAATGCGTCCGAACACCGTCTGTTGCAACAGATTGGCCGGGCCGCAAACCAGGGCCTGCTGGATGTGGCCCAGGCAGAGGTCGACGGCAATCGCCCGTTGGAAACGCTGGGCCGTTCAGATCGGCCGCTGAACCCGCTGGATAATGTTTCGGTGACTTCGGCGATTGACCGCCAGACTGGGCTGTTTGCAACCCGTGATCCGGCGACAAAAGCGGATGACCACTGCTTGCCAGATCGTCAGATCGCGGTGCATAGCTGGGGAAATGAGAGTTCTTTTTCGGATCAGCTTGGCCCATTGCGGGGCGCCCTGGTGCGAGAGTTTGACGATATTAACCCGGCCAGCGTGCGGGCCTTGGCCAAGCTGTATCTCTATTTCGGCTTTGGAGCAGAGGCACGTTCTACCCTGGCGATGCTGCCACCCGAACGGGTCGATCCTGGGGAGCAGGCGACACTTTTGGCGATGGCGGATCTGATGGATGGCCGGGATCTTGGTATCAACCATCCGTTTTCCGGTCAGCAGGGCTGCAACAGCGAAGCCGCACTTTGGTCTGTTTTGGCGGATGACAGCCTGCGCAAGACAGCCAATACCGATGCTATCCAGCAGGGGTTTGCCAGATTGCCGGTGCATCTGCGGGTGAACTTTGGCCCTCAGCTCAGCGCTTTGTTTGCCGAATCCGAAGAGCTTCACATTGCTGAGGCGATTCTTCGCTCGGTTGGTCGTACCGGTATGGAACATGTGCCTGAACTGAACCTGGCAGAGGCCGCGATCGCTGAGTTGGAAGGTGATACCAATGTTGTCGCCGAGAAGCTGACCGACGAAGTGGCCGGGCGGACTGAAAGCGCACCAACGGCTTTGATTGACCTGATCACACTCAGCTATAACGAGCGCAAGGCTTTGTCGCCGGATGTGCCAGAGTTGATCGCCTCTTACGAATTGGAAAGCCGGGATACCGAATTGGGGGCGGCTCTGCGTCAGGCTGGCGTGATGGCGCTGGCCTTGACCGGACAGTTCCCGCAGGCCTTTGATGAAATGCAGAATGTGACCCGCCGTGATGGGCCCGCCGCGCGGGTCGACGTGATCGAGCCTTTGATGACGCTGCTGACCGAACGGGCCGATGACGTGACCTTCCTGCAGTATGCCCTGGTATTTGCCGGTCGGGCGACCGCCGCAGAAGCCGCCCCAGTGGCGGAAATCATGGCGCGCCGCTTGTTGGATCTCGGCTTTGCCGAGCAGGCGCAATCGCTGCTGCAAAAGCTGGCGCTGGAGCCTGAAAACAAGGATCGTCGCCTGATGATGGCGGAAACCGCCTTGGCGCTGGGCAAACCGCATAACGCCTTGGTTGAGCTGATGGGGCTGGACGGCTCTGCTGCGAACCGGATGCGGGCCGAAGCCCTGTGGCGCAATGGTGAATATGCCCGCTCGGGTGAGTATATGCTGGCCGAAGAAGAAGTGAACGCTGCGGCGCGTGGGTTCTGGCATTCGGAAAATTCAGAGGGGCTTGAGGCCCTGACCGCCGATGAGAATGCCCCTTTTGGCCAGGTCGCGACAGTGACCACCCAGATCTCTGAGATCAGCCAGGATCCGGAAGGCCTGTCACCGCTGGCCCATGCTCGCGCTCTGGTCGACAGCAGCGTCGGCACCCGCGATAATATTCTGGATCTGCTGAACCGAGTTGATGCCGCAAATAAACCGCCCGAGAGCTAGGCTCTGGGAAAGCGAAAACCGTTAAAATCGCAAGAGGCCGTCCTGATGGGGCGGCCTTTCGTCATGGATGCTAACACTTTGTCAACGGTCTGAAACTAACTTGGATTTTAGAATAATCCCCGATTGGACAGGCAGAATGCCGTTAGCTTTACAAATCTCAGAACCGCTGAATGGCGGGGCAGGCGGGGCGTTTGCCCGCAGTGATGTCTGCCGGGCGGTTAGTCGTCCGGCCCTGAACAGGCCCCAGGCAGCAGCAGTGGCATGGCCCGCAAGATTGGGTTTTTCTGCTTTAAATCTTTCAAAATCAGCATCTTCGATATTCCTGTCCGTCTTTGGTGGGGGGCTTTTTGCCCTGCACGGATCCGGTGATGAAATCAGCAATCGATCTGCTCCAGAACAAGAGAAACCCCGTGCCTAAGATATCTGCTCAACAGCTTTTTAGCCCGACCGTGCTTTTGGCGCTGGCATTGATGGCGATCATCGTGATGATGATTCTACCGATGCCGGCCTGGGTGCTGGACGTGGGTCTTGCCGTCTCTTTTGGTCTGGCGATCCTGATTTTCACCATCACCCTGTTTATCGAACGCCCGCTGGATTTCTCGTCCTTTCCGACGATCCTGCTGGCCTCTTTGATGCTGCGGCTGTCGCTGAACATTTCCTCGACCAAGCTGATCATTGGCCAGGGACATACCGGCACCGATGCGGCGGGCGACGTGATCCAGGGGTTCGCGCAGTTCGTTATGGGCGGCAGTGTGTTTCTGGGGTTGGTCACCTTTGGGGTTTTGCTGATCGTCAACTTCATGGTGATCAACAAGGGTGCGGCCCGGATGGCCGAAGTCGGGGCGCGGTTTGCCCTGGACGGGATGCCCGGCAAGCAGATGGCGATTGATGCTGATATGGCTGCTGGGGCCATTGACCATGCCACCGCCAAGGCGCGCCGGGAAAACGACCAGAAGGAAACCACCTTCTTTGGCTCCTTGGATGGGGCCTCGAAATTTGTCAAAGGCGATGCGGTTGCAGGCCTGCTTATCACCCTTTTGAACCTGGTCATGGGCTTGGTCATGGGGGTTCTGGTGCAGGGGATGCCGGTCTCGGCCGCCTTTGAAACCTATGCGATCCTGACTGTCGGCGATGGTCTGGTGTCGCAGATCCCATCTGTGATCATTTCGATTGCCGCGGCGCTGCTGCTGGCCCGTGGCGGTGCCACCGGCGCGACCGATATTGCGCTGGTGGATCAGTTCGGCAAGCATCCGGCGGCGCTGGCAACGGTTTCTGTCTTGATGATCATGTTTGCGCTGGTTCCCGGCCTGCCTTTCCTGCCGTTTCTTCTCGGTGGGGGGATTCTTGGTTTTGCGGCCTATCGTTTGCAGATGAAGGTCCAGGCCAGGCAAGAGGCTGAGATCGAAGAAGAAATGGAAGAGACTGCCAATCCAACGCCAAGCAAGGCGCTGGGGGATATTCTGGATCTTGACGATCTGCACCTGGAGTTTGCCCCGGATCTGGTCAGCATGGTGCTTGATGCCGGCACCGGGCTGGATGCGCGGATTGCCAATATGCGGACCCATATCGCCACCAGCTTTGGTCTGATCCTGCCGGAAATCCGGCTGACCGATCAGGCCGATCTGGATCGTGGGACTTACGTGGTCAGGGTGCAGGGTGTGGAACAGGTGCGCGGCACGCTGCATCCCGATATGGTGCTGGCGCTGATGCCCGATAACCACGATGCACTGCCTCCCGGAACCGATGTGACCGAACCCGTCTATGGTGCCCCCGCGCGTTGGATCAAGGGGGTGCAACAGCAAGACGCGGTTCTGGCCGGGGCCACCGTCGTGACCCCGCCTGAAATTCTGGCGACCCATCTTCTGGAGGTAATCAAGCAGAACTTTGCCCGCCTGCTGACCTTCAAATCCCTGCGTCGTTTGCTGAATGAGATGAGCGATCTGTCGGATCCCTTCCGGGCCGAGGCCAATCGCAAACTGCTAGAGGATCTGGTGCCTGACAAGGTACCAATGGATACGCTGCATTCGGTGCTGCGCCTGCTGTTGGAAGAGCGGGTCTCAATCCGCAATATCCCGCTGATCCTGGAAGCCATCGCCGAAGCCCGCGTGCATGTGACCCAGCCGGAAGCCATCTGCGAACATGTGCGTCAGCGCCTGGGCTTCCAACTGGTGGCCGAGATGAAGCGCGAGGACGGAACCATCCCTCTGATCCAGCTGGCACCGGAATGGGAAGAAACATTCTCGACCTATCAGGTGGATGTCAGCGGTGGCAATCTCGATGTGGCGCTGCCGCCGGATATGTTCAATCGCCTGGCCGAAGGGCTGAGCGAACGTTTGAGCACGGTGACAGATCAGGGTGTTTTTGCCGCTGTCGTGACCTCTACCCGGCGTCGCCGTTATCTGCGCACCATTCTGAAATCACGTGGCATCACCAATCCGGTGCTCTCCTTCGAGGAAATCGGTCTTGAGGCCCGCCCGGCACTGGTGGGAATGGTTGCCGCATGACACCGCTGGACTTTCCTCCGGAATTACGGGCGTTTCTTGGGGCGAGTTTCTGGCATTTTGCCATTGTATTTTTGCGCGTCGGGGCAATGACCTCTGTCTTGCCGGCCTTTGGCGAGCAATATGTGCCGATGCGGGTCAAGCTGGCGATTGCGGTTGCCTTTACCTTCATCGTGGCACCGACGCTGGCGCGGTTCGCGGAACCGGAAACGCCCCTGCATTTTGCCCATCTGGTCGTAAGCGAAACAATTATAGGCCTGGGGCTGGGCATTGCGGTCCGGCTGTTTGTGATGGGGCTGCAGATCGCCGGCACCATCGCAGCACAGAGCACCTCTTTGTCGCAGGTTCTGGGCAATATCGGTGCCGAGGCACTGCCCGCCATCGGGGGGGTCTTGTTGGTCTCGGGGCTTGCCCTGGCGGTGATGATGGGGCTGCATGTCCGGGTGGCCGAGTTCCTGATTTATTCCTATCAGATCTTTCCGGCAGGCGCCTATCCAGATCCGGCCGGCTTTTCGGAATGGGGCATTCACCGGATTGCCAAGGCCTTTTACATGGGCTTCACCCTTTCGGCGCCCTTCTTGATCACGGCGGTGATTTACAACCTGACACTGGGGGTGATCAACCGGGCCATGCCACAGTTGATGGTGGTCTTTATCGGTGCGCCGGTGATCACCTTTGGTGGATTGTTCATCTTGATGGTGGCCAGCCCGATGATCCTTGATGTCTGGATCCGAGAGATGATGACCTTCTTCTCCAATCCTGGAGGTGGCCTGCCATGAGCGATGACGATGATTCAGAAAAGTCATTTGAGCCCACCGAAGAGAAACTGCGAAAGGCGCGGGAAAAAGGTGAAGTTGCCAAATCCACCGACCTGTCGGTTGCGGCTGCTTATATGGGGCTGGTTGTTGCCTTTTATGCGTTTGGTTATGACATGGTCACCGGGCTTGGCACGGTGTTGATGTCGATAATTGACCAACCGGATCGACTGGCAAAGCAACTGTTTTCGGGTAATGGCACTCCGCCGGTGGGTGGCATGATTTCTGCTATGGTCTGGCCGCTTATTCCGTTGTTTATGATTCCCTTTGTCCTGGTTCTTTTGTCGATCGTTGGCCAAAGAGCCATGGTTTTCGCCACCACCAAGCTAGAACCAAAAATGTCGCGGATCTCGGTGGTTTCCAACGCCAAGAACAAATTTGGCCGCGCTGGGCTGTTCGAGTTTGGCAAAAGCACGATCAAGCTGATTCTCTATTCGATCTGTCTGGGGGTCTATCTGAACTCTCGGATGCCTGAAATGATCGCCTCGGCGGCAACCGGGCCTTTTTCGGTGATCAAGATGCTGGCCGAGCTGGGGATGGAATTCCTGGTGATTGCGCTGCTGATTTCGCTGATTATCGGTGTGGTTGATGCGATCTTCCAGCACGATGAACATCGCCGCAAAAACATGATGTCGCGCAAGGAAATCATGGACGAGCACAAAGACTCTGAAGGTGATCCGCATATGAAGAATAAGCGCCGCCAAAAAGCCCAGGAAATTGCTATGGGGCAGATGATGGCGGCCGTGCCAGAGGCCAGCGTTGTTATCGTCAACCCGACCCACTATGCGGTGGCACTGCAATGGGGCGGTGGTGCCGGGACTGCGCCGGTCTGCGTTGCCAAGGGCGTCGACGAGGTTGCCGCCACCATCCGGCGCATTGCCAATGAAAATGCCGTTCCAATACATTCTGATCCGCCGACGGCACGGGCGCTTTATGCGACCATCGGTATCGGGGATGAGGTGGAAGAAGAATACTACGCACCGGTCGCCGCCGCGATCCGGTTCGCTGAAGAGATGCGCCAGCGGGCAAAAGGAGGAATGTGATGCAACAGAAGATGGCAATGCTGACCCAGATGGCCGCCGTGACCGAGGCACAATATCTGAAGGAACACGCCAAGATCAAACCGATCCTCGACCATGAGGCGCGCCTGCGTGGGCAGATCAGCAAGCTCGACGCGCAGGTGCAAGAGGCCCGCGACGAGGCCAACAAGGACATGCCGATGAAGGCCCTGGGCGCAGATCTGTTGTGGCAGGGCTGGCACACCACTGCACGGCGCAATCTCAACATGCAGCTGGCGCAGGTTACCGCCCGCAAGCTGATGGCAATGGATCGCCTGCGCAAGAGCTTTGGCCGCAAGACGGCAGTGGGGGATATGGTGAAGACCGAAAAAACCCGGATCAAGACCCAGCGCGCCAAGACACTGGAAGAACAACTGCTGCAATTGTGAGGTTCAGCACCTGAGTTACCCCGAAGCGGCCAGCGCGGCCCCCTGCGCCCCCACGCTGTATTGTTCTGGTCTCGGCAGAAATTTTGGCCAAACGGGGTTTGCCCCAGCCATTTCATCACAAGAAAGCAGTGGTTTTTCTGGTCACAGTGTTCGCAAGAGAAGCTCGAACATTAGCATTCCGGCAATCGACATGGTCACAGCGCTGGCGATCATCGGGCTTGTTGCGTTTTCAAGAGCCTCTGGGATCAATTCTGACAGGGTCATCCAGATCATAGCGCCGGCGGCCAAACCCAGCCCGACGGGCAGGAACGGGGTGAAGAACGTCACGAACATGAAGGCGGGTACAGCCAGGATCGGCTGAGGCAGGCTTGAGAAAATGCTCCAGCCCACTGCCTGCCAGATCTTGGTGCCCCTGGGAATCAATACAAGAGCGATGGCAAGCCCTTCGGGAATGTTGTGTACGGCGATCGCTGCGGTAATGAATTCGCCCAGATTGCCGTCTCCGGCATAGGCGACGCCAACGCCGACGCCCTCAGCCGCTGAATGCAACGTCATGATCCCGACAATCATCAGCATCTTGATGGCATCAGCCCCTTTGATTGCCCCAAAGCGTAAGTCGTCGTAGCGTTCAATGATGCTGTAGCTGAACGCGATAAACATAAAGCCGCCAAGCAGCCCCAGAATTGTGCGAATGGGGCTAAGCGCGCTCCCTTCCTTGAGTAGGCTGAAGCTGGCTGCGAGCATCAACCCAGCAGCAATACCATTACAAATGGAGACGGCTTTGGGCGACATACGGCGCCAAAATACAAACGGTAAAGGACCAAGGCCAGTTGCCAGCGCCGTGACAAGCGCTGCAAGAAAAACAAGGGTGATTGGGTCCATGATGGCCTCGGTCTGGACAGAATTTCTAATGCAAAGGGGCTGCAGCATCAGATCAGTTTGGAATCGTTCTAATGTTATTTAGGGCAATTCTAAATTGCTGTGAAGCAAATTTCTACAGCTTCTGAGAATGGATCCCCCATCGCTTGGCCGCCAATGACGGACAAACAACCGTTGCGGCGGCCATTGCGAAGGTCTGCAAAATCGGCTGAGCCGAAATCCAGCCAGTGGTGCAGCGCGTGCTCTTGGGCTGGATATGAAAACGCCGACACCTGAAGAAATCAGGCGTCAGCGTTTCAGTTATTTTGTCTGTGTCTGCTATTCTTCGGGCCAGAGAAGGCGGCATTTGCCTTAGACGTCCTGGCGCGAAATTTCCACGATCAAAACGTCATAGATGCCTTTGCCCAGTTCCTTTTGTGCGGCTTCGCGCAGGGCGGTACGCAGCGGGTTGAGTACATCAGAGCGGGTAAAGGCCCCGCGAAAGCCGCCCATATTGGCGTGGTCAAACAGCACCTGCAGGAAGGCATCGCGCAGTTTGGGTTCCAGCAGACGAATTTTCTCGCTCATGCCGGGCTTTGCCTCCAGGCTCAGCGCAATCACCACCAACGAGGAAAGATTGTCACGCTCGACCACGGGGATCACAAACTGGTTGTCGATCTTGACGTATTCGCGGTCTTTTTCCGGCGCAAGATGATCTGATCCCGCGTCGTCATCCGTGTGAGAGTCCGCGGCCTCTTCGGAATGATCAAGGTCGTCGGCCATACTGTCGTCGGTGGCATGGGCCGCTGTGGGGGCCGGGGCGGGGGCCAGCATGATGCCAGCCCCAATTCCAGCCCCGGTTCCAACAATCAGCAGGATAACAGGAAGTAATTTAGCGATCATGGGTCACCTCAGAATGGTAGGATCGCGTCCAGCACTTGCTGGCCGTATCGCGGTTGTTGCACATCGGTAATCTGTCCGCGTCCACCATAAGAGATGCGCGCCGAGGCGATTTTGTCATAGGTGATTTCGTTCTGGCGGCTGATGTCCTGTGGCCGCACGTAGCCGGACACAAGCAGTTCGCGTAGCTCAAAGTTCACCCGGACCTCCTGTTTGCCGCTGATGGCAAGAACACCATTTGGCAGGACATCAATCACGGTGGCGGCGACGCGCAGTTCCAGCTTTTCGCTGCGTTTGACCGATCCATTGCCCTTGGAGCTGCTCGACCCGGTCAGATCAACCGCATCCGCCGAAGAGGCTCCATCGGGCAGATGTTCGTCAAGCCGCTGTGGCAGGCCCAACAGCTGCGGCATGCCCAGGCTTTCGGCGCTGGAGCGCGAGCGGCTGGTGCCGTTGGAGATTTCGGCCTCTTCGTCGATCTGGATTGCAACGGTCAGGATATCACCCTTGTTGATCGCCCGGCGATCCCCCAGCAGCGAATTCTGCGACCCGCTCCAGAGAGAGGAGCCATCAACAGCGCGTTGGTTTTGGACCTCGTTGGGCAACCCCCGCCAGAGCATGGCGACATGTTCCGGGGATTCCGCAGTGGGGGACATGGTGGGCGGTTTGCCTATGTGGTCCATGCGGGCACAGGCCCCCATAAGAACCAGTCCGGCAAGTGCAAGTTTGGTGGCAATTGATTTCGTTTTCATTATCTTACCTCTACTGTCCCGTCTGCATTGACACGCCCGGTTATCGTGCTGCGTGATGCTAGGTTCATGACTTTGATCCATTCGCCTTCGCTGCCGCGATCCAGGGCGCGACCCTCTGCCAGGATGGTCAGGCCGCTGCGGCGAAACGAGAGCATGACAAGATCGTTCCGATCGATGATGGCGGCGGGGCCGATATCGCCGGGGCGCATGGGGCGCCCGGGATATAGCGGCACGCGGGCTTCCATTCCCACCACTTCATTTGCATCTGACATGGCACCAGCGACCTGGCCTGGTTTAAAGGTCAGGTCGCTGGCACGAATGACTTCTTTGGCGCGGATGGTACGCAGGGGCACCAGAATATCCGCCCAGGCGGGCTGAACAGTCAGTGCAATGAGAAGGGCAAGAATGTGTTTCATTAGCGGATCTGTGTCGTTGCTGACATCATCTGGTCGACGGCCGAGATGACTTTGGAGTTCATTTCATAGCCGCGCTGCGCTTCGATCAGTTCGGTCACCTGGCGCACCGAATCAACAGAGCTTGCTTCCAGATAGCCCTGGCGCAGGGTGCCCAGGCCGTCTTCGCCGGCGGTGGATACATTTGCCGCGCCCGAGGCTTCTGTCTCTGCAAAGAGGTTGCTGCCGATCGCTTCCAGCCCCTTGGGGTTGGTAAAGCTGGCCAGGTTGAACTGACCCAGCAGCTGGCCCTCGGGGGTTTCGTCAAAATAGGCGTAGACTTCACCTTCGGCATTGATCGAAATGCTCAGCGCGTCATCCGGGATAGTCACGTCCGGGGCCACGGTATAGCCGTCCGAGGTGACGATCAGCCCCTCTGATGAGCGTTTCAAAGAACCATCCCGCGTATAGCCGCTCTGCCCAGAGGGCAGTGTGACTTCGAGATAGCCTTTGCCTTCGATGGCGACATCTAGATCGCTGTTGGTCTGTTCCAGCGCACCCTGTTGCAGATGCACAGAGATGGCCGCAGGCCGCACACCCAGGCCGACCTGCACACCGGTTGGCAGAATGGTGCCATCAGATGCATTGATCGTGCCGGCGCGGCTGACCTGCTGATAGTGCAGATCGGCAAATTCAGCCCGGCGCGGGTTGTAGGCTGTGGTGTTCATATTGGCTAGGTTGTTCGCAATGGTTTCAACACGCAGTTGCTGTGCGCTCATACCAGTTGCAGCGATTTTTAGGGCACGCATCGGTTGTCTCCTACGATTTGATCAGGTTTTTAATGGCGTTACGGATGCGCTGGTCTTCTGTTTCCAGGAAACTCTGGCCCATTTCATAGGCGCGCTGGATTTCAATCATGCGGGTCACCTGGGTGATCGCATTGACGTTGGAGCCTTCGAGATAGCCCTGCACCATCTTGGCGCCTTCGGCGTCGACGATTTCACCTTCGGCGCGGAACATCACTCCGTCCTCGCGCATCAGAATGGTTTCTTCGTCTGGCTGGAACAGGCCAATCTGACCAACCGCATTGCCATCTGCTGTGATGGTGCCATTGGCGCCCACTTGGATTGATTCTGCGGTGCCTGGCACAAAGACAGGCGCGCGGCCTGCATCCAGAACCCGGTGGCCATCCATGGTCACCAGATCGCCTTCGGCATTGGGCGAAAAGGCACCCGAGCGGGTCAGCCGTTCCCCCTGCGGGGTTTCGATCATGAAATAGGCATCGCCTTCGATTGCAAAATCAAAGGTGCCGCCCGTCTGGGTCAGCTGGCCTTGCTCCATCGAGGTGTTGAAGATATTGGCCCGCGCCATGGACAGCGATTCCTGTCCCTGAGAGGTCTGTACAAATTCCGAAAAGATCAGCCCTTCAGAGCGATAGCCCGTGGTGGCAGAGTTGGCGATGTTGTTTGCCACCACACGCATTTCACGCATGAGACCAGTCTGACGGGATAGGGTTGCATAGCCTGCGGATTCCATCACTAAACTCCTGCAATCAAGGGAATGACATGGCCATTGAAAAAGGCCACGAGCGTTTGGGTCATGAAGCCCATCGACATCCAGAACACGACGACAATGGCCGCCAGCTTGGGAACAAAGGTCAGGGTCATTTCCTGTACCGATGTCAGGGCTTGAAACAGGCCAATGGCAAGGCCAACAATCAGGGCCACCGCCAAGATCGGTGACGACATGGTCACCGCGGCCCAAAGCGCCTGTCTCAGAGTGTCGTAGAATTGGCCTTCGCTCATCATGGGCTTAGACCGGCATCCGAAGGATTTCTTGGTAGGCTTCGACAACCTTGTTGCGCACGGTGACGGCGGTTTCGACGGCCAGTTCTGTCTGTGCCAGGGCCTGCACCAGGGCATGTGGATCGCCACCGCCTGTCATGGACTGCACTGCAGTCTGTTCGCCAACCTGCATAGTATTGTTAAAGCTGGCAAAGCTGTTGCGCAGTTGATCGGTGGCGCTGGTGCCGTGGAATTCCGGGTCAACCTTGGTGGCGGGGCGGGCTGCAGCGTAGCCACCAGCGGCGGCAGTGATAGAGCGAATATCCATTCTGGATCTCCTCGAATGTGGTTAGCGTTTCAGCAGGTTCATCAGGGATGAGGACATGCTGCGGGTTTGTTCAAACATTTTCAGGTTGGCGTCGTAGCTGCGCTGGGCTTCGCGGGCATCGGCGATTTCAATCATCAGATCCACGTTAGAGCCTTCATAGTGGCCGCTTGCATCCGATAGCGGATGCGAAGGATCATAGACGCTCTCTAGATCGCTGCGGTCCAGAGAGACGCGGCCAGTCTTGACGCGCTCTACGTCATTCTTCAGATCGCGCACGGCTTCAAAGGGAACGCTTTTGCGGCGATAGCCGGGGGTATCTGCGTTCGAAATGTTTTCCGAGACGTGACGCAGCCGGGTGGCCTGTGCCTTCAGGCCGCTGGCAGTCACACTCAGGGAATTGGCAAATTCACTCATGGATCATGTTCCTCTAACCGCGACCCAGGCTGGATCGCAGTATGTTCATCGATGATTTGTAAATGGCGAGCGCACGGTCGTGCTGACGCTTGACCTCAACCCCGTTGAGGATTTGCTCTTCGATAGAGACCGTATTGTCATTGGGATCGGCACCATCTGACGACGTGGTCACAGCCCAATCCATATTGGAGCCGTTGATGCCATTCAGATGCGAGCCACGAGAAGCCACCATGTCACCAGGACGTGGCCCGGCGGCATAGACCTCCTTAAAAGGTTTGATATCCTTGGCGTGATAGCCAGGGGTATCTGCATTGGCGATGTTCTGTGACACCAATGCCTGGCGCTTCCCTGCATGGGTGGCCATTGAGTATGCGATTTTAAAAACGTTCAGTTCAGTAAACACCGGGGCTTCTCCCTCGATCAATTTCAATCAAGGCTTAACCCTGATTCCTTTAGAAATTGTTTCAGGAACTAGATGGAGGCCTCAGGCCATGATCGCAGAGCTGAAAGCTTTGACTGAACAAATCGCCGGTCAGAAACTGGCAACCTCTATGGGGCGCGTCAGCGGTATCTCGGGTGGGGAAATTGAAATATCCGGTCTGGAGCGAGAGGCACGAATCGGCGATCGCCTGGTGCTTACTCGCGGCCCAGGGGATGAGTTGCACGGCGAGGTGTTGAAGATTGGTTCTAGTAAAATCAGTATGTTACCAGATCGTGCGCCAGATCGTGTGGCCATGGGTGACCGGGTCAGCCTGCATCCGGCGCCGGAATTTGCACCGGGTGACAACTGGATTGGCCGGGTGATTGATCCCTTTGGTGAACCGCTGGATGGCAAGCCGATGCTGCGCGGAGAGAAGGCCCGAGACCTGATGGCACCGCCGCCAAAAGCGGCGGGTCGGCGCCATATGGGGGCGCGTTTGGACACCGGGCTTGCGGTGTTCAATACGATTCTCCCCGTCGTTCAGGGCCAGCGTATTGGTCTTTTTGCGGGATCGGGTGTTGGTAAATCGACATTGCTCGCAAAAATGGCGCAATTTATGGAGGCCGATGTTGTCGTCATGGCGCTGATTGGTGAACGGGGCCGCGAAGTGAATCACTTTGTTGAGGATGTTTTGGGGCCGGAAGGCATGAAACGTGCGGTTGTGGTTGCCGCTACCTCGGATCAATCGGCCCTTGTGCGTCGTCGCAGTGCCTGGGCTGCCATGACCATTGCCGAACATTTCCGCGATCAGGGAAAGAATGTTCTGTTCATGGCCGATTCCGTGACCCGATTCGCCGAAGCCCACCGGGAGATCTCTGCTGCCTCGGGGGAGGCACCGGCGCTGCGGGGCTTCCCCCCATCGGTGACACCACTTATCACGGGTCTGTGTGAACGTGCGGGGCCTGGGTCTGCGGGGCAGGGTGATATCACGGCGGTCTTTAGCGTCTTGGTTGCGGGCTCTGACATGGATGAACCAATCGCAGATATTCTGCGCGGGGTTCTGGACGGGCATATCGTGCTTAACCGTGAAATTGCTGAACGTGGCCGCTTTCCGGCAGTGGATGTGTCGCGCTCGGTCTCGCGGAGCCTGCCAGCGGCGGCCACTCCGGAAGAGAACAGCGCCATTCTGGAGGTGCGTAAGTTCCTTGGATCTTATGAGCAATCCGAAGTGATGATCCGGGCGGGGCTGTATTCTGAAGGCAATGACGCGGTGCTGGATCAGGCTGTGAAGATCTGGCCCGAGTTGGACGCCTTCTTTGGCAAGGAAGACCCGCAGGGGGTGGAGAACAGCTTTAACCGGCTGCAGTTGATGCTGCGCCGCGCCAGCAAGGGGCGCTAACCAAAGGAAAGCACCGTTTCCCGCTGCTCGCCCCTGCGCGGGCAGCGCTGGCCAACGGCCCGGCAGCCGGTACAGACCTAAGAAATGCCAACAGAAAAACAGGAAAAAGGCACCAACCAGATAATCTGGCGGTGCCTTTTTTCAATGTAACAGTTCGTTTTGTCAGGTAGCCCGGATATCAGGCTTGCAAGAGCGAAAGAGCCGCCGCGCTGGAAGAATAGCTGTTGCCTATGGCGGCAACCTCGGCGCGGGCCAGATAGGTGATCGCCAGCTTGTTCATGTCTTCTTCGCTGGACAAGGAGCTGAGATCATCGGTGCCCAGGAGCCGCTGCGCCGCCTCTTTGTAGACGCGCACCTGTTGGTCAACGTCAATGAGGTTCATTGATTCAGGCAGGTTCAAGGTGACCTGCATCATCTTCGACAACTGGGGCTGGCCAATGATGTTGTACCATTGGGCATTGACCGTGGGGCCGTCTTCCTCCGCATCGTCGGGCAAGATGACCTGTTGCAATTCACGCAGGGCATAGAGCGCGATCCGCATGGTTTCGTCCTGCTCTCCAACAGCAATCTCGAACGACTGTGCTTCGTTGTCAGCCACGATGGCAGCCATGGCAACGGGGTCGGTATTGGTGCGGGTTTCACCGCCACCAAAGCCAAAGGCCTTGGAGAAATCAACCCAGCGGCTGTCGTCCAGCTTTGAGGCCAGATTGCCGTCAGCTGTGGTGCCTTCTTCCAGAACCTTTTGGATCATCGCCTTGTAATCAATCTGATCTTCCAGGCCAAAGGCCTTCAGGGCTACACCCAGCAGGCGCCGATCCTTGACCAGATCCTCTGCCGAACTGACATTTCCGATGTTCTCGGTGAAATAATCGTTCTCGCGCTTCAGAACAGTGTCGTTCTTGAAGTTCTCGAACTGGTCATCATAGGTCGACTGCAAAAAGGTCCAGCCAGTGATGCCCGTTGACAGAAGGATTGGCTCGAAGCTCATGAGGGACGTATCGCCAGTAGGCGTTCCTCTCTTGGCAACAGGCCGCGCAGGGCCTTGAGGCACCGGTAATGGTTGTTGCTCAGCAGGGCTTCGGTGGCTTCGGCCAGGCTGGCGCGGCTATCGGCGTCGTTGAACACCTGGCTCAGCTCTTCGATGTGGCGCAGCATTGGCATGCGGCCTTCATCTGGATCGGTATCACCGGTCAGCACCAGCTGCGCGGCATAGCAGACGCGACGCACAGGGGTTGTGGCCTCTTCCGGGTGAATTGCATCCCGAAGGCGTAGGATATTGGCATCCGGGGTCACAATCGACAGGCGGCTGCGACGGTCGCCGTTTTCAATGACAGCGCCATTGACCAGAACGCGTTCTTTTGGGGCAAGTTTGAGAACCAGTCCACTCATTATTATGTTGCTCCGCTGCGAAGGCCACGCATGATGGCCGTGTTGATGTCCACCAACGGCCGGATGTTCGCTTCGCGCGACATGACCTTGCTGGTGTGTTGTTTGGTGAATGCAGCGAGAGAGATGATCTGTTCTTTAAGTTCCATCGGCAGCCCATTGTCTTCGCTGGCGACGTCTGCGGCGAAAAGGATCCAAAGCCGACGATTGGCGCTTACTGCGGCGATCATTTCCTTGAAATCGTAAGGACGCGCCTTGGCAGCTGTAATCATTTGTCGTGTGATGCGTGCAACGGCATCAAATTCCAGATCTTTGACTGTTCGCGTAGGGGCTTTTGCCGCCGAATAGGCACTCTTCGCTTTCAGAAGTGCATTCACGTGTTTTCCTAACGTTTTATTTCTTCAGATTCTCTGAGAAGAGGGAACCGGGGCGCGACTGGCGCGCCCCGGTTCAAGTCGTTTAGCGGAACAGCTGCTGCAGGGTTTCAGGCTGCTTGTTCGCAATGGTCAGCGACTGCACGGCCAGCTGCTGCTGAGTCTGAAGCGCTTTCAGACGGGCAGATGCTTCTTCCATGTTGGCGTCGGTCATTGCAGACACACCCAGTTTCATCGCATCGGTCAGTTTCGATACGAATTCACCCTGGTCCTTCAGACGCGAAGCGTCCGCACCAAGCTGAGCAGCGCCGGTGATGGCGGTGGTCAGGAAGGCTTCGATTTCACCCATTGCAGTGGCAGCGGTTGTTGCATCTGTGATCGCGGTCATGCTGCCAACAAGCATGTTGGCCTGGAAGTCAACAGTATTGATGGTGATGGGAGTAGCCGTAGGTGTGCCAGTAGGACCAACACGGTCCAGCGAGGCAAGAACATTCAGCGAGGTTGTGGTGTTACCGTCAACGTCAGTCGCCAGCAGGTTGGCACCGTTGAACTGCGATGCCGCGATGATGGCTTCGATCTGCTCAGCCTTCTTCGCCATGTCAGCGTCGATGGTGGTATGGTCAACGTTTTCGGATTGCGCCGAAACCGCCAGGGCCTTCATTTCCTTCAGAACGTCAACGATTTGCTCGGCACCGGCAGAAGCAACAGCAACGGTGGCTTCACCAACGTCAAGGCTGTCCTGAATGGCGGTGAAGCCGGCAATGTCAGATTCCATGGTCTTGGAGATAGCCCAAACAGCGGCGTTGTCTTTGGCGCTGCCGACCTTTTTACCAGTGGATACTTCGGCCTGAGTGCCTTCCAGATTGTCGTTCACCATCGACAGAGTCTGGAGTGCAACCATTGCGCCACTATTTGTCAGAATGCTGGTCATAGTATAGTTCCTTTAGCGATCGAGACACTTTGGTCTCTAGTTTTTTCCCAGCCCCGAAGGGCATTTTAGCGTCTTTCTGACAGTGCGTTCCGCCGATCGGCTTCCGCGCCATCCCAGTGATGAGATGCAAGACGACATTGCCGCGAAAGGTGCTAAGGGAGTGCTAATGTCCAAAGGGGCATTTCCTAGAATTTTACTCAACCGCGGCGGATCCTTAGCTGCGTTTTTCCAGCCGTTGACCCATGGCGGTGCCATAGCGGGATTTGCGCCCGGCGCTGTCATATACATCGAGCCCTTTCTTGACCCGGCGCAGTTCAGACATACGGGAGGCAACACTGCGGATACCTTCCATTGCACTGTTGAGCAGCTCTTGATTGCGTGACACCTTTGTCTGCACTTTGCTGAGAGTGCTGCGCTCCAGGTTCTCAATCATGTTGAGTTGCGCGATGACCGCCTCTTTGCGGGTCAGCAGCGCTTGGATCTGTTCCAGCTCGCCGCGCACCAGGGCGCTGCGTTCTTGATCCAGGATGGCGTCCAGCTCTTCGATAAGGCTCTGTGGGGTAAGGTCAGTCATTAAAGGAATCCTTCATTGCGTGATAAAGTGATTCGGCGAGGCCGATGCCGCCGGATTCAGTGATTTGTTCCGCCTGCGCGCGCACGAGGAAGCTGGAGAACTGATCTTCGCCAGCGCCGCCTCCGCCTAGGCCTTCGCGGCTTTTTCCAAGCCCGGCAGATTTCAACATTTCAGTTAGAAAAGAGGCTTCTAGCTTCTTGGCGGCGTCCCGAATCGCATCCTCTTGCGAGGGGCGTTGAAGCGCAGGTGGTGGGGGCGCCGCCTGATGAACTGTTGTCAGATTGGCCATTCCGCAGGTCTCTCCAGTTTAAATCCAGCTTTAGATGATTTTTCTGAGATTGCCCCAAGAGCGGTTAAAATTACCGTAACCGCTTTGCGCTAGTTAGGAGGGCATCGAGATAGAATGTCTGGAATCCTATGCTTACAAGTATACTCTTTGGTCAGGCGCGCTCCGGCGCTGCAGACCCGGCCGGCGCCAAGGCGACACAAAGCCCGACGCGACAGCAAAGCACGCGCAGCTTCTCTGATCATGTGGATGATCGCGCCCGTCGCCGCGAAGCAAATTCCGTTTCCGACAAAGATCGCGCTGATCAACCCGAAAAACAGACTGAAAAAGCTGCAGACAGCAAGACTGTAGAAGCAGGGACAAAGCCTGCCGCACAAAAACCAGTAGTTGCAGCCCAGTCCGACGGAGGCCCGCAGGTCGATGACGCAGTGGCGCTGCCCTTTGATAGTGAACTGACAGGGCTTGCCGATGACAGCGCAGAGGTCCCTGTAATACCGGCTGAGGCAGCAGAAGGCACCGACCTTCCCGCAGCAGACGCCGACCTTACTGCGGAAGACGCCGACCTTACTGCGGAAGACACGGTTGAACTTGGTCTGGTTGCACTGGGCGATACACAGCAAAAGCCTGTGGGCACTAAATCAGGTGATTCGCCTGAGAGCGTCGCGCGGGTGCAAAATATCGCCGCTGAGCCAACCGCCCAGACCGCCCAGACCGCCGTGACAGCAGAAGACGGGGTAGAAATTGCATCGCAAGTTGCCGCAACCGTCAGGGCGGAGCCACAGGGCAGCAAGACACAAAATACTGTAGTGGCCGCTCAGGTGCAGGGCGCCTCTCAGGCGGCAGGTCAGACGAGCGCAACAAAAGTCGCGGTAGAGGCCACCGTTCCCGCCAGTGCAGATTCGCCCAAGGTCGGTGATGTTGATCTATCTGCAACCGAGCGTCAGGCCAGCATGGGAACAACCCAGGCAGCACAGCGCGTGCAGGATGGGGTGAACTGGCAGGTTCAGACCGGGGCAGGCGCGGCCAAATCTGCGGTGCCCCTTGCCGCGGGTGCCGCCGGTAAGGAAGGTGTAGCTCAGGCTGTGCCTGGTCCCGCCGTAGATACAGATCCGGCAACACAGGCTGCTGCAGTGGATGCGAGCGGTAAATCCGCTGGCAGCAAATCACTCGGCCTTGCCGAAACCCTGGCCGCTGTTGGGCAACCGCGCGCAGTGGCTGCCAGTGATCCGGGCCGCCGGGCGCAGGGCCGCGCACACGAATCGCGTGAGGCACAGGCCACCGTGTCAGGCAATGCCGTGACAGGGGCCGCTACGGCGGGCGTGAAATCCGCTGCTGCTGCGCAGATCAGCGCTGTTCAGCAGGCCTTTGCCGCCCAGGTCATGGGCGCTGATGGTGGTGCAGCCGGTGGGCGTGGTGCCGAGGCGCAGCTTTTGGCGGGGGACCCCGCAGTTGATATGCCGGGCCTATCGCAATTGCTGACCGAAGCGGTCTTTCAGCCGGGCACCGTTCATCGCCCTGAAACACCGCGCCTGATTGGCGCGCAACTGGCCCAAGCCTTTGTGGCCAAGGGGGATCGCAACGTTGATGTTGCCCTGAACCCCGAGGAGCTTGGCCGGGTCAAAATGCGGGTCAGCACCAGCGAATCAGGGATTACAGTGGTGATTCAGACCGAACGCCCGGAAACGGGCGATCTGATGCGCCGCCATATCAACGAGCTGGCAGATGAATTCCGCAAGATGGGGTTCGAAAACATCTCTTTTGAATTCAACGGTGGTGGCGCGTCGGGTGGGCAGGCCAAAGGCGACAGCGACGGCCAGACCAGTGCCGGGATATCCGGCACCAGACACAGCGATGATTTGACTGCGGCAGAGGTCGCAGAAACACAGGTACAACATCTCCGGCTTGGAAATGCCGGCGTGGACATGAGGGTTTAAGTGATGACAACTGAAGTATCTTCGGCCAGCTCGGCGGTCACACCCCGCCCGGCAAGCACCGCTGCCAAAGGCGGTACCAACCTGACCTCTGATTTTGACACTTTCATCAAGCTGTTGACAGCTCAGGCAAAATACCAGGACCCGACAGAGCCAATGGACAATACCGAATATGCCTCGCAGCTGGCGGAATTCTCTATGGTTGAACAGCAGGTTCTGACCAATGACAACCTCGGTTCGGCGCTGGATCAGCTGGGTCTGGGCAATATGGCGGCCTTGACCGGCTGGGTCGGCATGGAGGTGCGTTCAGCCACAGCGGCGCATTTTGACGGCACCAAAGCGATCAATATTGCCCCCAACCCTGCGGCCTCGGCGGATGAGGTAACGATGATCGTGCGCAATGCCGATGGCGATGAAGTCAATCGCATCGATTTGCCTGTTTCGGCGGATCCCTATAATTGGGACGGCACCAACTTTAGCGGCGATATCGCGCCGGCTGGCAACTACAGCTTTGTGGTAGAGAGCAAGGTCGACGGTGAAGTGGTGCTTTCCGAGGTGGCCGAAGTCTATACCTCGGTGCGTGAAACCCGGATGCAGGGCAACGACGTTGTCTTGATCAATGACACTGGCGCTGCGATTCTAGCAACCTCTGTGACGGCGCTACGTGATCCTGGTTCTGGCCAAGAAGAGGCTTGATCCAAACGCCGTTGCGCGGTCTAGAGAGAGTGCGCTCTGGCTAAGGAGCGCAAGGATCGGAGAGCAACGCCCTGCAAGGCCTGACCACAGAATTTGACCGGCGATTCTTTCAATCGCTCAAGGGGCAGGGGGTTCATCTCTCTGCGCCCTTGCCGTTTCAGGGGGGGCGGTCCAACCGGGTGTGGCGCTGTGGAGATCAGGTTGTGAAACTCTACCTGCCGCAACAGGCGAATCCACTTTTTGCCAATGATGCAAAACGCGAAGTGGCGGCGCTGACGGCGCTGGCAGGCACCGGCATGGTGCCCCGCCTGCAGCGCAGGGGCAGTTTTGAAGGCCAGGACTGGCTGATTTACGACCATATTACCGGTGTGCCCTGGCAGCGGGATGCGGCGCATGTGGCGCAGCTTCTGGGGCGGTTGCACGATCAACCCGGCTTTTGCGCCTTGCCGCAAGGGCGCAATGGCAGCGCCGAGCTAGAGGCCCAGACCCTCGCGATTCTGGCGCAGTGCGGCGATGTGACGGTGGCGGCGCAGTTGATCGGACAGCGCCCCTTTGGTCAGGTGCCGCCGCTGCGGCAGCTGGGGGTGATCCATGGCGATCCGGTGCCAGGCAACCTGCTGACGCATGATGGCACCCTAACGCTGATTGACTGGCAATGCCCGCAACAGGGCGACCCCAGCGAAGATCTGGCGCTGTTTCTGTCGCCGGCCATGCAGTTTATCTATCGCGGTGCAGCGCTGTCCGAGGCTGAAGAAGACAGCTTTCTGAGCGCCTATCCCGATCCGGCAATTGTGGGGCGATATCTATCGTTAAAGCCTTGGTTCCACTGGCGTATGGCGGCCTACTGCCTCTGGCGTAGCCACAGCGGAGAGCCGTGCGACAGGCACGCGCTGCAGCTGGAGCTGACGGCGCTGGATCAGTCCAGCATCCCCAAGAGAGCATAGGCAGGCGGCATCACCACCCGGCGCGCCCGCCCAAAGGGAAAGCGGCCCATTTTCTGCATCAGTGCCGGATAGGGTAGATCGGGGCGCTTGCCCTGCGCGAGATCTGCCAGAATTCGACCGGCATAGTTGCCCATGGCGACCCCGTTTCCGTGATAGCATAGCCCGGCAAATAATCCCGGCTGCTGCGGCACTGGCCCGACAAAGGGCACGAGATTGCGTGACAGGCAGACCATACCCGACCAGTTATGGGTGGTTTCAACGCTGTGCCAGGCTGGGAACAGCCGTTCAAAATCGCGGCGCAGTTTCTGCCGGATGCCGCGTTCGACACGCGGCGATGACAGCAGGCCGCCGCGCATGCCAAACAGGAACCGCCGATCTGGCATTAGACGGAAATAATGCAGCATGTTGCGGGTGTCATAGGCCATCTGGTCGCTGAACCAGCCCTGCGCCTGCAGATCCTGGTCCGTCATGGGCCGGGTCACCATGGCGGTGGACTGGGCTGGCATATACCGGGCTGACAGCCAGTCGGGCAGATCATCGGAAGAATAGCCATTGGTGGCAATGATGACCTGATCGCTGCGCAAGCTGCCCCGTTTCGTGGTGACGATGTGCTTACTGCCACTGGCCGAAATCTTCAGCGCCGGGCTGTGCTGAAACAGCTGTCCCCCGGCCTTGGTTGCGGCACGGGCCATGCCAAACAAATATTTGCGCGGGTTGAGGCCAAAACCAACCGGCGTGGTCAGTGCACCATGAAAGGTGCCGTTCAGCCCCTGCTTTGCCAGTTGCGCCTTGCTGAAAAGCTCTACCTTGCCACCGCCACGGGTGATGTCGTCGGCCTGCTTTTGCAGCTTGGCCCAGGCGCGCGGGCTATGGGCCATCTGGGTTTCGCCCTTGGAATGGGTATCGGCTTTGATGCCGTGTTTATCCAACAGTCCAGCCACCAGGGCGACGGCCTCTTCTTCTGCCGCTTCATAGAGCGCGGTTTGTGCCGTGCCGTATCGGCGGCGCATGCTGGCGCTGGATAGTTTTGCCCCGCCCACGCAGCAAAAGCCGCCATTGCGCCCCGAGGCCCCCCAACCGGGGGTCTCGGCCTCAAGCACGGCGACGCTGGCGCCGGCCTCGGCCAGATGCAGCGCCGCAGAGAGGCCGGTGAAACCACCGCCTATGACGGTGACATCAACCTGTGCGTCGCCGCTCTGCTCTGGCCAGAGAGGCGCGGCACAGGTTTCGTCCCACCAGCAATTGTCGCGGGGGCCGGGACCATAGGCATAGTCGGAATAGATGCGTCGCATCAGCTGCGCACCGCTGCTTGTTCATCACGTTGCTGGCGCACCAGTTGCCGTTTGTTGACTAGAGATGCGGTGATAACGCCGATGGTGACAATCGCAATCATGATGGTCGACAGGGCGTTGATTTCAGGCGAAACCCCCAGCCGCACTGCGGAATAGATCTTGATTGGCAGGGTGGTGGCCGCCGGTCCCGAGGTAAACGAGGCAATCACCAGATCGTCCAGCGACAGGGTGAAGGCCAAGAGCCAGCCGGAAATCACTGCCGGGGCAATGATTGGCAGGGTGACCAGGCGAAAGGCCTGCGCCGCAGAACAGCCCAAATCCAGCGCCGCCTCTTCCAACGACCGGTCAAAGGTCATCAGCCGTGAGGAGACTACCACCGAGACATAGCACATGGAAAAGGTGGTATGGGCCAAGATGATTGTCAGCACCCCCCGATCAAGGCCGATGCCGATGAACAGCAACAA
Source organism: Pseudophaeobacter flagellatus (assembly GCF_021228235.1). GTDB lineage: Bacteria > Pseudomonadota > Alphaproteobacteria > Rhodobacterales > Rhodobacteraceae > Pseudophaeobacter > Pseudophaeobacter flagellatus. The sequence continues at coordinate 268,057 of NZ_JAJQRG010000002.1, forward strand.
GAGCGACAGGCCAGTGATGACTTCGGGCATCACCAGGGGCGCGTAGATCATGCCGGAAAACAGCGTCCGCCCCATGAACCGCCCGCCGCGCACCAGCACATAGGCGGCCATGGTGCCCAGAACCGTGGCAATGGTGGAGGACACGACCGCGACCTTGATGGTGACCCAGGCCGCGTTGAGAAAGGCCTCGTTCTGCATCAGCTCTCCATACCATTTTGTGGAAAACCCGGCCCAGACGGTGACCAGCTTGCCGTCATTAAAGCTGAAGATCACAAGAATCAGCATTGGCACATAGAGAAAGGCAAAGCCAAGCGTAAGGGATACGGTATTGAACCAGCTCATGCGTGTCATGTGTCGGCCTCCTGCTGCTTTTGTTGATTGCGCTGGAACAGCACGATGGGAATGATCAAGAGCAGCAAGAGCACCACAGCCACCGCCGAGGCCACCGGCCAATCCCGGTTGGAAAAGAACTCTTCCCACAGGACCTTGCCAATCATCAGCGTGTCAGACCCGCCCAAGAGCGAGGGAATGACAAATTCACCAATGACAGGGATGAAAACCAGGAAGCAGCCGGCAATGATGCCGTTTTTCGACAGCGGAATGGTCACCAGCCAGAATGCAGTGAGACGCGAGCAGCCCAGATCTTCGGCGGCTTCGATCAGGGAATCGTCCAACCGCTCCAACGCGGCATAGATCGGCAGAATCATAAAGGGCAGATAGGTGTAGACGATGCCGATATAGACGGCGGTATTGGTGTTGAGGATGGTCAGCGGCTCTGAAATCACCCCGATCCACAGTAAAAACTGGTTGAGGAATCCTTCGTTCGACAGGATTCCCATCCAAGCATAGACTCGGATCAGAAAGCTGGTCCAGAAGGGCAGAATCACCAGCATCATCAGGGTGGCGCGCCATTCCTCTGGGGCGCGGGCCATGGCATAGGCAATCGGATAGCCCACCAGCAGGGTCATGAAGGTTGAGATGAGGGCGATTTTCAGTGAGCTGAGATAGGCCTTCCAGTAGAGATCATCCTCGCTAAGCCAGATGAAGTTTTCAAAATCCAGCTTTTCTAGAAAGGCGCCAATGCCAGTGGCCCAGTCAAACTGCGGCGTGTAGGGCGGGATAGAGACCGCATAGTCCGACAGCGAGATTTTCAACACGATGGCAAAGGGCACCAAGAAGAGGGCCAACAGCCAAAGATAGGGGGCGGCGATCAGGGCAAAGCGGCGCATCAGTTCGCCAACAAGACGCCAGCCGTGGCGGTCCAGGACAGCCAGACAGTGTCTTCCCAAGTAAAGGCTCGGCGCGAGATCCGGCGGGTATTGGCGCTTTGCGCCTTGATTACAACGCCCGAGGGCAGTTCCACATGATAGGTCGAGATATTGCCCAGATAGGCAATGTCGAGGATCTTGCCCTGCACCACATTGTCGACGTCGGCGGGTTTTTCGGCGTTGATGGTCACTTTTTCAGGGCGGATGGCCAGATGGCAGCTCTGCCCGTCAGAAAAGACGGTGGGGGAAATCACATTCAGCGGCGGCTGGCCATCTTTCCAGGCGACGGAGTAGCTGTCTGGCCCATTGGGGGTTACGGTGCCGTCGATGATATTCACCTCGCCGATAAAGTCGGCGACATAGACTGAATTGGGGTTTTCGTAGATGCGATCCGGGGTCGAAACCTGGATGATCTTGCCATTGTCCATCACCGCAACGCGGCTGGCAACGGTCATCGCTTCTTCCTGGTCGTGGGTAACGATGACAAAGGTGGTGCCGGTCTTTTCCTGAATATCCATCAGTTCAAACTGAGTATCCTGGCGCAGCTTTTTGTCTAGCGCGCCAAGCGGTTCGTCCAGCAGCAGCAATTTGGGGTGTTTGGCCAATGATCGTGCCAGGGCCACCCGCTGGCGCTGACCGCCGGAAATCTGGTGCGGCTTGCGGCGGGCAAATTTTTCCAGCCGGGTGAGGCGCAGCATTTCGTCAACGCGGGCCTCGATATCAGGCTTTGGCATGCCTTCGCGCTTCAGGCCAAAGGCGATGTTGTCCCAGATCGAAAGATGCGGGAACAGGGCATAGGATTGAAACATCATATTGGTGGCGCGCTTGTTTGGCGGCACCGGCGCCATGTTTTGCCCTGCGAGAAAGATCGCTCCCTCGGTTGGGGTGTCAAATCCGGCTAGCATCCGCATCATGGTGGTCTTGCCACAGCCCGAGGGGCCTAGCAGCGCAAAGAACTCTTTTTCATAGATGCCGATGGTCAGATCGTCGATTGCCGTGAATGAACCAAAGCGTTTGGTGACATTCTGGAACTCGATCAGAGGCTTGGCCTCGGGATCGTTCCAGGGTTCGAATACAGGACTGGTCAAGCTGTTTCCCCCGCAGATTCTGAATGCGCAGGGCCGAGTGGCGCGCCTGGCTGTCAGAAATGTGATGCTATTTTGCATGGGCAGGGCGCCCTGGGCACCCTGCAGGATCAGTCACCCGAAGATCAGGTGCCCGATTTGATTTTGGTCCAAAGACGGGTCACAATACGCTGCACCTTGGGGGCATATGGCGTGGTTGTGAACAGGTTCGCCAGTGTTGCGTCATCTGGGTAGATCGCCGGATCGCCAATCACGTCTTCGACCAGGAATTCTTGTGATCCCTTATTGCCGTTGGCGTAATAGACATAGTTCGACGCAGCCGCCATGTTCTGTGGGTCCATGATGAAGTTCAGGAATACATGTGCCGCATCCGGGTTGGGCGCATCAACCGGGATGGCCATCTGGTCAAACCACATTTGCGCGCCCTCGACTGCGGCGTGATAAGCGATGGTGACGCCGTTCTCGGCCTCGGCGGCGCGGTCACGGGCCTGCAGGATGTCGCCAGACCAGCCAACTGCCACGCAGATGTCGCCGTTGGCCAAGGCGTTGATATACTCGGAAGAGTGGAATTTCTGGATATAGGGGCGAATTGCCATAAAGACGGATTCGGCCTTGGCGATCACGTCCGGGTCATGGCTGTTGGGGTCTTCGCCAATGTATTTCAGTGCGGCGGGGATCATTTCGGCAGGCGCGTCCAGGAAATGTACGCCGCAGTCGCCCAGTTTTGCCATGTTGTCTGGGTTGAAAACCAGTTCAAGCGAGTTGATGGGAGCGTCCTCGCCCAAGAGCTCCTGGACCTTGCCAACATTCACTCCGATGCCGGTGGTGCCCCACATGTAGTTGATGGAATAGGCATTGTCCGGGTCGTATTGTTCGGTACGCTCTTCGACCACGTTCCACATATTTTTGTGGTTGGGCAGTTTGGACATGTCCAGCTTCTGGAATGCGCCTGCTGTGATCTGGCGCTGCAGGAATGTGCCGCTGGGCACAACCACGTCGTAGCCGGATCCACCAGCCAGCATTTTGGTCTCTAGCAATTCATTGCTGTCGAAGACGTCATAGATCAGCTCGATGCCGGTTTCGGTTTCGAATTTTTCCAGCAGCGCTTCATCAATATAGTCGGACCAGTTGTAGACGCGCACCTGTTCAGCCATGGCGACAGATCCGAGCAAGGCAAAAGCTGCGGTGGTTGTCATCATTTTAAGTGTCATGATTTTCTCCCTGTGGGTACCGGTGTGAGCCCGGTTGACCTAGATTTGATCAAGTTTTGCTTCGTTCGGCAATACTGTTTATGTTTCCACCAGGCAAATCTTGGTGCAAACTGCCCAAAAATTAGAAGGAAAACCCCACGTGTCGGTGACCAATTCAGCCGTTGAAGCATCCCAGGCAAACCCCGTTGAGGGGGCCAAGCTGCCTGCCCATGAAATCGTCTATCAAAAGCTGCGGGCGCAGATCCTTTTTGGCGAATTGGCACCGGGGCAGGCGGTCACAATTCAGGGGCTGACAGAGTCGCTCGGGGCGGGCATGACACCCGTTCGAGAAGCGATCCGCCGCCTGACCTCAGATGGCGCGCTGGTGTTCCAGGGCAATCGGCGCGTGTCGGTTCCCGTGTTGCGAACGCAAGACATTGACGAGCTGGGTTTTGTAAGAAAAACAATAGAATGTGAGCTTGCTCGCCGCGCTGCGCTGCGTATCAAGCCGGATCAGATTGATCACCTGGAGGCCATTGATGTGGCGCTGGATCAGGCCATTTCCACAGGTGATATCGCTGGCTATCTGGTGCAGAACTACAGCTTCCATGCCGCGCTTTATTCTCATGCTGATGCGCCGATCATGGCGGATCTTGCCGATCGTCTCTGGCTGCGCTTCGGCCCCTCGCTGCGGGTGGTCTGCGGCCGCTTTGGCACCCAGAGCTTTCCCGACCGTCACAAGGACATCATTGTTGCCATGCGTCAGGGCACGCCAGAAAAAGTGGCGCAGGCGATGGAAAAAGACGTGACACAGGGCATGGATCAGGTGAGTCAGGGGCTGGCAGAGGCAAAGTGATTCGATTGACAAAGTGAAATTTGATCATATTCTGAGCTCAATCTCTTACAGATGGAGCGAGTCTGATGAACGTGATCACCAACCATATGCCCACGGCTGAATTGCAGGCGCTGGATGCAGCGCACCACATGCACCCCTTTACGGCCAATGGCGAGCTGGCCGAAAAGGGTAGCCGTATTATCACCCGTGCCACCGGCGTCACCCTGACCGACAGTGACGGCAACGAGATCCTTGATGCCATGGCGGGGCTGTGGTGTGTGAATATCGGCTATGGTCGCGATGAGCTGGCCGATGTTGCCGCACGTCAGATGCGCGAGCTGCCCTATTACAATACCTTCTTTCAAACCAGCCATGTGCCCGCCATCGCGCTGGCCGCGAAGATCGCAGAACTGGCACCGGGTGATCTGAACCATGTGTTCTTTGCTGGGTCCGGATCAGAGGCGAATGATACCAACATCCGCATGGTACGGCATTATTGGGCGCTGAAGGGCAAGCCGGAAAAATCCATCATTATCAGCCGCAAGAACGCCTATCATGGCTCCTCTGTTGGCAGCGGTTCTTTGGGTGGGATGACTGCGATGCACGAGCAGGGCGGCCTGCCGATCCCGGATATTCACCATATCAATCAGCCACATTGGTGGGCTGAAGGTGGCGACACGCCCGAGGATGATTTTGGTCTGGCTCGTGCACAAGAACTGGAAGCGGCGATTCTGGAGCTGGGCGAAGACCGTGTAGCTGCCTTTATCGCAGAGCCGGTGCAGGGTGCCGGGGGCGTCATCGTGCCGCCAGCCACCTACTGGCCTGAAATCCAGCGGATCTGCGACAAATACGAAATCCTGCTGATCGCGGACGAGGTCATCTGCGGCTTTGGTCGGACCGGCAATTGGTTTGGCTCGCAGACCGTGGGCATGCGCCCTGACATTATGACCATCGCCAAAGGGCTGTCCTCTGGCTATGCGCCGATTGGCGGCTCTATCGTGTCGGACGAGGTTGCCGCCGTGATTGGCAGCGGCGAATTCAACCACGGCTATACCTATTCGGGCCATCCCGTGGCCGCAGCGGTGGCGCTGGAAAACCTGCGCATTCTGGAAGAGGAAGACGTTGTTGGCCATGTCCAGAACACAGCGGGCCCCTACCTGAAAGAGAAGTGGGAAGCGCTGGCGGATCATCCTCTGGTCGGAGAAGCCCGGATTGTTGGCATGATGGGGTCCATCGCGCTGACCCCCAATAAGGAAACCCGCGCCGCCTTTGCTTCAGAGGGGGTAACCGTTGGTTATATCTGTCGCGAGCGCTGCTTTGCCAATAATCTCATCATGCGCCACGTCGGGGATCGGATGATCATTTCTCCGCCTCTGGTCATCACGACAGATGAAATTGATGTGCTGATAGAGCGGGCACGGCGCTCTTTGGATGAATGTTATGCGATCCTGCAGGAAAAAGATCTGCTGCACAGCGCATAAGGTATAGGCGAAACGCAGGTCCGGTTTCTTGGTCTTTGGGTGATTTTCCACTGACCAGGCCTATCCTGCTTATTAAACCTGCGTGGAATTTTTGGCCCTGCATAGTATTTGTGCAGGGCCTTTTTGTGGTTGTGGGCTGGGGCCGTATTTCGCACGGAAAGGCCTGTGGGATAGGCCTGATGCGTAAACTATGTCGCAAATTTTACACTAGATGCCGCAATGGGTTCAATTCCAAGGAAGTATGAGCCTAAGCTAACGATAGTTTTGTAAATAAACGATACGGTTGCATACCCTGCCAAGGTTATGCTTACATCGCGACACAAGCGCAGAACCAATCTGCCGACTAATAAAAACGGGGAGCCTGCTTTGGCTGATGCGTCTAATAATGACGCGTTCGTAGAGTTCGAACGCGTACAAAAGAGCTATGACGGTGAGAACCTTGTCGTAAAAGACTTGAACCTCTTTATGCCAAGGGGTGAGTTTCTCACCATGCTGGGCCCCTCGGGTTCAGGCAAAACAACTTGCCTTATGATGTTGGCTGGTTTTGAGACGGCAACCCATGGCGATATCCGTCTTGGCGGCACCTCAATCAACAACATCCCGCCGCACAAACGCGGCATTGGCATGGTGTTTCAGAACTATGCGCTGTTCCCGCATATGACCATTGCTGAAAACCTGGCGTTCCCACTGGAAGTCCGTAAAATCGGCAAGTCGGATCGTGAGGCCAAGGTTAAGCGGGCGCTCGACATGGTGGAAATGGGCGATTTCGGTGGTCGCCGTCCCTCGCAGCTATCGGGTGGGCAACAGCAGCGGATCGCCCTGGCGCGGGCGCTGGTGTTTGAACCTGAACTGGTCTTGATGGATGAACCGCTCGGCGCCTTGGATAAGCAGCTGCGGGAAAAGATGCAGTTTGAAATCACCCATCTGGCGCATCGTCTTGGGATCACTGTGGTCTATGTGACCCACGACCAGACCGAAGCCCTGACCATGTCGGACCGGGTGGCGGTGTTTGAAGATGGTCGCATTCAGCAGCTGGCGCCGCCAGACAAGCTCTATGAAGAGCCGCAGAATAGTTTCGTTGCGCAGTTCATCGGGGAAAACAACACCCTGGAAGGCGTTGTCAAAGAAATCAGCAATGGTGTCGCGCTGGTGCAGCTGGACGGTGGCGAGCTGATCGACTGCAAGCCGATCAATGTCACCAAGCCGGGCGAACGCACCCGCGTGTCGATTCGCCCCGAGCGGGTTGAATACAACAAGGAGCGCCTGACCGAAGGTGTTCATACGCTCAAAGCCGAAGTGCTTGAGTTCATCTATATGGGGGATATTTTCCGGACCCGCCTGCGGGTCGCTGGCAACGATGAATTTATCATCAAGACCCGGAATGCCCCCGACCAAGTGCGCCTGAAACCGGGTCAGCAGATCGAAATCGGTTGGCTGCCCGAAGATTGTCGTGCTCTGGACGCCTAGGCGTCCAAACGCGCAAACCCTGGCATCAATGATCGGGGCTGGAAACCTACGAAAATCAACAAGGAGAGATCTCTTATGAAGATGACCAAATTGTCTGCACTGGCAATGACCACAGCGCTGATCGCGCCTGCGGCCTTTGCCGAAGACATGGCAAACGAACTGACGCTGGTATCCTGGGGTGGAGCCTATCAGGACAGCCAGAATAAAGCCTATGTCGAACCCTATCTGGCGGCAAACGAAGGCGTTAGCGCCGTGTGGGACGAAAGCTCGGCCGAAGCGGTTGCCAAACTGCGCGCCATGAACGAAGCCGGCAATGTGACCTGGGATCTGGTCGACGTTGTGGCCTCGGATGCGATGCGTCTCTGTGACGAAGGTCTCGCCGCAGAGCTGGACCACGACGCAGATCTGGCCGCCGCTCCCGATGGCACCCCTGCCACGGAAGACTTTGGTGATCTGCTGGTTTCTGAGTGCTTTGTGCCACAGATCGTTTACTCGACCACCTTTGGCTACCGCACCGATCTGGTGGGCGCCGAAGCACCAACCTCTGTTTGCGACATCTTTGACCTGGCCAAATTCCCAGGCAAGCGTTCGCTGCAAAAGCGTCCAATCGACAACATGGAATGGGCGCTGTACTGCGACGGCGTTGCCAAGGACGAAATCTATGACGTTCTGGGCACCGACGAAGGTGTGACACAGGCGCTGAACAAGCTCGACAGCATCAAAGACAGCGTTGTCTGGTGGTCTGCCGGTGCGGAAACTCCGCAGTTGCTGGCCGATGGCGAAGTTGTGATGGGTTCGACCTACAACGGGCGTCTGTTCTCGGCGATCGCCGAGCAAAACCAACCAATTGGTATGCTCTGGGATATGCAGTCCTTTGATCTTGACGGCTGGATCGTTCCCGCTGGCCTGCCTGCAGATCGCAAAGCCCGTGCCATGGACTTCCTGAAGTTCGCCACCGACACCCAGCGTCTGGCTGATCAGGCTGCCTATATCTCTTATGGTCCTGCGCGCGCCTCTTCGGCACCGCTGGTTGGCAAGCACGCAGTGCTGGGCATCGAAATGGCGCCTCACATGCCAACAGATCCTGCCAACTCTGGCAATGTGCACACCTATGACTACGAATGGTGGGCAGACAACCGTGACGATCTGGATGCAAAATTCCAGGCTTGGTTGCTCCAATAATCTGACCTCGTTGTGAGAACGGGAAAGGGCCCGGCATTGTCTGGGCCCTTTCTCCACCAATCAAAAAAGACCCGACGGGGACCCCCACCATGAGTGACACCACCCAAAATGGCCCTGTGCTGGCCGCTGATGGCACGCCGCTAAAGCGTAGCCTCGCGAAGGCACTGCGGCTGCAGAAGCTCAGGGCTTTGATGCTGATTGCACCGCTGCTCTTGTTTATTCTTGTGACCTTCATCCTGCCTGTGGGCGACATGCTGTTCCGCTCTGTGGACAACCGCATCGTTCAAGAGGTTCTGCCCAAAACCGTTGTCGCCTTGGAAAGCTGGGATCCGGCCTCAAGCGAACTGCCAGACGAAGCCGTATTTGCGGCCCTGGCCGTGGATATGAAGGCGGCGGCCGAACTTAAGGTTCACACACGTGTGGCCAAGCGACTGAACTATGAAAACCCTGGCATGTCCTCGGTGTTTCGTAAATCCGGTCGTAAGATCCGAAAATGGGATGTTGAAAACGATGGTCCCTATAAGGAACGCCTGATCGAACTGAACGAGGGCTGGGCCGATCTTGAATTGTGGCGCACCATCAAGACCTATTCCGGCACGCGGACGGCGGGGTATTTCCTCAATGCGGTCGATCTGAAGCTGGGTGCCGAGGGGGTGGAAATCCGCCCCGAGACAGAGCGCATCTACAATACCATGCTGGTCCGCACCATGCGGATGTCGCTGATCATTACCTTCAGCTGCATCATGCTGGGTTATCCAGTGGCCTGGTTGCTGGCAAACCTGCCAACACGCAAAGCCAATCTCTTGATGATCCTGGTCTTGCTGCCCTTCTGGACTTCCTTGCTGGTTAGAACGTCATCTTGGAAAATCCTTCTTCAACAACAGGGGGTTATCAATGATGTCCTGGTTTGGATTGGTCTTGTCGCGGATGACAACCGGCTTGTGCTGATCAACAATGAGCTGGGTACTATCATTGCGATGACCCATATCCTGCTGCCCTTTATGATCCTGCCGATGTATTCGGTGATGCAGACGATCCAGCCCACCTATCTGCGGGCGGCAAAATCGCTGGGTGCGACCAACTGGACGGCCTTTTGGCGGGTGTATTTCCCGCAGTCGGTGCCGGGCATTGGTGCCGGGTCGATCCTGGTCTTCATTCTGGCGGTTGGGTACTACATCACCCCGGCCCTGGTTGGCGGGACCAAAGGGACCTTCATTTCTAACCTGATTGCCTATCACATCTCGACATCGGGTAACTGGGGTCTGGGCGCTGCGCTTGGTTCGATCCTGCTTGCAGTGGTGCTGCTGCTGTACTGGGTCTATGACAAGATTGTCGGCATCGACAACGTGAAGCTGGGGTAACCGACAATGAGTGCACTTCCTCCATATGCGACGACAGGCCAGCGGGCTTGGTACTACTCTTTCCGGGTGATCTGTGGGTTGATCTTTTTCTTCCTGATCGCGCCGATCGTGGTGATCATCCCTCTGAGCTTCAACGCGCAGGACTTCTTTACCTTCACCCCGGAAATGCTGCGGCTGGATCCAGAAGGGTTTTCGCTGAAACACTATCGGGATTTCTTCAGCAATGATTCCTGGCAAAGCGCGATGTGGAATTCGCTGAAGATTGCCCCCATGGCAACGCTGCTCTCGGTCAGCTTTGGCACATTGGCGGCAATCGGGCTAAGCCAGCAGCATGTGCCGTTCCGGCGCGCGATCATGGCGATCCTGATTTCGCCAATGATTGTGCCGCTGATTATTTCAGCTGCGGGGATGTATTTCTTCTACAGCCGGATTGGCCTGCAGGGCACCTACCTTGGGGTGGTGCTGGCCCATGCGGCATTGGGGATTCCCTTTGTGATCATTACTGTAACGGCAACGCTGGTGGGATTTGACCGCTCGCTGACACGTGCGGCGGCCAATATGGGCGCGGATCCGGTGACCACCTTCTTCCGCATTCAGATGCCACTGATCCTGCCTGGCGTGATCTCGGGCGGCCTGTTTGCCTTCATCACCTCGTTTGATGAAGTCGTGGTGGTCCTGTTTGTTGGCTCGGCTGGTCAAAAGACCCTGCCTTGGCAGATGTTTATCGGGCTGCGGGAACAGATCTCACCCACCATCCTGGCGGTTGCGACAATCCTGGTGGCGATTTCGATCCTGCTGCTGACGACGGTGGAACTGCTGCGCCGCCGTTCGGAACGTCTGCGCGGGATTACCCCTAGCTAACCTTCTGAAATATCCAGTAAAAACAAAGGCCCCGCAGATCTCTCTGCGGGGCCTTGCGCGTTTTGCTGGCTTTGTCGGCGCGCTGCTTCAGCTCTTGCGCTTGCGTTCGGTTTTACGTTTGAGCTTGGCCGTCTTGTGCTTGGACCTGTTGCTTTTGCGTTTAACGGTACGCCCGGCAGGGCTGCGCCTGCCGCCGCCAGCACCGCGGACATTGCCCTTTGGCAGCTCGTCTCCTTCGATGGATAGCAGCTCCAGCTCTAGTCCGCCGGTGACGGGCGCGGCCTGGGTCAGGCGTACGGTGACCCGCTGGCCGATGGAAAGGGTCAGGCCGGTATCAACCCCCATCAGGGTGTTGCCCTCGGCGTCAAAGTGGAAGAACTCGCGCCCGATTGTGCGCACGGGCACCAGGCCATCGGCGCCGGTTTCATCCATTTTCACAAAGGCCCCAAATCGGGCTATGCCGCTGATCCGACCAGTGAATTCAGTACCAACCCGTTCCGACAGATAGGCCGCGAGATAGCGGTCGGTGGTGTCACGTTCGGCAATCATTGATCGGCGTTCGGTGTCTGAAATATGGGTGGCCGTCTCTGCCAGGCCTTCAATCTCGCCAGACGACAACCCATCGTCGCCCCAGCCATGTGCTGTGATCAAAGAACGATGAACGATGAGATCGGCATAGCGCCGGATCGGCGAGGTGAAATGCGCGTAGTTGCGCAGTGCGAGGCCAAAATGCCCAAAGTTTTCAGGCGTATAATACGCCTGCTGCATGGATCGCAGGGTGGAAATATTGATCAGCTCTGCGTCATCTGTCCCCGCCGCACCATTCAGCAGCGCGTTCAGGTGGCGGGTCTGCAGCACCTGCCCCTTGGCGAGCGGAAAGCCCGCCGCCATGGCGGTTTCGCGCAGCGATTCCAGTTTTTCCGGCGCCGGCTCTTCGTGCACCCGGAACAAGAGCGGCGAGTGCTTCTTGATCAGGGTTTCGGCGGCGGAGACATTGGCAAGGATCATGAATTCTTCGATCAGGCGATGCGCGTCCAGCCGGTCGCGGAAGGCGACCGATGTCACCTCGCCACTGTCGCTGAGGATGATTTTGCGTTCCGGCAGGTCCAGATCCAGCGGTTCGCGCCGCCCGCGGGCCGCCTTTAGCGCCTCATAGGCGGCATAGAGCGGTTTGATCACCGGCTCCAGGAAACGCTCGGTCCGCTCGCTCACTTGCCCGTCTATTGCGTCCTGCACCTCGGTATAATGCAGCGAGGCGGCAGATTGCATCAGCCCGCGCACAAAGCGATGAGAGATCTTGTTGCCCTCGGCGTCGATCTGCATGCGCACGGCAAGACAGGGGCGTGGGACGCCCTCATGCAGCGAACACAGATCGCCCGACAGCCGGTCTGGCAGCATCGGCACAACCCGGTCGGGGAAATAGGAAGAGTTGCCGCGCTTGCGCGCCTCGCGGTCGAGTTCGCTGCCGGGGGTGACATAGGCGGCGACATCGGCAATCGCCACCCAGATGATATGGCCGCCGGGATTTTTCGGGTCGGTGTCGGCTTCGGCATAGCAGGCGTCATCATGGTCGCGGGCATCTGCCGGGTCGATGGTAACCAGCGGCATCTGACGCAGATCTTCGCGCCCTTTCAGGCCCATGGGCTTGGCGGCATCTGCTTCGGCCACGACCTTGTCGGGGAAATCATCGGGTATGCCGTGCTGGTGAATGGCGATCAGCGATACAGCCTTGGGGGCCGAAGGGTCGCCCAGACGGTTGAGGATCCGGGCGCGCGGCAGACCCATGCGACCCTTGGGGCCGGCCTGTTCTGCCTCTACCAGTTCCCCATCCTGGGCGCCTAACATGGCATCCGCCATCACCGCCCATTCGTTGGCCGAGGCTTTCTCGATCGGCACAATGCGGCCGCCTTCGGTGCCTTTGCGGAAGATCCCGATCACGCGCTTGGGATTAACGCCAATGCGGCGAATCAGCCGGGCCTCATAGTGGTGATCGCTGCCCTCAACCTTGGTAAGCCGTGCCAGAATGCGATCGCCCTGGCCCAGGGCGGGCCCGGCCGGGGTGGTGACAACCAGAACGATGGGTTCGACACCTTCGCCGTGCCATTCCAGCGGCTGGGCATAAAGATCGCCATTGTCATCTGGTGCCTTGATCAGCAGCACGGTGACGGGGGGTAATTGTTCTGGATCGCGATAGGTCTTGTTGCGCTTTTGCAGGTGGCCTTCGGCCTCCAGCTCTTTCAGCAGGCGCTTTAGGTCGATACGGTCGGCGCCCTTGATGCCAAAAGCCTTGGCAATGTCGCGTTTCGAGGTCTGGGTCGGGTGGGCGCTGATCCAATCGAGGATCTCTGCCTTGGAGGGGATACGGGTCATATCCTTCGCCTAGCATGGCTGGCCCGGCAGGTCATGGTAAAAGCGCGCCCGGCAGTGCAACCCTGCTATCCGCAGCGCAGGTCGGCACTGGTGTCCACATCGCGCAGCTGGTCGATCAGGGCAATGCGCTGACCGGGCAGGCTTCGAATACTGTCGGCAAGGGCCTGCGGGCTGGACCAGCGCACCCCGGAAAGCAGGTTGGGTGGCAGGCGGCGGGGATGCTTGGCACCGATCAGCCAATAACCGCCATCCATCGCCGGGCCAAAGACCACATCATGGGCACCAAGCGCGGCAAAGGAGCGAGCGATATGGGCACGGCTGATACCGGGAATATCGGCGCCAATCAGGCAGACTGGGCCGGGGTTGATACCGGGGTGGCCAAAGTGGCGCAGCAGTCGCGCCATGCGCTGGCCCAGATCACCATGCCTCTGGGGGTGGCGGGCAATATCGGCGGGCCAGACCCGCGCGGTAACGGCCAGATCGGGGGTAACCGCAAGGATGATCTGCCAGCGTGGATCGCGTAGGCGGCGGATCAGCCGAGCGCTTTGATGGCGAAACCACCAGGTGGCGGCGATCTGGCCGATGTCGCGCCCCAGCCGGGTTTTCACCCGGCCGACGCGGGGCTCTTTGATCATGATGATCAGGGTTGGTTTCACGCCAGCTCCAGCACCATATCGCGGTGATCTATGCCTGCATCGTCATAGACCGGGCCTGTGGCGCTAAAGCCCAGCTTTTCATAAAACCCCAGCGCCTGGATCTGCGCCCCCAGCTTGACCGTTGCAATGCCGGGGGTGTCGCGGGCAATGGCAAGGGCGGCGCGGATCAGGTCGGCGCCAAGCCCGGTGCCCCGGAGGTTTGGCAGCACACAAACGCGCCCGATCTTGGCCAAGTCGCCATCAAACACAATGCGGGCCGTGCCGATAGGCGCGTCGTTCTGCGTTGCCAAAAGATGGGTGGCGCTGGCATCATGCGCGTCTAGTTCTTCGCTTTCAGGGACACCCTGTTCTTGCACGAAGACCCTGTAGCGCAGCGCATAGCAGGCAGCCAAATCCTGGGTAATTTCGATCCTAGCTGTCATGTAAAATAGTCTTTCAGAATGCGAGTATAGATGGATTTCAACTGCTCGATCTGCGCCACTGGCACGTTTTCGTCTACCTGGTGCATGGTCTTGCCAACCAGACCAAATTCAACCACCGGACAATGGTTCTTGACAAAGCGTGCATCCGAGGTGCCGCCCGTTGTTGACAGTTCCGGGGTGACGCCGGTTTCGGCCTGCACTGCCGCCGAAATCAGATCTGACAGCGCTCCGGGCGGGGTGATGAAGCTCTCGCCTGAGATCTGCGTCTTGAGGTCAATATCGACGCCAAATTCAGTCGCGACGCTGTCGGCCTCTTGCTGTAGCCAGGTGGTGAGACTGGCACCAGAATGGCTGTCGTTGAAGCGGATGTTGACGGTTGAACGGGCCTGCGCCGGGATCACATTGGTCGCTGGGTTGCCGGTGTCGATGGTCACCACCGCCAGGGTCGAGGCATCAAAATGCGCGGTGCCCTGATCCAGCGGATGGCTGGCCAGACGATCCATCAGCCGCGCCATGGCATTCAGCGGATTGTTGGCGCGATGTGGATAGGCGGAATGGCCTTGTTTGCCGGTCACGGTGAACCAGGTGGTCATAGAGCCTCGCCGCCCGATCTTGATCATCTCACCCATGGTATTGGGGCAGGTGGGTTCGCCCACCAGGCAGACATCCATCTTTTCGCCTGCGGTCTCCATGTGATCTAGCAGCGCAGTGGTGCCGTCAATGGCATCGCCTTCCTCATCGCCGGTGATGGTTAGGATCACGGCACCGTCAGGGGGGGTCTGGGTGACAAAATCAATGGCAGCGGCGGCAAAGGCTGCAACGCCCGATTTCATATCGGTTGCCCCCCGGCCATACATCACCCCGTCTTTTATTTCGGCGCCAAAGGGGGGCATGGTCCAGGCGGCTTCATCGCCCAGGGGCACCACATCGGTGTGGCCATTAAAGCCAAAGCTGCGGGCATGGCCCTTGTCGCCCCAGCGGGCAAACAGGTTGGCAATGCCGCCACGATCGACGCGGGTGCAGGCAAAACCAGCCTCGCAGAGCAGGTCTTCCAGCAGGCGCAGCGCGCCGCCTTCTTCTGGGGTGACCGAGGGGCAACGGATCAGATCTGCGGTCAGGCGAACCGGGTCGATGGCGGACATGGGAGATGCTCCTGTAGGGCGTCAAGGCCTGACGCATGGGATGGTGTTGGCTTGATTTACCGTGCTTTGAAAGGCCTTGCAAATCCGGGGCAAACCCGGCGCCAACTTCGGGCAGATTCTAACAAAACCCTGTGCAACTATCTGACATATTGGGCGCAACGCCCAGGCCTGGCCAAAGGCTTCAAGCTTGCCTGACCAGGGCGAACCCCCTAAGACGGATTTAAGAATGTTGTATCTGACTCTTAGGTATCGATTTGCGCCCCTTTCGTTGTATTTTTCCTTTTATTCTCTTGTTGTGGGGAACTGCGCTGACAGCACAGGTGATAGAGGTCAACACAGTGACCCGCCCCCCCTTTTCAATGATTGAAAAGGGAGAGGAGACCGGGTTTTCTATCGACTTGCTACATGCAATTGCTGACCGGCTGAACTGGCAGGTGGTGATCCATCGTCAGGGCACCTTTGCCGAGATGCTTGACGGGGTGGTCGGCGGAGAGGTGGATCTGGCGGCGGCAAATATTTCGATCACAGCCTCCCGCGAGGCGGTGATGGATTTCAGTCAGCCGGTTTTTGAAAGTGGGCTGCAAATTCTGGTGCAGGCAGATGATGTGCGTACGCCCTCATTGATGTACGCGCTTATGTCCTGGGATCTGGTGATCGCCATTGGCCTGGCGTTTTTCCTGCTGCTGGTGGGGGGCATGTTCATGTGGGCGCTGGAGCGCCGGGCCCAGCCCTATTTTGATCGACCGCTGAAAGAGGCCTGGTTTCCCTCATTCTGGTGGGCGCTGAACCTGGTGGTCAATGGCGGCTTTGAAGAGCGGGTGCCGCGCACGCCGATCGGACGGATGTTTGGGGTGCTTCTGGTGGTTTCCTCGCTGTTTGTCGTGTCAATCTTTGTGGCCAAGATCACGGCGGTGATGACGGTAGAGGCGATCAGCGGATCAATTACCTCGGTCAATGATCTCTATGGCAAACGGACAGGCACCATAGAGGGGTCTACCGCAGCGAACTTTTTGCAGCGTCGCGACATTGATTATCAAGGGTACAGCAGCCTGGGCGCGCTGCTGGAGGCCTTTGAGGAGGGCGATATCCGAGTTGTGGTCTTTGATGCGCCGGTGCTGAATTACTATGTCCAGCATGGTGGCAGTGCCTATGGGCGCACAATTGGCCAGGCCTTCCTGCGCGAATATTACGGCTTTGTTTTCCCGCAGGGGTCGGCACTGACAGAGCCGGTTAACCGGACGCTCCTGGCGATGCAGGAAGATGGCAGCTATGAGGCAATCTATCGAACCTGGTTCGGCCAGTTGGACTAGGATCTGCTGAACCAGTGGCAGCCGCAACCCTGGGCGGTCCGGCGATCCGCATCATTCAAAATGATTAGTGCAGCGTTGGTTCCTGGCCGTCAAAGAACGGTGTCATCTGGGCAACGATCACAGAGTTTTCTTCCAGCGCCCGCTGCATAAGCGCGCGTTCTTCCTCGCCGATCTCATGGCCTTCTTCCTCACGCTCGGCCAGGGTGCCATAGCCAGTGACATCCAGCGGCGCGGTATCTGCCTGCTTCAGGATGGCGACGGTTTCGCGCACGGCTTCAGCCTCGTCCACGCCAGAGGCATAGATCATCAAGGCTGCCCCGGTGGCACCTTCGGGCAGGCCGTCGCCTTCTTTGCGTCCAATCTGAACCAAAAGCGTGTAGACCTGTTGGCGGGATATTTTCTTCTTTTCCATGCGCTCGCCATAGCCCTGCTGGTGGCGTGCGGTCAATCGAATTCCAACCTGTTGATCGTGCGTGGATCGTCTCAAACCGCGTGGTTGCTACGGCAAGACGGTATCGCCTGAGATGAGCTGGGAAATGATCAGCAGTGGCTTGCCTGCGGTTTGAAAAAGCCGCAAAACCGGTCAGGCAAAGATCTGGCAGGGGATGACAATATGCGGTTTTCGGTGGCGGATATTCCGGTGCAGGCCTGGAAGAACGGGGGCGGCTCTACCCGAGAGCTGGTCTGCCATCGGGCCGGAGACACCGCGGGGGGGGCGATGCTCTGGCGGGTGAGCCTGGCAACCATCGAACAGGATGGCGTCTTTTCGCGCTTTCCCGGGATGGCGCGGATCCACTGCATTGTGGCAGGTGCCGGGTTGCGCCTGACTGGCGCGGATCTTCAGCTAGAGGCCAAGCCATTGCAACCGCTTCATTTTGATGGTGGGCTTGACCTGATGGCAGGGCTGAATGACGGGGGCTGCACCGCTTTCAACCTGATCTATGATCCCAGCCAAATCAGCGCCGAGATGCAGATCTTGCCGCAGGGCACTTATCCCCTGCCCGCTGATGCGGTGGTGCTTTTTGTATTGTCGGGGCAGGCCGATGGCATCTTCTTTCAGGGCCTCTCTGCTGGCGAGGGGTATCATGGCGCGCTTGGCCCCGAGGTAACGCTGTCTGAGGGCGGGCAGGCCGTGTTGCTGCGCCTGCGCGACATTCCCTAGGCTTGGCCCCATTCATCCTGCGTCACTGGTTTGACGGATAGGTGGCCTGAAAAGAGCGGCTTTTGGAAAAATGCGCGCCGTTTCGGGCTGAAACGGCGCGCATTCTGGATGGTGCAAGGCGTTTGACGCGGCAGGGGCTTGCCCCGCCTTGGGTCAATACCTGGGATCAGTCGCGCAGCAGCTCGTTGATCCCGGTTTTGGAGCGCGTCTGCGCATCGACCCGTTTCACGATGACCGCGCAGTACAGGTTGACGTTGTTTTTGGAGGGCATCGAGCCCGAAACAACCACGGAATAGGGCGGCACTTCACCATACATGACTTCGCCGGTTTCGCGGTCGATGATCTTGGTCGATTTGCCGATATAGACGCCCATCCCCAGAACCGAGCCTTCGCGCACGATGCAGCCTTCAACCACTTCCGAACGCGCCCCGATAAAGCAGTTGTCTTCAATGATGGTGGGACCGGCCTGCATGGGCTCCAGCACGCCGCCAATGCCAACGCCGCCCGACAGGTGCACGTTCTTGCCAATCTGTGCACAGGACCCAACGGTGGCCCAGGTATCGACCATGGTGCCTTCGTCAACATAGGCACCAAGGTTGACGAAGGAAGGCATCAGCACAACGCCGGGCGCGATATAGGCACTTTTGCGGACGATGCAGTTTGGCACGGCGCGGAAACCGGCTGATTTCCAATCTGCCTCGCCCCAGCCCATAAATTTGCTGTCAACCTTATCCCACCAGCTGGACCCCTGCGGGCCGCCGGACTGCATTTCCATGTCCTTGATACGGAACCCTAGGAGAACAGCCTTTTTGGCCCATTGATTGACATGCCAGTCGCCACTGTCCTGTTTCTCGGCAACCCGCAGGGCACCGGAATCCAGCGCGTGCAGAGTGGCTTCGATGGCGTCGCGTTGTTCGCCTGTGGTGGCGGGGGTGATGCTATCACGAGCCTCCCAGGCGGCCTCGATCGCGGTTTCCAGCTGAGCGTTGGACATAAGGGGGTACTCCGGCGTGATTGACGTGTAAAAAGGATTCGCAGCTTTCTAACGGCAATTGGCGCGCAGGTCATGTCCGATTGCGCCGAAAGTGGGCGGCAAAGCGGTGGCTGCAGGCTTTAGCGCACCCGGCGCAGGTGGCGGCGCAGAATTTCACAGGCGGCGCTGGCGTCCTGATTGCCAATCGCGCGCAACAGTGCGGCATGGTCCTGATCAATCCGCGGCCGCCACTGATGTTGCCAATTGGCAAAGAGATGCCGCGCCGAGGCGATGTGCAGATCATCAATCGAGGCCAGAAGTCGCGGCATCTGGCAGGGTGCGAGCAGCACCCGGTGAAAAGCTCGGTTGTTGCGCTCCCAGCTAGCCATGTCTTCGGCCGCATCGCAGGCCTGGCGGGCGGCCTCGGCCTCGGCCATATCGGTTTTGGAAAACCGGGCAATCCCATGGGTCAGCGCCAGAACCTCAAGCGCCACGCGCATTTCGATCACTTCGCGGATTTCACTGGGGTTGAGGGCGCTGACACGGGTGCCGCGCCGGGGTTCGGATATGGCCAGCCCATGCGCTTCCAGCCGCAGCAGGGCTTCGCGTACCGGCACATGGCTGGTGTCAAAGGCCCGCGCGATATGGTCTTGACGCAGCTTTTCCCCGGCGGGCAGAGCGCCGGTGACGATCTGCTCGCTTAGGGCGTGATAGATGCTATCTGCGATTGTTGCATTCATGACTGGTCGATAAGGCGCGGCTGGGGCCGGTGCAAGGTTTAGCCCAGGGGATCGGGGGCGATATTGCCACCACAGAGCAACACGGCCACTTTTTCACCCGGCGCAGGCTGATAGGCGCCGCAGGTCAGCGCCGCAAGCGCGGTGGCGCCTGCCGGTTCAACTAACAGCCGACGTTCGCGCCACAGGGCGGATTGCGCGGCAGTGATTGCCTCGTCACTGACGATGAGCGAGGCCAGCCTGCCGGTCTGATGTTGCTGCTGTGCCAGATCAAAGCAGATCGCGCCGATCCGTCGCGCCCCCAGCGCATTGGCTGCCACGCCCGAGACCTCTACATCCACAGGTGCGCCCGCAGCGAGGGCCGCATGCAGCGCACAAGAGGTTGCGGGTTCGACCGCGACGATTTTTTTGGCCCCCTGAAACCAGGCTAGGGCACCGCCCACCAGCCCGCCACCGCCCACGGCGATGATCACGGTATCGGCCGCAAGCCCCTGTGCCTGCCATTCGGCAAAGCAGCTGCCTTGGCCCGCCACGGTTGCCGGTGCGTCATAGGCATGGACCTGCATGGCACCGGTCTCGCGCTCATAGGCCTGGGCCAGCTCTAGCGCATTGGCATAGGCACCGGGCACCACCTGCAAATCGGCACCGCTGTTGCGGATCAGGGCGATCTTGGCGCTGCCGGCCATTTCGGGCACATAGATCCGCGCCTTATGGCCCAGCCGGTTTGCCGCATAGGCCACCGCCGCGCCGTGGTTGCCGCCTGATGCCGCCACCAGACCTGCCGCCGGGATGTCCTGGCTGAGCAGGGTGTTAAAGGCGCCGCGGGCCTTGAAGCTGCCGGTATGCTGCATCTGTTCCAGCTTTATCTCGATCGGGATATCCAGGCCAAAGCCCTGGCACTGCAGTACCGGGGTTACCTGGGTGTGGCCCGTGATCCGTGCTGTTGCCGCCTTGATTTCAGTGGTCCAATCCATATGCGCGTTCTCCCGTTTTGCAGCGCGCTGACCTTAGCGATTGGTGAGGGCGGTACAAGGCCTGCTGATGTTCCTGCTGGCACCTCTGGCCCAATGGGGGATAAGCTGGAACTATAATTGTTCAAACAGGATTGCCCGAGACGCTATGAATGATGATCGCCACAGCCGCTTTACCGATGCAAATGCCGACAAGAGCCGTGCCGAACACGTGCCACAGACGCCGCAATCTGCTTCGCCTGCCTATCGGCTGGCCTTTGCAGATGGGGATTTCCTGTGCCGTGAAGAACTGCGCCCGGTCCGGTTGCAGTTGGAGCTGCTAAAGCCGCAGCTGATGCTGGACGAACAGGGCATCGAGACCACAATCGTGATGTTTGGCGGCGCGCGGATCCCCAGTCCGGCGAATAAAGACAGTGCCCGCACTCAGACGCTGGCCGATCTGTCGCATTTCTATGATGAGGCGCGCGAATTTGCCCGCATAATGACCGAAACCTCGCTGCAAAGCGGCGGCCGCAAGAACGTGATTGCCACGGGCGGGGGGCCGGGGGTGATGGAGGCCGGCAATCGTGGTGCCATTGATGCGGGGGGGGTGTCCATCGGACTATCCATCGTGTTGCCACATGAACAGGCGCCCAATGGGTATGTCACCCCCGAGCTGAGCTTCAACTTTCACTATTTTGCCATTCGCAAGATGCATTTTCTGATGCGGGCGGCGGCCATTACGGTGTTCCCT
This sequence comes from Pseudophaeobacter flagellatus, assembly GCF_021228235.1. Classification (GTDB taxonomy): domain Bacteria; phylum Pseudomonadota; class Alphaproteobacteria; order Rhodobacterales; family Rhodobacteraceae; genus Pseudophaeobacter; species Pseudophaeobacter flagellatus. The sequence goes on from NZ_JAJQRG010000002.1 coordinate 289,263, forward strand.
GGTGGCTTTGGCACCCTGGATGAACTGTTCGAGAGCCTTACCCTGATCCAGACTGGCCGGATGGAGCGGGTGCCCTTTATCCTGTTTGGACGCGCGTTCTGGGAAAAGATCATCAACTGGGAGGCGCTGGCTGATGCCGGAACCATTTCCGAACAGGATCTGCAGCTGTTCAAATTTGTCGAGACCGCCGAAGAAGCGGCGGAGATCATCCATAATTGGTCGCCAGAGCCGGCCCGCGATAGCCTGCCTGGCCGCGAACGCTGATTGCGCGCGCCTGATCCTGTAGAGCTGCGAGTGTCTGTGTCAGAGGCCCCAATTGGGGGCCAGACAGTTTTGCGCGGGTTCAGGCGATGTCGGCGGGCAGCACACCAATTTCGGTACCTTTGGGCAGGCGGGTCAGGATCTGGTCGCCTGCCACACGTTTGATGGCATAGCCATAGCCGCGCAGGCGGAACCGCCATTCACGCGGGCTCAGCGCTTTTTCACGTTCTTTGCGGATCAGGTTCAGCACAAAAGGGTCCAGGGTGCTGTTGGTCAACTGCGGGTTTGGTGTTTCCGGTGTCATGCTCAGTCCTCATAGAATCTTTATTGTTCTCAATATCGAAACTGTTGGCCTGATGTGGCTGGAATATATCCGGTTTGAGGAAAGATTGTGGCAGGCAGATCCTGTCGTCCATAGGCCACAACGCAAAATGCCCCGGATCATCTGATCCTGGGGCATTATTATATTCCGCAGTGGTTCTATAGCCTTCTGCCATAAACCTGACTTACGGGGTTGTGGCAGAAGGCCCCTAGCATTGAGTGGTCATGCCGCGCCCTACCTTTTCCCTGCTTCAGGTTAAAGGTGGGGCGCTTTAGGTCAGAGGGTCAGGATTTCACCCCGGCCTCTGCCTCGATCTGCTTGCGGCTTTTGCGGGCGCGTTCTGTGGCCGATTTCAACTGGCCGCAGGCCGCCATAATGTCTTCGCCACGCGGTTTGCGGATTGGTGAGGCATAGCCGGCATCATGGATGATATCGGCAAAGGCGTGGATGCGATTGCCCGAGGAGCGTTTGTAGGGGGCGCCGGGCCATTCGTTAAAGGGGATCAGGTTGATCTTGGCCGGAATGCCTTCGATCAGTTTGACCAGACGATGGGCATCTTCCTTGCTGTCGTTCACATGATCCAGCATCACATATTCAAAGGTGATGCGTTCAGAGTTGGCCAGCCGCGGATAGGCGCGCAGGGATTCCAGCAGGGCCTCGATGTTCCAGCGTTTGTTGATCGGCACCAGTTTGTCGCGCACCTCATCGGTGGTGGCATGAAAGGAGACCGCCAGCAGGCAGCCGATTTCTTCGGCAGTGCGGGCGATTTCCGGCACCACGCCGGATGTCGACAGGGTGATGCGGCGACGGCTGAGTTGGATACCTTCGGGATCCATGGCGATTTTCATCGCGTCGCGCACGTTTTCGAAATTATACAAGGGCTCGCCCATGCCCATTAGCACGATATTGGACAAAAGCCGGGCGTCATCGGTATTGCGGGTGCCGGGCACTGGCCATTCATCCAGATCGTCGCGCGCCATCATCACCTGGCCGATGATTTCAGCTGCGGTCAGGTTGCGGACTAGCTTCTGGGTGCCGGTATGGCAGAATGAGCAGGTCAGGGTGCAGCCGACCTGGCTGGAAATGCACAGCGTTCCGCGGCTGTCTTCCGGGATATAGACCACCTCGACCTCGTGACCGCCGGCGATGCGCACCAGATATTTGCGGGTGCCGTCCTCTGAAACCTGTTTGCTGACCACCTCGGGGATGGCGATCTCAAAATGCTGTTCCAGATCGGCGCGCAAGGATTTCGACAGGTTTGTCATCTCGGCAAAGTCGCGTTTGCCCCATTGGTAAATCCACTGCCAGATCTGGCCGACGCGCATTTTCGCCTGCTTTTCCGGGGTGCCGATGTCGATCAGTGCCTGGCGCATCTGGTCACGGGTCATGCCCACCAGATTGGCCTTGCCGCCCTCGGGCAGCTTGCGGGGCAGGGTCAGAACGTCTTGGGTGATCGGCGCGTTGGCAGTCATGGCAGCTCGACTCTAGGTTTGGAGGGTGAATGCGGGTCTATATAGGAGATCGGCAAAAGATCAAAAGATTCCTTCGCAGACCGGCTATGCAGAGGTCCGTTTGGTATTGGCCCGTTTGTACGGATCACTCTGGTAGGGCAGGGTGCAAATGCAAAACCCCGGCCAGGGGCCGGGGCGCAAGGCAGCTCTGCTGTCCAATACCTCTGGTGAAGCCGATCAGCTGCCGCAGCGCTTTTCTGCATCCTCGACCGCAGCAGTAAAGCCCAGCAGGGAAAAGGCGTCTTTGGTCTGGGTGCCACGCGCAGAACGCGCAGTCAGCACCGCGCCGGCGCCGCGTTTCATCGCGGTGATGATCTTTGCATCATCCGCTGCGGTGGCAGGCCAGGCCCATTCGCCTTCGGTAAAGAGTTCAAATTCGCTGTCGCCGATGGTCATATTGACGGTCGATCCGGGGGCAAAGGGGTAGCCGCCGGTAAAGGTCACTTGACCCTTGCCGCCATTGTCGGGCCGGTAGAACACAAACAGCTGGATTGCGCTGCGGCGCACGGCAACAACGCGGCCATCGCGGGTGTTGACGCTTTCCTTGGGGGCTGAAACGCCCCAGCATTCTTTTGGGCTGTCGCCCTGAAAGACGCTCCAGTCCACATTGGCGCCGACGCGATTGTCGGTTGTGGTCTGCTGCGCGGTTGCAGATGTGGCCATAGCGGCCAGACACAGGCCCGCGACTATACGGGCGAGTTTCGATGCCATTTGTCCCGACTCCAAGACTGTCTCTACCTCAGTTCCAATGAGAGCAAGCGGCGTTTAAACCGCCGTCTGTACCAGATGCTCTCGCTTGCCATACACAAGCACACTAACGTAACAAGCGCTACGGGCGAAAGTGCGTTTGGCAGGAATTCGCCAAGAAAAGAGGCTGAAACAATGACACAACCGGTTCCAATGGCTGAAATTTGGCGTGGGTCTCTGCTCGAGAGCCTGCATCTGGGGCATGCGGTGGTCTGCGACGACAGTGGCCAGATTGTGCGCAGTTGGGGCGATCCGGATGCGGTGATCTATCCGCGCAGCTCTTCCAAAATGATTCAGGCGCTGCCCTTGATTACCTCGGGTGCGGCGGCAAAATACGGGTTGAGCACAGAGCAGCTGGCGCTGGCCTGTGCCTCGCATAACGGGGCGCATATCCATACCGACCGGGTGAATGACTGGCTGTCGCAGTTGGGGCTGGATGACGATGATTTCCGTTGTGGTCCCCAAGAACCCGCCGACCTGCCCGCCCGCGACGAACTGATCAAGAATGACGCCAGTCCCTGCCAGGTGCATAACAACTGTTCCGGCAAGCACGCTGGCTTTTTGACCCTGAACCAACACCTGGGTGCCGGGCCTGACTATGTCGAGGTAGATCACCCCGTGCAGCAGGCCTGCCTGACGGCCTTTGAAGAGGTGACGGGCATGTCCAGCCCGGGTTACGGCATTGATGGCTGTTCGGCGCCAAACTATGCCACCACGGTACATGGGTTGGCACGGGCAATGTCTTGGTTTGCCTCGGCTGCGGATCGCTCGGACCGGGCCTCGGCGGCAGCAGCAGAGTTGAGCGCGGCCATGATGCTGCACCCCGATCTGGTGGCCGGCGAAACCCGCGCCTGCACCAATCTGATGCGCGCCATGGGGGGTAAAGTGGCGGTGAAAACCGGGGCCGAGGCGGTGTTTATTGCCATCATTCCGGAAAAGAAGCTGGGCGTTGCGGTCAAGATCGTTGATGGCGCCACCCGTGCCAGCGAATGCGCCATCGCTGCGATACTGGTGGGGCTGGGCGTGCTAGAGGCTGATCACCCCGAGACCCGCAAATATCTCAACGCGCCGCTGCTGAACCGGCGTGGCATCGACTGTGGATCTTTGCGTCCCAGCGCCGAGCTGCGCTTTTAGTCGTCTGGGCTACATCTCGATCAGCGGAGCAACCTCAACCGAGCCGGTGCCATCGGCCACCAGGGGGCAGCCCTTGGCCATGGCGCAGGCGGCGGCCTGGTTGGCGGCTTTGACCACGGAATAGCCAGAGATCGGATTGGCGCCGCCGTCTTCTGTTATGCTGGTGCTGCTGACGGTATGTGACTGGCCGACCGGGTTTCCCGGAACGATCAGTGCCGCGCCGAGGTCGTCCATCCATGCACGCCAGGCTGCCATTGCCGTAGCCCCCGCTTCGGCGGTTTCGGGTGTTTTGCCGCCGTGATAGGCGAATATGAACTGTGGCATTTTCTGTCCTCCTTGGGGCCGGGTGGGGGTGTGTTGCTGGTGCTTTGGACCTGCCCTTGGCAGTGTTGTCGCAGGCAATTGGACAGCGCGGGGCCGACCCATCGCTGCGGCCGATTACTTGGCAGGGTGTCATCATAGTTAGTGATTATAGCGGTTTTGGAAAGGGCAGCCTTGTCCGGCGGTGAGCAAGGGTCTGCTGGTCAACAAGAAGAATCGGCTATGCCGGTGGGCAGATGGTGAAGCAGGGGTTGCCGCGCGTCAGGGGGTTTGTGCCGAATCCCCTTCCGTCAGGGGGGGAGGTCAGAGCATGTCCCAGATTAGCTTCGCGGCCAGCGACAGCGAGGTCAGCACCAGAAGTGGTTTAATCATGGCGGCACCTTTGGTCTGGGCCAGGGTGGCCCCAACCTGGGCGCCGGCGATCTGCGCCAGCCCCATGCACAGCCCGGTGATCCACCAGGGCGTCGCCACAAGCGCAAAGGCACAGAGAGCCCCGGCATTGGAGGCGAGGTTGAGCAATTTGGTATGGGCGGTGGCCTTGAGCACGCCGTAGCCTGCCAGCGATACAAAGGCGAGCATATAGAAACTGCCGGCCCCTGGCCCTAACAGCCCGTCATAGGCACCACAGAGCGGCACCATGGTGGCGGCAAAAAGACCCGCGCCCATGCGCCGGGCGCGGTCCTGATCGCCCAGTCCCTTTTTACAGGCAAAAAACAGCGCGATCCCGATCAGCAGCACCGGCAGGACCATCCGAATCCACCCGGTGGGCAGAATGGTGATCAGCAGCGCCCCGGCAATCGAGGCGGCAAAGGCAATGAGGGCAGAGCCCGCTTGGTCACGCAGGTTCACATGGCCGCCTTTGGCATAGGCTCGCGCTGCAGTGGCCGCGCCAAAGAGACCCTGAATTTTATTGGTGGCCAGTGCCGTGACCGGGTTAGCCCCAGCCAAGAGCAGCACTGGCACGGTGATCAAACCGCCGCCGCCTGCCACCGCGTCAATAAACCCGGCGGCAAACCCCGCCGCCATGAGAAGCAGCAGGGTCTCGATCCCGACCTCAAGCATATGTGCTATCCTTTGAAATCGTCGCGGGCATAGCCCTGCAGATACAAGAGCGCCGTCAGGTCGCCGTGGTTGACGCGGATCTGGCACTGCGCTGCCACCGAAGGTTTGGCATGCAGGGCAACGCCGGAACCGGCCCGCGTCAACATGCCCAGATCATTGGCACCATCGCCCACCGCAATCACCTCTTCTTCGGTGATAGAGAGCTTTTTGGTAATCTGTTCCAGCGCTTCCACCTTGGCCTGGCGTCCCAGGATGGGGCGACCGGCCTCACCTGTGAGCTTGCCTTCGGCCACAAGCAGCGTATTGGCGCGGTTCTCGTCAAAGCCGAGCTCTGCCGCGATGCGGGCGGTAAAGGCGGTGAATCCGCCAGAGACCAGCGCCGTATAGGCGCCATCGGATTTCATCGTGGCCAGCAGCTGCCGACCGCCGGGCATCAGGCTGATGCGATTGTCCAGAACCTGCGCGATCACCGTTTCAGGCAGCCCCTTGAGCAGGGCAACCCGTTCATTGAGGGCTCCGTCAAAATCCAGCTCGCCGTTCATGGCGCGGGCGGTGATTTCTTTGACCCGGGTGCCGACGCCTGCCTCTTCGGCCAGTTCGTCGATGCATTCCTGTTCGATCATGGTTGAATCCATATCGGCCAGCAGCATCTTTTTGCGCCGGTTGGCGGCGGGCTGAAGGATCAGATCAACCCCCAGTGCCTGGAGATCCTCCCAGACTTGCCACTGGTTGTCGGGCATTGTGTCCAGTGCAAATTCCGCCGCGATATCGGGTGCCAGCCACTGGGCTTCGCCACCGCCCCAGGCATTGCGCAGTGAGTCCAGCAAGGCGGCATCAAGACAGGGCGTGGCAGGGTTGCAAAGCAGCGTGACGATATACATGAGACGGTTCCATCTGGGCCTTCGGTTGCGTTCTCATAGCGTCCAGAACACAGATGAGCCAGTCCCGAAGCGGTTTGGCTGGAAAGCTGCGCTTAGAGGTCGCCTTTTTCCGACATCATCACGGCGATCCAGCGGGCGTTGGGGATCTCGGCCAAGATGATCATCACCATCGCCGTGAGGGGCACCGCCAGGATCGCGCCAGTCATGCCCCAAAGGGCGCTCCAGATGGCCAGAGCCAGCAGCACGGTAAAGGGGCTGAGGTTGACAGAACGCCCCAGAAATTTGGGCTCGACATAATAGGCAACAATCAGTTGCGGGATCATCAGCAGCACCAGCGCCATACCTGCATGGCTGAAAGAGGTGAACTGGATCAGGCTCATGGTGACGGGAAAAACCACCGCAATGACCGACCCGATATAGGGAATGTAGTTGAGCAACCCGATGAGGATAGCCCAAAAGGCCGGATGCGCGATGCCCAACAGTTTCAAGATCGCATAGGAGACCAGCGCCAGGATGAGGTTGACCAGCGTCTTGGCAGCCAGATAGCTGCCGATCTTGTCGTTGATCTTGCGAGCCAGCGCCATGGTGTTCTCTGCCTGCGTGTTATTGCCCAGGGCACGGCGTGTCTTATCCGGCAGGGCATCCAGTTCGGCCAATAGAAACACGGCATAAAGCGTCGCAGCGACAATTACCGAGCCACCATTGCTGATGGTCGCCAGCGCGGTGGGCATCAGCGTTGTGGCATCGACCATATCAAGCAGGTATTCCCCCAGACTGCCCCAGTTCTGCTCTTGTTTGATGCCCACTGCGGTAAGGAACTTGCTTTGTAGCGCATCAAAATTCTCTGCATAGAGCGGCAGGGCAGTCGAAAGCGTGGTGGCGCTGGCGGTGATAAATGAGGCTAGAATCAAAAAACCCAGGGTGAAAATCACTAGGGCCAGCAAGCGGCGCAACCGTCGCGGCAGGCGGCCAATCAGGGGCACGGGCACCAGCGCATCGGCGGCGGTGGTCAGGATATAGGCCGCAATGATGGCAACGAGCACGGGCAGCAAAATGGCCTGCCCCGCCACCAAGAGCCAGCCCAGCATCAGGATGAGAGCAAGAGAATAGGTGACCTGTGCCAATCTGCTTGTCATTTTCCGCCTCGAATCGTTTGTGCCAGGGGTGGGATTGCAGTGCCCTAAAAAGCCAGGCCTTGCGGTATCTGGACCGCAAAGCTGGTGAGGCTTTGGTAAGGAAGTTTCCGAAAGGCGTCAAAGCCTGTCGCAAAAAACGTCCAAAGCGGCGTCTCTTGGCGATATATAGGTTGCACCCGCCCGTTTGGCCCCCTAGCTCTAGCAGCGGGACACCCTTCCCCAACGAAGGGCAGATATCTGTAAGGATAGCATTTATGGCTACTCAGCAACCGGCAACGCGGCCGGGTAATCCGCGTTTTTCTTCCGGCCCCTGTGCCAAACCCCCTACATTTGAACTGTCCAAACTGGCCGACGCCCCCTTGGGTCGCAGCCACCGCGCAGCCATTGGCAAGGCCAAGCTGAAGGATGCCATCGAAGGCACCCGCGAAATCCTGGGCATCCCCGCTGATTATCGTATTGGCATCGTTCCCGCGTCTGACACCGGCGCGGTTGAAATGGCTCTGTGGTCGCTGCTTGGGCAGCGCAGAGTCGAGATGCTCGCCTGGGAGAGCTTTGGCGCGGGCTGGGTCACCGATGTGGTGAAACAGCTGAAGATCGACGCCGAAGTGAAAACTGCCGACTACGGTCAGATCGTTGATCTGGCCTCTGTCGATTGCACCAACGATGTGGTCTTCACCTGGAATGGCACCACCGCTGGCGTGCGGGTTCCCAACGCCGACTGGATTGCCGATGACCGCGAAGGCCTGACCATCTGCGACGCAACCAGCGCCGCCTTTGCGATGGATCTGCCCTGGGACAAACTGGATGTGACCACTTTCAGCTGGCAAAAGGTTCTGGGCGGTGAAGCGGCGCATGGGGTGATTGTTCTGTCGCCCCGCGCTGTGGAGCGGCTGGAAAGCTACACCCCGGCCTGGCCCCTGCCCAAGATCTTCCGCATGACCAAAGGCGGCAAGCTGATCGAGGGTATCTTTACCGGCGCGACCATCAACACGCCGTCGATGCTGGCGGTTGAAGACTATTTGTTTGCATTGGATTGGGCCCGCTCGATTGGCGGCCTGGAGGGGTTGATTGCCCGCGCTGATGCCAATGCACAGGCCGTGTTTGATTTCTGCGACGCCAATCCCTGGATCGCCAATCTGGCCGAAGACGCGGCAACGCGCTCCAACACCTCGGTCTGTCTGAAGTTCACCGATGACCGCATTCAGGATGGCGCTGCCTTTGCCAAGGCCGTGGCCAAACGTCTTGAAAACGAGAACATCGCGCTGGACATCGGCGCCTACCGCGATGCGCCCGCTGGTCTGCGGATCTGGTGTGGTGGCACGGTGGAAACCGCTGACATCCAGGCCATGCTGCCCTGGCTCGCCTGGGCCTTTGAGGCCGAGATCGCAGCTCAAGGCTAAAGTGTTTTTGCCCGGCCGCTAGGCCGGGCAGCGCCCAACCGCCCCGTTTTGTCGAAGGCAAACCTTTGGTTTGACGGGCGGGCGCTTCGCCCCCTCCCTCGGTCGGTCGCTGCCCTATCGCACGCCCGGCCCCCGATATTCAAAGGACCTCCCAACATGGCTCCCAAAGTACTCATCTCCGACAAACTCTCCGAAGCCGCCGTACAGATCTTTCGTGATCGCGGCATCGACGTGGATTTCCAGCCCGATCTGGGCAAGGACAAAGACAAACTGGCCGAAGTCATTGGCCAGTATGACGGTCTGGCCATCCGCTCGGCGACCAAGGTGACGGACAAGATCCTCGCCAATGCGCCCAACCTCAAGGTCATCGGCCGCGCTGGCATCGGCACCGACAACATCGATAAGGACGCCGCGTCGAAAAAAGGCGTGATCGTGATGAACACGCCTTTTGGCAATATGATCACCACCGCCGAACATGCCATCGCCATGATGTTTGCCGTTGCACGCCAAATCCCCGAGGCCTCTGCCTCGACCCATGCCGGCAAATGGGAAAAGTCCAAATTCATGGGCACCGAGCTGACCAATAAGACGCTGGGTGTGATCGGCGCCGGCAATATTGGCGGCATTGTCTGCGATCGTGCCCGTGGGCTGAAGATGAAGGTTGTCGCCTATGACCCCTTCCTGGGTCAGGAAAAAGCCGACAAGATGGGCGTTGAAAAAGTAGAGCTGGACGAGCTGCTGGCTCGCGCCGATTTCATCACCCTGCACGTGCCATTCACCGATGCCACCGCCAATATCCTGAGCCGTGAAAACCTGTCCAAGACCAAGAAAGGCGTGCGCATCATCAACTGTGCTCGCGGTGGTCTGGTGGACGAAGAGGCTCTGGCCGAGGCGCTGACCTCGGGCCATGTCGCCGGTGCCGCCTTTGATGTGTTCTCCGAAGAGCCCGCCAAGGAAAACGTCCTGTTCAATCTGCCCAATGTGGTTTGCACGCCGCATTTGGGGGCCGCCACCACCGAGGCACAGGAAAACGTTGCCCTGCAGGTGGCTGAACAGATGTCGAACTACCTACTGACTGGTGCGGTTGAAAATGCGCTGAACATGCCCAGCGTAACGGCCGAAGAGGCCAAGGTCATGGGCCCCTGGATCAAACTGGCTGAACATCTCGGCTCTTTTGTCGGGCAGATGACGGATGAGCCAATCAAGGCCATCAACATCCTCTATGATGGTGTTGCTGCGGATATGAACCTGGAGGCGCTGAACTGCGCCGTGGTTGCGGGCATCATGAAAAAGGTGAACCCGGATGTGAACATGGTTTCGGCCCCTGTTGTGGCCAAGGAACGTGGCATTCAGATCTCGACCACCAATCAGGACAAAACCGGTGCCTTTGATGGCTATATCAAGGTGACAGCAGTAACCGATAAGCGCGAGCGCTCGGTTGCGGGCACAGTGTTCTCGGATGGCAAGCCACGCTTCATCCAGATCAAGGGTATCAACATCGACGCCGAGGTGGGCGAGCATATGCTTTATACCACCAACAACGATGTGCCGGGTATCATCGGTGCGCTGGGCCAAACCATGGGCGAGCATGGCGTCAATATCGCCAACTTTACCCTGGGCCGCGCCTCTGCCGGCGGTGAGGCCATTGCGCTGCTTTACGTGGACGACGTTGTCCCCGCCGAAGCCCGCGCCAAACTGGCTGAAAGTGATCTGTTCAACCAGATCAAGCCACTGACCTTTGATGTCGCCTGATCGCGGCAACAGGCTTCTGAATGATCAAAATGCTCCCGCCCTGTCAGGCGGGGGCATTTTTTCTTGCGGTCGTATCGTTTTGTGCAGGCTGGGGCTTTATCACCAGCCAGGCAAAAACCAGCATCGATGTCAGGAAAAACAGGGATCCGATTTTGGCAAGTGTTTCGGTGACGTCTAGAATGGCTAGCGCGATACCGGGCACCAAAACCACCAGCGCAACAAAGGTGAGCACAAAATGCATTCTTGCCAGCCCTGTCGCTGCGGCATGTGGCGTCAAGTGATAGTAAAAGGCAAAGAGTGCGCAGCTCACCCATCCCAAAAGGTTCAGATGGCCATGGGCTGGCGATAACACATGGTTTTGGCTGGCTGCCATGGCAATGCCCCAGACAATGCCACACAGGGCAGAGAGGATTGCCAGGATCATGAAGCTACGGCTTAGTCCTGTCATGTGGTGTTTCCTTTCTTTTTTATCCGCAGAGGAAGTCTGCCAAGCCCACATGAATTTTGGAAATTTATTGTTTGTATGATATGAATTTATCCCATGAATTTATCTGGGTTCGACCTCAACCTTCTCAAGGTGCTGAATGCGCTGCTGCAAACGGGAACGACCACCGGGGCCGCCAAAGAGGTGGGCCTGTCGCAGCCTGCGGTTTCTGCGGCTTTGAAACGCCTGCGGCACGCTTTGGAAGATCCGCTCTTTGTGCGCCAGGGGCGCCTGCTTGCGCCAACTGAATATGCCCAAAATCTAAGAATTCCACTGCGCGAGGTGCTTGACCGGACTGAGGGAATTTTATCGGGGAGCAACACATTTTCCCCCGAAACAACTGAAGCGGTCTTTCGGCTGTTGGGAAGCGATTTCTACGGGGAGCTGTTGATGCCCCAGTTGGCTTGCCTGCTGGCAAAAGAGGCACCTGGTATCAAAGTACAGTTGGTCGATTCCAGGTTGGATCAAGATATCGAAGCTTTGGAAAATCGCGGCCTGGATATGGCCTTGGTCCCGGAAACCATGTTTCCCAAATGGGTAGAGACGCGGGACCTGCTGTTGTCACGGTTTCTGGTTATTGCCCAACAAGGGCATCCTGATCTGTCCAAAAGGGGGATCACCCCGGGCGATGTTATTCCTCTGGATCTGTATTGTGGGCTCAACCATGTTTTGTTTTCTGCCGCCGGAAAACTGCAGGGGCAGGGCGATCTGGCCCTTGCCGCCCTTGGTAGACGGAGAAATGTGGTGATGACTTTGCCCGGTTTTTCAGGGGTTTGTAACGTGGTATCCCAAAGTGATCTGTTGGCTTTGGTCCCGGAACAATTCGCGCGGCGCGTAGCCCCCAAGCTTGACTTGGCTATTTATCAACCACCCTTTTGCGTAGAACCGGTGCAAAGCGTTCTAGCATGGCATACGCGCCTGTCCACAGCGCCTGCACATCGTTGGCTAAGAGATCGTATTGCGGTGCTTCTCAAGACTTCATAGCCAAGGTAAGTGTTTGTTTCTACTATTTGAGACGCAGGAATGCGGTCAGAAAATACAATATATGTGAGGGTATTGAATGCTGAATCCGATCTACGCAATTGGTGATATCCACGGTCAACGCGAGATGCTGGAGACCGCCCTGGCACGGATCGAGGCAGACGGCGGGCCAGACGCGCGGGTTGTGTTTCTGGGTGATTATGTTGATCGCGGGCCAGATTCGCATGGCGTGGTTGATCTGCTGGCGCGGGGCATGGCCGCCGGGCGCAACTGGGTCTGCCTGCTGGGGAACCATGACCGGATGTTTTCAATGTTCCTCGAAGACTACCCGCGCACTGATGACCGGTTGTTGGTCGGCTACGACTGGCTGCATGCGCGCATTGGCGGGGAAGAGACGCTCGGGTCTTACGGGGTTGAGGTCGGGGAGCGCCGCCGGATCCATGAGGTGCACGCCGAGGCGCTGCAGGCTGTTCCGGATCACCACCGCGCCTTTCTGGCGGCGCTGCCAGATTATCACCAAGAAGGTGATCTGTTGTGCGTTCATGCCGGCATTCGCCCCGGCGTGGCGCTGCAAGAACAGAGCCAGAATGACAAGATCTGGATCCGGCAGGAATTTCTGGAATATCAGGGGAGGCACCCCTGGCTGGTGGTGCATGGCCACACCCAGGTGGCCGCCCCCGAACATCACGGCAATCGGGTTAATCTCGATTCGGGTGCCGGGTTTGGTCGTCCGCTGACAGCGGCGGTTTTTGAAGGCCGCAAGTCCTGGGTACTGGAAGAGGAGGGTCGCAGGCCGCTGCGGGCAGAGTAACGAGGCAAAGCCCCACAATGTGCTGCATGTGAACTATTTGATAAAGAAATCCCGGTTATGCTGAACCTGTGATCGGCGGCCTGTTGGTAGGCAAACAGTTAAAAAGTTACAGAGGTCCTGTACTGCCATGGTAACAAGTGGCGATATGGCTGCAAAGCTTTGAGTTATTATGTTGTCGCTGATCACTACCGATTTTGTCGCCCCCATCGCCCGCCCAGATTGCACGGGATGGGCTGCGCATATCGGTGGGCCAGGGGCGAGCGCTTGTCGCGTTCATGTGCATTCACATGACTGGCGCTCTTTCATTGATTTCGCATGTACTCGTTGCGCAAAATCGATGCCGACTTTTGCGCAACATGCTCTCGTCTCAGTTTAACGCCAGTCCAGCACCACCTTGCCGCTATCGCCTGATTTCATCGCGGCAAACCCCTTGGCAAAGTCTTCAACCCCAAACCGGTGGGTAATGACCGCGCTGACATCCAGCCCGTTTTGCAACATGGCAATCATCTTGTACCAGGTTTCAAAAATCTCACGGCCATAGACCCCTTTCAGGGTGATCGCCTTAAAGACAATCCGGCTCCAGTCGACGGGAGATTTCCCCGGCGGAATCCCCAAGAGCGCGATGCGGCCCCCCATCACCAGAGCTTCGATCATTTGATCCAAGGCGGCCTGGTTGCCAGACATTTCCAGCCCGACGTCAAAACCCTGGCGCATGCCAAGTTCGGCAATCACATCGTTCAAGTCTTCCGTCGCGACATTCACAGGCCGCACATTGGCGACCTTGGCGGCCAGCGCCAATCGGCCGGGGTTTACATCGGTGATGGCCACATGGCGGGCACCTGCGTGGCGCGCAACGGCCGCCGCCATGATGCCGATCGGGCCGGCGCCGGTGATCAGCACGTCCTCGCCCACCAGATCAAAGCTGAGCGCGGTATGCACCGCATTGCCAAGCGGGTCGAGAATGGCACCGATGTCATCCGGGATGTCATCCGGCAGCGGCACCACGTTAAAGGCAGGCAGGGCCAGATACTGCGCAAAAGCGCCCTGCTCATTCACGCCGATGCCGCGGGTTTCGGGATCCAGATGGAACTTGCCGGCGCGGCTCTGGCGGGAGTGTTTGCCAATCAGATGCCCCTCGCCGCTGCAGCGCTGGCCAATCTCCAGATCGGTGACATTGCGGCCCAGCTCGACGATTTCGCCGGCAAATTCATGGCCGGTGATCAGTGGCACGGGCACGGTTTTCTGCGCCCAGGCATCCCAGTTCCAGATATGGACATCGGTGCCGCAGATGCCGGTCTTGTTCACCTTGATCAGCACCTCATCGGGGCCGATTTCCGGCACGGGCGCCTGCACCTTCCACAGGCCTTCTTCGGGTCTGGATTTCTCCAGCGCGATCATGGTGTTCGGCTTGGCCCAAAGTGTCATGAGATCACCCCCAATGCGCGACCCACTTTGCCAAAGGCAGTGAGGGCACGCTCCAGTTCCGGGCGTGTCAGGGCGGCATTCATCTGGGTGCGGATGCGAGCCTGCCCGCGTGGCACCACCGGAAAGAAAAAGCCCGAGACAAAAATGCCCTCGTCAAACAGGCGCGCGGCCATGTCCTGAGCCAGCTGCGCTTCGCCCAACATCACCGGCACAATGGGGTGTTTGCCGGGCAACAGATCAAACCCCAGATCCGTCAGACCAGCGCGCCAGAATTTTGTGTTTTCAAATAGTTGTGCACGCAGATCTGCGCCTTCCTCGACAAGGCGAATGGCCTCGATCCCGGCAGCAACGATAGAGGGCGGCAGCGAATTAGAGAACAAATAGGGCCGCGCCCGCTGCCGCAGCAGGTCGATCACTGGCTGCGGCCCGGCGATATAACCGCCAATGGCCCCTCCAAGTGCTTTGCCCAATGTCCCGGTGAGGATGTCCACATCCACCCCCGCATGATCCGGCGTGCCAGCGCCGTTTGGCCCCATAAAGCCGGTGGCGTGGCAATCATCCACCATCACGATCGCATCGTATTTGTCGGCCAAGGCGCGGATTTCCGGCAGTTTTGCCAGATAGCCATCCATCGAGAACACCCCGTCGGTCGCAATCATGATGTGGCGCGCGCCATCTGCGCGGGCCTGTTTCAGCCAGGCCTCCAGGTCGTTCATATCGCTGTTGAGATAGCGATAGCGTTTCGCCTTGCACAGGCGGACCCCGTCGATGATCGACGCATGGTTTAGGCTGTCAGAGATAATCGCATCTTCTGGCCCCAA
Source organism: Pseudophaeobacter flagellatus (assembly GCF_021228235.1). Lineage (GTDB taxonomy): Bacteria > Pseudomonadota > Alphaproteobacteria > Rhodobacterales > Rhodobacteraceae > Pseudophaeobacter > Pseudophaeobacter flagellatus. The sequence continues at coordinate 304,312 of NZ_JAJQRG010000002.1, forward strand.
GAGTGGTTCGAACAAGCCACCGTTAGCATCAAAGCAGGCGGCGAACAGAATGGCGTCATCCTTGTTCAGGAATTTTGCCAGGCGCTGTTCCAGCGCGCGGTGGATATCCTGCGTACCGCAGATAAAGCGCACCGAGGCCATGCCAAAGCCCTTGTCGTCCATCACGCCACGCGCGGCGGCAATCAAATCGGGATGATCGGCCAGCCCCAGGTAGTTGTTGGCACAGAGGTTGATCACTTGACGGTCGTCCACCGTGATTTCGCCCCCCTGTGGGGAGGTGATCATTCGTTCCCGCTTGTACAGGCCGTCGGCCTCAATCTGGGCCAGCGTTTCAGAGATATCGTTTAGAAATGCAGTGCTCATAGCGGGAAACTCCTTATCCATGGAATCGCATCTACCATAACGGATTCGATTCCTAAATAGAAGATTTCACTATCCCGGAAAAAAATCCGTAAAGGTGGATTTTTGTATGGAGATGGCCGCCAAGCCTCTGGGGTGCACCGCAATACAGGGCCTTGCTGCCCGCATTAAGGTGGGATTGTCGCGCTGTATTGCAAATGACTGGGCGCGTAGGTTTCGAAATGAAAGAAGCAGCCGGTTCGTCACCGGGGCTTTGGCAACCGTCTTGCTAGACTGTAAAATCAGGCATCTTTCACAATCAGAAACACCCGCGCGGGCCCATCAGGGGCGGTGATGGCATGGGGCACATCGCCTGCATAGCGGGCGGTATCGCCTGCGTGCAAATGGTCTGACGCGCTGCCAGAGGTCACTGTTATTTCACCTTCCAGCACGGTCAGCTGTTCTAGCGCGCCACGGGTGTGCGGGGCACTGTTGAGGGCGCCGCCCTTGTCGAAGCGGATGTCATAGACCTCATGCCCGCCGGCCTCTTCCGGTGGTGACAGGATGCGGATGCGGCAGCCCTCACCTATGTTTTCGATCTTAGGCACATCGACAGCGCGCAGCACTTCGATCCGGTCTTGCATGTCGCCGACTTCCAATAGGCCGGCAAAATCTACCTGCAGGGCGCGGGTTAGATTCCACAGGGTGGCAATGGTTGGGCTGCTTTCGCCGCGTTCGATCTGGCTTACCATTGAGCGGCTGACGCCGGACAGATTGGCCACCGCCTCAAGGGAAAGCCCCTGGGCGCGGCGGGCCTCTTTCAGGCGGGCCGGCAGCAGGGTCAGGATATCGTCTGTATTTTCCGTCATAACAGATCTCCTGCGGGGTCTGTGCTCTTTTGTCAATGACGGGACGTTCACAGATCAAGGGGGCAGACAGGGCGATGCTGCGACTGCATAATGGGCGTAACAGACCTTTGAGGAGAAAAAAACATGACTGATATTGTCATCCTGGATGGTGCCCGCACCGCAATTGGCACCTTTGGCGGGGCGCTGGTCAATACTGCCCCTATTGATCTGGCTGCGGCTGTTTCCAAGACAGCGATGCAGCGCTCTGGCGTTGACCCCGAGCAGATTGGCCATGTGGTCTTTGGTCATGTGATCAACACCGAGCCGCGCGATATGTATCTGAGCCGCGTTGCCGCGATGCAGGCCGGCGTGCCTCATGGCACCCCGGCGATGAATGTGAATCGTCTGTGTGGATCGGGCGCGCAGGCGTTGGTTTCTGGCATTCAGTCGCTGATGCTGAAGGATGCGGAATTTGCCCTGGCCGGGGGCGCGGAAAACATGTCGCGCAGCCCCTTTATCATGCAGCAACAGCGCTGGGGCGCCAAAATGGGTGATGTCAAATCGCTTGATATGATGCTGGGGGCGCTGAACTGTCCTTTTGGCACCGGCCACATGGGGGTGACGGCAGAAAACGTTGCGGATGAGCATGACATTACCCGCGCCCAGATGGATGAATTTGCCCTCGCCAGTCAGACCCGCGCCGCCGCCGCGATTGCGGCGGGCCATTTCAACAGTCAGATCACGCCGATCGAGGTCAAGGTCAAGCGCGACATGGTGCCCTTTGAGGTGGACGAGCACCCTAAGGCAACCTCGCTTGAGGCGCTGGCAGGGCTGCGGGCGGTGTTCCAAAAAGACGGACGCGTCACGGCCGGCAATGCCTCGGGGATCAACGATGGCGCTGCGGCCCTGGTGTTGGCACGGGCTGAGGCGGCTGAAAAGGCAGGACTGAAACCCAAGGCGCGGATTCTGGGCTATGCCCATGCCGGGGTGCGCCCAGAGGTCATGGGCATTGGTCCGGTTCCGGCGGTGCAGAACCTGCTGGCCAAGACCGGCCTGAAAGCGGGTGATTTCGACGTTGTTGAGAGCAACGAGGCCTTTGCCTCGCAGGCGCTGGCGGTGAACAAGGAGCTGGGTCTGGATCCGGCAAAGGTGAACCCCAATGGCGGTGCCATTGCGCTGGGCCATCCTGTTGGCGCCACGGGGGCAATCATCACCTTGAAAGCGCTGTATGAATTGGAGCGCACTGGTGGGTCGAAGGCTTTGATCACCATGTGTATTGGTGGCGGTCAGGGGATTGCCCTGGCGATCGAGCGTCTTTGAAAATGAGATGTGCTAGGGGGGGCTTTGCCCCTCTGGTCCTTTGGGCCATTCACCCCAAGGTATTTTGGGTAAGATGAAAGGAACGGGCGCGGCTATTGCGGCGCCCGTTCCTGTTTAGTTCAGGAGCTGGTTGACGAGGAGGGTGAGCAGGATTCCAGCGGTTGCGCCAACTGCGGCGGGGGTTTGCCAGGCGCCGTTCTTTTTATCGCCGCTGGGTTCCTGGGATTGGGCGATCAGAGCCTGTTCCATCAGGGCGGGCAGGCGGGGGCCAAACCGGGCCATGACCCTGGCAGTTTTCATCAGGTCAGAGGCCATAGCACGCGGGCCGATGCTCTTTTTGATGTAGTCTTCGACCACCGGTTGCGCGACTTCCCAGATGTTGATCTTGGGGTCGAGAGAGCGGGCGACGCCTTCCACCACCACCATGGTGCGCTGGAGAAGGATCAGCTCGGTGCGGGTTTCCATGCCAAAGCGTTCGGTGACCTCAAACAGGTAATTCAGCAGGCTACCCATGGAGATATGGCTGGCGTCCATGCCAAAGATGGGCTCTCCGACCGCGCGGATGGCGCGGGCGAATTCATCCACATCGCGGTTTGCCGGGACATAGCCTGCTTCGAAATGGACCTCGGCGACGCGTTGGTAATCGCGTTTGATAAAGCCAAAGAGGATCTCGGCGTAGACCCGGCGGGTGTATTCGTCGATATGCCCCATGATGCCAAAATCATAGGCGATGATATTGCCATTGGCGGCGACCTTGAGGTTGCCCTGGTGCATATCGGCGTGGAAAAATCCATCACGCAGCGCGTGCTGCAGGAACAGGGTGAGCACCCGCTTGGCTAGGGCCTGGCGATCATGGTCGGCTGCATCCAGGGCGGCATTGTCGCCAAGTGCGGTACCATCGGCCCAGTCCAGCGTCATCACCCGGCGCGCTGAGGCTTCCCAGCGGATGCGCGGCAATTGGAAGCCTTCGTCCTCGGCAGTATTGGCGGCAAATTCCGAGGCGGCGGCGCTTTCGAGGCGTAGGTCCAGCTCTCCCTGTACGACGCCGGCAAAATGTTCGATCACATCCATCGGGCGCAGGCGGCGTGCGCCGGGGGCAAAGAGATCGACGATGCGGGCGGCAAAGTAAAAGGCGTCGACATCCCGGTTGAAGGCGCGCTCGATGCCGGGGCGCAGCACCTTGACCGCGACATTTTCGCCGGTCTCTGTCAGCCGGGCGTGATGGACCTGGGCGATTGAAGCTGCGGCGATGGGTTCGCTGAATTCCGAGAAGACCTCGGCCAGGGGGCGGCCCAGTGCGCTCTCTACCTCGGCCATGGCGGCAGCGCGGGAAAAGGGTGGCAGCTGATCCTGCAGCACGCGCAGCTGTTGTGCCAGATCGTCGCCAACCACGTCGGGGCGGGTCGAGAGCACCTGGCCGAATTTGATATAGGCTGGCCCCAGCGCGGTGAGCGCACGGGTGGCGGGCGGCATTGAGGGGTCGCCCTTGTAGCCCAGCCATTTGAAGGGCCAGCCCAGGGTGCGCGCCAGGATGCGTAGCGGTTTGGGGGCCTCAAAGGCGTCTAGCACCAGGTTCATCGCGCCGGTGCGCTCGAAGGTGGCACCGGTGCGGATCAGGCGGATAATATTGTGTGGGCCGCGCATTTTCTAGATTTTCCAGCCGGAGTGCAGCGCGGCAATGCCCAGCGACAGGTTACGGTATTTGGCATTGGCAAAGCCTGCGGTTTTCACCATCTCCAGGAAGGTATCCTGGTCGGGGAAGTTGCGGATTGATTCCACCAGATACTGGTAGCTGTCGTAGTCACCAGCGATCAGCTTACCCATGCGGGGGATGACGTTGAAACTGTAAAGATCATAGAGTTTTTGCATGCCATCATTGGGCAGTTGGCTGAATTCCAATACCATCAGGCGGCCGCCGGGCTTCAACACGCGATAGGCTTCGTTCAGGGCCTCTTGCGGGCGGGTAACATTCCGGATGCCGAAGGAGATGGTGTAGACGTCAAATGTATTGTCCTTGAAGGGCAGCGCCATGGCGTCGCCGGTGACCCAGTCGAGGCTGTCGGCCATTTGCTCGGCTTCGGCGCGTTTGCGCCCTTCGATCAGCATTGGCGCGGTCAGGTCCAGCACGGTGGAATGGCCGCGGCCTGCTCGCTTGAGAAAGCGGAACGATATATCACCAGTGCCACCCGCCACATCGAGCAGACGCTGACCTGTGCGCGGCGCCAGCCAATCCATCATGGCATCTTTCCAGATGCGGTGGATTCCCATGCTCATCACGTCATTCATGATGTCGTATTTGGAGGCCACGGAATTGAAGACGCCCTGCACCCGGCCTGCTTTTTCATGCTCGGGGACGGTTTCAAAGCCAAAATGGGTGGTGCTGTCTGATCTATCGCTCATGTGGCTTGCCGTTTTATTAGGATCGCCCCAGTTATAGGGCCTTGAAGGGCAGGCACAATGCGGCCCTTATGTCATATAGGTTTAGGGAGCGATGTAATGCCTGAATTGCCCGAGGTCGAGACCGTGATGCGGGGTTTGCTGCCTTCTATGCAGGATGCAGTGATTGCGCAGGCACATGTGAACCGCCCGGATCTGCGCTGGCCCTTCCCCGAACGCATGGCAGAGCGGCTGACGGGCGCGCGGGTGGTGGCCCTGCGGCGACGGTCAAAATATATTCTGGCAGAGCTGGATCGCGGCGAAACCCTGCTGGTGCATCTGGGTATGTCGGGGCGGATGACGGTTTCGGGCGATCCCCTTGGCCAGTTTACGCATGATCATCCGCAGGCGGAAAAACATGATCATGTGGTCTTTGACATGGAGAACGGTGCCCGGATTACGTTTAATGATCCGCGCCGATTTGGGGCCATGGATCTGATTGACACGGGCGGGTTGGCTGAACATAAGCTGTTGAAGGTGCTGGGGCCGGAACCTCTGGGCAATGATTTCCATGAAGACTACCTGATTGCGACCTTCGCGGCAAAGAACACACCGGTGAAATCAGCGCTGCTAAATCAGGGAATCATCGCGGGCCTGGGCAATATTTATGTCTGTGAGGCCCTTTTTCGGGCACAGATTTCGCCAATACAAAAGGCAGCCCAGATCGCACCAGAGCGGGTTGCCAGCCTGGTTCCGATCATCCGACAGGTGCTGGAAGATGCGATCAAAGCTGGGGGATCTTCCCTAAAGGATTTCCGCCAAGCCAGTGGAGAACTTGGATATTTTCAACATAGCTTTGATGTCTATGGTCGCGAAGCAGCCCCCTGTCGTAGGGTGGGATGTGGGGGGGAAATCGAGAGAATCACCCAATCCGGGCGATCCACCTTCTATTGTGGCAAGTGCCAAAGATAGCTTGAACGCGATATCTCTCGTGGTAATGACTCGATTCTGAACGGAACAATGAAAGCATCAATTATGGCCTATGAGACGATCAACGTCGATGTGCAGGACCACGTTTGCCTTATCAAACTGCATCGCCCCGAGGCGTTGAACGCGCTCAATGCTGCGCTTGTGAGTGAGCTTTGCACTGCGCTGGAAGAAGCAGATGACAGCGACAAGGTGCGCTGCATCGTCCTGACCGGTTCGGAAAAGGCCTTTGCGGCCGGCGCGGACATCAAAGAGATGGCGGAGCTGAACTTTGCTGAGGTGTATTCCAGCAATCTCTTTGCCCAGGTGAATGATCGTATTGGCGCCATTCGCAAGCCGATCATCGCTGCTGTGGCAGGGTATGCCCTAGGTGGCGGCTGTGAGCTGGCGATGCTGTGTGATTTCATCATCGCGGCGGAAACTGCCAAGTTTGGCCAGCCTGAAATCAACCTGGGCGTTGTGGCCGGTATTGGCGGCACTCAGCGTCTGACCCGGTTTGTTGGCAAATCGAAATCCATGGATATGAACCTGACGGGCCGTTTCATGGGGGCCGAAGAAGCCGAGCGCGCCGGTCTGGTGTCGCGGGTGGTGCCGCCGAAAAAGCTGATCGAAGAGGCCATGGGCGCGGCGCAGAAGATAGCTGAAAAATCCCAGATGACCGCCAAGGCCGTCAAGGAAACCGTGAACCGCAGCTACGAGCTTTCTCTGAGCGAAGGCATGCTGTTTGAACGCCGGGTGTTTCATTCGATGTTTGCAACCGAAGACCAGAAAGAGGGCATGGCCGCCTTCCTGGAAAAGCGCGAAGCCCAGTTCCGCGACAAGTAACTTTTGCAATAGATCATCACCTAGGGGGGCACCCCTGGAGCAGGGGGGCAGCCATCGGGTTGGCCCCCTGTGTTTTTGGCGCCTAGACCGCGCGTCATCACTGGTTTGTCTGCGGGCGTGGCCCTGTGAAGGGCGGGGTTTGGCAATTCACTTGCATCTTGCACTACATGTCTTTAAGGACCGCTCCCATACATGCGCGTGCAGCCCGCTAGGCTAGAATCACTCCGATGATCCGATCCGGGTTTGGCTGGCTTGCGCCGATATTGAAATACGAACCCAAAGAGAAGGTCATCAGACATGGCAAATACACCTCAGGCTAAAAAGCGCGCGCGTCAGAACGAAAAGCGTTTTGCAGTCAACAAAGCCCGCCGTTCGCGCATCCGTACTTTCCTGCGTAAAGTTGAAGAAGCCATCGAAGCTGGCAACAAGGACGAAGCCGCTGCTGCTCTGCGTCTTGCCGCTCCTGAACTGATGCGCGGCGTCACCAAAGGCGTCTACCACAAGAATACCGCATCGCGCAAAGTGTCGCGTCTGACCGCACGGGTCAAAGCGCTGGCGTGATTCCCTGCCGGGAATTTCTTGCAAGCAAGAAATTGAAAAAAATGAAGGCGTCGCATTTTTGCGGCGTCTTTTTTATTTGTCCTTATCTGTCTAAGCACTGCTGCAACCGCGAGAGATTCTTTCTGGGCAAAGCGTGAGTCAACTGCAGAGTTTCGTTGCCGCTGCCCCCCGCAAATTGCTACCACATGTATAGCGATTCACTCGCTGGGGGACAGGCTGCTCGCGGTGACCTTGACGGGCATCAGGGTTACAAACGGCATGGGGTTCACTGATGACCAATAGGGTTTTCGGGGGATTACGATGCCGCTGTATTTGAGTTTTAGTCAGCTGCCTTGTCCCATTTGTGTGCAGAACGGTTTTCCCTTCTGAAGCGCGCCGAAGTTCGGCGATCTTTGTTGGATAATCGATTGCCCCGTAAGGGAATGTGGTCAGGATGCCTGTCCGCAAACGCAAATTTTGTGTGTGTATATGTGGGTGAAGCGTTGCTCCGGTTCGGAGCGTGACAAAATATTAGGCAAAGATGAAGCGGACGGCTGCTTGTTCGGGGATGCATGAGGCGCACGATGACGGAAGAAAAATGGGGACAGCTCAGGACACGTCTACTAAAGACGGTTGGGCAGAACAACTTTACCACTTGGATTGAACCGCTGGAGTTCAATTCGGTCGATGATGGCGTTGCGGTGTTTCACGTACCGACCAATTTCATGGGCAACTATGTTAGCCAGAATTTTTCAGACCTGATCTTGCATGAGTTCAGCCTTTCGGGTGTGTCGGTCCAGCGCCTGGCCTTTAGGGTTGCCGCCAATTCGCCTGCGCGTCCGGTGCGCCAGGTTGAACAGCCCAGCGAACCCTTTGCTGAAATGCAGGCTGGCACTGGCCAGAAGCAGCAGAACCTGGACGAAGCCTCGGCTCGATCTGTCGCTTCTGGCGCGTCGCTATCGAGCAAGGCCACAGCAGCGGCCCCGATGGAGACCCTGCAGGCCGCGCCATTGGATCCACGCTTTACCTTTGACAACTTTGTTGTCGGCAAGCCAAACGAGCTGGCCCATGCCGCCGCGCGCCGCGTGGCCGAGGGCGGTCCTGTGACCTTTAATCCACTGGTGCTTTATGGTGGCGTCGGCCTGGGTAAAACCCACCTGATGCATGCCATCGCCTGGGAAATCTCGGCTCAGAACCCCGGCTTGAATGTGCTGTATCTGTCGGCGGAACAGTTCATGTATCGTTTTGTGCAGGCCCTGCGCGAGCGCAAGATGATGGATTTCAAACATCTGTTCCGCTCGGTTGATGTTTTGATGGTGGATGATGTTCAATTCATCGCCGGCAAGGATTCCACCCAGGAAGAGTTTTTCCACACCTTCAACGCTTTGGTGGACCAGAATAAGCAGATCATCATCTCTGCCGACCGCGCGCCGGGGGAAATCAAGGATCTGGAAGATCGGGTGAAATCGCGCCTGCAATGTGGCCTGGTGGTGGATCTGCATCCCACCGATTATGAACTGCGTCTGGGCATTCTGCAGACCAAGGTTCAACTGCAGCAAAAGACCTATCCCGACCTGCAGATCGCCGATGGCGTGCTGGAGTTCCTGGCGCATCGGATTTCTACCAATGTGCGGGTGCTCGAAGGGGCGCTGACCCGGCTGTTTGCCTTTGCTTCCCTGGTCGGACGCGAGATCGACATGGATCTGACCCAGGACTGTCTCGCTGATGTGCTGCGCGCCTCAGAGCGCAAGATCACGGTTGAGGAAATCCAGCGCAAGGTTTCGGAATATTACAACATTCGGATGTCCGATATCATTGGTCCCAAGCGCCTGCGCTCCTATGCGCGGCCGCGTCAGGTGGCGATGTATCTGTGCAAGAAACTGACCAGCCGCAGCCTGCCGGAAATTGGTCGCCGCTTTGGTGGTCGTGATCACACCACGGTGATGCACGGGGTGCGCCGCATCGAAGAGTTGAAGTCCACCGATGGGCAGATCGCGGAAGACGTGGAAATGCTGCGCCGGTCGCTCGAATCCTAAAGCCTGTGGGTGCAAACCTGCAAAAATACACGGCTCCGGTTTTCCGGGGCCGTTTTTATTGCAGCACTTGGGGCAGCACTTGGGGTTGCCCCCTTGACGCTGTTGATTTTCCCTTGGAAAACTTCATAAAAAGCCTTGTGCATGAGGGGTAAACCGCTACTTTGCCTATCCCGGACATTGCCCTGACATGGCCTGGGCGACAGCGCAGCGGCGCGACGAAAAGGAAAAGCGACATGAAGATCAGCATTGAACGTGGCACACTCCTGAAGGCCGTTGCGCAGGCACAGTCGGTGGTTGAGCGGCGCAATACCATTCCAATCCTGGCCAATGTTCTGATCGAAGCCGAGGGCGATATGGCGCAGTTCCGCGCCACCGACCTTGATATCGAGGTGGTCGACAAGGCGCCGGCGCAGGTTGAACGGGCAGGTGCCACCACCGTGGCCGCCACCACCCTGCATGAAATTGTGCGCAAGCTACCCGATGGTGCCCTGGTGACGCTGACGGCGGATGCCGCAACCGGCCGACTGACGGTCGAAGCCGGGCGTTCCAACTTCTCGCTGGCGACCCTGCCGCGCGAAGACTTCCCTGTGATGGCCAGCTCGGAATATCATTCGAACTTTACCGCCAATGCGGCCATGCTGCGCCGTCTCTTTGATAAATCAAAATTTGCTATCTCGACTGAGGAAACCCGCTATTATCTCAACGGGGTCTATATGCATATTTCGGATGCCACGGAGGGTGGCAAGGTCTTGCGCTGTGTCGCCACTGATGGTCACCGTCTGGCGCGGATTGATGCCGCCCTGCCGATGGGTGCCGAGGACATGCCTGGCGTGATCGTGCCGCGCAAAACCGTGGGAGAGCTGCGCAAGCTGTTGGATGACGATGAGATGGATATCGCCGTCTCGGTCTCTGAAACCAAGGTGCGCTTTGCCACGCCCAACCTGACCCTGACCTCCAAGGTCATTGATGGCACCTTCCCCGATTACACCCGCGTGATCCCGGTCGGCAATACCCGCCGCCTGGAGGTGGACGCGGCTGAATTTGCCCGCGCTGTGGACCGGGTTGCCACCGTGTCCTCTGAACGGTCGCGTGCGGTGAAACTGCAGCTGGACGAAGACCGCCTTGTGCTCTCCGTCAATGCGCCCGATAGCGGTGCCGCCGAGGAAGAGCTGGCGGTGGCCTATAGTGATGAACGTCTGGAAATTGGCTTTAACGCCAAATACCTGCTGGAAATCGCCAATCAGGTTGATCGCGAAAATGCGGTCTTCATGTTCAACTCTTCCGGGGACCCGACCCTGATGCGCGAAGGCAGCGACGAAAGCGCGGTCTATGTTGTTATGCCGATGCGCGTATAATTGGTGGTTTGCAGCGGCGCCGTGTAGCAAAAGGCGCGCCCATTCATGTTGGCCTTAACTGAATTGACCCTGTCTCATTTTCGCTCGCATCTGCGGGCGGACTTGCATTTGGACGGCCGCCCCGTGGCCATCCATGGCCACAATGGTGCGGGCAAGACCAATATCCTAGAGGCGGTTTCGCTGTTTTCCCCGGGGCGCGGATTGCGCCGGGCGAGTGCAGCCGAGATGGTGCGTCGCCCCGATGCCCCCGGCTGGAAGCTCAAGGCGGTGCTGCAGGCCCCCGAACAGGCCTATGAGGTTGAAACCTGGTCAGAGGCGGGCGCGGCGCGGCAGGTGCGGATCGACAACAAGGCCTCTAATCAGATTGCGCTGGGGCAGATTTGCCGGGTGGTCTGGCTGGTGCCGGTGATGGATCGCCTCTGGGTTGAGGCCGCCGAGGGCCGCCGCCGTTTCCTGGACCGGATTGCGCTGAGCTTTGATCCCGACCACGCCGAGGCAACACTTGCCTATGAAAAAGCCATGCGCGAACGCAATAAATTGCTGAAGGAACAGATCCGCGATGCTGCTTGGTACCGGGTACTTGAGGCGCAGATGGCCGGTGCCGGGCATCGCATTCATCAGGCGCGCTGTCAGGCCCTGACGCGACTTGCTGCGGCGCAGACCGATACCGAGACGCAGTTTCCCACCGCCGAGCTGCAACTGATCCAGTCCGAGGGTGAGATGCCCGAGAGCGAGGCTGATCTGGCGACTGCCCTGGCCGAAGGGCGGTCGCGCGACATGGCCGTGGGGCGCACGCTGGTTGGCCCGCATCGCAGCGATCTGATCGGCACCTATGCCCGCAAGGGGATCGCCGCCAAAGACTGTTCGACGGGCGAACAAAAGGCGCTTTTGGTTTCGCTGATCCTGGCCAATGCACGGGCGCTGGCAGCTGCCGAGGGCGCGCCGCCCATCCTGTTGCTGGATGAGGTTGCCGCCCATCTGGATGCGGCGCGTCGTGCGGCCCTGTATGATGAGATATGCGCCCTGGGCACCCAGGCCTGGATGACCGGCACCGGGCCCGAGCTCTTCGCCGAGTTGGGCGGGCGCGCCCAGCGGATTGAGGTGACAGAGGCCGAGGGCGGTTCGGAGCTGCTGCAGTCGTGAGCTTGTCGATCTGGGATCTGTTGCTTTATGCTGGGGCGCTGTTTGTGTTGTTTCTGACGCCGGGGCCAGTCTGGCTGGCGGTGATGGCCCGGTCGGTGTCTGGCGGGTTTCACGCCGCCTGGCCGCTGGCGCTTGGGGTGGCCTGCGGCGATGTCTTCTGGTCGTTAGTGGCGATCGGCGGCATGTCCTGGCTGGCGACAAGCCTGGCTGAGGTGATGCTGGTACTGCGCTGGGGTGCCTGTGTGATGTTCGTCGTGATGGGCGTGTTGGTGTTGCGCCACGCGAACCGCAAGCTAAGCGAGAACCGCGCCCTGACTGCCCCGGGTCTCTGGGCTGGCTTTGTTGCTGGGCTGGCGGTGATCCTGGGCAATCCGAAGGCAGTATTATTCTACATGGGGCTATTGCCGGGGTTCTTTGACCTTGGTGCGACCACCCTGGTGGATGTCGCCGTTATCGCCTGTCTGTCCTTTGTGGTGCCCTTGCTGGGGAATCTGAGCATGGCGGCGATGGTGCATCATCTGCGGGTGGTGCTTGCCTCTGATCAGGCGCTACGGCGGATGAACAGGGTGTCGGGTGGTCTGCTGATCGCTGTGGGGCTGCTGTTGCCCTTCACCTGATCACAGCCCAGCCCGGACGCGGCCGACAGGCGTGGCTGGCTGTTCTTCTACGCCCCTGTCCATGATCAATAAAAACCGGGCTCTGTGGGTGACAATAGGGGCGCGGTTGGATATAAAATCACAAAGATAAAACAGGAAATCGCGAATGTCTGATATCGAACAGAGCCCGGCCGACTACGGCGCAGATTCCATCAAGGTTCTCAAGGGGTTGGAGGCGGTTCGCAAGCGTCCTGGGATGTATATCGGGGACACTGATGATGGCTCTGGTTTGCACCATATGGTCTATGAGGTGGTGGACAACGGTATTGATGAGGCCCTGGCCGGTCATGCCGATGCGGTAACCGTCAAAATTCACGCCGATTCCAGTGTCTCGGTCAGCGACAATGGTCGCGGGATTCCGGTTGGCATCCACGAAGAAGAGGGCGTCTCGGCGGCCGAGGTCATCATGACCCAGCTGCATGCGGGCGGCAAATTCGACAGTAATTCTTATAAGGTGTCCGGCGGTCTGCACGGGGTTGGCGTTTCGGTTGTGAATGCGCTCAGCGATTGGCTGGAGCTGCGGATCTGGCGCGAAGGCAAGGAGCATGTCGCGCGGTTTGAACGCGGCGATACCGCCGAACACCTGAAGGTGGTGGGGGACTGCGGCGATCGCACCGGCACCGAGGTCCGCTTCATGGCCTCGACCGATACATTTTCCAATCTGGAATACGTCTTTGAAACGCTGGAAAAACGACTGCGGGAACTGGCCTTTCTGAATTCGGGCGTAAAGATCATCCTGATTGATGAACGCCCGGCCGAACGGCTTGAGATCGAGCTTTGCTATGAAGGTGGCGTCAAGGAATTCGTGAAGTACCTCGACCGGTCGAAAACCCCGGTGATGGATACTCCAGTCTATATCATCGGTGAAAAAGACGACATCGTTGTCGAAGTGGCGATGTGGTGGAATGACAGCTACCATGAAGCGGTGCTGCCCTTCACCAACAACATCCCCCAGCGCGACGGCGGCACCCATATGGCGGGCTTTCGTGGCGCGCTGACCCGCACCATCAACAACTATGCCCAATCCAGCGGCATCGCCAAGAAAGAGAAGGTCACTTTTACCGGCGATGACGCCCGCGAAGGTCTGACCTGTGTCCTGTCGGTAAAGGTGCCGGACCCCAAATTCTCTAGCCAGACGAAGGATAAGCTGGTTTCGTCCGAGGTGCGCCCGGTGGTGGAAAGCCTGGTGAGCGAAAAGCTGGCGGAATGGTTTGAGGAAAATCCCGCCGAAGCCAAGCAGATCGTCGGCAAGGTGGTAGAGGCTGCCCTAGCCCGCGAGGCTGCGCGCAAGGCGCGTGAACTGACGCGGCGCAAAAACCCGATGGATCTGAATTTTCTGAGCTCAAAACTCAAGGATTGTTCGGACAAAGACCCTGTAAATACTGAAATCTTCCTGGTGGAGGGTGACTCTGCCGGTGGCTCTGCCCAGACGGGTCGTGACCGGAAAACCCAGGCTATCTTGCCGCTGAAAGGTAAGATCCTGAATGTCGAGCGGGCGCGCTTTGACCGGATGTTGGGCAGTCAGGAAATTGGCAATATGGTGATGGCGCTGGGTACTGGCATCGGCCGCGATGAATTTGACATCAGTAAGCTGCGTTACCACAAGATCGTCATCATGACCGATGCGGATGTCGATGGTGCCCATATCCGCACCCTGCTGCTGACCTTCTTTTACCGGCAGATGCCCGAGCTGATCGAAGGCGGGTATCTCTATATCGCCCAGCCGCCGCTGTACAAAGTGGCGCGTGGCAAATCGGAAGTCTATTTGAAAGACCAAGCCGAAATGGACGATTACTTGATCCAGCAGGGGGTCGACGGTGCCACTCTGAAGCTGGGCACTGGTGAAGAACTTATCGGGCAGGATCTGGTCCGCGTTGTCGATGAGGCACGCCAGTTGAAGCGGGTGCTTGATGCCTTTCCAACCCATTACCCACGTCACATTCTGGAACAGGCCGCCGTCTCTGGGGCCTTTGTGCCCGGTGCGGTTGATTCTGATCTGCAAGGGGTGGCCGATAAGCTCGCGGCCCGGCTTGATCTGATTGCGCTGGAATATGAAAAGGGTTGGCACGGGCGGATCACCCAGGATCATGGTATTCGTCTGGCCCGCATCCTGCGCGGCGTTGAAGAAGTGCGCACCCTGGACGGGCCAATGCTGCGCTCGGGCGAGGCCCGCAAAACCGGCAGTTTCACCAAGAGCCTGCAAGAGGTCTATCACACCTCGGCACAGCTGGCTCGCCGCGATCGCACGCAGGCCATCCACGGCCCGCTTGAGTTGCTGAAGGCGATCATGGAAGAGGGCGAAAAAGGCCTGTCTCTGCAGCGCTACAAAGGATTGGGCGAGATGAACCCTGACCAGCTGTGGGAAACCACGCTGGACCCTGACGCGCGTACCCTGTTGCAGGTGCGTGTCGATGATTTGGTCGGGGCGGATGATCTCTTTACCAAACTGATGGGCGATGTAGTGGAACCCCGCCGAGAGTTCATCCAGAAAAACGCACTGAGCGTCGAAAATCTGGATTTCTAATCGCTGTAGGATGGCCCAAAGCACTTCGCACACCTCGTAATTCTTCGCGAAACGCCCAAAGTGTTTCGCGAATTGTTCTACAGCTGCTTTTGAGTACTAATCAGTAACACCGAATTTCTCTTTCACGCGCTCAACCGTAGAGCGCCATTTCGGGGTCTTGGGCTTACAGACGGAGTTCTGGTTTTCAGACATTTCGAACTCTTGAAAGTCTACCAACGGGAACATCAATTACGGTCGTTCCAGTGGAGACCTTCGACTGCTTCATGATCGTCCGCGATTAGCAGGTGCCCTGGCAATGGCTCCTTAGTCCTGTGCGACCCAATGCGATAAGGGGCCATCGATTCTTCCATCGCGCAGGATTCATCCTGACGTGTTGTAACCTCTACTTGGAAGTAGTTTCCATAAATCCAACGTAATCTGGATGACGACACGGTGAAGTCACGGGCGATCAGGTGGTTCTGAAGGTGTCGCATTTGATCAACCATTTGATGGCCCAGGCTTTCCATGCCAACGTGCACTACTCCTGGACAATCATCGGGCAGCTGGCCTTCTGCACTGGCGATCTTTCGTTTGAAATGGTCGGCTTTGGCGCGACGGGATTTTGGTGAATGACTTGCCCAATTCACCAAAGAAGCGTGGTGGATCACATCAGCATAGGACGGTTTTGACGGGGCGCGGCTGCATTTTACATTCAGTGAGTGTGAAGCTCCGTGCTCATGTTCGCCGCTGATGATCTCCATCATTCTGGTAGAGCCAACATAAACAAAATCAGAATCCATAATTGCTCTAACCAAATCCCATTGAACCGGTCTAAGACGTATATCTGCTCGCCCATCCGAGTCTTCCACGGTGTCCTCAAATGGCAGAAGTTTTTCAATTCGGTCTCTAAGATAGGATTCTGGGAAGTTCACTAACTCTTCGTGAAAACGAACATCCAAGACGAAAGATTGATCGCTGGCTTCACTCAATTCATGCACCTTGGATGCGAGAGCCTTGCCCATTTTCTCTTCTCTAACGGCATATCCAGAACGCATGATGCGCTTGCATTCGACTGCCCACCGTGCCCCCGGTTTGGCTACATGTAGATCCGGTGTGCGTCCAAGGCCCGGTGTTTCGTCGACAAACGAAACTGTTGACCAACCGTGCCGTTTATAGGTGCCAGCCACCAATAACTCGTAGATACCTCCTTCAGGTTGACTGCGCTCCGAGGTCATCAATCGCTTTGCGCGTTTCTCTACGCCATCCACCTTTTCGAGATGCTTTAGATCCTTCCCTATTTTCTGGATGTAGGGGACAATTCTGGCAGATTCGTCTGGCACCCAGAATTCACGCCCGACCGCATATGTCTCCGCCTGAAAGATGAACCATGCCATCTCATCTCGTTTGTCAAAAATTTCGATTTCTTGAGCATCTTCCCATCGTTCTCTGTTTTTCAGGTAAGTCTGTCGGCACCGTTGAAGGCGCTCGGTCATCTCAGTTTCCGGGACAAACGATTTCAACCATTCGACCGCGCGTTTAGTGTCGTCGCAGATCCAATCCTGCCCGGTTCGTGGTGCAACCCAAAGAGGGTTTCGATCGTTCATATTGATTATTTTCTTATTTATACCAAGCGATTAAACGGTTCAGAGCGTCGCGCGACGAGACCTCAACATAAATTCCAGAACCATTAGCAAGCGCCCGAAGCTCAGAACGCTCAAGATCAGCACACTTCTTGCTGTCTAAAATCGAAACTCCTGGAATGCTCGGTGGCGTCGGTGGTTCGATCCATATGCGAACAGTCTCAAGATTTGATGGGTAAACGTCGAGCGCCAACACCTTGTCTTTCGATTTGAAGGCCATCACCTTTTGGTTTTCCAATCCCTTCCTGGCCCCAGAAGGGACTTTGTTTACTGCCTCACCGAAAGTCAGGACAAGGACGGGCAGTGCGTCGAGAACTCGAAGGGTCATTCAGCGGCTTCCTTGATGTCTGATTTCGGTTCCAGCGCCTCGTGGACGAGGGCTTCGAGGAGACGGGTGCGGGTGGTGTGGGTCGTGGCCATGGCGGCCTCCAGTCGGTCGCAGAGGGCCATGAGGGCGTCGACCCTGGCCACGATACGGTGTTGTTCGGCGAGGGGCGGGATTGGCAGTGCCAGCGGATAAATGTCTTTATTGTTGATCTGCGGCACGGATGTTCCTGAGTTTAGCGCCCAAAGATCAAACGAGTTGAACCATAGACCCACAAACGGAAGCATTTCGGCGATGTATGGCTGCATTGCCATGAGGTTACTATCACCGACCACATCAGCTAACGCGATCATTTTGCGGTTGGTTGCAATTGCGCCGCCTCGCTTCGGAAAGATTATGCTGCCCTTTGCAAAAACGTCGGACATTCGGTCATCCGCTACATATCTTCCCGAGGTGCAGACCCCATGGCTATTTTCGGGCAACGATAGTTCTGCGACCTTGATGTATGGAAGCTCTCCTGCGGTTTTCTCCTCGTCAGAGCGAAGAGCGACGCCACTTCTCAAGTGCGCCACGTCTGCGACTTGAGAAATTACCCAGCCTACTGGTGCCTTCCACTCCTCCGTTTCGAACACCATTTTCCGAGGCATTTTGGGATCGCGTATTTGCTTGCCCAGTATTTTCTCATTTTTGATTTCTGCGGCAGCCTTAAGCAATTCCGATGCCGGTTCATCCGCCGGGTCCTGTTCCACCAGTTTGCCGCGGACTGCAAGGCTTAGGATGGTTTGGCGGAGGGTTTTGATCTGGTCGGCGCGGGTGGTGAGGGAGGTCAGGGCTTCGAGGGCGAAGCGGGCGTGGGCGGGGAAGTCCGAGACTTCGGTTGTCGCATCGACGGACGGCAAACCGGTTTCCGTTGGCAGGCTCACGCCTGACGATGCTTGCGTGGTGTCGAGGGCGGTCAGGCGGGCGAGGCTGGCGGCCGTGAGCTTGTCGCGCGTCTCCTCACGGATTTTGCGGGCCTCCTCCAGCCGATCGCAGAGCACCATGAGCTCATCGACCCTCTGTTGCGCTTTCGATGAAATCAGTGGCACAGGAACTTCAGCGATCCGGCTAATCGTAAGCGTTACGTTGGCTGTGCCGGTCATGCGCGAAACCAACAGTTCCTCCTTGAAAGAGGTTAAATACTCGAACATGAACCGGGCGGATATCACAGAGGTATCATGTGGGAAAACGGCAGCCAAGATAGAACCCAGAGCGAATTGACCTTCCTGGAAATGAAGGCGGTTGATGCTGGCATTGCCGTGTCCGGTTGAGGAAACCAGTGGGATAATCGTGGCTGCTCCATCGAAGTCAAAATGATCGCAAGACCCGCGATTGGCGGCAGTCACCACCAACGGATACGGACCTGGAGTGGCCTGCTTTATCGGCGTCTTCCCTTTCTCGATACGTGCAACTTCTCCGAGTGGCGCGAACCGGGAGGTGTCGCTGAAGACTTCTGGTAAGTGCTCTGGCAAGAGCAACATGGCCTTTTTTGCCTTGGGGATTTTTCCCTCTCTCCGCAGGCTGACTTTAACTGCTTCAATATGGGCTAAGATCTCCTCAGGGCTTTCCGACTCGTCTTCGTCGAAGCGACCCCCAATCGCAAAAGCAACTGCGAGTTTTCGAAGGCCAATAATGTGGTCCGGCGCATCGCCGATTGCCTCAGACAGGAGATTGGCTTTCATCGGGCCAGCGCCTCGGTCAGGATCGCTTTCAGCTCGGCGCGCAGGCTTTCGACTGAGGCCTCGGTCTTCACCAAATCATTCAACAGAGTCTCAGGGTCACCCAGATCGTTTTCAACCACATGGGGGTTCTTGATGTCGAGGTTGAAGCCTCGTTCGCGGATCGTGTCGATCGAGACTTTCCAGGCCTGTTCGTTTTCCTCGCGCCCCTCGCGGGTTGCACCGCCCCACCATGCGGCGCAGTCGTCCAGATGCTCCAGCTTGATAGGCCGGGTCATGGAATAGGCCTTTTGCCCCTCTGGCACGCGGTGTTCCCAATACCAGATGTCTTGCGTCGGCGTGCCCTTTTCAAAGAACAGCAGGTTGGTGCCGATGGAGGCGTAGGGTTTGAAGACCGAGTTGGGCAGGCGCACGATGGTGTGCAGGTTGCATTCGGTCAGCAGGTGTTCTTTGAGCCGGGTCTTGATACCCTCGCCAAAGAGGGAGCCATCGGGCAGGACCACGGCGGCGCGACCGTTCTTTTTCAGAAGGCGGATGATGAGCGCGAGGAACAGGTCAGCTGTTTCTCGTGTCTTGAAGGCGGGGAAGTTGTTTTCGATTCCGTCCTCTTCCTTGCCGCCAAAGGGCGGGTTGGTTAGGACGATGTCCACCCGTTCGTCCTTGGTCCAACTGATCAGTGGGCGAGCGAGTGTGTTGTCATGCTTGACCCAGGATGGCTCCTCGACGTTGTGCAACAGCATGTTGGTCGTACAGAGCATGTGCGGCAGCGGCTTCTTTTCCACAGCGCGAAGTGAGGCCTGCATCAGTGCCTCATCCTCAGGACGCTTGATGTAAGTGTCACGCATGTGACGCATGGCACAGGTCAGAAACCCACCAGTGCCGCAAGCGGGGTCCATAATGATCTCGCCAGGCTTTGGGTCCATTTGCTGCACCATGAAAGCCGTGACCGCACGAGGTGTGTAGTATTCGCCAGCATTGCCGGCGTTTTGCAGATCGTTCAGGAGCTGTTCGTAGAGGTCACCGAAGTGCTGGCGTTCGGTCAGAGAGTTGAAATCCACCTCCGCGATTTTGTTTATCACTTGCCGCATCAGGGTACCGGATTTCATATAGTTGTAGGCGTCTTCGAAAACCGAGCGGACAACTTTGGCACGCGGAGTGGTCGCGGGCAGCTGTTTCAGCTTTGGAAAGAGATTGTCGTTGACGAAATCCAATAGGTTGTCGCCGGTGATGCCTTCTGGATCGGCGGCCCAAGTGCGCCATTGCAAATGTGCTGGGATCGGGGAGGTGTAGTCATCGCTGTTGAACTCCAATGCTTCGTCCTGATCGTCGATAATCTTAAGGAAGAACATCCAGACAAGCTGGGACAAACGCTGAGCATCACCGTCGACGCCGACATCTTTACGCATTACGTCTTGGATAGATTTGACAAGGTTTCTCATGGACATGGGGGTCAGGCACTTTCTTCATAGAGAGCATTCTGAAGGTCGTGAACGGCCCGCAGGTAGTCAGGTTTCTTGCCGAATGCGCGCATTAACTCAATCGGCGTTCCCATGTGTGAGAACGGATTGATTTGCAAGATCTTGGTGTCTTCGAGGTCGAATACGCCTTCGTCAGCATACTTTTCAAGCAGAGCTTCAAGAACTGCGCGGGCTTTGTCGCCATAGCGATTGAATACGTCCCGCTTCTTAACGCTATCCGCCCGTTCCTTGCGAGTCAGCGGCTTTGCGTCAAACGCGATGTGGCAAACGAGGTCAAACGGATCAAGGTCCTTGTTTAGCTCTGCACCAATCAGGTTCAGATCAAGACCTTCGTCTGCGAGTTCGTCAATGATGGCTTGTTTGCGATCTTCCGCATTCCAACGCCGCAGAAAATCGTCCATAGACGCAAACCGTTTGGTTAGGTGTTTCCGGGTGAAGTCTTTGAGGCTTTCTGTGATGAGGTTTCCGTCAGCATCAAGGTATTCGACCCGTTCCTTCAGGATCATGGCACCGACACCATCGACGTAGACCTTCCGAATTGGTCCGCTATCACCACCGGTGCCGATCGTTCCTGGGTTTGTTGGGTCAATCAGGATTTCAATGCCATCGATTTCGTCGGCCCCGCCACCTTCTCCAACTGTTCCGAGAGCGCCATCCTCCTCCGGAGGCACCATCGGATCATCGCCAGTGGGCTGATAAATTTGAACCGGATCGCCGTCGAAATCGGGATCTGCAAAATGACTCGTGGCACCGCGAAAATCCATCAGGGTGAAATAGTATTTGCCCGTGTCCTTGTGCACACGAGTGCCTCTGCCGACGATCTGTTTGAATTCGGTCATGGACCCAATCTGGCGATCAAGGACAATCAGGCGGCATGTCTGGGCGTCCACTCCTGTGCTTAGAAGACGGGATGTCGTGACGATCACTGGATAGGGCGCTTCAGGATCAATGAAATTCGCAAGCTGGTTGATCCCCTCTTTGTCACTGCCAGTGATCCGCATGACATACCGGTTATCTTTCTTAACAAGATCATCGTTTTCATTGATGAGGGCCTGCCGCATGCGCGCAGCATGTTCTTCATCAACGCAGAACACGATGGTCTTCTGCATCCGGTCACCGCTTTCCCTCAGGAACTGGGTAATCCGTTGCGCAACTAATTTGGTGCGGTCATCAATGACAATGACGCGGTCAAAGTCTTTCGTGTTGTAGATGCGGTCATCAACCTCGACACCGTCGCGATCAAGCTGACCGGACTCCGGTCGGTAACCAGCCACGTCGCGGTCAATGTGGCATTTGATAACTTTGTAGGGTGCCAGGAAGCCGTCGTCGATCCCCTCACGCAACGTGTAGGAATAGACTGGCTCGCCGAAGTAATCGATATTTGAAGCGTATTCAGTTTCTTTCGGTGTGGCGGTCAGGCCAATATGTGTCGCGCTCGAAAAATGCTCCAGGATTTCACGCCATGCAGAATCATCCGCCGCGCTACCGCGGTGGCACTCATCAATGATGATCAGGTCAAAAAAGTCAGGTGAAAGCTCCTTGAAGATTTTCTGGCTCTCCTGAGGACCGGTCAGTGCCTGATAGAGGCCGAGATAGATTTGATATGCAGTGTTGATGCGGCGCTTCTTGTCGACGGCCAGGGTGAGATGCTCGCTGGTGCCGTCAGGTCTTTCAATAGTCTTCGAGTGCGAAGATAACTTGGCCATATCTCCGATAAAGGGCCGGAAATCGTTGACCATGGTCTGGTCGATGAGAATGTTGCGATCTGCAAGGAAGAGCACTCGTTTCTTGGCACCAGACTTCCAGAGACGCCAAATGATTTGGAAGGCGGTGAGGGTCTTGCCGGTGCCCGTCGCCATAACAAGAAGCAAACGTTGCTGACCTTTGGAGATTGTTTCAAGCGACGCGTTTACTGCATTCATCTGATAGTATCGTGGCGTCTTTCCATCATCGAAATACGGGTAAAATGCAGTATCAGCTTGGGGATCGGAGATCCCCTTCCATGCCTTGTATTTTGCAAACAGAGTCTCCGGCGACGGGAAGTCATCCAGACCGATTTGCGCCTCCAATGAAGTGGACTGCCCTGTCGCATCATGGAAAACGAAGCCATCACCGTTCGATGAGAAAGCAAAGGGAACCCGCAGCATTTTGGCGTAGGTCAAGGCCTGCTGCATGCCGTCGCTTACACTATGGCGGTTGTCCTTCGCTTCAATCACAGCGATCGGAATGTTGGGCTTCAGATAGAGCACATAATCTGCTCGTTTTTGGCGACCACGGGCAACCATCTTGCCGCGAACGATGATGCGCCCGTCAGTAAGGGTCTTTTCTTCTGAAATCTGCGTTTTGAGATCCCACCCGCATTTGATAAGTGCAGGCATTATGAATTTGCTACATACATCTCGCTCTGAAAAGCGCTGACCACTCATAATTCAAATCCATTTTAATATAGGACCAAACTACTGCATAAGGTCATATAGACAACTGGAGTTATTATGTTTTCTCAACTTTCGAGCGAGCAGGTTCCACCAATTCAATTTTTGTCAGCGAATGATTGGCGGGAATCACTCCACGAAACCTGAGGGCGAGACGAATCTGGATCAAAAATACCCACGCTTAGCCCTTTCAAGCTCACATCGGACCGGCATTTCTCGATCTGTTGGAGGTAGCGTGTCCAAGATGGATCGCAGATGATCCAGTTCTTTGCGACGGGTTTGAGTCGCAGTCCGCAAACGCCCAGAAGCTCGTAAATCTCACGAACCTGAACGCCACGCTTGCCAGGTCTGGTTTCGATTGCGACGTGCGGCAGGCCATTCCGCATAATGGTCAGATCAGCATGAGGTGTCACAACCTTGCCTCCAAACAGTGCGAAATCACCAGGGCCCATGTAGTCCGCCAGATTTTCCTCCAGATGCAATCTCAGCGCGGAACGGAACGACGAAGCCTTCTGGGCGGGATTGATGTAACCACCGGCCTCCACCGCGGCCGCCTTCTCATAAGCCGAAATCGCTTTTTTGAACGATTCATTATTGTGAATACTCTCAAGTATCTCAGCGGTCATCTTTTCGACTTGATCGACGTTCTTAGTGAAGATCGTCCGCATCTTCAGTGCGTCCGTCAGTGTGAGCTCCTGTTCCCCGTTCAGGAAAACGTCAGGAAAATGCAGTCTAATGAATTCAGTAGCGACCAAAACTTTTCTCATGCTCATCTCCTGCCTTTTCCGGAGATGTGACACCTTTGTCAGGACCGCTTGCCCACTCGGCAAACCGTAGCGGTCATGGCTATTCATTGCGTGAATCAATGCGCAACCGAACTCGAGCCAAGTGTCCATGGCTGAGATCTCTTCAAGTGATCTGAACTGTTCATCTGTTTGCCGACCGGTCAATGCAATCCATCCTTGCATTCCTAATAGGAATCGAAGTATGCCAGATTGGGTTATGAAAGTCGATAAGTTTGCATCACCCACCGCTCGCCGTATCCACCAAAGAGGATTGATCAAGAAGGCCAGCTTCTTGTCAGGCCCGAAGCTGGACGGCATGATTCAAGTTGAAAGTGATCTCGAAGCAACGCTATGCATGCTACTGATGTTGGACCCCCGTGTGGTGGCCGTTTCTCCTCAACCCGCGACGTTTGATATGATCAGCGGAAAGCGATATTCGGACAAGGAGACCTTAAAGGCCGCTCAGCAGCCGGGCGGCTATAAGCCCAAGATCTATACACCAGATTTTGAAGCCACCATGGTGTGTAGACGCTCAGTTTTCCTTGAAGCTAAACATACATCATGGCTCGAAGATAAACCCGAATATCTCGGATATCCCGGAACGATGGCATCGTGGGGTCTCAAACTACTCATTGCAACCGAAGCAATTCTACAGGCGGCGGCGGCCCAGAATATTCGCATGCTGAAGTCGGTAATGGATGATGCGCCAGGTCCGGAAAATGCGGAAAGGGCGGCATTACTCGACGATGATGGTCTGCGCTTTGCTCAGATCGCCTCTCTCCCTGGCTTTTCCGATACTGAGGTGTTGCGGTTGATCGTTGCTGGGGATCTCAGCTTCGACGTTGCCGGCGTCCCTTTGACCAAGAATACAGTTTTGAAGCCCTCTCGCGGTTCCAAAGCGCATTTGCAGGTCTTTGACCTATGAATAGATACATCCTCGAGTATGACGGCCGAAAACTGGCGCTGAATGGTGAAGTTCATGAGGTTCTTGGCAAGGTTAATGGCAGCGCGGCTTACAGGCTCAGATCGCCCAAAGGCATTGAGCACGAGATCCCAGAAGCTGATTTCCGCACATTTGTTGCCCAGGGTTTCGTCTCCGACACGTCTGCCGGGCAGCAAGAACAAGTTCTACTGATCTCAGGTGAGCATCAGCGCGAACTTCGATTTAGATCCGGAATTTCGCGCGAAGTCATCAGAATGCGGGATCAAGGGGTCGCATGGAGCGAAATACATAAAATTTTACGTCATCGTTACGCCGACCGAGAAGAATACGACTGGCGGAAAAAGGGGTTCCCAACCGTGCGAACCCTACAGATATGGTTGAAGCTCTGGCTTCAAGGCGGTGAACCAAATCTCTTGGAAAAATCAGGTAATTCAGGGAATTATTTACCACGTCATGACCATGTTTTCGATGATATCGTCCATGACCTGTTGGAAAAGAGCTACATCGCTTCTGACCGATACACGATTAAATCTCTGACGGCGGAAGCGGGCAGTATTTACACTGCGAGATGTGAAGAGAACGGCATGAAGCCGAGCCCTCATGGAGAAAAGGTCGTTCGTACAATTGTGAAGCGGCTTCCACATGCGGACATCATCAAGGCCAGGATCGGTGGTCCGGAGGGACGTCGTGCTGTGCTTCAAGCTGCGGAGTTCCAAACAGTGACCGCACCTTTGGAGCGCGTTGAGTTGGACTGTACCGTCGCCGATATCTTCGTCGTAGACGAGGAGTGGGTAGTCCTTGGTCGGCCCACGATATGTGCTGCGATCGATTGTGCGACGGGGGTTATTGTTGGCATTACAGTTTCCCTCGAAGATCCCAATTCGATCATGGTGGCCAAAACGCTCAAAGAGACGATGACGGTCAAGGATGCTGCTTTCTTTGAAAAACACGATATCGAGTATCCGATGCAAACGTGTGGACGCTTGCGGGTGGTCGTTACTGACCAAGGCAGTGAGAACTCTGGCGAACTAATCGAGGCCTGCCTGAAGAATGCCAGCTTCGAACTTCGCAAGAATATCCCGGGACAACCGGATCGAAAGCCGTTCATTGAACGCTTTTTTCTGGAGCTGAACCGCTTCCTGAGAACTCTTCCCGGAGCGACGCAAACTGATTTGATTGGAGCCAAAGAACGGACCAAGAAGGCACAGCGGGAGGCACAGCTCACTTGTCAGGATCTGGAGTCAGCCATCCAGAAGTGGCGCTACGATGTCTACGCGCGCAAGTCCAGAAAACGCATTCAAAGCGCCTTAAGAACTCGTGAAGCACCCTATGATTGCTGGCAACGGCTGGCCGAAGAACATCTGATTATCGAGCCGCCCAGCCGCCATCAGCTCAGGCAGATGTTTTATCTTCGTAAGGGCACCAGAAAGGTGCAGCGGTACGGTATCGAATATGAGAAAATCCAGTATTCCTCACCGGAGTTGCGCGAGTATGTAAAATCGGTCGGTCCGGGGCAGTTGGTCGATATCAGCATAGATCCCACCGATATTAGGGAGATCGCGGTCAGTGACCCGACGACGGGCCACACTTTTTTCGTTTCTGCGAAAGATCCGGATATGCCTGCCATCACATTTGAAGAACTCAAAAGAATACGAACGAAACTTGGGCATGACGCAGCGCAGGATCTGAGCGCCAGTGAGATCCTGGCGGCGATTTCGAACGGGCACGCCATTAAGGTTCGCAAGCCAGGAACAAAGCTCAAGGAGGCGAAACGGAGCGCAGTTCAGAAAGGCCGAACATCAGAGATCGTGAGGAATTCGCGCCGGTCAACTTCAAAGTCTGAGAGTGTCATTGAAGTTCAACTGCCTACAAGACCGTTGGAACGACCCGCTATCCTGCCGACAGTCAGACAACGGACAAAGTCATGACTATCGTTGATTTTTCCAAGGCCTTGGATGTCCATGTCGCGCATGAGCGATATGATCAAGTCAGCGCAAATGTACGGGAGTTGATCGAACTCGCTGAGGACCGCGGCGGCTCGATCATTCCATTTCTTGGTCCGACAAGATGCGGCAAATCGGAGCTGTTGAAGGATAGACAACCTTCTTCTTGAAAGACGGGCCTGACGTATTTTCACGAAGGAGATTTCAGGGAGAGCCCGTCTCGCAATAATCTGTGACATGAGGGAGGCGTCGACGCAATCGCTTCACTCACATTCAAAGCCGCTGTCGACGACCCGACGCGTTTCAAACGATCACGGACTGTTGGCGCGCATTTTGGCCTGACGCCGAGACGATACCAGTCAGGTGAACATGACAACCCCGGTCGGATATCCGCCCTTACTGCCGAATCCAGCTTCCGGCCCATTCCTGCCGCTCGTATTGTGCATAATGAATGACCGCTTTCGGCTCAACTCATCAATAGATTTCGCTCTCTAAAGAGCGATTCACACCGTACAGCATCGTAGCTGCCCAGTCACCGAGGACCGCATCGTTGCTCCAAGAAGCGAGCGGTTCTGTGAAGCTCATTAGATGTGGTTTCAGCGAGCCGCTCCAAGAGCTGGGATAGATGCGCCGGCGCAGCGCACAACGGAACCGCTTTCTACCGCCATAAAGTTTGGCGAGTTTCTGGAGCGCGGGGTGCCAGATCCACTCGCCGCCTTTTTGTTCCAGGATTGGGAAGAAGGTAACGAGGAACGCGATGCGGCCATCCGGATCGGCCGCAACCCATTCCAGCATGAGATTGATCGGGGTATCGAATAAGGCTCCGGCGCGGTCGTGCGCGGCGTCATATGCAAAGGGTTTGGTATCGGAGGTGATGGCGTTCAGCCGGTCACGTTCAATCCGTGTCGCGATTTCGTAGAAGCCTGCGAGGACGGGCCAGACTGCAACCGGTGCTCGCAGAATTATGATTTTGAGGGCACCGCGTAGCGTCTCCGACGGACCGCGGCGTCTCGATCCGGTCGTTCGACAGGCATGCACGAGTTGATCGGCAAAGCTACGAGCAAATGTGTCGTCGATCCCGTTAGAGGCGTCGATCAGGCGGAGCATCCGATCGTAGGCGTGGTCGGCCATAGTAGCACTGCCACCTGCTCCTTCGGCGATCGATGGTGAAAGAATCGCGGACTTTGCCAGATCGACTATCTCGGGCGCGAGCGTTTTCTGGCCGTGTGTAAACATGGACAAGATCTCAAGCGCAGCCCATGCTCCTCCGTCATCGTCACGATCAACGAGCGCGTTGATGAACTTGGAAAGTGCGGCGTGACCGATTACCTCGAGTCGACGTCCATAGGAAATCGAGACACTTTGAGCCGGTTTAACCCTGCCCTCGCGGACGTCGTTGGCGAAGTTGTTGAGGCGTTCATCCGTGACGCGGAGCGAGGTCAGAATATACATCGGATTGACCGCGAGCACCTCGGATGTCTCGGCGATGGCTTCAAGCTTACCGACGCAGTCGGGCCGATCCTGAAGGTGGCGATCGAGAGCAGACAAGAGAGAGGCTACAAAAGTCGCGCCGGCGCGTGTGCCGCTCTCATCTAACGCGACGACGGCTTGCTTGAACGTATCCAACGGGTCGAGCAATTCCGGGGCCAAGGCATGCGCAAAGGCCTGTGGCGCATTCATCTCTTCTGTCGCCATGGCGTGGATAGCGCGGGAAAGCAGGTTCGAATTTCTCGCGATCACGGGCGCAAGTTCTTGCACGCGACGCGCCGAATATTCGTAGTCGGGGTCCTCCTGATCCTGGGCGTAGCGTTTCGCGGGATCGTGCAGGTCCGCCATCCAGAAGCGGCTATGGAGGCGGACCAGATCAACCGGGTCGGTCGGTAGGGTCGCGTCGAACAGCGTTCGCACAGCGAGCGAGAAGTCATTCGGCTCTTCGTGCCGATCGAAATAGAGCCAGTCACCGATCCCGTGAGTGGCGTCGAACCAATGACCAGAGTAGGCAACCACTTCTTTGACAAATATCTCGAGGGTGGGAAAAAGTTCGGGCGAGAGGAGATTGCGGATGTCGCCCGCGACATGCTCTTCGATTACCCGGCGCAGTTCGATGTCCTTGCGCCAAAGTCCGAGCAGGCGCTCGAGAGCCCAGTTAAAATAGGCGTTGATAGTGCCGTGATCGTCAGGCACCCATTCCGGGTGATAGGCTTCGGCGCCGATCTGCTCGAACTGTTCTGACCGAGAGATATGGGTCTGGATCATCGCTCCGAGCGCTTCGACACCAACGCGGCGGATACGCGGATCGTCTTCGTCGAGGGCCTGTTCCAGTGCAACACGACGAAGGCGATCATCGGCCTGCGAGCCTGCGAGCGCAACCTGGAAGAGCTGGCGTAACAGCTGCAAGATCGGCTGTGAGCCCTCGAGAGGGGCGACGGCCGCGAGCCGCAGAACCATCTGCGCGGCGGGGCCGAAGCTTTTCTGGCGCGAGGCGAGGAGACGCAGCGCGTCAACGAGCTCTTCAGTGACGGAAATGGCTTCTACATCGGAAAGCGGTACTTGCGCAATCGCCCGGTATAGGGCTGTTCCTGTGCGATCGGGTTCGACATGAACGAATGCAGTGAGATAGGGTGCGACGTCGGGTCGGACGATGTTCGCGTCAGCGAAAGAGGTGCGTAATAGCGTATGGATGGCCTCGCTCAGCGTGCGGGACCGCGCGAGGAAGCGCCAACGGGCGAGCATGGCGTCTCGGTGGTGACACGGCGCACTGCCCAGAAACGCAACCAGTGTGGAGGGGCGCAGATAATCGAGGCGACGCAGCGCGAGGAAATTAGCGATCGGACGGGGCTGTACGGCCATTGCGCCATGATTGCGTTCGACCAGATGCTGCCGGCTGGCGATGACGAGATTCTCGTACAACAGTTCACCCTTCATATGAACGAGCATCTCGGCGAGGTTATCGAAGGCGGCTGGATTCTCATCGGGCGAAAGGCTGTCGAACAATGAGAGGCATTCGAGCGCCCGCACAGTTTCGCGGTCAGCGCCGACCGCATCCATAATCTGCTGCGCAACATCGTCGACCGACTTTAGGATCGCTCTCTTCTCGTAGCTCTCGGTAGCGAACACAGCGATGCGGGGAAATCCGTCGCAAAGGTCGGCGATATAGTCGAGTTCATCGGCCTTGGCCTTGGTGAGCTTGGTCTTAAGGATGCCCCTTATCGTCGAGCGATCGGCCTTGGTGGGCCGAACCATGACGCAATGATCATCATGTTCGAGCCCCTCGGCGCCGATGGTGATGATGCGAAGCTGGCTACGTTCAGTAAGGGCGAGCGCGTTTAGCTCGCGAGCTTTATCGAGCGGGCATCCGTCTACGACAAGAACTGCGGCCGAGCCCTCCTTCACGATGTGGTTCGCGACGTCCCAGAGGCGATCTCCAACCTGGCTGAACTCGCAGAAAATGAAGTTGGCGGCAGCGAGTCCCCTGAGTAGCCCAGTGCCGGTGCTAAGCGCATGATACAGTGCGCGGGTCTTGCCGATTCCTGAGGCACCCCAGATGCGAACGGAAGTTCCAGGCTCTTCCAATTCGACGAAGAGGCGCTCGGCGAGTCGAGAAAACTCGATCGCATCGGCCTCATGGGTGCCGAGCGAGAATTTACGGTCAGGGCTATCGACGAACGGTGGCGCGGCGATGTCCGCGCGTTTGCCCCAATGATCGAGCGTGGAGAAGCCGGCAAGGTCGATCGCAGCGTGCCGCTGCTTGATCCATACAGCGACGCCGGGGTGCGCGCTGGCCCACGCGGCGAGCTTATTTCCCTCGTATACATCGACCGTGGCGAGATTGGTGGGGTCACCACCGGCGGTCGTGATGCCTTTCTTGATCGCTCTGACGCGATCTGCCGGTTTATTACCGACGAGCGCCGTCGCAGTAATGCCGATATAGCTGCCGCCGCGAGCGAGGACGTCGCGCACAGCGTCATTCAGCATCTTGACCGCGACTTTCTTCTTTTGGGTGGGTTTGGTCCAAACCTCTTTTTCCCACTGAGCGTCGCCCGCGTCCTTCGCCTTGCATTGAAAGATGATGTCGCAGCTTGGGAAAAAATCTGTTGATGCTTCGCCACCGGTCCAGACTATCCTTGCGTCCTGACCGCCATCGGCGACTGTGATTTGGAGCGGAACATCGACCCCTCGCAGCGGAACGCCAGCATTACGGGCTTCGGCGTAAAGAAGACGGCGCAACAACTCGACGAGGTCGTCTCCAGTGAAATCTTTGATCTCGTTGGGATGGACTGTAAACATATCGTCTTTCTAACTCGGCCGCATCGTCGGCGAAACGATAAGATAACCCAAGGCCAAAGGTTTAGATACAGATTAACATTGCCGGGGTGGTTGATATTATGCTCAAGGCGTTAGCCTCTCAGCATAATTGTTTGTCAGCAGCCCAATTGAAACAGAAAAATGGAACTCGCGTGATGGAGAAAGATCTGTCTTCAGAGAGTGGTCTCGATCTCCGAGAGTGTTAGCTTTGTTCGTGTTGCCGACCTTGGTGGAAAACGCAGCGAAAGTCGGCTCTCCGCCTTCCCTGTCGGCGTTTCCTAACAACACGAATGGTCCATGAGAAACATTCTCTCGGAAATTTGGTGCCGAAATGCAGCCTTGGATCATCGCCCAGACCGAGCAAACATGCGAAGCTCAATCCCAAAATGGAACCGACACCCATCAGTTGGACAGGTGCCGGGCCAAGTCTCACCTTTTCACGACTTCAGAGCGTGAACAGCCCGAGGCCTTGGGATAAGCGCCCCATGGGGCCGCCTGTTTGCCGGCATACCCTACAACAAATAGTTTGTAGGGTATGAGGCCTATCGGAGCTATGTGAAGCCGCTTCCTGCAATCTGTGCTGCGTAACGCCTGACAGCGTCATCATCGCCATCTTGGATCACAGAGAGTAGATTGCGGCCGTCGAAGACAGCATCTGGCGCGAGCAGTATGTCGATTACGACAAAGGAATCGTAGCCTTTATGCGCGGCCAGTACAGTCTCAATCCCACGCAAGACTGCCCGATCTTGAAATTGGAATGCCGGGTACCGCCAGTTTGAATCAACTTGGACGGCGATGAGTTTGCCGGTCTTGCGGCGCTCCACAAGTTCCGCCTGTTCGATGCGCAGGAGGTCACAGACCTGAGCGCTTGTCAGAAAATCACCTGCCATCTTAGTAAGTTTTTCGCTGTGCTCGACCGAACGCTCAATAGCGCCTGCGAGGGGTGTATGTGACGCCATGGTCATCTCCGTTCTGAAGCACCTTCTTTCATAGTATGGCAAAAGCTTGTGGCAAAGCAGACATCTGCAGTCATCAGTTGAGCGGCTCCGCGATCTCGGCGGTGAAGGACTTCAGTACCCCATCTGCATCCTCGGCCAGCATAGCGCACGGCTTCGCACCACCGAGACTGCGGTTGGGACGCGTCAGCCAATGCAATAAAGCCATCTTGCCTCCCCAGTCATCGCTCCGCAATTTCATGATCGTGAGGAGCATCGGATGAATGCGGCGCTCGGCCACGTCAAACTGAAACAGCGGATAAGCCGCTTTTCCCCTCAAGTCGAACCGCAGAATCCTGTCCTTACTCTCGTATCGTTTTAGCGTGGCGGACGGGTTCGTATCCGACAATCCCAGCAGCAAGCAGGCTTGGGACTGATCAACCATGGGGACCGACGAAAGAACCTCCGTCTGCAATTTCGCCCGAGTCAGGGCTCGTGAAATCGCCTCGTCCTGACCAGAAGCCATCCGTCGCTCCAGCATATCCCGGTACGCAGCAACGATCCTGTCGAGCTCCCTGGCAAACCCCTTTTGGAGGGTCGTCTCCAACGCCTGCTGCAGGCTTGCCCGCACTGTCTCGGCATCGAGAGCAGGCCCACCTTGCTGATCGATTATGGATTGGAGTTTTCGAAGCGTGTCACTGAGATCGATGTCGTTGGCATCGAGTTTGACATCCACGCTCACATCAACAGAGCCAGATGAAGACACAGCGCTCTTGCGCGACCTGAAAACAGGATGGCTATCATCTTGCCGCAGATCTGCGACCGTCGGCCAGCCCGCCAGACCTTCTGATGCACGCGTCATATCCCAACTCCTACATTGGTTAGCACAAATTACTGGATAGCACTTATAGCATAAATCTTCAAAATCAGATCAACACCGGCGTAACGGCGACCACGAGCAGTGTCGTTCTGCTGGCGCTCAGGCCGGCGTCTCCGCCGTCCACACGCAGAAATTCCGACCCCCAATAATTTCCTCAAGGTGCGGCACCACAAGCTATGGCAGAAGCTTGTGGCTTTGCGAGACTAAAGCCCAGATCATGTCGTGACCTTCGCCCGATCGGTTAGAGCGCTTGATTTTGGATCAGTCCTGCCTGAAAGCAAAATGCTAATCCATTTCAGCAACCATAGTCTGAATGCGCTTTGAGGGGCCTTTATAGCGCACTCCGCGCAGATGACCGCAGTTGACGCGTGCCATCACGGCAGGCGAAACCTGACCGGACTGAAGTCTTTCTTCATCGTTCGCGCGCGCGACAGCCTTCTCAGCTGCGCGTTTTTTGAATGAGAAATTTGAAACTTTCGGTTTCACGACGATCTCCTGACTTCTTTTTATGTCACGAAGCAGTATACGAATCCAGAACGCCGTTAAGGCACAGCAGGTTCCTTGATGTTGTAAAGTTAGGACTCACACCTCAGCTGTCGGCATCCCAGCTTCTTGTTCTTTGATCATTCCGATAATTTGGGCTTCAGTAAAACGGCTCTGTCGCATTTGTTTGCTCCTTCAAAGGTTGAGCAAACTCTACATTAAACTGAGGGAAGTTTCGGGGGGCAGGTCAGGAGTTTGCAGTTCCAACGACTCGCTGGAATCACACTCACCCGAATGTCGGCTTTCGCATGGCCACAAGCTGAATTTCGCACGCACAGCGAAAGTCTGGAATCCGCCTTTAATGAGGGATCTCTCGTCCAACTCAAAGCCGCCGTCTGAGCCCTCTAATGCGAAGGTCTGCTGCAGACTTTCTTCAAACCTTCAAAACGCTTCTTATTATCTGCCCTCGTATTCTGTTTCCCGCACCTTGGACTGATACTGTTCCCGCAGATGATCTGCCGTCTGACCGATGCTCGGATATACAGTTGCATCGTTGACGTTGATCCGATCAAGTTCAGCGAGGATTTTTATCTTCTCTTCCGCTTTAACCGTGATGCGACTGATCCTGATCCCTTTCTGCCCAACATCCGGCAATTTCGCCTCGTGCCCGAACAATAGGAATGCGCCTGATTGCGATTTGATACGCGAATTGGTGCGCTTAGCCTTCACGCAGACGATTGAGCTAAGATCTTTCGGGATAATTCGTCCTTCGAAAAATCCCTTCTCTGACTTAATATGGTGAAGCAGTTTTCCGACGACTTCAGATTTATTGAATTTGCCCTGTTCGAGGCTGACGTCAATTGTGTTCTTTTGTTCGTACGTCAAGTTAGAAAGGTTGGAAAGACAACTGACGGTATCCGAATCGTAGTATTTCACAGCATCAGAGGTAACCTGAAATATTATGACTTCACCGTCGTCTTGAGGCTGGCTCGAGCAAGCAAAAAACAGCGCCATCAGCGGATTTCCAGTGATATCAAGCATCCGCGTTGGCAGTCCAAAGTGCTGCATGCGCACAAGGCGATCGAAACAATACTGGTCACTCTGGAACTCATCATAATGCGCGATCAGCAACTCTTTGCAAAGGCGGTCCTCATTCGGCAAGAATTTCCAATCGCCATTCTCCCATTTTCTCAGCAGGAACGGTGAAAGTTCATACTTAGCTGTGCCATGCCCTCGAAAAAAAGTCTCGGGATCTTCTTCGATAGGGGCTTCGTAGAGTAATTTTAAGAAAGATGCGACATCGGTAGCGGTGCCAAGTATTTTTTTCTCCCGAGGCGGTGGCTCGATCTCTGCATCGACTTCAGGTTGTTCTATGAGCCTATCGATCCCTTCAGAAAACTTCGGGAAGAAATCGCTCAAACGGCGCAACACTTCTACAGAGTCTCCTTCACGTACCGCCCAGTGTCCGCGGTAGAGCTGGATTCTGTCCACACTGAATATTTTATGGGCATCTTCAACGTTATCGAAATTCACTTCACCAAAGTCCATCAGCGTGTCGAAGGTAATGGAAACCGTCAAATCAGAATGCTTTAGGTCGGCGATTCTCCCATATTTTATGACCATGGAGTTGCCGTCTGCATGCGAGTCTATCTCGCTGCACACGAAGGTAGGCAGGCTCTTGAGAAAGGTAACGGATTTATCACTGAGGCCTTCAAGCCGTTTCTCGATGGCAACCGGAGTGGACTCAAATAAGCGGCCCCTGAGTATGGTCATATTATCGTTAATACGGTCTTTATCGGTAATAGAGATATAATTGAAGTTTTCGCTCATTTCTTATGCCTTTATCAAATTAACGCTCGGCTTAAGCCCATGCGAGATTTTTCTCGCTATCTCTTGTCGAAAAATTATTAACGGCCGCCATATGCATTTGCCTGCACAACAGATTCCTCTGTGCAGACGAATATGAAAGACGTAGCTCTTAATGACAAAGGATATATTAAACACCCGTGAAAGGCTGTTTTGCTGCACAGCTGACGTTCGTCGCCTGCGCAGCGAATGCCTGCAATCCGCCCGCTGCGTCGACCAGTTGAGCCCACCGCCCTTTGCCGGTTGTGAGATTTACTGCCGATCCTGCGAGCACATTCGGCGGCTGCCCTCCCAATTTACAGCCAGCCATGCCCGGCCAAATCACCTTGCATATGCGCGTTGCCGTTGCTCTATGATTAGCCTACCTTCTATTCATGCAGAAATCGCCTCAGTTTCACGGTCTCTCTACAGGTGTAAAGCTTGAAAAACAGGCGCGATCCATCCTTAAGCAGACCCATGCAATGGCGAAAGCCAATGCGCGTGAATTTGGTATGCTTCATGAGGAACATACCGGCGTCGAACCAATGCTTTTGGCGCTGTCGATGGAATTTGCGCTGAAGGCTTGGTTCGTTTGGGATCACAACACGCTCAAAACCAAGAGAATCCATGATCTTTTGAAGCTTTTCGAGCTACTTGGCGACACCAGTAAGGAACGTCTTGATCTCGAATTTAGGAAAAATGTGGCACCGCACCACCCAGATTGCTTGAGATCGGACTATGGGATCAGAGACGTGCTATACCAGCATGCCAACGCTTTCGTTGAATGGCGATACATTCATGAAAAGCGAGAGCACGGGATATCATTCAACTTAACCACCTTCGTCGCAACGTTGGAAATGGTACTGGATGAATTCGCAACGCTGTACCGGTCAGAGTTGATCAGCCCGCAGCTCGAAGTCCCGCCTCGGCCTTAACATCCCATGCTTGCAATCGTCGTGCAGATGCAGCGAACGACCGCTTATCTAATTGGGTGTCTGGGTCAAGCTCGTTTTCCTTCTTTTGAATGATCAAGGATCGTTTGTCCGGGTCACGCTTCTCTTCGCAGTCTGGTTTGGCGCTCGAAATGGCACCGCTGCATGCATGTGTCGGATCGGAAGTGGAGAGCCCCGCTTTCCGGCGCGCTTCAAGTTGCGCAGCAGACATTTTCGGCTTCATCCACGAACCTCGTCCGGATTGGACGATCCCGTCAGGTTAGTTGGTAGGCTACTTTTTCATGCCGTACCTCCAACTGATTCCTGACGGAATTCACTGCCGTCGATCCACATACGGTGGAGCAGAACGGCGAGCTTGCGGGCGACGGCAACTACAGCGCGTCGGCGACCTTTGGTGCGCATCAATCGCATGCCCCATGATTTGATTTGTAACCCTGCCATCGTTCGCATGAGCAATGCGTTGGCAGCGGCGTAAAGAGTTGCGCGAACATCTCTATCCCCAGCCTTTGATATTCTCCCGGGATTGTCATGCTCTCCAGACTGAAAGCGCCTTGGAGTCAGGCCAAAGTGTGCTCCATCTGTACGCGAACGTTTGAACCGGCTCGGATCGTCGACAGCCGCCTTGAATGTGAGGGCTGCAATAGGGCCAACGCCGGGGATGGTCATCAACCGCATCGCAACGAACATCGATAAGCTTCTTGTCTGCTTAGCTGCCGTCGGTCGCGACCTCTTTGATTGTGTGGTTACAGACGGCACCGCGCACTGGGTTGCAATCATGCTTGCCGCTTGCCAGTCTGATCAACTTCTGGACGAAAAATTAGTCCATAATCCTGCGGAAGTTTTCGACTCTAAACTTCTTTCGCTCGGGGGTGAGGATGATTGAATACCGATTTTTTCTTCCAGATAACCAACAGCTGTGCTATCCAGTGATCAAGAATATTGGTTCGTTCTCTGATGGGAGAAACGATTAAATCCAGTGGTCTGTGGCGAAGAAGTATGAGGCAGTTGCGAAATACTATGCGCAATCGCTGCGAAACTCTTTGGGCGGCAAGTGGATAATTTCTTCTTTAAGTTCAGTAGCGGAAATGAAGTGCTTCGCGCTGCCCTACAATCGCTTTTAGGGAAGCGGATACAATTGCGCGGCGTACATAACTTTGTGCGTCGCGGATAATACATAAAAATATGAAACCCTATTTATTCGATATCTTGCGTGATTTTTCCCAAGAAGCCGAGCTTAGGAGTTCGCGCCAAGTTTGCCGCTTCCCTTTCAAACTCGAGTGAATCTTCAAGCCACTTTAGGTCAGTCTATAGCCATTGCCCATGAATACGCACACGAGCGTTCTAGGCCCCTCCGCTGCAATTAGGCTATTGGATTCATTATTACATTCTTACAAATGCACGCACCAATGGTGATTTCTAAGGGGCATTTTCGCCTCCAGTCCGATGGTATCAGGTTCCACTTGAAGCTACGCTCAAGCGCGGGAGGCGGGGAGCCGGACAAGGTAAGCTCCATTTGTCCGACCCCAACATGGGCATCGAAGCTATGACGCGAATACAGAAACTAAAAGCAGCCTAGATTCTACTGATAGATCCCATGAAAAATGGAGGGATTGCCAGCCGAAGTCAGATCATTCGTGACCAAATTGGCGTAGCCGATCTTATGGTGCTCTCGAGCTGATTTGAGGGGGGAGGCTGGCGATATGAGGTCTAATCCGTCCTACCGAAACTCAACGAAAAAAATCTGATCAACTGGTGCCCAGGAGAGGACTCGAACCTCCACATCGTTGCCAATACTAGCACCTGAAGCTAGCGCGTCTACCAATTCCGCCACCTGGGCAGGTGTCGTGAGGGGGCGTATAGGCCCCAGCGCGGGGGGCGTCAAATAGATTTTTCAGTTTTTTGTAAAAACTATTTTTGCCGGGTTAGGTGGCGCGGTCTTTGCGTTGTTATGGGGGTTAGGCCTCGGCTGAATAGTTCATCCTTTTGGCCACAAAACGCAGGAAATTGTCCCAGGCCTGATGGCTCTCTGTGTTCCAATCCGGGCCAAGTGTTCTGGAAAGCGCAGTGATGAAGCTCTGGATGAAA
Source organism: Pseudophaeobacter flagellatus (assembly GCF_021228235.1). Taxonomy (GTDB): domain Bacteria; phylum Pseudomonadota; class Alphaproteobacteria; order Rhodobacterales; family Rhodobacteraceae; genus Pseudophaeobacter; species Pseudophaeobacter flagellatus. Next base: position 341,990 of record NZ_JAJQRG010000002.1, read on the forward strand.
CTTTCGAAATGGGCATCAGAGATCTGCATGCCGCGATGCTCGTCGCCCAGCTTGCGAAGGATCGCATCTAGCCGCGTGTTGCTGTCCAGTGCCTCGGCCAGATGGGTCAGGGTGGCCATCATCTTTGCCTCTAGCCGCCCTGTATCAGTTGGGAAAAGTGGCCGGACCTGCGGCGACAGGTCAAAGAAGATGCGGTAGAATTCCGTGATGAAGCTCTCCAGGTCCATTCGGTCGCTTTCAAGACTGGTAAGCACTTGGGATCTTCCAGGAATTGCTGCCATTTTTTGTATCTCTTTGCTATGCGCGTGTCGGCCTTGTTAAAGATGACTTTTAATTGCGTCTTTATAATGCATTAGGTGACGATCCTTGGGTAATCTTGGTAGTCCTGAATAGAGCGTGAGGCAACTGAAAGCTTCGCAGCCTGCGTGACGGGCAAATGCAGAAACTGCTGCCATTGTGCCGCTGTCGATATGTTTTGCGCCTTGTTTGAAAGGCGAAGGAGCGGTAGATCGGTGGCATAGCTATTTCAGGAGCCAAGAGATGTCCAAACTGGTCACGATTTATGGCGGGTCTGGTTTTGTCGGCCGTTACATCGCACGGCGCATGGCAAAAGAGGGCTGGCGGGTGCGGGTTGCGGTTCGCAGACCCAATGAGGCCATGCATGTAAAGCCCTACGGCGTGCCAGGTCAGGTCGAGCCGGTTCTGTGCAATATCCGCGATGCGGGCTCGGTTGCGGCTGTGATGCAGGGCGCGGATGCGGTGGTGAACTGCGTTGGCGTGCTGAACGCGTATGGCAAGAACACGTTCTCTGCGGTCCAGGCAGAAGGCGCGGCGCGGGTGGCGCAGATCGCTCAAAGCCAGGGAATTGGACAGTTGGTGCATATTTCAGCGCTGGGTGCCGATCCCCAAGGTGTCAGCGAATATGCCCGCACCAAGGCACAGGGCGAAGCGGCCGTTCTTGCAGCCTTCCCGGATGCGGTGATTTTGCGTCCTTCGGTTATTTTTGGCGCTGAAGATCAGTTCTTTAATCGGTTCGCCGGCATGGCCAGCCTGTCGCCGGTGTTGCCGATTGCCAAGGGCAAGACGTTGTTCCAGCCAGTCTATGTCGATGATGTGGCCCGCGCTGCGGTCATGGGGGTGCTGGGCGAAGCCAAGCCCGGCATTTATGAATTGGGTGGCCCCGAGGTAAAGAGCTTTGCGGCGCTGATGAAGCAGATGTGCGATGTCATCCTACGCCGTCGCTTGGTGCTGTCGTTGCCGGGCTTTTCGGCTTGGCCCATCGCCTTTGGCTTTGACATGTTACAGACTATCAGTCTGCAACTGATCGAAAACAAGGTGCTGACCCGCGACCAGCTGAAAAACCTGGGCCGGGACAATGTGGTTTCTGACGGCGCGCTTGGCTTTGTGGATCTTGGCATTACCCCGGAAATGCTCGGCCCGATCCTGCCAAGCTATCTGTGGAAATTCCGCCCCTCTGGTCAGTATGACGAGATGACCGCCTCGGCGCGGAATCTTAAGGGCGACACCTGAGGTCTGGCCTTTGCGGCGATAGATCAAGACGGGGCGCGGAGAGATCCGGCGCCCCTTTCTTTTTGTGCGGTGGGGTGTGTGGTGGTCAGGTCCCGTAGGCATAGCCCAGCAAGGCAAGGCCCAGAAGCACCCGATAGATCACATAGGGCGTAAAGCTGACCGAGCGCAGCAACCGCATCATCAGGCTCAGCGCTGCGAGGGCAGAGAGCAGGGCCAGAAGGGCGGCAAGGGCTGCGTCGCGGATCAGATCCATATTGGCCTCTAGCGCGACCTCGGTTCCCAGCAAAAGGCCCGAAGCGATGATGGTCGGGATCGACATCAGCATGGCAATCCGGGCGCCATCTTCGCGGTCATACCCCAATTGCCGAGCCCCGGTGATGGTGATGCCAGACCGAGAGGTGCCCGGGATCAGGGCAATTATCTGCCACAGCCCCATGATCAGCGCATCGCGTAGCCCCCAGTCTTTGGCCTGTTTTTGGGTGTCGCCCTTTTGGTCCGCCACATAGAGCACGATGCCAAAGATCAGCATGGTCCAGCCAATCACTGCCGGGGTGCGCAGCGCATCACTGAGATGGGTGAAATGCAGAAAGGCCCCAAACAGCACCGTGGGGATGGTGGCGACGATCAGCCCGAGCGCCAGCCGCGCGCCAGGGGTATCTGCCCGGCCCCGCGCCAGTCGGTCAAGTCCGATCAACCCGATACGCACATCCTGCCAGAAGTAGATCACGACTGCCGCAAGGGTGCCAACATGGACTGCCACGTCGATCACCTGTCCCTGATCGGCGTACCCGGTCAGACCGGGCAAGAGAATCAGATGCCCGGAGGAGGAAACCGGTAGAAATTCAGTTATCCCCTGGATCAGCGCGACAAGAATAAGTTGCAGTAGTGGCATAATAGGGGGTCCTGAAAAGAGATGTCACGGAACTTTGGCGCGGTATTTCCCCTGGTGCTTGGCCCAGGGTTTGGCGGGATGTCAGGGGTGAAAGCAATGCCTTCTTGTATAAATCCTGCAGCGAGATAGGGAAGGGTGGTTTTGGGTCCGATGTGGTCCTAAAATTCCTGTACATTTCTGAAGAAACCAGTATCACGGGCTGAAGCTGCTCAATATGGGTCAGCAATGTTTACCTAATCTCGCAGCGCTCCAGCCGGACCTGTCGCAGCCAGCCAAACTAGGGAGTTCGCCCATGGCCAAGCAACCGATGCTCAAATTCGTGAAGATCGAACGCGATATGCCGCAAAAGCGCGCCGCTGATACTCGGCGGGAAGATTTTGACGAAATCTATGCGGAATACGCTGCCGCCAAGGCCGAAGAGCAAGCCAGCCGCTGCAGCCAATGTGGGGTGCCCTATTGTCAGTCCCATTGCCCGCTGCACAATAACATCCCCGACTGGCTGCATCTGACGGCGACTGGTCGCCTGCAAGAGGCCTATGAAACCTCCCAGGCCACCAATACCTTCCCCGAAATCTGTGGCCGCATCTGCCCGCAGGACCGTCTGTGCGAAGGCAACTGCGTGATTGAACAGTCGGGCCATGGCACCGTCACCATCGGTGCGGTTGAAAAATACATTACCGATACCGCCTGGGATAAGGGCTGGGTCAAACCGATTGTCCCGATACAGGAACGCGGCGAAAGCGTTGGTATCATCGGCGCGGGCCCTGGCGGGTTGGCGGCAGCGGATATGCTGCGCCGTGCGGGCATCCAGGTCACGGTTTATGATCGCTATGACCGGGCGGGCGGCTTGCTGACCTATGGTATTCCGGGTTTCAAGCTGGAAAAAGACGTGGTGATGCGCCGTAACGCGTTGCTGGCCGAGGGCGGCGTCACCTTTGTGATGAATTGCAATATTGGCGAAGACATCAGTTTTGAAGAGATCCGCGCCAAGCATGACGCGGTGATCATTGCTACCGGCGTCTATAAATCGCGTGATCTGGAAATGCCCGGCTCTGGTGCCTCTGGTATCGTCAAGGCGATTGATTTCCTCACAGCTGCCAACCGCGCGTCGAACTTTGGCGACACGGTGGAAGAGTTTGAAAACGGCACCCTGAATGCAGAGGGCAAGAAGGTTGTGGTGATCGGCGGTGGCGACACCGCGATGGATTGCCTGCGCACCTCGATCCGTCAGGGGGCTACTTCGGTCAAATGTCTGTACCGCCGCGACCGCGCCAATATGCCCGGTTCGCAGCGTGAAACTCAGAATGCCGAAGAAGAAGGTGTGCAGTTTGAATGGCTGACCGCGCCCAAAGGCTTTGCGGATGTAGGCGGCAAGGTTTCGGGCGTTATGGTGCAAAACATGCGCCTAGGCCAGCCCGATGCCACCGGACGTCAGGCTCCCGAGGTGATCGAGGGTGCCGATTATGTGGAAGAGGCCGATCTGGTGATCAAGGCGCTGGGCTTTGAGCCGGAAGCGCTGCCAACCCTGTGGGACCAGCCCGATCTGCCCGTGACCCGCTGGGGCACCATCAAGGCGGCGTTCCGTACCGGCGCGACCGATCTGGATGGTGTCTATGCCATTGGCGACATCGTGCGCGGTGCCTCGCTGGTGGTCTGGGCGATCAAGGATGGCCGCGACTGCGCCGATGCGCTGGTTGAGCGTTTTAACAGTGCTGCTGCCTTGGTCGCAGCTGAGTAGTCACAAAAGCCACCGCAAGGGAGCCAGGGTAGATGAGCGAGTTGCAAGGCCAATGCATGTGCGGCGCGGTTACCGTGTCAATGACGCCAGCGCAAAATACTTTGCGGGCCTGTCACTGTGATATGTGCCGCCGCTGGACCAGCTCGGCGTTGATGACCATCCCGGCTGCCTCGGGCTATGCAGCACTGGGGTCGGTAACGACCTATAGGTCGTCCGACTGGGCAGAACGCGCCTTTTGCAGCACCTGCGGCTCGGCGCTTTGGTATCGCATTACCGCGCCCGGTGACATGCACGGCCAGGTCCAAATGGCTGCTGGCCTCTTTGAAAATAACGGCGGGAACACTCTCGACCTGGAATTCTATATCGACAAGAAACCCGAAGGCTACGCCTTTACTGGAACGCAACGGCAGATGACCGAAGCGGATGTAATGACAGCGTTTCGCCGCGCGGCAGAAGGAGACGACCAATGACCAATCGTGATGCAGTCAACTATGACGCGGACTGGGTGCGCGCCGAAGAAGCCAAGCGTAAGTGGATGGCGGAAAACGGTCTTTATACCGAAGCAGAAGAGCATTCCTCTTGCGGGGTTGGGCTTGTGGTGGCGGTGGATGGCAAGGCCAGCCGCAGCGTCGTTGAGGCCGGTATTAATGCGCTCAAGGCGATTTGGCACCGTGGTGCGGTTGATGCCGATGGCAAGACCGGGGACGGGGCTGGCATTCATGTGCAGATCCCGGTGCCATTCTTTTATGATCAGATCAAGCGCACCGGCCATGTGCCACGCGAAGATCAGTTGATGGCCGTGGGCCAGGTCTTTCTGCCGCGCACCGATTTCGGCGCCCAGGAAACCTGCCGGACCATCGTTGAAACCGAAGTCCTGCGTATGGGCTATTACATCTATGGCTGGCGCCATGTCCCGGTGGATGTGACCTGCCTTGGCGGCAAGGCCAATGCAACCCGCCCCGAAATCGAACAGATCCTGATCTCCAACTCCAAGGGCGTGGATGAGGAAACCTTTGAGCGCGAGCTTTATGTGATCCGCCGTCGCATTGAGAAGGCCGCTGCCGCTGCCGGGATCGGCGAGCTGTATCTTGCCTCGCTGTCCTGCCGCTCGATCATCTACAAAGGCATGATGCTGGCGGAACAGGTTGCTGTCTTCTACCCCGATCTGATGGATGAACGGTTTGAGAGCGCCTTTGCGATCTATCACCAGCGCTATTCCACCAATACTTTCCCGCAGTGGTGGCTGGCCCAGCCCTTCCGCATGTTGGCACATAACGGCGAAATCAACACCCTGCGCGGCAATATGAACTGGCTGAAAAGCCACGAAATCCGCATGGCCAGCACCACCTTTGGCGACCACGCCGAAGATATCAAGCCGATCATCGCCGGCGGAGCCTCTGATTCTGCGGCGCTGGATGGTGTGTTCGAAGTGCTGGTGCGGGCTGGCCGGTCGGCACCGATGGCCAAGACCATGCTGGTGCCCGAAAGCTGGTCGAAACAGGCGGTTGAGCTGCCCGAAGCCTGGCGTGACATGTATTCCTACTGCAACTCGGTGATGGAGCCCTGGGATGGTCCGGCGGCGTTGGCGATGACCGATGGCCGCTGGGTCTGCGCTGGTCTGGACCGCAACGGCCTGCGCCCAATGCGCTATGTGGTCACTGGCGATGGGCTGGTGATTGCCGGTTCCGAGGCAGGGATGGTGCCAATCGACGAGGCCACCGTGGTGGAAAAAGGCGCGCTTGGCCCTGGCCAGATGCTGGCTGTGGATATGAAAAAGGGCAAGTTGTACCACGATACCGCGATCAAGAATAAACTCTCTGCAGCGCTGCCCTTTGGCGACTGGGTGAGCAAGATCAACGATGTGGATGCCACCCTAGCCACCGTCACCGAAGCGCCGCTCTTTACCGGAGAAGAGCTGCGTCGCCGTCAGGTGGCTGCGGGCTATACCATCGAAGAGCTGGAGCAGATCCTGTCGCCAATGGCCGAAGATGGCAAGGAAACCCTGGCATCCATGGGCGATGACACGCCCTCGGCCGTGCTGTCGAAACAGTACCGCCCACTGTCGCATTTCTTCCGCCAGAACTTTAGCCAGGTGACCAACCCGCCGATCGATTCACTGCGTGAATTCCGGGTGATGTCGCTGAAGACCCGCTTCAGCAACCTCAAAAACGTGCTGGATGAAGACAGCAGTCAGACCGAAATCGTCGTGCTGGAAAGCCCCTTTGTCGGCAATGCCCAATGGGACAAGCTGGTCAGTGAATTCACTGCCCCACTGGCGGAAATCGACTGTTCCTTTGATCCGGCCGAGGGTTCGCTTAGCCAGGCGCTGGACCGTATCCGCGCCGAAGCCGAAGATGCGGTGCGTTCAGGTGCCGGGCATCTGGTGCTGAGCGATCAATATTCTGATGTCAGCCGTGTTGCCATGCCGATGATTCTGGCGACATCGGCAGTGCATTCGCATCTGACGCGCAAGGGCCTGCGGACCTTCTGCTCGATCAATGTGCGTGCCGCCGAATGTGTGGACCCGCATTATTTTGCTGTGCTGATCGGCTGTGGTGCCACCGTGGTCAATGCCTATCTGGCCGAAGATTCGCTGGCCGACCGCATTGAACGCGGCTTGCTGGATGGCACCCTGACCGAAAATGTGGCGCGCTACCGCAATGCCATCGACCAGGGCCTTCTCAAGATCATGGCGAAAATGGGGATCTCGGTGATCTCTTCCTATCGTGGTGGGCTCAACTTCGAAGCCGTGGGCCTGAGCCGCGCCATGTGCGCCGAATTCTTCCCCGGCATGACAAGCCGTATTTCCGGCATCGGCGTCAGCGGGATCCAGGTCAAGGCGGAAGAAATCCACGCCAGAGGGTGGAAGAGCGCTGAAAATATCCTGCCAATTGGGGGCTTTTACAAAGCGCGCAAATCCGGCGAGACCCATGCCTGGGAAGCCACCTCGATGCATATGTTGCAGATGGCTTGTAACCGCGCCTCATTCGAGATGTGGAAGCAGTATTCTGCCAAGATGCAAAGCAACCCGCCGATCCATCTGCGTGATCTGCTGGACATCAAGCCGCTTGGCAAATCGGTGCCGATTGAGGAAGTGGAAAGCATCACCTCGATCCGCAAACGCTTTGTCACTCCGGGCATGAGCCTGGGTGCCCTGTCGCCTGAGGCGCATAAAACGCTGAACGTGGCGATGAACCGGATCGGGGCCAAATCTGACTCTGGCGAGGGCGGCGAAGACCCGGCGCATTTTGTGCCGGAACCCAATGGCGACAACCCATCTGCCAAGATCAAACAGGTGGCCTCGGGTCGGTTTGGCGTCACTGCCGAATATCTGAACCAATGCGAAGAGCTGGAAATCAAGGTGGCCCAGGGAGCCAAGCCCGGTGAGGGCGGCCAGCTGCCGGGGATGAAGGTCACTGACCTGATTGCCCGCCTGCGCCACTCGACCAAGGGCGTGACCCTGATTTCTCCGCCACCGCACCACGATATCTATTCGATCGAGGATCTGGCGCAGCTGATCTACGATCTGAAACAGATCAACCCGCGCTGCAAAGTGACAGTGAAACTGGTGGCCTCCTCCGGGGTTGGCACCATCGCTGCTGGCGTGGCCAAGGCCAAGGCCGATATCATCCTGATCTCCGGCCACAATGGTGGTACCGGGGCGTCGCCTGCGACCTCGATCAAATACGCTGGTCTGCCCTGGGAAATGGGTCTCACAGAGGCGCATCAAGTGCTGGCGATGAACAACCTGCGCGAACGCGTCACCCTGCGGACCGATGGGGGGCTGCGCACCGGGCGCGATATCGTCATGGCGGCGATGCTCGGGGCCGAGGAATACGGCATCGGCACCGCGGCGCTGATCGCCATGGGCTGCATCATGGTGCGCCAGTGCCAGTCCAACACCTGCCCGGTTGGCGTCTGTACCCAAGACGAAGCCCTGCGGGACAAGTTCACCGGCTCGGCGGATAAAGTGGTCAATCTGATCACCTTCTATGCGCAGGAAGTGCGGGAAATCCTGGCCGCTATCGGTGCGCGCAGCCTGGACGAGGTGATCGGCCGTGCCGATCTGTTGGCGCAGGTGTCGCGTGGCTCGGCACATCTGGATGATCTGGATCTGAACCCGCTGCTGATCACCGTCGATGGCTCTGCCAATATCGTTTACAACCGCGACAAGGAGCGCAACCCGGTGCCAGATACCCTGGACAGCGAAATTGTCCGCGACGCGGCGCGTTTCCTGCAGGATGGCGAAAAGATGCAGCTGTCTTATGCGGTGCAAAACACCCACCGGTCTGTGGGAACCCGCACTTCGAGCCATATTGTGCGCAACTTTGGCATGCGCAATGCCTTCCAGCCGGATCACCTGACGGTGAAATTGCAGGGCTCTGCCGGGCAATCTCTGGGGGCCTTTGCGGCGCCAGGGCTGAAGCTGGAAGTGTCGGGCGATGCCAATGACTATGTTGGCAAGGGTCTGTCAGGTGGCACCATTGTGGTGCGTCCGCCGATGGCTTCGCCTCTGGTTGCCAGCGAAAACACCATTGTCGGCAATACCGTGCTCTATGGTGCCACCGATGGCTACCTGTTTGCGGCGGGTCGCGCAGGTGAACGCTTTGGTGTGCGCAACTCGGGTGCCAAGGTGGTGATCGAAGGTTGTGGGGCCTGTGGCTGCGAATACATGACGGGCGGCGTTGCGGTCATTCTTGGCAGTATTGGGGCCAACTTTGGCGCAGGCATGACCGGCGGTATGGCCTATCTCTATGATCCTGATGGCCAGGCGGAAACCATGATGAACATGGAAGGCCTGGTGGTCTGTCCGGTGACGGTGGCCCATTGGGAAGCAGAGATGAAGGGCCTGATCGAACGCCACCTGGCGGAAACCGGCAGTCGCAAGGCGGCAGAGATTCTGCAGAACTGGGATCTGGAGAAGGGGAATTTCCTGCAGGTTTGCCCAACCGAAATGCTGGACAAACTGCCGCATCCCTTGAGCACTGAGCAGGCGGCGGTTCCCGCCGAATAGACCCACGCCGATAGCACCAATTGAAATGCCCCGTAGGTTCACCGCCTGCGGGGCATTTTTTCCTGGAGAATCCGGCGGATCCTCGCACAGCAGGCGGCTTTTGCAGTTGGTTCTGCCGACGCTGCTATTCTATAGAGAGGCATGGCAAAGGCAGCAAAAAAAACCAAAAAGCAGGCAAAACCCGCAGGCAGCTGGATTCGGACGCGGCTGGCGATGCCGCTGCGCTGGCTTCGGCGGTGGGTTTTACGCGCCGTGCTGGGCTTTACCGCCGTGGCCACGCTTTTGGTGCTGTTGTTTTCGGTGGTGAACCCGCCCACCACCCACACGATCTGGAGCGAAAAGCGCCGCCTGGGACAGATAGATCAGGAATGGGTGCCGCTAGATCACATGGCGCCAGTGCTGGTGCGCTCTGTCGTGGCGGCCGAGGATGCGCGGTTTTGCCAGCACTGGGGGATCGACGTGCAGGCCATTCGCGCCGCCCTGGCCGAGGGTGGCCAGCGGGGTGGCTCTACCCTGTCGCAGCAGGTGGTAAAAAACGTCTTTCTGTGGCAGGGTCGCAGCTGGCCGCGCAAGGCGCTGGAAACCCTGCTCACCCCTCTGGTCGAAGTGTTTTGGAGCAAAAAGCGTATTCTTGAAGTCTATCTCAACGTGGCCGAGATGGACAAAGGCATCTTTGGTGCCGAGGCCGCCGCACGGCATTATTTTGGCGTCGGCCCGGATCAACTGAGTGCCCGCCAGGCGTCGCTGATTGCTGCGGTTTTGCCCAATCCAAAGCAACGGTCTGCCGCACGGCCAAGCAAGTTTATGGTGCGCCGGGCGGCCAGTATCCGCGACGGGGCAGCCACCATCCGCGCAGATGGGCGGGCCGGCTGTTTCGAGGATTGAAGTTTTGTGACACACAGGGCATTGCTGGAAATCATTCCTGCAGCTCGACCCGGAGTTTCAAAAGTTCCCATGGCCCGTCTCTATCATGTCCCGCTTTCACCTTTTTGTCGGAAAATTCGCCTGTCGCTGGCGGAAAAAAAGATTGAAGTCGAGCTGGTAGAAGAACGCTATTGGGAGGCGGATCCGGATTTTCTGCGCCGCAATCCGGCGGGCAAGGTTCCGGTCATCCGGTTGGATGGCAAGATGATGGCTGAGAGCGCTGCGATCTGCGAGTATCTGGAAGAGACCCGGCCGACGCCGCCCCTGATGCCCGCTGATCCCGATGGCCGCTATGAGGTGCGCCGTATTGTCAGCTGGTTTGACGACAAGTTCCACAGCGAGGTAACGTCAAAGCTGCTCTATGAGCGGGTCAACAAGAAGGTCACCGGCGAAGGTTATCCCGACAGTCGCAATGTCAAGGCGGGGGCTAAGGCGATCAAGTATCATCTTGATTACATGACCTGGCTGCTGGACCATCGGCGCTGGCTGGCTGGTGATCAGATGAGCCTGGCTGATTTTGCCGCCGCCGCGCATCTGTCTTCGCTTGATTATATTTCAGATGTCGATTGGAACCGCTCGGCTGTGGTGAAAGACTGGTATGCCAAGATCAAATCGCGCCCAGCGTTTCGTTCAATCCTTGCGGATCAGATTGCCGGTTTTCGCCCGCCCGCCCATTATGCCGATCTCGACTTCTGAGCGGTTCGTGCAGTGCGGGGGCTGTCCGCCCCCTCTTGCCTTTTGCAAAGGCAATTCACCCCTGAGGATATTGTTGGCCAAATGAAGAATGGGTCCGAACTGAAGGAACGGTTGGTTGCACAGGCCCTTTCTGAGGGGTTCGTAGCCTGCAAGATCTGTCGGCCCGGTGATGTGCCGCAGGTGCCCGCCCGGCTGCAGCAGTTTATTGACAAGGGCTATCACGGGCAGATGGGCTGGATGGCGGAGCGATGCCATTGGCGGGGTGATCCCGCTGCGCTGTGGCCGGAGGCGCGATCGGTGATCATGCTGGCCGAGAGCTACACCCCGGAGGAAGACCCGATGGCGGTGGTGGGCTGCGCTGATCGTGGTGCGGTTTCGGTCTATGCCCGCAACAAGGATTATCACGATCTGGTCAAGAAGCGCCTGAAGCGTCTGGCGCGCTGGTTGATCGACGCGGCAAAGCAGCAGGGTGAGGCGGCGCAGGTGAAGGTTTTTGTTGACACCGCACCGGTGCCGGAGAAGCCGCTGGGGCAGGCGGCAGGGCTGGGTTGGCAGGGGAAACATACTAATCTGGTGAGCCGAGATTGGGGAAATTGGGCCTTCCTAGGCTCTGTTTTTACTACGCTTGAGCTGCCGGTGGATGCGCCTGAACCGGATCGCTGTGGCTCTTGCTCGGCTTGTTTGACCGCTTGCCCGACAGAGGCGTTTACTGCGCCTTACCAGATGGACGCGCGGCGCTGCATTTCCTATCTGACGATTGAGCACAAAGGTCCGATTGAGCCAGAGCTGCGCCGCAAGCTGGGCAATCGGATTTACGGCTGCGATGACTGTCTGTCGGCCTGTCCTTGGAATAAGTTTGCCGTCGCAGCCAGCGATCTGCGCTATGCAGCCCGCGCCGAATTACAGGCGCCAAGACTGGCAGAGCTGGCGGTGCTGGATGATGCCGCGTTTCGCGCGTATTTTTCGGGCTCGCCAATCAAGCGGGTGGGGCGGGATCGGTTTGTGCGGAATGTGCTCTATGCAATTGGCAATTCCAACCAGCCCGATCTGCGTGCCGTAGCGGCTGGCCTGGTTGATGATCCAGACCCCACGGTGGCAGATGCGGCACGATGGGCTGTTCAACGTCTGGACATGACGCAAACAGGATGGACCCGGCGCAAATAGGCGTTACACCCGACATGCGAACGGAATGGAGAGGGTGGCATGGCGCTATTGCTTGGGGTCGATACCGGCGGGACCTATACGGATGCGGTTTTGATCCGCGATGAGGTGGAGGTGATCGCCAGCGCCAAGGCCCTGACGACGCGCGGGGATCTGGCCATTGGCATAGGCTCTGCTGTAGGGGAGGTATTGCTGCAATCGGGATGTGACGCAGCCGAGATCAGTATGGCGGCCCTGTCGACCACCCTGGCCACCAATGCGCTGGTCGAAGGGCAGGGCGGTCAGATTGCGCTTATTTACATTGGATTTGAAGCGACCGATCTGGATCGTCATGGGTTGAAAGAGGCGTTGAAAGGAGATCCGGCATTGGTTGTGGCGGGGGGGCACAATCATGCGGGGGGGGAGGTGACCGCGTTGGATTTTCTGTCTCTAAAGAGCTTTTTAGAGACAGAGGCGGCAGAGGTTTCTGGCTTTGCCGTGGCTTCGCTCTTTGCCACGCGTAATCCGGCGCATGAGCTGGCGGCTGCCAGTCTTATTGCTGAGGTAACCGGAAAGCCCGTGACCTGTTCGCATCAGCTTTCAGCCCGGTTGAATGGACCCAAGCGGGCCCTGACGGCGGTGCTGAATGCGCGGCTTATTGGGATGATTGACCGGTTGATTGGCCGGGCGCAAGACAGGCTGGGCGAGCTGGGTATTACTGGGCCGATGATGGTGGTGCGCGGTGATGGTGCGCTGATGTCGGCGCAACAGGCCCGGGCACGTCCGATTGAAACCATCCTGAGCGGTCCGGCGGCTTCGCTTGTGGGGGCGCGCTGGTTGACGGGGGTGGATCATGCCTTGGTCAGCGATATTGGCGGCACCACCACCGATGTGGCGCTGATCCGCGATGGGAAACCGGCGATTGATCCTGCAGGCGCACGGGTGGGCGATTTCCGCACCATGGTCGAGGCGGTGGCGATGCGCACCACTGGGCTGGGGGGTGACAGCCAGGTGCATGTGCGCGCCAGCGGCCTGCAGGGCGGGGTGGTTTTGGGTCCGCGCCGGGTGGTGCCCATCTCCTTGATGGCGGTTGAGGCCGCAGAGGTGGTGCATGGTGCCTTGGACAGGCAGCTAAACGCGCCGGTTGTGGGGGAATATGATGGTCGGTTTCTGCGCGCGGTTCCTGGCCTGCCCGCTGCCGGGATTGGCCCGCGAGAGCGCGCCCTGTTGGAGCGCATCGGCACAGAGGTGCACCCCCTGGGCACGATCCTTCGGAACCGGATGGATCAGGGGGCGTTGAACCGCCTGCTGGATCGGGGGTTGGTGCAGGTTGCCGGTATCACGCCCTCGGATGCGAGCCATCTGCTGGGCCGGGTGCAGGTCTGGGATCGATTGGCGGCCGAAAAGGCGCTGACGCTGTTTGCCCGTCGCCGGATTGGTAGCGGAGAGCCCCTGGCCCCGGATGCCCAGACCCTGGCGCAGATGATTGTAGATCAGCTGACTGAACAGACCTCATTGGCCTTGTTAGAGACTGCATTCTTTGAGGATGGCGCTGATTTTGGCCTGCCACCCGAGGGGGCGGCCAAGGATCAGGGTGCAGATCGGGCCCGTGATCTGGCACGCCATGTCCTGACTCAGCGTGGGCTGGCGGCGCACCGGGGCATTCTGGCGCTGAATGCTGCGATCAATGTCGATGTTGTCGGGCTTGGGGCCTCGGCACCCAGTTATTACCCGGCGGTCGGGGAGCGGTTGAAGTGCCGCATGCTGCTGCCGCAACACGCCGGGGTCGCCAATGCGATTGGTGCGGTTGTCGGGCGTGTCACCATGCGGCGCAGCGGCAGTGTTACCTGCCCGGCCGAGGGGAAATTTCGGGTCCATTTGGAGAGTGGACTGCAGGACTTTTCCAGCTCTGATGCGGCGCTGCAGGTGCTGGAACAGGCCTTGCAGGGGCAGGCGCGCGGCGACGCCGAACTGGCCGGTGCGCAGGATATCCACATTGATATCAGCCGCGACATTCGCACCGCCACAGTCGAGGCGCGCGATGTGTTTGTCGAAGCAATGGTGACGGTCGAGGCCAGTGGGCGTCCCCGGGTCGCCAAGGGCTGAGGGGCTGAACAACAGCCAGAGACGAAATGGCCCGCGCCGAAATGGCGCGGGACTCGGGTCTTAGTGCGGCTCTAACCTTGGTTATTCAGCTGCGTCTTTGCGTTTTGGCAACACCCAGTCGGGGCGGGCAAAGTGGCAGGTATAGCCATCTGGCCGACGCTTCAGATAGTCTTGATGCTCTGGCTCCGCCTCCCAGAAATCGCCGACAGGCTCGACTTCGGTGACCACTTTGCCAGGCCAGAGGCCGCAGGCTTCGACATCTGCGATGGTGTCGAGCGCGGTGGCCTTCTGGGTGTCATCGACATAGTAGATCGCCGAGCGGTAGCTCATCCCCAGATCATTGCCCTGGCGGTTTTCGGTTGTGGGATCGTGGATCTGAAAGAAGAACTCCAGTAGATCCCGATAGGATGTCTGGCTGGGGTCAAAGATTACTTCGATACCTTCCGCATGGGTGCCGTGGTTCTGATAGGTGGCATGGGCCACATCGCCACCAGTATAGCCGACGCGGGTTTGCAGCACGCCTTTGCGCTTGCGGATCAGATCCTGCATGCCCCAAAAACATCCCCCTGCCAGAACAGCGCGTTCGCTCATGATCTTTCCTCCACCTGGTTGATGTAGTCTGCATAGCCTTCGTCTGCCATGTCGGCCAGCGGGATAAAGCGCAGCGAGGCAGAGTTGATGCAATAGCGCAGCCCGCCATGTTCTGCTGGCCCGTCGGGAAAGACATGGCCCAGGTGGCTGTCGCCATGGGTTGATCGTACTTCGGTGCGGATCATGCCAAGGCCACGATCTTCCAGTTCGCTGACATGGGTGGGTTCGATTGGTTTGGTAAAGCTGGGCCAGCCGCAGCCGGAATCGTATTTGTCGCCAGATGCAAACAGTGGCTCGCCCGAGACGATGTCGACATAGATGCCGACCTCTTTGTTGGTAAGCAGCTTGCCGGTGCCGGGGCGTTCGGTGCCGGCGCGTTGTGTGACGTAGAATTCTTCCTCAGAGAGGGCGGCAATGGCCGCGGGGTCTTTGCTGTATTTGGTCATGAAATCCTCCGTCCTGTGCGGTATTCCAGAATGGTTTTAACCTCTGGCGGCGCGGGTGGCCACGGGGTGAAAGATGGGGTGCGGTTGGAAAATTGCAATTTCTGTTCACAGGCGCGTGTCTACCGATAGCTCGTTTTGGTCGGCACGTGATCAATTGATCCAAACGCTGGAAAAGCGGACCTATCGCCCAGGTGCGCTAAAGGTCCGGTTGGCGTCAAATTTGACCGTGATCCTACGCGCGGATACAAGGGCTCAATGAAATTGCATTCGACTGGCGGCAGGGTGCTTGCATGTCGAGAGGAGTGTGAATGAACGACAATCTGGCCACCGGACAGTGCCTATGTGGCACTGTGAAGTTCAGTATATCGGGAGAGTTCGAGAGCTTTTTCCTGTGCCACTGCGGCCGCTGCCGCAAGGACAGCGGTTCGGTCCATTCGGCAAACCTGTTTTCGTCCACGGCAAAGATAATCTGGGTGTCAGGCGAGGCAAATATCAAGACATTCCAGCTTCCTGGGTCACGACACGTGAAGAGCTTTTGTATGGATTGCGGCTCCGCGCTGCCGGTTTCTCAAGCAGACGTCGGCTTTCTTGTCGTGCCAGCAGGGTCCCTTGATAGTCCGATCGACATACGACCCAACGCGCATATCTGCTTTTCCAGTCGCGCGAACTGGGACAACGACCTGGCCTCCATCGAAAGAATCAACGGGCTTCCCGGATGAGCTGTCGATCCGGCGACGCATCTCGAACAACAGCCAGACGACAGTGAAGCGGCAGTTGGCTTCGTCCCGCTTTCTGGTCGTTGCGGGCTGGCTGGCGAAGGTTTGGTCTGGGGGGCATGTGCTTGATATTTTGGGCGTTATTTCAGGCGCAGGCGTGATTCTCTTTCAGAAAACCAGGCGGTATAAAGCCAAAGTGGCGCGCATTTCATACTGCGTCATCTGGGCTGTGGGCGGGCGGTCTCTGGTGCGGCTGCGGCGCTGACGCTGGGTTGGCGCGAGAGTTGCACTGCCAGAATGCCTAGGGTTACCACCCCGACCCCCAGCACATCCAGCAGGCCAAGGCGTTCTCCCAGAAGCAGGCTGGCGATGGCGACGCCAAAGACCGGGTTGAGAAAATGAAAGGTGGCGGCGCGAATGGCACCGATACGGTTCAACAGCAGCACCCAGATAAAGGTTGCCATCAAGCCGGGCACCAGGGTGGTATAGGCGAAGGCCAGTCCCAGCCGCAGGGTGGGGGTAACAAAGATCTCTTCGCTGAGTGGCGCCGCAACAAACAGGATGGCCGATCCAATTAGCATCTGCAGCCCCACCACCATCATGAAGTTGCCACCCGATGTGGCGCCGCGCAGCGCCAGGGTTGCCACCGTCAGGGCCGCGACTCCGCCAAAGCAGAGCATAAGGCCAAAGAGATCTACCCCGGCATTGATCCGAGTGCCCATGATCAGCGCCACACCGGCCACACCTGCCATCAGGCCCAGCAGGCCCAGCGGCTTGATCCTGTCGCCAAAGATCGCCCAGGAGGCCAGCGCCACACAGAGCGGCATGGTTGAGGCGATGATGGCAGCCAGCGAGGCTTCGATCCATTGCATGGCGACAAAGTTGAGCCCCAGATACAGCGCATTCTGGCATAGGCCAAAGATCACCGTGGCGCGCCACTGGCCGCGGCTCAGCCGCCAAGTTTGACCCAGGGCGAGGGCAATGGCGACGCCGATCAGGCCAGAAATCAGAAAACGCACCGCAAGCGAAAACAGCGGCGAGGCATCCATCACGATGATCCGCGCCGAGGTAAAGGCAGAGGACCACATCAGGGCAAAGGTCAGCCCCATTGCTATTGTGCGAATATCCATGACCCTGGCCTTTCCTATCGGGCAGATCGCCTGCCAGCCCTGTTACGGATCTTTAGCAAGGCGGGCCGGGGCAGGAAATGGAATTCTCTGGGTTGTTCCGCTTTTGCACGCAACCCATCGCGGTGCCCCCACAGCAAAGGGCGCGGCCACAAAAAAATAGGGCCGCCAAAGGCGACCCTGATTATCTTGGCTAGATTCCCAAAAAGGTTGGGATCAGGCTTCGCCGTTCACGCTGTCTTTCAGAGCCTTGGCAATGGTCATTTTCACAACCTTGTCCGCCTCTTTCATGAATTTTTCGCCGGTGGCGGGATTGCGCACTTCGCGCTCGGGGCGCTCGCGGCAATAAATTTTGCCGACACCAGGCAGGGTCACGGCACCGCCGTTGGAAACTTCGCGTGTGATCAAGGCACAGACGGCTTCAAGAGCAGCGCCTGCGGTCTTTTTATCTTCGCCCATTTCCTCAGCCAGAGTGGCAACAAGCTGGGTTTTTGTCATCGGTTTGGACACTCTCAGATCTCCTTAAAACTGCCCGAACTGTGGGGCCTCATCGGGCAACATTATCGTTATGTTGTGTCGGAACACAACGCGTAGTGTGACAAAAGACCATAGAAACCAGAGGTTTTTTGCCGAAAACTGTAAAAACGGCCGATTAGAGGAAGGCGGTTTCGTCAAAAGAGCGCAATTTTCGGCTGTGAAGCCGTTCCAACGCCATCGATCTCAGTTTTTCCATGGCTTTTATGCCGATCAGCAAATGGCGTGCAACCTGTGTCTGATAAAAGTCAGTGGCCATGCCCGGCAGCTTCAGTTCGCCATGCAGCGGTTTGTCCGACACGCAGAGCAGCGTGCCATAGGGGACACGAAAGCGATAGCCATTGGCGGCGATGGTGGCGCTTTCCATATCCAGGGCAATGGCACGCGACTGGCTGAGCCGCTGCACCGGGCCGGACTGGTCGCGGAGTTCCCAGTTGCGGTTGTCGATGGTGGCGACGGTGCCGGTGCGCATGATGCGCTTGAGATCGTAGCCTTCAAATTCGGTGACCTCTGCCACGGCCTGTTCCAGGGCGATCTGGATTTCCGCCAGAGCCGGGATTGGCGTCCAGACGGGCAGGTCATCGTCCAGCACGTGGTCTTCGCGCAGATAGGCATGGGCCAGGACAAAATCCCCCAGCGCCTGCGTATTACGCAACCCGGCGCAGTGCCCCACCATCATCCAGGCATGCGGGCGCAGCACTGCGATGTGATCGGTGGCAGTTTTGGCATTGGAGGGGCCGACGCCGATATTGACCAGGGTGATGCCTTTGCCGTCGGCGCGCTTCAGATGGTAGGTTGGCATCTGCGGCAGTTTGGCGACGGCGGGCAGCTCGGCATCCGGGCTGGTGATCTCATGATTGCCGGTGCTGACAAAGCTGGTGTAACCCGAGTCGGGATCGGCCAACTGGGCGCGGGCATAGGCTTCAAACTCGGCGACGTAGAACTGATAGTTGGTGAACAATACGTGGTTTTGAAAATGCTCGGCTGCGGTGGCGGTATAATGAGCCAGCCGGGCCAGCGAATAATCCACCCGCTGGGCGGTAAACAGCGACAGCGGCCCAATGCCGTTTTCGGGCTGATAGGTGCCATTGACGATATCGTCATTGGTGGTGGCCAGATCCGGCACATCAAAGACATCGCGCAGGGTGAACCCGGCGGCGCCCTCTTGCGGTACGGTCAGATCCGGGCGAGAGCCCACGGCAAAATGCACCGGGATCGGCGTATCTGATGCGGCAATGGTCACAGGTTGCCCATGATGCTTGATCAACAAGGCAATCTGCTGCGTCAGATAGTGGCGAAACAGATCCGGTCGGGTCACCGTGGTGGCATAGGTGCCGGGGGCAGAGACATGGCCAAAGCTGAGTCGGCTGTCCACCTGGGCAAAGCTGGAGGTGGTAAAGCGGATTTCGGGATAGAAGGCGCGGATGCGTCTTTTCCCGTCTTTTGCCTCGGCCATGCTGGCGATGAAGGCATCACACAGAAATGTGGTGGCTTGGGTATAAAGCTCTTCCAGCCGGGCCACAGCGGCGGCGGCATCGGTAAAGTTCTCGGGGGCGGGGGGCTTGGGCTGCGTGATTTCCGCAAGGTGGCTGGTTTGGGTCATGTCAGGGGCTCGATCACCGGAATCATTTCGAATGTGCGCACGTCAACAAGACCAAGGTCTGAAATCCGCAACTCGGGGATCACCACCAGGGCCAAAAGAGAATGCTGCATATAGGCGTTGTTCAGCGCGCAGCCGCAGGCCTCCATCGCGGCGCCCAGTTTCTGCGCCTTGGCGGCAACTTCGGTTGCGGGGCTGTCGGACATCAGGCCCGCGATGGGCAGTTCAACCAGCGCCAGTTCTTTGCCATCGCGGAAGATGGTTACACCACCGCCGACCTCGGCCAGGCGATTGGCGGCCAGAGCCATCTGGTTCCGATCGGTGCCCACCACGATCATATGGTGGCTGTCATGCGCCACGGTCGACGCCATGGCCATCTTACCCTCATAGCCAAAGCCCGAGACAAAGGCATTGGTGACACCGCCGGTTGCCTGATGGCGTTCCACCAGGGCGATTTGGCAGGTCCCGGCCTCGGCGGCCAGACTGGCTTCGACCA
Organism: Pseudophaeobacter flagellatus; assembly: GCF_021228235.1. Lineage (GTDB taxonomy): Bacteria > Pseudomonadota > Alphaproteobacteria > Rhodobacterales > Rhodobacteraceae > Pseudophaeobacter > Pseudophaeobacter flagellatus. Next base: position 361,540 of record NZ_JAJQRG010000002.1, read on the forward strand.
AGCCGTCATGCACCGGCAGTTCTGCCTTCAGTGCCTTGGTTGGGGCCTGGTTTTCCACCATGCCGATGACATTGGCGGTGACCGCATTGGCACCTTCTGGGGCGGCAATTTCAAAATCAGCCGCCGTCAGGTCATGGCCCAGATGCACGGTGCCACGGGCGCTGTCGGGCCAGTCAAGATGTGGGCAATCCACCTTAATAGAGCCGCTTTCCGCAACGATCTGACCACGGGCCACAACCAGCTCGATCGGTAGTTGCGTCAGGTCCGAGGTCAGGATCACATCGGCGCGCCGTCCCGGCGTGATAGAGCCGATATCGCGTTCCAGGCCAAAATGCGTGGCGGTGTTGATCGTTGCCATCTGCAGGGCAATCAGCGGATCACAGCCGCAGGCAATGGCATGGCGCACCACCCGGTTCATATGGCCGTCGTTGACCAGGGTGCCAGAGTGGCAGTCATCGGTGCATAGGATGAAATTGCGCGGGTCCAGGCCTTTTTCAGTGATCGCGGTGATCTGCGCTTCGACGTCATACCAGGCTGATCCTAGCCGCACCATGGCGCGCATCCCCTGACGCATCCGGGCGATGGCATCGGCTTCGCAGGTGCCTTCATGGTCATCTGCCGGGCCGCCTGCAACATAGGCGGCAAAATCGCGCCCCAGATCGGGAGAGGCATAGTGGCCGCCAACGGTTTTCCCGGCGCGCTGGGTGGCGGCGATCTCGGCCAGCATCTTGGGGTCGGCATTGGCAACACCGGGAAAGTTCATCATCTCGCCCAAGCCGACGATACCAGGCCAGGACATCGCCTCGGCCACGTCTTCGGGGGTGATTTCATATCCGGTGGTTTCCAGCCCCGGCGCCGAGGGCGCGCAGGATGGCATCTGGGTGAAGATATTGACCGGCTGCAACAGGGCCTCGTCATGCATCAGCCGTACGCCTTCCAGGCCCAGCACATTGGCGATTTCATGCGGATCGGTAAACATGGAGGTGGTGCCATGCGGGATCACGGCGCGGGCAAATTCCGCGGGGGTGAGCATGCCGGATTCAATATGCATATGCGCGTCGCACAGGCCGGGGATCATATAGCGCCCGGCTGCCTCTATCACCTGAGTGTCAGCGCCGATGCAGTAACTGGCATCCGGTCCCACATAGGCGATGCGCCCGGATACGATGGCGATGTCATGCCCGTCGAGCACCTCTCGGGTATGGACATTGACCCATTTACCCTGCCGGATCACCGTATCCGCAGGGCTGCGGCCTGCGGCAACATTGATCAATTGCGGGGCGATGTCGGGCCAGCTGGGGAATGCATTCTCTGTCATGTGCCAATTGTTCCGATTGTTCCGGCAAGTGCAAGCCCTGCAATCCCTGCCTGTGTTGAAACAGCTATAGCCAAGCCAAGAGGATAGCCCCAGTGCCCAGCCAAGGTGGCACAAAATAACCGACCGCTGTTGCGCCTGTTTGCGAAGCGGAAGGACTGCAGGGGCAGCCCAGAGATGGCGCAGCAACCGGTGGGTAATTTGGATCTGGTCAAATCGACTGTGGTAGATCAGGTTTTGGCCAATGTGATTTACCCCTGCTCATCCAAGGAGACCCGAGATGCACACCCCCGAGCCGCGCCCCAATATGGACCACTGGCAAGAGCGCATAGATCTGGCGGCCAGTTTTCGCTGGGTTGAGCGGTTGAATATGCATGAAGGCGTCGCCAATCATTTCAGCCTGGCGGTGAATGACGAAGGCACGCAGTTCCTGATGAATGCCAATCAGATGCATTTTGCCCGTATCACGGCCTCTAATCTATTGTTTCTGGATGCCAATGATCCGGAAACCATGACCAAACCCGGCGCGCCGGATCCAACGGCCTGGGGGCTGCATGGCTCTATCCACCGGCTGTGCCCGCAGGCGCGCTGCGTGATGCATGTGCATTCGATCCATGCCACGGTTCTGGCCTCTCTGGCCGATAGCAGCCTGCCGCCGATCGATCAGAACACCGCGACCTTTTTTAATCGCTATGTGATCGACGATGGCTATGGCGGGTTGGCGTTTGAAGACGAAGGCGCGCGCTGTGCGGCGATGCTGACGGACCCCAAGCAAAAAGTGATGATCATGGGTAACCACGGGGTGCTGGTGATCGGCTCTGATCCGGCAGATACCCTGAATAGGCTGTATTATTTTGAACGCGCCGCCGAAACCTATATCCGCGCCCTGCAAACTGGCCAGAAGCTGCGCGTCTTGTCGGATGAGATCGCCGAGAAAACCGCGCAGGAACTGGAAGACTACCCAAGCCAGGCAGAGGCGCATCTGCGCGAGATCAAGCTGGTTCTTGACGCAGAAGGTTCTACCTACGCCAGCTAACCTGTTACCCTGTGCCGTTGCGCATCTGGCGCGGGGTGGCACCAAATTCGGTACGATAGGCGCGGGTCATGGCGCTGGGGTTCTCATATCCACTGCGCAGGGCGACCTCGGCGACGGATAAATCAGTCTCTAATATGAGCTTTCGAGCCTGTATTAGCCGCAGGTGCCGGTAGATCGCCTGCGGGGTGGCACCCAGCTGCGCCTTCATGCGGTGTTCGAGATCTTTGCGGTTGCGTCCAATCCGGCGGGCGATCTCGGCAATCGACAGCGGCGCCTCGATATGGGCCTGCATCAGGGCCAGGGCGCGTGCCACAGATCGGCTGCGGGCAGAGCCTATGGAAAGGGGCCTGGTCTCTGCTTCGGTGACTTCGGGGCTCATGAACAGGGCCGCAACCTCCAGTCTTAGGGCCTGACCGTGGCGCTGGCCGATCAGCTCCATCATCAGATCAAAGGCCGCCAGCGCCCCGGTACAGGTTATGCGATTGCCGTCTTGTACATGGCGAAGGCGCTGCACCGCGATCTGCGGGAAATCCTCGGCGAAACTGGCCAGTTCCTCCCAGTGGATGGTGGCGCGCCGTCCATCTAGCAGGCCGGCCGCTGCCAAGAGCCAGGCACCGGCGTCAAACCCGGCCATCACCCGATACCGCAGCGCCGCCGCCCGCAGCGCCGCCTTGGCCTGCTCGGTGGCCAGCGGGCGATAGCGATAGGATGGCATGGCAATCAGCATATCGCCCTGACAGCGGGGTAGGCGATCATGTGGGTTGACCTCCATCCCCGCTGAAGAGCTGGCCGGTGCCCCATCAAGGGTGAGAAAGCGCCAGGCATAGATCTGTCGCCCCGCCAGCGTATTGGCGGCGCGCAGCGGTTCAATCGTATTGGCCAGGCAATGACCGGAAAAATCATCAAACAGCAGCAAATCTACTTGCTGCATCGCAGCATCATCTTTGACCCATCTCTGCATGGTATCCGCCGTTTTTGCACGAAGTGACTCTAGTCCGGCGCTACACTGCTCGGCAAGTCAAAGAAGAGGATATGCGCGATGCATTTTGGCATGACAGAAGAACAGGCGATGATCGTCGAAACCACCCGTGCCTTTGTAGAGAAAGAGCTCTACCCCCACGAGCTGGAGGTCGAGCGCAGTGGTCACCTCGATATGGAGGTGATCAAAGATATCCAGAAAAAGGCAATTGAGGCAGGGCTTTACGCTGCAAACATGCCCGAAGAAGTCGGCGGGGCCGGTCTCGATACCTTGTCGTGGCTGATGTATGAAAAAGAACTGGGCAGGGCCAACTACGCGCTGCACTGGACCGGTGTTGCCCGCCCATCGAACATCCTGCTGGCCGGCACCGAAGAACAGAAGGAAAAGTATCTGTTCCCCTGCATGAAGGGTGAAAAATGGGATTGTCTGGCGATGACCGAGCCAGACGCGGGGTCCGACCTGCGCGGCATGAAGGCGACAGCGCGCCAGGATGGTGATGACTGGATCCTGAACGGTACCAAGCATTTCATCAGCCATGCGGATATCGCCGATTTTGCCATCTGCTTTATGGCCACCGGGGTTGAGGACACGCCGCGCGGCCCCAAGAAGAAGATCACCGCCTTCTTTGTCGACAAGGGCACGCCCGGTTTTGAGGTGCGCGACGGCTACGGCAATGTCAGCCATCGTGGCTATACCAATGCGGTGCTGGAATTTGATGATTGTCGCCTGCCGTCTTCGGCGATTCTGGGCGAGGTCGACAAGGGTTTTGATGTGGCCAACACCTGGCTGGGGGCCACCCGTTTGCAAGTTGCCGCAACCTGCCTGGGCCGGGCGGATCGCGCCCTGCAGCATGCGGTGGAATATGCTGCCGAACGCAAGCAATTTGGCCAGCAGATCGGCAAATTCCAGGGGGTTTCCTTCAAACTGGCCGATATGGCGCTAGAGCTGAAGGCGGCAAATTTGCTGACCTGGGAGGCCGGCTGGAAGTTCGACCAGGGCAGCGTCACCGAATCCGACATGTCGATGGCCAAGCTGAAGGCGACCGAAATGCTGGCCATGGTTGCGGATGAGGCAATCCAGATCCACGGCGGCATGGGCCTGATGGATGAGCTGCCCTTGGAACGTATCTGGCGTGACGCCCGCGTTGAACGCATTTGGGAGGGGACGAGCGAGATCCAGCGTCATATCATCAGCCGCGAAATGCTACGCGCTCTTGGAGGCTAAGATGACGGCGACCCTTTCCCACAAACCCAAAGTCACGATCACCTATTGCATCGGCTGCAACTGGATGCTGCGCGCGGCCTGGATGGCGCAGGAATTGCTTGCGACTTTTCAGGATCAGCTGGGCGCGGTCACTTTGGTCCCGGGAGAGATCGGCGGGATCTTTGAGATCTCGGTCAATGATACGCTGATCTGGGAGCGCAAGCGCGATGGGGGCTTTCCGGATGTGAAAGAACTGAAGTCCCGCCTGCGTGATCAGATCAACCCGCAACAAGACCTGGGCCATATCGACCGGGTCACAAGGGATGAATAGATAGAAATGAAGTCTCTAAACAGGCTGTTTAGGCCCAAGACCATCGCCGTCGTCGGCGGGGGGGCTTGGTGCCGACTGGTGATCGAACAGTGTCAGAAGATGGGGTTCGATGGGGTGATCTGGCCAGTCCACCCCAAGGCAGAAGAGCTGGCAGGCCTGCCGGTTTACCGTGATATCGCCAGCCTGCCCGGCGCGCCCGATGCCACATTTGTCGGCGTTAACCGCTTTGCCACCATCGAGGTGGTGCGGGATCTGGCAGCCCGCGAGGCGGGCGGAGCGGTCTGCTTTGCCTCGGGCTTTCTGGAAGCCCAGGCCGAGGATGCCGAGGGCGCAGAACTTCAGGTGCAGCTGCTGGAGGCAGCGGGCGAGATGCCGATCCTGGGGCCCAATTGCTATGGCTTTATCAACTATCTGGATGGGGCGCTGTTGTGGCCCGACCAGCATGGCGGAAAACGGGTCGAAACGGGCGTCGCCCTGATCACCCAAAGCTCAAACATTGCCATCAACCTGACCATGCAGACGCGCGGCCTGCCCATCGCCTATGTGGTGGCAGCCGGCAATCAGGCGCAGTCTGGCATTGCCGAGATTGGCGAAGCCCTGCTGGAGGATGACCGCGTCACCGCTCTGGGCCTGCATATCGAAGGCTTTGGCGATCTGCGCGCATTCGAGGCCCTGGCCGCCAAGGCCCGCGCCCTGGGCAAGCCGATCATCGCGCTGAAGGTCGGAAAATCCGCCGAGGCCCAGGCGGCAACGGTGTCTCATACTGCTTCGCTTGCAGGTGGGGATGCGGGGGCTTCGGCATTGCTTGCCCGGCTTGGCATCCCGCGTCTGGAGGATTTGCCCGCCTTTTTGGAAACGCTGAAACTGCTGCATGTGACCGGGCCGCTGGCCAGCAACCGGCTGGGCTCTATCAGCTGTTCTGGCGGCGAAGCCAGCCTTGCGGCCGATACCGCGCATGCGCTGCCCGTGGTGTTTCCGCCGCTGAACGACAGCCAGAGTACCAATCTGCGTGCCGCGCTTGGGCCCATGGTGGCACTGGCTAATCCGCTAGATTATCACACCTATATCTGGCGTGACACCGAGGCGATGATCCGGGCCTTTTCGGCGATGATGGATCCGTCGCTGGCGATGACCCTGCTGGTGGTTGATTTCCCGCGCGGTGATCGGTGCTCGGCCAGTGATTGGGACTGTGCCATTGATGCGGCCATTGGCACACATCAGGCCACGGGGGGCAATGTCGCCATGGTGGCAACCTTGCCGGAACTGCTGCCGGAAGCCGTTGCTGAAAAGCTGATGGCTGCCGGGGTGGTGCCGTTTTGCGGTCTGCGCGAGGCACTGACGGCCTGCGCTGCGGCTAGCCAACCCTTGCCGAATGATGCCGCGCCGCTGTTGCTGCCAACTCCAACCGTTGAACCAAGCCTGATCCCCGAAGCCGAAGCCAAGCTGCGCCTGTCGGATTATGGATTGCGGGTGCCACAGTCGATTCAGGCAAAATCCCCCGGTGCGGCCCGGGCTGCCGCAGCTGATATCGGCTTTCCGGTGGTGTTGAAGGGCGAGGGTATCGCCCACAAAAGCGAGGTCGGCGCGGTGGTGCTGGGGCTGACAACGGGCAGCGATGTTAGTACGGCGGCCAGCCAGATGCCCGCTCAGCATTTTCTGGTGGAAGAAATGGTACCCGGCGCGGTGGCCGAACTGCTGATTGGGGTGGTAAAGGATCCGGCGCATGGCTTTGTCCTGACCCTGGCGGCGGGCGGTACCCTGACCGAGATCCTGCAGGATAGTGCCTCATTGCTATTGCCAGCCAGCGAGGCTTCGATTGAGGCTGCGTTGGAGGGGCTGAAAATTGCGCCGATCTTGGCGGGGTTCCGGGGGCGTCCTGGTGCGAATCGCGCCGCTATTCTGGCGGCGATCAAGGCGGTGCAGGCCTATGTTCTGGCCGAGGCAGAGGGCCTGGAAGAAATTGAAATCAACCCGTTGCTTTGCACGCCTGATGATGCGGTGGCGGCGGATGCGCTGATGCGGAGAAAGGACTTTATGAGATGAGTGACAAGATACAGGACCACGGACCGGTTAAAACCCGACGCGAGGGCGCCATTCTGGAGGTGACACTGGATAGGCCCAAGGCCAATGCGATTGATCTGGCCACCAGCAAGATCATGGGCGAGGTGTTTCGCGATTTCCGTGACGACCCCGACCTGCGTGTGGCGATCTTGACTGGCGGTGGCGAAAAGTTCTTTTGCCCCGGCTGGGATCTGAAGGCTGCCGCTGATGGCGATGCGGTGGATGGCGATTACGGGGTTGGCGGTTTTGGCGGCCTGCAAGAGATGCGAGAGATGAACAAGCCGGTGATTGCAGCTGTGAATGGTATCGCCTGTGGTGGCGGGCTGGAGCTGGCGATCTCTGCCGATATGATCCTGGCGGCGGACCACGCGACATTTGCGCTGCCCGAGATCCGGTCTGGCACCGTGGCGGATGCGGCCTCGATCAAATTGCCCAAGCGCATCCCCTATCATATCGCCATGGAACTGCTGCTGACCGGACGCTGGTTTGATGCCGCAGAGGCTGAACGCTGGGGGCTGGTGAATGAGATTGTTCCAGGCGATCAGCTGATGACCCGCGCCTGGGATCTGGCGCGGCTGCTGGCATCGGGGCCGCCGCTGGTCTATGCGGCGATCAAGGAAGTGGTCCGCGATGCGGAAGATTGCAAATTCCAGGATGCGATGAACCATATCACTCAGCGGCAGCTGCGCGCGGTGGATGTGCTCTATTCCAGCGAGGACCAGCTGGAAGGTGCCCGCGCCTTTGCTGAAAAACGCGACCCTGTCTGGAAAGGTCGCTAAGCTCAGTCAGAAAAACGGGGGGCTCCCGCCCCTGCCGTAGCAATCACAGATTGCCACTTTAGGGTTGGGCCGGGCACCTCGCTGACGCGTGGTGCCCGTCGCTCCTGTGGGAACTGCATGGATATTAGGCGCGGCGGCAAAACGGCCTGCCGGGGGAGAGGAACAGGTCTTGCACCTTGTCCGTCTTCTGCCCATTTAGGACAGATGCAAAACACGCTTCTTTGTCTTGGATGTGGATATACTGCGCGCGCTCTGGCGCCGGCTCTGTTGGCGCGGGGCTGGCGGGTGATCGGCACGGCGCGGGAAGCTGCGGATGTGCCTGGCGTAGAGATGATCATCTGGCCGGGGCAAGATATCCCCCTAACGGGTGTCACCCATATCCTCAGCTCGATCGGGCCCAATGCCAAGGGCGACCCGGTGCTGGCGCACTTGCGGGATGAGATCGCCGCTGTGGCACCTGATCTTGCCTGGGTGGGCTATCTGTCGACCACCGCCGTTTATGGCGATCGGGGCGGCGATTGGGTGGATGAAACCACGCCAGTTGCCCCCACCAGCGAACGCGGCACCTGGCGCGCCGAGGCCGAAGCGCAGTGGCAGCAGATCCAGGATCTGCCGCTGCATATCTTTCGTCTGGCGGGGATTTACGGTCCCGGACGCGGCCCCTTTGCCAAGCTGATGGCCGGCAAGGCGCGGCGCATTGTCAAACCGGGGCAGGTGTTCTCGCGCATTCATGTAGAGGATATCGCACAGGCGCTGCTGGCCTCGATCGACCGGCCCAACCCGGGTGCGATCTACAACCTCTGCGATGACGACCCGGCACCGCCGCAGGATGTTCTGGGCTACGCCGCAGAGCTGCTGGGGCTGCCAGTCCCCGCCGAAGTGCCCTTTGATGAGGCAGGCATGACCCCAATGGCGCGCAGTTTTTATGGTGAAAATAAGCGGGTGCGCAATGATCGCATCAAGGATGCCTTGGGTGTGCAGCTGCTCTACCCGAGCTACCGCGAAGGGTTGCAGGCTGTGCTTGCAGCAGAAGATATGGAGCGCTTTGTGCCGCCTTCAGAACCGCCGGCGCTGTGATCAGGTTTCGGAAAAATAGTCTTCATCAACCGATCTGAGAACGAGTGTTTTTCGCGCCCTTACCCCAACCTCATGCTTGATCATCAGCCGGGCAAGACGGTCCCCGTTGATCAGGACAATACGGTGCTGAACCCGATCTACATACTCCATGGCATCTTTAGAGAAGTCAGAAGTTGTCACAAACACGCCTTTGCTGGCTCCCTCACCGGTCAGTGATCCAACGAAGGCATTTAAAGCAGGTCGCCCTACCTTGTTTTCAGAAGCATACCGTTTGGCCTGAATATAGACCGCATCTAAGCCGAGTTCATCTTCATTGATGATCCCGTCTATTCCGCCATCGTTGGACACGTTCGTTTGCAGGCCTCTTTCAAGCGCGCCGCCACCATACCCCATAGATAGCAGTAGATCTACGACAAGCTTCTCGAAACGCGCTGGCGAGAGTGAAAGAACAGCAGCCAGAACGTCATTGGCTAGGGCCTCGTCGATGACCTTAAACGCAGTCTCCAATTGCTCTCTTGGCGTGGCTCCCAGGTCTTTGTCTCCACCTGTTTCGACATCTTCTTTAGAAGCGGTACCTTCTGACTTCCAGCGTTTGTATAAGGGGAATTCCTTTAGAGCGGAAAGGCTTAAGGACCGAGCAGACCCGTTTGATATTGCTTTCATACCCAGTTGGGAAACGACGTAGTAACCGCGTTTGGGCCGCTCAATAAGCCCAGCTTTCATCATGTGAAAAATTGCCCAGTCTGCACGATCAAATACTCGGGTTCTCATTCCACTGGGAATGCGTTCGTCCATCTCGGCGTCAGATAGGGAAAAATGGGACTTTAGTCCTGGTTGGCACTCTTTGGCATTCGTGGCGCCTTCAGACAGCAGCACTAAGCAAGGAAACATCACGTCGTTCATGTTTGGAAGAGACATTCCGAAATCCTCTGTAAGAGCCCTAAGCCCGCTTTTCCCCAATCTGCGCCACCCCCAGCACCTCTAGCACCTTGGCTTCGATCTGGGGGGCGTTCATGGCGGCGGTTTCGTACATATCGGCGGGGCTGGCCTGGTCGATGAAGGTGTCGGGCAGCACCATGGAACGGTATTTCAGGCCTGCGTCAAACACGCCCTCATCCGCCAAGAGCTGCGCGACATGAGAGCCAAAGCCGCCCACGGCGCCTTCCTCGATGGTGATCAGCGCCTCGTGGTTCTCTGCCAGGTCTAGGATCATCTCGCGGTCCAGCGGTTTGGCAAAGCGGGCATCCGCGATGGTCGGCGTGATGCCCTTGGCTGCCAGCGCCTCGGCGGCCTTGCGGACTTCGCCCAGACGGGTGCCAAAGGAGAGCAGCGCCACGCGCTTGCCTTCCTGGATCATGCGTCCCTTGCCGATGTCCAGCACCTGTGGCACTTCGGGCAGATCGACGCCTACGCCTTCGCCACGGGGATAGCGGAAGGCGATGGGCCCCTCGTCATGGGCGGCGGCGGTATGGACCATATGCACCAGCTCGGCCTCATCGGCGGCGGCCATCACCACCATACCGGGCAGGTTGGACATAAATCCGATGTCGAAAGATCCCGCATGGGTGGCACCATCCGCCCCCACCAGCCCGGCGCGGTCGATGGCAAAACGGACCGGCAGGCGCTGGATGGCGACGTCATGCACCACCTGATCATAGCCGCGCTGCAGAAATGTCGAATACATGGCACAGAAGGGTTTCATCCCGCCAGCGGCCAGCGCGGCGGCAAAGGTGACGCCGTGTTGTTCGGCAATGCCCACATCAAAACAACGCGAGGGATAGCGTTCCGCCATCAGGGCCAGCCCGGTGCCATCGGGCATGGCGGCAGTGACGGCGCAGATCTTGTCGTCCTTGGCTGCCAGCTTGACCAGCTCATCGCCAAAGACCCCGGTGTAGGACGGCGCGTTGGAGGGCGCTTTTTTCTGCTCTCCGGTGACCATATTAAATTTGGCAGTGGCATGGCCCTTGTCGCGGGCGACCTCGGCGGGGCCATAGCCCTTGCCCTTTTTTGTCAGCACATGGATCAGGATCGGCCCGCGCGCGCGGGCCTTGACGGTGCGCAGGACCGGCAACAACTGGTCCATGTCATGGCCATCAATCGGGCCGATGTAGGAAAAACCCAAGGATTCGAACATGGTGCCGCCAACGGCCATGCCCTTGAGCATGTCTTTGGCCCGTTTGGCCCCCTCGCGGAAGGGTTCGGGTAGCAGCGAGGCAGCGCCCTTGGCCACGGCTTTCAGCTCTTGAAACGGTTCTTCGGCATAGAGCCGCGACAGATAGGACGACAGCGCGCCCACCGGGGGGGCGATGCTCATCTCGTTGTCGTTGAGAATGACAAACAGGCGTTTGTTTAGGTGGCCGGCGTTGTTCATCGCCTCAAAGGCCATGCCGGCCGACATGGCCCCATCGCCGATCACCGCAACAGCATCGCCCAGACCTTCGGGCACCACACCGCCCAGATCGCGGGCAACTGAAAAGCCAAGCGCGGCGCTGATCGAGGTTGAACTATGGGCGGCGCCAAAAGGGTCGTAGGGGCTCTCGCTGCGTTTGGTAAAGCCCGACAGCCCGCCCTTGGTGCGCAGGGTGCGAATACGGTCGCGACGCTCGGTCAGGATCTTATGCGGGTAGGACTGGTGGCTGACATCCCAGATCAACTTATCGCGCGGGGTGTCAAAAATGGCATGCAGCGCCACGGTCAGTTCCACCACGCCCAGACCGGCGCCCAGATGCCCGCCAGTGGTCGAAACCGCCGAGATGGTCTCTTGCCGCAGCTCATGCGCCAACTGCACCAGTTGGGCATCACTCAGCCCTTTCATATCCGCAGGGCGCGAAATCTGGTCCAGAAGCGGGGTAGAGGGCCGGTCAGACATGATGTTTCCTTGTGGCGGTCAGGGGCGGGGCGGGCCCCGGTGTCAGCTGTCTCGCGCAATAACGAAACGAGCGGCTTGCTTCAAGGTTTCTCCGGTTGCGCCATAGGGCGCTAGCGCCGCGCAGGCCTCATCAGCCAGGTCCCGTGCGCGCTGTTTTGCGGGCTCCAGCCCCAGCAGCGACACAAATGTCGCCTTGCCTGCCTTGGCATCCTTGCGCACGGCTTTGCCGACCTTCGCGGCGTCGCCTTCTACATCCAAGATGTCATCTGCGATCTGAAAGGCAAGCCCAAGTGCGGTTGCGTAGTGTCGCAGGGGGGTGCAGTCTGCCCCGGCCAGCACCGCCCCGGCGGTGGCGGCCCATTGGATCAGACAGCCGGTTTTGCGCGCTTGCAACCGGGTGATTTCGTCCAGCGTCAGCGGTTTCGTGGCGGTTTCGGCGGCGATATCCAGCATCTGCCCCGAGACCATGCCACCCTTGCCGGCGGATTGTGCCAGCCCCCGGATCAGCGCCAGCGCATGGGGCCCCAGATCGGGCGTGGCCAACAGTTCAAAGGCCAGGCTTTGCAGACTGTCGCCAGCCAGTACCGCCATGGCCTCGTCCCATTTGCGGTGCAGGGTGGGCTGGCCGCGCCGCAGATCGTCGTCATCCATGCAGGGCAGATCGTCATGCACCAGCGAATAGGCATGCAGGCATTCGATCGCCAGAGCCGCATCCAGCGCGGCCTTTGGGTCTACACCGTGCAGCCGGGCGCTTTCCAGTACCAGAAACCCGCGCAACATCTTGCCGCCGCGCACTGCGTAGCGCATGGCCTGATGCAGCGGGTCTTCTCCGGCAAGGCGCAGGGTCAGGTGTTGTGAAATCTGCCCCTGCGCCTGCTGCATTGCGGCGGCAAACCCAAGGCCCGGTGCATCAACTGTGGTCATGGTGTCAGCCTGCGTCCAGGGGCTGCGTGGCGGTGGGCGTGCCACTGGCATCTAGGGTCAGCGCCGCGACCTTTTCTTCGGCGCGCTTCAGTTCGTCCTCGCAGCGCTTTTTCAGCTGTGCACCGCGTTCATACAGCGCAATAGAGGCATCCAGCGCCACATCGCCGCGCTCCAGCTGGCCAACCACGGTTTCCAGCTCATGCATGGCCTGCTCAAAGCTCATCTCGTTCACGGGGGTGTCGGTGGTCATGGTGCTGCCTTTATCAATTCTTCCACATGTGCGCGGGTGGCCTGCGCAAGGGCGTTCAGATCATATCCGCCCTCCAGAGTCGAGACGATACGGCCCGCACAGAGCGCCGTTGCCAGGGAGCAGAGCTCTGCCGTGAGCCAGGCAAAATCCTCGGTGCTCCAGTTGAGGTTTGCCAGGGGATCGTCGCGATGCGCGTCAAACCCGGCCGAGATGATGATCAGCTCTGGGTTAAAGGCGCGCAGACGTGGGAAAGCCTGTTCCTCGTAGGCGCTTCGCATGGCTGCGCCATCTGAATCCGGGGGCAAGGGCATGTTGAGGATCTGCCCATGCACGCCATCTTCCTCAACGCGGCCGGTTCCGGGCCATAGGGGCATCTGCTGGCTGCTGATCACCAGCGCGCGTGGCTCATCCCACAGCAGATCCTGGGTGCCGTTGCCATGGTGGACGTCAAAATCCACCACCGCGACGCGTTTCAGCCCGTGATGATCCAGTGCGTGTTTGGCTGCCAGCGCCGCATTGCCAAACAGGCAAAACCCCATGGCGGTCTCGCTCTCGGTGTGATGGCCGGGCGGGCGAATGGCGGCAAAGGCGTTGTCTACCTCGCCGCCCAGCACCATATCCACTGCGCGCACCACGGCCCCCGCCGCCCGAAAGGCCGCATCCAGAGAGCCTGGCGACAGGAATGTATCGCCATCGATCTTCGCAAAGCCTGCTTGCGGCAGGGCGTTGCGCAGGGCGCGCAGGTGGTCGATGGGGTGAATGCGCAGAATGTCGTCCTCGGCGGCCAGCGGCGCACCTACCCGTCTAAGCGCGAGCGGCTCCAGCGCGTGCAGCACATGTTTAAGGCGCGCCACCTGTTCCGGGTGGCCTGTCGGTGTTTCGTGTCGCAGGCAATCCGCATGGGTGATAAGAGCTGTTGTCATATGGCATGTCCCAGGGTTTGGCATAAAGCAGGGTCTTGGCCAAAGCTTAAGATCCATTGGCGCCAACCCACAAGCGGCAACCTGCCCTGATACGCAACTGTTCCCCATCAGACATGGTGCGGACGTGCAATCAATCGGGGGCTAGCATATAGCCCGCGCCCCGTACGGTTTGCAGGTACTGGGGCTGTTTTGGGTTGGGTTCGATCTTGCGCCGCAGCCGGGTGATCTGCACATCCACCGCGCGTTCCTGCGCCTGGCCCCGGTCCCGGCCCAGATCCTCTACCAGCTTGGTGCGGCTTACTGGCTCTCCGGGGCAGGTTGAAAAGATCTTCATCAGCTGGCTTTCGGTCCCGGTCAGCCGTACCAGATCATTGCCCTGCCACATCTCTCCACGCTCAACATCATAGCGGATTTCACCCAGGTGCAGCACCTTCGGGGCGTTATCCTGGGCCGAGGTATTGGGCACCCGACGCAGGATGGCATTGACCCGTAGCAAGAGCTCTTTGGGTTCAAAGGGTTTGGGCAAGTAGTCATCCGCCCCGGCTTCAAACCCTGTGATGCGGTCGTCAGTTTCGCCCTTGGCGGTCAAGAGCAGGATCGGGGTGGTCATGGTTTCGCGCAGCGATCTGGTCAGCGATATTCCATCTTCGCCCGGCATCATCACATCCATGATGATCAGGTCGAAATCCAGCCCGGCCAGGACCCGCCGGGCATGGGCTGCATCGCGCGCTGCCGAGACCAGAAAACCGGCGCGCATCAGGAATTTCTTCAGCAATCCGCGAATGCGCTCGTCATCATCAACAATCAGAAGGTGGGACTCAAATGTGCTCATGCGCCGGTTTCCCGCAGGTTGACATAGGCGCGGCGCATATCGGCATCCATCATCGCCTCCAGCACTTTTTTGAACCCCTGCACCGCCTCGGGGCCGGCATCCTTGTAGGCGGCGCGCATGCGGGCGCGCTGGGCATCCGACAGCTTGGCCTCCAGCTGCTGGCCCGCCTCGGTCAGATGCAGGTGCCGCTCGCGCTTGTCTGTCACGCCAACCCGGCTCTCGACCAGCCCGTCGCTGATCAGGGTGCGCAAGACCCGGTTCAGCGATTGCTTGGTCACACCCAGGAGGGTCAGCATATTGTTCACCGTGGTGCCGGGGGCGCGGTTGATAAAGTGAATGGCGCGGTGATGCGCCCGCCCATAAGAGATCTCTGCCAGAATGCGGTCAGGATCGGCGGTGAACCCCCGATAGGCAAAGAACATCGCTTCGATCCCCTGGCGCAGTTGCTCATCGGTGAGAAATAGCAGGTTTTCACCGCCAAACCCCTGGCTAGACCGCCCCATCGACCGCCCGTCTGTGCTGCCTTTTGCCATGGTGCTGCCCCTTCTGCTTGTCTTCGGTGTCTATTGCCCAGTTTATGTCAGCGATATTGACATTCCAAGGGCGAAGATGTATCGAATCGCAGCTTTGGCGCAATATTATGTCCGTTTCGGTCATTTGCGACGCAACTTTTGGAATTAATGACTGCTTTGAGGAGGCTGTGGCATGGCTGGATATGATGATCGTGACGGTGTGATCTGGATGGATGGAGAGCTGATCGAGTGGCGGGATGCCAAGGTGCATGTCCTAACCCATGCGATGCACTATGCCTCTTCCGTCTTTGAGGGCGAGCGCGCCTATAACGGCAAGATCTTCAAAAGCCGCGAACATTCCGAACGCCTGATCGCCAGCGCTCAAGCCCTGGATATGCCAATGCCCTATTCGGTGGATGACATCGAGGCCGCCAAGGCCGAGACCCTGAAAGCCTCCGGGCTGGAAGATGCCTATGTGCGGGCCCTGGTCTGGCGTGGCTCTGGCGAAGACATGGGCGTCGCTTCGGCGCAAAACCCGGTGCGTATGGCCATCGCGGTCTGGGGCTGGGGCGCCTATTACGGTGAGGCTAAAATGCAGGGCGCCAAGCTCGATATTGCAGAATACAAACGGCCCAGCCCAGAGACCATCCCGGTGCATGCCAAGGCGGCTGGCCTCTACATGATCTGCACCATCTCCAAGCACAAGGCCGAGGCCAAGGGCTGTTCGGATGCATTGTTCATGGATTATCGGGGCTATGTGGCCGAAGCCACCGGTGCCAACATCTTCTTTGTCAAAGATGGCGAGGTCCATACGCCGCTGGCCGATTGCTTCCTCAACGGGATCACCCGCCAGACAGTCATCGCCATGCTGAAAGACAAGGGTATCACCGTCCACGAACGCCACATCCTGCCCGAGGAAATGGCGGGGTTTGAACAATGCTGGCTGACCGGCACCGCCGCCGAGGTCACCCCAGTTGGCGAAATTGGCCCCTACAGGTTCGAAGTTGGTCAAATGACCCGAGATATCGCAACAGAATACGAAACCCTGGTGCGTAGCTAGTCTTCGATACAGGCCTCAAAATACCGAAGATACGCCCAAAGTCGGGCGCATCTTCATCTTGCTGAAAATACCTCGGAGCGCGAGGCAGAGCCTCGCATTCAAGACTTGCCCCGGTCAGACCACCTGTGTGGTGACCTCGACATTGCCACGTATGGCCTTGGAATAGGGGCAGATCTTGTGGCCTGCCTCGGTCACCCGCTTCGCGTCTGCCGTGTCCAGGCCAGGCAGTGTCACCGCCAAGTCAACGGTCAGACCAAACCCACCTTCCGCATGCGGCCCGATGCCGACGCTGGCCTGCACCGATACATCTGTCGGCACCTTGGCCAGGCTGGCATCTTGGGTGGTCGCAAATTGCATGGCGCCAATGAAACAGGCGGCATAGCCTGCGGCAAACAGCTGCTCTGGGTTGCTGCCTTTGCCATCCCCGCCTAGGGCGTTCGGCGCTGCCAGAACCAGATCAAGACCAGAGTCCTCGACTGTTGCGCGACCGTTGCGGCCGCCGGTTGCCTGGGCCTGGGCGGTGTAGATTGGGGATATGGTCATCTGGGTGTCCTCGCCTTTTGATGTTTGAGTCGCTAGTGAATAAATCGTGCACGATACAACTAGGCCACCAGTCTCATCCTTGCAAGGGGTTGTGATTCAATCGCGTGCGATTTAATTAGCGCCATGATTGACCGTCCCCTTTCCCTTGATGATCTGCTCTGCTTTGCGCTCTATTCTGCCAATAACGCGATGGGGCGCCTGTACCGGCCGCTGCTGGCGCGCCATGGGCTGACCTATCCGCAATATCTGGTCCTGGTCGCGCTCTGGCAACGTGATGGTCAAAAGGTGACTGACCTTGGGGTGGCGCTGAATCTGGAATCCAACACGCTCACCCCCTTGCTGAAACGGATGGAGCAGGCCGGGTTGGTCCAGCGCCAGCGCAGCCAAGAAGATGAGCGCAGCGTGATTGTCACCCTGGCCGCCAAGGGACGCGGGCTGGAAAAAGCAGCGGCAGAGATTTCACGTTGCATTCTGGAGGCGGCGGGGGAGGACGTGGCAGAGCTGATCCGCCTGCGCGATCGTATCCAGACCCTGACGGCGCGGTTGCAGACGGCGCAGTAGCCTTCCCGCCGCCGCCCTCCCCCGGGGGCAGTCGGCGCTTACACAGTCCGTCTTGCGACCCCGCGTTACCCTCCTTTGGGATCCGTCAGGGATTTTGCCTTGCCGCGCACCAGGCCAAGGCGGCTTTCGCGCCAGATCACCAGGATATTACCGCAAATCACCAGCGTCGCACCGGCCAGCATCACCATGGTCGGCAGCTCTTCGAACCAGAGATAGCCGATGATGATGGCAAAGAGCATCGAGACATAGTCATAGGGCGCCAGCATGGAGGCCGGGGCAAAGCGATAAGACGAGGTAATCAGGATCTGCGCCACCCCACCCAGCAGCCCGGCACCAATCAGCAGCGCCAGGGTTGTCGGGTCGGGAATGACCCAGCCAAAAGGCAACGTCAAAAGCGACAGAATCGAAGCCGTAACAGAAAAGTAGAAGACAATTGCAGCCGTATGTTCGGTCATCACCATGCGGCGAATATGGATCTGCACAAAGCCACGCGCGAATGTTGCAGCAAGAATCAGCACAACCCCCAGCGTGGCTGTGTCGGACATATCTGCGCTGCCGGACAGGCGCGGGTAGATCATGATCAAGACCCCCAGCAGCCCAATGCCCACGGCGCTGATCCGCACCAGACGGATTCGCTCGCCCAGGAAAACCGCTGCCAGAATCAGAGTGAAAATCGGCGTGGCATAGCCAATCGCGGTGACCTCGGGAAGGGGAAGCATGCCCAGCCCCATAAAGGTCATTGCCATGGCAGAGGTCCCCACCAGGCCGCGCCAGACATGGCCCATCGGCTTTAGTGTGCGCAGGCCATGGCGCAGATCGCCGCGCATCGCCAGCCAGATAACAATCACCGGGATGGCAAAGAAAGAGCGAAAGAACACGGCCTCTCCGGCCGGAACCACTTCTGAAACCGCCTTGATCAGGGCCGACAGGCCGGTGAACATGCCAATGGCTGCGACCTTCAGGCTGATGGCCATCATGGGTCGATGCGATGTTAAGGAGTTTGCCATGGCGGCAGACTGCGCTTCTGCGACAGAAAGATCAATGGGCTGAATGTGGCCATTTTTATCGCCTCTTGCCGGGGCATCGGGCAGGGCGTTTGAAGTTCTTTTTTTTGGGGGGGGGGAGCGTGGCTCTAGACTAAAATCCAAAGTAGCAGCGTCAGGGTGACAAAGGCACCGCTGGTCGCTGTGAGCATCGCCAGACTGGCCGCCCCCTCCAGCCCCTGACGCTGGGCCAGCACCGTGTAGATGCCAAACATCGGCATCGCGGCTGACAGGATAACGGCGCTATGCAGGGCGGGTGACAGGGTGACAATCCCGGTTGTCATCAAGACCGCCGCCACCAGCGCCGTGAGCGCCGGATGCAGCAGTAGCTTGCTGGCACTGATCTGTGCCGCCAGCGCCCGATTGCCATGCAGCGGTAGCCCCACCAGCGATCCGCCGATGACCAGCAGCGCCAGCGCTCCGGCGGTCGCCGCCAGCATCTCGACAAATTTCAGCAATGGGCCGGGTAGCGGCACCCCGCTGAGCGAAACCAAAAGCCCCAGCGCCAGGCCGATGATCATCGGCATCTTTGCCAGGTCGCCCAGAATGCGCCCCAGTCGTGGCAGCAGTCGTTGGCCAGGGGGGGCATCGGCCAGTTCAACCAGCAGCAGGCAGATCGGGATTAACACCAGGTTCTCGACCGTCAGGTTCAGCGCCAGCACCAGCCCCGCCTGATCGGGAAAGGCCAGCAGCATGATCGGATAGCCGATAAAGCCATTGTTGGGGCAGGTTGACCCCATCACCCCCAGGGCACGCCGCTTGGGATCGGTGCCGCGCAGGGTCAACAACAGGTAGGACAGCGTAATGGTGATCAGCCCGCCAAGGGTATAGATTGCGGCATACCCGGGTTGGAACACTTCGGCAGGGCTGCGCGAGGCAAGGGCGGAAAAAATCATCGCGGGCAGCGCGATATTCAGCACATAGCGCCCAAAGCTGCGCATATCCGCCGCGTTGAACCAGCCTTTCCAGACCACCCCATAACCCAGTGCCAAAGCCGCATAGATGGGAAAAGTGATGGCGAGGATGGCGGTCATGTCAGCGCCGTCCCTTAGGCTTTGGCGCGAGTGGCTGATCCAGCTGCCTGGCCCAGTGTTCGGGCAACTCGGTGTCCATTTCCTTGGCCAGTTGCCGCAGATAGGCCAGCATCAGCCGGGCCCGTTTGCGGGCAATCTTACGGCCCTTGTCGGTGGCCATATCGCCGGGCAGTTTCAGCAGCTTCAGATGCCAGTGATCAATCGACCAGAGCTGATCATCCAGCGGCCGGTTGGCAGCGAAGGGATCGTTCGGGTCACAAAGAGCGCGATCAATCGCCCCCGCCACCATGAAGGTGCGGGCGATCCCCACCGCCCCCAGCGCATCCAGCCGATCGGCGTCGCGCAGGATTTCGGCCTCAAAGCTTTCGGGGGCAATCCCGGCAGAGAAACTATGTGCGGCGATCACATGCTGGGCGGCGCTGACCTCGTCTGGGTCATAGCCCAGCCCGGCCAGCAGCGGCGCGGCCTTTTGGGCCGAGAGAGTCGAGGCAAGATGGCGATCCGGGTGGTCTTTGGACAGGTTCACCAGATCATGCAGATAGGCCCCGGCCAGCAGCACCCGAAGATTGACCCGGCCTGGCGTCCTAGCGTTTTCATCGCGGGCGATGCGCTGGGCATTGGCCCAGACCCGGTCCAGATGCGCGATGTCATGCGCCGGATCCTGTGCCATCTGCACTTCGGTAATCCGGCGCAGCTGCGCCTGCAGCGCCTTCATGCGCCGATGGTGCCCTGATTGGTGCCGATCTGGCCGCGATGCAGCAGCAGATGATCCAGAATTACGCAGGCCATCATCGCTTCGGCCACCGGCACGGCACGGATGCCGACGCAGGGGTCATGGCGGCCCTTGGTGATCACTTCGGCGGCGCTGCCATCCTTACGGATCGACTGGCGTGGGGTCAGGATAGAGGAGGTTGGTTTCACTGCAAAGCGCACCACAACATCCTGTCCGGTTGAAATACCGCCCAGGATGCCGCCGGCGTGATTGGAGGAATAGACCGGCTGGCCATCATTGCCCATGAAGATCTCATCTGCGTTTTGCGACCCCTTGAGGCGCGCCGCGTTCATGCCTTCGCCAATTTCAACTGCCTTGACCGCATTGATCGACATCATCGCGGCGGCCAAATCGGTATCCAGTTTGCTATATACGGGCGCAC
This sequence comes from Pseudophaeobacter flagellatus, assembly GCF_021228235.1. Classification (GTDB taxonomy): domain Bacteria; phylum Pseudomonadota; class Alphaproteobacteria; order Rhodobacterales; family Rhodobacteraceae; genus Pseudophaeobacter; species Pseudophaeobacter flagellatus. The sequence goes on from NZ_JAJQRG010000002.1 coordinate 382,026, forward strand.
CAATGCCCGCAGGCACACCGCGTGCCACGACTTCAACCACGGCGCCGACGGAATCATGCGCCTTGCGCAGGCCCAGCAGGTAGTTTTCCCAGTCCTGAACCGCAGCGGCGTCAGGGATCCAGAAATCATTCTGGCCGATTGCGTCCCAGTCGAAACGGGTTCGGTCGATCTCCATCTCGCCCATCTGTGTCATGTAGCCGGTGATCTGCATCCCCGGCACCAGCGCCTGGATCGCAGCGCGGGCCACCCCGCCGGCCGCGACACGGGCCGCGGTTTCGCGGGCGGAAGAGCGTCCACCGCCGCGATAGTCACGATTGCCGTATTTCTGGAAATAGGTGATATCCGCGTGACCGGGGCGGAAGGTCTGGGCGATATCGCCATAATCCTTGGACCGCTGGTCGGTGTTTTCGATCATCAGCTGGATCGGCGTGCCGGTGGATTTTCCTTCGAACACACCCGACAGGATCTTGACCGCATCCGGTTCATTGCGCTGGGTGGTGTGTTTGTTCTGGCCGGGGCGGCGGCGGTCCAGCCAGTGCTGCAATATCGCAGGGTCCAGCGGCACATTCGGCGGGCAGCCGTCCACGGTGGCACCCAGCGCAGGCCCGTGGCTCTCGCCCCAGGTGGTGACACGGAAAAGATGGCCAAAGCTGTTCATCGACATTGGGAGATCTCCTTTGCGAGACGTGCTTAGCGAGGCGGCGGCGATGGCTCAAGGGCTATTGCGTGGTGATGTGTTTGGCGGACGGTTGCAAAAGCTGCGCGCGGCGAGGGGGTGCTGGGGCGCTGCCCCCGCCGCTTGCGGCGGCTCCCCCGGTATATTTTGCGCCAAATGAAGCTGGGGTGCGGCTGTCGGGATCATAGGCAGGCGGCGCAGGCAGGATCCTGGTTGGGCTTGCCTTTAGGGGTCTTGGCACCTAGGAAACAGGGTACCTCGGGGTGCGTGAGAGATCACGCTGAGAGCACACCCGTAGAACCTGAACCGGCTAGAACCGGCGGAGGGAAGGTTTTGGAGTTATTCCACCCTTGCCCGATGCCGCAAAGGAGGATGCCATGAAGTATTCCGTTTTTGCAGCGGCACTCTTGAGCGCGACGGCGGCCTATGCCGATACGCCAGAGCTGACTGTCTATACCTACGATAGTTTTGTTTCCGACTGGGGCCCTGGTCCGCTGGTGGAAAAAGCCTTTGAGGCGCAGTGCGGCTGCGATCTGAAGTTGGTGGGGGCAGGCGATGGCGCGGCCTTGCTGGCCCGGATCAAGCTGGAAGGAGCGCGATCGGATGCGGATGTGGTCTTGGGGCTGGATACCAATCTGACCGCAGCGGCCAAGGACACCGGCCTGTTTGCCGAACATGGTGTCAGCGCTGAATATGACCTGCCGGTTGCCTGGGATGATGCGATCTTTGCGCCCTATGACTGGGGCTATTTTGCCTTTGTTCACAATGTCGATGCCACGGCGCCAACCAATTTCAAGGCGCTGGGTGCCAGCGATATGAAGATTGTCATTCAGGATCCGCGCTCTTCGACCCCTGGCCTGGGGCTCTTGATGTGGGTGAAGGCCGCTTATGGTGATGAAGCACCAGTGATCTGGGCGGATCTCGCGGACAATGTGGTCACCGTGACCAAGGGCTGGTCCGAGGCCTATGGTCTGTTCCTGGATGGGGAGGCTGATATGGTCCTGTCCTATACCACTTCGCCCGCCTATCATCTGATCGCTGAGGAAGATGCCTCAAAAGCGGCGGCTGCCTTTGATGAGGGGCATTATATGCAGGTGGAAGTCGCCGGTATTCTTGCCGGGAGCGATCAGCCGGAGCTGGCGCGTGACTTCATGCAGTTCATGGTGCGTGAAGAGTTCCAGTCGGTCATCCCAACCACCAACTGGATGTATCCTTCGGTGACACCGGCTGGCGGCCTGCCAGCTGGGTTTGAGACCCTGATCACCCCGGCCAAGTCTTTGCTGTTGTCGGCAGAGGATGCTGCAGCCCTGCGTGATGGTGCATTGGACGAATGGCTCGACGCGCTGAGCCAATAGGCGCATTTCCGGGTATTGGCGCGGCCCTGTTGGTGGCCGCGCTGATCTTTGGAACGCTGGCGGCGGTGGCCCTACGGGCGGAGCCTGGTCGCGGCTTTGCTGCCAGTGATTGGGCGGCACTGCGCTTTACCCTGGTGCAGGCGCTGTTGTCGGCTGGCATTAGTGTGGGTCTTGCCACTGGTCTGGCGCGGGCGCTGGCGCGGCGGCGGTTTTGGGGCCGATCGGTGCTGATTGCCCTGCTGGGCGCGCCCTTTATCCTGCCGGTGATTGTGGCGATCCTGGGTCTGCTGGCGGTGTTTGGCCGGGCGGGCTGGGTCAGCCAGGTGATGATCTATTTTGGTGCGGAGCCCCTGCAGATCTACGGGCTGCACGGCGTGGTGCTGGCGCATGTGTTTTTTAACCTGCCATTGGCGACGCGGCTGATTTTGCAGGGTTGGCAGGAAATTCCGGCGGAGCGCTTTCGCCTGGCGGCCCAGTTGAACGCGGGGCCTGGGGCCATGTGGCAGCTTCTGGAGGCCCCGATGCTGCGGCGCGTGGTGCCGGGGGCGCTGGCGGTGGTCTTTGCCATTTGTCTGTCCAGTTTTGCCGTGGCGCTGACCCTTGGGGGCGGGCCGCGGGCCACCACGATCGAACTGGCGATTTATCAGGCTTTTCGCTTTGATTTTGACCTGGGCCGGGCGGCGCTCTTGTCGGTGTTGCAGCTGGGGCTGACGGGCTGTGCCGCCTATGTGGCGCTGCGGGTCTCTGCCGGGGAGGGCATGGGGGCCGGTCTGGACCGGGTGCTGCGGCGCTGGGATGGCGCGGGGGTCACGGCGCGCCTGCTGGATGCAGGATGGATCGCGCTGGCGGGGCTGTTCCTTGTTCTGCCGCTGGCGGCGGTTGTCCTGTCTGGTCTGCCGGGGCTTTTGCTTTTGCCAAGCGGAGTCTGGGCAGCGGCGCTGACCTCGGTGCTGGTGGCGGTGATCAGCACCCTGTTGTTGCTGGGATTGGCGCTGCCGATGGCGGCGGCTGTGGCGCTGGGGCGGTGGAAAGCGATTGAGGGCGCGGGTATTCTGGGGCTGGCGGCGTCGCCCCTGGTGATCGGGACCGGTTTGTTCATTGTGATCTATCCGATTGCAGACCCGTTCTTGCTGGCCTTGCCGGTGACGGCGCTGGTCAATGCGGTGATGGCGCTGCCCTTTGCGCTGCGCATTCTAGTACCGCGTGCGCGTGAGATCACGATGCGCTACGGCCGGTTGGCGCTTTCGCTTGATATGGCGGGCACGGCGTTTGTCTGGCGGGTGTTTTTGCCGCGGATGCGGGCGCAGATCGGCTTTGCTGCGGGGCTGGCTGCGGCGCTGTCGATGGGGGATCTGGGGGTGATCGCCCTTTTTGCTGACCCGGAGGTTGCGACCCTGCCGCTGCAGGTTTATCGCCTGATGGGGGCCTATCAGATGCAGGCCGCAGCGGGCGCGGCGTTGCTTTTGCTGCTGCTGTCGATGGGGGCATTCTGGTTATTGGATCGCGGAGGCCGCTGGCATGCTGAGGCTTGAGAATTGTGAGATCGCCAATGGTGTCTTTAAGGTCAGCGCAGATCTGCAGATCGCGGCTGGATCACGGGTGGCGGTGGTTGGCCCCTCGGGGGCGGGCAAGACAACCCTGATCGAAGCAATCGCGGGATTCTTGCCCCTGACACAGGGGCGTATTCTGTGGCAGGGGCAGGATCTGAGCGCAATGGATCCGGGCAAGCGTCCCGTGGCGATGCTGTTTCAGGATGGCAATCTGTTTCCGCATCTGACTGTGGCGCAGAACGCGGGGCTTGGGCTGCGACCCAATCTGCGCCTGACCCTGCCAGAGCAGACAAAGGTGCAACGCGCCCTGGATCGGGTTGGCCTGGCTGATCTGGCCGCGCGTAAACCCGCCGCGCTGTCGGGTGGGCAGCAAAGCCGGGTGGCGCTGGCGCGGGTCTTGTTGCAGCGGCGCGATCTGCTGCTGCTGGATGAACCCTTTGCCGCATTGGGGCCGGCGCTGAAGGCGGAAATGCTGGATCTGGTGGCGGAAATCGCCAGCGAAACCGGTGCCACGGTGCTGATGGTCAGCCATGACCCGCAGGATGCCCGCCGAATCGCTGATCAGGTGATCTTGGTGGCAGAGGGGCAGGCCCATGCGCCGCAGCCCACAGCTGCCCTGTTGGACAACCCGCCACCCGCCCTGAAGGCCTATCTGGGTTAATGTCCTGGGCTGAGAGGCCAGAAAAGGGCGCGCACCGGTTCTGGATGCGCGCCGCTGGATCAGGCGGCGACCTGACCGGTTTCGGCGACAGAAGCTGCCAGCGCCTGCTGCCGTGTCTTGGTGATCATCAGCGCGGCCTGGGCAGCTTCGCGACCCTTGTCGATGAAATGCGCGCGGTAGATGGCGCTATGGTGATCTGTTTCCTGGAAATGATGCGGTGTCAGCGAGACCGACAGAACCGGCACCCCACTGTCCATGCCGGCGCGCATCAGCCCGTCGACAACGGCCTGGGCGACAAAATCATGGCGGTAGATACCACCATCGACCACCAGTGCGGCGCAGGCCACAGCGGCGTATTTGCCTGTCTTGGCCAGCTCTTGCGCCATCAGAGGCATCTCAAACGCGCCGGGCACGTCAAAGACATCAACCTGTTCAGCTGGGATGAGTTGGGTGAAACCAGTCAGCGCCTGGTCTACGATATCGGCATGCCATTGCGCCTTGATAAAGGCATAGCGGGTGTGTGTCATGGGTCTCTCCTATAGGTTTTGACACGTCACCCAAGGCGATAACGAACAACACAAACCACATCTGGCGGCAGCCAAAGGCAGTTTCGTCGTACGTTCTCTTCCATCCGGACTATGACCGTCGGCTCTGGAATCTCACCAGATCTGCTAGACACTTCCTTGTTTGCTCCACAGCACAGTCCGAAAACCGGTTCCCACTTTTCGGGCTGTGGAGGCGTCAAACGCAAAAGCCGCTCGCGGGCTTACGGGGAAACCCCGCTTACCGCCGGTGGGGAATTTCACCCCGCCCTGAGAACAGCATGACCCTGCCAAGAAGTTGCGCGGCGCGCAAGACAGGAAGTGCAGATGTGACGCAGGGCTTTTGGGGAATTGGCAGGATCATGGTCTGTTGGGTTTTCCATTTGCCGCCAAGTGGCTAGGCTGCGACCAATCGACAAGGAGAGCGCGATGAAACTTCACTATGCCCCGACTTCCCCCTTTGTGCGCAAGGTTATGGTGCTATTGCACGAAACCGAAACGCTGGATCAGGTTACGCTTAACCAGGTGGTGACCTCGCCCTTTGCCCCCAGCGCTGATGTGCAGGCACAGAACCCACTGGCAAAAATCCCGGCGTTGGAGCGTGAAGACGGTGGGGTGCTTTTTGATAGCCGGGTGATTTGTGATTACCTGAATATGCGCGCTGGGGCGGATCTTTATAACAAGGGCTGGGACAGCAAAGTGCTAGAGGCCCTGGCCGATGGCCTGATGGATGCGGCTGTTCTTGCCGCTTATGAACTGCGCCTGCGCCCCGAAGATCAGCAGTCGCAGGATTGGATCAAGGCGCAGCACGGTAAGGTCCTGGCGGCCTGCACGGCGCTGAATGCGCAGTGGATGCCACATCTGGAGGGGATGCTGGATATCGGACAGATCGCGGTGGCCTGTGGTCTTGGCTATGTGGATTTCCGCCATCCAACACTTGATTGGCGGGCCGACAATCTAGCGCTGGCCGCTTGGTTCGAAGGCTTCGAATCGCGCGCCTCTATGCAGGCCACGCGGCCGCCAAAAGGTTAAAGCCATCTTTATTTCGCGACAGCTGGCGGCAGCTGGCTGTTGCTTTGAAAGCGCCGTTGCAAAGAAACTTGAAACTGTAGGGACCTGCGCGGCTTTGACCGCTGGACGAACGCCTTTCACCTGTTTATGACCCGCGATGATCACCGCGTTTTCGTGGTGCATGCGCATGTTTGCCCTAAACGGGCGCTGGAAATGGAGAAAACCTCGTGTCCCACGCAGAAGACAACGAAGGAACCCGGAGAGATTTCCTCTACTACGCCACTGCCGGCGCCGGGGCAGTGACCGCGGGTGCCGCCGTATGGCCCTTGGTCAACCAGATGAACCCCTCGGCTGACGTCAAGGCGCTGTCCTCGATCCTGGTGGATGTGAGTGGCGTAGAGGTTGGAACGCAGATCAGTGTGATGTTCTTGGGGAAACCCGTGTTCATCCGCCGTCGCTCTCAGGCAGAGATCGACGAAGCCCGCGCTGTCGATGTGTCCGTATTGATCGACGACTCGTCGGAGAACCCCAACAAGCCTGGCACCGATGCTGCGGATGAAAACCGCACCATGGATGAGAACGGCGAATGGCTGGTGATGATGGGTGTTTGTACCCACCTCGGCTGTGTGCCGCTGGGCGACGGTTCTGGCGATTTCAACGGTTGGTTCTGCCCCTGTCACGGGTCGCACTACGACACCGCTGGCCGGATCCGCAAAGGCCCCGCGCCCCAGAACCTGCACGTTCCCGTCGCAGAGTTCACCGACGCAACAACCATTAAGCTGGGATAAGGAGACGCCAAATGTCCGGTATTCCGCACGACCATTACGAACCAAAGACGGGCGCAGAAAAGTGGCTGCATAGCCGCCTGCCCATCGTCGGCCTGGTTTATGACACCATCATGATCCCCACCCCGAAGAACCTGAACTGGTGGTGGATCTGGGGCATTGTGCTGGCCTTCTGCCTGGTACTGCAAATTGTAACCGGCATTGTGCTGGTGATGCACTACACCCCCCATGCCGATATGGCCTTTGCCTCCGTTGAGCACATCATGCGCGACGTGAATGGTGGCCATATGTTGCGCTATGTGCACGCGAACGGCGCCTCGCTGTTCTTTGTCGCCGTCTATATCCACATCTTCCGCGGCCTTTTCTATGGCTCTTACAAGGCCCCGCGTGAGATCACCTGGATTATCGGCATGATCATCTACCTGCTGATGATGGCCACTGGTTTCATGGGCTACGTTCTGCCCTGGGGGCAGATGTCCTTCTGGGGTGCGACCGTGATCACTGGCCTGTTCGGCGCGATTCCCTTTGTTGGCGACGCGCTGCAGACCTTCCTGCTGGGCGGGCCTGCGGTGGACAACGCCACGCTGAACCGCTTCTTCTCGCTGCACTATCTGCTGCCCTTTGTCATCGCGGCGCTGGTTGTGGTCCATATCTGGGCCTTCCATACCACTGGCAACAACAACCCAACCGGGGTTGATGTGCGCAAGGGGTCGAAAGCGGAAGCCGAGAAAGACACCCTGCCGTTCTGGCCCTATTTTGTGATCAAGGATTTCCTCGGCCTGGCCGTGGTTCTGGTGATCTTCTGGGCTATTGTCGGCTTTATGCCAAACTACCTGGGCCACCCCGATAACTATCTCGAGGCAAACCCGCTGGTGACCCCGTCGCATATCGTTCCTGAATGGTACTTCCTGCCCTTCTACGCGATCCTGCGGGCCTTCACTTCGGAAGTCTGGGTTGTGCAGATTGCCTCCTTTGTGACCGGTGGCATTGTCGACGCCAAGTTCTTTGGGGTTCTGGCGATGTTTGGTGCGATTGCCGTGATGGCGCTGGTGCCTTGGCTGGATACCAGCCGCGTGCGCTCCGGTCGCTATCGTCCGATGTTCAAGTGGTGGTTCTACCTGCTGGTCTTTGACTTCTTTGCCCTGATGTGGCTGGGCGCGATGCCTGCGGAAGAGCCCTATGCCTCTTTCTCACTGATCGCATCGGCCTACTGGTTCGGCTACTTCCTGGTGATCCTGCCGATCCTGGGTGTCATCGAGAAGCCACTGGCAGAGCCTGCTACAATCGAAGAAGATTTCGACGCCCACTATGGCGAGAAATCCGACGCAGCCACTCCTGCCGAGTAACTGAGAAGGACAGCTACCAATGTTGAAGAAACTCGCAATCGGTGCCGCCTTCGCTGTTGCCCTTGCCCCTGTCGCATCCCATGCGGCAGGCGGAAGCGGCCACGTCGAGGACTTTCAGTTCTCGTTCGAAGGACCATTCGGCGCCTATGATCAAAACCAGCTGCAGCGCGGCCTACAAATCTACACCGAGGTCTGTTCTGCCTGCCACGGGCTGAAATTCGTGCCGCTGCGCACCTTGGCGGATGAGGGCGGCCCAGCGCTGCCCGAGGACCAGGTCCGCGCCTATGCTGCCGATAATTTCTCGGTCTATGACGCGGAACTAGATGAAGATCGTCCAGCAAAGCCGATTGACCATTTTCCGGCCAATACCGCCGCTGGCGCCCCTGACCTGAGCCTGATGGCAAAGGCACGGGCCGGTTTCCATGGTCCCTATGGATCCGGTATCAACCAGCTGTTCAAAGGCATTGGCGGCGCGGAATATATCGCGTCATTGCTGCACGGCTATACCGGCGAAGAAAAGGAAGAGGCGGGGACGCTCTTTTATGAAAACACTGCCTTCCCTGGCGGCTGGATTTCAATGGCACCGCCCCTGTTTGATGAGCAGGTCGAATTCGCCGATGGGCATGAAAATAATGTCGAGGCGATGGCGCAGGACGTTGCGGCCTTCCTGATGTGGACAGCTGAACCCAAGATGATGGCGCGCAAGCAGGCCGGATTCGTTGGCGTGCTGATTCTGACTGTCTTGTCGGTTCTGCTCTATCTGACCAACAAGAAGCTCTGGGCACCGCATAAGAATAAGAAAACCGCCTGATAGGCTGGTTTAAGATTAGGAAAGGCCCCTGCAAGATAATTTGCAGGGGCCTTTTGTTTGGCCGGGCGGCAGGCGGGCGCAGGGGCGCCGCCCCTCTGGGCGTGAACGCCCATTCACCCCGAGGTATTTTTGGCAAGATGAAAGGCTTTGCGGGCGTCAGGCGGTGAGCCGGGAGCCGTCGATGCCAAGAATGCGGGCGGAGATGATATTGCCTTCGGTTTGGGGGGTGGCGAATTTCACCTCGGTGAATTGTTCGGTGCGGCCCAAATGGGGATTTTCCATCAGCACCTGGTGTGATCTGCCGACCTGGCTGGCAAGGTGGCGGGCCACCTGGGTCTCTCCGGCGGTGCGCAGGCGGGCGGCGCGGGATTTGATGGTATTGCCATTGACCTGATTGGGGATCCTAGCCGCTGGGGTGCCGTCGCGTTTTGAATAGGGGAAGACATGCAGCCAGGTGAGGTTGCAGTCTGTAACCAGCTTCAGAGAGTTTTCAAAATGCGTTTCGGTTTCTGTTGGAAAGCCGGCGATGATATCGGCGCCAAAGGTCATTTCGGGGCGCAGGCGATGTGCGTCTTCGCAAAAGCGGATGGCGTCGTCGCGCAGATGACGCCGGGCCATGCGTTTGAGGATCAGATCGTCGCCGTGCTGTAGCGACAGATGCAGGTGCGGCATCAGCCTCGGTTCAGTGGCGATGGCCTGCATCAGGTTGTCATCGACCTCAATCGAATCGATCGAGGAGATCCGCAGGCGCGGCAGATCGGGGACCAGTTTCAGGATACGCATCACCAGATCGCCGAGTTTTGGCGTGGCGGGCAGATCGGCGCCCCAGCTGGTGAGATCAACGCCAGTCAACACAACCTCGTTGTAGCCCTTATCCACCAGCCGTTTGATCTGGTCCACCACAACGCCAGCCGGGACCGAGCGGGAGTTGCCGCGGCCATAGGGAATGATGCAGAAGGTGCAGCGGTGGTCGCAGCCGTTTTGCACCTGTACATAGGCGCGGCTACGGGTGCCAAAGCCGTCAATCAAATGGCCGGCGGTTTCAGTCACCGACATGATGTCATCGACCTGGACCTTTTCGGTTTCGCCAATGAAATCAGCGGCCATACCTGCCCAGGTTTCCGGCTGCATCTTTTCGGTATTGCCCAGGACGGTGTCGACCTCTGCCATCTGGGCAAAGGTTTCCGGTTCGGTCTGGGCGGCGCAGCCGGTGACCACGATGCGGGCCTCTGGGTTGTCGCGGCGCAGGCGGCGGATTTCCTGGCGCGATTTTCGCACCGCTTCCGCCGTCACCGCGCAGGTATTGACCACAACCAGATTGTCGAGACCGGCATGCTGGGACAGCTCTTTCATCGCTTCGGTTTCATAGGCGTTGAGGCGGCAGCCCAGGGTGGTGAACTTGGGTGCGGACATGTCAGAGGCTTTCGAGAAAGGCGGTGGTGAAGCTGCCGGTAAAGACATGCATGGTGGGGCCGGTCATCCAGACACCATCATCGCGCCAGTCGATCCAGAGGCGGCCGCCATCCAGATCAACCTGCACCCTGCGCCCTGTCAGGCCAAGGCGATGCGCGGCCACGGCGGTTGCGCAGGACGAGGAGCCAGAGGCCAGGGTGACGCCAACGCCACGCTCCCAGACGCGCATGCGGATGTGATCGGGGCCGACCACATGGGCGACCTGCACGTTGGTACGTTGTGGGTACAGCGGGTGGTGTTCATAGCGTGGGCCAAATTCGGCCAGCGGAATCAAATCGGCGTCTTCGACAAAGAAGGTGCAATGCGGATTGCCCATGCCAGTGGCGGTTGGGCTGCCTTCGATGGGGAGTTCGAGAGTATCCATCGCTTCTGTCAGGGGGATTTCATCCCAGGCAAGCTGCGGCAGGCCCATATTGACCGATGTCAGCCCATCGCCGGCATCGCGGGCAAAGAGATCACCGCGATCGGTGGTCAGATGCAGGCTATCCTTGCCCGTTTCATCCATCAGATGGCGGGCGATGCAGCGGGTGGCATTGCCACAGGCCGCCGAAGTCGAGCCATCAGCGTTATAAAAGGTGAGATGCGCATCGCCGGTGCCCTGTTCAATCAGCGCCAACTGATCAAAGCCGACTCCAAACTGGCGGTGGGCGATTCCCCTGGCCAGAGCCGGGGTGATCGCCAGCTTTCGCGCGCGCGCATCAACAACGACAAAATCATTGCCAAGCCCATGCATCTTCATGAAGGGAAATTGGGGATCTGAATACATACTCATACCGGGCATATAGACCTGCGATGAAAATGAATCCAGTCTGTGACGTATAAAGTTCAAAAAAGGGCTTGACCCCTTACCCTGCTAACCGTAGACAGCCGCCAATCGAGACGGCAAGAACGATACGGACTTGTCAGACGATAGCAAATTAAGTGCTTGATCACCTTAGAAAAAGCACTTAAGCAGCGATTATAAAGTGGGCCGTTAGCTCAGCTGGTAGAGCAACTGACTTTTAATCAGTAGGTCGATGGTTCGAACCCATCACGGCTCACCACTTTATCAAAGCCTTAGGCGGAAACGCCTGAGGCTTTCTCATTTTCAGCCATGGATTTTGCGCAAATCTCAAAGTCGAAAGGGCCCAGACGAATCCGGGCCCCTTGTAGGACAGTGTGTCGCCTGCGTTAAAATGCGGCGTTGAATTTATCCCGCAGATTGCGGCCCGCTTCTGAGTTTTCAAAGCAGATATGCAACCCGTGCTCGGCCAGCGGCTGGGCGTTGAATTCCAATTGGCTTGCAAGCGCTGGCATGGTGGCAAGCAGATGCGCCATGACTTCACGGTCAATCACGGCGGCATCAATGCGGCCTGCACCAAGCTTTTTGAGATTTGCCTCATCCGAGGCCACCTCCTCGGTTTTGATTTCCCGATTGGCGACCATGGTGTCGAAACGCTCTTCGTTCAGGTAGCCCGCGACAACGCCGATGGAATATTCGGTCAGGTCAGCATGGTCAGACCAACTGATCGGAGCATCGATACGCTGGACAAAGCCAACCGGACTGGTCCCGAACGAATTGGAAAACAAGCAGCGTTCGCCACCTTTGTCAGCATCATCGGTCGCGGAGTAGTATTCGGGGTACACGCCAAGCCATGCCGGATCCTTGGCGGCCAGATTGACGGCTCGGTTCCAGGGGAAAACCCGTACTGTTGCTTCGATACCTGCACCTTTCAGGATCTCAACAACCCGGTCCGTGCTGGTGCCGGACCCGTCTGCATTCACATAAGGGGGCCATTCCAATGTGGTGAGCTGCACCGGGTCGGCCATAGCCTGGGTGGCCAGAAGCGAGGCGCTGCACGCAATTGTTGCCGCCAGTGAGCATGTTATTCTACCAAGGTTCATTCTTGTCTCCGCAATTTGTCGCCCGGGTTGGGGGTTAGCATTTGCAAAGGATATGTGCGGAAAACGAGCGCGGAGTTAATGCAGCCCGGTTGATCGTCAAAAATGAACTTCAAATTAGAGGCAAGATCGACAGCGTTGACGCTTTGGACCGTGGACCAGGCACGGCGCCTTATGGTTTTGTTAGCGGCAGGTTGAACTGGGCTCTGCGCGCGGTGCCGCTGATCTGGTCAAAACTCTGCCCCAGACGCGCCTCTGCCAAGAGCACGATCTGGGCTGCGGCGCGGGCGTCTTCCTCGGCGTCGTGATGGTAAAAAGACAGCCCCAGTTCCTGCTTTAGGTTGGCCAGCCCATGGCCGCCATTGCCCTTGAACTCGGGCCAGGCCTTGCGGGCGATTCGAACGCTATCGCTCCAGCTGAGGTCGGCATTGGGCAGGCGATAGGCGCGGCAGGCAGCGTCCAACGCCCTGCTGTCAAAGCTGCTGTGTTGCACCAAGTGGTGCAGTTGCAGCAGCGGCTTCAGGCGTTGCCAGGCCTCTGGAAAGCAGGGCGCAGAGGTCACCGTCTGTGCGTCAATACCGTGCAGTTCGGTGTTGAAGGGGGAAAAGCTCTGCTCGGGGTTCACATAGGTGCTATAGGTCACGATCTGGCTGCTGGCGGTGACACAGGCTAGCCCAATCTGGCAAATGCTGGCACTGTCACGGCTGGCGGTTTCCACATCCAGCGCGATAAACCTAAAGGTCCCGTTTGGCAGCGATCCGCCGTGCTTGCGGTCAGGCGATCCAGGGCGAGAGGTCGGTTGGGCGTGGGGCATCGTGGTCCTTGGCTGCGATATTGCACGGATATAGCAGGACTACGCGATCTTGCGGCAAAAAGATATTGTCCCACGCCCCGCTTTGGCCCCTGCTGCCGTCGTTCTGCTGCGGGGGTGCATTGCGCAATTGCCTGGTTTGCGCTGGCTTATTCATGCCAAAATTGCATGTGTTGGGCGAATATTGTCATTGGAAGTCATGGCTGTTCTCGCTGATAACGGGCACAGATATGACAAAAGGATAGCCAATGGACCGCGCTCAGATCGTGCATCAGAACTTTTTGGACCGGGTTGGCGCCGGGCAACTGCCGCAGGGCGCCGCGCCGACCGGTGATCTGCCAGCAGAGCAGGCCGTGGGTATCTACCGCGCCCAGGTGCTGAGCCGGGCGCTGGATATCACCAGCCGGTCGATGCAAAAGGCGGGGCAGGGGTTTTATACCATCGGCTCGTCGGGGCACGAGGGTATGGCGGCTGTGGCGAGGGCGCTGCGCCCGGATGATATGGCCTTTCTGCATTACCGCGATGCTGCCTTTCAGATTGCCCGTGCCGATCAGGTGCCCGGGCAGCGCATCGCCTGGGACATGCTTTTGTCCTTTGCCTGTTCTTCTGAAGATCCTACCTCGGGTGGGCGGCACAAGGTGTTGGGATCAAAGGCGCTGATGATCCCGCCGCAGACCTCAACCATCGCCAGCCACCTGCCCAAGGCGGTAGGTGCCGCCTATTCCATCGGGGCAGCCAAACGCCATGCGCCCGAGCATAAGATCATGCGCGACGACAGCATTGTCATGTGCTCCTTTGGCGATGCCTCGGCCAATCACTCCACTGCGCAGGGGGCGATCAACACGGCGGGTTGGACTTCGGTGCAATCAACGCCGCTGCCGCTGTTGTTTGTCTGCGAGGACAACGGTATCGGCATTTCGACCAAGACACCCCGGGGCTGGATCGAGACCTCAATGCGGGCCCGCCCAGGTATCAAATACTTCAAGGCGGACGGGCTGGATATCTACGCGGCCCATGCCGTGGCACAAGAGGCCGCCGACTATGTGCGCCGCCGCAAGAAACCCGCTTTTCTGCATCTGCGGACTGTGCGGCTTTATGGCCATGCAGGGGCAGATGTGCCGACGACCTATTTGCCCAAGGCCGAGGTGGAGGCGGATGAGGCCAATGATCCGCTGCTGCATTCGGTGCGCCTGTTGGAACAGTCCGGTGCCCTGGGCCGCGCCAAGGCGTTGGAGATCTACACTGATACCTGCGCGCGGGTGGAGCGCATCCGCGCCGAGGTGGTGACACGTCCACATCTGAAAACCGGTGCGGATGTCGCAGCCAGTCTTATCCCGCCTGCGCGGGCCTGCGCCGCCAGCAATGGCCCCAGCGAGGAGGTCCGCGCCAAGGTCTTTGGCAGTGATATGCGGGCGATGGATGACCCCCAGCCGATGTCACGGCTGATCAACTGGGCGCTGACCGATCTGATGCTTGAACATGGTGAAATCGTGATGATGGGCGAAGACGTCGGCCGCAAGGGCGGCGTCTACGGGGTGACGCAGAAACTGCATCAGCGCTTTGGCCCGGATCGGATGATCGACACGCTGCTGGACGAACAGTCGATTCTGGGGTTGGCCATTGGCATGGGGCACAATGGTTTTGTGCCGATGCCGGAAATTCAGTTCCTGGCCTATCTGCACAATGCCGAGGATCAGCTGCGCGGCGAAGCGGCAACCCTGCCGTTTTTCTCTAACGGGCAGTTCAGCAACCCCATGGTGCTGCGCATTGCCGGCCTTGGCTATCAAAAGGGATTTGGTGGCCATTTCCACAACGACAACTCGCTGGCGGTGTTGCGTGATATTCCGGGGATCGTGATTGCCTGCCCTTCGGATGGGGAAGATGCAGCGAAGATGCTGCGCGAATCTGTGCGTCTGGCGCGTGAGGAACAGCGGGTGGTGGTCTTTGTTGAACCAATCGCGCTTTATCCTATGCGGGATCTGCAGGTGGCCAAGGATGGGGAATGGATGCGGACCTATCCGGCACCGGATCAGCGCATCGCCCTGGGCGATGTCGGCCAGCATGGCGAGGGCACGGATCTTGCCATCGTCACCTATGGCAATGGCCGCTATCTGTCGGCGCAGGCCCAGGCCGAGCTGGAGGCACGCGGCATCAAGACCCGCATCATCGATCTGCGCTGGCTGGCCCCGCTGCCGACACAGGCGCTGATCGCAGCCACCAAAGGTTGCAAACATGTGCTGATCGTCGATGAATGCCGCAGCACCGGCAGCCAGTCCGAGGGGCTGATGGCCCTGTTTTGCGAGCAAGGCGATCGCCCGGCTGCGCGCATCGCGGCGGCGGATTGCTTTATCGCAACCGGACCGGCCTATGCCGCCACGCTGCCGTCCAAAGACAGCATCCTTGCCGCCGCGCTGGATCTGGTAGGAGCAAAGCAATGACCCGTACCGCCGTTTTGATCTGCCCTGGCCGGGGCACCTATAACAAGCCCGAGTTGGGTTATCTGCACCGCCATCACGCCGATAAGGCGGCTCTGTTTGCGGGCTTTGATGCAGCGCGAACCGCATTGGGCCAGGAAGAGGTCACCGCCCTGGATGGGGCGACACGGTTTTCGGTGGGGAAATACTCGCGCGGTGATATCGCTTCACCGCTGATCTATGCCAGCGCTGTGGCGGATGCGCAGGCGCTGGCTGAAGATATCGAGGTGGTTGCGGTCACCGGCAACTCCATGGGCTGGTATATCGCATTGGCCGTTGCTGGCGCGCTGTCGCCGCAGGACGGATTCGCGCTGGTGAACACCATGGGGACCCTGATGCAGGAGCATCTGATTGGTGGTCAGTTGGTCTATCCCTTTACCGGCGATGACTGGCGACCAGATCCGCAGCGCAAGGCAGAGCTATTGGCGCTGGTGGCGCAGATCAACGCCCGCAGGAATCATGTGCTGGCGCTGTCGATTGATCTGGGGGGGATGTTGGTGCTGGCCGGAGATGACGCGGGCCTGGCTGCCTTTGAGGCTGCCGTGCCGCAGATCGCAGATCGCTTCCCGATGCGACTGGCCAATCACGCCGGTTTTCATACCGCGCTACAGGTGCCAGTGGCCGCCGAGGGGCGCAAACAGCTGGACGGGGGAATACTGACGCAGCCCGCAGTGCCGCTGGTGGATGGGCGCGGTGCGATTTGGCAGCCGGGATCCACCGACCTGGCGGCGCTGTGGGACTATACGCTGGGGCATCAGGTGGTCGAACCCTATGACTTCACCCGGGCTGTGCAGACTGCGGCGCTGGAATTTGCCCCGGATCTGTTCATTGTGACAGGCCCCGGCACCACCCTAGGCGGCGCGGTGGCGCAGTCGCTGGTGCATCAGGGCTGGCGCGGGATGCAGGACAAGGCGGCGTTCAAGGCGCATCAGGACGGTGAGCCGCTGTTGATTTCAATGGGCGATGCGGCGCAGCGTGCGCGGGTCACGCCCTAGCATTTGTTGCGCCCGGTCAGCGTGGGGCTCCCGCGCACCGGGAGTATTTTGGCAGGCTAGGACCACTGTCAAACCGCAGATCTGCACCGGATCTATTTGACCGGGCTGGCCGTGTTGTCGGCGCTGTTCGGGGTAATGACCGTGACGGGGACCGGCGGTGGGCCTGCCTGGAGAGTGTCTTGCGGCTTGGCGGTGGGGGCTTTGCGCAGCGGGGCCACAGCGTAGCTCTCGACCGGGGTACTGACATTGTGCAGCTGTAGCGGGCCCAGGGGCGTGGCGTTCTGGCAGGCGCGGGGCAGAGAGTTCTGGCTGACCACGATCTGATGCCCCAGACTTTTGCCATGATTACCCAGGCGGGCGGCGATATTGGCGGCCTGACCTATGACGGTGAAATCCAGTCGCTCTCTCGAGCCGACATTGCCATAGGTTACGGTACCAAAGGCAATGCCGCTGGCGCAGTCAAGCCGAGGCAAGCCATGTTCGGCGGCCAGTTCGGCAATTGCCGGGGTAATGCTGCGGGCGGAGCAGAGTGCCTGGGCGCGGGCCTCTTCGCCATCCGCTTCGGCAGGAAACACCGCCAGCACCGCGTCGCCGATGAACTTCAGCACCTCGCCGCCGTTGTCATGCACAATGGTCGAGGCGGTTTCAAAGAACCCGTTCAGCAGTTTGATATAGTCGCGCCGCCCCAGCTGTTCTTCTAGCAGGGTAGAGCCGCGCAGATCGCAAAACATAATGGCAGCGTCGATCTCATCGCCTTCGCCGCGGCGAATTTGGCCGCCCAGAACCCGTGCGCCGGTGCGCTTGCCGACATAGGTTTCCAAGAGGCTCTGGGCGTTTTCGCGCTGCATGAAGACCTCGTAATAGCGGGCCACCACTGCCGAGCATTCAAATATCAGGCCAAGGTTCGCAGTGGAAAACCCGTCCGGGTGATCCGAGGCAACGGTGAGCACATTGATCCGACCATCGGAGAAGGGCAGCGGCATGGCGACATAGTCGGTGGCCCCGGCGGCGCGCAGATCGCTGAGGATCGGGAAGGCATCCTGCGAGTCTTGGCGGTCGATGCGGTGACGCACGCCGCCCCGGCCCCGCGAGACATGGCGCAGCGGGCTCGCGTGATAAGAGGGGTGTTCATAAATTTCATAACTGGGTGCATAGGTCGTCACCTCATTGGTGGCGCGCTGCCAGATGAAGTTCTTGCCCGCGATCTGCGGATGCAGCGACCAGGCCAGCACCGAGAGCCGCGACAGATGCACCCCCTGCTCCAGCAGTTTTTCCGAAAAGGCCTGGGTGAACTCGGCAGGGGTTGGCAGAAACGCTGCCTCGCGCAGGAGCCAGTCAATCAGCGGGCCAGAGATATTGCCATATTCTGGCGGTGCAATAAGATTTTCGCCCAGGTCGATTTTGGTGCAGGGATCTGAAACAAAGCCGACATGGCCTTCGATCTGCGCCGCCTCTGGCAGGGTATTTTCATAGATCCAAACCGCATTGTCGACCCGGCCGTCTTCCAGCTTCAGGTCATGGTAAAAGGCCGTCCCCTTGAATGGACAAAAGGTTTGAAGCCCCACCTTGTTGGATAGATCCACGGTCAGATCATCCCGCGGAATATAGATTGTGGGCGGCAGCCGGGTTTCATACATCACCCGTGCGCGGGTGCTCTTGGCCAAGAGACAGCCATTGCGCCGCACCTGGACTTCTCCACGCAGGGGTTCGACCAGAATTCCGTATCCACGGTTTTGCAGGCTGCGACGTTGCGGGCCAGAGCCAGAGTTGTGGGGGCCGGAAGCCGGGGGCTGAGGGGGGATGTGCGCGTTCATTAGATCTGTCCTTTTGCCCCGACCGGCGGGGGCCTTTTGGGCCATAGGCGTATGAAAGCCGCCAAGGCCGCTTCCAGAACGGAAGTAGCCTTCTATGTGGGATTTCCGGGTGGAATATCCAGTGCCGAAACAGAGCATCCCTGCACAGCGCATGTGTGAGCCTTGCAGGGCATTGTTTTTCTGCGAAAAACTTCTTTCCCTTCGAGCAGCTTTAATCACCTGCTGGCGTGGCGAGGCTGTGTCTCGCCCCTGGGGGTCGTGGTTTGGAACAGGGCTGCGGGGGATCAGACCATGCGAATGACATCCTTGCTGATCGCCAGCACATAGCCGCGTTTGGCGATATTCTTGACCAAAAGCTCACTGACCATCTGATTGCCCAGAGTGTCGCGTAACCGCTTGATCCGGGTGGCGCCGGCCGCTTCTTCGCACTCGCTGCTGTGGCGGCCGGAAATCACCGCCTCTATCTCGGCACCTGACAGCACATCGTCATCCATGCGGGCCTCGGCCAGGGCCGAGAGGGTCTCCATCGCGGCGGGGGTCAGTTTGAAGCCCATGCTGTTGAGGTAGACGGTATGCTCTTCGCGGCTGATCAGCAGTTCGGTAACCTGAATGCCAGAGCGTTCGATCTGGGCCATGCGGCGGTTCAGCAGCACCAGCATGGCGAGTACCACCAGGGCCACGATCATCATCGCGGTGGCAAAGAGCAGCAGCACAAAGATCACCATCCGGTAGCTGGCCAGCGTATCGGCAAAGGCGGTGCCTGACTGAGCGAGGATTTCAAGCAGCTTGATTTCGGCCTGGCTGGTCAGGTCGTTTTCTACAAAGAGCTGTTCAACCCGCGCGTTAAAGGCATTGCCATCGGGCAGCGTCAGCAACAGGACCGTGCCGGCAAGCGCCAGCAATGCGGCAATCAACGCGATACCAAAGGCGATAATGCGGCTGCCCGCCATGCGGGCCTCAGAAACGGAGAAAATAGGGTCCGGCATTGGCCTTCCTTTGCTGCAGTCCTTCGGGGCCAAAGACCGTCATCACATTCAACAGGGTCCAGCCGGCAGGCGCGATGCGGGCCTGAATTTCGTCCTTTGCATCGGCTTTGCGACAGGTGCCCTGGATCTGGATCACACCGTAATGCAGTTTCAGCGGATTGTTCTGCTTGGCCTTGTAATCGGCGTAGCAATCGGCGGCCAAGACTGGCGTGGAAAGCGCCAAGATGGCCATGCTTATCAGCGGTATAGCAAGGGAATGTTTCATGTCCTCACCCTGCGCCGAACCCTGCCGACATTCAATAACAACAAGCGTTTGGGGCTATGGTTATCGGATAGCAGGGGGGTGTTATTGCCTGTCTGACGCCCTGGGGGGAGGCTGGGTTCATAGGATTTTGAGCGCAAGACAGCCGCGTTCAACAGTGACCCCAATAGCTCTAAGAGGATATGATCCGATGACACAGCGCATGCAGCCCAAACAGCACCGTAAATTTATCGCCCTGATTCTGGCGGCGTCCCTGGCGATCACCGGGATATCTTCGACTCCGGTTCAGGCGGGCAATGACGTTGGCAAAGTGGTGGCCGGCCTGGCGGTTCTGGGCATTCTTGGCGCCGCCCTGCACGATCATAACACCCGTGATCGCCGCCGCGAGACGGTGACCCGCCCCCATCGCCCCCATCGGGACCCCGTGACCCGGCCGCTGCCGCCGCGTGTGGGCCGCTATGATCTGCCCGCGCAATGCGTAAAGTATTTCCCCCGGTTCAAGAACGGTCGCTCGCTGGTGGCGCAGAACTGCCTGCGCCGGAACTATGGTCGGGTGAAATCCCTGCCGCGCTCTTGCAAAGTTACCTTCTGGAATGGCCGCAAGAACCGTTCTGCCTATAAGCCGCGCTGCCTGAAACAGCATGGCTATCGCCTGGTCAATCGCTAAGGGTAATCGCCTCGGCCCGGCTGACAGACCAGCGCAGACCGGAGGGGGTTTTGCCCCCTCTTTTTTGCGACAAGTTTGCGACGCCAGCCTGAGAAGCGGCAAAAAACGCGTCCCTGGCTTGCGAATCTGTCTGGACTTGGGTCTGACAGCGGCATGGAACAGCCAGATACCAGCCTAGAGAGTGCCGCCCAGAGCAAGGGCTATGTCAGAATCGCCGGTGTGGACGAAGTTGGCCGGGGGCCACTGGCCGGGCCGGTCACCGCAGCCGCCGTTGTTTTGGATATGACCTGCCTGCCGCCGGGTCTGAATGATTCCAAGAAGTTAAGCGCCAAAAAACGCGCCGCCCTAGCCGCGCTGCTGGTGGACTGCGCCGAGGTTTCGGTGGCCGAGGCCAGCGTTGAAGAGATAGACCAGCTGAACATTTTGCGCGCCTCGCATCTGGCGATGGAACGGGCCGTGGCAGGCCTGTCGCCTGCGCCGGATTATCTGCTGATCGACGGCAATCTGATCCCCAAAGATCTGGAAATTCCAGCCGAAGCAGTGGTCAAGGGCGATGGCAAATCAGTCTCGATTGCGGCGGCCTCTATTGTGGCCAAAGAGGCTCGCGATTTGCTCATGGTGGATTTGGCGCAACAGTTTCCGGGATATGGCTGGGAGAAGAATGCCGGATATCCATCAAAGCAACACCGTGACGCCCTGGTTGAATTGGGCGTAACACCACATCATCGTCGATCTTTCAAACCAGTACACAAGATATTGTATCAAGAGTGAACCGTATTGCGCTGATCTAAAAAACAAATTGACCTCGAATCCCGGATAACTCATCCTGTGGATAACCAAAATGAGCGCAAAAATGCGCCGGATGGTTATTGAGGCAGAGCAAATGAACAAAACCATGACGAAGGGCGCCGCGACGCTCCCTCTAAACACGATTCTGGATGGTGACTGCATCGACGTGATGGCAGGGCTTCCGTCCAATTCGGTGGATCTTATTTTTGCGGATCCCCCCTATAATCTTCAACTGAAAAACCAGCTGCACCGCCCCGACAACAGCAAGGTCGACGCGGTGGATGACCACTGGGACCAGTTTTCCAGCTTTGCAGCCTATGATGATTTCACCAGCCGCTGGCTGCATGAAGCCCGTCGGCTTCTGAAGCCAAACGGCTCTATTTGGGTGATCGGATCCTACCACAACATCTTCCGCGTCGGCACAGCGATGCAGGATGAAGGGTTCTGGATTCTGAACGATGTCGTCTGGCGTAAATCCAACCCGATGCCGAACTTCCGTGGCAAACGCTACACCAACGCGCATGAGACGATGATCTGGGCGTCAAAGGCCGAAGGCGGCAAATATACCTTTAATTATGAGGCCTTGAAGTCCCTGAACGAGGGCATTCAGATGCGCTCGGATTGGGTGCTGCCGATCTGTACCGGTCATGAGCGGCTGAAGGATGAGAACGGCGAAAAGGCGCATCCTACGCAAAAACCCGAATCGCTGCTGCATCGTATCCTGGTGGGATCTACTAACCCCGGTGATGTGGTGTTGGACCCCTTCTTTGGCACAGGTACAACCGGCGCCGTGGCCAAGATGCTGGGACGTGAATTCATCGGTATCGAGCAAGAGGATTCCTATCGCAAGGTGGCCGAAGCACGCATCGCATCGGTGCGCAAATTCGACCGCGAGGCACTGCAGGTTTCGACCAGCAAACGCGCCGAGCCGCGGGTGCCTTTTGGCCAGCTGGTGGAACGTGGCATGCTGCGCCCCGGAGATGAGCTTTATTCGATGAACCGACGCCACAAGGCCAAGGTGCGTGCCGATGGCACACTGATTGGCGACAATGTCAAAGGCTCGATCCATCAGGTTGGTGCTCATCTGGAAAACGCGCCCTCCTGCAATGGCTGGACCTATTGGTGTTTTAAACGTGATGGCCAAACTGTGCCTATCGACGTGCTGCGCCAGCAAATCCGGGCTGAAATGCAGAACTAGACCTCGGCCTTCAGGGCTCTGGCCAGTTCCGGCGCAGGCTTTCACGACATTATCAAGTTAACCAACGGTCCCTGTGCTGTGACACAGGTGCCGCACCTTGCCCCGCCCTCTGGCGGGGCTTTTTTGGTTTCCGGGGCCGAAGCAGTAAAAGGGGGTGTATGCCATGGGCAGAGTGCCTATTTAGGATGCAGAAATAGGGACCGCCTGATGACTGATGCTACCATGACTCCGCCTGCGCCGAAACTTCGCAATATTGTGCAGGAAGAAGAGAGCAGCCAGGCCGCCGAGTCGCAATATACCCTGGCGGCCCTGGAAAAGCACAAGCGAGAGGGGCTGGAACTGGCAGTCAAAGCGCGTTGGATCGCCATGGCCATCTTTGCGGTCTTTTTGCTCTGGGTACATCCGCACTTTGAGGTCATCTACTATATTGGGATCTTGGCGCTGCTCTGCGTCAACGGCTGGTTCATACGGCGTATCGGTCGGGTTGGTCGCTCTCGGATGGAGCTGCTCCTGATCTTTATTGATCTGTTTCTGATGACCCTTGGCATGGTTGGCCCCAATCCGTTGAACATGGATATGCTGCCGCTGGCGATGCAGTACAGGTTTGACAATTTCATCTACTTCTTTGTCATTCTGGCGCTGGGCACCATGGCCTATTCTTGGCGTACGGTGATTGCCATTGGCATCTGGACACTGGTGATGTGGATGTCTGCCCTGGCCCTGGCCTGGTGGTTTGCCAGCCCGGTTCCCGGCCTGAGCGAGGCCGCCGCCGCCGCCTTTGGAGAGGGCAGCTCATTGGCTGAGACCCTTGATCCCAACAGCTATGCGGTGCCGATACGGGCCCAAGAGGTCATCGTCTTTCTAATCGTTGCCATCACGTTGGCCATTTCTGCCCGCCGGACCAATACGCTTTTGCTGAGCAACGCCGGGCTAGAGCGCGAGCGTGCCAACCTTTCGCGTTATTTCTCGCCGAATGTGGTGGAAGAGTTGTCGCAGAACGATGAGCCGTTGAAGCAGGAGCGCATTCAAAATGTGGCGGTTTTGTTCATTGATATTGTCGGTTTCACCCGGCTTGCCGCCGGGCGTGACCCGCATCAGGTGATTGTGCTGCTGCGGGAGTTCCATGCCCGGATGGAGCGCGAAGTCTTTCGCCACAATGGTACCCTGGACAAATACCTGGGCGACGGTCTGATGGCGACTTTTGGCACCCCCTCTGCCGGTAAGCGTGATGCCAGCAATGCGCTGGATTGCGCGCTTGCCATGCAAGACTCTCTGGCCCAGTGGAACCGCGAACGCCGACGTTTGGGCGAGCCGGAAATCACGGCTGGGATTGGCATCCATTTTGGCGAAACCCTGCTGGGGGATATCGGGCTGAACCGGCTGGAATATGCGGTGATCGGCACGGCTGTGAATGTCGCCGCCCGCCTTGAAGAGATGACCCGCCGCCTGCAGACCCCGATTGTCATGAGCGAAGATCTGCGTTTGCAGGCCGAACAGGAAACGCCGGGCCGCGAACTGAGCGAGGGCTTTGCCTGTTACCCGGAGCAGGAAGTGCGCGGTCTGGATGCACCGATAAAAGTCTGGGCCAAGCGCTAAGACCCTAGCCTGAATCGACGCTCGGGATGGTATGATTCTTACACATCCTTAGGATGCATGTTATGTGAAGTACCCCTTGATGATATGGGGGAATTGAAGAATATCGACATTAATTCAGGTATTTGTGGAAATAACCCTGGATTGTGCCTGTCTTGTTAAGCTTTTGAAAAGTCTCAGGTGAGAGAGTGTCCATGTTGCTACGCGGTTTTGGGGTCGTCCGTCCAAGATTCCCCTATCCGCGCCTCGTGAGAGATCTTGCCAGGTCTCGCCCAAAAAGCGCTGACAGCTATTAGGGGCAGTCAGCGCTTTTTGTATTTTTTCATATTGCACGCTTGAATTACGCTCTCGTCCCTGCGCGCGGCATGGGCGTTTTTGCCTTGTTATAGGCGCTCCACTCGGTGATTTCGGGGTAATACATCTGGCGCCAGCGCCGCACCTTGGGATTCATGATCCGGCGCCACAGCGGTGGACACATCGCCAATACTGTCATCACCGGATAGCCAAAGGGCAATTGCGGGGCCTCGGCCTGGGTATAATTCTGCAACAGGGGAAAGCGGCGATCCGGGCGATAGTGGTGATCGGAGTGGCGCTGCAGGTTGATCAGCAACCAGTTTGAGGCCCGATGCGCCGCATTCCAGGAATGATGCGGTCGCACATGTTCATATTTCCCGTCGCCCAGATGTTTGCGGGTCAGCCCGTAGTGTTCCACATAGTTCACCAGCTCCAGCTGCCAGATGGCGATGCCCGCCTGCACCAGGAACAGCAGGACCCCACCGCCCCCGCCCAGCAGCGCGGCCAGCAGCAGCATCGCCAGTTGCAGCGCCCAGTAGCGAAAGAAGGGGTTCCTGGCATCGCTCCAGGGACGGTCTTTTCTGGCCAGTTTTTCCCGTTCTGCCCGAAAGGCAGAGCGCCAGCATTGCCGCAAGACGCGCGGAAAATAGCGATGAAACCCTTCGTTATAGCGCGCAGTGACCGGATCACGTGGGGTGCCGACATAGCGATGATGAACCAGCAGGTGTTCTGACCGGAAATGTGAGTAAAGCACCATGGCCAACAAGAGATCCGCCAGAATGCGCTCCAGTCGGCTGCGTTGGTGCATCAGCTCGTGGCTGTAGTTGATGCCAATGGTGCCGGTGACAACCCCGACGCCAAAGAAGACGCCAAACTTCTCCAGCCCCGACAGGTGGCTGCTGTGGGTGACATACCAGATCAGCCCAAAGAGGCAGGCAAATTGTAGCGGGACCCATGCTGTGGTGAGCCAGCGATACCAGCGCAGATCGTCTTCGTCCGTCATCGGGTCGGCGTTTTCGAGATTCAGGCCAAAAAAACCATCCAGCACAGCAAAGAGATACCATGTGACCAGCGGTGGCAGCAGGATCGTCCAGCCGCCAAACAGCGCTGCCAGCCATATCAGCGGCAGCAACAGCATGGAGAGCCAGAAAGGCAAGGCGGATTGCCAGCGTGTCAGGCGGTTAGCAGCGATCATCAAGGGGTCTCCGGATTGGGTAGCGTCCAAAGGCTTGGCAGCCAGGATAAAGCCTAGGCCGATTGCCTGCGAAACCCAAGAGGCCAGAACCGCGCATCCCCAAGGCCACTAGGGCCTAGGCACCTAGTTTAAAGTCTGATCCGGCCCAAAGATCAAAGGCCTTGCGCATCACCGTGGGCAGATCAGTGGGGCGAAAGGCGTGGCGTGACAGCAGTTCCTGGTCTGGCGCGCCGTTGTAGCCTGCGGGCAGTTCGGCCAACTTCACCTCTAGGATCAGGTGGAAATGGGTGAAGGTATGGCGCACCTCTGCACCCAGATCCTGCCAATCGGCATCAAAGGGCGGGCGCGGTTCGGGGGCCTCGTTCCATTCGGTGCCAGGCCAGCCCAACATGCCGCCGAGCAACCCCTTCTCGGGGCGGCGTTCCAGCAGCCAGGTGCCTGTGGCGCTACGGGCCAGGTAGGCAGTGCCACGTCGGGTGGGTTTGGGCTGCTTTGGCGTCTTCTTAGGCAGTTCGGCGGCGGTTCCGGCAGCCCGTGCCAGACAGGGCGCGCGCCAGGGGCAGATCCCGCAGGCTGGGTTTTTTGGTGTGCAGATGGTGGCGCCCAGATCCATCACCGCCTGGGCATAGTCACCGGGGCGCGTGATTGGTGTAAGCGCTGCGGCGCGGGATTTCAGCACCGGTTTTGATCCGGGGAGCGGATCATCGATATTATAGAGCCGTGCCATCACCCGTTCCACATTGCCGTCCAGCACGGTTTCGGCGCGATCAAAGGCGATTGAGGCCACTGCCGCCGCCGTGTAGGGGCCAATGCCCGGCAGTTTCAGCAGCGCTTCATAGCTGTCGGGGAACAGGCCGCCCAGATCAGTGGTGACGACGCGGGCACATTTCAGCAGGTTGCGGGCACGGGCGTAATAGCCAAGCCCGGCCCATTCACCCATGACGTCGGCGTCTTTGGCAGCGGCAAGATCCTGCACTCGAGGCCAGCGCCGGGTGAAGCGTTGAAAATACTCTGTTACAGCGGCCACGGTGGTTTGCTGCAGCATGACTTCGCTGAGCCAGACGCGATAAGGATCGGGGCAAATGCCCTCGACGCGATCACGGGGGGGGACACGCCAGGGCATGGCACGGGCGTTATGGTCATACCAGTGCAGGATCTCTGGGGCCAAAACCGCCTGTTGTACATCCGTCTGTTCTGCGGTCGGCTGCTCTATTTTCTTTGGGGATCCATCCAAATCACGCATTATTTACCCCTTTGAAGTGGTGGTTTTGCAGGCCTCGCCATGAGGACCCTTTACAATAGGGCGTCCAGTCACGCAAAACCATCGGTATGGCATTTAGGCGCAGCAGCACACGCGGGTTCGCACGGACCTCCCGGCTCTTGAATGAGCAAATCCGCAAAGCGGGCGAAAGCCGTGGCTTTGCGGTGTCTCGACTGTTGACCCACTGGGAAGAGATCGCCGGGCCAGACATTGCCTCCATCGCCCGCCCGGTCAAGGTGGGATACGGGCGCAGTGCCTTTGGGGCAACGCTGACTGTGCTGACCAATGGTGCCAATGCCCCCATTCTAGAGATGCAAAAAGAGCGTCTGCGCGAGAAGGTGAATGCGGTTTATGGCTATAACGCCATTTCCAAGGTCTGGATAACTCAGACAGCCCCCACTGGGTTTTCGGATGGCCAGGTTGAATTCAAATACGCCCCCAAGGTGAAAAAGCCACTGCCGGTTGATCCGCAGGCGCAGGTTGATGCTGCCGCGGCGGCCGAGGGGGTCGAAAACGAAGATTTGCGCGCCGCGCTAGAGCGGTTGGGGCGCAATGTGCTGACAAAAAAGAAAACTGAACGAAAGGGGTATGAATGACCCGTCTTATGTCTGGTGTTTTTGCTGCGGTGGCGCTTACCGTCGGCGCCTATGCGCTTACAGGGTACAATAGCCAAACGCGCCTGCCTGAACTGCCGCTGGTCGGCGCCGCTTCGGCACAAGAGGCCGAGGTTGATACCTCGACCATTACCGAAATGGTGATCGGTGCCGAAGATGCGCCGGTGACCTTGATCGAATATGCTTCGTACACCTGCCCGCATTGCGCCAATTTCCACACTGGTGTCCTTCCGCAGCTGAAAGAAGATTATATCGACACCGGCAAGGTAAAGCTGATCTACCGCGAGGTCTATTTTGATCGCTATGGCCTTTGGGCCTCGTTGATTGCGCGCTGCGGTGGGCCTGAAAAGTTCTTTGGCATCAGCAATCTGATCTACAAGGGCCAGTCCGACTGGACCCGTGCCGGCGGAACCAGCGAAATCACCGACGCACTGCGCAAGATCGGTGCCGTCGCAGGGTTGGAGAAAGAGACCCTGGAAGCCTGCCTGCAGGACGGTGCCAAGGCCCAGACCCTGGTCGCCTGGTATCAGGAAAACGCCAAAGAGGACGATATCGAATCGACGCCCTCCTTTATCCTGAATGGCACCAAGATCGGCAATCAGTCCTATCCAAAGTTCAAAGAACTGATTGACGCAGAGCTGGAGGGCTAAGCCCTGCCACGCTGAACTTCTGAGCGATCCAAACACGAACAGCCCGGGGCACTGCGCCTCGGGCTGTTCTGTTTCTGGTGCTCTGTTGCAGTTGCCCTGGTACCAGAGGCAGGTCGGGCGGGGGTGGCAGGGCAGTCAGGGCGGTGGTGCAATGGTTTCCAGCCGGGCGATCAGCTCATCAGCGTGGGCAATCTGCAGCCGCACCGGGAGGGTGATCACCCTGTGGCGAAAGCTCTCGGGCAGACGTACGGCGTCTTTTTCGGTGGTGACCAGTTGTGCGCCCTGCATCTGGGCTTCGGCCTGCAGCCGGTTCATCAAGGTGGCGGACAGCGGCTGGTGATCCTCTAGCGCTTCGCTGCGCAGAACCTTGGCCCCAAGGCTGCGCAGGGTGGCAAAGAATTTTTCAGGATGGCCAATGCCGGCAAAGGCCAGAACGGGGGTATCTTGCCAGGGCATTCCGGTTTGCAGGGGCGCCAGCTCTGCCCGGCAGTGGGGCAGGCCCTGTAGCTGATCCCCCCAGAGGTGGGCAAACTGCTCTTGTGCTGCATCCGACCCGATCGAGAGCACCAGATCTGCCCGTGCCAACCCCTGCGGCACGGTTTCGCGCAGGGGGCCGGCGGGCAGGCAGCACCCATTGCCAAAGCCGCGCAACGCATCCACCACCACCAGTGACAGGTCTTTGACCACGCTGGGGTTTTGAAACCCATCATCCAGCAGGATCACCGTGGCCCCTGCGGCCTCGGCGGCGCGGCAGCCGGCGGCGCGGTCCCGTGCCACCCAGACCTCGCCAAAAGCTGCCAGCAGCAGTGGTTCGTCGCCGCAGGCATCGGCGCGGTGCAGACCGGGATCCACCGCTACCGGGCCGGTAAGGCTGCCGCCATAGCCGCGGCTGACCACATGCGGATCATGGCCCATATTGCGCAGGGTTTCCATCAGCCAGATCACCGTTGGGGTTTTGCCGGTGCCGCCTGCGTTGAGGTTGCCAACGCAGACCACCGGTACCCCGGCGCGATGGCCGGGACCGGCCCGCAGCCGCCGGGCGGTGGCGGCACCATAGATCCAGCCCAGCGGCGCCAGGGCAAGGCGGCGCAGGTCAAAGACATGGGGGGATTTGTTCCAGAACTCAGGGGGCCGCATGTGTTTCCTCGCGCAGGTCCAGGATATCCTGCGCCTGTTCTAACAGTTGATCGGTCATCGCGGCGCCTTCGGTGACGGCGGTCCAGCCGGCCAGGGCCCAGCGTGCCGCCACATCCGGTGCCGAGAGGTAGATCACCGCCTCTGCCAGTTCTTGGGCGGTGCGGATCTGTTTGGTCGCCTTCAGGGGGGCCAGTTGGTCGTAGACCGGTTGATGATGGCCGCAGCCAGGACCATGCAACACCACCGTCCCCAGGGCCAGCGCTTCTAGCGGGCTTTGGCCGGGCATCTGGGGCTGCAGGCTAGAGGCAAGCAGGGTGATCGGGGCCAGCCGATACCACAGCCCCAGAGTGGCGCTGTCGGTGATCAGGATCTGGGTGTAGTCGTTGATCTCTTCGTCGGAATTCCAATCGGTGCAGTTTAACCCGCTGGCCTGTATCAGGTTGCGGGCGTGGGTGCAGCTTTCTGGGTCATCAAGGGCAATTACCAGCAGCATTCGGTGCAGCATGCGCAGGGCGGTGCGATGGGAATCTAGCAGCGGGGGCAGTTCCGTCAGTTGCACTCGCGAGGCCAGCCAGACAGGGCGACTGCCCAGGCGTTGTTGCAGGTTTCCCAGCACCTGCTGGTCGCAACCCGGTGGCACCGCCGAGAGCCGCAGGGGGCTGGTCAGGTGGATCTGATCGGGCGGCATCCCCGCCTTGATCAGTTGCCTCTGCACCGCCTTGGCAGGGGTAAGGACCGCATTAAAGCCACCAAAGAGACGTCGCCGTTGATCCGGGAGCCAGCGCAGTTTGCGGGTGGGCAGTTCCTGCTCTTCGATATCAACCAGCAGGGCAGAGATGCCCAGCTCGCGCATCTGGCGCATCAGCCCCCGCCGCAGGTTGCCACCGGCCCAGAGGCATAGATCCGGGCGCCAGTGGTTCAGGAAGCCCCTGCTTTCGGAGGATTGGTCAGTGGCCAGCGCTCCCAGGGCGCGATCGCAGCCCTCGGTGTCGGGCATCTGGCCCATACCCGCCTCCCAAGTGGTGAGAACAAAAAGACCCGGCCGCATTGATTTGAGCCGATGGGCAATATCGCAAAGCGCCAGATACCGCTGGATCGTGGTGGCATGAAGCCACAGGATTTCGCCCTCGGGGCGAGGCTGGGTCTTAAGCTTTGTCATGTGTATTCCGCCCGGCCACAGCCACTCAATGCCCTGCAATGCCCGGCCCCGCCGGGTCCAGCGCCTGTAACAGGTCGTGATGGGTGCCAGGCGTTGCCGCCACCACCCCATCCAACAGCGGTACCGCGTTGTTGAACCGCAGGGGCGCGCCCAAACGGTTGGTGGTCAGCCCGCCGGCTTCGCGCAGGATCAGATCGCCCGCCGCGATATCCCATTCCCAGCTCTGGCGCAGTGTCAGCATAGCGTTATAGCGCCCCTCGGCCACCCGTGCCAGCCGATAGGCCAGGGACGGGCGATAGCTGCGCAGCAGATCGGGGGCTGCGCCGCCGCGCCAGTGGTGGCCAATCAGATTGGGTGTCGCGGTCAATATCTTTGCCATGGCCAGAGTGCTGGGCGGGGCAACCGAAATGGGCTGGCCGTTGCAAAAGGCGCCAGATCCTTTGGCGGCGGTATAGAGCAGATCCCGCTGGGGCAGAAAGATCACCGCCGCCGTGACATTGCCGTGATGCGCCACCGCCAGCGAGTGGGCCCAGGTGGCAGAGCCCTCGGCAAAGCTGCGGGTGCCATCAATGGGATCAATGATGAAAACCCGTTCCTTGTTTAGCCGGGCGGCACTGTCTTCGCTTTCCTCAGATAGCCAGCCGTAACCGGGCCGCGCTGCCGGCAGCATGGTCTCTAGCATGGTATTGACCGCCAGGTCGGCCTCTGTCACCGGGCCCTGACCGCCGGATTTTTCCCAGCGCCGCGCCGTGGGACCGGAATATTGCAGCGCAATATCGCCAGCCGCCTGCGCAGCACGGATCAGCAGGGCAAGGTCGTCAGCTGCCTGCAAGGGTCATTCCTTCAACCAGAAGCGAGGGCACCACCCGCGACAGATGGGGGCGGGCATCATTGGCCGACAGTATCCGCGCCAGCATATCGCGGAGATTTCCTGCGATGGTGCATTCATTGACCGGATAGGCGATCAGGCCATTCTCAACCCAATATCCCGATGCGCCGCGTGAATAATCGCCGGTGTTGGGATTGATGGTAGAA
The DNA here is from genome assembly GCF_021228235.1 of Pseudophaeobacter flagellatus. Lineage (GTDB taxonomy): Bacteria > Pseudomonadota > Alphaproteobacteria > Rhodobacterales > Rhodobacteraceae > Pseudophaeobacter > Pseudophaeobacter flagellatus. The sequence continues at coordinate 413,051 of NZ_JAJQRG010000002.1, forward strand.
CCGATCAAAGAAGTGACCAGAAGCCCGGTGCCCATTGCCGCAATCAGGTCATCGCGGCTCTGCTCGCCCTGCGTCAGGGTGACGTTCCAATTGGCGGGCGCAGGCACAGAGCCAACGCCGCGTGCCGCATTGCCGGTGCTTTGCAGTCCCAGTTTGCGGGCTGAGGCCAGATCCAGGGTCCAGCCAGTCAGTAGACCCTGATCAATGATCGCCCGGCGTTGCGTGGGGAGGCCTTCACCATCGAAGGGGCGTGAGCCGGAAATGCGCGGCCGGTGCGGGTCTTCGATCAGTGACAGCCCCTTGGGCAGGATCTGTTCCCCCAGGGCCCCCTGCAACCAGGAAGACCCGCGGGCAATCGCTGCACCATTGGCCGCCGCCAGCAAATGTCCAATCAGCGAAGAGGACACCCGTTCGTCGAACAGCACCGGATAGCTGCCGGTCTTGGGGCGGCGCGCATCAAGCCGCGCCACGGCACGTTCGCCTGCGGTGCGGCCAATATCTGCGGCGCTGCGCAGATCAGCCTGAAAGGTGCGGGAATCGCCATCATGGTCGCGTTCCATCCCGGCGCCGGTTCCAGCGATCCCGGTGCAGGAGAGAGAGCGCCCGCTGCGCTGGTAGCCGCCGGAAAACCCGTTGGAGGTGGCGAGGTGAAACGATTGCTGGCCATAGCCTGCGGCGGCACCCTGCACCTGGCTGATGCCCGGAATTGCGGCGCAGGCTGCTTCGGCTTGCAGGGCGTCCTCTTGCAGGGTCTGTGGCGCCGGTTCTGGGCTTGGATCGTAAAGTTCAAGCGCGTCGATATCCCAGTCCTGGGCCAGCTGGTCGGCACTGGCCAGGCCGACATGGGGATCTTCGGGTGCTTCGCGCGCCATCGCCACGGCACGTTCCGCCATGGTGGTTAGGGTTTCTGCCCGGCTGTCAGAGGAGGAGACCTGCGCCTGTCGTTGGCCAACAAAGACGCGCAGCCCCAGATCAATGCCTTCCGACCGTTCTGCCTGTTCCAGCTTGCCCTCGCGCACCTCGATGCTGAGAGAGCTGCCTGTCGCGACCATGGTATCAACGGCATCGGCCCCGGCGCGTTTGGCGGCGTCGATCAGGGCGTGGCATAGCGCTTGTGGAGACTGGGTCATGGGCACCTACTGATTTTTGGTTGCTACCAGAGCTAGCCAGACCCGCGACCCGCTGCAAGGGTGTGGCACAAAAAAGGGCCGCATGGAGCGGCCCTTATGATTTTTTTTCGGCTGTGAATGGCGCTTATTTGATGCGCTGGCCATTGGCGTGGATCTGGCCATCCTCAGAGACCTTGATTTCCGAGGTGAGGGTGTCTTCTCCTTCACCGGGGACACCAAACATGCCCATCATCATCCGTGCGCCCATGGCATCGTTGTCGCTGAGCAGGCCCATCTTGATCAGGTTGTCGATCAGGCCATTGGCACCTTCGAGTTCGACATTGGCTACCCCGTCGGGGGCAGGCATACCGTCAAATGTTTCCAGATCGGCATTGTTGAAGGTGAAATCGCCAGTGCCTGTCAGTTTGGCACCAGCGGCAGAGATCAGCAGTTGTTTGATGCTCAGCGCGTTGACTTCGCCAGGCTCCTGCTCGCCATCCTCAAGCGCTTCAAACGCTGCGGGGTCGAACATGTCAAACAGCAGTTTGCCCTTGCCGGCCAGGTCCAGCACAATGGTAGCCGGGTCATGTGGCAGGGTGCCTTCCGGGTCAACCATGCCCCAGAGCATGTCTGGCACCACAAAATCACGCAGGGTGACGCCAAGGCCAAAATCCTGCTCGTCTTCGGATTTGGCGATCGGCATCTTCAGCTTGAAACCGGTTTCCGCCATGGTGAGTGCCAGTGGGAAGGGAATATCCGACCCGGATACATCCAGTTTGATGTCGTTCTGGCTGATGTCATACGACAGACCTTCGCCGCTCAAGATGACGCCAAAGTTGCCACCGGCAGAGCTGCTCTGCATGTCGAAACTGTCGCTACCTGTCACCGCGATGGTGCTGGCGCCGCCAGTATAGGCGAGATTGGCATTGACGTTCAGGCCAGCCTTGATCAGGTCAGGCAGCATGGCGCTGGCGGCATCGGTGGGGATGATGCTGCTGATCGCGCCGGTCACATTGTCAAAGTTGCCTTTGATGCTGCCACTGTCGTCAGAATCAGGGTCCTTGAATGCCAGGTCATAGGTGATCTTGGCAATCGACTGGTTCTGGGTATAGCTGCGCAGATCGGCGATCTGCATGATGGTTTTAGAGGTGATATCCTTCAGCATCACGCTGACTTTGAACAGATCAGCAGGGATGTCTTCCCCGTCGACGTTGACTTTGCCCAGGGTGATCGTACCCTCGGAAGAGGCATAGTCGTAGGTCATTTCAGATGTGTCGCCCGACACCACCAGCGGTGCGCCGTCATGGGCATAAAGAACTTCAATCAAGAAATTGTCGCCCTCGATATCGCCGTTAAAGGTCATCGGGAAGTTTTCCGGCAGCACCACATTGACGGTGCCATCGCCGTTTTCAACAAATTCAAGGGCGGGCAGGGTCATGTCCATGGTGCCCTCGCCCTCTGGCATTGGCATGTTCAGGGCAAAATCACTGACTGTCAGCACATTGCCGGACTGGGCTTCGGTGCCCGTCACGGTATAGCCTGTGCCTGTCATATAGGCTTTCCAGTCGGCCCATACATCCTGGGCGCTGACGTCAGCAAATGCCCCTTGGGCTGAGATAATCAAAACCGCAGCTGCGCCCGTGCCGCGCGCGAGGGAAACTGTCATAGGATAACCTTTCTGCATATAGGCAAATACAATGGTCCATATGGTCAACTGCAAGGTTGGTTGCGTCAAGGGGCCTGGGGCTGGACCGTTCCCCCTAAGCAGTTTACCACATTTGGAACTGCGGATTTGGAGATTAATCAAATGGATATCAAGGGAAAAACAGTTGTGATCACCGGCGCAAGCCGCGGTATCGGGGCCGATGCGGCCCGTGTCTTTGCAGCCGCAGGGGCCAATCTGGCCTTGCTGGCAAGAAGCACAGAGAGCCTGACGACCCTGGCGGAAGAGATCGGCGGAAACACGCTGGCCTTTGCCTGTGACGTCTCGGACCCGGCCGCCGTGGCTGCCGCCCTGCAAAAGGCACATGCCGATTTTGGTAGCCTGGATGTGCTGATCAACAATGCCGGCGTCATCGACCCGATTGCCCGGATCCAAGAGGCCAACCCGGCGGACTGGGGCAAGCTGATGGATATCAACATCAAGGGCGTCTTCAACGGTATTCACGCGGCTTTGCCCCTGATGAAATCCGGGAATGGCGGCACCATCATCAACATTGGTTCCGGTGCGGCCTATAATGCGCTGGAAGGCTGGAGCGCCTATTGCACCTCCAAGGCGGGCGTCTTGATGTTGACCCGTGCGCTGCATCTGGAAGAGGGCAGCAATGGCATTCGCGTGCTCAGCCTGTCACCGGGGACGGTGGCCACTGAAATGCAGCGCAAGATCAAATCCAGTGGCATCAACCCGGTTAGCCAAATCGATTGGGCGGATCACGTGCCCGCTGCATGGCCTGCCAAGACGTTGTTGTGGATGTGCGGGACGGATGCCGATGAATTCCTCGGCGATGAGGTCTCGTTGCGTCTGGAAGACATCCGCAAGCGTGTCGGCCTGATATGATTGACCTCGAGATCTCAGAGGCGGGGCTTTGGACCGTCACCCTCAACCGTCCGGAAAAGGCCAATTCGCTGACAGGGCAGATGCTGGAAGAGCTGTTGGATATCGCTACCCGCGCGCAGGCGGCGCGTGGGCTGATTCTCACCGGAGCTGGCAAGGTCTTTAGCGCCGGCGCCGATCTGGAAGAGGCCCGCGCGGGCCTTGCCACCTCTCCCCTATGGGAGCAGCTATCGGCGGCGCTGGCCCAGCTGCCCTGCCTGAAGATCGCAGCCCTGAACGGGACTTTGGCGGGCGGCGCAAATGGCATGGCGCTGGCCTGTGACATCCGCCTTGCGGTGCCAACGGCCAAGGTGTTTTACCCGGTAATGAAGCTTGGCTATCTGCCGCAGCCCTCGGATGTGGGGCGCATGACGGAGCTGATTGGGCCGGCACGCTGCAAGATGATCTTGGCGGCTGGGCAAAAGATCGATGCGGCAGAGGCCTGCGCCTGGGGCCTGGTGGACCGGCTGGTTGCCCCTGAAGACCTGATGGATCAGGCGCAGGCCCTGATGGGCGATGCCTTGGCTGCCACACCGCAGATCGCCGAGGGGATCCTGGATATGTGCCGCAGGGGAACTAAACGGTGATGAATCAGCTGCAGGATCAGATCTGGGATGCGGTGGTGATTGGCGGCGGGCCTGCCGGCTTGATGGCGGCAGGGGAACTTGCCGCTGCCGGGCACCGCGTTTTGCTGGCCGAAGCCAAACCATCCTTGGGGCGCAAGTTCCTGATGGCGGGGAAATCCGGTCTGAACCTCACCAAAGACGAAGATCTGGTGCAGTTGCTGCAGCACTATGGCAGCGCGGCCAAAGCTTTGACGCCGATGATTACCGCCTTTGATGCGACGGCTGTGCAGGATTGGGCGCGGGCTCTAGGGCAAAAGCTGTTTACCGGCTCTACCGGGCGGGTTTTTCCAGAAACAATGAAGGCCTCGCCGCTGTTGCGGGCCTGGCTGGGCCGCTTGGAACAGCAGGGTGTGACCTGGCGCCGTCGCTGGCGCTGGACTGGCTGGCAGGGGGATATGCTGTGCTTTGACACCCCCGAGGGCGCTGTACAGATCAAGGCGGGTGCGACGGTGCTGGCGCTGGGCGGCGCAAGCTGGGCGCGGCTTGGATCGGACGGCGGCTGGGTGCAGCCGCTGGCGGCGCAGGGGGTGACGCTGCAGCCGTTCCAGCCGGCAAACGCAGGTCTGCTCTGTGACTGGTCGGCGCATATGCAGGCGCAGTTTGGTCAGCCGGTCAAGGGTGTCACCTGGCAGGCCGGACCTCGCATGTCGCGGGGCGAGGCGATTATTTCGCAGCACGGATTAGAGGGGGGCGGCATCTATTCGGTCAGCGCTGCGGTCCGCGATGGCGCAGATCTTCGCGTCGATTTGTTGCCGGACCTGTCACTGGCCCAGATCACCGAGCGCCTGGCGCGTCCCCGGGGCAAGGCCAGCCTGGCCAATCATCTGCGGCGTTGCCTGAAACTGGGGGCGGCACGCACAGCGCTGTTACAGGAATTTGGCCGTCCGCTGCCGCAGGATCCGGCGGCACTGGCGGTGCGGATCAAGGCGCTGCCGGTCAAGCATGCGGGCCTGCGCCCGCTGGACGAGGCGATCTCGACCGCCGGGGGCATTGACTGGTGCGAACTGGATGGGGATCTGATGTTGACCAAACGCCCCGGCATCTTTTGCGCCGGTGAAATGCTGGATTGGGAGGCCCCCACAGGTGGCTACCTTCTGACCGGTTGCTTTGCCACCGGGCGCTGGGCCGGCCGTGGAGCGGCAGCCTATCTGGCCCAGGGCTGAGCCGCCACCGCAGCTTGCCCCAGGCCCGCTGTTGTCAGGCCAAGGCGGCGGCGCGCTGGTAGGCGGGCCGTTCCTGCATTGCCTTGCAATAGTCCAGCATCACCTGGCTTTCGATGTTGAACTTGGCGCTAAGGGCCCAGGTCAGGCAATGGGTCAGGATGATATCCGCGATGGTAAAGGTATCCCCCATGACAAAGGGGCCTTTGATTTGCTGTGCTATTCGGTTGAGGTTGTTGGAAAATTCTAGCTTCAGGCTTGGCTTGATCTCGGCCACGCGCTGGTCTTCCGGCAGGATGAAACTATGCCGCGCTGCGGTCCAGAGCACCGAATCCAGCTCATCCAGGTAGCGCTGGGTCATGGCATCCTGCTGGCCGCGCTGCAGCGTTCCGGCCGGGGCAGTCAGCTGACCATGTTTATCCGCCAGATAGGTCAGAATTGCGGTTGAATCGGTCAGCACAGCGTCGCCCTCTTGCAGCACTGGCACCTTGCCCGAGGCATTGAGCGCCAGCACATCCGGGCTATGGGGCTGGGCTGGGTTCAGATCATACTCCAGCCCCAGTTCTTCCAGCGCCCAAAGTACGCGGAAGCTCCGGGTTTTGGGCAGGCCAATAAGGGTATACATTGTGGGTTCTCCGGTTGTGCAGGTTGCGCCAGCATGAAGCCGGGCAGAAATAGGTCAAGTCCGCATCGGGAGGGCCTGACAAAAGCACGCAGCGTTAGAGCATGTTGCGCAAATCGACCCAGAGCCTAGCGCGCCCGCCCCAGCATCGCCAGCCGGATCAGCGCGCGTTCCATCAGCGCCAGCGCCGGGGCGGTTTGTCCGGCAGAGCGCAGCTGCAGGTCGGTGTCGGTCAGCAGGGTCAGGGCGCGTTGCAGCCTGTCCGCCCCCCAAGCCTGCGCCTGGCGCTGCACCCTGTCGCGGCGTTTGCCATATAGCGGTGGGCGCAGTCGGCCAATACCCTGGGCCGGGCCACCGGGATCGGCGGCAACGGTGTAGAGCGTGCGAAAATGCCGGGTCGCGCCAATGCACAGCGTCACCGCATTGGTGCCCTGGGATTGCAACCGGTTGATCAGTGGACCAATTTCCGGGGTGCGTCCCTCGGCCACCACATTCAGCACATCATCCAGGGCGGCTTCGGTGGATTGCGGCGCAATCGCCTGAATATCCTCTAGCGACAGCGGCGCGGCATCGCCGTGTTTATACAGCGACAGCTTTTCAATCATTCGGGAGAAATCACCGGGGCCGATGTCATTGGCAATATCGGTGAGCGCAGACATGCTGTCACTGGGGACATCGCGAATCTGGGCCGCCGCCAGGATCCGTTCGATTTCTGCCCGCGAGGGCGGATCGTCATACAGACCGGCGGCATAGGTTGCTGGGTGGCTCTCAAACCCTTTGCGCAGCTTCGATGTCGCCTTGAGCTGGCCTGCCGTGACCACGATCTGGGCATCGCCAGGCTGCCATTCTTCGAGCGCCGCAAGAATGGCTGGGGCAGCGGTATCGTTGGCCTCTTCGACAAAGACGGCGCGGGCACCGGGGAAAAATCCCACCGCCTTGACCGCATCCAACAGCTGGGCCGGATCCTTGCGCAGCGCACTGGCGGACATCCGCGACAGGCGCATTTCCTCTTCGGCACCGGGACCCAGAAGCGCCGCCAGCATTTGCTGACGTTTCAGGGCCACCCGCATGGCATCCGCACCATAGATCAACAAGCCGGTTTTCTTTGGGTCGGGCCGCTGGCAATAGGCATCGGTGTCGCGCGGGGACAGTTTCATGTGGTGGGCTTCATTCGGCAGGGTCGGGTGTCGGTGCGGATTCTGGCGCAGGTGAGGTCACATCGGCAGTGGCCAGGATGCGCGTTGCAATCTGATCGGCCAGGATGCGCATCAGCCGCTCATAAGCGTCGCGTTCGCCAGCCAGGGTTTCCACTGTTGACCCGGTGGCGGAGTAGCCGGTGAAATTGGTCTCGCTACCGCTGGAAATCACCGCGCCATCCGATAGCCGTGTCAGGCTGTAGCCCGCCGCGCCGATGATAGAGTAGCGGGTGATCGAACTGTCGGCGGTGATCGCCTGGCCTTCGGTCCGGGTCGACAGCTTTAGGGCAAGCCGATAGTCGCCACTGGTGGTACGCCCCAGGCGCTGTTCCAGATCGCGCACCAGGAAATAGGCATTGGCATCCCCCCGAGAATCGGGCTGATCCAGGGGTTCTACTTCTACCCGCCCATAAAGCGCCGCGCCGGTGCCCCCCGGCGCATTGACCGGGGTGAAACCACAGGCACCGACCATCAGGGCGGCGGCCAGCGACAGGCCCAGCAGGGGCAGTTTAAGCAACGACATTGACGATACGACCCGGCACCACGATGACCTTTTTCGGGGCGCCGCCATTCAGCGCCTTTTGCACAGCTTCGTGTGCCAGGGCGATTTTTTCAACCTCTGCCTTGTCGAGATCGGCAGCCACGGTGATTTCACCACGGCGTTTGCCATTGATCTGGATCGGCAGGGTGACGCTGTCCTCGACCAGCATGGCCTCATCCGCCACCGGCCAGGGGGCTGTGGTGATCAGTCCCTCACCGCCCTGATGAGCCCAGATGTCTTCGGCCAGGTGTGGCACCATCGGCGACATCAGCTGCGCCAGCACCATGATGGCCTGTTTCTGCGCCGCTTGGCCTGCCTTGGATTTTGCCAGGGTATTGGTAAAGCCATAGAGCCGCGCGATGGAGGCGTTGAAGCCAAAGCTTTCCACCCCGAGGGTCACATCGCGGATGGTCTTATGCATCTCGCGCAGCAGATCTTCGTCGCCCTGACCGGGGGCACCGGGGTCCATCTGGGCGATCTTGTCGCAGAGGTTCCAGACCCGGTTGAGGTGCTTGTAGGCGGCCTCGGCACCCGCAGCCGTCCATTCCACATCCCGTTCGGGGGGCGAATCAGAGAGCACAAACCAGCGCGCGGTATCGGCACCAAAGGCCGAGATGATCGACAGCGGGTTGACCACGTTGTTTTTGGATTTTGACATCTTGGCTGAGGGAATCACGGTGACCTCTGCGCCGGTCTTCTTGAGGAAAGCCTTGCCGTCGCGCAGCTCGACCTCCTCGGGGTAGTGATAGACCGGGCGGCCGGCATCCCCGGCGGTTTGGTAAATCGCATGCGTTACCATGCCCTGTGTGAACAGCGCGTCAAAGGGTTCCTTGGCGCTCTCGGGCAGGTGGCCGCAGATATGCATCGCGCGGGCAAAGAACCGCGAATAGAGCAGGTGCAAAATCGCATGTTCGACGCCGCCGATATACTGATCGACGTTCATCCAATAGGAGGCCTCTTCCAGATTGGTCGGCGTTGCGGCCCTTGGTGCGGTAAAGCGGGCGAAATACCAGCTGGAATCGACAAAGGTATCCATGGTGTCGGTTTCCCGCTGGGCCGGTTTGCCACAGGTGGGGCAGGCGCAGTCGCGCCAGCTGGGGTGGCGATCCAGCGGGTTGCCGGGCACCGAGAAATCAATCGCCTTGCCGTCTTCGTCGTAGGGCAGGGCGATAGGCAGGTTTTCTTTCTTTTCCGGCACCACACCGCAATCGGCGCAATGCACTACCGGGATCGGGCAGCCCCAATAGCGCTGACGCGACAGGCCCCAGTCGCGCAGGCGGAACTTGGTGACGCCCTCGCCCCAGCCTTCGCGTTCGGCCTTGTCGATGGTTGTGTCGATAGCCTGTTCGCCAGTGGCAATGTCCAACCCGGCAAAGTGGTTGATCCACTTCACCTTTTCAGACTTCAGCGGCACAAAGGCCTGATCGGTGACAGGGTTGTGGTTTTCCAGTGCTTCAAAAGTTTCCACCACCGGCAGGTCATATTTGCGGCAGAAGTCGAGATCGCGCTGGTCATGTGCGGGGCAGGCAAAGACTGCGCCGGTGCCGTAATCCATCAGGATGAAATTGGCGATCCAGACCGGCAGCTCCCAATCCGGGTTCAGCGGGTGCTTCACCCGAATGCCGGTGTCATAGCCCAGCTTTTCGGCCGTCTCAATGGCCTCTTCCGTGGTGCCACCCTTGCGGCATTCCGCAACAAATTCAGCCACTTCAGGAGATTTCGCTTCGAGCTCTTTGGCAACAGGGTGATCGGGCGAGATACCAACAAAGCTGGCGCCCATCAGGGTGTCGGGGCGAGTGGTGTAGACGTCAATCGGGTCACCGCCATCTGTGCGCTCAAAGCCAAACTGCAGACCGCGGGATTTTCCGATCCAGTTCTCCTGCATCAGGCGCACCTTGGCGGGCCAGTTGTCCAGCCCGTCCAGCGCCGAGAGCAGCTCTTCGGAATAGTCAGAGATCTTGAAGAACCACTGAGTCAGCTCGCGCCGTTCCACAAGCGCGCCCGAACGCCAGCCACGGCCGCCTTCGACCTGTTCGTTGGCCAGAACGGTCATATCAACCGGATCCCAGTTCACCACGGCGTTTTTGCGGTAAACCAACCCCTTGTCGAGGAAATCCAGGAACAGTGCCTGTTGCTGGCCGTAGTAATCTTCGTCGCAGGTGGCAAATTCGCGTGACCAATCCAGCGAAAGCCCCAGGGGTTTCATCTGTTCCTTCATCGCCTCGATATTGGCATAGGTCCAGTCCTTGGGGTGGCCGCCCGAGGCCATGGCGGCGTTTTCTGCTGGCATCCCAAAGGCATCCCAGCCCATGGGGTGTAGCACATTATGCCCGGTCGACATCTTGTAGCGCGCCACCACGTCGCCCATGGTATAGTTGCGCACATGCCCCATGTGCAGCTTGCCCGATGGGTAGGGGAACATCTCGAGCACATAGTATTTTTCTTTGCCAGGCGTGGCCCGGGCCTCAAAAATACCGGCCTCATTCCAGGCCTTTTGCCATTTTTCTTCGATTTCGGTGGCAGCGTAGCGCGACATTACGAGAGGTCCTTTAAGAATGAAAACGCCGGGTTGTGACCCGGCGCCTGTAATACTGTTGTTTTGATCGCTGTGCCAGCGCTTCGTCGCGGTGTTCAGAGGTTCTTGTCGGCGATGCGCAGTTGGCGCGCGCGCGACAGAATCGCGTCTTCAACGGCGCGGGTGGTGGCGGCATCAACCGGGCGCCCCCCCTTGGTCTGCAGCGACACATTCAAAGACCGCGCATCCAGTGCCGGGTCTTTGATGTGCACGGTGGCACGATAAGACCTGCCGCTGCCGGGCGGGGTACCGTAGCCTGTCACGATTACCCCGGTAAATGGGTCAACTGATTGTACTGGCAGGAATTCAAGCACATCCAGGCTGGCGTTCCACAGATAGCGGTTTACCTGTACCTTTTGATCGGGCGTGCCGCCAAACAGATCCCAAATCGAAGAGCTGGAGCTTTCGGCAGCCTTAACATCGTTGTTGAATTCTTGTGGAGTTTGCCCCCTGGGGGCCTTGCCACCACCACAGGCTGCCAAACCAAAGCACAAAAGCCCTGCGAGGGTTCTTGTCATCATCTTATGCAGTGTCATCGTCGCTCCCGGAGCCAGTATCTTGCCGCACTCCTATCGTATCGGCGCCCTGCGGAGCAAGCGCTTTAGCGCGGCAGGGCAGTTCCGGCGAATCGAAGGGACGGACAGTTATATATAGGATACATGCCATTGCACCGCCCCTGCGCGGGAAAATCCTGTCGTTGCAGGCTGCTCGGCTCTACCGGCTAAATTCCTCTATCCGGAACAAAAGTGGCAGAAACACAGGGCAAACAGGGCGCAAATGGCGGGGGTGGGCACCAGACTGTGGCAAAGCTGCACCATCCCAAAGGCCAATACTGCCCGGTGGTTGGGCCGCTCTTGCCAAAACGGGGGTGAAAAAGCGAAACCCCTTGTCATACCCACACCGGATTCCCCGGTTTGGGCATCAGAATTAAAACCGAGGGAAAAATCGATGAAAAAGGTTCTCTTCGCGACTACCGCGCTGATCGCCACTGCTTCCGTAGCAGCAGCTGACGTTCGTATGTCCGGTTACGGCCGCTTTGGTCTGGACTACAACTCCGCAAACGAAAGCAATGTTGCAGACGCCAACTACAATGGTGTTTCTTCCACAAACATCACCAGCCGTCTGCGTCTGCAGTTCGACATGTCGACCGAAACCGACGGTGGCGTAGGCTTCAACGCTCGCTTCCGCGCCCAGGCCGAAAGCCGTGACGGCGTTGCCGGCACCGCAGTATTCAACGGCGCACGCTTTGGCGTGACCTATGGCGGCCTGACCGTCAACGTTGGCAACATCATCGGTGCGATCGAAAACACACCTGGCCTGTACGCAACCGGTACACGTTCCGCCGGCACCGGCATCGACGGTATGGGTTTCCACTCGCTGGCGATCAAAACCTTCACCGGTTCTGCGGTTAGCACCTTTAACTGGGATGCATATTCTTCCGCAGGCGCAGGCGCCAACGGTATCGAAGCTCTGTACTCCATGGGCGGCTTCACTGGTCACCTGTCGTACTCTGCCGATAACGACACCTTGGCAACCGCAGCCGTTACCGACAGCGCGGGTGACATCATCACCGCCGCAACCACCGGTTCGCTTGGTGAAGATCGTGTCGCAGCAATGCTGACATACTCGTTCTCTGACTACTATGTTTCGGCATCGTACCAGGGTTCCGACAACGGTCCTGTTGTAATCGCTTCGAACGGTCAGCGTTTTGAAGACAACGACGGCCTGTACATGGTTGCAGCTGGCGGTGACTTCGGTGCATTTGGTGCCCGTCTTGCTTACGGTTCCACAGACTCCGTAGACTCGGTTACTCTTGAAGGTAACATGGACATCGGCGCAGCCTCCAACCTGCTGGTTTGGGTCAACTCCGCTGACGTTGCTGACGCTCTGATCAACGACACCAACGCAGCTGTTGCTGCTGGTGCTCGTAACGGCGACGGCACCTCCTTCGGCGTGAACTACCAGTACGACCTGGGTGGCGGTGCTACCTTTGTTGCTGGTTACGTGAACAGCGCTGCTGACGAGAACGACGACCAGTTCCAGGCTGGTGTATACTTCAGCTTCTAAGCTGAACTTACGCTTAGCGTGAATTGGGGGCGGGCTCTTAACAGAGCTCGCCCTTTTCCGTTTGGCCCTTAACATTTACCCCCAAAATGTGTTGTTCTGGCGCAAAAGCCGGAGAGAGCCAGATGTCGCTGCAAGAAATCAAAACCCGTGTTCAGGCCGCTGAAGCTGCCGCAGGCCGTGCCGCAGGATCTGTCAAGCTGATCGCCGTGTCCAAGGTGCAGCCCAACGACCGGGTTGCTGCGGTGCTGGATCAGGGCCAGCGCTGCTTTGGTGAAAATCGGGTGCAGGAAGCGCAGGGCAAATGGCCTGATTTCGCCCAGACCTACAGCGATCTCGATCTGCATCTGATCGGCCCCTTGCAGACAAACAAGGCACGTCAGGCCATGGCGCTGTTCAATAGCATTCACACCCTGGATCGGCCGAAACTGGCCAAGGTTCTGGCGCGGCTGGCGCAAGAGCTGGGGCACTGCCCGGATCTGTTCATCCAGGTCAACACCGGGGCAGAGCCGCAAAAGGCGGGCATCCTGCCCGCAGATACCGACGCATTTGTCGCCCAGTGTCGTGTGCTGGACCTGCCGATCTGGGGGCTGATGTGCATCCCACCGGTTACCGAACCCGCAGAGGCACATTTTGCCCAGCTGGCTGAAATGGCCGACCGCAACGGCTTGATGGGGTTGTCGATGGGGATGAGCAGCGATTTTGAGCAGGCCATTGCCCAGGGGGCCACCCATGTCCGGGTTGGATCCGCCATCTTTGGCGCGCGCAGCGCTGCCGGTGAGGTCTAGCGCGCCTTAGCGCATGTTGCGCAAAAGCGGGTACCGCTATTGCGCAGCTAAAACATGCGAAACCAACCAAGGAGAGCCCGTCGCGTGACTGCAAGTGAACGCGACAATCTCTTGGTCAGAATATCAGGTCAGATCGGGCACAACCACCCGGCTGCCCGGCTGTACCCGGGCCGCCAGCCAGTGCAGGTTGGCGCGTGAAAAGGCGATGCAGCCCTCGGTCGGGTAGCCCGGTCGCCGCCACTGGTGGATGAAAATGGCTGATCCCCGGCCCGGGGTTGCCACTGGCCAGTTCCAATCCAGCACCAGCACCAGATCATAAAGCGGATCGGCGCGGCGCAGGTGTTCGTGGCTATGGTGGTAGGGCGCGGTGACATGGGTATTGTAGTGCGAATCACTGCCGTCATCAGACCACAGATCGCCAGGGCCAATCGCCCGCGCCCAGGGGGCGGGGCGTGTCATGCGGTCGGGGCGATAATACAGGCCGACAACGTGATGCACCCCGATCGGGGTGGCGCCGTCCCCTTCGCGCTTGTCACTGCTCAGCCCTCCCCTGCCGATGCTGCAGGGCAGCAGCCGCCCGGCAAAGCGCAGCCCGCGCTTGGTCAGCACCAGATCAGCGGGATGACATGGGCGCGGCACTGTCACAGCATATGACCGGATTTGGCAGCCTTGGTGGCCAGATACTGGCTGTTGAAGGCGTTCTTTCCCACCTGAAGTGCCACGCGTTCCGCCACTGTGATGCCGGTTTTTTCCATCATGGCGATCTTGTTGGGGTTATTGGTCAGCAGCCGCACCTGGTCAAATCCCAGCTCCTTGAGGATGGCTGCGCCCAGTCGAAAATCGCGTTCGTCGTCTTCAAAGCCCAGGCGATGGTTGGCCTCAACCGTGTCAAAGCCCTGATCCTGCAGGGAATAGGCGCGCATTTTATTGGCCAACCCAATGCCGCGCCCTTCCTGGTTGAGGTAAAGTAAGACGCCGCTGCCTTCTGCCCCCATCTGCGCCAGCGCTGCATTCAGCTGTGGGCCGCAGTCGCATTTCAGCGAACCCAGCACATCCCCGGTGAAACAAGCGGAATGCAACCGCGCCAAGACCGGCTGGCTGCGATCTGGCCGCCCGATTTCGATGGCATAGTGTTCTTCGGCACCATCTTCGGGGCGGAAGACATGCAACCGGCCAGCCTCGGCGGCTTGTATCGGCAGGCGGGCGGCGGCCACGGCATGCAGTGGCGAGCTTTGGCTCATCAGTGGTTCGGCGGCGGCCTGCGGCAATAGGGTCAGGCCATGCTGGGTGGCAAAGGCGGCACCGCCATCCAGCGGGACCAGCAGCGCGGCGGGCAGCAGCCGGGCCGATTTGACCAGGGCGATGGCCAGCCGGTGCAGCGTTGCGCTGCCCTCGCGGGCACTGGTCAGCGGGCCCTTCATCGGCTGGCTCAGATCATCGGCGGGATCGGCCAGGGCCTGGATCCAGCCGAGGTCGGCGGCGGCTGGCAGGCAGATGCGGGCGGTGTCGCCATCATAAGCGCGCGCCTTCAGAGTTTCGGCGCGGCGCGCGGTCAGGGCCAGGGTGACCTCTCCCAGTGCCTGCATATCCTGCAACCGCCGGGGCGAGAGGCTCTCGGCGGCGATGGCCAGAGCGGCTTGATCGCCATCGGTCAGAACGACAGGCAGCCCCATGCGCAGATCCACCCGCGCGCGGGCCAAGAGTTCGATCAGAGTGGGTATCAGGCTCATGCGGCAGATCCAGGGCTTGGTGACATAAATGCCAGCCTTTCCTAGGCTCAATTCTTGCAGAAGTGAAACAAATCCTTTGGCAGGGACACGACGGCGTGAATGTTGTGCAGCATATCTTGTTGTTTGCCTGCGGGCAGCGCATTTGTGACAAAGGCAACCCGGAGAGTAGAGCAATGGCGCAATTGAAGAAGATCCTGCTGGTCGATGATGATGAGGACCTGCGCGAGGCCCTGAGCGAACAGCTGGTGATGACAGAGGACTTTGACGTCTTTGAAGCCGATAGCGGCCAGAGCGCCATGGAGCGCGCCAAGGAGGCGCTCTATGATCTGGTGATCCTCGATGTGGGCCTGCCCGATACCGACGGCCGAGAGCTGTGCCGCTTGATGCGCAAGCAGGGCGTCAAGGCGCCGATCCTGATGTTGACCGGTCATGATAGCGATTCGGATACTATTCTGGGGCTGGACGCTGGTGCCAATGATTATGTCACCAAACCGTTCAAATTCCCGGTACTTCTGGCCCGTATCCGGGCGCAGTTGCGCCAGCATGAACAATCCGAAGACGCGGTTTTTGTGCTAGGGCCTTATACTTTCAAGCCGGCGATGAAGCTGCTTGTGACCGATGAAGACCGCAAGATCCGCCTGACCGAGAAAGAGACCAACATTCTGAAGTTTCTCTATAGGTCGACGGATGGCGTTGTTGCGCGTGATGTGCTGCTGCACGAGGTCTGGGGCTATAACGCTGGGGTTACAACCCATACGCTGGAAACCCATATTTACCGGCTGCGGCAAAAGATTGAACCCGATCCCTCCAATGCCCGCATTCTGGTGACCGAATCCGGTGGCTATCGGCTGATCTGTTAAGGGCCCAGGCCAGTCCTGGGGTTTGTCGCGCGACAGGTTCCCAGCCGCAAAATACCGACGCGACGGCTGGGGCATAACATTCCTTTCAGGGCTGCTCTTCTCTGGGCAACTTGCCTATGGTAGCGAATGATACCCCTGCCAAACGGAGCACCTCATGGCCTTTACTCTTGCCACTTGGAACATCAACTCGGTTCGTCTGCGTGAAGGGCTGGTGCAAAAGCTGCTGCGCGAAGAAGCCCCGGATGTGCTGTGCCTGCAGGAATGCAAAAGCCCGGTAGAGTTGATTCCAACTGATGGCTTTGCCGATCTTGGCTATCCCCACATGGTGGCGCGCGGCCAAAAGGGATATAATGGCGTTGCCATCCTGTCGCGCCTGCCCATCGAAGAGGTGGGCTCTATGGATTTTGCCGATCTGGGCCATGCCCGCCACATCGCCGGACGGCTGGAAAACGGGGTCACCATCCAGAATTTCTATGTGCCTGCAGGCGGCGATAAGCCCGACCGGGCGGTGAACGAGAAATTCGGCCAGAAGCTGGATTACCTTGCCGAGATGCGCGATTGGTTCAAGGCAGAGATGCTCGAGAAATCCATTCTGGTGGGTGATCTGAACATTGCCCCGCGTGAAGATGATGTCTGGGATCACAAGAAAATGCTGAAGATTGTCAGCCACACGCCCGTTGAGGTCGATTTACTGGCTGCCGTGCAAGAGGCTGGCGGCTGGGCTGATGTCACCCGCGCCGATATTCCCGAAGGCCTGCTGTACAGCTGGTGGAGCTATCGGGCCAAGGACTGGGATGCGGCGGATAAGGGGCGTCGGCTGGATCATGTCTGGGCCACCGGCGATATCCGGCAAGCGGCGCATTCCAGCCGGGTTCTGCGCTCTGCGCGCGGCTGGGAAAAACCCAGCGATCACGCGCCGGTCTTTGCCACTTTCGATCTCTAGGTTGCCTGGCAGCGGCGGAAGGCCGAAGGGGGGCTCCCGCCTGTTGCGGGGCATGAGATACCCCTTCACAGTTGGGCCCGGCGCCGCGCTGTCGCGCGGCGCGGTTGCGTATTTGGCGTGCTGATCCGCGTGATCCCGGCTAGGCAGGGCATTTGGCTTGGGGAAATTCGGACGGGGAGCGACCTTGGTGAACTCCTCTCTTGGTTTCTTTGCTACGGGATTCCATATAGAGGCCAAGCTTCAAACGGAGAAGGTTGAGACATGGATATTATTGGCGGAGCGGGCGACGCAGCCCCCGTAGGTGATTTGGTCAAGGACGTTGATGAGGCGACCTTTATGCAGGATGTGGTCGAGGCCTCGATGCAGGTGCCGGTCATCGTTGATTTCTGGGCGCCATGGTGCGGCCCCTGCAAAACGCTGGGCCCGGCGCTGGAGGCTGCCGTTGCCAAGGCCAAGGGGGCCGTGACCATGGCCAAGATCAACGTTGATGAAAATCAGCGCCTGGCCCAGGCTCTGGCGCAGCAGGGATTGCCGTTGCAGTCGATCCCGACCGTTGTGGCCTTTGTAGAGGGCCGCCCCGTTGATATGTTCCAGGGCGCCCTGCCCCCCAGCGAGATTGACGCTTTTGTGAAAAAGACCATCGAGGCCGCTGGCGGCAGCGCTGATGGCGGGCTGGCAGAGGCACTGGAAGTGGCAGAGCAGATGCTGGCTGATGGCGATCATGCCGATGCGGCCCAGACCTTCGCCGCCATCATTGGCGAAGATGACAAAAGCGCTGCGGCCTATGGTGGCTTGGCGCGGGCGCATATCGCGCTGGATGATCTGGACCAGGCAGAGGCAGTGTTGAACGGCGCCCCAGCCGAGATTTCCGAAGCTGCCGAGATTGAGGCCGCGCGGGCCCAGATCGAATTGGCCCGCCAGGCTGAAAATGCCGGACCAGTTGCCGAGCTGGCGGCGAAAGTCACTGCCAACCCCGAGGATCTGGAAGCCCGTTTCGAGCTGGCCAAAGCGCAGCACGCGGCTGGCGATGCCGAGGCCGCAGTGGCCGAGCTGCTGGAAATTTTCCGCCGCGACCGAGAGTGGAATGACGGTGCCGCGAAGGCGCAACTCTTTACCATCTTTGATGCGCTGCAGCCCAATGATCCGGTGGTGCTGAACGGGAGGCGCAGGCTGAGCTCGATGATATTTGCCTAATCGGGTCTGCGCTCTACAGTAGTAGATATGATGCACCCTGCCGATCTGCCGGACACCCTTGCGGTGTTTCCTTTGCCCCGGGCGATTTTATTGCCCCGGGCCCGCCTGCCGTTGCATATCTTTGAGCCGCGCTATTTACAGATGTTTGAAGATGCATTGAAAACACCCGAACGATTGATTGGCATGGTCCAGCCCTGTCCGCAGCCTGCCAGTGCGCACCAGTCAGTTTTGCGGCAGGCAGATGCGTCCTGCAGCAGCGCGGCGGGCGGCGAGCCTCTGCACAGGATTGGCTGTGCCGGACGGGTGACGCAGTTTTCCGAAACCGAAGATGGCCGCTATCTGGTCACGCTGGCGGGCCTGTCGCGCTTTCGCATTCAGGGAGAGGTCGCTGGCTTTTGCCCCTATCGGCGCTGCGATGTGACCTGGGACGGCTTTGAACGCGATCTTGGCGTGGGAGAGGCCGACACCCAGTTCGACCGCGCCGATTTTCTGGCGCTGCTAGAGCGGTTCTTCAGTGCGCAGGGCCTGTCAACAGATTGGGAGTCCTTGCAGGACGCAGAGGATGAGCTGCTGATCAACTCGCTGTCGATGCTGCTAGAGTTCGATGCAGAGGACAAACAGGCCTTGCTAGAGGCGCCTTGTCTTGTCACAAGACGCGAAACCCTTGTCACATTGATCGAATTTGCCCTGCGCGGTGGCGCCCATGAGGATATCTTGCAATGAGTGAAACAGCCCCCGTCAGCTTTGACCGCCGGATGTTGGAAGCGCTGGTCTGCCCGCAGACCCAGGCGACGCTGGAATATGATGCCGAAGCCCAGGAACTGGTGTCAAAAGCCGCCAATCTGGCCTTTCCAATCCGCAACGGTATCCCTGTCATGCTGGTGGACGAGGCCCGCACCCTCGATTAAGGGCGCGCACAGGCGCCGGGCCAGGAAGACGCAACAGAGTCGCGGCAGGGGGAGGGGGACTGCTGCAGGCCTTAGATCGCTTCGCCTTTCAGCAGGCGCGGCATATCCCCGGTCAGACCTGCCGCTTCACGCATGAAACCACGGCGCAGGCCGGGCAGGGCGTTGACCATCCCCATACCAAGATCGCGTCCCAGCCGCAGCAATGGATTGTCGTTGGAAAACAGCCGATTGACCATGTCCGTGCTGGCTGCCAACGTGGCAGTATCAAAGCGGCGCCATTGCTGGTAGCGGGCCAAAACCAGCTCTGACCCGATGTCTTCACCGCGCCGGGTTGCTTTGGTCAGCACCTCGGCCAAGGCGGCGATGTCGCGCAGGCCGGCGTTCAACCCCTGGCCCGCAATCGGGTGCATGCCATGGGCGGCATCGCCCACCAGCGCCATGCGGTCGGCAATGAAACTATTGGCGATGGTCAGGTTCAGCGGATAGGTGAACCGCTTGCCCGCCAGGGAAATATCGCCCAGAAAATCGCCAAACCGGGGTTTTAGCGCCGCGAGGTAGTCGCTGTCGCCGAGCGCATGAATAGCCGCCGCCAGCTCTGTTTTTTCGCTCCAGACAATGGAAGACCGGTTGCCCGGCAGCGGCAGGATCGCCAAAGGCCCGGCGGGCATAAAGAACTGATGGGCAATTCCGTGATGCGGTTTGGCGTGGTCAATGGCGCAGACCAGCGCCGTTTGCCCATAGTCCCAGCCAGTGCGCTTGATGTTGGCGCGGGTGGCGGTGCCGCTGCGGCGTCCATCTGCCCCCACCAGCATATGCCCGCGCAGGCTGTCGCCATTTTCCAGTGTCAGGGTCACGCCGGTTGGATCGCTGGCCTGCGCCACAACGCGGGCCTGGTTTATCAGCGTGATGCCGGGGGCGTTGTCCAGCGCCTGCAGGATGGCGCGGCGCAGGTAGCGATCTTCCAGCATATAGCCCATCGGGCCTTCTTCCAACTCGGCCTGATCAAAATGCACAAAGAAGGGCGCGGCCCCTTGGCCGACATGGCCGTCGCTGGCCTTGATTTCCAGCATTGGTTGGGCGTGATCTGCCACTCGCGACCAGACACCGATCTGGTCCAGCAGGCGTTGGGAGGCCAGCGCCAGTGCATAGCCGCGCCCATCGAAGGTTTCTGCTTCAAAGTCGGCGCGGGGCAGGGCGTCAATCACCGTGACGCTATGGCCGGTTTGCGCCAGGGCCAGGGCGAGAGCTGGACCATTCAGGCCGCCGCCAACGATCAGGATATCGGATGTGTTTTTCATAGCTGGCAATATGCGCTGATTGTTTGATTTGTCCATGGGCGGTTGTGTCGCTTTTTGCGTCGGGGGACCGGGGCAGGGCGCTGACGCTGGAGCTTCGGGATTGTACCGCCGCCGCCACGGGGCTACCGTCTCTGCAAAACAGATAGGCCGTAGAACGGACAGGAGACGGGAAAAATGCAGACGTGGTTGAAGATGAGCGCAGCAGAGCTGGGGCGCGGCATTGCCGACAAAGAGATCGATCCGGTTGACCTGACCCAGACCTATCTGGCTGCCATTGATGCCCACCCGCACCGGGATCGGATCTATACGCAAGTGACCCATGATCGCGCCATGGCCGAAGCCCGCGCTGCAGCTCAGCGGGCACAGCAGGGCCTGCGCCTGTCGCCGCTGGATGGGGTGCCGATCAGCTGGAAGGACCTGTTTGATTCTGCGGGCACGGCCACCGAGTCTGGCTCGGCCCTGTTGCAGGGGCGGGTGCCGGATCAGGATGCGCTGGTGCTGGAAACTGCCACCGCCATGGGCAGCGTCTGCCTGGGTAAAACCCATATGAGCGAGCTGGCATTTTCCGGTCTTGGTCTCAACCCGGTGACGCAGACCCCGCCTTGTATCAACGATGATACGGCGGTGCCTGGGGGCTCTTCCTCTGGCGCGGCGGCCTCGGTTGCCTTTGGGTTGGCGGCGGCGGCTATTGGTTCTGATACCGGTGGTTCGGTGCGTATTCCGGCGGCCTGGAATGATCTGGTGGGCCTGAAAACCACCGCCGGACGGGTCAGCCTGGAAGGGGTGGTGCCGCTGTGCTTGAAGTTCGATACGGTTGGCCCGCTGGTGCGCTCGGTTGAGGATGCGGCCCTGTTCCTGGGGCTGCTTGAGGGTACAACTGGCCCGGATATGCGCCACCCGGCCAGCCTGAAGGGGCGGCGCTTTGGCGATCTGCGCGGCATTGCGCAGGCGGATCTGGACCCCAAAGTCGCCGAGAGCTACGCTGAAAGCCTGCGCCGTCTGGAGCAGGTCGGCGCCGAGATTGTGCCGCTGCAGGTGCCAGAGCTGGAGGCGGCGATGGGGCTAAGCGCGATCCTGTTCACCACCGAGGCCTACGGGCTGTGGAAAGAGGTGATCGAAGCGCGGCCCGAGGTGATGTTTGACAAAATCCTTGAGCGGTTCCGGTCGGGGGCCGAATTTTCTGGGGCGGATTATGTTGCGGCTTGGGCCAAGCTGGAACAGGCCCGCGGCGCCTGGGACGAGGCGGCTGCGGGATTTGACGCGATCCTAACGCCAAGCTGCCCGATCCTGCCCCCCAATCTGGAACGGTTGCAGCAGGATCAGGCCTATTACGTGCAGGCCAACCTGCTGACGCTGCGCAATACCCGGATTGGTAACCTGATGGGGCTCTGTGCCCTTAGTTTGCCCAGTGGCACCCCCAGTTGCGGTTTGCAGATCCTTGGTCAGCCCGATTGCGAAGAGGCTCTGTTGCGGCTTGGCGCATCGGTAGAAGCAGCGCTGGCGGCCGGGTGATGTGCTGGCGGGGCCGCAGGCTGCGCGCCCGCAAACCCGACTGCCCACCAATGCGCAGTTGGGGTGATGCTGGCGGGAAAGTCACAAATATTGCCTGCGGGGCAGGCAGCGGCTGGACGCGATGGTGCTTGCTCTGTAATTTATCCCCAAACGGGGCGTGAATGATCCCGAATTTGAGGCACAGCTATGACTTTCCCTGAGCGGTTTTCGAACCTGCCGGCCTATGCGTTTCCGCGTTTGCGGGCGCTATTGGACCACCACAGCCCTGGCGGTGATGTGGTGCATATGACCATTGGCGAACCCAAACATCCCTTTCCGCCTTGGGTCAGCGATGTCATCGCTGAAAATGCAGCCGGGTTTAACAGCTACCCGGCCAATGACGGATCGGACGCACTGCGCGGTGCCATGAGCGATTGGATCGCCCGGCGCTATGGTGTGACGATGGATCCTGACACCCAGGTCATGGCGCTGAATGGCACCCGCGAGGGGCTGTATAATGCGGCCATGGCGCTCTGCCCTGAGGTGAAGAATGGGGGGAAACCTGCGGTGTTGATCCCCAACCCGTTTTATCAGGTCTATATGGTGGCCAGCCTGTCGGTTGCAGCAGAGCCGGTGTTTCTGCCCGCCACCGAGGCCAGTGGCCATCTGCCCGATTATGATAGCCTGCCGCCAGATCTGCTTGATCGCACCGCCATTGCCTATATCTGCTCTCCGGCCAATCCGCAGGGCGCGGTGGCGGATCGCAGCTATTGGCAGCGGCTGATCGCACTGGCGGAAAAGCATGATTTTTGCATCTTTGCCGATGAATGCTACAGTGAAATCTACCGCGATGACGCGCCCGTGGGCGCGCTGACCGTAGCGCAAGAGATGGGGGCCGACCCCGAACGGGTGGTCCTGTTCAACTCGCTCTCCAAACGGTCGAACCTGCCGGGGCTGCGCGCCGGGTTGGTTGCCAGCGGGCCGGAAAACATCAAGCGGCTGAAGCAGTTGCGCGCCTATGCCGGGGCACCTATTCCGGGGCCGTTGCAGGCGGCCGCCGCCAAGGTCTGGGCGGATGAGGCACATGTAGAAGAAAACCGGGCGCTCTACCGGGAAAAATACGCGCTGGCGGATGAGATTTTTGCCGGGCTGGATGGCTACATGCCGCCTAAGGCCGGTTTTTTCCTGTGGTTGCCTGTGCCGGATGGCGAAGCAGCGGCGCTGAAGCTCTGGTGTGAAACCGGGGTGCGGGTGCTGCCGGGGGCCTATCTGGCCCAGGGCGTGGCCGGGGGAAACCCGGCAAGCGGCTACATCCGGGTAGCGCTTGTGGCGCCGGCAGAGGAAACGCGGGCTGCATTGACGGCTTTGCGGCACTGTTTGTACGATACGTGAAAGGCTGCGCGCGGGGACTGTGACGTGGTCCCGGTGCGCCAAGAGATAGCATTGGTCCAAGGCAGATATTGGACCAAGATAAACACCGGCTGATGACACGATCCTGGGGCAAACACCGGGGGCATTGGCACTAATGAACCGAGGTTGGCATGGCATTTCAAACCCGTAGCAGGGACCCCCTGCTTGACAGCACAATGCAGGCGGCGATCGAAAAACGTGGCAAAGAGTTGATTGGGATTTTCCTTATCGCGCTTGGCCTTGCCGTGGCTGCGATGGTGGGGTCCTACACGCCTGATGATCCCAATTGGATGGTCTCGACTGATGCGCCGGTGCAAAATTGGCTGGGTCGGCCCGGGGCCTCTATTGCCGCGCCTTTGTTCATGGTTGTGGGCTGGGCGGCCTGGACCCTGGCACTGACGCCGCTTGCCTGGGGTGTGCGTTTCCTGCTGCACAAAGGTGAAGAGCGGGTGCTGGGCCGGATGATCTTTGCCCCGGTTCTGCTGGCGGTGGCGGCGATCTATGCGGCGACGCTGGTGCCAGAGGCGGATTGGAAGGCAACGCACAGCTTTGGCCTTGGCGGACTGTTTGGCGATACCGTCATGGGGGCCTTGCTGACACTCTTGCCGGTGAGTTCGCATTTTGCGGTGAAATTGATGTCGCTTGTGATGGCGGCGGCGATGCTGGGTCTTGGCGTCTTTGTCGCCGGGTTCAGCCGCGCCGAGCTGTCACGTGCCGGTAACTACCTGATGCTGGGCTTTGTGTTGATCTATGGGGCTATTGCCAGCCTGCTGGGGCGCGGTGCCACTCGCGGGTTTCAGGCCGCCATGGCCCTGCGCAACGAACGGCGGGCTGCCAAATTGCAGGCGGAGGAAGACGCCTGGCTCGCTGATGACGACGGTGCCCAGGTGTTTGAAAGCTATCCGCAGGAGGACGCGCCAGCGCCACTGGTGGCAGAACGGCCGGAAAAGACCGGTTTGTTTTCCCGCGTGCCCACCCTGATGTGGCGCAGCGAGCCTGAGCCGATGCAGATGCCCGAGCCCGAGCTGGTGGACACTGCCGCTGGCGGCGAAGAGCTGCTGTCGGGGGATGCGCGGATCTCGGAAAAGATTGCCAGCGCCGTGCGTATTCGCCGTGCGGCCGCGCAGATGCCGGATCACGACCCCAACCTGCCCCTGACCAAGGGGCATGGACGGCGGGCAGAGCCTTTTCTGTTCAACCCGAATGCCGCAGATGGGCTGCCACCAGAGCCGCCGCTAACCGCCAGCCAGTCTGTTCCGCCAGCCCCTGATGTGGCAGCAGCCGAGCAGGCCAGTGTGGCCCCGACCTTTGTCCCCACGGCACCGGTAGATCACATTGCCAACCCCGGATTCGCATCGCAGCCCAGTATCCCGCAGGTCGGTGCGCCGGTTTCGGCGGACGCACCGCAGGCAGATGTACAGATCCCCAATGGGCTGACGCCGGATCGGGTGGTGAGCGAGGACCTGCCGGCTGGGCGGGTAATCAGCCGTGACTTTGACACTACGCCCAAGGCTGCAGCGACACCCGAAACAGCTGCCCCGGCAGCTGCGGCCCCAATGGTAGCGGCAGCTGGCAGTTTTGAACTGCCGGTGGCAGAGCCGCGCAAAGCTGTGGTGGAACAGCCGCCGCGCAAGGCGGTGCAGCCTTCGACGCGGGCCAAGGCCGAGGCCCAGCCCGATCTGGCCTTTGAAGAGGCGGACAGTGATTTTGAACTGCCCCCCTTGTCGTTGCTGGGTCATCCCAGCCAGGTGCAACGCCATCATCTGAGTGACGAAGCCCTAGAAGAAAACGCCCGGATGCTGGAAGTGGTCCTGGATGACTATGGGGTGAAGGGTGAAATCGTCTCGGTGCGGCCCGGCCCCGTTGTCACCATGTATGAACTGGAGCCTGCGCCGGGCCTCAAGGCCTCGCGGGTGATTGGCCTGTCGGATGATATTGCGCGGTCCATGTCGGCGCTCTCGGCGCGGGTTTCCACCGTGCCGGGCCGTACGGTGATTGGTATCGAACTGCCGAACGAAAAGCGCGAGATGGTCAATTTCCGCGAAATCCTGTCTTCGCGTGATTATGGCGATGGCACCCAGCATCTGCCTTTGGCGCTGGGCAAGGATATTGGCGGGTCAGCCATGGTTGCCGATCTGGCCAAGATGCCGCATTTGCTGATTGCGGGGACCACTGGGTCGGGTAAATCGGTTGCGATCAACACCATGATCCTGTCGCTGCTGTACAAGCTGACGCCAGAGGAATGTCGCCTGATCATGATTGACCCCAAGATGCTGGAACTGTCGGTCTATGACGGTATCCCGCATCTGCTGTCGCCGGTTGTCACCGATCCCAAAAAGGCGGTTGTCGCCTTGAAATGGGTGGTGGGCGAAATGGAAGACCGCTACCGCAAGATGTCCAAGATGGGTGTGCGCAACATCTCTGGCTACAATGGCCGGGTGAAAGAGGCGCTGGCCAAGGGCGAAATGTTTAGCCGTACGGTGCAGACCGGCTTTGACGATGACACCGGAGAGCCAGTGTTCGAGAGCGAAGAATTCGCCCCCGAAGCGCTGCCCTATATCGTGGTTATCGTAGATGAGATGGCCGATCTGATGATGGTTGCAGGCAAAGAGATCGAAGCCTGCATCCAGCGTCTGGCGCAGATGGCACGGGCCAGCGGTATTCACCTGATCATGGCGACCCAGCGGCCCTCGGTGGATGTGATCACCGGCACCATCAAGGCCAACTTCCCCACCCGGATTTCTTTCCAGGTGACCTCGAAAATCGACAGCCGTACCATCCTGGGCGAAATGGGGGCAGAGCAGCTCTTGGGGATGGGCGATATGCTTTATATGGCGGGCGGCGCCAAGATCACCCGCTGCCACGGGCCGTTTGTGTCGGATGAAGAGGTTGAAGAGGTGGTCAATCATCTGAAGCAATTTGGCCCGCCTGCATATATGGGCGGTGTGGTTGATGGGCCGGATGACGAAAAGGCCGACAACATCGACGCGGTTCTGGGCTTGTCGACCGGTGGCAATACCAACGGCGAAGATGCGCTCTATGATTCTGCGGTGCAGATCGTGATCAAGGACCGCAAGTGCTCCACCTCTTACATCCAGCGCAAGCTGGCCATCGGTTACAACAAGGCGGCACGGCTGGTTGAACAGATGGAGGAAGAAGGCCTGGTCTCGCCTGCCAACCATGTGGGCAAACGGGAAATTCTGGTGCCAGAGCAATGACAGCGGAACTCTGCCGCAGGATCTTTCAGCAATAAATCGCGGGGCCGGTCCGGAAATGGATCGGCCTCTTTTCTTTTGCGCCGCAAGGCTTATCTAACTCTTATGAAAAAGCTTCTCTATGTCTTGGCGCTGGGCGTCACTGCTGTGCTCAGCACCTCTGCGGCTTGGGCCAGCGAAAAGCTGAGCCTGGCTGAGATCTCGGCCTATCTGAATGATATGAAGACCGCGACGGCGGGTTTCACCCAGATCAATGATGATGGTTCTCTGTCTACCGGTAAGCTGTACCTGCATCGCCCAGGGCGGATGCGGTTTGAATATGATGGTGATGTGGCCGGCACGGTGGTGGCGGGTGCCGGGGCTGTGCGGATCCATGATCCCAAATCCAACCAGCCGCCCGAAACCTTTCCGCTGCGCCGCACGCCGCTGTCGATCATCCTGGCCAAGCGGGTCAATCTTGGCCAGGCGAATATGGTTGTTGGCCATGGCTTTGACGGCACCTCGACCGTGGTGCAGGCGCAGGACCCGGAAAACCCGGATTATGGCAGTATTGAACTGATGTTCACCGCAGATCCGGTAGAGCTGCGAAAATGGGTGGTGCATGACGGGGCCGGGGGAAAGACAACCGTGATCCTTGGCGCGCTTGAAACCGGTATGCGCTTGCCGTCGAGCCTGTTCAGCGCGGGTGGAGGCAATTCACCATAACAGCGAGGAAAGTCTGCAAAGCGGACTTTGCTGCCGTTTGCCTCAGCGTGTTTAACGTCCGCTTTCACTCTCAATCTTTGGCAGGATATCGAGAATGGACAGTGCCTTCATGTTGTCCTTCTTGAACCGTCCTGCTGTGACCAGTTGCGAATAGCCATGAACGATGCTCCACAGGGCAACCTGAGCCTTTCCGTTTTTTTCTTCCTCATCGCCAGTATGCCATCCAAGATCCACTGAGCCGTCAGCAAGTCTGGAAAAACAGGCCCTGATCTCGCGCGGAAGATAAGCATCGTCGTTTGCAAACGCCCACACGAGAAAATCAGCTCGTATAGCGAGGCGTTGCGCTCAGCAAAGGTGACGTAGCCAAGACGACCGCCGTTCAGAGCCCGGCCATGTTCCCGAAGTGGCTTTTGGGTGCCACGTGGCTAACACCGTCATTCTCTAAGCATTTCCCCATTGACAGTCCGACCAATCCGTCTTCTTCAGGGAGGTCACACATCAGTGATAAAAAACTGGCGCGAAACCACTAGACGACTGGTCTAATAAAGCTTATCTGGCTATTCATGGAACAGCAAAACGACACCCGTTCACAGATATTGACCACAGGACGCCGCCTGACAGCCGCTCAGGGCTACACAGGTGTTGGCCTGAGTGCACTTTTGAAAGAGGCCGGGGTTCCGAAGGGGTCGTTCTATCACTACTTCGCCTCCAAGGAGGCTTATGGCTGTGCGCTGTTGAATGAGTTTATGACAGAGTATGGCGTTCGCCTGAATACGTCACTTGCGCATCCCGATATGGATGCGCGGTCTCGGATTTTCACCTATTTCGAAAGGTGGCGCACGAAGCAACTTAGCCCGGACCCTCAGGACCGGTGCCTGATCGTCAAACTGTCGGCAGAGGTCGCGGACCTGTCTGAGGACATGAGCAGTATCCTGCAAAAAGGTGTGTCCGACATCATCGCGCGCTTGGCACTCACCCTTGAACAAGGGGCAGAGGATGGGACAATCGTACCGCTTGAAAACTCAAAAGCCTCTGCGGAAATGATCTATCATATGTGGCTTGGGGCGAGCCTAATCGCGAGCATCTCGCACAGTGATGCCCCCCTCAATTCCGCAATGGATGCAACAAAGGCGCTTGTTCCAGCGCCCTAACTCTCAAAAATTTTTACCTCTGGACTAGACGACCGGTCTATTCACGAAAGGAAAATCTGTGAAAATCTTCTACAAAACCACCGCAACGGCAACCGGGGGGCGCTCGGGTACCTCTGCCCTTAACGACGGCAGCTTTTCGGTCCAGATGGTCCGCCCGGACAGCGGCGATGCGGGGGTTAACCCGGAACAGCTGTTCGCCCTTGGCTATGCTGCGTGTTTCGACAGCGCGATGGACCTGACGGCCAAGCAGCTCAAGCTGGACTCCACGGGGTCTAAAACCTCCGTCGACGTCGGCATTGGCCAACGCGCCGAGGGGGGATACGGGCTTGATCTGGACATCACCGTTCATTTACTGGGCATGGCCCGCGACGACGCACAGCGTCTTGTCGAAGCGACGCATCAGGTCTGCCCCTATTCCAACGCCACACGCGGCAATATCGACGTGCGTCTGCACATTGAAACTGAAGAGGCCTGAACCAATGAACAACTTTGATTTTCACAATCCAACACAGATCCTGTTTGGTAAGGGCCGTATCGCGGATCTGAAGAAACAGGTTCCGACTGGCGCAAAGGTACTTATCGTCTATGGCGGGGGCAGCGCTGAACGGACCGGTGTTCTTGCTCAGGTGCGCGAAGCGCTTGCAGGCCGCACTTTGGTCGAATTTGGTGGGGTTGAGCCGAACCCACGCTTTGACACTGCACTCAAGGCGGTTGAGCTAATCGGTCAGGAAGATATTACTTTCCTGCTTGCCGTCGGCGGTGGGTCGGTCATCGACGCGACTAAATTCATCGCGGCGGCCGCTTTTTATGACGGCGACGCTTGGGACATCCTGACATCGCGCGGGTCGGTCGTGACAAATGCCATGTCGTTCGGCACCGTGCTGACACTGCCCGCGACAGGGTCAGAGATGAATCCTGCCTCTGTGATCACCAACTCTGAAAAGGGCGCAAAGCTCCCATTCATGAGCGCACACTGCTATCCAGTCTTTTCGGTGCTGGACCCGGAGGTCACCTACTCGCTGCCACCACGCCAGATCGCGAACGGTGTTGCGGATGCCTTTGTTCATATCATCGAACAGTATCTGACATATCCGTCTGCTGCACGCGTTCAGGACGGATTTGCCGAAACCCTGCTGCGTACCCTGATAGAGCTTGGGCCCAAAGCGCTTGAAACGCCGGACGACTACGATATCCGTGCCAACCTGATGTGGACGGCAACGCTGGCCCTGAACGGTCTGATCGGCGCGGGTGTTCCGCACGACTGGGCAAGCCATATGATTGGGCATGAGATTACTGCGCTGAACGATACCGATCATGCGCGGACTCTGGCTGTTGTGCTGCCATCGCTGATGAATGACCAGCGCGGCCCGAAACGCGAAAAACTGCTGCAATATGCCGCCAATGTCTGGGATATCCGCGAAGGGTCCGACGAAGCGCGGATCGATGCAGTCATTGCGGCCACGCGTGGATTTTTTGAGGCGATGGGGATCAAAACACGGCTGGGTGACTACGACATCGCCGCGCCCGATATTGAATGCATCATCACCGCCCTGAAGGACCACGGCATGACCGCGATTGGCGAACATGCCGCCATCGCCCCCGACGACGCCCGCCGCATTCTTGAAGCGGCCCTGTAGGAAATAGTGAACATGACACAGACCGAAACAGTCAACCGCCAGCTTGTCCTGGCGGAACGCCCCAAAGGCGCGCCGACCAAGGACACACTCCGCCTGGTCGAGGGGGAGATTCCCTCTGCGGGTGCCGATCAGATGCTTTTGCGCACGGAATTCCTGTCGCTGGACCCGTATATGCGGGGACGTATGAGCGATGCGAAGTCCTACGCGGCCCCAGTGGAAATCGACGACGTTATGGTGGGCGGAACAGTCGCGCAGGTCGTGACCTCGAACGTCGATGGGTTCACGCCGGGCGATTATGTGCTCAGCTTCAATGGCTGGCAGGACTATGCGCTCAGCGACGGTGCGGGCGTCACCAATCTCGGCAAATCGCCTGCGCATCCGTCTTGGGCACTTGGGATCATGGGGATGCCCGGCTTTACCGCCTGGGCCGGTCTGACCCAAATTGGCGCGCCCAAACCCGGTGAGACCATCGCCGTGGCGGCGGCGACTGGCCCGGTCGGGGCCACCGTTGGTCAGATCGGCAAGATCTTGGGTTGCCGTGTTGTCGGCATCGCGGGCGGACCGGATAAATGCAGCTACGCTGTCGACGAATTGGGTTTTGACGCCTGTATCGACCACAAGGCAGATGATTTTGCCGAACAGCTTGCCAAGGCCAGCCCCGATGGCATCGATGTCTACTTCGAGAATGTCGGCGGCAAGGTTCTTGATGGCGTCATCCCGCTGTTGAACCCGAACGCTCGGGTGCCGGTTTGCGGAATAGTATCGCAATACAACGCGACGAGCCTGCCCGATGGACCGGACCGGATGAACTGGCTCATGGGGCAGATCCTGCGCAAGAAGATCAAAATGCAGGGCTTCATCATCTTTGACGATTTCGACCATCTCTATCCGGAGTTCGCCAAAGAAATGGGAGCGTGGATTGAAAGCGGCAAAATCAAATACCGCGAAGAAATAATCGACGGGCTGGAAAATGCACCCGAAGCATTCATCGGTCTGTTGAACGGCGAAAACTTTGGCAAGCGCGTAATCCGCGTTGGCCGCAACTGAAAGTAAGAACATGAAAATTTTGATGGTACTGACATCCCACGACCAACTCGGGGATACTGGCGCGAAAACCGGCTTCTGGCTGGAGGAATTCGCGGCCCCCTATTACGTCTTCAAAGACGCAGGCGCCGATATCACATTGGCCTCGCCCAAAGGGGGGCAACCGCCAATTGATCCTTCCAGCGACAGCGCGGATGCGCAGACAGATGACACCCGTCGCTTCAAGGACGACAGCGAAGCGCAGAAGCATCTTGCGAACACGCTGACACTTTCGGACGTGACCGAAGATGGGTTTGACGCCATCTTCTATCCGGGCGGCCATGGCCCCTTGTGGGATCTTGCCGAAGACGCGGACAGCAAACGCTTGATCGAAGCCTTTAACGCCGCCGACATGCCCGTTGGTGCGGTCTGCCATGCCCCCGCCGTGTTCCGCCACACCCAAGGGGCGGACGGCAAACCATTGGTGTCAGGTCGCCGTGTGACAGGCTTTACCAACACCGAAGAAGACGCCGTGCAACTCACCGACGTTGTGCCTTTCCTGGTTGAAGACATGCTAAAGGCAAATGGTGGTAAGTATGAAAAAGGGGCAGACTGGAGCAGCTTTGTCCTGCGTGATGCCAATCTCGTCACTGGCCAGAACCCCGCCTCATCCGGCGCCGCCGCGCAAGAGATCCTTGCGCTGCTGACGTAGGGGCCTAGCCCTGCACCACGATAAAGCCTGATCCGCTTCCCTTTACGGGGGCGACAGTCGGGTGCTTCAGATCAGGGCGGATTTATATCGCGAGTCCGCCCTCATCGCCCGTGAGACTGACCACCACTCTTAAAAGAAGTCGTTCAGGACAGCGTCAACCAATCAATCGACTTTTCAACGGTATGCGGACTCAGTGAGCTTTTGCTGCGCTGCCACATATGACCGCATTCGTTAGTTTCGCTTGCAGCTAGAAGCACCAAAGGGTCGATTTAGTTCATCCACAGCTCAGTGCAAAAGCACTGCCAGCGACTTCAATCGTCATCCGATCTCTCCGGCCACATCGTGGGCGATCCTCAAAATCGCACGGAGCCGCGCGGTTGGCTCGGTCCCGCGGCGGGTGATTGACCAAAGATCGTGGTAACGGCGATGTGGCAGAGAGACGATCTTCAGCCGATTGCGTCCGGAGAACGCCTCGATCCCGCTGCGTGGCAGCAAAGTGTAGCCGATGCCCTCGGCCACCGGCGACGGGATTTGCCCGATCTGGTTTACAAAAGTCCGCACCTTCATCCGATCGGCCCCGGCGAACTCATCGGGAAAATTCAAAGACAGAAGATCGTCAGCATAGGCGAAACCGTCTGGGTGTGCGACGAAGCCTCGATCTTCCAGGGACTCAAACGTGACCGTTTCATCAGCGTCATCAGCGGGTAGGACCAGACATAGCTCTTCGCGCCCAATAGACTGGGCGTTGAGGCGCGGGTGACCTGTGTCTTGCCCTGCAATACCCAGATCAAAGCGCCCATCCAAAACACCTGAGACAATGGCATCTTGCGGGGCAGCTTCCAAATGGATCAGAAGCTGAGGAGCGTCCTCAATGCGCGCAAGAAGCCGCGGGTAGAGCAGCTGGGCAAAACTACCTGAACAAGCAATCCGCACCTCTCCCACGTTGGGATCATCGGCCGTGATGGTATTGTGGAGTAGCCGCTCCTCGGTCCGGCGTGACAGTCCAAGGTCGCGCACCGCCTCGCCTGCTGGCGTAAGGGTAAAGCTCTTGCCCTCTTGCGCGATCAGGCTTTGTCCCACTTGCTCCTCAAGCTTGCGCAAATGCTGTGATACGCCCGGCTGGGTCATGTTCAACTTTTCCGCCGCGCGGGTGAAATGCCCGGTCTCGGTCAGGGTGACATATGTTTCGAGCCATGTCGCGTTGAGCATATTTAGATTACACTAAATTATCAAAACTATCAGCTATGATAAATTCACATTCGAAACGGCCTTGTCTATCCCTTCTGTAACTCAGCAAACAAAGGACAGCCCCAATGACCCCAACACCACGCACATTCTCTCATATCGGCATCTCCGTCCCCGACCTGGACGCCGCTGTCAAATTCTACTCGGAGGTCATGGGCTTTTACGTGATCATGCAGCCCAGTGAGGTGACCGAGGACGACAGCGCCATCGGCGTGATGTGTACCGACGTCTTTGGCCCTGGTTGGGACCGCCTGCGGATCGCTCATCTCTCGACTGCCGATGGCATCGGCTTCGAGCTGTTCGAGTTCAAGGGCAACGAAGAGCCAGACGATAATTTCGCCTATCGCCGACACGGGACATTTCACTTCGCGGTTCAGGACCCGAACCTCGAGGACCTGCTGGAAAAGATCCTTGCCGCTGGCGGCAAGCAGCGTATGCCTGTCCGCGCATACTTCCCCGACGAAAAGCCGTTCCGCATGGTGTATGTCGAGGACCCGTTCGGCGTCGTTTTCGAGCTCTATAGCCACAGCTACGAGCTGACCTATTCGGCAGGTGCCTATTCCTAAGACGGCCATCGCCCGATCCACTCAACAAAGGAGCCTGCACCATGAAAGCTGCCATCATTCGCGACTACGACACCGAGATCGAAATCGCCGACATCGATCCGCCCGAACCGAAGGATGAGTCCGTATTGATCGCAGTCCATGCGGCCAGCCTGAACCCTATCGATTACATCCTGCAATCTGGTGTGATGAAGGAAATGATACCACTGGAATTCCCACACATTATGGGGTTCGACGTATCTGGTGAAATAACAGAGGTCGGCAAGGCGGTCACGGGCTTCAAAGTCGGCGACACGGTTTTCGCTCGCGCCAACCAGCAGGATGCGGGCGCGATTGCCCAGACCGCGCGTCTCAAGGCGACCGGAATGGCCCTGAAACCCGAAAACATCAGCCATCAGGAAGCAGCATCGGTCCCTCTTGCGGGCCTGACGGCGTGGCAGGCACTGATTTCGAAGGCGAATCTGAAATCGGGAGACAAGGTGTTGATCCATGCCGGATCGGGCGGTGTCGGCACCCTGGCAATCCAGATCGCGAAACATTTCGGTGCCCATGTCGCCACCACGTGCAGTCCGCGATCTTGGGGCAGATGTCGTGATTGGCTACAAGACAGAGGCGTTCGATGAGGTGCTTTCGGATTACGATATCGTCTTTGATATGATGGGTGGAGAGACGCTGAACCGGTCATTCAAGGTCTTGAAGAAGGGTGGTACACTGGTCTCAATCAAGGGGCAGGACACAGAAAACCTGGCATCTGAATATGGGGTTCGGTTCGAATGGTTCTTCATGGAGCCCGATGGCACAATGCTGGCAGATCTTGGCGCGCTGATCAAAGAGCGGGCCGTAAAACCGGTGATTGACAGCGTTTACCCCATGAATGAGACGGCGAAAGCTTACGAAGTTCTCAAGGATGGTCACGCCGTGGGAAAGATCGTGATCGCAGTGTCATGAGACCAGTGTCCCGGCCCGTCCAAGATGAGCTAGAGAAACGCATACGCCCGCCCAAGCTGAAAGCCTTGGCGGGCGGCAATGTCAATCTCGACATTATCCGGCTCATGAGACCAGAGTGAATGCTGCATGAGTCAAAATGCGACGTCATTCCATCAGTTTCTTAAAACCAGACATTCGCTGCGTCACAGAAACACGGTAAAAGTGGGCTGATTTTGTTGAAAAACTATTCCTTGATCCGTAGGCAAGTGGCTGATTCAATTCCTGTATTGAGCGGGAGGATTAGCGATGATGGGACCGAAGCAGGAAGCGCAAGCGGCGCTGTTCTACGAATTCTCGCTGGAAGATCATATCCCGCAAAACCATCTGCTGCGGTCGATTGAAAGGCATCTCGATCTAAGCAGCATCCGAGGGCATTTGGCAGATTTCTATAGCCACACAGGCCGTCCGTCGATTGATCCCGAACTGCTGATCCGGATGTTATTGGTCGGCTATTGCTTCGGCATCCGGTCCGAACGCCGCCTTTGTGAAGAAGTGCATCTGAACCTGGCGTATCGCTGGTTTTGCCGCCTCGATCTGAGTGACCGCATTCCAGATCATTCTACTTTTTCAAAGAACCGCCATAGCCGTTTCCGCGAGAGTGACCTGCTGCGCCATGTTTTCGAGACAACCGTTACGCGCTGCGTAGAAGAGGGCCTTGTTGGTGGCGAAGGCTTCGCCGTCGACGCCAGTTTGATCTTCGCGGATGTCCAGAAGCAGAACTCCAGCAACCCT
Source organism: Pseudophaeobacter flagellatus (assembly GCF_021228235.1). Classification (GTDB taxonomy): domain Bacteria; phylum Pseudomonadota; class Alphaproteobacteria; order Rhodobacterales; family Rhodobacteraceae; genus Pseudophaeobacter; species Pseudophaeobacter flagellatus. Next base: position 448,129 of record NZ_JAJQRG010000002.1, read on the forward strand.
AAAGACTGGGAGGATCGCGCGGTCAAAGCAGCAGATGCGCCAAGGGCGGTGCGTGAATACCTCGACGTTCTTGACGACGCAGCCTTTGGTTCGGCTAGCGAGGTGAAGCCTAAGTTCACCGCCCATGCTGACCCAGCCAGTCAATGGACCGCAGCTCGCAAAGGGCCTGCAGTCTTTGCGTATTCAGACAATTACCTGATCTACACAGATCACGGGATCATCATGGATGTGGACGCCAGCCGGTCGATCCGGCAGGCAGAGGTCGGCGCCATGCGCAAGATGATTGACCGCACCGAGGAGCGCTTTGGTTTGAAGCCTGATTGGGTGGCGGCGGATACGGCTTACGGTTCGTCTGACAATCTCGTCTGGTTGACGCTCAAACGGAAAATCCTCCCGTTCATCCCTGTCTTTGACCATTCAAAGCGCAAGGATGGCACTTGGTCGCGGTCCGACTTCACCTGGGACGAAGACAATGATCGATACATTTTCCCGGAAGGAAAAGAGCTTCGTCATACCCGGCGAAACTACTCCGACCCCAAGAGACACAAACCCAAGGCTGGCCGCCGCCAGTATCGCAGCCTGAAGCTCGATTGCCAGGCATGCCCATCGAAACCAACATGCTGCCCAAACACCGCGACGCGCAGCGTCAATCGAGAGGAATACGAGATCGTGAGAGACTTCGCGCGGATGTGCACGGCCTCCGACTTCAATCCAACGGCGCAGAGGCGACGAAAAAAGGTCGAGATGCTGTTTGCCCATCTCAAACGCATCCTAGGGTTAGCCCGCCTCCGATTACGAGGGCCATGCGGCGTCCAAGATGAGTTCACCTTCGCAGCCACCGCCCAAAACCTCCGGAAACTGGCCAAGCTCAAGCCGATGGTGCCAGCCTTACCGTAGAAAGGCGGTATGGTCACAGTTTGACGCGAATAATCAGACCATTAGTCGCGGGCACGCCGCCAAAACCAACGAGTTTTTCAACAACATCGGCTCAGAGACGACCTTCGCCGCGTTTGCAAGCAAGATCGGCGCGAAACCGGCAGGTCAACGGCAGCTCGGCGGGACAAAGCGGACGTCTTGATGTTAGCGGGCGGGACTGAGAAAGGCATAGCGATATGCCAATGCGACGCCGCCGGCTCCACCCACAACGTTTCCCAATGTGACCCAGACCAAATTAGTCACGGCCTTTCCGACGGTCACATCGGACCCAGCAAACCATCCTTGAGGAAAGAAATACATGTTTGCGACGGAATGCTCGAGCCCAAGCAGCACGAAACCGCTAATCGGCCAAAGTATCGCCAGCACTTTTCCCACAACAGTTCGAGCGGCAAAAGTTAGCCAAATTGCGAGACACACAAGCGCGTTGCACAATGCGCCTCGAACGAATGCTTCCATTGGGTCCAACGTGGCTTTGCCTTGCACGATTGACACTGCCGTGTCGCCTAAAGGCCCATGCAAAATGCCAGAAAAACCAAAGGCCACGGCAAGTCCCGCCGCGCCTGCTAAGTTTCCAAGATACACAATTGCCCAGCTTCGCAGCAATTGGCGTGCAGATATTTTTCGGTCAACAGCTGCCATGACCATCAGAGCATTTCCGGTGAACAACTCCGCACCGCCGACAACGACAAGAATAAGACCCAGTGAAAACACCACGCCCCCAAGAAACCTTGCGGGTCCGAATGCCGGGTCAACTCCGGTCATTACCGCTGTGTAAGCTGCCCCGCCGAATCCGATAAAGGCCCCTGCAAGGATGGCGAGCACAAACATCTGAAGCACCGGAAGCTGTGCCTTGGTGACACCAACACCCTCTACCAGAATTGCGATCTTTGCGGGTTTGTAAGCATCAAAGTTTTCTTCGTCAGTCATGTTACCGATGATAGAGTATCGGGAAGAGAACAAAAGGTTGTTTTGGTTCGAAGCTGTCGTTCTCTGCGGTGCGGAAAACGACAGCTTTGCGTGCCTGGTCGGGTCAGCGGGCGCGGCGGCAGGTGGCCAGTTGCGTCTGGTACATCTGCGAGCGGGCCTCGACTTGGCTGGCGACGCGCATCAACCAGGGTTTGGATTTATAGGTGCCGCGGGCATAGCCGGTTTGGCCATCGTGATAGGCCAGATATTGGTTGCGCGCATCATACAGAGGGATGCCGTTTCTTTCCTTGCTGGTGCTCATGTACCAGCCCATGAAATCGGTGGCGTCCTCGATCCGGTCGCGCTTGGCCCGGCGCCGCCCGGTGTCGCGTTTATAGTCTTCCCAGGTGCCATCCAGGGCCTGACCATAGCCAAAGGCGCTGGACTGCCGCCCCATGGGGATCACCCCCAAAAGATACTGGTGCGGCGTACGGGCCTTGCCGCGAAATCTGCTTTCCTGGTGGATCGTGGCCATCTGCACATGCATGGGCACCCCCCAGCGCCGCTCTGTCGCGCGAAAGGCCTTGAGGTATTTGGGGCGCTCTTTGATGATGGCGCATGCATTGTCCAGATTGCGCGGCGGCTGGTTGTGACCGCCTCCGCAGGATGCGACGACCAAAAGAAGTGCGAGCGCGACGATGATTCTGCTCATTGTCTCTGCCTAAATTGTTATCTTTTTTTGCCATTCTAGCGAATTTACGCAGAAGAGAAAATCACAAATCAATCAATACTGACAGGACCAGCGGCAATGCGGCGATGGCCATTAGGGTTGAAACCACCACGAGCCCGGCAACGGCTTCGGCCTCGGCGCCGAATTTTTCGGCCAAGAGATAAGAGGTGACGGCAACCGGGGTGGCCAGTTGCAGAACCAACACGCCAAAGGCGATGTCATCAAGACCAAAGGCCAGCCCCAGCCCCCAGCCAATGGCGACGCTGGTGCACAGCTTTGCCAGCGACAGCAACACGGCGAGCCCAGTTTTGCCAGGTGACAGCCGGGCGATGGCCACGCCCAGGGTAATCAGCATCATCGGGATGGCCATCTGCCCGATCAGATCCAGCGTATTGGTCAAGAACTGCGGCGTCTGCCAATCCTGCCAGAGGAACAGCGCCCCCAGAAGGGTGGCCCAGACCATGGGTTCTTTCAGCGCCTTGCCGCCGCCGCCCTTGCCCGCCACCAGCGTCAGGCCCAGGGTAAAGGACAGGACCGCAGAAACCGCCAGCATCACCACCGCATAGCCCAGCCCGGCCTCGCCAAAGGCAAACAGCGCCAGCGGGATGCCCAGGTTGCCAGTATTGCCAAAAATGAATGGTGCCAGATAGGTTTGCCGGTTCAAATGGCCAAGCTTGACCAGCACTGCCCCAACCAGAGCCAGCAGCAGATGCCCCAGAAGGGCGGCAATCACAAAGACCCCAAGGGCCCCTTTGTCGAGGTCGGTTTTCATCAAGGCGGTGAAGATCAGCGCCGGTACCGCAAGGGTCATCGCCAGCCGGGTAACAAACTGAATGCGGTATTCAAACCCCAGCCGAACCCAGGTGAATCCAACCCCGGCTAGCAGAAAAACGGGGGCGGTGATTTCAAGCACTGTCAAGGCCAGGTTCACAGACTGTTTCCTTTAAAATTTACCTCAAGAGTTGGACATTTGCCAGTGTTTCGCGTTAGTAACAAGGGATGGAGACACTCTAGAAATGCTTAGAACGCGCGCGAAATATAACTTGGGGCAGGTTGTCCGGCACCGCAAACACCCGTTTCGCGGCGTGGTTTTTGACGTGGACCCAGAGTTCGAGAATACGCAAGAGTGGTATGACTCCATTCCTGAAGCCAGCAGACCAATGAAGAATCAGCCATTTTATCATCTGCTGGCAGAGAATGATCAAACCTACTATGTCGCCTATGTTTCGGAGCAGAATCTGGTTGCCGATTATTCGGGCGAACCGATCAGCCACCCGGACCTGCCAGAGATGTTTGATCGGTTCGATGGTGCGGCCTACTCTTTGCAGTATCAGCTGAACTGATCTCGCTACGCTGGCCAGTGCACTGGCCTGCTGTGCCCTGCTGCTTTCCGCCTTCGGGTTTCCTTCTACCTTATTCCCTTGCAGAGGGCGCGTTTGCTTGCCGTGCGGCTGCTGACGCCGAGCCTGTGGCCCGGCGCGTGACCAAAGAAAATTGCCCTTCTCAATAGCCGAGCGCGCAGCCGTCCTTGCGCGGATCGCTGGCGCCTTCCAGGATACCATCTGCCCGCAGGGTGATCGCCTGGGCACCGCCGATGGCGGTCTTCGGGGTTTCAACGTGATGGCCCATGTCGCGTAGTGCCTGTCGGGTGTCATCGCTATAGCCGCGTTCAACCTTAAGGATATTGGCATCGCTGTAGCTGCGCGGGGCGTCGATAGCCTGCTGTGGCTCCATGCCAAAATCCTGCAGGTTGGAGACAAACCGCGCATGGCCATTGGGCTGATAGGCCCCACCCATCACCCCAAAGGGCATCAACACACGCCCCTCTTGCCGCAGCATGCCTGGAATGATGGTATGCATCGGGCGCTTGCCGCCTGCCAGCGCGTTTGGATGGCCTTCTTGCAGGGTAAAGCCGGCGCCTCGGTTCTGTAGCAGGATGCCGAATTTCTCCGAAGCAAGGCCAGAGCCAAAGCCATGAAAGATCGAATAGATCAGCGAGACGGCCATGCGATCTTTGTCGACCACGGTGATATAGATCGTATCCTTGTGGACCGCCTCGCTCAGCGCTGCGGGTGCCGCCATCGCGTGCTTGTGGTCGATCAATGCCGCTAGCCGCGCTGCGGTTTCGGGTGCCAGCAGATGATCCAGCCGCGTGGTATAATCGGCATCGGCCAGAAAGCGGTTGCGGGCATCATAGGCCAGTTTGGCCGCCTCGGCTTCGATATGGGCCCGCTCGGCCCCCAGCGGATCCATCGCCGCAATGTCAAAATGCGACAGGATGTTGAGCAGCAGCAGCGCAGTTGCCCCCTGGCCATTGGGTGGATGCTCGACCAGATCGACCCCCTTGTAGTGGGCCGAAACCGGGATGACCCGGTCGCATTGTGCGGCAGCAAAATCTGCGGCGTTGTGATGCCCGCCAGCGGCCTGCAGCGTCGCCAGCATATCGTCGGCGACTTCGCCGGTGTAAAAGGCATCGCGACCATCGCGGGCTATTCGGCGCAGGACTTCGGCCTGGCCTGGGGCGCGGAACACCTGGCCGGTCTTTGGTGGCTTGCCGCCAAACAGATAGGCGTCGCGGGCCGGCCCCTGTAGGGCGTCGGCGTCATTGGCCCAGTCAAAGGCCACGCGCGGTGCAACTGGAACGCCGGTCTCAGCGTAGTGGATCGCAGGGGCCAGCAGGGCATCCAAGCCCAGTTTGCCCTCGGTTTCGGCCAGGGTGCAGAAGGTTTCGATCGCGGTGGGCACTGTAACGGCATGGGCGCTGCGCAGCGGCACGGTGGTCTTGCCTTGGTTCCGCAACTCTGCAGCGCTGGCACCGGCGGCGGCGCGCCCGGATCCATTCACCGCGTGAATGTCGCTGCTGCCGCCACGGGAAAAGAGCACAAAGCAATCGCCACCGATCCCGGTCATCTGCGGTTCACAAATGCCCAGCAGAACGGCACCGGCGATGGCTGCGTCCATAGCATTTCCGCCGCGTTTCAGCACATCAATCGCCGCACCGGCAGCCAGCGGATGCGAGGTGGCGCAGAGGCCGTTCTGGGCAAAGACGGCAGAGCGTCCGGGGGATTGAAAATCGCGCATTTACCACTCCTGTTTGGTCGTCGGCAGGGTAGTTCCTGGGCCAGGAATGGCAATGAAAATTCAAACCGCAAGCGGCCTGCGGTGCCATTCGCATAGGCGCTCTTTGGTGCAGCGATTTGACAGCGGCAGCATCCCTGCCATCTGGGGGCTGGGATACCACGCGCTTGCATTCATGGGGGGAGGTATCCCTGACGTTGCACGGTTGGTGGGGGCTTAGGTGTCCAGCGCCAGGGGAAGCCTAGGTCAGCTACAGGTTAATTCATAGATCAGACCCGTGACGAAAGTGGGTCCGTATTGTGGCGCATTTTGGGCGCCTTCGGTCACGGTTAACTAAGTGGTACCTGAAAATACAGCGAGAGCCGATTGTTGCGCCCCAGCCGTTCGTAGTGCAGCCGACTGGTTAGCTCGCGGATCAGAAACCAGCCAAAGCCACCCTCGGGGAGGGTCTCAATCGGGCCAGATAAATCGGCGGGTTCGCCTGGGGGCAGTGCGCAATCGGTCAGTGGGAACCCTACATCGCAAATCTGGATTTGCAGTTCCTGCGAATCCAGATTGCACTTGATACGTACATCCCCTTTAGCAGTGCCGGCATAGGCGTGTTCGACAACATTATTCACCGCCTCGGCCAAAGCAATTTGGACGTCTTCGGCCCGCTCATCGGGCAAATCTATCTCTCGCAGTCGTTCCATAACCGCCGCGATGCCGCTTCTGGCATCCAACTCTGTTGCGGTGAACGAGCATGCAAAAATTTCAGCCATTCATCTCTCACTTCCTACCCTGGGATCATTTCGTGGGCGAAGTTCAGGTCTTGTTAGCGGTGACGGCTTCGTTCAGCGTGCTATAGAGGTTGAAAATTGTATCCATGCGGGTCAGGCGAAAGACCTTCTCCACCATGGGGGTTGGGCCGGCCAGATCAAGGCGGCGATCACGACCCAGCTGTTTCATGGCGGCGACGATGGCCCCCAGGCCGCTGGAATCGATGAATTGCACCAAGGACAGGTCCAGAATGACACGTTCGCTGCCGTCTTCGGTTTCGGCCCGCATGTCTTCTTTGAATTGAATGGCCATGGCGGCATCAATGCGTTCTGCGTTTACAGTTACGATCTGCGCGCCATCTGCCCGTGTACTTGTCAGGCTCATAGGGATCCCCCAGGTGTTGTCTCAACGTATTTATACCAGTCTAGACCTCAAAGCTTAGCATTCGGTATTCATAATGGCGACGATTGGAGGAATATGTGATGAAAAATGTTGTGATTGCAGGTGCAGCTCGGACCCCTATGGGCGGATTTCAGGGGGCGTTTTCCGGGCTCTCGGCCTCTGCCCTGGGCGGTGTCGCTATCAAGGCGGCCCTAGAGGGCGCAGGTGCCAAAACAGTAGACGAGGTCCTGATGGGCTGTGTGTTGCCCGCAGGGCAGGGTCAGGCCCCGGCTCGCCAGGCAGGATTCGCGGCGGGGCTGGGCGAAGAGGTGCCAGCAACCACCCTGAACAAGATGTGCGGGTCTGGCATGAAGGCGGCGATGATCGCCTATGATCAGATCGCCCTGGGCCAGGTGGACAGCGTTGTTGCAGGCGGCATGGAAAGCATGACCAATGCGCCCTACCTGCTGCCCAATCAACGAGGTGGCGCCCGAATCGGCCATGGTCAGGTGATCGACCATATGTTCCTTGATGGCTTGGAAGATGCATATGACAAGGGCCGTCTGATGGGCACCTTTGCCGAAGACTGCGCTACCCAGTATCAGTTCAGCCGCGAAGCCCAGGATGAGTATGCGCTGAAATCCCTGTCCAATGCACTGGAAGCACAGGAAACCGGCGCTTTTGACGGCGAAATCGCTGCCGTCACGCTGAAAACGCGCAAGGGTGAAACCATTCAGGCGGTAGATGAACAGCCCGGCAATGCCCGCCCGGAAAAAATCCCGACGCTGAAACCCGCCTTCCGCAAGGATGGCACGGTGACCGCAGCCAATGCCTCGTCAATCTCCGATGGGGCGGCCGCCCTGGTACTGGCCTCGCAAGAGGCCGCCGCAGCGCAGGGGCTGACAGTGCGCGCCCGCATTCTTGGCCATGCCAGCCATGCCCAGGCGCCAGGCCTGTTCACCACTGCGCCAGTTCCAGCGGCCAAGAAACTGTTGGATAAGATCGGCTGGAGCACCGAAGACGTCGACCTCTGGGAGGTGAACGAGGCCTTCGCGGTGGTGCCGATGGCCTTCATGCATGAGATGGGCATCAGCCGCGATAAGGTCAATGTGAACGGTGGCGCCTGTGCGCTGGGCCATCCCATTGGCGCTTCGGGCGCACGCATCATGGTAACCCTGCTCAATGCGCTGGAAAAACGTGGTCTCAAACGCGGGGTGGCAGCGATCTGCATCGGTGGTGGCGAAGGCACCGCCATCGCAATCGAACGGGCTTGATCTTCATCTTGCGACAAATACCTTCGGGGGTGAATTGACCCTCGGGTCAAGAGGGGGCAGACAGCCCCCTCACACTGCCGGAAGGAAGACAGGGATGCGCGCAGATTACCAGAGATTGGCCAAGACCATTCGGGCCTTGACCGAAAATGAGAACGACGAAATCGCCCTGATGGCAACGGTTTGCTGTGAATTGCACCATAGCGATGACCGCTTTGACTGGACAGGGTTTTACCGGGTGGTTGCGCCTGATCTGTTAAAGATCGGTCCCTATCAGGGCGGGCATGGCTGTTTGCAAATTCCGTTCTCGCGCGGCGTTTGCGGTGCGGCAGCGCGCAGCGGCACGGTGCAGCTGGTGGCGGATGTCGAGGATTTCCCCGGGCATATCGCCTGTGCCTCTTCAACCCGCTCCGAAGTGGTGCTGCCGGTCTGGAACCGGGCCGGCGATCTGATCGCGGTGCTGGATATCGACAGTGACCAACCCGCAGCCTTTAGCCAGCAAGATGCGGAACAGTTGGCGGCGATTCTGACCCAGGTCTTTGGCGGGGCAGGGCCAACCTAAAGCGTTCTGCCATAAAGCTGAAATACGGCTTCGTGGCAGAACGCCGCCACCATTGAGAGGCCCTGCCGCGCCCCACCTTTCTGCGGCTTCAGGTTCAAGACGCGAGGCTTTGGCCGACAGTCTGATCTGTATCTCGATATCAGGTGAAGCCAAGCACCCATATGAGGGGCAGCAGCAGCTGCGCCCCGGCGATCATGTTCAGACGGCGACAAAAGGGCTGTTTGCGGGTCTTGTGACGAAACAGCCACCGCGCCAGATAGGCGGCCGGGCTGCCGCCAAGCGCGGCCAGAAGCAGCAGCCGTGCCTCTGGTACCCGCCAGAACCCGTATTTGGCGCAGAATTTATCCAGACCAAAGGCGATAAAGCTCAGCCCATTTATGGCAAGGAGGCAGGGCAGCGCCCAGGCCCAGAACTCTGACTGCATCGATTTCTCTTTTGTATATCGTCTATATCTGCGGGGTTTTGCCCAAGGAAACCGCAGAGGCAAGAGCAATCTTTTGGTGGGTTTGGTGAAAAAAACCTTGGAAATTTCATTCGAGGGAGGCAGGGTACCGAGAGCGGTGAAACTTTACCGCCAAATTTCATCCATACCGCAGGAGACGTCCACCGTGACCAGCCAAGCCCCCCATGCCGCAACCCTGGGCGCTGATATTCGCGCCCTGCGCAAGGCGCGTGGGCTAACCCTGACAGAGGTAGCAGGGCAGCTGGAGAAATCGGTGGGCTGGCTCAGCCAGGTAGAGCGGGATCTGTCGGATCCTTCGATCTCTGATCTGCGTCTGCTGGCCAAATGCCTTGGCGTGCCGATGTCGATGCTCTTTGCCCATTCCGATGCGCCGGTGCGGGAACATGGCTATATCGTTCGGGCGGGATCGCGTCGCCCCATGGGATCAGGAGAAGAAGGTCTGATTGAAGAGTTGCTGTCACCAGATCTGACGGATGATTTTGAAATGGTGCATTCCACTTTTCAGCCCCATTCAAAGATGCAACAGCCTGCCGATCGTCCCACGCAAGAGGTGGGCTATATGATCTCGGGGCAGCTGGATCTGGTGATTGACGGCAATGGCTTTACCGTGGGACCGGGCGACAGTTTCCGCATCAAGCACCAGCCCTATCAATGGGCCAACCCCTATGATGATGCGGCCGTCGCGGTCTGGGTCATCGCGCCGCCAGTGTATTAGGGCGGAGTCTCGCGGATGAATTTTGAAGCATGGACCATATTTTCCCTGTTCTGGGTGGTTTTTGTCACCACGCCGGGACCAAATGCGGTGAATTGTATCAGCAACGGCATGATGCTCAGCCTGCCCAAGGCAATGCTGGGGGTACTGGCGATCCTGACCCAGGCGACACTGTTTCTGCTGCTCTCGGCGCTGGGGGTTACGGCGCTGATCGCGGCCGCGCCGCTGTGGTTCTTTGTGGCCAAGATCATTGGCACCGGATTTCTGATCTTCATCGGGCTGCGCGGCTGGCGCAATGCGACCAAACCAACCCCGGCGGTAGAGCGCCCGGCGCGCCACATCTATTTTCACGCTCTGACAGTTGCCACGATCAACCCCAAAAGCGTCGCTGGATACCTGGCCGCCTTTTCCCAGTTTGTGCAGCCTGATGTCCCGATTTGGCAGCAGATGGGGGTCATAATGCCCACCGCCCTGGGGCTGACCGCGCTGAGCTATACCGGCTTTACCCTGCTGGGATTTGTCATGGGCCGGGCGGCGCTGAAGGCGGTGTTCAACACCTGGATCCGCCGGGGGTTGGCGCTGTGTTTCATTGTCTACGGTGTGTTGTTGGGGGCCAGTAGTGCACCACAACTGGAGGATTTTCGATGACAACAGGCATAACCAAAGGCGCCTGTCTCTGTGGCGATATCACCTTTGCAACCGGGGCCAGGCCGCAGGGGGCTTCAATGTGCCATTGCGGCCAGTGTCGCAAGCAGTCCGGCGGCATCTGGTCCTCGGCCTATGTCAAAGACGATGATCTGACCATTTCCGGCCCGGTCAGTTGGTTTGAGGCCAGTCCTCAGGCCAAACGCGGCTTCTGCGCCCGGTGCGGGTCCTATCTGTTCTGGAAGGCCCACAACGAGGACACCACGAGTTTTTCCCTTGGCGCCATTGAGAGCCCCAGCGGGCTGAAGATCGAAAAGCACATCTTTGTTGGTGACAAGGGTGATTTCTACGACATCGCTGATGGCGTTGCGCAACAAGACTAACCGGGAGAGAGCAAACATGTCCGAGAGCACAGACAAGGCCCGCCTGCCAAGTAAGGCCCGCGTGGTAATCATTGGCGGCGGTGTGGTCGGGGCGTCATCGCTGTATCATCTGGCCAAAAAGGGCTGGGGCGATTGCGTCTTGTTGGAAAAGAACGAGCTGACGGCCGGATCGACCTGGCATGCGGCGGGGAATGTGCCGACCTTTTCGACCTCCTGGTCGATCATGAACATGCAGCGCTACTCGACCGAACTCTATGCCCGATTGGGCGAAGAGGTCGACTATCCGATGAACTATCACCAGTCCGGCTCTATCCGGTTGGCCCATAGCAAAGAGCGGGTGCAGGAGTTCGAGCGTGCTCGATCCATGGGGCGGTATCAGGGCATCGCGATGGAAATCTGGACGCCAGAGCAGGCCAAGGAACGCTACCCCTTTCTGGAAACCCATGATCTGAAAGCTGTGCTGTTTGACCCGTCGGATGGCGATATCGATCCGGCGCAGCTTACCCAGGCTCTGGCCAAGGGGGCGCGGGACATGGGCGCAAGAATCTTCCGATTCTGTCCTGCGACCGGGGTGACGCAGAATTCGGATAAAACCTGGATTGTTCATACGGATCAGGGGGATATTTCCTGTGACTATGTGGTCAATGCGGCGGGGTACTATGCGCAGCGCGTGGGCGAATGGTTCCTCCCCTATGGTGGGCGACAGGTGCCGATGATGGTGATGAGCCATCAATATCTTCTGTCGGAAGAGGTGCCAGAGGTCGAGGCCTGGACAAAGGCCAATGGAGGCAAAAAGCTGCCGCTCTTGCGCGATGTTGATGTCTCCTACTACCTGCGGCAGGAAAAACACGGTTTCAACCTTGGCCCCTATGAACCCAATTGCCGCGCCCATTGGCTGAGCGAGGCTGATCCGATGCCAGAGGATTTCTCATTTCAGCTGTGGAACGATGATCTGGACCGTATCGAGGATATCGTCACTGACGCGATGGAGCGGGTGCCACTGATGGCGGAGTCCGGCGTGGCGCGGGTGATCAATGGCCCGATCCCCTATGCGCCTGATGGGCTGCCGTTGCTGGGGCCGATGCCCGGCGTCGATAATGCCTTTGAGGCCTGCGTTTTTACCTTTGGCATCGCCCAGGGCGGCGGGGCTGGCAAATGTCTGGCGGAATGGATCGTCGATGGCCAGACCGAATGGGATATGTGGGCCGTCGATCCGCGCCGCTACACCGATTACACCGACCCCGATTACTGCGTGCAAAAGGGGATGGAGGTCTATGGCAATGAATATGCCATGCATTTCCCGCATCACGAATGGCCTGCGGGCCGGGATAAGAAACTCAGCCCTGTGCATGATCGTGTTACGGCTCTGGGCGGTGTCATGGGGGCCTATAACGGTTGGGAGCGCGCAAATTGGTTTGCCAAGCCGGGCGACGACACATCCGAGGCGGCCACCCAGACCTGGGGGCGCTCTGGTCCCTGGCAGCAGCGTATCCGCGAAGAATGCGAAGCGGTGCGCGATCACGTAGGCGTGCTGGATCTGCCGGGCTTTTCCCGCTTCAATCTTGCGGGCACCGGGGCTGCCGAGTTTCTGCGTGGGCTAGTGACCGGTGGCCTGCCTAGGGTCGGCCGGATGAACCTGGTGTATTTTGCCGATAGCCGGGGCCGGATCCTGACCGAGATGTCCTGCATCCGCCACGCCGAAGACCACTTTACCATGATCACGGCGGGCAGTGCCCAGTGGCATGACTATGACATCCTGCGCAAAGCGCTGCCTGCGGGGATCAACCTGACGGATCATACCGCTGAATTTGGCACCATGATCGTCACTGGCCCCAAGGCCCGCGAGCTGTTCGCTGGCCTGTCGGATGCGGATCTCACCCTCGGGTGGTTGACCCATCAACAGGCGACTGTCGCCGAAAGGCCAGCCTTTTTGGCGCGGGTCTCCTTTGCGGGGGAACTGGGCTGGGAGGTGCACTGCGCCAATGCGGACCAGCCTGCGATCTATGCCGCCATTCTGCAGGCGGGTGCCAAACCCTTTGGCATGTATGCGCTGAACTCTCTGCGGATTGAAAAGGGCTATCGCAGCTGGAAGGGTGACCTTTCCACTGACTATTCGCTGTTGGAAGGCGGTCTGGGCCGGTTTGTCAAACTCGACAAGCCACAGGATTTTCCCGGCAAGGCGGCGATCCAGAACGAACAGCAGTATGGGCGGCAGAAGGCCTTTGTCACGCTGCTGGTCGACGCGGAAGATGCGGATGCGCCCTATATGTCCTGCATCTGGAAAGATGGTGCTATCGTGGGGGAGACCACATCGGGGGGCTGGGGCTACCGGGTCAATGCCTCGATCGCGCTGGGGATGGTACGTGCCGATCTGGCGGTTCCTGGCACCGCGCTGGAGGTGGAGATCTACGGCACGAAATGCCGTGCCGTGGTGCAGGAAGACAGGCCGCTTTGGGATCCCGGAAACGACCGTTTGCGGGCCTGAACGGGCTTTGATAGCAGGGCCGGTATCGTCATGGAGGCCGCCTTTGGACCCTGCCTATGACCGCATTGCAGGCACCAGAAGAGTACGAATTTTTGCGTCTCTTTTTATGGGTTTAGCGGGCATTGGCCCGGATTTGTGAAAGGACGAAACAGATGGAAATAACCCTGTTGGACGGCTCGATTGGCCAGGAAATTGTCAAACGTTCCGGGGACCGTCCAACGCCGCTTTGGTCTACATCTGTGATGCTGCACAAGCCAGATGTGGTGGGGGCGGTCCATCGCGACTATTTTGCCGCCGGGGCGACGGTGGCCACCGCCAATACCTATGCGGTGCACCGCGACCGTCTGGTGCGCGCAGGGCTTGAAGACCAGTATGAAGCGCTGCTGGCCATGGCGATGACCCAAGCTGAAGCCGCCCGCGATGCCCATGGCACGGGGCGCATCGCGGCTGCCCTGGGACCGCTCGGGGCTTCTTATCGCCCGGATCTTCTGCCGCCGCTGGCCGAGGTGCAAAGGCTCTTTGCCGAACAGGTGCACCTGCTGGAGGCCAGGGCGGATCTGTTCTTGCTGGAAACCGTTTCCTCGTTGGATCACGCCCGTGGTGCCCTGATGGCGTGCCGGGCAACCGATAAATCGGTCTGGCTGGCGGTTTCGGTCATGGATGAGGATGGCACCCTTCTGCGCTCTGGTGAGCCGGTGCAGGAACTCGCCGATTTGGTCGAGACCTTCCAACCCGCTGCGGTGCTGATCAATTGCTCGCCCCCCGAGGTGATTGCCGCGGGGCTGGAAATCATCAAGACCTTTGGTAGGCCCTTTGGGGCCTTTGCCAATGGCTTTACCCGCATTACCGAAGGTTTCTTGCAAGAGGCCCCCACGGTAGAGGCGCTGGAGCAACGCCATGATATGGGACCCGTCGAATATGCCTCCTTTGTCATGGCCTGGGTGGCGCAGGGCGCAACAATTGTTGGCGGCTGCTGCGAGGTTGGTCCGGCGCATATTGCCGAAATAGCGCGGCAACTGCGCAAGGCGGGGCATCAGATCGTCTGAGCCCCAGCGCAAGAAAGGCGGCATTCATGGGCAAGCAAGCGGAGAAACAGCAGCCTGTCAGCGCGTCTCGGGTCTGGTGCGTGGATATTCTGCTGGCCGATGGGTTTGTGCTGACAGAGATGGCCGCTGTGGCCGATACGCTGCGCATCGCAAATCGGGTTCTGGCCCAGCCGCCTTTTCGGATCTGCATGCGCTCTGTCCGTGGCGGGCAGCAGTCCTGCCGGGCCGGGCTGTTGGTTGATACGCAGGGCTTTGCGGATCGTCCCGAGGCGGATTTTGCCTTTGTTCTGGGAAACACCGATCCCGATCATCCCGACCTGTCACTGGCGTCGGTGATAAAAAGCTATACCAACCGGGGTGCGCAGGTTTATCTATTGGCAGAGGCGGCGGCGCGGCACCTGCATGATCGTGGCGGTTCTGGCGCCACCCATTGGGAAAACGCCGCCCTGCTGCGCGAACGCCTTGGCCTGTTTGAAGCAAGCCAGGCCCTAGCCAGCGCCGATGGCCCGGTGATCACCTGTGCCGGCATGGGCGCGACCACCGATATCGTGTTGGCGCTGATCGGTCGGCTGACCTCGGCGGCGGTGCAGATGAGCGTGGCCAATATCATGCTGCATGAACAGGTGCGCGACCCGGCCTCTTTGCAGCCCTATTCGGGGGCGCAATCCAGCCTGACTGGCGACCGCGATCTGGATCACTGCATGCGCCTGATGCAGGCCAATATCGAGGATCCGCTGCCCATCCGCAGCATTGTCGCCGAGCTGGGCGTTTCCCCCCGGTCGCTGGAGCGCAAGTTCAAGACCAGCCTTGGTACCACGCCAAATGGGTTCTACCGTGAAATGCGGCTGAACAAGGCCAATAACCTGTTGCTCAACACCAGCCTGAGCCTGCGCGAGATTGGCCTCGCCTGTGGGTTCCCCAACGGGTTTTCCTCGCTCTACAAATCCGTCTTTGGCATCACGCCCCATGCCCTGCGTAAACAGCGCCGCAATGGCGGCAATGGCCATAAGGAAATATGAGGTCACCGGGAAACTTGCGGAATAGCTGACGTTTTTGATGCCTTTTCTGGCGCTAGGCGGTGGTAATCTGGTGCCAGTCGGTTTTATCGGAGGCATGACATGCAGGATCTTCCAGCCCAGGCCCGTGTGGTCATCATCGGGGGCGGCGTCATTGGCTGCTCGGTTGCTTATCATCTGGCCAAGCTCGGTTGGCAGGATGTGGTGCTGCTGGAACGCAAGCAGCTGACCTCTGGCACCACCTGGCATGCCGCTGGCCTGATCGCCCAGCTGCGCGCCACTGCTAATATGACCAAACTGGCGAAATACAGCCAAGAGCTCTACGGTGCGCTGGAGGAGGAGACTGGCGTCGCCACCGGGTTCAAGCGTTGCGGGTCGATCACGGTGGCCCTAACGCAGGAGCGCCGCGAAGAGATCTTTCGCCAGGCGGCCATGGCGCGGGCCTTTGGTGTGGATGTCGAAGAAATCTCTGCGCAAGAGGTCAAGGCCCGCTATGCGCATCTGAACACGCGCGACGTTACCGGCGGCGTCTGGTTGCCCAAGGATGGCCAGGGCGATCCTGCCAATATTGCCCTGGCCCTGGCCAAGGGGGCGCGTCAGCGCGGCGCCTTGGTGAAGGAGCGTACCAAGGTCACTGGCGTGACCAAATCCGGCCGCCGGGTGACGGGCGTTGACTGGGTCAGCGATGATGGCGCAGCCCAGGGCCATATCGCTGCTGATATGGTGGTGAACTGTGCCGGCATGTGGGGCCACGAAGTTGGCCGCATGGCCGACGTCAACGTTCCGCTGCATGCCTGCGAACACTTCTATATTGTCACCGAAGCCATCAAAGGCCTGACCCAGATGCCGGTGCTGCGGGTGCCGGATGAATGCGCCTACTACAAGGAAGATGCGGGCAAGATGCTGCTGGGCGCTTTTGAACCCAATGCCAAACCCTGGGCGATGACAGGCATCCCCGACAGTTTTGAATTTGACCAGCTGCCGGAGGATTTTGACCATTTTGAGCCCATCTTGGAAAACGCCTGCAACCGGATGCCGATGCTGGCCGAGGCCGGGATCCATACCTTCTTTAACGGGCCTGAGAGCTTTACCCCCGATGATGCCTATCATTTGGGTCTTGCGCCCGAGATGGATAATTTCTGGGTCGCGGCGGGCTTTAATTCCATCGGTATTCAATCGGCGGGCGGTGCGGGCATGGCGCTGGCGCAGTGGATGGATGCGGGGCAGAAACCCTTTGATCTGGGCGATGTCGACATCAGCCGCATGCAGCCCTTTCAGGGCAACAAGCACTACCTGTTTGAGCGCTCCAAAGAAACGCTGGGGCTGCTCTATGCGGATCATTTTCCCTATCGGCAAAAGGCCACAGCGCGCGGGGTGCGGCGCACGCCCTTCCATCATCAGCTGCTGCAGCAGGGTGCGGTCATGGGCGAATTGGCCGGCTGGGAACGTGCCAACTGGTTTGCCAACGAAGGCCAGACACGTGACTATCAGTACAGTTGGAAGCGGCAGAACTGGTTTCCCAATACCGCTGCCGAACACCGTGCGGTGCGGGAAAATGTCGGCATGTACGACATGTCCTCCTTTGGCAAGATCCGGGTTGAAGGCCCCGATGCCGAGGCGTTCTTGAACCATGTCTGCGGGGCCAACCTGTCGGTGCCTGTGGGCAAGATCACCTATACCCAGTTCCTCAACACCCGTGGCGGCATCGAGGCCGATGTCACCGTCACCCGGCTGAGCGAGACCATCTATCTGGTGGTCACCCCGGCGGCCACGCGGTTGGCGGATGAAACCTGGATGCGGCGACACCTTGGCGATTACGGCGTGGTGATTACCGATGTGACGCCGGGCGAAGGGGTGCTGGCCGTGATGGGCCCCAATGCCCGCAAACTGCTGCAACGGGTCTCTCCCAATGATTTTTCCAACGCGGTGAACCCCTTTGGTACCGCGCAAGAGATCGAGCTGGGCATGGGCCTGGCCCGTGCCCATCGGGTGACCTATGTGGGGGAACTGGGCTGGGAAATCTACGTCAGCGCCGATATGGCGGGCCATGCTTTTGAAACGCTGCATGCGGCGGGGCAGGATCTGGGGCTAAAGCTCTGCGGTATGCATATGATGGACAGCTGTCGGATCGAAAAAGGCTTTCGCCATTTTGGCCATGACATTACCTGCGAAGACCATGTGATAGACGCGGGCCTCGGCTTTGCGGTAAAGACCGACAAGCCAGATTTCATTGGCCGCGCCGCGGTGCTGGCGCGCAAGGAAAGCGGACCAAAGGCGCGGATGGTGCAATTCATGCTCACCGATCCGGAACCGCTGCTCTATCATAATGAACCGGTGCTGCGGGATGGTGAAATCGTCGGTTACATCGCATCGGGCAACTATGGTCATACGCTGGGCGGCGCGATTGGCCTGGGCTATGTGCCCTGCGAAGGCGAGAGCGCGGCAGAGGTGCTGGCCTCGACCTATGAAATTGACGTCATGGGGACACGGGTCCCTGCCACGGCGTCACTGAAACCGATGTATGATCCCAAATCGGAGCGGGTGAAGCGCTGAATACGCTCTACCCATTTGATTAAGCATGTTCTGGTTGCGCAGTGCAGGGAACCACCGTGGCGTAGAATGCGCTAGGTGGGCAGATGCGGACGGGTCAGAAACATGATTGCCGGATTTGAAACGCCACTGGTGCGGATCGTTTCTTGCAGGGTTGCAGCGTGGCAATGGGCCACCACCTGGTCGCTGTGTTCGGCCCGCGACACGATGTCGATGGAAACCTCCTGCGCCAGCCCGGCCTGTGTCAGTGCCTTTGCGATCTCGGCTGCCGCGCCGACGCCCATGTAGATGGCTATGCGGGTGCCGGGTTGCAGCTGGGAAATCCAATTGGCATTCCCGGCGGCCTTCTGCGTCTGACCGGTGGCCAGCACCAGGGTGTCGCAGGTGCCGCGTTCTGTCAGAAATCCGCCAAGCGCGGCCGAGGCGGCACTGGCGGCGGTCACACCGGGCACGATTTCATAGGGGATATTGGCGGCGCTCAGGGCATCGACTTCTTCGGTGCCGCGGGCAAAGACGCCGGGATCGCCGCATTTCAGCCGTACAACCCGCTTGCCCTGCTCGGCAACGGCCACCAGCGCGGCGCAAATCTTGTCCTGTGTCCAGTGGTGCTGGCCGGGGGCCTTGCCGACATAGATGCGCTTTGCCCGCGTCGGGGCAAGCGCCAGCACTTCGGGGTCGACCAGACGGTCATAAAAGATCACATCGGCGGCCTGCAGGCGGCGCAGCCCCCGCAGGGTGATAAGATCGCAGGCCCCCGGCCCCGCCCCAACCAGCGCCACGGTCCCGACCTGTTGCCTCCCTTTGCGGTGGCGCCGCCGCGCTGGCTTATCCGGCCAGCCAAGCAACCGGCCCAGAGGATTTGCACTGCGCGGCCAAAGCGGGGGTGTTGATTGCGGCAGGCGCGGCAACAGCGGGCCGCAAAAATCGGTGATCTTGGACCAGATCCCGGCCAGTTTCTGCCCAGGACGCGGGCGGCTGGAGGCGGGCGGCAGGGGAAGGGTCTTCATAGCGAACTCCGATTTTGGTTGTGGCGCTGCTGCCAAAGGTTGGTTGCCAGCGTTGCCGCTGCGGGAAGTGTGGGGGCGGCTTGCAGGCTCCAGAGTGCGAGGGCAGCGGTGCCGGTCACGGTGGTCCGGGCAAAGGCATCATCCTGTGCGCCGGACCAGATGGCCCCCAGGTCCAGCGGGTGATCCGGTTCATGCAGGCGGCGGGCCTCTTCGTGCATCAGGGGCGCGGCGCGAGCATCCAGCTCGGCCCCCTTGCGGCGCCCAAAGATGGCGATTTCCTTGCCGGGGTGACGTTCAAACTCGCCGCCTCCACCCTTGATAACCAGCAGATTCTGATCCCCCAGCAGTGCGGCTGCCCGCGATTGAAGCCCGCGATAGGTGGGATGAAACACCCCCTGTACCGAAACCGGCGCGGCCAGCGGGTTCCACATGCGCAGCACCGTGTTGATGCAGCTGCGCAGGCCAAAGGTATCGCGCAGTTGCAGCAGGTCAAAGGCCGCAGGGTTCAGCTGTTCCAGCGGGATGTAGCTCAGACCGCCACCTTCTAGCGGCAGTTCTTGCAGGGCGCGGCGCAGATCAGCGGCGCTGCCTTGATGCGTATTCCAACCATGCAGCACCACCCGGTAGCCCGCCTGCGCCACCAGCTTGGCTGCCAGTAGAAACAGCGGCGCGCCGCGGGTGCGCCCGGCGGCATAGCAGGGCCAGTCGAGATCTGCTCCTGTTGTGGTATCTGGCAGCCGGGGGGCGGCGCGCAGCGCGGCGGTGAAACCCGCGATTTCGCTGTCGGTTTCGCCACGCAGGCGCAGCACCATCAGCAGGGCGCCGAGGGCCTCCGGGGCGGCTTTGCCTTCCAGTATCAGGGCCATGGCCGCATGGGCCTCGGCCTGGGTCAGGGGGCGGGCGCGACCCTTGCCCTGGGCCACGATGCGGACAAAGGGGGCCAGGGTCATTCGGCGGCCATCGCAACACTGTGCTGCGCGATCAGGCTGGCCAACTCGGGTTTGCAGGACCCGCAGCTGGTGCCGGCGCAGGTTGCCTCGCCCAGGGCCTGAACCGTCGTGGCCCCGGCAGTGATTGCGGCGCGCAGGGTGTTGACGCCCACATTCATGCAGGCGCAGACGCTGGCCCCCGGGTCGGGCTGATCGCCGCCGCTGCGCCCGGCCAGCGCCTGCAACGGCGGTGTTTCACTGCCAATCAGCGAGATGGCAAAGGCACGGGCCAGCGACACCGGTTCGGGCCCGGCAAAGAACAGACCTGCCAGGGTGTCGCCTTGATAAAAGGCCAGCCGGGTCTGGCGCTGATGCGGATCGCTCACTTCAGTCACCTCGCAGTCGGCCATGTTCAGCAAATCCTGCGCCAGGCCCTGCCAGCTTGATGGGGTGTTTTGCCCCGCAAATTCGCCCTGCCACCCGGTCAGCGATCGGGCGATGGCACCATAGGTGCCGCCAGGCTGAAGCGGCGAGGCCGAGGCGGCAAACCCATACCAGACGGCAGTGAATTTCTGCGCCGCAACTGCGGTGAGCTTGGAGGCAGGCTGCCCCGATATCGGGTCGGTGATCGACGGCACAAGCGCATTGATGCAGCCGGCCGTGCTGTTCTGGCGGGTCCAGTGCATCGGTGCAAAAAGCTGCCCCTGTGGACCGCGATCTGTAACCAGCGCCCGTAGGACTGCCTGGCCATAGCCGGTTTTCAAATGTACCAGATCACCTGCCTGCAGGGCCAGATCTGCGGCATCACCGGGGTGGATTTCTACATAGGGTTCGGCCAGATGCGCGCCCAGACGCGGTGCCTTGCCGCTGCGGGTCATGGTATGCCACTGGTCACGGTTGCGCCCGGTATTGAGTGTCAGACCAGATCCCTGCCTGCGGGCCGGGGCGCGAACCGTCACCATGCGGGCCTTGCCGTCGGGGTGGTAAAACCCGCCATCGGCAAAGAAGCGTTTGTTGTTTTGCGGCCATTGGGTGGGCAGCAGATTGGCGTACTCAACATCAGCAAAGACGCTGAGATCAAGATCGCGGCCAAAATCCGCAGTGGCAGAACCAAGGGCGACATATTCGGCAAAAATTTCCGCCGGGCCAGCGTAGTCGAAGGCCTTGCCCCAGCCCATGCGACTGGCGAGATCGCAAATGATCTGCCAGTCAGGCCGCGTTGCGCCGGGGGCGGGCAGAAAGGCACGCTGACGCGATATGCGGCGTTCGGAATTGGTGACAGTGCCATCCTTTTCGCCCCAGCCTGTGGCGGGCAACAAAACATCAGCGAGATCGCCAGTGTCGGTGCGCGCCATGATGTCGGAAACCACGACAAAGGGCACCTGCGCGATGGCCTCGGCGACACCTTCGGCATCGGGCAGGCTGACGGCGGGGTTGGTGGAAATCACCCAGAGCGCCTTGATCTTGCCACTGGCACAGGCCTGAAACAGATCGACAGCCTTGAGGCCGGGATGGCTGCAGATACTGGGGCTTTGCCAGAACGCCTGCACACGGGCACGGTGAGCAGGGTTTTCGATATCCAGATGGTTGGCCAGCATATTGGCGAGGCCGCCCACTTCGCGCCCACCCATGGCATTGGGCTGGCCAGTGACGGAAAAGGGGCCAGAACCGGGGCGACCAATGCGCCCGGTGGCCAGGTGGCAATTGAGGATCGCATTGACCTTGTCGGTGCCACAGCGGGATTGGTTGACCCCCTGCGAATACACAGTGACCACCTTCTGGGTTCCGGCCCAAAGCTGGTAAAATTGCGCCAGTTCCGCCTGCGTCAGGCCGCTGTCCAGCGGATCGTCCAGACGGGCCTGGGCCAGGGCGGGCGCAAAGCCGGAAACATGCGCCTGCAGGTAATCCTGGTTCAGCTGGCCGGTGTCAGCCAGATACGCCAGCAAGCCGTTGAACAGGGCGGTGTCACCATCTGGCGCAATCCGCAGGTGATGATCCGCCAGCGCCGTGGTGGCGGTCTTGCGCGGATCGATATTGACCAGTTTCATGCCAGGCCGTGCCGCCTTGGCGGCACTGATGCGCTGGTGCAGCACCGGATGGCACCAGGCCAGGTTTGATCCAACCAGCACGATCAGATCGGCCTCTTCCAGATCGCGGTAGCTGCCGGGAACGGTATCGCTGCCAAAGGCGCGTTTATGCCCCGCCACCGAAGACGCCATGCAAAGCCGGGAATTGGTGTCGATATTGGCCGAGCCGATAAAGCCCTTCATCAGTTTGTTGGCAACATAGTAGTCTTCGGTTAGCAATTGCCCCGAGACATAAAAGGCAACGCTGTCGGGACCATGGTCGCGGATGGCGGTGCTGAATTTTTCCGCCATCAGCCCCAGCGCCGCATCCCAAGAGGCCTCGCGCCCGTCGATCTGCGGCGTTAACAGCCGCCCGGCAAGGTCGATGGTTTCCCCCAGCGCCGCCCCCTTGGAACAAAGTCGGCCAAAGTTCGAGGGGTGATCCGGGTCGCCTTTGATGGTGCCATCAGCCCCGGCCAGGACACCACAGCCAACGCCACAATAGGGGCAGGCGGTGCGTGTCAGGGTCTGGTGCAGGCTCATGCGACGGCTCTGTGTTGCAGGAAATCAGCATCCAGCAGGATGCGCCCATCGCTGACCTTGGCCGGATAGGTGGCGACCTGGCCTTCATCGTCCCCCTGGGCGGCACCGGTTTCCAGCGAAATCACCCAATTGTGCAGCGGACAGGTCACCGCCTTGTCGTGCACGATGCCATCGGCCAGCGGCCCCTTTTTATGTGGGCAGGCATTGTCGAGTGCAAAGACGTCATCCGTGGCGGTGCGAAAAACCGCGACGCAGCCATGTATGGTTTTCACCAGACGCGCCCCCCGTTGCGGGATGGCGTCCAGGGCGGCGATATCAATCCAAGTGCTCATTCTGCGGCCTCCAGGCTGAGGTTGGCAAGGGGCTGATAGGGGGCGGGTTCGGCAACATGCTGGGCCCATGGATCCTTGCGATAGATGGTCTGAGACAGGTCGAAACGGGCGGCGAGGTCCGCGCGGTTGTCCAGGTCGGCGATTTGGTCCTGGATCCAGTCAAGCCCGACCTTGGCCATCCATTTATACAGACGGTCCAGGTATTTGGCATTTTCGCGATACGCCTGAGTGACGGCTTTCACCACCGCCATCACCTCTTGCTCGCTGGTGACCTGGCAGAGCAATTCGGTCTCGCGCACATCCATGCCGGCGGCACCGCCGATGCTGATCTGATAGCCGCTGTCGACGCAGACGATGCCGATATCCTTGCAGGTGGCCTCGGCGCAGTTGCGCGGGCAACCGGATACCCCAAGTTTGAGCTTATGTGGCGTCCAGGCCCCCCAAAGCGCCTTTTCCAGCTGGATGCCCAGCCCGGTGCTGTCCTGGGTGCCAAAGCGGCAGTGATCACTGCCAACGCAGGTTTTCACCGTGCGCAGCCCTTTGGAATAGGCATGACCCGAGACCATGCCAGCCTTGTTCAGATCATCCCAGATGGCGGGCAGATCTTCGCCTTTTACGCCTAGCAGATCAATGCGCTGACCGCCGGTGACCTTGACGGTGGGCACGGCAAATTTATCCGCCGCATCAGCTATGGCGCGAAGCTCATCCGGGGTGGTGATACCGCCCCACATACGCGGCACCACGCTAAAGGTGCCATCCTTCTGGATGTTGGCGTGCTTGCGTTCGTTGACAAAACGCGACTGCGGATCGTCGCGATAGTCCAGCGGCCAGTCTGCAAGCAGGTAGAAGTTTAGTGCCGGGCGGCAGACATGGCAGCCGCAGGGGGTGTTCCAGCCGCAGGCCTGCCAGACCGCTGGCATGGATTTCAGCGCCTGGCTTTTGATCATCCGGCGCACATCTTCGTGGGTCATTTCGGTGCAGGTGCACAGGGGCTGCGCCGCAGGCATGACAAAATCATCGCCGAGGGTGACGGCAAGTACCTGTTCCACCAATCCGGTGCATGTCCCGCAAGAGGCCGAGGCCTTGGTCTGGCTGCGCAGGGTGGCAAGATCGGTGGCGCCAGCGGCAATGGCATCTTCGATCAGGCCTTTGCAAATGCCGTTGCAGCCACAGATTTCCGCATCACGCGGTAAGGCTGCAACGGCCAAGAGCGGGTCCGAGGGGGTGCCTCCCTGATAGGCGGGGCCAAAGATCAGCGTGTCGCGCATCTCGGAGATATCGGCCTTGTCGCGGATCAGGCCAAAGAACCAGTTGCTGTCGGCCGTATCGCCATACATCACCGCGCCGATGACGCAGTCATCTTCGATCACTAGGCGGCGATAGACCCCGCGGGCAGGATCGCGGAACACGATGTCTTCGCGGCCCTCACCTTCGGCAAAATCACCGGCACTGAACAGATCACAACCGGTGACCTTCAGCTTGGTCGACAACTCCTTGGGGGTAAAGACGGCGGGTTCATCCATCAGGGTCTTGGCCAGTACCTTTGCCTGATCATAAAGCGGCGCCACCAGGCCAAAGAGCTGACCGTCAAATTCGACACATTCGCCAACGGCAAAGATATCCGGGTCCGAGGTTTGCAGCTGGGTATTGACCTCGACACCGCGGCCCACTGTCAGCCCGGCATCGGTGGCCAGGCGGGTTTCGGGGCGGATGCCAACGGCCATCACCACCAGATCTGCCGCTAGGGTTTCGTCGCCTTCCAGCAGCACAGCTTCGACCTTGTCCTCGCCCAGAATCGCCTTGGTCGAGGCGCGGCATTTCACCGTGATGCCGCGCTTTTCCAGATCGCGGCGCAGCAGATAGCCGGCGGCTTCGTCCAGCTGGCGCTCCATCAGGTGGCCCATCAGGTGCAGCACGGTCACATCCATACCGCGTTCGGCTAGACCCGCTGCCGCTTCCAGCCCCAGCAGGCCGCCGCCGATCACCACGGCCTTGCCGCCGGTCTTGGCGGCTTGGATCATGGCATTGGTATCATCCAGGTCGCGGTAGCTGATGACGCCGGGCAGATCCTTGCCCTGCACCGGAATGATAAAGGGTGCCGAGCCGGTGGCGATCAGCAGCTTGTCATAGGACTGGGTGCCCTGGGTGCTGGTTACGGTTTTGGCGGCGCGGTCGATTGCGGTGACATGGGTGCCAAAGTGGCAGGTCACAGTGTTGGCATCGTACCAGTCGGCATCATGGGTAACGATATCTTCGTAGGTTTTTTCGCCCGACAGGACCGGCGACAGCATGATGCGGTTATAGTTGCCGCGCGCTTCGGCGTTATAAAGCGTCACATCAAAATCAGCCTCTGCCTCGAAAAGATGTTCCAGAACACGGCCAGATGCCATGCCCGCACCAATCACAACAAGTTTCTGGGTCATGTCTTACTCCGCCGCGATGTTTGTGGGTTTCGGTTTGGGTTTGGCGCCGTGTTCGTATTCTTCCAGGAAGTCGAGAACCTCGGCGCGGTAGGTGTAATAATCTGGATGTTCCAGCAGGGCCTTGCGGGTGCGTGGGCGGGGTAGGTTCACATCGGTGATCTTGCCGATGGTGGCCTGCGGTCCGTTGGTCATCATCACCACCCGGTCAGCCAGCAGGATTGCTTCATCCACATCATGGGTGACGCAGATCGCGGTGACCTTGGTGCGGGACCAGACCTCCATCAGCACCTCTTGCAATTCCCAGCGCGTCAGGCTGTCAAGCATGCCAAAGGGTTCATCCAGCAACAGCAGTTTGGGCGAGAGCGCAAAGGCGCGGGCAATGCCGACCCGTTGGCGCATCCCGTTGGACAGACCCGAGGCTTGCTTATCCATGCTATCGGCCAGGCCAACCCGTTCCAGATAGTATTCCACCACGTCCTGACGTTCGGCCTGCGACGCATTTGGATAGACTCTATCTACCCCAATAGAGACGTTTTCCTTCGCGGTGAGCCAGGGGAAGAGGTTCGGCGACTGAAACACCACAGCGCGTTCGGGGTTGGCGCCTTCGATATGTTTGCCATCCAGCCGGATACCGCCCCTGGAGATCGGGTTCAGCCCCGCCGCCATAGTAAGAACCGTCGATTTACCACAGCCGGAATGGCCAATCAGGCTGATGAATTCCCCCTTGTTCACCTTGAGGTCAAAGTCTTCAACGACGGTGAGCGGGCCCTTGGGGGTGGGATAGACCTTATGCAGCTGCGAAAAGACCAGGTAGCGTTCTTCCAGTGCACCTTTTTGCGCCTTGGAGACGGCGCTGGGCACCCCGTGAATGGGGGTGGCATCGGGCAGCAGGCGGGTGCCTTCGATCTTTGCGGCAATGCCCACATCCATCAGATATTTGGTGACCTGGGCCCGCAGCGCCTTGAAACTGGCATCATCGTTCATCGCGCTGCGATCGCGCGGGCGCGGGATGGTGACGGGCACCGGGTCGGCCAGGGTGCCATCCGGGTTCAGTGGGATAATGCGATCCGCCAGCAGGATCGCCTCGTCCACGTCATTGGTGATCAGGATGCAGGTCTTTTTTTCCTGTTCCCAGATGTCGAGGATCTCATCCGCCAGATTGGCGCGAGTCAGGGCATCCAGCGCACTTAGCGGCTCATCCAGCAGCAACATTTCCGGGTTCATCGCCAGGGCGCGGGCGACTGACACGCGTTGGCGCATGCCGCCGGACAATTCCGCCGGACGGCGCGCCGTGGCATGGGACAGGCCAACCATGCCGACATAGTGGTCAATCTTGGCCTGACGTTCGGCTTTGGACAGGTTGGGAAAGACCGCATCGACCGCCAGGCCGATATTGCCGCCCACGGTAAGCCAGGGCATCAGCGAATAGCTTTGGAACACCAGCCCGCGTTCGGGACCGGGGGCGGTGATGGGCGCGCCTTTGAAGGTGACGTTGCCTGCATCGGGCATCTCCAGCCCGGCAATCAGGTTCATCAGCGTCGATTTCCCGGTGCCGGAAAATCCGAGGATGGCGACAAATTCGCCCTCGTTGACCTCTAGGTTGATATTCTTCAGCACCTCGGCACGGTGGGTGCCCTGGCCAAAGCTCTTGCAGACGTTTTCAAACTTGAGAATGCTCATGAAACTCACCGATTTTCTGTAAAGGTGAACATGGATTGCAGCGCGAACATCACCCGATCCAGCAGGAAACCAATGATACCGATGGTAAAGACGGCAACCATGATCTTGGCCAGTGATTGCGAGGAACCGTTCTGGAATTCATCCCAGACAAATTTGCCAAGACCGGGGTTCTGCGCCAGCATTTCAGCCGCGATCAGCACCATCCAGCCAACCCCCAGTGACAGGCGCAGCCCGGTAAAGATCAGCGGCAGGGCCGAGGGTAGAACCAGCTTGGTGATCTTGGCATAGGTCCCCATCTTCAGCACCTTGGAAACGCTGATCAGGTCCTTGTCGATAGAGGCAACCCCAAGGGCTGTGTTGATCAGGGTCGGCCAGAGCGAACACAAGGTCACGGTGATCGCCGAGACCAGAAAGGACTTGGAGAACATGCCGTCATTGGTGGCGTAAACCGCAGAAACAACCATGGTCACAATCGGCAGCCAGGCCAGCGGGCTGACGGGTTTGAAAATCTGGATGATCGGGTTGATCGCGGCATTGGCAGTGGGCGACAGCCCGGCCATGATCCCCAGCGGAATGGCAATGACAGAGCCAATCAAAAAGCCAAAGAACACGGTTTTGATAGAGGTCCAGATCTGCTGGTAATAGGTAGGTTT
The DNA here is from genome assembly GCF_021228235.1 of Pseudophaeobacter flagellatus. Taxonomy (GTDB): domain Bacteria; phylum Pseudomonadota; class Alphaproteobacteria; order Rhodobacterales; family Rhodobacteraceae; genus Pseudophaeobacter; species Pseudophaeobacter flagellatus. Next base: position 475,685 of record NZ_JAJQRG010000002.1, read on the forward strand.
GCCGGTATAGCTGCGCTGACGCACCTTGTCGGGCTTGCCCTCGGCGATCAGCTTGGCGTTCCGCATATCCTGACGTTCATAAAAGGCATCGGCCTTGGCACGGGCGCGTTGGGCATCGGCGTTCAGATTGCGGGCCTGTTCCCAGACCTGGGCCGGACCGGGAATGGCACCAAGCGAGGTTTGCACCTTGGGGGCCAAGGCGGCCCAGCCGACGATGAAGATCGCAATCGCCAGCAGCGGTACCCCCAACAGGCGCCAGATTTCCCCGACCTGCGCGCGCGGATTATCCCCGGCAGCCGCCTTTAGTATCGGCGTAATCCAGGCCAGGCCGAGCACTTTGAACCAGGTGTCTGCCTTGTTTATGCGGGTGAAAAGACGGGCCCGGCGGGCTTCGGCGTTCAGGGTATCTGGGTCAATGGCGGTCATGACAGGGGGCCTATGATCTGGAGAAATATGTAAAGCGATTGCCCGCCGCCGTGACTGAAGCGCCCGGCGGCGGAACGGGGACGGACGGGGGATTAGTTCACGATGTCAGAGCCCGAGAGCGTCTGATCACCTTTGAGGCCAATCGGCAGGCTGTCGAGATAGGCGTTCGGGCTGCGCCCGTCGTAGGCAATCCCATCGATGATATCTGCCGCCGGGGTTGGTGCCTTGTAGCCATCGCTGTCCCAGGGGAAATCTGCCTCATTTGCCTGGTTGTCATCCACCAGCATGCGGGCGGCCTGCAGGTAGATATCGGGGCGGTAGACCGATTTGGCGGTGTCGTGGAACCAGGCATCGGTCTGCGCAGTGGCGATCTGACCCCAGCGGCGCATCTGCGTCAGGTACCAGATGGCATCGGAATAATAGGGGTAGGTAGCGTTGTGGCGGAAGAAGACGTTGAAGTCGGGCACGTCGCGGATGTCACCCTCTTCATATTCAAAGGTGCCGGTCATGGAATTGGCGATCACCGCCTCATCGGCTCCAACATATTCAGACCGCGACAGAATCCCGACCGCTTCGGCGCGGTTGGCGTTATTATCTGCGTCCAGCCAGATCGCCGCCCGGATCAGCGCCTTGGTCAGGGCTAGGGTGGTATTGGGGTTTTCTTCAACAAATTCAGCCGAAAGCCCAAAGACCTTTTCCGGGTTGTTTTTCCACAGCTCATAATCGGTGATCACTGGAACCCCGATGCCTTTGAACACCGCTTGCTGATTCCAAGGTTCACCAACGCAGTAGCCAAAGATGGTGCCCGCTTCCATGGTGGAGGGCATCTGCGGCGGGGGTGTCACGCTGAGAAAGACATCGGCACCGATCTGGCCGCTGACATCTTCGGGAGAGTAGTAGCCGGGCTGCAAGCCACCCGCAGCAAGCCAGTAACGCAGTTCATAGTTGTGGGTCGAAACCGGGAAGACCATGCCCATTTTGAAGGGAATGCCCTGATCCTTGTAATCTGCCACCACCGGTGTCAGGGCGCTGGCGCTGATTGGGTGCTGCGGGCGGCCATCCTCCATCAGGGGAATATGGGGTTTCATCTGTTCCCAGATGTCATTGGACACGGTGATGCCATTGCCGTTCAGATCCATTGAGAATGGTGTGACGATATGGGCCTCGGTGCCATAGCCGATGGTCGCGGCCAGCGGCTGACCCGCCAGCATATGGGCGCCGTCCAGTTGGCCGTCGATCACCCCATCCAGCAGCACCTTCCAGTTGGCCTGCGCTTCCAGGGTGACAAACAGGCCTTCGTCTTCAAAGTAGCCGTTTTCATAGGCCACAGCCAGCGGCGCCATATCCGTCAGCTTGATGAACCCAAGGGTGAGCTCGTCTTTTTCCAGATCCAGCATATCGGCCAGGGCGGGGCTGGCGCAGAACGCGGTGGAGGCAATAAGCCATGTAAGAGTTTTCATTGCATTGGTCCCTCTGAAACAGAAAAGCCGCTCGATTGCTGCACGCGGGAGGAGGGGCGTGCACAATCGAGCGGCTTTGCTCTTGAATTTCGTGGTCGACAGCGTCGTCAACCTGATGGGGCATCGTTGCCTTGATTTGATTGTGCGGGCCAGAGCAGCGCGGATCTAGCAAAAACCACGCTGCGCCGCTGTGGTTTTTCTGCGATGCAGCATCTGCCTAGTTTTTGGGCGAATTTTCCGCCGGAAAGTTGAATACCGCGCCACTAAAAAATCCATCCGGCCCGAGAATCATTTCCCCCGTTGTGGATGGAATGGCACTGGGTTGATGCATCGCGCCTTCGGGTTTTTGCGAAGCCAGCGGCAGATTGACCCCCAGCGGTGCCAGGGCATCGCGGTACAGATCGGTGCGGAAACAGGCACGCGCAGTGGCCCTGGCGGCGGCGTGGTCAAGCCCATGCCATCTGGATAGAAACGCGGCAATCCAGCTGGCCTGGCTCAGCCAGGGGAAATTGGCCGCGCCCTGATAGAACTGCAAAAACCGGTCGGTCTGCCGGGGCGATTGTCCCAACCGGGTGGTCAACCGCTGCGTCAGGGCGGGGTCGATAGCATGTTCAGGCAGGTCCAGATGCTGGCTGCGCGCCAGGATGCTGACCGCCAGCGGCGTGTTTTCTGGCTGATCCAGCCACTGGGCCGCCTTTGACAGGGCGCGGATCATCGCCGCGCAGGTGGCGCTGTTCTCTGCTGCCCACTGGTGGCGCACGCCAAGCACCTTTTCTGGCGCAAATTCCCATATGCGCGATCCTGGCAGGATCATCGCCGCGCCGCTTTGTTGGACGGCAACGGTGCCCCAGGGTTCGCCCACGCAGAATATGTCCAGCGCGCCACTGCGTACCGCATCGGCCATTCTTGGCGGAGGCACGGTTACGATTTCGATCTGCTCTGGCCTATAGCGGGGGGCCTGTGACAGCCAGGTCTCTAGCAGCATACGGTGCATGGAAAAGGGAAAGGGCACGCCAATGCGCAGTGGCTGCGTTGTGGCGCAGAACAGCGCCTCGGATGTGGCCTCTGGGCTGCTGAAATTATTGCGCCAGCCGGTGCTCTGCATCCGGCGCTCCAGATCGGCAGAGACGCCAATAACCGTGCCATTCACCGAAAGCACCATCAGCGCATCAACCCGTGTCGTCACGCCGCCAAGGCCCAGCGACATCGCAATCGGCATCGGGGACAGCATATGGGCAAAGTCGATCTGCCCAAAGGCCAGCCGATCGCGTAGCGCCGACCAGGAGGGCTGCTTCATCAGCTGCAGGTCCAGGCCTTCTTCGGCGGCAAAGGTCAATTCCTTGGCGATGATCAAGGGGGCGCAATCGACCAGCGGCAGGTAGCCGCAGTGTATTCGGGAGCTCTTCATTGCAACAGATCTGCGGCGGTGACCAGGGCGGCGGCTACATCGATTACCTTGCGCCCCTGATCCATCGCCGTCTTGCGCAGCAGGCTATAGGCCTCGTCTTCGGATATGTTGCGGGCGCTGATCAACAGGCCCTTGGCCCGATCAATGGTCTTGCGATCCGCCAGCGCCTGCTTGGCGGCCTCCAGTTCCGACTGCATTTTGGCAATCATGGAAAACCGGGCAATGGCGGTTTCCAGCACGGGTTTGATGCGATCCTTTTGCAAGCCGTTCACCACATAGGCGCTAAGCCCGGCGGAAATGGCAGCCTGGGTCATGGCATTGTCCGTCTGGTCGACAAACATGGCAACAGGCCGGTTGCGCGCATTGGAGACAAAGCACAGATGTTCCAGCGTGTCGCGATCAGGGTTGGCCAGATCAATCAGGATGATATCGGGGTCCTGTTGAGTGAGGGTACGTTCCAGCGCCGCGGCCGAGGCAATGACGGTCGCTGTGGTCCAGCCGCCTTCCTTCAGCGCCTCCAGGATATCTTGCGCCTTGGCGTGGTCGGCTTCCACCACGAGTATGTTTAAATCCTTGTGCACCCTGACTGGGTAGCGGCAAGGAGGGCACAAAAGCGAGCCGCCGGGGGCCGTTGCTGGTATTTGGCTACGAAACCGCAGGAACTGCACAAAAATGCGCCAGTTTGTGGGGTGGACGCCTGCAAACTGGACGCTTTGAGAACAGTTAAATTGACGAGTGCTGACGCGCCAATGCGCTGGTCCTCGCCCTCCCCTCAGTGAACGCCCTGCACAAACTCGGCCGTTTGACGCAACCAGCCGAGGGTTTCTGTTGCGGTGCAGCCCGCCGCGCGCGAGCCAATCACTCCGCAACACCGGAAGCCGCCATTCAAGTCCCTTCCCGATACTTGGCTGCCCTCTGCGCTGCCGCAAATCACTCTCGGATGCAGATGCAACGCTAACATGGGTTTAGAAAAACTAATGGCGCGAGCAATAATTTCTCGTTTGAGTGGTGCGATCTCTGCCTGTAGAGCCGCTCTTGCCCATGTGAGGGCTCAAATAATGAGGCAGACATGAAATTTCTTACAGCCGCAGCAATCACGCTGCTGTCATTCCCAGCTGCGCTTGCCGCCGCGCCCTGGACCGACGCGCAAATGCAAGAGCTGGCTGAACGCAGCTTTGCTACCGTTATCGAGGAATACAACGTGCCCGGGCTGGTTGTCGGTGTGACGCACCGCGGGCAGACCTACTATTATGCGGCGGGCCTTGCCTCTCGTGAGGACAATATTGCGACGTCCCCGGATACACTTTTCGAGCTTGGATCGGTGAGCAAACTGTTCAACGTCAGCCTAGCCGCCTTGGCTGAAGCGCGCGGCGATATGGAGCTGAACGAGCAGGTTTCCGAACGGTTGCCGGACCTTGAAGGCACCCCTTTCGGGAACTTGTCTCTGATGGATCTCGCAACTCACAACTCCGGAGGGCTACCGCTGCAGGTGCCTGAAATCGTGGCAAGCTCCGAAGGCCTCGTGAAATGGCTGGCCGATTGGCAGCCAAGCGACACAGGCTCCCGAAGCTACTCGAATATCAGCATCGGTCTCTTGGGGCATATCACAGCCAATGTCTTGTGTATGGGATATGCGGACACGGTGGAGCAGGATCTGTTTCATGAAATGGGCCTGCAAAACACCTGGGTGAATGTTCCTGAAGAAGCTATGGACCGCTACGCCTATGGCTACGATCGTAAGACGGACCTTCCTATCCGCGTCAATCCCGGGGTTCTGGACGACGAAGCCTATGGCGTGAAATCCAATGCGCGCGACATGGTGCGTTTTCTGGACCTTCATTTGGGGCACGCTGATTCTTTCGGCGACCTCAGCACTGCTCTGGAGCGAACCCGGCAGGGGCTGGCTCGGACTGACGCCTATGTTCAGAACATGATCTGGGAGCAGTATCCTTGGCCGGTCAGCATGGAACAGATGATCAAGGGCAACAGCTATGCCTATATCCTGAAGCCGCAGCCGATGCAGAAGCTCGATCCGCCTTTGCCGCCGCAAGAGAATGTCATCCTCAACAAGACCGGATCGACCAATGGTTTTGGCGCCTACGTTGCCCTTTTGCCGGGAGAGGATCTGGGGGTAGCTGTTCTGGCAAACCGGAATATCCCGAACGAAGCACGCATCCGGGCGACCTACGCCTTCATTGGGCGGGTGCTTGCAGATCAGCGGTGATGTGAACTGTACCGCCGCTTCACCAAGTAGCGGCGGCGCCGGTTTTGAAAGGGGTGTGTGAATGAAAAAAGTGTTTCTCGGGCTTGCCCTGCAGTTGGCTTGTGCCCCGCCGCTTGCTGCGCTCGATGCGTGGTCTTTGGAGAAATGCAGCATCTACACAAAGGCCTGGCGCAACTATGATGCGGGGATCCCCGAGCTCGGCACAGAATTTCGGGCTTCAAACGAAGCGTTCATCGCAAGTGGCTGCCAGGCGCGGGTTTCGGCTTGTCCAGAAAATGATACCGAATTCGAAGTTGCAGATCAGCTCAGCTGGATCATGGTCATCGAGGGGGCGCCGGGCTCATTCCTGCCCTTCTCCTGTAGTCGGCCTGCGCAAGAAGCCCGTTGATGCCGTTGCGTCTTCTCAACTTGCAGTCGCGGACCGAAAAGGCGAGGCTGATGTCGTCTGCACAATTGATCCGAAAGTCAGGAACACCAGCGCATGGACCGTCCCAATCTGCCCTTGAACGCCCTGCGCGCCTTCGAGGTCGCCGCACGGCAGGGGAGTTTTACCCAGGCGGCTGTTGAGCTGCGGGTCAGCCAGGCAGCTGTCAGCCATCAGATCAAAGGGTTGGAAGACCTGCTTGGAGTGCAGCTTTTCACCCGGACGCCGAAGGGCCTGCTCCTGACGGATGAGGCAATGGCACTGTTCCCCGTGATCAACGATAGCCTCGACCGGGTTGGGCGGGTTCTCGATGGCTTTCTGGACGGGCAGTATCAAGAGACGCTGCATGTAGGGGTTGTCACGACCTTTGCCGTCGGGTGGCTGATACCGCAACTGGCAGCTTTTCGCATCGCCCATCCGGGGATCGACCTACGCATTTGGACCAACAACAACCGTGTGGATATTTCCAAGGAAGGCTTGCATATGGCAATCCGTTTCGGCGCGGGGCGCTGGAGCGGACTGGAGGCAGTTCCTCTTTTGGAAGCACCGTTAACGCCGCTTTGCTCTCCATGGCTTGCAGAAAACCTGAAGAAGCCTGCCGACCTGCACGGACACGTTCTCTTGCGTTCCTATCGGGCGGATGAGTGGCCCGCCTGGTTTGATAAGGCTGGTACTGTCTGCCCCAACCTGTGCGACCCGATATTTGACAGTTCCATCGCCATGGCAGACATTGCCGAAACGGGGGCTGGGGTTGCGCTGCTTTCCCCGGCAATGTTTGGTGAGCGATTGGAATCTGGGCGCTTAGCCGCGCCATTTTCCGCTCAGATAGAAACCGGGCGCTACTGGCTGACACACCCTGCTTATAAGCCGCCTACACCGGCGATGATCAGCTTTAAGGAGTGGCTTCTCGACCGTCTTCCCAATGATCCCAGTCAGGCGGCACCGAAGGTGGGCCCCATTATTAAGTAAGGCCATTTTTTCGAATTGCCGGAGCCAATTGCTGCGCTAACCTCGGACCTGCGGCATAGTGCCGGTTTTGAGAAGTTGCACCGCGTCATTGAACCGGTCAACGAAGGTCGGGATTGTGGCGAAGAAGCCCAATAGAACCTATTGAAAGCCCCGACTTTGCAAAGTCCACTTTTTGCGCTTTGCCGACCTTTGAGCGACGCGCAGTATCAAGCATGACGGGCACCCGTTGACCCCTGGAAGATTGCTAGATTGTGCAGATGGAACTATTCACCCAGTAGCTTTTTGCGCTCGGCATATTCCTTGGCGTCTATCTCGCCGTTGGCAAAGCGGAGATTTAAGGCGTCCAGCGCACTATTGCTTTTCCCCTCAGTGAAACCGGCATTAGGCGCCATCCATCGTATGAGGGCCACGATCCCGACGACCAACGCGGCCAAAAGAACCAACATGAATACGGGCCCCAAGAACATGCCAAACCCATGTTCCGCATACATATGCGGGTGGCTATACCCGCCGGACGCATCAGCGACTGCGGGGGTGGCGAGTATCACTGCCAATGCGAAGTTCGAAATGCCTAGTAGTTTCATTCCCGGTTCTCCTTTGGAATACGGCAACCGCTCTTGATTGCAATAAAATCACTGGAAAACTAACTCTGTCGCTTATTCGCCGCGTTGACCCTGATCAACCTGCACAGAATTTAGCTGAGCGGTAAATCTCTTGTTTGGGCTCATTGCAGACATTGGTTGTCAAAATTGAGCTCTTGCAGCTTGAAGGTCCGCTTTGCGGAAGTCGAGACACTCTGCTCGCACATGCGGCATGTGCTTCCGCCTTCATTGCGCCAAAGGTAACTTTGGGCTGGGCTGCCGTCACCTGGCGGCGAGCGCAGCGTCTCGCAGGCAACGGAAACTCCGCTGCAACGCCGCATGGCAGCTTTGAACCCTTTAGCGAAAATTGGAAACTCGCCGCCCGAGTTATAGGACTGGGCGGCGATGAGATCAGTTCTTGTGTGCCGAAACCATCAACATCATTGGCCGTTCCATCTCTTCGACCAGCTCCGGCATCGCCGCGACCTGGTCCGGCGTCGGTGCAAACTCCTCAATCCGGTGCAGGGTGAAGCCCGTGCCGATTAGAGTGTTGATCGTAGTCGCCAGTGTTCGATGATGCTTCAACACCCCCTCAGCGAACCAGTTAGTACGACGCTCGCCCTCCGTCGAATAGCCGTTGACCGGCCAAGTCTTGCGCCCGTCCTCGTCCTCAATCCAATGCGGATGGGCCGCAGCCATGAAGATCGGGTGTTCGATGGTGAAGACCAAGTCGCCGCCGTGCGTCAGCGCGCGGTGGCTCATGCGCATCAGACGCCCAAAATCTCGGACATAATGGAATGTCAGCGCGCTATAAACCAAATCGAAGGCGGCTTCCGGCAGTTCGAGCGTGTTGAGATCGGCAATGCGATATTCGATGGCGGCATCGTTAGTGTCGGCCCGTGCCCGGTCGATCATGTTCCGCGACAGATCAAGCCCCAGGACCGAGACCGCACCGTTTTCACGGAACCAGCGGGATGCCCAACCGAAGCCGCAGCCCAGATCGGCCACACGCTTGTCTGCGACGTCCGGCAGTAACGCGCGGATGGCGGGCCATTCCGGCGCACCAGCCAGGCCCTGCACCTGCCGGGGCAACTGGCTGTAGCCAGAAAAGAATTTGGGGTCGTCGTAGATATTCTGTGCCATGTTAATCTCCAGAGAAAAAGGGAGGACGAGGCAGGTTTTCCACGCCAAGACGCCTCGTCCGTAAGGGCGAGGCCGAGGCTGGCAATCGGCGTGGTCAGGTCGCGTGATCGTCATCCCGGCATCCCGCCAAGGGGATACCGGCCAACCGGGCGACTATGTGGATGTCCTTCTCAACCATTTAAGTTACATCGAACTGAATGTTATAAATGTCAACTTCACCTCCAATTTGAACGTCCGAAATGTCCCGCATCTCTTCCATTCGATGATGTCTGGCGGCTGGACCTGCGGCAAAAGGCTCTTCCCCAAGTGCGCATGCAGCATATGTCTTCCGTCCTGCCTCTGGATCCCGTGACTTTGCAAATTCGGTCTTTCAGCCCGCTTCCGGGCTTGGACTATGAAGTTCGATCCTGCAGTGCGCTTCGCCTACTGCAGAACCTTTTTGCAACCTGATTTCTTGATTAGGGGCCGGGATCATCGCATGATCGATATATGTCTGTAGAAATGGATAAGTGGCTGACCAATCTCGGAATGGGCAAGTATCACGAGGCGTTTGCGGAAAATGATGTCGACGCGAGTGTATTGCCCTTGCTGACGCATGACGACCTCAAGGAACTTGGGGTCAGTTTGGGACATCGGCGTATCATCCTGGCTGCGATCGATAAGTTGCGCAACGACCAACCGGAAGGGCGTGCGTCCTCGGCGATATCTAATCAATTGGAGCACACGGATCCGGGTGCGGGCGCAGGAAATCCGCAAGGCGCCCGCGAGGTGACGGGTCGGTTCGTGTCGTCGGGCATGGCAGAGCGGCGCCATCTGACGGTTCTATTTGCGGATCTGGTGGGGTCGACTGAACTCACCAACCGGCTTGATCCCGAGGATATGCGGGATTTGTTGCAGAGCTACCAGGATGCGATTGCAGGCGCAGTCAGCCGATACGGTGGCTATGTGGCCAAGTATCTGGGCGATGGCCTGCTGGTGTTTTTTGGCTGGCCGACAGCATATGAGGATCACGCGATCCGGGCCATCAAGGCCAGTCTGGAAGCCATTCGTCGGGTCGGGGAACTGAAAACACCAGATGGCGTGCCTTTGTCGGCGCGGTTGGGCATCGCGAGTGGTGATGTTGTGGTTGGCGATACGATTGGCGAAAATACCTACGAAGAAGGTGCAATGACGGGACCGATCGTCAATCTGGCCTCAAGAATCCAGGAGCACGCCAAACCCAATACGGTTGTTCTGCCTGCCGAGGAAAGCGAGGCCACTCTGCACCAGATTTTTGAGTTCGAAACGCTGGGACGGGTTGCGCTGAAAGGGTTCGATGAGCCTAGAACCCTGTTGCAGGTGAAGTCCGAGCGCAGCGCAGAGAGCCGCTTTCGGGCCTCTCACGGGGAAGACGGCGGCAGCGTGATGATTGGTCGTGATTACGATAAGGGCTTTTTGCTACAATCGTGGAAGCGCGCGCAAGCCGGCAGGGGAGAAGTTGTCCTGCTGACCGGAGAGGCCGGGATCGGAAAGTCACGGTTGACGGAGGATTTCCTAGCCGAGGTCACGGCAAACGGTCAGGCTGATGTTATTCGCCTGAATTGCTCTCCTTATCTCACCAGCAGCCCGTTCCATCCGGTCACACAGCGGATTTCACAAGATGCGGGTGTCGATCCCGATTTTGATGATGAGCAGATCCTGAGCCATGTGCGCAGGTTGCTGCAGGCCCGGGATGGGCTGGATTGGCAGCGGGTTCTGCCGGTGTTCGCGGCATTGGTCGCACCGCGCAGTACCGTCGCGCGCACTGTGCTCGACCTGCCGCCGCAGGAGCAGCGCGACCTCACCATTCAGACATTGATCCACACGGTTAAGGTGAGATCCGGGGTGTGCCCGGTCATTCTATGCGTTGAGGACGCCCATTGGATCGATCCATCGACGCAAGCATTGCTTGAACGGTTTAAGGCAATCTGCGCGGATTTGCCGTTGATGACCCTGATCACGCACCGACCCGGCTGGGAACTGGGGCGCGAAGAGGGCGATGCGCATGTACAGACGGTACAGTTACGCCGGTTCGAGCCTGCCGATGTCGCGGCGTTGGTGCAGAAAATTACCGGAAGCACGCCTGACGAGGCGCTGATTGCAACGATTGTCGAAAAGACCGATGGTGTGCCATTGTTTGTCGAGGAACTGACACGGGCGATGGTTGCCGCAGGCGATCAGGGGAATGTGCGTGTCCCCTCGTCGTTGAACGGCGCGTTGATGGCCCGTCTGGATGCGGTTTCGCCAGAGGCCAAACAAGTTGCGCTAACCTGCTCGGTCATCGGGCGTGAATTTGAGCCGAGCGTGCTGGAGGCAGCCATGGCGGCCGCAGACGATGACATTCGGGCCCGTCTGGATGAGTTGTCGCGGACCGGAATTATCTTTGAGAGCGGACACAATCGGGGTCACTTCATTTTTCGCCATGCCCTGATCCGTGACACGGCCTATCAGTCCATGTTGAGCGCGACCCGCAGGGAACAGCATGCAAATGTTGCCCGCGCGCTGATGCAGGTGCGCGCTGCCGAGGTCGAACGTCGGCCCGAACTTGTCGCGCGGCACCTGTCTGAGGCTGAGGATTGGCGGGCAGCCTATGATAAATGGCAGTCCGCGACGGAAATGGCGCTGGCGCGTTCCGCAAGCAAGGAGGCGATGAGCCATGCAAGAGAAACGCTTGGAGCCGCGGCGAGGCTGGGTTCTGAGGCCGTGGCCGAGGAGATTCGGGGCAAAATCCTGATCGGGCGAAGCCATGACAGTCTGGGCGAATTGCGGCACGGCATCGTGGCCTTGGAGGACGCCTATGAGGCGGCACGCAAAGCTGGCCATGCGGAGCTGGCGGCGGATGCTGCATTCTATTTTGCCGACTCCTTGATGATGACGGGCCTGCGACACCGCGATGCGATCAAGCTGTGTGGCGCTGCTCTGACGGACCTGCCGGATCACGATGAGGTGCGCCGGTGCGGGCTGATGAGCCAGCTTGCCCGCGCCCATAGTTTCATCGGCCAATCTGCAGAAAGTGCGCGATTTGGCCAACAATCAATGGAACTGGCCGCCAAGCTGGGAGATTATAAGGCTCAGTTCTCGGTTATGATGGTTCGCTTCGGCGCGCCGTTTGTTGCCCGCAAGGACAGCGAGGCGCGCAACTGGCGTGAAAACCTGGAAGCAATGCACCAGGTGGCCGAGAAGTTGGGCAGTATTGATCAGGGGCGGGAGCGGACGCTCAGCCTGTTTGTCGGTGCAGAAATGGCTGACCGTCAGTTGATGGACCATTCGCTGGAACTGCTGACTGAGATTTCGAAGAAGGACAATCACCTGCAACTGTACTGGGTCCAGCGGCACGCAAGCGCAATGGTTGCGATCATGGAAGGTGACTTTGAACTGGCGGAGCAGCGCGCCACCGAGGCGGTGGAGATTGGCCGCAAGACGCATGGAGAACATGTCGAGGGGGTCTTTGGCGTTCAGATGTTCACAATCCGGCGCGAGCAGGGCCGCCTGCATGAAATCGCTCCGGCAATCAAAAGGTTGATGAACGAAAGCCCGGGAGACGTTGCCTGGAAGCCGGGATTTGGCTTGATTGCCGCGGAATTGGGTTACAAGGAAGCGGCGGAGCGCATCCTGAACGAGATCGCGGAAAACGGGTTCGATCTGCCTTCCGATGCCATGTACACGACGACGCTGTCCTATCTAGCGGATATCTGTGTCGCGGTTGACCATAAGGACCACGCGCGATCAATCTACGACATGCTGGCGCCCTATGAGGATCTGACGATCACCGCCGGTGCAACGACCGTGTGCGCCGGTGCAGCAGCGCGGCGGCTGGGCAGTCTGGCTGCCATGCAAAAGGACTGGAAAACCGCAGAGAGGATGTTTGAAAAGGCGATTGAGATCGACACATCCATGAAATCGCCGCCATGGATTGCACATAGCAAAGCCGCCTATGCTGCAGCGCTGCGGCGTCGTGGCCGTCTCAATGACATTGAGCGGGCCTTTACGCTGGAGGCAGATGCGTTGGCAACAGCGCGGAAATTGAGTATGCTTTACCTTAGGTCAATTCTCGAAGGTGTCGCCAGCTAGAGCATGTCGCGCACAGGGTGGACTTGTTCTCTCCTCCTGATTGCGCCGGACTGTGGATCGCTCTGGAGGCCGGAAACTATGATCAGGGGGTGTGTTATGCCGAGGTATATAATTGAACGAAATTTTGCTGAACAGCTGATGATCAGCGATGGCGACAAGAAGCACATCAAAGAAATCAATGATGAAACTGGGGTCGAGTGGATTTTTTCCTTCCTCAGTGCCGACAAGCGCAAGACCTACTGTTTGTACGAAGCGCCCGATGAGGAAAGCCTGCGAAAGGCGGCGGAGCGTCTGAATATCCCCGCCGATGTTATCACCCCGGTCGATCGGGTTGATCCGGAGATTTTTGCCTGACGTAGAAGCGGGCAAAACCCCAATTCACTACCCCTTGTCACCGGGAACAGGTGAGATGAGGGCCTTGCTGGTATTCTGAGGCAGCGGTGCAGGAAGCCTGAACCTGAAACATGGAGGCCAATGCATGTACGCCCTCAAATCACTCGATGGAACCACAGTTACAATAGGTCAGGATGCACTCGACGCGCTGGATGCATCTATGCGCGGTGCGGTCTACGAGCGCGGCAGTCAGGAGTATGACGACGCTCGGACCACGTGGAACAGCATGTTTGATCGCCACCCGGGAATTGTCATCCGCGCCCTAGGGGCGAGCGACGTCCAGAAGGCGGTGAATTTTGTACGCGAGGCGAGGCTGGCGATATCCGTGAGATCCGGTGGACATCAGATTGCCGGTCACGCCGTCGCCGAGGACACCGTTATGCTGGACCTGTCGCATATGCGCTCGGTTCACGTGGACCCGGCAGGGAAAACCGCACGGGTTGCGCCGGGGGCGCTGCTTGGGGATGTGGATCGCGAAACGCAGGCGCATGGGCTTGCTGTGCCGCTGGGCATCAACTCGACCACGGGCACCGCGGGTTTGACCCTCGGTGGGGGCTTTGGGTGGACCACGCGGAAATTGGGCATGACAATCGACAACCTGCTGTCTGCCGAGGTCGTGACAGCGGATGGCGCGATCGTCACCGCGTCGCCCGACAGCCACCCGGATCTGTTCTGGGCCATCCGCGGCGGCGGCGGAAATTTTGGCGTTGTGACCTCGTTTCTGTTTCAGCTGCACGATCTGGGTCCCGAGGTGCTGTCCGGCCTTGTGGTCCATCCAATCGAGGCGGCGCCTGAACTGCTGTCTGAATTCGTAAGCATCGCTGATGCTGCACCGGACGAGATGACTGTTTGGAGCGTAATGCGAAAGGCGCCGCCGCTGCCGTTCCTGCCGGAAGAGTGGCACGGGCGCGAGGTGCTGATTTTTGCTGCTTGCTATTGTGGCCCACTGGAAGAAGGCGAAGCCGCATTGGCAGCACTGCGCGGGCTTGGCGACCCTATTGCAGATGTCATCTCACCGCACAGTTTTGTCGACTGGCAGGCCGCATTCGATCCGCTGCTGACGCCGGGCGCACGGAACTATTGGAAAAGTCATGACTTTGATACGCTTTCGACCGAGGCGGTGAGCAAGTTGCTGGCGGGGATCTCCAGCCTTCCGGATCCAGCCTGCGAGGTCTTCATCGCGCATGTTGGCGGCGCGATGGCACGCGTTGCACCGGACGCAACCGCTTATCCGCAACGTTCGGCGCATTTCATCATGAATGTGCATACCCGCTGGGACGATCCACAGAAGGACGCCGAATGTATCGCCTGGGCACGCAATCTACATGGACAGCTGCAGCCCTTTGCGACGGGCAGTGCCTATGTGAATTTCATGCCAGAAGACGAAGCGGATCCGTTGGGTGGGGCCTATGGCGGAAATGCACAGAAGCTTTCGCATATCAAAGGTAACTATGATCCGGGCAATCTGTTCAGAATCAACCACAATATTGCACCGGCCTAAGGTGGTTCTGCCGATCACCCAAGGTTCCCTTGCGGGCAATCATGCTGGCTCGGTCGGTGATCGTGCCGACGCTGAAGCGGGAGCCAATGAATTTCAGATCATGGCTTTTCTGGCTCACAAAAGCACTCGCGAGGCACTTCACTCCGCTATGACATCGCAAACATGAGATTAGGACGCCACAGCATTGGCACTGAAGCGTGGTGGCAGTGGGTGTGGCTTGGTAGCGCGACGCCAAAGCTTTTGGACGACCCGCAACGCTATCAAGCTTTGATTGAAAAGATGAGACCGTACATTTGGGAAAAAGGTGTTGCGGCTCACTATGTCGAGTCTGATGAAGTGCTGCGGCTTCTGGACTATTCGTCGTACTTTCACCTGACCAAACAGGTGCTACCTTCAACAAAAGACTTCATTCTGGAAAAGCTGGAAGTTGAGCCGAGAGGTTTCTTAGCAAGATTTACACCGGGTACAGTTGCCGCTGCCTCGGTGTTTCCATTTCCCCGAATCGAACACTTGCAAACAGACTGTGCAGGATTTGTGCAATACACGCCTGCCACAGCGGTATTTGTTTCTGCCATGTTCTGCTGGTCAGACTGAGCGCTCTTCTCACTCTCAACGTAACCTATTTGATTTTCAAGGTTTTGTGGTGACCCCGGTTGGATTCGAACCAACAACCTGCCCCTTAGGAGGGGGCTGCTCTATCCAGTTGAGCCACGGGGCCGGGCCTGATTAAGGCGATAGCAAATGATATCTGTTACCACAATGCGGCACTGGCCGGTTGGGGAGAGTTTATTCGCCTCCAACCGGCATATTAAATCTGCTGCCTGGCGCGCCGCCCATTGTACTGACGGCACGCACTGGCTAACCTGAAACCAACAGAAGATATGAGGCCTTTAATCGTGACCACGCAACCCAAGCGCCCGCTTACCCTTCGCGATGTATCAGAGGCCACAGGCGTGTCAGAAATGACGGTGAGTCGGGTGTTGCGCAACCGCGGCGATGTGTCGGAAAAAACCCGCGTCAAAGTGCTGACCGCCGCCAAGGAACTGGGCTACGTGCCCAACAAGATTGCAGGCGCGCTAGCCTCTAAACGGGTCAATCTGGTGGCAGTGATCATCCCCTCCCTGTCCAATATGGTGTTCCCTGAGGTGCTGACTGGCATCAATCAGGTGCTGGAAAATACCGTGCTGCAGCCGGTGGTCGGGGTGACGGATTATCAGCCGGAAAAAGAGGAAAAGGTCCTCTATGAGATGCTGTCCTGGCGGCCCTCGGGGGTGATCATTGCCGGGCTTGAACATACCGAAGCGGCGCGCGCCATGCTGAATGCTTCCGGCATTCCGGTGGTGGAAATCATGGATACTGATGGTAAGCCGGTGGATGCCATGGTTGGGATCTCGCATCGTCGCGCCGGCCGCGAGATGGCCAAGGCAATCCTGAAGGCCGGCTATCGCCATATCGGCTTTATGGGCACTAAGATGCCGTTGGATCACCGTGCCCGCAAACGATTTGAAGGCTTCACCGAGGCCCTGGCCAAAGAGGGTGTCGAGATCGAAGATCGGGCGTTTTATTCAGGCGGTTCGGCCCTGGCCAAGGGGCGCGAGATGACGCAAGAGATGCTTGAGCGCTCGCCAGATCTGGATTTTCTGTATTATTCCAACGATATGATTGGGGCGGGGGGGCTGCTGTATCTGATGGATCAGGGCATTGATGTGCCTGGCCAGATTGGTCTTGCCGGGTTCAACGGGGTTGAGCTGCTGCAGGGGCTGCCCCGGCAATTGGCCACCATGGATGCCTGCCGTCTGGACATTGGTCGCAGGGCCGCTGAAATCATCGCGGCACAGCTGGATGACCCAGAGGCCGAGCCAGAGCGCCATGTGACGCTGACCCCCACCATTTCCTATGGTGATACCCTGAAACGGCGCTGATGACGCTGGCACGACTGGACAATTCTGCGGCGCGGCGGCTGTTCATGCAGCGCCACGCCTTGTTAGAGCCGCCAAGTGGTGGTGCCAAGGGGGCAGAGCTGTTGCAACTGCTCACCCGGCTGGGCTTTGTCCAGCTTGACAGCATCAACACCGTGGCGCGGGCGCATGATGTGATCCTGTATTCGCGCCGTGCCAGCTATCGCCCGCAGCACCTGAGCGATCTTTATCATGATGGCGGCGCCCTGTTTGAACACTGGACCCATGATGCCGCGATGATCCCCATGGCGTTTTACCCGCAGTGGCATCTTCGGTTTCAGCGCGATGAGAAATTGCTGCGCAAACGCTGGCGCAACTGGCGGCGCGACGGGTTTGAGCAGCAGTTTAAAACCGTGCTGAGCCATATTCGCGATCACGGCCCGGTCAGCTCTTCTGATCTGGGCAAGGATGAAAAAAAGGGCTCGGGCGGTTGGTGGGACTGGCACCCGTCCAAAACCGCGCTGGAGTATCTCTGGCGGACTGGCGCGCTGACAGTTGTTGGCCGATCCGGGTTTCAAAAACGCTATGATCTGACCGAACGCGTGATCGACGCGGGCCTGCATGCGCCCAGCGATCCGCTGGACCCCGCCGATACTGTGGATTGGCTGTGCAACAACGCGCTGGATCGGCTTGGCTTTGCCACGTCGGGAGAGCTCGCCGCCTTTTGGGATACCGCCAGCGCCGCCGAAGCACGGGCCTGGTGCCAGGCTGCCAAGGCGCGCGGTGAAATCGAAGAGATCGAGATCGAGGCCGCCGATGGCAGCCTGCGCAAGAGCTTTGCTCGTCCGGATACGGTGTCGCAGGCAGCCGATCTGGGGCCTGCGCCGGGGCGGCTGCGGCTGCTCAGTCCCTTTGATCCGATGTTGCGCGACCGCAAGCGGGCTGAACGGTTGTTTGGCTTTCACTACCGCATCGAGGTCTTTACCCCCGCGCCCAAGCGGCAATACGGCTATTATGTCTTTCCCCTGCTTGAGGGGCAAAAACTGGTGGGGCGGATCGACATGAAGGCCGAGCGCAGCGCCGACTGTCTGGCGGTGACGGCGCTCTGGTCCGAGCGCGGTGTCACCTTTACCGCCCCCCGTATCAAACGTCTGGAGGCAGAGCTGGCACGGGTTGCCCGTTTTGTCGGGGTGGGCCGCGTTGTGTTTGCCAATGATTGGCTGCGCGCCGCCGTCTGACCACCCAGAGGGGGCTATTCGGGGCGCAGATTGGCCTCTATCACCGCGCGATAATCGGCGGGGGCGGGTTTGGCTTTGAACACATCGGGCTGAATGAACACGCAGATAAAGCGGCCCTCAAAACAGAGGGCCCCATTCTGGCGCGCATCAACCCGAAAGGTCACGGATTTGGTGCCAAGCGCCGAAGGCCAGACCTCACACTCCAGCCTATGCCGCGGGGTCACGGGGGAGCGGAACTCCAAATTCATGCTGACAAAGGGCGTCCCGGTGCCGCGATCCAGTTCCATCTGGAACCAGCCATCGCCGTCTAGCTGATGTTCCCACCAGGCGTCGATTGCTTCCAGTGCAAAGCTGGGCAGGTGCCCAGTATAGGCGATCTGCGCCGGGTCGCAGTGGCCCCAACCGACGCGGATGGAATGCACAAAGGTGGGGCTGTTTTTGCTATCGTTTGTCGTGTGTGACATCTGCCTGTCCTTTGTCATCTGTCCTGCCGCGCCACCCTAGCTATTGGCGCTGGGGCATACAAACGGCTTTGTGTAAAAAAACCCTCCCAGCGGCGCTGGAAGGGGGATTTCTGTGACAGACCAATGGTTTTGGTGGTCTGTGCTGCGCGGGCTGGGTCAGAGAAACAGCAGCAGCGGCAGCAGGGTAATAACCGGGAAGGCCACCAGGATGATCACCCGGATGATGTCAGAGGCAACAAAGAACATCACCGCCTTGTAGGTATCGACCATGCGGGTTTTGCGATCCATCGCATTGATGATGAACAGGTTCATCCCCACCGGTGGTGTAATCAGACCGACCTCGACCACGATGAGCACCAGAATACCAAACCAGATGGCGACATATTCGGCCTCGATCCGGTTGACGCGGCCCTCGGTGACGCGAATGCCCAGTTCTTTCATCTGCTCGCGGGTCAGTTCGGTTCCGGTGGCAATGGCGTCCTGTATCGAGGCGAGCATCTCTGCTCCCATGCCTTCTGGCACCCCGTTGCGCAGCACCTCCATCGCGGCGTCTGCTTGCATGTCAATCAGCGACAACAGGCCAAAATCCATCACCGAAATCACCGGGAAAAAGATTGGAATGGTCAACAGGATCATCGAGAGGCTGTCCATCAGGCAACCAAAGACCAGATAAAACGCCAGAATCAGAGCAAGCACCACCCAGGGGCTAAACCCTTGGCTGACAACAAAATCGGCCAACTCTTGCGGCACCTTGGTCAGGGCTAGGAAGCCATTGTAAAAGCCCGCACCCAGCACGATGAAAAAGATCATCGCAGTAGAGCGCGCCGTTACCATAAAGCTGTCGATCAGATTGGCGCGGTCCAGACCGCCATTCATCCAAGCGATAAGCCCGGTGCCAAAGGCACCAACCGCGGCCCCCTCTGTGGGGGTGAACAAGCCGCCGTAGATGCCGCCAACAACCAGGCCAAACACCAGCAGCACCGGCCAGACCTTGACCAGATTGGCAAGGCGTTCTGCCCAGGGCACAGCCGGGCGGGTGCCTGCGGCTTCGGGGTAAAGTCGCACGTAGATCGAGATCACGATGACATAGCCAATCGCCGCCAGCAGGCCGGGGATAAAGGCGGCGAGGAACAGCTTGGCGATATTCTGTTCCGTCAGGATGGCATAGATCACCAGCACCACCGAGGGCGGGATCAGGATGCCCAGGGTGCCGCCTGCGGCCAGCGTGGCGGTGGAAAAGCCACCGGCATACCCGTATTGCTTCAGTTCGGGCAGGGCGACCCGGCCCATTGTGGCCGCTGTGGCCAGTGATGATCCACAGATGGCGCCAAAGCCGGCGCAGGCACCAATAGAGGCCATGGCAACGCCGCCCTTTTTATGGCCTAGAAAGCCTTCGGCGGCTTTGAACAGCGCCGAGGACATGCCGCCCAAGGTGGCGAAATGCCCCATCAGCAGAAACATCGGCACGATGGTCAGCGAGTAGGAGGAAAAGGTGGTGTAGGTCTCGCTTTTGAGACGGCCAAAGGCCACCTGCGTGCCATCGGTGACCAGGATCAGCCCGCCCAGGCCAACCAGGAACATCGACAGGCCAATCGGGACCCGCATGAAGATCAGTCCCATCAGGATGGGAAAGGAGGCAATGCCGATTTCAAGAGTAGTCACTGTTCACCCTCCACGCCGTCCCAAATCTGGATGCGGCCGGTAAAAAATTCATAACTGCGTACAGCGCCCATATAGACCCCCACAATGGCGGAGATCACGGCGGCAAACAGGCTGGCGCCAAAGGCCCACCAAACCGGGAATTCCAGCAGGAAAGAGGTCTCGCCATTCTCAAACTTGCTGATCGTGCCAGCGCCAAGACGCCAGGCGATCAACACCAGGGCGGCGGCAAACAGCAGTTCGGTTACCATGCGCAAAAACCGGTTCACGCCGCGCGGAAAAGAATTGGCGACCACATCGACCGAGGCATGGCCGGCTGAGATCTGGCAAAGCGGGAGAAAGGCAAAGATGGCAAAGGCAACACCTGCCTCGACCAGTTCAAAATCCCCGTTGATTGGTCCAACCCAGGTGATCATCCACTTGGAAAAGCCCGGCGCGATGGCCTGCAGTAAGTCGCCGTGAAACAGAGTATTGAGCATGCGCCCAACAATCGACAGGCAGGTCATAATGATCAGGAGTGAGAGGACCATACCGCCTAAAATGGCCATGGATCTGGCCAGCCCCATCATGAGCTTGTGCATGGTTGAAACCCTTTATTGTGCGCAAAGGGCCGCGGCACCATATGCTGCTGCGGCCCTTTGACAGTATTACAATCTTACTTCACGTATTCTGGCGTGTATTTTTCGATCAGGTAGCTGGCCTCTTCCAAGAGGGCCTGACCGTCGATGCCTTTTTCCGCCATGTCGGCCAGCCATTTGTCATAGACAGGCTGGGCCAGTTCACGCCATTCGGCGGTCTGATCGGCATTCAGGGTGATAACATTGTTGCCGTTGTCCAGGGCAAATTCACGCGCTGGCGCGTCGGAATCTTCCTGCACGCCACCAGCAAAGACGGAAAATTCCAGACCGGAGTTTTCGTCGATAGCCTGCTTCTGCGCATCCGAGAGGCTCTCGTATTTCTCTTTGTTCATCGCGAGAACAAAGGTCAATGTATAGAGCGCCTTGCCAGTGAACTCGGTGTGGTTTTCCACCAGTTCCGGCACTTTTAGCGCGGTGGTGACTTCCCATGGGATGGTGGTGCCGTCGATCACGCCTTTGGACAGGCCTTCGGGGATCGCAGGAACCGGCATGCCAACCGGGGTTGCGCCCAGCTGTGTCAGCAAAGAGTTGACCGAACGGCCACCGCCGCGGATCTTCATGCCCTGTAGGTCATCAGGTGTTTCCACCGGATCTGCGGTATGGATCAGGCCGGGGCCATGCACCCAGGTCCCCAGGATTTTCACATCCTTGAACTCGGTGTCTTTCATGTGCTTTTCGAACATTTCCCAATAGGCGTGCGAGGTGGCACGGGCATTGGTCATCATGAAGGGCAGTTCAAAGACTTCGGTTGAAGGGAAGCGGCCAGGGGTGTAGCCCACAACCGTCCAGACGATATCTGCAACGCCGTCCATGGCCTGGTCCATCAGCTCTGGTGGTTTGCCACCCAGCTGCATTGACGGATAGCGATCAATGGTGATCTCGCCACCAGAGGAGGCCTCGACGTTATCGGCCCAGACATCCAAGATCAGCTTTGGCACATTGGCCTGGGCTGGTAGGAACTGGTGCATTTTCAGGGTTACGTTGTCGGCAAATGCCTGGGTTGCGCATAGGGCTGCAATGGCGGTTGCGCCTGCGGCTCCGAGTAGCTTCCTGCGAGTGGTCATGTGTTTCCTCCCTTTGACCTTCGTTCAATGCCAGTTGTTGCGGTGGTAAAACGATATTGCAACAACTGGCGCATTTCTTTTCATTTTGATCCCAAATCACCGGGCCGAGTTCATTAAACGAACGATCTGGGCACCCTGCTATTGGGTGCATTTGTAACTATCAATGCCGGATTATGCATTTTTCACTCATAAATTAGCCGCCACCGAACCAGACCGCTAGGGGCAACCCGCCTAGATTGTGATGACCGGGTTTGGTTCGCCCGATTTGGCTGTGCTGTGCTGCTCAGCTGGTGGGGTGGGGCTTCGCAATATTATGTTACCAAAACCTGCCTTCTTCCGGATGTGTGATACACTTCAGCACTACGCGGCGCAGGTTTCAATCCCTCATAGAAACTTTACCGGGCGACACGAGGGCGCAGGTGGTCCGGGTTTCTTTGCGTCTCGCCCCCCATAATCCGAAATTGGGTATCGCAGAGCAGCCTATGCTGTCTCGCCCTCACTATGCAAAGCAAAGTGATCCATGCGAATGGATTGAGCGCACATGATCTTGTCTGTTTCGCACCTTGTGCCCTGCGAGACGCTCATTCTTATTGCGCTGCCGTCAGGGACAGGCTGACAGGCTCTAGGCCGGTGATGCCGCCCTGCATCTGCTGCCCCGCGTGGGCAGGGCCAACTCCAGCGGGGGTGCCTGTCAGGATCAGGTCGCCAGGGCGCAGGTGGTAAAAGCCTGACAGGTGACAGATGATTTCTTCCACCGACCAGATCAACTCTGCCAGGGTGGCATCCTGTTTGGTTTCCCCGTCCAGAGTAAGCCATATGCGGCTATCCCCCTGTGGTGACCAGTCGGTCGCCTTGGTCAACGGCGCAAAGACCGCGCCCCGTTCCAGATCCTTGCCCAGATCCCAGGGTCGCTGTTTCTTGCGCTCGCGGAGCTGCAGGTCGCGCCGGGTCATATCCAGGGCACATCCATAGCCATAGATGGCGGCGCGGGCCTCTGCCGGGGTGGCGCGAAACACTGGCGCGCCGATCGCCAGGGCCAGTTCCATTTCATAGTGAAAGTTGTCGGTGCCGGGCGGGTAGGGGCTGCTGGCACCGCTCAGCACCGCATTGGCGCTGGACTTGGTAAAGTAAAAGGGGGCCTCGCGGTCGACCTCTACCCCCATTTCAGCGGCATGAGCGGCATAGTTGCGCCCGACGCAGAAAATCCGCCCAACCGGGTAGCCGGCCGTTTCGTCACGGACGGGAATGACCAGCGGGTCTGGCAGGGAAAACAGGGTCTTGGTCATTGTGTAGCTCCGGCTATTGCAGGGTTGGAATCTGGGAGAGGTCGCGCCCTTGCGGGCAGTCCTTGGGGGCTAGATTTCGAGAGAAACCCAGAGCACCTGGGCGTCTTCATCGCTGGTGGACACGCAGCCATGGCCCATGCCGCTGTCATAATAGACAGAATCACCGGCGCTCATCGCCAGCGGGCGGTAATGTTCAGTATAAAGCACCAGATCGCCGCGGATCACATACATGAATTCCTCGCCACGATGGCGCACCCAGCTGTCGTATTCGGTGACGTCGCGCGCCTTGATGGTGCTGATATAGGGCAGCATCCGCTTGCTGGTCAGTTCGGTGCAGAGCAGTTCATGGTCGTAGGTCTTGGTTTCCTGGTGTTCGCCGCGCCCGGCCAGGGTGTAATCGCGTCGCCCCGAGATGGAGCTTTGGGCGGATTGCACAAACAACTGCGGCGTTTCCAGCTCAAGCGTTCGCATCAGGCGGCGGATGATTTCAAAGCTGGGGCGGGTCTGGTTGTTCTCGATCTTTGATAGGGTCGACCGGCCAATGGCCGCAGCCTTGGCGGCTTCTTCCAGGGTCAGGCCCTTTTCTTTGCGCGCGTCGCGAATCATCTTACCCAAAACTTGCCCGTCCGGGGCTTCGCTTGCCTCGGGCGCGAGCCCTGCTTCTTCTGACTGAACCGGTTCCATCTGGGTGTTTTCTCCTGTTGCCCGGAAACTCTAGCGATGATGTCTCTGGGCGTCAAAAATTTCCATACGACATCTTTTGTTGTTAAATCGGGAAAAGTTTCCTATAGGAACATTGTGGCGTGCGTGAAGGCCCTGTCCTTTTGAAGCGCGGAGCCTTGCGGCGCGACCGAGAGGGGATGCAATTCTGCCCCTAAGCGGGCCGCGCAGAGGTCCTTTGCTTCGCGATGCGCATTGCATGGTTATGGTTCCTGGCAACCGATCTTTGACAAGAAGGCTTCACATGATGACTGACGCACCCAAACGGACCCCGCTGTATGATCTGCACGTAGAGCTCGGCGGCAAGATGGTTGATTTTGCCGGTTGGGAAATGCCGGTTCAGTATCCCATGGGGATCATGGGAGAGCACAAGCAGTGTCGCGAAAAGGCCGGACTGTTTGATGTGTCGCACATGGGGCAGGTTATTCTGAAGGGCGCCGATATCGCGGCCAAGCTGGAAACCATTGCCCCCTCGGCCTTTACCACGCTGAAAGAAGGCAAGGCGCGTTATACCTTCTTTACCAATGACGCCGGCGGCATCATGGATGACCTGATCGTATCCAACGCCGGGGATCATTTCTTTGTGGTGGTCAATGCTTCGATGCGGCACCAGGATATTCCGCATATGGCGAAACACCTTGATGGGGTTGAGGTGATAGAGATCTTTGACCGCGCCCTGGTGGCGGTGCAGGGGCCTGCCGCCGAAGCCGTTGTTGGTGATCTCTGTCCCGCTGCGCGCGATATGAAATTCATGGAGACCATTGTCGCCGATATCATGGGGGTGGAATGCCGCCTGTCGCGTCTCGGTTATACTGGCGAAGACGGCTATGAGATCTCCATTCCAGAAGACAAGGCCGTCGAAATCACCCGCGCCCTGCTGGCGCATGAGGATTGCGCACCGGCTGGACTGGGGGCGCGCGACAGCCTGCGGTTGGAGGCCGGCCTGTGCCTCTATGGCAATGACATCGACAATGATACCACCCCGGTTGAGGCCGCGCTGACCTGGGCAATGCAGAAACGTCGCCGCGAAGAGGGGGGCTTTCCCGGCGCCGCGCGCATCCAAAAAGAACTGGCCGAGGGCGCTGCCCGCAAGCTGGTTGGCATCAAACCCACGGGGCGCGCCCCGGCCCGCCAAGGGGTCGAGGTGCAGTCGCCAGAGGGCGAGACGATCGGCATGATTACATCGGGCGGCTTTGGCCCCACGGTTGGTGGCCCGGTTGCAATGGGCTATGTCGCAACAGAACAGGCAGCGCCGGGCCAGGCGGTGAACCTGATTATCCGGGGCAAGGCCCAGCCGGCTGAAATCGTCGCGCTGCCCTTTGTCACCCAGAACTACAAACGCTGAATACAGATCACGACAGACTATGAGGAGCGTCACATATGACCACCTATTATTCCGAAGAGCACGAATGGATCACCGTCGAAGGGGAGACCGCCACCCTTGGTATCACCCAGCACGCGGCTGATCAGCTGGGCGAGATCGTCTTTTGCGAGCAAAAAGAAGTGGGCGACACCTTTGACAAGGCGGAAGAGATCGGCGTGATTGAATCGGTCAAGGCCGCTTCGGAAATCTACGCACCGCTGGATGGCGAAGTGATCGAGGCCAACCCTGCGCTGGAAGAAAACCCCGGTGCCCTGAACGAAAACCCTGAAGGTGAGGCCTGGATCTACAAGATCAAGCTCACCGATGCGGCCCAGCTGGAAGATCTGATGGATCTGGACGGCTATAAAGCCTTTATCGGGTAGGATACTGTCTGCTGCGTCCCTGGCTGTTGTCGCCGGGGGCGTGGGGCATCGCCAGGCCGCGTCCCTGCCCAGCTGTCTGTGCGCCTTCCTCCTCTCTGCGGCCCTTGTGGAAATCCGCTTCCCACCGGCCTCTTTCAAACGCTCTGACCTAAGGACCAAGACCCATGGCCTTTAAACTAACCGACTACGAAGCCTACGACTTTGCCAACCGTCGCCACATCGGCCCATCGCCCACAGAGATGGCGGCGATGCTGAAGGTGATTGGCTTCAAGACCCTGGATGAGCTGATCAACGCGACTGTGCCCGAAGCGATCCGCCAGCAAGAGCCGCTGGACTGGGGCCCGGCGATGACCGAACGCGATGCGCTGTTCCACATGAAAGAGGTGGCGAGCAAGAACAAGGTTCTGACCTCGCTGATCGGTCAGGGCTATTATGGCACCACCACGCCTGCACCGATTCTGCGCAACATCCTGGAAAACCCTGCCTGGTACACCGCCTATACGCCCTACCAGCCCGAGATTTCGCAGGGGCGACTTGAAGCGCTGCTGAACTTCCAGACCATGGTCAGCGACCTGACCGGCATGGATATCGCCAATGCCTCCTTGCTGGACGAGGCCACCGCCGCCGCCGAGGCCATGGCCATGGCCTTCCGTGGTGCGCGTTCCAAAGCCAATAACGCCGCCTTTTTTGTCGACCAGAACTGCCACGCCCAGACCATTGCCGTGATCCAGACACGCGCCGCCCCACTAGGTATTGACGTGGTGGTTGCCGATCCGGATGACCTGGATGCCGGTGCCGTCTTTGGCGCGATCTTCCAATATCCCGGCACCTATGGCCATGTGCGTGATTTCACCGATGAAATCGCGGCCCTGCATGAACACAAGGGCATTGCCGTTGTCGCCGCCGACATCCTGTCGCTGGCGCTGCTGAAAAGCCCGGGTGAAATGGGGGCCGATATCGCCATCGGCTCGACCCAGCGCTTTGGCGTGCCCATGGGCTATGGCGGGCCGCATGCGGCCTATATGGCAACCACCGACAAACTGAAGCGCGCCATGCCCGGTCGTATCATTGGTGTGTCGATCGACAGCCATGGCAACAAGGCCTATCGCCTGGCGCTGCAAACCCGCGAACAGCACATTCGCCGCGAAAAAGCCAATTCCAACGTCTGCACCGCGCAGGCGCTCTTGGCGGTCATGGCCTCGATGTATGCGGTTTATCACGGTCCCGACGGCATCAAGGCCATCGCCCAGTCGGTGCACCGCAAGACCTCGCGTCTGGCGGCTGGGCTGGAAGAGCACGGCTTCAAGGTCGAACCTGAGGTCTTCTTTGATACCATCACGATTGAGGTTGGCCCACTGCAAACAACCGTCATGGAGGCCGCGGTGGCCCGTGGCATCAACCTGCGCAGGGTGGGGGACACCAAGGTTGGCGTCAGTCTGGATGAGCAGACTCGCAAGGAAACGATTGAGGCCGTCTGGGGTGCCTTCGGCATTGATAAGAAAGATGACAGCCAGGCCAACCGCGCCTATCGCCTGCCCGATTATGCCCTGCGTGAAAGCGAATATCTGACCCATCCGATCTTCCATAAGAACCGTGCTGAAGCAGAGATCACCCGCTACATGCGTCGCCTTGCAGATCGCGATCTGGCGCTGGATCGGTCCATGATCCCGCTGGGTTCATGCACCATGAAGCTGAATGCGACGGTTGAAATGATCCCGGTCACCTGGCCTGAATTTGGCAATCTGCACCCCTTCTGCCCGCAGGATCAAGCGCAGGGCTATCAGCAGATGATCGAAGATTTGAATGACAAATTGTGCCAGATCACCGGTTATGACGCGATTTCCCAGCAGCCCAATTCGGGGGCGCAGGGCGAATATGCCGGCCTTCTGACCATTCGTAACTTTCATGCGGCACGCGGCGAAGCGCACCGCAATGTCTGCCTGATCCCCACCTCGGCCCATGGCACCAACCCGGCGACTGCCCAGATGGTTGGCTACAAGGTTGTGCCGGTCATCGCGGATGAGAACGGCAATATCGACGTGGCGGATTTCCGCGCCAAGGCGGACAAGCACAGTGCCAACCTGGCCGCCTGCATGATCACCTATCCGTCCACCCACGGCGTGTTCGAGACCACCGTGCAAGAGGTCTGCCAGATCACCCACGATCACGGCGGGCAGGTCTATATCGACGGCGCCAATATGAACGCCATGGTGGGCCTGTCGCGTCCGGGTGATATTGGCGGCGATGTCAGCCACCTGAACCTGCATAAGACCTTCTGCATTCCGCATGGCGGTGGCGGCCCCGGCATGGGTCCCATCGGGGTGAAATCACACCTGACAGAACACCTGCCTGGCCACCCGGAATATGGCACTGCGGTGGGGCCGGTTTCGGCGGCGCCCTTTGGCTCTCCGTCGATCTTGCCGGTGTCCTGGGCCTATATCCTGTTGATGGGCGGCGCAGGGCTGACCCAGGCGACCAAGGTTGCGATCCTTAACGCCAACTATATCGCGGCCCGCCTGAAGGATGCCTACGGCGTGCTTTATACTTCGGCAACCGGGCGTGTGGCGCATGAGTGCATCCTTGATACCCGGTCGCTGAATGACGAGGGTGGCATCACTGTGGATGACGTGGCCAAGCGTCTGGTCGATTCGGGTTTTCATGCGCCGACCATGTCCTGGCCGGTGGCAGGCACCTTGATGGTGGAGCCAACCGAGTCTGAACCCAAGGCCGAATTGGATCGCTTCTGCGACGCCATGCTGTCGATCCGGGGCGAGGCACAGGATGTCATCGACGGCAAGATCGATCCTCAAAACAACCCGCTGAAAAACGCCCCACACACGGTGCGCGATTTGGTGGGCGACTGGGATCGCCCCTATAGCCGTGAAGCCGCCTGCTTCCCGCCCGGCTCGCTTGGGGTGGATAAATACTGGTCACCGGTCAACCGGGTCGACAACGCCTATGGCGACCGCAACCTGGTCTGCACCTGCCCACCGATGTCGGACTACGCAGAAGACGGCGCCAGCTAACCAAGACGACCAAGGCCCGCCGCCCTGCCCATGTTGGGGCGGCGGGCGCTCCCCTTTGACATCGCGCGCCGCCCTACTGGCAGGGCGCGCCAGCAATCGGAGGAGGCCAGAATGACCGCCCAAAGCCCATTATCATATCCTGCCGCCCCCTCTGATCAGGTGGCCATCCTGCTTCCAGAGGGGGCACCCGCAGGCGCGGGGCAGGTGCTGGCGGATCTGCTGCTGGCGGCAAATGAGGTGATCCCAGAGGCGCAGTTTCGGGTGACGATCCAGCCTCTGTCGCAGGTGCAACACCCTAGCCAAGGCAACCTGCAGCGCGCCATGAGCATTTTTCTTGGCGATATCCGGGCCCGCTGGCGGGTCAGCCGCCAGGACCGTGCCGCGCTGCAGGTGCTGTTGCAGCGCTCGGGCCAGCCGGTTCTGGTGGGCGGTGCGGTGTTCCTGCTGCGTGAGGCTGGCCTGTTCGACGAACAGGCCCTGGCGGTGCATTCGAACTTTGCCGCCGCCGCCGAGGAGGAAGCCCTGCAAACGGCCGAGACTGGCGCGTCCTACCACCTGGGCGATCCTGTGCATTCCGCTGTCAGCCCGCTGGCGGCGCTACGTTTGCTGCAAGAGCTGATCGGCCGCAGCTATGGCGCGTTCATGGCCGATGCGCTGGGAGAATATGTCGGGCTGGATGCAGGTGACAGCCGGTTGCAAAGCAAGGTCACCCTGGACATCTTGCACCGGGCGGGTGGCGATAGCCTGATCAAGCAAAGCCTGGCCCTGATGCAGCAGCACATGGAAGAGCCCATGTCGATCTGTGAATTGGCGCGCGAACAGGGGGTATCGACCCGTAAACTGCAGCGCCGCTTCCGCGAATGCACCGGCGGCGGGCCACAGACCGCTTATCGCCTGTTGCGGATCGAGCGGGCGCATCAGCTGCTGACCCATACCAACCTCAATCTCTATGAAATTGTTGCGGCAACCGGCTTTGGCACCCGCTCCAACCTGTCGCGCTGGTTCCACAAACAGCTGGGTGTCAGCCCGCAGGTGGTGCGCCGCCGCGCCTATCGCGAGATCGGCCCCCCTGCCGCACTGGCGGCGCTGCGGGCCTGAAACCGGCCGGAAACGGGTGCGAAAGCGGCTGAGCAGTGCCAGGGGCAAAGCTTTTTGAAATAGGTCTTGAACCTCTAGTCGCTGAAGGGTCTATCTAGGGGAGGTCTTTACAAACTCCGAGGCCAGATCATGTCCCAAAATTGCTGTTCCCCCCTTGCTGCCGATACCACGCCTGCCGCTCAGGATTCCGATCAGGCTGCTGCAGCCGGAGGCTGCTGTGGCAGTGCGGCTGCGGTGCCCCTGATAGATGCGGGCCAGATGAAGTTAGGGCGCAGTTTTCGGGTGAATGGGCTCGATTGCGCCGAAGAAGTGGCGATTTTGAACCGTGCACTCGGGGCTGCGGTGGGCGGGGCAGAGCAGCTCGGCTTTGATGTGCTGAACGGACGGATGACGCTGCTGGCCACGGCCCAGCCGATTGCTGACACCGAAGTGCTGCGCCTGGTGGCAAAGACGGGCATGCGGGCCACGCCATGGGATGATGCCAGTGCCACGGCTGACCAAGCGGCGCATCTGATCCGGCAAAAACGGTTCACCGGCGCCAGTGCCGGGTTTTGGGCGGCGGGGCTGGCCTGGCATATTGGCCACTCTGGTGCAGGCGGGGTGGGGCAGCTCTTTGCCAGTCATGGCGCGCAGCCGGTACCACTGCCGGAACTGGCGCTGTTTCTTGTGGCGATCCTGTTGGGGGTCTGGCTGGTGCTGCCCAAGGCTTGGTATGCGCTGCGCAATCTTGCCCCCGATATGAACCTGCTAATGGTGGTAGCGGTGGCTGGCGCGCTGACCCTTGGGGAATATTTCGAAGCTGCCACAGTCGCCTTTTTCTTTGCCCTGTCGCTGACGCTGGAATCCTGGAGCGTCGGGCGGGCACGCACGGCGGTGGCGACCCTGCTCAACCTGGCGCCCCCTACGGCGCTGGTGATCGCGGCTGACGGAAGTGAGACAGAGATGCCCGCCGCCGAGGTCCAGATCGGGCAGTATTTTGTCGTGCGGGGCGGTGACCGGATCCCACTGGACGGACAGGTGGTGGCCGGCGCCGGAGAGGTCGATCAAGCCCCCATCACCGGCGAGAGCGCACCCGTGCCCAAAGAGACCGGGGACGAGGTCTATGCCGGCACCATCAATGGTGAGGGCAGCCTGACGGTGGCGGCCAGCAAGGCTGCAAGCGACACGGTGCTGGCCAAGATCACCCGCATGGTGGGGGAGGCCCACGCGCGGCGCGCCCCGGTGGAACAATGGGTCACCAAATTTGCCCGCATCTATACCCCGGTGGTCATGGGGCTGGCCGTGGCGCTGGCGGTATTGCCGCCGGTGCTGATGGGAGGCGATTGGGGATTCTGGGTCTATAATGCGCTGGTGCTGCTGGTCATCGCCTGCCCCTGCGCGCTGGTGATTTCTACGCCGGTGTCGATTGTTGCCGCCCTTGCTGCCTCGGCGCGGGCAGGGGTTCTGATCAAGGGCGGTGCCTATATAGAGGCACCAGGTCGACTGGACGCCATCGCCCTGGACAAGACCGGTACCCTGACCGAGGGCCGCCCGGAAGTGAGCGGCCTGTACCCTCTTGGGGATGGCGGTGCGATGGATCTGTTACAGGCCGCCGCTGCACTGGAGGCACGGGCCTCGCACCCTCTGGCGCAGGCAATTCTGGCCGAGGCGCAGCAGCAGGGCGCTGCCGTTGTGGCGGCCAGCGGCACCCGGACCGTGCCGGGACGCGGCGTCGAGGGGCAGTTTCAGGGTCGTTCGCTCTGGCTGGGCTCGCCGCGGTTTGCGGTCGAAAAAGGCTTCGAAGCAGCGCTGCCGTCGGCGCAGATGGCCGAGATCGAGGCGGCAGGTGCCACCGTGGTTGTTGTGGGTACGGATAGCGGGCCGTTGGGGCTGATCGCACTGCGGGACCGGCTGCGCCCCGAAGCCCGCGAGATGGTGGCGGCGCTGCATCGGCTTGGCGTCAAGAAGGTGGTGATGCTGACCGGTGACAATGCGGTCACGGCCCGGGCCGTCGCGGCTGAAACCGGCATCGACGAAATCCACGCAGAGCTGCTGCCGGGCGACAAACTGGCGGTGATCGAGCGCCTGACCAAAGAGTACAAGATGGTTGCCATGGTGGGGGATGGTGTCAATGACGCCCCGGCGATGGCGCGGGCGCATTTTGCCGTGGCGATGGGGGCCGTGGGATCTGATGCCGCCATCGAGACCGCCGATATCGCCTTGATGAGTGATGACATCAGCCGTCTGCCCTGGCTGCTGCAGCACTCGCGTCGTACCATGGCGGTGATCCGGCAGAACGTCACGGTCTCGCTGGCGACCAAATTGCTATTTGCCCTGGCAACTGTCTTTGGCCTGGCCTCCATGTGGGGGGCGATTGCTGCGGATGTCGGGGTGTCGCTTCTGGTTGTGGCCAATGCGCTGCGACTGCTGCGCGCAAAGGAGAGTTGATATGCTGACTATTGGCGCACTGGCCAAACGCACCGGCACCAAGGTGCAGACGATCCGCTACTACGAGACCATCGGCCTGATGCCTGAACCCGCCCGCAGCGAGGGCGGGCAGCGGCGCTATGACCAGGCAGAACTGGATCGCCTGGCCTTTGTCCGGCATGGGCGGCAATTGGGGTTCTCGCTGGAGGCCATTCGCGATTTGCTGGATCTGGCCGATAATCCGGCCCAGTCCTGCGCTGATGCGGATTCGATTGCGCAGCGGCAGCTGAAACAGGTGGAGGACCGCATTGCGCGGTTGCAGGCGCTGCAGCTTGAACTGAAGCGGATGATCAGCGACTGCGGTCAGGACTCTGTGGCGCAATGCCGGGTGCTGGAGGTGCTGCGCAACCATTCTGAATGCCTGACCGATCACGAGGCAGGCAGCGACCGATCAATCGGCAGCTAGAGCAGGAAGCATCAGGGGGTGGCACACTCAAGAAAATTCAAGAGTGTTGCCTTGTGCGGGCGATGGGTCTTGTCGCTGTCGTTAGACGCTGCGCCCGCCATGATGGGCTTCGCCGCGTTCGCGGGCCAGGTGCATCTGTTTCTGCCGCTCACGAAAGCGCGCCTTGTCTGCCTCTGAGGTCTCGTCAATGCACTGATGGCAAGAGACACCAAGCTCAAAGCTGGGGTGGGCCTTGTCTTCGGGCACAATGGGGCGGCGACAGCCGTGGCACAGCTCATGCGGGCCTTCGACCAGCCCGTGGCCAACCGATACCCGGTTGTCAAAGACAAAGCATTCGCCCTGCCAGCTGCTCTCTTCGGGCGGGGTCTCTTCCAGATAGCGCAGAATACCACCCTTAAGGTGATAGACGTCCTCCACCCCTTGACTCAGCAGGTAGTTGGTCGATTTTTCACAGCGAATACCGCCAGTGCAGAACATCGCCACGCGCTTGTTGTGAAAGCGATCCTTATTGGCTTGCCACCAGGCGGGGAACTCACGGAAACTGGCGGTTTCAGGGTCAATGGCGCCCTCGAAGGTGCCGATCTTGACCTCATAGTCGTTGCGGGTATCGATGACCGCGACATCCTCGGCCCGGATCAGATCGTTCCAGTCTTCTGGTTCGACATAGTGGCCAACGCTGGCCTTGGGATCGACATCGGGCTGGCCCATGGTGACGATCTCGTTTTTCAGACGCACCTTGATTTTGCCAAAGGGCGGGTGATCGCTTGTTGCTTCTTTCCACTCCAGATCAGCGCAGCCGGGCAGCGCCTTGATGTGGGTCAGCACCGCCTCTATCCCGCTGGCAGGGCCTGCGATGGTGCCATTGATACCTTCCTGCGCCAGCAGTAAGGAACCGGTGACCTGATTCTGCAGGCAAAGATCCAGCAGCGCCGGTTTCAGGGCGGCAGGATCGGCGAAGCGGGTGAAGTGATACAGCGCTGTGATTCTATACATACCGCGCCTTAGAACCACGCGGCAGGTTTTTCAAGGAAAACCAATTCCGCAGGGGAATATTGCGGCAATATGCCCGCTCTGCCTGGCGGATGGGGGATGTCCAGTGTGGCGTCAAAACAGTTCCTAAAAGGGGTGGAGCCGGGTAAAAGCTGATTTTAACGTGAGGAGTGAAACAGATGTCACAGGCCCTGATCGTCATTGATGTACAGAATGATTTTTGCCCCGGTGGCGCGCTGGCCGTGCCCGGTGGCGACGCGGTGGTGGCCCCGATTAATGCCATGATGGCAGATTTCGAAACCGTGATCCTGACGCAGGATTGGCACCCGGCGGGGCATTCCTCCTTTGCCAGTTCACATGCGGGGCGGGTGCCGTTCGATCTGGTTGAAATGGATTACGGCACCCAGGTCTTGTGGCCGGATCACTGTGTGCAGGGCAGCAGGGGCGCCAGTTTTCATGCGGATCTGGACACTGGCGGAGATTTGATTCTGCGCAAGGGGTTTCGCCGCAACGTTGACAGCTATTCGGGTTTTTTCGAAAACGACCAACAGACCCCAACCGGGCTTGAGGGCTATTTGCGGACGCGGGGCATCAAAGAGCTGACGCTGGTTGGCCTGGCGACCGATTTCTGTGTCGCCTTCACGGCGCTTGATGCTGCAAAACTGGGGTTTCATGTCACTGTCGAGCTTGCAGCCTGCCGGGCCATTGATCTGGACGGATCGCTGAATCGCGCTCTTGCAGAGATGCATGCGGCCGGGGTGCAGTTGCCGACTGGCCCAGCCTGATGCCCCGACGCGCCGACGCAGGCGGGCTTTAGGGAATTTGAAACATTACAAGCCTATGAATTTGGCATTGCGCGGAGGCAGCAGGCTGGCATGACTAGGGATCAGGAAGGTGGGGCTGTGACAGGACCACTGGACCTACACCACAAGAGATATAGCCCTGATGGGCTATTCCTGCGGTATGCCCGCGGTCAAATCGGAATATTCTGGTCGCGTATCGCTTTTTATGTCCTGGGTGGCCTGATTCTCTGGGGCAGTGTCTCGCTGCAGGCTGCTGCGATCGCCCTGGCGATTGCCCTTCTGGCCGAAGCGATCGAACGAGCGTGCCTGGGTCTGGCCTATAAACGGGTCAGCGCCGGTGCGCCCGGGCTGGTCTGGCGGCGGATCACCACCGGGACGGCCCTGCTGCATGGGGGCGCCTTGGCCTTTTGCGCCACAACACCCGTTTGGGGTAACGCCCTGATGGGAAGAGAGGCCAATCCGGATGAGATTGCCTCTGTTTTTACCATCTGCCTGTTGGTGGGAACCGCCATCAATGTTGGATTGGTGTTTCCCTATCACCGCCCGGCAGCGATTGCGCGGCTCACTATCTTTTCGCTGACGCCGGTGGTTCTGCTTGTTGTTGATATGGTTGATTTCGGCCGCCAGCAGGTACAGTTGCAGGTAGCCGGCCTAGCGGTTCTCTATGCTGGGTTGGGCTGGTTTTTGATTTTTGTGACCCGCAGTTTTGCCCGAAGCCGGAGCATTCTGCTGACCCAGGCGCTGCAACAGCAGGAACTGGAAGGGGCCTATGAACGCCTGGTTGAACAGCAGGCCGAAGCCAAAAAACTGGCCCTGGTGGCCCGTCATGCCAATGACAGCGTTATCCTTGTGGATCGAAATGGCGTGGCACAATGGGTGAATGAGGCCTTTACCCGTATTACCGGCCATAGCTTTGGCGAAACCGTCGGCCGCAACCTCGGGACGTTATTGAACCACCCTGACACCGATCCGGCCGCCATTCAGTTGATCGAAGACTGCCGGGCTGCGGCCCGCCCAATCCGGGTGCAGGTGTTGAACCGGCACAAGAAGGGCCACGGGATCTGGATCGAAACCAATCAAGTGCCGATCCAGAACCACAAAGGCGAGGTGACCTCTTATATCGCCATTGAACGGGACATCACGGCGACCAAACAAAACACGCAGCAGCTGGACGATGCCCGCCGTGCCGCAGAAGAGGGCGCGCGCGCCAAATCGGATTTCCTGGCCACGATGAGCCACGAGATCCGCACCCCGATGAATGGGGTGATCGGCATGGCGCAACTGCTGGAAGAAACCGACCTGGATGAGGATCAGAAGCTTTATTCCGATACCATTCTCAGCTCTGCCCGGACGCTGCTGGCCCTGATCAATGATATTCTGGATCTGTCAAAGCTAGAGGCAGGGCAGATCACCTTGAGCCCAACAAATTTTGACCTGCAGGCCTGTTTTGACGAGACCGTGCGCCTGCTGCGCAGCCAGGCCGAGAACAAGGGGCTGGAGCTGATCGTCGAGCAGGATGCTGGTCTGCCGAGATCTCTGCATGGGGATGATCACAGGCTGCGGCAAATTCTGATCAATCTGGTGGGCAATGCCATCAAGTTCACCGAAAAAGGCCGGGTCAAGATATCTGTCGAGGCAGAGCCCACCAAGGATGCGGGCGTATTGCTGCACTGTGCGGTTTCGGACACCGGCATTGGCATCCCAAATGATATGCTCACCGGGATTTTTGAGCGCTTCTCGCAGGCAGATGCGGCCATCAGCCGCCGCTTTGGCGGCTCGGGACTGGGGTTGGCGATTTCGCGACGTCTGGCAGAAGCCATGGGCGGGCGGATTGCCGTCAGCTCGGAAATCGGGGCGGGGTCCTGTTTTACGCTGGTCTTGCCATTTGACGGTGCCACTGACGGCGTTGAAGTCGCACCGCCGCTGGTACCAGACGCGGTGAGCAGCCAGGATGAGCTGACCGGGCTGCGGCTCTTGGTGGCCGAGGACAATCGGGTCAATCGCCTGTTAATCCAGAAATTCCTGAAAGACGCTGATCTGGAGCTGGAATTTGCCTATGATGGTGCCGAGGCAGTGGACAAGGCAGAGCATTTCAAGCCGGATATTATCCTGATGGATGTGAGCATGCCGGTGATGGACGGGCTGGAGGCGACGCAGATCATCCGGTCCTGGCCGCAGCCGCAGCCGGTGATCATCGCATTGACGGCAAATGCCTTTGACACCGACCGCAAGGCCTGCCTGGCAGTTGGCATGGATGAATTTGTGACCAAGCCAGTGAATAGAAAACAGCTGCAGGATGTCCTGGCCACCTATTGGGGTGACCGGGCGCGGCGGCCACGCGCGGGCTGATCGGCACACCCCGATTGCCTTGCCCTGACTGGCGGCCTAGCCTATCAATCCTTGACCCAACTTGCATGAGGCCGCCGGTGGATATCGCAACCCGCGTCTACAATCATAAATGGAAGATCGATCCGATCATCCGGTCGTTGATTGATACAGACTTTTACAAACTTCTGATGTGCCAATCTGTGTTCCGCAACAAGCCGGACACCCAGGTGACATTCTCGCTGATCAATCGGACGACATCGGTGCCGCTGGCCCGGCTGATCGACGAAGGAGAACTGCGCGAGCAGCTGGATCATATCCGCTCTTTGTCGCTGTCGCGTGGCGAAAGCACCTGGCTGCGCGGCAATACCTTTTACGGTAAGCGCCAGATGTTCCGTTCGGATTTTATGGAATGGTTTGAAGGCCTGCGCCTTCCGGCCTATCATCTGGAACGCATCGGCGATCAGTATGAGCTGACCTTTGAAGGCAAATGGCACGAGGTCATGCTCTGGGAAATCTCGGCACTGGCGGTGCTGATGGAGCTGCGCTCGCGGGCGGTGCTGAACGATATGGGCCGGTTCGAA
Organism: Pseudophaeobacter flagellatus; assembly: GCF_021228235.1. GTDB lineage: Bacteria > Pseudomonadota > Alphaproteobacteria > Rhodobacterales > Rhodobacteraceae > Pseudophaeobacter > Pseudophaeobacter flagellatus. The sequence goes on from NZ_JAJQRG010000002.1 coordinate 512,714, forward strand.
TTGCAGGTGCTCTATGCCCGCGCCATGACCCGCGTCTGGGAAAAGATCGAGCGCCTGCGCGATATCGACGGGCTGAGTATTGCCGATTTTGGCACTCGCCGCCGTCATGGGTTTCTTTGGCAGGATTGGTGCGTGCAGGCGATGCGCGAAGGGTTGGGCAGTAAATTCACCGGCACCTCCAACTGCCTGATCGCGATGCGGCGCGAGGTCGAGGCTATTGGTACCAACGCGCATGAGCTGCCCATGGTCTATTCCGCCCTGGCGGCGGATGATGCAGCCTTGGCGCGCGCGCCCTATGACGTGTTGTCTGACTGGCACGACGAACACGAAGGCAACCTGCGTATCATCTTGCCCGATACCTATGGCACCCAGGGGTTTCTGGATCATGCGCCCGACTGGCTGGCCGGCTGGACCGGCATCCGCGTCGACAGCGGCGACCCGGCCGCCGGGGCAGAGGTGGCGATCAAGTGGTGGCAGGATCGCGGTGAGGATCCGCAGGGTAAGCGGGTGATTTTCTCGGATGGTTTGGACGTGGACAAGATCGCCGAACTACAGGGGCAATTTTCCCACCGCACCAAGGTTTCCTTTGGCTGGGGCACCCTGCTGACCAATGATTTCCGCGGGTTGGTCCCGAAGGATGCGCTGGCGCCCTTCTCATTGGTCTGCAAGGCGGTGTCCGCCAATGGCCGTCCCACCGTGAAGCTGTCGGATAATCCGGAAAAGGCCATGGGCCCGGCAGATGAAATCGCCCGCTACAAACGTGTTTTTAAGGTCGGCGCGCAAGAACGCCTAGACGTGATCGTCTGATCGCGTTGTGCGTGGCCCGGCGGGTGCTGTTTTGGGGGAGTAAAGGAATGACGGCTGAGCGAACAGAGCCGACATTAGCGCTTTCAATTGCTGCGGCTGCTTTCGACAAATGAAGTCATCACCAAGCCGATCCTGTACTTTTGCATGCGCATGCCTGGTCACGCATTCAGTACGGTATCGGGAAGAAAACCAGCGCTGTCGGCCACTGACATTGATTTTTTCCCTTGTTTCCTGTATCAATAAATAGACGGACCAAGAAAACCTGCATGAAGCCGGGTTTGAAGCGAGTGCTGGAACATGATGTCCAAGCCGCCCGCAGGGTCCAAATAGACCAATCCGAACAGGGTGGTCGCAACCCACATCATTCAGACAGTTACTGCCGATTGCTTTTCAATCGCGGTAAAGAAGGAGCAGCATGACCAATTATGCACAAGCAAGAGTATCGAACCCTTCGCGCTACTTTGAAACACCGGATCATGTCCTAAGCGACGTAAAGCTCGGCCACGCTGACAAGGTGAAAATCCTAAAGTCGATGGCTGTCGATGCGGGGCAAAAGCTGGAGGCAACGTCTGAGGGCATGGCCGGATCAACTCCATCCTACAACGCGGAGGATCTACAGTCCGCCCTCGTTCATCTCGAAAACGTCAAAGATGTCGAAGGCGTAGAACCGACATAACCGTTCTTCTCACCTCATCTGTCAGAAAGCTCATGGCCGCAAAGCTTTTCGGTTTTGCGGCCAGAGCGGTGATTAGCCCGTTGAGCTAGGTCACAACATTGCACGCAAGTATTATTAGGAGACTACTCATGGCCAATCTGGCTAAAACAACCGTCTTTACGTCCAACACCCCCCCGAAAGAAACGCTGTTGGATAAGACGACGCGCATTGTGAGACGCATCACTGAAGACGAGGCCGAAATCCGTCATCAGAAGACAGTACGTCTTCGCAATGCGCGGATTGAGAGTGAAGCTGACACACCGGATGCGTCACCCACAAGCTGACATTCGTGGACTGCGCCGCGCCATAGGCGCGGCGCAAAATCTTTATCTGGGCGATTAACGGTTGTGCAGGGAAAAGAGCGGGGCTGGCCCCCGCCCTAGGGGCTTAGCCGTGATGGGCGGCCACGGTTTTCAGCTGGGAAAAGCCATACAGCGCTTCAAAGCCTTTTTCGCGGCCATGGCCGGATTTTCCGACCCCACCAAAGGGCAGCTCTACCCCGCCACCAGCACCGTAGTTGTTGAGGAACACCTGACCCGCATGCAGCTTTTTGGCCAGCCGCATCTGACGGGCGCCGTCGCGGCTCCAGACGCTGGCGACCAGGCCAAAATCGGTGGAATTGGCGATGGTGAGTGCCTCTTCTTCGGTGTCAAAGGGGATCAGTACCTGCACCGGGCCAAAGATTTCTTGCTGCGCCAGCGCGTGATCGGCGGGCACATCGGCAAACAGGGTGGGGCGTACATAGGCACCGGTGTCTGGTGCGCCCTCTACGATTTGCCCCTGGGCTGCTAGCTGCAAATCTGCGCCCTTGGCGAGGAAGCCCTCGACGATCTCTTTCTGGCGGTTTGAAATCAGCGGCCCAAGGCGCAGATCCTCACCTGCGGGGCCAACGGTCAGATCGCCATAGGCCTCGGCCATGCGGGTCTTGACCGTTTCATAGACACCGCGCTGTACCAAAATGCGCGAGGAGGCAGAACAGGTCTGACCCGCGTTCTGAATGCCTGCATTGACCAGAAACGGCAGGGCCGCGTCCAGATCGGCGTCGTCAAACACCAGTTGCGGGGATTTGCCGCCAAGCTCCAGCGTTACAGGCACCACGTTCTTCCCCGCTGCCTGCTGAACCAGTGCGCCGGTAGCCACCGATCCGGTAAAGGAGATATGATGCACGCTTGGGTGCGCGGTCAGTGCCGCCCCGGCCTCGGCCCCAAGGCCGGGCACCACATTCAGCGCCCCGGCGGGCAGGCCGGCTTCCTGGGCGATATGGGCAAAGGCCAGCGCGGTCAGGCAGGCTTCTTCTGCTGGTTTCAGCACACAGGCATTGCCCATGGTCAGCGCCGCCCCGACCGAGCGCCCGATGATCTGCATCGGATAGTTCCAGGGAACGATATGGCCAGTGACACCATGCGGTTCACGCAGGGTATAGACAGTATAGCCGTCCAGATAGGGAATGGTTTCGCCATGCACCTTGTCTGCCGCGCCACCGTAAAATTCGCAGTAGCGCGCCAGGGCGACGGCATCGGCGCGGGCCTGGGTCAGGGGTTTGCCCACATCCATGGCCTCAAGCGCGGCCAGCTCATCCACCCGTTCCAGCACCAGTTGGCCAATCCGGGTCAGGATGCGGCCACGTTCCAGCGCGCTCATCCGGCCCCAGTCACCTTCCAGTGCGGCCTTGGCGGCCTGAACGGCCGCGTCGATATCAGCGCTGGTGCCGCGGGCGATCTGGCACAGGGCGCTGCCGTCGGAGGGGTTCATCAGCGGCAGGGTTTCACCGCTGGTGGCGGGTTGCCAGTTGGCACCAATCAGGCACAGGCTGGGGTCGAACCAGAGAGGGCTTGCGTCAGGGGTCTGTTGATTAGGCATGTTCGGGTCCTGCAATGTCAAATGTGTAGCTTTTGGTCTGGTGTTCGGTAAAGGGCGCGCCAGTCTTCAAATCGCTGAGACCGGGCGTGAGGCTGAGGCAGGTGCCCCAGAAGGCGGCGGCCTGGGGGGAGTGTTTGGATATGCCCATGCGCCAGCGGCCGGGGAATTCCTGCAAGATCAGGCTGGCGGCCGCCTGGCCCAGTCCCTGGCGGCGCGACTGTGGCGTGATCCAGAATTCGGACAACTCGCGCCGGTCATCGGGCAGGTTCAGCACCAGCGCAAAGCCGATGCGGGCCGCCCCCTGGTGGATCCAGAAGGCGGTCACGTCGCGCCGGTTCAGCATCTGCTCGGCGCGTTTCACCGGATCAATCTTTGCCGCGGGGCTGACCTCGTGGAAGTAGGGGGTCAACACCGAGGCAAAGACGGCCTGTTGGCGCGGCAGTATCAGCGACAGGGTCACCATCAGGCCGCGCCCTGGTTTAGATCCGGCAGCTGCGGTGCCGCTGCGATCAGCGCGCGGGTATAGGGATGCTGGGGGGCGGCAAAGATCTCTTCCGTTGGGGCCGCTTCGACGATTTCGCCCTTTTGCATCACCAGACAGCGGTCGGTGATGGTCCGCACCACGCTGAGGTCGTGACTGATGAACAGATAGCTCAGCCCGTAGGCCTCGCAGAGTTCGGCCAGAAGATCGAGGATCTGTGCCCGCACTGATACATCCAGCGCCGAGACCGCCTCGTCAAACAGGATCAGTTCAGGCCGGGTGATCAGGGCGCGGGCAATGGCGATACGCTGGCGCTGGCCGCCGGAAAACTGGTGAATGTATTTCTGCGCGTCGTCGGATTTCAAGCCCACGGCGCGCAGGGTTTCAGTGATCAGATCGCTGCGGGCCATGCCCTTGGGTGGGTCGGTCAGGGTGTGAAAGGGTTCGGTGATCAGCCGGTCCACCCGGTGACGCGGGTTGAAGCTGCCAAAGGGATCCTGGAACACCACCTGCATACGGCGGCGGATTTCCGGGTTCTGTTCAGTGGTGATGGGCATCCCATCCAGGCGAATGTCCCCGCCTTGCAGCGGTTCCAGCCCCAAAATCGCCCGTGTCAGGGTCGATTTTCCGCAGCCGGATTCCCCCACCAGCCCCAGGCGTTCGCCCCGGTACAGGGTGAAGGAGACCTCCTTGACGGCGCGAAAATGCTTGGGCTTTGCAAACAGCCCGTCGCGCGGCAGCGGGTAGTCACGGATGGCGCCAGACACCTCTAGCAGCGGCTGGGGGGCGGGGGCTTGCGGCAGCGTCACCTGGTGGTTGGAGGCGGCAAACAGCATTTTTGTGTAGGGGTGCTGCATATTGTGCAACAGCTCTTGTGTGGTGCCCGTTTCCACCAGCTCTCCGTGTCGCATCACCACGATGCGATCAGCGAGGTCCGCCACCACCGCCAGATCATGGGTGATGATCATCAGGCCCATGTCGAATTCGCGCACCAGATCGCGTAGCAGATCAAGGATCTGCGCCTGGGTTGTCACATCCAGAGCCGTGGTGGGTTCATCGGCGATCAGCAACTTGGGGCGCAGGGCGATGGCCATGGCGATGACCACCCGCTGACGTTGCCCGCCGGACAATTCATGCGGGAACCGGCCCAGTGGAAAGCGGTCTTCCGGCAGGCCGACCCGGTCCAACAGGGCACGGGCGCGGTCGCGGGCCTGCTCGGGGGACATCGCCTTGTGGATCAGGATGGTTTCCATCACCTGATCGCCAATGGTTTTTACCGGGTTCAGCGCGGTCATCGGTTCCTGGAACACCATGCCAATGTTTTTGCCGCGCATGCCGCACATCTGAGCCTCGCTGAAGTCCAGCAGGTTCTGGTCTTCAAGGTAAAGTGCTCCGCTTGCCTCGGCGGTGTCGGGCAGCAGGCCCATGACGGAAAAGGCAGTCATCGATTTGCCAGATCCGCTTTCACCAGTAACGGCGACGATTTCACCGGGGGCGACGGAAAAAGAGACGTCCTTGAGGATCTTAAAAGTACCGATGCGCAGGGATAGGTTGGAAATGTTCAGTAATGTCATCAGCGTGCGAGCCTCAGTTTGGGGTCAAGCCAGTCGCGCAGACCGTCGCCCATCAGGTTCAGCCCCAGCACCGTCACCACAATGGCAGAGCCGGGAATAAGGGCGAGATGCGGTGCAAAGCTCACCATGGTTTGGGCATCGGCCAGCATCCGGCCCCAGCTGGGGGTGGGTGGCTGCGCGCCTAGGCCCACATAGGACAGGCCTGCCTCGGCCAGGATGCCAAGGGAAAACTGGATTGTGCCCTGTACGATTAGCAGATTGGCCACATTGGGCAGGATATGTTCGCCCGATATGCGCGCCGCTCCCTTGCCTGAAACCTGAGCTGCCAGAATGAATTCGCGTTCCCACAGCGACAGCGCCGCACCGCGGGTGATGCGGGCAAAGACCGGGATGTTGAAAATGCCGATGGCGATAATGGCATTAATAGCACCGGCACCAAAGATGGCAGTTATCAGGATAGCGATCACCAAGGAGGGAAAGGCAAAGACCAGATCATTGGCCCGCATGATGCCTTCGTCGAGCAAGCTGCCTTTTTTGGCGGCGGCTGCCAGGCCCAGCGGCACCCCCAGCCCCATGCCGATGCCGACGGCCACCAGGGCCACGGCGATAGAGGTCCGCGCCCCCACCATGATCATGGAAAAGATATCGCGGCCAAAGTGATCGGTGCCCAGCCAGTGGGTGCCATTGGGTGTTTGCAGCTTGGCGGGAATATTCATCGCCGTGTGGTCAAATGGGGTCCAGACAAAGGAGACCAGCGCCGCCAAAACGACCACGCAGGACAGTCCCAACCCGAGGATAAGATTGCGGTTCATCGGTAGGCTCCTTTACGTGCGGCTGCGCAGGCGGGGGTCCACCAGCGCATAGGCAAGATCGACCAGAAAATTGACGCTGATTACGGCAAAGACCAAAAGCATCACAACGGATTCCACCACGATCAGATCGCGGGCGGAAATGGCCTGGAATACCAACCGGCCCAGACCGGGCAGGAAAAACACCTGCTCGATGATGATGGCCCCGGCCAGCAGAAAGGAAAACTGCAGCCCGATGATGGTCAGTACCGGAATCATCGCATTACGCAGCCCATGCCGCCACAGCGCCTGACGCCGTGTCAGCCCCTTGGCGCGGGCGGTTCGCATGAAATCTTCGCCAAGGATGTCGAGCAAGGCCGAGCGCATGACCCGTGCAAGAATTGCAGCCTGGGGCAGCGCCAGGGCAATGGCGGGCAGGGTCAGCGACTTCATCGCCGCGCCAAAGCCTTTGTCCCAGCCAGCAAAGCCGCCGGCCCCAAACCAGCGCAGGTTGATGGCAAAGATCAGAACCAGGATCATCGCAAACCAGAAATTTGGCACTGCGACGCCCAGCTGGGTGGCCCCCATCACTGCCATGTCGCCGGGCTTGCCGCGGCGTGCGGCGGCGTAGATCCCGGCGGGAAAGGCGATCAGCGTCGACAGGGTCAGCGCATAGATCGCCAGCGGCAGGGACACCCACATGCGATCAGCGATCATTTCTGCCACCGGGGTACGATAGGTATAGGACATGCCAAAATCGCCGGACAGCATACCGCCAACCCAGCCGAGGTAGCGCTGAAGCTTGCTTTGATCCAGCCCCAGTTCGGTGCGCAGGGCGGCAACGGTGTCTGGCTCGGCATTGATGCCCAGCATAAAGGAGGCCGGATCTCCCGGCGCGATCTCAATGACAAAAAAGATGACAAGCGAGGCAACTGCGAGGCTGATCGCCAGTGACAGCCCGCGTTTCAGTGCATAGCGTAGCATGGGTATTAGTCGCTCTTTGTGGGGCGTAGATAATCGGTGTCGCTGACGTGCTCCAGCCATTCGGCGGCAGAGCCATCAAGGCCTTCCTGGATGGCCAGATGCACCATGGCAGTGTCGGGAGCGGCCCCGTGCCAATGTTCCACGCCGGGCGGAATCCAGAGGGTATCGCCAGGGCGCATCAGGCGGGGCGCTTCATCGCGCAGCGCAATCAGGCCCAGGCCGCTGATCACCTGTAGGGTCTGTCCCAGGGGGTGGCTGTGCCAGGCGGTGCGTGCGCTTGGCGCAAAGCTCACCCGCAGGGCAGAAACACGGGCAGGGGCCGGGGCATCGATGATGGGATCAAGCCAGACATCGCCGGTGAACCACTGCGTCGGGGCTTTGCGGCTGGGGCGGCTGCCGGCCGGGTAAAGATCAATCATCACGTCTGTCCTGCAAGAGTAAGGCTGCCGGGCGAGAGATGTCGCGCCCGGCAGAAGAGCATTGTCCAGTTGCAGCAGAGAGCCCGGTCAGACCCTCTGCACATATGGGGGCTAGTCAGCCCAGTTGACGGCGGTCAGGTCAATGGCTTGGGTCGGCGCATTGGCCCAAAGTCCCTGTAGATCGGCCTTGGCCACGCTGAGAGAGGCCATCTGGAACAGGTATCCGTTCACATAGTCATTTGCGATGGTTTCCTGCGCCTGCTTGAGCATCGCCATCCGCTGATCGGGATCCGTGGTTGCGTTCAGGCTGGTCATCAACTCTTGGAATTCAGGATTGTTGTACTGAAAGTAGTAGTCCGGGCGGGCATAGATGCCGATGTCCATTGGCTCGGTATGGCTGACGATGGTGAGGCCAAAATCCTTGCCGCGGAACACGGTTTCCAGCCACTGGGCCCATTCCACATTGATGATTTCGGCCTCGATGCCGACCTGTGCCAGCTGGGCGGCGATGATTTCGCCACCACGACGGGCATAGGAGGGCGGCGGCAGGTGCAGGGTGGTCTTGAAGCCATCCGCCAGACCGGCCTCGGCCAGCAGCGCCTTGGCCTGTTCCGGGTCATAGGCGGACTGGCCGGTCAGATCGACATAGGCGGGATGATGCGGGGCAAAATGGCTGCCAATGGGGGTGCCATAGCCAAACATGGCACCGTCGATGATCGCTTGACGGTCGATGGCATGGGCCAGCGCTTGGCGCACCCGCAGATCATCAAAAGGCGCCTGCTTGTTGTTGGTCGACAGGATTGTTTCCCCCTCGGTCGAACCTACCAGAACCTGGAAACGCGGATCGGCCTCAAACTGGGGCAGGTTTTCCGGTGCCGGGAAGCTGGCGAAGGCGTCCACATCCTCGGCCATCACTGCAGCAAAGGCGGCGGTAGGGTCCGAGATGAACTTGAAGGTGGCGTTGTCGAGCACAGCAGGGGTGCCCCAGTAGTTGGCGTTCTTTTCCAAGGTGATGCTGTCGCCCTGCACCCAGCCCGAGAATTTGAAGGCACCAGTGCCCACAGGGCTGGTCTTGATGTCATCGATGCTCTCGGGGGCAACAATCACGGCATCGCCCCAGGCCAGGTTGAACAGCATGTTGCCATTGGGTTCGCTCAGGGTGATGTTAACCGTTTCGGGGTCGATCACATCGACGCTGGCGATATCGGCAAACAGGGCCTTTTGCGCATTGGTGCTGTCTTCGGCGCGGGCGCGGTCCAGCGAGAATTTCACATCTTCGGCGTCCATGCTGCTGCCATCATGGAAGGTGACGCCACTGTTCAGATGAAAGGTATAGCTCAGCCCGTCTTCCGAGATTTCCCAACTTTTGGCGAGGCCCGGCACAACCGACCCATCGCCCATAAACCGGGTCAGCCCTTCAAAAACATTGGAATAAAGCACCTGGTCAATCGCCCCGGCGGCGGCGCTGGTCGGGTCAAGGTGGGGCGGCTCCAGCTGCAGTCCGATGATCACGGAATCCTTGGCCGAGGCTGCGCCGGCGATCAGTGCCAGTGTAGAGCTAGCGGCAAAAACGATTGATCTGAATGTCATTTTCCAGTTCCCTTGTTGCGATGGGTCCCCTGTTGTCGGGGGCTTTGCGCTAAGGTTTCCTCTTTTCCGTGGGGTAATCAAGGGGTCAGAGACAATTCGTCGCCTAGAAGCACAGGGCTTTAGTTGATAGCTGTGCGCAACCCGTACAAACCCAGGGAAAATCATGAGCGCGAACTCACAAAACCCCGCCGTTACCGCAGGAGATATCCTTGCACAAAAGGGCAAAACGCCAATTGTCAGCCTGACAGCCTATACCACGCCGATGGCACAGATGATGGATCAACATTGCGATTTTATTTTGGTCGGCGACAGCGTTGGCATGGTGCTGCATGGCCTTCCATCAACGCTGGGGGTCACGATGGAGATGATGATTCTTCACGGCGCGGCGGTGGCGCGGGGGCTGTCGCATGCGATGCTGGTGATTGACATGCCGTTTGGGTCATATGAAGAAAGCCCCGCGCAGGCCTTTCGCAATGCTGCCCGACTGATGCGCGAAGCCGGGGCGGCTGCGGTCAAGCTGGAGGGCGGTGTCGAGATGGCCGCGACCATCCGCTTTCTGGTAGAGCGGGGCATTCCGGTCATGGCGCATCTGGGGCTGACGCCACAATCAATCAACACCCTTGGCGGGTATAAGGTGCAGGGGCGCGATGCCGCCGGCGCTGCGGTGATGGCGGGTGCCCAGGCGGTGGCCGAGGCCGGTGCCTTTGCCGTGGTGCTGGAAAAAGTGCCGCAAACACTGGCGGATGAGATTACCGCCGCCGTTGCGATCCCCACCATTGGCATTGGCGCTTCGGCCGGCTGTGATGGCCAGATCCTGGTGGTGGATGATATGCTGGGGCTGTTTACTGCCTTCAAACCAAAATTTGTAAAGCGCTACGGCAACCTGGGCGTTGATGCCGAGGCCGCGATTGCCGCCTATGCCGCCGATGTCCGCGCGCGCAGCTTTCCTGCCGCCGAACATGTTTTTGCCGATCAAGCAGGCTCCAAAGGGTGAATATTTCCATGACTGTTCCGATTATTCGCCGCCTCGCCACGCTGAGCGCCAAACAGGGTGACTGGACCCGTGCGGGTGAGAAGGTCGGGGTCGTCCCCACCATGGGGGCTCTGCACGCGGGGCATCTGTCGCTGGTCGAGGCCGCCAAATCCGCCTGTGACCGGGTTGTCGTGACGATCTTTGTCAATCCAAAACAGTTCAACAATCCCGAGGATCTGGCCAATTATCCGCGTACCGAACATGAGGATGCCATCAAACTGGCCCCCTATGGTGTCGATGCGATCTATGTACCGGACCCGGACCAGATCTACCCAGATGGCTTTGCCTCTAATGTTACTGTGACCGGGGTGGCGGATCAGATGGAGGGGGCCTGTCGCCCCGGTCATTTTGACGGGGTTGCGACGGTGGTGGCCAAGCTGTTCTTGCAAACCGGGGCGCATCAGGCGTTTTTTGGCGAAAAAGACTATCAGCAGCTTCTGGTGGTGCGGCGCATGGCGCGGGATCTGGATATCCCGATAGAGGTGGTGGGCTGTCCAACAGTGCGCGAGGCTTCTGGCTTGGCGATGTCCTCGCGCAATTTGCGACTCTCAGCGGCTGGCGCGAAACAGGCGGGGAGGATGCATCCTATTCTGACCGATCTGGCGGCAGAGCTGACCGCAGGCGGATCCTTTGCGCAGCTGGGCAAGCAGGCCGAGGCTGATATCCTTGCCGCCGGGTTTGACGAGGTGGAGTATCTCTCGCTCTGCTCGGCAGTGGATCTGAGCGCGCTGGAGACCGCGGGTGACCCGGATCACCCTGCGCGCCTGTTTGTGGCAGCCTGGCTGGAAGGCGTGCGGCTGATCGACAATGTCGCGGTGTAGCCGATTTGTGAACTAATTCTTTAGTAAGTGCTGGCAGCGGTAACATCTTGCCGTTAAAGTCCCGCCCTGAGGAGATCCATCAAGGGGCGGGACATGAGTTACATTCTGGCAATCGACCAGGGCACCACGTCAACACGAGCGGTATTGTTTGATGCGGAAATGCAGGCCGTTGGCACGGCGCAGCAGGAATTTCCGCAGTATTTTCCCAAGGCGGGCTGGGTAGAGCACGATCTGGAAGAGATCTGGCAAAGTACGGTTGCCACCTGCCGCCAGGTGCTGGCCGACTGTGGTATCAGTGCCTCTGATCTGGCGGGCATTGGCATTACCAACCAGCGCGAAACCACGGCAGTTTGGCACAGGGACAGCGGCAAACCGGTGCATAGGGCGATCGTCTGGCAGGACCGGCGTACCACCGAATTCTGCGAGAGCCTGCGCGCGGCGGGCCATGAAGATCTGATCCGCCAGCAGACGGGGCTGCTGCTGGATCCCTATTTTTCAGGGAGCAAGGTCCGCTGGATCCTGGATCAGCTGCCGGATGCGCGGGCGCAGGCGGAACGCGGTGCGCTGCTCTTTGGCACCATCGACAGCTTTCTGATCTGGCGGTTGACCGGCGGCAAAGCGCATGTGACCGATGCCACCAATGCCTCGCGCACCATGCTGTATGATATTCACACTGGCAACTGGAGCAGCGAAATCTGCGCCTTGATGCAGGTGCCAATGGCGATGCTGCCCGTGGTCAAGGATTGTGCCGCTGATTTTGGGGTTGTCCAGGCCGATATTCTGGGTGCAGAGGTGCCTATTCTGGGCGTCGCGGGCGATCAGCAGGCGGCAACCATCGGCCAGGCTTGCTTTCAGCCGGGGATGATGAAATCGACCTATGGTACGGGATGTTTTGCCCTGCTGAACACAGGCGCGACGCCGGTGGCCTCTCGCAATCGCATGCTAACCACCGTTGCCTATCAGCTGGACGGGCAGCCCACCTATGCGCTGGAAGGGTCGATCTTTATTGCCGGTGCTGCGGTGCAGTGGCTGCGCGATGGGCTGGGTATTATCGATGATGCGGCGCAGACGGGGGCGTTGGCTGAACAGGCAGACCCGGAACAGGATGTTCTTTTGGTGCCCGCCTTTACCGGGCTGGGCGCGCCCTATTGGCAACCCGAGTGCCGGGGGGGCATCTTTGGGCTGACCCGTAGCTCTGGCCCGGCAGAGATCGCCCGTGCGGCGCTGCAAAGCGTTGCCTATCAGACCCGCGACCTGTGGGAGGCGATGCGGGCCGATTGGCCGGAAGAGGCGCAGGTGACCCTGCGGGTTGATGGCGGCATGAGCGCAAGCGACTGGACTATGCAGAGCCTCTCGGATTTGTTGGGCGCGGCAGTGGATCGTCCCAGGATGCAGGAGACCACGGCGCTGGGGGCAGGGTGGCTGGCTGGGATGCGAGCTGGGCTTTACCCGGACCAGGCTGGCTTTGCCGCAACCTGGGCGCTGGATCGCAAATTCACCCCGCAACTGGACCCGGCGCGTCGCGATGCCGCCTATGCCCGCTGGCAGCGCGCGGTGCAGGCCGTGATTGGCATCTAAAGATCTGCGCCCGCCCTGGCAGGCCTGCGCAATCCTGGTGAAGTCGACCGTGGTGCGGTTGACTGGTTGACTGCGTGCAGCCGGATACCCAGCGGCAGGGGGGGGGGCTCCCGCGCCCGCAGGTCATCGGCTGGCGCCGAAAGACCTTGGCGACCTTGGGCCCAGCGCCGCGCTGACGCGCGGCGCGGTTGCCTTTGGATCAAAGGGGGTGGGGAGGCCCACGCCGGGCTTCTGCCCGGCGCCCGGCCCAACGGGAAGAGGGCCACTTGGGCCTGATGACGGGCGGGAGCCCGCCCGTGTGCAGCGGTCTCAACTCTGCCTGTGCTGCCCTGTGCTGTCCCTGTGTGGCCCCCCGTGTTTCTAACGTGCCATCCGTGCGCCGGGTGCTATGGTGGCAGGGCGGGCGTTCAGGTCGTCGATCGAAAAGCCGGAGATGGATTTATAGCGTGCCGCATGGGCGGCCAGGTCGGCCCGGGGGATTACCTCGTCAATGGTGGTGAAATCACCGCCGCAGAGGTCTTCGATCTGTTGCAACACCGCATCCGGCCCCTTGCCTGCCCGGTTTGTCTGGCCGATGCCCGTTGCCAGCGGCCGTACCTCTGCCTCATAGGCGGCGAGGGCTGCCTGGGTGACGCCCTGCGCCAGCAGTTTCGCCCCGATCACCCGCGCATCCAAGATCGCCTGGCTGGCGCCGTTGGATCCCACCGGATAGGTCGGGTGGGCGGCATCACCCATTAAAGAGACCGCGCCAAAGCTCCACTGTGGCAGCGGGTCGCGGTCTACCATGGGGTATTCATACACCACCTCTGCGCCACGGATCAGTCCTGGCACATCAATCCAGTCGAACTGCCAATCTGCAAAATCTGAAATGAAATCATTGATATCTGCGGCGCGGTTCCAGTCTTCCTTTTTCCAGGGGCTGGCGGGGTCAAAGCTCTTTTCGGCAATCCAGTTCAGCGTCACCTGTCCCGTGGCATCGGGGCGCGAGATCGGATAGGCCACCAGGCGTAGGCTGTCGTGGCCGATCATTACCATGGCGGCCTCGCCCTTCCAGGGTTGGCCCTGGGTGGTGGCGCGCCACAGGATGCGCCCGTTCCAGATAGGCGCGCCTTCCTCTGGATACATCTGGGCGCGCAGCGCCGAATGAATGCCATCCGCAGCCACCAGCAGGCTGCCGTGTTTACGGCTGCCATCGGCAAGCAGCAGCTCCGCACCGGTGTCACTGTGTTCAAAGCCACAGGCCCGCGCCCCAGTGGTAATGCAGCCTTCCCCGGCGCGGGCGATCAGCGCCCGGTAGAGCATCATCTGCAATTCACCGCGATGCACCGAATATTGTGGCCAGGCATAGCCCGCCTGCATTCCGCGCGGCTCTTCCCAGATGGTTTTGCCCAGCTTGGAATAGAATCCCAGCTGCTGAGTGCGAATGCCGATGCTGTCCAGCTCTGTCTCTAGCCCGAGATCAAAGAGTTCCCGCACGGCATTAGGCTGCAGGTTGATGCCAACCCCAAGCGGGCGCAGTTGCGCTGTCGATTCGTAGATGTGAAAGGGCACACCAATCTGATGCAGCGTCAGGCCCAAGCTTAGCCCGGCAATGCCACCACCTGCGATGAGAATGGACATAGTAAGTATACCTCCTATTATTTGACGGCACACAACCACATGGCTCGCCCGCATGGCAAGGAAAAAGTGCTGGAGGCGGCGCGAGAGGTGTTGTGTCGGCGGGCCGACCTGGGATTTGGCGGGATCAGTCTTTGGAGGCGATGATCAGATCAGGGCCAAAGATGATGTCTGCATATTGACGGAGATAGATCTTGAGCCAGGGGGTGAAGCGCTCTGGATGGCGCTGCACCTCTGCCAAGAGATCGTGATAATCCATCCAGCAGGTTTCCATCACTTCCGCCGGGTTGGCCTTGGGTTCGAGCGGGCGATGGGCATGGGCCAGGAAGACATCCACGACTTCGTGTTCGATCAGACCATGGCCCACATCGGCGCGATATTCCAGCTGATGGCGGAATTCAGGATATAGTCCGCTGATGCCCAGCTCCTCCTGCATGCGCCGCACCGCACAGGCCGAGGAGGCCTCTTCCCACATCGGGTGGGTGCAGCAGGTATTCGCCCAGAGCCCCGGCGTGTGATATTTGCCCAAGGCCCGGCGCTGCATCAGAATTTTGACGCCTTTGACCACAAAGACCGACACGGCCTTGTGTTTCAGCCCCTGTTCATGCGCCGAGAGCTTTTCTACTGGTGTCAGTTCGCCGTTAACCCAGGCCGGGATCATATGGGGCATTCAGGGTCCAGGATGAGTGCCTTCAAGGCCAAGCTCACACTGGCTAGCGCGGCGCGCGGCGCAAAGCAACTGTACGAAAGGCCGCGCCCCTGGGGACACGGCCTTTGGTGCTCAAATTTCGAGCAGATTTATCGGCTGACGCAGGGTCAGCCGAGGTGCGCCTTATTCCGAGGCCGCTTCCTCGGCTGTATCTT
Organism: Pseudophaeobacter flagellatus; assembly: GCF_021228235.1. Taxonomy (GTDB): domain Bacteria; phylum Pseudomonadota; class Alphaproteobacteria; order Rhodobacterales; family Rhodobacteraceae; genus Pseudophaeobacter; species Pseudophaeobacter flagellatus. Next base: position 527,845 of record NZ_JAJQRG010000002.1, read on the forward strand.
CTGGCGCGGGGCCATATTGGGCCAGAAAGGCATAGAGATCCTCGGCACCCTTCTTCAGTTTGAAGGTCATTTTCGACTTTGCCTTGCTGTCGTCCAGATGGGTCTGCAGAAAACCGCGGGGATCAGCGGTAAAGCCGGTGAAGTTTTCCAGATCCCAGACTAGACCAGCGGCACCAGCGGCGGCCAGGTCATCGCTGTATTTGAAGTCTTCATAGGTGCCGGCGGTGCGACCGACGACGCCCCACAGGTTGGGGCCAGTGCGGCCACCCTTGATGATATTTTCGCCGCTATCCGATACAATGGTGTGGCAAGATTTGCAGCGGTTGAAAACTTTCTCACCCTTGGCAGGATTACCTTCGGCAAAGGCGGTGGCTGTGAATGCTGGGGCGGCCAGCAGACCAAGAAGAGTGGCTGTCAGGACGTGTTTCATTTGCTTGCTCCAATTATTGAGTTGGCGAGAGTATACGGCGATGCATTGGTCAGATGGTCAACAGGTGACTTTGCCGCATGAAGTGGATCCGCCCGGCAGGTCGCGTCATGGGCTGGCGCTCCAGCAGGGCAGAAGGTCGTTTTCCTGAGGAGTGGCGCAATAGACGGCACGGGCGATGGCACGGCTCAGGCAGAGCGAAGCCGCATGGCCGATCTGGCCCAATTCTGTGTCGATATCATCCAGAACGCGCCCGCCGGTGCTGGCAGCAAAGATCAGATCTCCGTCGCCAGGGGCATGGGCGGGAACGGTGGCGCGGCCAATACCATCGTGGGCGGCGGTGGCCATTCGCTGACACTGGGCCTTGCTCAGGGCGGCATCGGTCGCAACGATGGCAATGGTTGTGTTGCCGCGCTCGCTGGGCAGGCTGTCTGTCGCGGCCAGGACGTGCATGGCCTGCATCTTGCGACTGTCGAGCCTGCGCCCCAGCCCACTGGCGCTATCCGGGCCGAGGCCGCCGAATTCATCGCCCACCTCAAAGGGGGCGGCCCAGAAATGCCGGTCTCCTGGGGTGGTGACGCTGCCCATCGGATTGGCGGCGACAAGGGCACCAACGGTGACGCCATTGTCCAGCACAAAAGAGGCAGACCCAAGCCCGCCCTTCACCATGGCGGTCAGCGCCCCCATGCCAGCCCCGTGGCTGCCAAGGGCAAAATCGGTTGCGGCCGCCTCAAAGGCGGCGCGGCCCAGGGCGCGGTAGGGATTGTCCTGCCAGCCTTTATCGCCGCCATTCAGCAGATCAAACAGGATAGCGCCGGGCACCAGCGGGATGATGGCGGGGCCCAGTGCAAAGCCCCTGCCAGCGGCCCGCAGCCCATCCACCACGCCGGAACAGGCATCCAGCCCATAGGCCGACCCGCCAGAGAGCACTAGCGCGTCGATCTTGGCGACTGATTTATCCGGTGCCAAGAGATCGGTTTCGCGGCTGCCAGGCGCGCCGCCCATAACGTGGACCGAGGCGGTCAGCGGTTCTGGGCTCAGCAGTACGGTGGTGCCGGATTTCACCACCGGATCATCGGCATTTCCGACCAACAGGCCGGGGACATCCGTGATGAGGTTCTTGGGACCTGGGATCATTTGGGCGGGTTCCTGTTCCAAAGCCAAAAGCGGGCCGAGAGGCCCTGCTCTATAGATGTCATCTGCCCGATCTTGATCTGTCTCAAAGGCACAGCAGGGTGCGGTCAAGACCGGGCAGGGTAGACGGGGTGGGGGCGCCTAGATGCAGCGGCCGCCGTCGACTTCCATGGCGACGCCTGTGACCATGCTGGCCTCATCCGAGCAGAGATAGCAGGCGGCATTGCCCATGTCCTCGGGGGTGGAAAACCGCCCGATTGGAATCGAGGAGATGAACTTGGCGCGCACCTCTGGCGTGTCTTCGCCCATGAAGGATTTCAGCAGCGGCGTTTCCCCGGCGACCGGGTTGATCGCATTGACCCGGATGCCCTGCGGTGCCAGTTCGACGGCCATGGTTTTGGTCGCGGTGATCATCCAGCCCTTGGAGGCATTGTACCAGTTGAGATTGGGACGCGGCGAGACCCCGGCGGTTGAGGCCACATTGAGAATGGCGCCGCTGGCGCGGGACTTCATGTGGGGCACCAGGGCGCGGGCGGTCAGGTAGACCGATTTCATGTTCACATTGAACACCCGGTCAAAATCGTCTTCGCTGACCTCATCCAGGGGGGTCGGCAGATGGGTGACGCCGGCATTATTGACCAGGATATCAACCTGGCCAAAATGGGCGATCGCGGCCTCGGCCATGGCGTTGACCGAAGCGGCATTCGCCACATCAACCTGCTGGGCCATTGCTGCATCGCCGCGCTCTGCGGCCATGGCCTGGGCGGCTTCGGCATTGATATCTGCGATCATCACCCGCGCTCCCTCGGCTAGAAATTTATCAACGATACCAAGACCAAAACCAGACGCGCCGCCTGTTACAATTGCGCATTTTCCAGCAAGCCGCATGACGTTCTCTCCTCCAAAATAATTTGGGCTCAACATGGCGAAGGCGGCAGCCGGGTGCAATCGCTAGGATCACTCTGGAGTGATTTTTCCCCGGTTTGATTTGATCGCACTGCGCTGCTTTTTGCTTTCCAGCCGTCGCTTGACAGATCCGCGCGTGGGTTTGGTCGCTATACGACGTTTTGGTGCTACCAGGGCCTGGCGAATCAGCGCCACTAGGCGGTCGCGCACCAGCTCCCGGTTGCGTTGCTGCGAGCGGGTTTCGTCGCATTGCAACAGGATGGCGCCTTCCTTGGTCCAGCGGCGTCCGGCAAGCCGTTTGAGGCGGGATTTCACTGCCGGGGTCAGCGCCGGACAACGGGCCGCCTCGAAGCGCAGTTCAACCGCGGTGGCCACCTTGTTCACATTCTGCCCGCCCGGCCCCGAGGCGCGCATGAAGCTCTCGCTGAGCTCCCAGTCCTGCAATGTGATGTTATCTGTGATTTCGAGCATGTGGCAGGATCTAGCGCGACTGAGCCAAATGGAAAAGGCCGCACCCAACCGGGGCGCGGCCTTTTGTCGGAACTGTTGTATTGCGGCGTGGTGCTGCCCTTAGCGGGCGGGCGTGGCTGTCAGCCGGATCACCAGGAAGCGGAAGGGGATCAGCGCCAGCAGCGCCAGGCCCAGCTTGACCAGCCAGTCAGCCAAGGCCAGCGATACCCAAAGCGGCACCAGGGGGCCAAGACCCAGCAACGGCAGCATCTCTTGCGCCCAGGAGGTGTCATTGGCGGGTTCAATCCAGGCCAGTGCACCGGAAAAGGCTATGGTGAAGAACAGCGCGGTATCCACCACAGAGCCAATCAGGGTCGAGACCAGCGGCGCGCGCCACCATTTGCCGTCGCGCAGGGCGGCAAAAATCGAGACATCCAGCAGCTGCGCGGTGAGGAAGGCCAGGCCAGACCCAAGTGCGATGCGCAGGGTGACCAGGGGGCCAAATTCACCAATGATCTGGGTGCCGATGAGCGAACAGGCCACCCCGGTGACAAAGCCGACCAGCACCACGCGGCGCGCAGCAGAGCTGCCATAGACGCGGTTCATCACATCGGTGATCAAAAAGGCAATGGGATAGGTGAAGGCCCCCCAGGTCAGCCACTGACCAAAGAGAAACTGCACCAAGATATTAGAGGCCACAACAGTGGCCGCCATGGCTAGAATGCCAGGAAGATGAGAACGATTCATTTTTCAGTTCCGTTTTTTATACAAGGTCGCGGCGACTTGTTCCGCAGGATCTGCGAAAGACGCGCCCACCTATCGCTGCGCAGACCATTTGGCAAGCCTTTTGCCCCTGTGTGGCAGATGATGGCGTAACGGCAGCTGTGACAGCAGCCAGAACACAGGTGGGGCTCCCGCCCGGATCAGCACAGTTAAAGACTGTGCCTCTCCCGTTGGGCCGGGCACCGTGCAGAGCGCGGTGCGGCAGTGCATGGTGGCGGGCGGACAAAAGGGCGAAGCGGCGGTACCGAGTGGATAGGCCCTATTCAGGCAGGAAAAACTCTACCAGTTCGGTGCGTTGCAGGCTGCGGAAGTTGTCATCCGAAATCATGGTGGCCCGCAGGCGGTTTGCAGCGTCGCGCCAGACCGAGAGCCCTTCGAGATTGTCATAGGCACCGATCGCGCTTTGGAACAGGGTGACCTCGTTTTGCGGCCCCTGGGCGGTGATGTCCCAGCGACGCAGCCGACTGCGAAAGCCAATAAGCATAAAGCTGCGTTCAAGCAGGTAAAACCGGCCATCTGGGCCAAAATCCGCCCCCACAGGGAGAAAGCCGCCCCGGTGCGGCAGCGTAAAAGGCTGGCTCCAACGCTGGCCATTCCAGCGCCAGACCGGGAAATCACCCGCAGCATTCGGGGCATTTTCCGGCAGGGTGTACAGCCGCCCCTTTGCATCAACCGCCAGGGCCTCTAGCGCTTTGTTCAGGGGTATCGCGTCAAAGGCATCGGGGCGCGGCAGCACTTGAGCGCGGGCGCTGTCGGCCTGGTGATAGGCCACCCGTGGCACCCCCTCGAAAGAGATGTAGAGCGTGCCATCGGCGGCAATCGCCAGGCCTTCGCTGTCCATGACGCGGCCAAGCAGGCTGCGCCCGGTCGAGGTGCGCAACTGCTGGGAATTGCGTAGCTGAACCTTGGCAATCGTGTCCCTGTCGCGCTGGATATCGGCGCGGACCAACCGGGCACGATCACTGAGCACCGTCATCGCGCTGCCATCTGCCGAAACTTCGATCCCGGAAAATCCGCCAAACCAGCTTTTGCTTTCCTGCCAGATGTAGCGCCCGGCGAATTGGGCGGTCTCATGGCGCGGGCGGGGACGGTTTGCGGCATAGGCCGCAACCGCCGCCAGACCGCTGACCAGCAGCAGGCAGGTAAACAGGCTGCGGCGTGATCTAGCGGCCATACGGAGTTTGCCGAGGGTCAAAGCGTATTGGTCCGTTTTGCATGGGCCGAGGCTACCGAGGCCCGGTTTGCACCCATCCAGTTTGCACGCACCCATTTCGCATGGGTGCGCCTGCGGGCTCTCGGGAATTCAGCTTTTAGTCTGATTGCAGAACTGCCGCGCATTGTCTGGGTAAATCCGATAGGGTGTAGTCGCGCCGAGGCTTAGGCGCTGGGGCGTTGGGGTCAACCGGTTTGGGTGGTGGCGGGTTCAAAATGTCATTGACCCAGCTCTGCGCGGCCTCACAGCCGTCGCCACGTGGCGGGCGATCCTGATCGACGCAGCCGCGTGCGCCCCTTGGACAGGCAAGCCGGACATGAAAATGATAGTGATGTCCCCACCAGGGGCGAATTTTGCGCAGCCAGCGCCGGTCACCCTTGGCATCCTTGCACATCTGCACCTTGGCACCGGGGAAGACAAAAATCCGCGCCACCCGCTTGTCCTGGGCGGCGGCCTTGATGATGTCGTGGTGGGCGCGGGTCCAGTCGGAATTCACATAGGCCCCGTTGTTGCGACGCATGGAAATGGAAGAGAGTTTTTCGCGCTGCGAGCGGTTATAAGTCAGCCGATCCGCCGGGCGCATCCAGATATCAATATCCAGCCCAACCTGATGGCTGCGATGCCCAGAGGTCATCGGACCACCACGGGGCTGGCTGATATCGCCGATATACAGGCCGTTCCAGCCCGGCTGTCTGGCGGCAAACCGGCTCAGCTTTTCTATGAAATCAATGGTTTCGGGATGGCCCCAGTTGCGGTTTCGGCTCAGCCGCATGGCCTGCCAGGTGGGGCCGGTTTCCGGCAGTTGCACGGCACCAGCAACGCAGCCCTTGGCGTAGGACCCATGCGGCGCCGCTGCCTGGCGAGAGCCACTATCCTTGGCACCAAACAGCTGCTTGGCTGGGGTGGCGGCGCTGGCCGGTACTGCCAGCGCAAACACAATACAAATACTCGCTACCAGTTGTTTCAAACCTGATCTCCTTTTGCCTCGACCCGGTGCAATAGGATCAATCCAAGGATGAACAGAAAGACCACCGGGGTAATGCCCAATCGTGCGCTACCTGTCAGGGTTGTGGCAACCCCAATCAGGAGCGGCGCCAAAAAGGCGGTGGCACGACCGGACAAACCGTATAGCCCAAAGCTCTCTGTTGCCTTGGCAGGATTGGTATGGCGCACCATTAGGCTGCGGCTGGCGGCCTGCAAGATTCCGCCGAAGCCGCCAATCAACATGCCGCAGCCAAAGAAAATCGCATCCGGCAGGCTGGAACCAGGAGCAAGAGGCAGGCCAAACAGCGTCTCGCGCGACATGTTGACCACGGTGATGCAGACCAGGGTCAGCACCAGGATCGACCCCACGATGACCGGCTTGGGGCCAAGCCGCTTGTCAGCAAAACCGCCGATCCAGCTGAACAGGGCCGCCGCAATAGCCGAGATTACGCCAAAAACTCCGATCAGCGTGATTTCCCAGCCCAGTACCAAGGCGGCATAGACCCCACCAAAACTATACAGTCCGTTCAGCGCGTCCCGGTACAGCATCGAAGAGCCCAGATACCGCATCAGGCTGGGCCGCTGGCGCAGCGCCTTGACCGAGGTGACCACCAGCCCGATGGCCTGACGCAGGGTGCCACGCTCGCCCGTACGGGCATCATCCTTGACCCAGAGAAAGTAGGGAACCATGAAGACGATGAACCACAGCGCAGTGAAGGGCCCTACTGCGCGGGTGCCCTCGCGACTTTCGGCGTCCAGTCCCAGAATGGGATCCAGCCCGATCAGGGTCTTGCCTGTGCCCTGTTCCACAAACAGCAGCAGCATGATGAACAATGCAAGCACTCCGCCCAGATAGCCAAAGGCAAAACCTGACCCAGAGATGGCCCCGACGTCGTCTTTATCACCAAGGCTGGGCAGTTGCGAATTGGCAAAGATCAGGGCGAATTCAGCGCCGATAAAGCCCAGGCCAAAGCAGATCAGCATTGTCCAAAGATTGGCACCGCCCGGATCCATGAACCAGATCGCCCCGGCACCGACCACATACATCAGCGAAAACCCCAAGAGCCAGGGTCGCTTGCGTCCGGAAATGTCGGCCATTGCGCCAATGAAAGGCGCGCCAAAACCGATGAGCAATCCGGTAATGGTCAGCCCGCGCGACCACATGGTCTGGGCCTGGGCGTTGGCGGCTTCGACGTCCAGGCCTTCCCCCATGTAGTAATTCGCAGCGACAGCGGCAAAGAAAGGGCCAAAGACAAAGGTCACCAGCAGCGTGTGATAGGGCTGGCTGGCCCAGTCAAAGAACCACCAGCCCCAAATGCGCTTGCGCGCTGAAATAATGCTCATTCTGTCCCCACCTGTTTTTCTGTGGCGATAAGACAGGGGCGGGCGCTGCTAGGCAAGCCCATCTTGTATCGGCGGCCAGGGGCGTTGCGCGTCCGCCGCGCGCCAGGCATCAATCCAGTTGCGCGTCTCTCTATATTGGGATGTGCCCCTGTTGCCACCGTTTAACCAATGGTCAACTGCAACCTCGCGGAAGCCTTGCACATGGGGGCGGGGCTGCTTACCTAGGGGCCTGATATTCGAAAGAGGTGAACGATGCTCTCGCTGTTCCAAATTTTGCTGCTGGTTCTGGACATTGTCTGGTTCTTTATTATTGCCCATGTGATCATGAGCTGGCTGATCAATTTCCAGGTGCTGAACCTGCAACAGCAGCTGGTAGGGCAGATCTGGTACATGCTGCAGCGCATCCTTGAACCGCTTTATGCCCCGGTGCGCCGCATCATGCCCAATATGAGCGGTATTGATCTGGCACCTCTGGTGGTACTGATCGCGGTCTATGCGCTGCGCATCATCATCCAGAACAACATGATGGCTTTCTACTAGGCGCGATCAAACCGCCGCTGAATGCAATTTCAGCGGGCTAAGCTGAGTAAATGTGCAGGGGTGAAGCGTAAAGCTTTGCCCCTTTCGCTTGCCGCCCGAATCGACCTGTGGGATTGTAGCGCTCAAATCAGAGCAGCAGCACCCAACGAGGTCCCACTCCATGACAACCGCGCCAGCGATCACCGAGACGGAGACCCGCGAGAGTGAAATGCCCGTCGCCCCGCCGCTTTTGCGCGAGATTTTTGGCTTTGACGCCTTCCGCCCCGGACAGGAAGAAATCGTCGATGCGGTGACGCGGGGCGAAAACGTGCTGGCAATCATGCCCACGGGGGGCGGTAAATCGCTCTGCTTTCAGCTGCCGGCGCTGCAACGGGCCGGCGTCACCGTGGTGATTTCGCCACTGATTGCCCTGATGCGCGATCAGGTGCGGGCGCTGCAGGCGGTTGGAGTCAATGCCGGTGCGTTGACCTCTGGCAATACCGAGGAAGAGACCGAAGCTGTCTGGCAAGCCATCGAGGCGGAAGAGCTTAAGCTGTTGTACATGGCACCTGAACGGTTGGCCTCGGGGTCTACCTTGAACATGTTGCAGCGCATTAATGTCAGCCTGATCGCGGTGGACGAGGCCCATTGCGTCAGCCAGTGGGGCCATGATTTCCGCCCCGATTATCTGCGCATCGGGGAATTGCGTCAGGCGCTGGATGTGCCCCTGGCCGCCTTTACCGCCACCGCAGATTCAGAAACCCGCGAAGAAATCGTGCGCAAGCTGTTTGACGGCCATCCCCCGCGCAGCTTCCTGCGTGGCTTTGACCGGCCCAATATCCATCTGGCCTTTGCCGCCAAGGATGGGCCTCGCCGGCAAATCCTTGACTTTGCGGCGGCGCGCAAGGGGCAGTCGGGCATTGTCTATTGCGGCACCCGCGCCAAGACCGAAGACCTGGCCCGCGCCCTGCGCGATGCCGGTCACGCCGCCTGCCACTATCACGGCGGCATGGAGGCCGGGGATCGCCGCGATGTGGAAACACGGTTCGCCCGCGAAGATGGGCTGATCGTGGTGGCCACCGTGGCCTTTGGCATGGGGATCGACAAACCCGATATCCGCTGGGTGGCCCATGCTGATCTGCCCAAAAGCATCGAATCTTACTATCAGGAAATTGGCCGCGCGGGCCGCGATGGGGCGCCCGCCGAAACGCTGACGCTGTTTGGATCGGATGACATCCGCCTGCGCCGCAGCCAGATCGACGAAGGGCTTGCCCCAGCAGAACGTCGCGCTGCGGATCATGGCCGCCTGAATGCGCTGCTGGGGCTGGCCGAGGCCCTGACCTGTCGCCGTCAGAGCCTGCTGAAGTATTTTGAAGAAGCGTCAGAGCCCTGCGGAAATTGTGACCTCTGCGACCGGCCTGTGGATGTGTTCGATGGCACCATTGCTGTGCGCAAGGCCTTGTCGGCGATTCTGCGCACCAATGAAACCTATGGTGCGGGCCATCTGATCGACATCCTGTTTGGTACCCAGACCGATCGGGTGCGGGAAAAGGGGCATGACGATTTGTCGGTCTTTGGCTGCGGCAAGGAATACAGCAAACGCCAGTGGCAGGCGGTGTTCCGGCAGATGATGGGCCATGATCTGGTGCGCCCGGATCCCGAACGCCACGGCGGGCTGCGTATGACCGAAGCCGCATTGCCAGTGCTGAAGGGCGAGGCGCAGATCTCGCTGCGCAAGGATACCATCGCCTCGGCCGACCGCCGCCCGGCGGTCAAGGCGCTGGTCTCGGAAGAGGATGCGCCGCTTCTGTCGGCCCTGAAGGCCAAACGCCGCGCCCTGGCCGAGGCGCAGAAGGTGCCCGCCTATGTGGTGTTCAACGACAAGACCCTGATTGAAATGGCCGAAACCCGCCCTGAAACCCTGGATCAGATGGCCCGGATTGGTGGGGTGGGGGCCAAGAAGCTAGAGCGCTACGGGGCAGAGTTTCTGGAAGTCATCACCGGCGCGGTGGAGCAGCTGCACCCCGCAAGGCGCAAGCTGGCCATGCGGGCGGGGGCCGGCAGCACCTATGATGCGCTGATGGCGGTGCAGGCACAGCTGACCCGTGGTGCCTGCGGCACCCTCAAACCGCTGAGCTGCCCGGCGCAGCTGCTGGCCAAGGTGGCGCAGATGCGCGCGACGGATGAACACGGCATCTCAATCCTGCTTGGGGAACGCCGGGCAGAGAGATTCTTACCCGCCTTTCTGGACGTTCTGCGCCAGACTGACTAAGTCTGATCACGGAAACAAAGCGGCAACAAAGGAGCGCGCGATGCTGGTAGTGGTATCCCCGGCCAAGAAGCTGGACTGGGCTGAGCGGGATCAGACGATGACCCGACCGGCCTTTCAGGAGGATGCCATTCGCCTGGCAGAGGTGGCGCGGGGGTTGAGCGTCGCGGAACTGATGAAGCTGATGCAAATCAGCGAAGATCTGGCCAAGCTGAACCATGATCGCTTTCGCAGTTTTGCCGATGACCCCAAAGACGCCGACCTGCGTCCCGCCGCGTTGGGATTTGCCGGTGATACCTATCAGGGGCTAGAGGCCGCCTCGCTGGACGCCGAAGAAATGGCCTGGGCGCAGGATCACTTTCGCATTCTCTCGGGGCTCTATGGTCTGTTGCGGCCGCTGGACGGGTTGCAGCCCTACCGGCTGGAGATGGGATCGCGGCTGAAATCTCCGCGCGGCAAAAACCTTTATGAATATTGGGGCAGCCAGATTGCCGAAGCGCTGAACGCCCAGGCCGAGCAGGTCGGCGCGCAGGTTCTGGTCAACTGTGCCAGCCAGGAATATTTTGGTGCCGTCGATCTGAAGGCGCTGAAACTGCAGGTGGTGACGCCGGTCTTCATGGAGCTGAAGAATGGTACGCCAAAGATTGTCAGCTTTTACGCCAAACGTGCCAGGGGCGCGATGGCACGCTACGTGATCCAGCACCGGCTTTGCGAGCCCGAGGCCCTGCAGGGATTTGATGCAGGCGGCTATTGCTATCAGCCAGAGCTGTCAGAGCCGCAAAAACCGGTTTTCCTGCGTCAGCCAGAGGCCTGAGCCTAGGCGGCGGTGGTTACTTTGACGGGCTGGAAAGCGGTCGTGGTGTGTTGCAGAATGCGGTCCAGAATGACCGCCTTGCGCAGTGGTTTGGTCAGATAGTGATCCAGTCCGGCGGCGAGGATGCCTTCGGAATCGCCATTCATGGCATGCGCCGTCAAGGCCACGATGGGCACGTGACGACCGGTCAGCATCTCTAGCTGACGGATGCGCTTGGTGGCTTCTTTGCCATCCATCTGCGGCATGGAAATATCCATGAAGATCAGATCAGGTTCAAAGTTCTGATACTGTTCAAGCGCCTCTAGGCCATTGTTGGCAAACTGTAGATCGATGTTGAGATCTTTGACCATCTTGCGAAAGACAAGCTGGTTGGTCTTGTTGTCTTCGGCGGCCAGAATGCGCATCTGGCGCGCCTGCATCTCTTCCGGGGGCGGGGCAAAGTGTTTGGCTGCTGCATTATCTGTGGCATAGGCCTGTTCCAGGGTCATTCGTGCTGGTTCTGCCTCTACGGTCCCGCCTGTCTGTACCGTCCAGCCTTCCTGTGCGATCAACTCTGGTACGGCGCTGCTGTTGGCGTCTGGCACCTGGGGCGTGGTGGTGACACCGGCAGCGGTTTGTTTATCCATCAGGGCATTGCCCAGGGTCGCAAGCTTGGCAAACAGGGCATCGCGCGGCGTCGGCCTTGGCAGCAGATCCAGAGAGAGTTCCTTTATGTCATTTGGGGGGTATTCGTGCAGATTGGAGCAGAGCATCACAATGGGCACATCCTGCCATCCTTGCTCGCGCAGCTGCCGGGGAAGCGCCAGCCCCCCATCGCCGGAGAGGGTGTGATCACCAATAACGATGTCGATGCCATCGTTCATCTTTGCCCCTGCCTCTGAAACGTTCTTTGCCGCAGTGACCTCAATCCCCAGCAACATGAGCTGTCGCTGCAGAATTTCAGTATTGAGCGTCGAATCGTCCACCAGCAGAATATGTTGCAGGCTTTTGGGCAGATTGGGGACGGGGCTATGGGTTAGCCCGACAGTGGGCAGCGGAATGCGGAATCCAAAGCAGGATCCTTTGCCCTCGTCGCTTTCGACCCAGATTTCGCCCTCCATCAATTCAATCAACCGTCGCGAGATGGCCAACCCCAGACCAGTGCCTTCGAACTGGCGATTGCGTTCATCCTCGACCTGGTTGAATTCACCAAAGACGTGATCGATCTTGTCCTCGGGGATGCCGATGCCGGTGTCTTCAATCATGCAATGCACCGCGCAGATGCCCTCTTCGGGATCGGAAATTCCGGTGACGCGCAGGGTGACATGGCCTGTTTTGGTGAATTTCACCGCATTGCCAGCCAGATTGGTCAATACCTGCCGGATCCGCCCCGGATCGCCAATAAACTGGGTGGGCAGGAACAGGTCGTAATCCACCAGCATCGACAGGCCCTTGTCGCGCGCGGTGGGTTGCAACAGCATGACGATTTCGTGGATGCAGCGTTCCAGATCAAAGGCTTCTGTGTGCAGGACAAGCTTGTCGGCCTCGATCTTGGAATAATCCAGCACATCGTTGATGATCACCAAGAGCGCCTCACCCGAGTTCTGGATGGTCTTGGCGTAGAGCTGTTGTTCTTCGTTCAGGTTGGTGTCGTTCAGCAGTTCCGCCATGCCGACAACGCCATTCATCGGGGTGCGAATCTCATGTGACATATTGGCGAGGAAGGCTGATTTGGCACGGTTGGCCGCCTCGGCCCGTTCGCGGGCGTTGCGCAGCTCTTCCTCGTAATGCACCGAAGAGGTGATATCGAGCGCTAGGCTCACCACGTCGCCGCCATGGCCACGTTGGTCGATAAGGCGCAGATAGCGGTCGTCCCACATCTGGATGATAATGGGCTCGGGCGAGATCGACAGCCAGCGGTCGCCCATCATGGCGCGCCAGGCATCGGGTTTCAGCTTGCCGGTATTGACCAGGCCTTCATCGGTCAGAATTTGCAGGATCCGCGTGTACGAAACCCCTGGGGTGACCTCTTCCAGACCATCAAAGATGTTGAGATAGGCCGTATTGGCACCGAGCAACTGGCTGTCTGCGTTGAAAAAGGCAAAGCCATCCTGAAAGGCCTGGATTGAATGCCAGAGCCGCCGTTCTGCGGTTTCGATCTTTTCGTTGGCCATGCTGAGGTCGGATTTGACCTTGGCATTTTCATCCCGCACCGTCGCCACTTCGGCCTGGGTGACGCCGATCTGCTTGGTCAGCGCCAGCGCATGACGGCCCAGTTTGCGATTCGCAGCCGAGAGCTCAGCTTGCTTGAGTTCAAGCAAGCGTTCTGCAGCCAGCCTGGCGCGACGCTCTTCTGTGACCTTGTCAGCAAGGCTCATCCCTGCGGGCTCCATCAAAATAACAACAATAGAATCCCCAAATGGGGGCAACGGTTCGGCAAAAATCAAATGTCTGGTAACTAGTCTTAGGCGTGAACATCTTGCTATGACGTTAAGCCCGTGTCAGCCTGACGGCGATTTGGGAGAGCGTCATGTCAGTTCAATTTTTTGCACGATTCACGTTTTTTATTGTTTGGGCACATCGCATTGGTGCCAAAGTTGCCGCCGCTTGGGCGGGGTGGGGCAAAGGGGCCAGTCGCGCGCTTGTGGTGCTGACGTTTGCGGCGACGGTCGCTGGCCTGCCCCAGAGTGCTAGGGCAGACTCGGCTATTCCGCCGCTGCGCTATCAGGCCTTTATGGATACGGATTATTACGGATCGGATCTGCAGGCGCTGTTTGATACTGATCTTGCCGCCTGCGAACGGGCCTGCTCTGTCCAGGATAGCTGCGCCGGATTTTCCTACAATACGCGGGCCAATGCCTGTTTCCCAAAGCAGAATATGCAGACGGCCACGCCCTTTGTTGGGGCGGTTTCTGCCCTGAAGCGGGTCCAATCCCCACAGATGCTCGCCCAGGGCGAGAGACGCGCTAAAGATCTGGCCTTCCTGCGCGAATCGGATTTGCAGCTGGCCTATCGCCAGGCCAAGGAGATCGGCCTGCGCCATGCCGCCGAAGGGGCCACCCTTGAGGATATGGTGATCGCCGGGCAGATCCAGGCCCGCAATGGCAATGATAAAGGCGCGTTGCGCTGGCTGGCGCAGGCGGTGGCGCTCAGCGATGAGGCCGGGCTTTGGGCGGAATATTCTGCCGTATTGCTACGCTACAGCGGCGGCAAAAGCGGGGACAAACAGGAACTGCGCAATCAGGCGCTGGCGGCCGGGTTGAACGCCTTTTTGCGCGCACCTTCAGATGCGGTGCAGGCCAATGGGCTGGTGGCCGCGGCGCTGGCGCTGGAAAAGCTGGGTCGGGGGCGGGACATGCTGCCGGTGCTGCGCCTGGCACAGGCCCGCGCCCCGCGCCAGGATATCGCTGGGCTGCTGGACCGCTCTATTGCCAAATACGGCTTTCACGTCACCGACAGCCGGGTGCATAGCGACGACGCCAATCCGCGGCTCTGCGTTGAATTCTCGGAACCGCTGCTGCTCAGCGGGGTTTCCTATGAGGATTATGTCAAACTGCCAACTTCCGGGGTTGTGGCCACCGCCCAGGGGCATGAACTTTGCCTCGAAGGGCTGGAGCATGGGCAGCGCTACAGCCTGACCCTGCGCCGGGGACTGCCTGCGGCGAATGGCGAGGCGTTGCTCAAGGATGTGGACCTGACCCATTATATTGGCGACCGCAGCCCGGCGGTGCGGTTCCCCGGCCGTGCCTATGTGCTGGCCAAGACAGATCAGGCAGCGCTGCCGATTGAAACGGTCAATCTGGATGAGGTCGACCTGCGCCTGCGCCGGATGAGTGACCGCAACCTGCTGCGCAGCATTCAGGATGGCTACTTTGGCCGCCCGCTGTCGCAGTGGCAGGAAGAACATTTTGCTAGCGATATCGCCGAAGAGATCTGGCGCGGCACCGCAGTTCTGCAGAATGAACTGAACCAGGATATGACCACCCGGCTGCCCCTGGCCGAAGCAATAAGTGGACAACCGGTTGGCATCTACGCGCTTTCGGCCAGCATCAAGGGCGCCGACCCCTATGACAATCCCGGTGCCACCCAGTGGTTTGTACTGACGGATCTGGGGCTGAGCTCTCTGTCTGGCAGCGATGGGCTGCATGTACAGGTGCAGGGGCTGTCGGATGCCAAGCCGCGCGCCGGGGTTGAGGTCACGCTGATTTCCAACGCTAATGCGGTGCTGGGCAAAACCATCAGCGACGCAACAGGCTATGCGCATTTTGCGCCCGGTCTGGCGCGCGGGCGTGGTGGTGCTGCCCCGGCCATGGTTCTTGCCCGGGTATCTGGCTCCGATGATGCAGAGACGGGCGAGGATCTTGCCTTTTTGTCGCTGAAAGATGCGGCCTTTGATCTGTCCGATCGCGGCGTCGAAGGCCGCCCGGCTCCTGGCCCGGTGGATGTCTTTCTGGCCACGGATCGCGGCGCTTATCGCGCCGGAGAGGTGATCCATGTCACTGCGCTGACCCGTGATAGCACCGCCCAGGCAATCGAAGGCCTGCCGCTCAGCGCTATTTTGACCCGTCCCGATGGGGTGGAATACAGCCGCCATCTGTCAAGCGGCGGCAAGATGGGCGGTCATGTCTTTGCCCTGCCCGTGGGGCCAAGCGCGCCGCGGGGCACCTGGCGGCTGGATATCAAAAGCGACGTAAAGGCCCCGGCCCTGGCCACGCGCCAGATCCTGGTCGAAGATTTCCTGCCGGAACGCATCGATTTTGAACAAAGCGTCGCCAATGCGGATCTGCTGCGCCAGGGCGAGGCCGCGCAGATCGACATCAAGGCGCGCTATCTGTTTGGCGCCCCCGGCGCTGACCTGGCCATCGACGGCGATCTGCGTCTGCGTCCGGTTGACCGTCTGGAAGACTGGCCCGGCTATCGCTTTGGCCGCCATGATGCGCCGCGCGACAGTCAACGCAACTACTTTGGCGATGAAAGCACCGATGCGGTAGGCGCGGCCCGGATTACCGTGGCCCTGCCCGAAATTGAGGCCGCAGGCCGCCCGCTTGAGGCTTCGCTGACCACCCGGCTGACGGATGGATCGGGCCGCCCGGTGGAACGCAGCCTGGATCTGCCGGTCAGCCCCGAGGGGCCGATTCTGGGCATCAGGCCGCTGTTTGAGGATGTGGTCGCCGAGGGCACCGAAGCTGGCTTTGAACTGGTGGCGCTGTCTCCCAGCCGCCAGCCGATGCCGATGCGGGTGAAATGGAGCCTGAACCGGATCGAGACCCGCTATCACTGGTATCAGCTCTATGGCAATTGGAACTGGGAACCCAGCACCCGCCGCAAGAGCATCGCCACGGGCGAAGCCATGCTGGGCGAGACCCCCTTGGCGTTGTCGACCCCAACCGATTGGGGCCAGTATGAATTGGTGGTGGAACGGCTGGATGGTGACTATGTCGCCGCTTCGCTGGATTTCTATGCCGGGTGGTACGCCCCGGCCGATGCTTCGGCAACGCCAGACCGGCTGGAGGTGTCGCTGGATCGCGATAGCTATAGCCCCGGCGATACTGCCCGGCTGCGGCTGCTGCCGCAAAGCAGTGGCACGGCGCTGATATCGGTGCTGTCGAACCGGGTTATCGAACGCCAGGCCGTAGAGGTCGAGGCTGGCGAAGTGGTGATCCCGCTGAACGTGACGCAGGACTGGGGCAGTGGTGCCTATGTGACCGCGACGATGCTGCAACCGCTGAGCGGGCGTGCCAGCCGGACCCCAACACGGGCGCTGGGGCTGGTGCATGCCAAGGTGACCCAACCGGGACAAGAGCTGCGGGTCAGCGTCGAGGCTCCGGAACTGGCGCGCCCCCGCAGCACTGAAACGGCGCGCATTGCCGTGACCGGGGCCGCACCCGGGGCGCAGGTCTGGCTGACGGTGGCGGCGGTGGATCTGGGGATCCTCAACCTCACCGGGTTCAAATCGCCCGACCCAAGCGGGTATTATCATGGCCAGCGCCGCCTCGGGATGGAGCTGCGCGACCTTTACGGACGGTTGATCGATCCGGGCAATGGTGCCTTTGGGCAGCTGCGTTCGGGTGGCGATGCGAACCGCGGCCTGCAGATGCAGTCGCCGCCACCCACCCAGGATCTGGTGGCCTTCTTTTCCGGCGCAGTGCAGGTGGATGAAAGTGGAACGGTTGATTTCCCGATGGATCTGCCAGCCTTTAACGGTACCGTGCGGCTCATGGCTGTGGCCTGGTCCAAAACGGCGGTTGGTCAGGCCGAAGCCGATATGCTGGTGCGCGACCCGGTGGTTGTAACCGCGACGCTGCCGCGCTTTCTTGCCCCCGGAGACCAAAGCCGGGTGTGGATTGAAGTGGTGCATGCTGATGGCCCGGCGGGTGAAATGCGGCTAAGCGCACAGAGCCTTGGCGCCGGCCTTTCCCTTGGGGCGCTGCCCGCTTCGGTGGTGTTGGAAAAACAGGGCAAGGCGGTGCTGGAATTGCCGGTCACCGCCACGGCTGTTGGTGATCCGGAACTGGTGTTATCGCTGGTGACGCCTGCGGGCAAACAGCTGAGCCAGGTCCTGCGCCTGCCGGTGCGGGATAATGATCCGGTTGTGGCGACCACCCGCCGTTTCAGCCTGCAAAAGGGCGGGACATTCCAGCTGACGCAGGATGTCTTTGCCGGGCTGAACCCGGGCACCACCCGTGCCGTTCTGTCTGCGGGACCGCTGGCCCGGTTTGACGTGCCCGGTCTGCTGCAAAGCCTGGATCAATATCCCTATGGTTGTACTGAGCAGGTGACATCCAAGGCGCTGCCGCTGCTCTATCTGTCGTCGGTGGCGCAGTCGCTGGGCCTGGGGAGGGGGCCGCAGGTGGATGCGCGTATTCAAGCGGCAATTCAGCGGGTGCTGACCCGCCAGGCCAGCAATGGCGCCTTTGGCCTGTGGCGGGCTGAAAGTGGTGATTTCTGGCTGGATGCCTATGCTTCTGATTTCCTGTCGCGGGCGCGGGCACAGGGGCATACTGTCCCTGAAAAGGCCTTTGTGCGCGCCATGGACAACCTGCGCAACCGGATCAACTATGCCTCTGATTTTGACGGGGGCGGCGAAGATGTGGCCTATGCGCTGCTGGTGTTGGCCCGTGAAGGGGCCGCTGCCATGGGCGATCTGCGCTACTATGCCGATGTAAAGGCAAATGATTTTGCCACACCTCTGGCGGCGGCGCAGTTGGGGGCGGCGCTGGCGGCTTACGGCGATCAGCGCCGGGCGGACCGGATGTTTGTCCAGGCGGGGGAGATGCTGCAACAGGCCGGGGTGGAACGCCCGGTTTGGCGCGCCGACTATGGCACCCAGCGCCGCGATGCGGCAGGCGTGCTGGCCTTGGTGGTCGAGGCCAGATCCGATGCCCTGCCGCTGGAACGGCTGACTCAGCTTGTGACGGCAAAAACCGACCGCAGATCAACGCAGGAATCCGCCTGGACCCTGCTGGCGGCCCATGCGCTGATCAAATCTCCAGAGGAGTCAGGCATTCTGGTCAATGGCCAGCCGAGCACAGGCCCCTTTGTGCGGGTGAGCGGTGATCAGCTGGGGCTGGATCTGGCAATTTCCAGCGCCAGCGGCGCGGCGACGGATCTGACCCTGACCACGCTTGGCGTGCCAGAGGTGCCGCCCGCAGCTGGGGGCTATGGCTATACCATTCAGCGCAGTCACTACAGCCTGGATGGGCAGCAACTGGCGGGGACGGAGTTTGCGGTTGGCGATCGCTTTGTTACCGTGCTGCAGGTGACGCCGCATGAAACAACTGGCGCGCGGCTGATGGTGAATGATCCGCTGCCCGCCGGGGTGGAGATTGACAACCCTAACCTGCTGCGCTCGGGTGATCTGCGCGATCTGGAGTGGTTGCAACTGACCGAGGCCGAGCACGCGGAATTCCGCAGTGATCGCTTTCTGGCGGCGGTGGATCTGTCCGGCAGCAAACCGGTGACGCTGGCCTATATTAGCCGGGCGGTGACGCCGGGGCGGTTCCACCACCCGGCGGCCCAGGTCGAAGACATGTACCGCCCGGCCTATCGTGCCCATACCGCTGCCGGATCGGTTGAGATCCGGTGACCCAGGGCGCATCTGCCGGGTCGCAGGCTGGGGGCGCATCGCGGCTGTGGTACCGGGGCTTTACCCTAGCGCTGGTGGTGGCCCTGATGTCGATCGGGCTGCGAGGGCTGGACCGGTGGGTGGCAGATACGGTGCTGCCTGTCACCCTGGCGGAAACCTCGACAGAGGTGCTGGATCGTAACGGTGATCTGCTGCGGGTCTATCCCGTGGGGACAGGCATCTGGCGGATGGCACCGCAGCTGGAACAGGTCGATCCGCGCTTTATTGCGATGCTCACCGCCTATGAGGACCAGCGGTTCCAGTCCCACGCGGGGGTGGATCCGCTGGCCCTGCTGCGGGCGCTGGGGCAGGCGCTGTGGCACGGGCGTACCGTGTCGGGCGGATCGACCCTGACGATGCAGCTGGCGCGGCTGCTGGAGGATGGCACCACGGGGGCCTGGGCGGGCAAAATCCGCCAGATGCGTCTGGCACTGGCACTGGAACGGCACCTGTCCAAGAATCAGATTCTGGCGCTTTACCTCACCCATGCGCCCTATGGCGGCAACCTGGAAGGTATCCGCGCCGCCAGCTATGCTTGGTTCGGCCGCGCGCCCAATCGACTGACGCCCTCGCAGGCGGCGTTGCTGATTGCCTTGCCGCAATCGCCCGAACGTCGCCGCCCGGATCGTGCACCAGCTGCGGCGCAGGCGGCGCGCGACCGGGTGCTGGATCGGTTGGCGCAGGCGGGATTGCTGACAGGAGCCGAGGTTGCCATGGCAAGCCAGGCCCCGCTGCCGTCTGTCATGCGGCCCTTCCCGCGTCTGGCGCCGCATCTGTCGGACCGGCTGCTGGCAACGCGACCGGGGGCGGCGCGGCTGGCGCTGACCCTGGACGGGCAGGTCCAGGCCAAGATGGAACAGTTGGTGGCAGAGGCGGCAACCCGTGCAGGGGCGCGGATCTCGGCGGCGCTGCTGGCGGTGGATCACCAGACCGGAGAGATCATCGCCTCGGTAGGCTCCCCCGCCTATGCCGATAGCGCGCGGCAGGGCTTTGTCGATATGACCCAGGCGCTGCGCTCGCCGGGGTCCACCCTGAAGCCGCTGGTCTATGGCATGGCGTTTGAGGCCGGTCTGGTGCACCCCGAAAGCTTGATCCATGATGGCCCGATTGATTTTGACGGCTATGCGCCGCAGAATTTTGATGGGGTCTTTCGCGGCGATGTCCGGGTGCGACAGGCGCTGCAACTGTCGTTGAATATCCCGGTGGTTCGCCTAACCCGAGAGATCGGCCCGGCGCAGGTGCTGGCCCGGCTGCGCCGGGGCGGTGCGCAGCCACAATTGCCCGCCGACGGCAAACCCGGATTGGCCATCAGCCTGGGCGGCATCGGCACCTCGCTGCAGGATCTGGTACAGGTCTATGCGGGGATTGCTGCGGGGGGCCAAGGGGTTGCCCTGCGCAGTGATCAGACCGTTGCCCCCGATCCGCTGCCCCGGCTGCTGTCCAAGGTGGCTGCGTGGCAGTTGGGCGATATCCTGCGCGAAATGGCGCCGCCAGCGGGGGCGCGGGCTGGGGTGCTTGCTTACAAAACTGGCACATCCTATGGCCACCGGGATGCCTGGGCCATTGGCTGGGATGGGCGGCATGTGATTGGGGTCTGGCTGGGGCGGGCGGATGGCACCCCGGTCCCGGGGGCCTTTGGCGGCGATCTGGCCGCCCCGTTGCTGTTCGAGGCCTTTGGTCGCCTGAAACCCGAGATGACGCCCTTTGCCCCGCCGCCGGCGGCGACGCTGATGGTCGGGGCGGCAGAACTGCCGCTGCCGCTGCGCCGGTTTCGCCCCCGCGATGCAGTCTTTGATGCGGCGGCGGATGCGCCGCAACTGCTGTTCCCGCCGGATGGCGCCCATCTGGCGCTGGAGGGCGGACCGTTGGTGGTGAAACTGCGTGGCGGCCTGGCCCCCTTTGCCCTGCTGGCGGATGGCCGGGTTCTGACCAAGGGGCAGCGGCGGCGCGAATTCGAAGTGCCCAATCCCGGACAGGGGTTTTCCAGCCTGGTGGTGGTCGATAGCGCGGGCCAAAGCGCCCGTGCAGGGGTGGAGATCGACGCGCCTGGCCTCTGAGGCTGCCCCTCTGTGCCTGTCGTTTGTGGTGCCTTTCTGTTGGTCTGTGTGACTACCTGCGCGCCTGTGCGCCTGCCGTTCGGCCCGCCTCCCCTAGCGACGGCCTTCGCGCAGCCAGCCAGCCAGGATGAAGCCAGCCGCCAGCAGCAGCCCCAGCCAGGCCGGTAGAAGCGCTGTTTGCGAGACAGATAGGGTTTCATGCGCGGCGCGAGGGGTCAGGCCGATCCAGTTGCGCCCGGCGGCGGGGCGGCCCGGCTTTACGTCGCGCAGCTTTGGCAGGCCCTGTTCCAGGCGCAGGCTGCCGCCGCGTAGCGGTGCCAGCACCGGGGCTAGCACTGCCTCGGTGGCGATGGTCTGCTGAAATTCGCGCGGTGCTGCCGGCCCAAGGCCGACAACCGCGCTGACCTCGCCTTCGCGCAAGCGGTAGAGCCCGGGCATGCTGCCGGTATGGGTTGCCTCCCATAGGCCGGGGGCGCGTTGCTGCATGGCCAGGGTGGTTTCTTGCCCATCGGGGGCGGTGATCACCAGCGGCCCGGCTGCGCCCTGCATGCGGCGGCGAAAAATCTGCATGCTCTGGCCGGTGCTTTCCGCCCAGAGCATCTCTTCCTCCAGCTCTGGTTCTTTCATCATCCAATGGGCAAGGCGGCGCAGCAGTTCCAGCTGTGGCCCGCCGCCTTGATAGCCGCGACTCCAGAGCCAGGCATGGTCCGAGGCCAGGAGTGCCACTCGTCCGGCCGCTACCCGATCAAGCACCAGCAGTGGCCGGGTGCCGAGGCCCTGCATCAGTACATGTCCCTGTGGCGAAGACAGTTCGATCTGGCGCAGCCAACTGCCCCAGGGGGGGGCATCATCAGGGCCGGTTTCGGCGGATGTGCCGCTGGCGCGATGGACCTGTTCCAACCCGGCGGTGACCGGGTGACGATGGCCCAGATCGGTGATCCGGGGGCGGTAGGGCTGTTCCAGCACCCGCGCGGTGGGGGCGGCGGGCAGCACCCGCGACAGGGGCGAGCGATAGATCGAATCGGCGCTGGCAAAATCCGGCCCAGCTGCCACCAGAACCGCACCGCCCTGTTCCACATAGTTGGCCACATTATCGAGATAGAGCGCGGGTAGAATGCCGCGCCGTTTGTAGCGATCAAAGATGATCAGATCAAAATCCTCGATCTTTTCCAAAAATAGTTCGCGGGTGGGAAAGGCGATCAGCGACAGCTCATCCACCGGCACCCCGTCCTGTTTTTCTGGCGGGCGCAGGATGGTGAAATGCACCAGATCAACCGAGCTGTCGGATTTCAGCAGATTGCGCCAGGTGCGCCCGCCGGCATGTGGCTCTCCCGAGACCAGCAGGACCCGCAGCCGATCACGCACGCCATTGATCTGCACCAGGGCGGCATTGTTGCGATCGGTCAGCTCGTTCTCGGCCTGTGGGGTGGCAAAGCGGATCACGTTGCGCCCGCCATGTGGCAGGGTCAGGGGCAGGTCGAAATCCACCCCCAGCGGCAGGACAAAGCGCTGCACCGGGCCACCGTTTATGGAAATTTCCAGCGGTGCCTGGCGTTGATCCGGCGGCGCGGCGCCTTGATCCTCGATCCGCAGAGTCAGGGTGACAGGTTCGCCGATGATGGCAAAGGCGGGCGCCTTGCGCAGCACCAGGCGGCGATCCCAGTCGCCCTGCCGTCCGGTCAGCAACAGATGCATCGGCGCGGGCAGATCAACCGGCTGGTCGGCGTCATGCACCTGCCCGTCCGACAGTGCGATAATGCCAGCCACACGGCCCTGTGGCTCATCCGCGAGCGCTCGTGACAGCGCCTGCATCAGGGCGGTGCCACTGTCACCTGCGCCATCGGGTAGGTCGATCCAGCGGGTTTCGGTATTGGGTCGCGCAGCCAGCTGCCGTTCCAGCCCGGCGCGGGCCTCTGCCAGCTGGGCCTGCCGGTCCGACAGATGCTGGCTGGCGGTATTGTCCACCGCCACCAGCACGATATCTTTCAGGTCTGCACGGTTTTCGTGCTGGGCCACCGGCCCCATCAGGGCCGCCAGCAGGCTCAGCGCGGCCAGTCCGCGCAGCCCCCAGCCGGGCAACCGGCGCCACAGGGCCAGCGCGGTGCAGACCAGCGCCAGCGCCATCAGCACCCAGAGTACAGGCCAGGGCAGCAGCGGATCAAAGAGCAAAACCTGTGTCATCGCATCCGCCCCTATTGTCCCAGCCGTTCCAGCAGGGCTGGCACATGCACCTGGTCTGATTTGTAATTCCCGGTGAGCACATGCATCACAAGATTGACCCCAAAGCGAAAGGCCAGTTCGCGCTGGCGTTCGCCGGAATAGCCGCGCCCAACTGGCAACAATGGCCTGCCGTTGCGATCCACCGCCCAGGCCGCGGCCCAGTCATTGCCGCCAATTACCACCGGGGTCACCCCATCGTTGAGGTCGCGAAAGGGGATGCCCTCGACCTGCTCTGCATCGGCTGGTGCCGCCTCAACCCAAAGCGGGCCGCGCGGGTGGCGGCCGGGAAAATCCTGCAAGAGGTAAAAGGCCCGGGTCAGCACATGATCGGATGGCAGCGGTTCCAGCGGCGGGATATCCAGCGACAGGGCCAATTGCTGCAACCGGCGTGCGGCGGCGCTGGCCGCCCCGTTGGTTGGGCGGCTGCTGGCCAGTGCTGCATCGCGGGTGTCGAACAGGATCATGCCGCCAGAACGCAGATAGGTATTCAGCCGCGCATAGGCCGCCGCCGAGGGCAGCGCTTGTTCCGGGATCACCGGCCAGTACAGCAGCGGGTAGAGCGCCAGATCGTCGCGTTCCAGATCAATGCTGACTGGCGGTGCGGGTTCCACCGAGGTGCGAAAATACAGAGTGTCCGACAGGCCACGCAGCCCGGCCAGGGCGATGCGGTCGGTTGTCGCATCGCCAGTGAGAACATGCGCCAGGGTCAGCTCGGCAGCGCGGGTGACATGATCCGGGGGGATGTCCTGACCGGCATCTTGACCAGAGCTAGCGGGGCTTTGCACCGGCGCTTGGGCCCGTTCCTGCGCCTGTACCAGTCCCTGCGCTTGCGCGGGGGCGGGGATCAGGCCTGCAATCAGCAGACCAGCGCCAATTACCCCAGCCCCGGCGATCATGCCCACCCCGGAAGCGCGCCGCAAAAGGCCGCTGATCTGCAGGGTTGCCAGCACATCCAGGCTCAAGAGCAGCAGCGCCAGCCCCAACAAGAGCCCTGCCAGCGGGCGTTCCGGGGTGCTGTCATAGCCGACAAGGCTGATCCCAGCCCCCCAGCGCGCTGGGGTCAGGCTGTCGCCCTGGCGCAGGGCGTTGCGGGCCAGACTGTGACCACCGCTTTGATAGAGACCAGGGCGCAGTGTCGGCCCAGACTCGGCTGTGATCAGATCGGGGCCGGATATACCGGGCAGGGTGTCGGCCTCGGCCCGACGGCCAAAGCCATCCAGCACCGTGACGGGCCGCCAGGTGGTGCCCTCCAGGCTGGTGGCCTCTGGCGGTTTGGCGGCAGAAGAGACCGCCAGCCGTTCCAGCATGCGCACAAACAGACCCGAGAGCGGCAGGCTGCTCCATTCCGCATTGGCGGTGACATGGAACAGCACCACCTGCCCCTGTCCCAGTGGCTTGCGGGTGACCAGGGGGGTGCCGTCTTCCAGCGCGGCGATGACGCGATCGGCGAGGCTGGGGTCGGGTTGGGCCACCACCTGGGATGAAACAGAAACCTCCTCGGGGATGGTCAGGCCAAAGAAGGGGGAACCCGCGGCAAAGGGGGCTAGGGTCTTGGGTTCACCCCAGCTCATGGCGCCGCCGATGCTGCGCCCGCCAATGCGCAGGCGCACCGGCATGAGGATTTCTTCATCCTTGCGGGCGGTGTCGCTGCTGGCCAGACGTGGCCCGGCAAAGCGCAGCAGCAAGCCGCCCTCCTCGACCCAGGCGATCAGCGCGTCGTTGATCTGTGGCGACAGTCGCGCCACATCGGCCAGCACGATAACATCGGGGTTGGCGGGCAGGATCTCGCTCAGGCTGCCCTCCAGCAGGTCAGCGGTGGGGGCCAGAGCCTGGCGCAGGTAGTGCAGTTGCGAGAGCAGTGCCAGCCCTTCATCTGCGGCGCCAGCGGCAATCAGGGCCACCTCGCGCCGCCGCAGGCGGTCATCGCTAAGGCTGACGGCTCCGGCGGAACGCTGGCCGGGGATTTCAAAGCGTTCAATGCGGGCGCGCAGTTCGGCGGGCAGGGTCAGCCGGGTGCTGGCCCGCAGCGCTTCGGGTGCAAAGGAAAGCCCAACCTGCGCCAGGGTACGTTGGGTGCCGCCGGGGTCACGACCACGGGCCTGCACCAGTATTTCGGTCGGAGTGTTGCCATTGGGGGCCGCATGGCTGCGCAGGGCAGAAATTTCCAGTGCGCCGTCTTGTGCTTCGGGCGGCAGCAGCCCCAGCACCGGCAGACCCGAAGAGACCACGGTGACTGCGCCCCGGGCGGCCAGCGCGGTTGTGATGCTTTCCTGTCCAGGATAGGCCAGCCCATCGCTAAACCAGAGACTGTCAAAGCCCAGGTCGCTATTGTTCAAATGGTCCAGTGTCGCCTGGATCTGCGCCGGGCCTGGCTGCCAGGGCTGGGGGTGCAGCCCGGGCAGTTGACTTTGCCAGGTGCTGGCGGCCTGAAACTGTAGCGCCTGCGGTGAGCTTAGCTGCAATAGGGCCACGGGGCGATTGGCGCGCCCGGCATCTTCAAGCCGGGTGGCGATCTGCTTGCGGGTCTGCGCCCAATGCGCCGCCCCCGCCCAGGAGGCATCGACCACGACGACCAAAGGCCCGGAACCTGCCATCTCGCGCGTTGGGTTCAGCACCGGCCCGGCAAAGCCGAGGATCGCTGCCGCCACCGCCAAGAGCCGCAGCGCCAAGAGCCACCAGGGGGTGCGGTCAGACTGGCTGTCGCGGTCCGACAGGCCCAGCAGCAGGATCACTGCCGGAAAGACCCGTTTCTTTGGCGCAGGCGGTACTGCCCGCAGCAGGATCCACAGAATAGGCAGTGCCAGCAGCCCCAGAAGCAACCAGGGCGCGACAAAGCCAAGGCCGGCAATTGATGTCATGGCTGGCCTCGATCCATCGCATGATAAAGCCACATAAGGGCGGCAAGGGCGGGGTCATTGCTGCGGTGCAGCCCCAGACGCCAGCCGGTGGTTCGGCACAGCTGATCCAGCGCATCGCGCCGTTCGGCCAGTCGCGCCAGATAGGTCTGGCGCAGGGCATCTGCCTTCAGGGTCTCATGGCTGAGCGCGCCGCTGACGCTTTCGAACCGGGTGCGGCCAGCATAGGGAAACTGCTCTTCCGCCGGGTCCAGCACTTGCAGCAAGACCCCCTGAATGCCGCGATCCGCTGCCTTGGACAGGGCGCGTTCCAGCGGCGCAAAGGGACCGAGAAAATCTGAAATGAACAGGGCGCGGGCCTGCGGAGCCATGGCGCGGTCCTCGGGTGGTGCATAGTCTGCAACCTGCAGAGAGGGGTCTTTGGGGCTGTCTTGGACATTGCTGAGCGCCTCTGCCAGACGCAGGCTTTGCAAGGTGCCGCGGCGCGGCGGCAGGCTGCCGCCGGTCAGCCCGACCCGTTCGCCACCGCGCAGCATTAGAATAGATAGGGCCAGGCCAATCAGGCAGGCGCGGTCGATCTTGCGCGGCTGCGCAGAAGAGGAGGCAAAGCGCATGGAGGCTCCCGCATCAACCCAGAGATAGACCGTCTGGGCAATTTGCAATTCGCGTTCGCGGACAAATTGCACATCCCCCCGCGCGGATCGGCGGTGATCGACCATCCGGCGGCTATCGCCCTGTTGCAAGGGCCGGTATTGCCAGAAATCATCGCCCATGCCGACCCGCCGCCGCCCGTGGTCGCCGCTTAGCACTGACCCGGCCAGTTGCTGCGCCTGCACCAAGAGCGGCGGCAGGGTGCTGGCGGCGCTTTCGGCGGCGCTGCGCAGCCTGGCAGGGGCATTTGCGGCTTCCTGAGGGGCGGCGGTCTGGCTCATGCGGCGATCCTGCTTTTGTTCAGGTCGGCGGCGGTTTCACGGATCAGATCCGCAAGGCTGTCACCACGCGCCCGTGCTGCAAAGCTGAGCTGCATGCGGTGGCTAAGCACCGGCAGCGCCATGTCGAGCACATCCTCGGCGTTTGGCGCAAGCCGACTTTGCAGCAGGGCGCGGGCGCGCACCGCCAGCATCAGCGCCTGTGCGGCGCGGGGGCCTGGCCCCCAGGCCACGGTCTGCGCCACCTGCTCTGACACATCGGGTTCACTGGGGCGGAAGGCGCGCACCAGATCCAGGATCAGCTCCACTACGGCATCGCCCACGGGCATGCGCCGCAGCAGGGTCTGGGCCGCGACCAGTTCGGCGGCGCTAAAGACCGCATGGGCGCTGTCTTCGCTGTTGCCCGTGGTGGCCAGCAGGATGTCGCGTTCGGTGTCGCGGGTTGGGTAGGGCACGTCGATCTGCAGTAAAAAGCGGTCCAGCTGCGCTTCGGGCAGCGGGTAGGTGCCTTCCTGTTCGATTGGATTCTGGGTGGCCAGCACGTGAAACGGCTGGCCCAGCGGCCGGTCGGCACCGGCGACGGTGACCTGGCGTTCCTGCATCGCCTGCAGCAGCGCCGATTGGGTGCGCGGGCTGGCCCGGTTGATTTCATCCGCCATCAGCAGCTGGCAAAACACCGGCCCCGGCAGAAAGCGAAAGGCCCGGCTGCCATCTGCGGCCGTGTCCAGGACTTCCGAACCGAGAATATCGGCGGGCATCAGATCGGGGGTGAATTGTACCCGTTTGCCATCCAGCCCCATCACGGTCGAAAGGGTTTCCACCAGCCGGGTCTTGCCCAGGCCGGGCAAGCCGACCAGCAGCCCATGGCCGCCGCACAGCAGGGTGGCCAGCGTCAGGTCCACAACCCGTTCCTGGCCGATGAAGCGGCGGGTGATCGAGTCGCGCGCCAGTTGTAGCTTTTGCTCCAGCGCTTCGATGCCGGCCAGCAGGTCATCAGGTTCGGGCATGACATTCCTTTCTCTGCGGATATACAATCGTATTGTATCGCGGTTGAGGGAAATGGCAAAAGCAATGAGTGGACAAAAAACTGTGACACCATCGGCAGATGGGCTGGCCGCCTCGATCCGGGCGGCAGAGAAGGCGGCAGGCAAAGCGGGCGGCACGCGCGGATTGCCGCCGGTGCATCTGTGGAACCCACCCTTTTGCGGCGATCTGGACATGCGGATCGCCCGTGACGGCACCTGGTATTACCTTGGCAGCCCGATTGGCCGCTTTGAATTGGTCAAGCTGTTCTCTTCGATCCTGAAGCGTGAAGAGGGCAAGTATTTCCTGGTCACCCCGGTTGAAAAGGTTGGCATCACTGTGGATGACGCGCCCTTTGTTGCGGTCGATTTTGAGGCCACTGGGGCAGGGACAGGACAGCAGCTCTGTTTTACCACCCATGTGGGCGACCAGATGGTGGCGGGCCCAGAGCATCCGATTCGGGTGGAGCGAGACGCCGAGACTGGCGAACCATCGCCCTATGTGCTTGTGCGCGGCAATCTGGAGGCGCTGATTGACCGCAAAAGCTTTTATCGGCTGGTCGAGCTGGGCTGCCATTATGACGGCTGGTTTGGTCTCTGGTCCGGTGGGGAATTTTCCCCGGTGATCCCTTCGGATGAGCTGCCCGAAGGCTAGGGCTTGCTCTGGCTGCGGGTTAGGAAAAATGCGTTCTTTTCAGTGCTTGGCCTTGCGTGGGGCGGGCGCTAGACCCTAGCGAGATCATGGGTGCCTGCGTGGCGAGAACAGACAGGAGATCTCCTTAAATGCCTAGATTCGCGGCAAATATTTCAATGCTCTTTGCCGAGCTGCCCTATCTGGAGCGTTTCGCTGCCGCTGCCGCTGCGGGGTTCACGGCGGTAGAGATCCTGTCCCCCTATGATGTCGCGGCAAAAGAGACCCAGCGGGCGCTGCTGTCGCAGGGGCTGGAGCTGCTGCTGATCAACGCGCCGCCGCCCAATTACACTGGCGGGGTGCCGGGTTATGCGGCACATCCCGATGGGGTTGACCGGTTTCAGCGTGATATTCGCCGGGTGCTGCGCTACGGCGAGGTGCTGAGGGTGGGGCTGATCCACATCATGGCCGGCTATGCCAAGGGCGATGAAGCCCGCGAGACCTTTATCAACAACCTGCGCTGGGCGGCGGATTTTGCGCCCAGTCAGCGCTTTACCATCGAGCCGCTGAATGCCGGCGATCAGCCGGGGTATTTCCTGGACGATTACAACCTCGCCGCAGAGATTCTGGAGGCAGTGAACCGTCCCAATGTCGGGCTGCAATATGATGCCTATCACGCGCAGATGATCCATGGCGATGCAGCGCAGGTCTGGCAGAGCTTTGGCAAGCAGGCACTGCATGTCCAGATTGGGGCTGCGCCCAGCCGATGCGAGCCCGGCACCGGACCGGTGGATTTTGAGGCCCTGTTCCAAGCCATTGATGCCAGCGGTTACAAAGGCTGGATCAGTGCTGAGTACACCCCTTCGACCCGGCGCACCGAAGACAGCCTGGGCTGGCTGCCGAGATCGCGGGTGCTCAGTATTGCACGGGGCTGAGGCCAGGTCTGACGGCTGGGCTGGGGGGGCGCGCCAAAGACGGTGTGTTGCATTGCGGTAAAGGCAGGCGCTCCCGCCAATTCCGCAACATCCCCCTGGGGGATGTTGCTGCAATGTTGGGGGTGGCGCCGCGCTGACGCGCGGCGGCTTTGCCGCCCTTGACCCGAATCAGCAGAAAAAGGGGGGTGCGTCGGCCCGTGAGGCCCAAAATGCCCGGGGCTTGGCGCGGGCGCGCCGCGCGTCAGCGCGGTGCCACCCCCAACGGGGGAGGACCAATCTCTGATTGTTCCGAGACTGGCGGGAGAGCCGCCCTGGTACAGGATGAATGGATCCTGGCCATAAAGCATGTCGCGTTCATTGCCATTCAGGCGACACGCTCTAGTGCGCTTCGGCCCAATTCCTGCCCTGGCCGGCATCGACGCTCAGCTTGACGTCCAGATGCACGGCGGGGCTGGCGGCACTCTCCATGACCTGGCGGGCGGTTTCTATGGTCTCTGTCACCGCCTCTTTGGGGACCTCAAACAGCAGTTCATCGTGGACCTGCAGCAGCATCCGCGCAGGCAGGTGGGCTATGGCCTGGGGCATTCGCACCATGGCGCGCCGGATCACGTCGGCGGCAGTGCCCTGAATTGGTGCGTTGATAGCGGCGCGTTTGGCAAAGCTGGCGCGCGGTCCCTTGGCGGTGATTTCGGGCGTATGGATCTTCCGGCCAAACAGCGTCTGCACGTAGCCGTGCTCTTTGGCAAACTCCACCGTCTGATCCATATAGGCGCGAATGCCCGGAAAGCGTTCGAAGTAACGGTCGATAAAGCCCTGGGCCTCGGCGCGTGGAATGCGC
This sequence comes from Pseudophaeobacter flagellatus, assembly GCF_021228235.1. Taxonomy (GTDB): domain Bacteria; phylum Pseudomonadota; class Alphaproteobacteria; order Rhodobacterales; family Rhodobacteraceae; genus Pseudophaeobacter; species Pseudophaeobacter flagellatus. The sequence continues at coordinate 558,279 of NZ_JAJQRG010000002.1, forward strand.
AGATTGCGGGCCAGACCAAAGCCGGAGATGCCGTAGATGACGCCAAAGTTGATCGCCTTGGCCTGGCGGCGAATATCCGAAGTCATTTCTTCCATCGGCACGTTGAACATTTCTGACGCGGTCATGGCGTGGATGTCCTGCCCTTCGGCAAAGGCGGCCTTCAGCGCGTCGATCCCCGCGACATGCGCCAGGATGCGCAGCTCAATCTGGCTATAATCGAGGCTGAGCAGCAGATTGCCTTCATCGGCTACAAAGGCCTCGCGGATGCGGCGGCCTTCCTCAGAGCGCACGGGAATGTTTTGCAGGTTGGGGTCGGATGAGGCCATGCGCCCCGTATTCGCGCCGGTCTGGATGTACGAGGTATGCACCCGGCCAGTTTCGGGGTTGATATGGTCCTGCAGCGCATCCGTATAGGTGGATTTCAGCTTGCTCAGTTGGCGCCAGTCCAGCACCAGGCCCGGCAGTTTATGTTCGGTGGCCAGGTCTTCCAGGATATCTGCACCCGTGGCATAGGCGCCTGTCTTGCCTTTTTTGCCGCCTGGCAGCTCTAGCTTGTCAAACAGGATCTCGCCCAGCTGTTTGGGCGAGCCGACATTGAAGGGCTGCCCGGCGAGGGTGTGGATTTCATCCTCAAGCCCGGCCATTTTCTGGGCAAAGGCATTGGACATGCGGCTGAGCGTGTCGCGGTCCACCTTGATGCCGTTGCGCTCCATCTCGGCCAGTACCGGCACCAGCGGGCGTTCCAGGGTTTCATAGACCGTGGTGACCTGCTGCTGGTGCAATTCGGGTTTGAAATGCTGCCACAGGCGCAGGGTGATATCGGCATCTTCGGCGGCATAGGGCACGGCATCGGCCAGCGGCACCCGGTCAAAGGTGATGGCGGATTTGCCCGTGCCCAGCAGCGGCTTGATTGGCAGGGGCGTGTGGTCGAGATAGCGTTCCGACAGGGTATCCATACCGTGGTTATGTTCACCCGCATGCAGCGCATAGGACATCAGCATGGTATCGTCGATCGGCGCCACATCAATGCCATAGCGGTGCAGGATCTTGGCGTCATATTTCATGTTCTGGCCGATCTTGAGCACCGCCGGATCCTCAAGCATCGGCTTCAGGATCGCCAGCGCATCTTCCAGCGGCATCTGCCCATCGGCGAGGCCTTCACCGCCAAAGAGATCATCGCCGCCCTGTTTATGGGTCAGCGGAATGTAGCAGGCTGCCCCCGGTTCAACGCAGAGCGACACGCCAACCAGATCTACCACCATGGCATCCAGCCCGGTGGTTTCGGTATCCACCGCCACATAGCCGCGCGTATAGATTTGATCGATCCAGCCCTGTAGGGCGGCGGCATCACCAACTGAGGTGTATTTTTCCGCGTCAAAGGGCACGGCGCTGGGGGGGGCGACAGGGGCGGCTTCGCTCACGGGTGCTTCGGGGATGCTGGGCACTTCGCGGCCCAGCTGTTCGGCCATACGCTTGGCCAGGGTGCGGAACTCCATTTCCGCAAGAAAGCCCAAAAGCACCTCGGCATCGGGTTCCAGTACCTCAAGATCTTCGAGGGCGAAATCCAGATCCATGTTGCAGTCCAGCTGCACCAGACGTTTGGACATTTCGATCTGGTCGCGCTTGTCGATCAGGGTCTGACGACGCTTGGGCTGTTTGATCTCTTCGGCGCGATCCAGCAGCTCTTCGAGAGAGCCAAATTCATTGATCAGCAAAGCGGCGGTCTTGATGCCGATGCCAGGCGCGCCGGGGACATTGTCGACGCTATCGCCTGCCAAGGCCTGCACATCCACCACCCGGTCGGGGCCGACGCCGAACTTTTCCACAACGCCATCGCTGTCGATGCGTTTGTTCTTCATGGCGTCCAGCATTTCAACGCCGCCGCCAACCAGCTGCATCAGATCCTTGTCCGATGAAATGATGGTGCAGCGCCCGCCGGCATCGCGCGCCTGATGGGCGAGGGTGGCGATGATATCATCGGCTTCAAAGCCCTCGACCTCTTTGCAGGCGATGTTAAAGGCACGGGTGGCCTCGCGGGTCAGCGGGAACTGGGGGCGCAGATCTTCGGGGGCCGGCGGGCGGTTGGCCTTGTAGAGATCATACATCTCATTGCGGAAGCTTTTGCCGGAATGGTCAAAAATCACGGCGACATGGGTGGGGGCATCCGGGCCGGTGTTGGCCTCGACATAGCGGTGCAGCATGTTGCAAAAGCCGGCCACAGCGCCAATTGGCAGACCGTCTGATTTGCGCGTCAGTGGCGGCAGGGCGTGATAGGCCCGGAAGATAAAGGCCGAGCCATCAATCAGATGCAGATGGCAGCCCTTGCCGAATGTACTCTCGCTCATGCCTGTCGCGCTCCCCTGGGAAATCCGTTCGTGTTCCGTTTCCGGTTATCGGTGATCTGGCGCGCAAGGGCAATTGCCGTTTGGGGCCAGAGCCTAGAACATCCCCATGGCCAGCCCTGCGCCCAGAGCCTGACCCAGATCGGCGCAGCGGGCCAGTTCTGCTGGGGCAATGGATTTCTCGGCTAGGATCGCCTCGGGTGTCTGCGCATGGGTGCATAGGATCAGCGGCGCCTGGATCTCGCGCAGGCGCCAGCCCTGGGCGATGCGGGCCAGTTGCCGCGCCGCGCCGGTTCCATCAGAGCCGGCGCAAATCATCTGGGCATAGGCGCGCCCGTTGAGCTTGCCCAGCACCGGGTAGTAGCAGCGATCAAAGAACTCTTTCATCTGCCCCGACAGGCTGGCCAGATTTTCTGGGCCGCAAAACAGATAGGCCCCGGCCGCCAGCAGATCGTCGGGACCAGCCTCGGCTGCCTGCAAGAGCCGGGTGTCGCATTCCTGGCTGGCCGCTGTTGCTGCAGCTTTCGCCATTTGCCGACTGCCGCCGGTGCGGGAATGATAGATAATAAGAAGCGTGCTCATGCGTCCAGCATATCGAGAATGGACTGTGGTGTCAGCGGGATCAGTAGAACATGGCGGGTCGAGGCTGAGACAGGCTGCACCGCATGCGGGCGCATCGCATTTGCAGGGCCCAGGTTTCAAGCCCAGGCGAACCTGGCGGCAGCAGGGCCGACTGGGGCGCAGCCCAACAATCGCAATACAGGCAACCGGTCGGAAAAGCGCGCTAGCGATCCAGCCTGCTACATCGCTTAGTCTTCGAAAGACTTGAGGATGTATTTGCAATCACAATAGGGACATTCCACAAAGCCGGTGTCCTCGGGGATCTGCAGATAGACACGGGGATGACCCAACGCGCCTTCGCTGCCATCGCAGGCAACGCGGCTGGTCTCGACGATTTTGGTTTCGGGCGCTTCAATGGTCATCGCTGGCGGTCCTTATGAATTTCGGCTAGGCGCATGGTGAAACCATGTATGTATGATGCAAAAACCGGGGGCAAGAGCTGCAATGAGAGATGACGCAATCCATATCGAAAGCTTGCGCAAAACCTACAAGGGCGCCAAGGGCCAGCCGGAAAAGCAGGCTCTGAAGGGCATCGATCTGACCATTCCGCGCGGGTCCGTCTTTGGGCTTCTGGGGCCAAACGGGGCGGGAAAATCCACCATGATCAATATCATGGCCGGGTTGGTGCGCAAATCTTCCGGGCGAGTGACGATCTGGGGCTTTGATCAGGATGCCAACCCGCGCCAAAGCCGCGCCGCCATTGGGGTGATGCCGCAAGAGTTGAACCTGGATCCGTTTTTTACCCCGCGCGGCGCGCTGGAGGTGCAGGCAGGCCTTTACGGCGTGCCAAAATCAGACCGGCGCAGCGATGAGATCCTTGCCATGGTGGGGCTGACCGACAAGGCGCAGGCCTATGCCCGTACCCTGTCGGGCGGCATGCGTCGGCGGCTTCTCTTGGGCAAGGCGCTGGTGCATCACCCGCATATCCTGGTGCTGGATGAACCCACTGCCGGGGTGGATATCGAGCTGCGGCAAATGCTTTGGGCCAATATCCGCAAGCTGAACCAGCAGGGCATGACCATCATCCTGACCACCCATTACCTGGAAGAGGCCGAAGAGATGTGCGACGAGATTGCCATCATTGATCAGGGCAGCGTGGTGGCCCGCGACAGCACCGCCAACCTGCTGGGCCGTCTGGATGCCAAATCCATGGTGGTGCAGCCCGCCAGCCCGGTCACGACCCTGCCGCAGGGTGACGGCATCACCTCTGAACTGCGGGAAGACGGCGCGGTGGTGCTGCGCTATCATGGCAATGAAACCAGCGCCGAAGAGGTGCTGTCAGCCGTGCGCGCCGCCGAAATTTCCATCCGCGACGTCAAAACCGCCGAGGCCGATCTGCAGGATGTCTTCCTGTCGCTGACCAAATCGGGCTGAGCTGACAGGCAGCCCCTTTGCCCCGGCGGACGCCGGGACAGGGGATTGGCAATCTGTCTGAACAAAGCCTTGATCTGTTTCGCGGGCGAAACATTTGCCGGGGCGCTCTGTGCCGCGATAAGGGGCGCAGGGGGCGGCAAATCGGCCTGCAGTGCGGAAGGTGGTTCACCCCGGCGGGGCAAGGGGGTAAAAGGCTGCAAACCCGTTGAACCACTGCCCTGATCCGGAGCCCTGATATGTCCACGCCCAAACCTGTTGTTCTATGTGTTCTCGATGGCTGGGGCAGTGCAGAACCCGGTGCCGCCAACGCGCCCTATCTGGCCAAGACCCCCACCTTTGATGGTCTTATGGCGGCGGGGCCGCAGGCGCGGCTGGTGACACATGGGCCGGATGTTGGTTTGCCCAAAGGTCAGATGGGCAATTCAGAGGTGGGCCATACCAATATCGGTGCAGGCCGGGTGGTGGCGATGGATCTTGGTCAGATTGATCTGGCAATCGAGGATGGCTCTTTTGCACAGAACGCCGCCCTGTTGGATTTCATTGCAAAGCTCAAGCAAACCGGCGGCGCGGCGCATCTGATGGGGCTGGTCTCGGATGGCGGGGTGCACGGGCATATCTCGCATATTCTGGCTGCGATCCGTGTCCTCACCGATGCGGGCGTGCCGGTCTGGCTGCATGCCATCACCGACGGGCGCGACGTGGCGCCGAAATCTGCCTATGGCTATTTTGAACAGCTGAAAGAGGCCCTGCCGCAGGGGGCCAAGATCGCCACGGTGACGGGGCGCTATTTTGCCATGGATCGCGACAACCGCTGGGAACGGGTGAGCGAAGCCTATGCCGCCATGATCAAGGGCGAGGGCCGTTCGGTGGCGGATGCCCATGATGCGGTGACCCATGCCTATAACCAGTCCGAAACGGATGAATTCATCGGCGCCAGTGTGATCCGCGGCTATGATGGCGTCAAAGAGGGGGACGGTTTCTTCTGCCTCAATTTCCGCGCCGACCGCGCGCGCGAAATCCTGCGCGCCATTGGCGAGCCGGGCTTCGCCGAGTTTGACACCGGCCCGCGCCCCAAACTGGCAGCGCTGCTGGGCATGGTGGATTATTCATCCGCGCATAACGCCTATATGACAACGGCCTACCCCAAGGCTGAGCTGGTCAATACGCTGGGGGAATGGGTTGCCAAACAGGACAAGCGCCAGTTTCGCCTGGCCGAGACCGAGAAATACCCCCATGTGACCTTCTTCCTCAATGGCGGCAAGGAAGAGCCAGAGCAGGGCGAGGATCGCGCCATGCCCAAATCGCCCAAGGTGGCGACCTATGATCTGCAACCAGAGATGAGCGCGCCAGAGGTGACCGAGAAATTCGTTGAAGCCATCAATGCGGGCTATGATCTGATTGTCACCAATTACGCCAACCCCGATATGGTGGGTCATACGGGTGATATTCAGGCCGCGATCAAGGCCTGCGAGGCGGTGGATCAGGGGCTGGCCCAGGTGGTAGAGGCGCTGCGGCGCGTGGGGGGCGCCATGCTGGTCACCGCAGATCACGGCAATTGCGAGGTCATGGTCAACCCGGAAACCGGCGGTGCCCATACCGCGCATACCACCAATCTGGTGCCACTGGTATTGGTGGGTGGGCCAAAGGGCGCTGGGCTGCGCAACGGCCGCCTTGCCGATCTTGCCCCTACCCTGCTAGAGCTGATGAACCTGCCCAAGCCGGATGAGATGACGGGCGAAAGCCTGCTGACCTGATAAAACAGACCAAGAAGATCTGAACCACATGATGACACGCGCCGCTGGGCTGCTTTTCCTTGCACTGATCACCCTTGCCGCACCGCTGCAGGGTCTGCAGGGGGCTGCCCGGGCGGCCGAGACACCACAGGCCCCCGCTGAGGCGGCACGGCAGGCCGCACGTCAGCTGGAGGCAGCAACCGTCGCACTGGAGGCGGCAGATAGCGCGCGCGATCGGGTCAAGGCGTTGACGGAAACCCTGCATGCCTATGAGGCCGGGCTGGGCGCCATGCGCGAAGGCCTGCGGCGGGTGGCGCGGCGCGAAAGCCAGCTTGTGGCGCAGCTGAAATCCCGCGAAGACGAGGTGGCCGAGCTGCTGGGCATCCTGCAAACCATCGAAACCTCGGCGCCGCCGGTGCTGATGCTGCACCCTTCGGGGCCTTTGGGCGCGGCGCGGTCGGCCATGATGGTCGCCGAGGTGACGCCGGGTCTTTATGCCCGCGCCGAGGCCCTGCGCCACGACCTGGAAGAGGTGCAGACCCTGCGCATTCTGCAACAGAGCGCGGCCGACACCCTGCAAGAAGGGCTGGCCGGAGTGCAAGAGGCGCGCACGGCGCTGTCGACTGCTATTTCCGATCGCACCGACCTGCCGATGCGCTTTACCGAAAATGGGGTGCGCACTGCGATCCTGATTTCCTCGACGGAAACACTGACCGGCTTTGCCAGTGGTCTGGCCGAGGTGGCGGGCGGTGCGGATAAGATCATCCCGCTATCAGCCGATATCAGCGCCCAGCGGGGCAGCCTTGCGCTGCCAGTCGAAGGCCTGCTGCTGCGCCGCTTCGGGGCACGGGATGCCGCCGGCATTGCCCGTCCAGGGGTGCTGATTGCGGCGCGCCCGCGCGCCCTCGTCAGCTCTCCGACTGCGGCGACAATCCGTTATCGTGGCCCGCTGCTGGATCTGGGAAATGTGGTGATCCTGGAACCGCAGCCAGACACGCTTTTTATTCTCTCGGGTCTGGCAGAGGTCTTTGGTATCGCCGGGCAGGTCATTCCCGCGGGCACTCCGGTGGGCCTGATGGGCGGCAGCGCGCCCCAGGCTGGTGCCATTTTGTCACGTAGTGGTGAAGGGGGTGGAACTGACCGGACAGAAACGCTCTATATAGAAGTTAGAATGGACAACAGTCCGGTGGATCCAGAAAAATGGTTCCAAATCGGAAAAGGTGGATAAGGTTTCATGAAAAAATTTGTCATGGCGGCTCTTGGCGGTACACTGGCCGGGATCGTTGCAACAACCTATGTGGCCGGGCCCCTGCTGGCGCAGGAGACAAGCCGCGAAGCGACGGTCTATGAACAGCTGGATCTGTTTGGTGACATTTTTGAGCGTATTCGCGCGCAATACGTCGAAGAGGTCGATGAAAAAGAGCTGATCGAGGCTGCGATTGGCGGCATGCTGTCCTCATTGGATCCGCATTCCAGCTATCTGTCGCCAGAGGATGCCGCCAATATGCGGGTGCAGACTCGTGGCGAATTTGGCGGGCTTGGTATCGAGGTGACCCAGGAAGAGGGCTTTGTCAAAGTTGTCTCTCCTATTGATGGCACCCCGGCAGATGAGGCCGGTATGGAAGCGGGCGATTTCATCACCCATGTGGATGGCGAAAGCGTGCTGGGCCTGGGCCTGGACGAAGCCGTCGATCTGATGCGCGGCCCCGTCGGCTCTGAAATCATCATCACCGTGGTGCGCGAAGGCGAAGGCGAGCCCTTCGATGTTTCGATCATCCGCGACACCATCAAGCTGACAGCCGTGCGTGCCCGCACTGAAGGCGACACCGTGGTGCTGCGCATCACCACCTTCAACGACCAGACCACCCCCAATCTTGAGGCCGGTTTGCAAGAACAGGTCGAAGCGGCGGGCGGCATGGACAATGTCAACGGCATCGTGCTGGATCTGCGCAACAACCCCGGTGGCCTGCTGACCCAGGCGATCAGCGTGGCGGATAGTTTCCTCGACAGTGGTGAGATCGTTTCGACCCGCGGTCGCGACCCCGAAGACGGCGAACGCTTTAACGCGGTGCCCGGCGATTTGTCGAATGGCAAACCCATCGTGGTGCTGATCAACGGCGGCTCTGCCTCGGCCTCTGAAATTGTCGCCGGTGCGCTGCAGGATCATCGGCGCGCTATCGTTGTTGGCACCAAGAGCTTTGGCAAAGGTTCGGTGCAGACGGTGATGCCACTGCGCGGCGATGGTGCCATGCGTCTGACCACTGCGCGTTACTATACCCCGTCGGGCCGTTCCATTCAGGCCCTGGGCGTGTCACCTGACATCGTGGTGCAGCAGCCCCGTCGCACGGCTGCACCCGAGAACGAGGAAGAAAGCCTGGCGCGCCGGTCTCGCAGCGAGGTGGATCTGCGCGGCAGCCTGAACAATGACAGCCTGACCGAGGATGAAATTCGTCAGATCAAGGCAGATCGTGCCAAGGCGGAAAAGGCGGCGGAACTGCGCGAGCAGGACTATCAGCTGGCCTATGCCATCGACATCCTCAAAGGGCTTGTTGCCCTGGGACCAAAGCCATAACCGCCAAGGTGTTTTTCATCACCTGTTCAGGGGGGAACTCCCTGAATTTGCACTGCGCAACACCAAAGACCGCCCCTGACGGGGGCGGTCTTTTCTGCCCTGTTGCGCTGAAACAGAGACTTTCCCCCGGTTTTGGTCTATGACCAAGAGCGCGCCGGCCTGTGCGGCCCCCCTTGAAAGCCCGTGCCTATGACACCAACCGACGATCCAATTGACGCACCAGCCGGTGCCACTCCAGCCGCCTCTGCCACAGGGTTGAGCCCGCTGGAAAAGCTGGGCTGGCAGCCGTTTTTTGCGGATCAGGTGGTGGATGAAGATCTGCAGGTAACCCCGCCGGTGCGGGTGGTCGAGGCCCATCGCAGCGGGCTGCGGGTGCGGGGGGATGGCATTGATCAGGTGGTGCCCCCCAAGCTGGCCGCTACTGTGGGCGACTGGGTATTGCTGGACCGGGTGCTGCCGACCTCTAGCCGGGTGCTGGAGCGCAAGAGCCTGTTCAAACGCCGAGCGCCGGGCCATGACCGCAGCCTGCAGCTGATTGCCGCCAATACCGACACCAGTTTCATTGTTTCCTCCTGCAACCCGGATTTCAATCTGGCCCGGCTGGAACGCTATCTGGCGCTTGCCTTTGGGGCCGGGGTAAACCCTGTGGTCCTGCTGACCAAGCCGGACCTTTGCGACGACCCGACACCCTATGTAACCCAGGCTGAAGCGATATCGGACCGGGTGCCTGTGGTGCTGCTGAACGCCAAGAGCGCCGAGGCCAAGGCGCAACTGGCCCCCTGGTGCAAACCTGGCGAAACGCTGGTGTTCCTTGGGTCTTCCGGGGTGGGGAAATCAACCCTTGTCAACGCGCTGTTTGGCAAAGAAACGGCCGAGACCGCCGCGATCCGCGAAGATGACGCGCGCGGCCGCCACACCACCCGGCACCGCCACATGCGGTTTCTACCCAATGGCTGCGCGGTGATGGATACGCCGGGCATGCGCGAATTACAGATGGCCGAGGCCGAAAGCGGCATTGCCGATCTGTTCGAGGATCTGACGGAACTGGCCAGCCAGTGTAAATTTCGCAATTGCAAACATCAAAGCGAGCCGGGCTGTGCCCTGACCGCCGCCTTGGCCGAGGGCACCGTTACCCAGGCGCGGCTGGAGCGCTGGAACAAGCTGGCGGCGGAGGATTTGTTCAACACCGCCTCGCTGGCAGAGCGCAAGGGCAGCGACAAGGTGCTGCACAAGACCATTCGCGCGGTCCAGAAACGCAACAAGAAGTCACGCCGCTAGGGGCTGTTTTTGACATTAACGCCCGGAAATCGGCGACGCGCCTGGCCGGGATTGGCTAGGCTGGCCCCATGATGTTTGACCTGCCTGATTCCCAGACGCTCTATACAGCGCTTTGTGCCCGCGATCCCGCCTATGAAGGGCGCGCCTATGTGGGCGTGTCCTCTACCGGGATTTTTTGTCGCCTGACCTGCCCGGCGCGCAACCCCAAGTTTGAAAACTGTCAGTTCTTTGCCAGCCCCGGTGCCTGTATCGAAGCGGGGTTTCGTGCCTGCAAACGCTGCAAGCCGCTGAAGGCGGCGGCCGGTGATGACCCGTTGGTGCAACCCTTGATCGACGCGCTGGAGGCACGCCCGACCCATCGCTGGCGCGAGGGGGATCTGGTGGCGTTAGGGCATGATCCCTCTACCGTGCGGCGGGCCTTCAAGCGCCATTTTGGCATGACCTTTCTGGAGATGGCCCGGCAGCGTCGGCTGCGTGAAGGCTTTACCGCGCTTTCTGCCGGGGCGCCGGTGATTGCGGCGCAGATTGATGCGGGTTTTGACAGCCCTTCGGCCTTTCGCGCAGCCTTTGCCAGGTTGGTGGGGATGGCGCCGGGAGCATTTCGCCGTGATGCGCTGCTTTTGGCGGATTGGATCGACACGCCGCTGGGGGCGATGATCGCCATCAGCTGTCCGCACCGGCTGCATTTGCTGGAATTTGCCGACCGCAAGGCGCTGCCGCGTGAAATGATCCGGCTGCAAAAGGCGCAGCTAGGTGGTGTCGGCTTTGGCCGCCCACCGCCAACCCAGCAGATCGCCGCAGAGCTGGCGCGCTATTTCGCTGGGGAGGTTGCCCGGTTTCAGACGCCGCTGGCGCTGCATGGCACGGCCTTTGAACAAGAGGTCTGGCGCCACCTGTTGCAGATCCCCGCGGGCGAGACTCGCAGCTATTCGCAGATCGCCCGTGATCTGGGGCGCGCCAGCGCGACACGGGCAGTGGCGCGGGCCAATGGCAGCAACCAGATTGCCGTGGTGATCCCCTGTCATCGGGTGTTGGCGGCAGATGGCAGCCTGACCGGATATGGCGGTGGGCTGTGGCGCAAACAGCGCCTAATCGAGATAGAGACCGGTTTTCGCAGCCGCCTGATGGCCTGACCGGCCCTGCTGGGCCTAGCTGGTTTCCAGACAGTGGCGGCGAAAGGCCCGTTTCAGCATGTCAAGCTCGGCGCGCAGTAGTTCGATTTCGGCGCGCATATCATCCACGGTCGCCTCGCCTGCGATCAGGGAAAAGCTGTCCAGCTTCTGCCCGCCGCTGCCGCCTTCGGCGATGACAAAGGTCTGCACCCCATCGGCAATGGCCGTTGCCGGAATGGTGATGTGCAGGTTCCATTCAGCGTCGGTGCTGCCTTCGCTGATCACCACCCCGTCGAGCGGGCGATCCTGAAACAGGACCTGGATATCGGGCGGCAGGCCAGTGTCGTTGGCGCCGGTGATCACGCCTTCCCAGGTGCCGTTGCGAAAGCGGATCTTGGTAACGGTGAGCTTGCTCATCTTTCGGGGCCTCAGATGTTGGCGCGACGATAGCGCGCAAAGGTCAGATCGCGGAGTATCACCTGGTTCATGTCCGGCGCTTCAAAGATGAGATCCAGCCAGATCCGCTCGATGCGCTTTTCGTTCAGGGTGGAATAGGCGAGGTCGTATTCGACGGTGACGTTTTTTTCACCCAGGGGCAATTCGCGCACCAGCTGTTCGGTATTGGGCCCGTTGCGAATGTTCAGCCGGGCAAAGATCTCCAGCGGCTTTTCGCTCTCTAGGATGGCGTCGACACGGATCAGGTGATGCCGGGCAAGGTTGGTACAGGCTTCGGGCGGCAGATCCACCACCAGCGACAGGAAAGAGCCGTCAAACTTGAACACATCCATGCGCAGGCCAAAAGGCGCCAGATCTTCTTCGCGGCTGTTACGTAGCTGGCGCAGGGTCAGTTCGGAAATGCTGCAATCATGGAACAGGCTGACCTCTTCGCCGAGCCTGGATTTCGACGGCACCGAAGACAGCCCCGGAGCAGGCAGCGGCCCGCGCCAGAGCTCTGGTCGCCAGGACCAATCGGTGCCATGCGGGCGGGGAAAGGCGGAAGTACCGATCTGCGGCAAGGCCAGGCGTCCGTCTGCGATATGGATCAGCCGGTCCAGCTGGCCATGCAGGGCGCGCGCCTGATTGCGCTGCTGGCGCAGCTGCGGCAGCGCCATGGTTGCGGCCTGCGCCACTTCGCGCCGCCAGCGGCGCAGCGCCTGCCAGTGAAACACCCTGTTCAATAAACCGCCCATATCGCCTGTCGCTACCTTTGATTGCCCGCCAGCCTGTGCGGATGCCTGCCCCCAGATCGGGATCTTTGTTCTGGCCTGTCAGTCCGCTGCCAATCTAGCCGGGGCAGCGGGGGGAAATAAACCTGCAATTTTTTGCCGCATCGATTGTTGCTGGCGGCGTTTCTGCGGGGGCTGCTGCGCTGCCGGGCTGGCGGCGGCGATCGGGCGCGCCCTGGGGCGCAGGCCTGATGCTGTGGGGCTGGCTGCGGCAGGCGCGGTTGGGCGGGTCGCGGCTGTGGCTGGCTCTACTTGGCTGGCGGCAAGGCTGCGCCGGGCCATTTCGGTCAACAGATTCGCGCCGTTTCGCCCAAGCAGCGGGCTGCCTTCGGGGGCATAGAGCGCCAGCAGCACCAGCTGATCCCTGATCACAAAGGCACCACGCCAATGATCTGCACTTGCGGCGGAAACCCCCATGGCGCCATGGCCGGGCCAGCGTAGTTTGATCAGTGGCAACAGCCCCTTGTCATTGTAAGACAACAGCTGTGCCCCTGGGGCAGAGCGGGCCAGCTCGGCGGTTGAAGGCGGCTCGCTCTGGCTGGTCTTGCCCAGGGTGGCAGTGATCACGGCAGCGCGGTGACGACCAAACAGGCTTGGGCCTTGCAATAGATTGCAGCGCGGCAGCAGAGCAAAGCCGTCATCGGGGCCTTGGCGCAGCGTGGCCTGGTCAATGCAGTGTCCCCTGGGTGCCACCAGGGTGACGGCACCTTTGGCCAGGCGGACCTGTGTTGGCGCCTGGCCCGGCGCAGTGCCCTGCCGCGAAGTCTGGCCAGAACTTGCGCCGGGGGCGGCAAAGGAAAACCCGGTTTCTGGCAGCGGGCCGCAGGCCGACAGAGCGCCGATCAGCGCAAGGGCGGCAAGGCGCGCCCCCCTCCCGCCAGGCGATCGCTGCTGCGCGTTCCGTCGCATTCTCCAGCGCCCATCCGGCCCGGTGTGCAGAGCCAAGGCCCGGCGTAGCGTAGTAGCATTCATCTTTGTTGGTCTTCTGACCGCGCGGGCCAGCCCTTGTTGCCCCGGAATTGGGGTCTGTTGTTCTGGGAGCTGCAATAAATCCACCCTTTCGGCAGCGCAAGTGAACAGCAGCGTGACCTAGATCACCTTGCTTTTGTCCAATATGGTGCATACCCAGACCAAGTTTTGATACAGTGACCCAATTTCTGCTGCACACGGCAAGCCGGTGACCAGCGCAAGACCCTACCGTGCAGCTTTTATGCCACAAGGACCGGCTATGCCATCAACGCTGTTTTTGTTTATCTGGCGCTATTCCAAGCGGCAGCAGCTGGGTCTTCTGGGGCTGACGCTGCTGATCTTTCCCTTTCTCTATGCCGCCTTGGAACTGCCCAAGCGGATCATCAATGATGCCATCGGCGCGCCGGAACCCATTATTATGGTCTGGGGCCATGAGATGAGCCAGGTCAGCTATCTGCTGGTGCTATGCTGTGGGTTTCTGGCGGCAGTTGTGGTGTCCGGGATGCTGAAGATGCGGCTGAACACCGCCAAGGGCGTGGTGGCGGAACGGCTGCTGCGGCGGCTGCGCTATAGTCTGATCAGCCGGATGATCCGCTTTCCCAAGCCCTATTTCCGCACCACCAGCCAGGGAGAGCTGGTGTCGATGATCACCTCGGAAAGCGAACCGATGGGCGGCCTGATGGGCGATGCGCTGGCGCAGCCGGTGTTTCAGGCAGGGCAGATGCTGACCATCGTGGTCTTTCTGTTCATGCAAAGCGTCTGGTTCGGGCTGGTGTCGATTGCGCTGATCCCATTGCAGGCCTGGCTGATCCCGCTGTTGCAGCGCCAGATCAACCTGCTGAACAAAGAGCGCATCCAGGAGGTGCGCGCCCTGGCCGCTGAAATCGGTGAAACCGCCGCCGGGATCTCTGATTTGCGGGGCAATGGCGGCTGGCGTTTCCGTCTGGCGCAGATCTCGGATCGGCTGGGGCGCTTGTTTGAAATCCGTCGCCGGATCTACAACAAGAAGTACTTCATGAAGTTCCTCAACAACCTGATCGGCCATATGACACCCTTTGTGTTTTATTCCGCTGGTGGGGTTCTGGCGATCCGTGGCGAAATCACCGTCGGCGCGTTGGTGGCGGGGCTTGCGGCCTACAAGGATCTTTCGGCCCCCTGGAAAGAGCTTTTGACCTATTACAACCAGGTGCAGGACATGGGGCTGCGCTGGTCGATCATGACTGAACGCTTTGCGCCCAAGGGCATGATCGATGCGGCCCTGATCGAGGGCATGCCCGATGATCTGCCGCATCTGCGTGGCGATGTGGTGTTTCGCAATGTGTCGCTGCGCGATGGCGATGGCAATATGGTGCTGGAAGATCTCTCGTTCACCATTCCCGAAGGTGCGCGGGTGGCGGTGCAGGCCAGCACTGATGCCGAGCGCAGGGCCTTTGCCCAGTTGCTGACCCGTGACGTGCTGCCGACGCGGGGCTCTATTCTGCTGGGCGGGCACCGGCTGGAGGCGCTGCATCAGGGGGTGATTGCAGCACGTGTTGGCTATGCCTATTCGCAGCCCTATCTGTTTGATGGCTCGCTGGGGGACAATGTGCTGATGCCGCTGCGTGCGACGCCACAGCTGCCACGGCCTTCGGTGCGGACCCAGCGTCAAATCACCGAGGCTGGCCGCGCTGGCAATAGCACTGACCCGCTGGAGGCGGATTGGGTCAATCCGGCGCTTGCCGGGCTGGGGTCCGAAGGCGATCTGCGCGACTGGTGGTTCCAATTGATAGAGGCCATGGGCGTCGATCAAGAACTGTTCCGCCGCACCCTGAAGACGCAGTTTCAGATCGGCAGCCATCCGGCGCTGGAACAACAGATCGTGGCACTGCGGCCACTGATCAAGCAGCGGCTGATGGCGGCGGGGCTGAACAGTGTGGTGCATCACTTTGACCCAGAGAGCTTTCATCCGGCGGTGCCCCTGGCCGTCAATATTCTGTTTGCCGCCCCTCGACGAGAAATCTCCCCCGAAGAGCTATTGGCGCCGGGGCGGCTGTTTTATCAGGTGATTCAGGATCAACATCTGGAAACCGAGACCCTGGGCATTGGCCTTGGCGTGGCAGAGATCCTGGTCAAGACCTTTGGCCGCGACAACTATGACCATCCGCTGTTCCAACGGCTTGGCCTGGATGAAGCGCTTTATGCCCGCCTGTGCAGCGCCGTTGAGGAACACACCGCCCTGCAAAGCCAGTCGCCCGTGTCGGCCGAAGGGCTTAGCGAAGCGGCGCGGGCGAGCTTGATGACCATTCCGTTTTTGCTCTCGGCTGAGCAGATCGGCCCCGGTTTCCCAAAAGGGTTCAAGGCGCGCATTCTGAACATTCGCGCGACCATTGGTGCGGCCTTGCGGGCGCGCTCTGGCGGGCTGTTTGTGCCGCTGGACCCGGCGGCCTATGTGCCGCGCCTCTCGGTGCTGGAAAACGCGCTTTATGGAAAAATCTCGCGCCATGCCGGCAACAAGGCGCATCAGGTCGAAGCCCTGGTGAGCGAGGTGATGACCGAACAGGGGCTGAACAAACGGTTGGCGCTGATCCTTTACGATCTTCCCTCTGGGCTGGGCGGGTCGCTGTTGGACCCGATGTTCCGCGAGCGTGCTGCCTTTACCCGCGCGGCGATCAAACGCCCCGATATCCTGATCCTGGATCGGGCCCTGGCCAGTCATGATTCTGCCAGCCGCCTGCGCACCCGCGACCGGCTGCGCGATTTGCTGCCCGCCAGCACCATGATCTTTATGGAGGATGAATTCCGCCACCCAGAGCGCTACGACCTGTTTGTCGAGATCCGCGATGGCCGCATAGACGGGGTTGAACGGCGGATGGATCCCAGCCCCGAGGGGCTGGCGGCAGAGGATTTCCGGCAAAAAACCGAGGTGATTGCCCGCGCCGATCTGTTTGCGCAGCTGGACACCCGCAACCAGCGTCTGCTGGCCTTCTCCGCCCAGTGGCACCGGGTGGCAGAGGGGGAGCTGGTGTTTGCCCAAGGCGAAAGCGGCGATGCCGTCTATCTCTGTCTGGAGGGGCGGGCAGAGCTGTTCTGGCCCGAGGCCTTGGGCGGTGCTGGCGGCGTCGGCGCGGTGCCAGTGACCGTGATCGAGCCGGGCCGCTTGATTGGCGATCTGGCCGTGATCTTGCAGCAGCCGCGTGAAATGGACCTGCGCGCCGTGGTCGACTGCCTGTTTCTGCGCATCGGGGCCGAGGAATATCGTGCGGTGATCGAGAGCGATGCCCGGGTAGCGACCCAGTTGCTTGAGACGGTTGCGGGACATTTGGTGGGCCTGGCAAAACAGGTGCGGCTTGCCGGGTTTCCGATGGCAGAGGGGCTGGAGGTTGCAGTCTTTCCCGTTTCGGGCTCTGGTGCGTCTGGCGCGGATGATCCCGGATCTTCCGACGCGCCGGACAGATGAGACCCAGACAGAGGGCAGGGTAGTATGAATGCAGAATCCGCCTATCGGGCGCATGAAACCCTGGTGGCACCGGGGCGGGCGAAATCCCATATCTGGCGGATACTGGCCGGGCTTGGCATCATTGCAGGTGTCAGCTACGCGCTGAACCTCGGGGCCTTTTTACTGATTCTGCAGCTGACCTCTGCGGCGGATCTGGCATCCGTGGTACAGGGCAGCACGCCTGCGGCGATGCTGCTGGTACTGGTGACCTTTGGCTTTATGGCGCTGGGGGCCGGCTTGGCGGCGCGGCTGTTGCAGGGGCGCTCTTTTGTCAGCCTGATCGGGCCGCTGGTGCCGATGCTGCACCAGTTTACCCAGGTCTTTTTGCGGTTGCTGATTGTCTTTGGCATCGTGCTGTTGCTGCCGCCTTATGATTTTGGCGCGCCGCTGGTGCCCAATGTCGCGCTGCCGCTCTGGCTGGGGCTGCTGCCACTGTCGCTTTTGGCGGTTTTGGTGCAGGTCAGCGCTGAAGAAGTGGTGTTTCGTGGCTATCTGCAACAGGCGCTGGCGGCGCGATTTCAAAATCCGTTGATCTGGCTGCTGCTGCCTGCGGCGCTGTTTGGGCTGGCCCATTACATGCCGCAAGAGGCGGGCGACAATGCATGGCTCTTGTGTCTGTGGGCCATGGGCTTTGGCTTGGTAACGGCAGATCTGACCGCGCGGGCCGGCACGCTTGGCCCGGCCATTGCGGTGCATTTCTTTAACAATATTGTTGCCTTGCTGATTGTGGCATCGCCTAGCAGCCTGAACGGGTTGGGGCTTTACCTGCTGCCCTATGATCTGTCGGATGTGGCAGGGTTGCGGCCCTGGCTGCTGGTGGACTGCGCTACCATGCTGGTGGCCTGGCTAGTGGCGCGACTGGCGATACGGCGCTGATTGCAATTCGCGTCAATGCACCTTATCTGGGATGCCAAACCGGCCCCCCGATAGAGGCATGATATGAACTGGATCACCAATTACGTTCGCCCAAGGATCAATTCGATCTTTTCGCGCCGCGAAGTGCCTGAGAACCTTTGGCACAAATGCAGTGAATGCGGCACCATGCTGTTTCACCGCGAGCTGAGCGACAATCAAAACGTCTGCACCAACTGCGATCACCACATGCATATCACGCCGCGCGATCGTTTCGCCGCGCTGTTTGATGGTGGTATCTTCACCGAGGTCACAGTGCCGGAACCGATTGCGGATCCGCTGAAATTCCGGGATCAGAAGAAATATCCCGACCGCATGAAGGCGGCGCAAAAAAAGACCGATGAAAAAGAGGCCATGCTGGTGGTTTCCGGCGAAATTGGCCGCACGCCGATCATTGCCGCGGCGCAGGATTTCTCCTTTATGGCCGGGTCCATGGGCATGTATGTCGGCAATGCGATCATCGCCGCCGCCGAAGAGGCCGTGAAGCTTGGCCGCCCGCTGGTGCTGTTCTCGGCTGCGGGGGGCGCGCGCATGCAGGAAGGCATCCTGTCGCTGATGCAGATGCCGCGCACCACCGTTGCGGTGCAGATGCTGAAAGAGGCAAACCTGCCCTATATCGTTGTGCTGACCCACCCCACCACCGGGGGCGTGACGGCATCCTATGCGATGTTGGGCGATGTGCATATTTCCGAACCCAACGCGCTGATCTGCTTTGCCGGGCCGCGGGTAATCGAACAGACTATTCGCGAAAAGCTCCCCGAAGGCTTCCAGCGGGCGGAATACCTGCTGGACCATGGCATGCTGGACCGGGTGATTCCGCGCACCCAGATGCGCCAGGAGCTGGTCACCATCATCCGTATGTTGATGGGGCTGCCGCCACAGGTGGTGGGGGATCTGCCCGCCCCGAGCGAGGGCGAAACCGCCGCTCTTGACGCCCCGGATGCCGCTCAACCTGCCCCATCGGACGGCTGAATGCGCTAGGCTTTTGTGATGCGGCCCGCCTTTTATCAGGGTGGGCCGTTTGTCGTTTATCTGTCCCTGTCTTTTTGACCCGTTGCCAGTTGAGTATGCTTCATGACCCAGCCAAAATCCGACGTCATCCTCGCCCGCATGCTGGCGCTGCACCCGAAGATTATCGACCTGACGCTGGATCGGGTCTGGCAGCTGCTGGCGCGGCTGGACAACCCGCAGGATAGCCTGCCGCCGGTGATCCACCTGGCGGGGACCAATGGCAAGGGGTCAACCCAGGCGATGATTCGCGCCGGGCTTGAAGGCTGGGGAAAATCTGTCCACGCCTATACCTCGCCGCATCTGGCGCGGTTCCACGAACGCATCCGCCTGGCCGGAGAGCTGATTTCCGAAACGCATCTCAGCGAAATTCTTGATGAGTGCTACGCCACCAACGGCGGGGAAAGCATTACCTATTTTGAAATCACCACCGTGGCCGGGCTGCTCGCCTTTGCCCGCACCCCGGCGGATTATACCCTGCTTGAGGTTGGCCTTGGGGGCCGACTGGATGCCACCAATGTCGTCGCCAAGCCAGAGCTCACGGTGATCACGCCGATCTCGATCGACCATGAACAGTTTCTGGGCGATACCCTGGCCAAGATCGCCTTTGAGAAGGCAGGCATCATTAAACGCGGCGTGCCGGTGGTGGTGGGCCCACAACCCGAAGAGGCCCTGGACGTCATCGAAGCCAGGGCGGCGCAACTGTGCGCGCCGGTCCTGGCCTATGGGCAGCAGTGGCACGTTAGCGAAGAACGCGGCCGCCTGGTGTATCAGGATGAACGCGGCCTGCTGGATCTGCCAATGCCCGCGCTTCTGGGCGCACATCAGGTGCAAAACGCAGGCGCGGCCCTGGCGGCGCTGCGCCGCCTTGGCGCCGATGAAACCGCCTGCGAAGCAGCAATGCTGCAGGCCGAATGGCCGGCCCGAATGCAGCGGTTGAAAACTGGTCCGCTGGTTGCGGCGGCAGGGCAGGCCGAACTCTGGCTAGACGGCGGCCATAACGCCGCCGCCGGTAGCGCCCTGGCAGAGGTCCTGGCAGCATTGCCCAAACGGCCGACTCACCTGATTTGCGGCATGCTCAACACCAAGGATGTGACCGGTTATCTAGCCCCGCTGGCGACCCAGGCTCAAAGCCTGACGGCGGTCTCCATCCCAGATGAGGTCAACACGCTGTCGGCCAGCGAAACCAAAGCCGCCGCCGTATCGGTTGGCCTGCCCGCCACCTGTGCAGAAAACACCAGCGCCGCCCTAGAGCAGATCCTGCACCAGGACCCCCAGGCGCGGGTGCTGATCTGCGGCTCTCTTTACCTTGCGGGCCATATCCTACGCGAAAACGGCTGAACGGATACTCTGCCCCTGCTTCATTTGGCTCCAAATATCCACTGTTTAAGCCCGGTCAACAGCTTGGCGCACCGGCAGAAAGGGCAGTGCTTGGTCGCGCCTTGTTCCAATCGCAACCGGTGCGCGCAGTTTCTGGTCGATAGTTTCGGGCCGGTCCGGACTGGAAGAAAAACCAGAAGATCGCAAATTCATGGGGCCTGAAAGGCCCATCAAAGCCCCCTTGTTTGCTGTTTGCAAGCTGTGCGGCGTGCCATCATCATTTGTGGCCGAACTGAGTTGCTGCAACGTGCCACCTTTCCACCTCTCTACACTGGTGTGTTTGAAGCTATAGGCGGTGGTTCTGATTAAAGGCACCTTTACCACAATCTCCGTCGTCACCTTCACGGTCAACGCGCCGCCGCCACCGGAAAAGCTGTAGCTGTGATCGCCGATGTCCTTGCCTTTGCGCATGACGTCAAAGGCAGTTTTCCATTGGATGGGACAGAGAGGGCGTGAGCAGGTGCCGCCTAAGCGACAGCAATCCCGACGGCCATTGCAAGAAGACGCATATCATATTCCATTGTGTGCTGCGATTTGCGCTTCAATGGGGGGCAAGCCTTACAACAGACTTACAAGCGATCGCATCCTGAACATGCCGCTGTGTCGTGAAGGGTGCACAGCGGTTGCTGCGCGTGCAACGGTTGGCCGCAACGCAGCGGTCATTTCCCGGCTGCTGTTGCGCCCGCCGGGAAATGACCCGGATATGAAGGCCTCACTCGCTCTCTTTTACCGGAACACCGACAGGCGATGGCTTGGCTTTGACGGGCGTTTCCAACAAAACCTCTAGAAAAGCACTGGCTGCCGGGGAGAGGGATCGCCCGGTTTGACGCACCAGCCCGATTCGCCGCCGGGCCCCAAAACCTATGATGGATCGCTGGACAAGCCGCTCGGTCGGCAAAATCGGCAGTGTCAATTCCGGCAGCGCCGTAATGCCCAGCCCCTCGGCCACCAATGCACCGGCGGTTGCCAGATGCGCGACCTCAAACCTTGGCGAAAGCGGCCGGTTCAGCCGAAGGCAGGCGCTGTCCAGTAATTCACGTACGGATGTGCCCTGTGCCATTGCAATGAACGGCATCTCTACCAGTTCCGACCAATCATATGGTCGGTCTTCCTGAAGCGGCCCCTCGGGTGCCCCAATCGCAACAAAAGCATCATCCATCACCGGTTGAAACGCGAGCCGAGACCGTGTCGACAGCGTCCCCGCAGTGAAGCCGATTTCTGCACGCCCCGTTTCAATAACCTCGATCACGCTGTCCGATAGCGCGTCGATGATTTTCAGGTCGATGTCCGGATACTTCGATGTAAAACGGCGCAGGACCTGGGGCAAAAAGGCCGCCGTGACAGAGGGGAGCCCCGCAATGGTCAACTGCCCATGCCGCGCCGATAGGTGCGCGTCGAACTCAGCATATGCATCTTGGGCGGTGTGAACCATACGCGCTGCGATACGGGCAAGCACAGCGCCGCTGGTGGTAAGTCTGACATTGCGCGTGTCCCGGTCAAAAAGGCGTGTGCCGAGCTGATCTTCAAGCGCCGAAATGTGGCGAGAGAGAGCAGATGGCGACATGCGCAGTGCCTCGGCGGCGGCGCGGAAGGATCCGGTTTCTTGCAGTGTCAGTACCGCAGTGTAATCAGACAAAGACATATTGTTGCGTTTCATGCATCAATTATTCCAAAATCAGCCATTTTCGCAACAGGTAATTCATTGCATGATCGCCTGGCCCCCATAGGGCATCCAAGGGAGGAACTCATGAAACACACAATCGCCGCGCTTTTTGGCGCAACTTTGCTGGCATCGCCACTGGCCGCGCAGGAAACTGACCTGCTGATTGGCTCTACCTCGGCATCGTCGAGCCACTACGGATATTTTGTTGCAGTAGGCCAACTGATCAATGAAAATACCGAAGGGCTGAAAGCCTCTGTGGTTGAAACAGGCGCGACGCTGGACAACATCCGCCGCATGGGGCGCGGACAGATTGACCTTGGCCTGGTGACGACAAATGCAGTGCAGCACGCCGTATCGGGCACCAACGCCTTTGAAGGCAATGCGCAAGACCTGCGCCTGCTGTGGGTGTATACCAACGCGCCGCAAAACGTCGTTGTCCGCGCCGATGCTGATGCCGATAGCCTGGAGGAGTTGGCAGGAAAACGGTTCAACCCTGGCATCAAGGGCGGATCGACCGAAGCCACGACCGAAGCCGTGTTCAAAGCGCTTGGGCTCAGCGCCGATTATGTGCGCGGCTCGACAACCGATATTGTCGGTGCAATCAAGGACAATCGCCTGGTGGGCTATGTCAAATCGGGTTCGGGTCTAAAGCTTGACGGGTCCACCATGGATATCGCGGTTTCGACAGATATTTCGGTTCTTGGCTTAAGCCCGGAACAGGCTGACACCCTGCGGGCAGACATGCCGGATATTTCCGTCGTGGATATTCCAGCAGGTGCTGCTGATGATATCCCTGCGTACAGCACCTGGGCCTTTGGGGTTGGGGTCGCCGCGCCTGCATCAATGGACGACGAAACGGCCTACCAAATTGTTTCTGTTATCATGGCCGACAAGACCGCACAGGCCAATGCCATGGCTGCGCTTGAGGGGGCGAACTTGGCCCAGATGACTTTGGATTATGGCACCATATCGCTGCATCCGGGGGCCGCGCGCTGGTTCGAAGAACAGGGCATGGAGATCCCTGCCAAGTTGATGGCCAAGTGATATGACCCTTGCGAATATTCAAAAAGGGCTTGCCATATTGGTAGGAGCCTTCGTTTTCTACACAGCGGCAAGTGGTCCGTTCGAAGGGCTGATTCAGCGCGCGCTTTTCCTGGCGCTGGTGTCCTCTTTGGGTTTCGCGCTCTACCCGTTGGGCGCTGGCACCCGCTGGCGTCCGATTGGTGTTGCAATTGATCTCGCGCTTTGCGGCCTTGTGCTGATCGCTTGTGGCTATGTCGTTTGGAACTACGACGAAATAATGACGTCGCTGCCCTGGGCCACAACCATAGACAAAGCGTTGACTGTAGGGCTTGTGCTGGCGGTGCTAGAGCTTGGGCGACGCACCGTAGGATTGATCTTTCCGGTCCTCGTTCTGGTGGGGCTGGGCTATGCGCTGTTCGGAAATTTGCTGCCTGGTGCCCTGCGTCATCGCGGTTTTGATACGGCCTTTGTGACCGAGACGATCTTTCTTGGGGATCTTGGGATCTGGGGCATGTTGACGGGGGTAGCGGCAACGGTCATCGCCGCCTTTGTCCTGTTCGGCGCGCTTTTGCTGCATACCGGGGGTGGGCAGGCGTTCATGGATCTTGCCATGCGCCTTGGCGGCCGTCAGCCCGGTGGGGCGGCCAAAATTGCAACCATTGCAAGTGGCCTGTTCGGGATGATCTCGGGCTCTGCGGTGGCAAATGTCGCGACCACGGGCAACTTTACCATCCCGATGATGATCCGGCTTGGCTATCCGCGGCCCTTCGCAGCAGCGGTAGAGGCGGTGGCGTCGACAGGGGGCCAAATCGCACCGCCAATCATGGGGGCTGCTGCCTTCGTCATGGCGGAAATTCTGGGCCTTCCCTACACCACAATTATCCTCGGGGCGATCATCCCGGCTGTCCTGTTCTATGCCTCTGTCTTTGTTACCGTGCATTTTGTCGCCCTGCGCCGTGGCCTTGCCGTTGTTCCGGAGGACGAGTTGCCTGCATGGGCCACCATCCTGTCACCACGTCGTGTGGCACCGATCCTTTGTGCGCTTGGTGGGCTTGGCATCGGCATCTGGCTTGGCCGGTCGATTGCCACCGCTGCGTTTTACGGCGTCATTGGGCTGTTGATCGCATTTATTGCAACCGAAGCGGGCAGGCTGTCCCCGCGTGAGATGATCGGCAAGGTCATCAACGGATTGGAAGACGCCGGAAAAGGCATGGTCATCATCGGCGTGCTTTTGGCGGGTGCGCAGGTGCTGGTGTCGATGATCAACCTGACGGGCATCGGCGTGACCCTGTCATCCCTGATCGTGTCGATGGCGGGCGACAGCGTGCCGATGGTTGCGGTTATCGTGGGTTTTGTCTGCCTGATCATGGGTATGGGCCTGCCGACCACCGCCGCCTATGTTCTGGTTGCAGCCGTGCTGGCACCCGCCATGACAGCCGTGGGTGTTGACCCCTTGGCGGCCCATCTTTTTGTGTTCTATTTCGCCACGATTTCTGTCATCACGCCCCCCGTCTGCGTGGCAGTCTTTGTTGGGTCTGGCATTGCAAACACCAACTGGCTCCCGGCTGCGGGGCACGCTGTGCGCCTTGGCGCGGTGACCTATCTTGTGCCCTTCTTGCTGCTGCTCTTTCCCGGCATGTTGCTTCAAGGCGGCGCTGTTGCGATAGCCGAAGCGATCCTGGCGGGGGCGGCGCTGGTGCTTGCGGTGCCGACGCTGCTGACAGGGTCGCCACTTGTCGGAAACCGGGCGATCGACACGGCTTTGCTTATTGCGGTGATTGCTCTGGCAATCTGGCCCCAGTCATTCACCCCTATCCTTGCCCTCGCCGTATATTTTGGTGCCCGCAGGCTGGGCCAAAGGCACAAGGAGGTCTTGGCATGAACCCCTTCAGAATTGGTTGTGGCGCGGGATTTCAAGGGGACCGGATCGCACCGGCTGCCGATCTTGCAGATCGCGGGGCGCTGGATGTTCTGGTCTTTGAATGTCTGGCCGAACGCACCATCGCATTGGCGCAAAAGGCACGACTTGACGATCCCGACGCAGGCTATGATCCGCTGCTTGAGCGCCGCCTGCGCGCAACCCTGCCGGGCTGTGCAAAACACGGTACCAAGATTATCACAAACATGGGGGCGGCCAACCCGGGCGCCGCAGCGAAAAAGGCCCGTGCCATTGTGGCTGATCTTGGGCTGTCGTTGAAAGTCGCGATGGTGACGGGGGACGATGTCTCTGATCAGATCGCGGATTTCATCCTTGATGAAACCAAGCAACCCGCCTCGACGCTGGGGCAACGCATGGTTTCGGCAAATGCCTATATCGGCGTTTCCGGTATCGTCGAGGCGCTGGCGCAGGGGGCTGACATTGTCATATGCGGACGTGCGTCTGATCCTGCGCTGTTCTTGGCGCCTTTGGTGCATCACTTTGGCTGGGCGATGGACGATTACGAAAAGCTTGGGCGCGGTACATTGATTGGCCACCTGCTTGAATGTTCCGCGCAGATTACCGGTGGGTATTTTGCGGATCCGGGCGTCAAGGATGTGCCTGACCTTGCCAATATCGGCTTTCCTTTGGCCGAGGTAACAGCAGATGGCAACGCGGTTGTGACCAAGCTTGCGAATACCGGCGGGATTGTCACCCCGGCCACCTGTACCGAACAGCTGCTTTATGAAATCCATGACCCCGCGCGCTATCTGCAGCCGGATGTCGTGGCGGATTTCTCGCAAGTTACCTTCGAAGCCATTGGCAAGGATCGCGTGGCGGTGCGCGGTGCAACTGGCCAGCCCCCGACCGGGCAACTCAAGGTTTCGGTTGCTTACCGAGACGGCTGGCAAGGAGAGGGGCAAATTTCCTACATGGGGAGCAATGCCCGCGCCCGCGCCGACCTGGCCAGGTTAATTCTGGACCAGCGACTGACTGCATCTGATATCGACGAGCGTCTTGGGCACCTGATTGGCAGCGAAGAGGAGACGCGCCTGCGCTACACCGCCCGCTGCACCAGTGCCGCCACCGCCCGTTTGATCGGCGAAGAAGTGGAATCGCTTTACCTATGCGGCCCGGCAGCAGGGGGGGGCGTTTCGAAGTCAGTGCGGGAAATCATCGCCATTGCCTCGACATTGATGCCTTCGCAGCGTGTTCAATTGCGCGCTGATATCTTGGGAGTGAACCATGAAGCTGCATGAGCTTGCCCACGGCCGAACCGGGGATAAAGGGGATACCTCCAATATATCCATTATCGCCTACCGTGCAGAGGATTTTGATCGTTTGCTCGCCGAGATTTCAGCCGAACGCGTCGCCGCCTATCTAAACCAGCCGACCAGCGCGGTGTCGCGCTATGTTCTGCCGCAGCTCTGCGCCATGAATTTTGTCCTTAAAGGTGCCCTCAAAGGGGGGGTCACAAGATCCCTGGCACTGGATGCCCATGGCAAATGTCTCTCTTCAGTGCTGCTTGAAATGTCGTTGACATCTGACAGCGCGTAAGCCCCCAAATCTCCGCGTCCCCAAGCCTTGGGCACGCGGGGCTGCTTCAGATTGCTTGGGCCCCAGATTGCTTGGGCCAGGGTGCGTCTTTGGCTAGATTCTGCGGAATGTTTCCTGGATGACCTGTTCGGCCACGGGGGAAAGCTGGCGGTCCTGCTGGACGATCACAAAAAACGGTGAGACCAGAATATCTTCGACGAGATCCAGCCGCGTGACATTGACGTCCAGGCCAGAGCCCGCCAGCAGCTCTGCAACCTCGTAGGATTGCGGCGCGATGGCGGTTGACCCCTGCAAGAGCGCCAGCGCCACAAGCAGGGATGAGGTGTTGGTGACCTGGGTCGGCCTCTTGACGCGATTGGCGTAGAACGCCGCCTCAACCGCGGCGCGGATCGGGGTGCCGCGGTCCTGAATGACCCATTCGAAATCGGCTAGGTCGCGCAGGCGGAGCGACTTGCGCCCGGCCAGGGGATGGTCGCGGCAGACCAGCATAGAGACCACTTCGTTGCGGGCTGGATGAATGCGGTAGTGGTGGCCGCTGTCATCGGGCGGAGGCCGGGCGATGATGAAATCGAAATTGCCCTCATCCAGTCCGCGAAGCAATGCGGCTGAGGGCGCGACCTCGACGGTGAACTCTACCTCTGGGGCCAGCTCACGGACGGCGCGGATCACCGGAACGACCATGCCCACTGCGGGGCCCGTCACCGTGCCGATGCGTACGGATCCCGTGCGGCCGTCGGTGACCTGTTGCACATCGGTTTCCAGCCTGTCGAAGCTCTGGAGGATCTGCCGGGCGTGGCGCACAACTGTTTCGCCGATCGCTGTCGTTGCCATGCCTTTGGCGTGACGGGTGAACAGCGGCGCGCCGACAAGGGTTTCGATTTCAGAGAGCATCCGCGATGCCGCAGGTTGCGATATTGCGATTTCTTCGGCGGCGGATTGAAGCTTGCCTGTCTCTGCCACCCGCAGGATCAGGCGCAGATGAGAGGTCTTGAGACGGCGTGCAATCGACATGAACATAACACCTTTGGTATGTCATTTGTGGTTATTAGAATTTTACTGTTATGTAAACCTGCCCTACCCATGCGGCGAGCCTAATCGCTCGGAATGAGGAAGCGCGCGATAGATATATAAATGACCGCGCATTTTGGGAGGAAACCATGAAACTCACCCGCCTGCTTATCACAGCGGCGGCGTCGGCACTCGTGTCGACTGCTGCCTTCGCTGAAGGAACTGTTGGTATCGCAATGCCGACCAAATCGTCTGCGCGGTGGATCTCGGACGGCAATTCGATGGTGGAACAGTTCGAAGCTGCTGGCTATGGCACCATCTTGCAATATGCCGAGGATGATATCCCCAACCAGCTTGCCCAGATTGAAAACATGATCACCAACGGCGTTGATGTTCTGGTGGTTGCCGCGATCGACGGTACAACGCTTTCGAACGCGCTGGAAAATGCCCATTTCGCCGATATCAACGTCATCGCCTATGACCGGCTGATCCGCGACAGCGAATATGTTGACTACTACGCCACCTTCGACAATTTCAAAGTTGGCGTTCAGCAGGCGTCATCGCTGGTTGACGGGCTGAAAGAGCGCTTTGGCGATGGTCCCTATAATGTCGAACTGTTTGGCGGCTCGCCCGACGATAACAACGCCTATTTCTTTTACAATGGTGCGATGTCGGTACTGCAGCCGCTGATCGACGCGGGCACCGTCAATATTGTATCCGGCCAGATGGGTATGGAAACCGTCGGCACCCTGCGCTGGGATGGTGCGGTGGCACAGTCCCGCATGGATAACCTCCTCTCGGCCCATTACACCGAAGCCCAGGTGCATGGTGTTCTCTCTCCCTATGACGGCCTGTCGATTGGTATCATCTCGTCGCTCAAGGGGGTGGGCTATGGTTCGGATGATCTGAAAATGCCGATCATTACCGGCCAGGATGCTGAACTGCGCTCGGTCAAGTCGATGCTGGCAGGCGAGCAATATTCAACCGTTTTCAAAGACACGCGTGAGCTTGCCCGGGTGACTGTGGGCATGGTTGATGCGCTGCTCAAAGGCGGCGAGCCTGAGATCAATGACACCAAGACCTATGACAATGGCGTCAAGATCATCCCAAGCTATCTGTTGGAACCGGTTTCTGTCGACATGTCGAACTGGGAAGAGGTGATCATCGGGTCCGGTTACTACACGATGGACGAAGTCCAGTAACCTGGTTTCCCTTTGGTTCTGTCCGCTTGCGGGCGGGCAGGCCTTTTCAATCATGGAGGTAGGGCTATGAACGCGCTACTCGAGATGCGCTCGATCACCAAGGAATTTCCTGGGGTCAAGGCGCTCGACTCGGTAAACCTGGCCGTAAAACAGGGTGAAATTCATGCTCTCGTCGGGGAAAACGGCGCTGGCAAATCTACACTGATGAAGGTGCTCTCCGGTGTTTATGCGGCGGGAAGCTATGAGGGCGAAATTCACTATGACGGCGCGCTGGCCGAATTTTCCGGCATCTCGGATTCCGAAGCGCGCGGGATTATCATCATACATCAGGAACTGGCGCTGGTGCCGCTGCTGTCGATTGCCGAAAATCTCTTTCTTGGCAATGAATACGCGGTTGGCGGCATTGTCGACTGGCGCGAAACCAATCGCCGCACCGAAGATCTTTTGCGCAAGGTTGGGCTGTCAGAACCGCCAAGCGCGCTGGTTGATGCGCTGGGCGTGGGCAAACAGCAGTTGGTCGAGATCGCCAAGGCGCTTTCAAAAGAAGTGCGCCTGCTGATCCTCGACGAACCTACCGCCGCGCTCTCGGAAAGCGACAGCCAGGCGCTGCTGGATCTGATGCTTGAATTGAAAGAGCAGGGCGTCACCCAGATCATCATCAGCCACAAGCTGAACGAGGTGCGCCGCGTGGCCGATACCGTGACCGTTATACGCGATGGCACCAGCGTCTCTATCATGGAGGCCGAGAAGGGCGAAATCACCGAAGATCGCATCGTGCGTGACATGGTGGGCCGTGACATGGCCGACCGCTACCCCAGGCGCGCCCGCCGCGCGGGGGAAACGCTGATGGAGGTCAAAGGCTGGAACGTCTGGCACCCGCAGCATAGCGAGCGGCAGATGATCGACGACGTCAACCTGACTGTGCGCGCAGGCGAAGTCGTTGGTATCGCCGGGCTGATGGGGGCCGGGCGCACCGAACTGGCGATGAGCATCTTTGGCCAGTCCTACGGCCGCAATATATCCGGTAGCGTCGAAATGAAGGGTGCCCCGGTTGATGTGAGCTCTGTCTCCAAGGCGATCAAGGCCGGGTTGGCCTATGTCACCGAAGATCGCAAATCGCTGGGTCTGGTTCTTGATGAAACCATTCAGCGCAACATCACCCTGGCCAATCTGCCTGAGGTGTCGCGCAACATGGTGCTGAACGAAGCCCGCGAAACCCAGGTAGCCGAAGACTACCGGTCGGCGCTGAACATCCGAACCCCCAGCGTGTTTCAGAAGGTTATGAACCTGTCAGGCGGCAACCAGCAAAAGGTTGTGCTGTCCAAATGGTTGTTCGCGCAGCCCGAGGTGCTGATCCTGGACGAACCGACCCGCGGCATTGATGTCGGGGCCAAATTTGAAATTTACGGCATCATCAACGACCTTTCGGCCCAGGGCAAAGGTGTCGTGATGATTTCCTCCGAGATGCCCGAACTTCTGGGCATGTGTGACCGTATCTACGTAATGAACGAAGGCTCCTTCGTCGGCGAACTCTCAGCCGAAGACGCCAGCCAAGAGCGCATCATGTCGCTCATCGTGACCGAATAGGAGACAGCAAAATGGAACTTGCAGAAGGCACCGCAGAGGCCCCCAAGAAACTGGGGATCAAGGAATACCTCGTGCGGCATATGCGTGAATATGGTCTCTTGTTTGCCCTGATCGCGATCATGGCATTTTTCCAGATTGTCACCAATGGCACGCTGTTGAAGCCGGTGAACGTGACCAATCTGCTGCTACAGAACAGCTATATCATCATCATGGCGTTGGGGATGCTGATCGTCATTGTCAGCGGCAATATTGACCTGTCGGTGGGCTCCGTCATGGGGTTTGTCGGCGCGCTGGCCGCGGTGATGATCGTCGAATGGGAACTCTCCACCGGAGTCACCATGGTGACCTGCCTTGTGGCGGGCGGCCTTATTGGTGCGGCGCAGGGCTATTGGATCGCCTATTGGAAGATTCCCTCCTTCATCGTCACGCTGGCGGGGATGCTGGTGTTTCGCGGCCTGTCGCTCTGGCTGCTGGAAGGCCAATCTCTGGGCCCGTTCCCGCGTGAATTCCAGATGATATCAAACGGCTTTGTGCCGGATATTTTCCCATCGTGGCTGTCCTCGGCGCTGGCCGATTTGCTGAACGTCAAGCGGGTGAATGTGCTGTCGCTTTCGACGGGGCTGGTCGCGGCGGGGCTGATCACCTGGATGGGCATGAAATCACGCGCCCAGAACCGCGCCTATGGCATGGAGGTAGAGCCAAGCGCCTTCTTCTATGCGCGGATCGGGATCACGTCGTTGGCGCTGATCTTCATCTTCTACAAGCTGTCGACGTTTCGCGGCCTGCCCAATGTGCTTTTGACCATGGGTGTGCTGACCCTCATCTATGCCTTCTTCACAGAGCGCACCGTCACTGGCCGCCGCATCTATGCCCTGGGCGGCAACGAAAAGGCCGCCAAACTGTCGGGTATCAAGACCGAGCGCCTGACCTTTCTGGCCTTTGCAAACATGGGGGTGCTGGCCGCAGCGGCGGGCATGGTCTTTGCCGCACGGCTGAACTCGGCCACGCCCAAAGCAGGCTTTGCGCTTGAACTGGATGTGATCGCAGCTGTGTTCATTGGTGGGGCCTCTATGTCGGGTGGTGTCGGCAAGATCGTCGGCGCGGTTGTCGGGGCCTTCCTGATGGGCGTGCTGAACAACGGTATGTCGATCCTTGGCATTGGCATCGACTACCAGCAGGTGATCAAGGGGCTGGTGCTGCTCGCCGCTGTGATCTTCGATGTTTACAACAAATCAAAGCAGGCCTGATATGACATTTAAACCCGCAAAATGGCCCCGCAAACTGCGCTCTGCCGAATGGTACAGCGGCAGCACCAAGGACGTGATCTACCATCGTGGCTGGATGAAGAACCAGGGCTACCCGGACGATCTGTTCGACGGTCGTCCCGTGATCGGCATCCTGAACACCTGGTCGGACATGACGCCCTGCAACGGCCACCTGCGCGAACTGGCTGAAAAGGTGAAGGCCGGCATCTGGGAGGCCGGGGGCTTTCCGCTGGAGGTGCCTGTCTTCTCGGCCTCGGAAAACACGTTTCGCCCCACGGCGATGATGTTTCGCAACCTCGCAGCGCTGTCGATCGAAGAGCAGATCCGTGGACAGCCGATGGATGGCTGCGTGCTGATGGTCGGTTGTGACAAGACCACGCCCTCGCTGTTGATGGCTGCGGCCTCCTGCGATCTGCCCTCTATCGTGGTGACGGGCGGGCCGATGCTGAACGGCTGGTTCCAGGGCGAACGTGTTGGTGCAGGCACCCATCTGTGGCGCTTTTCCGAGGCGGTCAAAGCCGGGGAAATGACGCAGGAGGAATTCCTGTCAGCGGAGTCTGCGGTGACCCGCTCTTCCGGCACCTGCAACACCATGGGCACGGCCTCCTCGATGGCCTCTATGGCCGAAGCGCTGGGCATGGCCCTGTCCGGCAATGCAGCGATCCCGGCTGTCGACAGCCGCCGCCGTGTTATGGCGCAGCTTTCGGGGCGGCGCATCGTGCAGATGGTTAAG
The DNA here is from genome assembly GCF_021228235.1 of Pseudophaeobacter flagellatus. Taxonomy (GTDB): domain Bacteria; phylum Pseudomonadota; class Alphaproteobacteria; order Rhodobacterales; family Rhodobacteraceae; genus Pseudophaeobacter; species Pseudophaeobacter flagellatus. The sequence continues at coordinate 590,237 of NZ_JAJQRG010000002.1, forward strand.
GACGATCTCAAGCCCTCTGACATCCTGACCCGCGCTGCCTTTGAAAACGCCATTCGCTGCAACGGCGCGGTGGGGGGATCAACCAATACGGTGGTACATATGCTGGCCATCGCCGGCCGTGTTGGCATTGATATCACCCTTGATGACTGGGACCGCTGTGGCCGTGACATTGCCACCATTTTGAACCTGCAGCCTTCTGGCAAATACCTGATGGAAGAGTTCTTTTATGCAGGCGGGCTTCCGGTTGTTCTGAAACGGCTGGCCGAGGCCGGGAAGCTGCACAAGGACGCGTTGACCGTTTCGGGGGAAACGATCTGGGATGAAATCAAGGAAGCGGTCAACGGCAACGAGGACGTGATCCGGCCCGTTGACAAGCCATTGACGGAAAAAGGCGGTATCGCTGTTCTCAAGGGCAATCTCGCGCCCAAGGGCGCGATCCTCAAACCCTCTGCGGCTTCGCCTGAACTGATGCAGCATCGTGGCCGCGCCGTGGTGTTTGAAGATATCGACGATTACAAGGCGCGCATCGAGGATGATGATCTGGATATCGACGAAACCTGCATCATGGTGCTGAAGAACTGCGGCCCAAAGGGGTATCCCGGCATGGCCGAGGTGGGCAACATGGGGCTTCCCCCGAAGGTTCTGAAGAAGGGTATCACCGACATGATCCGTATCTCGGATGCGCGCATGTCCGGCACCGCCTATGGCACTGTGATCCTGCACACCTCGCCCGAGGCGGCGGCTGGTGGCCCGCTGGCGGTGGTGCAGAGCGGTGACATGATTGAGGTCGATGTCGAAAACCGTCGCCTGCATCTGGATATCTCCGATGCCGAACTGGCCGACCGCCTGTCCAACTGGCAACCGCGCCATGAAACGGCGGCGTCGGGCTATGCCTGGCTACATCAGGCTCATGTTGAGGGGGCCGATACCGGCGCTGATCTCGACTTTCTCAAAGGGTGCCGCGGGGCACCGGTCGGAAAGGATTCGCATTGATGAAAATTGCACTTGTAGGCATTGGCAAGATTGCCGTGGATCAGCATGTTCCGGCCATCGCCGCCGCGCCGGATTGGGATCTTGCCGCGACCGTATCACGCCAGGGCACAGTTGATGGCGTCCCCGCCTTCACCGATCTGGATGAAATGCTGCAGAACTGTCCCGACATTCGTGTCGTGTCGCTCTGTCTGCCGCCGGTCCCGCGCTTTGTTGCGGCCCAGACCGCGATCCGGGCCGGGCGGCATGTCATGTTGGAAAAGCCGCCTGGCGCGACGCTATCGGAATGTCACGCGCTGGAAACCCTGGCGCGGGCGCAGCGGGTTTCGCTCTTTGCGACCTGGCATTCGCGTGAAGCAGCGGGCGTGGCAGGCGCCAAGGCATGGCTGGCCGACAAGACCCTGCGCCGCCTTACCGTGACCTGGAAAGAGGACGTGCGCCGCTGGCATCCTGGTCAGGACTGGATCTGGCAACCCGGCGGCCTGGGTGTCTTTGATCCCGGTATCAACGCCCTGTCGATCGTGACAGAGATCCTGCCCGATCCCATCCATGTTACCAATGCGGTTCTGCAGGTGCCTGAAAACTGCCAGACCCCGATTGCCGCCTCGGTTGGGTTTTATCATCCACAAGGGGCCGAGATCACGGCCGAGCTGGATTTTCTGCAGCAGGGCGAACAGATCTGGACCATCGAGGCGGAAACGGATCAGGGCAAGCTGATGCTATCCGCTGGCGGCGCCAGGCTGACCATCGACGGCAAGGAAACGCTGGAGGACACCGGCTTTAGCCTGACGGGAGAGTACCCCCGGCTCTATGCGCGCATGGCGCAGGTTGTCGGCGATGGTGACATCGATATGGATCTGTCACCGATGCGCCATGTGGCAGATGCCTTTACGCTGGGGCGGCGGGTTTCTGTCGCACCTTTCATCGAGTGAGCGCACCATGCGGCATGCACCCGTTGAAACCTTTGGCACGACGCCGGGCGGTGATCCCGTTCACCTTCTGCGTTTGGAAAACGGCGGCAGCCGTGCCGCAGTGATGAGCTGGGGCGCAAGCCTGCAGGATTATCGTGTTCAGGGCTGGGAGGCTCCGGTCATTCTTGGCAGTCCGGATTTTGCCGCCTATCTGGGGCCTTTGCAGCATTGCGGGGCAATTGCAGGCCGTGTCGCCAACCGGATCGCCAAGGGGCGCGCGCCCCTGCAGGGCCGCGTTGTCGCGCTGGACCGCAATGAAAACGCCAGGACCTGTCTGCATGGCGGTGCCCGCGGGACCAGTCTGCGCAATTGGACCATTGCCGAATATGACAGCGCGCAGGTGGTGTTGAAGGTCAGCCTGCTCGATGGTGAAGGTGGCTTTCCCGGCAGGCTCGACATCACCGCGCGCTATGCGCTGGAAGATGACGGCGCATTGCGCCTGACGCTAAGCGCCCGAACCGATGCACCGACATTTTGCAATCTGGCCCATCACGCCTATTGGAGCTTTGCCCCCGAGGATGGCTTGCAACACCATGACCTGACCCTGCCCGCCGATAGCTACCTGCCGGTTGATGCCGATCTGATCCCGCTTGGACCGCCTGCGCCGCTGGATGGGACGCGGTTTGATTTCCGCAGGCCACGGGCCGTCAAACGCGCGGGCGATGCACTGTTGGATCACAACTTTTGCTTTGCTGAACCGACACAGGCGTTGCGCTCTCTGTGCTGTCTTGACTATGGCCCCATGCGGCTTGAGGTCAAGGCTGATAGCTCTGGCTTGCAGATTTATGAGGGCGCCCATCTTGATACGGGGCTGGCGGCCACGCTCACTGGTATGCCCTATGGGGCCAATGCCGGCCTTGCGATCGAACCGCAGGCCTGGCCCGACGCCCCCAATCATCCCGAATACCCGGATATCCGGCTGAACCCGGGTGAGACCTATCGCCAGGTCTCGCGGTTTCACCCGCATGTCCGCGACTGAAATCCAAGGAGACAGATATGAAGAAAAGACTGACCGGCATTCTGCCCGTTGCCCCGACGCCCTTTCACGCCGATGGCCGCGTCGACGAAGACGGGATGCGCCGTGTTCTCGATTGCCTGATCGACCAGGGGGTCGATGCGATCTGCATCCTGGCCAATTATTCCGAACAGTTCCTGCTGTCCGATGACGAGCGGGCCACCCTGACCAGGCTGAGCCTCGAACATGTGGCAGGCCGGGTGCCGGTGATCGTGACGATCAGCCACTTTTTTACCGGTATCGCAGTGGCGCGCGCTGTCGAAGCGCAGAAGATGGGCGCGGCGATGGTGATGATGATGCCTCCCTATCACGGGGTCGGGCTGGTCCCCAGTGAGGCAGGGATCCATGAGCATTTTCAGGCCGTTTCGGATGCGATCAACATCCCGATCATGGTGCAGGACGCGCCGCTATCTGGTGTCTCGCTGCCGGTGCCGTCGCTGGTTAAAATGGCGCGCGAGATCGAAAATGTCAGTTATTTCAAGATCGAAACGCCTTTTGCTGCCGATAAGCTGGCAGCGCTGATCGAGGCTGGTGGCGATGATATCGTCGGCCCGTTTGACGGTGAAGAAGCGGTGACATTGCTCGCCGATCTCGATGCCGGGGCAACCGGAACCATGACCTCGGCACTGCAGCCAGAACTGATCCGGCCGATCGTCACGCGCTATCTAGATGGCGATCACGACGGGGCGCTGGCGCAGTGGAAACTGTGCCTGCCGCTGATAAACCATGAAAACCGCCAATGCGGTCTGCGCGCGGCCAAGACGGTGATGATGGCTGGCGGCGTGATCGGGTCGGACCATGTCCGCCATCCACTGAAGCCGATGAGCGAAAGAACAACAACCAGACTCTTGCAACTTGCTGGTGAGCTTGATCTGATCGCACTTCGCTGGGGCAAATAAGGAGACAAGAAACATGACATTTCAAGCACACGGAAAACACCTGATCGCAGGCGATTGGGTGGCAAGTGCCACGACATTCAACTCCGAGCCCGCACATGGTCCGGCCCAGAGCTTCAGCCTCGGCACACCCGGTGATGTCGACCGTGCCTGTAATGCGGCCGAAGAAGCCTTCTGGTCCTACGGGTATTCCACCCGCGCCGAGCGGGCCGCCTTGCTGAACGCGATTGCCGACGAGATTGAGGCACGTGGCGATGCCATCACCGAGATCGGCACGCAGGAAACCGGCCTGCCAGAGGCCCGGTTGCAGGGCGAACGTGGCCGGACCACCGGCCAGTTGCGCCTGTTTGCGGCGCATATTCTCAATGGTGACTATCTGGATCGTCGCCACGACGCAGCGCAGCCGGATCGTGCGCCGCTGCCGCGGCCTGATCTCAAACTGGTGCAGCGGCCCATTGGCCCGGTGGCTGTCTTTGGCGCCTCGAACTTCCCGCTGGCCTTTTCCACCGCAGGCGGTGACACCGCTGCCGCGCTTGCAGCTGGCTGCCCCGTTGTTGTCAAAGGCCATCCAGCCCACCCCGGCACCGGCGAAATCATCGCCGAGGCAATTCGGGCCGCCATCGCCAGTTGTGGTGTGGCACCGGGCGTCTTTTCGCTGATCCAAAGCAATACACGCGATGTCGGAGAGGCCTTGGTGCAGCACCCGCTGATCAATGCGGTGGGCTTTACCGGTTCACTTGGCGGTGGGCGCGCGCTGTTTGATCTTTGCGCCGCGCGACCTGTTCCGATCCCCTTCTTTGGGGAACTGGGCAGCGTCAACCCGATGTTCCTGTTGCCGACCGCCCTGCAGGCCCGTGGCGGCGATATCGCCACTGGCTGGGCCGGGTCGCTGACCATGGGGGCCGGGCAGTTCTGCACCAATCCGGGTATTGCCATCGTCATTGATGGCGCGGATGCAGATGCCTTTACCAGGGCGGCGATCAACGCGCTGGAGCCGGTCGGCGCGCAAACGATGCTCACCGATGGGATCGCCAGCGCCTACCGCGCCGGGCGCGACCGTCTGGCCGCCAGCGCAGGGGTGCAGGAACTGCTGACCTCCAGCTGCGATCAGCGCAATGCGACGCCCTATCTGTTCGCCACAACCGGCGCAGAATGGCTTGCCAATCACGCGCTGGGCGAAGAGGTCTTTGGCCCGCTCGGCCTGATCGTCCGGGTCGCGGATGAGGCTGAAATGCTGAAGGTGGCGCAGTCCTTGGAAGGCCAGCTGACCTGCACGCTGCATATGGACAGCGGCGACACCAGCCTTGGGCAAAAGCTGATGCCTGTGTTGGAACGCAAGGCCGGCCGTGTCATGGCAAACGGCTTTCCAACCGGTGTCGAGGTCTGCGAGGCGATGGTCCATGGTGGGCCATACCCTGCCTCGACCAATTTTGGTGCAACCTCGGTGGGCACCTTTGCGATCCGTCGCTTCCTGCGGCCTGTCTGCTATCAAAATATCCCCGACAGTCTTCTGCCGGGCGATCTGGACTGACATATGGCCACAGCACACTGGATCGCCGTCGACTGGGGCACCTCGCGCCTGCGCCTTTGGGCGCTGGACGGCATGGGGCGGGTCGTCGGCGATGCAGCGTCCGACAGGGGCATGGGGCGTTTGCAGCCAGATGACTTTGAGGGCGCGCTGCTGGAACTGGCCGCGCCTTTTCTGGCCGAGGGAGGCCGCACCAAGGTGTTGATCTGCGGTATGGCCGGGGCGCGGCAGGGGTGGATCGAAGCCCCCTATTCTGCCGTGCCCTGCTTGCCCGCAAAGGGGCGTACAGTCCGGGCACCAACGCGGGACCCGCGCCTTGATGTGCGTATTCTGCCCGGGCTTTGCCAGATGGACCCGCCCGATGTCATGCGCGGCGAAGAGACCCAGATCGCCGGTATTCTGGCAAGGGATCCGGGGTTTGACGGTACGCTTTGCCTGCCCGGCACCCATTCAAAATGGGTGCGCATTGCGGGCGGTACGGTGCAGTCCTTCAACACTGCCATGACGGGAGAGCTGTTTGATCTGCTGTGCCACCAGTCAATCCTGCGGCATTCGCTTGACGCTAGTTGGGATGATGCTGTTTTTGCTGCGGCAATTGCCACCTCAGAGGCGCAGCCCGCGCAGGTGTTTTCACAGCTGTTTGGGCTGCGGGCCGGGTCGCTTGTCGGCGCGGGGGCGCAAGATGCATCGCAGGCCCATCTGTCGGGCTTGCTGATCGGGGCCGAGCTGGCGGCAATGCGCAACTATTGGCAGGGCAGGGCGGTGGCTGTGATTGGCGCCGACAACCTAGCCCGCTGCTATCATAGCGCACTTGCGCAGCTTGGCGGCGAGGTAACCACAATGAATGGGGTCGATCTTGCCCTGGAGGGGCTGAAAGCAGCCTATCGTCAACAAGAGGACTGCCCATGACACAGCGCAACCTTGTCGCCATCCTGCGCGGCGTGACGCCTGCCGATGTGACAGCCATCGCAGGGCGGCTTATCGAAGCCGGTATCCTGCAGATCGAAGTGCCACTGAACTCGCCAGACCCGCTGGAGTCTATCGCCCTGCTAGCACAGGCCTTTGACGACACGGCACTGATCGGCGCAGGCACGGTACTAACCCCGCAGGATGTCGCGCGGGTGCAGGCGGCTGGCGGGCGGCTGATTGTGTCGCCCGACACCAACCCTGAGGTGATCCGGGCCAGCAAGGCGGCTGGTCTTGTGTCCTATCCCGGTGCCATGACCCCGACCGAGTGTTTTGCCGCGCTGCGGGCCGGGGCCGATGGGCTGAAGCTCTTTCCCGGTGCCCTGATCGGCCCGGCCGGGCTCAAGGCGGTGCGGGCTGTGCTGCCGCCGGAAACAACTGTGCTGGCTGTTGGCGGCGCAGAGCCTGACAGCTTTGCACAGTGGCGCGCGGCGGGGGCAAACGGGTTTGGCCTTGGTGCCGCGCTTTACCGTCCCGGAGACAAGGCCCAGGATGTTGCTATACGGGCGCAGAAGGTGGTTCGCGCCTATGACGAGGTGTTTGCATGACCAAGGCAGAGATTTTTGATACCCGCGCCTGCGCGCTGGGCGAGGGGCCGCTTTGGCATCCTGAACGGCAGCAATTGTTCTGGTTCGACATTCTGGGCAAGCGGCTGTTGTCGCAGGTGGATGGCGCAGCGCTGGACTGGCAGTTTGACGAACATGCCTCGGCGGCGGGCTGGATTGATCGCGATAGGTTGTTGATCGCCTTTGAAACCGGGCTTTTCACTTTTGATATCACCAGCGGCACCCGCAGCTTGCTGCATCCGCTGGAAGCCGAAAACCCGGTCACCCGGTCAAATGACGGGCGGGCCGATCCCTGTGGCGGCTTTTGGATTGGCACGATGGGCAAACAGGCCGAGCCGGAGGCCGGGGCGATTTACCGGCTCTACCAAGGGGAGCTTCGCAAGCTATTCGACGCAGTTACGATCCCCAATGCGATCTGTTTTGCCCCGGATGGCACCACCGCCTATTTCTGCGACACCCCCCAGGCAAAGATCATGCGCCAGCCGCTTGATCAGGCGGGCTGGCCAGTTGGTGACGCAATCGTCTTTGTCGACCTTGGCCCAGAGGCGCTGTTCCCTGACGGGGCGGTATGTGACGCCGAAGGCGCGCTTTGGAATGCGCAGTGGGGGGCGGGGCGCGTGGCGCGGTATTTGCCCGATGGCCGACTTGATCACGTGGTTCATGTCGGCGGCAAGCACAGCTCTTGTCCTGCCTTCGGCGGTGCCGATTTTTCTCAGCTTTTTGTGACCACAGCGCGGCAAGGTCTTCACCAGGCCGGACCTGACGAGGGCTGCCTTTATCGCGCGGACATCAACTACACAGGCTGCCCGGAAAACCGCGTCATTCTTTGAAACAATAGCCGCACTGTTGGGGGGGGGGCGTTTACTCCATGACGGCGTCCATGCCGATGGCAGAGATGGTCTGGTAATAGATAGAGAGCACCAGCAAAAAGAAGGCGAACAATATCAGCTCATGCTTGAAATGGTGGGAATGAAAGAAGGCGCGATCTCGGTGACGAATGACATCCATCAGCTCGTCCCCGAAGCGGATCGACAGAAAAGTGCCTAACCCGGACAGTAAGATTATTCCCCAATACGGGAATGGGGTCGTAACTATGTTGTACAACAGTTCGGTCAGGACGGTCGTCTTATAGTAGCCAGGACCATAGAGCATCACTGCAGCATTCAGGCCAATCGCCACGAGCCAGACGGCGATTTCCGAGACGACCATGCGAATGCCGAACAGCAATCGAAGGGGGAAATCCAGGAGGAACCCGGCGTCGGCCACTGGCGTACACAGGACAAAGAAACTCCAGGTGAGCAGCGCCGCAGCGCCGCCGGTCGCGATATCGTATTCGTAGCTGAGATAGCCAAAATACCCGACCAGAAGGCAGCAGAGGAGAATGAACTTTATGAAAATCTGTCTGTGCGGTTTTCCTGTCATGTCCATGCCTACCTGCACCCCTCTTGGAAACAGTAGTGAAAATGCCTCGGGTGATCCAGCGAGGATTGCGCAAGAGGGCAAGACCGCCTGTCGCTTTGGTTAATTGGCTGAAGATGGGGCAAACATAGCTCTTGCCGGGTATGGCTAACCTGTACTATAGGTATACAGGATTGCAAGGCACAGCCCCCTGCTATGCCTCACACGAGTAAGAGATTGCCGTGAGTGATGACTTTGACAACCTGGATCGGCGCCCGCTTTATTCTCGCGTGGCCGACAGTATCCTGACCATGATTGCCGAGGGTGGGCTGCGCCCCGGCGATACGCTGCCCTCTGAGGCGGAATTGGGCACCCGCGCCGGGGTTAGCCGGGTGGTGATCCGCGGGGCCCTGGCCCATCTGGCGGGGGCCGGACACATCAAGATTTCCAATGGGCGCAAGGCACAGGTCAATGCCATCAACCCTGATATTCTGGCCGGTACTTTCAGCCATGGGCTCGCCACCGCGCAGTTTTCAGTCAACAAGGTGTTGGAACTGCGCCAGGGCATTGAAACCGCCACCGCCGCCCTGGCCGCAACCAACCGTACCGTAGCCCAGGTCGAGACCCTTGCAGCGCTTTGCGCCCAGATGGAACAGGCGGTGCGCGATCCCGAAACCTTTGCCGATCTGGACTATCTGTTTCACCTGACCATTGCCGAGGCGACGGACAACCCGCTTTATGTCTATATCGTCACGCCGCTGCGCCGGATCATAAAAGAGTCCATCACCGCAGGGCGGCGCGCCCAGCCGTCGCCCGAGGCGCAGAACCGTATCCTTGGCGATCACCGCCGCATCCAAAAGGCCATTGCCAAGGGCGATGCCGCCGCCGCCAGCGATGCGATGCGACGCCACTTTGCAGCTGCCAATCAAGCACTGCACCCAGATGATGCCAATATCTTCACAGGACCCGCCACATGACCACGACCCGCCCACTGGACATCCTCTGCTTTGGCGAACCGATGTTTGAATTTTCCTGGCTTGAAAAAGACATGATCCGTCCCGGCATTGGCGGCGATGTGTCCAACACCGCCGTGGCGGCGCGCCGGGCTGGGGCCTCCTCGGGGATGCTGACCCATCTGGGATGTGATGGCTTTGCCGACCATATTCTCAAGCTCTACCAGGATGAAGGTATCGACGCCTCGCGAATTGTGCAAAAGGAGGGGGCGCAGACCGGGCTATACTTCATCGAATACGGCCCGCAGGGGCATCGGTTTTCCTATCGCCGTGCCGGTTCTGCTGCCAGCCAGATTACCCCGGAAGACCTGACCCCGCAGATGTTTGAACAGATTGGTGTGCTGCATCTTAGTGGTATCACCCAGGCGATTTCTGACAGTTCCTGCGCCGCCGCGCTTCGGGCCGCAGAACTGGCGCGCGCCGCTGGGGCACAGGTGTCTTTTGATACCAATCTGCGGTTGAACCTTTGGTCGGCGCCCCAGGCCTGGCGGGCGTTGCAGCAAATCCTGCCCCTGGTGGATCTGGTCTTTCCCAGCATCGAAGATTGCCAAGCCCTGTTTGGCACCAGCGACACCATCGAGATCTGTGATCGCTTCTTGTCTTTTGGGGTGCAGATGGTTGTACTGACGATGGCCGAAAAGGGCGCGCTGGTGGCAACCCCGCAGGGCCAGCACAGGATCTACGCCTTTCCGGCCGATCTGCGCGATGCAACCGGGGCCGGTGATACCTTTGATGGTGCCTTTCTTGCTGAATATGTCCAAACCGGCGACCCTGTCGCCGCCGGACGGTTTGCCTGCGCGGCGGCCTCCCTTTCTGTCGAAACCAACGGGGCCGTTGCGTCCATCCCCACCCGAGAGTCAATTCTTGCCCGTCTCAACCAAGGTGAAACCCAATGAAATTGAATTCCGAAGCCGCCCGCAGCGTGACCCGCGATATTTGTAATCTTGCACCGATCATGCCGGTGCTTGTGGTACGCGACGCGGCCTATGCAGTCCCCCTGGCCAAGGCGCTGATCGCCGGAGGTCTGCCCGCGCTGGAGGTCACTTTGCGGACGCCTGCGGCGCTACAGGTGATCGAAGCCATGGCAAAGGTAGAGGGTGGCGTGGTGGGCGCAGGCACCCTGGTCACGCCGCAGGATGTACACGATGCCAAGGCGGCTGGCGCTGTTTTTGGTGTCTCTCCCGGTGCTACGGATGCCTTGATCGAGGCCTGCCTGGAGGAAGAACTGCCGTTGCTGCCCGGTGCGGCCACCGCTAGCGAAGCCATGCGCCTGCTTGAACGTGGCTTTACCACCCAGAAGTTTTTTCCCGCCGAAGCCTCTGGTGGTGCGCCCGCGCTCAAGGCGATTGGCGCGCCTCTGCCACAGATCAGTTTTTGCCCAACTGGCGGCATCAACCTTGCCAATGCCAAGAGCTACCTTGATCTGCCAAATGTGCTCTGTGCGGGTGGCAGTTGGATTGCCCCTGATGCGCTGGTTACAGCGGCGGATTGGGATCAGATTGAGGCCCTCGCGCGTGAAGCAAGGCAAACACTGTCGGCCTGACCACGCCCCCGTGCGGGTTGGATGCCGCCATCCTATGCCTGCGAACCGGGACAGTTGCAGGATATAGGCGCAGGATTTGGGTGGTGGGGTGCGTTTACTGTTCCCGGAATGCCCTGATCATACTGTCTGCGACGGGTTTCATAAGGTATTGGATGAAGGTTCTGTTCTGGGTCTGAATCATGATTTGAGCAGGCATGCCCGGCGTAGGGGTGAATCCTCTGACACGCTGTAATTCGCTTGGGGCCACGGAAATACGCGCCACATAGATTTCTTGTGGAAGCTCTTGCGAGCGGTCCAAAATCGCGTCTGCGGATACGTAATAGACTTTGCCTTCAAGGATTGGCGTCGTGCGCTGGTTCAGGGCGGTCAGCCTGACTGTGGCAGCTTGCCCCTTGCGGACCACGTCAATTTCGGTGCGGGGAATCTGGGCTTCGATGATCAGGGGTTCCCCGGTTGGCAATATTTCCAGAATAGCCTTGCCACTTTCGACGACACCGCCCGGAGTGTGATAATGCAGGCGAACAACCGTCCCTGAAACCGGCGCAACGATTTCGGTCCGGGTTAGGATGCTTTCGGCTTTGCGGGCCTGTTCGCGAACGCTTTCCAGCTCTGATTGTACCGCTTGCAACTCGTCAAGTGCTGCGCTTTGGGTTTCGTTGATTGTCTGCAAGATCTGCGACTCGTAGCGCTGGGACAGCGAGGCGGTTTCGTCGATTTCGGATTGAAGGCGGCCAATCTGGCCTTGGGCTTCAGCCAAAGCCCGACGCAGGGTGTTGTATTCCGATTTGCGCACCAGCCCCTTTTCCAACAGTATTTCTTTTGCCTGGGAATCTTCTTCCAGAATTTCCAACTGAGCGTGGGTGGCAGCCAGTTGTTTTTCGTAGCCGACCGACCGGCTTTTCAGGGCTTCGATGCTTTGCTCTAGCAGGCTTATTTCACTCTTCAATTGCTGGGTGGCAGCGTCAAACACAATCTGCTGCCCATCAAGCATTGCGACCACATTGTAGTCTGAGCGGAGTTGTTCAAGTCTGTCGGGGTAAACCAGCTTATCCTTGCGATTGTATTCGGCGAGAATACGGCTTTCCATTGCTTCCAATCTGACCTGGCGCAAGAACAGCTCGCGTTCGGTTGCAAGGGCAGAGGTTTCATCCAGCAGCACGATTGGCTGCCCTGCGACAACGTTCTCGCCTTCTTCGACAAGAATGGCCTTGATGATGCCGCCTTCGAGGTGCTGAACAATCTTGTTGCTGCCGGTGGCGACAAAGCTGCCCTGAGAAATGACCGCAGCGGCCAAGGGGGCCCTGAACGCCCAGACCCCAAAGCTGCCAAGCCCGAAAATCAGCAGGAACAGGCCGAAGGTGACATGCTTTGTGATCGAGCGGGGAACATCGTCATACCATTCCGCCGATTCAGCAAGTACAATTGGGTTAGGCATTGCGCTGTCCTCCATTGCCTTGTGGCGGTAGCTTGCCAGCAGCGTTTGTGCGTTCCGACAGTTTTTGCAGAACCTGATTGCGTTCGCCAAACAGCGCGATATTGCCATCCGCCAGCAGCATGATCTTGTCGACGACGCTTAGCAGTGATGGTTTTTGGGTGATGACAACCACGGTGATGCCGGCCTCGCCGGCATGGCGGATGGCATTGGCAAGCGCCCGATCCCCAGCGGTGTCGAGGTTGGAGTTGGGTTCATCCAGAACCAAAAATCGCGGGTTGCCGAAAAAGGCGCGCGCCAGAGCAATGCGTTGCTTTTGCCCGCCCGACAGTGGCGAGCCATCGGCAGCGACCATGGTTTCGTAGCCATGCGGCAGCGAGGCGATCATATCATGCACATCGGCCAGAAGCGCCGCACGGTGGATGTCTTCGTCGCTGGCACCGGCGCGCATCCGGGCGATGTTGTTCTTGATGGACCCGGGAAACAACTGCACGTCTTGCGGCAGATAGCCGATGTTTTCGCCCAGTTGTCGGTCATCCCAATTGCGGAGGTCCATCAGATCAAGCCTGACGTTGCCTGAGGTTGGCAGAATTGAGCCCACAAGCATTTTCCCCAGTGTCGTCTTGCCGGCACCAGAGTTCCCAATCACCGCCAATGAATCCCCTGGATTCAGGCTGAATGTCAGACCGTTGAGGATGACCTGTTTCGTACCTGCCGGGACAAAGAGCAGGCGCTCGACATTCAGGCGGCCCTCGGGGCGGGGCAAGCGGAGTTTTTCGTATTTTTGTACCGATGACATCATCAGGTTGCTTACCCGGTCATAGGCCGCGCGGGATTGTGAAAAGCCGTTCCACCCTTCGATCGAGCCTTCGATAGGTGCCAGTGCACGCCCGGCAATGATAGAGGCCGCGATGACCATCCCGCCGGTTATTTCCCCTTCGAGCGCCAGATAGGCCCCCCAACCCAGCATCGCAATCTGGGTGAGCAACCTTGCCCCGCGTGAGACGGCGGCCCAAATGATGTTTCGATCCTGTGCCAGAACCTGGGCGCGCAGCGACGCGGCGGTGTCACGGCCCCACAATGCGACCGCCTCGGGGACCATGGCGAGGGCATTGATGATCTGGCTGTTGCGCGACATCGAGTCGAGATGCATGTTTGCCCGTGACTGGGCCTGATTGGCCTCGGCAAAGGGTTTGGATGTAGCCCTTTGGTTGATCAACGCGATGAGCATGAGCGTAACCGCTGTCGCGATCACAATCATGCCAAGATGCGGATGAACAAGGAAAATCGCGGTGATGAACAGGGGGGCGAAGGGGACATCCAAAAATGAGATCAGCGTACCGGATACCAAGAAGGACCTGAGCAACTGCAGGTCCCCCAGGGTCTGATACTGCCGCCCGTTGTCTTGTAGAGAGGCATGTGCCGCCGCACTCAGGACTGGTGCGCCCAGCAGGACAGCCACCTCTACGGCCGTGCGCATCAGTATGAAGCGTCGGACAGCATCAAAGATGGATTGCATGATCACCGCACCGGCGATGACAATTGTCAGCATTATCAGCGTGTCGAGCGACCGGCTGGTCAAGACCCTGTCGGAAATCTGAAATAGGTAGATTGGGATCGCCAGCACCAGAAGGTTTGTCGCGCAGGTCAAAAGCATGACAAAGCCGAGATTGCGCCGCACGACTTTTCGCCCCTGCCGCAGCTTTAGGGCAAATTGTTCCGGGCCGCCGCGCTTGTGAAACTGTGGTTTTGCACCCCCACCATCGCCGCCACCACCACGACCGCCGCTATTGGTGTTGGCAGGTGGCTTGCCGCCGCCTTGCTTGAGGGTCGGTCCGGTATCGCCATCAATCTGAACGCCACCGATCCCCCTGGCGATAGGCTCCGCGGTGTCGATTTTCTCGGGTTTGTTGCATCGTTGTGCGGGCGTCAACAGCAGTGGATCTTTTGCTTTGCCATTCTGCGCGGTGCCGGTCGTGGTGGTGTTTTGTTGCGTTTTGTTGCGAATGCGTTGGTCCGCTTCAGAAACAGTTTTATCTAACATTTTTGTACTCAATTATATCATGCTAACATTGTTTGCATCATGTCTGGGTTCCCGCTGTATTCGGGTGATGTTGCAACGATTTCGGCATCAGGTGGTGCCTCGCCGTCCGGGCTCACCATTCCCTCCGCCAGAAATGCGACGGCCTCATTGGCAAGCGCGGGTAATGCTACGCCCAGTGGATCTGAATCGGTGTCGATCAGATTGGCCTGGTAAAGCAGGGCGTCGCTGTAGGCTTCCCCATTGACCCGCACTTCAGAATCCACGCCGTAGACATTCACGGATGCAGTATTGATCGCGGCATTGGACCCGGTCACCAGCTCTATGGACGCGCCGGTCTGTTCTTGAAAATTCTCAAGGGCCAAATGGACCTGGTCTGAATCTCCCATGATATTGGTTTGATCCAACCAATTGAGGGTCGTGAAATCCCCAGAGATGTATAGAACGGTCAGGATGTCATCGCCTGCGAATGCCTGATCATGGGCGAGGCTGTCGTTGATCGTCGTTGCGCCATTCGCAAATGCATTGCTCGCCTGCGCGAAATTCGACGTCATATCGGTGTAGCTGTCGATCCCGGTGGTTGAGATATTCGCGCCGTTGAACAACAGGTTGTCGCCGCCGGAAAAGCCAAAGGGCACATCGCCTGTGTATGTGATGGTGTCATAATCCATCACGACGTTCATCTGGCTGATCTGATTGACGGTGATCATGTTGCCACCGATCATCACCAAATCGTAGCCATATCCGATTTCCATTATATCGGCCAAGTTCACGATGGTGTTGTCCCCCATCACGATATGCGTGTTGCTACCAGTGAACTGGACATCGGCACGATCATGGTCGGTCATGAAGCTGAACTGGCTGACCCAGTTTGCCATGATAATATCGCCATCAATCCGGGTAACCGCCCAGTTCTGCGGCAGGCCGGTGGGCGCGGCGCTTGCATCCTCGGCCATGGCTGCGTCGTCTGTGACGGGCTGTGAAGAGATATGCGACATCGTCGCCACGTTGAGGCTGGCAGAGAACATTGCCCCGGGCTGCGCGTTCAAGGTGACGTGTTCGAACAGCACATTTACCTGGCTTATCAAATTCAGGTCGACGACATCCCCCATGACCGAAATCACGGGCGCATCAAGCCAGCCCACGGAAATGGACGCGTCATTCACCATGACGTTGGCACCGGTAACCAAATGATGCCCGTCATCAATCTCGAACTGTTCGGAAGCGGGCGATGGTCCGTCGAGCCCCTGAAAGGGATCGGTGTTTGCCAGCGCGTCGGGGTCGTCTTCGTTCTCGGGGTCGTCATCGCTCAACACGACATCGGGATTTTTCGCCTGGAAGTAGGCCGGCATGATATCGTCCAAAATCGGCGTTTCTTCGACGGTTTCGCCATTCACATAGCTGCCGTCGGCATCCTCCCCGTGCAGGGCGGTTACGATCTCACCTATTCGGGATGTGCCGTCGGTGGCGGCCATGCTGTCATGCAGGGCTTTCACGGTGTCGAGTGTGCTTTCGCTAAAGTCCAGCGGAACGCTGGTTGCAGCGACCCCCAGGACCTGGGCAATCGTATTGATACTCTGCAAAGTGGTCAGATACTCGGCAGGATCAGAAAATTCCGCCGGTATTTCGTTCAGGAAGAGATCGTCATTGTCCTCCATCCAGGCGGTTTGGATCGTAATTGTCACAACGCTGCCCGCAGGCTCCAGCGTTAAGTGAGGTCGATTGAAGCTGAAGGACAGGGAAACCGTTCCTGATACAGCCCATGCCAGTTCGTCTGCGCCATCCACCAAAGGCTGATAGTAGGGCAGATGAGTGTTCAGAATATCATGGCCATAGAATTGGGGAGCCTGTTCCAAATCCGGCGGGGAGTATTCCACAATTGGTGTAAAATCCGTGAGTGTGTAGGGAGCCTTGAACGTAACAACAATATTGGTCAGATCATTTGTTTCAGCGTCTGCCAATTGGAGCGCTTTAAAGTCGTCATAGGCATCGCGCATGCGTTCTTCTTCTACTGCGATATGGAAGAAGCCGATCATGTGGGCGACGATTTCGGTTACTTTATCAAACATTGTACTGGCCCCAATTTCTGCGATTGAATGGCCGCTCACCTCTTTAATTTCTAGATTTGTTGGCAGACCAATCCTGTCTGCAATTGTGGTTGGATGTTTTGGAAAGGAACCGGGCCCAATGTATTGGGCCCGGTCTCTGTGATTAAGGCTTATGCGCCGTCGCTGTCGTCGCCGATATAGCTGGAGCTGAAGCCCCCGCCGACCACGGTCATGTCGACACTGTTGCCAAGTACGTTGGCACCCATCACGATGCTTTGGTTAAACGCCGTGGTGTCGATCTGCGAGGCTGCCGAAGCAAAGGATTCCCCGGTTACGAACCCGTCGTCACCGTTGTGCGAACCCCACATTCCGGCATTCCCGCCAGCACCACCAGCGCCGGTTGTGGCGTTGCCGCCATTGCCGCCGGATCCGCCGCCAGACTGAACGCCACCAGCAGTTGCGTGGCCACCGAATGCGTTGCCGCTATCGCCGCCCCAGGAGTGTCCGCCATAGCCGTCGCCGCCGTCACCGGCACCCGCAAGGTTGATACCGCCATTGCCCTGAGCGTTGCTCAGCGCGGCAGACCATGCGCCGGCATCGCCGCCGTCACCGCCGTTGGCGTCTCCGCCAGCGCCGTAACCTGCGCCATTGCCGCCAGCAGCCGCGATCGAACCAGCGTCGCCGCCGTCACCGCTTTCACCCGAGCCGGCACCAAGGCCAGCACCAAGTGCATCAGCATCGGCGTCGCCGGTGTCGCCACCGTTAGCCCCGGCCAATCCAAGGCCAAGCAGGCCCAGACCGATGCCAGCCGCTCCGGCGTCACCGCCTTCGCTGCTGTCCGCACCGGCACCTGCTGCACCGATGCCTACGCCAGCACCGCCGGCATCACCGGAATCGCCGCCTTCGGCATTCGACCCGGCAAGACCAAGTCCAAGACCAAGGCCAGCCCCGATAGAAGCAGCACCGCCACCGGCTGCGCCGTCGGCATCTGCGTCAGAGCCGGCTCCACCGATACCAACGCCCAGACCGATTGCAGCGGCACTACCGCCGTTCGCGCCTGTGCCGCCTTGGGCCGCGCTGTTGCCGCCATTGCCGCTTGCACCACCGGTTGCACCGGCAGAGCCACCGATGCCAAAGCCACCAAGGGCAACGCCACCGTTTGCATCGGCATGGCCGCCGCCGGATCCGCCATCTGCGTCGGCATCAATGCCTTCATCGGATGTCGCGGTGCCGCCGTTGGAGGTGTTGGTCTGGTTCATCGTGCCGCTGTTGGACACATTGCTCAGGTGGTCATTGTCTTGCAGGTTGTTGGACTGCGCATTGATCGTCCCGGCATCGTTGCCCGCACCGTTCAGCGCGTCATTCAACATGCCTTCCAGATCCAGGTCATTGCCGGGATTGTAGTCAATGTCGCCGCGCGCCATGATGAAATCACCGGCGTTGGAGTGGTGCAGATCAATGTCGGCAAAGTCATCGTCCGTTGGCTCATAGCCGCTCAGATCGATATCAACGTCGACACCAACGGTGGTCTCGCTTGTATTGGTGTTGGAGTTGTGGTTGCCGTTCAGGTTGCCGTTGGCGTTCAGGTTGGCATTCCCGTTGGCATTCCCGTTGGCGTTACCATTATGGTTGCCGTTGTGGTTGCCATTTCCGTTGTGGTTACCATTTCCGTTGTGGTTACCATTGCCGTTCAGGTTGCCATTCCCGTTACCGTTCAGATTGCCATTCCAGCTTTCGCTGGATTGAGTTTGGTCCTGATCCTGATCAGAATGCTGACCCTGACCCTGACCCTGCGCCTGAAGCTGCGCCTGAAGTTCGGCCTGTGCTTGCGCTTGCGCTTGATCCTGTTCCTGATCTTGGGAGTCGTTGTTCCAAGGACCAAATTGGAAGAGGTTATTTTTCGTACCCATTGTGTTTCTCCGAAAAATGCATAGTCCGGATCGCCACTCATTTCAAAAGCGATCATCGGGGTCTGCGATTAGATTGTAGGTGATTTTCAGTGCGAGGTGCCGACAGGGACATGAGGTTGAGACATGATGTCGTCCTGACCTGGCACCATAAAGTGTGATTGTTTTTCGTTTTGCCCCCCCCCTCTGTATCTATTTCGATTTTGGAAACGATGGTCGCGGAAATGCTGAACTAGATAATTGTGGTCTGGTTGCCGAACCATCCACGAGAAGCATTGCGAAACTGGGTTTGAAAAACCAGCCGACCAAAAGGCTTAAGCGGTGGGGCTTCTTGTTACTGATTGTTAATATTTGATTTTCGGAGATGTGCTTAGCCTTTGCAGCACAATGGGTCTGGTTTCTTTGCAGGGGGGGGGTAGTCCGTTTGAGAGGGTAAGTATAACCCGTATTATTAATCCGGTTGCATGCAAGGCGAAGTTTCAATTGGGGGTTGTGGCCGGCGGAGAATCGCCAGAAATGCCGATTCCTCTATATAATTATGATAATTTTATGTTAATACTTGAGATCTGGGCGTAATGAGAGATTCGTGAGCAGTCGCCCGACCCTTTGATAAAACTAAAGCCAGATAAGAGTTATTCTTACAGAGCTGGGCGCAAAATCACCGTGTATTGGTTTGATTTTAAAAGTTTTTGTTGCGTCTAGATGCAGGCACGATGCGTAATGAGCAAGTGGAGCATAGTGTGGACATTGAAGAAAAAATTGATTCGATAACTTGTATTTTCGTCGGGAATTCGCATGATTTCTCTGATCATGCGATTGATCTGGCCACGATCAGTGTCGGATCGGTTAAGTTCAGGCGGCTGGGAAAAATTGAAGACCTGCTATCTCGCAAGTTTGATCGGCCGGATCGGGTGCGATCTATCATATTAAATCAATCTATGGCACATAGTTTTATTGATATAATAGATGAGCTGCAAACAAGGTTTCCCAATGCAACAACGGCATTGGCCTTCCGACAGCGCGAACTGGCCCGCATGGTTCTGACGCAGGTGGGCAAGCAACGCCCAAGGGGGGGAATCGCATTTCTGCCGATGAATCGCGATATGGATCGCTGGTTGACGGTGCTGCGGCTTTTGATCTGTGGTGAAAACTTCATTCCAAGTGATTTGTACGACTTTTCTGCCCAAAATATGGATGTAAAGCCAATCCATGACGGTTCAGAGGATGGTCATGCCGCGCCCTGTGCGGGGCCAGAAGGAAAGCACAACACGCCGACCAATGGGGCATCCGGGATTCGATTGACCCTGCGCGAAGCAGAGGTCCTGTCCTGTGTGGCGGAGGGCAAGCAAAACAAACTTATCGCAAATCGATTGGGACTGTCAGAGCATACGGTGAAATTGCATATCCACCATGTGATCGCCAAGCTTGGCGTACATAACAGGACAGAGGCGGCGGTTTGGTTCCTTGAAAACCAGGGGGGCGCGCAGTTCACCCAATGAGTGAGGCAGAAAAGCAGCTCAACTTTGATGCCTTCCTGTTGCTTGTCGGCAAGCTGAACTATGTTTGGACCAACACCGAAAGTTTGCTCATTCATTTAATAGCAGGGCTTGCCGGTCTGGATAAAGAAACAGCCACTGTTATTTTCCTGACATTAAATACCACGCGCGCGCGCATAGACCTTGTCGAACGGCTGTCAAAGCTTGACAAAATTGATGCCGTTGAAAGAGGTGCTATTCTGGATTTGACCGGTCGCATTCAACGGCAGTCGGCGTTGCGCAACAGGTACAATCATTGCATTTATGCATTTGACGCCGAAGGCGGTAATCCACACACAATATTAATGAGAATAGCGGACCGCAAAGATACGCTCAAGATTGGACAGTCGACGCCGCTGAATGACGCGGCTGCAGAAGATATCGAGGTGGCGATATCGGAACTGAAGGACATTAATAAAAAAATCTGGAATACAATTTTGCATTTTGGCTACCCTAGCTAGAAAATAATTCCGCCTGATAGGGTTTGTGGTTTAATATTCCTTGGCGAAATAATAATTATCTGCACTTCAGGTTAATTGCGCTATTACTTTCAATTTTTCGGTGTGATCTTCGCCGAAGATTGGAACCTACCCGAACCAACTTGGCACTTTGACCGGGAAGGACCGGCATCTGGCGCCGTAATGAGCTTGTAGCCATCCATGTCTCGCTTCCATGATAGGCATTTGCACCCTGGCATCTAAGTTGAGGCCGGACAGCAACGGAGGGTGCGGGCATGACCCGGCAGCGACAAAGCCGATACTGGGGGCAGGGGCGACTCGCAGCCCATTCGCGAATGTCCTAATTCCGGTCGTCTCGCGCCCTGACCTGGTCTGCATCGGCAGAAAGAGGCAGGATCGGGCGGGCTGTGGCGGCGGAAAAACACTCAATCAAAAAGAGCGGCAGCAAAGCGCACACAATACATGGCTGTTTTGGCGGCTCGGCGCCGGAAATTCGGCCTTTGTCATCCTGGGCTGGAGGCGCGCACATGCTGGGCCTACCTCTTGTTCACGGCCCGCAGAGATGAAGGCGCGCCGCAGAAAACACAGTAGAATGAATGGAGTGTACAACATGAACAAGATTGCCCTAGCCGCCGTTGCTGTCGCAGCTCTGACCGCATCCCCGCTTGCAGCTCAATCCGTCGCTGGCGTGGATGCCGACGGAAATGGCACCTTCTCCCTCGAGGAGCTTCAGGTAGCTTATCCAGAGCTTACCGCCGAAGTCTTTGTACAGATCGACGCCAATGCCGATGGCACCGCTGATCTGGACGAAGTGCAGGCGGCCCAGGAAGCAGGTATTCTGTCGGCCGCAGGTTAACCCGCGCTTCCCTCACAGTTTACCACTCATGAGAACAGCCTAGCCCTGCAGGCGCGGGGCTAGGTCCCCGATGCCCCTGACCGTAAAATCAAGCTCTGTGCGGCGGTGTGGCGGGGGCTATGGATCCCAGGCGACGCGAAACCCCTGATGGCTGGTGGTGCTGTCGGGCGTGTTGCCGGTGCGTGCGGCGATGCGGTATCTGTGGCAGTAGCTGTGGTGACACAGGAAAGACCCGCCCTTCAGCACTTTGTGTCCCTGCATCGCTTTTGCACGCTGGCGCAGGCGTTTCTTGAGCGAGGCAATGCGGAAGGGGTCAGCGGTCCATTCCCAGGTATTGCCAACCATATTGTACAGCCCATAGCCATTGGGCTGGAACGCGCGCACGGGCGCGGTGCTGGCAAAGCCATCGGCGCAGCTGTTGGCGCTCGGAAACGGGCCCTGCCAGATGTTGCAGGGCAGAAACCCTTCCTCTTGCGGTTCGTCGTCGCCCCAGGGGTAGCGCACATCTGCTTGGCCGCCGCGGGCGGCATGTTCCCATTCTGCCTCTGAGGGCAGTCGGCCGCCAACCCAGCTGGCATAGGCGCGGGCATCGTTCCAGGAGACATGCACCACCGGGTGGTCTGGTGGGAGCTCTGGATTTGCGGCAGCACTGCCCTGGGTGTCGCGCCAGTTGGCCCCGTCGACGCGGCGCCACCATGCGATGCCATCCACCGAATGGGTTGCCCTGGCGCGCGCGGCAAGGTCAGACCAAAACACAAAGGACCAGCCATAGGTTTCGGCCTCGGTGATATATCCCGTTTGGCTGACAAAGGCGTCGAACTCTGCATTGCTGACGGCGCTGGCGGATAGGGAAAAGGGGCGGATCAGCTGTCGGCGCAGCGGGCCTTCGCCATCCTCTGCGTGCAGCGGGTGACGAGTGCCAACAAGCCCCGGCCCACCGGGAATGTCACACAGATCTGCGGGCTGACGGGGCAGGGGCTGGCCTGTCTGTATCCTCTGCTTTGGGGCGGGGGTGGCGGGCTTTGGCCCGGTTGGCCGGGGCGGCGTACAGCAGGCTTTAGGCAAGGGTGGTTTTCCCGTCATGGGTAGTGGCAGTGGCGGCGGCCTTGGGCGTGGGGGATGGCGGTGCAGACAGGTCCAACCCATAGTCCAGACAGCACTGCGCATGGGCCTGACGCATCTCTTGATAGGCCGGGTGCTCTGGGCCCAGATTGGTGGTCTGCCACCAGTCCTCGGTCAGATCATAGAGCTGCTCGGCCCCGTCGCCATACCGGATGAAGCGATACTGCCCCTTGCGGATCGCGGCATGATCATCAAAAAAAGTCGGCACGGCGCGGTCCGGCACCCTTGCGCCCCGGATCTGTGGCAGCAAAGACCGCCCGGCGCTTTGTGCAATGGGTGGTAAGTCAAGATAGGCCATCAGGGTTGGCCCAAGATCAATCAGCCCAACCGGATCGGTGATCACCTGGTGCCCAGGCTGGCGGGGGTCGTGAATGATTAGCGGCACATTGGCCACCTGTTCCCACAGGGTGGATTTGCCAAACCAGTTGCGCTCTCCCAGGTGCATTCCATGGTCCGACAGAATGACAACCAGCGTGTTGTCCGCATGGGGCGAGGCCTTGAGCGCATCCCAGACCCGGCCAATCTGGTAATCGGCGTAAGACAGCGCGGAAAAATAGTTGCGCACACTTTGTCGCCAGTATCTACGGCGGCGGTTCTCGATATTTTCGCGCGCCAGATCTGCGGGCGTCTGCGTCAGATCAAAGCCGCGCGCCCAGTCTTTGGGCTGGTTCAGGCTTTTGAAATCATACATTACCTTGAAGCGCGCCGGTGTGGTCCAGGGGCCATGCGGGCTTTGCAGGCCGACTTCGCGGTAAAACGGGGCGTCCTGGTCGTAGGACTGCAGGAAGGCGATTACGGAGTTCGCAACCTGGTTGTCGTAAAGCTGGTTGTCGCTCTCCGGTGTTGTTGTGGCGGGGCCGCCCCGGTGGCCACCATATTCAACCTGATCGGGGATCACCCGGTTCGCAAAATGCCGCTTGCGCCTGCCAAGCGTGAACTTCCCCAGGCTCTCGCTGTAGGGCGTCGAATAGACCGCATCGTGCACCTCTTTGGGCAGGACACCGTATCCACGCATGACCTTGCCACCCGGCACGCAGTAATAGCCCTGTTCGCGCAGCCTTGTCGGCCACATCTTTTGCGGCGCGACTTTGTCAAAATACTGCGCATCGGCTTTGGTGACACCAGTGTGATGCGGCGACAGTCCCGACATGAAACTGGCCCGTGAGGGGCTGCAAACCGGGGCCTGGCAATAGGCAGAGTGAAAGCTGGTGGACTGGGCGCAGATTCGGTCCAGATTGGGCGTCTGCAGCGCCCCGCCAAAGATCGACTTGTATCTCCAGAAGGCCACTGCATCGTCCATGCTGATAAGCAGTATGTTCTTTTTGGGACCGTTTGCCATGTCAGGTGCCTCGGGTTGTCTTAGTCCTTTGGCGCATCCTTGCTGGGACCACCGTGCCTAAACTGGATGGCAGACATGGTTCTGATCGACAAGCAGGCAGCTGGCGAAAAATGCCAGCCTTGGTGATTTTGGCCAGGGGGGCTGCGCCAATAGGGCTGGCGCGCGAGTCTCCCCGCGGGCCATGTGTCTGTTGGGGTTACCCTTGTATCTGCTGGGTGTGCACCAGGCCCTGCCCTGTTGGCAGAAAGGCCGGATCCGTCGCATCGGGCTGTACAGAGCCAACCTTGCTGACCGTCAGATGCGCCGGGCCTTGCCCCTGCAGATGGCGGTCATAGGCCATATCAAAACCCTGCTCTATCCCCGCCGCAAAGCCGATGGTGTCAAACAAGGCGGTGGTGCGGCGGTTGCGCTGCAACTTGCTGCGCAGGGCGGCAAGGGCATCGGTATCGCAGGCCAGATCGCGGGCGCGGCTCTCGTAGTCGGCGGCGGAACTGGCGATGAGTTCCGGCATGTCGATCGCGCGAAGCAGGCTGGCCCCGACACGGGCTGCAAATTGCCGCCCCGGCAGCGTCAGTACCGGTAGCCCGGCCCAAAGCGCATCGCTGGCTGTGGCATGGCCATTGACCACAAAGGTATCGAGGAACAGATCGGCGGCCTGAAGCCGTGCAAGGTGCTTGTCCTGCGGCAAATGGGGGGCAAAGATCAGCCGGTTCGTATCCTGGCCCCTGTCTTGCGCGGCGCGGCGCAGATTGGCCTTGGCGCTGTCGCCGCAATCCAGCAGCCAAAGCACGCTGCCCGGCACCTGATCGAGCAGGCGCATCCAGATGTCAAACTCGGCCGGGGTGATCTTGTCGCTGCTGTTGAAGGAACAGAACACAAAGCCCCTGTCCGGCAGGCCGCAGTCCTTGCGGGTGTATTGATGTGCCGAAATGCCCCGCTTGTTGTCATTGGCCTGATAGCTATGGGGCAGGCGCAGCAGGTGTTCTTCGAAATAGCGTTCGCTGCCGAGAGGGCAGGTAACAGAATCGGCGATGAGATAATCCATCGCGGTGCTGCCCAGGGTGCCGGGAAAGCCCAGATAAGACATCTGCAGCGGGGCCAGCCGTTCGGCAAATAGCGCGGTGCGGCTGTTTGGGGCAAACCCCTTCAGATCCACCGCGATATCCAGCTTGTCCTGCTGCACCAACTGGGTGGTCTCTGCGTCGGACAGGCGGCTGATATCCTTGAAGCTGGTGACAGCCTTTCGGACCCGGCTGCGCATGGCGTCGGCGGGGGCGGCATCATAGGAATAGGCAATGATGTCAAAGCGGCTTTTGTCATGGGCTTCAAACAGCCCGGCCATCAGGCGCATGGTGGCGTGGTCGTGGTAGTCCGGGGAAAAATAGCCGATGCGCAGGCGCTGGGGGCGGTCCTGTCCCAGCTGTTCCGCCGAGAGCGGCCTGGCGGCACGAACCGAGGGCAGAGCTGCGTTGGCATGGGCCTGGATGCGCAGGCGCAACAGGTCCGGGTTGTCTTCAAAGGTCAGCGCGGCAAGGGGCGGGCAGGCCTGCCCCGAGAGGCCGAGTTGGCGGCGCAGGCGTTGGTATTCCGTCACCCAACTCCAATCACAGAGCTGCGCCTGAGCATGCAGTTTTTCGGCGCGGGTACGGTCATCGCTAGGGGTTTTTTCCAGCATGGCGTTGAAGCCTTCGATCGCCTGTTCCGTGTCACCATCCATGGATTGAAGCTGGGCCAGTTTATACTGCGCATTCTCCAGCTGGGGGGCCAGTTCCGTGGCGCGTTCCAGCAGGGTCTTGGCCTTTTGCGTCTGGCCGGTTTTCAGCAGGACATTGCTATAGTTGGACAGCACGTCCGGGTCATCGGGGGCAAGGCTGGCGGCCTTTTCCAGCAGTGGCGTTGCCTCGTTCAGCCGCCCCAGCCCAATCAGCGTATCAGCCATGTTGTTAAGACCGCCGATCAGGGTTTCATCCAGGTTCAGGGCCTTGCGATACAGTGTCAGCGCATTGTCGATCTGGCCCTGGGCGCGGCAGACATCCGCCATGGCCGCAAAGGTCGCCGCATCCCTGGGAGCAAGTTCGCAGGCCTTGTTGAGACAGGTTGCTGCTGCGTCCAGATCCAGGGCTTTCAGGTGGCATTTGCCCAGCATGTTCCACAGAAAATGCGATTTTCGGTTGCTGTTCAGCAAGGCAGCGCAGGTACTGGCAACGGCAGCGTATTTTTCTGCCGCAAAATCAGCAAGCAGTGCATTTTGCTGTTCTTCTGATAGGGGCAACTCTTGCCGGGGCGTTGTTTTCAAGGCGGTCAGAGCATCCCGCGCACGGGTGTTCTTTGGGAACTTGGCAAGGATGTCACCATAGATCTTTGCGGCGTCTTGGTGCTTTTGATCTCGTTCCGGCTGTTCGGCTTTGGTCATGGATCTAGCGATGTTCATGGAATCCTATCTCACAGTCACGCAAATGGCGGCCAGTCATCGTTCTGATGACTTTCAGGCCGTGTCTCTAGGGGTAGGGCATGGGCATTAAAATTGGGTTTCTTTCCCTTGTCTGTGGGGATTTGGCGGCCGTTCTGCGGTGGTGTGGCGGCAACACTCAGGCTGCATGTGGGGCTGGGCCGGGGCGCTGGGCGCCTGTCCGATCTGCGCAAAGCAATTGTTTTTGGCAGGCGTCGCGCCTAGGCTGGGCGCAAATCGGAACAGATCTATCGGTAGGCGTGACGACATGAGCGAGCAAACCCCCAACCCCTATGTGGGGCTGCCCGAAAGGGCCTTTTGGAAGCGCGCAGTGGCGGCGCATAACCCGCTGGAAATTTCCCAGTTGTGGCAGCCAAAGTTCCCGATCGGGCGGCGGCACCGGGTGATAACGGCGGGGTCGTGTTTTGCGCAGCATTTCAGCCGGGCTCTGGTGGCGCGTGGCTATCGTTGGCTGGATGCGGAACCCGCGCCAAAACTGCTGAGCGAGGCACAGGCGCGCGACTATAACTATGGGATTTTCTCCTGCCGAACCGGGAATATCTACACCGCGCGTATGCTGCGCCAATGGTTGAGCTATGCGCTGGAAGAGGCCCCGCTCCCGGCGGAACACTGGGAAAAGGCGGGGCGGTTTTATGATCCCCTGCGCCCGGGGATCGAACCAGATGGCTTTGCTGATCTGGCAGAGCTTACCGCCTCGCGCGGTGCCGTGCTGGCGGCCCTGCGCGAGGCGGTAAGCCAGGCGGATGTCTTTGTCTTCACCATGGGGCTGACCGAATGTTGGCGGCACCGGGAAAGTGAACTGGAATATGCCATGTGTCCGGGGACCCTGGCCGGAGAATTCGACCCGGACCAGCATGAGTTCGTGAACCAGAGCTTTGTTGGCATTCACCGCGATATGCGCGCCGCGCTCAAGATGCTGCGCCAGGCAAACCCCAAGCTGAAGGTGCTGCTGACCGTGTCGCCCGTGCCGCTGACCGCCACGGCCTCGGGGCAGCATGTGCTGACGGCGACCAGTCATTCCAAATCGGTGTTGCGTGCGGTGGCGGGGGAACTGGCGGCAGAGCTTCCGCAGGTGGATTACTTTCCGTCCTACGAGATCATCACCCACCCCGCCTATCGCGGCATGTTCTATGCCCCGAACCAGCGCAGCGTGGTGCCGCAGGGGGTCAACCACGTAATGGAGAATTTCTTTGCCTGCCAAAACGCTGCTTTCCCTTGGCTGCAAAGACAGGGCAAGGGGGCGCGGCAGGGGCAGGGCAAGGCGGTAGCCCCTAGCACACGGGCGCTGCAGTGCGATGAGGAGTTTCTGGATGCCTTTGGATAAGCCCAAGAAGGGGCGGGCGGGGGCGGAGCAATCCGAAAGTGCCCCGCGGGCGAGCCTGCGATTTTGCGTTTTTGGCGACAGTCATATCGCCTGTATCAAACATGCGCAGGATGAAGGTCTGTTGGCGCTGGATGGCGTCGTGCTGGAATACTGGGGCGCGCCGGGGCCGCAGTTTCGCGACCTGCACCTGCAAGACGCGCGCCTGGTGGCGACCACCGCAGCGGCCCAGGCCAGTCTGGCCAAGATCAATCCGGCCCGCAGCGCCGCGCTGGCACCGCAGGATTATGATGGGTTTCTCTTTATCGGTTGCCGTTTGCGCAGCTCGGATTACCTGGTGCCGCTGCTGCGCAGTCAGCCGGGTAGCCCCGGCTACCTGAGCGCGGCAGTGCGTGCCTTGATGTTGGATCGCTGGCTAGAGAGCTGCCGGGGCTATCGTGCCGCGCGCGAATTCGCCAAGGTCCGGCCCGTGTTCTTTTCCCCGGCCGGTTTTCTCAATGAGGGCACGCTAAGCGAGGAGGAACTGGCAGAGACCCTTGATACCGAGGCAACACCCGAGGCCCGCGCGGCGCTGTGGGACGAGATCGCGCAGGCCATGGCGGCAGACGGGGTGCATCTGCTGCGCCAACCCGAAGAGACGATCATACAGGGTGGCTTGACCCGGCGGGCCTATGCGACCAGCCTGGGCGCGGAAGAAGATGACCGAGTGCATAAGAATGGCGCCTATGGCGCGCTGATCCTGAACCATGCGCTATCGCAGCTGCCTTTGGTGCAATCCTGAAAGAGTGTCGCGGCTGCGGCGGCGAAATCGAGACTTGAAATCAAGGGCGGTTGGCGTTAGATGCGCCAGACCCTGCTAGCAGAGAGACACAAGGCACATGGCCACCATAAATCCCGTTCAGTTCATCCAGCAAGTCCGCGCCGAGGTGAGCAAGGTCGTCTGGCCTACCCGCCGCGAAGTTCTGCTGACCACTGTTATGGTCTTCATCATGGCTGCCCTGACGGCTGTCTTCTTTGCGATGGTTGATCTTGTGATCCGCTTTGGTCTGCAAAGCCTGCTGGGCATATTTGGATAAACGGCTGTCTTGGGCACCCGCCGCGCGCAGTTGCGGGCCTTGCCAGTCCCTAACCCTCTGGCCCCCGGCCAATTGCAGGCGTATATGCCTGCAGGAAAACCTGCTCCGGCTCTTGATCTTGAACCCATTGGCGGGTAGTTGAGCCGGAACTTCTGACGTGGGCGTGCGGCGATTCGAGTTGCGCGCCGATTTTTGTTAGGACGCAGTTGGCGTCTGGCGCAGGATCACGGCAGAAATCATATTCACTGACGGCGCTGAAAATACTTCGCGCGGCAAATCTAAGGACGGTCAAGTTCATGGCGAAACGGTGGTATTCGGTCAGCGTTCTTTCGAACTTCGAAAAGAAAATCGCAGAGCAGATTCGCACCTCGGTTGCCGAGCAGGGGCTTGAGGATGATATCGACGAGGTTCTGGTCCCCACCGAAGAGGTGATCGAGGTCCGTCGTGGCAAAAAGGTCTCGACCGAGCGTCGCTTCATGCCAGGCTATGTGTTGGTGCACATGGAAATGTCCGATCAGGGCTATCACCTGATTTCCTCGATCAACCGGGTCACCGGCTTTCTGGGGCCGCAGGGTCGTCCGATGCCGATGCGCGACGCCGAAGTTCAGGGCATCCTGGGCCGCGTCGAAGAGGGCATCGAAGCCCCACGCACCCTGATTTCCTTTGAGATCGGTGATCGGGTCAAGGTCAACGACGGTCCGTTTGAAGACTTTGATGGCATGGTCGAAGGCGTTGATGACGCCACCCAGAAGCTGAAGGTTTCCGTGTCGATCTTTGGCCGCGAAACCCCGGTCGAGCTGGACTTTACCCAGGTCACCAAGCAGAGCTGATTGCCAGCCTGATCCAGAATGCAAAAACGCCGCGATGCCCAGGGCCTCGCGGCGTTTTGCGTTTTCGCTGTCGTCTCGGTGATCTGCGGCGCGGCGCAAATGTTTCGCCCGCGAAACAGATTAAGGCGCTGTTGACAGGGCTTGCCCAGTCCTGACCCCGGCGCGCGCCGGGGGTGTGTCGGAAGGGGGCGGCAGGGTCTGTGCCGCGCTACTTGTACTTGCCACAACTGGAGGGGCGGCGAGAGCCGATGTCGTCAGGCGTCGTCTTGTCGAAGGTTTTTCCATTCCAGCACAGCATGCGGTAGCTATAGGCGATGGCGCTTTTGCCGGTCAGGTTCAGGGACAGGGTTTCAGTTTGTGCGCCGTCAACCGCAGCGGTCAGGGACACTTTGTCAAGCTCCGACAGCTTGCCTTGTGCACCTGCTGTGACGGTGACGTTGCTGCCCGCATCAAAGCCAGTCGCATACAAGACTGCCTCGACGATCCGCACATTGTCGTCAGAAAATCTCTGGGCTGCGGAGGGTGACATTTCTCTAAGGTTTTTCTCTACCTCAAGCCAGTTGTCGACCTGCAGGAAGAGGCCGGTGTATTTCTGAAAGCGCGTCCCGGTCAGGTCATAGTTGGCCTCTACCTCTGCCGAGGGGGTGCCTTCAAGGGCAGGTATGGTCTTTGCATTCGCAGTGCCGTTTCCGCTGATTTTGTTCAGGATCTTTCTGTCGATCTGAAATTCGCGGCCCTGATTGGTTTCAACACCCTCCAGCAGGGTGATGCGTTTGAAGTAGTTCTTTGTGACTGGGCCAGTGAGTCCGGACTGGCCTTGCAGGACGCCAATTTCACCGGGCAGCTGGATTAGTTCGGCACCCTTGGTGGAATAGGGCAGACCACCAAGTTTCAGATAGGTACCAAGCGGGATTAGTGACCAACCGTATTTTGCATCAACCATGGACTGGGCAGTCGCAGCGCCGTTGAAAAGGGTGACGGCAAGCCCGAGGCAAATCAACTTGAGGTAAGACATTGGCGAGTACTCCTGTTTTTTTAAAATTTATTTCCG
Source organism: Pseudophaeobacter flagellatus (assembly GCF_021228235.1). Taxonomy (GTDB): domain Bacteria; phylum Pseudomonadota; class Alphaproteobacteria; order Rhodobacterales; family Rhodobacteraceae; genus Pseudophaeobacter; species Pseudophaeobacter flagellatus. Next base: position 620,609 of record NZ_JAJQRG010000002.1, read on the forward strand.
GTCGAGGGAGCCAGCGCGGGGCAGAGAGGGGCACGCAAGCGCGCCGTTGCTGTGGCTTGGGGGCTTGCTGCCGCCATGAATTGGCATTGCCCAAGTGGTCATCTCTGCTGGCAGAGTGTCCGTTCATTTGAAGCGTCAATCAAGCATTTTGCGCGCAGCGGGGGCGGTTTTGACGGTCTGTGCTTGGATTTTGTTGCTTCGGCCAGCTGAGAGCCTGCTACGGGCCGGGGCTGGTCCGTGGTGGTCAGTGTAACCGGGATCTTGCACTTGCCACCTGAACCATTCCGCTGTAGATGCCGCCCTTATCGTCTTTGGGCGAGATTCTCTCGTGGGAGATTCGGAGGTCGCGATCTTCGGTCGGACCACGCAACACCAAACCGGATGGGACGCGTTCCATCCTTCGTTGAAAGGAAAACCAAATGGCTAAGAAGCTTGTTGGTTCGATGAAACTGCAGGTTGCTGCAGGTCAGGCAAACCCCTCCCCGCCAGTTGGCCCCGCTCTGGGTCAGCGCGGCATCAACATCATGGAATTCTGCAAGGCGTTCAACGCCAAGACCGCAGACATGGAGCCAGGTGCGCCTTGCCCAACCGTGATCACCTACTATCAGGACAAGTCCTTCACCATGGACATCAAGACGCCACCTGCGTCTTATTACCTGAAGAAGGCTGCCAAGGTTAAGTCCGGTGCCAAGACACCTTCGCGTGAAACCGTTGGTACAGTGTCAGTTGCTCAGGTGAAAGAAATCGCCGAAGCAAAGATGAAAGATCTGAACGCCAACGATATCGAAGCGGCGATGAAGATCATTCTGGGCTCCGCCCGCTCTATGGGCATCGAGGTGAAGTAAGATGGCAAAGTTCGGAAAACGTACACGCGCCGCGCGCGAAGCAGTCGCTGGCAAAGCCAACCTCTCCGTTGCTGATGCCGTTGCTCTGGTGAAGGCCAATGCAACCTCGAAGTTCGACGAAACCATCGAGATTGCCCTGAACCTCGGCGTTGACACCCGTCACGCGGATCAGATGGTTCGTGGCGTTGTTGGCCTGCCAAACGGCACCGGCAAATCCATGCGCGTTGCAGTCTTTGCCCGTGGCCCCAAGGCTGACGAAGCCAAGGCCGCTGGCGCAGATGTGATCGGCGCAGAAGACCTGATGGAAGCCATCCAGGGCGGCAAAATCGATTTTGATCGTTGCATTGCCACCCCTGACATGATGCCCGTCGTTGGTCGTCTGGGTAAGATCCTTGGCCCACGTAACCTGATGCCAAACCCCAAGGTTGGCACGGTGACCATGGACGTCAAGGCAGCTGTTGAAGCGGCCAAGGGCGGCGAAGTCCAGTTCAAAGCGGAAAAAGGCGGCGTTGTGCACGCTGGCGTTGGCAAGGCCTCTTTTGATGCCGCCAAGCTGGCCGAAAACGTCTCTGCCTTTATCGATGCGGTTGCCAAGGCACGCCCAAGCGGTGCCAAAGGTGCCTACATGAAGAAGATCGTTCTGACTTCGACCATGGGCCCAAGCGTGACCCTGGATGTGGACGGCGCTGTTTCTGAGTGAGACCGCAGTCCTCTTGATCGGATATAGAATGGGCGGCGCTTACGGGTGCCGCCCATTTTCTTTGGCGCGGACCCGGGCGGTAGTGTTGGTTTGCGGGCGTGTTTGCGGCGATATCGTCCCAATGGGGCGGGTTTTCCGCCTCGGCTGCGCGATTGCCTGCCGCTGGATCGCGCTAGGTGGAATTATCCCCTTGGAAATCCCTCGAATTGGCAGTAATACGACCAAGAGGTAAAGCGTGCGATTCGTCGTGCGCTTTATTTCATTTCGTCCAAGATGGTGGGTGGCCTGTCGATCGGGTCTTAATTTCCCTCCTGAGACGGGAGAGACAAATAAGATCGAGGGTTTTTTTACCTTCGGGCGATGTTGGCTATCCCGGTAAAACGGACTTGAACGCTAGGCAGTTTTGTCTGGCACATCAAAGAGCCGGGGTGTTTACACCCCAAATTTGGAGAGAACTGTGGATAGAGCCCAGAAAGAGAAATTGGTCGAGGAACTCGGCCAGATCTTCGAAAGCTCTGGCGTCGTGGTGGTTTCCCACTACGTCGGTCTGACAGTTGCTGAGATGCAGGATCTACGAGCGCGCGCAAGTGCAGCTGGTAGTTCCGTGCGTGTTGCCAAAAACAGGCTCGCCAAAATCGCCCTTGAGGGTAAGCCGTGTGAAAGCATGTCTAACCTGCTGACGGGGATGACCGTTCTGACCTATTCTGAGGACCCTGTGGCAGCTGCCAAAGTGGCCGAAGATTTCGCCAAAGAGAACAAGAAATTCGAAATTCTTGGCGGCGCAATGGGTGAGAACGCTCTGGACCGGGCTGGTGTTACAGCTGTGTCGAAAATGCCTTCGCGCGACGAGCTTATTGCTCAGATCGCAAGCTGCATCGGCGCACCTGCAAGCAACATCGCTGGGGCCATTGGCGCACCTGCAAGCAATATCGCAAGCATCCTTTCGACCATCGAAGAGAAGGCGGAAGCTGCGTAAGCGGTTGGCACTGAATGACTGGCGTGGGGACTATCTCACACGTTGGAACACACATACTGAACACGGAAAGAGCTGATACAATGGCTGATCTGAAAGCACTCGCAGAAAGCATCGTGGGTCTGACCCTGCTGGAAGCACAAGAACTGAAAACCATCCTCAAAGACGAGTATGGCATCGAGCCCGCCGCTGGCGGCGCAGTAGTCATGGCAGCTGGCGACGCCGGCGGTGAAGCTGCAGAAGAAAAAACTGAATTCGACGTCGTTCTGAAGAACGCCGGCGCATCCAAAATCAACGTGATCAAAGAAGTTCGCGCGATCACCGGTCTTGGCCTGAAAGAAGCCAAAGAGCTGGTCGAAGCTGGCGGCAAGATCAAAGAAGGCGTGTCGCAAGACGAAGCCGACGACGTCAAAGGCAAGCTGGAAGCTGCCGGCGCCGAAGTCGAAGTGGCCTAAGCCATTTCTTCTGGGGATGCGCCGGACCATTTTGGTGTATTCCTTGAAAAGTTCAGGCTGGGTCCGAAGTAATTCGGGTCCAGCCGAATCTGTCTCAGCAAGGACCATTCTTTGGTCTTTCCTCAGGCGAGGTTCAACGGATCGGGAGGCCGCCATTCGGGACGGTGGCCATGAATAGATCCAACCATGCTGTCTCGTATGGGCAAGATGCTGTGGCCCGGCAGCAGTCTTGACCGGTGAGAACTCGAAAGGTGACATCTGACATGGCTCAAACGTTCCTTGGCCAGAAACGTCTACGCAAGTATTATGGCAAAATCCGCGAAGTGCTGGATATGCCGAACCTCATTGAGGTTCAAAAATCGTCATACGACCTGTTTCTCCGTTCCGGAGATTCCCCAGAGCCGCTCGACGGTGAGGGTATCAAGGGCGTATTCCAGTCGGTTTTCCCGATCAAGGATTTCAACGAAACCTCCGTTCTGGAGTTCGTGAAATATTCCTTCGAGAAGCCTAAATACGACGTCGAAGAATGCATGCAGCGCGACATGACCTACAGCGCTCCGCTGAAGGTTACGCTGCGCTTGATCGTGTTTGATATCGATGATGACACTGGCGCGAAGTCGGTCAAGGACATCAAAGAGCAGGACGTCTTCATGGGCGATATGCCTTTGATGACGCCCAACGGCACCTTTGTTGTCAACGGGACCGAGCGGGTTATCGTTTCGCAGATGCACCGCTCTCCTGGCGTGTTCTTTGATCACGACAAGGGCAAGACGCATTCTTCGGGTAAACTGCTGTTTGCCTGCCGGATCATCCCCTATCGCGGCTCCTGGCTGGACTTTGAATTCGACGCCAAAGACATCGTCTTTGCCCGGATCGACCGCCGCCGCAAGCTGCCTGTGACCACCCTGCTTTATGCGCTGGGTCTGGACCAGGAAGCCATTATGGATGCCTATTACGACACGGTGAACTACTCGCTGGATACCAGCCGTGGTTGGGTGACCCCCTTCTTCCCCGATCGTGTTCGCGGCACCCGACCAACCTTTGACCTGGTTGATGCTGCCTCTGGTGAAGTCTTTGCCGAAGCCGGCAAAAAGGTCACTCCGCGCGCTGTGAAGAAAATGATCGACGAGGGCGCGATCAGCAATCTTCTGGTGCCGTTCGAGAACATCATCGGCAAGTTTGTCGCCAAGGATATCATCAACGAAGAAAACGGTGCGATCTACGTTGAGGCCGGCGATGAGCTGACCATGGAATACGACAAGGGTGGCGAGATCATTGGCGGTACCGTCAAAGAACTGATGGATGCCGGTATCACCGATATTCCGGTACTGGACATCGACAACATCAATGTCGGCCCCTACATGCGCAACACCATGGCGGCGGATAAAAACATGGGTCGCGACACCGCGCTCATGGATATCTACCGTGTGATGCGCCCAGGCGAGCCCCCCACCGTCGAAGCGGCCTCTTCGCTGTTTGACACATTGTTCTTTGACAGCGAGCGCTATGACCTCTCGGCTGTTGGCCGTGTCAAAATGAACATGCGTCTGGCGCTGGACGCCGAAGACACCCAGCGGACCCTGCGTAAGGAAGACATCGTTTCCTGCATCAAGGCCCTGGTTGATCTGCGTGACGGCCGTGGTGGCATCGACGATATTGACCACCTGGGGAACCGTCGTGTGCGCTCGGTCGGCGAACTGATGGAAAACCAGTACCGCGTTGGTCTGCTGCGCATGGAGCGTGCGATCAAAGAGCGGATGTCCTCTGTTGAGATCGACACTGTGATGCCACAGGATCTGATCAACGCTAAACCAGCTGCGGCTGCGGTGCGTGAATTCTTTGGCTCTTCGCAGCTGTCGCAGTTCATGGACCAAACCAACCCGCTGTCGGAAGTCACCCACAAACGCCGTCTCTCGGCGCTTGGGCCTGGCGGTCTGACCCGCGAACGTGCCGGTTTCGAAGTACGAGATGTTCACCCGACCCACTATGGCCGGATGTGCCCGATTGAAACGCCGGAAGGCCCGAACATTGGTCTGATCAACTCGCTGGCGACCTTTGCACGTGTCAACAAGTATGGTTTCATCGAGACGCCATATCGTGTTGTGACCGAAGGTCAGGTGACTGACGAAGTTCACTATATGTCGGCGACCGAAGAAATGCGCCACACTGTGGCCCAGGCCAACGCCTCTCTGGATGAAAACGGCAGGTTCACCAATGATCTGGTGTCGACCCGTCAATCTGGCGACTACACGCTGGCGCCCAGCGAAAGCGTTGATCTGATCGACGTTTCGCCAAAGCAGCTGGTCTCGGTTGCGGCCTCGCTGATTCCGTTCCTGGAAAATGACGATGCGAACCGGGCCCTGATGGGATCGAACATGCAACGTCAGGCGGTTCCGCTTCTGCGCGCCGAGGCGCCGCTGGTCGGCACCGGCATCGAAGAGGTTGTGGCGCGAGATTCCGGGGCTGCGATCATGGCGAAACGCGGCGGTATCATCGACCAGATCGATGCGCAGCGTATCGTGATCCGTGCCACCTCTGATCTGGAACTGGGCGATGCAGGGGTAGACATCTACCGGATGCGCAAGTTCCAGCGCTCGAACCAGAACACCTGCATCAACCAGCGTCCGCTGGTGCGTGTTGGTCAGGAAGTCCGCAAAGGCGAAGTGATTGCCGATGGCCCAAGCACCGATATCGGTGAACTGGCGCTGGGTAAAAACGTCGTCGTGGCCTTCATGCCCTGGAATGGCTACAACTACGAAGACTCGATCCTGATCTCGGAACGTATCGCCCGTGATGACGTCTTTACCTCGATCCACATCGAGGAATTCGAAGTCGCCGCCCGTGATACCAAACTGGGCCCAGAGGAAATTACCCGCGACATTCCAAACGTTGGTGAAGAAGCGCTGCGCAACCTCGACGAGGCAGGCATCGTTTACATCGGCGCCGATGTTGAACCCGGTGATATCCTGGTCGGCAAGATCACACCAAAGGGCGAAAGCCCAATGACGCCAGAAGAAAAACTGCTGCGCGCCATCTTTGGTGAAAAAGCTTCGGATGTTCGCGATACCTCGCTGCGGGTGAAGCCTGGTGACTACGGCACAATCGTCGAAGTTCGCGTCTTCAACCGTCACGGTGTCGAAAAAGACGAACGTGCGCTGCAGATCGAGCGGGAAGAAGTTGAACGCCTGGCGCGTGACCGCGACGATGAGCTGGCCATTCTGGACCGTAACATCTATGCCCGCCTGCGCAGCATGCTGCTGGGTAAAACCGCTGTCAAAGGCCCCAAGGGCGTGCGCTCTGGTGCCACAGTCGACGAAGATACCCTGTCGCAGCTCAGCCGTGGCCAGTGGTGGATGGTTGCTCTCGAAGAGGAGCAGGACGCCAAGGTGGTCGAGGCCCTGAACGAGCAGTACGAGGCGCAGAAACGCGCTCTGGATGCCCGTTTTGAAGACAAGGTCGAAAAAGTCCGTCGTGGCGACGATCTGCCGCCCGGTGTGATGAAGATGGTCAAAGTCTTTATCGCGGTGAAGCGTAAGCTGCAGCCCGGCGATAAAATGGCGGGTCGTCACGGCAACAAAGGTGTGATCTCGAAAGTGGTCCCAATGGAGGATATGCCTTTCCTTCAGGACGGTACCCCGGTTGATTTCTGTCTGAACCCACTGGGCGTTCCCTCGCGGATGAACGTTGGTCAGATCCTTGAAACCCACATGGGCTGGGCCGCACGCGGTCTGGGGCTCCAGGTGGACGAGGCCCTGCAGGACTATCGCCGCTCTGGTGATCTGACGCCTGTGCGCGATGTAATGAAGCATGCCTATGGCGAAGACGTCTACGCCGAAGGCATCGCGGATATGTCCGAGTTCGACCTGGTCGAGGCGGCTGGCAACGTGGTCAATGGTGTGCCGATTGCGACACCTGTTTTTGACGGTGCCAAAGAAGCCGATGTGAATGACTCGCTCATCCGGGCTGGGTTTGACACCTCTGGTCAGTCGATCCTGTTTGATGGTCGTACAGGCGAGCAGTTTGCCCGCCCTGTGACCGTCGGCATCAAGTATCTGCTGAAACTGCATCACCTGGTTGACGACAAGATCCACGCGCGTTCCACCGGCCCATACTCGCTGGTTACCCAGCAGCCATTGGGTGGTAAGGCGCAGTTTGGTGGTCAGCGTTTCGGGGAAATGGAAGTCTGGGCGCTGGAAGCCTATGGCGCTGCCTATACCCTGCAGGAAATGCTTACTGTCAAATCGGATGATGTTGCCGGTCGGACCAAGGTCTATGAATCGATCGTCAAGGGCGAGGACAACTTTGAAGCGGGCGTACCCGAAAGCTTCAACGTTCTGGTCAAAGAAGTCCGGGGCCTCGGCCTGAACATGGAACTCCTGGATGCGGAGGAGGAGGAGTAAGGGCACCAGCCTTTATCTCCACTCCCCCCTTCCGCACAAATTTGAGGAAACACAAATGAACCAGGAAATCACCAACAACCCGTTCAACCCGCTGACGCCCACCAAGGTCTTTGATGAAATCAAAGTGTCCCTGGCGTCGCCGGAACGGATCCTGTCTTGGTCTTATGGCGAAATCAAAAAGCCAGAAACCATCAACTACCGGACCTTCAAGCCCGAGCGGGACGGCCTGTTCTGTGCCCGTATCTTTGGTCCGATCAAAGACTACGAATGCCTCTGTGGTAAATATAAGCGCATGAAGTATCGCGGCGTTGTCTGCGAGAAATGTGGTGTTGAAGTTACCCTGCAAAAAGTGCGCCGCGAGCGTATGGGCCACATCGAACTGGCCGCGCCTGTTGCGCATATCTGGTTCCTGAAATCGCTGCCATCGCGCATCGGTCTCATGCTGGACATGACCCTGCGCGATCTGGAGCGGGTTCTGTACTTTGAAAACTATGTTGTCATCGAGCCCGGTCTGACCGATCTGACCTATGGCCAGATGATGACCGAAGAAGAGTTCATGGACGCCCAGGATGCCTATGGCATGGATGCTTTCACCGCCAATATCGGCGCCGAAGCCATCCGCGAAATGCTGGCGGCCATTGATCTGGATTCCGAAGCCGAGCACCTGCGCGCCGAACTGGCCGAAGCCACCGGCGAGCTGAAGCCCAAGAAAATCATCAAGCGTCTGAAAGTTGTGGAATCCTTCCTGGAATCCGGCAACCGTCCAGAGTGGATGATCATGACCGTGATCCCGGTTATCCCGCCAGAGCTGCGCCCACTGGTGCCGCTGGATGGGGGCCGTTTTGCGACCTCTGACCTGAACGATTTGTATCGTCGGGTGATCAACCGGAACAACCGTCTGAAGCGCCTGATCGAGCTGCGCGCGCCAGACATCATCGTCCGGAATGAAAAGCGGATGCTGCAGGAATCTGTGGACGCGCTGTTCGACAACGGTCGCCGTGGTCGCGTTATCACTGGTGCCAACAAGCGTCCGCTGAAATCGCTTTCAGATATGCTGAAGGGTAAGCAGGGTCGCTTCCGTCAGAACCTTTTGGGGAAACGTGTCGACTTCTCTGGTCGTTCGGTCATTGTGACGGGTCCGGAACTCAAGCTGCATCAATGTGGCCTGCCCAAGAAGATGGCGCTCGAACTGTTCAAGCCCTTCATCTATTCGCGTCTGGAGGCCAAAGGTCTGTCCTCGACCGTGAAGCAGGCGAAGAAGCTGGTGGAAAAGGAACGTCCCGAAGTTTGGGATATTCTCGACGAAGTCATTCGCGAACACCCCGTGATGCTGAACCGTGCACCAACGCTGCACCGTCTTGGTATCCAGGCCTTTGAACCCACGCTGATCGAAGGTAAGGCTATCCAGCTGCACCCGCTGGTCTGCTCGGCGTTCAACGCGGACTTTGACGGTGACCAGATGGCTGTTCACGTGCCCCTGAGCCTTGAGGCCCAGCTGGAAGCACGTGTTCTGATGATGTCGACCAACAACGTTCTGTCGCCTGCAAACGGCGCGCCAATCATCGTTCCTTCGCAGGATATGATCTTGGGGCTCTACTATGTGACCCTGGACCGCGAAGGCATGATTGGTGAGGGCAAGGTCTTTGGCACCATCGAAGAAGTGCAGCACGCGCTGGACGCTGGTGAAGTTCATCTGCACAGCCGTGTGACCTCGCGGGTCCCCCAGATCGACGACGAAGGCAACGAGGTGCTTCAGCGCTTTGAAACCACGCCGGGTCGGGTTCTGCTGGGCGCACTGCTGCCAAAGAATGCCAAGGCACCGTTTGCTCTGGTGAACCGCCTTCTGCGGAAGAAAGAGGTGCAGCAGGTCATCGACACCGTCTACCGCTATTGCGGTCAGAAAGAGTCGGTCATCTTCTGTGACCAGATCATGACCATGGGCTTCCGCGAGGCCTTCAAGGCAGGCATTTCGTTTGGCAAGGACGACATGGTTGTTCCTGAAACCAAATGGCCCATCGTCAACGAAACCCGTGACCTGGTGAAAGACTTTGAACAACAGTACATGGACGGCCTGATCACTCAGGGTGAAAAGTACAACAAAGTTGTTGATGCCTGGTCGAAGTGTAACGATCGTGTCACCGACGCCATGATGACCACGATTTCGACCTCTAAGCGCAACGAAGATGGCTCTGAAGCGGAACCGAACTCGGTCTATATGATGGCGCACTCCGGTGCCCGTGGGTCTGTGACGCAGATGAAACAGCTGGGCGGCATGCGTGGTCTGATGGCCAAGCCTAACGGCGACATCATCGAGACGCCGATCATCTCGAACTTTAAAGAAGGCCTGTCGGTTCTGGAGTACTTCAACTCTACCCACGGTGCCCGTAAAGGTCTGTCGGATACGGCTCTGAAAACGGCGAACTCGGGGTATTTGACCCGTCGTCTGGTTGATGTTGCACAGGATTGCATCGTGCGCGATCGCGACTGCGGCACCGAAAATTCGATCACGGCCTCTGCCGCGGTCAATGACGGTGAAGTGGTTGCCAGCCTTGGCGAACGCATCCTGGGTCGTGTCACTGCCGAAGACGTCAAGCGTCCCGGCACCGATGAGATCCTGGCGGCCTCTGGCCAGCTGATTGATGAACGTCTGTCCGACATCATCGAAGAGGCCGGCGTGGCAACCATGCGGATCCGTTCGCCACTGACCTGTGAGGCCGACGAAGGCGTCTGCGCCATGTGCTATGGTCGTGACCTGGCGCGCGGCACCATGGTCAACACCGGTGAAGCTGTCGGCATTATTGCCGCGCAGTCGATTGGTGAACCCGGCACCCAGCTGACGATGCGGACCTTCCACATCGGCGGCGTTGCTCAGGGTGGCCAGCAGTCCTTCCAGGAAGCCAGCCACGCAGGCACGATCGTCTTTGAAAACGAGAACACGCTGAAGAACTCCGATGGGGATGTTCTGATCGTGGGCCGGAACATGAAGATGATCATCCAGGACGAGCACGGCGAAGAGCGGGCCAGCCACAAGCTGAGCTATGGTTCCAAGCTGATCGTTTCTGCAGGTCAGGCCATTGCCCGCGGCGATAAACTGTTTGAATGGGATCCCTATACCCTGCCAATCATCGCCGAAAAGACCGGTACTGCCAAATATGTCGATCTGGTGTCGGGCATCGCTGTGCGTGATGAAACCGATGAAGCCACCGGCATGACCCAGAAGATTGTGATTGACTGGCGCGCCGCCCCCAAAGGCAGCGAACTTAAGCCTGAAATCATTCTGGTTGGCACCGATGGTGAGCCTCTGCGTCTGGATAACGGCAACCCCGTGACCTACCCAATGTCCGTGGATGCGGTCCTCTCGATCGAGGATGGCGACCCGGTGCAGGCTGGTGACGTTGTTGCGCGTATCCCGCGTGAAGGTGCCAAGACCAAGGACATTACCGGTGGTCTGCCACGGGTTGCGGAACTGTTCGAAGCCCGTCGTCCCAAAGATCACGCGATCATTGCTGAACTTGATGGTTACGTCCGCTTTGGCCGCGACTACAAGAACAAGCGCCGCATCGCTATTGATCCAGCGGATGAGAGCAAGGATGCCGTCGAATACATGGTGCCCAAGGGCAAGCACATTCCTGTTCAGGAAGGTGACTTCGTCCAGAAGGGTGACTACATCATGGATGGTAACCCGGCACCGCACGATATCCTTGGCATCATGGGTGTCGAGGCTCTGGCTAACTACATGATCGACGAAGTGCAGGACGTGTATCGCCTGCAGGGTGTGAAGATCAACGATAAGCACATCGAAGTCATCGTGCGCCAGATGCTGCAGAAGTGGGAGATCTCGGATTCGGGTGAAACCACGCTGCTCAAAGGCGAACATGTGGACAAGCAAGAGTTCGAAGCGGCCAATGAAAAAGCGCTGTCGCGCAACAAACGTCCTGCCAAGGGCGGCCCGATCCTGCTTGGGATCACCAAGGCATCGCTGCAGACCCGTTCCTTTATCTCGGCGGCCTCCTTCCAGGAGACCACCCGCGTGCTGACCGAAGCTTCGGTGCAGGGCAAGAGGGACAAATTGGTTGGTCTGAAAGAGAACGTCATTGTTGGCCGTCTGATCCCAGCTGGGACCGGGGGCGCCACCCAGCGGGTACGTCAAATTGCCCAGGGTCGCGACAATGTCGTGCTGGAAGCGCGCCGCGAAGAGGCCGAAGCCGCTGCAGCTCTGGCTGCTCCGGTGGCAGAGGACACTCTGGCAAGCGATACATTCGACAATCTGGTGGATACACCGGAAAGCCGCGATTGATCGCCACGCGATAGGAAAAATGAATGGAAAACCCCCGCACCCTTGGTGCGGGGGTTTTCTTTTGCGCGGCGGTCAGGTCAGTTGTTGGTGCGTTGATTTTTTACCTGCCATTTTGCGCCCGGATCGGCGATAGAGGATAAGAAGATGCAGGCGGGGCGGGAATGACGCAGAGAATGAAAATGGTGGGGCTGGTGCGCTTTTCGGTGCTGACACCAACCTATTATTCTGAACGCTTTGCCACGCTGGACGAGACAGCCGCCCATCTTTTCGCGCCCGAGCGGATGGCGCTGCGTTTCAGCATTTTCGAAAGCCTCTGCCTGCCGTCGTTGCTGCGCCAAAGCGATGGTGATTTTGATCTGGTGGTGCTGACTGCTGCCGCCATGCCCGAGATCTATCTGAACCGGTTAAGTGCGTTGCTGGAACCACATGACAATATACACCTGCGCCTGGTCGGAACCCGCAACCATTATCGCTTGCTGCGTCAGGGCTATGACTCGGTGCCGCAGAATGATGCCAGCCATCGCATCCTGTTCCGGCTGGATGATGATGATGCGGTGGATCTGGATTTTGTCTGCCGAACCCGTGCATTGGCCACCGGCCTGCTGCCACTGCAACCGCCTGAAACGGGTTTTGTGATCGCCCATAATCGGGGGTTTTACCTGCGTGCCACGCCCCAGGGCCCGCAGATTTTTGACGCTATTGAACAGGCGCCGCTGTCCGCAGGGACTGCACTGGTGGCGCCAAAGGGCAGCAGCACCAATCCCTATAGGTACAATCACCGTAAACTGGCCCGGCACCATAACCTGTATTCGGACATGCAGGTGCCGGCCTATATTCGGACCATTCATGGCGACAACAAATCGGAACCTGCCCAGACCGGGATCACCCACCGGATGGAGCAGGCAGAGATGGACGCCAGCCTGCAGCGCCATTTCGGCCTCTGCCTTGCAGATCTGGAGGCGATTTAGATGCTATCCTCAAATCAAAGGGGCGCCTTCTTGATGATGGGCGCCATGGCGGGCTTTACCGTCAATGATGCCCTGGTCAAATCGGTGGGCAGTGGGCTCCCCCTGTCGCAGATCCTGGTTTTGCGCGGCCTTATGGCCAGCGCGCTGATCTTTGCCCTGGCCCGATACTATGACAGTCTACGCCTGCGCCTCAGTCGTCGGGACTGGGGGCTGGTCGCCCTGCGGTGCCTGTCAGAGGCGGGAGCGACCTTCCTGTTTTTGACCGCGCTGATGCTGATGCCACTGGCCAATATCACCGCAGTGTTGCAGATGCTGCCGCTGACCGTGACCCTTGGCGCAGCGCTCCTGTTTCAGGAAACGGTCGGCTGGCGCCGGATGCTGGCGATTCTGGCTGGGTTCTGCGGCATGTTGCTGATTGTGCGGCCCGGACCGGAGGGCTTTGATGCGGCTTCGATCTATGCCTTGGGGGCGGTGGCCTGCGTTACCCTGCGGGACCTGTCGACCCGGCGGATGTCGGCGAATGTCCCCTCGTTGACGGTGACCCTGATGGCCTCGCTCTCGGTGCTGACCTTTGGCTGTGTCTATAGTTTCTGGCAGGATTGGATGCCAGTTGCACCGGTGCAGCTGGGCATGCTGGCAGCGGCGGCCTGTTTTATTCTGCTTGGCTACCTGTGCTCGGTGATGACCATGCGGGTGGGCGATGTCGCCGTGGTCTCGCCGTTTCGCTATACTGGGTTGCTCTGGGCCTTGATTCTGGGCTGGCTGGTGTTTGGCGATTGGCCTGCTCCGCTGACGCTGCTGGGGGCGGCGCTGGTGGTGGGGGCAGGGCTGTTCACCCTGTACCGCGAACATCGGCTTGCGCGCCGACAGGCCACCCAAGGGCGCCGCGGCTAGGGCTGATTGCCGTTGCCAAAAACCGCCCGCACCTGCGATTGGCGCAGGGCAAAGCGGATCTCGAACTCGGCCTCAAGCGCCGCATCAATCGGTGTTACCGGGATCGGCTTTACCTTCTTCTGGCGAGAGTCGTTATAGCCGTTATGGCTGCGAACGAACATCGGCTCATCGCTGATGGTGACGGTTGGCATGAAGCGCAGGATCTTGTGATGGGCATAGTTCATGATGGTCAGCGGGCAGTTGCCCTTCACATACATGCCAAGCGCGGCGACATAATAGGGGCGATGAATTTCGGTGGCGGCGATGCCTTTTGCGCCAAGTTCGGCGATATAACCGCGGTTGAAATCAACCGCCAGTGTCCGGTGTTTGGCCACCAGGCCGGGGCAGTCGGTGATGGTTTCGCGCAGCCGTTCGACAAAATCGACGGAGATGGCATCATCGTCATCATGGCGAAACTGCAGGCAGGGGGCCTTGGGGTCGCGCCGCGCCGCGTTGAGGATTTCTTTCATCACCTCGCGTTGTTTGCGTGGGGGTTCCACATGAATGGTGATCTGGGAAATATCGGCGCAAAGATCGCGCAGCCGGTCGGCATGGCGGGTCGGAAGGCTGTCGCCAATCACCACGATCAGTTCGAAATCCTGATCGGTCTGTTCTCGCAAACAGGGCAGGGCGATGGTCTCCAACAGTTGAAAGCGCTCTTCCAGTCGCGCCTCGGCGTAGAGAAAGGCAATGCGATCTTCGATACTGTCGTGTTCAACCTGAAAGCCCCCAATGGCGGGATAGGAAAAACGACAAAGGCCAATAACCTGCATGGTGACGTCCTGAAAATTCAGTAATAGAAATCGGGTGGGATAAGTCTGTCGCCACGTTAGCCATGTCGGCCCCGCTGGCGCAAGCATTGGTCTTGGGTTGAAAACAATTTGCGGGCCAGGGCGCAGGTCGGGTGAAATGCGCCAGCTTCGGCCCTCAATTGCTAGCTATGGGTAAAACGGCAAAGACCAGCCGCGCGCGGGCGGGGGCAGAGTTGACAAGCGCTGCGACTCCCCATATACGCGCGCTTATCCGGCAATTTGGGGGTCGCCCCTAAAGCCGATATCAATACTGTTGTAGACCAAGGTCCGGGAACTTTTATCACCCGAACCCTCTGTTAAACCGCCGCGTCGCTTACCTCGGAATGGAAGCGATTGCGGTTTTTACGCTTGCGGACGCGCCTGCGTATGAAGACCTAGCCGTATGCTTTTTTAGCGTACATGACCAAAGTTGCGAAACGGGGAACAAACCGGAATGCCAACGATCCAACAGCTGATCCGCAAACCGCGGCAGCCAAAAGTAAAGCGCTCCAAGTCCATGCACCTGGAGCAGTGCCCACAGAAACGCGGCGTGTGCACACGTGTTTATACCACCACACCTAAGAAGCCGAACTCCGCGATGCGGAAAGTTGCGAAGGTTCGCCTGACCAACGGTTTCGAAGTGATCTCCTATATCCCAGGGGAAAGCCACAACCTTCAGGAACACTCCGTGGTTCTGATCCGCGGCGGTCGTGTAAAAGACCTTCCGGGTGTCCGTTACCACATCCTGCGTGGTGTGTTGGATACCCAAGGCGTCAAAGACCGTAAACAACGTCGTTCGAAGTACGGCGCGAAGCGTCCTAAATAAGAAGGAGAGGCTGATATGTCACGTCGTCACGCCGCTGAAAAACGCGAAGTACTGCCAGACGCCAAGTTTGGTGACCGTGTTCTGACCAAGTTCATGAACAATCTGATGATCGACGGTAAGAAGTCGGTTGCAGAGAAAATTGTCTACAACGCTTTTGATCGCGTTGAAGTCAAAATCAAGCGCGCCCCCGTGGAAGTGTTCCACGAAGCGCTGGAAAACATCAAACCGTCGGTGGAAGTTCGCTCCCGCCGTGTGGGTGGTGCAACCTACCAGGTTCCCGTCGAAGTTCGCCCCGAGCGTCGTGAAGCATTGGCCATCCGTTGGCTGATCACTGCAGCCCGCAAGCGCAATGAAAACACCATGGAAGAGCGCCTCGCAGGCGAGCTGATGGATGCTGTTCAGTCGCGCGGTACTGCTGTTAAAAAGCGCGAAGACACTCACAAAATGGCCGAAGCCAACAAAGCCTTCAGCCATTATCGTTGGTAATTTCCAAAGGACATTAGACCAATGGCACGCGACTATACACTCGAACATTACCGCAACTTCGGTATCATGGCGCATATCGATGCAGGTAAAACCACCTGTTCCGAGCGCATCCTGTTTTATACTGGCAAATCCCACAACATTGGTGAGGTGCACGACGGTGCGGCCACCATGGACTGGATGGAGCAGGAGCAGGAACGCGGCATCACCATCACTTCGGCGGCGACCACCACATTCTGGGAACGCACCGAAGATGGCTCAACCGCGGACTCCCCCAAGCACCGTCTGAACATCATCGACACCCCCGGCCACGTTGACTTCACCATTGAAGTTGAGCGTTCGCTGGCGGTTCTTGATGGTGCTGTCTGTGTTCTGGACGCCAATGCCGGTGTTGAACCCCAGACCGAAACCGTGTGGCGTCAGGCTGACCGCTACAAGGTTCCGCGTATGGTTTTTGTCAACAAGATGGACAAAATCGGCGCTGATTTCTTCAACTGTGTTGCAATGGTCGAAGACCGCACCGGTGCACGTGCTGTGCCCGTTGCTTTCCCGATCGGTGCCGAAACAGAGCTGGAAGGTCAGGTTGACCTGGTCACCATGGAAGAATGGCTGTGGCAGGGTGAAGACCTTGGTGCATCCTGGATCAAAGCCCCTATCCGCGACAGCTTGAAAGAGCTGGCCGATGAATGGCGTGGCAAAATGATCGAAGCCGCCGTCGAAATGGACGACGACGCCATGGAAGCCTACCTGGAAGGCGAAGAGCCCGACGTTCCAACCCTGCGCAAACTGCTGCGCAAAGGGACACTGGAAATGGCCTTTGTGCCTGTTCTTGGTGGGTCTGCCTTCAAAAACAAAGGCGTTCAGCCGCTGCTCAACGCTGTGATCGACTATCTGCCCAGCCCGCTGGACGTTGTTGATTACATGGGCTTCAAACCCGGCGACGAAACAGAAACCCGTGATATCCCGCGTCGTGCGGATGATTCCATGGCGTTCTCTGGCCTGGCGTTCAAAATCATGAACGACCCCTTCGTTGGTTCCCTGACCTTCACCCGGATCTATTCCGGTGTGTTGAACAAGGGCGATACACTGCTGAACTCGACCAAAGGTCGTAAAGAGCGTGTTGGCCGGATGATGATGATGCACTCGAATGACCGTGAGGAAATCACGGAAGCATTCGCGGGCGACATCATCGCGCTGGCAGGTCTGAAAGACACCACCACTGGTGACACACTGTGTTCCGCCAGCGATCCGGTGGTTCTGGAAACCATGACCTTCCCCGATCCGGTGATCGAGATCGCGGTTGAGCCAAAGACCAAAGCGGACCAAGAGAAAATGTCTCAGGGTCTGGGTCGTTTGGCGGCTGAAGATCCATCCTTCCGCGTGGAGACCGACATCGAGTCCGGTCAGACCATCATGAAGGGCATGGGCGAACTGCACCTGGACATCCTGGTTGACCGTCTCAAGCGGGAATTCAAGGTTGAAGCCAACATTGGTGCGCCTCAGGTTGCCTACCGTGAGACCATCGGTCACGAAGTTGAACATACCTATACCCACAAGAAACAGTCTGGTGGTTCGGGTCAGTTCGGCGAAGTGAAGATGATCATCTCCCCCACCGAACCAGGCGAAGGTTATTCCTTCGAATCCCGTATCGTTGGTGGCTCGGTTCCAAAAGAATACATCCCAGGTGTCGAAAAAGGCATCAACTCGGTGATGGATTCTGGCCCGCTTGCAGGCTTCCCTGTGATCGACTTCAAGGTTGCTCTGATCGACGGTAAGTTCCACGATGTGGACTCCAGCGTTCTGGCCTTTGAAATCGCCGCACGGATGTGTATGCGTGAAGGCATGCGTCTTGCTGGCGCCAAGCTGCTTGAGCCAATCATGAAAGTGGAAGTGATCACGCCTGAAGAATACACTGGTGGTATCATTGGTGATCTGACCTCCCGTCGTGGTCAGGTGTCGGGCCAGGAACCCCGTGGCAATGCGATTGCGATCGAAGCAAACGTGCCGCTGGCGAACATGTTCGGCTACATCAACACCCTGCGTTCGATGAGCTCGGGCCGCGCCCAGTTCACCATGCAGTTCTCGCACTACGATCCCGTGCCACAGAACATCTCGGACGAAATTCAGGCTAAATTCGCGTAAGCGAAAGATATTGGAAGGTTCGCCAATTGCGCGGGCCTTCCTCAATCTCAAAAGGAGGCCATCATGGCTAAGGAAAAGTTTGAACGTAATAAGCCGCACGTCAACATCGGCACCATCGGCCACGTTGACCACGGTAAAACCACTCTGACCGCAGCGATCACCAAATATTTTGGTGACTTCAAAGCC